>NZ_JADQTL010000012.1 GCF_017168145.1 Anaerovorax sp. IOR16 | reverse complement strand
GGCTGAAGTAGGTCCAAGGGTTGGGCTGTTCGCCCATTAAAGAGGTACGCGAGCTGGGTTCAGAACGTCGTGAGACAGTTCGGTCCCTATCCGCTGTGGGCGTCGGAAATTTGAGTGGAGCTGTCCTTAGTACGAGAGGACCGGGATGGACATACCTCTGGTGTACCAGTTGTTCTGCCAAGGGCACGGCTGGGTAGCTAAGTATGGACGGGATAAGCGCTGAAAGCATCTAAGTGCGAAGCCCCCCACAAGAATAGATTTCCTTCAGTTTACTGATAAGACCCGTGAGAGACTATCACGTTGATAGGTCGGAGGTGTAAGTATGGCAACATATTCAGCTGACCGATACTAATAGGTCGAACGCTTGACCAATGGTTTCAAGTAAGAAGTAAAAAGATTACATTGTTTGGTTTTGAGGGTACTAACCTTCAAAAAAATCTGGTGACTATAGCAAGGAGGTCACACCTGTTCCCATATCGAACACAGTAGTTAAGCTCCTTTGCGCTGATGGTACTTGGCGGGCAGCTGCCTGGGAGAGTAGGACGTCGCCAGTTTAAAAAAAGAAGTTATCTTTTGATAGCTTCTTTTTTTTATATATGAGAATTCTAATTTCATAGATAATTATCCGCCAAGTACCTACCATAATTTATTCGGCGGGAAGGTGCCCATTTTCCGCAGTCTTAAGCTGCAATGGAAAATGGGACAGCGAAGCGAAGCGGAGGAGTGAGCCATTGGCGAACGTTGCCTGGGAGAGTAGGACGTCGCCAGTTTAAAAAAAGAAGTTATCTTTTGATAGCTTCTTTTTTTTATATATGAGAATTCTAATTTCATAGATAATTATCCGCCAAGTACCTACCATAATTTATTCGGCGGGAAGGTGCCCATTTTCCGCAGTCTTAAGCTGCAATGGAAAATGGGACAGCGAAGCGAAGCGGAGGAGTGAGCCATTGGCGAACGTTGCCTGGGAGAGTAGGACGTCGCCAGTTTTAAGTAAGAGCAGTTCTTGAAAAAGAGCTGCTTTTTTCTTGTTTTTGAAAGAACGTGGCTCGAACTTATGCAACTGGTAATGGAGTTAGTGGAAAGTTATTAACCAGTTGTAAACCTTTGACATTTATCTTGCAACGCAAGATCTTACTATAATATAAGTGGGTTCGCTTTTTTCATATGGATATAAAGCAAAAGACGATGAAAATCTATGAATCAAGATTCATGATTTTCTAGCCTAAATTCTGTCAGCAGCATTAAAATGCTGGACAGAATGTTAAAATGGGACAGCGAAGCGAAGCGGAGGAGTGAGCCATTGGCGAACGTTGCCTGGGAGAGTAGGACGTTGCCAGTTTTAGCAGTAAAATTCTACAAAGTATAACTTTGTGAATTTCTTGCATAAGTCTGCTAGCAATTTGTTTTACAAATTAAGCAGGCTAGTAAGTAAGAGCAGTTCTTGAAAAAGAGCTACTTTTTTTTGTTTTTTTATAGTTTTTATTTATTGACTATTTGGTTTATTTAGAGTAAACTTGAATCATGGTCTATTATAGATAAACTAAAAAGGAGGCAAAGAATTTGACTGAATATAAATTAGCAGAGATAGAAAGTAAATTTGTTGAGATAATATGGGAAAATGAACCAATATATTCAGGTGATTTAGTAAAACTCTGTAATAAAGAGTTAAATTGGAAAAAGTCAACAACATATACGGTTTTAAGAAAATTATGTCAGCGAGGGATATTACAAAATAATGATGCGCTTGTGACATCTTTGATTAAAAGAGATGAATTTTACTCCTTACAAAGCAAACAGTTTGTAGATGAGACATTTAACGGGTCTTTACCTAAGTTTGTTGCAGCATTTACCAGAAGTACAAAATTAAATGAAAAGGAAATTAAGGATTTATTAAAGTTAATTAATGAACATAAAGAGGTATAAAAATGGAGCAATTATTTCTTCAAATTCTAAATATGAGTATTACATCTTCCTATGTTATATTGTTTGTATCATTGTACGTAGGCTGCTTAAAAAAGCGCCTAAAATCTTATCTTATGTGCTTTGGTCTGCAGTACTGTTTCGTCTTACCTGTCCATTTTCCTTTGAGAGCATTTTTAGTCTGACGTTTGTGAATACACAAACATTGTCCTCAGATATTATGTATTCACAAAAACCGCAAGTTCAAAGTGGCATTACAATGATTGATCAAGCAGTGAATCATTCCTTACCTGTACCTGTAGCAGATGCAAGTATAAATCCTATACAAATTTGGATCTTTGTTGGTGAGATGGTATGGATATTTGGCATAGTATGTTTATTGCTTTACAGTTTTTTTACTGTCTTTCGATTACATACTCAATTAGAGAAGGCAAGAATGATTTCAGATTCTATTTACGAAATAAATGGCATTCAAACACCATTTGTGTTTGGGTTAATAAATCCTAAAATATATTTGCCGATAGGTCTTACGGAAAATGAAAGAAAATATATTATAAAACATGAACAGACACATATCAAAAGATTTGATCCTATTATAAAGCTTATTGCGTTTTTATTACTTTGTATTCATTGGTTTAATCCATTTGTTTGGGTTGCATTTTTGCTTATGTCTGAAGATATGGAGCTTTCTTGTGATGAGAGTGTAATTCGACAGATGGGGAGTGAGATAAAAAAAGAATATTCCATTTCTCTTTTATCCCTGTCTGCAGGAAGACGGATGATTGGCGGTTTTCCTCTTTCCTTTGGAGGAAATAATATAAAAGGACGTGTTATGAATATTTTAAATTATAAAAAAACTGAATTTTGGGTTATGGTTGCTGCGTTAGTTGCAGTAGCAGGGGTTTGTATAGGACTTATGAGCGATCCACCGCAAAAAAAATTAACCATTGAGGATTATGCAGATCAATTTATACAAGAAGAAATTAAAGGTTACGAAAATGCGCAATGGACAGAATTTAAAATTATAGAAAGTAAGATTACAAAGCTTGAAAAAATAGCATCGTTGGATGAAATCTTTTCTGATCCTATTGAAATATGGAGTCTTGAATATCGTTTGAAACCGGATGATATAAATAAGGTAATGCTTGCTGGCGGTATGAATGAAATTGATGGATGGATTACTGAAGATAGCAGTGCAGGTAAACCGATGTTGGTATTTTCTTATAAAAATTCTCAACCGCAGTATTTGGGTTGTATTTGGAGTGGAGAAAATGATTTAACTAAACTTTCTGGTCAGGAAACAGCACTTCGAATTTTTCTTGAAGGTTTGGAACTTTTGCCTCATGAAACATATAGTGGAAATCATATTCTTGTTAAATTTCCGTTGTCTACCGGAGAGACTTGTCAATTATTTTTATCTCAGCCAATTGTTCAAGGAGATTTAGGAATATGGTGCGTTGAGAGATGGATGGACGGAAACGGAAACATATATTATGAGACCCCGATGACAGACGGTCTAATTGAAGATTATTATAAGACGCTGCAACAACAATGTGACGAGGGGCATAAGCCATATCTCTTAGATCCGTTGCAGGTTGCGCTGAATTATATAAATAAAGACCTTGGGCAATATGTTTTCCTTGATGAGCTTGTTCCTCAATATTCTGCAAAGGTAGAGGACTTTTTAGAAACTCCCGAAAGCCATTTTATAGGGTATATTTCAGACTTTGAAATTGAGAAATATAGCAAACCTTCTTTCCATTTAGATCAGATTGAATGGCTAACAGAGGATGACTCTAAAAGACTGAATGAGTTGAATATAAATCCGGATGCTCTGCCCAATGGATACTATATATATAATCCGAACAACTATCCAATGTTTTGTCAAGTAACAAATGAAACCCAATATTATATTATCAACTGGGGAGAAGAAATAACTCATAAATCTGTTTCTATGGAGGAGTTTTTCAAAAATTTGAAACATTATTCTGATTTTACACCTCCATTCCGAGTTGTTATGAGAGATGGTTATGTACAAAGTATTACGGAGCAATATATACCATAATTTTTTTTTAGCTCGTACTTTTATTTTATAACAATATGGTATTTAATCCATATGTTATGAATAAATTGTTGGTGGAGGTACGTGCAATGAGAAATGATGTGACAGTTAGAAAGAGTATTCAAAATGGATTAAAAAAACAACAGGAACCGAAAAGAGAAATTATTGTAAATGGATACGTCTATCCAAGTGTAGACCTGAACTTAATAAGAGAAATAAGTCCGGATCTTACAGCGATTAATTTATTCAGTTATGGAATTACTGAGGATGGGGATTTACTGCCACTGAATGACGATGAACTAGTCAGTGTCTTAAAAGAAAATCAAGTAGCACCTATTATGGTACTGACATCTTTAACCGAACAAGGGACGTTTCGTACTGATTTACTGCAGATAATCCTGGATGATGAAAATTTGCAAGAAAAATTGATCAATAGAATTTTAGAAGAGATCCGTAACAAAGGATTAAATGGAGTTGATTTTGACTTTGAATATGTGGAATCAGCCTATAAAGATAAATATGCGGCATTTATTGAGAAAACAAGGAATCGGTTAAATGCGGAAGGATATATGGTAACTGCTGCTGTAGCCCCAAAGATTTCTGCAGATCAAAAAGGACTTCTCTATGAAGGGCATGATTATGCAGCGATTGGAAAAGCTGCAAATTTAATATTAGCTATGACTTATGAATGGGGATATACCTTTGGACCTCCTATGGCAGTTGCACCCATTAATAAAGTTCGTGAGGTCTTAAACTATGCCGTTACGGAAATACCCCCTTCTAAACTCCTTATGGGCATTCCCAATTATGGATATGACTGGACATTGCCTTATGTAAAAGGGGAATCTAAGGCTAGAATCCTTTCGAATGTGGATGCACAAGAATTGGCAAGGCAAAAAGGTGCCGAAATAAAATTTGATCCGGTTGCTCAGTCTCCTTATTTTAACTATACAGATGAGCAGGGGCGTGAGCATGAAGTATGGTTTGAGGATGCAAGAAGCATTCAGGCAAAACTTAATTTAGTTAAGGAATATGACCTTGCAGGTGTTGCATATTGGAACCTTACGTGGCCGTTTCCTGCAAATTGGGATGTTTTAGAAAATACCTATACTGTTACAAAAGTGGTATAATTTGAAATTTAAATGATATTTTCTATGCAGTAAATATGATATAAAAAGATGGTATTATGAAAATACCACCTGAATTAAAAACATATATAAAATGGTTCCGCCTAAAATACTAATAAGATTATTATGTTTCCATAAATGAACAATTCCAACAAATGCGATGGATAGAAACTCAGGAAGTCCAAAAGGAAACGAAGTGAGCGAAACATTTTTTAAACAATAGATAATGAGCATTGCCATAACGGCTGGTGGGAGCGCTTGTCCAATATAATCAATGGCTTTCGGTGTGCCTTTTGTGAACAAGAAAAATGGTGTTGCACGTTGTCCCATTATGACTACAGACATGACTACGACCATAAGAAAAGCATATCCTGGTGAAATCGACATTAGGACACCTCCTGTTCCATTTGTATGGTTTCTTTTTCATCTTGCAATGGTTGGAATACCAATCTTTTTTGTATTGGTGTTCGACCGATAAAAAGTAATATTAAAATGAACAGCATTGCTGGTAAAGCTAAATTTTCTCCCCCAAAAATAAATAATGCGAGTAAAGTGGCTGCAATGCCTAAAAGTGCCGGAATGTGCGTTGGATAATCTCTCCATTGATCTAGAAAGATAACTAAGAATAGTGCGGTCATGGCAAAATCCATCCCTGCGGAATTAAAGGTAATCAAAGAACCAGCCAAAGCACCTATAATAGAACCGACAATCCAATAGCTATGGTTTAAGGCAGCGATGCATAGAATAAATTTATCTTCATCGACCCCTTTGGGTGCCTTTACAGAGCAAAGTAAGGAGTAGGTTTCATCCGTCAATGCAAAAATCATGTAATACTTTTTCCAACCCATTTTACTAAATCGTTCAATGAAGGATAGACCATAGAACATATAACGTACATTGACAAGAAATGACATCATAGCGACTTCAACGAGTCCAAGACCGGTTGCCATCATCCCGACAGCAAGATATTGCATGGATCCGGAGAAAATAACAAGGCTCATAAAAAATGCCCAAAGAGCATTGTAGCCTGCGTTTTCTAAAAGCAATCCAAAAGGAATGCCAATAGACAAATACCCTAATAAAATTGGAATGGTATGAGGGAATGCTGCTTTTATTGCTTTTTTCATTTTATTTAACCTTCTTTATAATTTTATGATTCCAGTGTCATTATAGCCTTAATAGATTTTAGAAACAAGTAGATAGAACATTTGCGTAATTTTCTGTAAATTTAAAAAAATTATATTTCGCATTTTTATACATAAAGAAAGAATAGATAGTTAATAAGCTATCTATTCTTTTGGTGAGCCCAAAGAGCCTTGAACTTCCAACCTTCACACTTCATTTCAGTTCGATAGTATTGTAACTTTGAATTTAAAATGATATGATTTGCTCATAAAAAGGTGTTTCAATAGGAGAGGTATTAAAATGACTGGTTTGGATACTAAATATCAACTTTGGTTATTTTCTTTTTTTGATTATAAAGGAGTAAAAGATCACTTAAATACAATGTATGCAAGGGGTTGGGAAATTCAAAGTATTGGTACATGGCTTTGGAAATATAAAAAGATAAAACCTGCAAATAAGAAATTTAGTGTGTGTTTTTACAACGATGGTTTAGAGTGGAGCAAACAAGGTTGGCAAAAGATCTTAGAATGGAAGAAAATGCAGATTTTTTCTACTGAAGAAGATAAAGCGATACCACTAGAAATTGACGAAATTGTTAGAATGGAAAGTATGTGTAGTGCTGTAGAAAAAACTTTTATTCCAGCTTGGAAAATGGCTCTTGTTGTCATGATAATACTTACTACAAATTATGGAATAAAGTATTTTACCAATTCTCCATACTCTGACGAAGGCACTATTTGGATTTTTATACTTTCTGTATGTGGAGTTATTTTAGCAGGATTTTCACTTTTCGGATATATGTTTTGGGTAAAAAAATCTAAAGAAAGAATAGATAATGAAGGGTGTTGTATGAGTTCCAGATGGTATCGCAATTTACAGAACATATTATTAGTTGGATTCTTTGCTTTAGCGATTGGATATTTAGTAAGTAGTTGATATTGTAAGTATTCTTGTAGTAATATTACTATCTGATATAAAAGAATTGTTCAACCTAGTACATAAAAAATGAAACGTTGAATTTTCAAGGGAAAATAAAAAGAGTGCCACAATAGTGACACTCTTTTGGTGCGCCCAAAGAGACTCGAACTCCCAACCTTCGCATTCGTAGTGCGCTACTCTATCCAATTGAGCTATGAGCGCATGCTTTAGCACTGCAAGAATTATTATACAACAAAAACATACAGTTTGTAAAGAGAAAAAGTAGTATAATGTAAAAAAGAATGAAAAAAATTTTAAAGTATGTTGAAAGTGCAATTAAACTAAAAGATATTATGTTTATTAATAGAGAGATAAAGAGAGAGGGGAAAAGCATGAATAAGATAAAGAAAGCGGGAATCATTACAGGGGCGACTGTTGGCGGTGTGATTGGCGGCACAATATCATTGATTGGAAAAATGAGCGGGAAAAAAATTGTGGATGAAATTGGGGAGAGTATTGTTGATTCAACCATTCTTACAGGAAAGATTGCAGGGGATGCGGCAAGTGGAACAACAAAAATCATTTCCGGTACCGTTCGAAAAAAACCTCAAAGGATTCAGTCAGGAAAAAAAGACTTAAAAGAAGCTGGAAAGACTGTCATAGGAAATATTGAAAATAATGTACGTAATGTTGTTGAACAAGGAAGTGAAATTGTAGATGGAGCATTAAAGCACGATAAACAACGGGTTAAAAAAGGTGTAAAAAAACTGGTAAAAATGGTGGCAGTTGGTGCAGTAACAGTTGGGGCAATTCAGATTAAGGAGGAAGAGGAAAAGGATAAAGAAGAGTATTAATTTGCTTAAAAAATTAAATAATATATAATAAAACGTAAAACAACGATGGACGATATGATTGGAATTTCAATGGATTATAATAAATAAATTTGTAGTTTGTTTTAATTGATTGAAAAAAATACCATAATAAATATACAATTTGTTATTGACATATGTCGCAAACGGGGTATAATAAAACTATAAATGACATATGTCAATAATTATAAAGGAGGTATATGACATGCCAAGAAGAGATGGAACTGGACCTTTGGGATATGGATTTAAAACTGGTTTGGGACGTGGTATTGGATTCGGCATTGGAAGAGGATTAGGATGTGGTATCGGACGTGGTTATGGAAGAGGATTTAGAGTCAATCAAAATTTTTTTAAACCAGAAAAACAATTGCTTCAAAATGAAAAAAATATTCTTCAAAATCGATTGAAATGCATTGAGAAGCAGTTAGAAAATTATTAACAGATTAAATTAGTGGATAGCAGAGAGGACATAAAATATGCCAAGACCAAGAAAATGGAGAAAGGTTTGTTGCTTACCCGAAAGTAACCGATTTGGACCGCTTGATTCACCAGCGAATGCGGAAAATTTTGTTCATATGACAGTGGATGAGTATGAGACGATCCGGTTGATTGATTTAGAAGGGATGAACCAAGAGGAGTGTGCGAAGCAAATGAACATTGCACGTACAACTGTTCAAGGGATTTATAATGAAGCAAGAAAGAAGCTTGCCGAATCCTTGGTAAATGGTAAAGTGCTTCGAATTGAGGGTGGTGAATACCAGCTCTGTGACCGCTATCAAACATCTTGTGGAAGAGGCGGTTGCCACAGACGCGGATGTGAAAAGATAATGGAGGAATGTAATGAAATTAGCAGTACCAGTAAATGAAAATAATATGAATACAACAGTATGTCCATCCTTTGGACGTACCCCATACTTTCTTATTTTTGAAACAGATACAAAGGAAAGCATCTTCTTAGATAATAGTGCCGCAGCAAGCCAAGGCGGTGCAGGAATCAAAGCAGCGCAGGCCTTAGTGGACAATCATGTAGGAGCAGTATTGACTCCAAGATGCGGAGAGAATGCAGCTACCGTTTTACAAGCTGCACAGATAAAATTGTATCGGACTATGAGTGATTCTATTGAAGATAATCTTTCTGCCTTCCAGGCAGGAACACTTTCTTTGTTAGAAGAAATTCATCCTGGATTTCATAATCATGGAGGCAAATAATATGAAGATAGCTGTGCTAAGCGGAAAGGGAGGAACTGGAAAAACCTTGGTATCGGTAAATCTAGCTTCCGTAGCAGGCGAATGCTTTTATATGGATTGCGATGTGGAAGAGCCAAATGGTCATCTGTTTTTTAAACCGAAAGAGGTTAAGGAACAAGAAATATCTGTTTCCGTTCCTGTTTTTAATCATACTAAATGTAATGGATGCCGTAAATGTGTAGATTTCTGTAAATTTAATGCTTTGGCATATATTAAGGATCGAGTTTTTGTTTTTGAGGAGATTTGTCATTCATGTGGAGGATGTACGTTACTTTGCCCGCAAAATGCAATTTCCGAAAAACAAAAAATAATTGGAAAGGTGCAAATTGGCCAATCTGAAAATGTAACTGTTCATACAGGAATGATGAATACCGGTGAAGTTTCTGGTGTTCCTATCATTAATAAAATGATTAAAGATAATATAGAGCAAAAAGAAGCAATGACTTTTATTGATTGCCCACCCGGCAGTGCGTGCGTTGTTATGGAAAGTATTAAGGATGCAGATTTCTGTATTCTAGTGGCAGAACCGACGGTATTTGGTGTTCATAACTTAAGTATGGTTTATGAATTGGTTAAATTGTTTGATAAGCCGTATGGAGTTGTTCTTAATAAATGTATGGATACCGAAAATCCGGCAGAGGTATTTTGTCTAGAAAAGAATATTCCAATTCTAGGACGCATTCCATTTGATAAAGAACTTGGCACATTGAATTCCAATGCAAAAATTGCGGCTAGAGAAAAGGACGATTATCGCAGCTTGTTTTCTTCGCTGCTTCAAAAAGTGATGGAGGAGGTAGCACATGAAACAACTGTTAATTCTAAGCGGTAAAGGTGGTACCGGAAAAACAACAATTGCAAGTGCATTTATCAAATTAACTAAGGCGAATGCTTATGCTGACTGTGATGTAGATGCACCGAATCTTCATCTAATTATGAATCAATCCGTCGTTCCGAAAACAACAGACTACTATGGAATGCCAAAAGCAGATATCAATACAATGCTTTGCATTAAATGTGATAAATGCAGACAAAATTGTAGATTTGATGCAATAAAAGTGGATAAGGATTATAAGGTTGATCCTTTTGCTTGCGAGGGCTGCGGTGTCTGTGAAGCAATCTGTCCGGTTAACGCAGTATCACTAAAGCCGCATGTTGCGGGTGAACTGAAATTGTATGAAGACGAGAAATCCGTTTTTTCAACAGCTCAGCTTAAAATGGGAAGTGGAACATCAGGAAAACTGGTTACTGAAGTAAAAAACCAGATGAAATCAGCAGCAGAGAATTCGGAGTTTGCCATTGTTGATGGTTCTCCCGGAATTGGTTGTCCTGTAATTGCATCCTTAAGCGGTGTGGATATGGTACTGATTGTAGCCGAACCATCCATTTCAGGCATCAGTGATATGGAACGTATATTAAAAACGACAGCAATCTTCCAGATAAAAGCGGCTGTATGTGTCAATAAATATGATACGAATTTAAGTAACTCAGAAAAGATTGAACAATACTGTAAAAAACAAGGGATACCGTTTATCGGGAAAGTACCTTTTGATATGGAAGCAGTGAAGGCGATAAACAATGGAAAAACAATTGTAGATTCAGAATGTGCATCAGGCCAAGCTGCTAAAGAAATTTATCAACGTGCTATCGATTTGCTTTTTGATAAAAACAGCAATGAGAATGCATAGGTATATATAAATAAAAAAGGATACTATATTTAAAAGTTAAAAGAAATAGTGAAAAAGAGAAAAATGGAGGAATGAAAAAATGAGAATTGCAGTTGCAAGTGAAAACGGTATGGTTACAGGTCACTTTGGACATTGTGAAGGGTTTCTTATCTTTGATGAAAAAAACAATGAAATCATTGCAGAGGAGATGGTTCCAAATCCTGGTCATAAACCTGGATTTTTACCGAACTTTTTAGCTGACCGAGGAGTTAATGTAATCATTTCAGGTGGAATGGGCGGCGGAGCTGTTGAGATATTCAATGAAAGAAATGTAGAAGTGATTGTTGGAGCAAGCGGAAATGCGAAAAAAGCTGCAGAAGCATACTTAGCTGGTGAATTAAAATCGACTGGATCTGTTTGCCATGAGCATGCTCACCATGATGAATGTGGTAATTAATAGAAAGATGAAATGAAATTACTAATCAAAAAAGAAATCCAAAGTTATAAATTTTGGATTTCTTTTTATATATGTAGTTAAAACTTCTTAGTATTTATTTTTTTAATTATAAATTAGTTCAATACTCTTCTTTTTAAGTTAATTGTAATTTGATTAAAAATATAATTTAGATGTTTTTAAAATGGAAGGCTTTCTTTCCTTGCGCATAATCATCTACGATTTGTCCATTACCAAATAGCTTATATTTGTAAGTAACAAGTCCATCCAATCCTACAGGGCCTCTGGCATGCAGCTTTCCTGTACTGATGCCTACCTCTGCGCCAAAACCATAACGGAATCCATCGGCAAAACGAGTGGAACAATTTTGATATACTCCTGCAGAATCCACAAGCAGCATAAAGTGATTTGCAGCATCTTGATCTTCTGTAAGAATGCAATCTGTATGATGGGAACCGAAGTGGTTGATATGTGCAATGGCTTCATCTAAGTCATGGATAATCTTGATTGAAACAATATAATCAGAGTATTCTCTTCTAAAATTTGGATTTTCTTGATTGTTTAGTGAAAGAATTTTTTTTGTATTCTCACAACCAATTAGAGTAACCTTATTTTTTCCAAAATTTCCTGAAGACGAGGCAGAAAATCTGCGGCAATGGCTTCATGTATCAATACGGTTTCAACGGTGTTGCAGGCAACAACATATTGTGTTTTTGCATCTAGAATAATTGGCAGTGCTTTTTCAAAATCTGCTGATTTATCAACAAAAATATGGCAAACACCATCTGCATGACCCATGACCGGAATTTTAGTATGATCCATAATATACTGCACAAATGAGTTCGAACCTCTTGGAATCAATAAATCAATGGATTCATTGCACTTTAATAAATCATTGATTTCAGCACGATTTTCAATGAGTGTTAAAAAGCCGTCTGGTACACCGGATTCCAAACCCGCTTCATGAATGAGTTCAAAAAGAATTCGGTTTGTATGAGCAGCTTCGCTTCCCCCTTTTAAAATAGCGCAATTTCCGCTTTTTAAACATAGTGTAGCAATTTGAACCAAGGCATCTGGACGAGATTCGAAAATAACTCCAATGACTCCGATTGGACAAGTTACTTTATGCAATGTCAAATTTTCATCCAGCTCTCTTTTTAATAGGGCCTGAAAGAGAGGATCTGGAAGTGAAATGAGACTATCTATCCCATTTAAAACATCTTGAAGTTTCTTTTCATCAAATTTTAATCGCTTAAGAATTGGATCAGGTGTACTATTTTTTTCAGCCTCTTCTAAGTCGAGTGCATTGGCAACTTGAATCTTCACCCGATTTTCTTGCAGCTTTTGTGAAATGGATTTTAATGCTTTGTTTCTTGCTTCATTCGTTAAAGCGGCCATTTTAAAACTATCTTTTTTTATCTGAGAAGTAATCTCTTCAATTGATTGTATTTTTATTGTCATCTTATTTCACCTGTCAGTCCTTCCTTATTTGGTTCAGTTTTATAAAAACAAGAGAGTGGCTTTGGTCCTTGGATGGTCGTTTTTCGGATGTACATTGTACCATCAGGCTTACTGTGTACACGCCATGAAACGTAACTGATTACACCATCAGTTAGTTCTAAGCAAGTTATACCGCGAGGATGCATACAGCAACCTGTATTAAAGTATGCCGGTTCACCCGGTTTTGGAAATTTAGGACGGTGTGTATGACCGCAAATCAGCATAATACCATGTCGTTCGTTCCATTTATTGTAGTTAATTTCTACCTTATGACGCTTGTACCTATTTTTTGCAGGACTGGCAGCATAATTGACACCAACTAAGTGAAGAAACCGCCAGATATATTGAACCATGAAACGTGATATCCACCAGAATTGGTCGTTGAGCATATCGCCTTGATTTCCATGGACTACAAATATTTCTTGGTTTGTAACCCTATGCTTAAGAATTAAAGCTTCATGTATACTGATTCCGGGAAATAAAGGTATCATTTCATCGGACTGCTCATCATAAGTATAATATAAATTTTTCTTAACATAGTTTGGATCTTTCAGTTGAATGTTATGGTTTCCGTAAAGTATGAGAAGACGGCCGTCGTCAAAATATTTTTTTAAAAGGTCAAAGGTACTTCGATGGGCTGTTAATATATGTTCATAATTAGGATGTTCCCATAATTCATCTCCATCACCTACTTCAATATAAGTGTAGCCGTGTCGGTAGTAATGATCTAAGGCATGTTCATAAATATGTCGATTGCGTCCAAATTCATCTGAAAGGCTGTCATCACCACGGTGAACGTCACTGAAAAATACAAAGCGTGAGGTGTCGTCAAATGGCACCGGAAAAGCGGATTTGAATATTTGATCCAGCCGTTTATTTGTTTGCAACGTTTTTCACCTCTCCTTCGATCTTTTTGTTTTTAGTATACCACAAAATTATTTCTAAGGTTAGTATGATTCAATTAGAACTGTTTTAATATTTCTTTTAATATAATTTTTAGAGCATGGTTTATTTCTAAATAGTTAGGAATGCTTCCGTCATGAAGTATTAAATAACCACTTTGATAACCATTGTACTTTTGAAGTGGTGAAAAATCCATATTAAAAGATTCCAGATCAATATATGTAAAATTATTTTCTGATATATAAGGAACTTTTAATTCAAACGTTTGCATTTTGGAATCTAATTTCATTTGATGTGTCATTTCGTAGCTTTGATAAGGAAGCAAAATATTATTGCTCTTACCGTTAATAAAAAGAAAGTTTTTATCAAAGTAAATGTGCTCAATTTTAACTTTTCTTTCTTTGTGAGTGCATAAGAAACCTCGCTGGAACATAATTTGGTGTAGATTTAGTTTATCTAAAATTTTAAGCAAAGCAGATAATTGTATTACGTCATCCTGATTGTGAAGTAAAATAGTATGTTTGATTTCTTCTAATGGCTCTTTTTGATAACGTTCGTATAATAGAGTGCTTTCCTTTCCTGAGATTTGATCCGTACGATTATTTTCAATGCCCAAAAATGATTCCACTGTTTTTTGTTTTAAATTAGGAAGTAATTCACCAATGGAAGAAAACTGCCGCAAAATACGATAAAGATCAAAGGAATAATGAAAAGGGAGTATTTCGCTAAGACCCAGTTGCTTCATTCTTTTTGCAAGAAAAGAAAGATCAAAGGAGTCACCATTATAGGAAATCCAAATATCTTGCTTTGAGAGATCTGCAAGGTATTGCTCCAGCTGGTTTGCTTCTTCAAATGGTGTTTCTGCAAAATATTGTGTGATTTTAAAAGGCATTGAATCATTATTTTGACTAAGTAATCCTCCTAAAATAAAAGAATCTTGTTTTGGTGAAAGTCCTGTTGTTTCAATATCAAAAAAGCCTAATGACAAATCCTGAGTGTATAGAGCCCAGGGTTTTGATATATATTTATTATTTTGATTTGTATTCGTTTTACAAGACATAGTATCACCGCCTATTTCTCAGTATAGCATTTAATCTTTTATAAAATAATAATTATTCAATCATTATTTTTCATATTAATTCGTATTAAAAAGTCACAAAAAACAAAACAAACTGCAGGGGAGCAGTTTGTTTTGTTCAAAAGGGGTATTGGGATTAGAGATTAATGAGGTTATCAGGGGGATAACCACGTCCATATTATAAACAATTACGATTAAAAATGCAAGTGTTCGACAAAAAATTATAAAAAAAATATTTTTTTGGAAGTTTTCTGTCGAAGAGTTTTTATTAAAATTTAAAGGAATCCAAGGATTGGAAGCGAATATATACAATGAAAGTATTAAATGAAATCCAATCAAAAGGGAATTCAAAAGAAGCATTTTAGGGAGGAAACAATAATGGAAGTATTAAAAGTATCAGCGAAGTCAAATCCTAACTCGGTAGCAGGGGCTCTGGCAGGGGTTTTGAGAGAAAAAGGAGGGGCTGAGATTCAAGCAATCGGAGCAGGTGCATTGAATCAAGCGGTAAAAGCAGTTGCCATTGCAAGAGGATTTGTAGCGCCAAGTGGAATTGATCTTGTATGCATTCCGGCGTTTACAGATATTCTTATTGATGGTGAAGAGCGAACCGCAATCAAATTGATTATTGAGCCTAGATAAAAAATTCAACGTAACCCATGGACAAGAATAGGGGTCTTGTCCATGGGTTTTTCATTATTTAGGAAACCATTCCCAATATCGACCAAATAAAAAAGTCTACTGTTAAAAAAATTAGCGGAATAGGCTTTTTGTTTTTTATAACGTTATTTTAATGAGGGTTGTTTTTGGATGATATTAAAAAATTTTGATAATAAAAAATATTTAAAAATAAAGCAAAGATATGGTATAATTATCCGCAATTGGTCTTACCACGGAAGTTGTTGTCTAAATGAATCTCAATTTTACTGGAGGTGAAAACACTTAATGGCTACATTGTCACTGAAATATGGTAAAGGATACAAAGAATTATCTTTGGATGTTTTTGAGGAATATAGAATATTAGAAAATAAAAAGACATCTAAAAGAAGTGCAAAGGAAATCATTCAAGATGCATTAGATCATCCGATTGGAAGTTCTCGGCTCTCTCAAATTGTAAAAAAAGGAGAACGCATTTGCATTATTATTTCGGATATTTCCAGATATTATCAACGTATGGATTTATTTTTGCCTGAAATTATAAAGGAACTAAATTCAGCCGGGATTTTGGATGAAGATATCACATTTTTATGTGCTACAGGCGCACATGCTGCTCAAACAGAAGAAGAGCATGCGTTGCTATTAGGTGAGGAATTAAAAAAACGATTTTGTGTGGTTGATCATGATTGCCATAATAAAGAGGATTTAATGACATTGGGAATCACTCGAAATGGAACGGAGGTTGCAGTCAATCGAAGAGCTGTAGAATGTGATCGTTTGATTTTAACCGGAGGGATTACCTATCATGATATGGCTGGCTATGGTGGAGGCAGAAAATCCATTTTACCCGGAATTGCAGGGTATGAGTCTGTAGCTGCAAATCATAGCCGTGTATTTGGAAAAAATGTGGGAAGCGGATTGAATCCGGAATGTCGTATGGGAAATTTAGAAAGAAATCCAATGCATGAAGATATGATAGATGCTTGTGCCATGATAAAACCGGATTTTCTTTTTAATGTAATTTTAGATAGTAATGGAAATTATTATAAGGCTGTCGCCGGAGATGCTCAAGAGGCGTTCTTAATGGGGACTAAATATTTGGACGAGGTTGGTGCAGTACTCATTGAGGAGAAATCAGATGTAGTAATCGCCGGTTGCGGTGGATTTCCAAAGGACCTAGATCTTTATCAGGCGTCGAAAGCGTTTTCTGCGTCCGTTGAAGCCGTAAAAGAAAACGGAACTGTCTTGGTGATTGCGCGGTGTGCAAATAACATGGGAACAGAGGAGTCTGTGTCTATTATTACAGATTTTCAAGAAAATTTACAACGAGAAACATTTCTAAGAAAGGATTTTTTACCTGAAGCATTTTCAGGATATTTGCTTTGTGAACTGGCAGAAAAATATAATCTTATTATGGTATCGGATTACGAGCCAAAATCCGAATTGAATCAATGTGGCATTCAGTTGTTTCGTGAAATTTCTGAAGCGATTTCTTATATAGAAAAAACGGTAAATAAGAAGGACAAGCGGATTTATATCCTACCGAGTGCCATGTCTGTTTTACCAAAGTTAAAATAATTTAACAATTCTGATAAAAGCTATTGTAAAAAAATAAAAAATGTGGTTAACTGTATGTGAGGTCTTACCACCTATCAGTTTAAGGAAGGACGGAGGTGAATGTTTTGAAACACAGATTTATTTCAAAACGGTACTGGAAAGACAAATCAACACCTATGGGAAAGGTGGATGAGCTCGCAAAGGGCTTTAATGATGTCATTAATCTTAGCTTAGGTGATCCGGATTTAATTACGGAAGAAATCATTATCAATAATGCATTTCAAGATGCTCTGAATGGGCATACGAAGTATACTGATTTCCGAGGGGATCCAGAGCTGCGTCAAGAAATCATTAAGTATTATAAAGAAGAATATAATATGGAGATTCTGGATGAAGAGGTCTTTGTTGCAACCAGCGGGTGTCTTGCAATGTATTTGGCATTGGAAGCAATTCTGGATGATGGGGATGAAGTTATTTTACAGGCACCATTTTTCACACCATACCCACAGCAAGTAGAGCTTGCACGAGGTATTCCAGTAGAGCTTGCAACTTATGAGGATGAAGATTTTCAAATTAATATCGATCGTTTGGAAGGATTAATTAATGAACGAACCAAGGCTTTAGTAATAAATACACCAAGTAATCCGACTGGAAGTTGTCTAACGTTAGAAACCATGAAGAAAATCGCTGAGATTGCAAAGAAGCATGATTTAATTGTGATAGCAGATGATATTTATACTTCATTTAGTTATCAACATCCGTTTATACCAATTGCTGCTTTAGAAGGCATGAAAGAGAGAACGATTATTATTAATAGTTTCTCAAAAAACTTCACAATGACAGGTTGGAGAATCGGAAACATTATTGCTCCGGAATACATCATTCAAACAATTCAAATGATTAATGAGAATGTAGTATTCACAGCACCATCAATTTCTCAAAGAGCTGCAATTCATGCACTGCAAAATCGGAAAAATATACAGCCGCCTATGATTGAAGAATATAGAAAACGCATGTTTTACGCAGCGGAACGAATCAATGCCATTCCTCATATGTCAGTGATTTATCCACCTAGAGGTACTTTCTACTTATTTGTAAATATTAAAGAAACAGGCTTAAATTCTATTGATGCAAGTGATTGTATTCTTCGGGAAGCACATGTTTTAACCATTCCGGGAATTGCATTTGGGGAGTGTGGAGAAGGTTATATTAGACTGGCTTGTACAGTTGGTATAGACACTCTCAAAGAAGCTTTTGACCGTTTGGAAAAAGTATCAATTTTTAAAAAGTAAAGGAGGACAATAATATGGAAGAGCAGACAAAAGTAGTCGGCGTTGAAACAGAACAAGATCAAACATTGAGTGGATTAATTCAAAATCCTACCGGAAAACAAAAAGCAAAATTTATTATTCCTTCTGTTATTGGTGTATTCTTATTTCTTTGCCCAATTTGGGTAAACGGAAATATGAACATCCCACTTGGCGTTATTTCCGAATGGGTAGCGGCTTTTATTAAACCATGGGCACCACAAGCGATTCTTGGAATCGTTGTTATTTCAGCAATTATGTCTTTAATTACTACTTTATTTAAACCAAAGGCAATCATAGATGGGAAAATGCTATCAAAACTATTTGTGACTTCGCCAATTTATCTTGTAATTCGTATCATTGGTGCTATCATTGCTACCTTAGTATTTTTCCAAGTAGGTCCGGAATGGATTTATTCCGGAGACACAGGTGGCACAATGATGAGTTTAATGTCAACCTTGATTGCTTGGTTCTTTGCAGCATCTTTCTTAATTCCGCTGCTTATGGATTACGGAATCATGGATTATACAGGTACTTTAATTCGTAATTTACTTTGGCCTTTGTTCCGTTTGCCTGGAAGAGCCGCTGTTGACCTTTGTGCATCTTGGGTTGGTAACTGTAATGTAGGTGTTGTTTTAACAAGTACACAATATGAACAAGGTTATTATACTGCAAGAGAATCCGTATTAATTGCAACTTGTTTTTCTGCTGTATCCTTACCATTCTGTTTAGTTATCGCAGCGATGATGGGAGTTGAACAATATTTTATTCCATTCTATCTAATTTTAACGTTTACAGGTATTATCAGTGTTGTCATTATGGCACGTATTTGGCCTTTGTCGAAAAAATATCCGGATGAGTATTATGCCCTAACCGGCAAGCAAATTAATGAAGTTGAGCCTAAGGGCATCAGTAAAACTCGTTGGGCTTATTTACAAGCGGTAACCAAAGCTGAAAAAGGTCCTAACTTCGGACAATTAATCTATAAGGGCATTGATATGTTCTTAGGGATTATATTCACTCTTGTACCGGTTACTATGTGTGTAGGTACATTGGCATTGGTACTTTCTACTTATACACCGGTATTTGACTGGATTTCTATGCCGTTTGGTTATTACTTACAATTACTAGGTGTAGAGGATGCTTTCGCAGCTGCACCGGGAACGGTTGTTGGATTTGCGGATATGTTTATTCCTGCCGTAATCTGCTCGAATATACCGTCTATTGAAACAAGGTTTATCATCGGTATTTTGTCATTAGTACAGATCATTTATATGAGTGAGGTTGGATCGATTATGCTCGCATCCAAAATGCCGGTTAAAATTACTGATTTAATTATTATTTTCTTAGAGAAGACAATCATTGCAATTCCGATTATCGTCTTACTCACAAAGGTTTTTTTACCATTTTAATGAAATAGAAGTTGGGAAAAAGATTTTACTAATATTTAGTTTCTCATAGAATAAACTGCTGCAAGTTACCTAAGACAGACCACCCTTTGTCTTTGGATTTGTAGCAGTTTGTTTTTTAAAGAAATGGAAATAGCGATATGTTATAAAAAAAAATCCCCTAAATGATGTAGGGGATAATAAAGAATTTTTAGTAATCTAAATTCCATGAAGGAGATCTGGGCGAATATTGTTTAGATGTATATTGATGAAAGAAGCTGCCAAATCTGCATCCTTCTTTTCAATGGCATCAATAATATCTTTGTGTTCTTCGTAAATGCGCTCGACAGAGTCTTCTTCTGCAAAATAGGATAAATGTACTGCTTGATCTATAAAATTTTCTAAAAGGTAAGATGCATTTTCAAAGGTTGCTAAAATCAGGCTATTATTGCAGATATGTGCAATTTTAAAATGTATATCCTTATCACATTGTGATTTTTCATCTGGTGTTTTTGCTTTCATCATTTCCTTTTGTTTTTTATTTAAATAAGCAATGTCATCGAAAGTAGCTAATTTTGCAGCTTCTCGAACAGTAAATGTTTCTATAAGATAACGCAACTGAAGAATTTCCTGTACATTTCCATTATTTAATTTAAAGGAAAGCGAAAGGGGTTTAAAGAAGTTCGACTCAACATTATTAACAATGTAGTTTCCTAAACCATGTCGGCGTTCAACAAGTCCCAACACTTCTAAGGCTTTTAGAGCTTCTCGCAATGCGGGACGGCCAATTTGAAATTGCTCCGTCATAATACGTTCCGGTGGAAGTTGATCTCCGTCTTTTAATTCGCCACGCATAATCATTTCTTGGATCTGCTCAATGACGATTTGAGAAATTTTTTTATTTTCAATTGCCATAAACATGGAATTCACTCCTTAAATACATAAAAATGCACATAGTATATTTGTATATTTTTATTTTGTCATTTGCTCTTTCTTTATTTTATAGGAAAAAAAGGAAAACTGCAAATTAAAAAAATATCAGAAAATTAAAATAGTAATTGCACCTTTTAGATAAATGGTGTATGATTTAAGTGGTAAGACCAGAGAATAAGTTGAAATCTAAGTATGCAAGAAAAACGAGGGGAGTATCATGAACATACTTGTTTTAGTAAAAGAAGTCCCTGATATGGAAAAGGTAAAGTTTGACCAGGAAAAGGGAGTTGTAGATCGTTCTTCTGCAGAAGCTGAAATCAATCCATTTGATGAAAATGCTTTACAAGCTGCGGTTGATCAAAAAGAAAAAGAACAAAAGAATGTGACCGTAACAGTAATGACAATGGGACCACAGAGAGCAGAAAAAACCCTGCGTGATGCTTATGCAAGAGGTGCCGACAAGGGCGTATTGTTGACAGATCGAAAATTTGGTGGTTCGGATACCTGTGCAACAGCAAAAACGTTAGCAGCTGCAATAAGAAAAATTGGAAATTTCGATTTGATTCTATGTGGAGAGAAATCCGTTGATGGTGATACGGCTCAGGTTGGTGCAGAAGTTGCAGAGTTTTTAGATATTCCACATGCTTACTATGTAGAGGAAATTCGTAATTTGGATCATGATTCGGTTCAAGTCACAATTGAAAATATTGGCGGTGATCGACAAGTTAGAACAATGAAGCTTCCTGCGCTGATTGGGGTAACCAAAAATATCAGTCGTCCAAAGCTTCCGACAGTGAATCGAAAATTAGAATCACTTACAATACAAGTGGAGACAATTACCCTGCAAGATTTGAATGGATTTATGTCCGAAGAGGAATGTGGTTTTAAAGGATCACCAACTAAAGTTTCGAAGATAGAAATTCCGAAAGAAGTAAAAAAGAATAATCAAGTCTTTCGTGAAGATTTTACTGCCTTCTTACAGTCGGTAACCGATGTTTTAACGGAGAAAGGGATTGTGTAAGGGTATGGATAATAAGAAACAGAGAGGCATTCTTGTCATTGCAGAGCAAAGTAACGGCGAGATTCATAAAGTCAGTTATGAGTTGTTAAACAAAGGCAGAGAGTTGGCGGAACAAAGAAACATGCCATTAGACTGTCTTCTTTTAGGAGGAGACGGAATCCCTGCAGAAGAGTTGAACTATAGAGGTGCACAGACCGTTTATTATATGAAGGATTCCATATTTTCTACTTTAGAAGAGTATACGTATAAAAAAAATATTGTCGCTTTCATTGAAGAAAAGGAGCCGGAAATTGTATTGATTGGGGCAACGAATTTTGGCCGTTCTTTGGCTCCCCGAATTGCAGCCGCATTATGTACCGGATTGACGGCAGATTGTACCGATTTGCAAATTAACGATGAAGGGCGTTTAATCCAAATTCGTCCTGCTTTCAGTGACCATTTGTTTGCACATATTAAAACGGTGAAAAATCCGCAGATGGCAACGGTTCGTTATAAAGAATTTGCAGAAGCAAAGAGAGACTTAAAAAATCTAGAAAATATTATCTTCGTGAAACCTTATTTCAAACAGACTTCAAAAAGTACAGTGGATGAAATGATTGCATTGGATGATTTTGATATTACCGAAGCAGAAGTCATTGTTGCCGGAGGTCGTGGCATTCGTAGAAAAGAAGATTTAGCAATGTTGGAGGAACTTGCAAAAGTTTTAGGCGGAAAAGTTGGAGTGTCAAGAGCGTTAGTCGATGCTGGAATGGCTGAAAGTTCTGCACAAGTGGGTTACAGTGGAAACCGAGTAAAACCGAAGGTATATATTGCTTGCGGTATTTCAGGAGCACCACAGCATTTAGCTGGTATGAAAGATTCACAAGTAATTATTGCAGTGAATAGCGACCCGTCGGCACCAATCTTCCAGATTGCAGATTATGGATATGTAGGAGATTTGTATGAAGTGATTCCGCAGTTCACTCGTCAATTAAGAAAGGAGGATGCGGTAAAATGAAAGAAAATATTATAAAAGCTTTAAAAACGATTGTCGGAAGTGATTATGTTTTAACAAATAAAGATCAAACCGCATCTTATCTTTATGATGAAGTTGAAGAAGCGTATCGACCAAAAGCAAATATAGATTCCATTGTAATTAAGCCAAAAAACACACAAGATGTATCCCAAATTATGAAACTGGCAAATGAAAACAAGATACCTGTGGTTATACGTGGTGGTGCAACCGGACTTTGCGGAGGATGCACACCAGTAGAAGAAAGCTTTGTTTTATCTATGGAACGAATGAATGGTATTTTGGAAATTGATCGAAAAAATATGGTTGCCGTGCTGGAGGCGGGCGTAACGTTGATGGATTTACTGGAAGAATTGGAAAAGTCAAATGATTTAAGTTTTCCGGTACATCCCGGAGATGAAGGTGCCCAAATGGGAGGTATGGCTGTAACAAACGCAGGTGGAGCCAGAGCCGTTCGTCATGGCGTGATGAGAAAACACATTATGGGTGTAGAAGCAGTACTTCCAAACGGTGAGATTTTAGAGCTTGGCGGAAAGCTTGTGAAAAACAATGCCGGATATAATTTAATGCAGCTTTTATTAGGAAGTGAAGGAACACTCGCTGTTATCACAAAGATTGTATTGAAAATCTATCCGAAAGATTTCTATTCCGCTACCATAGTGGCACCATTTGAAAACTTTGAAGATGCATGTCAGGCAGTTATGGATATTTTAAAGAATGGCAATCTTCCGCTTGCAGTGGAATATATGGATAAACATTTATTTGTTGGGACTGCGGAAATGCTTGGGCTTGAATGGCAGGCAAAAAAAGGAAATGCAGATTTATTAATCATTCTTTCTGAGAAGAATGAAAGACAACTATATGAAGCTTGTAAGGAAATCAATGAAATTTGTGAGAAGAATCATTCGTATGAGACTTTATATGCAGGAAAGGCAAAAGAGCAGCAGGAATTACTGCTGATTCGCAGCCAGCATTATGAATATATCAAAGAAACGATTTGTGATTCCTTTGATATGGCAGTACCGGTATCAGAAGTTCCGGCATTTATTAAAGATTTAAAAATGCTGGTTAGAGAATATGATACCAATACTAATGTCATAGCTCATATTGCAGATGGAAATGTGCACAATGATATTTTATATTTGGAAGACGGAACGGTTCCTTCGTATGCATCTGAGTTAAAGCAAAAGATGTATGACATTTGTTTTTCTTATGGGGGAACGATTACTGGTGAACACGGGATTGGAAAAATCAGAACAAAGGATCTTACCTTACAAAAATCTCCGGTAGAGTTGGAGTTGATGCAGGGCATAAAAAAGGTATTTGACCCTAATAATATTATGAATCCGAAAACTGTGCTCATGTAGATAATTTAAATTAGCGTACAAGTTTTAAGAGATAAGTAAAAATAAGTAAAAAAGAACCCATTTTATTTTGGTAATATCAAAATAATTAGGTTCTTTTTTACTTGTAGTAACAGATCGAATATTTAGAAATTTTTCTTGCAATCTAAATTTAAAACTGTTAAGATTGATTCAAAATATGAAATATGATGAAATTAAATATTATTCATGTCTGCCATCAATCGTTGGCAGCTAAGAGGGAAGCTGGTGAAAATCCAGCACGGACCCGCCGCTGTAAGTCAGGAGTTCTTGTTCGATAATTTGTTAAGTGCAAATTACCACTGAATGCAAAACAAGCATTTGGGAAGGCCGGAAAGGATGATGAGAGACAAGTCAGAAGACCTGCATGAATAAAGTAACAACCAGTCACGAGGTAAATGACGTAGGTAGTTTTAATTTAAAACGATTGGTTTTATTAAATTTATAATTTTGTAAAAACAGTAAAAACGGACTGTGGTTTTCGCCATAGTCTTTTTTGTTTTGTAGAAAGGGAGAAAAAATGAGTTTAGAAAGAAAGAGTAATTTTTTAAAAGCGCTAAATGAACTGCAGAAAAATACGAATGCAATGAATGAAGAAAATTTTTTTAAAATATTAAAACAATCTATGTTCTGGGTACCAGTTCATAAAGCAAATAATGAAAAAGATATAAAAGAAAAATATAATATACTTACATCGCCCAACGGCGATTATTATCTTCCCGCTTTTTTCGAAAAAAAGGATGTGTGCGAATTTTTTTCGACCTATGAAATTAAATATCTTTCTTATGATTATCTAAAACATATGATAATTGATGACGCAGAAATACTCAAAGGAATTGTGATAAATCCTTTTAAAGAAAATATTATTATTACCCAAGCGTTGATTTATGCAGTGGATGAGCAAATTGAAGGTATGACGGTCAATAAGGAGCATCATGAAGGAAATGTACAGCTGTGGCAGCCAACTGAGATACCAAAAGGATTATTGAGAGAATTAAAAAAATTTTTTGAAATGCATCTGGAGGTACATGCTGCTTGGTTGTTGAAGGCTCAAGGGCAATCACAATCTGAAAAACATTGGTTATTATTGATAGATTTTTATGGCGATAAGAAAGTATTGTTTCCGAAAATTGCTGAAACAATGCGTCCTTTTATGAAGCCGACAGAATGCTTTGAATTAATGCAGGCAGGAGGTTCTTTCAAAGAAAAGGTTCAAGAAGTATCAAATCCGATTTATGTAAGAAAAACTATGTATGTATCGTAAAATAATTTTATATAAGAAAAAAAGTACTTGAAAAGTAAAATGGAAATTGTTAATATAAAAACACAATATAATGAATGTTATGACAATATAATATTTTCGACAAATTATGACAAATTTTGACTTACAATTCAATAAGTATCTATGTCTACCGATGAAAATCGGTAGCTAAGAGGGAAGCCGGTGAGAATCCGGCACGGACCCGCCGCTGTAAGCGAGGAGTTCTTAACCAATATTTTTGCGAAAAGCAATTGCCACTGAAGTGATAAAAACCTTTGGGAAGGCGGTTAGGAATGTAGATTCGTAAGTCAGAAGACCTACATGGATATAAAGTACAAACGGTCACGAGGTAAATGACCTGTAAGATTCTTTTCTTGAAGGGATACATGAAAGAAGAGAGATATGTATAAGAACAGTGAAAACGGACTGTGGCTTTTAGCCACAGTTTTTTTTATCTAAATTTTGCAATTGATTTTTTTATATAGATCAATTGGAAAGGGGGTTAGTCCTGCGTAAGCAGGAAGTGATGAAGCATACTTGTAATTTTGCAAGTATATTTTAGCGCTATTGTCTGTTCATACAGACAAACAAAGGAGGAAAAATTATGAACAAGCAACTTATTGGGAGAAAAATTACAGTCGTTGTATTAGCAATGATTATGGTCTTTGCCATGACCAGTATGGCATTTGCAACACAAACAACGGTAACGTTGAACTTGGAGGCTATGGAACAAGATGAATTTGGTGATTGGAGTAGAACGAATCTTACCTCATCACCAATTACTATTTCAGGCGTTTCCAGTACAGCTACGCTTTATGACGCTTTGGTGCAGGAAGATACGAATAATACTAATCTTGCCATTACGTGGAAGGATGTTCAAATTTTAGATCCAAATACTTGGCAGCCGACGGGCGAAATTGGAAAAGCCATCACCTCCATTACTTACAATGGAGTAACTTACACAAACCGTGACAGCTATCCGACACCAAACTCTTATGATGGGGAATCTTGGATGTATTATCTTGGTGCACAATCTGGCAGACCATTGTCCACAAACAATTATCCAAGCGAATATCTCAGTCAGAAAATTGTGAGTGAAACTACCGTACAGAATGGAGCTACTGTAAATAATAATTTATTGAACTTGAGTTTTGAACATTTGGAATTTACCTGGTAAATAAAATCGAATTTTATAGTCTTGCAGGGGGATTTTCCCCCTGCTTAAAATTTTTTACATATTTTAAAAAGCAGAAAATCAAAAACAGTTAATAAATAAACAATTACTGCAAAAACCTGTAAAAATATGGGCAGGTGTGAGATGAGGATAAGCTATGAAAATAAGAAAACAATGTCTGGGACTGTTTATGGCAGTGATGATGACATGTACACTGCTTCCGTTCAATTCCTTCGGTGAAAGCATCGAAGACTTGAGCGAGCCGAAAATAGAGAATATAACAGAGGATGTAAAGGAGGTTGAAGCACCGGTTCCTTCGGAGGATGGGGTAGAGCCCGAAGAGATTACCACACAAGCAGCTTCTGGGGAGATAGAGAAAGAATTGAAAGAGGAGCTTTTGCCTGCTGCTTTAAATGAGCAATCGCAGGATTTACCTTTTGAAATCACTACATATGGGGCAATCAATACGAACGGTCAATTTGTTGACGCTACGAATGCACAAGGCTCCTATCCGAAAAAACTGGAAGGTTATGATAATATTATCGTAGCACAAAGACCAATCATACAAAAAAGGGGCAAAAAAAAAGAAAAAGAAGTGATGGAGGGATATTTGCTATCTCCTTCTGCAGAGATTGCAATTGAATCCAACGTATCGGATGTTAAGTATGATGTGACTCGCGGAGATCCCACAGAGAAGGGAAGATCGTTCAAAATTATAAGAGAATACGATGACGAGTTGGATCATACCTATGGAAATTGCTATGCGACGATAAAAATAAACGATAACGGAGCCATAAAAGACTATTATTTGATTTATGGAACTTTAAATCAAGGGCAAATGTTATCTGGATCTGAGATTGGATTTTACGATGGAAGCACAGAGGAACAGATGCTTCAGTTCAAAGCAAAAGAACTGGAGATATCGAAAGGTCATTCTCAAATCCGTGAAATCACGGTACCGTCTTCGGCAAAAACAATGGGGATACAGGTATACTCAACTACGCCATTTAAAGACAATCCGCTTGAACAATATGCGAGCTATGAAGATGCTCTAAGTGATAATCGTGTGTCTTTAAATGGCGAACTGATTGGTTATTTTGATACCAGCAGCAGCAAACGAAGCAGCAATCGAATGAGTCCTGAATTTTCTTTGAAAAAAGGCTTAAATGTGTTAGAAGTGCGGTGTAATGCTTCTTTGATGTCTGTATCTGCTAATAAAAATTTTCAAATAGGAGAAACGATTAATTCCGGAGTCTATGTAAACTGGAGAGATGGTCTTCAATTTAAATCTTATGTATTTTTATTCCATTGGGAGGGAGAAGAGGTACCACCTTTGCATGGAACGGATACCTCTTTGGATTATTTGGATGCAACTTTAGTGTCCATGGTGAAGGAGGCAACATTATACAAAACAAAGCTGAATATTGGGGAAAACACCCATCAGATTACTTTGCCGAAAGTGATGCCATCTTCAGAAACTTCGGCTAACAACTATAAAGAAGCTAAGGATGCACTGCTTTATGTGGGAATTCGTACAAAGGATCCTGGAGCAACGTATACCATTAAGATACCGGAAGGCTCTTACCTTATGGGAAATTTAGATTCCCAATATGATATAATTTTTAAAAAAAGAATCGGAATTTTTAATCCGATTTATATACTAGAGTTGGATGGGACGCCGATTGAATCCTTTCAGGTAGAGATTACCGCAGCAGACGGTAAAACAAAGACGATACATACCATAAAGCTGGTACATGCTGATGACAGCACTGCGATTTCTGATTTTATTATAGCCGGTGCCGATCTCGAACCTGGAGTAGCTTTTTCGGGCAAAAAAAATAATTATAAATTCATTCCTAAGAATGATGCAGAAGAAATCGCATTTTCTGGAAAGCTGCCAATCGGAAGTAGTATGGCAATTGGTGAAAAGAACGTAGAAGTAGCGGCGAATGGTAGTTTTCATGTGAGTATGGTGATGCCAAAATATTCAGTGCGACTTGAGGTAACTGCTCCGGACGGTGTGACAAAACAAGATTATTTCTTTCTTCGAATGGAAGAAGATAAAACGATACCGTATTTTGGAATCGAGCCATCAACAAAGGAGCTAGCAGAGCAGCTCTTACATGGCTATCGTAGAGTGAAAGAGGAAGAAAGAAAAGAAGGAATTAGTAATTTTGCTGCCTCTTATTGGGCGGTATTTATGGCATCAAGCACGGGTGAATCCATGGATGGCGGGCGTGTATTCGATGTCACAAAGCATACTTACAATCAGACGACCGATTATGCCGCAGTCATTTTACAGCTTGTTCTTCAAGGAGAAAATCCTTACAACTTCAAAGGACATAATTATGTACAGGAAATGATTGATAATGGGGGAGGACCATTCGCCTGCAACATTTGGTATGTGATGGCGGCTAAGGCGGTCGGTATTGACTGCAGCCAATTTGTTGAAGAATTGAAGACAAATGCGGTAAGTCCTACTTATGATCCAGATATGCGTTCTTGGTGCATTGCTGCACTCCATGGCATCGTGGAAGATGAGGATATGGCGTATTATGCGGATAAATTGCAAGAACGTCTAATTCGAAAGGGGCAGTTTGCAGGACAGTTCTATTATCAGAAAGGTGGAACGCCGAATGTGAATACTATGGGCTGTATTATTTCTGCACTTGCCACAGCCGGAGTGGATCCGGAAAAGCACTTTGCCGTAACGGATGCGGAGACTTTATATACACCGTTAACAACAACCCGCGATCGCCATATGAATGCGGATGGGTTATTCTCATATAGCGCTAATGAGGATAGAAGCGTGGGTCTATGGAAAGACATTATCATTGCTATGGGTGACCTCATCAATGGCGGAAGCGTATGGGATCGTTGTGCGCTAACCCGAGATAAATTTGATCAATTGGTAGTAAAAGCGGAAGGTATGAAAAACGGAACCGAACAGCAGATGCAAACGTTGCAAACCGCAATATCAAATGCGAAAGAAGAAGCAAAGACGGTTGAAACAGGAAAAATCATTGGTCTTGGAAAAGTCTATTACGATTTATACGAAGCGATGGCTGCTATTGATACTTCAATGACTGCTAAAGTGAAATATGGAATGCCATATGTAGAATTTCAAGAAATGATCAAAGCATTTCCAAATGATGAAACACTTACATTAGAAGACAAAATAAAAGTCAAAGAATGCATTGATTTTTATGAAAAATGGAAAAAACCATTTGGTGATTATTGGGAATCATTTGTTGGAGAACAAACACTAGAAAAATATGGAAATGTACGAAGGGTAATCCTTAGGTTAGAGGGTACGGAGAAGACTGCTGAAGTATTTTCTAAGATGCTTTCTTTGCCGGACGCAGATGTCATTACTTTACAGGATAAAGATAAGGTAGAAGCAGTTACAAAAGCGTACAATTTATTAAATGCGGAACAAAAAGCTTTACTTGATTGGGCAGGAAGCTCAGTTATGGACCGTTACAATGACGCAAAGGATATGATTGACAAACTATCATCAGGCGGAGGATCGAATCCGGGAGAGAAGCAGATTAAAGTATACTTTACCCTACTGGGTGTGCCAAAGCATGGAGAAAGCGGTAAAAAATATGTATATGAAAAAAATCCAAATGATTTTGAAGAGTGGATACCGAAAACAAAATATATATATAATGGGGATTCGGTAACCGTATATAAGGTCTTTATGCGAGGATTGCAGGAATATGGATTAGATCAAGAGGGAGCAAAAGGTGGTTACGTTAAAAAAATAAAAGGACCGGACGGTTGGCTGGGAGAATTTGATAACGGTAAAAACAGTGGTTGGATGTATACGATTAATGAAAAGCATCCTTCCGGCGGACTTCTCGAGGATAAGTTGACCAACGGAGATCGACTGGTATGGCATTATACGGATGACTATAAACAGGAAGAGGGTTCAGAGAAATGGCCAAACAAACCAGAGGAAACAAACAGTGAAGTTGAAGTTAGGATTGATGCCAAAGCAAAAACAGACAGCACCGGAAAAGCTACCGTAACGATTACTTCAAAAGATTTAAAAGCAGCATTAGATAAGGCTTTGGAAGCTGTTAAGAAAGCTGAAAAAGATGGAAAGAAAAACGTGAAGCCACAAATCCTGCTTAATGTTAAGAGTGACAGCAATGCATCGATCGTGGAAACGACCGTGCCGGTATCCTCGATGGAAGAATTGGCAAAGGAAGAGGTTGAAGTGCTTGTGATTACTTCGATTGGAACGATTCATGTAGAAAATAAGACATTAAAGGAAGTTCAGAAAGCGGCAGAAGGAAAAGAGATAAGCTTCCAAATCGCAAGAATCGATAAAAATAGTGCAAGTGCAAAAACCTTAACCGAGGCTCAGAAAAAAGCAGTTGGAGAGAATCTGGTTTATGATGTATCCATTCTTTCCGGTGAGAAAAAAATTAAAACCTTTGGCAGCCAAAAGTTAAGTATTTTGCTTCCATATACTTTAAAAAGCGGGGAAAACGCAAATCAAATAGCTGCATGGTATTTGGATGATCAAGGAAAATTGACAAAGCTGACAAGTAAATACGATGAAAAAACTAAGCTTGTGACGTTTGAGATCAATCACTTATCCTGCTTTGTGGTAGGAAAGGATATCGCAACGGATGGGGACAATGGATTCAATGATGTGAAAAAAGGTCAGTGGTATTATGATTCGATTACCTACTTAGTTGAAAAGGGAATTGTGAGCGGAACCACAAAGGATACCTTTAGTCCAAATGCAAACATTACAAGAGCAGAATTTACTCAGATTCTTTACGGGATGGCAAAGAGCCAGGCAGGAGCAAGCGGCAGCGCAATTACGGAAAAATCTGTAAAGGTAGATGCAAACGAAGCCTCAAAGATCTTCTCTGATGTAAAAAATACTGACTGGTATGCAAAGGCAGTTGCATGGGCTTATGCAAATGACATAGTAAAAGGAACAAAGATGGCAGACAACAGCATAAGCTTTATGCCGAATGCAAAAATTACTCGTCAAGATATGGCAGTGATGATTCAAAACTACATTCAAAAGGCAGAAAAGAAGACGATTGCAGAAAAGAATCAGAGCATAAGTTTTGCAGACGATGCAAAGATTGCTACTTATGCAAAAGATGCAGTTTCTATGATGCAGAAGGGCGGAATCATCAGTGGAATTAAGCAAGAGGACGGCAGTTACGAATTTGCACCAAAAGCAAATGCAACAAGAGCCGAAGCGGCAACGATGATATTCAAATATTTAAAGAAATAATTTCTTAACTGTATAATGAAAGAAGCCATGCAAATGATTGTTTGCATGGCTTTTACTTTATAAGTAATTATATTTTCATTGAATAAGCAAATCATGAATTAATATTTTGAATTTATTTCATTGCTTTCAGATCGATCATCCATATCAATGTTAGTGTTTTGTTCTGTTTGTTCAAGTTGATCAAAATCAGAAGAAGTACTAATATAATCCGTATCATGAGCAAGGTGGAACTGTGCTACAAGCTCTTTTAATAACTGTGATTGACCGGACAGTTCTTCACTTGCTGCAGCACTTTCTTCAGCGGTTGCAGAGTTCGTTTGAACGACGGAAGAAATTTGATCCATACCTAAGGTTACTTGATTCATAGAGGAAGATTGTTCGTTGGTAGCTTCAGAAATTTCGTTTATGAGTTGAGAGGTTTGTTGACCACCTTCAACAATCTTTTCAAGAGCATCTGCTGTTTGATCTACAATTTGTGTTCCTTTTTCTACGGAATGTATCGCACTTTCAATGAGTGTTGTTGTATTTTTGGCAGCTTCGGCGCTTTTTCCTGCAAGGTTACGAACTTCATCGGCTACGACAGCAAAGCCTTTCCCTGCGGCACCGGCTCTTGCAGCTTCAACGGCGGCATTTAAAGCAAGAATATTAGTCTGGAATGCAATGTCATCAATTGTTTTAATAATTTTTCCAATTTCATTTGAAGCACTGCGAATTTCATTCATAGCAGAGACCATATTTTTCATTTGGAGATTGGCATCTAGAACTTGTTCCGTATTTTCATTTGAGACAGTTCTTACATGATTTGCATTCTCTGCATTGTTTTTAATATGTTGAGAAATTTCATTGATAGTTGCAGACAGTTCTTCAATGGAGCTGGCTTGTTCAGTAGCACCTTGTGACAATGCTTGAGCACCGCTTGCAACCTGGTCAGAGCCGCTTGCAACCTGATCCGCCGATATGGAGATGTTTGTAAGTGTCTGCGTAAAGGTTTTTTGAATATTTAACAATGAAGTCTTAATTTTAGCGAACTCACCTACATAATCATGCTTTAAATCAAATACCATATTTCCCATAGCTATTTGATTTAAAACCTCAGAAACTTCATCAATGTATTTTACATAGTCCTTTAGTCTTACTACGGTTCGTTCAATTGATGAAGCAACTTGTCCAGTTTCATCATTTGAGGTGAATTTCATCTGAATGTCCAAATCACCGTCTGCAATTTGATTTGCAACGTTAGAGAGCTGTTTTAATGGCTTTACGATACTTCTGGAGATTAAAACAATGATTCCAATTAAAACAAGCATGATAATAGTACAAATCAAGATTAAAAGTTTCATTAAATTATTGTACGTGTGATAGTATTCTGCTTTTGAAATCGAAGAAAGTACACTCCATCCGGTATTTCCAATTTGACTGTAGTATCCGTAAACCTCTGCACCACTGCGAGAATAAGGAGTGTAGCCTTCTTCCTGATTGTTATAATAATTAATAATTTCTTTTGATAAGCCGATTCCCATTATATTTTTCATAATGTACTCTTCATTACGGTCAAAAATGACGGTTCCATCAGCAGATACGAATGTGAAAAAACCATCTTCTCCGAGTTTATAGTTTTCCATAATATGAATTAAGTTTTCTAATGTTAAATCCAAACCAACGGCACCAATCATTTGGTTTGTTGCATGATCATATACAGGAGCAATTGCACTGACAATAAGTTGCTGGGTAGCAGTGTCTACATATGGGCTCGTTAGAATTGCTTGCTTTTCATTTATTATTCTTATGTACCAATCTCTAGTCGTAATGATCCAGTCATCACCACTTGTATAACCATCCGAAACAATTAACTGACTAGAATCAAAATCAGCAATCCAGCTGGCAATGACATTTTCACTATCTAGTGCAGCAATTTGACTCAAGCTTTTCTCAACATTTTTTGCTCCATTAGCATCGTCAAAGTGCATGCCTGCTTTTACCTCTTTAAAATACATTTCCATATCGGGATCGGCTGCTAATGATTCAGTTATCTTTATATATTGTGTAAAGAATTCACTGACTTGATAAGCGGCTTGTTTTGAATTTGCTGTTATGGAATTAGTTGTAAGCACGGTTACTTCATTTTTTACTAAGGTTAGTACTAGAACAAGTAAAATGGAAAGTGATAAAACAACTGGGATAACGGTACTGACTAAGATTTTTATGAGGATACTCTTTTTTATTGTTTTCATAGGGAACCTTCCTTTCAACGTATTTTATTTTATCGGATGTTGCTTTTATTAGAATATTTTTTATATTCTAACACATTATTAGACATTTTTTTATAATTTTTGCCAAAATAATATTTTTTCTACTCAATAGTATATTTCTTTATTGATTCTTAAAATTCTTTTATCCATGGAAAGCAATTGAAAAACGAAGGAAAATGTAGTATATTATTTAGGTTATATAAATAAGTAATCACAAGTGTTTTATAGATAAGGAGTGTAAGTATGAGTACAGATCGTTATGAAAATCCGTTAATCGTTCGATATACGAGCAAAGAAATGTCCCATATTTTTTCTTCCGATGTGAAATTTTCTACATGGAGAAGCCTATGGATTGCTTTGGCAGAGGCTGAAATGGAATTAGGACTGCCAATCAATCAAGAACAAATTGATGAAATGAAAGCCTTTGAGCATGATATCAATTATGAAGATGCTATTAAGAGAGAAAAAGAGACACGTCATGACGTTATGTCTCATGTTTATGCGTTTGGTCTCCAATGTCCAAAAGCACGTCCAATCATCCATTTGGGCGCAACCAGTGCTTATGTTGGGGATAATACCGATATCATTGTAATGAAGGAAGGTTTAAAATTAATTCGCAAAAAGTTGATCAATTTGCTTTATAGACTGAGCCAGTTCGCATTGGAATATAAAGATATGCCTACTCTTGGCTTTACACATTTTCAGGCTGCCCAATTAACTACAGTTGGAAAGCGTGCAACTTTATGGATGCAGGATTTTTATTATGACTACCTAGAGGTAACTCGTTTAATTGATGAAATTCCATTGTTAGGTGTAAAGGGAACGACCGGAACCCAAGCTAGCTTTGTTGATTTGTTTGATGCTGATATGGACAAGGTAAAGAAGCTGGATTGTATGGTAGTAGAAAAAATGGGATTTTCAAAAGTGGTAGCCGTATCTGGTCAAACTTACACAAGAAAAATTGATTATCGTGTTCTTTCTGTCCTTTCCGGTGTTGCACAGAGTGTGCATAAGATGACAAATGATATTCGTCTACTTCAGCATTTAAAAGAAGTGGAGGAGCCGTTTGAAAAAAATCAAATCGGATCTTCTGCAATGGCATATAAACGAAACCCAATGCGAAGTGAACGTGCCGCTTCCTTAGCTCGTTATGTAATGAATATGGCACAGAATCCGGCAGATACAGCTAGTACTCAATGGTTTGAAAGAACCTTGGATGATTCTGCAAATCGCCGTATGGCTATTCCAGAAAGTTTTATGGCATGCGATGCTATTTTAGATATTTGCACAAACATCTCAACCGGACTGGTTGTACATGATAAGGTGATTCGTCAACGTATACTCAGCGAAATTCCATTTATGGCAACGGAAAATATTCTAATGGAAGCTGTAAAAAAGGGCGGAGATCGTCAGGAACTGCATGAAAGAATTCGAGAACATTCTATGGCAGCCGGGAGTCGTGTAAAAGATGAAGGTCTTGATAATGATTTGTTAAGACGAATTGCAGAGGACCCAGCATTTGGATTAACCTTAGAGGATGTAGAAACACTTTTAACACCGGAGGATTATATCGGAAGATCGCCACAGCAAACCGAAGAGTTTGTAAAGGAATATTTAGATCCTATTTTTAAAGAAGAAAAAGAGTGTTTGGGTGAAGCGGTAGAGCTTCGTGTATAAATAGTAAAAGCGATTGAAAATCAATAGAAAGGTAGCAGTAAGAAGCAATGAGTACCATAGGGGAGTTAATTGAAGACAGCCGAAAAATTGTAATAAAATTAGGTAGCAATACTCTATCGGATGAAAACGGTGAGGTCAATCGTAAGACTTTGCATAACATTGTAGAGCAAATTAATGAATTGATTCAAAAAGGGAAACAAGTAATTTTAGTATCATCGGGTGCTGGAATCTGTGGTGTCGGAGCCATCAATAAATGGAGCCGAAAGGGTGACATTAATTATAAACAAGCATTATGTGCAATTGGACAAGTAGAACTGATGATGGCATATAAGGAGTTTTTCAAAGAGTATGGGATTCATGTAGGGCAGCTTTTGCTTACTAGAGATGATTTTGCAGATCCAAAAAGAAATTTACACATTCGTAACACGCTCTTTACCTTAGTTGATGAGGGCGTTGTTCCGATTGTGAATGAAAATGACAGTGTGAGTGTAGATGAAATTAAGATTGGAGATAATGATACACTCAGCGCTTTAACAGCTAATTTATGGAATGCAGATCTTTTGATTTTATTTAGTGATATTGATGGTGTTTATGAAAAAAATCCAAAGGATCATCCAAAGGCAGAATTAATAGAAGAAATCTATGATATAGATGGGTTACTGCAAGAAATTGACACCAGAGGAACCAATCAATTTGGAACAGGCGGTATCTTAACTAAGATAGAGGCAGCAAGAAGAGTAAATGCCTATGGCATTCCAATGATTCTTGCAAATGGTAAGAAAATGGATATTTTAAGAAAAATTGCAGATGATGCTGAAAAAGGAACGGTTTTCTTTGGAAAAGCATAGAAGGCCAATAAGATAACGGAAAAATCTAGAGTGATATAGAGTTGATGGAGGTGGAATTATGAAAATCGGTTTTATTGGAACGGGAAATATGGGATGTGCAATTATAAAAGGGTATCTAACAGCGAATCCAAAAAAAGCAGATTTTATTTATGTCTACAATCATCATGTGGAAAAAGCACAAACGCTGCAAGAGGAATTAGGTATTCATAATACCAAAAGCATTAAAGAGTTGGTAGATAACTCGGATATTGTGGTATTAGCAGTAAAACCAAATACATTTGAACAAGTAATGCCTCAGGTGGCAGCAGCTATAACAACGCAAAAAACTTTAGTTTCGATTGCGGCAGGTGTCTCAATCTCCTATCTGGAAGGTTTTATGCTGCGTGGTGTTGGCGTCATCCGTGTTATGCCGAATACTCCATCTCTAGTTGGTGAGGGGATGGCCTCTGTTAGCCGTAATAAAGCGGTTTGCGAAGAAGCGTTTACAAAAGTTTTGGAATTGTTTTCTAGTATAGGTATGGTGCAAGAAATAAGTGAAAGCTTAATTGATGCTGTCGTTGGTGTGAGTGGAAGCAGCCCTGCTTACGCTTACATGTTTATAGAAGCCTTGGCAGATGGAGCAGTTGCAGAGGGTATGCAAAGAAAACAAGCTTATCAATTTGCGGCACAAGCCGTTTTGGGTGCAGCTAAGATGGTTCTGGAAACAGGACTTCATCCGGGAGAATTAAAGGATCAAGTTTGTTCTCCGGCTGGAACAACGATTGAAGCGGTTCGTTCGCTTGAAAAAAGTAGATTTCGATCTTCTGTCATGGAAGCGGTGCATATCTGTGCGGAAAAATCTAAAAATATGAGTAAGTAAATAAAACGGAAAGGAGATTGCATTATGACATTTGAAGAAAAAACCATTTCTTCCGAAATGATTTATAAGGGAGCTATTTTAAATCTACGAAAGGATAAGGTTACCGTAAAAGGCGAGGCAACCTCCTATCGTGAAATTGTTGAGCATAACGGTGGTGTTGGAATTGCAGCGCTTACTCCTGAAGGGAAAATGCTGATGATAAAGCAATTTCGTAAGCCTGCAGAACAAGTTGTACTGGAAGTTCCGGCAGGAAAAAGGGAAACAGGTGAAGACCCTATGATTACTGCCATTCGTGAACTAAAAGAAGAAACAGGGTATACAGCCGATCAAGTTACGTTTTTATCTGCTTTTTATTCCTCAATTGGATATTCCACCGAAATCATTTATTTGTATCTTGCCACAGGCTTAAAACCGGGAGAAACAAATTTCGATGAACATGAAGCCATTGACTTATTTGAATATGATGTGGCTGAGTTGAAAGAAATGGTTATAAATGGGCAAATTATTGATGGAAAAACCATCAATGCTATCCTATTAGTTGCAGCAAGATTGGGCATATAAAGGATTCAATCAAGCATCCGATTAATAGCAGTAATGAAAATAGGATATAATATAGGACATAAGAGCCAGCATTGTTTGTCAGGCTCTTTTTTATTCCAGACCTACGATCAGAAATCGTATTAAATGCAAAATTCGTTGCACAAATTGCAGTTAAAAGCAATATAGGTACCAAAATAATATTTTGCGGCACCATTGTTAACAAAATTAAGGCACTTCCTTTTAGAGATAAAGTATCTAAAAGAAGAGCCGAAGAAAAACCGAGAGTGATTCCTTTATACGCAACTGATAGCAGAGCAACAGGAAATCCAATAACGGTAACTCCGGAAAGCGCAATCAGGATTAATAACCCTAAATTGTTTGCAACTGAATTTACAAATATCTGAGGAAATGAGTCGGATGAAAGTTTTACAGTAAAAAGATTTTGATTCAAATATTGAAGAAGATCATTTTTATCCTGTGCAGAGAGCATTAGTTCCATGAAGGTACCCACAGAAATACCCAAAAGAAAGAAAAAAAGAATCGCAAAAATGGTTATATTTCTTTCAAGGGCAAGGGGAATTATTTTATGGTGTATGTTTTTTCTCATGAGAATCACTCCTTTACCATTTATATTTATGAATAGCAAGTCCGGGATATACTTAAAAAGTTGTTATTGTAAACATCATTTCGGTAGGCTATACTTTTTTTGAGAGAATAAGGCAGAAAAGAAGGGGTTGCGTTTTATGGATAAGAATTTATTAGATTTTATGAGCTATCTTGAGGGGAAGAAAAAGCTGAGTCAAAACTCCTTAACTGCATACCGTCGAGATGTAGAAGAGTTTTTCACTTTTTTAAAAGAAAAAGGAACTGGAGATATTTGTGAAGTAAGTAATACCGATGTCATTTCTTATTTACTGAAATTGAAAAATGAAGGGAAATCAGGATCAACTGTAAATCGTAAAATTGCATCCTTACGTTCCTTTTTCCGCTTTTTATTGGAAAAAGGTATTATAGAGGAAAATCCGACTCTTCATATTCGTTCACCGAAAATTGAGCGAAGAGTGGTAGAATATTTGACGATTGAGGAAGTGGAGAGGTTACTTAAACAACCGGACACATCAATAAAAGGACTTAGGGATCAGGCAATTTTAGAGTTGCTCTATGCAGCTGGGATACGAGTGAGCGAAATTACCGGTACGAATGTGGAAGATATTAATTTACGCATTGGTTTCATTACTTGTACTGGAGAGCATGGAAAAGCGAGGATTATTCCACTTGGAAGACCGGCAAGGCAGGCTTTGGAAACGTATATCTATGAAGTACGTCCAAAGTTTCTCAGAAATAAGTCACAGGAAGAAACTGCTTTGTTTTTAAATTATTATGGGGAACGAATGACTCGACAAGGACTTTGGAAGCTTATGAAGGAATATGCGAAAAGTGCTGATCTTGAACATAAGCTGACTCCGCAGATTCTAAGAAATTCCTTTGCAGTACATATGATACAAAATGGAGCTGATTTGAAATCGTTACAAGACTTATTGGGTCATGAAGATATTACTGCAACACAAATATATCTTTCGGTAGCGAAAAATCATATAAAGGATGTGTATGATCGTACGCATCCCAGAGCTTAGTTTTTATAATAAAATTATATATAAATAATTCTTGCAAATAATATAAGGACATGGTATATTATTTATTGATGTATTACGGGCGGTCCTCTGGATATAGCGCAAAATGCGCGCGTTTGGATACCAAGAACGTCTATGGAGAGAGGAGGATACAACAATGGATATCATGAATGTGATTGCACAAGATTATGCAAAGACAGATGTACCTGAATTTGGAGTTGGTGATACGGTAAAAGTTCACATCAAAATCAAGGAAGGAAATCGTGAAAGAATCCAGGTTTTTGAAGGCTTTGTCCTAAAAGAACAGAATGGTGGATTAGCTAAGACCTTTACTGTAAGAAGAATTGCTTCTGGTGTTGGTGTGGAAAAGACTTTCCCAATTCATTCGCCTTTGATTGCTAAGATTGAAGTCGTTCGTAAGGGCGATGTAAGAAGAGCAAAGCTGAACTATATGCGTCAAAGAACTGGTAAGGCAGCTAAAATCAAGAGCAAGGAAGTTAAATAAGAACGAAAAACATTTTGGGGAGCCTCATAGGTTCCCTTTGTTTTTTGTTTCTTTAGATAGAAAAAACTTAATCGATAGGAATAAAAATTTTAAAATAGAAGTACAAAGGGGCAAAACCCATTTTTTATAAATATAATTAGTTTCTATAATACATAATAGGATTGAGTTAAAGGGGAAGGAGAAGTGAGATGGAACACATTAATTGGTACCCCGGACATATGAAAAAAACCAGGGAATTGATACAAGAAAATTTAAAAGCAGTAGATACAGTGATTGAGGTGATAGATGCACGGATTCCGATTTCCAGTCGTAATCCGATTATTGATGAGCTTGTTAAAAGTAAGCGCCGTATTATTATTTTAAATAAAAGCGATTTGGCAGATCAGGGGGCTACAGAACGCTGGATTTTACATTTTAAAAGTCAAGGTTCGTATGTTCTTACAATGAATTGTATGAGCGGAGGCGGTGTATCACAGCTATTAAAATTGCTTACTACCTTACGTGATGAAAAAAATAAAGATGCAGTAAGAAAGAAACCGCTTCGAATGATGATTGTAGGAGTACCAAATGTAGGAAAATCCTCTTTAATCAATCGTTTGACCGGAAAGAAAAGCGCAAAAACCGGAAATAAACCAGGTGTTACAAGGGGAAAGCAGTGGTTGAATTTAGGAAATGAAATGCAGCTTTTGGATACACCCGGAATTTTATGGCCAAAATTTGAAGATCCCAAGGCAGGACTTAATTTGGCATTCTGCGGTTCTATAAAAGATGAGATTTTAGATATCGCTACACTTGCACTTGAATTAATTACGATATTATGTAAAGATTATCCTGAGCTTCTGATCGAACGGTATAAGTTAGAAGGTATTGAGGAAACCCCACTTGCTACAATGGAAGCCATTGCTAAGAAACGAGGTTTTATACAATCGGGGAAGCGCATAGATTATGAGCGAACAGGCAGAACGGTAATGGATGAATTTCGTAGTGCACAAATTGGAAGAATTACTTTGGAGCAATGCATATGACAAAGGAAGAACGTTTAGAAAAACAGAAAGAAAGATTAATTGAAATGAAGCGCATCGAATCCGAACTTTACGAAAAAGGGATTCAATGGATTGCAGGAGTGGATGAGGTGGGAAGAGGACCTTTGGCCGGCCCTGTGGTAGCGGCAGCGGTGATTCTGCCAGAAGATTTTAGTGTGCTTGGGATAGATGATTCAAAAAAACTATCTGAGAAAAAAAGAGAGCAGCTATTTGAAGAAATCAAAGAAAAGGCAGTCTGTTACAGCATTGGGATTGTTGATAATCAAAGAATTGATGAAATTAATATTTTGGAAGCGACAAAGGAAGCGATGACACAAGCAATTCAACAGCTGAAAGAAAAACCGGAACACATCTTAATCGATGCTTTGACTTTAAAAAATATTGATATTCCTCAAACCGGAATCATTAAAGGTGACAGTAACAGCGTTTCGATTGCAGCTGCATCCATCTTAGCAAAGGTGACAAGAGACCGAATGATGGTCGAGTATGAAACGGACTATCCTTATTATGCATTTGCAAATAATAAAGGGTATGGGACTAAGGCGCACTATGAAGGACTTGATATTCATGGTGAATGCCCTTTACATAGACAGTCATTTTTAAGAAAGTATTATGAAGCAAAAAAATCTTATAAAGAAGAAGCTAGTATATAGTATTACGCAATTTCAAATGTAGTTTTTGGAATTGTATTATTGATGTATCTATCAAGTGTAATCTTTCTTAAATTGCTTGACAAAAAGTGTCGATACGATAAAATAAAAGATAAGCTGTTTTGCAATGAAAAACAGCAAAATTAAATACAAGCGTTATGATGAAGAGGAGTACTTAGAGATGCTTTATTAGAGAACGAAATCCGTGGCTGAAAGATTTCGAAAGCCCCTGTCTGAGGAAGGTTGCTTCGGAGCGTAATTTAAAATGAGGGTCAAAGCAAGAATTTGATGTAAGAAGTACTATAATAATGTACTGCAATATCGTAACATCGAATGTGAATGCTTTGGAATAAAGGTGGTACCGCGGAATGATCCGTCCTTTAGGTTTTATACCATAAAGGGCGGTTTTTTTATACAGAGTTTTAAGTGAAGTTTAAATTTCTCACGAAGTAACGAGAATATTTATAACAAGTTTAATAAAAAGACCGCCATATAAAACAAAAATATGAGTAAAAATAAAATTAAAGAGAGAGGACGACAGATGGAAAAGAATTTAGCAAAAACTTATAGTCCCAAGGAATTTGAAGATCGTATTTATCAATCTTGGGAAAACAGCGGTGCATTTCACGCTGAAAGAGATGAAAATAAAAAACCGTTTACCATTGTAATGCCGCCGCCAAATATCACTGGACAGTTGCACATGGGACATGCATTGGATCAGACATTGCAGGATGTATTGACTCGATTTAAGAGAATGCAAGGGTACTGTGCGCTTTGGCTTCCGGGAACTGACCATGCCAGCATTGCGACCGAAGTAAAGGTCGTAGAAAAGCTTCGTGCAGAAGAGGGCAAAACAAAAGAGGAAATCGGAAGAGAAGAATTTTTAAAACGAGCTTGGGCATGGAAAAAGGAGTACGGTGGAAGAATTGAGAATCAGATTCGAAAACTTGGAAGCTCCTGCGACTGGGAAAGAGAACGTTTTACAATGGATGAAGGCTGCAATCAGGCAGTTTTAGAGCAGTTTGTACGTTTATACAATAAAGGATTAATTTATAAAGGAAGCCGTATTATCAATTGGTGTCCGGAATGCGGCACCTCATTGTCTGATGCAGAGGTAGAGCACGAGGATAAAAGCGGAAAGTATTGGTATTTCCGTTATCCGGGAGAAGACGGTGGTGAAGGCATTGTCGTAGCGACTTCGCGTCCGGAAACCATGTTCGGAGATGTAGCGATTGCAGTTCATCCAAGTGATGAAAGATATAAAGACATGGTAGGAAAGAATGTGATTCTTCCGCTTATGGGAAGAGCCATTCCGGTTATCGCTGACCAATATCCGGATCCGGAAAAGGGAACGGGTGCAGTAAAAATTACTCCGGCTCATGACCCAAATGACTTTGAAGTTGGTGAACGTCATAATTTAGAGAAATTGTGCTGCATTAATGAAGATGCAACGATGAATAGCATGGCAGGAAAATACGAGGGAATGAGTCGTTATGAATGTCGAAAAGCTTGGGTCGCTGATCTGGAAGCCGCAGGATTTTTAGTAGAAATTGAAGAAAAGGTAATTCCATCCGGTGAATGCTACCGTTGCCATACGGTTGTAGAACCAATGGTTAGCGATCAGTGGTTTGTAGCGATGGAAGAACTTGCGAAACCTGCGATTGAGGCTGCAAAGACAAAAGCGCTTATGCATGTTCCGGATCGATTCGAAAAAATCTATTTGCATTGGCTTGAAGAAATCCGTGATTGGTGTATTTCAAGACAGCTTTGGTGGGGACATCGCATTCCGGCTTATTACTGTGATGATTGCGGGGAACTTATGGTTTCTAAGGAAGCACCTGAAAAGTGCACTAAGTGCGGAAGCACACATCTTCATCAGGATGAAGATGTATTGGATACTTGGTTCAGCTCTGCATTATGGCCGTTTTCTACTTTAGGCTGGCCAAATGAGACCGAAGATCTGAACTATTTCTATCCGACTGATGTTCTTGTAACCGGATATGATATTATTTTCTTTTGGGTTGTTCGTATGGTATTCTCTGGATTGGATGTTATGGATGAAGTACCGTTTAAATACGTATATGTGCATGGATTGGTAAGAGATGCCGAAGGAAGAAAGATGAGTAAATCCTTAGGAAACGGTATTGATCCTCTTGAAATTATAGATCAGTTTGGTGCAGATGCACTTCGATTCATGCTGATGACTGGTATCACACCGGGCAATGATATGCGTTTCAAGACTGATAAGCTTGAGTCAAGTCGTAACTTTGCAAATAAGCTTTGGAATGCATCTCGTTTTGTAATTATGAACTTACAGGATGAGGCTGGAAACTTTAAGGCAATGGCAGATGGAAGCAACGGGCTTTCAAAAATGGCACTCAAGGAAGAAGACAAATGGATTCTTTCAAAAGTGAACAGTGCGGCAAAAGAAATCACTGCAAATATGGATAAATTTGAACTCTCTTTGGGTGCACAAAAAATCTATGAACTAATTTGGAACGAATATTGTGACTGGTACATTGAGCTTGTAAAAGCAAGACTTTACGGTGATGATGAAGAGGATAAAAAGGTAGCAAGATATGTATTGGTAAGAGCATTAAAGGATATGTTAAAATTACTTCATCCATTTATGCCGTTCATCACCGAAGAGATTTGGAGCTTCCTTCCAAAAGAAGAAGCTGCAGAGAGATTTTTAATGGAAGAAAGCTGGCCATCTTATTGTGATGAACTGGTATTTGAAGAAGAAGTGGAAAAGATGGAATTAGCAATGGAAGCAATTCGCAGCATCCGAAACATTCGTGCAGAAGCAGAAGCTGCTCCTTCAAAGAAGCTGCATGCTGTGATTCTTTCTTCCGGAAAAGAAATGGATTATATTAAGAGTGCCGAACGTCATATTAAGGGCATTGCAAATATTGTGGAAATTCACTATATCAGCGATCGTAAGGATGTACCGGATGAGGTTATGTCTGCAGTTATGAACCATGTAGAAATCTTTATTCCTTTAGATGATCTTTTGGATTATAAAGCTGAGTTTGAACGTTTGCAAAAAGAACAGAAACGTTTAACCGGAGAAGTGGCTCGTGTTAAGGGTAAACTTTCCAATGAAGGGTTTGTAAGCAAAGCTCCGAAAGCGGTTATCGATGCGGAGAGAGAAAAAATGGACAAGTATGAAGGCATGCTGGAAAAGGTTATTGCTCGTTTGGCTTTGGTAGAAAAGAAGTTGAGCTAATTGATTATGACATATGAAGAAACATTAGAGAAGATACACGAATTTGGAAAATTTGGCAGTAAGTTGGGCTTAGAACGAATGATTACACTGATGGAGTATTTGGGAAATCCACAGGATAAGCTCAAGGCCATTCATGTGGCAGGAACGAATGGGAAAGGTTCCGTTTGTCGTTATCTTTATTCGGTATTACTACAAAATGGATATGGGGTAGGATTATACACCTCCCCATATCTTGAAAAGTTCACGGAGCGGATGGAATGCAATGGTGAATTGATTTCTGAGCAGGACTTAGCATCCTGTACGGAAGAAGTATTGATTCAAGTTGATCGGTTAATCTCAGATGGATTTGAATCACCAACAGAATTTGAAGTCATTACTGCAATTGCTTTTCTATATTTTTGGAAAAAAAGAGTGGATTATGTGGTTTTGGAGGTTGGTTTAGGAGGCAGAGGTGATTCGACCAATATTATTCAAAATCCGCTGATTACTGTAATTACATCTATTTCTTTTGATCATATGGAATATTTAGGAGATACTTTGGAGAAAATTGCTTTTGAGAAAGCGGGTATTATAAAAGAGGATGCTCCTATTGTTTGTAATGTTAAAGATGCTGCTGCTACTGAGGTTATTGCTTCCATAGCAAAGAAAAAGAATGCTTTGTTCTACAATGCAGACCGTTTTTCTTCTAATAAGCAATTTAACAATAAGAATGGTGATGATGGTTATACAAAAGCAGTGCATAATGTAATCATCAAAAACACTTCCATGGATGCCTATCATTTTTCCGCGGAAATAATGGGAGAAAACTATGAAGATGTAATGCTTTCTATGATCGGGGAACATCAAGTTGAAAATGCGTTATGTGCATTGACAGTACTTGAAATTCTTAAAAAAGAAGATATAATGAGCTTATCCCAAAAAATGATTTTAAAGGGAATGTTACAAGCAAAACAAATCGGGCGGCTGGAGGTTTTACAAAAAAATCCATTTGTGATTATTGATGGTGCACATAATGATGCAGGAGCAAAAGCACTTTCCGATTCCTTGCAAAAGCATTTTAAAGGCAAAAAAATATTGCTTTTTATCGGTATGCTTGCTGATAAAGAAGTAGATAAAATGATAAATGATTTTGCCAAAACCGGAGCCGTTTTGGTTGCGACTGAGCCGGATAATCCAAGAAAATTACGAGCAGAAGATTTGTGTTTAAAGGTAAATAAGGCAGGATTTGATTGTAAAGTTGGTGGTTTACCAAAAAATGCAGTACAGTATGCAAAAGAAAAGCAAACTGATTTTGATGTAATTGTTTTCGCCGGTTCGTTATATTTAATTGGTAAGATTAGGGAGATTTGGAAACATGAAGAGTACGAAGGCAAATAAAGTATTATTGATATACAATCCAAAAGCTGGAAGCGGATTGTTTAAAAATAGTTTAGACCTCATTATTGAGCAATTTCAGAAAAAACATATGCAAATCATTCCAATTCGTGCGGATAAGCCAGCTTTTTTGAATGAAGTATTTCGTGATCTTGACAAAAAAAAATATCGAAAAGTCATTGCAGCCGGTGGTGATGGTACCATCAATGTAGTGGTTAATGCTATGCTGAATAACAAAGTTGACTTACCATTAGCAATTTTTCCGGCAGGAACAGCAAATGATTTCGCATATTATTTTGACATTCCTCATGAAATTGAACAAATGATTAATGTGGCACTGGAAGAAAGATATACCTTTACAGATGTCGGACGTGTTAATGATAAATATTTTATCAATGTTGCTGCAATGGGTTTTTTAGTTGACGTTAGTCAAAAAACCGACCCGAATATTAAAAATACTTTGGGCGTAATTTCGTATTATTTAAAAGGCGTTTCAGAGATTCCCAATCTTCGTCCAATTCAAGTGAAAATCAGCAGTGAGGAATACACTGCTCAGGAAAAAATTTATTTTATGCTTGTAATGAACGGGCGATCTGCAGGAGGTTTTAAGAGAATTGCACCAACTGCAGAAATTAATGATGGTTTACTGGATGTCATGTTATTTCGAGAAATGCCAATCATTGATCTTCCACCACTTTTAATTAATGTTTTAACAGGACAACATACTGAAAATAAAAATGTCGTTGCTTTTAAAACAAAAAAATTATATGTAGAATCCGAGCAACAGGTAGGGACAGACGTCGATGGTGAAAAGGGAGCGGAATTTCCTTTGGATATTGAAGTAATTCCTCAATGCCTTCGAATCAACACCATTCATGATAATATGGAGGGCGCAAAATGGTAAAAATTGAAGAAACAAAAGATTACCTTCCTGTTATGGAGCTATTTCTAAGAAATGACTTGGAAATGGATGAAGAAGAATTGGTTTCTCCCAATATTCTTCATTGCTGGAAAGCAGAAACAGAAGAAGGCCTTCTAATCGGCGGGTGCGTTTTAGCACTGTTTGAGGAAGAATACATTATTGATGGTATCGCTGTTGAAGAACCATTTCGTAAAAGCGGAGTCGCAAGCTTATTGTTAAATGAGGCCTTAAAAAAAGCCAAACAATTGAATGCAAAAACAATCTATTTGGTAGCGCGTGCGCCTGAATTTTTCAAAAAACATAGCTTTGAAGAGATTGATTGGGAGACATCACCACAATTTTTTGGTTGTTATTCTTGTCCGCAGCGTGGAAAAAAATGTTTCCCTGAGGTAATGAAGTTAGAACTTTAAAATTCTTTTAATACCTTTCTCCATTTACCTTTAAAGTAATATATAGTAAAACAGAGGGCGCATCCTATCCAGGAAAGAATGTAGGCATAAAAAATGACGGAAACCTCATTGTTTATGGAAGAGAGAAGCCATATAAGAAAAATACGAAGAATGCACATGTTGCCGGTCATAATGATCATAGAAGAAAGAGAATAGCCTGCTCCGCTGATGGTACCGCTAAAAACGTGAATTACAGCCAGAAGAAAGTAAAAAGGAACCATACTGTGTAAAATCGCTGCACAGAAATCCAATACTTCAGGTTCTCTTGTGAAAATTTTAAATACCATATTTCCAGTAACGTAAAAAAGTAAAGATAGAAAAATACATAGACCGCAATTCATCAGCATACAGACTCGTACGCCTTGATGGATGCGGTCTGCTTTTTTTGCACCAATATTTTGCCCTGTATATGTTGTCATAGCAAGTCCAAAACTTAATACGGGAAGAATTAAAAAACCATCCAGTTTGCCGTAGACACTCCAACCTGCCATTGCATCAGCACCGAATTTATTGATGTAAGCTTGGATAATCACATTGGAAAGACTAATAACCATTTGCTGAATTCCTGTAGGAATTCCTAGAAGAAGAATGTGTTTCAGTCTTACAGGATATATTTTTAAAATCTTAAGATTTAATTGATAGCTTTCGTTTGAGTGAACTAATTTTCTTATAACAAGTACCGCAGAAATTCCTTGCGCAATCAAAGTAGCAATTGCGACTCCTAACACTCCAAGATGAAAGACAACAACAAACAAAACATCTAAAATAATATTTACAATGCTAGCTGCTCCTAAGTAATATAGTGGAGTTTTTGAATCCCCTACGGCTCTGAGTATTGCGGCACCCATATTGTAGATCATTAAAAATAAAATACCGGAAAAAAAGATTTTCAAATAGATTGAGGATTGAGCAAACACAGAATTTGGAGTATGAATCCATTTTAAAATAGGATCAGCCATAATAACTCCTATTAAAGACATAAAAAATCCAAATAGTATCGTAAACACGGCCGCCGTTTGTACAGTTTCGCTCAATTTATCCGCTTTGTCTGCACCAAAAAATTGAGAGATCACCACTCCTGCACCGATGGTTAATCCCATAAAAAGAGCAATGAGAACATTGATGATGGAAGTACCTGCACCAACTGCAGCAAGGGCATGGCTTCCGATAAAGTTTCCCACGACTATGGAGTCTACCATATTATATAGCTGCTGAAATAGATTTCCTAAAATAAGAGGAAACGAAAAAAGAAGGAGCTGTTTCCAGATCACTCCTTTTGTCATAAGTGCGGTATTTGATTCTCGTTCAGGTTTCATATATGGTCAACTCCTACTTTACAGTATTTTTTAAAATTCCTATCTTCTCAATTTCACATTCTACGGTATCACCAGATTTTAACCATTTTGGAGGTTGGAATCCCATTCCTACCCCGGCAGGTGTTCCCATAGCAATCAAAGTACCGGCCTTTAAGGTCATACCCTGAGATAGTTCGTGAATGACATGTGCAATATCAAATATTAATAAGCTGGTAGAGCTGTTTTGACGTAATTCACCATTCACACGAGAACAAATTTTTAAATTTGGAGGTGAAGAAATTTCATCGGAAGTGGTGATACAAGGACCCATTGGCAGAAATCCATCAAGGCTTTTGCCAAAGTACCATTGCTTATGCTGTGTTTGAAGATTTCTAGCACTGACATCATTAATAATCGTATAGCCGAAGACGTAATCATAAGCGTCTTCTTTTTTTATTTGAAAGGCATCTTTTCCAATCACAACCGTCAATTCTGCTTCATAATCTAGACTATCAACGATGTCGCTGTGAGATGTAATTACTCCGCCCGTTCCAACGGCTTTATTCACTCTTTTAGAAAAATAAATCGGGTAGGGACGTTCACCACCAAAAGCCTCTGCTTTATAGCGCGCTGATTCTGCTGCATGAGCCATATAGTTGATGCCAAGACAAATGACATCCTGATTTGGTTTTGGGATCGGCGCACAAACAATCACATCTGAAAGCAATAAAAGATTTTTAGAGGTTTCTTCATTATTAAAAGAACCATTTAAAACTGCTTCTTTTAACAAAAATAACTCTTCTTGTGTGATTTCTGCAATCAACTGATTCATATCTTTATATGGAAGGCCTAATGCGGCAATGGGGATGAGTGTTTGTTCATCTTTATTTAAAAGAGCAACAAATTCTTTCTCTTCTTTTTTAACAGTAAATAGTTTCAATTTCTAATCTCCTTTTCAAGTGGAAGATATTTTTATAGATAGTGTATCACAAAAAATATATAGAAAAAAGTGCTTTGCTGTTTTCTTTGCATAAGCTTAACCAACTTAGAATAGAATGCAATAGAAGCTTTTTAGAAAGGAATGTATATTATGAGGGCATTTTCAAAGTTCCCTAAGCTGGCTTTCTTATTATGTGGGGTAATGCTAGTCATTGCAACCGTTTCAATTTATGTTTTTCATTTCCCGATTGCGATTGGAGTAGATCGGCAATTACCGATTTATTCCGTTGAAACCTCAGAAAAAAAGGTAGCAATTAGCTTTGATGCCTCTTGGGGGAATGAGCATACGAAGCCAATCTTAGACATATTAAATGAGCATCAAGTTAAAACAACGTTTTTTTTAGTGAGTCTTTGGATTGACAAATACCCGGAAGATGTTTTGGAGATTTCTAAAAATGGACATGAGATTGGCAACCATTCATCTACACATCCTGATATGGCAAAACTTTCTGAGGAGCAAATAAAGCAGGAGCTTTCTTCTATGGCGGATAAAGTGGAAAAAATTACGGGGAAAAGGCCGGTACTTTTCCGTCCTCCTTTTGGTTCCTATAATAATAAGGTGATAGAAATCTGTGAAGATGAGGGCTATTGCGTCATCCAATGGGATGTTGATAGTTTAGATTGGAAAAATATCAGCACGAATCAGATTGTAGAGCGAGTGACACGCAATGTGAAGCCGGGGTCTATTGTGCTATTTCACAACAACGCAGAGCATGTTGAGGAATATTTACCGATTATTTTAGATAAGTTGCAGGAAGATGGTTACAAGATCGTTCCTGTAGGAGAAATTATCTATGAAAAAGGATATCACATTAACCATGCTGGCAAACAGGTTTTAGATCAAAAGGGGAAGGTTAAGAGTGATGCAGAGGAAAGCAAACCGTTGGTTACGGAATAAAAAATGACAAGGGGGAAGAAAAGTGGAAAACGGCTTTGAGACAAATAGTGTGGAATTATTGGGTACAATTATAAGTGATGCGGTATTCAGCCATAAATCCTATGGAGAATTGTTCTACAGTTTTACATTGGGGGTAGAACGAAAAAGTGGCTATCAAGATGAGATACAAATTATTGTATCGGAACGTCTTATTTGGAAAACTCCATTTTCAGTAGGACAAAGGGCACATGTTTTTGGTCAAATACGTACTTATAATGAGGCAGCAGAAGGAAGAAATCGATTAAATGTTGTTGTTTTTGCAAGGGAATTTCATATCGATGAAGAAAATTTAGAGGATGAAAATCGAGTTTTTCTTGAAGGATTTGTATGTAAGGTACCAGTAGGCAGAGTATCTCCATTGGGGAGAGAAATTTGTGACATTATGCTTGCTGTAAATCGTATGTATAATAAGTCAGATTATATACCTTGCATTGCGTGGGGGAGAAATGCGGGATATACAAGCAAACTGGAAGTTGGTAGCAAGCTTAGTGTTACCGGACGAATTCAGAGCCGTGAATATCGTAAAAAGGATGAAGAGGGAAATATAACTATAAAAATTGCCTATGAAGTTTCCATACTTAAGATTGAGGCATAATACATAAATAAAGTTATTCTGCAGCTTCCGTAAAAACGGAAGCTGTTAGAGTAAAAAAACTAATGTTTTGTGTTATAAAAAAATACACAATTTAATAAGGTTATTTAATAAGGATTGCAAAAGAAAGGCAATCTTTTTTATTGCAAAATTAAAATATTACATTTTAAAGTTAGTAATATGTAAATATTTTCATTTAATACAAATTAAATGAATATTATAATGGAATTTCGGAAAATTATGGTATAATAATTTAAGAAGATTTTAAAGTAAATTATCAAAAAGAAAAAGGGGAAATCATTGAGATAGAGTAGATACTGTCACTGTTATACAAATTCTATCAGTTAGAGGAGGAATAAAAGTGAATAACAGAAAAAAGGTATTATTGGGAGTTTTAATTTTAGGTCTTTTTTTGTTTAGTAGTTGTTCAAACTCAAAAAATATAGTTACGGACTATAATACCAGTAATATACTTAGTAGTTCTCCGAACTTAAGCATAGCTGTGGATCATAACACTATTGATATACAAAGCATTTTAAGTAAAGCATTTACTGTTGGTGAGCACAGTGTTTCAATTATGGAAATAGTATTACCTTCTGATGAGGCTGTGATAGTAGAAATATAGAGTAATAAAATAGAATTTATCTCCTCCTAATATTTAAGCAGTAAAATATTTTTTCAATTTTGCTCAATCTTTTTCTGACAATTCCTTTCTTATGTTGGTATTATTTTTTGGATAGGGGTTATTGTAAATATGATAGATTTTATTGATAAATTTTATATAATTTAACTTTCTCATCTTGAAATAAATACGATTATACACATGATTTGAATTATTGATTGAGTTTCTGATCCTTCACGCTTGACATGAATTTTTTCTCCTAGAAAATTGCATTCAAAATGGCTTTGTGATATATTTTATAGTTGAGAGAGTAGTACAATTTCCTGAATGAAAAGGAGAAGAAGTAAATGAGAATTGCCATTGATGGAATGGGCGGCGATCATGCACCTTTTGAAATTGTAAAAGGTTGTGTAGAGGCCAGCAAAAAAATAGAACACGATATATATATTATTGGACGTGAAGATGAGATACAAAATGAATTAGATAAATATACCTACCGTAAAGAACAAATCAAAGTGGTACATGCATCGGATGTGATTACAATGGAGGATGCACCCGTAAAGGCGGTTCGAACCAAGACCGATTCATCACTTGTAAGAGGATTGAATATGGTAAAAAACGGGGAAGCGGATTTATTAATATCCGCAGGAAATTCCGGTGCGATTATGGCGGGAGGTCTTTTTATTTTGGGCAGAATTCCTGGGATTGACCGACCAGCCATTGCAACAACCTATCCAATATTGGGAAAAGGAATGTCATTAATGGTAGATTCCGGAGCCAATGCAGAATGTAAACCGACCAATTTGCTTGAATTTGCAACAATGGGAAGTATTTATATGGAACGTGTTTTTGGGATTCAAAAACCAAAAGTAGGTCTTGTCAATATTGGAACCGAAGAGTCAAAGGGAACAACGGTATTAAAAGGTGCGCATGAGCTTTTAGCAAAGAGCCGCTTAAACTTTATCGGTAATGTGGAAGCTAGACAGGTTCCAAATGGTGTCTGTGATGTTATTGTTTGTGATGGATTTGTAGGAAATGTAATTTTAAAGCTGACTGAAGGTTTGGCTTGGAGTATTTTGCAATTAATTAAGAAAAAGTTTACGCAGGGATTACGCTCAAAAATAGGAGCTTTGCTTCTGTCAAATAAGCTAAAAGAAATGAAACAGGAATTTGACTATTCCGAATATGGTGGAGCACCTATTCTAGGGGTAAAAGGTGTTTTGCTTAAAATTCATGGGTCATCCAATGCGAATGCGGTAAAAAATGCTATCATTAAAGGCATTCCTTATGTAGAGAATAGAGTTATAGAGGTCATTCAGGATTCAGTACTTGAGTTGGAGGAAATAACGCAAAGTGAGTGAGTTTGATTTTTCAAAAATAATTGGATATACCTTTAAAGACCTGAACATCTTAAAAAATGCATTGACTCATAGTTCTTACATCAATGAAAGTAAACAGGCTTATAATGCCAACAATGAGCGCCTTGAATTTTTAGGTGATGCTATTTTGGATGCAGTCATCAGTGATTATTTATATCATCGTTTAAGTGATGTGGAAGAAGGGCAATTAACGAAGTTACGTTCATTGGTTGTTTGTGAGCGATCATTGATGGAATGTGCAACTCGGCTAGAGATTGGTACACATTTATATTTAGGAAAAGGTGAGGAAAATAGTGGAGGCAGGAATCGGACATCCATTTTAGCAGATGCAATGGAAGCCGTAATTGGTGCTGTTTATCTTGATGGAGGATGGGATGTTTCTGTCGATTTTATTTTACGAGTTCTTAAAGATACGATAGAAGATGCTTTAGCTGGGAAGCTGTATTCTGATTATAAAACAGAACTTCAAGAAAGATTGCAGATAAATGGGGAAGTTGCCATTCATTATGAAGTAGAGAAAGAAGAAGGCCCGGATCATGATAAGACGTTTTATGTTCGATTAACTGCGAATAAAAAAATCATCGGAAATGGTCAAGGGCGAAGCAAAAAAGAGGCAGAACAGCATGCTGCAAAGGCGGCTATAGAAAAAATGGGGTGGTAATTTTTGTACTTTAAACGAATTGATCTACACGGTTTTAAATCCTTTGCTGACCCAGTAAGCATCGAGTTCCATGAAGGAATTACATGTATTGTAGGACCAAATGGAAGCGGAAAAAGTAATATTTCAGATGCCATTCGATGGGTACTGGGTGAACAAAGTCCTAAAATGCTTCGTGGCGGTAAAATGGAGGAAGTTATATTTGCGGGAACTGCAAATCGTAAATCTAGAGGTATGGCAGAGGCGACTCTTGTAATTGATAACAGTACAGGAGTTTTACCTATTGATTATGCAGAAATTGCGATAACAAGAAGGATGTATCGCTCTGGCGAAAGTGCATACTCCATTAACAATAATCCATGTCGTTTACGTGACATTCGAGAGCTCATTATGGATACCGGAATCGGAGTGGACGGATATTCACTCATTGGACAAGGTAAAATTTCAGAAATTGTGAGCAATAAACCGGAAAGCCGTAGAGAAATTTTTGAAGAAGCTGCAGGTATTGTTAAGTATCGCAGTAAAAAAGCAGAAGCAGAGCGTAAGCTGGAGTCTTCTCAAAACAATTTAGATCGCGTTAATGACATTGTAGGAGAAATTGAAAGCCGTATCGGCGGACTAAAAGAGGACAGTGAAAAAGCATCTGAATATTTAGTTCTTCGTGACAAATATAAAGAGGTAGAGATTAATATTACATTAAAGAACATAGAATCTATTGAATTAAAAAATGAATATCTGAAAGACGATTTAACAGAGTTAAACAGTCAGATAGAAGAAAATAAAGAACAAAAAAAGGTGATTGAAACAGATCTTACAGAAAATCGAACTCGAAATGAACAGTTAGATTCTCAAGGATTAGAAACAAGAGATTTGCTTTTGAAAAAAATCGAAGAAATCAATTCTTTAGTCAATCAGAGCCAATTAAGTGAAGAAAAATTATCGGTAATGGAAAAAGATGCCGAGCGTTTAAAAGAAGAAATTGATGCACTTGATATGAAGGCTGAAAAAGAAAAGAACAATTGGAAGGGATTCGATGAAAAGCATAAGGAATTGACGGAAGAATGGTTACAACAGAAAGAAACGTTACATAGAAAAACGCAGTCTTTTGAAACCCTTTCTTCAGAGATACTTGCTTATCAATCATCCGTAGAAGCTCGAAAAAATCGCATTTATGAATTACATTCTATAATGAGCAGTAAGAAGGCGGAATCCAATAGTTTATTGAGCTTACTTGGTACATTGCAAAGCCGTAAAGAACAATTAAATATAGAAAAAGAAGCCTCGCTTGCTACAAATCGTGGTATGAAGCAGGCGTTTGAGAAGGTACAGGAAGAAAATAATTCAGCAACAGCTCGGATGAAGCAGTTAAAAGAAGAAATGCGAGAAACAAAACATCAATACGAGCAAGATTTGGAACAAGAAAAGTCGGTTAGAAAGCAAATGGAGGATTTGAGAATTTCCATTGGTCAAACAGCGACTCGTCAGAAAATGATGGAAGAAATGGAACAATCGTATGATGGTTATAATCATGGGGTACGTTTTGTTATGCGTTCCAAAGAGCTTTCGGGGATACATGGTGTCATTGCTGAATTAATAAAGGTACCGCTTGGATTTGAAACAGCAATTGAAACCGCTCTAGGTGCAGCAATGCAGAATATTGTCTGTGAAGATGATAAAAGTGCACAGGCAGCAGTATCAGCTTTAAAGAAAAATCGTGCCGGTCGATTAACCTTTTTACCGCTTTCCAGTATAAGTACAGGAAAAGTTGTAAGAGACGATCGCTTGATGGGAGAATTGGGATTTAAAGGATTTGCAGTTGATTGTATTGAATTTGATCCAAAGTATAAAGTAATTATGGAATACCTTCTTGGAAGAGTTATTATAGTAGATGAATTAAATCATGCAGTTGCGTTATCAAAAAGTGTTTCAAGGGGATTTCGGTTTGTTACATTGGAAGGTGAAGTAATTAATGCCAGTGGTGCCATTACCGGTGGTACTCATCGAAATAATACTGCAAACCTTTTAGAACGAAAAGCAGAGATTACAAAGTTGAAAGATGCTTTGTTCAAAATGGAACAAAACAGATTGCAGGGTGATGCATTACTATCTGAATTACATGAGCGCATTAAAAAATTAAAGAAGAATCTGGAAGAACAAGAAACAGCTTATAGAGAGACTGAAATGGTATGCATGCGCTCTGAAAATGAATTGAAGCATGTCTCTTTGCAGATTTGTGAAGTTGAAAATAATGAAAATCGATGGCAGAAAGAATTGGAACACATTTCAAAAGAAGAGAAATCTGCGCAATCAATGATAGAAGAGCTAAGTGAAACCGTACAAACTGCAGAACAAGAAAAAGAGACATTGGAACGACTTGTTGAAGAACAAATGGAAGATTTAAAAAATAAACAACAAGTGCTTCAAGAATCACAGGAAGAAATAACGAAACTTCGTTTACAAGTAGGTTCTTTACAAAATGAATGTAATAGTTTTATACAAATGAATCAAAGAATTGAAGAATATCTAGATGATTTAATGCAAGAAAGAAGAGCAAAAGAAGAAAATATACGAACTATCGAAGAACAGAAGATGCTTTTACTACAAGGAGGAACTGATTTAAAATCTGCTGTTTCAGAGAAAGAAGAAGAAAAATATAAATTAGAGGAGCTTCTAAAAAAAATTCAAGAAGAAAAGTCGTTGCTTGTTCGTTACTTGGCAGAAGTAGAAAAGAAAAAAGAATCCATTGAAGACTTACTGCTTCATGGACAAACTGCTAAGCATGATTTGGAATTAAAGTTAACAAAAAATGAGACACAGGTAGATTCTTTTAAAAATAAGCTTTGGGAAGATTTTGAGATATCCTATATTCAAGCGATGGAATTTTCAAAAAAAGAATTTGTTATGAATGCGGCATTAAAGGAAAGTCGTGAGATTAAAAGTCGCATGAAGGCACTTGGAGAAGTGAATATTGGTTCCATTAAAGAATACGAATCTGTAAAAGAAAGATATGAATTTTTAACAGAGCAACGTTCTGATTTGTTGGAGGCAATGAATGCATTAAAACAAATAATAATGGATATGGATAAAACCATTCGAAGTAATTTTAAGGAGAGCTTTGATAAGATTGTTGTTAATTTTGAAAAAGCGTTCCAAGAACTTTTTGGTGGAGGTACAGCGGAACTTCGTTTAGAGGATGAGACAAAGCCTTTAGAATGTGGCATTGAGATTGTTGCGCAGCCACCGGGGAAAAAATTGCAAAATATCAACTTAATGTCGGGTGGTGAAAAAACCATGACAGCAATTGCTTTGATGTTTGCCGTATTAAAAGCAAAACCAACCCCTTTTTGTATTTTAGATGAGGTTGAAGCGGCATTAGATGAAGCAAACATTGATCGTTTTGCTAATTATTTAAGAAATTTCCATGAAATTCAATTTGCATTGGTAACACATCAAAAAGCAACGATGGAATTTGCAGATGTACTGTATGGAGTAACTATGCCGGAACAAGGAGTATCGAAGGTGATATCTTTACGGCTTGGAGACCGTTTTGAGTTGTAGTTAGGATATATTTAAAGGAGAATAAGTAATGGCATTTGGAATTAAAAAATCATTTTTTGGACGATTGCAGGAAAAAATTGAAGATGTTATTTTCATGCGTCCAGAAATTGACGAAGAAATGCTTGATGATTTGGAAGAAGTTTTGATTACTTCCGATATTGGAATGGAGACGACAAATAAAATTATTGAGCAGCTTCGCAGCGATATTAAAAGCTTAAGAATTAGCAATGCTGATGGTGTAAAGGCACAGATAAAAAAGATTGTAGAAGATTTGATTGATAAAAAAGAAGCACATCAAATTTCTAATAAAACACCTTTGGTATTATTAATGATTGGAGTGAATGGTGTAGGAAAAACGACATCCATTGCGAAAATGACATACAAATTTCAAAAGCAGGGGAAATCTGTATTAATCGCTGCTGCCGATACATTTCGTGCGGCGGCAAGTGAGCAGCTTGAGGTTTGGGGAGACCGTCTTGGAGTTAATATCATTAAACATCAAGAAGGTGCTGATCCATCTGCAGTCATTTTTGATGCCATTCAATCGGCAAAGGCGAAAAACATTGATGTCTTGATTTGCGACACGGCAGGTAGACTTCAAACGAAAAAAAACTTGATGACAGAATTAGAGAAGATGTATAAAGTAATTGAAAGAGAATATCCACAAGCAAAAAGAGAAACCTTGCTTGTCTTAGATGCTGCAACAGGGAAAAATGCAGTATCGCAAGCAAAAGAATTCGGACAAATTGCAGATATCACAGGGATTGTATTAACGAAACTTGATGGTACGGCAAAGGGTGGTATCGTGATTACCATTTCGGATGAGTATAATATGCCGGTTAAATATATCGGAGTTGGTGAAGGGATGGAGGATTTAAAAGAATTTGATCCTAAGGAATTTGCCGAAAGCTTGTTTGAATCATAAATCTGAAAGGATTTGTTGATAAATAAAAGATACTAACATATAGTATTTCAGAAAAATTACTGTAAAATAGGAGGAAAAAAATGAAAGAAGTAAAAGTAGACGGAAATTTTTATGTAAAAATTTACGAAAAGAAAGATGAAGCTGAATACCTGGAAATGCGTAAGAGCTCAATGATTAAGCGCGCCAGTGGATTTGATACATTGCGTTATCAGCCTTTAACGGATGCCATTGCCGTAGTGCTAGTGGTAGAAAAAGATGATGATGCGGAAATTCCGGTTGGTTATGCAGTCCTTCATAATTTGGATGATAAAGAGTACCAGAAGAGCGTTTCCAGAGTTTATGGAATTGAGATTAACGCTAAATATTTTGTTGGTGATTTTGTCATTGCTCAGAGTTACCGAAGAGGCGGCATTGGTAAGCATTTTATGGAATTTATAATTAACGATTATTGTAAGGAAGAAAGCTTAATGATGAATCCAAATGAAGAAGATGCATTGTTCTGGCATTCCGTTGGCTTCGCTTTTGTAGGTACCGATAAGAAAAATGGTATGCGTGTAAACTAATATGAATGATTAGTACACTATTTTTCATGCTTGGTAATAGGAGTTTAAGTTATGAGCAAAATTATAGATAAGAAAATTTGTATTTCTGCCTGTCCCGGAGATTCCAATGTTTCATTATTAGCATCTGAGTTGGCTGAAAAGATAGGGAAAAAAGATGGAGTTCGTTTTGTTAAATTAACAGATGAAATAGAACAGGATGCCAAGATGGTAAAAGAAGAAGATGAAAATGCAAAAGAATGGATTCTGATTGATGGCTGTCAGAGGGCTTGCGGAATGGATGCATTTAAAGAAGCGGGAATTGTTCCGGAACACTATTTTGTAATTACGGATTTAGGAATTGAACGCAAGAATAATACAAATTATACCAAGGAAGAATTTGAAACAGTTCAAAGTATAGTCAATAAGGTAATTTAATAATAAACTAAAATTTGAGATGGTAAAAAAGTTTATAAAACTAGTTTTCTAATTAAATTTCTAATAGGGCAGTTCGAAAGGGCTGCCCTTTATTTATCAATTAAGAGTATAATAAATTTCTAAAAACAGGGTTAGGGAGAGTCTTCTTAACCTTTTTTGATTTTATATAGACATAGACGCAAATTGTTTTTGGCAGATTCTGTTGGGTAGTTGTTTTTCTATTCATTATGTATAATTAATGTAAATATAAAAGAATGAAATTTTATGTTTAAGGTGTTTTTTATACCGATAGAAAAGAGGGACTGTCATGAATGTATTTAATAATATAAATATAATAACAATGATAATGATTGGTATTTTTCTAATGCCTTTACTGACTGGTGCACTGTATCCTGTTTCAACGAACCGGATACATCATTCATTGCTGTCGATAATGAATAATCTTAAATTTATTTTAGGAATTCTATTATCAATTAATCTCTTCAGAGTAATATTTTCTCAGAAGGGGGAGGGACAGTTTCAAGTTTTGTGTAAACTCAAAAATCTGATATAAGATATGTGAATAGTTACTTAAGGGCAGAGTCAATTTTGGGATTCTACCCTTGTTTGCATTATACAATGATTTTTTTGCATGTCAATAAAACTTGCCGAACAAGTTGTTTTTTAGAAGTTGAGATTTTTTAGTCTTTCCTCAAAATAAATCTCTAACTGGGAATATATCCGTCCCCAGTCCCTACGATATCCTGTCCACTTTTTTGTGATATCTATCGTTGCCAGATATAGCATTTTTAAAAGGCTATCGTCAGAAGGAAAAATTGTCTTGCTTTTTGTTACTTTACGAAGTTGACGATTAAATCCCTCAATGGCATTTGTGGTATAAATAAGCCGCCTAACAGCTTCAGGATATTTAAAATAGGTTGCTAAAGTTGACCAATTATCATGCCAAGATTTATAGATTTTCGGATATTTTACATCCCATTTTTCTTGAAACAACTCCAATTCATTTAGGGCTAATTCTTCTGTTGGGGCAGTATAGACTCGCTTCAAATCAGCCATCAGAGCTTTCAAATCTTTGTAGGATACAAATTTAGTGGAGTTACGGATTTGATGAATAATGCACTGCTGTATCTCTGTTTCAGGATAGACTGCTTCAATTGCTTGTGGAAATCCACTTAGTCCATCAATACATGTTATTAAGATATCTTTTACACCACGATTTTTTAGCCCATTCAGTATAGAAAGCCAGAATTTAGCATTTTCATTTTCACCAACATACATACCTAAAACGTCCTTTCTACCATTCATATCAATTCCCAAAGCAATATACACAGCCTTTTTTCGTATTCTTCCTTCACTACGAACGTGGAAATGAATTGCATCCATAAAAACAACCGCATATACTTCTTCCAAAGGACGTTCCTGCCATTCCTTTACAATCGGTATAATTTTATCAGTAACTCGGCTAATCGTACTGTCAGAAATATCAATGTCATATAACTCACGCATATGGGATTCAATATCATTTGTAGTCATACCTTTTGCATACATGGAAAGTATCCTTTCTTCCATATCTTGCGTAACGGTATTTTGATATTTCTTGATAAGCTGGGGTTCATATTCTCCATTACGGTCACGAGGAATAGCAACATTCATATCTCCATAGTTTGTATGCATGATTTTAGAAGAATATCCATTCCGACTATTGTCGGTTTCCTTATTCCGATAGTCATATTTTGAGTATCCCAGTTCGTCTTCTAATTCTCCTTCCAGAGAACCCTCCAGTAATACAGACATCATATCACGCATAACAGAATTGACATCTGTACCATTTTTGATAGGAATATCATTCTCTTTTAAGTATTCCTGCATCATTTTTCTGATTGCTTGTTTTTGGGGTGATTCTTTTCTTCTTTTGGGCATAAATAAAACCTCCAAACTGATATATTTATCTTACATCAGTTTAGAGGTTTACACAAACTTTAGGATACTCCCGAAGGGGGAAGGTTTTTTTGCATATTTTTATAAATTAATTCCTTCTTTGAAAGATTTTATAGTACGTTATGACAATGATATTATAGCGTATATTATTGTATTTTTCGTATTATTATATGTAACTCTTTGGATTTTGGGGATTTTAAGCATTCCAATCTATAAATATTTGATTCTTCCTATTACAGATAAAATTTCACATGCATATCATTCCATGAGCAGTAATACAAAACGGATACTTAGTATAGTGTGGCAACTTCCAAAATCTATATTTATTATTATACTTTTTTCTTTATTATTAAGTTTTTATACGAATTATGTAAATAGCCCATCCGCTGAAAGCTATATCAATCATTCTTTGGCATATCGAATCGTAAATAATCATATTCTAAATCCTATATTAAGTACAGATACAGTGAAAAGTATGCCCGTATTTATTAATAATTCGATAAAAAAAGCAACTGAGGATTTTACACCTGCAAACAAAGATGATAGTGAATATTCTAATTATTGGAAGATAACGGCAATCAAATATTTTAATGGTATGACACTTGATGAAGCCGTGAAATCCAATTCTGATATAGATAATATGGCGAAAAATATAGTCAGTACTGGAAAAGATGAAAAGGAAAAGGCTTATTTGTTGTATGAATGGATTAGTAGAAATATACAATATGACAAGGATAAAGTAGAAATGATTGAAAAGAACTCCTCCCATGTTAATTCTGGATCCATCGTAACTTATTCGGAAGGCAAAGGTGTTTGTTTTGATTATTCATGTTTATATGTCTCTATGTGCCGTGCAGTTGGATTAAAAGTCAGATTTGTTACAGGGATGGGGTATAATGGTACTGAATGGGGCGATCATGCTTGGAACCAAGTCTATAATCCTGATGAGGATAGATGGATTAATGTAGATACAACATTCGGAAATTCAGGAGTCAATTACTTCGATAACTCAAATTTTTCTATAAATCATAAGTATGAAGTTGTTCAGGGTGAATGGTAAAAAGATATTGTGATATAAAATATTGCTTCTAATATGAAAAAGTCAACTCGCTATAATTAATCATAGAGAGTTGACTTTTATTATATTTTTGCTAATTTAACCAATCTGGTTTTTTCGAATTATTATCTGGCTTTTTCGAATTATTATCTGGCTTTCCGGTTGTAACAACTGGCGGTATTGACGGTGGATTTGTTACATTTTCATTTTCGTTATCGGTACCTTCATCAGGATTTGTTTCATCTTCATCAGATGGCAATGATGGTACAAAATTAGGGTCTACCGTAGAGCCTTCACTTACAGGATATTTAGCAGGATCTAAGTTATGGAGATGACAGTAAGTGGTTGGTGCATCATAAATTGCATCTTCTACTCCAGATACACTGCCGCCAGGTCTTTTTATCGCTACTTTGTGTACGGGATTTGGACACCAAGGTGTCGCTAATAAGCCAGAGCTTTCACAAACCGTAACTGCAACATGAACATCATCGACTTCTTTTGGTTCAGTTCCAGAAACAAAGTATTCATTTTTTACCGTTACTCTTGGATCCATTGAGCTATATTCACTAGGGAGTTTACCGGATTTTATATCAATTGCTTTGCTGATAATGTTATCTGCAGTCGGGAAACTACCAGTTGGAATGTTCTTGTGAATCTGCTTCATGATTTTACTCCAAACTCTTGCAGCAGAAGCACTTCCCTGACTCAATTCAATGTTGAAATCGTTTCCAATCCAAACAGCTGCAGAATATTGAGGGGTAAATCCTACAAACCAAGCATCATAGTTATCGGAGGTCGTACCGGTTTTTCCTGCAACAGGCTGATTTCCGATTGCAGCACGGCCTGCAATACCATTGGATACAGTAGTACGTAAAATATCAGTCATAATAAAGGCAACGCCTCGATCCATTACTTGCGTAGTAGAGACTTCATTCTCTAATATGACTTCTCCTTTTTTATTCGTAACCTTAGTATAGCAAGTTGGTTCATTGTAAACGCCTTGATTTGCAAAAGTACTGTATCCTGCACACATCTGTAATGGAGAAATACCGTTTGACATACCGCCTAAAGCGAGAGCGGCTGCATTCATATCATTGACAGATCCGGATTCTTTAACAGAAGTAACTCCTAATTTCTTTAAAAAGTTTACCGAACGATCTGCACCGATATCCATCCATACCTTTACTGCATTGACGTTTATGGATTGTTCTACCGATTGACGAAGTGTGTTAAGTCCACGGTAACTATTGTACCAGTTCTTCGGCCATTTTTTTCCCTGTACATATAAAGGTGCATCATCAATTACACTGGAAGCAGTCCAATTGGTTTCACCGTCTACGGCACTTTGCAGTGCCGGTCCGTATACTGCCATCGGCTTAATTGCAGAACCAGGTTGGCGAGTTGCAGTGGCACGGTTGAAAATCCGTCTGCCCTCAATACTGCGTCCTCCTACCATGGCTTTAATACTGCCTGATTTATGATCCATAATAATCATAGCTGATTGAGGCTGCAATATTTTTTGCTTTAAAGAAAAATGTTCACTGCTGATAATTAAATCACCGTTTGCATTTGACTGGAAAAACTTAGGGCGATCTTTTAGGAAAGCCGCATCAATGATAAGATTTCCGTCATCATCTTTCTTTTTATATTCCGCAGGTATTTGAATAACACCGCCCTCGATGCGATAGAAAATGCCATCTTCAATTACATATAAATCTTTAAATTCTATATTGTAATCAATGTTTTCTTTCACTTCTACCTTATAAAAATTCAAACGATTACCTTTTAACAAGGTAAGGCTTCCGTCTGTGTTTTTGCGATATTCATCTGACTTTATCGTAAAGCTGTCATCATTATTAAAATAAGAGTTCTTGTTGTATAAAAGAATGCGATTGCTTTTATCACGTACATTACCGGATTTATCCTTATTTAATGAAACAACCTTTGGGAAGTTTGCGCTATTTGCAAACTCTGTTTCAGCAATTTTTTGCATATTAACATTCATTGTTGTATAAATACGCAGACCACCGTTGTATAACATATTTCTTGCATCGGATTCCTTCATACCGTTTTTTTCAATCAAATCCTTGAGTACTTGCTTAATCGTATAATCTGCAAAGTAGGAGGAGATATCATGTGTATTATCTTGGCTTGGATTGATGGAAGAACGAATATCATAATCCATTGCCTCTTTGTATTCACTTTGGTTTATTTTACCCTGTTCTTTCATAAATTTAAGTACTAATTGCTGCCTTGGAACAAAAGAATCATTATACCATACGGTGTATTCATCGCCGCGGCGAAGAATATCAAGACCTTCTGTATCCAATAATTCATTTTTTTCTTGTTTTACTGGTGAATAGGAATTCGGGCTTTGCGGAAGTGTTGCCAAAAGAGCGCACTCCGGAAGCGTTAAATCTTCAACATCCTTTGAAAAATAAGCTTGAGAAGCGGCTTGCACACCATTGGCGTGACTACCTAAAAATATGGTATTCAAGTATGCTTCAATGATTTGTTCCTTGGTTAATTTACGTTCCAGACAAACCGTATAATAGGCTTCTTTGATTTTACGCGTCATAGAACGTTGTGATTTGCTTTCTGCCAAATATAAATTACGGGCTAATTGCTGTGTGATCGTACTGGTACCACTGATTCTCTCACCTTGCGTAATGCTTTCAAAGATTGCACCAAAAATACGAACAAAGTTAAAACCGTGATGGTCCCAAAAAGTTTTATCCTCTATAGAGACAAAGGCATCTATAAGATCAGGAGGCAGTTGCTTATATGACACATTGGTACGTAGACCTTTTCCCTGATTTAAGCTATCTACGATTTGTCCTTCATCATCGTACAGAACAGAGTTCTCGGATAAAAGGGCATAAATATTATCTGGATCAATTGGCGGTGCTGTTACTATAATCGAAATAACGATGGCCGCGATAATGATACAGAATGCCAATCCTGCAGAAATTATAAATTTAAATAGCTGTTTTGTATTTAATCGATATTTTTTCTTTTTCTTTTTAGAGTCACTCATTGTTGTCCTCATATCACTTTCTGAACTTTGCGTTTCTTCGTTTCGCTCCAGAATCTTTGTCTTCATTAATAAAGCTATAAAATAGCTTTTTGCACGCGTTAAAAATCCTCTTTTTTCTTGTGCAGAGGACTGTGACAAAGATGTAGATGATTGCAAGTTCCCTTTTTCTTGAGTGGATTTTGCAGGTATGTTCTTTTTATCGCCAATGCTTACACCTCGTTCTCCGTGAAAACGTTGCATTCGGCTTGGTCTAGTTGTTTCTGCCTCGAGTTTTGCCATGTTTTTCCGAAATAATTCATCGGAGTCGCTGGATTTTTTAAAATTTCGGTCAAAATCATGGCTGATTTTATCAAATTGATCATCAATTTTAATATGTGATTCACCATTATTTATGTGGCTATTCTTAAAATTTTTATCATCAGATGATTCTTCATCAAATTGACTGAGAAAGTCATCAATTTCTCGTTCGACATCGCTTTTGTTTTTAGAGTCATCACCCAAAAAAATCACCAACCTTTCTTATCAAATTTATATTTTATTGTCATTGCTGTTTTTCGTTATTTTTATCAATCAGCAGTGAATGTGCGTGCATATTACACAAGTAATTCTAATTTACCAGCATATAGTATAGCATACTATCTACTTTTTTGACAGTAAAAGGGATGAAAATGTTCCAAATCAAAAGAAGAATTCACATTGCAAAGAATTTGCTTGGCGTAGTATAATCATTTCAGTGATGTAGTAGTATCGGGAAGGAAAGGTATTGGATATGTATGACAGCATAGATGTAGCCAGAGCAGCAATTAAACTGGCGATTACGCCAACGAGAACGGCAGAGGAACAGCTGTTGCAGCGATTGCGTGAAAGAGAAATTTATGGAGCAGCAGTCGATGTTGGTGGAGATGTAGTGAATTCCATTCATATTATTATTGAACGGGCAATTTTGGCTTCCAGAAAAAACAGTGTTACCAAGGAGTGCCATGTAGAAGATGGAGCAATTGCAGGAGCTGCAAGAGAGGCCTTAACTCAAGTCATTGCTAAGGCAACGGGATTAAATGGAGGCGGTAAAGTTGCAATTTGCCGTCATAAAGAGCATTTGAGTGTCTGCATCTTTATGAGTATTGGGCTTTTGCATTTAAATGAAGTTGTCATAGGTTTGGGGCATCGATCTTTGCCTGGAAATTAAGTTGACAAAATTTTACAGAAAAAGTAAACTAAAAATGGGGAATGCAAATATGGTTGCTTTCAAAAAAGGAGTGTATATTGAGAAGACCGTTTGCTTTTCTGTTTTTTTGTTTTCTATCTGGAATAATAGAACAAGCGTTAATTGCGAATTTTTGGATGGCGTTTTGTGTTCAAGGTGTTAGCTGTCTTATTATTGTCTGTTTTTGTTTTTTAGAGAAGGGAAAATGGAGGAAGTCTGTTGTATGGGCAGGCTTTTTTTTATTTGTATTTTTTATAGGTATACAGTATTTTTCTTTCTTTGAGATGAAATCAACTGTTTTAGATACTCATATTGGAGAAATGGTTTCTTTGAAAGGTACGGTACAGTCGGTTAGTCAAAAGGAAGAAAGCAGCCATGTATTATTGAAAATACAGTCATATCGTTACCGTGACGGTGAAAATGAGACAGATTGGCAACCGATTCGAGAGCGGATTTTATTAACAGTATGGGAACCAGAAACAATAAAAGAAAAATGTCTTTCAGGGAAAATGGTTGATGTAAGAGGAATTTTAGAAATACCGCAAAGAGGAAAAAATCCAGGTTGCTTTGATTATTTAAAGTATCTCCGCAGTAAAAAAATTCGATGGGTTATGTCAGTAAATTATGGACAATTTAAGGTGCAAGGGATTGGAGAAAACAAATTTAAGATGGGTCTGGCTCAATTTAAACAAAAAGGAATTCAAGCTTTGCAGGATAATTTATCGAAAGAGAAATGTGGCTTATTAATCGGAATGCTTTTTGGGGATAAAAATTTTATGGACGAAGATTTGTATGAGAGTTTTCAAAGAAATGGGATTGCACATATCTTAGCGGTTTCTGGTATTCACGTCAATCTGCTTTACTTATATATTAATCGCTGTCTTAAGAAAAAATCGAAAACAAAAAGAAGCTTTTTCATTTTGCTTTTTTTGTTTTTATATGCGGCTTTGGCAGATTTTTCTCCATCTGTGGTACGAGCTTCTCTTATGATTAGTATTCATATTTTAGGGTCTCTCTGCTTACAGCGGTATGATTTTTTTAATGCAATTTGTTTTAGCTGTTTCCTGCAAATTATCTATAATCCTTATACGATATATAATGTAGGGTTTCAGTTAACTTATTTGGCGGTTTATTCTTTGGCAGTTATTTTACCATGGCTTGACAGTCAAATTGACCGAATGGTACTGTTTACGGCAAAAGAATGGATTGGAAGTGTTGGGAAGTTTCTTTCTCCTTTATTTGTTTTGCAATTTTCTATGGCTCCTCTAATCATCTTTCATTTTAATTCTTTTTCTTTTGCAGGATTTTTATTAAATCCACCGATTCTTTTTTTAGCAGGTATGCTTATTCCTATTGGAATGAGTTTAGTGTTTCTTTGCTGGTTGCCTTATATGGGCGGAATTTTCTTTGGTGTCGCAGCAAAGTCAGCTGATTTATTACTGGAAGTCATTTTAAAAATTAATGGTATTTTTACGATGTGGGGACGAGGGTGTTTTTGGTTGGTAAGCCCGCCTCTTGGAGTTTTGATCCTTTTTTACGGCGGGCTCTTTTTCTTCTGCACAGAATCACATTACATTCTGTGCAGAAAGGGCAAGACACGGCGGATTTACGCCGTATTTGCCCTAATAGTGGCGTGCGCCTGTGTTTTCCCATGGGGCTGCGGCGCCGCTGATGCCCCTCATCCTTTTTCAAGAAAGCTGCATCAATTAACATTTGTGGATGTGGGGCAGGGGGACTGCCTCCACATAAGAACTCCTTCCGGAAAAAACATTCTGATTGATGGTGGAGGCAGCGCCCGTTTCAATGTAGGGAAGAAGGTACTTCTTCCCTACTTATTGAAAAATGGCGTGGATTACATTGATTTGGCAATTGTGACACATTTACATACCGATCACTTTAAGGGAATACAGGAGCTTTCTGTTTATATGCCGATTAAGTATCTTGGCATTTATGAAGGCAATGAAATTCGAACGGAGGCTTTTCCATTGGGCATAACCTATGCTGCACAAAATAAAAGGATGAAAAATGATCTTATGAGAGTTCAAAATAGACAGACTGAAACGAGAATTCTCTATTTAAAAAAAGGAGATCGTGTTAAATTAGAAAAAGATATTTGGCTTGATATTCTGGCACCTAAGAGAATGAGCCGAGAACAGTATCTTGCTATGTTTCAAGAAGAGGATGAAAATGCAACCAGTTTAATTATTAGGGTGAACTATTTGGGCTTTTCTGTTTTAATGACAGGAGATATGGGTTTTGAAGGAGAAAAGACTTTAATGGAGACTCGGAAAAACTTAAATTGTAATGTTTTAAAGGTCGGGCATCATGGTAGTGCGTATTCAACTTCCGAAGATTTTTTAAATGCAGTAAATCCTAAAATTGCAGTGATTCAAGTTGGAAAAAATAATTTTGGACATCCTGCCTTCCGTGTAATTGAATTATTTCAAAAGTACGATATAATGATAGTTAGAAATGATTTGGAAGGTGCTGTTTTTTTTAATGAAATTTCTTCTGAAAATGTAAATATAGAATCTTTTTGTAATGGTAAAAAAGAGATTGTAAAAGAGTGATAAAGGAGATTTATGGCTTATCAACGAAAACAAGCAACGATTCATGCTTATCAAAAAATACAGAATGAAATGAAAGATGGCAAACTGAAACAGGTGCTGTTTTTTTATGGCAGAGAAAGTTATCTTGTTAATTGGGCCTTGGAAGTGCTAATAGACAAATACATTAATCCTGCTTGTAAAGAATTGGATATTTCTCAATTTGACGGTACGTTAGTTAGCGTGAAAGACATCATTAACACTTGTGAAACCCTACCCCTCTTTTCCGAGAAGAAACTTGTTATTATCAAGGACTTTGCACCTCTTTCCGGTATAAAGAGAAAAGGGTTTGGTGATGAGGAAGAAAAGAAACTCATTGAATATATAAAAGATTTACCGGAAACGACAATGTTGATTTTTTCAGCTGATTCAGCGGACAAGAGAAGAAAGCTTTATAAAAGTGTAGCTCAGACTGGAGAAGCCTATGAGTTTAGTCAGCTGGATGAAAAACAGCTGACTGCGTTTATTAATAAGCGTCTGAAAAGTGCAGAACGCATTGCAAAGCCAGGAGTGATTTCTCAATTTATTGCTTACACCGGCTATTATGATAAAGAAAGTGATTATACCTTATATTGTTTAGAAAACGATATTAAAAAAGCACTATTTCATAGTCAAAATCCGGAATTGACTTTGGAGGATTTTAAAGGGACGGCTTCTGCTAATATTGATACCAATGTTTTTGCTATGATGGATGCTTTAAGTAAAGGGGATAAACAACAAGGCTTTCTTTTATTGCATAATATTTTACAGTCCGGTGAGAACACATATAAAATTCTTGCTTTGATCTGTTCTCAATTTGAGTTAATGTTTTGTGTGAAGGAAATGCAAAAAGATGGTTTGATGTTGTCTGCAATGGTAAAGGAGCTTGGGGCTCATGAATTTCGAGTGAAAAAAGCGTTGCAGTTCGCAGATCGTTATACAATTGATCATTTACGAACTATGCTGAAACGAGCTTATGAAGTAGATAATAATATAAAATCCGGAATTTTAGATCAAACCTTAGCATTAGAGTTGCTGATTGCAGAAACTTAAATTATAAAATTAAAATATAAAAAAGAGAAGAAATTATTGTTGTAGGCTCTGTTCAATTGTGAATGAAAGATTCTAAGGTAAGAGCTATAGGGAGGAGTAAAATGGGAGAAAAGATGAGTATTTTTATGGGGCTAGCAACACCGATATGTGCGTTTATCGCTCCGGCAGTCTTAACAGGATTACTTAAGGCGGTTCGTGATAAAGAGAAAACAGATAACTGGGCATTTGCACTTATGGTTTGTAGTGCAATTATTGTTACAACATTATTATTTTCCTAGAGTAATTAGTAATGAATAAATAGTAGTAATTTATTATAAAAAAATACTTTGAATGCATTTGATGCATTATAATTTAATTAAAGTATTACATAGGAGGGAAAAAATGACACAACAATTAAAAGCAGATGGTATGCTAGTTTTAGTTACCCTTTTCTGGGGGATTTCTTATTTGCTTATAGATATTAGCTTGGTTGCTATGGAACCGTTTACATTAAATGCATATCGCTTTTTATTTGCTTTTTTTATAGTTGTAATATTTGCGTTTAAGAAAATTAAAAATGTGAATAAAACCACTTTAAAATATAGTGCGATATTGGGATTTATTTTGGTATTTGTTTATATTGGTGCAACTTTTGCCGTTGTGTATACAAGCCTTTCCAATGCCGGATTTATATGTGCATTGACGGTTGTGCTTACACCATTATTTGGTTTTTTATTTTTACATCAAAAAGCAAGTAAAAAATTAATATTGGTAGTTTTTATGGCAGTTGTAGGAATTGCACTTCTTACTTTGACAGAAACGTTGAAGCCTAAGTTGGGTGACATTTTTGCTCTTCTTTCTGCTGTAGCCTATGCCATAGATCTTTTAATTACGGAACAAGCAGTAAAGAAAGAAGAAGTTGATGCATTTCATCTAGGAGTTTATCAATTGGCATTTACAGGAATTTTTATGCTGATCTTAAGCCTTGCACTGGAACAACCAGTGATTCCAAGCAGTCCCAAAATAATTCTTTCGGTATTTATCCTTTCCATTTTTTGTACGGGAATGGCATTTATTGTGCAAGCTATGGCGCAACAGTATACAAGTGCATCCCATGTTGGTGTTATCTTTTCTTTGGAACCTGTTTTTGCCGGAGTGGTTGCTTATTTCTTTGCGGGAGAAGTATTAATGCCGCAAGCTTATTTTGGCGCAGTTTTAATGGTTTGCAGCTTATTTGTTATGGAGATTGATTTTAACAAACTATTTGGTAAAAAACAAGAACTAGAAGAAGTGTGAACAGATAGTTCGACAATTTATCTAAATATTTGCTCTTTATTAGCAAAATATCGAAAAAAAGGAAGGCAAAAACGATTTGCCTTCCTTGTATTCCAATATTCTTTTTGGTATACTAGCATCGTATGCCTTATAAAAAAGTGAAACTACCTGACCACAGGTTAAGTTAAACAATTCTCTATATTGTGAGTAACGGACAGTAATTAGAGAAAAATGAAAGCGATTTTTTAGAATTTAGGAGGAGAGACTATGACTTGTAAAAAAAATGGATGTCAATGCGGCGGTAATGTAGCTGCGGACTTCTCTGAATTAGCTCCTGTACTAGAAAAGTATGCGAAGGTACCGGGGAGCTTGATTACCATTTTACAAAAAGCACAGGACATTTATGGATATCTTTCCATGGATGCTATTAATTACATTTCCGAATGCACAGGAATCAAGCCTGCAAAGATTTACGGCGTTGCCACTTTCTATGCACAATTTCGTTTGAAACCAATCGGAAAGTATTTAATCATGTTGTGCAAAGGAACAGCTTGCCACGTAAATGGTGCTGATTTGATCGAAGAAGCGATTAATGAGCACTTAAACATCAACGACGGCGAAACAACAGAAGATGGGCTATTTACATTAAATAATGTAGCTTGCTTAGGATGCTGCAGTTTGGCACCGGTAATGATGATTAAGACAGTGGACGGCGAAGAGACTTTTGGCGAACTAACCAAGGATAAGGTTAAGGCAATCTTAGACGATTACAAAAGCAAGGAAGCGTAGGAGGTAACAAAATGAAAGTGATAATCGGACAGGGCAGCTGCGGTATCGCAACTGGCGCAAAAAAGACCTCTAACGAGTTCGAAAAGCTTGTTGCTGAAAAGGGGCTTACAAATGTGACCATTGATAAGACCGGATGCATCGGAACTTGTTATTTGGAACCAATTGTTGATATTTATGATGATAATGGAAATTTACAGACTCGATATGTAAAGGTGCAGCCGGATAAGGTTGCAGAGATTGTAGAAAAACACTTAATCGGAGGAGAGCCGGTAAAAGAATTTGCTATTGTTGATATGGATGAGACTTTCCTTTCTCAACAAAAAAGAGTTGTATTAAGAAATGCAGGTGTTATCAATCCGGAGCATATTGAAGAATACATCGCAGTAGGCGGTTATGAAGCGGTTAAAAAAGTAGTAACTTCAATGACTCAGGATGAAGTTATTGAGGAAATTAAGGTTTCCGGACTGCGAGGCCGTGGTGGTGCAGGATTCCCGACTTGGTTTAAGTGGAATGCTGCAAAGCAAAACATGGCAAGCGATAAATACATGGTATGTAACGCTGACGAAGGAGATCCTGGTGCATTTATGGATCGAAGCGTTTTAGAGGGTGACCCTCATTCTTTGATTGAAGGTATGACCATTGGCGGTTTTGCTATGGGTGCAACGGAAGGTATCATCTACGTTCGTGCAGAATATCCTTTGGCAATTGCGAGACTTGAACTTGCAATGAAGCAGGCCAGAGAAAAAGGATTCTTAGGAAAGAATTTATTTGGCACAAACTATAATTTTGACCTTCGTATTAAAGCCGGTGCTGGAGCATTCGTATGCGGTGAAGAAACTGCATTGATTGCATCCTTAGAAGGCGAAAGAGGCATGCCTCGTCTTAAGCCACCGTTCCCGGCAGTAAAGGGATATTGGCAGAAACCAACAAACATTAACAACGTAGAAACCTTTGCGAATGTGCCTTGGATTTTAGCAAATGGCGGAGAAGCTTTTGCTGCAATGGGTACACAGCAAAGTAAAGGTACAAAAGTATTTGCTTTAGCAGGAAAGATTAAAAAGGGCGGATTGGTTGAAGTTCCAATGGGCCTTCCTCTAAAGGATGTAATATACGGCATTGGTGGCGGTATCAAGCAGGATAAAGCATTTAAAGCAGTTCAGATGGGTGGACCTTCCGGTGGATGTATTCCTGCGGAATTGATTGACACTCCGGTAACCTATGAAGACATCAATAAGACCGGTGCGATTGTTGGTTCCGGTGGTATGATTGTAATGGACGAGAACACTTGTATGGTAGACATGGCAAGATATTTCTTAGACTTTACAAGAAAAGAATCTTGTGGTAAGTGTAATTATTGTCGTGTTGGTACAAAGAGAATGTTGGAAATCCTTGAAAGAATCACTCAGGGTAAAGGCAAAGATGGTGACATTGAGCTTTTACAAGAACTTGCAGCAAAAATTAAGGATGGTTCTATGTGTGGCTTGGGTCAGACGGCTCCAAATCCGGTATTAACAACGATTAAATATTTTAGAAATGAATATGAAGATCATATTTATAACCATAAATGTACTGCAAAATCCTGTAAGCCATTACTTCATTTTGAAATTACAGATGCATGTAAGGGCTGTACGCTTTGTGCCAAGAAATGTCCAGTTGGTGCAATTACAGGAACCGTTAAAAATAAGCACGTAATTGATCAGGAAAAATGTATCAAGTGCGGTAAGTGTGAAGAAAGCTGTAACTTCGGTGCAGTCGTTAAAGAATAAAAAGAGAGGTGAGACTTTTGAATAAATTTAGATTAAACATCGATGGAAAAGAGGTTTTGGGCGTTACAGGTCAAACCATCTTGGATGTCGCTAAAGAAAACGATATCTTCATTCCTACTCTTTGCTTTGACGAAAGAACTGAAATATACGGATCTTGCGGTCTTTGCATGGTAGAAGTGGAAGGAAACCCTAAATTATGTAAGGCTTGTGCTACAACCATTGCACCAAACATGGTAGTAAAAACAGGTACAGATAGAGTCATTGAATCCAGAAAAACAAACTTAGAATTGTTATTATCCAATCATATTGGTGATTGCAGACCACCTTGTGTATTGGCTTGTCCGGCTCAGACAGATTGTCAGGGATATGTAGGATTAATTGCAAACGGACAGTTTGAAGAAGCAATTGAATTAATTAAAGATAAAATTCCTCTACCTGGCGCAATTGGCAGAGTATGTCCTCATCCTTGTGAGGATCATTGCCGTAGAAAACTAATCGATGAACCGATTTCCATTGCATGGTTAAAGCGTTTTGCAGCAGATACGGATATGTTTGGTGAAGATCCATTCTTACCGGAAATTCCTGCTCCGACAGGAAAGAGTGTTGCCGTTATCGGTGGTGGACCTTATGGACTTTCCATTGCTTATTTCTTAAGAAGAATGGGACATGAGGTTACTATTTTCGAAGCAATGCCTAAGCTTGGCGGTATGTTGCGTTATGGTATTCCAGAATATCGTCTTCCAAAGGAAATTTTAGATGAAGAAATTTACCTAATTGAAAGAATGGGTGTTGAATTAAGACCAAATACAAAGATTGGTGTAGATATTCCATTTGAAACCATTCGTCAGGATTTTGATGCAGTATGTATTGGTATCGGTGCTTGGATATCCACTGGTGTTGGATGCAAGGGCGAAGATGCAGAAGGCGTCATCGGAGGTATTGATTTCTTAAGAAAAGTTGTTCGTAATGAAGAAATTAAGCTTGGTGAAAATGTAGCCATTGTCGGCGGTGGAAATACTGCTATGGACGCTTGCAGAACAGCTGTAAGATTGGGAGCAAAGAAGGTTTATAATATTTATAGAAGAACAAAGGATGAAATGCCTGCTGACCAAATTGAAATTGAAGAGGGTGAAGAAGAAGGCGTTATCTTTAAAAATCTTACTAACCCAATTGAAGTAATCAAAGATGAAAATGGTCATGCAAAACAGATTGTTCTTCAAGTTATGGAACTTGGTGAACCGGATGCCAGCGGCAGAAGAGCACCAAAGCCGGTTGAAGGAAAGACAGAGACATTGGATATTGATACTGTAATTCTTGCAATTGGTCAAGCTGTAAATCCTGAAGGATTTGATGGTATTGATTTAACTAGAAAGAAAGGTATTGTATACGATAAAGATACCTTTATGACTAGTATTCCAGGTGTATTTGCAGGTGGAGACTGTGGTAATGACAAAATTTCCATTGCGATTGAGTCCATTGCAGATGCAAAAAAATCCAGTTATGTGATTGATGCTTATTTAGCTGGCGAAGATGTAAAATACGAAAAGCTATATACTGTAGAAAGAGATGACATTACAGAAAAGACATTTGAAGACAGAGAAAGACAGTGTCGTCCAAAGATGGAACAGCTTGAGCCGGAAGAAAGAAAGGATAACTTTACTGAGGTTGTCTTTGGCTATGATATGGAGCAGGCTATTGAAGATGCTTCTCGTTGCTTGGAATGTGGATGTCATGACTATTTCGAATGTAAGCTGATTGATTTTGCAAACCAATATGATGTAAAACCGGATCGTTTTGCAGGAGACGTGAATCGTGTAGAATATGAAGATGATCATCCGTTCATTTTAAGAGATCCAAATAAATGTATTCTTTGTGGACTTTGTGTACGTGTTTGTGACCAGGTGATGGGTATCGGTGCGTTAGGTCTGGTTCACAGAGGATTTGATACGGTTGTAAAACCTTCCTTAGAATTGCCGCTTACCGAATCCGGATGTATTTCCTGCGGACAATGTGTCAGCGTATGTCCGACTGGTGCATTGCAAGAAAGGCTTTCCATTGCAAAATCCGTACCTCTTGCAACGGAAGAAACAGAAACGACCTGCTCCTTCTGTTCGGTTGGATGCAGCATGAAACTCGAAACTTATGGAGATATGTTGATCAAGGCTGTACCGGATAAAGAAGGCGCTGTAAATAAAGGACTTCTTTGCGGTAAGGGTAAATTCGGTTTCGATTGTGTAGAGCTTGAAGGTAAGCTTCTTGATCCTATGATTAAGAAAAACGGTACTTTTGAAGAAGCGGATTACCATGAAGCATTGGTGTTGACTGCAAAGAAAGCACAATCTATAGGTGCAAAGTATGGCAAGCAGGCTGTAGCTGTATCCATTTCCGATCGTTATACAAACGAAGAAGCATATGTTATTAAGAAATTTGCACAGGCAATCGGTGCAAAAACTTTATGCTTTAACCATAGAGAAAGTGGTATTGCTAAGGTTCTTGGCTATGATGCTTCTCCTAATACGATTGATGAATTGTTGTCAACAGACGTTATTTTAGTTACCGGTTTCGACACGATGAAAAACCCGGTTATTGAGTTGAAGATTAAGCAAGCTGCAGAAAATGGAGCAAAAGTTATTCTTGTAAACCCAGCTGACTACAATCAAGATAAGTTCTTTAACTATGCAACAAAAGTTGTATATACCGACAATGATTTAGCATTCCTGAAAGGCGTTACAAATGCTTTGATTGGAATGGGTAAAGGTAACGGAATTGATGGCTTCGAAGCATTAAAAGCTTCCGTAGAAAAAGCAGAGATTACTGAAGACGTGAAAGCTGTAGCGGATTTATATGCGAATGCAAAGAAAGCAATGATTGTATTCCAGCAGAATCTTGTAACAGTAGAAGCTGCTACATTGCTTGCTGATATTGCAGTTGTTTCCGGGCACATTGGATCGCCGAGAGATGGTATCTTACAGGTGAAATCTAAGAATAACAGCCAAGGACTCATTGATTTGGGTGTTCGTGCTGGAAAAGAAGCTATGGATGGAGTAAAAGCACTTCTTGTATTTGGTGAAGATCCGGATGCAGATTTGTCTGGATTGGAATTCTTAATGGTTTCTGATACACATATGACAGAAACTGGTAAGAAGGCAGATGTAATTCTTCCTGGAACCGGATTTGCATCTGCAGATGGTACTTTTACAAATACAGAGAGAAGACTTCAGGCAGTAAATCAAACTGTAAATGAAGATATTTCATTTAACAATTGGGAACTAGCTGCAGAGCTTGCACATGTATTTGAAGTAGAAATGCCATTTGATGATGAAGTGGATATTTCCAGAGAAATGGATGATGTACTTCTAAGCTATCGCTATGCGGAAATCGGTGAGATTTTGGGCGGAGTACTTTCTTGTGAAGAGCCGACCTTAGTAGCTGTAGAAAAAGCAGCATTTGTAGAAGAAATGAAGAATAGTGACAATCTAATGAATATGATGGATGAAAGATTACCAAAACCAGTAAAATAAGGTTGTCGATATAAAAATCCATTAGGGCTGCCTTAATTTTTTTAAGGCAGCCCATTTTTTATCTATAAAGTATACCGTTAGATTTTCTTACTAGATAAAAATAGATTTTAATTTATAGGAGGAATTCATGTCGTTAATCGTTACCGTTCATGTAAATGAGGGCATTGTTATGGCCAGTGACAGTCGTACAACTCATAATCGCATTGAAAAGATTCCATCGGAACAAGAGGGATTTGTGGAGACCACTGTAGAGCAATATGGTGTTTATTTTACGGACACAGCATACAAGACATTTTTATTTGATAATGGGATTGGTTTGTCAACTTGCGGCAATGCCATAATAAAAAATGCACCGATTACCGGTTATATAGAAGATTTTATACGAAAGAATCCATATATGGATATTGATGAGCTGCCACAAAAGCTGCAACAGCATTTTCAAGACCTTGAGCCAGCCAAGGATACAACATTTTTTGTTGCAGGATATAAAAAAGATGCAAACAGTTGTATTGCAAAAATTTATCGTATTAATACGTTACAAAAAAAAATAGAACCCATTGATACTTCGGCACAAGGTGCTTTATGGGATGGAGAAAGAGATATTTTAAGCCGTATGACTACAGAGCTTTATATGCGTGAAGAAGATGTGAGGGGGCAGTATGTATATAAAAAGCATACAGAACACCCCATACCATGGCAGTATTTTACGTTACAGGATGCCATTGATTTTGCTCAATATGCAATAAAATCTACCATGGATGCTATGCGTTTTCAACGTCGGTTAAAAACCGTTGGAGGGGATGTAGATATCTTAGTTATAAAACCGGATGGTGCAACTTGGATTGCAAGAAAGGGACTACATGTTTAATCAACTATGTATTTTTTAGCAAATTCAACCGCACCAGCAATTTCATCCTTATTTGGATGGGATAATCCCATAAATAAAAAACCACCTTGACAAAGATATTCTTCTTCTTTGACTTCGATACCATTAGAAGTAAGTACTTCACGTATCGCTTTTTGTGTTACTTTTTTCATGGATGATGTTATAAGTGCAGCGGATTTCACTTGAGTACCATTTAAGTGTTTTACAAATTCCAATAGTTCTTGTTTACATTGTCCACCGTAAATACCACTAACAATTAAAAGTAAATCGCAAGAATCTATCTGAGGATTCTCTTTAATGTTGTAAGCAGAAATGTTTAACTCTCTTGCAATTTCGAGGGCGATTTTTTTACTATGACCGGTCATAGTTGCATATAGAATGCTTGTTTTCATTTTAAAGTTACCTCCATTTTTTCAAAATCATACATTAAAATCACCTAAACTAAAAATAGGTAACACATTACATTTGCGTGTAATATACTACCTATTTATGATTCTGTCAAGGTTATTTCAAAAAGAATACCTTATCGTTTTTAATGTCCTCTTCAATATCATTGCATAGAATAATGGTTCCATTTATGTCATCAATTTTTTCTATTTTTTCAGCATAGGAAACGCCGGTATATGCGCCGTCTTTATAGGTTAAAGAAACGTAGGAAGGTTCCACGCCGCCGCCACTGTATTCTACAAGCAAGTCATGATATCCGTTTGTAGTATTTTCACTGACGATAATTGGTGTACGGATCAAAGAGAGTATTTGCTGAACGGTTAGATTTCCGTTATTTTGAGAAATAATCATTCCTGTACTGCCTCCCGTTCCACTGGTATAAGGACCCATAACAACTGCAAATATTTCATCGTTACCATCATCGTTTAAATCTACGTAATTATAATAATAAAAGGTTTTTTCTAGATATTCTTCCGGAATTTTATTGGCTTCAATGATTAATTTTTCTAATGCTTCATTTCTTTGATTTTCTGCAAAAATTCCGGTCATACCATTTGGTAGTCCTGTTATTGTTCCGTTTTCTGCATCAACTCGGCAGCCAGCTAAAATACTCATACTTATACATAGGATTACTGCCAATAGAAATGCAGGAAGTCCTTTCTTTTTTTTATGTGTTGTTGTAATAATGGTAAATCTTTTTTTCATCATTTTAATTCCTCCGCTATAATTGGTTGTAAATTGTGGAACGTTACATTTCGAACTAGTCGTTATGGACTTTAACAGCGTTTCTAAATATCTCTTTTTTTCGTTGTCATTCAACATATGTATCACATCTTCATCACAGCAAAGCTCAATGGTTTCGTTCATCATATGAGAAAACATATGGGCGAATGGATTGAACCAGTGAAAAGCAACAGAGATGAACATTAAGCTTTTTATAAAGAGATGGTGTTTTTCATAATGTGTAAGTTCATGCTTAAAAATAAGAAGTAATTCTTTTTCACTATAATCTATGCAAGGAATTATTATCCTAGGCTTAATAATGCCATACATTAATGGACTTTTAATTTTTGCACATCTCATTACGGAAATGTACTTATGAATGTTTCTTTCAATTTGAAGCTTATAAAGTATTTGATTTTGCTGGGAAGTAGCTTCTTGAAACCAAGGCTTTATTTTCCACAAGGTATATTGATATCGTAAAATGTGGAATACAGCAAAAACAATTACCGAAAGTATCCATAGTATCGGAATGTTATGGATAAATGATACGGTTGGATCAACGGATGCTACAGTACTTTTACTTAGAATTTCATTGGCGCTTTCTATCTTGTGCAAAACGGCACTTTGAAAAGGATTCGTCCCTGCTGCCATTTGTATCGAATGAATAGGGAACGAAGAGTTTGAAATAAAAAAAGTAAAAGGAACCAAGAGCTGTATAATAATCAATACCCCAAGATAATACTTCCATTTCGCATAATATCTTTTGTCCAGCAATGGTGAAAGCAAGTAAATCATAATTATGATTGGAGACATAAATAGTGAAATGCTCATAAAATTAGAAAATACAGTATGCAGCATAAAATATCTCCCTTCTAGAATCGGTCCAGGAATTTTTTTAATTCCTGTAGCTCTGATTCTTCTACCATATCAGAATCACTTAGCTGAACTACAAAATTTTTAATTGAATTTCCAAAAAATCGTTCCAGCATGGTTTTACTTTCATTTTTCACATAATCCTCTTGGCGAATTAAAGGGAAATAGTAGTTACTTTTTCCTCTCTTCTCAACCTTTAAAAACCCTTTCGCTTCCAAACGTGATAGAAAGGAAAGTATTGTAGTGGGTGCAATCTCACGGGAGCGCTGCAGACGCTCTTGAATATAGGTCCGTGATACTGGATTAGCAGCATCCCATATAATTAACATAATTTCCAGTTCTGAATCCGGTAACCGTTTCATTTTGTATCCTCCTTCGGCAAATGTAGAATATATTCTATTAATGTTCTGCACTTGTAGAAGATAAAAGTCAAGTTATTTTTTTTGAGCGCATAATTGGAATAATTACGGTTAAAATTGTAAATATGGAAAATTAATATGAAATAAAATAGTTATTTTATGAATAAATAATACAATTTGCGACAAAAGAAAAATATTTGAAGTTATTGTTAAAAAAAGACAAAAATGGGTTGAATTTATGAACCTATAAAGCTATACTATTGTACATACAAGTGAATTCGGAAAGAGGATATCTAATTTTTTTATTAAAAAAATAATATCTGATTGTTGCTATGTTAATAGGAGGATTTCATGTTGAACTGGAGAGAAGATTACAAAAAGAAGCTGACAACAGCAGAAAAAGCTGTTAAATTGATAAAATCAGGGGATAAAGTAGTATTGTCTCATGCAGTATCCGAACCCCTTGCATTGATCGATGCAATGGTTGCAAATGCAGATGCTTACCGCGATGTAGAGGTAAGCACCATGGTTACTCTTGGTAAAGGTGAATATACCAAACCCGAATACAAAGATTGTTTTAAATTTAACGGTTGGTTCCTTAGTGCATGCACAAGAGGCTGTGTAGCAGAAAAAAGAGGTGACTTTACACCCGTTTTTTTCCATGAAGTACCACATTATATCCGTAAAGATATTTTTCATGTGGATGTTTGTTTAGCTATGGTGTCTCCTCCGGATGAACATGGTTATTGCAATTTAGGTGTATCGGCAGACTATTCGGTACAAGCCATTCGTTCTGCAAAAACGGCAATTGCTCAAATTAATGATCAAGTGCCGGTAACTTATGGAGATACATTTGTACACATTAGCGAATTTGATGCTTTTGTAGAACATTCACAACCGCTTCCAGACTTAAAGCTTCCACATATTGGAGATGTTGAACTAACAATTGGTAAATATTGTGCTTCATTGGTTCCTGATGGAGCAACCCTACAGTTAGGTATTGGTGCAATTCCAGATGCTGTATTACAATCTTTAAAAGATAAGAAAAATCTTGGGATTCACTCTGAAATGATTTCGGATGGTGTGGTTGACTTGTATGAAGCTGGGGTCATTGATAATTCTCAAAAATCAATAAATAAAGGAAAAATGATAGTAACATTCTTAATGGGAACAAAACGCCTTTATGATTTTGCACATAAGAATCCGGTTTTGGAAATGCATACGGTAGACTATGTTAATAGCCCGATTGTCATTGCACAAAACTCAAACATGGTTTGTATTAATTCTGCATTATCAGTAGATTTTATGGGTCAGATAGTTTCTGATACAATTGGTGATATGCAGTTTAGCGGTGTTGGTGGTCAGGTTGATTTTATGCGTGGTGCAGCAATGTCACTCGATCAGAAAGGGAAAGGAATTATTGCAATGCCATCTGTTACAGTAAAGAAAGATGGTACTATGATTTCTAAAATTACAGGATGCATCCAGCAGGGTGCTGCTGTAACGACATCCCGACAGGATGCAGATTATGTTGTTACAGAATATGGTATTGCAGAATTGAAAGGAAAAACCCTTAGACAGAGAGCAAAAAATTTAATTGCAATTGCTCATCCACAATTCCGTGATGAATTGAAAGCATTATATACGAAAAAATTCGGTGATACAATCTAAAGAAGACTTACATTTAAGCTTTTGGAAAGAAACGTAGTAACCGATTTTAAATGACGCTCCTCTTTGTTGAAAAGGCACTGGCAGTCGAATTCGAAAAGGAAAGTATCCATCTTTAATGAAATGGCAAGCCTGGTACTGATTTAACAATAAAAAGCATTGGAAAGGGGAGTTGCTAGATACCCATATCTAGTCTATAAAAAGCATTCTATTTCTTTTTAGAATGCTTTTTTATTTTTTAAAAAAAATATAGCAGGTTTTCAGATTAAATGAACGGGGCTAATCTTCTTTTTTTGTGGTATAATAACATTCATACCATTTATTTTAAGAAGGGATAAAAATGTCATACATTTATATGATATAAGGAATAAAATGAAATCAAACATTAAAGAAATGAATATAAAAGAGCTGAAAGTATTTTTTCAAAATATGGGTGAACCGAGTTTTCGTGCAAAACAGGTGTTTTCATGGATGCATCGAGGAATTTTTTCTTTTGAAGAAATGACGAATCTTCCTAAAAATTTAAGAGAAAAGCTTGATGAAGTTGCAGAAATCAGTCATCTTGAAATATTAAAAAGACAAATTTCCAAAAAAGATGGCACGCGTAAATATTTATTTGGATTACACGATGGAAATGCCATTGAATCCGTTTATATGCAGTATAAACATGGAAATTCCATTTGTATTTCATCTCAGGCAGGATGTCGTATGGGATGCCGCTTTTGTGCATCAACTATAAATGGATTACAGCGTAACTTGACTGCCAGTGAAATGGTGGATCAAATTTTAATGGTTGAAAAGGATACGGCTTCAAGAATTAGTAATGTAGTAGTAATGGGCACAGGAGAACCGTTTGATAATTATGAGAATCTATGTCGCTTTTTAGAATTGATTCATGACAAAGATGGTTTAAATATGGGACTTCGCAATATTACAGTATCTACTTGTGGTATTATTCCCAAAATTAAAGAATTTGCTAAGGACTATCCGCAGGTTAACCTTGCCATTTCCTTGCATGCAGTAGAGGATAATGCACGTAGTAAGCTTATGCCAATTAATCAACGATATCCGATGGATGATTTACTTCAAGTTTGCAGAGAATATATACAACAAACAGGTAGACGTATTACATTTGAATATACTTTGGTGGCAGGAGTGAACGACACTCCAAAACATGCACAGCAGTTAATGAGCAAACTAGCAGGAATTTTATGTCATATTAATTTAATTCCTTTGAATGCGGTAAAGGAAAATCAGTGGACAGGAACAAGAAGAGAAGCCGCCGAACAATTTGCGGAGATATTAGATAAAAAAGGCTTTCCTGTCACGATTCGAAGGGAATTGGGTAGTGATATTTCGGCTGCATGCGGTCAATTACGATTAAATCAAAAATACTAACCATTTCACTTTTCTTTCTTGCCCCATTTGAATGCTTAGTGTATAATTAAATTATCTCAAAATTATGAAAAAGAGGAGGCGGTTCAAATGGTTAAATTATTAGTTGGACACAAGGGTAGTGGAAAAACCAAACAGATGATATCTCTTGCTAACCAAAGTGTAGACGCCAAGGATGGCAGCATCGTATTCATTAACAAGAATCACAGACTTATGTTGGATTTAAACCATAGGATACGGGTGGTATGCATGGAAGATTATGAGCATATTACAAATACAGATGAGTATATCGGCTTTGTATATGGCGTAATTAGTTCGGATCATGATATTGAGGAAGTTTACATCGAGAGCATATTGAAATATGCGGATGTTCAACTAAAAGATTTAGAAGAATTTTTAACACGTTTGGATCGAATCTCACAGAAATATGGCCCCGATTTTATTGTAAGCATTAGTGCAGAGATGCAAGAACTCGGTGATTATATAAATAGATATGAAATCATAAATTGAGAAATTTGGGTATATTATTAGGCGGTAAACGGTTTACCGCCTTTTTATTGAAAAAAATTAGGAGAAGAATCAATATTTTATGGATATTAATCATATTAAACATACCTTAGAAAATAGAAATCCAAATCTTATGGAGATAAAAAAAGAAAATGCAGTTTTTCTTCCTCTTGTAAATTGGGAAGGGGAATTATCTTTGCTGTTTGAAGTTCGTTCAGATAATTTAAAACATCAGCCGGGAGAAGTTTGTTTTCCCGGTGGAAGACGAGAATTAGATGAAACATTGAAGGAATGTGTGTGCCGAGAAACCGCAGAGGAACTTGGTATTGAAGAAGCAGAGATTGAAATTTATGGACAATTTGATACGCTTCATAACTACACTAATGTAACAATACACACATTTATTGGTACAATATCCAAAAAAGCTATGAATCTTCTACAATTTAAAAATAATGGAAAAGCGGAATATATTGCTAATTCTAATGAAGTAAAAGAGCTGTTCCTTGTACCTGTTTCATTCTTTTTAAACATGAAACCTTATATATATTCATTCTCCGTAAAGCCTCAAATTGGAGACGATTTCCCTTATCATATGATTGATTCGGTTGAAAAGTATCAATGGCTTGAGGGGCAATATACGGTACCTATTTTTCATTATAAAGATAACGCTATTTGGGGGATTACAGCGAGAATTTTATGCCGTTTTTTGGAAGAATTTAAAACTGGATAATTTTGAGGGTTGGAATGAGGCTTTTTGTTACATTATAATTACAATTGAGCGGAAAATAGACACAAAACACTCAGAAAATTAAAGGAGGACAAATTCTATGAATCGTTTTGTTAAAAAGCTGTTACCTCTATGCATGTTAATGGTCATGGCGGTACCGGTACAAGCCTCAGCAGCAGAAAAAAATCAAATTAATTTAGATGCACTACAAATTAACAACAATTGCTCCAGCAATATCTATAAGTTAGAATCGTTTGATTTTAATTGTGATCAAAATCAAACATTAGACACTCTAGAAAAGTTTTTAGAAAAATTCCCATGTGAGATTGAAAAATTACCACAAGATTTGATTAAAACAATTAAACCAGTGAAGGTACCGGCAAACCAGGCAAAGGCAACTGCACCAGCTGCACAACCAAAGGTAACTGCACCGGCAGAACAACCAAAGGCAACTGCACCAACAGAGCAGCCAAAGGCAACCAAGCCAGTGGAACAGCCAAAAACAACTGCACCGGCAGAACAACCAAAGGCCACTACATCAACAGAACAGCCAAAGGTAACTGCACCAACAGAGAACGCATCCGTCGGTACATATGAACAGCAGGTAGTAACTCTTGTTAATCAAGAAAGAGCAAAACAGGGACTTTCACCGCTTACCCTAAATACAAAACTATCTTCTGTTGCAGAAACAAAAGCTGCCGACATGCGAGATAAGAATTATTTCTCTCATACGTCACCAACTTATGGTTCACCATTTGATATGATGAAGCAGTTTGGAATCAGTTATAAATCAGCAGGTGAAAACATTGCAATGGGCCAGAAAACTCCAGAATCCGTTATGAATGGATGGATGAATTCCGAAGGCCATAGAGCAAATATTTTAAATGCAAACTACACAGAAATCGGTGTTGGATATGTAACGGATAGTAACGGTAAGACATACTGGGTACAGATGTTTATTCGTCCGTAATTTAACTTAAGAAAAAGGCAATCTCTTTCATTAAATGATGAAAAGAGGTTGCTCTTTTTTATTTTGTAGAAAATATTGTTATAAGATGTATAGAGTGTTTTTCAAAAAACTCTTTGATAAATAAGAGAATAGTGCAATAATAAAAGAAAGTCTTGTTATTTAGTCTTTTGTATTATAAATGAAAAATCAGCAATGAAAGGATGTGATTTTTTGAATTTTAAATTAGCTCTTTGTCAAATGCTTGTGACTGACAGTCCGGAAGAAAATCGTGAACGTGCTTCAAAAATGGTACGGGAAGCTGCTCAAAATGGAGCCGCAATGGTTGCATTGCCTGAGATGTTTCATACTCCTTATTCTCATAAAAATATTGTTGCAAATCGAGAAAAAGCAGATGGGAAGACAGTTTCGATGTTATCATCACTTGCAAAGGAATGTAATATTTACTTGATAGGTGGATCCATAGCAGAAGAGGAGGAGGATAAAATTTATAATACATGCTTTGCATTTAATCCGGATGGGGTTTTAATTGGGAAACATCGAAAAGCGCATTTGTTTGATGTTAATGTAAAGGGTGGAATTCGTTTTATAGAGTCAGATACTTTTACACCAGGCAATCAAGTTACAGTCATCGAGACTGAATTTTGCAAAGTGGGCATCGGTATTTGTTATGACGTTCGTTTTCCTGAATTATTCCGTAGTATGGCATTGAAAGGTGCACAGCTGATGGTATTGCCTGCATCTTTTAATATGACGACAGGGCCTGCACATTGGGATATTACTATGAGAGCCAGAGCATTGGATAATCAAGTATATTTTGCAGGAGTTTCACCGGCACGTAATTTAGATAGTTCCTATCATTCTTATGGGAGCTCTTGCATTGCAACACCTTGGGGAGAGTTTTGCGCAAAGCTTGATTCCAATCCTTCCATCGCTTATGGAAACATAGATTTAGACTATTTAGAGCGCATTCGTAATGAACTTCCTTTATTAAAACAAAGGAAATCGGAATTATACCATCAATGAAAAACATCTTTGCATGATGGAAAAAATGAGATATAATGGTAACGGTGATTAACACACAAATTTTTAGGAGGAAGAATGAAATGAAAAAAGTATTGGCATTATTGTTAGTAATGGTAATGGCTTTCGGAATGGTTGCTTGCGGCGGAAATACAGAGCCTGCTGAAACCTTCGAAATTGCTATGATTACTGACATCGGATCGATCGATGACAAATCATTTAACCAAGGAACTTGGGAGGGCATTGATGCTTATGCGACGGAAAACAACATTTCTCATAAGTACTATAAGCCAACCGAGCAAAGTAATGATGCTTACCTTGCTGCAATTGAGTTAGCAGTACAGGGTGGCGCAAAAATTGTGGTTACTCCTGGATTCTTATTTGAAGAGCCAATTTATGTGGCACAAGATCAGTATCCAGAGGTTACATTTATTTTAATCGATGGAAATCCACATGATGCAGACTATAATTACAGAACAAATGACAATGCCGTTGGTATCGTTTATGCCGAAGAGCAGTCTGGTTATTTAGCTGGATATGCTGCGGTAAAAGATGGCTATACTAAGCTTGGATTTATGGGCGGTATGGCAGTTCCTGCAGTTATCCGTTACGGATACGGTTTTGCACAGGGTGCAGAAGCTGCTGCTAAGGAGATGGGTATTGACTCGATTGATTTAAAATATCACTATACCGGTGGTTTTGATGCAACTCCTGAAGTACAAACTAAGGCTGCGTCCTGGTATTCTGAAGGAACCGAATGTATCTTCGCTTGCGGCGGTGGTGTTGGTAATTCCGTTATGTCTGCAGCAGAAGCGGCAGATAAGGTAGTTATCGGTGTTGACGTAGACCAAAGCAGTGAATCTGATACGGTTATTACTTCTGCTATGAAGGGATTAGCTGCTTCCGTAGAATCTGCTTTAAATGCTTACTACGCAGAAGAATTTCCTGGTGGCCAAAGTTTAGTAGAAGGTGCGGATAAAGATGGCGTTATGCTTCCTATGGAAACATCTAAGTTTAAGACATTTACACAGGAAGATTACGATGCTGTATTTGCAAAACTTGTTGCAAATGAAATTACTTTACAAAAAGATACCAAGGCAGATGGTTCTGAATTGAAGCCTTCTGATTTGGCTTTAAACATTGTAAAACTTACGGTGGTAGAATAATATATGAAAGAAAAAGTCCCGTTCATCGAACGGGACTTTTTCTTTTTTTTATTCGACAAAGGTATATTGACTAATTGGGTATTGATAGCAAAGATTTCCCTTTCTCGGTGATACGGTTACCGCATCTTCCGTTGGAGATCTCAATTAATCCTTTTTTCGCTAAATCACTTAATATTTTTCTTCCTTTATTATCGCTTATCTTTATACCATGATTTTTCAGTTCAAAAATGATAGATGATCTTCCGATACCATGAGTGGTATTTGTATTTTTGTCGATAATGTTTAATATATAATACACTGGATCATCGGAATGGGAGATAGTAGGTTTAGTGCATTGTTTCGAATAGAAGTGTTCCGGTAATTCCTCCATGATTTTAAAATAATTTGCTGTATTTTCGAGTTCTCGTACATTTCCAGGCCATGAATACTTTTGTATTAAAGAAGTCTGTTCATCATTCAGTGAGAGAGCACTGTTTGATAAAAAATGATTAAAAATAAGTAGAATATCACTTTCCCTCTGCTGTAAAGGGGGAACCGAAATTGGCAATATATTTAATCGGTAATATAAATCCTTGCGAAAGGTACCCTGTACAATTGCTTCGTGTAAATTTTTATTAGTGGCAGCGATTACTCGTACATCAATATCAATGACACGATCACTTCCAATACGCATAATTTGTCTTTCTTGTAGAACTCTTAAAAGACGTGTTTGCAGAGTAATCGGCATATCACCGATTTCATCTAGGAAAACGGTGCCGGTATTTGCTTGTTCAAACAATCCTAACTTTCCAGTAGTTCGAGCTCCTGTAAAGGCGCCTTTTTCATAACCGAATAATTCACTTTCTAATAATGTTTCCGGTAATGCGGCACAATTGATGGCGACAAAAGGTCCTGCATGCCTGTCGGAAAAGTTATGGATGGATTGTGCAATCAGTTCTTTACCCGTTCCGCTTTCTCCATGAATTAAAACGGTAAAATCGGCAGTAGCTGCTTTTTTTGCTAGGGAAATGCATTTGTTCATTGCTTTTGATTGATGTATAATATCATTAAACTTGTATTTCGCAGTCAATCCGTTTTTAATGTATTGCGCTTTTAAATTCAACTCCATATTTTTAATTTCTTGTTCGGTCTTAAAGATGAAGGAATAACCGGCTACTTGATCAAGTATACGAATTTTTGATTTCTCCATAAGATAGTTTGTACCACAATGATTAAAAAAACTATCTCCGCAAGATTGTTTCTCTAACGATTCTTTTAAAAGATTTTCATCCATATCGCTTAAGATTGTTGAGGCTCGCTTATTTGTGTATACGATATAGTAATTAAAGTCCGTTATCATTACTGCTTCATTGGAATTATGAATACTTCTGTTTAACATCTCTTCTTTTAAATGATTCGTCAAATACGCTTTTGATTCACCTAACTCAGTTGTAACAATTGTATCCATATATTTGATTAAATTTCTTGTAATATGTTCATTGTTTATCTTTAATTTATTTATGATATTAATAAAAGTAGAAGCATCGATAAAACGGTCTTGAATATTTATTATTTTTTTTATATGTTTTGGTACATAACATTCTTCGTCTGGTGTAATGGCTATTTTTATTTCATTATAAAAGCCTTTTTCTGCTTCAGATTGTTCGTATGGAATCAGATTAATATGATTTATACCAAGCTGGAATAGAGTATTCGCTGTTTGTAATGTACTTTTTTCTTCATCATTTACAATCAGTACATTATTCCCTTCAGGTATTTCTAGAATGGAATTTAGATATTTCTTTTGTATAGTTCGGTTCATAACGATGACTTTATCTAAAGATGTTACGTAATTCCTAAGTGAGTAAATTCTGTTTTGATATAATACAAGATAGATATCTCCATCCATTATGGATAAAGATGGATTTGTAATTAAATGTTCCATAAAACATATTTCAATACTCACATAGTCACTGAAAACAGAAATCAAATTATTATATAATTTTCTACATACAGAGGCTTGTTTTGTATCGTTAAACATTAAATATATTTTTTTCATTAAGTCCCTTTCTACTAAAATAACCTATTAATAACCTATTAATATTATGTTTTATCCTATTATTATGTCGGATTTTAATAAGAAAAGCAAGAAAAATGTTAGATTATTGTCAAAATCTTTAATGGCATGATATTTGCTTTATATAATTTTGTAGTTATTTTTTATCATTTTAAGGAGGGACTAATATGTATGAGATGTTTGCAAAGCTAACAGGCTTTCTATGGGGTACCCCATTGCTTTTAGCAATTCTTGTAACGGGAATTTTCTTTACGATTCGAACAAAGGGATTTCAATTTGTTCATTTTGGACATATTGTTACAAACATGTTTAAAAAAGACAGCAGACTTGGTGCAGGAGATGACAAAAACAAATTAACACCGTTTCAAGCCATTTCAATTGCGGTCGGAGGAAGTGTCGGAGTAAGTAATATGAGTGGTGTGGCTACGGCTATTTCTACTGGAGGACCGGGAGCGTTGTTTTGGCTGTGGATTGCTGCACTATTCGGCATGATTATCAAAATGGCTGAGGTAACATTAGCTGTTTATTACAGAGAAACAAATGAAGATGGAAGTTATAGAGGTGGACCGACCTATTATATGCAAAACGGTCTTGGAAAAGAAAAGGGATTTAAAGGTTGGAAATTATTCTCAGTTATCTTCGGCGGTGGAATTTTTATGACATGGTTTATAACAATCCAGAACTACACCATTTCTGAAGCTGTAGGTGGAACTTTTAATATTCCGTATATTTGGGTATCACTTGCCATTTGTGTTTGTGTCTATGTCATTATTATTGGAGGCATTAAAAAAATCGGTCAGATTACACAGTACTTAGTACCGATTATGTGTTGTTTTTATATTATATGCGCACTTATTATTATTTTTGTGAATATTGAAAAATTGCCTACAACAATTTCCATGATTTTCAAAGGTGCATTTACTACACAGGCTGCTTCTGGAGGGTTCCTTGGAGCGACTGTAGCGCAAGTAATTCGATTAGGACTTGCGCGTTCTGTTTACAGTAATGAAGCCGGTTGGGGAACTTCGCCAATGGTTCATGCGACTGCCAATACAGATCATCCGATAAAACAAGGTTTGATGGGGGCATTTGAAGTATTTGCAGATACGATTGTGGTATGTTCTATGACAGGTTTTGTAATTATTATTACCGGTTATTGGAATTCTGGATTATCCGGTGCTACATTAACTGCTTTTGAGTCGGTAATTGGTTCTGCAGCAAGAATTGCAATTGCAATCAGTATTTTCTTGTTTGGATTGACCACTTCTACCGGTTGGTTTACGTATTACAGAGTAATCCTTGACCATGCTCTAAAAGAAAAAGATAAGCTTAAGAAAGCGTTGGTTAACATCTTAATTTTAGGTACACCACTTTGGGGATTATTGGTTGTCGTACTTACTGTGTACGGAAATGGTACACCTGCTCAAGTATGGACATTTGCTGATTTCTCATCGGTTATTCCTACTTTTGTTAATGTTATTACATTATTCTTGCTTGGCGAAAAATTTATTGAGTTATTAAAGGATTATAAAGCTAGATACTTGGGGATTGGAAAAGTGGATCCGAACTTTAAACTCTTTTATGAAGAAAAATTAAAAAAATAAAATGAAAAAGTAAGTTGAGAGTGAAAAATGAGAATGGATAAAATATTTTATAACGGTATTATTAAAACTTTTGATAAAGAGAATCGAATAGAAGAGGCAGTCGGTATTAAAGATGGGAAAATTGCATTTGTGGGCAATAAAAAAGAAGCATTAACTTTACAATATAAAGAGGCTGTTGATTTACAAGGTAAATTAATGTTGCCTGGATTTGTAGATGGTCACCTGCATTTAATTCATTATGCTTTTGTGGAAAGTACGGTAAAACTCTTTGATTGTAAAAGTGTAGAAGAAATCGTTTCTTTAGCGAAAAATAAGCTGAAGGAACAAGAAAACGAAAATCCGAAATGGTTATTTTCCAGAGGATGGGATGAAAAAAGATTTGATGTTAAGAGATATCCGACAAAAGCAGATGCGGATGCTGTTTCTACAACGATACCTGTGGTTTTTGTAAGAGTTTGCGGCCATGCTGCGGTTATAAACAGTGTTGGTTTAGAACGTTTGAAAAAAATTTCTGAATTCGAAACAGTTAAAAATGAGATTGACTTTGAAACAGGGCTTATCAAAGAAAATGCGGTACAGTTTTTTTATTCAGTATTAGAGAAGCCTTCGCAAGAGCATGTTGAATTACTCATCCGATCGGGAATAAAAAAATTAAATGAGAAGGGCATCACTGGTGTACAAACGGAAGACTTATCTTCCTTGCCTGGAAAAGATTGGCAGTTAATTTTAAATTCCTATAATAATTTGCAATTAAAGAATCAGTTATCTGTAAGAATCTATGAACAATGTTTATTTGAACAAATGTTAGATTTTGAAAAATTTATTAACCGAGGCTATCGTGGCGGGCAAAGTGGAGAATTTTTTACCGTAGGACCGTTAAAGATTCTTATGGATGGATCAATCGGTGCGAAAACCGCTGCAATGACAGATGGTTATGTAGGAGATTCTGAGAACCTTGGAATTGTAAATTATTCTATAGAGCAATTAGTTGAAATGATGGATCTTGCTATGGAAAATGCCATGCATGTTGTTGTTCATTGTATCGGTGACAGAGCTATGGAAATGGTAATTGAAGCAATGAGGATTTCGCAGAAAAAATCAGATAGAGTAGATGTTCGCAATGGAATCGTTCATGCACAAATTACCAATTCATCTATTTTAGAAAAAATGAAGCAATATGGAATAGCGGCATATATTCAACCGGTATTTGTAAATTCAGATATGGATATTGTTGAAAGTAGAATCGGCAAGGAGCGCATGCATAAAATTTATGCTTGGAAATCCATGATTGATATGGGAATTTTAACAGTAGGAGGCTCTGATGCGCCTGTTGAAAGTTTTGATATCATGGAAAACATCTATTATGCGGTAACTAGAGAAAAATTAGAAGGTGGACCGAAAAATGGTTGGTTGCCCGAAGAAAAGCTTGATGTAGAAGAAGCTGTCAAACTGTTTACCGTTTATCCTTCGTATATGTCATTTACCGAAAATGTAAATGGAACAATAGAAGTTGGAAAAAGAGCTGACTTGGTTGTTCTAGAGGAAAATATCTTTGAGGTTGAAGTAGATAAAATAAAGGATATTAAAATTAGCAAGACGATTGTAGATGGGAAAATGGTATATCAAGCATAAAAGACTTTTATTATAGGATAGAATAAAACTATAAAAAAACTTAAGTACAATAAAAATCTGTACCTTCATGCGATATTTGTCATGGATGTACAGATTTTTATTTATAGATTGCTATTCACAGGTGCTGATAGATGAATAAATTCTTTCATGGCATACGAAATATATTTATTTTTTTTATATTGAAAAAAAATATTACGCTGTAAATCAGTTTCGCTTAATTTATAAAAACATAGATTTTTCGTATCAAGATGGGTATGGCGTATTAATGTATCACTGACAAGTGATATACCTGTTCCTATAGATATAATGTGAAATACAGTAGAAAGTTGTTCGAGTTCCAGAACTATATTTGGCTTTATACCATGTTTCTTGAAGATTCTATCGGTTCTCTCTCTTGTATCGCTGCCGTTTTTCATTAGAATAAAAGGCTCGTTTTTGAATATGTCAAAAGGAACAGGCATTGCTTGGGAATTTATATGTTTATTCATGATGATATCTTCTGTAGATAGTTGATATTGCATTACACGATGATTGCATTCAAATTTTCGTGGAACTGCAAGAACTAAGTGCTCTACTCCAAAGTAGTATTTATCAAATAAATCAGAGCTAAATTCTTTCGTATCAATAACCAGATCGATATCTCCGTTAAAAAGTTTCCTTTCCAACTCATAGGTACTGCCTTCAATGAGATTAAGCCTTATATTGGGATGAGTATCTATAAAAGAAGAAACAATGGGTGGGAGTATATAGGCAGAGTAAAGATGATTCGTGCCGACTGTAAGGGTTCCAGTTCTAAGTAAAGTTAAATCATTTATGTAGTTTAAAAATGAATTTTCCGTATCATAAATTTGCTCGGCACACTTTATATATTCTCGGCCACATTCCGTCAATTGAATTGGATTGGTACTTCTATCAAATAGAGGCATTCCTATTTCTTCTTCGATCTTTTTGATGGATGCACTCAAGGATGGTTGAGAGATTATTAATTTTTCCGCTGCTTTTGAAAAACTTTTTTCATTATTTACTGTACAGATCAGCTCTTTTTTCTTAAACATAATACTCCTTATATTATAATCACAATAACTGTTATAATCTTTTTTAAATATAACTTCATTATATTTAAGAAAAATATTGATGTCAATGCGATAAACAGAGAAAAATCCATGATGGTTATATAATTTTGACTATATGATATATACAGATATAAGTATTAGATTAATGCGTAAAAAATAATATAATGAACTTAAAGAAAACATTAAAACTTGATTCAATATCATTTAATTGGAGGACATAAAAATGGAGTATCGTTTAGAAAGTGATTCAGTTGGAGAAAAGCAAGTTCCGAAAGAGGCATATTTTGGTGTGCAATCTATGAGGGCTGGAGAAAATTTTAACATAACAAAAAAAATGATACCTGATGTACAAATTACATCTTTGGCAGAAATAAAGAAGGCATGTGCATTGACAAATAAAGAGGCGGGTACTTTGACGCCTGATATTGCAGATGCAATCGTAGCGGCATGTAATAAAATTATTGATGGAAAATTCCATGATCAATTTATTGTTGATCAGATTCAAGGAGGGGCAGGAACAAGTACAAATATGAATGCCAATGAAGTAATTGCGAATGTTGCTCTTGAAATTATCGGAAAAGAAAAAGGGGATTATAGTTTTTGTCATCCGAATGACCATGTAAACTTAGCGCAGTCCACAAACGATGTTTATCCCACATCTGTAAAGATGAGTCTTTATAGAACCGCACTCATTTTAATTGATAAATTAGATCAGCTTTATGACGCACTTATGAAAAAAAGTGTAGAATTTTATGATGTTCTTAAAATAGGGAGAACACAGATGATGGATGCAGTTCCCATTACCCTCGGACAAGAGTTTCATGCATATGCGACTGCTGTTAAAAGAGATAGAAATAGAATTGAAAAAGCATTAAGTGAAATATTGACTGTGAATATGGCTGCAACCGCGGTAGGTACAGGGATTAATTCCAGTGAATACTATGTGACACATATTGTGACTAAGCTTGCAGAGGTTTCCGGTATTCCTTTAAAAAATGCGGAGGATAAAATTGATGCAACTCAGAATATAGATTGCTTTTCCGTAATATCATCCGCTTTAAAAACTTGTTCGATTAGCCTTTCTAAGATGTCTAATGACATTCGATTAATGAACAGTGGTCCGAAAGCCGGACTTGGAGAAATTACAATACCGGCAAAACAAAATGGTTCTTCCATTATGCCGGGAAAAATTAATCCGGTTATTCCTGAAGTAATGACGCAATGCGCTTATGCCGTAATGGGTAATGATTTTGCAGTTACAATGGCATGTGAAGCGGGACAGCTAGAGTTGAATGCTTTTGAGCCTGTTGTATTTAATCGAATTTATGAATCACTTAACTTATTAACGAATGGTATAGATACAATGATTGTTAACTGTATAGAAGGAATCATTGCCAATGAGGAACGCTGTAAGGAGCTACTGGATCATTCGACAGGATATGTAACGGCCTTATGCCCTATTCTTGGTTATAAGAGAACGGCTACAATAGCGAAAAAGTTTCTAAAAGATGGAACATCAATTGTAGATGGAGCGAAAAAATATGGATTGGAAGAAAACGAAATAAAAGATATCTTTAGTCCAGAAAAGCTTACAAGACAGTTTGCAAGATTATAGGAAAAAGAATCTGAATCGAAGAAGAATGTGTAAAGTAGGAAAAGAAGGAAGGGGTTCTGTGTATGGAAGACAGAAAGGACAGTCGATCAGAGATGGACAGGAAAGAGTTGGCACTAAAAAAGCATGAAGAGTGGAAAGGAAAACTTGAAATTCAAGTTAAATCACCAATCAAAGATAAAACAGATCTATCGATTGCTTATACACCAGGAGTGGCAGAACCCTGTCTTGCAATAGAAAAAGATGAAAGTTTAGCATACAAGTATACTGGTAAAGGAAATACCGTAGCTGTAATTACAGATGGAACTGCGGTACTCGGCCTCGGAGATATAGGTCCATCAGCAGGGATGCCGGTAATGGAGGGAAAGTGTGCTTTATTTAAAACTTTTGCAAACATTGATGCGATACCTATTTGTATTGATTCGAAAGATCCTAAAGTTATAATTGATACGATATACACTATTTCAAAGAGTTTTGGTGGAATTAATTTAGAAGATATAAGTGCTCCAAGATGTTTTGAAATTGAAAAAGCGTTGATAGAAAAATGTGATATTCCGGTATTTCATGATGATCAGCACGGAACCGCTATCATTACATGTGCAGGGCTATTAAATGCAGTAAAATTTACTAAAAAAGAAATGGGAAAGCTTAAAATTGCAATAAGTGGAGCCGGTTCAGCAGGAATATCCATAGCAAAAATGATTCTTCGTCTTGGATTTGGAGAAGTCATATTATGTGGAAGTAAAGGGACTATTTATGAAGGTGCACCTTATATCAATCCGGAGCAGGAGAAGATGGCAAAGGTTACAAATAGAAAAAAACTTGTAGGAACACTTGCGGATGCTATGAAAGGTGCAGATATTTTAGTAGGTGTATCAAAACCTGCAGTTATATCAGAAGATATGATTAAAACAATGGCAGAAGACCCTATTTTATTTGTTATGGCAAATCCAATACCGGAAATTATGCCTGATTTAGCCAAGAAAGCAGGAGCGGCAGTCGTTGGAACAGGGAGATCAGACTTTCCAAATCAAGTAAATAATGTATCCGTATTCCCGGGGATTTTTAGAGGAGCGCTTGATGCAAGAGCAAAAAAAATAACAGAAGAAATGAAAGAAGCAGCAGCGAGGGCAATTGCAGATGTAATTCCTGAAGAAGAGCTTACAGCGGACTATGTTCTGCCTGAAGTATTTAATCCCTTGGTCGCTAAAAAAGTTGCAGAAGCAGTAATAAAGGAAGCATTGAGAAGACAAAAATAAGCTATCTTACAGAATAGAGCATGATACAGAAGTTCAGGCTGCCAATTTTTATTGGCAGTCTTTTATTATAATGAAGGAAATATTAATCTTAATTTTGATAATTCTTTTTTTAAATTCTTCAAATTAAGAAAGTCTGCTATTAGCTTTTTTATTGAAATTAAGGAAACTAATTTCTTTTTTGTATAAAATCAATTATAATGTATACTGTAATTTTATATAATCAAAAATAAAACAACGCAATATGGTTGCAAAAAAATAGGAATGGAGCAAACGTATGGAATATGTAATCGAAATGCTACATATCACAAAGGAGTTTCCCGGAATTATTGCTAATGATGACATTACACTTCAATTAAAAAAAGGTGAAATTCACGCATTATTAGGAGAAAATGGAGCCGGTAAATCAACTCTTATGAGTGTTCTTTTTGGATTGTATCAACCAGAGAAAGGTACCATTCGAAAAGATGGGGTCGAAGTAAAAATTAAAGATCCAAATGATGCGAATGGACTGGGAATTGGCATGGTACATCAACATTTCAAGTTGGTGCATAATTTTACGGTATTACAAAATATTATATTAGGCGTAGAAACGACTAAAAATGGTTTTTTGAAAATGGATGAAGCACGAAAAAAAGTGATGGAGCTTTCTAATCGTTACGGTCTCATGGTTGATCCCGATGCTTATATTTCTGATATTACTGTAGGAATGCAGCAACGTGTTGAAATTTTAAAGATGTTATACAGAAATAATGAAATTTTAATTTTTGATGAACCAACGGCTGTTTTAACACCGCAGGAAATTGAAGAATTGATGAAAATAATGAAGGAACTTGCTTCAGAAGGAAAATCTATTTTATTTATTACACATAAATTAAATGAAATTAAAGAAGTCGCTGATCGCTGTACGGTACTTAGAAAAGGAAAATACATTGATACGATTGACGTCTCAGAAACTTCAAAAGAAGCAATGTCTGAAATGATGGTTGGGCGTAAAGTAGATCTTCAAATTGAAAAGGCAGAAATATCTGTGGGAGCGCCTGTGTTAGAAGTTAAAGACTTAGTAGTAGCTAGTAAACAGGGTTCTAAAAAGGCAGTCAATCATGTATCTTTTAAAGTTAGTAAAGGTGAGATTGTATGTGTCGCAGGAATTGATGGAAATGGACAGTCCGAATTGGTCTATGCGTTAACGGGTCTTTCGTCTATTGAAGGTGGACAAATATTATTAAACGGTGAAGACATTACACGAGTATCTGTGCGGCATCGTAATAAAGCCGGAATGAGCCATATCCCAGAGGATCGTCATAAAGATGGACTCGTATTGGATTATAGTTTACAAGACAACTTGATTTTAAAAAAATATTTTACTCCTGGTTTTCAGAAAAATGGATTTTTACGTTTTCGGGAAGCAGAAGCTTATGCAGATAAATTAATTGAAAAATTTGATATTCGAAGTGGAAAAGGAAGAGAAACAGAAACACGCAGTATGTCTGGAGGAAATCAGCAAAAGGCAATTGTAGCTCGAGAAATTGATTTGAATCCGGAAATTTTAATTGCCGTGCAGCCGACAAGAGGTCTTGATGTAGGCGCGATTGAATACATTCATAAACAGCTTGTTACTCAACGTGATGAGGGGAAAGCCGTGTTGCTTATTTCATTGGAACTTGATGAAGTAATGAATATCAGTGATCGTATTTTAGTTATGTATGAAGGTGAAATTGTAGCAGACTTAGATCCGAAAGAAGTATCGGTGCAAGAATTGGGTCTATATATGGCTGGTTCAAAGAGAGGTGAAGCAAGATGAAGCAATTACAATCTATTTTAGAAAAAGATAGCTTCAGCAGAACAATTTCTTCTATTTTTTCAATTCTTATCGGGCTTCTGTTTGGATTTATCATTTTATTAGTTAGTAATCCAACACAGGCTGTGGACGGATTTTTGATTATTTTAAAAGGTGGCTTTAGTACGCATGCAAAGGGAATAGGGCAAGTTTTATATTTTGCAACTCCTTTAATTTTAACAGGACTTTCGGTTGGTTTTGCTTTTAAAACCGGTTTATTTAATATTGGAGCTCCGGGGCAATTTATTATGGGAGCATTTACTGCTGTCTATATCGGAGTAAAGTGGACCTTTTTACCGGCGCCTTGGCATTGGATTGTAGCATTACTAGGTGCAACCATTGTGGGAGGATTATGGGCACTCATACCGGGAATTTTAAAAGCATATTTGAATGTTCACGAAGTAATTGCTACCATCATGATGAATTATATTGGAATGTATTTGGCAAATTTTTTGGTTAAATCGTATATTTACGATTCAAAAAAAGCTCTTTCTATGAATGTTGCAGACACCGCAGTATTACCCAAAGCCGGACTTGATAAAATTTTTTATAATACCATGGGAACAACGAAAGATTTATCGACCGTAAATTGTGGGATATTTATTGCTATTATTATTGCTATTATTATTTATATTATTTTAAATAAGACTACATTTGGCTATGAATTAAAAGCATGTGGATTCAGTCAAGATGCAAGTAAATATGCAGGGATTAATGATAAGAGAAATCTTGTGACCTCTATGGTTATTTCCGGAATGCTTGCTGGATTAGGTGGAGGGCTTTTATATTTGTCTGGTGGAAACGGAAGGCGTATTAAAGTCGTGGATGTTTTAGCAATAGAAGGATTTAATGGAATTCCTGTAGCGTTATTAGCATTGTCGAATCCAATCGGTACTATTTTTTCAGCTATTTTCATTTCCTATATTACCCAGGGAGGTCATTATCTTCAAACTTTAAATTTTGTACCGGAAGTTATTGACATTATTATAGCTTGTATTATTTATTTCAGTGCATTTTCATTATTCTTCAAAGATTATATTTTTAGATTTATAAAAAATAGGGTTCAATCGATGGAAGAAAAAAAGCAGGAACGCTTGGAAGACGGAGGTGAAGAATAATGGGTGTTTTAAGTCTCATTGTACAACAGACGATGTTGTTTTCCATTCCGCTGTTAGTCGTTGCCTTAGGAGCTGTTTTTACAGAACGAGGTGGTGTTACAAATATTGCATTAGAAGGTATGATGATTATGGGTGCTTTTACTAGTATCTTTTTCATTAATCAAATGCAAGATAAAATGAGTGGACAATTATTGTTATTGATTGCAATGTTGATTGCGATTGTGACTGGAACAGTTTTTTCTTTGTTTCATGCATATGCATCCATTAATTTAAAGTCAGACCAAGTAATTAGTGGAACGGCATTAAATATGTTTGCACCGGCTTTTGCTATCTATGTTGCTCGTATGATTCAAGATAATGGAGTACAACAGATTGGTTTTACCAATACGTTTCGAATCAAATCCGTTCCGGTACTGGGTGATATCCCAATTATAGGAGACTTGTTTTTTAAGAACGCCTACATTACTACTTATATTGGACTTGGAATCTTAGTACTATCAGTAATTATTATCTATAAGACTAGATTTGGATTACGCCTTCGTGCATGTGGGGAACATCCGCATGCAGCTGATTCCGTAGGGATTAATGTTTATAAAATGCGTTATGCCGGAGTTATGATTTCCGGTGCATTGGCAGGACTTGGAGGATTGATCTTTGTAGTACCCACTTCCACAAATTTTAATGCAACCGTTTCAGGCTATGGTTTCTTAGCATTGGCAGTAATGATTTTCGGACAGTGGAAACCGATTCGCGTTTTCTTTGCTGCACTCTTTTTTGGATTGATGAAGACTATAGCATCGGCATACTCTGTTATTCCACTGCTTGCTGCTTCGAACATTCCAAGTGATGTATATAAAATGATACCTTTTATTGCTACGTTAATCGTACTTGCTTTTAGCTCAAAATCTTCTGAAGCTCCAAAAGCAGTAGCTGTTCCATACGATAAGGGAAGCAGATAAAAGAAGAGGCCTGTTTCAAAGAAGAATTTATTTTATTTTGAGACGGCCTCTGTTTCGTTAGAAAGGATTATTATGTTTTTACCCATTAGTCAAGAAGATATGAGACAGCGTGGTTGGGATTATCCGGATTTTGTATTGATTACAGGTGATGCTTATGTAGATCATCCGTCTTTTGGTCATGCAATCATAAGTCGGCTATTAGAACGTTATGGATATAAAGTAGCCATTTTATCGCAGCCGGACTGGAGAAACAAAAAGGATTTTATGCGCTTTGGAAAGCCACGTCTTGGATTTTTAATAAATTCCGGCAATGTAGATTCTATGGTCAATCATTATTCCGTTTTTAAGCATCGCAGAAAAACAGACAGCTATTCACCGGGTGGGATTGCTGGAAAACGACCTGATCGTGCTGTTATTGTATATAGCAATCGAGCAAGAGAGGCTTATAAGGATGTTCCTATTATCATTGGGGGTTTAGAAGCAAGTCTCCGTCGCTTTTCTCATTATGATTATTGGGATGAAGACATTCGTCGTTCCATATTATTGGATGCAAAAGCAGATTTATTGATTTATGGCATGGGAGAACGAGCTGTTTTAGAGATTGCAGAAGCCTTAGATTCTGGAATTGAAGCAAAGGATATCGGGTGGATTCGAGGAACCGTTTGCAAGGCAATTGGAGATACAAAAGATGAAGAATGGAAACAAGATGCGGATACCATTCTGCTCCCGAATTTTGAATCCGTAAAAAATATAAAGAAAAACTATGCTGAAAGTTTTTTTCTGCAATATCAAAATAATGATTGGATTACAGGAAAGCGTTTAATCGAGCGTTATGATAATGGACTTTGTATAGTACAGAATCCTCCTATGGAACCATTGACAACTCTAGAGTTGGATGATGTTTATGAGTTGCCGTATGAGGGTACTTATCATCCGATTTATGAAAAGGATGGAGGAGTGCCGGCTATTAATGAGGTTAAGTTTAGTATTGTCGCGAATCGAGGTTGTTTTGGTGGATGTGCCTTTTGTGCATTAACTTATCATCAAGGAAGAGAAGTTCGTGGCAGGAGCAAAGCTTCTATTGTAGAGGAAGCACGAAGATTAAGCAAACACAAAGATTTTAAGGGTTATATTCATGATGTCGGGGGACCTACAGCAAACTTTCGTGGACCGGCGTGTGAAAAACAGTTAAAAGCAGGGGTCTGTAAAAATCGTGATTGTTTATATCCGAAACCATGCAATCAAATGAAGGTGGATCATAAAGAATATTTGGACATTCTTCGGGAGATCAGAAACATTGAAGGAATCAAGAAGGTTTTCATTCGTTCTGGTATTCGTTTTGATTATGTAATGGCAGATTCTGATGATACTTTTATGAAGGAACTTTGTGAGCACCATGTGAGCGGAACATTAAAGGTGGCACCAGAGCATGTTTCAAAAAAGGTGTTAGGTAATATGAGAAAGCCGGAAAACGAAGTTTTCGAGCGTTTTTGTAGTAAATATAAACATACAAATGAAAAATTAGGGAAAAAACAATATCTGATACCATATTTTATTTCTTCTCATCCAGGTTCCACATTAAAGGATGCTGTAGAATTAGCTTTGTACCTTAAAAAGACTGGATTTGTACCGGATCAGGTACAAGATTTCTATCCGACGCCCGGGACTTTAGCAACGTGTATGTATTACACTGAGTTAGATCCATTTACAATGAAATCAGTTTATGTTGCAAAGGATATAAAAGAAAAAAAGATGCAAAGAGCGTTGATGCATTTTCATAAGAAAGAGAATCGTAGCCTAGTAGAAAAGGCATTGCGACAGGTTGGAAGAGAAGATTTAATTTCAATTCTTCGCTAAAACAGCACGATTCATAACGGAGGACACGAATGAGTTTGTTGACAAAGCTCCCGATTATATTAGAAGAGTGCCAAAAAGAATATGCAAGATGCAGCACGTGCGATGCACCGGATTTTGCTTTAAAGGAACAGGTAGGAGTACTGAAAGCAGAGTTGGAGAACGAGAATATTTTTGCAAAGAGTGATAATGCTGCGTTTATGGATTATTTGCTGAAAAAAAAGAGTATGGCGGGCAAAATTAAGCTTATTTATATAGATCCTCCTTTTTACTCAAAAGCAGATTATGGAACAGAAATTCGTTTAGAATCAAAAAAAATAAATAAAATTCCGATTATAAAGCAAACTGCCTATCAAGACACTTGGGAAAATGGCATGGAAGACTATCTAAAAATGCTTACTTATCGATTACTGTTTATGAAGGATTTGTTGGCGGATGATGGTGGCATTTGGATTCATTTAGATTGGCATGTGGTTCATTATGTTAAAATAATTATGGATGAAATTTTCGGGGAAGATAATTTTATAAATGAAGTAATTTGGAATTATAAATCTGGAGGCGTCAGTAAACGCTATTTTGCCAGAAAACATGATACACTGCTCTATTATGCCAAAACATCGAATTACTATTTTAAGGCTCAAAAAGAGAAATCTTATAATCGAGGATTAAAGCCGTATCGCTTTAAAGGTGTGCAGGAATACCAGGATGATATTGGTTGGTATACTATGGTAAATAAAAAAGATGTTTGGCAAATTGATATGGTAGGTAGGACGTCAAATGAGCGCACCGGATACGCAACGCAAAAACCAGAGCTTCTTATTTCGCATATTCTCGAGAGTTGTACAAAGGAAGGCGATCTTTGTGCGGATTTTTTTGGGGGTTCGGGAACTCTGGCATCTACTGCATTTAAAATGGGCAGAAGATTTATTTCTTGTGATGTCGGGAATTTATCGGTTACATATACATATAAACGTTTGGCTTTTAATAATATACCATTTAGCTATTATGAACAGAGAAATGATTCTAATCAGAGAAAAGAAGAAAGCCAAATACAAAAAACAGAAAATAAGATAAAAGCGAATGTCATTTTTCGAAAAGAATCGTCAGATAACAAAACCGTGCTTTCAATTGATTTAATGGCTTATCAACCTCATTTTTCAAAAAGCGATCCAATTGACGAGAAGTATAAAGAAGTCTTAAATCGCGTTATCAAAGAAGAACCGTTACTTTTGGTTGATTATTGGATGATAGATTTTCATTATAATGGAAAGATTTTCAGACCAAGCACATATTATAAGAGGTTAAAATCAGATTTGCAGACACATGTACAAATGGAGGTAGAATTGGTTTCTTGTGTCATGCTTTGCGTTGTGGATGTATTTGGAAATCGTACATTTTTTAAATGGGAGAACGAGAATGAAATTGAAGGATAAAATATTAAAATTTGATTGGAAAAGGTTTATTTTGGATGTGCTGTTTCTTTGCATCGGTTGTGCGTTTGGTGCCTTTGCATCCATTGGTGTCATGATACCGAACGGATTATCAAGCGGTGGGATTACAGGCATTGTGCGTATATTACAGCAATATATGGACATTAATTTTTCTTTGCTGTATTATGTTGGCGCAATGATTATTTTAATTATTTGTTGGATATTACTTGGCAGGAAGGAAGCAAAGAAAATTATATTAATGAGTATATTATACCCGGCTTTTCTTATGATTTTTGAACAGTTGGATTTGCTTCTTTTGGAACAAAAGGACATGACGCTTGCTTCCATCTTTTGTGGAATCATTGGAGGGATTGGCAGTGGTTTGGTATTTGTAAGAGGCTACTCATCCGGTGGAACAGATACCATTGCAAAAATCATTAAAATTAAAGTGTTTCCCCATATTGCTATGAGCCAAATACTTCTTTGTATTGATGCAATCATTATCATTTGTTCCGGTTTTGTATATGGAAAAAATGTTGCTCTTTATGCTTTGATCTCTTCGGTGATTTTTTCGAAAACTACCGAAATGCTGATGTATGGTTTTGATCCTAAAGTGGTACAACTTGAAATTATCAGTAAAGAAAATAAGCTCATTGCAGATTATATTTTGCATGAAATTCAGCGTGGAGTGACGGCCGTCACAATAACAGGAGAATATACAAAAGAAACTAAGTATAAGCTGGTAACGGTATGTTCTCCGAGAGAAAGTATGTTAATAAAGCGTTTTATAGCAAATACGGATCGATATGCTTTTGTTACTGTTTTACATGTGGAAACTGTATGGGGAGCCGGAAAGGGATTCAATAATATCGCTGAGGTAAAATAGTGATTTCGAAAATCAATTTTTTTGAATCAAAAAAACTCCAATTATCATAAAAGCAATTCCTAGGATACGGAAAAGAGAAATAGGCTGAATGGGATTTCCAAACCAACCAAAGTGATCTGCGATAACGGATGTTATCAGTTGTCCGGCAAGAAGAAGAGAAAAGAAGTTAGAAAATCCAATTTTGCCAGGAATGACAACACCCGCTAAAACGTAAAGTGCACCAATAACGCCTCCAGTCCACATCCAATAGCGTGTTTGTTTCAGAACTTCCCATGTAGGAGCTGATAAAAGATTTAATTTAATACCGATGATAAATGCAAGAAAGAGAGCTATTGTACCGACTGTAAAACTCGCGAGGGCAGAAAAGATTGGATTGCTTGTAACATTTTTTAACTTTCCGTTGATACCGGTTTGCACAATGAGGGAAATGCCCGTTAAAAAACTCCAAAAGGTGTATAAAAGATTCATATTAAGTACTCCTTCTTTGTTCAAATTTATAGATTGCTCTATTATATCATAGCTTATATTTCAGCGGTTAAAGGAATTAATGTTTGTTCATGAATTGTTAAGAATTCGGACATATTATATTAAGTGTTACTGTTTAGAATATAAGAATAGAAAGAGTGCAGAGACATTTTATAACAACAAATGATTTAAGACACTCTCGTAACAGTATAATTGAAAATTAAGGAGGCAATGGGATTATGAAACACAGAAAACATTTTATTACACTGGTTTGTTTGGTAGTAGGGATGCTTGTACTGACAACAGCGGTGTACGCGAATTATGATGATGCGCAAGGCTACACAAATTACAAGAATGCATTAAAGCATTTAGCATTTAAAGCTGATAACTTTACTGCTGATTATGATGCAAAAATTATGATTGATAATGATGCTGTTAACATTCTTAGTGGAAATTTCAAATGTGCAGATGGAGACCGCAGTCATTTCGAAAAGAGCAAGGATACGTTCGATGGTGAAGAGTACATTAGTGAGTATTATACCTATACCTATGGTGACACATACTATTCATATCATCCGAAAACGAATAAATATTATAAGGGTGAAATATACAATGAAGGAAATGCAACCTTAATGGGAACAGATGATGCAACAACTAAAAAAGCGGTGCGTTTTGCTGAATTGTTAACTGATACATTAGTTGGAGATTTAAAAAACAATGTAATTTTAGAGTCGTCTAAGGATGGTATTAAAGAATACTCCATCCAAGTTTCAGGAAATCAAATTCCAGAAATCGTAAATGCTGGATTGTCGTTAGCATTTACAGCAAGCAATAGTGAAGATTATGAAAATGAAGTAACTTCTAAATTTGGAAACGATCCTTACATTGATAAAGTAAATTTTAGAGTAACTTTAGATGAAGAAGGAAGATTATTAGAAAATTCAATGGAAGCTACTATGGCAGGTGTTGATAAAAAAGGAAACAAGCACACTGCAACGATGGAAGTAAATGCAAAGATTTCTGATTATAACAATACAAAGGTAGATGTGTTCAATCCGGAAGGAAAGATACTGGAAGATTAAAATATGAAGATACAATGTTCCGATGGGATTCCTATCGGAACATTGCAATGGGAAAAGAGGATGAAGCTATGGAGAATGTACTGGAAGTAGAACGTCTAACAAAAGTATATAAAAATGGAAGAGGAGTGAAAAATATAACCTTTTCTATTGAACAGGGAGATGTGGTAGGCTTGCTGGGTCCAAATGGTTCCGGAAAAACTACCATTATGAAGACTATAATGGGTTTGTGTCATGCAAATGAAGGTTGTATAACCGTTTTTGGAAATGATGTAGAACAAGACGTAGAAAAGACTTTGGAAAATGTTGGAGGACTCATTGAAAGACCTGCAATTTATGAGTATTTATCTGCAAGAGATAATCTTAGAATGATGGCGCGTTTTTATCCAAATGTAGATGAAGCAAGAATCGATCATGTGCTTGATGTAGTAAGAATGCGTAAATATCAGAAAGATAAAACTGGGAAATTTTCTTTAGGAATGAAACAACGTATGGGACTTGCAATGGCAATTTTATCTGATCCCGGATTGATTATTTTGGATGAGCCGACAAATGGTTTGGATATTGAAGGAACCGTTGAGATTCGTGAAATGATAAGGAAGATGGCGGAAGAAAAAGGAACCTCTTTTTTAATTGCAAGTCATTTGGCTTTTGAAATTGAAAAAACCTGCAATAAAGTTGCAGTGGTACATGAAGGTGATTTGTTAGCCTTTGAAACCATGGAAGAAGCTCTGAGACTGAATCCGTCATTGGAAGATTATTTTCTTTCCATCGTAAAGGAAAAAAGAGGATCGGCTCTTATTTAGCGCTGTTTTATGCTGCGTATATTCTTTATACAAAGTAATGAATTAGGAGGATTTTTCGTGAAAACTTTTACAGCAAGTTTGCAGAATGAACTAAAAAAAATAACAACTAGAAAGAAATTTTTTGTCTTTTTAATTATAGAGATTGTAATATGCTTATTAAGTAGTTTAATTAATTTAGCGATTAGTAAAGCTTCTTCAGGTACAATTCCTACCTCGCTTGTGTTTTCAAATATGCCAATGAGCATGTTATCTTTTTTCATACAAATTTATATTCCTCTCATAATCTTCATGGCAACCTGTGATTTGTTTGCTGGAGAAGTGCATGATGGGACCATTCGTGCTACTTTTATGCGGCCGGTAAGCCGATTAAAACAATATTTTTCAAAAATATTGGCAATTTTAATTTTAGCCGCAGTTTATCTAATAACTCTTTTTGCACTGACAACAATTATTAAAGCAATTACAGCACATTCCGTAATTGGTTTAGGACAAAATTTTCTGGCTTATTCATTGGACTTATTTCCATTGATTGTATTGATATTATTTGCGGCAATGCTGAATCAATTTACAAACAGTCCATCGCTATCAATCGTAATTTGTGTAATTGCATATTTGGCGCTCTGGATAATTGGAATACTTATCCCGATTATGAGCGGCTTATTTTTCACGGGTTATTTGCAATGGCATAATTTATGGCTTGGTATTACACTCCCGTTTATGGCAATGATTACAAAGATGGGAATTTTAATTGGTTATGGAATGATTTTTGGGTGTATTGGCTATTACTTATTTGAAAGAAGAGAAGTGTAATGATGCAATCAATCAAAGGACGTTTTATCAGAACAAATATCATGATGGTAATTATATCAGCAGTGTTGATACTTTTAGTATCATTGCTGCTGTTATTTGTTTTTTCTATAAGTGAAAGAGATGGATTTCTGCGTATTCTCCAAGGCTTCAAAGAAATATTTCATGGTGACTTCCGCAAAGAAAATGGATTAACAATATATTTGTTTGCTTGGTCTGTTTTAGTAGGGGGTACAGTATTAATTACTTGCATTATATTAAGTGTAAATCTTTCCAGAAGTGTATTGGCTCCTATTAAAGAATTGCAAACTGCAGCAATGAATATTGCAGACGGACATCTGGACTTTGAAGTAATGGCTTGTGAAGATCGTGAACTAAATGAGCTTTGTCAATCTTTTGATCAAATAAGAAAAAAATTAAAAATATCGGCCGAACAGCAGCATCAAAATAAAGAAGAACGAAATATACTGATGGCAAATCTTTCTCATGATATGCGAACTCCGGTTACCACAATAAAGGGTTATTTAGAGGGGATTAAGGATGGTGTTGCTGATACACCTGAGAAGCAATCAAGATATTTAGATACTATTTATAGTAAAACATTAATTCTTGAACGTTTATTGGATAATATGACGGAGTATTCTGAACTGGAACTGGGACGAATGCAGTATGCGTTTGAATTTGTTGATTTAACTTCCTATTTAAAGGATTTAACAGAGGACTATAAACGTGATATTGGCTTGGCGGGTTTACAGTTTGAGTATTCTCTGTTGGAGGAACCTTTGACGATTGTTGCAGATCGAAGTAAATTAAAAAGGGTATTAGACAATTTAATATCAAATGCGGTAAAATATAATAAGCAAAATGGAACAATTTCTATTAGTACGGAAACGGATCATAAGGGAGCTTTGATTCGAATTTCGGATACTGGCACTGGAATAAACAATACTGATTTAAATAAGGTTTTTGATGGATTTTATAGGGGAGATGCTTCTCGAAGTAATATAAAAGGTAATGGACTGGGATTAGCCATTGCAAAGCAAATTATTGGGAGCCACAGAGGGAAAATATGGATGAAAAGTGAGAAAAATGTGGGTACAGAGGTATATATTTATTTGCCATTGAGAAGAAGGGAGAATCTATGAGAATATTAGTAATTGAGGACGATAAAAGTATTGCTGAACTGGAACGGGATTATTTAGAGATTAATGGATATCAATGCGATGTAGCGTATGATGGGGCCACTGGTTTGGAAATGGCAATTCAAAATGATTATGCTTTGATTATCCTTGATATTATGCTGCCTGGAATGGATGGCTTTGAGCTTTGTGTGAAGTTTCGTGAAAAGAAAAATACTCCGATTATTTTTCTCTCGGCGAAAAAGGACGATATTGACAAGGTACGAGGTTTAGGTCTAGGAGCAGATGATTATATGACAAAGCCTTTTAGTCCAAATGAACTTATGGCCCGTGTCAAAAGTCATATTTCCAGATATGAAAGATTGACTGGAAATGGATTCAACCAAAATCGTGTATTAAAAGTTCGTGGTCTCGAAATCGATAAGGACGGAAGACGTGTATTTGTAAACGGTGAAGAAAAAATAATGCCTGCAAAGGAATATGATTTGCTGTTGTTTTTGGCAGAAAATCCAAATCGTGTTTTTTCCAAGGAACATATTTTTGATCGGATCTGGGGTATGGATGCATTAGGAGATGTTTCAACAGTTACTGTTCATATTCGACGAATTCGTGAAAAGATTGAACTGGAGATGGATGATGTTCAATACATTGAAACCGTTTGGGGCGTTGGTTATCGTTTTAAGGGATAGAAAAGATTTGGGATTGTGTTTATTGGACTTCTATTTGTATAATTTACTTTATCATACACATACTATTTCTTGATAGGAGGGATACGTATGGATTTAGGTAATTTAACATCAAAAGAACTTGGACAAATTATGTCAAAAGGTCTGTTAAGAGCAGTTCAAAATGGAGAGATCACTTCAATTTCTGAAGAAGAAAAACAAAAAATTATTGATTCAAACATTCAAATATGGAATAAGAAACGATAAAAAATCAAACAGAGAAAAATAAATGACGAAAATAAATCAGGGGGCCAATTAAGGTAAATCGTAAATTGACTTTCCCTGATTTAAACAATTACATTTGACTTGCATAGATCTCTTCAATGGGTTTTATTTGATTATTCTCAATTGGTTTTAAACTAAAAGATTGGACTGTTGTTATATCTGGAAAAATGGGGATATCATACAAAATAACCTCATAATATCCATTGGCTTCCGCTGTTAAATTCCAAGTTGTATAAGGGACTGGATATGTTGGTGTTTGCGATAGTTCAGCGCTTCGTGTAGGTAAGGAAATTAGTGGTATTTCACCGTTTTGATCGGTAAATTCGATTTGTGAAATAAAATAATTATTTCCAAGTGGCTGACTGATTGTTATTTTTGCATTCGGTATCGGTTCGGAATCAGTTGCAGAAATAACATTAACCTTAAGATATCCAATATTTGTTTCATCCTTTAAATATTTTTGATAAACACCGCTTAAATATTGGAAAATAGGGATAAGACCAGGCTTATTTGAGGGATTCGGTTCTCCTGGTAAAACTAACGGAGAATTTGGTGAAGGCATTGGTACATTTGGCATAGGTTCTTGGGCTTTTGTTACAAAACCGAATTCGTCATAATCATTATACATTTATAATACTCCTTATATTATTTAATTAATTGAAGAATTAAATATTAATAATATATGTTTAATATTACAGAATGTGTTTTAAATCCTTTCGGGTTCGAGTCCCTTTAATTATTAAAAAGAAAAACACACCTTATAGGTGTGTTTCAGACTGTAGACAAAATACCTTGCTAAATTTATATTCTTATAATTTCTGCAAGGTATTTTCTATTTTTTCTATAAAGCTTTTAAAAAAAGAAAAAATAAAAGGATATCTCTATGCCATTTGATTCCTTCTTTCAGATTTATGAATCCATGTTGCTAGTTTTTTTAGATTCATGGACGCAAAAAGAAGATTCAGTTCCATTTCTATCTTCTGAATCCCTCGATATTGTGTATAACGCATATTATGTTTTTCTTTTGCATCTGCAAAGACTCGCTCAATGGTTTGACTCCGTAGTTTGTAAAGATCTCGATACTTTGGAGTATGACGAATGTCCTCACATTGCTCTATGTAGTTTTCCCATATATGACGTGTGACTACTTTTACATGGTCCTTACTTGCTGTGCATTCTGATAAGGAAGGGCAACTCTTGCAAATTTCTCCTTTACTCTTATATTCCCGATACCCTTCTCTATTTGTTGTAGTATAGTTTAACACTTGGTTTTCTGGGCATACAAAGCAATCATAGTATTCATCATAAGCATATTCGTGTTTTTTAAAATAACCATTTTTTGTCATAGGTCGTTTGTATGGTAGGATAGGAATTCGTTTATCTTTGAGTATTTCTCTAGCAATTGCAGGTGTTTTATATCCGGAATCCATTACAATATTTTTTACACCTTTATATCTTTTTACTTTTTCATAAATCTTTGGGAATGCAACTGAGTCATGTACATTTCCTGGATTTGTATGAAAAGCAAGTATGTAATTGTTTCGATCGCAAGCTACATTTGCAGCATAAGCAAATACTACCTTATGCTTTCCTTTATGAAATACACCGCAATCCGGATCTACGGTACTTTTCTTGATTACTTTTGTCTTTTCTTTGGCTTCCGTTTTTTTTTACAAGCTTGTTTTCCTCGTTCAATGCGATCTTCGTTAATTTCTTTCATTAGTTCTTTTTCATAGTATTTAACGGATTCCAAAACGGTTTCTTTTTCACTGTTATGGTTATTTGCACTTGCTTTAATATGTGTACCGTCAATGAAAATGCTTTCTGAATTAATGAATTCATATTCCATAATTTCAGCAATGACTCTTTGAAAGATTTGTTCGAATAAGTCAGTATTTTGAAACCGACGAGAGTAGTTTTTACCAAAGGTAGAAAAGTGAGGAATTTCTTCCTCTAAACTATAACCAAGATACCATCGATAAGCTACATTCGTTTGAATTTCTTTAATGGTCTGCCTCATGGATCGAATACCAAAGGTATATTGAATGAGGGTAATTTTAATTAAGACGACAGGGTCGATGCTTTCTTTTCCCACATCAGAATACAAATCTTTTACAAGGTCATAAATGAAAGAGAGATTAATCGCAGTATCTATCTTACGAATAATATGATCTTGTGGAACAAGAGAATTCAAGGTTACCATTTGAAATTGATCACGACCTAATAAATCTTTCTTACCCATCATAAAGCAAATACCTCCATGTATTTATACATATATTTTACCATAAATACAATAAAATGTATTACATTATGTAAAAAAAACTGTAGGCAAAGATAGAGATATCCTTGTCTACAGTCTGAAACACACCTTATTGGTGTGTTTTTTGGTGAGGCATGAGGGACTCGAACCCCCAACCTGCAGATTCGAAGTCTGAGACTCTATCCATTGAGCTAATGCCCCAAGTTGCTTTTCGGCTGGTGGGCAGTATTGGACTCGAACCAACGGCCTCTTGCTTGTCGAGCAAGCGCTCTAACCAGCTGAGCTAACCGCCCACAACTGTAATAATTATAACAGATTTGTCAAAAAAATCAACAGAAAATATTCTATTTTCTATCCGTTATTTATTACATTTCTGGCAGTAAATATTATATATTCTATTTTTTACAACAACAGCTTGTAGAGGATTTTAATGAATCATCTTCGAAAGTGTTATTATTAATAGTTTCAGTAATTTGATTTATTAATGAATCAATGGTTTTTTGGTAGTGAAATAAGGTGTTTTTCCAATTTAAGAGGCAAGATTTTCCTTCCTCAGTAATGGAATATATTTTTCTTTTCTGTGAGTCGTTATCTACAGAATCCCATTCAGAATTTAATAAACCGCTTGTCTCCATTTTTTTTAAGGTACGATAAAATCCTGTTGGATCAATAGAATCAATCGTATCTGGATTTCTATCCATGATACGTTTAAAAATAAGAGAACCGTATGCAGGCTCTTCATAGAGACAAAGCAAGACGGAAGGTTGAATAAATTTATCTAGAAAAGAACCTTTACAGGCACATTTTGCAGAATTCATATTAAATCTCCTTTCATTTGCCAACAATAAATTTCATTATTTTACAATAGTATAACATAAATTGATTGAAAATAGGTAGCATTGTCTGTTAACATGATTGTGAGGTGAGTATAATGAATCAACAGATAATTTCTTTTGCAACCAATGATGCAATTGATAAAGCTAGAAACTATTTTATTCAGACGTGTGGATTAAATTTTGACCAAAATAAACATGTAAGAATGATGCAAATTGCTGAGTCTATTTTAAAAGAGGGAGTTGGAGACATACATATGCAGGCTTTGATTTCTGAATTTGGAAATGAGGTACTGAAAGAAGATTCGATGACTATCGATAAAGTTGTTTTTCAGTGCAATGCTTTTTCCAGATTAGAGCATGATAAAGTATTGGCCATTTTTCCTTATATTTTAACAGTAGGTGAAGTCTTTACAAAAAGCGAAAGTATTTCAGATCAACTTTTTGCAGATATTTGGGGTACATCTTTTGTGGATACCGCTAGGGATTTATTGCAAAGAAAAATAGAAGAATATGTGAACAAAAAATGGAATCGTACAGACATTGTAGTCTCCTCATCCTTTGGACCAGGATTTTACGGAATGGATGTAACGATGATGAGAAATTTTTTTGAAGTTTTAGATGGTGATAAAATTAGTGTGCAACTTAAAGGAAATAGTCTTTTGGTTCCATTAAAATCTTGTGCGGGATTTTATGTTGCTGTAGAGGATGAGTGGGTACTTCCACCAGCAGATTGTCAAAACTGCATAGGAAATTCTGGCGGTTGTCACTTTTGTAAAAATAATCCAAAGAAGCTATCTCAAATGAATCAGGCATAAAATATATAAAAAGGGAGCAAAGTTTATTCGAGTGATGATTACTCATAGGAATAATATCTTGCTCCTTTGATATTGGATTTATTATTTTTGATGTAACTTTCTGTAATCTTTTGGTGTACAGTTTTCAAATTTTCGGAACACTTTTGTAAAATAACTTTGATCTTCAAAGCCGGATTGCAAGGAAACATCAACCATACTAAGATTTGTTTTTAATAAAAGATGCTTTGCTTTGTTTACCCGTATTTTACTCAAATATTCCGAAAAGGTCATATGCAGTTCTTGTTTAAATAACATAGACAGATAGGATGGATTTACATGAAGCTCTTCAGCAATGTTCTGAAGAGCAATTTTTTTTGTAAAGTTCTGGTTTACATATTGCAGCGATTTTAAAATTAATGCTGAGTTACCATCGTAAATAAAATTTTGAGCTTTTCTGCAGCAGAATCGAATAAAGCTGGCAGCAACTTCAACGAGTTCCTTAAAATTGTTTACATGATTCAATTCGTGCATATCCTCATAATCTAATTCAACCGTTTCATGGAAGTTTGCATCCTGCTCCGACAGGGTACGAGAAAGTACGGCATAAATTCCAAGAAATTTAGTACGAATGGCATTTAGATCACCGGATTCTAAGATTGAAATACGGTCAAGTAAAGTGCTTAAAATTTCAATTGCACCTTCAGCATCGCCGTTTTTTGTTTTTTGGATTAGTTCGTTTTCCATATCAAACGGATACTCCATTGGAGAGTTTTGTTTTTTATAATTTTGTAATTCCTGCGCAATTCGAAGCTGCTCTTTATATTGTTGATTCATTTTTGCATAGTCAGTATGCGTACCAATGGAAGCAAGTACACAATTATTTAATAGTAATGCAAGATGATTGATTTCCTTTGGTGCGTATGATTTCATTTCTTTTAAAAATAACATGAGCTTTAATGCCTGTTGTTCTTCTACCTCATTTAATTGAAGTAAGGTAGATAGTGTACTTTCGCGTAGGGTTCCCATAATGATAGGACCTGCGATAAAACAGCCAAGGGGTTTTCCTTCTACTATTAGTGATACTGCAATTTGAATCAGACCGATACGACATATGCTTATGTAAGGCTCACCTAGCTTTGCCGCAAAATTAGCGCATGAGATGAGGTTTTTACGACAAATCGTATCGGACATAGAATACAAATTGGAATAATTACAAAGTTTCCATTCCGGACAGCATTCCCATAAAATGTTACCTTCATTATTATAAAAGGTAACCGGCATTCTTGAAATTTGGCAAAAAGACGTAATGGAATCTTTCAAATAGTCAGAAAGATCGGGAAGCGTTGGTTTTGTAAGGGATGGAGCAACATAGTGTTTCAAAAAAGGCACCTCCGAACTATAATTTGTACTAAAAATTATAACTAATCTTATGTTTATTGTACGGGAAATGGAAATGGTTTTCAATAAAAAATTGACAAAATCAAAGTAAAATACCAAAACTACTTATAAAACTAATATATCTTTTATATAAAAGAATCTAGAATTAAATTGTAAGGGAATACAAAATGAAAATTTTGAATCATTTGAATCAATTAAATATGGAAAGGTTAAGGAGGTTATGTATGGGTAAGGAATTAATTTTTAAAACTCTAAGGCATGAAAAAACGGATGCAGTTCCTTGGGTTCCTTTTGCTGGGGTACACGCTGGTAAATTGAAGAACTATACTGCAGAAGAAGTTTTGAGAGATGGCGATAAGTTATTTGAAGCACTTATGGAAGTATATAAACTTTATGTGCCAGATGGAATGACAACGTTATTTGATCTTCAGGTAGAGGCTGAAATTTTAGGTTGCGATCTGCTTTGGGCAGAAAACAATCCTCCTTCAGTTAAATCACACCCTTTGAGCGGAGAAAAGGCAATTCCGTGCAAATGCAAGATTCCTAATGAAGAATCCGGAAGAATCCCAATGATTCTAGACGTTATGCGTCGAGTGAAAGCGGAAATTGGTGATGATGTTGCACTTTATGGATTGATTTGTGGACCATTTACCTTAGCTTCTCATTTAAGAGGAAGCGAAATCTTTATGGATATGATTTCCGATCCGGCATATGTTACAGAACTGCTTGAATTTTGTGGTGAAGTAGCATGCAAAATGTCGGAAATGTATATCGATGCTGGAATGGATGTAATTGCAGTTGTTGACCCGTTGGTAAGTCAGATTTCTCCAAAACATATTGAAAAGCTTTTGACACCAAGCTTTACAGCTGTATTTGATTTCGTTCGTAGCAAGGGTGCATATTCTAGCTTCTTTGTATGTGGAAATGCAACAAAGCAGATTGAAGCTATGTGCAAGATGAATCCGGATGGAGTTTCCGTTGACGAAAATGTAGATATGGTAACTGCGAAAAAGGTTACAGATCAATACAACATTGCAATTGGTGGTAACATTCCACTTACCACAACAATGCTTTATGGAACTCAGCAAGATAACATGAAATGTGTAATTGATTTGATGGATAGCATGGATCATCATAACTTAATCATCAGCCCAGGCTGTGATATGCCGTATGATACACCAATTGAAAATACAATTGCAGTTGCACAGGCGGTAAAGACACCGGATGCAGTTCGTGAGATGGTTGCAAATTACGAAGGCGGCGGCTTTGATGACATAGAAATAGAAATTCCGGATTATGCTAATTTGGATAAAGTACTAATTGAGTTATTTACTTTAGATCCGGAGCAGTGTGCTGCTTGTACTTATATGGTAAATATTGTTGCAGACAACTATGATGAGATTAAAGACATTGCTGACTATGTCGTATATAAATATTGCATCAAAGAAGACATTGCAAGAACAATGAAGATGGGATTAACTAATCTTCCAACTATGTGCATTAATGGAGAGCCAAAGTATATTTCCATTATTCCAAGTAAGGAAGAGTTGATTGCAGAAGTAAAAAAGTATGCAAAAAAATAAACTAAGTTACCTATTTTAATTAAATATAAATTAAATTAGTAATCTGCCGGTTCTGGCATGTGAGCCGGCAGAAAAGGAAAAGGATTGAGGAGGAATTTATAATGAGTAAAGAAGCAGTTTTAGAAGCAGCAAAACAGTCCATCATGGAAGCGGACGAAGATTTGGCGATGCAGGCACTAAAAGATGCAGAAGCAGAAAAAATCGATGCAGTTGAGCTTTTAAGCAATGGTTACAGTGCTGGTATGAAGGAATTAGGAGATCAGTTTGGAAGAGGAGAAATCTTTTTACCTGAATTGATTTTCGCAACAGAAGTAATGAAAACAGTAACTGCAGAAATCGAATCTAAAATGGATGTAGCAGATACTCAGGCTAAGGGTGTTATGGTAATTGGTACCGTTGCTGGAGACGTACATGATATCGGAAAAGGTATTGTAGCATCTCTTGTAAAGACAAATGGTGTTGAAGTACATGACTTAGGAAGAGAAGTTCCGGCTGAAGTATTTATTGAAAAAGTAAAAGAAGTAAATGCAAATTTCGTTGGAAGCAGTGCTCTACTTACTACAACTATGACAGAACAAAAGAAAATTGAAGAACTTCTTGTAAAAGAAGGCTTAAGAGATAAAGTAAAGACAATGGTTGGCGGTGCTCCTGTAACGAAACGTTGGGCAGAAAAAATTGGTGCAGATGCTTACTGTGAAGATGCATCTGATACTGTAAACTTCATCTTGAACTGGATTGAACAGATGTAATTTATTATTCCTAATGTTTCAACAATAAAGGGAGGCTGAACGATGGGTAAATTTACTCATGAAGACGATATTTACGGGTATTGTATACTCCGTAACGAGGACTTAGATGCACTCCATGAAGCAACGTTAGATCTTATGGAAGATTATGGCTTGCAGATTCATGGGAAAGAAGCTTTAGAGATATATAGTGCTGCTGGTTGTGATGTCGATATGGCAAACGATCGTGTTAAGTTCCCTAGAAATTTAGTAAATGATAGTATAGAATCGTGTCCAGCAGAGTTTAAACTTTGTGGACGTGATCCAAAGAATGATACCTTAGTAGGTGGCAAGAACGTAGCTTATAAGAATTTCGGAACAGGTGTTTTTATTGTAGACCCTTATACAGGCAAAATTCGTGAGACTACGAAAGAAGATTTAGGAAATGTAGCAAGATTTGTAGATTCAATGGATGCTGCTGATGTATTCTCAATCGCAGTAAAAGCTGGAGATGTAGATCAGAGAGTGGCAACCTTACATGAAGCAGAAGTCGTATTCAATAATTTGACAAAAAACTTTGCTCACGATTTAGAAGGTATTAAGAATACACAAAGATTCATTGATATGGCAGCCATTATTATGGGAGGTTACGATAAGTTAAGAGAAAGACCAATCATAACAATGGGAGCTTGTCCAAACAGCCCGTTGGAAATCAATGAAAACGAGACTGACATTATTATGTTATCAGCAAGACATGGATTGCCGATTGATATTTTATCCATGGGTCTTTGCGGAGGAACTACTCCTGCTACATTAGCTGGAACCTTGGTAACAACAAATGCAGAAATTCTTGGAGGAATCGTCCTTTCCCAGATTATTAACAAAGGAAATCCGATCCTTTATGGAAGTTCCACAACAATCATGGATATGAAGTCAGCAACATCCCCTGTAGGCGCACCGGAACATGCAATGTGCGGTGCAGCTGTTGGTCAGATTGGCCACTACTATGGAATTCCTACAAATGTAGGCGGAACATAGGGCGACAGCAAATGTCTTGACGAACAGTTGGCTCATGAAAAGACCATGACTTCCATGCTACCAGCATTGACAGGGAGCAATGTTATTTACGGCATGGGAATGTTGGAAATGGGTATGACAATGAGTTACGAGCAACTTCTTATTGACCAGGAAATCGTACATATGACTCGCAGAATTTTGCAAGGAATTCCTGTTAATAAGGAAACAATCGCTTTGGATGTAATTAAAGCAGTAGGACCTTGTGGAAATTACTTATCTCAGAGACATACACTGAAATACATGAGAAAAGAATTGTCTACAACCAATTTGATCAATCGTAAGATGAGAGATAATTGGGAAAATGCCGGATCGAAAGATATGGTAGCAGTTGCAAGAGAAAAGGCAATTGATATTCTTGAAAATTACAAAGTAACTCCACTTCCAGATGATGTTAAGAAAAAGATTCACGACATCGTAGAAGAAGGAGAAGCAGAAGTAAAAGAGCTAGCAGAGTTTGAAGCAAAACAAAAATAAACTGTTATAGCCGTCTGCTTTCTTGCAGGCGGCATTTATAACATAAATAAATGAAGAAAGGAAGGATGGCATGAAAGACGAACAGAAAAAATTCATGAGTCGTATGGGCGATGGATCCATTGTTTATATGACAGAAGAAGAAATTCGTGCTGACATCGAAGCCGGTGTACAGGATGCTGTTGTTAGAGGTAAAATTGATCCTTTGACAGAAGAAGAAAAGGAACATCTATATACCATCGTTACCATGCCGGGAAGTATAGTTGGTGTTGAGCCTGGAAAGCAAATTGTTATGACAAACGATTCCGGTGCATACAAAATCAACATTAAGAGTCAGATCCCGGTTGTTAAAGAAACAGAAGTTCTGATTTATGAAAGGGTATTAGGATGCGATTCCGTTGATGTTGGTAACTCCGATTACAACTATAAGACAGTTAAGGGTGTTGCTAAACGTGAAGCAAGTGCATTAAAACAAGCTTTAAACATGAGCACAATGCCTTTATTCTATGGCGCAATGACAAATTTAGGTTTCTATACGAAGCCTGATGGTCCGGTAGATAACTGGGCAGTATTGTTGCCAGAAGGAAAGATTAAGGAAGCATTGGTGGCACAGGAGGAAGCAGTAGAGCATGCAGTAAGAGACATCGTTTACTGTGCAGAGCAAATGTATGAAGCTGGTGCTGACGGATTCCAGTTGGATACTTCCGGTGCGGCTGGTGATGCTGACTTCTTAGCAGCATTAAAAGCTACCGAAGTCATTTCTGAGAAATTCCCTGGAATGGGTGTTGAACTTGGTATGGCTGGTGAATTCGTACTTGGTATGCATGGTAAGCTAAAGTATGATGACACACGTTTGGCTGGTCTTTATCCACATAAGCAGGTTAAGCTAGTTGAAAAAGCTGGTGCAAGTATATTTGGTGCAGTAGTTAATACAAACTGTAACATGACATTCCCATGGAATATCGCAAGAGTATGTACATTCATTAAAGCTTGTACAGATGTTGCTGAAATTCCAGTACATGCAAACGTTGGAATGGGCGTATGCGGAGTTCCAATGGTTGAAATGATGCCGAGTGATATGATTTCCAGAGCGGATAAGGCTCTTGTAGAAATCGGTAAAGTAGACGGCTTCTAGGTAGGCGTAGGTGACCCTGTAGGAGCTGAAGCTACACATAACATTTCCGCTGGAATGGGCGGTGTACGTACTGCTGGAGATCTAGTTTTACGTATGCAGATTGCCGAAAAGATGAAAATCGACGAAGCGAAAGCGTATGTGGCTGAAAAATTAGGCGTAACTCTTGAAGAACTTCATGACGTTGTTACAATGACAGACAAGAGAGAAGCTTTACGTATTGGTTTAACACACGTAGAGCCATGCGCTGAAGAAAATAACGGAATGGCTGCAAAGGTTAGAATTGCAGAAGTTCTCGGAATTAAGATTAATTCAGTTGAAAGATTCAAGGAAAGAGCTGGTTTAAAATAATCTTGCAAGGAGTAAGATTATTTGAATCTAAAGTTCCACGAGTCTGAAGACAAAATAGGAATATATTAAGAATACAACAAGAACACAACAAGAAATAAGATAAAATACAGCCAAGCAGCACGATTCTTCTATTATATCGGTGCTGTTTGGTTGCATAAAAGAAACGGTTAAATAAACCGCCTTATAATCTTATCAGTAAACTTTTGTTTTTTCAATATGCGAGTAGAAAATAATAAAAACGAAGATTACAAACTGGAGAATAAGGCCCTATTTCAAAAATCCAATTCAAATTTCCAAACAGAGGTTTGGTTGTATAACTTACGTGTATCGCACTTAAGAATAGGAGGAAAATATGGGTAAAAGAATTCCTTTATGGCAAATTTTAATGGTATTGGTATTTATGGTAACCTTGTTAATGTATACAATTGTAGTTGTAGAAGGTTACATACACATTGCGCTTATTATTTCCGGCGCTTTTGCGGCAATTGTGGCCATTGCAAATGGATATAAATGGTCATATCTAGAAAAAGGAATCATCAATAACATCACAAACTCAATGCAAGCACTATTGATACTTCTCACAGTAGGTATGTTGATTGGTACTTGGATTGCAGGCGGTATCATTCAAACAATGATTTATTATGGATTAATGATATTAAATCCAAACATTTTCTTGGTTGCAACAGTACTCATTTGTTGCGTAGTATCATTATCGACAGGAAGCGCTTGGACTACAGCTGGAACAGTAGGAATTGCGCTTATTGGAATTGGAACAGCACTCGACATTTCTTTACCGATGACAGCAGGCGCAATCATTTCTGGTGCGTACTTCGGAGATAAAATGTCACCACTGTCTGATTCTACTAATCTAGCTGCAGCTATGGCAGGAGCTAATTTGTTCGATCACGTAAAGCACATGGTTTACTCAGTGGTTCCATCGCTTTGTATCTCTCTAGTTATTTATGGAATTTTAAGTATGGGGCACAGTGGTTCAGCTAACGTAGACATGAGCGATGTAACCTTATTAATGAACGGACTAAAAGATAATTTTTATATTTCACCAATTCTTCTAATCCCACCACTATTCGTAATTTTAATGGTTATATTTAAAATTCCTGCAATGCCGGGTCTTTTTGCCGGTGCGTTGCTTGGAGTTGTATTTGCAGTACTATTCCAGGGTGGAGATTTGGGACAGTTGATTGGTATTACGATGTATGATGGCTATGTATCCGAAACAGGAATTGAATTCTTAGATGCCCTTCTTACTAGAGGCGGACTTTCTTCCATGTTCTATTCTTCTGTATTGGTATTATGTGCAATGGTTATCGGTGGTGTACTGGATGCCAGTGATATGTTGAAAATTATCTGTGAAAAACTGTTACGTTTCTCAAAGAGCACAGGATCTTTAGTACTTATTGTTTTATCAACATGTATTGCTTGCAATATTATTGCTGCGGATCAGTATGTTGCTATCGTACTTCCTGGAAGAATGTTCAAACAAGAATTTGAAGATCGTAGATTAAAGCATAAAAATTTATCTCGTTGCTTAGAAGATGCAGGTACTGTTACGTCAGCACTTGTTCCATGGACCACTTGCGGAGCATATATGTCTTCTACTTTAGGTGTAGCTACACTGGCTTATTTACCATATAGCTTCTTGAACTTAATGAATCCGTTTATTTCATTGTTCTATGGTTTCACTGGAATTACTATGGAAAAGATGACGGAAGAAGAATATCAAGCAATTCTTAAGCAAAGAGAATTGGATGCAGCATTAGCAGCTGCTTAATTATAAAAAATAACAGCAAGATACTTTTAATACTTTTAATACTTTATAAAGAGCGAGAGCATAGTTCTCGCTCTTCACATCTAAAAAATACAGCAGGGGCGATAGGAGGCTATGATGACTACGTTACAAAAGAATTTTCCTGTGGTTGAAGTAAATTTAAAGAAATTGCGACAAAACATTGATGAAGTGGTAAGTCGATGCAATGAAAAGGGAATCATGGTTGCAGGTGTCGTAAAAGGTTTTAATGGAATTGTAGAAGCGACACGACAGTTTGAAGAGTCAAACTGTAGTTTTATTGGAAGTTCTAGATTAGAACATTTAAAAGAAGCAAAAGATGCAGGAATGAAGGGCCCATTTATGGTTGTGCGAATTCCAATGCTCAGTGAAGTACCTGATTTAGTGAAATTTGCTGATATCAGTCTTAACAGCGAGATTGAAGTGATCAAAGAAATCAATGCAGAATGTGCTAGACAAGGAAAAAAACATAGTGTTATATTAATGGCAGATTTGGGTGACCTTAGGGAAGGCTTCTGGGATAAAGAAGCTATGGCTAAAACTGCAGTGTATATTGAAAAAAATCTTGAAAATGTAACACTTGCAGGTGTTGGTACAAATTTAGGCTGTTATGGTTCCATCAATCCAACGATAGAAAATATGAATCAGTTGATTGCCATTGCAGAAACCATTGAAAAAGAAATCGGAAGAACGTTGTCAATTATTTCCGGAGGAGGAACGACTTCTTTACCGTTAGTTTTAGATGGAACAATGCCTGAGAGAATTAACCATCTGCGTATAGGAGAAGGAATTTCTTTGGGTAAAGATTTACAGGACCTTTGGGGTTTAGATATGAGCTATCTGCATCCTGATGTATTTACAGCAAAGGCTGAAATTATTGAAGTAAAAGATAAGCCAAGTTATCCAGTTGGAGAAATCTTCGTTGATTGCTTTGGAAACAAGGGAGAATATGTTGACCGCGGCATACGTAAAAGAGCACTTTTAGGATTGGGCAAGTTGGATTTTGCTATGAGCGATATGTTGATTCCTAGAGAAAAAGGCATTGAAGTTCTTGGAGGCAGCAGCGATCACCTTATTGTAGATATTGAAGAATACCAAGGCGAATTAAAAGTAGGAGATTTTTTAGAATTTGATGTTCGTTATGCAACAATGATGTATCTTACTGCTTCAAAATATGTTCGCATTGAATGTAAATAAAATGTATTTTTGGAAAGACGAATATAATTATACAGTAGATTTACTGGACAGTATAACGAATATTCGTTATACTAATATATATGCAGACTTTTGAATCAAAAAAGGAGAACTATGATAAAATTAATTTTGTTAACCGGTTTCTTGGGAACGGGAAAAACCACTTTAATGAAATCACTGTTAAAAGCTTTCAAAGAAGAAAAGATTGGCGTGATCGTTAATGAATTCGGAGAAGTGAATATTGATGCTGTATTGATGAAACAAGATGGAATTGAAATGGCAGAGTTATCAAATGGTTCGATTTTTTGTGCCTGCATTAAAGATTATTTTTTAGATAGCTTGGTGGAAATGTCCAAGCAGGACATTTCCTATTTATTCATAGAGGCTTCTGGTTTAGCAGATCCTGCGAATATGCAGCAAATATTAAATACAATTGATGCAGATACACAAAGAACATATGATTATTTAGGCTCAATATGTGTAGTTGATGCAGAAACGTTTTTAGATCTTTATGATTTACTTCCGGCTTTGCATCATCAGATTGAATACAGCAATACTGTGATTATCAATAAAGCAGATTTGGTTGATGAAAATCGCATTGCAGAAGTAAGCAATCAGATTTCTGAAGTCAATGAAGAAGCTCAACAATGTGTTACCTCATTCTGTAAGGTAGATATAAAAGATTTGGTTAAGGATTTAAAGCCAGTATTGAAAGAAGCAAAAGAAAGCACCAATACGAGGGAAAACCGACCAAAATCCTTTGTGTTAAAGTCGGTGGAGCCTGTTTCTAAAACACAATTGCAGGAATTACTGGAGAAGCTTGCACCGTCTGCATATCGAATCAAAGGGTTTGCAATGACAGATGCTGGGATTGTTGAAGTAAGTGCTGTAAAAGAACATATTTATATCATGCCTTGGGATAACAATGCATTCAAACCAGAACTTGAAATTGTAGTTATTTCTTCAGTAGGAATTCGAATGATGAGTTTAATTACAGAAGCAATCAGTGGATCAATAAAAGGAAGTATTTTACTATAGCTTTTGAAAGTTAAGTCATTATAATAGGGGATGAAACTATGAAAATTACTTTTAAGCCATCAGGCGTAGAATATGAATTAAATGAATCGTTAAATTTACTTAAAATTGCAGAGCTTGCAGGTGTATTAATTGATGGAAGCTGTGCAGGAAAAGGCACTTGTGGTAAATGTAAGGTGCAAATTTTGCAGGGTGATACCGGAGCTTTGACGGAAGCAGAAGTCGCTGCACTGACTGACTGGGAAAAAGAAGAAGGATATCGACTGGCTTGTTGTACAAAGCCAAATTCTGATTTGGTTGTTTTTGTTCCGAGTATTCATGGTGGCTCCACTAGAAAAAAGGATATGACCTATTTACCGGAAGATTTTAAAGTAGAAAAAACCGTTGTAAAAACAGCGTTACATATAAAAAAAGCATCGCTTGAATATCAAAAAAGTGATGTTGACCGTATTTTAGAAGCGTTACAACAGAAAGAGGAGAATTTTGCAGGAGTTTCCTTAGAATTTCATAAAGATCTCTTACAGAAAGTTTCAAATATTTTAGAGGAACAAGATGGGCTCATTACTTTAGTCATTCGCGATGGGATGGTGCTTGATGTGGAGCCTGGAGACACGCAAAGTCATTGTTATGGAGTTGCATTCGATATTGGGACAACAACAGTAGTAGGGATGCTTTGGGATTTAAATAAAGGGGAGATTGTAGAAGTAGCTGCCCGAACGAATCCACAGAGTGTTTTCGGTTCTGATGTTATTTCACGTATACATTATAGCAATGCTTCCTCAGATCATATTAAGGAAATGCAGAAAAAAGTATGCAATTGCTTTAGAGATATCATTGCGGAATTTGAAGCGAGAGTTAATGTTTTACGCAGCCAAATTTATGAATTAACTGTAGTTGGTAATACTACGATGAGTCATTTGTTTTTAGGAGTTAATCCGGCATCTTTGGCAAGAGCACCTTTTGCACCTGTATTTTGCAGATCTGTGAATACCTTTGCGGAGCAGTTGGGCATTGATGTAAATCCAAAAGCAAACGTACATCTTTTACCGAATATTGCTGGACATGTTGGATCTGATATTGTGGCAGTATTATTAGCATCAAGATTAAAAGAGAAAAAAGGCTGTAATCTAGCAATTGATATTGGAACAAATGGAGAGATTCTGTTTGCTCGAGATGGTAAAATTGTTGCATGTTCTACTGCTGCAGGACCTGCTTTTGAGGGGGCAGCGATTTATCAAGGAATGCGTGCGGCAGCTGGAGCTATTGAAAGAGTAACCATTGAAGACGGAGAAGTGAAATTATCTGTTATTGATCATGAGGAGCCTGTAGGGATTTGCGGTTCAGGACTTATTGATGCCATAGCGCAAATGTTAGATGCAGGAATTTTGGATAAAAAAGGACGAGTTGTCAGTGCAGAAGCAGCAAGAAAAGCTGGTATGTCCGAAAATCTTATTGAGCGATTATACAGTGATGACGAAGGCGGCGGCTTTATTTTATATAGAAGAAAAGAAGGAGAAAACATCGTATTAACACAAAAGGATGTTCGTGAAGTACAATTAGCGAAAGGCGCTATTTTTGCAGGCATTAAAATTATGATGTGTGAATTAGGTGTTAAGCCGGAAGAACTTGATACGGTAATTTTAGCAGGTGCTTTTGGTAATTACATAAAAAAAGAAAGTGCATTAAGAATTGGTTTGTTCCCTAAAGTAGGACTTGAAAATGTAATTTCGATTGGAAATGCTGCTGGTGCGGGAGCTTGCATGGCACTGCTTTCAGACAAAGAGAGAGAACTTGCTGGCCGTTTTGCAAAGGAAACGGATCATATCGAGTTAGCTTCACATCCGGATTTTCAAACAGAGTTCTTAAAAGCAATGTATTTTATGAAATAAATTATGAAAGGTATAAAGGTATAATAAAATGACAGAAACATTGACCGTAACTCAAAAGCATCGTTTGACAGAGTTAAATGCAAGCCAAGAAGATTTAGATATGACTTTTGAAAATACAGGTCAAAGGGATGCATTTTATAAGGAAAAAGAAAAATTCTACGTAAAAATAAATCGTGATAAAATCTTGGATTGTATCCATAGGAAACACAAACCACTATTGATCGAAGTACAAAATAAACTAGCACAATGGCTTTGTGAAGAGGAAGGCTTTACTCAGGTAGCAACGCCTTTGATGATTACAGAGTCTATGTTGTCGAAGATGACAATTACGAAAGAGCATCCATTGACAAATCAGGTATTTTGGTTGGATCAAAAACGATGTTTGCGTCCTATGTTGGCACCAAATCTTTATGAGATGATGCGTGACATTCAAAAAGTTGCAAAAGAGCCTGTTCGTATTTTTGAAGTAGGCTCTTGCTTCCGTAAAGAAAGTCAAGGGGCACAACATTTAAATGAGTTTACTATGTTGAACTTTGTAGAACTTGCAGGTGTTAAAGAAGGCGAACAAATGGATCGTCTCAAAGATTTGGCAATTAGAGCAATGAAAACATTGGGAATTGAGGATTACGAGTTAGTAATCGAGAAATCGGAAGTATACGGCGAAACATTAGACATTATGGTTGGAGATGTTGAACTCGCTTCTGGGGCATATGGACCACACTTTTTAGACAGCAAATGGGGTATTTTTGATACTTGGGTTGGCATTGGATTTGGAATCGAACGAATCGCCATGCTCATGGGGAATTATCAAAATATCAAGCGAGTCGGAAGAGGCTTGGCATACTTGGATGGAGCTAGATTGAACGTGTAGTATAGAGGAAGGTGGTTTTGTTGAATCATGAAGAAGTAAAGAAGACCGCAGCTGAGTCTATTATTGATGCAGATGAAGCAAAGGCTTTTGGCTTGATTGATCAAATCCTAAAATTAGAAGATAAAGAATGGATTACGATTTTATGCGAGGGATTCAGTGACGGTAATCGACTGGTAGGAGAGACCTTTGAAAAAGGGAACATTTCACTTCCAGAATTGATTTATTGTAGTGAAGTAATGAAAAACGTTATGGATCGTATTATAAAAAGAGTCGATTCAATTCCCGTAGAGACCACCGGTAAAATATTAATAGCAACTGTTGAGGGAGATGTTCATGATATTGGAAAAGGTATTGTTGCATCGGCATTGAAATTAGCTGGTTTTGAGGTAATTGATCTTGGCCGTGAAGTACCGGTTCAAACAATTGTTGAGGCAGCGGAGCGTTGCGGGGCAGATATTATTGGATCAAGTGCCTTACTTACATCAACACTTTCGGAGCAGAAAAAGTTGGAGATGCTTTTGCGGGATCTAGGGATTCGCCAAAAATATAAAACAATGGTTGGCGGAGCACCTTGTACTGCAAGATGGGCAAAAAAAATCGGTGCAGATGCTTACAGTGAAGATGCAATTGAAGCAGTAAGAATAGCAAAGGAGCTGCTGAAAAAGAAATGAGTAATGAAAAGAAACGATACTATCGGAAGTATGTAGAGTTATATCCTCTAATCAATAAAATGAAGCTTTGGCCTTCCAGAAGCGGCAGATTGCACGGTGTAAGACAAGTGGAGCTTAAAGGAGATTTCATTGAGATTACAACTCATTGCGGCAAATTCTTTCGAGTATATAATTCAAAAACTTCGAGAGCAGCGCGCTGGATTCGAAATAAGTGGGCTGTGGAACCATGCAAAGATTGTAAGGTTCCACAATGGAAATTAGATAAATATTCGAAAACATTTTTTTCACAACACTATGGAAAAGAGCTTAAGAAAGATGATATAATAGAGTAACACATGATTAATAAGGTGGGATGCAATATGACGCGTTTAAGAGAAGAATGGATTTGCGACATGGAAGCGACAATGGCTTCCTATGAAAAAGAATTGAAAGCAAAGATTGCCTTAGATTTTGCGGGTTTGGCTGCTGCTGCTAACGATATCTCAAAAGATGTTGTTTTAGAAACTGCCAAGGAAGAAACCGTTGCAGTGGTTCCCATTACTACTGGGATGGGTATCATTGGTACTTTTGCGGAGTCTGTGGCGGCAATCATTCGTCAGGCAGGATTTACTGTGTTCGTTACGAATGCTTGTGATGTAGATGGAATGTATGAAGCGCATCTACGTAATGCCAGCATACTTTTTATGGCAGACGATACACGTTATATTGGAATGCATTTACATAAGAATCGAATGAGTGATAATAATATTGGTACTGCGAGAGGTTATGTTAAGGCTTTAGAGCAAGCTTGTGGCTCATTAAGCGGAAAAGAAGTTTTAGTTCTCGGTTGTGGTGTTGTTGGCACAGAAATCGGGAAATGTTTACAACAAAAAGATGCAAGACCTGTTTTTTATGATTATAATGAATCATTGCTTCAAAAGGTTTCGTTTGAGCTGGGAGCCGATTTTCTCTCGGATTACAGTAAGATTAAGGAGTTTCCTTTGGTGTTGGATGCTACCTGTGAAGGAGAGTGGATTCATGAAGGAATGCTGCATGAAGAAGCATGGATTTCCACACCGGGAGTTCCTCTTTCTTTGGATGAAACGATGAAATTAAAATATAAGGCACATACCATACATGATTGGCTGCAAATTGGTACTTTAGCAATGTTGGGTGAGCTTTGTAAATAAATATGGACATGGGGGGCGGATCGTATGGATCACATAGACTCTAAATCTATGTAGCCGAGTGAGACTCTCGGGCTCCTCGCCAAGAATGTAAGCCCCTAATTTTAGGGGCTTATAAATTATATCCAAGAAGCATAAGAAAAAGAAATGAGGGTTACCATGAAAGAAATTGAGAAAGCAATTAGGGGAGAGGTATTGACCAAAGAGGAGATTGTAACACTATTATCCATTACTGATAAAAATGAGATGGAAGAGCTTTTCGCGGCTGCAAGACAGGTCAGGGAAAAAACCTTTGGAAAGAAAATTTTTATGTATGGCTTTGTCTATTTCTCAACTTGGTGTAGAAATAATTGTAATTTCTGTTATTACAGAAAATCGAATAACATTGAACGGTATCGTAAGGATCCGAAAGAAGTGGTTGAATTAGCAGTTCGTTTGGCAGAATCCGGTGTGCATCTTTTGGATTTAACGATGGGAGAAGATCCAACTTATCATAAAGAGAATTTTGCATCAGTGCTTAAGATAGCGGAAGACATTAAAAAAGAAACCGGGCTTCCAGTTATGCTTTCACCCGGTGTGATTAGCGATGAGTTGATTGATTCCTTCGCAGAATTAGGTGTAGAATGGTTTGCATTGTATCAGGAAACTCACAACCGTGAGATCTTTAAAAATTTACGTATTAATCAGGATTATGATGAGAGAATGCATGCTAAGCTTTATGCGAAAGAAAAAGGAATATTAATAGAGGAAGGCTTATTGGCAGGTATTGGTGAAAATTATGAGGATATTGCAGAATCCATTTTAGAAATGAAAAAAATTGGAGCTAGTCAGGTTCGTGTGATGAGCTTTATTCCGCAAAAAGGAAGTCCTATGGAGTCAGTTCATACACCGGGAAGAGAATTAGAATTGAAAATCATTGCTTTACTTCGTCTTGTTCATCCAAAGGCGCTGATACCAGCTTCTCTTGATGTGGATGGAATTGAAGGATTGCAATGTAGAATTGATTCCGGATCGAATGTTGTAACTTCCATAATTCCGCCTCTCACCGGATTGGCAGGTGTTGCACAAAACAGCATGGATGTTGATGAAGGTGGCAGAACCGTACAGGAAGTAAGTGCTATCTTAAGAGAAATGGGTATGGAACCGGCTACTGCGTTGGATTACCGTACTTATATAGATCAATTATTTGCAGAGAACGGAAAATAGCGTCGGAGGATTCCAATATGAAAACAGCAGTAATTATTGGAGGCAAGCTGCAAGGAGTTGAGGCTTGCTATCTAGCAAAAAAGGCAAACATTAAGACTATTTTAATTGATTTAAATCCGAGTGTGCCAGCAAGTGGAATTGCAGATGAATTTTATTGCTTGAATGTGTGTGAGAAGTCCAAGGAACTCATAGCACTATTTAAAAAGGCTGATTTTATTTTGCCTGCAATGGAAAACGATGAGGTACTTCATGCACTGCGTGAATTGAAAGAAGTAGAATCTTTGAATATTGCTTTTGATTTTCATGCTTATGAGATTTCTTCCTCAAAAGTGCGTTCCGATCAACTCATACGAGAGAATCAGATACCGGCACCTATCTATTATCCGGATTGTTTACCACCTTATATTGTAAAACCAAACTCGATGAGCGGTAGCGATGGGGTTCGATACATAGAGACGGCAGAGGAAGTAGAGTCATTTTTAGCAAGTGTTCCAAAGGGAGAGTCTTGGGTTGCACAGGAATATTTGAATGGCAAATCCTATTCCATTGAGGTGATTGGAAAACCTGGTAATTATCGTACTTTTGAAGTGACAGAGATTCATATGGATGATGCATATGATTGCAAAATGGTAACGGCACCATGTCCGATTTCAAATGCTTTAAAAGATGAATTTTCTAATATTGGGATTAAACTTGCAGAATTAGTACAGTTAAATGGAATTATGGATGTTGAGGTCATTTTGGATAAGGGGCAGCTTAAAGTACTTGAAATAGACGCCCGTATTCCAAGTCAGACACCTACAGTTGTCTATCATTCCACTGGTGTTAATTTTATGGAAGAAATTGCTCAGCTGTTTTGCAATGAAGAGATATCTCCTAGAAATTGGAAGGAAGAGTATTATACTTCTTTTGAACATTATGTAGTAAAGAAGGATAAAATAGAAGGTCTTGGTGAACACGTAATGAGCAATCGTGGACCATTGCATTGTTATAAAAATCATATGGGTGCCGATGAGGTGATCACTGATTACAGAAAAGGTGATAATTTATTGGTCGGAACTTTTATTAACTCTGCTAAAACACAGCAAGAACTAGATGAAAAACGAAATTGCATGAAAAAGATTTTGGATAAATTCTTAAAGGAAGGTAAATAGCTATGAGTACACTAACACGGAAAATGATTGAAATTCCTATTAACGAGATTAAAGGGATTGATCGTATGTTTGAGAGGCAGGCAGAAGTTGATTTAGAGAATATGCCGAAGAAATATGCTAGCTTAGTTCAGAAAACACGTGAAATTGCTTTTTCTAATTTTAGAATTAAAGGAGTTTTTGCATCGAACATGTTAGTGGAATGCAGGCAAAATGAAAATGAAGTTTTGCTGGAGAATGAGATTAAAATTTATAGCAAGATGATGCCTATTTTGTTTGAAAAATCAACAGAAGTAGTATTTTATGCAATTACTGTTTTAGGATATTTAGAAGAAGAGAAAAAAGAAAAAAACTTTATGGAGCAATTTTTCTTGGATGCATGGGCAACATCCTTTGCAGAAACGGCATCTTCTTGGTTAAGGAAACATATTTCCGATATGGTTGCCGAAGATGGTTGGTATTCCACTTCCGCTTGGAGTCCTGGGCAGCATGGTTTTTCTTTAGAAAATCAGAAATCTCTATTTCAAGTATTAAAACCGGAAGAAATTGGATTAACATTGAGTGACACGTTAATGATGCATCCACACAAATCAGTTTCCGGTGTTTTTGGAATTGGCAGAGAAAAAGATGAACGAAAAATTATTCCTTGTGATTATTGCGATTTAAGAGAATCTTGCCCATCTGCTTATCAGGCTGATGATGAATGAGTTAAAAATGGAAAAAAAGAGAATAACAAAAAAAATACAGTATCAGCCATTAAAGTTGACTAAGATGGAACGAATGAGAAAATTGTGCAGTGATAATGCATCCATTTTTTCCTGCCCAATTTGCAGGGGAAGCATTCAAATCACACAACAAGGGGATTTGCTTTGTGAAAATAACCATTGTTTTAACATAGCACGAAAAGGCTATATTAATTTTATGAATGCAACTCATGAAAGTTTTTATGATAAGGAGCTTTTTGCTTCTCGTGGACGAGTCTTTAAAAATGGATTTTATCAACCAGTAGCAGAAGAACTCGTGAAAACCATTAAATCTTATGAGGAATTATGGAATAAAGAATCCTTTAATATTTTGGATATTGGGTGCGGAGAAGGATATTACCTTGATTGGATAGGAAAGGATTTTTCATCCGCACGTTGTTTTGGAATTGATTTATCAAAGGAAGCAATTAAGGCTGCAACTTTGCATGAAAAAGAAAAAATTTTAGCGATAGCAGATTTAACAAAATTACCGTTTCGCAACAGGACTTTTCATATTTTACTTAACATACTTACACCGGCAAATTACGAAGAGTTTAGCAGAATTCAGAAAAAGCAAGGAATTTTTATTAAAGTATCACCTGGGAAGCAGTATTTGAAAGAAATCCGAGAACGTTTTTGTTATAAAGATTATAACGAGGAACGAGTAGTGGAATACTCAAAAGGGAATATGGAAATTTTGGAAGAGCGCAGAGTTTATTATAAGAAACCTTTGACAAAAGAAGATTGGAAAGACTTCTTATATATGACACCGTTGACTGCACATAAACAAGAGGAACGTATCCGTCAAATTGATTTTCCTGAGAAAGAGATTACCATTGATTTGAATTTGGTAGTAGGCCGATTGAAAGGAAGAAAAAGATGAAAATTAAAATTGAGCATGCGAATATTTTAAGAATGGTACAAGAAAAGGAAGGGGTTATAACAGGTGATCTTGCCATTGATGGGGAAGATATAGCATTCATTGGGGAAGTTCCGAACTCTTTTGTTGCGGATAAAACAATCGATGGATCTAATACCTTAGTGATTCCTGGATTAATTAATGCACATACACACACTCCAATGTCTATATTTCGTAATTATGCAAATGATTTGGAATTAATGGATTGGTTAAATACTGCTATTTTTCCGGCAGAGGATCGTATGGATGAAGAGTGCGGGTATTATGGTGCACTTTTAAGCATGATAGAATTGATTCAAAGTGGTTGTACTGCATTTGAAGAGCAGTACATGTTTGTTGATAGTATTGCAAAGGCTGCGTTAGAAAGTGGGATGCGAGCGAATATTGCAAGAGGTCTTGTGGGAGATGGAAAAGAGGAAGGCAGCTTGCGGCGTCTTCAAGAAAATATAGATTTTTATCATGAATGGCATGGAAAGGGAAGTGGACGTATCCGTGTAGACTTCGGACCACATGCACCATATACTTGTCAGGATGGTATATTAAAAAAGGTAATTGATGCAGTGGATGCGTTACCAGATTCGGGAATACACATTCATCTTTGTGAAACACAAACAGAGGTACAGGGTTCCATTGAGCAATATGGAATGACACCGATTGAACGAATGGAACGATTAGGGTTATTTGGACAACATCGTGTGGTTGCTGCACATGGAGTGTATCTGACTGAAAATGATATTGCAATATTAAAGAAATATAATGTGCACATTGTACATAACCCAAGCAGTAATTTAAAACTTGCAAGTGGATTTGCTCCGGTTGCAAAAATTATGAATGAGGGTGTAAATGTTGCACTTGGTACAGATGGTTCTTCCTCTAATAACAACGTTAATATGGTAGAGGAGCTTCATATAGCTGGAATCTTAGCGAAAGCAGTGGCAAAGGATGCAAAAGCACTCCCTGCATACGAGATTATAAAGATGGCTACGATAAATGGTGCGAAAGCTTTAGGCATTGATGATCAAGTAGGAACCATTGAAGTAGGAAAAAAGGCAGATCTTGCTATTATTGATATGAGTGGAGCACATTGGTATCCGCAAACTGATTTGATTGCGGCTGTTGCCTATTCTATGCAAGGAAGTGATGTAAGAGATGTTATTTGTAATGGAAGACTGCTTATGGAGAATCGAAAGTTATTAACAATTTCGGAAAAGAGTGTTATTTGTAAAGTGCAAAAGTTATCAGAAAAAGTTTTAAATCAAATATAAAACAGAGTAAATTGTTGGCTATTCATTAGCCAACAATTTATTTTAGTATTTCAAAAATATCGTTATTATATAAAAAAAGATAAAAATTTGCAATTATCTTGCTTATTTTTATCTTTCGTATAAAATAGTAATAGGTAATTGTAGCAGATGAAGAAATTTTTTTAATTAAATTATAAAAAATGAAAGTGAGTTAATAATATGCCTTACACATTGTTACTATACCTAGCCCTTATGGGACTGGGTATTTTTGTTGGTTCAAAAAAAATGTCAGATCAAAAAGAGTATACTTGGATTCCTAAAATTCAGTATATTGCTGTAGTTGTTTTGATTACAGCTTTAGGCATTCAAATCGGATCGGATGATAAAGTGGTATCTTCTTTAAAAGAAATTGGGGTCTCTGCATTTGTAATTTCTATTTTTTCCATGGCTGGTTCTGTAATATGTGTACATCTAGTGCGAAAATGGATTGGATTAAATAAGGAAGGGGTGCGAGAGGATGAGTAAAACAATCATACTGTCGGTAAGTGTAGGAATCTTGGCAGGGTATTTTTTTGTCCCTGATTCTTGGGTTTTCTTTTGTGAGTATCTTATTAAGGGTGGACTTTGCGTTATTTTGTTTTTGGTTGGATTGGATATCGGTCGACAAGAAAGTATTTGGAAAGAAATTAGAAAAGTAGGATTTCGGGTCTTCCTCTTCCCTTTGGCTATTATAGTAGGAACTTTAACTTTTGGTGCATTATCTGGCTTGCTATTGCCTATGACAATTCAGGAAACCGTTGGTGTTGCAGCAGGATTAGGCTGGTATTCACTTGCCCCTATGATGCTTGCAGAATACTCTGCAACTTTAAGTGCGACAGCATTTTTGGCGAATGTATTTCGTGAAATAGGAGGAATCGTTTTAGTGGCTTTGGTTGCAGATAAAGTCGGATTTATCGAATGCATCGCATTATCAGGATCTTCTGCTATGGATACATGTTTACCCGCAATTGTTAGTGCAACGAATGACCGCATTGCAATTTATGCAATTGTAAGTGGTGTTATTGTAACGATTTTCATACCATTTTTGATTCAGATAGTAATGGGATTTTAAAATGGTTTCAATATAAATGTTAATACTGTGAATGTAAAAAGGAAGCCATCTTTGATAGCTTCCTTTTGTATTATAAATAAAAATTATAAATAACGAAATACGCCTTTGACCAAACCAAGTATTTTTACATCCTTAACTAAAATTGGACTCATTGTATGATTTTCCGGCTGCAATCGAATATGATCTTTTTCACGATAAAAGGTTTTTACAGTTGCTTCACTTTCAAATCCATCAACCATTGCAACGACAATATCCCCATTGTTTGCTACATTTTGCTGTTTTACAAGAATATAGTCCCCATCAAAAATACCGGCTTCAATCATACTTTCTCCATGAACGGTAAGCATGAAATTATTCCCTTTGGATAAATATCGATTAGGAAGGGGGAACGTATCTTCGATGTTTTCTTCGGCTAAAATTGGAGTACCAGCAGCAATGCGGCCAATTACTGGAATCTCTGACACATCTAAGTGTTCGGAAGGTTGTTTTAATGTAGAAGCTATATCGTTATTTAGTATCTGGGAATCGGTAGAAATTTGATCTTCCTTTTCATTTTGATAAAGTATTTCAATTGCTCTTGGTTTTGAAGGATCTTTACGGATATATCCTTTTTTTTCTAAATTAGCAAGATCTTTATGTGCAGTGGAGGTGGATTTAATTCCTAAGAACTGGCACATTTCACGAACTGTAGGCGGATATCCCTTTGTTTTAATTTCATTTTGCATATAGGATAGAATCTGCTTTTCACGTTCTTTTAGTTGTTCCATTTTAGCCTCCTTTGATTGTTTTTAAGAAATTTATAGAAATAGAATAGCATAATACAAGCAAAAAGTAAACATGCGTTCGAATTTTAGTAAATAGTAAAGTAAGTAAATGTATAAAAAAATAAATTAATATAACAAAATATACTTGCAAATATCATCAGAAATGGTAAAATCTAAATATTAAGATAATTCTGAATGGGATATTTATTATGTTTAAAGAATATATACTAATAACAGGATATTCACATATTCAATCGGGAACAACCTCTGCTGAACAATATGGCGGTTATATCGTAGTTAGCTTAGAGGTGGAACGTAATAGTGGAGTTATCATTAATGTGGATTGTTCTCTAACAACTGAGCTGGCTCGAGATTACATTAAAAGGCTCTTAATTGGTAAGAATCTATTAGATTTTGTATCAATTGAGAAGGTTTTAAAGCAAAATTATTTTGGAGTTGCCAGAAAGCCAGTGACATATGCGTTAAGAAATTGCAAAGAAAAGTTTCTAGATATTATGGAAAAAAATGAGTAAAGATAAAATAATAAAATGACCTAATTTCTATAATTGTAAAACTACCTTTTACGAAGACTATAGAAATCAAGCAGGGGTATCCAATCGCTTGATTTTTATTGCCGTAAAAGGTTTTTTTATATTTAGAACTATTTAATATTTCTTTTTTTTTACTAAGGAGGTGAAGAATAAAAAGAAAGGGAAACAAGGAAAGTCATTTCGTGTTAATTACAATGATGGAGGGGAAAAATGACAAATCAGAATTTAAGTAAGAAGAAAAAATTTAAAATCCCACATACATATGTTATTTTATTTTTAATGATTGTAATTATGGCAATATGTACTTATATTATTCCAGCTGGTCAGTTTGAACGAGTCGAAGAGATTAATACAGGAAGAAGTGTAGTAGATCCTGCTAGTTTTCATTATGTAGAACAAAGCCCGGTTAATTTTTTTGATGTGTTTTATTCCGTACCTAGCGGTATGAAGGCAGCCGCAGAGATTATATTCCTTATATTTATTGTAGGGGGTTCTTTTCAAATAATCGCAGCAACTGGTGCGGTAGAAGCAGGTGTTTGTAAAGCTGCACTTTCATTACGGGGAAAAGAAAAAATAATTATTCCAATGTTTGTGCTGATCTTTTCCATACTTGGGGGAAGCATTGGGATGGCGGAGGAAACAATTGTATTTATACCAATTGGGATTGCATTAGCCAGAGCACTGGGCTATGATGCCTTAGTAGGATCATCAATGATTATCTTAGGTGCATGCTGTGGATTTAGTTCTGGCTTCTTAAACCCTTTTACTGTAGGAGTTGCACAAGGAATTGCAGAACTTCCTTTGTTTTCTGGAATTGGACTGCGGTTGATAGTATGGGCTGTAATGATTACAGTAACATCTATATACATTCTTCGATATGCCAAAAAGGTAAAAGAAGATCCATCTATAAGTATTGTACGTCAATTGGAAATCGATGAAGAAGACAGCAACATTGATTTAAGTAATATAAAACCAATGACGATAAATCATGTTTTAGTAATGTTAACCTTTGTTATTGGGCTTGGCGCAATGATTTATGGAATCTTCAAGCTAGGATGGTATCTAATGGAGATAAGTACAATCTTCCTTATGATCGGTATCTTTGGGGGCCTTATAGGAAAATTAGATCCAAGTGAAATGGCAAAGCAGTTTGTAATCGGTGCAAAAGAAATTGTTTTCGGAGCGTTAGTAGTGGGTGTTGCCAGAGGTATCTTAATCGTAATGCAGGATGGCATGATTATAGATAGTATTGTAAGTGCTTTAGGAAACATTATTTTAGGATTGCCTAAGACAGTCGCGGCTGTGGCAATGATGCTGGTTCAGGTTATCATTAATTTCTTTATTCCTTCAGGTTCAGGGCAGGCAGCTGCAACAATGCCAATCATGGCACCACTTGCAGATTTTATAGGATTAACACGTCAGACTGCTGTACTTGGCTACCAGTTTGGTGACGGATTTACCAACTCTATCATTCCGACTTCTGCTGCATTGATGGGTAATCTATCTATGGCAAAGATTCCTTATGAAAAATGGGTGAAATATGTAGCCCCAATTATTGGAATCTGGCTTTTTATTGGCGCTACCTTTATGATAATTGCTACAATAATGAATTATGGTCCGTTTTAAGGAGGAAATGGAAAATGTACTTTAAAGATTATTATACAAATGATGAAGTAATCTCTTTAACACAGGAATTGATTCGAATTCCAAGTCATCGTCTTGTAGAAAACAGAGAAAGCAAAGTGGCTGAATTTATTTATCGTTATTGCATAGAAAATGATCTGGATGCAACGATGGAAACAGTAGAAGGAAAAAGAAGAAATGTAATCGTAAAATTAAAGGGGAATGGTGGGGGCAGAACGCTTCTATTAAATGGTCATACGGATACAGTTCCTCCTTATGATATGAGTATTTCACCTTTTGAAGCATATATAAAAGATGGATTTTTATGGGGCAGAGGCGGAAACGATATGAAGGGTGCGTTATCATGTATGATAACGGCGATGCTTGCAATTAAAAGATCCGGCATCAAATTAAAAGGTGATATCGTTTTTGTTGCAGCTGTTGGAGAAGAGGAAAAGAGTGACGGTACGGAGCACTATATAAAACATTTATTAGAAACTGATATAAAAGTTGATGGTGCTATCGTAGGTGAACCATCCAATTATGGTTATGCTTTAGGGCATAGAGGATTAGAGTGGATTGAAATAAAAATATACGGTGTTGCAGCACATGGAGGAATACCTGAAAATGGAGTAAATGCAATTTCCAAGGCAGCTACTGTGATAAAGAGGATAGAAGAAAAATTAATGCCACTTCTCGAAACAAGAAAAAATGAATATATGGGACCTTCCGTTATGAATTTTGGCACAATTGTTGGAGGTAGCCAACCAAGTACGGTGGCTGATAATTGCAGTATTAAAATTGATCGACGATACATACCGGGTGAAACGGTGGAGTCTGTATTAAAAGAATATCAAGATATTTTGGATGAAATAGCTGCAGATGATCCAAAATTTAAGGCTGAACTAATATGTATGGATGAAAACAGGATGAATTATTTTGATCATGCTCCGCTTATTGCAGAACCGGATGCTGAAATTGTAAAATGTACTTATAAAATTTTACAAGATTTTTTGAAAAGAGAGCCAGAGATTGCACGAAGAAGAGGCTGGACCGATGCAGGAGTTATTTCAACATATGGAAGAATACCTACATTAGTTTTAGGGCCTGGGGATTTAAAATATTCACATACGAAAGATGAAAGGATTCCTTTAAGAGACCTAGTTGACTTTGTTAACCTATATGCGCAGATTGCCATTGAATTTTGCGGGGTGGAAGTATGTTAGATTTAGCCATTCGAAATGGTTTTATTGTAGATGTAAAAAATAAAAAGTTTATACAAGGTGATGTAGGGATCAAGGATGGTATCATACAATCAGTAGGAACGATTTGCACTTTAGCTAAAACGGAGATTAACGCACAGGGTATGTGCGTTTCTCCGGGATTTATTGATATCCATATGCATGAAGAGGATTTTGAATTAACACATGGAAGAACGTATGATATTTCAGAGAGAATGGCACTTATGGGTGTTACTACAGCGGTTGCAGGAAATTGCGGAAATAATCGACAGCATCCGCGGGAACTCGAAAAATTTGTGAACCATGTAGGCTCTCCAATCAATTATATGAGCTGCATAGGAAATAATTTCCTTAGAAAGCAAGTGGGTAATATAGACCCTTATGCAAAATCTACGAAGAAACAAATTGAACAGATGAGAATTCAACTTTATGAAGCAGTTGAAGAGGGTGCGGTTGGTGTAAGTTTTGGATTGGAATACTGTCCGGGGACAGATACCAATGAGGCGATTGAAATATGTAAAGAAATTCAAGGAAGAGATAATTTATTTTTGACATTTCATTACAGGAAAGATGCTATGAATGCTCCCGAATCATTAATGGAAATGGTAGATATCTCTAGAAATGTTGATATTCCTCTTCAGATTGCACATATATCAAGTCTTTCAGCATATGGGAATATGCAAAAGATTTTGAATATGTTAAGTGAATTTAGAGAAGAAGGATTGGACGTTATGGCAGATGCCTATCCTTATGCCGCTTTTAGTTCTGCAATTGGATCTGCAGTTTTTGATGAAGGCTGTTTTGAAGCTTGGGGAAAGAGTTATGATTCCATACTGCTTACAGAAGAACCGTATAAGGGTATGCTCTGTTCAAGGGATTTGTTTTATAAAGCGAGAAAAGAATATCCAAAGATGATAGCCGTAGCTATGGTTATGAATGAAGACGAAATTGTAATGGCATTGCAACATCCTTTAATAATGGTTGGAAGCGATGGATTATATCGAAATCACAGGGGTCATCCACGTGGCGCAGGGACCTTTCCGCGGATTTTAGGCAAGTATACTCGTGAGGATAAAAAATTAAATTTCTTTGATGCAATCAATAAAATGACTCTGATGCCAGCACAACGAATTGGAATCCATTCTAAAGGGCAGATAGCAGAAGGATTTGATGCAGATATTGTTATTTTTAATAAAGATACGATACTGGATCAAGCTACTTTTGAACATCCACAGAAAGCCCCCGTTGGTATACAGCATGTAATTGTAAACGGAAATCTGGCAGTGAAAAATGGAGAAATTATATCCTATAAAACCGGTAAATATTTAAAGAAGACATCAAAATAATAATGGTTTTGGAGGAGAAATGTGGAAATTGTATTTTTAATTATAGCTTTAGGTTATTTTGCTGGTGAAATTAAATTTAAAGGCATAAAATTGGGAAATTCAGCAGTACTTTTGGTTGCTTTGTTTTTTGGGCATTTTGGATTTGCGGTTCCGACTTTAATTCGAAATTTTGGTTTAGTATTTTTTGTAGCTTCCGTTGGATTGACTGCAGGACCATTGTTCTTTAAAACCATTCGCCAAAAAGCATATGCTTATTTTTTAATAGGAGTTATTATCATAGCAACAGGTGGTATAATAACTTTGTGCATATCGGTTTTCTTTAACATACCTCGCAACCTTATGGTAGGATTGTTAACCGGTGCATTAACCAGCACACCGGGTTTGGCAGCAGCTTTAAATTGTTTGGATAATCCTATGATTTCTGTAGGATATGGGATTGCATATCCGTTTGGTGTTTTAGAAGTTGTTTTATTTGTTCAACTTTTACCGCGTTTTATGCATGTTTCAGTAGAAAAAGAGTCAGAAGAGTTGGTTCAATTCATCGCAGATATGGATAGCAAGAATCATCATACCGAAAAAGCATTAAGGCAATCTTTAGAACCATTAGAGCCCACAGGTATTTTAATTTTTATATGCACGGTATTTTTGGGTACGCTATTTGGCAATTTAGAAATTCCTCTAATTGGAGAAACCTCAATTAGCCTAGGAATGTCGGGTGGACCTCTTTTTTTAGGAATTATCATAGGAAATATAAGACAAATAGCAAATAAATCAATAGAAGTACCAAAGGCAACGCTTGATGTTATGAGAGAATTTGGATTGGTTCTTTTTTTAGCAGGTGCAGGCACTCAAGCAGGAGCGGGATTTCTTCAGGTGGTAATGGAGTATGGAGTGTCACTGTTTTTGGCGGGTGCACTGATTACTCTAATCCCTATGTTGATAGGATTTTTACTTGCATATAAGATTTTTAAGTTGAATATTTTAATCTCACTAGGGAGCATATGTGGGGGAATGACAAGCACGCCGGCATTAGGTAGTTTAATTACAACTTGTAAAACAGACATGGTAGTTGCAAGCTATGCCAGTACATATCCTACAGCATTAATTTTTATTGTATTATTGGTACAATTGCTATTATAAAAAAAACTAGTTTTTATAATAAAGAGAAAAAAACAAAAATAATTTAATATATTTATCTATAAAATGATTGACACTAAAGAGTATAAATGATATTGTTATTGATGCAGGTAATAAAGAAGAAGTATTCCGCTTCTCACCTTACGGTATATGCTGTTAAGGTTAATATCACAAAATCATTTTTGTTTTATAGGTGATTTGTATGTTTTAGCGGGTACTTAGTTATCCGCTTTTTGATTTAAGTAGGAGGTGCGAGGCAATTAGCAAGGAAAATCAGATTAACGAAGAAATTCGTGAAAAGGAAGTAAGACTAATCGATACGGATGGAACCCAATTGGGAGTTGTAAGTATACAAGAGGCTATGGATAAGGCCAATGAAGCTAAGTTGGACTTAGTTAACATTGCTCCTAATGCAAAACCGCCGGTTTGTAAAATATTAGATTATGGAAAGTACAGATACGAACTTCAAAAGAAAGAAAAAGAAGCAAAGAAGAAACAGAAAATTATTCAGGTGAAGGAGATTCGTTTAAGTACTTTTATTGAGGAACATGATCTGGCAGTTAAAGCAAACAACGCTGCTAAGTTCCTGAAAGACGGAGATAAGGTAAAGGTAAGCTTACGTTTTAAGGGAAGAGAAAAGGGTTATTCCAACGTTGGACAGAGCGTAATGGAAAAGTTTTATGAAATTGTTTCTGAGATTAGTGTGCAGGAAAAGAAGCCGGAATTTGAAGGTAGAAGCTTGTATATGATTTTAGCACCGAAAACCGATAGATAATAGGAGGAATTTTGAAATGGCAAAGATGAAGTCCCATAGAGGAGCAATGAAACGATTCAAGGTAACTGGTACCGGTAAAGTAGCAAGACATAAGGCATATAAGAGCCATATTCTTACAAAGAAAAGCACGAAAAGAAAAAGAGGTTTAAGAAAGTCTACGATACTTGGAAGTGCAGATCACAAGAGAATTAAGTCTGTATTGAACGTGTAATATTAGGAGGTAAGAAATAATGGCAAGAGTAAAAAGAGGAATGAATTCCAAAAAGAGACATAAGAAGATATTAAAATTAGCAAAAGGTTTTTATGGCGCAAAGAGCAAGATCTTTAGAGCAGCAAATCCAGCAGTTATGAGATCCCTTCGTTCTGCGTATGTGGGAAGAAAAAATAAGAAAAGAGAATACAGAAGACTTTGGATCGCTAGAATCAATGCAGCTGCTAGAATGAACAACATTTCCTACAGCAAATTGATGAACGGATTAAAGGTTTCTGGCCTTGAAATCAATCGTAAGATGCTTTCTGAAATGGCAATTTATGATCCAAACGGTTTTGCACAATTAGTTGAAACTGCAAAAAAAGCAATAAAATAAGAAAGAATAAAGAAAGGTTCGACAATACCTTTTGACAAAAACACCCCCCTGAAACGAGCTATAATCGTAAAAGAGATGAGCCGGGAAGGGGGGTTTTTATATGGTCATTTACGGAGAGTATCTCTTTCTTGAGAATTTCATTACTGGATATCTTATTCTAAAGCTGACTAGTAAAATTTGCGGCTTGCAAGCCTTGAAAAGGCGTTTGCTCTTCGGCTGCAGTCTCTGTGGTATTTATTCTTTTATTCTTTTTATTGATGGAATGCCCATACTTTTCTCGATTGCATTAAAATTAATTTTCTCCATTATATTGATGTTAATCGTATTTGGGAAAAAAGAAAAAGCACAATTTCGGAAGTTGGTTTTGGTCTTTTATTTGGTTAGTTTTGCCATGGGCGGAATCACCATTGGAATGATGTATTTTATTGGAATTTCGGGTGTTACAAATAACAGTAGCCTTTACATAGAACAAATGAGCTATTTAAATATTTTGCTTGGGTGTGCAATTGCATATTTACTCATTCATATATTTGCGGATTTCATAAGGGGAAGGTGCATAGACCAGTCTGGAGTAATTGCACAAGTCGAAATTACTCTAGATGCGAAAAAAGTACTTTTGCGTGGTATGGTAGACACGGGTAATTTTTTGTCTGATCCATGTACAGGAAAACCTGTATTTTTAATTGAATTAGATGCATTTTTACCGCTTGTTACAATGGAAATTGCTGATATATTTCGTACAGAAAAAGATTCTTTAGCTCTTTATAGTAAGTTAAAGAATGAAAGATTTGTGCAGAGATTACGATTGATTCCTTATGAATGTGTCAGTGATGGAAATGGATTTCTTATTGGAGTAAAGCCGGATAAACTTATCATTTGTAGAGATGGGATGAATCCAGAATCGGAGGATGTGATTTTAGGAATTTATTATGGCTCTTTTGGTAGAAGCTGGAGCGAGGAACGCTATTCGGTGCTGCTGCACCCGATGGTAATGGAAAGGGGTATTGCTTGTCATGTTTAGTAAAATTATGGGGTTTGTAAATTGGACATTAAATCAAATATTATGGTTTTTCTTTCACCGAAAGCCAAGAAAAATATTTTATATAGGGGGAACGGATGTATTGCCACCGCCTTTATCAGCAGAAGAGGAATTGGAATTGATGGAACAGATGGAGACCAATACCGAAGCGGTACGTACTATTTTAATTGAACGAAATTTGAGACTTGTTGTTTATATTGCAAAGAAATTCGAAAATGCTGGTGTTAATATTGAAGATTTAATTTCAATCGGAACCATTGGTTTGATTAAGGCAGTGAATACTTTTAAAAGGGATAAAAATATTAAATTGGCAACTTATGCATCTAGGTGTATTGAAAATGAAATTTTGATGCATTTAAGGCGAACCAGCAAAAATCGAACTGAGGTTTCTTTTGATGAACCCCTTAATGTGGATTGGGATGGAAACGAATTATTGCTATCCGATATTTTAGGTACGGAAACAGATATTGTGTATAATCACATTGAGGAGGAGGTCAATCGTAATCTTTTAATTTATGCATTGAAACAGCTCACTCCCAGAGAACGAAAGATTATGGAAATGCGGTTTGGATTAATTAATGGGAGAGAGATGACACAAAAAGAAGTTGCAGATTTTATGGGTATTTCGCAATCTTATATTTCTAGATTAGAGAAAAAAATAATTTCTCGCCTGCAAAAGGAAATTAAGAAGCTAGGATAGAATAAAATTGCTAGCCATTGTACATAAATAATAAGGACGATGCATTATGCTTTGGGGGACAAAAAAAGAATGCGGAGGACCTTTTTTCATGGCAGGCAAAGTAGAAATTTGCGGTGTGAATACATCAAAACTTCCGGTCTATAAGGATGCGGAAATGAAGCGGATGATTGAAAAAATTAAAGGGGGGGATAAACAAACAAGAGATGAGTTTATTAGAGGGAATCTGCGATTGGTATTAAGTGTGATTCAGAGATTTAATAACCGAGGTGAGAACTCAGATGACCTGTTTCAAGTTGGGTGCATTGGATTGATTAAAGCCTTGGATAATTTTGATACGGCACATGAGGTGAAATTTTCAACGTATGCGGTGCCAATGATTATTGGAGAAATTCGACGTTATTTAAGAGACAACAATGCCATTAGGGTGAGTCGTTCCTTAAGAGATACAGCATATAAAGCGTTACAGGCAAAAGAACACCTGATGCGTATGAATCAAAGAGAGCCTACAATTATGGAAATTGCCACAGAACTGGATATACCTAGAGAGGATGTAGTTTTAGCCCTTGATTCCATACAGGAACCAATCTCTTTATTCGAGCCGGTATTCCATGATGATGGGGATGCTATCTATGTAATGGATCAGGTTCGAGATACAAAAAATACAGATGCTCATTGGGTGGAAAATCTTTCTTTATCGGAGGCAATGAAAAAGCTCTCGCTTAGAGAGCGCCATATTTTGACCATGAGGTTTTTTGATGGCAAAACACAAATGGAGGTTGCCGATGAAATCGGCATTAGTCAGGCTCAGGTTTCAAGATTAGAAAAAGGGGCCTTAGAAAAAATGCGAAGACAATTATAAGACATATAATACTATTTGAATTTTTAATAACGCTCTTACTGTAAGAGCGTTCAGACTGTAGACAAGGATATCTCTATCTTTGCCTACAGTTTTTTTTACATAATGTAATACATTTTATTGTATTTATGGTAAAATATATGTATAAATACATGGAGGTATTTGCTTTATGATGGGTAAGAAAGATTTATTAGGTCGTGATCAATTTCAAATGGTAACCTTGAATTCTCTTGTTCCACAAGATCATATTATTCGTAAGATAGATACTGCGATTAATCTCTCTTTCATTTATGACCTTGTAAAAGATTTGTATTCTGATGTGGGAAAAGAAAGCATCGATCCTGTTGTCTTAATTAAAATTACCCTCATTCAATATACCTTTGGTATTCGATCCATGAGACAGACCATTAAAGAAATTCAAACGAATGTAGCTTATCGATGGTATCTTGGTTATAGTTTAGAGGAAGAAATTCCTCACTTTTCTACCTTTGGTAAAAACTACTCTCGTCGGTTTCAAAATACTGACTTATTCGAACAAATCTTTCAAAGAGTCATTGCTGAAATCATGGAATATGAATTCATTAATTCAGAAAGCATTTTCATTGACGGTACACATATTAAAGCAAGTGCAAATAACCATAACAGTGAAAAAGAAACCGTTTTGGAATCCGTTAAATACTATGAAAAAGAACTAATGAAAGAAATTAACGAAGATCGCATTGAACGAGGAAAACAAGCTTGTAAAAAAAACGGAAGCCAAAGAAAAGACAAAAGTAATCAAGAAAAGTACCGTAGATCCGGATTGCGGTGTATTTCATAAAGGAAAGCATAAGGTAGTATTTGCTTATGCTGCAAATGTAGCTTGCGATCGAAACAATTACATACTTGCTTTTCATACAAATCCAGGAAATGTACATGACTCAGTTGCATTCCCAAAGATTTATGAAAAAGTAAAAAGATATAAAGGTGTAAAAAATATTGTAATGGATTCCGGATATAAAACACCTGCAATTGCTAGAGAAATACTCAAAGATAAACGAATTCCTATCCTACCATACAAACGACCTATGACAAAAAATGGTTATTTTAAAAAACACGAATATGCTTATGATGAATACTATGATTGCTTTGTATGCCCAGAAAACCAAGTGTTAAACTATACTACAACAAATAGAGAAGGGTATCGGGAATATAAGAGTAAAGGAGAAATTTGCAAGAGTTGCCCTTCCTTATCAGAATGCACAGCAAGTAAAGACCATGTAAAAGTAGTCACACGTCATATATGGGAAAACTACATAGAGCAATGTGAGGACATTCGTCATACTCCAAAGTATCGAGATCTTTACAAACTACGGAGTCAAACCATTGAGCGAGTCTTTGCCGATGCAAAAGAAAAACATAATATGCGTTATACACAATATCGAGGGATTCAGAAGATAGAAATGGAACTGAATCTTCTTTTTGCGTCCATGAATCTAAAAAAACTAGCAACATGGATTCATAAATCTGAAAGAAGGAATCAAATGGCATAGAGATATCCTTTTATTTTTTCTTTTTTTAAAAGCTTTATAGAAAAAATAGAAAATACCTTGCAGAAATTATAAGAATATAAATTTAGCAAGGTATTTTGTCTACAGTCTGAACGCTCTTACTGTAAGAGCGTTATTTTTATGTGACAAAATATTTTTGTTTAAATCTGATGGAATAAATAGGTTATATTTGATAAGATAAAAAGTGAAATGTATTTCTAGGAAATGATGGAGCCGTTATGTTAGAGTTTAAACAGAAATTTAGATTTTATAAACAAGAAAAAAGCTTTTACAGCAAAGCATTATTAATTGCAGTTCCGATTATTATACAGCATTTGATCAGTATTGGTTTAAATATTGTAGATACTTTGATGATTGGAAGAGTTGGAGTGCTTGAATTGGCGGCCGTTGGTGCCGCCAATCAAATTTATTTTATTTTTACAACGATATGTTATGGAATCTTTAGTGGGGCAGCTGTTTATACTGCACAATATTGGGGTGTAAAAGATATTAGAAATATTCGTAGAGTTTTGGGTATTGATTACATGGTAGCTTTTTTTATGGCTTTTTTTGTTATCTCTTGTGTAGAAATATTTGCTCCGCAAATTTTATGGCTTTTCGCCAGAGATACTTTAGTCATAGCTCTAGGCACCCAATATCTTCGAATTGCATGTCTTTCTTACTTGTTTACAGCGATGTCTTTTGCAATTAGTTATAATTGCAGATCCATTCAGAATTTAAAAGTTCCTACTATCATCAATGCAATCGCACTTAGCATAAATACAGTATTGAATTATGGATTGATCTATGGAAATTTTAATCTTCCAAAGATGGGTGTCCAAGGAGCCGCCATAGCTACCGTTATTGCAAGATCTATAGAAATTTTTGTGTTGCTCATATATATTTACAATCATAGAGAACATCCTTTAGCTGGTAAAATAACCGAACTATTTTCATTCAATCAATCCATGTTTAAAAAAGTAATGAAAACAGCAGTCCCTGTTGTTATATCTGAAGGTGGTTGGAGCATTGCGACAACAATCACTTTCATAGCCTACGGGATTTTAGGACCATCTGCTTTAGCCGTAGTTCAAGTAGCTTCTGTTGTAAATGAGTTTTTCCAATCTTTATTTTTTGGAGTAGGAAATGCTGCAGCCGTTATGTTAGGAGAAGAATTAGGGCGTAATCAATTAAAAAAAGCAGAGAGTTACAGCCAATCTTTCTTGAGAATACTATTTGTTATGAATGTAGTAATTACATTAATATTAATTTTGATTCGAGGAGGGATTGCAGAGTTATACCAATTTGATACAGTAACCACAGAGATGCTTATGAACACTCTTTTCGTGTGGGCATTGTTTTTAACCCCGAAAATGATCGTTTATGTACTTGTTTGCGGGATTTTGCGATCAGGAGGGGATACGCATTATACAATGCTGCTTGATTTAGCTGGGAATTGGCTACTTGGAATACCACTGGCTTTTTTAGGTGTTCTCGTTTTTAAACTTCCACTTCATTTTGCTGTTGGACTATCCTCTCTTAATGAAATTGTAAAAGCAGTGATATTCTGGAAGAGGTATAAAAGTAAAAGATGGATTCGAATGTTAATTGATTAGTTTTTGATTTTAGCTTTCCCGCTTATTGGGAATAAGACAAAAGCTAAAATAGGAAGACTATACATATAAAAAGCAAATGGTAAATAGCTGGCATTATGTACTCCCAACATAGAGATTGGAACAAAAGAAGCAACGCACCAAGGTATTAAACCGGAAATAATAATAGCACTATTGGAAATATCTAAAGCAAATTGATTTTGTTCTGTTTCATCATAACATGGTTTCATTATATCGTGGGTAACAATGGTAGCAATGGTTTGATTACAGCCAAAGGACGAAGAAAGTGTTCCAATGATTGCAGTTAGGCCAAATCGCCATTTTGGAGAACGATTATATTTTTGAATTTGTTTTTCTAACCCATCAAAAGCATGGATGCATTCAAAAATACCAGCAAGAGAGCAAGAAATAAACAGCATAATGTAGGTAATTAACATAGAACGAATTCCACCACTGGATAGAACGCCGGCAAGCGGACCTTCTTCAAAAGTAACACCAATTGCCATAGCCTTAATTACTGAGAAGAAATTGGCTCCTTGTGCAAAAAGGCTAAGCAGTAATGCTGATAAAATACTGAGAATCATAGAAGTCTTAACACCCACTTTTAAGACTGGTAATAAGAATAGAACCAGTGCAGGAAGGAGCATAAGAGGCGATATGACAAAGGAATCCTTCAGTGTGGAAGGAAGGGGACTGTTTGCTAACTTAAGTGGATAAAATAGAGAAAAACCTCCATAAAAAAATATGGATAGTAGCATGGGCAGAATGGATGAAATCCCCATGTTTTTTACATTGGTCATATGATCTGCTTTTGTAATCGTCGCTGTTAAGGCCGCCGCAGAAGAAACAGGGGACCCACGGTCACCGAAATAGACACCGGACATGATTGCACCCGTCATTAGTGCAAGTGGAATGTTTCCGCCTCTTGCAAGCGTAATAAGAGCAATCCCCATTGTACTTACGGCTCCAAAAGAACTGCCAATTAAAAAAGAGATAAGAGCACAAATTAAAAAAGAAAACAAAACAAACCAATTTGGTGCAATATAATTCAAGCAGTAATACATTAAAGTAGGAAGCGTTCCGGCTGTAATCCATACGCTCATGATACAGCCAATTAGAAGAAAAATTTGTAAAATAAGAAAAGAACGCTTCCCACCCTCATAGGACATTGTGATGATTTCTTTCATTGTCTTCCCTTTTCTCTTTGCAATCCATGCAAAAATAATCCAGCAAAGAAAAAGGGCATATCCTAAAAAAAGCCCTTTTTGTACAGTAATCACCAGTAAAAGAAAACAAAGTAACAACCCAATCAAAATATCCATTGGAATCACCTTTCTATTATAATGTAAGAGTATTGTTTACATCCAACGCTTCTATTAAAGTAATATCTTTGTAACGTTCCATAAAATAATTTAAGGTAAACTGATTTGCAAAGAGGATGAGTGGACGATTGTAGTGATCAAAAACTAACATGCATCTAGAGTCCAAACTTTCTTTTACGAGCTCTAATTGTTCTGGATTGATCCATCTCGCTACATTAAAGTCTAAGCTTTGCATACGTATATCTGCATTATATTCATTCTTTAAACGATATTCAAACACTTCAAATTGTAATACTCCTACAGCGCCAATAACAACTTCGTTGTATGAGTTTCGGTAGACCTGAATGGCACCTTCTTGTGCCAGTTGAGATACACCTTTTTGAAAGTGTTTTGCTTTTAATGAATTTACAGGTGTAACCAAGGAAAACAGTTCTGGTGGAAAGGTTGGAAGCGGCTCAAAGAAAAGAGGTTCCTTAGTGGTAGATAAAGTATCTCCAATTTGGTAATTACCAGTATCATAAATACCGATGACATCACCTGCATAAGCTTTATCAATGGTTTCACGTTCGTTTGCCATAAGCTGTGTTGATTGACTTAATTTAATCGGCTTTCCTGTTCTGGATAGCGTAACTGTCATTCCTCGTTCAAATACTCCCGAACAAATTCGCAAAAAAGCCAAACGATCACGATGAGCGGGATTCATATTTGCTTGGATTTTAAAGATAAATCCAGTAAAATTTTCATCGGTTGGTTCTACTTGGCCATCAATTGTTTTTCGTGCTCCGGGAGTAGGGGACAACTTGAGAAAATGATTTAAAAATGTAGTAACACCAAAATCAGCCAGCGCAGATCCAAAAAATACTGGAGAGAGTTTACCGGCTCTGATTTGTTCTTCATCGAATACATTTCCGGCACCTGTAATTAATTCGATTTCAGTTCGAAGACTTTCTAGATTAAAAGAAGTTAATATGCCTTCCAATTCAGGACCAAAGACACCTTCTTCACCTAACACAATTGTTTCTTTTTGTTTATATAAATGTACGACATTTTCTAATCGATCATATACTCCTTGGAAATTTAATCCACAACCAATCGGCCAGGTAACGGCAACCGAAGGCATACCGAGTACTTCTTCCAATTCTTCCATGGCATCCAAAGGATCTTTAGCTTCACGGTCAAATTTATTGATGAAAGTAAAGATAGGAATACCACGCATACTGCACACTTGGAAAAGTTTCTTGGTTTGCGCTTCAATACCCTTTGCACCATCAATCACCATAACTGCACTATCCACAGAAGTTAGAATACGATAAGTATCTTCACCAAAGTCGTTGTGACCGGGTGTATCCATAATAGAAATTACTTTTCCTTTATAATTAAATTGCATAACGGAGGAAGTAACCGAAATACCACGTTGTTTTTCAATTTCCATCCAGTCTGAGGTTGCAAATTTAGCATTTCTTCTTGCTTTTACACTACCTGCTTCACGGATGGCACCACCATGGAGCAGAAGTTTTTCCGTTAATGTTGTTTTACCGGCATCCGGATGAGATATAATTCCAAAGATGCGACGTTTTTGTATTTCTGCTTGTAATTGCTGATCTGCCATATTTATAAAAAATCCTTTCTGATTTAGAGTCCTATTTGAAATCCTGAAATAGACCACAAACATAATATCATATTTTAACCCAATGTAACATATCTTTATTATGGAATAGTATTATGAAATCTATATTAAAAATGTAAAAAGTAAGAAGATTAAAATAGCTAACTCAATAGGGAGGATGTTAAAATGATAAGTACACAGGACATTAAGCAAAAAGAAGTGATTAATATTTATGATGGAAAAAGCTTAGGTTTTGTAGAGGATTTAGAAGTTAATTTAGAAAAAGGAACCATTGAAGGAATTATCATACCGGTACAACGTAGCTTTTTTTCGTTTTTTGGACGTAATGACGAGCAGGTAATTAAGTGGAGGGACATTAAGAGAATAGGAGATGATGTTATATTGGTTGACGTTAGTGGGGGATTTGAGGGAGAGTTTCTTTATCGTTCTTCACAGAAGAATCAAGGAATCAATATTAATATGGAAGACTTTGAAGAAAACCCTGAAACGGAGGATTGATGAAAGAAAAACCTTGCATAAATCGATATATATCGGTAAAATCTAGATAATACATGAATCGTAGCAGGAAGGCAGTCAGTCTGTCGATAGAGGGGGAAAGACCTATGAGATGCCCATTTTGTGAAAATGCAGATACACGTGTAATCGATTCTAGACCTACGGAAGAAGGACATGCTATTCGACGTAGAAGAGAATGTGATAATTGTGGAAAACGATTTACTACTTATGAAAAGGTTGAGGCTGTTTTTTTCATGGTTGTGAAAAAAGACGGCAGTCGTGAAGCGTTTGATCGTAATAAAGTAATGAATGGAATCATAAAAGCTTGCGAGAAACGACCTGTATCCATTGCATCCATTGAAAGTATTGTCAATGAAATTGAACGAGGCTTAAATAATATGATGGAAAAAGAAATTGAAAGCAAAATCATCGGTGAAGTGATTATGGAGCACTTAAAGGATTTGGATGAGGTTGCTTATGTTCGATTTGCCTCAGTATATCGTCAGTTTAAGGATGTAAATACTTTTGTTGCTGAGATTGAAAAATTACTTAGCCATGGTAAGGATGGAAAGGAATCATAAAAAAATATGAAAAAGATATTTAAAATTGCAGTGGATGGACCATCCGGTTCCGGAAAAAGTACAATTGCAAAGAAGGTTGCGAAAGAACTTGGGATCGAGTACATTGATACAGGTGCGATGTATCGAGCCGTTGGATATAAAATGATATGCGAAGGGATTTCAAAAGACGAAATTGACCGAATAAAAGAAATGTTGGATCAAACTGATATTGATTTTAACGGGAATGATATTTATCTGGATGGAGTCTGCATTAGTGATAAAATTCGAACTGCAGAGGTCGCAAAAATGGCTTCTGCTTGTTCCGCTATCGCTGAAGTTAGAGAAAAGCTTGTGGATTTACAGAGAAAAATGGCCGAGGAAAAGAGTGTCATTATGGATGGAAGAGATATTGGAACAAATGTTTTGTCTGATGCAAAATACAAGATTTTTCTTACCGCTTCTACAAGAGAAAGAGCGTTACGCCGTTGGAAAGAATTGAAGGATAAGGGAGAAGATCTGTCACTGAAACAAGTTGAGGATGATATCATTCAAAGAGATTTTAATGACACAACCAGAAAATTAAATCCTTTACGTAAAGCACAAGATGCTTTGGAAATTGATACGACAGAAATAACAATCGAAGACGTAGTCCAAACTATTATAAATTCAATAGAATAAGATAAAAAGAGGTAAAATTTCAAATGATTTTACCTCTTTTTCTATTCATGTGAAATTGTTTACGAAATTTTGATCTTTACACACTCTAAATTTATTTATAGTTCATGCATAAATAATCCACTTCCAAGTTTTGGTTCAAACCAGGTTGATTTTGGCGGCATTACTTTTCCTTCATCCGAAACGGTCAAAAGGTCTTGAATGGAAACCGGATACAGTGCAAAAGCAACTTGCATATCCAAATGACATCTTCGTTCCAATTCTTTAAGCCCACGGATACCGCCTACAAAATCAATTCGCTTATCGGTACGAGGATCTTTGATGCCTAAGAGAGGATTTAATACATTATTTTGCAGAATCGATACATCTAAACCTTCGATAATATCGTCGGAAAGGATTGCTTTCTTTGCGATTAGTTTATACCATGTCTTGTCCAAGTACATAGAAAAAATGTGCTTGCCATCTGGTTCATAGGGGCTTTTATCAGAAGGAATTACTTCAAAGAGTCCTTCCAATTTTTCAAGAAACTCTTCTTTTGAATAGCCATTCAAATCTTTGATGACACGGTTATAGTCAAAGATTTTTAAATCTTCATCTGGGAAGATGACTGCCATATAAAAATTAAATTCTTCATTTCCTGTGTAATTTGGATTTTCTTCTCTTCGCTTTAGCCCGACCTTTACTGCAGAAGCAGAGCGGTGATGACCATCTGCAATGTAAAGAGAAGGAATTTGATGGAATTGTTTGGTGAGAGTTTCTATGATAGTATCATCATCGATTTTCCAAAGAGTATGACCAATGCCATCTTTTGTTACGAAGTCATATTCCGGATTGTGCATATTGATCCATTTACTGATGATGGTATTGATTTCTTCTTTCTTTCGATAAGTAAGGAAAACTGGTTCTGTATTGGTGTTACAGATATCAAAGTGCCGAATGCGGTCCAATTCTTTCTCTACACGAGTAAACTCATGCTTTTTTATAACGTTATTTTGATAGTCATCCACCGAAACACAAGCAACGATGCCTGTTTGAACGCGGCCGTTCATTGTTTGACGATAAATATAGAGCATTGGTTTTTCTTCGCGAATGAAGATCTCCTCTGTTAAAAGATCAGAAATGTTCTGTTTTGCTTTTTTATAAACCTCGTCACTATATGGATCACTGTTTTGAGGTAGATCTATTTCTGAACGGCAGATATGTAAGAAACTATAAGGGTTACCGGATGCCATTTCCGCCGCTTCGGACTGATTCATTACATCATAGGGAAGGGAAATTACTTGATCCGCAAATGCTGCGGAGGGACGTATTGCTTGAAAAGGTCGTATTATTGCCATTTTATCCTCCAATCATATGTTATCTTAATATTCATAATTATAGAGGTTCTTTTTTCTCATTTCAATGTAATTGTTTGCATAAGCATAAAATCTTTATACTTTGGAAAAAATTTTATATATAAGAAAGTGCAAGCGGAAGTAAGGATGAATTGAGAGAAAAAATGAAAAAAGGTTCTAATCAAAAGGACAAGAGCATAAAAAAGAAGAAAGATAATAAATGGGAAAACAAGCAGCGCAAACGGCTTATTTTTTGTATTGTTTGTTTTTATCTTTGTATATTTGGACTGGCAGTCAAACTTGCTTGGATACAGATTATAGATCGGGAAGAATACATTTCTGTTATCAATCGACAGCATAGAATCGTGATTGAAGGTGTTGATAAACGTGGAGTGATATATGATCGTAATCAAAATCCTATCACGGATGCAGTTGAAGAATATGTCTATATCATACGAAAAGAAGATATAAACACAGAAAGTAAACGATTGCTTAAAACAATCAATGCAAAGCCAATCCGAAGCAATAATTTCCGATATGATGTATACCGCTGTGGAAGTTTTCATAAAGAAGCATCCAGAAAATTGGAAAATGAGTATGGCGCTTTTATTATGAAAACACGGCAGCGTTACAGTCATGAACAGCCTGCTGTTCATTTAATTGGATATTTAAATGGTGCTGATGGAAATGGTGTTTGCGGATTGGAAAAAGATTATGAGCAGTATCTTTCGCAACAAGAAAAAAGTATCTATTCCGTAGGTGATGGAGGTGGATATATCATTCCGGGAAAAGGAATTCGTGGGACAACCGGAAAGGAAGTCGGACTTTTAACTACATTGGATTTATCCATTCAAAAAAAAGCAGAACTCATTTTAAAAGAGAATGATGTTGAAGGAACGATTGTTATTACAGATGTAAAAACGGGAGATCTTTTAGCCAGTGCCAGTACACCAATTTTTGACCCAAATGGAGTGGAAAAATACTTAGAGAGTGACGAGAAAGAATTGATGAATCAGGCAACACAAGGACAATATCCTCCTGGTTCGATTTTTAAAATCATAGTAGCTGCTGCTGCTTTGGAAAATGGTATAAAGCCAGATACCATATTTACGTGTGTTGGACATGAGGATTTGGGGGAAATTACCATTGGATGTGCAACGGGAGGAGATTTGGGGCATGGTGAGATTACTTTTGAAGATGCATTTGCAAAGTCTTGCAATGCAACCTTTATTCAAATTGGAAAGCAAATTGGCGGACAGAGTATTTTAGAGATGGCTCGTACATTTGGATTTGATAAAAAAACTTTGGAGGAATATTCTTGTGAAAAGTCAGGAATGCTTCCTAATTTACAAGATGTACAAGGAGCTGGAATTGGGAATTTGTCCATTGGACAAGGCAGCTTATTGGTTACGCCGATACAGGTTGCAAAGATGACACAAATCATTGCAAATAATGGAGTGTGCACCAATTTGAGATTGGTTCGTGGCATTGTTACGAACGGAAAGCAGGAGTTGTATCAGTTAGGACAAAAACAGCAATGCATTTCCCTGGAAACAGCAAAGATACTAAAGCAATTTATGATTGATACTGTAAAATATGGAACGGCAAATAATTTAGGAAATATATCGGCTGGTGGAAAAACGGGATCGGCACAGGCTGCTGATAATGGACAAGAGGTCGTTCATGGATGGTTTACGGGATTTATTCCGGCAGATAATCCTCAGTATACAATTACTGTATTTGTTGAAAAGGGTGGTTCTGGTCGAGCATCGGCAGTCCCAATATTTAAGGAGATGGCGGAAAATATATTAAAAGATCAGACTGCTGATAGCAGTCTGGAAAAAACGAGATAAGCTTTAAACTTATCTCGCTTTTCTCTTAAAATTCTAGTTCGTCAGAAAATGCTTCTTTTAATTTTGAAATGGCTTTTTTTTCAATGCGAGACACATAGGAGCGGGAGATACCAAGCTCTTTTGCCACTTCACGCTGGGTTTTACAGCCTTGACCGGATAAACCAAAGCGTTTAATGATGACGCTGCGTTCACGATCTTTTAAAAGTTCAGTTATCGCAGTATATAATTTCTTGACCTGTATTTTATTATCAATATCATCTAGAATTGCATCAGCATCGGTACCTAAAATATCATTAAAGCTTATTTCATTACCATCTTTGTCTGTTCCAATTGGGTCATTCAAAGAAATCTCTACCCTTGCTTTTTTGTTACTTCGAATGGACATTAATATTTCATTTTCAATACATTTTGCCGCATAAGTAGCCAGACGTACCGATCTCCCGACTTTATATGTATTTACAGCTTTGATCAATCCAATGGTACCGATCGAAATTAAGTCGTCTGGGTTTTTTCCTGTGTTGCCATATTTTTTTGCAATGTGTGCCACCAATCTGAGATTGCGTTCCACTAAAATGTTTTTTGCTTCCTTGTCTCCTGATTCATAAAGCTTTAAATAGTAAGCCTCTTCTTTATCAGTTAGGGGTTGAGGAAAGGAATTACCCATAGAAACATAGGAGGAAAGCAATACCAGGGGATTCGATAGCAACAGAGAAGTGAGAATTAACGATAGGCTCATTCTGTGATTCCCCTTTCCTAAATTGTCGGTCAATGTTAGAAGTATATGAAAGGAAATGGAAAATAGTGCCTGTCAGGATAAAGAAATGTTAGGTAAAAGTGTTTTTATCATAAAATACATCTTTAAATAGGATTCTTTCTTAGTTGTCAGCTCGGAAGTATTTTATGGTTGTTTTCTTTTATTATTTCACGTTTTTTTCACACGTTTATACCTTGTATTAAGCCATTCAAAATGCTACAATGTTATGTACGCATAGTTTGACAAAATACACAAAAAAATGATACACAATGAGGAATAAGAATGAAATCCAAGATTATTCTTGCTTCTGGCTCTCCCAGAAGAGTAGATATGATGCAAAAACATGGAATTTTTCCGGAAATAATAAAACCAGAGGTAGATGAAACACTGCCAAAGGATATTTCCGTTTGCCAATCGGTAATGTATCTTGCTTTAAAAAAAGCACTTTATGTGGAAAAGAAGTGCCAAAACGGTATTATTTTAGCTGCGGATACTTTGGTATATAAGAACGAAATTTTAGGCAAGCCAAAGGATTATGAGGACGCTGTACGTATATTAAAGTTATTACGAAATAAAAAGCATCTTGTTTTAACGGGTGTGGCAATTGTAGAAGCAAATACGACAAATCGAAGAGTGTTTTATGAATCGACGGAGGTCATTTTTAAAAATTATTCCGATCAGGATATTATAGATTATATTGAAAGCGGCGAAGTATGGGATAAGGCTGGAGCTTATGCCATTCAAGGCAGTTTTTCTAAGTATATTGATGCGTTTATAGGAGATTATGATAATGTAGTGGGATTTCCTTGGAAACGCATTCTGAAGGAATTAGATTTTCTTGGGTTTGGGGAACTATAATGACGAGAGTTTCTTTCTATAGGGAAAGGAGTCTCAAAGTGAAGCAAGAGAAACTAAAAAAAACGATTACTATAAAGGAAATGCCGTGGGAAGAACGTCCACGTGAAAAAATGATGAAATATGGTGTTTCTTCCCTGTCAAATATTGAATTACTAGCGATTTTGATTGGAAGCGGAACAAGAAACACTACTGCATTATCCTTGGCAGCAAGAATCATATCCCTTGAAAAAGATGGTATTTCTTTTTTAGGTCATTGTTTGCCACAGGATTTGTGTGCCGTTAAAGGTGTTGGCATGGCAAAATCATGCCAAATTGTTGCTGCAATTACACTTGGAAAAAGAATTGCTACAAATCCAAGAAGTAAACGTATTCGTATTAATTCACCCGACGAGATTGCGGCACTCTTTATGGAGGAATTACGTTATTTAAAAAAAGAGTTTTTTCGAGTTTTACTTTTAAATACAAAAAATGAGATTATAGGAATCGAAGATGCTTCTATAGGAAATTTAAACAGTTCGATTGTTCATCCGCGAGAGATTTTTTGCTCTGCGATTAAAAAGAGTGCTTCGTCTATGATTGTTGTACATAATCATCCAAGTGGGCATCCGAAACCAAGTCAGAATGACTTGGATGTCACTACACGTTTAGTGGAATCAGGGAAGATATTGGGAATCTCTGTGGTGGATCATTTAATCATCGGCGATGGTGTCTATGTTAGTTTTAAAGAGAAAGGATTGCTTTAATTTGCAGAGAATGCAAAGTATATAGGGGGAAAATGACATGAATTTTAGGTTTTTTTCACAGGATTTAGGAATTGATTTAGGAACTGCAAATACTTTGATTTATTCAAAGAATAAGGGAATTATATTAAATGAACCTTCGGTGATTGCGGTGGATGAAAGTACAAATCAAGTATTGGCAACTGGGCGCGAAGCAAAAGAAATGCTTGGAAGAGCTCCAAGGCACATTCGTGTGGTACGTCCATTACAGGATGGAGTAATCTCTGATTTTGTTATGACGCAAACCATGCTAAAGGAATACTTAAATAAAGCCGTAGCGCAACGCTCTGCATTTTCGCAAATTCGTGTTGTCGTAGGGGTCCCTTCCGGTGTAACCGAAGTTGAGAAACGAGCGGTGGAGGAAGTCGTGCGTCAAATGGGTGCTAAGGATGTATACATTTTAGATGAACCAATGGCAGCTGCAATTGGTTCCGGTCTTAATGTTGATGAACCAAATGGATGTATGGTAGCAGATATTGGAGGAGGTACTTCTGATATTGCCATCATTGCTTTGGGTGGAATTGTAAACAGTACGTCACTTCGATTTGCCGGTGATAAGATGGACGAGGCAATTGTAGCATATATGAGAAAGAATTTTAATCTTTTAATTGGTGAGAAAACAGCAGAAGAAATAAAAAAGACGGTGGGTTGTGTTTTCCCGGATGAAGATAGTGAAAATCTATCTATGGAGGCCAGAGGAAGAGATATTATCAGTGGTTTGCCAAAAACCATTGCTGTCACATCTGCTGACATTATGAAGGCTCTGGAAGAACCGGTAAGTACATTGATTGAGGGCATTAAAAATACTTTAGAAAAAGCGCCACCGGAATTGGCAGCTGATATTGTAAATAATGGACTTGTTTTAACTGGAGGCGGAGCATTGCTTCGTGGTATGGGTAAGCTAATAAATTATAGTACAGGTATGCATGTAACAATTGCAGAAAATGCCTTAGAAGCAGTAGCCGAAGGAACAGGGAGAAGTTTAGAAAGTATTGAAGGGGTAAAGCGACACGCATATCGAAATAGAAAGTATTAATGGAGTGAAGAATAGTGAAGTGGTTTAGAGAGCACACGAGACTTGCAACCGTGATTGGCGTGTTTTTGAGTTTGATAATCATTATTGCAGTTTCTTTTGTAAATAAAGGGAACAATTCTTGGCTTGGAAGAAAATTAGAAGGTGGAATTACCCAAGTACAGGAACCTCTTTCCGATGCCGGAAATGGAGTAAGCAATGGCTTCTCTGGAATTTTCCGATTTCGGTCTGTATTAAAAGAAAATGAGAAATTAAAGGCGGAAATTTCAAAATTAAATCAGCAAATTATTAAAAATCGATTAAGTGAATTAGAGCTGCAAGAATTACGAGAGTTATCAAGTAGTTTAAATTATGTGGGTGGAGACAGAAGTTATAATCATATCACCGCAGATGTCATTGCGTTGGATGGATCAAATTGGTTTAATCTATTTACGATTAATGCCGGAACAAAGGATGGAGTAAAGAAAGATTCCATTGTCGTAGGTGGAGATGGTTTGATTGGACGTGTGCTTGAGGTTGGTAACGATTGGGCGAAAATTATTTCGCTCATTGATGAAAACAGCAATGTTAGTTTTCAGGTTTCTCGAAATCTCCAACTTCTTGGAATTTTATCCGGAGATGGAAAAGGAAGTTTAAAAGGTTATATGTTGGATCCGGAAGCTTCGGTAGGAGAAGGGGATATGCTCCTTACTTCCGGCATTGGCATTTATCCTCAAGGTATTCCGATTGGAAAGGTAAGCAGCGTTACATTAGATACAGATTCTCTTTTAAAAACGTTGACAATTGAACCGGTGGTTTACTTTAAGAACATTCAAAAAGTTACCGTTATTATTCCAGATTAATAAATAAAGAGGGGCGAAAAGGTGAAATACTGGCATTCTTTTTTACTCTTTCTGGGTGCGTTCTTGCTACAGTCTACCGTATTAAATCATTTAAGCTTTTTTGGTGTTACACCAAATTTAGTCTTAAGTCTTGTGATTGTACTAACATTCTTATACGATGGCTACCATGGTGTTGTAGGTGGAATATTTTTTGGACTGATACAAGATTTGTGCTTTGGAGAGATATTAGGTATTGCTTCCTTTGGATATTTTATCATTGGGTTGAGCATTTTATATGTTAAAAATTTATTGTATCAAGATAATGTATTGTCCATGTTGTTTGTAACCATAAGCAGTACATTAAGTTTTCATTTGATATATTGGGCTGTTTTTTTTATATTTAAAGGACATTATCATTTTCTGTTTATGGCAAAGACATTGCCGATTTCTATAATTTACAATAGTATCTTTACGATTTCTTATTATTTAATCATTGGTAAAAGATTGGAAAAAAATCCAAAAGATCGGTATGTTTAACGGGGATTTTCTATGAATCATTGGATCAAATCAAGAAACAATCAAATATTACTGGCCACTTGCATACTAATGAGTATGCTTATGGCACGTCTTTTTTTTCTCACAGTGGTACAGGGCAGTGATTGGTCAGAGACTGCGAGAAATATAAGCGTTAAGAAGCTTTATACGGTTGCACCTCGTGGTCAAATTTATGACCGATATGGCAGGGTGTTAGCTGGAAATAAACCTAGCTTTACGGTCCATTTTAGTGCCGGAGAGTTAAGTGATGAGGAAATTAATCGAGAAGCTTTGCAATTAATTGGGATTTTAGAAGAAAATGGAGACTTATATCGAGATAACTTCCCAATTGTTATGGATGGAAATGGCGGATTCTATTATACCTTTAATCGAACCATTCAAGATTGGTTGGCTGCGCAGGGAATGCCGGCAACTTTTACTGCAGAGCAGTCGTTCAATGAAATACGACGAAGAAATAATATTGATGAGGGTATGGATAAATATGAGGCACAATCACAGCTTCAGACGGTATATAACATTTATCCTCCAATTTCTGTAAAGAATATGGAGTTTTTAGAAACGCTTGAATTAAATAGTTTTTTAGATCGTTATTATTTGGATCATGATTTGTCTGCAAAAGATGCTTTTTTATCTTTACGTGAACAATGTCAAATTGATCCTTCCTTACCGGATTCACAGGCTAGAAAAATTTTGATGGTAAGAAATGAGTTGGCGGCACAAGGATATCGGCGCTATATTCCGGCGACGATTGCGAAAGATGTGTCGGACCGCACTATTATTACGATTGAAGAACGTAGCTCTGATTTGCTGGGAGTTGATGTTGTAGCAGAATCTGTTCGTTATTATCCAAACGATAATACTGCGGCGCACATTCTTGGATATTTAGGTCAAATATCGGAAAGCGAAAAAGAAAGCTATATGGAAAAAGGTTATAGCGTCAGTGATATGGTTGGCAAGGATGGCATTGAAAAGAAATATGAAGAGATTTTAAAGGGCAGAGATGGAATAAAAAGTGTAGAAGTAAATGCATATGGAGAACAAACCCGTATTATTAGTGATACAAAAACAGAAAAGGGAAAAGATGTTTATCTTACTTTAGATCTAGAACTTCAAAAAACCGCAGAAGATGCTTTGGAACAGGCGCTGTTGGCCATTCAAAAAGGCGGCTCTTTTCAAAGTAAATGGGGAAATTATAAATATGGAACTGCGTATTCAAACGCAAATGTTGGAGCGGTAGTTGCATTGGATGTAAAAACAGGAGATGTTCTTGCAATGGCAAGTTATCCTGATTTTAATCCCAATTTATTTGCAACAGGAATTACAAAAGAAGACTGGCAATCATTGCAAGGAAAGAATTTGCGTGATCCTCTTTCACCAGTGCCTCTTTTTAACGTTGCAGCAAGAACCGCGGTACAGCCTGGCTCTACGTTTAAGCTTGTCACCGCAACGGCGGCATTGGAAAGTGGTCTGGATCCGCAAAGAAAGCTTCGCGACGGTGGATACGTTAAATTAGGACGGCGTACCTATGGCTGTCTCTTATGGAATCGATATAAAAGAAACCATGGACTTGTTAATTTATATGAGGCGATTGAGGTTTCTTGCAACTATTATTTTTACGATTTAGTATCAAATAAAGACTATTCAAAAGGTATATCACTTGGGCTGGATCGCAGCATGGGCATCGAAAAAATAATGGAGTATGCACAGCAATATGGTTTGGGATTGCCGACCGGTATTGAAATTGCGGAAACTGTGGCACCTGTACCTACTGCAGAAGGTAAAATGAAGAATACAAAGAGCGCATTACGAAATGTATTATTTAGTCGTGCAGAATTGTATTTTACAAAAGAAACGATTGCAAATAAAGAAAAGCTAAATAGTTATATTGATCAGATTGTAAGCTGGACAGAAGAAAATCCAAGTTATTCAGAAACCTTAAAAAGAATGAAAAACGTAGGATTAAAAGAAGATATGCAGGATACGGTTGCTGATTTATGTAAATTCTCTTATTATAATATGGCTGCCTTCACAACTGGGGACGAATTGAATATTTCCATTGGGCAAGGTGAAAATGCATATACACCTCTTCAAATGGCAAATTATATTGCAACGCTTGCAAATAAAGGTGTACTGAATCAAGTAAGTGTTGTAAAAGGTGTTGAAGGAAAAGGAGCACTTGAAAAAGTACCCGGAACGAAAATGAACATTACGGATGATTCTATTTTTGATGATCTCATAGAAGGAATGCATCGAGTGGCCTCTGGTTCAAAAGGAAGTGCAAGAGGTGTTTTTGGAAACTTTCCTGTAACTGTTGCGGCAAAGACTGGTACTGCAGAAAGAGGCGGTAAAATTAATCCTCCGGATGAAGTCGAATATGTAAAAAAATATCTTTCTCGTATTGACAGTCGATTGCGATGGAGTGATGTAGAAGAAAAAATGTATAGTCTTATGGAGGAATATCCTGAGGTGTACCAAACGAAAAATTCTGCTGTACGCCAAGCAGTTATGCTTCTGAGCAACGGGAAAGTTACTGCTGCTAAAATTGATGCATACAAAGCTGATTATGATAATTTTGCCTGGTTTGTGTGCCTCGCTCCGATTGAAGAACCACAGATTGCTATTTCTGTTTTACTTTTTCAAGGTGGATCCGGTGGATATGCTGCACCGATAGCAAGGGAAATCATTGCACAGTATATGGGGTTGGATCAAGCTTATACAGATTATGATTTAAGCACCACGATAACACAGTAAGGAGTAAAGAGAATATGAAGGAAGTCATAGTAATCGCCTCAGGAAAAGGAGGCGTAGGCAAAACTGTTTTTGCAGCGAATATGGGAGCTGTTCTAGCACAGCGAGATGCAAAAGTGTTGCTTTTGGATATGAATATGGGCTTACGAAATCTTGATCTCTGCTTAGGCATGGAAAGTCGTGTTGTATATGATGTTGCAGATGTATTATTTGGAGTATGTCGGTTAAAGCAAGCCTTGATAAGGGATCGGCGCTTTCCAGAGCTCTATCTCATGTCAGCAGCGCAAGGGAAAGAAACAGCAAGTTTGGAAATCGCTCAAGTAGAATCTCTTTATGAGAAATTAAAATCAATGTTTGATTATATCATTGTGGACGCACCTACGGGAATTGGACGTGGTTTGGAACTTGCAGCTGCGGGAGCAGATCGTGCTGTGATTGTTGCCATACCAGAATATGCATCGCTTCGTGACGCCGATATGGTAGATCGGATATTAACCGACTATGGAATTTCAAAGAGAAAATATGTAGTTAATAAGGTAAAGGCTGATCTCTTTGGACAGGGTAGTTTTCCTAGCTTAGAAGAAATGTCAGAAGTTTTGCGAATGGAGATGGCTGGAGTCATTCAATATGATGAAAACATTCACATTGCGGCAAACAATGGAGTCCCGATTGTTTATAAGAAAGGTACATACGTTTCTGACAATTTTAATCATATTGTAGATCGTATTTTACGATAAAATTTACTAAAAATGCCCAGTGTACTATCATAGATTCTAGTATACTGGGCATTTTTAGTAAATTCTCAGATAGGACAAAAAATTACTCTTTACGGAAGTTTTTATACATTGTAGGATAGTATTTTTTTGTTATAATATATAATTAAGTGAAAAATCAAATTATTCACAAAAGATAAAAGTGAAGAGAGGTGAAATATGGACACGATTAGATCTATTCACGATATTATTGATACGGAAGAGCTACAAAATATACAAGATAATTTTGCTGAATCAGTGGGAATGGCATTTATTACAGTTGATTATAAAGGAAAACCAGTAACAAAACAAAGTGGATTTACTGAGTTTTGCGCAAGAGGCAGAAAAAATCCAAATTTTAAAGATTTATGCTACCAATGTGATGCACATGGAGGATTGCATGCAGCAATAACAGGTAAACCACATATTTATATTTGCCATGCAGGACTGATTGATTTTGCAGTACCATTAATTTATGAAGATAATTATTATGGCGCAATCATGGGTGGCCAAATCAGTACAAATTATGAAAATCTTGAGGATTCTCTTCAGTTAGAAAAGGTAATTGAGAGAAAAACTAATTGGGAGGATTTACCCGAAATTGTTGAGGCGTATAACAGCGTCAATAAGATTTCGTTAAACAGAATCAAAGCAGTAGTAAATTTAATGTTTGAATATATGCAGAATTTAATGGAAAAAGGCAATCTTCAATGCGTTCAAGATGAATTAGAATTAAAGCAGCTTGAAGTTTTAGAAGAGAAAAGAATCAGACTTGATTTAGAAAAAAGAATAAAGGAAACCAAATTTCTCTCTTCCTTCGGTTTAAAGTATTCTTCCCTTTTTTCTATTTTAAGCGTGATATCAAGATTAGCTTATTTAGAAAATGCAAAAAGAACAGAGAATTCAATTTATATATTGGCTAATATGCTTCGATATACCGCAGAGAACATTAATAATCAAATAAGTACTTTAGGAGATGAAATTACTTATGTAGAAAATTATTTGAAATTACAGAGTATACGGTTAGAAAACAGATTAAAATTTAAAATAAATGTAGACGAGCAGTTTTATAATGTAAGCTGCCCGCTTATGATTATTCAACCAATTGTTGCATATGCGATAGAGTTTGCAATAGAGCCAAAAAAACAAGGTGGAGAAATAAAAATAAATTGTGTTCAAAAAGAAAATGATATAATTGTTTCGATTGAAGATAACGGTATTGGAATACCGGTAGATACTATTGAAAATATAATGAATGAAGATTCCATAATGAATTTGGAAATGGATCGTTTTGAATTATACAAAATTAATAAGTGTTTGGTGGGGTTATTTGGTAAGAAATATAAATTAATGATTAAAAAGTTAACCGATGAAGTAGGCACTATGGTGAATTTAAGATTACCTATCAATAGTATATAGTAAATTGAGTTTACGAATTAAACTTTTGGAGGAAAAAAAATGTGTAATGTGCTTATTGTAGATAATGATAAAATTGAAAGATATGTTACAAAAGATGTTTTAAAACATCATTTCGATAATGTAAATAATATTTTTGAGGCAGAGAATAGTGAAGAGGCATATAAATTATTAGATGTAAGTGTTATCGATTTGCTTATTTCTAATCTTTCCAATTCGGGTCTGAATCTAATGAATCTTGTTAAATTTACAAAGCAGAAAAATCCAAATGCCTCTGTAATTTTAACTACGTCAAAGAGTGAAAAAGAAGTAGCTCATGCCGTTTTGAAATTAAAAGCCGATGGCTATTTGCTAAAGCCATTCAGCCCAGATTTATTATTATCCATTGCGAAACCATATATTGAAAAGAACGAATTATTAAATACGGATTTTGCATTTTCTAAGATTGAAGAGTCATTAAAACAGCTGAAATCTGGAATAAGAGAACATCTTTATAAAAAATGTATTATTTATGCGAAATCATTTTTAAATGATGTATATAATGAAGAGTTGGATACCAATCAAAGATGTGAAATGGTAGTAGGATATCTTCAAGGAATTACAGAAATTGCAGAAGAGTATAATTTAGATAATATAGACATTTTTAAAACCATAACAAAAGAAGTGAAACTAAAGTTTGAGAAATATGGTTTACGGTATAATTCCTATTTATTAGTTACAGATATGCTTACGCAAATGTTTGATGAACTAGATAAAGATTACTATTATTCTGATGAAATCACTAAGGTTTTAAACTATATTGATCGAAATATTAAATTTGGAATTACTTTGGAAGAAGCCGCAGATTATGTAAATATGAGTTCTTGTTACTTTAGTAAATTATTTAAGAAGGTAACGAAGAATAACTTTATTACATATATTACAAACAGTAAGATTGAACTGGCAAAAGAAATGCTACGTTATACGGAGATGCCAATTATTAATATTGCATATGAATTATCTTATAATGAAACCAATTATTTCAGTAAGGCATTTAAAAAGAATGTAGGATTTACTCCTTCTGAATATCGAGATAAGTATTTAAAGATAAATTAAAATTAAATCATTTAATAAAATTCTATCCGCTTATAGTGAAAAATTGCACTGTAAGCGGATTTTTTATTGTTTTCTTCATATAAAAATTTAATTCTAAGTTTATCGAATGAAATATTTTTTCCTTAAAGAACAAAAAAACACATCACTAATAAGTGCATGTTAAAAAATTTCTCTATAAAATAGGATTTCTTTTCAGCAATTTAATGCATTATATCACCAAGAAAATCCATCGTACTTTTTATTTTGCTTTTATATAATACCAAGCATAAAAACTATTTTACAAAAATTCAGAAAAAGGAGGTTCCATTACCAGCAAACTTAAAAAGATATTCAATGAATCATTGAATAAAAAATCTAATGTGAATCTAATATGGAGGTATTTTAGATGAAAGATGAATTAATGAGCAAAATTCTGGAAGAAGTGATGAAGAAGGTTGACAGCAACGAACAAACAAAAGAGCAACCTGCTTCACAATCTTGTGCAGTTGGTAGTTGCGGACTAACCGAATTTGTTGGTACCGCTGCCGGAAATACAATTGGGTTAGTAATTGCAAACGTAGACCACCAAATTCATGAAAAGATGGGTATTGACAAAAAATATCGATCAATCGGTATTGTAGGTGGAAGAACCGGAGCAGGCCCTCAGATTTTTGCTGCAGATGAAGCGGTAAAGGCTACAAATAGTGACATCCTATCGATTGAATTGCCAAGAGATACTGAAGGCGGTGCAGGGCATGGTTCCTTAATTATTTTTGGGGCAGAAGACGTATCCGATGTGCGAAGAGCCGTTGAAGTATGCTTAAAAGATTTAGATAGAACGTTTGGTGATGTATACGGAACTCCGGCAGGTCATCTTGAGTTTCAATATACAGCGAGAGCAAGCTTTGCTTTAAATAAAGCATTTGGAGCACCAATTGGTAAATCATTTGGTATTACTGTAGGTGCACCAGCGGCAATCGGCGTAGTACTTGCAGATACAGCAGTAAAAGCTGCAACGGTTGATGTACTTGCATATTCCAGTCCGGCAAATGGCGGAACAAGCTATTCAAACGAAGTTATTTTGGCATTCTCTGGTGATTCTGGTGCTGTTAAGCAAGCAATTGTGGCAGCAAGAGATGTTGGTAAGCAGTTACTTGGTGCTTTGGATGGCAGTCCTATTAATTCAACAACAACACCTTACATACTATAAATCTGGAAAGGAGCAAGAGGATGAAAAAATCAAAACGTTTTGAAGTATTAGCAAACAGACCGGTGAACCAAGATGGTTTTGTTACCGAATGGCCGGAAGTAGGTTTGATTGCAATGAACAGTCCTTTCGACCCAAAACCGAGTATTAAAATAAAAGACGGAAAGATTGTTGAATTAGATGGAAAAGCAAGAGCAGAATTCGATATGCTTGATACTTATATTGCTGATTATGCGATTAAGGTTGAAAATGCTGAAAAAGTAATGTCTATGGATTCTTTAGAAATTGCAAGGAAAATGTGTGACATTAATGTTCCAAGAAAAGAGATTTTAGACTTAACACTATCCATGACTCCTGCAAAAATAGTTGAGGTTGTCGGCAAGATGAATGTCTTGGAAATGATGATGGCAGTTACAAAAATGAGAGCCAGATTAATTCCAAGCAACCAGTGTCATGTAACAAATGTAAAAGATTCTTTTGTTCAGATTGCTGCGGATGCTGCGGAAGCTGCATTAAGAGGATTTGATGAACAAGAGACTACTGTTGGTGTAGCAAGACTTGCTCCATTTAATGCCATGGGTATATTTATTGGTTCGCAAGTTGGTAGACCCGGAATTCTTACTCAATGTGCGGTAGAAGAAGCGACTGAGTTAATTATGGGTATGAGAGGATTTACTACCTATGCAGAAACGGTATCTGTTTATGGTACAGAACCGGTGTTTATGGATGGAGATGATACTCCGTATTCAAAGACATTTTTAGCGTCCTGTTATGCATCCAGAGGTCTTAAGATGCGTTTTACATCTGGTACCGGTTCAGAAGTGCAAATGGGATATGCAGAAGGTAAGTCGATGCTTTATTTGGAGGCGCGTTGTTTGTATGTCACAAAAGGTGCAGGTGTTCAAGGCATTCAGAATGGTTCTGTAAGCTGCGTTGGTGTACCTGGCGGTGTTCCGGGTGGAATCAGAGCAATTTTAGCAGAAAATTTAATTGCTATGGCTCTTGACCTTGAATGTGCTTCATCAAATGACCAGACCTTTACACATTCCGATTTAAGAAGATGTGCACGTTCCTTAATGCAGATGGTTCCGGGCACTGACTTTATTTGTTCCGGTTATAGCTCGACTCCAAATTATGATAATATGTTTGCCGGTTCAAACTGGGATGCTGAAGATTATGATGATTGGAATATCATTCAAAGAGATTTAAAAATTGATGGTGGACTTCAGCCAGTTGATGAAGAAACTGTTGTAGCTGCAAGAAATAAAGCTGCAAGAGTAATGCAGGGATTGTTTAGAGAACTTGGGCTACCTGAAGTTACGGATGAAGAAGTGGAATGTGCGACTTATGCTCATGGAAGCCAAGATATGCCGGATAGAGATCAGGCAGCAGATATTAAGGCTATTGAAGAAATGATGGCGAAGAAGATTACTGGAGTAGATTTTGTTAAGGCATTGAACAAAGCAGGATTCCCGGATGTTGCGGATAGTATATTTAAGATGCTCAAACAGAGAATTGCCGGTGACTATTTACATACATCTGCAATAGTTGATGAAAATTTCCATGTAATTAGTGCTGTAAACTATCCTAATAATTATCGTGGTCCACAGACCGGATATCAAATTAGTGAAGATAGATGGGAACAGATTAAGAGTATTCATAATGCTGTTAGTCCTGAAGATGTGAAATAGGAGGTGGAAGTATGGCACTTGATGAAAAAATATTAAAAAATATCATTGAAGATGTCTTAAAGGAAATGAATTTAGATTCTATACCAAAGAAAGAAAGTATGACGTCGATATCAGAAGCTGCAAACCCAGATAGTAAACTAGTAGTTACTGAAGTAGGGGATGTTGAAAAAGGAACATTGCCAAATGAGGTCGTAATTGGTGTCGCCGCAGCTTTTGGAGTACATCAAACAAAGACGATTACTGGTATCCCGCATGATAAGGTTATTAAGGAAATTATTGCAGGGATTGAAGAGGAAGGCGTGAAATATAGAGTTGTAAAAGTTTACAGAACATCTGATGTATCGTTTGTTGCGCATGATTCTGCAAAGATTAGTGGTTCCGGAATCGGCATAGGCATTCAGTCAAAGGGTACAACTGTCATTCATCAGAAGGATTTGTTCCCACTTGCCAATCTTGAACTTTTCTCGCAGGCACCACTTATTGATCTTGATACATACAGAAAAATAGGAAAAAATGCAGCAAAATATGCAAAGGGTGAGTCTCCTGCACCGGTTCCTGTTAAAAATGACCAAATGGCAAGACCGAAATATCAAGCAATAGCTGCGCTTCTTCATATCAAAGAAACGGAACACGTCGATATGAATAAAAAGCCACAATTGCTAAAAGTAGATTTCAAATAGGAGGGTGAAACATGAATCAGGAACTATTGATGAAACAAATAGTAGAAGAAGTTATGAAAGCTATGTCAGGTAATTCATCAATCACAACCAAAGATGATAATTGCAAACTGCAAAAGATTACTGCTGATAATTATCCATTGGGAGATAAAATGGCAGATAATATTTTTACACCGACAGGGAAAAAACTTTCCGATATGACTCTTCAGCAAGTATTAGATGGTCAATTGACAGCGGAAGATATGAGAATTTCACCTGAGACATTAGAACTACAAGCTCAGGTTGCAGAATCTGTAGACAGAGATGCTCTTGCCGCTAATCTTAGAAGAGCTGCCGAACTGATTGCGGTACCTGATGATAGACTTCTTGAAATATACAATGCACTCAGACCTTATCGCTCAACTAAGGAAGAGCTTTATGAGATCGCAGAGGAATTAGAAAAAACTTATGGCTGTTCCATTAATGCAACATTTGTTAAAGAAGCAGCAGAAGTATATAGCAAAAGAGGTAGATTAAGAAGAGATTAATTAGTATTAGATGGATGGAGGGCCTTATGAAAATTATTGCGGGCATAGATATAGGAAATGCTACTACAGAAACAGCGATTGGAAAAATTATGAATAATAAAGTTGAATTTCTTGGTAGTAGTATTGTTTCTACAACCGGAATAAAAGGAACCTCAGCTAATATTAGTGGATTGTTTAAATCACTTACAAAAGCCTTGGAACAATCGGGATTGAGTTTGGATGATCTGGATGAAATTAGGGTCAATGAAGCAGCTCCGGTCATCGGAGATGTAGCCATGGAAACCATTACAGAAACGATTATTACAGAATCAACTATGATTGGTCATAATCCCGGAACACCCGGAGGGATTGGTGTAGGAGTTGGTGAGACGATATTGCTAACCGATTTAGACAACGTAGAAGAAGATAAAAACTATATAGTTGTGATTCCGACTTCTGTAGATTTTGAAATTGCTGCAGAAGCAATAAACAAATTGTCTGAGAAGAAAAATATTACAGCTGCTATTGCTAAAAAAGACGACGGAGTCTTAATCAACAATAGATTAAAGAAAAAATTACCTATTGTTGATGAGGTTGAACTCATTGATAAAGTTCCACTTGGAATGCTATGTGCAGTTGAAGTCGCCGGTGTAGGCGGTGTTGTGGAAGTTTTATCAAACCCATATGGAATAGCAACGATGTTTGGTTTAAGCTCTGAGGAAACAAAACAAGTAGTACCGATAGCGAGGGCTTTGATTGGTAATCGATCTGCTGTAGTTATTAAAACACCTAAGGGCGATATAAAGGAAAAGAAAATTCCGGCTGGAGCTATAGAAATCATGAGTAGTTCAAAATCATTCAAAGTGAATGTGGATGAAGGCTCTGAAAAAATTATGGATTCGGTAAATGCAGCCTTAGATATTGAGGACGTAAAAGGTGAACCAGGGACAAATGCGGGTGGTATGCTCGAAAGAGTACGTCAGGTTATGTCAAAATTAACTGGACAGCATCCAAAGGAAATAAAAATCCGTGATTTGCTTGCTGTTGATACTTATACGCCTCAAAAAGTACAAGGTGGCTTAGCAAACGAATTTTCCCAAGAAAGCGCTGTAGGAATCGCAGCGATGGTAAAAGCAAATAAGCTGCAGATGGAGCTCATTGCGACTGAACTTACAGAAAAAATAAAGGTTCCTGTTCAGGTAGGGGGCGTTGAGGCGGATATGGCGATTCTAGGTGCTCTTACAACTCCAGGAACGAACAAGCCACTTGCAATATTGGATATGGGAGCGGGATCAACCGATGCTTCTATTATTACTCCAAGTGGAGCAATCAAATCCATTCATTTAGCAGGAGCCGGTAATATGGTAACCATGTTGATTCAGTCGGAGTTGGGATTAAAGGACTTTAATATGGCTGAGGATATAAAAAAGTATCCTCTTGCAAAAGTCGAAAGCTTATTTCATATCAGACATGAGAATGGAACAGTGGAATTTTTCGAAAAACCTTTAGATGCAAATGCATTTGCTAAGGTCGTAATTTTAAAAGATGGTGAAATGATACCGCTTGAAGGAGATTACTCCATAGAAAAAATTAAATTAATAAGAAAGACTGCAAAGGAAAAGGTTTTTGTGACGAATGCAATCAGAGCACTCAGAAAAGTTAGTCCTACAAGTAATGTAAGAGACATCCAATTTGTAGTTCTGGTTGGAGGTTCTGCTTTGGATTTTGAAATACCTCAGCTTGTAACCAATGCTCTTGCACAATACAGAGTTGTTTCAGGGCGAGCAAATATCAGAGGTGTTGAAGGACCAAGGAATGCAGTTGCTACAGGCTTGGTTTTGTCTGTAGTAGAGAAAGATGGTTAATTATGTTGTTAAATGAAGAGTCAAAACCGACAATTATTATTCATGCAAATAAGGATTTTGGTGGTGGAGATATCCTTAATCAGATATGCTACGGCATTGAAGAGGAAGGAATTCCTTATGAAGTAATACTGGTAGGGGAATGCAGTAATCATGTCAAAATGGCATACGATGCTTGTCAACAATCAAGACTTGGAGTTGGAATAGGAGTATCAGATGGATATGTGGCTTTACACTATGAAAAATTAAGAGAAGATTCACCCTTATTCAATGTTTCAACACACGAAGGTATTGAGAAGATTAGAGCAATCGGACAAAACAGCGCTCGATTAGTAAAAAGAATGCCATTTAATATATTTCATGAATAAGTAAACTGCAGGTTTGTATGAGGAGGTGAGTTTGTAATGCTGAAAAGCCTTGGTTTAATTGAAGCGATCGGTTTAACAGCGGCTATTACAGCAGCTGATGCAGCAGTAAAATCTGCCAATGTTACATTAGTAGGGTATGAATTGGTGAAAGGCTCTGGAAGAACTGTAATTAAGGTAGAAGGCGATGTCGGTGCTGTAAAGGCAGCTATAGAAGCAGCCAGTGCAGCTGCGTTAACGGTTGGAAGAGTAGCTGGAGTAAAAGTGATTGCCAGACCATCCGATGGTCTTGAATCTATGATACGAAATCGTCAGACGGTTGGTTATCATCTTGCTCCTGTTCTTCACAAGAAAGAAACTGTCTCTTTGGATAAGCCGGCTGAAATTCAAGCTTCTCAAGCTAAATCAGAGATTCTAAGCGATTCTGAAGTCAGCCAGCTAGAGAATTTAACTGATTCCAATGGAAATTTGTTGGGAAATAAGGAAACAAATTCCAATAAAATTTTAGAGAATGAGGATTCGAAAGAAATAATTGCAGAACAAAAAAATCCGGAAAGGAAACTTTCGAATAAAGAAGAGAATAAAAAATCAGAAACAAAACCAAAGAGCTCACAAAAAAAGACCACCAAGAAAAGTGGGACAAAAGTGACTAAATAAAATTTAATCTAATAGTTTATTTGTTAAATAAAAAAATGTTTAATAGGAGGATTTTATTATGAACGAAGCATTAGGAATGATTGAAACAAAAGGTTTAGTAGGTGCGATTGAAGCAGCAGATGCTATGACAAAGTCTGCTAACGTTAAGTTAATTGGATATGAAAAGATCGGTTCTGGATTGGTTACTGTTATGGTTCGAGGAGATGTCGGAGCTGTTAAGGCAGCCGTTGATGCTGGCGCATGTGCAGCTGCTAAAGTTGGAGAAATCGTATCTCAGCACGTTATTCCAAGACCTCATACAGATGTTGAAAACCTTCTTCCGAAGGCACTTTAAGTAATTGGAGTCAATCATGAGTACCTTGAATATAACCAATGAAGAAGAATTAGTAAGGGTAGTTACAAAATTGGTCATTGAGGCACTCTCTAACAAGAGCATAACGATTCCCGTAGGAGTATCCAATCGACATGTACATCTCTGTAGGAGCGATATGGATATTCTGTTCGGGAAAGGCTCACAGCTTACTAAAATAAAAGAATTGAGGCAGCCGGGACAGTTCGCAGCTGAAGAGATAGTGACTTTGATAGGTCCTAAAGGCCAATTTGAAAAAGTTAGAGTTTTAGGACCTTTAAGGGCACAAACTCAGGTAGAACTATCATTGAGTGATACTTATGCTCTTGGTGTGAAAGCACCGGTAAGAGAATCCGGTAAGTTAGAGGGTACACCCGGTATTGAGATCATTGGCCCGAAGGGTGGAATTATAAAATCCCAAGGGACGATTGTAGCATCTAGGCACATACATATGCCTCCTAGTGTTGCATCAAAGCTTGGATTAAAAGACAGAGATTTTGTTGACGTTGAGATTGGAACGGAGAGAGGAGCCATTTTAAAAAATGTTCTTCTCAGAGTTTCCGATCAAGATGCTTTGGAAATGCATCTTGATATGGATGAAGCCAATGCCGTTAATGTAAAAAATAATGAAAATGTTAGGATTATAAAATAGGTGATACTGTGGAATTTGATTTAACAAAATGCAATGAATTATTAGATGAATTTGCGAGGGTTGTTCGTAATAAAACCTTTAATCCCTATGTAGGAAAATTAAAGTGTGGTGTTGATTTAGGTACAGCAAATATCGTGTTATCTGTTGTAGACGAACAGAATAGACCCATTGCGGGGGCAATGCATAATTCCACAGTCGTAAGAGATGGTATTGTTGTTGATTATATTGGAGCTTGTAAAGCTGTTGAAATTTTAAAGTGCCAGGTTGAACAAATGCTGGGTGTCACTTTGCAAACAGCGGCTACAGCGATCCCACCGGGGATAATCGATGGTAATGTGAAGGTGATTGCAAACGTCGTAGAGGCTGCAGGCTTTCAAGTAACAAATATCATTGATGAACCTACCGCAGCAGCTACTGTCATTGGATTAAAGGATGGTGCAGTAGTTGATGTGGGAGGTGGGACAACCGGAATCAGTATACTGAAAGATGGTAAAGTCATTTATACAAATGATGAAGCAACCGGGGGAACGCATATGACTCTTGTACTTGCTGGATTCAACAAAAGTACCATTGAAGAAGCCGAATCTTTGAAAAAGGATCATTTTCAGGAAAAAGATATTTTTCCGGTTGTGAAGCCGGTCGTTGAAAAAATGGCATCCATCATTAAAAACTATATCGATGGGTTTGATGTAAAGCAAATTTATGTGGTTGGCGGTGCTTGTTGCTTCAGCGATTTTGAAAAGGTATTTGAGAAATTCATTGGTATTCCGACAGTAAAACCCATAGAACCTTTATTGGTTACGCCACTCGGAATAGCAATGAATAGTATCATTTAGATGGTGGTATTATGTCAAAAGAAAATTTAGAAAAAATAATTGAAGAGGTTCTTGTTGCATACATAGCTGAAAGAGTAATAGAAAAAATATCGAATCGGAATAAAAAAGCGCTGGTTGTTTTTACGGGCTCACCTATGAATTTTGATGAAGCTTTGAATCATTTATCTAAGTTGAGAGAAAAAGGATTCACCTTCCATGTTTTTCTATCAGACAGTGCCAAGTTTCTTTTAGATTTCACGAGAATTGAACAAAGATTGCATCCGATTTTCATTGATGATGATCGTTGTGGAATGCCCGAACTCCTTGTGAAGGAGTTTGAAACGGTAATCGTTCCGACAATGACTAGAAACACAGCGGCAAAAATAGCCTGTGGCATTGCAGATAGCCCTGCTTCTAGGTTTATATCAAATGCATTGATGAAAAGTAAAAAAGTAATTATTGCGATAGACGGATGCTGTCCGGATAATAACGAAAATATTAAAAATGGCTACAGAATGACCGAAACATTAAAAGTACAGTTAAGAGATAATATGAAAAAAATAGCCTCTTATGGAGCCTATCTAACGACTGTGGATCATTTGTATGATAGTACTGTAAGGAAAGTACTTCAAGAAAAGCCAACAAACAAGGAATTGGTTGAAAATACTGCAAGCGGTAAAGAAGCAGAGTATACAGTGCTTTCTAATAAAGTGATTGGAAACTCAGATATTTTAATTAATTCTGCATTCCCCAAAATAATCATAGGCAAAAATGCACTTGTAACCAAATTGGCAGAAGATACAGCTAAAAAAAATAAGATACAGTTAATTAGAGAATGAATAGGTGGTTAATATGTATTTAGCAAAAGTAGTCGGAACGGTTGTTTCGACACGAAAGGATGATAATTTGGTAGGAAACAAGATGTTGCTTATAAAAAAATTATCAGACGAAATGGAGGTAGTCGGCAGAACCGAAATCGCAGTCGATACCGTAGGAGCCGGTACTGGTGAAATCGTTATTATTTCAATGGGAAGTTCCGCTAAGTATGCCCTTGGAAATCCCAAATCACCGGTAGACGCGACCATTGTAGGTATTGTAGATTCTGTAGAATTAAATATATAGGATGTGATGTATTGGCAAACTTATATACAAAAATGGGTGATAAAGGTCAAACCGGCCTGGTTGGTGGGTCAAGAGTTTCGAAGGATAGCTCAAGGGTAAGATGCTACGGAACGATTGATGAAGCAAATTCTATGTTGGGATTTGCTTATTCATTAACAGAACACTCTTACATAAAGGAATGTATCAATTGCATACAAAAGAAGCTCTTTATACTTGGTGCAGAATTAGCTAGTGATGAAAAGGGGATAAATCTTTTAAAATCTAAAATTACTGCAAATGATGTAGCTGATTTAGAAAACATTGTTGATACATGTACGGAGAAGACTGGAAAACAGACGCAATTTGTAGTTCCCGGAATCAATAGTGCATCAGCGACAATGCATGTTGCAAGAACAATCATACGAAGAAGTGAAAGAGTGATTATTACTGCTGCACGTGAAGAAAAAATCAGAGAAGTTTTGATTCAGTATGTGAATCGATTATCAGATGCAATCTATGCATTGGCAAGGCTTGAAGAAACTTATGCAAAAGAAGCAGAAATGAGAGTGAAGGTTGAAAAGCTAGTAAGAGAGACTATGAAGAAAGCTGGAATTATAAAGGATACCAAAGAAAATAAAGCTTACAATCTGCAAACGATAAAACGGATGGCGCAGTATGCAGAGGAAAAAGCGAAAGAGAAGAATGTGCCAATTGTGTTTTCGGCAGTTGATTCGGGAGGTAATTTAATCTTACTTCACAGGATGGAAGAGTCTCTTTTAGTCAGCATTCAGGTTTCAGTAAATAAGGCATATACGGCAAACGCATTAAAAATGCCTACCAACGAATTGGCGGATTTGGTATTGCCAGGTTCGGAATTCTATGGACTTCAAAATCTTGATTGTGGAAAAATTATTACGTTTGGAGGAGGAGTTCCATGCATTATAGATGAGAAGGTGGTAGGCGCTATCGGTGTCAGTGGTGGCAGTGCACAAGAAGATACCGCAATTGCACAATTTGCTTTAAATCAAGTCTTAGGAGGTTAGTATGAATATAGACGTAAAAATGGTAGAGGAATTAGTTAAAAAAGTAATCGATAGTGTAGGTGAAAATGACTCGATACGAAATGATGACTATTGTTATGGAATTTTTGAAAATATGAGTGATGCTGTGGAAGCTGCTGCAATTGCTCAAAAAAAGTATTTGAACTGCAAAATGTCTGATAGAGCAAATTATGTAGAAGTCATTCGTAATGTAGTACTTAAAAAAGAAAATTTAGAATTGATTTCTCAGATGACCGTGGAAGAGACCGGCATGGGAATGTATGAACATAAACTAGTTAAGAATACATTGGCAGCTAAAAAATCTCCGGGAATTGAAGATTTAACTACGGAAGCGATGACAGGAGATGATGGATTGACGATTGTCGAGTATTCACCGTTTGGAGTAATCGGTGCGATTGCACCGACAACAAATCCAACTGAAACGATTATTTGTAATTCAATCGGAATGCTTGCAGCAGGAAATTCTGTAGTATTTAGTCCACATCCAAGAGCAAAAAATGTATCTTTAACATTGATTAAATTGATTAATAAAGGGTTAGAAAAAGCGGGTGCTCCAAAAAATTTAATTGTTACAGTAAAAGAGCCATCAATCGAAAATACGAACTTAATGATGGAAAATCCTAAAGTTAGAATGCTTGTTGCTACGGGTGGTCCAGCTATTGTAAAAACGGTATTGTCAAGCGGAAAAAAAGCCATCGGTGCTGGTGCTGGTAATCCGCCGGTTGTAGTAGATGAGACCGCTGACATTGAAAAAGCAGCAGACGATATTGTAAAAGGATGCAGCTTTGATAACAATCTTCCTTGTATTGCGGAAAAGGAAGTACTCGCAGTTGATTCTATAGCCGATTATCTGATCTTTAATATGAAAAAATCAGGTGCCTATGAAGTAAAAGATTCAACTGTAATAAGGAAATTAGAAGAGTTGGTTATCAATGAAAAGGGTGGACCAAAAACAAGTTTCGTTGGCAAAAGTGCAAAGCATATTCTTTCAGAGGTTGGAATTGAAGTTGGGTCGGAAATAAAAGTAATAATAATGGAAACTTCTATTCAACATCCCTTTGTACAAACGGAATTAATGATGCCGATTCTGCCAATTGTACGTGTGAAGGATGTTGATGAGGCTATCGATCTTGCAATTGAAGTAGAGCACGGGAATAGACATACTGCAATTATGCATTCAAAGAATGTCGATAAACTGACGAAGATGGCGAAACTGATTCAAACCACTATCTTTGTCAAGAATGGGCCGTCTTATGCCGGCATTGGAGTTGGTGGAGAGGGCTATACCACATTTACTATTGCAGGTCCAACCGGTGAAGGTCTTACATCTGCAAAATCTTTCGCAAGAAAGAGAAGATGTGTCCTTGTTGGTGGATTGGATGTACGGTAAATGAGGTGGTAGCATGGAAAAAAGTTTAACAGCTTTAGTAGAACAAGCAGGTATAGTAGGTGCAGGAGGTGCTGGATTTCCCAGTCATGTAAAATACAATGCAAAAGCCGAATATGTCATTATAAACGGAGCAGAATGCGAGCCTCTTTTAAGAGTGGATCAACAGTTAATGGCTTATGAAGCAAACAAGATTCTGCAAGCATTGCAGCTGATTGTCGATCATGTTGGAGCAAGAGCTGGTTACATTGCATTGAAAAGAAAATATCATGATGCGGAAGAGGCTTTCTATAAACATATAAATAATTATCCAAAATGCAAACTTCATTTTTTGGATAACTTCTATCCTGCCGGTGACGAGCAAGTCATTGTATATGAAGTGACAAAAAGAATTGTACCTGAAGGTGGATTGCCATTAAACGTTGGTGTAATCGTATTAAATGTTGAGACTGCTCTTAATGTTTATAAAGCATACATAGATAAAATGCCTGTAACAGAGAAATATTTAACGGTTACCGGTGAGGTATCAAATCAAATAACTGTAAAAGTACCGTTGGGAATTACGGTAAAAGAAGCAATTGATTTAGCTGGAGGAGCAACAGTAAATGACTATAAGGTCATTAATGGCGGTCCGATGATGGGGAAATTAATTTCTACCGAGGATGTGATTACAAAGACGGTAAAAGGATTGATTGTATTGCCTGAAAACCATTCTTTGATAACCAGTTTAACAAAGGATGTTTCTAGTATGATGAGAGAAGCCAAAACCGCTTGTATGCATTGTAGTCTTTGTACAGAAGTATGTCCGAGAGGTTTGTTGGGCCATAGAATTGAACCGCATAAATTGATACGAATTCCGAGTTACGGAAACGTATGTGACTCAAACACAAATGCGATAAATGCTTTTTTGTGTTGTGGATGTCGTTTATGTGAATATGCTTGCATACAAAATTTGCAACCTTGGAAAATGAATGCAATTCTCAAGAATGAATTATTAAATCAAGGTATACGAAATAATCTGAATTTACAGCCTGATAAAGCAGCAATGTTTCGAGAGTATAAAAAATATCCTGTAAATAAACTGATTTCGAAACTAGGGCTAACCAAATATGATAAGCCTGCACCTATGATTGTTTCAGAAAAGACTTTTAACAAGGTAACACTTCCTTTAAGACAGCATGTTGGTGCTACATCTGATCCAGTTATAAAGGAAGGCGACACCGTAAATAAAGGTGATTTAATTGCAAAGATTTCTGAAGGAAAGTTAGGAAGTAATATCCATGCTAGTATTTCCGGTACGGTTATATCGGTAACATCCGAAAATATTAGAATTCAAATGTAGTGAAATAAATTTGAGAGAAGGAAGGAACAGCTTATGGATAATTTACAATGGTTACTGGTTATAGCAGCTTTTGGCGGAGGAGTAATTGGTGCATATATCGGTGCACTTCCGGCATTTATTTTAACAGGTATAATTGCGATAGCAGGAGGAACTGCTACATTGGCTGGAGCAGCTGATTTAACAGTTGGATATGTAGCATTTGGTGCATATTTGGGACCTCATGTTGCGTTTGCGGGAGGAGTTGCTGCAGCGGGCTATGCATATAAAACAAAGCAATTAAAGAGTGGAACCGATATCCTGTCTTCTTTATATGGAACCGGGGATCCTATGACTTTGATTGTAGGTGGTATCTTTGGTCTGATAGGTATGATTATTTTTCAACTTTTGGCAGCAGTCAATTTTCCATCGGATTTACCGGGAACTACCGTTGTAATTCTTGCAGTTGTAACACGTTTGATGTTTGGAACAAGCGGAATTATAGGAAAATATGAGGGAGAAGGAAAAAGAGAGTTTTATACTGGAGGAAAAGGTTTTTTCTGTAATGTTGTACTTGGATTGGGAATTGGAGTAACGATTTCTTTTATTGCACAGCAAATGGTTAATACAGGTGTCGATGAAACTGTTATGGGTGCCTTTCCGGTTGTTTGCTTTGGTATTGCAGCAACCTCTTTAATCTTTACTCAGACAGGCTTTGCATGTCCTGCAACTCATCATATTGCATATCCTGCAGCTTGTGCTGCCGTATGGTCCGGAAATCCGGTTATGGGAATTATTTTTGGAATTCTAGGCTCTGTTATTGGTGATTTTATTGCAAAAACCTTTAATAGTCATTGTGATACACACATTGACCCTCCTGCAACAACAATTATGATTTTATTATTTGTCATTACAATCGTATTCGTTTAAATATTATGAAAGTAGAGGTGGCCCATGGGACAATCATTAGGATTATTGGAATTAAAAAGCATTCCCGTAGGTATAGAAACGGCTGACGAAATGCTTAAGGCTGCGCATGTTGATTTGCTGTTGGCTACACCGATTTGTCCTGGAAAGTATGTAATTATCATATCCGGTAATGTTGGTGCTGTAAAAAGTTCGATGAATGCAGGGATTCTTAAAGCAGATATCTTTTTAGTGGGTAATCATATTATAAATAATGTAAGTGAATCATTGCCTGCTGCAATTTTAGGAACTTCGGAAGTAGCAACTATTTCCGCACTTGGTATTATTGAGACGATATCCGCATTAACGGCTGTGAAAGCTGGAGATATTGCGGCAAAAGCTTCCAATGTTCAGTTAATCGAAGTCAGAATAGCAAGAGGTCTTGGCGGAAAAGGTTTTCTGATATTTACAGGTGAGATATCTTCAGTAAATTCTGCTGTCAATTCTTGCTTGAATGAATTAAAAGAAACGGGAGAGATTACAAGTTATAGTGTGATTTCTTCACCGCATAAGGATTTAATGAAGAGCATTTTATAGTACTAAATACATAAAAACGCCAACCACTTTATGGTTGGCGTTTCAGACTGTAGACAAAATACCTTGCTAAATTTATATTCTTATAATTTCTGCAAGGTATTTTCTATTTTTTCTATAAAGCTTTTAAAAAAAGAAAAAATAAAAGGATATCTCTATGCCATTTGATTCCTTCTTTCAGATTTATGAATCCATGTTGCTAGTTTTTTTAGATTCATGGACGCAAAAAGAAGATTCAGTTCCATTTCTATCTTCTGAATCCCTCGATATTGTGTATAACGCATATTATGTTTTTCTTTTGCATCTGCAAAGACTCGCTCAATGGTTTGACTCCGTAGTTTGTAAAGATCTCGATACTTTGGAGTATGACGAATGTCCTCACATTGCTCTATGTAGTTTTCCCATATATGACGTGTGACTACTTTTACATGGTCCTTACTTGCTGTGCATTCTGATAAGGAAGGGCAACTCTTGCAAATTTCTCCTTTACTCTTATATTCCCGATACCCTTCTCTATTTGTTGTAGTATAGTTTAACACTTGGTTTTCTGGGCATACAAAGCAATCATAGTATTCATCATAAGCATATTCGTGTTTTTTAAAATAACCATTTTTTGTCATAGGTCGTTTGTATGGTAGGATAGGAATTCGTTTATCTTTGAGTATTTCTCTAGCAATTGCAGGTGTTTTATATCCGGAATCCATTACAATATTTTTTACACCTTTATATCTTTTTACTTTTTCATAAATCTTTGGGAATGCAACTGAGTCATGTACATTTCCTGGATTTGTATGAAAAGCAAGTATGTAATTGTTTCGATCGCAAGCTACATTTGCAGCATAAGCAAATACTACCTTATGCTTTCCTTTATGAAATACACCGCAATCCGGATCTACGGTACTTTTCTTGATTACTTTTGTCTTTTCTTTGGCTTCCGTTTTTTTTTACAAGCTTGTTTTCCTCGTTCAATGCGATCTTCGTTAATTTCTTTCATTAGTTCTTTTTCATAGTATTTAACGGATTCCAAAACGGTTTCTTTTTCACTGTTATGGTTATTTGCACTTGCTTTAATATGTGTACCGTCAATGAAAATGCTTTCTGAATTAATGAATTCATATTCCATAATTTCAGCAATGACTCTTTGAAAGATTTGTTCGAATAAGTCAGTATTTTGAAACCGACGAGAGTAGTTTTTACCAAAGGTAGAAAAGTGAGGAATTTCTTCCTCTAAACTATAACCAAGATACCATCGATAAGCTACATTCGTTTGAATTTCTTTAATGGTCTGCCTCATGGATCGAATACCAAAGGTATATTGAATGAGGGTAATTTTAATTAAGACGACAGGGTCGATGCTTTCTTTTCCCACATCAGAATACAAATCTTTTACAAGGTCATAAATGAAAGAGAGATTAATCGCAGTATCTATCTTACGAATAATATGATCTTGTGGAACAAGAGAATTCAAGGTTACCATTTGAAATTGATCACGACCTAATAAATCTTTCTTACCCATCATAAAGCAAATACCTCCATGTATTTATACATATATTTTACCATAAATACAATAAAATGTATTACATTATGTAAAAAAAACTGTAGGCAAAGATAGAGATATCCTTGTCTACAGTCTGAAACGCCAACCACTTTATGGTTGGCGTTTTTTTACGTAATGGTTTAAACAAGGATTCCTTAAAATTAATTAAGGGAATTATGTTAAAAATTAATCAGTTTACTTCGCATTCCAACATTTAGAACGAGTCCAAGCGCAACCATGTTAGTTACAATAGAGCTGCCTCCATAGCTGATAAAAGGAAGTGTAATACCTGTAACCGGCATAAGCCCCATTGTCATTCCGATGTTTTCAAAGATTTGAAAGGTAAACATTGCAAAAATTCCGGTTACAATAAGGGCGCCATATAAATCCTTGGCATTGTCAATAATTCGCATAATACGATAAAGGAACAACGTATAAAGTGCAATTACAAAACCTCCTCCAAGCATTCCAAGTTCTTCAACGATTACTGAAAAGATAAAATCTGATTTTTGGACGGGTAAAAATTTTAATTCCTTTTGTGTTCCTTGAAACAATCCTTTTCCTAAAAAACCACCAGAACCAATGGCAATTTTTGATTGCCATACTTGATAATTTCCCGGAAGTGATAAATCTGATGGATTTAAAAATGCATCAATTCTGATTTTTTGATGTTCCTTCATAAGGAAATAAGCAATCGGCATGGAAGCAGCAACGCCGCCTAATACTTTTGCATAGAGTTTCCCCTCGACTCCGGCAGAAAAGATCATAATTGCTGCAATCACACAAAAAACCAATACATTTCCAAGATCAGGCTGTATCAAAATAAGGAATAAGAAGGGAGCTGCATACATTCCACACCGAACCAGTCCTTTAAATGAAAATAATTCTTCTTTATGGCGACACAAAAAATGTGCAAACATAAGAATGAAACTTATTTTTACAAGTTCGGCAGGCTGTACATTGATAGGCCCAAAGTCAAGCCATCCTCTAGCTCCTTTTTGAGAACTTCCCAGCCCGGGAATATATACACAAAGTAATAGCACAATGGAAGCAATATAGAATATTTTTTCGAATTTTTTAAATATGCTATAGTCAAAAAATAGTATAACTCCAATTGCAAAGATACCAAGCAGATAGGCAATTAATTGTATTTGCATATCTCTGCTAAAGATAAAGTGGTCTGCATAAGCAGTGCTTCCTATCATTGTAACGCTGATTGCTGCAAAAAAGAACGGAATAATCAGCAGTGTCTTATCAATATTTTTAAGTAGATTTATAAAATAGTTCATGGATTAAAACCCTCGTTTTCTTGACATTTTCTTGACATTCGTATACAAAACATTATAATATATATAGTGTGATTATATCAATATTTAATTATGTAATGCGGAATATTTAGTAAAATAAGTAATGAAAAAAAATGCATTGGCGCAGTGTGTTTTTAAATGAAAAGTAATGCGCGGAAAGATGAGGTGCATGATTATTAACCCAATTATTGTTGTGATAATTGGAATACTCGCCTTAGCTTTCGGACTTTTAGTTGGATATATATTCAGAAAAAATGTTGGTGAGCGAGCCATTGGCAGTGCCGAACAAAAAGCAAGGAATATGATCCTCGATGCGGAAAACAAATCTGAAACCATTAAAAAGGAAATTGCGTTGGAAGCAAAAGAAGAAGCTCATCGTATGAGAAGCGAAGTGGAGCGTGAGGTTCGAGAGAGAAGAGCAGAGATCCAAAGATCCGAAAAAAGACTAATTCAAAAAGAAGAATCCATCGATCGCAAGGTCGAAAATATTGAGAAAAAAGAAGAAAGCATTACACGCAAAGAGCAAATATTAATAGACAAAGAACATGAATTGGACAGCTTTATTACTAAGCAGATTGAAGAATTAGAGCGAATTTCTGGTTATACAGTGGATGAAGCAAAGCAATTGCTATTATCTAATGTTGAAAAGGAAGTTCGTTATGAGGCATCTCTTTTAATTAAAGACATCGAGTCTAAGGCTAAGGAAGAAGGCGAAAAGAGAGCCAAGGAAGTCATTACTGGAGCCATCCAAAGATGTGCTGCAGATCATGTGGCAGAAACAACAGTTTCTGTTGTACCACTTCCAAATGATGAAATGAAAGGAAGAATTATCGGTAGAGAAGGTCGAAATATTCGTGCCATTGAAACTCTTACCGGAATTGATTTAATTATCGATGATACTCCGGAAGCAGTCATCCTTTCCGGTTTTGATCCTGTCAGACGTGAAATCGCTCGTTTGTCTTTAGAAAAACTGATTGTAGATGGCCGCATACATCCTGCAAGAATTGAGGAAATGGTTGAGAAAGCAGAACGTGAAGTCAATAATATTATAAAGGAAGAAGGCGAAGCCGCAACCTTTGCAGTTGGAATTCACAATTTGCATCCGGAATTGATTAAGCTTTTAGGCCGCTTAAAATATCGCACAAGTTATGGACAAAATGTATTGAAGCATTCGATTGAAGTTGCACACTTAGCTGGATTGATGGCTGGTGAACTTGGAATGGATGTGAAATTAGCAAAGCGTGCTGGATTACTTCACGACATCGGTAAAGCGGTTGATCATGAAGTAGAAGGAACGCATGTAGATATCGGTATCGATTTGTTGAAGAAGTATAAAGAATCTGAAGCTGTTATTAATGGTATGGCTGCACATCATGGGGACTATGAACCTAAGAGTATGGAAGCCATCTTGATTGCAGCAGCGGATGCGCTTTCTGCTGCAAGACCAGGTGCAAGAAGAGAAACACTCGATACATACATCAAACGATTGCAAAAATTAGAGGAGATTGCGAACACCACACCTGGTGTAGACAAATCCTTTGCGATTCAAGCTGGACGTGAGATTCGTATTATTGCAAAGCCGGATGAGATGTCAGATGATTCGATTGTGTTCTTAGCTAGAGAAATTAGTAAAAAGATTGAAAGTGAATTGGAATACCCTGGACAAATCAAAGTAAATGTTATTAGGGAAACCAGAGCAATTGATTACGCGAAATAATTGATTAATAATGAAAATAAAGCCCACTGCTTGCACAGTGGGTTTTTTTTATATACTAGGAAATAATGATAGATTTTTATAGTATATAACAGAAAGTGGAGGGTGAGGGAAGGTACGTATTTTAATTGAATCTATAAAAAACCGCAAACGATTGTTTGCGGTTTTTTGGTTTAGTTTACTTTAACTTTTTTATAGATTACTTATCATATAAGCATTTTGATAGCTTTGTAAACATCATATCGCGATATTTGATAGCTTCTTCGTCTTTACCCTCGGAGTAGTCATAAAAACCTGCACCGTTTTTAACACCATAATGGTTGTTATCAAAACATTCTTTCAGCAATCCAAAACTATCATCTGCATTGCATAGGTCTGCAAACAGATAAGATGAAATGTTATGGAAGATATCAAGACCACCTAAATCAGCTACTTGGAATGGTCCCAGGCAAGCATAACGAAGTCCCAGGCCATATTTCATAACATCATCAATACCTTCAGTGGAAGCAATTCCTTGCTCTGCAATGTGAAGACATTCTCTCATAATAGCAAATTGAATTCGATTTAATACAAATCCAGGAGCGTCTTTTACGATTACCGGTTTCTTTTCAACTTTAATTGCTAGGTCATAAACAACCTTCGCATTTTCTTCCGTTGTTTTTTCACCTTTAATAACTTCAATCAGTGGAATGATATGTGGAGGATTGATCCAGTGCATACCAGCAAATCTTTCAGGATTTTTTACTACCTCAGCAATTTTTGTAATGCTTAGGCCAGAGGTATTGCTACATAGAACAGCATCCTCTGGAACAATTGAAGAGACTTCTTCCCAGAATTTATGTTTTATATCCAGTTTTTCAAGGATTGCTTCAACAACAAAGTCAGCATTACTGAAACAATTGACATCCGATGAATATTGGATTCTGGATAAAAGCTTGTCGGATTCTTCTTGTGTTACAATTCCTTCGGAAACTTCTGTTTGTTGATTTAAAGCAATCAAATTCTTTGCTTTTTCTAATGCTTGTGGGAAGATGTCGTAAAGAACGACATCATATCCATATTTTGCAAAGGTTTCTCCCATAGAAGACCCCATGGTTCCGGCACCTGCAATCATAATATTTTTAATTTCTCGCATGTTTTCCTCCTTGATCGATCTTCACTAATCTTCCATTGCTTTTAGATTTGGGCTGATGATTAATTCTGCTTCTGTTGCTGCTTGAACCTGCTCAATGGTATAATCAGGGTGAAGTTCGGTTAATACAAGTCCTTCTGATGTAACTTCTATTACACCCATTTCAGTTACGATTTCGTTAACAACACCAACTGCAGTTAATGGTAAGGTACATTTTTTGAGTATTTTAGGAGATCCTTTTGCGGTATGTGTCATCGCAATAATTACTCTTTTTGCACCAACTACAAGATCCATTGCACCGCCCATGCCTGGCACCATTTTTCCGGGAACAATCCAGTTTGCAAGATTGCCTTTTTCATCAACTTCTAAAGCACCAAGAATAGAAGCATCTACGTGCTTGCCTCGAATGATACCAAAGGATGTTGCACTATCGAAAAACATGCCACCCGGTAAAATTGTAACATATTGTCCTCCGGCATTAACTAAATAAGTATCCTCTTCTCCAGCATCCGGTGCAGGACCAAGACCAAGAAATCCATTTTCGGAGTGTACCGTTACATCAACACCTTCTGGAAGATAGTTTGCAACTAGCGTTGGAAGTCCGATTCCTAAGTTAAGAACATAGCCATCTTTAATTTCTTTAGCAACTCTTTTTGCAATGCGTTCTTTTATATCTGCCATGGTTTTTCACCTCCTACAATGTAATCAACAAAGATTCCAGGTGTCACCACATCGTCAGGATCAATGTCACCAGTCTTTACAATTTCCTCAGTTCCTATAATGACGTGCTCTGCTGCAGATGCCATCAAAGGATTAAAGTTCCTTGTTGTCTTTGTATAAATACTATTTCCAAATTCGTCGCATTTAAATGCACGAATTAATGCAAAATCTGCTTTCAATGGAAGTTCCAATAGATAGTCAACGCCATTTACGGTTAACGTTTCTTTACCATCTGCAACCATGGTACCAACTCCGGTCGGAGTTAATATTCCTCCAAGACCAAATCCGCCTGCACGTATTTTTTCTGCAAGAGAACCTTGCGGCACTAATTCTAATTCAAGCGTTCCCGCATTTTTTTGTTCTGCAACGATCTTCGTCATTCCAACGTGAGAAGCAATTAATTTTTTTACCATATTTGCTTCAAGCAGCTTGCAGATTCCACGTCCGGGGAGACCGCCGTCGTTCCCGATTATGGTCAAATTTTTCACACCTTTTTTTACCAAGGCATCAATTAAATTTTCTGGTGTTCCCGTTCCGAGAAAACCGCCTATCATAATGACGGCACCATCTTGAATGGCATCAACGGCTTGGGAAGCAGTTGTGATCTTTTGTTTCATGAAAATACCTCTTTTCTTTTAAACAATACCCATAGAGCCAAGAATGATAATAGCAACACAGGAGATTGCAGGAATAACTACAGTACACATACCAATGTTTGCATAGCATTCTTTGTGAGTCATACCAGTTACGTTTAATAGTGTAATTACTGCACCATTATGAGGAAGTGTATCAAGTCCGCCGCATGCAACGGAAGCGACACGGTGAAGAACTTCCGGACTGATACCAATTGCAGATGCTTTTTCAATAAACTGTTCTGAGAATGTTGCCAAAGCGATACTTAAACCACCGGAAGCAGATCCAGTAATACCGGCAAGTACGGAGGAAGAAATAGCTTCGCCAACCAATGGATTATCTGAAATACTTAACATACCGGCAGCAACTAAGCTGAATCCGGCTAACGTTTTAATTACGTTACCGTAACCTACCTCAGAAGCGGTATTCATAACGGCTAAGAAAGAACCTTGAACACCGTCTTTTAGACACTCAACAACACCTTTATCAAAACGTTTATAGTTAAATACAATAACAAGAGCAATGCCTAAAACTAAAGCCAGAATCAAACTCCAAGTTCCAGATACGGCTTTAAAAGTAGTTGCATAGTCTGTTTCAAGATAAGTAGAATCCATACTAGGTAATACCCACTTGGAGAAAACAAAATTTGCTACAATAACAACTACAATTGGAAGGATAGAAGTTGTAAAGGAAGGTAAATGTGCAGCATCCATTACCTGAAGATTTTCATTTTTATGATCTCCATAACCTTCGCCGGCAGCCTTCGCTTTTTTCTCAACACGAGTTAACCAGAACATACCGCCGAAAAGCATAATGCAAGCAGCAACAATACCTAGTATAGGTGCAGCAAATGCATCTGTTCCAAAGTAAGACATTGGAATTGCATTTTGGATTTGAGGTGTTCCTGGGATTGCTGTCATTGTAAAGGTGAAGGCACCGAGCGCAATAGCAGGAGGAAGAATTCTTTTTGGAATATCAGCTTCTCTGAATAACGCAGCACCGATTGGATAGATTGCAAATGCAGCAACAAATAGGGAAACACCACCGTAAGTAATAACTGCGCAAGATAAAACGACTGCCCAGATTTCTTTTCCTTTTCCAATTTTTGTTGTAATGAATTCTGCGATTGCGTTAGCAGAACCGGAAACGTCCATTACTTTGCCAAATACAGCACCAAGTAAGAACATAGGGAAATATGCTTTAATATAGCCTGCTAAAGCCGGCATAAATTTTTCTGTATACGTAGCTAAAAGATGGAAACTTCCGCCATCAAATAAAGCAAATGAAGCAGCTAAGCACGCTAATACAGGGGCAATTAAGATTACAGACCAACCTCTATATGCGAGGTACATTAATAAGAAAAGAGAAATAATAATACCAATAACACCTATCATACATACGCCTCCTTAAATAACTCAATGAAATTTGTTTTAACTTTGGTGAATTTGTTTCATTGCAGGGGGAATCAACCAGCTGTCCAACCACCATCGATGGTTAATGCGGAGCCAGTAATATTGTTTCCTGCATCAGAGCAGAGGAATTTTACAACTTCTGCAACCGTTGATGGTTCAAGAAGTGTTTTGACTGCTGCTTTTTGAAGCATAATTTTGCTGACAACTTCTTCTTTTGAAATTCCATGATTTTCTGCTTGCGCAGCAATTTGGTTGTCAACTAAAGGGGTACGCACATAAGCCGGACAAATGGAGTTAACAGTAATTCCACAAGCACCGCCTTCTAAAGCAGCTGTTTTTGTCAAACCGGTCAAGCCATGCTTTGCAGAGACGTAAGCCGACTTGAATTCGGAAGCAACCAAACCGTGAATTGAATTCAAATTAATGATACGACCCCAATTCTGCTCTTTCATAGATGGCCATACATACTTTGTTAGTAAGAATGGCGCTGTTAGCATAAGTGAAATCATAAAATCCCATTTGTCTTCCGGGAATTCTTCAATTGGAGAAACGGTTTGAATACCTGCAACATTGACTAAAATATCAACTTTCCCATATTTTTCCAGGGTAAAATCAACCAATGCTTTGCAGGATTCTCGTTTACTAAGATCGGCGGCATAATAGAGTTGGTTAAATTTATCAGCCGACTCCTTTAGCTTTTCCTCGTTGACATCTGCCATGACAACACTAACTCCAGATTGGGATAACATTTCTGCTACAGAAAATCCAATTCCACTTGCAGCACCTGTAACAATAGCTACTTTTTTGTTTAACATATCACATACACTCCTTTTTTTCTTTACTCATAATAAGAAAACTGTGTAAGGCCTTACGCAATTATACTACTGCAAAGAACATGCCATATTTAACGTAAAAAAGCCAAACCCAGTAATTGCAAAGGGTTTGACTTTTTTATAATTCTAAGAAATTATTATTTAATAGGGGATCTGTGAAAACAGTTGTTATTTTGTAAACATTTCCGTACAAATTGAAAAATATGGAAGGATAGGTGTAAGGAATTCCGTACATAATCAACAAAACAGCGTACGGAATTCCGGATAATTTTTAAATATACAATATTTTATTATTCAAAATTAATATTATACTTTTCTAATTTTTCATAGAGACTGGTGCGACTAATTCCGAGTTTTTTTGCAACAACTGCTTTTTTACCATTGTTTTGCATCATGGCATTCACAATGGTCAAGCGTTCTGTTTCTTCTAAAATACTTTTGAGCGTTTTACTGATTTCATCACATGGAATTCCTGTTAATTTATTATGAAGATGTTTTGTTTTTATTATAAGATCATCATCAATAAAGTTAATGGCACGTTCTAATATATTTTCAAGCTCACGAACATTACCCGGCCAGTCATAACGTTTTAAGTATTCCATCGCACGACTGGAAATACCTTGTACTAGGACCCCTTCTTTTTGTGAAAGTTTTTCAATTAAAGCATTGACTAAAAGAGGGATATCTTCTCTTCGTTCACGTAATGGTGGGATAGTTATGCTTATAACATTCAATCGATAAAATAAATCGGATCGGAATTGTTCTTGTTCAATCATTTCATAGAGATTTTTATTTGTTGCGGCAAGGATGCGTACATCAATCTTTTCTTTTACGTGAGAGCCGATTTTTTGAATTTCTTTATCCTGAAGAACACGAAGCAGTTTAACTTGCATCTGCATTGGAAGGTCACCGATTTCATCTAAAAATAAAGTTCCTCTATGTGCAGCCTGAAAGAGACCGGAACGTCCGCCTTTTTTTGCGCCGGTAAAGGATCCTTCTTCATATCCAAAGAGTTCGGACTCTAAAAGATTCTCAGGAATCGAAGCGCAATTAAGACAAATTAATGGTTGTTGACTTCGTTTGCTTGCATTATGAATGGCATGAGCAAAGAGTTCTTTTCCGGTTCCACTTTCTCCAAAAATTAAAACATTGGAATTATTTTTTGCAATTTTAATAATTGTTTCTTTTAGGGCAGTCATTGTCTCACCGTTTCCGATTAAATCATTAACGGTGTATTTGGCAGCATTGATTTTACCAAATTTATTTTTGTATAGATAAAGTTCTTGTTCTATTTCATAGATTCTCGAATATAACCCATGAAGTTCTTTTAGGTTTTTAAATAAAACTCTCCCAAAAACACCGATTACTTCACCATCTTTGATAATCGGTACACGTGTAGCAATCATATTTTGCCCGTTAATGTGCTGCATTTGTGCAATTTCAGGTTTTCGTGTTTTTAAAACAATGTGCAATCTTGTATTTTCAATTACATCACACACGTGCTTTCCGATCGCTTCATCTTTTTTTACTTTTAGAAATTCAGCGTATGAGTCACTAAGCATTTCTATGATGCCTTCTTTATTTATGACTACAATCGCTTCATTCGTGGCATTAAGAATTAAATCGAGCAAAATGCCTTCATTCATTTCCCTAAAACTGCTTTTTTCAATCATGGTATTCCTCTCACCGTCAATTGAAAAAACGAATTCTGCGACCCTTTTATCGCATACCTTTTTCAGCTTGATTGACGTTTCTAAATTCTACCTTCATTTTAATTGAAATAAAATGCAATGTCAATTTTTCATCTCACTTGCAGTTTCAATAAAAAACGGGGTATAATAAATAGAAAAATCCGAAGTGAAAGGTATAGAAATGTTTGTATATTTAGATAACAGTGCTACAACAAAGCCATATGATAAAGTAACCGAAACCATGGCAGACTGTATGAAAAATTGTTTTGGAAATCCATCGTCTCTGCATCGCCTGGGTATTGCGGCAGAAAAAGAAATGAAAGCTGCAAGAAAAGCTGTTGCAAATGTTTTGCATGTAAAAGAAGAAGAGATTTATTTTACTTCTGGCGGAACTGAAAGTGATAATACGGCAATCTTTGGTGCAGCTCAGGCTAGAAAACGAAAAGGGAAAAAGATAATCACCTCAAAAATTGAGCATCCGGCTGTTTTAGAGGCGTGTCGTTATTTAGAGCAAAAAGAAGGATTTCATGTTGTTTATATTGGTGTTGATCAAAATGGAAAACTCAATCTAGAACAATTGGCAGATGAAATGAATGAGGAAACCATTTTGGTTACCATTATGCATGTAAATAATGAGTTGGGAACAATACAGCCAATTTCCGAAATTGGTACTTTGAAACGAGAAAACACCTTATTTCATACAGATGCTGTTCAATCCTTTGGTAAAGAAAGACTAAATTTAGACAGTAGCTTTATTGATTTACTTTCTTTAAGCGGTCATAAGATTCATGGGCCGAAAGGAATTGGTGCGTTGTATGTAAATCGCGAGATACACATTCCGCCGTTTGTTTATGGAGGTGGACAAGAGAAGGGTTTTCGTTCAGGTACAGAAAATGTGCCTGCGATTGTCGGTCTTGGTAGTGCATCACAGATATCGCTTGATGATTTCGAAAGGAAAAGAACTCATGTAATGCAAATTCGAAATCATTTACTTGAGGGAATCAAAGAGGCAATACCAAACATTCGAATTAATAGCCCCGAAGGTGATGGCTGTAGTCCGTATATTTTAAATATTAGTTTTTTGGGATGTCGGGCTGAAGTACTATTGCATTCGTTAGAGCAAAAGGAAATTTATGTTTCAACCGGATCCGCTTGTTCTTCAAAAAAGAAGGGCAGTCATGTTTTAAGGGCAGTGGGTTTGTCAGATGAGGCAATGGAAGGTGCTGTTCGATTTAGTTTTAGCGAAGATAATACAATTGAACAAATGGACTATGTATTGGAAGAAATAAAAAAAGCGGTGGAAACGATGCGCAAGCTACGTGGTGCACTTGGAAGAAACCGAAGATAATAGGAGGAGTCATGTCAGAAGAAAGAAATACGTATATTGTACGCTGTGGAGAAGTTGCGTTAAAGGGAATGAACAAACCTTACTTTGAACGAATGTTGGTTGATCGAATTCGAAAAGTAATGAAAAAATTTCAGAACATCGAAGTACGGAGAGAGGAAGGCCTTATCTTTGTAAAGACTCCGATTGATTTAAACAAAGATATTGTTACAAGAGAAATATCCAGAGTGTTTGGTGTGGCTTCGATTAGTCCTGCTGTCGAAATTGATATTTCTGAGGGAGATGCAGAAGAAGTCTTAGATAAGATTGGACAGGCTGCTGTTTCTTATATGCTTGGACTCATCGAAGAAAAGGGAGTTCAAACATTTAAGGTGGATGCAAAAAGAGCAAATAAGGCTTTCCCAATAGAATCTCCGCAAATCGGTCGAATTATTGGAGCAAAGATTTTAATTGGGTGCAAGGTTTTAAAGGTAGATGTTCACAATCCAGATTGTAAATTATTTGTTTCGGTAAGAAGAGAAAAGGCATACGTCTTTGAACAAAAGGTTTCCGGTTTCGGAGGTCTCCCTCTGGGAACCAATGGAAAGGGATTAGTATTGCTTTCCGGCGGAATCGATAGTCCGGTGGCTGCATTTATGATGGCTAAGAGAGGTATGATGATTGAAGCTATACATTTTCATTCTTATCCATATACCAGTGAAAGGGCATGGGATAAGGTTCAAGATTTAGCTCGCATTGTGGCCGGATACTGTGGAAGAATTCGAATTCATAGTATCAATTTATTACCAATTCAGGAAGAAATCGTACAACACTGTCCGGAAGAAGAAATTACAATTTTAGTACGACGTTTTATGATGCGTTTGGCTGAGGATGTTGCAAAGGAAACCGGATGTTTAATGTTAATAACGGGAGAAAACATTGGTCAAGTTGCAAGTCAGACTGCTGAAGCTCTGGTTGTGACGGATGCATCCGTTCAGATGCCGGTAATGCGTCCTTTAATTGCTATGGATAAAGTAGATATTATGGATATTGCCAAGCAGATTGGTACCTATGAAACTTCAATTTTGCCATATGAGGATTGCTGTACGGTATTTTTGCCAAAGCATCCTGCGACAAAACCAAAGCTGGATAAAATTTTGGAATCAGAAAGCCATTTGGATGTGGAACAATTAATCAAGGCAGCATTGGAGAGTAAAGAAACGGTCATGATTTACGGAGAAGAGTAGATCGCTGAAAGAAAAGGAGCAAAGATTATTGAAGCTTGTAATCGCGGAAAAGCCCAGCGTGGCAAAAGAAATTGCAGGAGTCATTGGGGCCTCTAAGAAGGAAAATGGTTTTTTTTCAGGAGGAGATTATTTGGTTTCGTGGTGTGTTGGGCATTTGGTTGAAACCGTAATGCCGGAAGCGTATAATGCAGCATATCAGAAATGGAATATCTTTGATTTGCCGATTATTCCGAAAAAATGGCAGTATAAAGTAACAGAAGGCACCAGAAGTCAATTTGCCATTATTAAAAATTTAATGGATCGTGAGGATGTAACAGAAATTATTTGTGCAACGGATGCTGGAAGAGAAGGAGAATTGATCTTTCGTCTCGTTTATCATCAAGCAGAATGTACGAAACCATTCCAGAGACTTTGGATCAGTTCTATGGAAACGAAAGCCATAAAAGAGGGATTTGCAAAACTAAAAGCAGGGATACAATATGATCGCTTATATCAAGCAGCTTTGGCAAGAATGCAAGCTGATTGGCTTGTTGGTATTAATTTTTCAAGACTTTTTGGCTGTCTTTCTTATACCAATTTGAATGTAGGAAGGGTACAGACTCCTACCATAAATCTTATGGTAGAACGTCAAAGAGCCATTGATCAATTTGATGCAAAGCCCTATTACATATTAACCGCAGATTGTAAGGATTTTTCTGCAACAAATCGGGTTGAAACAGAGAATGAGAGTAAGCGTATTATAGAAAAATGCAATGGGAAAGATGCGTTTGTGACCTCAATGAAGCAGTCACCCATGAAGGAAAATCCACCGGCATTATATGATTTAACGACACTGCAGAGAGATGCGAATAAATTACTTGGTTTTTCGGCACAAAAAACATTGGACTTTACTCAAAATCTTTATGAAAAAAAATTGGTGACTTATCCGAGAACAGATAGCCGCTATTTAACTTCTGATATGAAAGAAACAATGCAGCAAATTGTAAAAGGAATTTTGCAGGCTACTTATTTGAAGGAAGAAACCAAATCTGCATATCATAATGTGAATCCAGATTTGGAACGATTAATTAATGATAAAAAAGTAACTGACCATCATGCAATTTTGCCAACAATAGAAGCATCCGCAGTTAAGGTAAAATTGACACCGGAGGAGGGCAGTATTTTTCTTTTAATTGTTTATCGTTTGCTGGAATCGGTATATTTATCGCATGAGTACATTAGAACGGAAATTGTTCTATCCATAGAAGGAGAAGAATTTAAAGCATCTGGACGACAAATCACAGAAAATGGGTTTAAACAAATACATAAACAATTAACGGAAACTTTACAAGAAAGAACAAAAAAGAAAAAGAAGAAAACGGAAAAGGAAGATCAAATTTTTCCTCAATTATCGGAAGGTGACTGTATACCTAACGTGAAGATTACTTCTAAGGAAAACAAGACAAGTCCTCCAAAGCCTTATACGGAAGATACCCTTCTTTCTGCAATGGAAAATGCAATGAAGACTTTAGAGGACGAAGATTTAAAGAAAGAAGTATCTGGTGCAGGTCTTGGTACTCCGGCTACCAGAGCAGGAATTATTGAAAAAATAATAAAAACACAATTTATTGAAAGAAAAGGAAAGAATCTAATCCCGACAGAAAAAGCGTATCGCTTGGTAGAGGCAGTTCCGGAAAAAGTAAAAAGTGCACAACTTACTGCAGAATGGGAACAAAAACTAGAATGGATTTATAAAGGTGATTTACAGGCGGAGGTATTTCTTTCCGAGATTGAATCATTTGTGGAAGGATTAATCAGTGCATATCAATCAAAAGTAGATGAAAAAGGTCGTGAAATCATCGGTAAATGTCCGCGATGTGGAAAAAATATCTATGAAGGAAGAACAAACTACTATTGTGAAGCAGGAAGAGATTGCAATTTTGTTATTTGGAAAAAAGAGCGTTTCTTTGAAGAAAGAAAGAAGCCTTTGACAAAGCCTATGGTAGAAGCTTTTCTTAAGAAGGGGCGTATTAAGGCAGCAAATCTTTACTCACAAAAGAAGGATTGCTATTATACGGCATACATTATTATGGTAGATACGGGACAATATGTAAACTTTCGATTGTACTTTCCGCATTAATTCGACAAAAATACAAAGCAACCCCCTTTTTCTCTTAAGGACAAGCTGAAAAATCAGCGGTATAATCTAGAAGGGAGGGGGTTTTTTTATGAAAATAACATCAGAAATAACGAAAAACAGCTTGATTGTTCGATTAGAAGGAGAACTCGATCATCATTCTGCAGCGGAAGTCAGAGAAAAGATTGATCAGACGATTGGCACCTCAGAAAGAAAGAATCTCATTTTTTCTTTTCAGGGTGTCAGCTTTATGGATAGCGCAGGTATTGGTGTGGTTATGGGTCGATATAACAAAATGAAAGAAATGGGTGGAATTGTTATAGTTTCAGAATGTAATGATTATGCAAAGCGTATATTGGAAATGTCGGGCATTTTTACCATTGCACCCTATTGTGACACAGTAGAACAAGCAATGAAAATTTGTAGTGAAACATGGTCTCATGAAGAGTAGAAGGGAGTGACGGACGGATGAAATATAAGAATGAAATTAAAATACAATTTCCTAGCCATTCGGAAAATGAAGCCTTTTCTCGTACGGCAGTAGCCGCTTTTGCAGCGCAATTAGATCCTACGGTTGAGGAATTAACGGAAATTAAAACGGCAATTTCAGAAGCGGTTAGTAATGCCATTATTCATGCATATGACGAAGCACAAAATGGTATTGTTACCGTTGAGGTAAAAAGTACGGAGGATCGTAAGATAGTTATGATTGTTTCGGATGAAGGAATTGGGATAGGAGATATTGAAAAAGCAAAGGAGCCACTTTATACATCGAAAGCTGGGGAAGAACGATCCGGTATGGGCTTTACGGTAATGGAGAGCTTTACCGACCGTTTGGAAATAACATCAAAGCCGGGAGAGGGGACGAAGGTGACGATGATTAAACAATTGGACTTATTGGTATGAGTGCCGAGAATGCTTATTCCTGCAAAGAAGATACATATGAATTGATTGCGCGGGCCCAACGTGGTGAGGAAGATGCAAAAGAAGATCTTATTTATCAAAATACGGGACTTGTAAAGAGCATAGCATTGAAGTTTATAGGATCAGGTTATGAATTGGATGATTTGCTCCAGCTGGGATACATTGGTCTGCTGAAGGCTGTGGATCGCTTTGATGCGAGTTATGGTGTCATGTTTTCCACGTATGCAGTCCCTATGATACTGGGTGAAATCAAACGTTACTTGCGTGATGATGGTCGGATTAAAATAGGACGACAAGTAAAGCTTGATATTAAGCGCATGAAAAGAATTCAAGAAGAATTTTGCCAAAAAAGCGGCCGATACCCCAAGGTAAGCGAATTGGCAGAAAAAATGGAGATGGACACGGAACAAATTCTTTCACTTATGGAAGCTATGGATGCGATGACAAAATTAGAAAGTCTGGATGATCCGGACCGTTGCCAGCAAGAATGTTCGGATAATTATCGCGATGTAGAAGAAAAACAAGTGAATATGATCCAATTAAAAGGTATAATTTGTCATTTGGCCGAGCAGGAACGGCAGGTTGTAATATTACGTTATTTTAAAGATATGACACAACAGCAAATTGCAACAAGGCTTGGAATTTCACAGGTTCAAGTTTCTCGTATTGAGAAGAGAGTGCTTGCTTTTCTACGGAAAGAAATGGAGTTTTAGGCAAATATCGACGGCATTTTATCAAAAGTAGCAAAAGATTTTTATAAAAATATTGACAAAAATACAACAAAGAGTTGCAAATTGATGAGAAATGTAGTTTACTAGTATTGTACGCTGTTAATTATGTAACAAATAGATGAAACAGCATATAAACCTGCAAAAAGGTGGACCTGTTAAATAATAATAAGGAGGCATAGACATGAACTTTCAATTAACGAAAGAACAAGAGTTTGTAAGAAAAATGGTAAGAGAGTTTGCTGTTAATGAAGTGGAACCACTCGCTGCTGAAATCGATGCAGAGCATAGATTCCCTGTAGAAACAGTAAAAAAGATGGCTGACTACGGCATGCTGGGAGTACCATTCCCGAAAGAATACGGTGGTGCAGGAAGTGATCACATCGCTTATGCAATCACAGTTGAAGAGCTTTCTAGAGTGTGCGCTTCTACAGGCGTTGTTTGCTCCGCTCACACTTCTCTTTGCGGATGGCCAATCTGGAACTATGGTACAGAAGAACAAAAACAAAAGTATTTAGTACCTCTTTCTAAGGGTGAAACTCTTGGTGCATTTGGTTTAACTGAACCAAACGCTGGTACTGACGCTGCTGGACAGCAGACAAAAGCGGTTGACATGGGCGACCACTGGTTATTAAACGGAAGTAAAGTATTCATTACAAATGGTGGATTTGCTGATACATTTATCGTAATGGCTATGACTGATAAGTCTAAGGGAACTAGAGGCGGTATTTCTGCATTTATCGTAGAAAAAGGATTCAAAGGATTCTCTATCGGTAAAACAGAAGACAAGATGGGTATCTGTGCTTCTTCTACAACAGAATTAATCTTTGAAGATTGCATCGTTCCAAAGGAAAACTTACTTGGTGAAATTGGTGACGGTTTCAAAATTGCAATGGCTACTCTGGATGGCGGACGTATTGGTATCGCTTCCCAGGCTCTTGGTATTGCACAGGGAGCATTTGATGTAACTGTTGAATATATGAAGGCTAGAAAGCAGTTTGGAAAGAGCCTTTCCAAGATGCAGGCACTTCAGTTCGAAATGGCTGAAATGAAGACAAGAATCGAAGCTTCTAGACTTCTGATTTATAAGGCAGCTAACATGAAAGACAAGCACTTAAAGTACAGTTCTGCTGCTGCTATGGCTAAGTTATATGCTGCAGAAACTGCTATGTATGTAACAACAAAGTGTGTACAGTTCCACGGTGGTTATGGATATACCAAGGATTATCCAGTAGAACGTATGATGAGAGACGCTAAGATTACTGAAATCTATGAAGGTACTTCCGAAGTACAGAAGATGGTAATCGCTGGCGAAGTCTTTAAGTAAATAAATCAGAGGGAGGATATTTAGAATGAGAATTATTGTTTGCGCAAAGCAAGTTCCGGATACGAGTGAAGTAAGAATCGACCCGGTTAAGAAAACTATCATTAGAGACGGCGTTCCAAGCATTTTAAATCCAGATGATGCAAATGCATTGGAAGAAGCTTTAAAAATTAAGGATAACAATCCAGATGTTACTGTATCCGTAGTAACAATGGGACCTCCACAGGCAAAAGACATGCTAATCGAATGTTTAGCAATGGGTGCTGATGAAGGTGTTTTAATTAGTGACAGAGCAGTAGGTGGTTCTGATACTTGGGCTACTTCCAATGTATTATCTGCTACCATTGCAAAGATGGGTCCTTTCGATATGATTTTTGCTGGTCGTCAGGCAATCGACGGAGATACTGCTCAGGTAGGACCACAGATTGCTGAAAAATTAGATTTACCTCAGGTTACTTATGTAACTGAGTTTGAAATTGCAAAGAATTTAAAGGACATCAAAGTTAAGAGACAGTTGGAAGATGGATACGAAGAAATCGAAATCCAGACTCCTTGTATGTTAACTGCAATTAAAGAATTAAACTCTCCTAGATACATGTCAATTGGCGGTATCGTAGATGCTTGCGGCGCAGATGCAGACATCAAGGTTTGGAATGCAAAGGATATCGAAGTAGATTTGACTACTGTAGGTCTTGAAGCATCCCCAACAAACGTATACCGTTCCTTCACACCAGCTCCAAAGGGCAAGGGTATGATGATCGAAGCCGATGGCGAAAAAGAACAGGCAAAAGTGCTTTTAACTAACTTGAAAGCAAAGCATGTTATCTAATTAAAGAAGGAGGAAAAATAAAATGGCAATTAAAGTTTTAAAGGACCTTTGCAGAGGATGCAAAATGTGTATCAAAGCATGTCCGTTCCAAGCAATTGATATGGATGGAAAGATTGCTGTCATTAACGAAAAATGTACAGCATGCGGCGCTTGTATTAGTGCATGTCCGTTCAAGGCAATTGAAAAGACTGTAGACGAAGATGTAGTAGATTTATCTGCTTATAAGCATATTTGGGTATACGCTGAGCAAAGACATGGCGAATTGATGGGCGTTGCTCGTGAATTACTTGGAGAAGGCCACAGACTTTCCAGAGAAATCAGCGATGATACTCAGGTTTGTGCAGTTTTAGTTGGTAACAAAATCGATCACTTAGCAAAAGAATGCTATGAATATGGTGCTGACAAAGTTTATCTGTTAGAAGATGAAAAGCTAGAAAACTTCACAACAGATGGTTATACAAAAGTAATCGTTGACGCAATCAATGAATACAAGCCGGAAATCGTTATCTACGGTGCAACTCACATCGGTAGAGACTTAGCTCCACGTGTAGCAGCTAGATTAAACACTGGTTTGACTGCTGACTGTACAAAGCTTGATGTTAAGGTTTCCAGCTACATTGACTACTGCAACAAGAATACTACTTTAGATACATCCTCTTTGGATGCTAACGATCCTGATACTGGATTAAAGCAGACTCGTCCTGCATTTGGTGGTAACTTGATGGCTACAATCATCTGCCCTAAGACAAGACCTCAGATGTCTACTGTAAGACCTGGCGTAATGTCTAAGAGAGAAAGAAATCCTCAGGCTACTGGTGAGTTAGTAAAGGTTGATGTTAAGGTTGCTGATTCCGATATCAGAACAAAGATTATCAATATTGTTAAGGAAGCAAAAGAAAGAGTATCCTTAACCGATGCTGAAATCATCTGCTCCGGCGGACGTGGTCTTGGCGCTCCAGAAGGTTTTGAACTAATTAAGAAGTTTGCTGATAAGGTTGACGGAGTCGTTGGTTCTTCCCGTGCTTGTGTAGATAATGGTTGGATTGATCATTCTCACCAGGTAGGACAGACTGGTACTACTGTAAAGCCTAGAATTTACTTTGCTTGCGGTATTTCCGGAGCTATTCAGCATTTAGCTGGTATGCAGTCTTCTGACATCATTGTTGCAATCAACAAGGATCCAGATGCTCCAATTTTCAGTGTTGCTGACTATGGTATCGTAGGAGACCTTTACAAGGTAATTCCTCAGATTATTGAAGAGTGGGATAATGCAGAAGCATTATTCGAAGCTTCTCAGAAATAAGATTGGATTTTAAATCTAATAATAAAACAGAGCGCTTTGCGCTCTGTTTTTGTTTTTAAAAAAATATAATGTTTTATTCTTCTGGTTCAATATAATTCGATGCTTTTTCTTCCCCTTTTAAGATACGGAGTGCACCAAGAGCAAGAGATTCCATTTCGTCCTCTCCTGGAACAATTTCAACTGGAGCGATGAATTCCACTCGCTTTGCAATCAAACCAGTTAAAAGCTTAGAATAGGCTGCACCACCGGTAAGTATGATATAGTCAATGTTACCTTCTAAAACTGTTGACATTTCTCCAATGCTTTTTGCTGCTTGATAGGCCATTGCATGGTAGACCAATTCTGCATATTCATTACCGTCTGCAATCATTTTTTCAACTTCTCGACAATCCTTTGTATTTAAAAGTGCTTGAAGACCTCCCATGCCACGAATTTTACGAGTCATTTCACGTTTCGTATATTTACCGGAATAACACATATCAATAACATAAAGTGGAACACTGCCGGAACGTTCCGGTGAAAAGGCACCGGCGTCGTCACGGACACAATCGACAATGTCCATTTTCATGTGCCCCAATTGAAAAACCGCCGCCAAGGTGTGCAACAACTAAATTTAATTCATCATTATACTTTTTATCATATTTTTCTGCAACTTTACGTCCGATTGCTTTTTGATTTAAAACGTGACAAAGACTTTCTCTTTTATATCAGGTACACCAGTTATACGAGCGATATCTTTAAATTCATCGGATCCAACACAATCATAGATATAGGCAGGTATATTTAATGGCGCAGCAATTGCTTCCGCAATGATGGCACCTAGGTTTGATGCATGCTCGGAAATAGGACCTTCAATGATACGCTTTTTCATCGTCTCATTACGAGATAACCGCCGGCATGTACATATGGAAGCAAACCTCCTCTGCCGACGACTGCATTTAGTTCATTTAGTTTTACGTCATTTTTTTTCATCATGTCTAAAACAATTTGAGTGCGAAAATCAAGTTGATCTGGAATTTCATCAAAATCAGCCAAATCATTGGCAGAATGATTAAGGGACTCCACAATAAACAGGTTTCATCTTCAAAAAGTGCTACTTTTGTGGAGGTTGACCCAGGATTAATGGTTAAAATTTTATATCCCATTCTGTTTTCGTCTCCTTCTTATTTTTTTGCATGATACATGCAAGTGCCAAAGAGTTTAATTTTCCCTCTGCATTTTCTGCACGAGAAGTCATAACAATTGGATTTGTTGCACCTAGAATCACTCCGGCCATTTTTGCTCCGCAGTAGTACATAAGTGCTTTGGTAATCATATTTCCTGCTTCGATATTTGGAGTCAGAAATAAATCAACATCTCCAGAAACTTCACTTTTAATTTTTTTGTGATGTGCAGCTTCTGTTGAAAGAGCGACGTCTAGTGCAATTGGCCCTTCAACTACAGCTTTCGGAAGCTTTCCTGCCTGCGAAAGCTCTACTAGTTTCGCGGCATCTACGGTTGCAGGCATTTTGGGATTTACTATTCATTTGCTGTTAAAAGAGCAACGTTTGGACATGGGGTTCCCAGTGCATGAAGCGCTTCAATTCCATTGGTTAAAATTTGTTTTTTTGCTTCTAAATCCGGGGCTGTATTCATGCCTCCATCTGTAAAATAAGATAATTTTTCACATCCTGGAATTTCTAAAACGGCCAAATGTGATAGAAGTTTGCCGGTTCTTAAGCCAACTTCTTCGTTTAAAACAGCTTTAAGAAAAATACTGCTGTTTACGAGTCCTTTCATGAGTATGTTGGCTTTACCGTCATGTACACATTTCGTTGCAGAAAGGGCAGCTTCTTTTTCATCTTTTGCATCGATAATTTCTACCTCTTGGGAAAATCCGATTTGATTCTTGATTGCTTTTATTTTTCTGCATCACCTACTAAAATGGCTTCAGCAATGCGGTGATCATAGGCTTGTTTGATTGTTTCCAGAACTTCCTTATCTTCTGCAGCTGCAACTGCAATCTTTACTCTATCACCATTTTTTAAAGCATCACGAATTTCTGAATATCGATTATACATAAAAAAACTCCTTTCAAAGAAATATATTCTTATTATTTCATAGAATGAACTCATTTTCAATAAAAAGCATGACACAATCGTACATAAAATTGGAAAAATTTATTTTTAAAAATGTATGTTTATTTTTTCTTTAAAGGAAAGAATAAACAGAAAGGAAGGAGTGTTTTTTAAATTGGAGAATAAAAAAGAAAAACAAAAAAAAGAAATAAAGAAACGCCAAGCGAAGGAATATGAAAATTATGTAAAGCAGTTTACTCCTAAACCGAAATATTTTATGAACTCATTGAAAGCATTTTTCGTGGGAGGACTTATATGTATCATAGCGTTTTATGTACAGACACTTTTAATGAATCGTGGTTACTCCGAAAAAGACTCTGGAACATTTGTTATTGTATTTTTGGTTTGTAGTGCACAGCTTTTAACTGGATTAGGTGTATATGATACTATTGGAAAATTTGCGGGAGCTGGTTCAATTGTACCAATTACAGGCTTTGCAAATTCAATGGTTGCACCTGCTATTGAATATAAAAAAGAAGGAATCGTGCTTGGAGTAGGAGCCAAATTGTTTAGCCTTGCAGGACCAGTGCTGGTTTGTGGAATTTCTGCTTCTGTCGTGATTGGATTTATTTATTATATGATGAATTTATAATAGAAAGGAAAAGGAATGATGCAAATTAATAGAATTGGAAAGCAGACCTTTGTCTTTCATAATGAACCAAATATAATTGGTGCTGCAGCAGTAGTTGGAAAAAAAGAAGGACAAGGTCCGATGAAAAAATGGTTTGATGTAATATTAAAGGATGACAGCTATGGAGAAAAAACATGGGAAAAATCAGAAAGCAAAATCCTTAAAAAAGCCATTCTTTTAGCACTTGAAAATGCCGGTAAAACAAAGGAACAAATCGATGCAATATTAAGCGGTGATTTAATCAATCAATTAATGTCATCTTCTTTTATGGCGAGAGATTTACAAATTCCTTTTCTTGGACTTTATGGTGCTTGTTCCACGATGACAGAATCCCTTATTTTAGGGGCTGTTTTAATAGATGGAGGCTATGCACAAAATATTATTGCAGCAGCCTCCAGTCATTATTGTACAGCAGAGCGTCAGTTTCGTATGCCCTTAGAACATGGGAATCAGAGACCGCCTTCTGCACAGTGGACAGTAACTGGAGCAGGTAGTATGATTCTTTCAAATCAGATAAGAAGTCAACAGATGATAGCAGGGGAACCTGCAAAGAATTTGGTTGTAACACATGCAACCGTTGGGAAAATCGTCGATGCAGGGATTAAGGATGTCAATCAAATGGGGGCAGCGATGGCTCCGGCTACGGTAGATACGATTATGCAGCATTTAAAAGATACAGGAAGAGAGCCATCCTATTATGATGTTATTTTAAGTGGTGATTTGGGAATGGTTGGTAAAAAAATTGTAAAAGATTTATTGTTGAAAGAAAATATTGATGTCAGTACGGTTTATGATGATTGTGGCGCGATGATGTATGAGAAGGAGCAGGATGCGCATAGTGGCGGAAGTGGTTGTGGATGTTCTGCATCTATCTTTTCTGGTCATATTTTTAAGGAAATGCGTCAGGGAAAGATTCGAAAAGCATTATTAATTTCAACTGGTGCTTTACTTTCTACTATCAGCTCTCAACAAGGAGAATCGATTCCTGGTATTGCTCATGCCGTTGCCGTTGAAGGGAAATAGCAGGAGGGGAAAATGGAATATTTTAATGTTTTTATTACAGGTGGAATATTATGTGTGATTGGACAAGTATTAATGGATACAACAAAACTCACAGCGCCGAGAATTTTAGTTATTTTTGTTGTCAGTGGGGCGATTCTTACGGGTCTTGGATGGTATCAGCCAATTGTTGATTTCGGAAAAAGCGGAGCTACCGTTCCATTACCGGGATTTGGTTATGCATTAGCGAAAGGAGCGATTGAGGCTGCAAGAACTGGAGGTATAATGGGGGCACTGACGGGAGGTATTGTAGCAACTGCGGCAGGAGTCGCTGCAGCCATTTGTTTTGGCTATTTAATTGCTATCATTTTTTCTCCAAAATCCATAAGATAACAGAAGCCTGCAGGTAGTTCAAAAGACAAGCCTGCAGGTTATTTTTTATAAAGTCATGCTATTTTCTAAATTTGAAAAAATGTAAAATGTAATATGGGATTTCTTATATTTTTTCCATATTTTATAATGTTTAAGAAACGTCGTATTTCTTAAGAACATAATGAAAAGGCAAATATTACATCATGACGTTGCCATCTAATACAAGGAGAGCTTCCAGTTCGGGGCTTTGACCTACTAGCCCTATGGCATATACTGTATAAAACTGATTTGGGTATAAATTAATATTTGGTACAGTAAGAACCACTGTAGGGGTGCCTGCTAATCTAACTTGCAGGGTGTAATTTGATGCAGGTACTGGGATATATGGCGTTAAATTTTTAAAGGAAACATTACTAAATAAAATAGTTCCATCTGGTAATGTAATGTCTACTGCAGGCGCATTAGGAGATAGGTGATTGAAACGAACCATTGCTTTGCTAGGAGAGGTAGACACATTAGCATCAGGAATTGCAAGAAAACCTATATTACTTAACGTTCCAACGGCAGCCACTGTAAATATATCAGTATTAGTAATGGTTAACATATTTGCGCAAAAGGAACAATCTTTAGTCCCAGTTGCACAAAGACAGATTTTATAAGTTCCTTCAGGCAAAGGCATATATTTTGTATATTGACCATAGGGAAGATTTTGTATAATTAACTTATCATTAGCATATACGTCTACATTAGGCGCATCTGGAACGGCATGCAGGACACGCAAATAACCTAGAGAAATTTGCTCCATATGGTGTATTCCATGGTTTTGATTATAATTCATATTATCACCTCTAAATTTTATTAGATATTATTATAATATAGTATTCTGCAATACATATTTTAGTGAAAGTATAAAGAACAATGAATTAGTTAAAAAAGAATGGATAGAATCAGATTGTTTAAGATAAATTAAAATCATCTAAGAGTGATAGAAGATTACAATTACGAGGGAAATTATGAAAAAAAAAGTAATTATTATAGGAGCTGGAATTGGTGGGCTTGTCCAAAGCCACCGTTAGATAGTATAAAAATTGCATAATAAACGATAATAAAGGAACAAGCATAAAGAATGTATGGAGGTAATAAAATGCAATTAAATGATACAATTGAACTTTTAAAAGAATGTGATGCAGGTACAAAAATGGCAGTATCATCTATTGATGAAATATTGAATCAAGTACAAGAACAAAAGTTTAAGGAAATGCTTATTGAATTTAAAGATAAACACACTAACCTAGGAAATGAAATTCATAATTTGTTGATGCAACAGGATGAGGAAGATAAAGAGCCAACCCCTATTGCTAAGGGTATGTCATGGGTTAAAACTAATATGAAAATGATGATGGATGAAAGTGACAAGACAATAGCAGATCTAATTACGGATGGCTGCAATATGGGTGTAAAATCTCTTAATAGATATCTTAACCAGTATGTTGCAGCAGATGAAAAATCAAAGAAAATTTGTAAGGATTTAATTTCTATTGAGGAAGATTTTGCGGTAAGTATTAAATACTTTTTATAAAAAAGCTTAAAGGGAAAATGTATAGTAAATATTTTTTGATGATTAATATGAAATAAAATGCGTCAATTCAAATTATAAAATAGTAAAAAAAAAGGAGTTTGTAAATAATGGAAGAAATCTTTAACTTTTTAGAAAATAATAAATATGGTAGTTTGGCAACGTCTGCTGAAGAACAGCCTTATGTAAGACCATTTGAATATGGGTTTAAAACTGACGAAGGAATATTCTTTTATACATCAGAAGATAAAGAAGTTTATTCACAACTTCGGTCAAATCCAAGAGTATGCTTTTGTGCTACAGATAAGAATTTAACGTATGTACAGTTAACAGGAGATATAAAATTTACCGAAGAAGAAAAATACAAAGATATTGTAGATTATCAAAATAAATGACAAAGAGAGAGACCAGACGAGACGGTGAGGAAATAGGTGGGAAACCTCGAGATGACAAGGGATACACCACGATAGACAGGGAAAGAAATTCATGGACAGGTTTCTCAAGATAATTGACAAAGTGCATCAAAAGACAGCGATAAGGTTATGATATCCGAAATGCTGGTGACGGTGCTATGCAAAAACGTCACTGGTGCGACACAATGTTGATATATTGAGCGTTATAATGAAATGCATGCAAGAGGACACCCCAATAAAAGAGGTGTCCATTTTAATGGTAGATATATTTTTTATAGCGACAAATTGAATAAAATAATTTTAAAGAGCGACAACTGAGTTAAACCTAGCCATTTCAAGGCTTTCACACAAATCTTTGGGAGTATCCTAAAGTTTGTGTAAACCTCTAAACTGATGTAAGATAAATATATCAGTTTGGAGGTTTTATTTATGCCCAAAAGAAGAAAAGAATCACCCCAAAAACAAGCAATCAGAAAAATGATGCAGGAATACTTAAAAGAGAATGATATTCCTATCAAAAATGGTACAGATGTCAATTCTGTTATGCGTGATATGATGTCTGTATTACTGGAGGGTTCTCTGGAAGGAGAATTAGAAGACGAACTGGGATACTCAAAATATGACTATCGGAATAAGGAAACCGACAATAGTCGGAATGGATATTCTTCTAAAATCATGCATACAAACTATGGAGATATGAATGTTGCTATTCCTCGTGACCGTAATGGAGAATATGAACCCCAGCTTATCAAGAAATATCAAAATACCGTTACGCAAGATATGGAAGAAAGGATACTTTCCATGTATGCAAAAGGTATGACTACAAATGATATTGAATCCCATATGCGTGAGTTATATGACATTGATATTTCTGACAGTACGATTAGCCGAGTTACTGATAAAATTATACCGATTGTAAAGGAATGGCAGGAACGTCCTTTGGAAGAAGTATATGCGGTTGTTTTTATGGATGCAATTCATTTCCACGTTCGTAGTGAAGGAAGAATACGAAAAAAGGCTGTGTATATTGCTTTGGGAATTGATATGAATGGTAGAAAGGACGTTTTAGGTATGTATGTTGGTGAAAATGAAAATGCTAAATTCTGGCTTTCTATACTGAATGGGCTAAAAAATCGTGGTGTAAAAGATATCTTAATAACATGTATTGATGGACTAAGTGGATTTCCACAAGCAATTGAAGCAGTCTATCCTGAAACAGAGATACAGCAGTGCATTATTCATCAAATCCGTAACTCCACTAAATTTGTATCCTACAAAGATTTGAAAGCTCTGATGGCTGATTTGAAGCGAGTCTATACTGCCCCAACAGAAGAATTAGCCCTAAATGAATTGGAGTTGTTTCAAGAAAAATGGGATGTAAAATATCCGAAAATCTATAAATCTTGGCATGATAATTGGTCAACTTTAGCAACCTATTTTAAATATCCTGAAGCTGTTAGGCGGCTTATTTATACCACAAATGCCATTGAGGGATTTAATCGTCAACTTCGTAAAGTAACAAAAAGCAAGACAATTTTTCCTTCTGACGATAGCCTTTTAAAAATGCTATATCTGGCAACGATAGATATCACAAAAAAGTGGACAGGATATCGTAGGGACTGGGGACGGATATATTCCCAGTTAGAGATTTATTTTGAGGAAAGACTAAAAAATCTCAACTTCTAAAAAACAACTTGTTCGGCAAGTTTTATTGACATGCAAAAAAATCATTGTATAATGCAAACAAGGGTAGAATCCCAAAATTGACTCTGCCCTTAAGTAACTATTCACATATCTTATATCAGATTTTTGAGTTTACACAAAACTTGAAACTGTCCCAAATCTTTTTATAGAATATGGCTAATATCATAAGCGACAAAGCGACATGTGTTATTTTTCTTTATTTAAATATTCCTTTCGAAAATTATAAGTATATTCATGCTTGGAATAATCGCCTGGTTCGACGTCCATAGCTTTAGCCCATTCTCCATAAGGACCCCATTCTATATCACCAATCGAATTAACACCTGTAGAAGGGTCGTCATTATTAGAAAAAATAACAACGGAAACAGTGCTTGTAGGTTGCTTAGATTTTTCAGATTCTACTATGGATTTAGCAATTGTTTTCAAGTCCTCTACTGAATAAGAATCATTAACAGATATCAAATAATTCATCCTTATAAATTTTCCTAAACTCAAATCTTCTACTCGAATAATATCATATTCAGGGGCTTGTATTGGTTCTAGTTTTACAGCACCCTTATCTCCCTTTGGTATCAAACTACTTACTACACCTATTATTATTATCAGTAAGATGACAGACATACATCCTACTGAGCCAGCTTTCTGACCAGTTACATCCTTTTTATTTTGATTCATAGTATACCCTCCTTATTTAAAATGATGTAAAATCGTATCAAAATACGACAAAAAAATTAAGCATGCTTCTTCTCTCTAGTTGCTGCCTCTTCTCCATTGTGATAATTGGATGACAATCCCCTTTTATCCTGTTTTGTTTCATCGATTTTAGCTTCCATAATTCCTTCGATTTTTATTTTATCCCTGTCGCTAAGCTGTCTAAAAAGTTGTAGAATTCGTATCTCTTCGCTTGTGAGTTCTCCGAACACTGATGATACACTATCACCTTTTTCTGCCTTTGCAGATTCTTCACCAGCAAGGAGCCAATCTGTTGAAACGTTAAAAAAATCAGCGATACGTTTTAAAATCTCATAGTTAGGCTGTCTTTGGTTCTTTTCGTATTTACTTAAGTTATTAAATTCCAATATTTCCATTAATTTTCTCTGACTCAAACCCTTCTCTTTTCTCAGAAAAGCAATTCTTTCTCCTAAACTCTCCATAACAATCCTCCTATTCTATTTAAGTCAACTTGACCTCAAAAAGGAACGAAACATATTAAAATGAGGTCAAATTGTCTAAAAAAGTATTGACACGAGGTCAGATTGACCTTATAATGATATTAACGATAAGAAATCACATCATAATTTTATCACAACTCTTTAAAATTAAATAGCGAGATTTACCAAAAATTTATAATTCTCAATTCTCTGCACCTATTGAAATTTCTTGTCTTGGTGCTTGTTAAATCTCGAATAGGTGTTCCTGTCCTTATGACACCGAAACAAAAACGATTACTCAGAGCCAGCCCAGTTGGGAAACGGTAGACAGTAGGAGCCTGTATCAAAATTGGTGAGAGTGGCAGAAAAATTGAAGGAGCTGAAACAAATTGAGTAAGAAAACGTTAGAGCAAAGAATTGACGATTTAGAGAAGACTGTAAAAGTATTTAAGGAATTTCAAGAAGAATTAAATCAGTACAATCAAAGTAATTTTGACAAGGGATTAAAAGATGTTCCACTTAAAGCACTGGAAAATCTAAAAGCATTATTAGATATTTTACAAAAACAAACTAATGTAAGCACCCTTAATAAGTATGAGATTTCAAAAGAAATATTTTCACTAAATGAAATAATAGAAAAAGAAAGTCAACTAAATATATTAAAACAAATAGTTGACCTTGAAAAAAAGATAATTGAATTAATTAGAATTTAAACGTTCATGAAGTTTTTTAGACATTAAGTCTAGAACTTGACCAGCTAATTTACTAGATACAATGTCTAAGAACTCTTTTAGGATAGGATTTGTAATATAGCAACCATCTATTGAGTTTTTTGTTAGTTCTTTGTAAAGAGGATTCTTCACAATTCTTGAGTGATTTTCTAAATTTTGCAATGAAGGCTCTTGATTAAATTGCTGTATATCGTCTAAAAGAGTTTGGAATTTATTATCTGACATTTCAAACACCTCCTTCCTAGGATATTTTACCGCCGTTAGGAAGGTAGGGACAAATGAAAAAGGAGGTTGATAACTTGAAACATGGAAAAAAACCAACCAGAAGACAAAAGGAATTGATTCAAGATAAAAAACTGAATCCGAATAACTGGCTTGTGGTTAAGGACTCACAGGAGGTATTTGAAATAGTTCACAAACTATCAGGAAAGCTGAGAAGCTATTCTAAACACTAGAAAGGGGCTGTTACAATGCAAGGCAAAAATAAACCACTACCACTTAATGGTATCAAAATCAAGAAAAGACTTGTTGAATTAAACATGACTCAAAGGGAACTGGCTAATAGAGTTGGAATGAATGAGAACTATTTGACAGATGTTCTAAAGGGAAGACGTTCAGGAAAGAAATACATGGATGAAATTATGGAAGTCCTTGGTCTTGATGAAAAACACTACAGACCAATGAGGGAGGTGATATAGATGGATATGACCGTTAAACATGTAAACCTCGAAATACTTGACGAGTTTTATGACGAGGCAAAGCAGAGCCTTGGAACTTCTAAGAGCTTAAGTCTTGAGAATAACAAAAGGTTTTTAGAAATGAGAATAAAGTATCTTGATGGATACTTGGATGAATTAGAGCAACAACAGAAGCATCTTGAAGAAGAACTCATAAATGGCATACAGCAGCTTATTGCTGATAAAGGAGCAGAAATATTATCTATTAAGCAGATTATCAAATTGGCAGCAAAGGAATGCGGAGTTTGTGAAGCTAGTCTGGACACACTTAACGAACAACTTGAAAATGGGGAATTAAAGAATGCTTAAACAAAGAAAAGAGAATATTTTAAGGGCTACACAACAAAGAAAAAAAGAGTGCTTCACTTGCCAGAGACTCACTCTAAATTCTTAAAACCTTTAAAATATACTCTTTCCCCCAGTATACCAAAAATCAAATAAAAAATAAAGGGGGATAATATGGTAACTTGGTTGACTACAGCGGATGTTGCTGAATTATACGGAGTAACAGAAAGAACAATTCAAAGACGAATTACAAAAGGTACTTTTGACGGAAAAGTTAAGGAAACCATAGGAGCGAAGAACAAAAAGGCATACATGATAGACCTCTCCTCTCTCTCTTTAGACAAACAAAAGCAATATCTTCTTTCTAAAGGCGAAGAGCGAGCGGAACTTATAGAGGATGAAGTCCAAAAGGATGAAGGCAATCTTGAAGAAGAGTACACTCTGGGGGAATTAAGAGAAATACATGGAGAAGCCTTCGAGGAAAAACTTGAAGAAGCTTTAAAGAAAAAGGAAGCGGTACTCAAATTCATATCTTTAGGACATGGAGAGAAAACGTCAGGAGTAAAAGCTATCTGCAAAGAATATGGCTTCAGCCAAAGAGCTCTTTACAGATACAGAAAAACTTATGATGAATATGGCTTTGTAGGACTTATCAAAAAGCCTAGAAAGGACAAAGGCGAATCAAGGCTTCCTGATGAAGCGATTCGATTTATAAGGGGTTGTTACCTACAGCCAATGAGACCGAAGATAACTCATGTTGTGAAGATGTACAGGAAGAAAGCTGAAAAGATGGGATGGGCTCAAGTTTCTAAGGATACGATTTACAGGGAAATTGAGAAGATTCCAGAGCCTGAGAAGTGCTTAGCCTTCGAGGGTGAAAGAGCTTACAATGCTAAATACATGCCATGCATCACAAGGACTTATGATGACTTAATGGTTAACGAGTATTGGGTTGGTGATGGTCATACCCTCGCTATCTGGACACCAGAGGATGGCAAGATTAAAAGATACACTATGTCGGCATGGATGGACATGAGAACCAGAGCAATGGTCGGCTGGTGCATTGCTAGAAACAGTAATTCTCAGGTAATAGCGGCAGCATTAAGAAGCAGTATCATAAGATATGGATTGCCTGGTACTTGCTACATGGATAATGGTAAGGACTACAAAAGCGGATACCTTAATGCGGACACCAAAGAGGAATTCTTCAGAGGCTACGAAGGGATATTCAAAGCACTTGATATCAAGACCAGCTTTGCGATTCCTTTCAATGCGAAGGCAAAACCGATTGAGAGATTCTTTGAAACCTTCAGCTCGGAGCTTAGCAGATACTTAGTCGGCTTCTGTGGTGAAAGTATTGAGGAAAGACCACACAACATCAGCAAGAAGGAAATCTTGATTCAAGGACTTAGCATTCTAGATGTATCAAAATTCATAGAAGGCTACATGGAATCTTACAACAATTCCCCTCACTCTTCCCTTGGAGGAAAGACACCAATGGAAGTAATGAAGGAAGTTGACTTGATAAGACATGACATGCCTACTGAAGAAGAACTGGACATGTTGATGCTAAGAGCAGAGGTCAAAACCATTTCTTCATCAGGTATCAAGAAGTTTGGTATTTACTACTGGGACGACAAGCTTATCCCTCACTTTGGAAAAAGCTGTGTAGTTAGATATGACCCTAACAATATCGGTGAACTTTATGTTTATGTAGATGGAAAGCTTACTTGTAAGGCAGAAAATAAGAGCTAATGTCCATGAATGCAACTGAGGAAGATATGAAACGTTGGGGCAAACTCAAAGCTGAAGCTAAGAGAGCAACCAAAGAAGCGATTAAGGCTTATGAGGTACGTCAGGACGAAGTTAGAAGATACATGCTTGAAGATTATGTGGACGAGGAAACCCTTAACAACATGCTGACACCTAGAAACAAAGAGGTAGTCAATAAGGCTAAGGTTGTAAGGATGAATAAGCATACAGCCAAAGGCAAAGAGAAGAAAGAGTTTGATACTGAAATAGAAAACAATAAGGGGTTTGAGTTCTTTGAGAAACTTGGCGAAGAATTCTTACAAGCTAAATAGGAGGTTAAATGATGGAACAATTAAGAATTGATGAACTTAAAACTTTTATTATTTCACTTATAGATAGCGGAGTTACACAAACGGAAATAGGCAAAAGACTTGGTTACAGCAGGTCTCAAGTAAGTAAATTTATTGACGGTGGCAAGGTATCGGATGAATTCTTGGCAGCAGTTGAAAAGCTTAAGGAAGAGCATCCAGAACACAAAGAAGTAACGGAAGCTAAAAAGTCTGTTGAGGACTTGGATTTTATACTGACAAAGGATGCAAAGAACATCTTAGGAGTGTGCAAAGCTACAGAGAGTATTAATGGATTCAGTGTTATTTTAGGCAATGCTGGAACAGGTAAGACCGAAACGGTTAAGCAGTTTGTAAAGAGTTCAAGCAATGTAGTGTATATCAGATGCAACTGCCTTATGGCAACAAGAGACATCCTTAAGGCAATCGGCAGAGCTTGTGGAACTGTTCTTCAAGCTAATTCCAAGAGTGAAATGTTCGAGGAGCTTATTGAGTACCTCATTCATAATCCAAAGATACTTATATTTGACGAGATAGACCAGATAATGCCTGTCAAGAACATAAAAAGATTGAGACCATCAGAAACCTTCACGATATCGTCAAGGAATATGGCAACTCATTAATCATGGTTGGGTCTCTTGCTGTAGAGCACCACTTTAAAAAAAGAAGCATGAACGAGAACTATGGACAGATAGATTCAAGAATTGACTATGTATATAAAACACAGGGCTTGAGTGAAGCTGAGCTTTTGAACATATTATCTGAATTTAACATTGCAGATTCAGCAAAGATGGAGATTGTAAACTTAATCCTAAGAACCACAAAGGGTGGCATCAGATGGCTTACTAAGGTCTTGAATAAGTGCCTTGATATTGCAGAGCTTGAAGGCGGAACAATCACCAAAGACATTGTGAAAAGTGCAACCACAATCATGATGCTTTAAGATGACAGAAATTCGCACAAAGAGTGGCAAATCGAAAAATGAAGGAGGCTAACCCTATGAAAAATAACTCAGAGTTTGGGCTTAGAGATATCGTTGCTGTAGCTGTAAACAGTCTTGATGCTGGAATTGAATCTAGGAAGGATACAATAGACCGTATTTGCAACTTTGTTGAAGAAACATATATCAGGAAACAAGCGATTGAAGCTCTACCAGTGGAAGCAATGTATAACCTAAACGAATCCTATGGCATCAGTGTTGATGTCATGGCTGGTTCGATTAAAGATATAAAAATTGAAAATTCATAAGGAGGTCATAACATGGCAAGGAAAAGAATTGAAAGTGTCCCAAAGCTTAAGTCTTGGGATGATGTAGACATGAACTTGATGGAGATACTTGAGAATGAGGTCGCTATTGAAAAGCTAGAAGGCGACATGAACATGAAAATAGCTGAAATCAAGGAAGAATACAAGGACAAGATTGAGCCTCATAAGCTTAAAATCAAAGTTCTTGAGAAGGAAATGCAGGAGTTTGCTGAAGAAAACAGACACGATATGGATGGCAAGAAAAACAGAATATTTACTCATGGGACTATTGGATTCAGGAAGAGCACAAAGTTAAGCATACCAAAGAAGCTGGTTGATGAAGCCATAAGAAAGCTTAAAATGATGAAGCTTACAAACTGCATCACTGTAAAAGAAACCATCAACAAGGACGAACTGAAGAAGCAGCCAATGGAAACATTAATCAAGGTCGGTGCATCCCTTAAGACGGATGATGTCTTTGGTTATGAGACCAACAAGGAAAGTATTCCAGATTAAGGGGTGATGACTGAATGGCAGCTAAAAAAGGCAAACCTCAGATAAAAACTATCTGGGGTCTTGCTTCAGAATTAGGCTTTGATAAGGAAATGCTATACACCATATTGGAGCGAGAAACAGGAAAAGACAGTATGAGAGCTTGCACAGGAACGGAACTCAATAGAGTAATATTTGCACTAGGAAAATGAAAGACAGTTACAACGACAGCAGAAATGGAATGGCGAGCAAAGAGCAAATTTGGAAGATTAGGCAACTGGAAGAAGCTCTTGGGTGGAAGGATAACCCTGCTCGCCTTAATGGTTTCATGAAAAAGTATTATCAGACTGAAAGAGTTGAATGGCTCAAAGGCTGGCAAGCCCACAAGCTCATTGAAAGCCTCAAGAAAATGCTTCAAAAGCAGTCGGAGGTGATGTGATGGCAAAGAAAAAGTATAAGAAAATGACCCAGAAGGAAAAGAAGCTCCAAGCTGAAATACGAGCGGAGCTTCGAGAAAAAGGAATCATTCCTCCAGTAAAGCAAAGGCTCAACCGCAATAAATTTGCTGAGGAAGTTATTGAGGAATGGAACAATCATGGAGATATTTTCTATTTGCCAAGGGCATTAGGCTACATCATTCCAAGTACCGAATTTAAAACTAAGATAACACCTGAACAAATTGGAGCTTTAAAGGTCATGAAGCTTGCAATGGAATATAAGAAATTTGAAGAAGAACTCAGAGCTCGTGGGGAAACTTCTTACAATGCTGTGGAGTTTTATAAGAAGGTAGTCGCACCGATCATTAATCTATAAAGGGGGATGATTATGGCTGTACTGAAATTTAAGATTGAGATTGCAGCAGAAACAAAGGATATTCAAAAGGCTCTAAAAAACAGAGGTATCACTGTCAATAGAGCCAATACTAATAGATTTATCAAGATGATACAAAGTGGATGTTTTTCCATGAAACCAGAGCTTTATGAGGACCTTCCAAAAGACAAGGAAACCTTATTGATGCATGGGTTTACTTTTCAGAAAAACAAGGGGGAATGAAATTGAATAAAAAGAAAAATGTGAGTGATGAAATTATTGAAAACTTAAAAAAGAAAATGAAAGGGGTTCATTAACAATGTTTGAAGTAGAAAAGAAAATAATCGTTGACTTGATTCCAAGTACCAACGGAAATAGACCAGGCTACAAGATGGAACCAGAATACATAACGGTTCACGACACAGGAAACACCAATAAAGGTGCTAATGCATATATGCACAGCAGATATATAAAGAATCCGACAACAGGAGCAAGCTGGCACTTTACCGTTGATGATGAAAAGATATACCAGCACCTACCAACCAATGAGAATGGATGGCATGCTGGGGATGGAAGAAACGGAACAGGAAACAGAAAAAGCATAGGTATTGAAATTTGTATGAACTCAGATATCGACAGAGCCAAGGCTGAGAAGTTAGCAGCCGAGCTCATAACTTACCTCATGTGGAAGTTTGATATCCCTATTGGAAAGGTTGTGCAGCACAATCATTGGACTGGCAAGAATTGTCCAAGTGTGATTCGCTCAAGACAAAATGGCTGGCAGAACTTCATAAAACTTATTCAGGAATCAAATACAACCTTGACACCCATCATGGGTAAGACAGAAGCGAAGCTGGCACAGATGGTCTCTTTTGCACTAAAAGGCAATAAGTCCCCTGCTCTTCCCCGCTGTTCTACTGAAGAGCTTGCACAGATATTCATTGAAGAAGCTGAGCTTGAAGGAGTTAGAGCTGACGTGGCATGGGCTCAGAGCTTAAAAGAAACTGGATACTTCAAATATGGTGGGATTGTAGTTCCAGAGCAAAACAATTATTCAGGAATCGGAGCCTTAAACGGAAACGGAAAAGGACAGGCAGCAAGCTTTGACAATCCAAGACTTGGAGTGAGAGCTCAAATTCAACACCTTAAAGCCTATGCATCCACAGAACCATTGAAACAGGAATGTGTTGACCCAAGATTTTCCCTTGTAAAAAGAGGTAGCTCAAAATATGTGGAATGGCTTGGATACAAAAACAATCCTAATGGAGCTGGATGGGCTTATCCTGGGGATGGCTATGGACATGATATCGTTAAGCTTGTGAATTTCATTACCAAAGAGCCTATCACAGAGGAACACTGGGGAGATAAGTACATTCAGAAGATGAAAGAGCTTGGAATAATCACAGGGGAACACAAAGCACTTGACGAGCTTACTTGGGCGGAGTTTGCAGCAGTTATCGTGAAACTACTTGATATGATGATGAAAAAATAGGCGGATATGGGAGGTTACGGATGGATGAAAAATGGATAGAAGAACTTACCGTTGATATGCTCCCTGAGTTCTATCAGCAAGTAGTCTCTATTATCGGAGTCGACAACTTTCTTAACTTATGCAAAGAGATTGGTGGAACCAATATGTATATCCCGAAGCTTGACAGTGTCATCCGTCCGATTAGAGACAAAAAGATTAGGAAAGAATTCAACGGAGCGAATTACAAAGATTTGGCAATAAAATATAACTTGTGCGAACGGTGGGTTAGAGATATAATAAACCCAAAAGAATGCGAAGGGCAAATAAACCTTTTTGAAATGCAAGCAGTGAAGTAAATTATAGAAGTGCTTCATGGTGAGTATTCAGGTAAAATTTGAGAGAATACCAGTAGAGACAAACGTCTTTGCTGGTATTTTTTTATTTCAAAAAATTAAAAGGGGGATGCACAGATGCAAGAACTTCAAAGCACGCTAAACGAAACATTGATAAGCATAGGGATAGCATGCATTACACTTGCTGGAGCTTATGCGACCTTCTATCTTAGAAGGCTGACTGAAAAGCTGAAGCTTGAAACTGAAAAGATTCAAGATGACAGACAAAAGGAGCTTGTCATTGAAGCACTTTACAGGCTTGATGATGTGGCAAGTAAAACAGTGTCAGCAATCGAACAAACAGCAGCAGACATCATCAGAAAAGATATTTCTATTTCAGATGGGGACAGAAAAGAAAAGCTTCAGGAATTAGGAATCAGAGCCTACGACCAGATTATTAAAACACTTGAGCCTGAATATGTGAAAGCTCTTAATGAAAGCCTTGGAGACTTTGAGGGCTATGTAAAGAGCACTATTGAGGACAAAGTTAGACTTATGAAAGAAGAAAAGCACAAGGCTTAAGATGGTGGGATGATGAATGTGGATGCGGTAATTTTAGGACTAATACCAGGAACGGTTGTAGGCATAATTGGTTTTTTCTTGGTGAAGACCCTTAAGGACATTGAAGGCAAAATAAACAGGAATGAAGTGGCTACTGGTAACAATGAGAAAAAGCTTGAAAGTGTAGAAGAAAAGCTCACAGAAAAGATTGATAATGTAGGCAAAGAACTCTCAGAGCATAAGGAACTTGTGCAAAGAGATTTTATAACTAAACAAGAACATGCTAGAACGTATGGAGAAATAAGTAAAAAATTAGACAAAATACAAGATTATTTGATGCAACTTGTGAAAGAGAGGAGATAAAAACATGAATAAATCAATACAAGCTGTATCGGCAGCGGATTTTAAAAGAACTAATGGCATTATCATGCGAACTGTAGCCAATGTGTTTAGTACAAGGTTCTTTGAAATCTATGAGCTTGAAGCAGCACTTAAGGCAAGGAATATTGATGATGTAGAGATTAATGAAAGTCTCGATTATCTGGAAGGCAAAGGCTACATAGAAGTAAGACACATTGAAACTAAAAACACTGTAAGACTTTGCGACATGGACAGAGAGGATGTCGAGGTAAAGCTTTCTAGTGAAGGAAAACTTGTTGTCCTTTCCATAAAGCCAGATGATGGGATTGATATGTAAGGGATGATTACATGGGAAAAGAAAGGCAGAGAACGAGAATATCAAGCAAGATAGATAGGCTTCCTGAAGAAATCAAAAGCAAAATTGATGATATGCTCCTTGATACCAGTATCACCTATGAGGAGATATCAGAGTGGCTCTTCGAAGAATGTGGCGAAGAAATCAGCAAGAGCTCTGTTGGGAGATATGCACTAAGGACTAACAAGGCAACTCAAAGACTGCTTGAAATCCAACAACAAACTAATCAACTGGTTAAAGCCATCAGAGCCAATCCAGACGAAGATTATACTGGTGCAGCTACACATATGTTAATGGGTGGTTTAATAGAAAAAATGGCAAATGCTGAAGAGGAATTTAGCAACATGCCACTTGATAAAGTTGGAAGACTTGTTGTTGCAGTATCAAGAACCGAAGCATATAAAAGAAAAATCAAACATGATATGAAGAAAAAAGCCGAGCTTGCATTTGAAGAAATGGAAGAAGAGCTTATGAAGCTTATTAAGTCAGACCCAAGCCTTGCCACAGAACTTAAGGCGGTACTTGAAAAAGCAAAGACGAAGGTGACCAGCGATGATTAAATTAGATGATTATATAAGACAGCTTGAAAATACTGACGAAGACGTTGAAATAAAACAGGATAAAGAATACCAAAAGAATTTATTCGAGCAATATGTCACTAAAGGAAATGACCATAAAGAGCTTAGAGCGGAACTGCTAAAGGAGTACCGAAAAGGAGCTTCTCTCACAGGAGAAAAAGGACTAAGAAAAAGACTGGGAGCCATAGACCTTGCATACTTTGGAAGAGCCTACCTCCCCCACTACTTCATAAGAGAATCTCCTGAGTTTCATAATGAGCTGGATGAAATATGGTCTAAAGGTGTTTTAAAGGGCATGAATCCCTTTGTATCTTCTAAAAAGATATCAAGGGAAAAAGGATGCAGACGTGGGATAGCTGCTCCTCGTGGACATGCGAAGTCAACAAACTTCACATTCAAAGACACGCTTCATGCCATAGTTTACGAATACAAGCACTACCCTATTATATTATCTGATAGCTCCGATCAAGCGGAAGGGTTCCTTGCAGATATCAAAACAGAGCTTGAAGATAACAAGGCTATCCATGAGGACTTTGGAAACTTAAAAGGTAAAAAAGTATGGAAAACAGGAGTTATCCTCACATCAACAGATATCAAAGTCGAAGCTATCGGCTCAGGGAAAAAGATAAGAGGTAGAAGGCACAGAAACTGGAGACCTGACCTTATCGTCCTTGATGATGTTGAGAATGACGAAAATGTAAACACTCCAGAGCAAAGAAAGAAGCTGGAAAACTGGTTTTATAAAGCGGTGTCCAAGGCTGGGGATACATACACAGATATTGTCTATATAGGAACAATACTTCACTCAGATTCTTTACTTTCAAAGGTTTTAAGAAATCCTGAATATCACTGTGTAAAATACCGAGGGGTCATCAGCTTCGCTGAGAACCAAAACCTTTGGGATGTATGGGAAACCATATACACTGACCTTGAAAATCCAGCAAGACAGGAAGATGCCAAGGAGTTCTTTGACGCAAACAAGGAAGAAATGCTTGAGGGTACTAGCGTTTTATGGGAGGCAAAGCTTTCATATTACGACTTGATGATAGTAAGAATCTCTGAAGGTGAAGCATCCTTTAACAGTGAGATTCAGAATGACCCTATTGACCCTGATTCATGTACCTTTAACGAAGAATGGTTCGATTTTTACGAGGATAGTGACGTTGACTTTTCACTTCCTGACTTTATATTCATTGGTGCAAATGACCCTTCTCTAGGGAAAAACAAGAAAAGTGATACCTCTGCCATCATAGCTCTAGCAAAGAACCTCAAGACTGGATATATGTATGTGGTTGAGGCAAGCGTTGAAAAAAGGAAACCAGATGCAATCATTGAGGATTCAATTGAAATGCAGAAAAGACTCAAAAGAGATTTTAACAAAGGGTTCTTTAAGTTTGGAGTTGAGTCCATTCAGTTCCAGCACTTTTTCAAAGACATAATGGCTGAAAGAAGTCGTCAAGCTGGAGAAATGCTCCCTATTGAAGAAATCTACAATTTACAATCAAAGCACCTAAGAATCGAAAGTACACAGCCATTTGTCAAAAACAAATATGTTAAATTTAGCAAGAAACATAAGACTTTACTCAAGCAGATGCTTGAATACCCAATGGGCAAAAATGATGATGCTCCTGACACTTTTGAAATGGCTTTAAGAATAGCTCTACAGATAAAAGGCAGCACAAAGGTAGATTACAAGTCAGTTATCTCAAGAGCCTTAAGATTTAAAAAAGGAGCGTATTAAGGAGGTGAGGATTCTTGATAAAAAAAGCATTTAACTACATTCAAAGCAAATTCACAAAACCCATTATGGAAGAAGTTGCAGCAGTTCAGGTGCAAGACAAATACTCCACTTATCCATCAAATGGATTGACTCCTGCAAGACTGGCACAGATTTTCAGGGAGGCAGATTCAGGAGATGCACTCAGACAGATGGAGCTCTTTGAGGAAATGGAAGAGAAAGACCCTCACCTATTCTCACAGCTTCAAACTCGTAAAAATGCAGTGACAGGGCTTGACTTTGAGGTAATCCCCTTCTCTGATGATGAATATGACAAAAGGATTGCTGATTTTGTAAAGGAAGAGATTGAGAGTATTGAATCTATAGAGGATGTATTCTTAGACCTCTTGGATGCAATAGGCAAAGGAATTGCCACGAGTGAAATTATATGGGGTACAGATGGCGGAAAGTATGTCATTGATGATATTAAGTGGAGACATCAAAAGAAGTTCTTCTGGGATGAAAATGACACATTGAAAGTCATGACTGAAGAGCAGCCAATGGGAATAGAACTTCCTAAAAACAAGTTCATTATCCATAGATACAAGGCACGCTCTGGACATCCTTCTCGTGCTGGTGTGCTTCGAGTGGTGGCTTGGATGTATTTGTTCAAGAACTATGATGTCAAGGACTGGGTTTCCTTCTGTGAAGTCTTTGGGATGCCTTTAAGACTTGGGAAGTATAATCCTTCAGCATCTGAGGAAGACAAGGAAGCTTTAATGAGGGCTCTTGTGATGCTTGGCACTGATGCTGCTGGAATCATACCAGATAATACAGAGATTGAATTCAAGGAGAGCTCAAAGACAACCTCAATCAATGTCTATGAATCCCTAGCGAGATTCTGTGACGAGCAAATGTCAAAGGCGATACTCGGTCAAACACTAACCTCAGACAGTGGCGGTGGCTCCTATGCACAAAGCAAGACCCACAATGAAGTAAGACATGACCTCACTGTGGCGGACTGTAAAGCTTTAGCTTCTACCATCAGGAGAGATTTAATAAGACCTCTTGTACTTTTCAACTTTGGAGAGGATAAAAGGATTCCTTATTTAAGATTTGACTGTGAAGAAGCTGGA
>NZ_JADQTL010000011.1:0-322500 GCF_017168145.1 Anaerovorax sp. IOR16 | reverse complement strand
TCCCGTAGGAGTTTGGACCGTGTCTCAGTTCCAATGTGGCCGATTACCCTCTCAGGTCGGCTACTGATCGCTGCCTTGGTGAGCCGTTACCCCACCAACTAACTAATCAGACGCAGGCCCATCCCATACCGATAAATCTTTGGCGAAAGTGTCATGTGACACTTGCGCGTTATGAGGTATTAATCCCGGTTTCCCGAGGCTATCCCTCTGTATGGGGCAGGTTGCCTACGCGTTACTCACCCGTCCGCCGCTTTCCGCTCAATCATTCGACCGAAGTTTCATTCATGAGCTTCTCGCTCGACTTGCATGTGTTAGGCACGCCGCCAGCGTTCATCCTGAGCCAGGATCAAACTCTTAATAAATTTGGTATCTAAACGCTCCTTTCGGAGCCTTCAAATCTAGCTCAGCCAAACGCATTGCGTTTCGCTTCTTTTTTTCATTTCATATTTGCATACGAATCTGAAATTATTGTTTTTAAGAAATTGTACGAAGATCCATCCAATTCATTGAATGTTTCTTACCAATCTTTTGCAGATTGTTTTTGTACTTAAGTCTTTTTCGTCTCTGTCAGTTTGCACTGTTTCGACGTTTGAGATTTATTTAAAAATCTCTTTGACTCAATTTCTACACTATGGAGTTTTCAAGGTTCGTGAACCTATCTTCATTTGTGCAATGCGCAAATGCTAGAAGGCTCTGGACTGGAAAATCACAAATTTTAATTTGTAGATTTTTATCGTCCGATGTGCTTTTTTCAAGCGCCGCTCCGTGATAACGAAGCTTTTTTATTATAGCTTACTGCGCTCATTTTGTCAACCACTTTTTTCTGTTTTTCAACTTTTTTCGTGGTCGCCGTTTTGGCTTTCGAAGGTGAGATTCTCACGTTTCGAGCGCCGCATCTTCACGAGACAGCTTATCTATAATATCAATTTTCTTTGCATCTGTCAACCACTTTTTTTCGTTTTTTCAACTTTTTTCGCGGTGCACATTCAGTTAATGAAGAACCAATCAAGGACTCCGTGAAACCGCCTGTGCAAGACAGCTATATTAGAATAGCAAAGTAATTCGCATCTGTCAACCAATTTTCTAATCTTTTTTCCATTTTTTTATGCTGCATTCATCAAGTAATTCTTAAATCCTCTAATTGCAACGGATTAACTCTTACCGTATATTACTTACTATATCATTTACAATCTATCTTCTATAAATAATCAATGTTTAACAAAAAATCAACAAGGCCAACTTCACACTAAGTTGACCTTGTCTGCGTCTCATTTTTCTCTATCTTGCATATTTTTCCATTCTCGTATCATGATGGGTATGCAAGTCGCATACATGACAGCAGTTGCTATCACAAAGAAAATGGGCACGAAGGGCTGCTCTAGAAACATTTCATCACACTCCCAACCTTCAAGCCGTAACGCACGTTCCCCTTCGTAGTTGCAATCTTGAAATGTTTGACAGCTCTTTGCACGGTATTCTGTGCTAATTTCTTTACGTTCATGTTCCGTCCCCCTAATAGTAATTTGACGATTCATTTCTAAGAAAACAAAACGCACATTTAATCCCTACTTCTTATTATCCACTTGTTTCGTTCAGAATAATGTCGAAAAGACCCACTCAATTCTTTGTTTTTTCTACGAATATTTGACACAAATTTTTAGGAACCAACCATTTACCACTCTCTTTTTATAAATATATACAATTTTATCTTTTTTTATTCAACTTTTTTTATATTATAACCCCACCGCCTGAGTATAATATGCATTCGTTCTTGTTATGATACCATTCACTTTATCTTCAAAAATTACTTTTACGCGATAAGTGCCGCTGGTGTCCACAGTAAGATTACGACGTTCTGCTAAGGAAATAGTATCTGTTTCCTTAATTTCAAACGTATTACCATAATCATAATATTTCGCCGTAGAAGCATTTAGTTTTTGAACGGTACAGGTTGCTTTAATGTAATCTGCAGTCATAGAAGATCGACAATATACTTCAAGTTCTCCTTTCTTGTCTGCAAGCCTAGTAAAAGAAAGATCTCCACCCGCAACCATACGCATGATGGAAATCGATGACTCTTGTTTATTCACTTCTGCACCATACACAAATGCAGACGAAAATACAATCATCAATGATAATACAATTAATAAAAGCTGCTTTCTATTCTTCATGAAATCCTCCTTTATTGGTCCCTATATTTAAACGAAAAAAAGGCAGCAAAAATTGCACTTATTTATATTCTGTAATTATTTTGCTTAAGTCCAGCGTTAAGTTATTAGATTATTCTCAATTTTCAATAATTTATCTTTGGCAACGTTTCCGGAAATCCAAATAATATCTTCTTCCCCATTCATTATAACTAATAAATTACGATTATTACTTTTATCCTCTTGATAAAAAATCTTCCCCTCTTCTAATTCTTCGAATCCTTTTACTTCATTTGCAAAAATAGAACCTTGATTATCATTTAGTTTTCTTTGACTAATATTAAATTCATCATTTTCATTATCACGATAAATATAATTAAATTCCAGAACCTTATCACCATACTTTTTAACCGAAAGTGACTCAAATACATACCGCTCTGGAATATACGTTGGAACTACTAAGTCTTCATACTTTTCTTTCAAAGCTTCGATGTACTTTTCATCTTCAATAATCTCTTCCATTGATTGAGGTTCTTCAACGCCAACGTGACTATCCTCAACAAAGCCATTCGTTACGTCTTGTTCCGACAAATTCAGTTCCGTTTTTCCGGCAGTTGAAGGCTGAGGCTTCGATACTACAGCTAATAATGTGGCACAAAGTAAAAAAATGATTAAAAAACTTGCGACTCTGAGATTTTTTTTTCTTTTTATCCCTTTAAAAAAACACCCGGAGTGTATTGAAACAGATGTTTTTTGGAGTCGAAGTTTTTTCTCTTGCTTATCCATAAACGATTGTAATGTGGGCTTCTTTACAGAATTCAAATCATGAAAGAAGTCCAATTCTATTAATGGGTCATCCATAACCTCCTTTAACAATGATTTGCTTAAACGTCTATCTTTCGCATAAGCCTCATTATTAGCTTTTTTACACATGCTGAACTCCCCTCCTGTGATCTTTACAATATTCAGTTCCACTCAGCTTTGCTCTCATATGCTCCAATGCACGTTTATGATACGAAGCAGCGGTATTATAATTTAAACCTAAGAATTTTGCTGCAATTTTTAACGGCAGTTCGTAATAATCACACAATAGAACAATCTGTAAATGCTCGTCTCTCATCTCATTAAATAAAAACTGAATATCACGAAGATTCCCTTCATGATTTACATAATCATTGATATTAGATTCAACTCCAATGTTTTCAATTGAATCTACGCATTCCAAACTATGCAGCATTTCATTATTTTTACGATAATGACTGCAAAGAGTATTCATTGCCATTCTCCGCAAAGCAGCTGATAAATGTTTGTAAGCCTTTAGTTTATCGATGTTCTTCCAAGCAGCTACCATTGTTTCCTGCGTAATCTCATTTGCTAAAAATGAATCTAAGGTAATTGTATATAAAAATTTACTTATGTACTCATATTTGGGCCAAACAATTTCCTCAAAAAATCGGCGATCGTTTAAACTTTTCTCCATCTGCATTTCATCTCCCACTCATTCAACATTATAGAAAATTTATAATTTATAGCGAGTTATTATTATGCCAAACCAAATTGATGCTACATATTTACTCTTATTTACTCTTAAATTTATTCTCCTTTTTCCACTCGATTTCTTCCGTTTTCTTTTGCCTTATACAATCCTCGGTCTGCTCTTTGAATCAAATTCAGAACCGTATCTATCTTTTTATTCGTTGTTACACCAAAACTGCAAGTCACCTTATCTTCTAGCCGAAAATTAAAGGTCTCAATTTTTTCCCTGATTCTTTCTGCAATACGATACGCTGTTTCAAAATTAGTTTCTGGGCATATAATTAAAAACTCTTCACCGCCCCATCTACCAACACTATCTCCCGCTCTAACACTTCTCTTAAGTAATAATGCGATTTCTACCAGAACCTTGTCTCCAACATTGTGACCATATGTATCATTAATGGATTTAAAAAAATCAATATCCAACAGGATCAGAGAGCATTTTTTACAGACTTTCGCGCATCTGACATATTCACTTTTTAATAATTTGTTTAATTGGCGTCTATTGTATATGTCGGTTAACGAATCCATAATAGATTTGTAATGCAACTCCTCATTTATCTTTTCAATTTCATTCGTTTTTGCTTGCAGCATTTTATTTTTTTTATAAATTGTTTTTTGATTTACAAATTCTTTTCGATACCTATGGTATCCAATAGCAGAAGCGATCCAAGCAATGATATTGTTTGATAATATGTCATATATATATGTGCTGTAAAGAATCTCAGGTTTAAAGATTGGTAATAGGAAAAGAATCATAACACTTGTCACAGAATAGATAAAAAAGCTTTTTAACGGATGAAAATAAAAAAATACTGCAAATCCATATATTACCGCTATGTACACTGTTGGCAGTGCAAATATATTATTTTTAACAACTAATGCTCTTAAAATAGATACAGCAAACCCATATATACCAAAACTAAGTTCATATGTTTTATGAAATATATTTAATTGACTTAATTTCTTTTTATTAAAATAAACAGCTAATAAAAAATAAAATGCCATAATAAAAGCAGTAAGAAAATGAATGGTTCTTATCACCTCACCATACTGTGTTAAGAAAAATCCATAATATAATTGCTCAAGAGTTAAATAAAAGGCTAAAACTAATATACATAAATTATTATGCATAAAAATTTTCAGAGAAAATTCATTTTTATTTTCTTTTGAATTGATATCAGAGAAAACTTGATTGATAATTTTCATATATAACCTTCCATACTAACTAAAATGGAACTGAAAAATTACATTTCAATCTCCTTTAAAAACTAAAAATATTATCTGTAATTATTATTAAAAATTATAATAATTATTATATTCCAGCATTCGCCAATTTTCTATATGTTTTTTAAAATATAAACTATTTTTTTATAATATTTAATAAGAAATAATTTATATTTTGAGTCGTTATGTTAAATATATCATCAAAACATGATTTTCGTTGTTGATTCCTCACTATAAGTTCTCGTTCTATATGAATCTACTTATGATTATTAAATATTCCTATAAATACAAAACATCCTCAATCTATTTTTTCAATAGATCAAGGATGTTCTAATTTTATTAAACCTATTATGTTATATACAAGTATTTCCTTGTTTTTGTTCTCTTACAATTTGAATCACTATATTTATAAATCAATGCGAGGGAGTACCAAAGAGATTTAATACAATAACACCTGCCGCGATTATTATAATCGCAATAATCCCAATGATAGTAATACCCTCTTTGAAAATAAAAACCGAAATAAGGGCCGACACAATCAATCCTACTGCAGACCATGTTGCATAAGCAATACTCAAATTAATATTTATTAACGACTTGGAAAAAAAGAAAAAGCAAAATCCATAAAAAAGAAGGGTCAAGATAGAAGGTATTAATTTAGTAAAACCTTCAGAATATTTAAGAAATGTAGTCCCAATCAATTCGCCGACAATTGCTAAAAATAAATAGAAATATTCCATAATAATTTACGCTCCTATTACTATAATCTTATAGTAATATTACTCTATTACGTCTTGTTTGAAAATAGGAATTTATAATAAATAATAAAATAAAAAAGACCTCCAGCCTAGTCCACTATAAGTAACTATACTAAAAGCCTGATTACTAAAATTGTATAATGATAAAGCATATTCTTTTATAAAAACAAAATACCAGCATTTATATGATTATAAACGTTGGTATTTCAATTTTTAGGCGGTACCCAGATTTGAACTGGGATTTCCCTACAAAATCTCTTTATTAAAATGTCCTCTTGTGTCTGTTGCCTGATTAAAGACAGCTTTATCCACCCCGCCATTTAATTTGCTTAAAGCCTTATTTATGGTTTTCACAACCTGCTCTTTTGATTCAACTGTAAAATTTAATCTGAATGATTCGATTCCTTTTATGTTTGATATCTCATCTAAAAGATTAAGCGTCTTCCCATTAAGGATAGTCGTTGTACAATCATCATGAGAAACAATAGGAAACGTTCCGTGCTCATCTTTTAACTCATAGCTCTTCGTTTTGCAAATACCGCATTGATTCATTTTTTTCAACGGACAATATTTTGTAAACATCAGAGGAGCCTTACCATATACAATCATTTCCAGTGCAGGATAGCCTTCATTTTCTTCGTAATAGGCATTCATTAAATCTTCAATTTGTCTCTTATTCAATTCATAAGATAAAGTTACTCGTTTTGCACCTAATCGATATAATTCATAGCAACTAGCAGAATTAACAACATTTAGAGAATAGTCCGTAACAAAAGGATTCGTTTTTCTGTAGTGATAAATTCCGCCATATCCTCCAATTAGTAGCTGCCCTTCTTTTTCCTTATAATCGTTCTGGTTTCTTCTAACAACGTTTTCAAAATAGATTTCCTTAATTCCACAGCTCACGCAAGCATCATACTGTTCCTTCGTCGTTACAGAGGCCGTAAGGTATGGTTTTTCAGGGGCAAAGCTTATTTTTTCTTTTGCTTTCAAAGCCTTGGTTCTTTTCTTTTGGCTGTTAAGCTTTAAGTCATATAAACCCTGTACAATATCTCTTCTTGCTGCATTTAACAGTTTAGCTGGAATAAATGCACCCGATTCCTCAAAATCTACATGATTAAGTTCGAATATAGTATCATTTAATCTTGAAAATTGCTTTATTACCTGCTCTTTTGTTGTTGGATTATTAATTGCTTCGCTTAGTATTTCCTCGCTTTCATATAAATAATTAAAGCCTAAGCCCTCCGCATCTATGATAAGCTTTGAATCTGGATATGCATACACTCTAATATCTAGGTTAAAACGCTTAAATTCTTTTTCCAGTGATGATTCTAACTCTTTGTAATACAAATAATCCTTCGTTATATATACTAAATCACCCTTAGAGATCTTTTCTTTGATTTTGATATAGCAGATATCATCTGCTTTGTTGATTAAATTGCCATCTTTATCGTATAGTTTTACAACAGTTAAATTAACATCTTCATTGTTATGACTTATTCTGATGATATCGTTTTGATTTAAAGTACGTGTAAGTGTTATTTCATACATGTCTTTAACAATCTTGCTAATTCTACCAATTTCATAACCAAAGTTATTCGGTCTTAAAATGTTTGTAATATCTTTCTTATCTTCGTGAAACAAATATCCATTCGTAAATGTTCTATTGAATGTTTTGTTCAGATTTTCTTTGTCTTCTTCGGTTATTCTATTATCTAAGGCCATGCGATATTTTGATACAACATTAGCAACATACGCAGGCTCTTTCATTCGACCTTCTATTTTTAAAGAATCAATTTCTTTTAAATCATTGATATAATCAATTGTGTTTAAGTCCTTAGTAGATAGAATATAGTTTTTTCCTAAAGATGTATCTGTTGTCTTATCAATTAGTTCATACTCCTTACGACATGAACCAACACATCTTCCGCGATTTCCGCTTCGATAGCCGATTAATCCAGACATTAGACAGTTTCCAGAATAAGATACACATAAAGCACCGTGAACAAAAATTTCTAAAGGTATTTTAGCGATTCTTTTTATCTCTTTTACTTTTTCAATCTCAACCTCACGGGACAGAACAACTCTTTTCGCACCAAGTTCTTTCAATAATAAAGTTCCGTCTAAATCGTCTATTCCCATTTGAGTTGAACAATGTGCTTCCATATCAAGAAAGTTTTTAACGATGTAATCGAAAGCAGCCAGGTCCTGGACGATAATTCCATCAACACCGATTTCATTTAATTCGTGTATCTGCTCTTTCATCTCTTCAACTTCGTTTTCGAAAACGATGGTATTCATTGTTACATAGATTTTAACATTCCTCAGGTGTGCATACGCAACAGCCTCTTTTAACGATTCTAAATCAAAATTAGAGGAGTAGGCTCGTGCACCAAATTTTTGCGTTCCTAAGTATATTGCATCACAACCATTAGAAATTGCAGCTTTTAAAGCTTCCATATTTCCTGCCGGAGCTAATAATTCAGTCATTTTATCCTCCATACTACTCGCTGCTTATCTAAGTGCTTCTAACTGGCTGCAAAGTTTCTCTACCGCTATCAGTTCATTCTTTTTAAAGGCTAATGTAATATTGGCTTCTAATTCTTGTTTTCTCTTGTCTATTTCTAAATACTTCTGATCGAAATATTTATCATATACCATTTTACGAAAAGTTCGTGTACGCATACGCCGAATCGTATTATCTTCTATCAGTAAAACGTAATCCGCACAATTCGCCACAAGATAGAAATCATGGCTTACCATGAGTACAGCCCCTTTATATTCGGAAATGGCTTTTTCCAGAGCCATTTGTGCGTAAAGATCCAAATGGCTGGTCGGTTCATCCAAAATAAGAAGTTCTGCATTTGTATTTGCAATCATCGCAATTTGGAGCAAATTCTTTTCTCCGCCGGATAGCTGGCCTACCTTCTGCTTTAAGGTATCCCCTTCCAAACAATAGTTCCCGAGATACTCACGAATACTTTCCCTTGTCTCAAAACCTACATTCTCCATAACCTCGTACACCGTTTTTGCTTCATCTATAGTCTCGCCCTGAAGCTGAGATAAATATGCATAGCTTGTATTCTCATTGATATGGATGGAAGGATGGTTATTCTTTAAGATATCGCGCATTAAAGTCGTTTTTCCTGTAGCATTTGCGCCAACAATGGCTGCTTTTTCGCCAGCCAGTAATTCAAAATTGATATTTTGAAGTAAATTTTCATCAAACGAAACATTATAATCTGAAATGCTTAAAACAGGTCGCTCTGTTTCAACTTCTATAGCCGGAAGTTCAATCTTCGGCTCACGAAGTTCAATAAAAGGTGCCTTAATTTGTCTTGCACGCAAACGGTCAAGTTGTGCTTGCTTTGCATTTGCAGTACTTCCAACAACAGGATTGTCATGCAGCGTAGCTCTTGTGCGCAGAATATCAACCATTTTCTTCGTACGCTCAATTTCTTCTTGTTCTTCTATACTCTGCAATTTCAGTTTTAATTTTTCCTTTAGCTGGGCACAACGATATTCTGTATAATTCCCATCATATTCCTGAATATCGCCGTTTTCTAAATGTAAAATCTTGTTAAAGCAGTGATTCAACAAATATCTATTATGGGTAATGGCTAATACGGTGCCATTATACTCATTAATTAACTGGCAGAGTCTATTTAAGTTACCAAAATCCAGAAATACATCCGGCTCGTCCAAAACGAGAAGATTTTGAGATAGTAGCATTTCTCTCATAATCTGAAGTAATTTGTACTCTCCACCACTCAGTTGTGATAACTTTGTTTCTTCTAATTCACGCATACCGGCTACATATAGCTGTTTACGGATATTGTTTACATAATTATCTCCGTCCATAGCCTCAAAGGCATCTAAAAGAGCCTGGTATTTCTCAAATAATGGCGTTGCATCCTCAGCCACTGCCATTTCTTCACACACAGCAGCTGTCGCTTGCTGATTTTCCACGAATCTCTCACTTAGATATTCAAAAACAGTACATTCCTGCTCTTTATCCCTCACAACAAACTGGCTGGCATAACCAATACGGCAACTTTCATCTTTGATTATCTTTCCATCGTACAAATACTTATCCGGATGAATCATCATATCAACAAGAGTTGATTTTCCAGCACCATTGCTTCCAATAAAAGCGCAATGCTGCCCCATTTTCAATGTAAACGAAACCTCTTTATATAAATCTTTTGCAGGAAAACCATAGGAAAGTTTTTCTACTTGAATCATTTTTAATCTCCATTCCTGCTATCGGGCAAATGAATTGCCCCTTGCAGGAACAAATCAACTTTGAAAATATAGCTGTTGATTTGCCTTACGGTGGGACTAAAACAATTAATATGCCCGTGCCAGCATTTTGCTTTTACTTCTTCCATGTGCAAAATGGCACATGGGCTGTAAGGTTGAAATTCTTTCAACCTTACATCCTCTTTCTAAAAAATTTTGTCTAAATTTGTCACAGTAGAATTATAACAATTCACATTGCACAACACAAGAAAAGTTGTCAAAACAATGACATCTGTTTTAGGATATGCATACAGTTGCATATCTAACCAAAAACAAATAAAAAACTCTAAACCCACCAAATTTAATGTGTTTAGAGTTTCAACTTTGGAGGCGACACCCAGATTTGAACTGGGGAATAAAGGTTTTGCAGACCTCTGCCTTACCACTTGGCTATGTCGCCATAAATCAGTACTATTTTATTATTTAAAATATACTTTATGATATTATTTTTAAAAATTGGCTAGGGTAGGAGGATTCGAACCTCCGAGTGACGGAATCAGAATCCGTTGCCTTACCGCTTGGCGATACCCCAACATCACTCTTTATATTTTTTGGGGTGGGTAGTGGGGTTCGAACCCACGCATGCAGGAGCCACAACCCTGTGTCTTAACCACTTGACTATACCCACCATATGATACTTATTGCAAATTTTAATGGCGACCTGGATCGGGCTCGAACCGACGACCTCCAGCGTGACAGGCTGGCATTCTAACCAACTGAACTACCAGGCCGCAAAAATGGTGGGCGCTATAGGGCTCGAACCTATGACCCTCTGCTTGTAAGGCAGATGCTCTCCCAGCTGAGCTAAGCGCCCAAATTTGCGTTTTGCAACTTTATTCTATCTACGTTTAAAAATATGGTAGCGGCGAGTGGAGTCGAACCACCGACCTTTCGGGTATGAACCGAACGCTCTAGCCAACTAAGCTACACCGCCACATTTGGAAACGTCATGAACACGTCGCAAGAAAGATAGTACCATTTCCTAGCCTTTCTGTCAATACATTTTTCGCCGAAAAATTATTTTTTATGCATATATTTTTTATACTTTTTTCGAACCCTTTATTTTCAAGGCATTTCATCCGTTAAGTTGTTTCTAAAAGAGTGGAACATTTTATAAAAACATCTCGTCATATTATTATTCGACAAAATTTTTTTAACACAAAAGGAGAAAAAAATGAAGAAAAATAAAATAATAAAATTAACTGCATGCACTTTATTATCTGTAACATTACTTACTACAATTGCATTTGCCCAAACTCCCGATACAGAAACTCCGATTTTAATTTCTGCCCCTATACAGGACGCACTAACTCAAAACAAATTGGTATCTGGAACCGTTTCCGATATAAAAATGCATAAGGACTCTTACACTATTACCATTGAGAACGATGATATGGGGATGGTGTTTTCGGTAAGCCCACATATCTTTATCATCGATCAAAACACAAAAAAATATACACAAATTGAAGAAATTAAAGTGGGGACTAAATTAACTGCAATCATTGATAAAATGGCACCAATGACACTTAGTATTCCTCCAATGACCAATGGAGTAGCAGGATTTATTTTAAATAGTGATGTGGGTTCTGTTGACCTTTCTGTTTACAATGATAAACTTGTAAATGCAGAAAATACACTTGCATTAAAAATTAATAAGGATACTACTATTGTTTCTGAAAATGGTGCAAAACGTTTATATACAGCGGATGATTTAAAGCAAAAAGAATGTCTCGTTTTATATACCATTTCTACTCGAAGCATTCCTGCACAAACCACTCCGGAATTTGTAATGATTATGAATGAAAAAGAAAAAACAGATGATTATGTTCCTCTTCGGTCATTCGCTGAAAAAAAAGGTTACTCCGTATTTTGGACAGCGAATGATAAACCAATTCAACTAAAAAAAGAAAATATTACGATTTCGATTTCTATAGGAAAAACTAACTTTGAATATACTACTGAAGAAAATGCAAATTCGGCAAAAGAAATGGAGTTTGCACCAAAGTTAGAAAATGGAGTTACACTTGTACCAGAAAGCTTTATTGACTCCCTATAAACTACTAAAAAAATCATATTTTATTCTAAACGTCTTATTCAGAGTATCTGCAATAAGACGTTTTTTCTTGTTTATTCTTCACAGTCTCTATGAGCGATTCATATAATGGCAAAGAGAAAATTTAATCTCAATTCTTTTAAATGGAGAATTATATATATGGAAACGAAAAAAAACATACCAGAGCATTCTTTGGATCACTTACCAATTGGAAAAAGCACTGTCGTAACCGACTTAAATGCACATGGAATTCAGCGTCACAGAATGATGGATTTAGGATTAATTAAAGGAGCGCCGATTGAAGCTCTCCATAAGAGCCCATGTGGAGATCCTACAGCCTACAATATTATGGGTGCAGTCATTGCATTACGGAAAGAAGATGCAAAAAAAATAATAATTAAAGACGTCTTTGAAAGGTAGGTCATCGCAATGGAAGAAGCCATTATTGCATTAGCCGGCAATCCTAACGTTGGCAAAAGTACCGTTTTTAATGCGTTAACCGGATTGCATCAACATACAGGAAACTGGCCCGGAAAAACAGTAGCAAATGCTATGGGAAATTACACTTATCAAGAAAAAAATATAACAGTTGTTGACTTGCCTGGTACATACTCTTTGATTGCCAGCTCAGTTGAAGAAGAAGTATCCAGAGATTATATCTGCTCAGATGAAGCCGATATTATTGTTTGTATCACCGACGCGACTTGCTTAAAAAGAAACTTAAATTTAGTTTTACAGATTCTATCTATAACAAAAAATGTAATTGTATGCGTCAACCTCTTGGATGAGGCAAAGAAAAAAGGCATCGCGATTGATCTTCCATGCTTATCAAAGGAATTGGGTGTCCCGGTTATTGGCACAAGTGCGCGTTCCAATGAAGGTCTTTTGCAATTAAAAGAAGCTATTAATAAATCTATTGATGAAAAAAAAGAAAATATCAGTAAAGATTCAAAAGAAAAAAAAGAATGCATAGCAGCCTTTGATAGAAATGCAGACTGCGAAAGTATAACGGTTCAGTTAGTTCAGCAAAGCGAAGCCATTTGTTCACGCTGCATCAAAACGAACAAAAAAAACCCACATTCTATGGATCGAAAATTAGATCATATTTTAACATCAAAAACATTTGGAATTCCAATTATGCTAGGATTATTATGCCTTATTTTTTGGATCACCATTACAGGAGCAAACTATCCATCTCAAATGCTTTCCGACGCTTTCCAAAAATTGGGCGTCACTCTTTCCTCTATGATTCAATCATCTCATACTCCCGTATGGGTGCACGGTATTCTAATGGATGGTATTTATAAAACAGTTACTTGGGTTATATCTGTGATGCTCCCGCCCATGGCTATTTTTTTCCCACTATTTACCTTACTGGAAGATTCCGGTTATTTACCTCGCATTGCTTTTAATTTAGATCATTTTTTTCAAAAAGCAAATGCCCATGGCAAGCAATCACTTACTATGTGTATGGGATTGGGCTGTAATGCATGTGGCGTCATTGGATGCCGCATCATTGATTCTCCCCGAGAACGATTGATCGCGATTCTTACGAATAACTTCGTTCCATGTAACGGCAGATTTCCAACTTTAATTGCTATTATTACTATGTTCTATGTAGGAAACAGTTCAAGAATAGGAAAAACCATATTGCCAGCGCTTCTTTTGACAGCAGTCATTTTGCTGGGAATCATAATGACAATTCTCATTTCAAAGCTGTTGTCGAAAACGATATTAAAGGGGATTCCTTCTTCTTTTTCATTGGAATTGCCACCATACCGTTGTCCGCAATTCGGCAAAGTGATTGTCCGTTCCATTTTTGATCGCACTTTGTTCGTTCTCGGTCGAGCAATAGTAGTAGCAGCTCCTGCAGGTCTTCTTATATGGATTTTAGCAAATGTTACGGTAGGAAATATAAGCTTATTAGATCACTGCTCCCAATTTTTAGATCCTTTTGCGTCTTTATTCGGTATTGACGGTGTTATCCTCATGGCTTTTTTACTTGGATTTCCAGCGAACGAAATCGTCATTCCAATTATTCTTATGGCATATCTTTCAATGGGAACTCTAACTGAACTTGACAGTCTCAATGAACTTCATGCACTCTTGCTCGCAAACGGCTGGACGGGAATCACAGCATTATGTACAATGGTGCTTTGCCTCATGCACTTCCCATGCGGTACGACTTGTCTTACCATAAAAAAAGAAACGCAAAGCTGGAAATGGACGATTGTTGCATTTATTTTACCAACTCTTTGTGGCTTATTCCTTTGTTTCCTTATTTCTACAACTGCAAAAATTATTTTTTAAAAATCAAGATACAAAAAAGAGTTTATAACTCTATTAGTTTATAACTCTATTCTTCCTTCTTATTGAATCGGAAAATCTAGTATTTCAATAAAAAAATCCTCTACAAATCATTGTAAAGGATTTTTTATTTTACAAAATATATTTTTTTAAAATAGTTAATCTAATATCATTTCTTACATTAAATTTTAGGTAATGCCATAAACCCCTTCTGTAAATCGTCATCAGTAGGAATAGAATCCGTCATTGTACCGTCTCGATATGAAGCATATGCCGTCATATCAAAATAACCGGTTCCAGTCAAACCAAACAAGATTGTTTTTTCTTCTCCAGTCTCCTTGCAGCGCAAAGCTTCATCAATCGCTCCACGAATGGCATGTGCCGACTCTGGTGCAGGCAAAATTGTTTCATATTTCGCAAACAAACCAGCCGCTTCAAATACCCTCGTCTGTTCAACTGATTTTGCCATCATATAACCATCATGATAAAGCTTAGATAAAATCGGAGACATTCCATGGTATCGAAGTCCTCCGGCATGATTTGCAGAAGGAATGAAGCTACATCCTAACGTATACATTTTTGCCATAGGTGTAATTTTTCCTGTATCACAAAAGTCATATGCATATTTTCCCCTTGTAAAGGATGGACAAGAAGCTGGTTCAATTGCAATAATTTCCGGATTTGCTTTACCGATGAGCTTATCCTGCATAAATGGTGCAATTAATCCTCCCAAATTTGATCCGCCCCCGGCACAACCAATTACAACATCCGGATATTCTCCTAACATCTCCATAGCTTTTTTTGTCTCCAAACCAATAATGGATTGATGAAGCAAAACCAAATTTAATACAGAACCTAATACATACCGATATCCCTCAGTGGTAACTGCTTTTTCTACAGCCTCGGATATTGCACATCCTAAGCTTCCGCCTGTATCTGGATTGGTTTGAAGAATGGCTTTTCCAGCGTTTGTCGTCATACTGGGACTTGGAATTACACTTGCATCAAATGTTTCCATTATAGTTTTTCGAAATGGTTTCTGCTCGTAAGAGGTTTTTACCATATATACAGTAAGCGGAATATCAAAGTATGCACACGCCTCTGACAAAGCCGTCCCCCACTGGCCTGCACCGGTTTCAGTCGTAAGTCCCTTTAAGCCCTCTTCCTTTGCATAATAAGCCTGTGCAATCGCAGAGTTTAGTTTGTGACTGCCGGAAGTATTGTTACCTTCAAATTTATAATATATTTTTGCAGGTGTTTCTAAGGCTTTCTCCAATTGATATGCACGAACCAGTGGAGACGGTCGATAAATCTTATACATTTCTTGGACTTCTTCCGGAATATCCACATAACGACTGGAAGCGTCCATTTCCTGCTCTGCTAGTTTTTTGCAAAATACAGGATAAAGGTCTTCTACTTGTGCAGGTTTTCCTGTGGCCGGATTTAACATTGGATCCGGTTGCTCTTTCATATCTGCACGCAAGTTATACCATTGTGTCGGCATTTGTTCCTCAGTTAAATAAAATCTGTGCGGAATTTTTGATGTTTTCATATTTTTCTCCTTTCTTTGCAGAACGTTAACAGCAGATTAAAAAGCGTCTATGTTGATTTACAATAGGAAACAATATTTCTTATTGTATAAAAAAAGACCTTTGTCTCAGTTTACACTGGGACAAAAGTCTCTACTTCTGCGGTACCACCCAAATTGATGCAAAACGCATCCACTCTCTGCATACTATCATATGCACTCCCTTGATAACGGATGGAGATTCCGTTAGGCGCTACTCAGCAGTTATCTGCTTTTCGTCCTACCCTCATAAGTCCATTCAGCTATGGCTTTTCTACTGCAATCACACCCCCTGCAGCTCTCTGTGAAAAAAGAACACATGGCCTACTCTTCTTAATCTACGGTTTGAAATTTATCTTTTCGCTAATATACCTTTTTTGAAAACAAGTGTCAAGCTTTTTTTACTTAATTTTCTCACTTTTTCTATTTTGTTTCCAAACACATTTAAATATTGTAGAATATTAACGAAATCTTAACATCATATGCAGAAAGACTAACAAAATCCTTACTGCGTAAAATCTCCCCAATATCGTATACTAAAGATGTAATAATTAATTCAATCGTATCAATAACAATAAAATTATTTTATTAAAATAGACAAACACTAGGAAAGAAGGATTTTATGTTTGGAAGAAAAAATAGAAGTATCTTAATTGCCGGTTGCGGTCGCCTTGGCGGCAGTATTGCAGGGGCATTGTCAGAACAAGGGTATAAAGTAACAGTAATCGATAATGATGAAGAATCCTTTCGTAAACTTCCACCTGCTTTTTCTGGCTTTCAAATTGTGGGCGATGCCACAGATTTGGACGTGCTGGTTAAAGCAGGAATTAAAGACACCGATATTTTAATGGCTACCGCGAACAGAGATAACGTAAACTTAATGATTGCACAAATCGGCAGCGTTATCTATGAAGTAAAGCAAGTATATCTCCGCCTTTATGATATGGAAAAGCAGAAACTGGTAGAAGGCTTAAATATACATCCTATTTTCCCTGCAAAACTATCCATTGAAGAATTCGAGCGTCTCAGCGCCATAGATATTAAGGAGGATGTCTTATGAAAATTGTCATTGCCGAAGGCAAAACCAAGGCTGATTTCTTAATTGGCTCATTATTAAAGAAAAAACATACACTTATGGTTATTAACGAAGATCGAGCTTTTTGTAATTATCTTGCGCAAACTCATAAAATCCCTATTTTCCATGGGGATTCGAGCAAGCTTTATACACTTGAAGATGCAAAAATTGAAGGATATGACATTCTTATAGCATTATCAGCCTATGATTCTGACAATTTAGCAATTTGCCAAGCAGCAAAACGTCTTTTTCACATAAAAAAAACCATAGCGATTGTATCAAATCCTAAAAACGTTGATGTATTTAAAACGTTGGGCGTAAATACCGCAGTCAGTGCTACCTATTTATTAACACAAATTATTGAACAAGCCTCAACGGTAGACATCTTACTTCATACGGTTTCCATCGAACATAATAAATTAATGCTAACAGAGCTTTTAATGGATGAACACTGTCCGTATGAATACCATCAGCTTCAAGAAATACCATTACCGGATCGGACACTAATCAGCTGCGTACTTCGAGGAAATGACATGCTGTCCCCACAAAAAGAACTATTATTGCTGCCGAATGATAAATTGATCTTTTTATCACCACCATCGGCACAAGATTCTATTATATCAATTATGACAGGGGGTAAGCCAAAATGAAACCCAACTGCGAAGTAACCGGAATTCGCCTTATTTTTGGGTATTTGGGCGTTATCTTAATTTTAATTGGGATTTCCGTTTTGCTACCTCTACTTATACTGTTTGCTTATCCGGAAGAAATTATCTATGCTAAATATTTTATTCTCCCGGGCGTTGGCTGCTTATTTTTTGGATATTTATTGAGTTTTTTAGTAAGGAATTGTGAAAAGGCATCTCTGAATTTTGGTCAAAGTGCATCGATTGTAACGAGCTCTTGGTTATTAGCAATTCTCGCATCGGGATTACCCTTCCTAATTACCGGTAAGTACAATTTTACACAGGCAATGTTTGAATCCACTAGTGGCTGGAGTACTACAGGTCTTTCCGTTGTAGATGTTACCGAGACCTCACATATTTTCCTCTTACACCGAAGTCTCATGCTCTTTTTTGGTGGTGTTGGCTTGGTATTAATCATGGTGTCTGTCTTAAAAGATGCATCTGGAATGCGGCTTTATTATGCAGAAGGTCATTCTGACAAACTGCTTCCAAATTTAATCCAATCATCACGATTAATCTTATTTATTTATACAGGATATATTATAATTGGAACTGTATTTTACATGATTTTCGGAATGAACTGGTTTGATGCCATTAACCATGCCATAGCAGCCGTTGCAACTGGAGGCTTCTCTACAAAAGCAGAAAGCATCGGATATTTTAACAGTGTACCTATTGAAGTAGTGTCCATTATCCTGATGTTTTTAGGCTCAACAAATTTTGTTGCCAGCTTATATGCATTTCGCGGAAAATTTTATAATTTCTTCCGTTATTGTGAGCTACGTTTCACCTTTTTTCTTTTTGTTTTTTTTACGATTCTAATGTCATTTTTTTTATGGAAACAGCAAGGTTACCCATGGATACAAAGTCTTAGAATTGCAGCATTTCAAACGACTTCCGCCTTTAGTACGACAGGATTCCAAACCGTTCCGTCCTTTGCAGTTTGGTCAAGCGCTTTGGCACTGCCATTAATTTTACTTATGATTATAGGCGGTGAAGCAGGCTCTACTTCCGGAGGAGTAAAACAATTTCGCGTATGGGTTTTTCTGAAAGGGATTTATTGGAGTCTTCGTGATACCTTTTATAGCGATAAACTAGTTCGCGTCAATTATGTAAAAAAACCCGATACAGATGAAGTCATCGGTAATAAGCAACGTGCCGAAATTGGGAGTTTTCTATTTTTATATATTTTAATTATGCTAACCGGAACCTTAATTATCAGTTCCTATGGTTATCCTTTGAAAGAATCTTTGTTTGAGATTTCTTCTGCTATGGGTGGTGTCGGTCTTTCTTGCGGCATTACTGCTTATGATGCAAATCCTGTGATTCTTTGGGTTTTAATGTTTGGTATGTTTGTCGGACGTTTAGAAATTTATGTGGTTGCTGTATCTTTCATACATTTGCTTACGATGCCAAAAACTGCTTATACTAAGATAAGCCACAAAATTAGGAGGTAAAGATAAAAATGAAACAACATTCTTATTACAACCACATCTCAGGACTATTGAAATGCATACTTTCTCTAGTCTTATCCACCGCTGTGGCATTGTCTTTAGAATCATTAGGCGTGAATGCAATCAATCTAATTTTAATCTATCTGATTGCTATACTATTAACTACTTTAGAAACAAAAGGATATTTTTGGGGTGCCTTAACCTGTATTGCAAGTATGTTTTCGTTTAACTTTTTCTTTACAGAACCAAAGTATACCTTTGAGGTTTCTGATCCGAACTATATATTAAGCTTATTTCTGTTTCTTACTGTTTCATTTATAGCAAGCACTTTGGTAAGCCGTCTTCAAATGCATGTCAGGAGCTCACGATACAATGAACATCAAGCACATTTGCTTTATGAGATTAGTTTAGGATATTTAAATATATCAGGTATTGCAAATATTTTTGATTATGCAGTTAAAAGCTTAAATGAAATATTGGAATATCCTTCAATGATCTATCCTGCAAAAGGACAGTCTGAATTAATTCGCCCTTATTGCCCCGATTCATTGACTATAAAAGACATGCCCGAAAACAATACGGTTGCGTTATGGTGTCTTACGAATGTTGTTCCATGTGGCTGTGGTACTTCATATTTCCCAACCTCAAAGTGGAAGTACTTACCTGTAAAAAGCAGTGATAATGTATTTGGCATTGCCGCATTTTTCTGCGGTAACAAAGAAATTAGTAAAGAAGACATGGTCATTATCGAAACCATTTTATCGCAAATGGCACTTACGATGGAACGAGAGCAGATGCACGACAGCCAAGAATCCATCCGAATGGAAATGCAAAAAGAACAGCTTCAAGGTAATATTCTTCGTTCCATTTCTCATGATTTAAGAACCCCACTGACCGGAATTGCAGGTTCCAGTAATTTTATAATGGAAAGCTATGACCGTCTGGATAAAAAAACGATTTTAGGTTTGCTTTCGGATATCAATACCGATGCAAATCGCTTAAATCAATTAGCAGAAAACCTTCTAAGCTCTACGAGGCTTCAAGAAGGAAAAATACAGCTTTCCAAACAAGAAGAGGTTGTAGATGATATTGTTTATGAAGCGTTTCATCGAGTGGAAAAGAACAAAAAGAAACATGAAATTTCACTCCATATGCCTGATGATGTCATCATGCTGTCCATGGATGGTAAATTGATGATTCAAGTACTGGTCAACCTTTTAAATAACGCCATCGTTCATACGACACCGACTGCTGATATTGAACTTGCTGTCTATCGCGAAAATAATTATGTGGTCTTTTCTGTTTCTGATAACGGCGGTGGAATTGAAGAAGGTATTTTGGATAAAATTTTTGAACCTTTTGTCACTACACCAGGAAAGGACCCAGATTCTCATCATGGTATGGGGCTTGGTCTTTCTATATGTAAATCCATCATAGAAGCACACGGAGGAACCTTGCTTGCTTTTAATAATGAACAAGGTGGTGCAACCTTCCGCTTTATGTTACCGTGCAAGAAGCAAATGCAAAGTTATTATGAGAAACTAACCGTACCGAAATAAGCAATCAGAAAGGAATGAATCATGACACCCGTACAAATAAAGACAAATTCTCTTTCAGATACCATTCTGATTATAGAAGATGACAAAAGCATCACAAGATTCCTTACCGTCTCTCTGCAAACAAACGGATATAAGACTCTTTGCGCTGATACCGGATTGTCCGGTATCTCACAATTTTTTTCAGCAAATCCGTCCTTAGTCCTTTTGGATTTAGGGCTTCCTGATGTAGATGGCTTTGAAGTACTATCACAAATCAGAGATAAATCAGACACTCCTGTTATTATCGTTTCAGCAAGGGATCAGGAATTTAACAAAGTCAATGCTCTGGATAATGGTGCCGACGATTACGTGACAAAACCATTCTTTATTGGAGAACTCCTTGCCAGAGTACGTGTCGCTCTAAGAAAAAAGCAGCCAAAGGCTGCAGAAGATGTTTTTGAATTGGATGGATTTCGATTGGACGATAAACGGCGCAAAGTATTTGTTGATGGAAATGAAATACATTTAACTCCTATGGAGTACAAACTGTTACATCTTTTAGTATCTCATGCCGGACAAGTGTTAACTCACGCTTATATTATAAAAAATATTGGGGGATACGAAGAACACGCTGATTCCCAATCACTTCGTGTTTTTATGGCAAATCTTCGACGTAAAATTGAAAAAAATACAGCTGCTCCCCGCTACCTGCTTACAGAGATGGGTGTCGGTTATCGTTTTATTGACGAATAAAAGATTCTTGCACCTATTTTTGTGCAAGTTTCCTTATGAACAAACACCGTTTTCACATAAAAAGCTTTCTTTATAAGAATCCATCATAAGTGCCATCATGGAAAAGCTATATCCGGAAGGATAGCCTTCAATCCGGTGCTTTATAAAAGATAACTGTCTATCACAAATTTCTTTTATTTCAGTAATGCCTGTCATTTTCTTTAATTTTACTAAAACGTAAGCTGCCACTGAATTGCCGGATGGGATGGCACCATCATAAATTTCTTTTGGTCTGTATATTAAATTCTCAGCATCTTTTGCTGTTAAGAAAAATCCGCCCGCTTGCTGATCCCAAAAGAAATCAATCATCATATTACAATATTTCACTGCCTTATCTAGATATTTCGTATTGAAAGTTACTTCATAGAGAGTGGCTAACGCCCAAATATAAAAAGCATAATCCTCTAAAGTTCCTTGTCCTGCTGCATCGCCTTCTCGATATCTGATATATAATCGATTATTTTCTCGATTCGTCAACTTTTGCTCAATGAGTAACTGGCACTTCTCTGCTGTTTTTAAATATTCTTCATTACCAAGTACTCCGTAAGCCTTGGCAAAAGCAATTAACATTAAAGCATTCCACGAAGTTAATATTTTGTCATCCTTATGCAAGTAAGTTCGATCCAATCTATACTGATATAGTTTTTCACAATTCTTTTCCATTGTATGATTAATAGAAATATCGTCATTATGATAAGCTGGATTGCGAATAAGATTAGGAATATTACCCTCCTCAAAATTAGGTTTTTCTCTTATATCAAAGTATTCATTAAATTGATTACCCTCTATTTCACCAAGAACCCTTATAATTTCCTGTGGAGTAAAAACGTAGTACTTCCCTTCTACCCCTTCACTGTCCGCATCTTGAGCAGAATAAAATCCACCCTCTGGGCTTACCATTTCTCTCATTACATAAGATAAAATTCTTTCAGTAACTTGGCGATATAGCTCAATTTTAGAAAGCTCATAGGCTTCTAAATTAGCAATGGCTAATAAGGCATTGTCATAGATCATTTTTTCAAAATGAGGCACCAGCCATTGATCATCGGTAGAGTATCGAGAAAATCCATATCCAACATGATCAAAAATTCCACCCAAATACATTTGTTTTAAAGTCTTTAATGCCATATATAGAGATTTTTCATCTTTTTCATAGCGATAGTATCTTAACAAAAACATTAAATTATGAGGAGTTGGAAATTTCGGACTATGTCCAAAACCACCATATACTTCATCAAAGTTTTGAGCAAAGTTTGCTTTCCCTGTATGAAAAATTCCTCTTACTTTGTTCGAATCGAAACCATGCTTGTAAGAATGATCCGCATAATTTGACTCATTATTTAATGCGTTTACAATTTTAGAAGCAGATTCTTCTAGCTTCTGTCTGTTATTCTTCCAGTGCTTCGATAATTCTGTAAGAATCTCAATAATGCCCGGCATATTATACCTTTGTTTCTTAGGATAATAAGTCCCTGCAAAAAATGGTTTTTGATCTGGTGTCATAATAATAGTAAGAGGCCAGCCTCCACTTCCGGTTAAAGCCTGACATACCGTCATATAGACTGCGTCAATATCAGGGCGTTCTTCTTTGTCTACTTTTATGGATATATAATCTCTATTTAAAATTTCTGCTACCTCATCGTCCTCAAATGACTCATGCGCCATAACATGGCACCAATGACACGTAGAATATCCTATGCTCAAAAAAATAGGCTTATCCTCTTGTTTTGCCTTATTAAAAGCTTCTTCTCCCCAAGGGAACCAATTTACTGGATTCTTAGCATGTTGAAGAAGATACGGAGATTTTTCGTTTATAAGTTTATTAAACTTTTCATCATTTTTCATTTTTATATACCTACTTATTCATTTTATTTAAAATAAAGATTTATTTAGATATTATTTACAAATTTAATGTAATATATCCAATTTTATCTTCCATAAAAAAACCTTTCAAATTAATCTTTTTCATTAATCCGAAAGGTTTTATTTTTATTTTTCTAAATCACTGAAATCAGCACCAGTATTTTCATTGAATTGAACTTTAGCAACTAAATCTTTTAGTAATTGAGCTTGTACACTTAACTCTTCTGATGCAGCTGCACTTTCTTCTGCTGTTGCTGAATTGGTTTGGACTACAGAGGATACTTGATCAACGCCCAATGTGACCTTTGAAATTGCTAAAGCCTGCACTTCTGATGCTTGAGCTATTTCACCTATAATTGAAACTACTTTGCTCGCACCATTCACAACTTCCGACATAGATTGCGCCGTTTCACTCGCAATCTTTGTACCATTTTCTACTGCCTTTACCGTTTCTCCAATTAACATGGTAGTATTTTGGGCAGCTTCCGCTGATTTGCTGGCAAGATTGCGTACCTCATCTGCAACAACAGCAAACCCCTTACCTGCTGCTCCTGCACGAGACGCTTCAACAGCAGCATTTAAAGCAAGTATATTTGTCTGGAATGCAATATCATCGATGGTTTTAATAATCTTACCAATTTCATTAGATCTATGACTAATATCCGAAATAGCTACCGTCAATTCGTCCATTTGCTTATTGCACTTACCAACACGACTACCTTGATTCGTAACTTGCACATTTACATTCTTTGCATTGTCCGCATTATTTTGAACCTGCTCTGAAATTTCTGTGATTGTTGCTGACAATTCCTGTATCGAGCTCGCTTGCTCCATTGCTCCTTGAGATAAGGCCTGTGAGCCTAAGGATACTTGCTTTGAACCGCTTGACACTTGATCTGATGCCTGATTAATCTGTAAAAAAGTATTAGAAATATTACTTATAAATCTTTTAATGGATTTTTCTATACTCTTAAAATCTCCGATATATTCTTTTGTAGTACTTACTCTAAAGTCACCATTTGATAACTTTTCTAGAATATTGGAAATTTCGCTTACATACCCACTTATACTTTTACTTGAAAAGTTTAAAGCATTACATAATGTCCCAATTTCATCATTAGCATCATGCGTAAAATCTATATTAAGATTACCTTTTGCCATTTCACTCGCTAAGCCGGAAATTTTTTGTAATGGCTTTAAATTCTTAATTAACAAATACCACATTATTACATTTCCAATGATTAAAAATAGTAAAACTAATATTAAATTTATGTATTTCAAATTGTTAAGCGCATGATAATATTCAGAATTAGGGATAATATAACCTAAAATCCATGGCGTAGTTTTTAATTTAGTAAAACCAAATATAACATTACTGCCATCCATATCCTGACCTTCTTTAAAAATTGCCAAACCAACTTCTAATGAATCAAGCATACTTTGGTAGTCGCCTTTAATTTCAGAAATATTTGTTTTATGTTCATTTCCGGAATTATCTACAAACGGAATAAGTTCGCTGTCCTTATGAATGATAATATTATTCTTGTCATCAAATAAAACAGGATATCCATTATTGTAAATCTTAATGCCTGACGCTATCGTTGTAAGAGCATTAACATCGATATCTAAACCAAAAACTCCAACAAATTCATTATCTTTCAAAATAGGTGCTGCAACAGTAATAACCATTTTATCGGTTGATGCATCGATATAAGGCTCTGTATAGATCACGTTCATTTTTTCTTTTGCAGCTTTGTACCAATCACGTATTGTACAATCATAATCCTGTGAAACAGGGTTCTCAGCAACATACATTTCCTTATTTTCGTATCCAGTGTAGCAATCCATTAAATCAGAGTTTGTAGAAAAAATTTTTTTTAGATATTCACTATTTTGTTCATGTCCTATACTCAATGCTTCAAACTGCGAAAATGCATTTGAATAGTTTTGAGCAAATGTACCTTGATAAAGAAGCCAAGCGTCTAACTCTTCACCATATTTAGCTATTGTTTCTTTAACTTGCAATTCACTATGCTGCAATAGCTCTTTTTGAAAAATAATATATCCTGTTATAGCAATTGCAATAAGTGAAATAGACAATAGGAGTGATATTGATATTAATAGATTTTGTTTAATGCCAAATTTTTTTTTCATAAAAATGCTCCTTATATTACTACATACATATCTCCAAATTAAATCAATATTTTTATTTTAATATTTTCTATAATCTTAATATAAACATAGACTTCTACTTATTCCTTTGTATTATCTTTGTTAATTTATATCTCACTACCCTCCTTCTTTATATCCCCTGAAATTAATTATTTATGAAAGCAACAAAAAAACCAACAATAAATTGTTGGTCGGTTGCACCACTCATTCAAAATTCCTAAGGTGCCCAAATACAAGGAATTTATTAACATTTCCAACTCACATAAAAAAATGTAAATATTTATATCTAATTAGTATTAATGTATTATTTTTATTGAAAATTGTCAATATTTATTTGTAAAAATTTTCTTTTTTCTTTCTTTAAATATATATTTTATTTATTTTTTAATTATCTATACATTGATTTGGATCAAGTTTTATTAATTCCCAATCTTGACCTTCTCTTTTTATATATTGTGCAATTTCAATATCGGTATCGTTCGTTAATTGATAAAATTCTATGCAATAATCATTTCCATCTGTTCCTTTAAAACAAACCTTTTTTATAAAATCGTTTTGCTGTGTTGGATACCTCTCTTTTACTAAATCGCACCAATCTCCATATTTAATATCCACTACTGCTTCTGCATCGTAAGACCATCCATGATACGGTGCACATAAATAATTTTCCCCAAAGAAATCAATTTTAGAAATTTTGTACAAACTCTCTTCCTCAATAAGATTAACAAATCCATAATAATAAGCAAAATAACCAATTGCTTTGTCAGAGCCTTCAATTGCTTCTATTTCTATAAAATATCTCAGCGTATCCGGATAACCATAAACCGGTACCTTTCTTAATTTGATTAAATTAATATGGAGTATATTTTTAAATGTCTCAACATAGTGCTTATAGGATAGTTTTGCTTGATAGTCAGACGATAAAAAGTTATAGGCAGTTGGATAAGGGGATGTCGCATTACCGATTGTTCCACAACCGGTCATCGTATCGTCTTGTGGATTGGCAGCTTCTCGTAGGACACTAAAATAATTGATTATGGTTTCTTCTTCTGTTTTAAGCAAAGAACCCGGCAATTTAATTTCAGAAAAATCTTTACCATGGAAATGATAAATTGAGTCATTTATGTCTTTATCATTGAGAATCAGTAACTTTGATGGCCGGAAGTACTTTTCAACATCCATTTTTTCATTTAATGTTTTCTTTTCATCACTTTCGTTTAATGCAACATTCAGTTTGCCTCCCATCACCATATATGCGCTATCTGAATGTTGATAGTGTAATGGCAATAGGAATAAAATAATTACAAAAACAATAAGTATTGCTAATTCCTTTATTTTATTTACCACTACAAATCCTCCTTAATTTCTTCTCCACAATATATTAATTATTACATTATATAGAACGAGAAGCCGTTTTAAAACAAATAGGGCATTCAATTTTAATACCCTATTTATTTATATCATATTTATCTTTTAATCTCCGAGTATCGCTTCAAGATCTTGCTGTGGTGTTGAAATCGGTTTTAAACCAAATTTATCAACCAATACTTGCATGACATTAGGCGATAAGAACGCAGGCAGTGTAGGCCCTAGACGAATGTCTTTGATACCGAGAGCTAATAGCGCAAGAAGAATTCCCACTGCTTTTTGTTCGTACCATGACAAAACCAAAGAAAGCGGTAATTCATTCACTCCGCAATGAAATGCCTCTGCAAGTGCGCTTGCAACCTTTATTGCAGAATAAGAATCGCTGCATTGACCGCAATCAAGAACTTTAGGGAATCCGGCAACCGTTCCCAAATCAAGTTTGTTGAAACGGAATTTTCCACAGGCTAACGTTAATATAATCGTATCCTTAGGCGTTTTTTCCGCAAACTCCGTATAATAATTTCTTCCCGGTCTTGCACCATCACAGCCTCCAATTAAGAAGAAGTGTCTTATTTTTCCATCTTTCACTGCTTGTACAATTTCACTCGCATGACTTAATATAGCATTGTGTGCAAAACCGATTGTAATTCTTTTTTCCGGTTCATCCTCCTGCCAGCCACCTAGCTCCAATGCTTTTTCAATAATTTGCGTAAAATCTTTTCTGCCGTTTGCTTCTTCTATATGAGGACAATCCGGCATACCTACAATGCTTGTTGTAAACAAGCGATCTTTATAGCTGTCTCGCGGTTTTTGTACACAATTTGTCGTCATCAAAATGCATCCCGGAATTCCATCAAATTCATCCTGCTGCTTCTGCCATGCCCCTCCGTAATTTCCTACTAAATGTTTATGCTTTTTCAATTCGGGATAAGCGTTGGCAGGAAGCATTTCACAATGTGTATATATATTGATCCCTTTGCCTTCTGTTTGCTCTAACAATTCTTTTAAATCTTTATAATCATGCCCAGATACAATAATAAACGGTCCTTTTTTCTTCGTAATTAATACCTCTGTCGGTTCTGGATTTCCATAAGTTGCGGTAGCCGCAGAATCCAATAATTCCATACATTTAAGATTTGTATTACCAAGTTCCATATTAAGATTCAATAGATCTTCCACCGTTAAGCTGTCATCAATTGTACCGGCTAATCCTTTGTAAAAGAAATGATTTACCTCATCATCAAATTTACCTAAAATATAAGCGTGATGTGCATACGCAGCCATTCCTTTAAATGCATAGATTAATAATTCTCTTAAAGACCGAATATCCATATCTAAATTTTGATCTGCCATTATACCTACATTTTTTGCCTCTTCCTCCATCTCCGCTAATGAATCTGGGGCTTTATAGTTTGCTGCATCAGGTACATTCTCTAGATCTCCGGCACTATTTTTGAGTTCTTCTTTTATTTCCTCCGCTTTTTTAATGTATTCTACAAATCTAGTTGGATCAAAATTTACATTCGTTAGAGTAGCAAACATACTGTCAACTACAAATTTATTAATCTCACTTTTAATTTTTAATCCTTTTTCTAAATTTTTTTGACCATAATACCCAATTCCTTTTAATTCATGAATTAAGACATCCTGTAAATTAGCAACGGTTGCATTTTTACCGCAGACACCAGATTTTACACAGCCTTTTCCACCTAATGTTTGTTCACACTGATAACAAAACATTTGACTTTCCATTTAAAACCTCCTCAAATAAGTTTTTCCTATTTATTTAGCTTCTCTAAGTCTAGAAAATCTATACTTTATTTCCGGTAAAAATCATAAAAAACCTCCGAAGCGACGTAATTCGATTACATCGCTTCGGAGGTTATCTTCGCAATCCAACTAAACTGCAAATCGTTTTAGCAAGCTGCGTTCTTTTTATTTATATATGGTTTTCAAAAACCTTTTTATACCCCGTTTGAAATGTCTGATCTGAAACTTACATCTTAAGTTTGCCTTCCCCTGCGGCACTATCCTCGTATGTAACCTCTGAGCCTTCAGACTCTTTTATGTCTGTTTCAGCATAATCTTCCGGATTTTCTTCAATAGCTTCGACTTCCTGCATTCTCTTAAGCTCCTTACCAAGTAATTCTGGCAGCTCCATTCCAGCCTGTTGAAACAATTCATTCATCGGCGGTATGGATTTCAGCAACCCAGATAAAAAGTTTGCAGTTGAGGTTTTTCCCTGATCATTGCTGCCATTGCTATCCCAAACGGTAATTTTATCGATCTTGATGTTCTTAATTGCTTCAACTTGAATTCTAGTCAGCTCTTCTAACTTATCTGCAATAATGAGCTTAACTGCTGAATCTGCGTTTTGTCCTGCCGCTTCGACTAACAACTTCATACCTTCTGCCTGTTTTGCAAGGATTTCTCTTGAACCGCGGGCTTCTGCATCCATCTTCGCAAAAATGGCATCCGCTTCACCGCGAGCCCTGCGTCTCATTACTTCTGCTTCTGCCTCTGCTGCAATTTCAGCCTGCTCCTTTGCAATCTGCGCCGCCACGATAACATCAGCGGTCTGAGTCGCCTTTTCTAATTCTGCACGAGTATTTTCTGCTTCTTGCTGTGCAATATAGGCTTCCTGCTTTGCCCTAGCTGCTTGAACTGCTTCTGCTGCCGTAGCAATCTTTAGTGCTTCCGCTTCCTTTTCCCTACGTCTTGCTTCTGACTGAGAAATTTCAACTTTCGCAGTATTTTCACCATCAACGGCAGATGCATTTGCAGCCGCTACGCTGATACGCTGATCTCTATGTGCATTGGCCTGACCAATTTCACCGTCTCTATTTTTTTCTGCCACACTCTTCTTTGCATCATTGATTGCTTTTGCGGCAGCTTCCTTTCCAAGTGCTTCAATATAGCCGGATTCATCATTGATATCGGTAACATTCACGTTAATAAGCCTTAGACCGATTTTCTTAAGTTCAATTTCTACATTATTTGATACAGCAAGTAAGAACTTGTCTCTATCCGTGTTGATTTCTTCAATGTCCATAGTTGCTATGACCAAACGAAGCTGCCCAAAGATAATATCCTTTGCAAGTTCCTGAATTTCTTTCAGCCCGAGTCCCAAAAGCCGTTCCGCCGCATTTTGCATAACTCCCGCTTCCGTTGAAATACCAACTGTAAATCTAGATGGAACATCAATACGAATGTTCTGCTTTGAAAGAGCCTGTGTTAAGTCTACACTTATTGAAATCGGCGTCAGATCCAAATACTGATAAGACTGTAAAACCGGAATAATAAATGCAGCACCTCCATGAATGCACCTTGCACTCCTTGCCTGCCCATCCTTATCCGATCCGACTTTACCATAAATAACCATTACCTTATCAGACGGACACTTTCGATACCGTGACAAGATGATAATAATGGTTGCAAGCAGGATTACCGCGATGATGCATACTGCGACTAAAACTTGGATTCCCATAAAATTTCCTCCCTTTTTCCTTTACATTATTTATCTATTTCTACAATAAGGACCCCGTTTCTTACATCGGTTATCCTCACCATTGTCCCTGTGCGAATTTGTTCTTTTTCAAATGTAATCGCCTCGCATTCCGTATATCTCCCCTGTAAATAGAGAGTAACTTTTCCTTCACCGGTAGCTTCCGCCGGAATTGGTATGTATACTTTTCCGTTTTCACCAATTGCATTTTTCAAATTTAAAGTCCCATTCTCTGTAAGCTTTCCGGAAATATGAATCAGCTTTGCCACCACAAACATAGATACAAAGCCAAGTGCAATGCCTACAATAATGCTGAATGCCGCTGGAGTACCCGAACCGATCGCTACAATAGAGGTCCATCCCATCACCGTTAAAAAGGTTACGATACCCTGCACCGTAAACATACTCATAATCGAAAAATCTGCAGGATTTCCGCCATCACCGAAAAAGTTGTGCCCTCCTAAATCCGATGCATCGGAAAGATCACTGATATCAGATCCTCCATCAAAATCAATTCCGGAGGTATCGCTGAAATCAATGCCCGCACCGCCTTCAAACCCGCCCACCAGAGAAAGGATCGTTTGAATAACCAAAATTAAAGTTGCTGGTATTGCAATGCAATATAAAATTTTCAGCACCTCATCCAGTCCGTTCCACCACTCAACCATATAGTTCCCTCCTTGGTCAATTATCAAATATTTCTTGTAAAATTCCTATGTTAAAATAATTTTCCATATATTACCATAAATAAAATGAAGAAATAAAGAAATTCAATCTCACAAAGGTAAATCACATTTACCATCATTATATATTTATTTGTAATTTCTGTCAACATCAACCTTTAAATTGTAATAATACTACTAAAAATTATTGATTTTTCAACTAAAATCTGATAAAATTTAGGTAAATTATATTTACGTATTAAGGTGATTGTATGAACTCGATTGAATTGGGCAGAAGAATTAAAGAAGCTAGAATTGCCAAAAAGATGACTCAAAGCGAGCTTGTCGGTGATTTTATTACGCGGAATATGTTAAGTCAAATCGAAAACGGAAGTGCTACACCGTCCATAAAAACATTGGCATATCTTTCTGCTGTCCTTGAAGTACCGCTCAATGAGCTTATGCCAAGCCCAACCGAAGGTGCACTGTCCCAGCTTGTTGCAGCAAAGAAATACCTTTCAGACGGTGAGAATCAGAAAATCATTGAAATGGAAGAAAGTTATCCCCCGGAGCTTTCGGATGAGTTCTTTGCTCTGTTTTCTTACGCCTATCGGAGTCTTTCAAAGAAAATGCTGGAATCTGATCATTATTCAGAGGCTGCACACCTTTCTCAAAAAGCAATTGAATATGCCGGCAAGGGAATTTATGCAAACGATATGATTAAATCGGAAAGCATCCTTCTTTTAAAGCAAATCACAGAAAAATACAATTCTGTCTGCAGTAATTCCTCGCACGCATCATCCAAGGATGTTCATTTCCTTCTGCCATAATAAAACCCCCTGTCGATGTTTTTTTTACACCAAGCAGGAGGTTCTTTTCTTAATCTTTTAAACAATGTAATTTCATTTCAAGACATCGTCATAGTGTGCACGTTCTCCGCCAACAAATTTCAAACGAGTACGGGCACAGACCAAATGCGCTTCTCCAATTTTCTTTATGCTAAGTCTTACCGGCACTGCAACCTTCTTCAAATGCATACCAATCAGAGTATCTCCAATATCCATACCTGCTTTTGCACAGTGCAATTCTTCTACAGCAACTGGATTCGAAAATGTTTTATATGCGGTGGTTGAAAAAGAACCGCCTGCTTTTGGTTGTGGTATCACATTAACCATTTCTAAATTATATTTTTCAGCTGCCTCGCGTTCTATAATTAGTGCTCGATTTAAATGCTCACAGCATTGTGTTGCTAAAAAAATATTCTTTTCCTTTAGTACCGGATAGATTCCTTCAAATACAGCCTTAGCAATGTCAACACTGGAATCGGAACCAATCTTGTGACCACCAACTTCACTTGAGGAACAACCTACTACCAAAACATCTTTTTCCGATAGTTTTGCAATTTCTAACAACTCACACACTGCATCGTGAGCTGCTTTTGTAATTTCTTCATACATTGTACTCACCTCTTTCCCTCATTCTATCACAAATTGTAACAAAGAAACAGAGCGATTTTAAAAGCGTAAAGGAATCTCAGAGCGCTGAATCTGACTGTATTTTAAATCATAACCATGAATACGAAGAAATTCATGGACACCATATTGCAATACATCTCTCATTTCCATTCCATTATCGGTATTGGTAAACTCCTCACGTAAACGATATTCTGTTACATATTTTTCACAAAGTGGACTCATGCAAACACCTTTTACCCCGGACGGCTGAAAACCAAGTTTAACATATGGGGTAAACATATTATTTGTAAATCGAATTTTATAGAGCCGCTCCACACCAGGTTCTCTACATGAACAATATTTTGTAAGTTTACTATTTGGCAAAGCTAAAATAATACGATATTCTCGTTCTATAGCAAAACACTCATGTTTAAAGAAAATACTCAGCCAACGAATCGCAGCTTTAATTGCACCAAGCAGCAATTTCTTTTGACTTTCTTTCTCAGGAGTATTTGTCTCATCCTGTTTCTTTGCCATTTTCCATGCTTCATTCAAATCAAACAAAAAAGAGGAAATAATATAAATTTTAGTTTTTTCGTCATATACAATACGCCCAAAAGACAAACTCATATCATCTCCATAAAAGCTCCGATTACAGGTTTCAAAAGAATCAACCAATTCCTGTTTATCAAATGCTATGTTATAACCGCCATCGTTTTCATTTCCCTTTGTATAATAATTCCAAAGATTAAGAGAATCTTTTTCATAAGAACAAGCTAAAACAAAATATCTTTGAGAATCCAGTTCCTCACTTCCAAAAAACAAATAATCAAAGTCATCCCGTTCTAATAAATCGATTAAGCAATGGTAAAATTCTGCATCTAAAGAAGAGCGTAATTTTTTGATTGTCATTTGAAAAACAGTGATGATATTAGCCATTTCTGTACTGTCATTTAAAAAAGCAACATCCGTTAAAAAAAATTGCTTATTACGAATAATATTATAAAATCCCTCAGCAGAAGTATAATGAAAAATCTTTTTCCCTTTCCCATCTTCAATCTCACTGCACATCCGACTTCGTGCACGGCAATAACATTTCTGAATGTCATGTTGCATACGTGCTGTAAACTCTTCTTCCCGATACTGCATTCTTACCTCCACACTATGTTTTCCTATATTTCCTTGCCAACTACGTGAATTCTCATCATATTGGTATTGCCACCCTGGAGCATTGGAATGCCCGCTGTAAAAATAACCGTATCCCCTTCGTGGATGTAACCTTTTTCACTTGCCATCTTTATAGCAAGATCAAACATAACGTTTTCGCTTTCCACCGGTGAAAGAATCAAAGGTTCCGCTCCCCAGCAAAGAGCAAGCCGTCTTGCAATTTTTTCATTTCTTGCAAATGCTAATATAGGTGCTTCCGGGCGAAACTTAGCCACTACAAATGCTGTATAACCTGAAGTTGTCGGCGTCAATATTGCACTTGCTCCTAACCCATGTGCACTGGTACAAGTTGCATGACCAATTGCATTCGTAATACTATAATCTCGCATTAATCTTCTTTCATGCAAAATTTCTTCATAATCTAACGTCTTTTCTGCTTCCTCCGCAATACGTACCATAGTTTCTACCGATTCAATCGGATACTTCCCTGAAGCAGTTTCTGCCGATAGCATGATTGCATCCGTTCCATCCAATATGGCATTTGCAACATCCGTTACTTCAGCTCTTGTCGGACGAGGATTACGAACCATAGAATCCAACATTTGAGTTGCTGTAACAACAATACTACCTTCAAAATTACACTGACGAATGATCTTTTTTTGAATAATCGGAACCTGTTCCTCTGGAATTTCTACGCCCAAATCTCCTCGAGCAACCATAATTCCATCGGCATTCGCAATGATTTCATGTACGTTATCTACGCCTTCCTTATTTTCTATCTTAGCAATGATTTTAATATCCTCTGCATTGTTCTCCAATAAAATATCACGAATCGACTGTACATCCGAAGCTTTTCTAATAAAAGAGGCTGCAATATAATCAATATCATTTTTGATACCAAATCGGATGTCTTCCCGATCTTTCTCTGTAATCGGAGGTAAATGAATTTTTACACCCGGTATATTGATTCCCTTATTATCTTTTACAACACCTGCATTGCGAACAAAGCAATGGACTTCTTCTTCTTCTACCTGCTCAACCTGTAACCCAATAAGACCATCGTCAATTAAGATGGTATCTCCCGGCTTCACATCCTTTGGCAATCGTTTGTAACTGACACTGCAAATTTCCTGGGTCCCCTCTATCTCTCGTGTCGTTAATGTGAATTTTTGTCCTTCCTCTAATGCAATCTCCGGTGCGGAAAACTTTCCGGTACGGATTTCCGGTCCTTTTGTATCTAATAAAATAGCCACAGGCAAATTTAATTCTTCACGAACTTGCTTAATTAAATCAATTTTCACTTGCTGTTCTTTATAGTCCCCATGTGAAAAATTTATTCTTGCTACATTCATACCCGCAAGCATCAATTGACGCATGGTTTTTTTATTATCGCTTGCAGGTCCAATGGTACAAATAATCTTTGTCTTCCTCATAATGCAGTCTCCTTTCCAATTTTCCCCTAATTATAACAATCTATTGTTTAGATTCTGTTAAAGCTGCGTAAAAATATTTCAAATTATAGCCTTACCAATCGCTTTTATTCTATCATACATTTCCCTACAAGAAAATCCTACCAAAATATCCTCTAATCTTAAGATTAAAATTCTGTTTTGTTTAATCCAATTCCAAAGCTCCTGTGTACAACTGATAATATCTTCCTTCCAATGCAAGTAGGTCTTCATGGGCACCACGTTCCACAATCTCTCCTTGCTCCATAACCATAATCGCATTGGAATTACGGACAGTCGAAAGGCGATGAGCAATAATAAATGTAGTACGATTCTCCATTAAACGATCCAGTCCTCTTTCAATGTGTCGTTCTGTTCGAGTATCCACAGAGCTTGTCGCTTCATCCAAAACTAAAATTGGTGCATCGGCAATTGCTGCTCTTGCAATATTTAAAAGCTGACGTTGTCCCTGACTGAGATTTGCTCCATCTCCTTCAATCATTGTATCGTAACCATTGGGTAATCTACGTATAAAAGAATGTGCACTTGCCAGTTCTGCTGCCCGGTAGACCTCCTCATCGGATGCATCCGGTCTTCCGTAGCGAATGTTTTCCCTTACTGTTCCAGTAAATAAATGCGTATCCTGTAAAACGACAGCCATTGCCCTCCGTAATTCATTTTTGGGAATTAAATCAATTGGTATTCCATCTATCGTAATGGTCCCTTTTTCAATATCATAAAAACGTGTCAATAAATTAATTATTGTTGTTTTCCCTGCACCGGTGGAACCTACAAATGCTATTTTCTGACCAGGTTTTGCATAAAGAGAAATGTCTTTTAATATTGTTTTTTCTTTATTATATCCAAAAGTTACATCTGAAAAACGAACATCCCCTTTTACCGGAACCTTATGCTCTCCCTTTTTCCAAACATATTGATTTTTTTCTTCACATACTAAGACATAGCCATTGTCTTTACTTTGCGCTTCCGGCTTTTCTGACATTACCTGAAAAATTCGTTCTGCACCGGCAATGGCTGTAACAACAGCATGATACTGCGTAGAGGCTTCATTAATCGGCCGTCCAAAAGATTGTACCAGCTGTAGAAAAACCACAAGACTCCCTACTGTCATGCTTCCGAATATCGTTAAAAGTCCACCAATGGTAGCTACGATTGCATAATTTACACTATTAATGTTTCTCGCTAGAGGCATCATCATCCCAGCATATCCTTGTGCTATGGTTGCAACCTCTTGAAGTTTTTTATTTCTTTTACTAAATTCATTCATTGCGATATCTTCATAACAAAATGTCTTTACTACTTTTTGACCAACCATAATTTCTTCAATGTAGCTATTTACTTCACCAAGACTTTCTTGTTGTGCTTTAAAGTATTTACTGCTTGCTTTCATCACTCGGCTTGTTGTAAAAAGCAAAACTGGAGCAATCAATAAAGTAAGTATAGTCAAAATCCAGCTTTTGTATAGCATCAACCCTAAAATACCGGTAAGCGTAATTGTACTGGAAAAAAACGTAGTCAAACTATTTTGCATTGCATCATTCAATGTATCTACATCGTTTGTAAAACGACTCATCAATTCTCCGTGGGTATGGGTATCAAAATAAGAAATAGGGAGACCTTGCAAATAATTAAATAATTCTTCACGAATATCCTTTATAGTTTTTTGTGATATCCCTACCATAATACGACTTTGTGCATAAGCAGCTATAATTGATACGAAATAGATAGCGGCCAGAACAAGAACGCCATGAATTAATCCGAGAAAACGTTCCTCAATAGATAAATTTATTGATACAGGCTGCAGGAAATTATCAATAATCGGTTGAAGATAATTGGTTGCCGTAAGCGATGCTCCGATATTAATCAACACCATAAAAAATGCAATCACTAATAGCATTTTTCTTTTTTTTAAGTAGCTCCATAAGTGTAAAATTGTTTGTTTTGTATTTTGGGGTTTTTGTTTAACTAACGCGCGATTTGCCCCATGTCTTCCGCCTCCAACTGCCATTATGCGGTCGCCTCCTTTCCTGTTTGTGACTCATATATTTCTTGATACGCTTGACAACTGTTCATCAACTGCTCATGTGTTCCGACATCAACAATTTCACCATCATCCAATACAATTATTTTATCTGCATCCTGTACAGAACTAATGCGCTGTGCAATTAGAAAAGTAGTGGTGTCTTTTAATGACTTACGAAACGACTGACGAATCTTTGCTTCCGTTGCAGTGTCAACCGCACTGGTACTATCGTCTAATATTAAGACAGCAGGATTTTTTAACATAGCTCTTGCAATACATAAACGCTGTTTTTGGCCACCGGATACGTTGACCCCGCCTTGTTCAATCCAAGTGTCATACCCATTTGGAAATCCCATAATAAATTCATGAGCCTGTGCATTTTGAGCAGCAAGGATCACTTCTTCCTCTGTCGCATTTGGATTCCCCCATTTTAAATTATCTCGTATTGTGCCTGAAAACAAGGTATTTTTTTGAAGTACCATTCCGATTTGACTTCTTAAGGTACGAAGATCATATTCCCTGACATCTTTTCCATCAATCAGTACACGTCCGGCAGTTACATCATATAATCTGGGAATCAATTGAACAAAGGAACTCTTTCCTGCTCCCGTGCTCCCAATGATTGCTACTACATCTCCTGGTTCTGCCGAGAAATTAACGTCCGACAAAATTTCCTCTCCGCTGCTATGCACGTCATAGGAAAAGGATACATGGTCAAAAATGACGCTTCCTTTCATTTTTACATTCGGTTCTCCCTGTAAATCATCAGACAGTCCCTTTCCATCATAATCAGTCAAATCTACCTCTGTATCCAAAACTTCACGAATTCGTTTATATGAGGCACTGGCTCTTGTAAACAAAATAAACATCATTGAAATCATAATCAATGACATAAGAATCATCATAATGTAATTAATAAATGCTGACATTGTAGCCACATCCATGTAACCATTAATAATGCGTTTTCCCCCAATCCATACGATAGAAACAATCGAAGTATTCATCAGTAGCATCATCATCGGCATACTGATAATCACTAAATTCATCGCACGCAAAGAAGCATTCATAAGATCCATGTTTGCACCGCAGAATTTTTCCTTCTCATAGTCTTCTCGAACAAAAGATTTTACGACTCTAACATTGGTTACATTTTCTTGAACATTTCGATTTAGTATATCAACCCGATTCTGCATAAACTGAAACATTGGCATAGCATGACGAACCATTACAACGACAAATATCAACAGTACCGGTACAATTACAGCTAACACTACAGAAAGAGATACACTCAAACGAATTGCCATAATAATTGAAAAAATAAGCATAAGCGGAGCACGTATCAAAATACGCATTCCTGTAACAACCGTATTTTGTAATAAGGTTACATCATTTGTTAATCTTGTGCTGAGGGAAGCCGTAGAAAAAGTATCAATATTCTTAAAAGAAAAGCTCTGTACCTTTTCAAAGAGAATTTGACGTAATTGCGTCGCAAAACCCACTCCAGATTTTGCTGCATATTTTGAATTTCCAATTCCACCTGCAATTGATATTAATGCCAAAAGAATCATAAGAAATCCTGTCGACAGAATATAACCTACATTTCCTGATTCAATTCCCTTTCCTACAATACGTGCCATAAGTAAAGGCTGCATGATTTCAGCAATGACATCGACCAGCATAAAAAGCACAGAAAAAAATAAAAATTTTCTATATGGCTTAAAACAATCTTTCAATTGATTCAAATTTCATTCCCCCTTATTATTTCAAAAAATCCTCTTGATTTTTCTCTAAGTTCTTACATATTTTCTCTAAAAAATGATTATACAGTTCTAATTCTTCCGTTGTGAAATCTCGAAGCATTTCCTTTGTGAGTGTTTCAATCATATCCATGCTTTTCGCAGCTGTAATTTCTCCCTTTTCTGTTAATTGTACCCGACTCGATCTAGAATCCAGTTCATTGGCTTCCTTCTTTACAAAGCCTGCCTTTTCTAAACGTTTTATAGAAACACCTATGGATGCCGGACTGCAATGCATTTTTTTTGCCAATTCGCGCTGGCTGCAACTGCCTAATCTCTGAATTGTAGTCAATATACAAGGCTGTTTGGGATGAAGCCCTTCGCTTTTCATCATTTTATATCCCCACTTCATGCGAAGACCATGCATCTTCCAATCAAGTTCTAACGCTCTTCTCCAAAGTTCCATATTAACCTCCGTTTTCATTTTTATCATTATCCATTATTCTGCAAACAAAGCAAAATAGTAAACCGGTTTATTATAAACTGATTTACTATTTTATCCTTATACTTAGTTTTTGTCAATACCATATAAAATAATTATTTTAAAAAAACAAAATACGGCAGTTGGGTAATATACAGAGCTTATACCCTTACTGCCGCATTTAATATAGTAAATTTTTAGGATTTTTATAATTCCTTCATATATTTTTTCGTTTCACTGACCACAACACCGCTAAGTGCAATAATTGCAATTAGATTTGGAAATGCCATCAAACCATTGAAAATATCAGCTATATTCCACACCGCTTCAATTGTCATAAACGGACCTATAAAAATTGCCAATATGTAAAGCCAACGATATGACATCACCATTTTTTTGCTTCCGTCCGATAGATACTCTAAGCAACGTTCGCCATAATAATTCCAACCTAAAATCGTCGTAAAGGCAAAGAAAACAAGACATGCCATTAATAAGAAAGAAGCAACCTGAGGATTAAATGGAAGTCCAGTCTGAAATGCTTTTGTCGTAACCGAAACGCCTTTTAATCCAATATCCCAAGCACCAGTTACCACAATACAAAGACCTGTCATTGTACATACGATAATGGTATCAATAAATGTACCTGTCATAGATACCAACCCCTGTCTTACCGGATTCTTAGTCTGAGCTGCTGCGGCCGCAATTGGCGCGCTTCCAAGTCCTGCTTCATTCGAGAAAATACCTCGTGCAATACCTTTTTGCATTGCAACAATCATTGCCCCCATTGCACCTCCGGTCATTGCTTTTAATCCAAAAGCTCCATCAATTATTTCTGCAAAAGCTGCAGGAATTGCCTTATAGTTAAAGGTTAATATCATAATGCAAACGATAACATAAATGACTGCCATAAAAGGTACAATTACTTGAGAAACACTTGCAATCCTTTTTATTCCTCCAATAACAACCAAACCAACGCAAAGTGTTAATATTACACCTGCAATCAGTACCGTCCAAGAATACTCCCGACCAAGTAGAACCATTGTCCAATCATTATTAGGGTCAAAGAAATTATTGACAGCTGACGCAATCCCATTTACTTGTGTAAAGGTACCAATTCCAAGTAATCCAACACCTGCTCCAAAAAAAGCAAACATTTTTGCCAACCATCTCCACTTCATACCCATTCCATTTTCAATGTAATAAAACGGACCTCCTGAAACATGCCCATCCCGATCAATTTTTCGGTATTTGATGGCAAGCAACCCTTCAGAATACTTTGTTGCCATACCAAAAAAAGCTGCCAGCCACATCCAGAGAAGGGCTCCTGGTCCACCTTCTACCAAAGCCGTTGCAACTCCGACGATGTTTCCGGTACCAATGGTAGCCGATAAGGCGGTACACAATGCACCAAAACTGGTTACTTCCCCAGCTCCACCTTCTTCATTTTTCACCATAAATTTGAGAGCTTTAGGCAGATGAACAATCTGCAAAAGACCTAACCGAATTGTTAAATAGATACCTACCGCTAAGATTAATACAATAAGCGGTACTCCCCATACAATGCCATCAAACCACTTAATGGCTTCATTCATTTGTTCAAACATGTTATCATTCCTCTCTTACTAGATAATTTCTGCATTCATTGAATGCAAAACAACAAAAAAAAAGCCGAAACAAAATTGTTCGACTTTCCAGAGAAAAGACATTAGATAGAATAGTTTTATTGACTAATTCGCTCTGTCCTTTTGCCTGAGAGATAAGCAGACGTGGTTTTCAATCTGCCGTACACCTTCGGCGCCCTTACGAGACTCTCCAGAGAATCGAGATGCCAGTTTGAAAAAAATCTAGCATCAACGTACAATAAAATATCATAATTTCTATTGTTTTTCAACTATTTTTTTTAAATTTTTTAATCTTCTTGCATTTCCTTATAAAAAAGCATAGCCTCTTCATAAGCCTGCTTTACCTTATCACTAAAGCAAACCATAATTACCTGTTCAATAATTTGACTCTCCCCAGCTGTTTTCATAATGGTCTGAACTGCAATTTTAGCAGCTTCTTCAAGCGGATAGGCATAAACTCCAGTACTGATAGATGGGAAAGCAATGCTCTTGCAGTGATACTGTTCTGCTAATCGAATGCAAGCTTGATAACAACTTTCCAAAAGCTCCGCTTCTCGCTGTCCTCCTCTGTAAATAGGTCCAGGGGTATGAATCACATAACTTGCAGGAAGATCATAGCCCTTTGTAATTTTAGCCTTCCCGGTTTCACAACCATGAAGCGTTTTGCATTCTTCCAATAACTTTTTCCCTGCAGCACGGTGAATCGCTCCATCTACGCCACCGCCTCCCAATAGAGAACAATTCGCTGCATTTACAATGGCATCTACCTTCTGTTTTGTGATATCTCCTTTAATAATCTCTAATTTCATTTCCTCTCTCCCTTTTTCCTTTTCAGTTTTCTTTAATTCATTTTTTATAAATTTAATTTTTTAAAAAAATCTTCCTCATCCATTAACTTTTAAATATTTTTTAGAGCTTTTTATTCGATATTTAAAACTTTAAATTCGTATGACTAAACCACATTTGGAAATACTACATAACATTCAAAAGGAAAAGGAGATTAAAAAATGGAAAAATTTAAAACATTTCCTCTTGCAGATGATTACAAAAGAGAACCGGAATCCAATGAAGCCATTCCATCAGAAGACGATGTCCAGGAAGCAAAAGATTGGGTTGACTTTAACGAAAAATAATACTTCTTCCCTAAATTAATGAATTGGTACATGTATTCTAAATCATGTACCAATTCAATTTATTTACCTTTTAATTATATCATGATTTCTTTTCTGCAAACAATGCATCCTCATCTAAAAACTTTTTAAATCTATCTGAATTTGTCAACAAATATGATACAACAATTGCAGTAATTGGGATAATAGCAACACAACCAATTGCACTAAATACAATACAGATTACCTCTTGAAAAAATGCCTTTGAATTTATTACTTCAGAAATAGTATAATGAAAATTTTTAAATAATACAAAAAGCATTAACGACTCTCCAATATATGCAAAATATAATGTATTCACGGTTGTACCCAGTATATCTCCTCCAATACTCATTCCTGATATTATTAGTTCTTTCTTTGTTAAATGCCTATTATTGCTATAAACCTCATACACGCCGGAAGAAACAGCAATTGCCGTATCTATAATGGCTCCCATCAGACCTATAATAATCATTGAAACCCCAATGCTTCCCATATTAACATTGATGTTTGTTGAAAGGCAAAATATCATATCATCATTTTTCATTAATTCATTCAATCCACCAACATGAGAATGATATGCAGCTACATAAATAAATAAAAATAATAGAAGCATAATTATAAGTACGGAAATAAAGGATGCAATTGTTTTTGCATTTTTCCCGTTCTGATAAAATATAGTACCGTTACTAATTAAAAGACAACTACAAAATGTAGTCAATAATGGATTTAACCCCCATGACATAAGTACAAAGGAGACTGCAAGAATAAATAGATTCCAGCATAGAGATATGATGGTAATCAATCCACGTTCCCCGCCAATTAAAATAAGTAGAGAAATCAAAATTAAAACCAATAATTTAATCATACTGTTTTCCTCCATTTTTTTAATAAAATAAAAGAAATCAGTAACGAAATCGGTATAGCTAAAAGAATTCCTATGCTCCCTACCAAAAAACGATACACTTCAAAAGGCATATGTACAAAAATAATCGTACGTAAATTTATTTCATTTTTCATCTTAAGAATAATTAATGGAATAGAACCGCAAATGTAAGTAAACAGCATGACATTGATCATCGTACCCATAATGTCATGTCCCAATTCCCGTCCAGATTTCACCATGTTTTTTATTGCAATTTCATGATCTCTCACAAGTAGTTCGTTTATCGTAGATGCCATAGTTATAGCGACATCCATAATTGCTCCTAAACCACCAAGTAAAATTTGAGATAAAAAGATCTCCGGTAAATCACTTGGACTGGTGACGTATTCCATAAATGTATAATCCACTCCAGTGGTATGCTGCATTACTATTTTTAAAAGAAACATCATAATCCAAACACAGATTAATGTAGATAGAACAGCAGCCAATGTCTTCTTATTAAAACCACTAATAAGTAAAAGCGATAAAAAGGTAAAGCATAACACCATTATGATACTAAGAGACCATATATTTTCCCCTTTTCCATATAAATTTAATGCATAACAAAAAATCAAAATATTTATTAATAGAGAAAAAAGGACAAAGACTCCTTTTTTTCTTGCAGCCAATAAAACGATAAAAATCAGTCCTGAGAAAAGAATCGCTAAATATTTATCCCTTTTCAGTCCTAATATTAACCCGGTTAACATTTGCGCTTCCTTGTTCTTGAATTGAATAAAAACTTCATCTCCAACTTTATATTCTTCATCATGAACATGAGATGATGAGTAAGTGTTATTCATTTTTATTTTCTGTCCCTTATGTTCACCATTCATTACAATGCCAAACAAATTCTGTTCATAATAAGACTCTTTTTCTCCATGATAACCCTCTGCTTCATCATATAAGGTATTCTCTACGCGACTTATTTTAACAATGGGTGTACTGTACCATTGATAATCGTGAAATACGATAATAATGCCAACAAATAGCAGAAAGATTACGATACAATATATACTTAATGTTTTTTTATATCTCTTTATTATTTCAATTAATTGTAAAATTTTGTCTTTACTAAACATATGTTTTATCATTTCTACCAGCTTTCTAATTTTTAAGCAGTGAATTATTACAAATAACTCTTAAATAGCATAACACAGTATGCTATCTAAAAGAAGAATACAAATATACTAAAAAAGGGTTAAATATTTCTATCTAACCCTTTTAGTGGAGCGAAACTAAAACTTTAAATCCTTCTTTATCCCCAGAATTTAGTATCTATTTTTCTTTCTAATATGTAAAAATCCGGAATAAATGGCTCCTTTATTACAGGCATCCTTACACTCTCCACAACGAATGCATTCCAAAGAGTTAATATTTTTTGTGATTTCTACGTTCATCTTGCAAACTCGCTCACAAGCCTTGCATTTGTTACATTTTGTTCTATCCACTTGCATTTGATAAAAACTGAATCGATTGAGCAAAGAATAAAATGCACCCAGCGGACAAACGTATTTGCAAAATGGCCGATAAATCAATATCGATAAAACAACAGTTAATACAAGTAAACTTACTTTCCAATGAAAAAGAAACCCTATCATTTGTCTTAAACTTTCATGATAAGTGATTAAAGGAATTCCTCCCTCAAGCGTTCCGACAGGGCAAACCCATTGGCAAAAATAAGGCGATGCCATTCCAAATTGATTGGTTAAAAAAATTGGCAATAAAAATACTGGGATTAGCAGCATCCCATATTTTACGAAACGCAAGGCTTTATCCAGCCTTTTCGGCACCTTAATTTTAGGGGTTCCTATTTTAAACAACAAATCTTGTATAAATCCAAATGGACATAAAAGTCCACAGATTAATCTTCCGAAGATAACACCGAAGAATAAGAGTAGGCCAACAACATAATAAGCAAAACTATAATCCCTTCCCCCTAAAACTGCTTGTAAAGCACCAATCGGACAAGAACCAACTGCTCCGGGGCATGAATAACAATTTAATCCAGGCACACACATCATTTTAGACTTTCCAGTATAAATTTTACTTTCTGCAAATCCTTTAAAATTTGCATTGCATAATATTGCAGCCATCGTTTGAATTATTAATCTTTTCCATCTATTTTTCATTTTCATCATCCAACCCCAATACATTCAAGACAAATCTTCACTGCCTTTTGCAATACCATAAAATGTTCTTCTCTTAAAATACCAATTCCTATAAAAAGGAAAGCTAGCAATACTAATACATATTTTATTTTTGATTCAATCAGTTTCATTTCCTTTACCCATTGCCTCCTCAATATCATCCATTTTTCATTTATTTATATAGTATACTACAGGCTTGGTTTCTTTTTCCATTACTTTAAGTTGCGGCCACTATACATGTTTATAAGTAAAAAAATAGTATACCTTTTTAATAATCCAAATATTGAAAATAATCAATTTGAAAATTGACATATTATGCTATAATATGTCTAGACAATCGCACCAAAATAATTTTTAGATTATAAAATTATAGGAGCCGCCTATGAAATTAAATAAAAATCTTCGATTAATACTTTTGTCTATTATTATAATTGTTTTTATATCGGGCTTTGTTAAATTTATGCCTGAGTATTCTTTTGCAGATAATTCTATGAAAATTATAGTCGGTGATGACATCAATTACCCTCCATATAGTTTTCTTGATGAAAAGGGAAGACCAACAGGATTTAATGTGGAACTTGCTAAAGCTGCAGGTGCCGCTATGGGTTATGATGTTGAAATCAGACTTGATGAATGGAGTAAAACCAGAAGTGCATTAGAACAGGGAGAAATAGATGCTATCTCAGGTATGTTTTACTCTGAAGAAAGAGAGAACATTTATAGCTTTTCGGCAAAGCATAGTATTACAAATGGTGACATATTTACTAGAAAAGAGATTGTTATTAATGGAATTGAAGATTTAAGAGATAAAAAAATCGTCGTGCAAAAAGGAGATATCATCGCAGAATTTTTATTAAACCAAAATATGAATATTACACTTATTGAAGTTCCTACCGTAGCAGAAGCACTTACACTTATCGAGAATAAAACTTATGATTATGCTGGAATCTTAAAATTACCAGGTATCTATAACGTCCGTAAAAATTCTTTTAAAAATATAAAAGAACAAGGAATTATACTAAATCCGAATGATTACTGTATGGCAGTAAAAAAAGAAAATGAAAATCTCTTACTTATCTTAAATGGTGGAATGCAAATTATAAAAGCTACCGGAGAATACCAAGAAATTTATGATAAATGGCTTGGAGTATATGAAAAAAAAGACTTTATTACCCACATTAAAGAAAATCTTTGGGTATTCTTGCTGTTTTTATGGATTGTATTAGGGCTTCTTATTTTAAGTTCTATCTTAAAACATCTAGTAAATCAGAAAACAAAAGAACTTGCAGAAACAATAGAAAAAATAAAATATTTAAGTTATCACGATCATATGACAGGATTATACAACCGAAGATTTTTTGAAGAGGAACTTAAACGTCTTGATATAAAAAGCAATCTTCCTCTTTACATTATTATAGGTGATGTAAATGGACTTAAATTGATCAATGATTCCTTTGGACATCTAATGGGTGATAAACTTTTAATTCAAGTAGCAGAAGTATTAAAAAAAGCATGTACATCAAATGAAATTATATCACGAATTGGTGGCGATGAATTTGTAATCCTTATTTCTAAAAGTTCCCATTCACATGCCGAAAATCTTATTTCCACCATCAAAGAAATCAGTAAAAAAGAAAAAATAGGTTCTATAAATATATCCATTTCCTTTGGCTGGGACGTGAAAAAAAATGAGAATGAAGACATTCAAGAAGTTTTTAACCGTGCAGAAGACTATATGTATAAAAAGAAATTATTTGACAGTCCAAGTGTAAGAGGCAAAACAATTGGTGCCATTCTCAATGCTTTGCATGAAAAAAACAAAAGAGAAGAGCAACACTCCAAACGAGTCTCTGATTTATGCAAACGTCTTGCTAATGCATTGAATTTTTCTGATCAGCAGCTCGAAGAAGTAAAAACAGCCGGACTATTGCATGACATCGGAAAAATAGCCATTAATGAAGACATATTAAATAGTTTAAACATATTATCAGAAGAAGAATACTTAGAAATGAAGCGACATTCTGAGGTTGGTTATCGAATACTAAGTGCTATTAATGATATGGGTGAAATAGCAGATTACGTATTATATCACCATGAGCGATGGGATGGTAAAGGATATCCAACAGGTTTAAGAGCTGAAGAAATTCCTTTACAATCTCGTATGATTAGCATTGCCGATACTTATGACGCAATTACCAGTGATCGAAGCTATCGTATTGCCAAATCAAGACAATATGCGATTAATGAGCTTAAATTGAATAGAAGCAAACAATTTGATCCAAATCTCGTAGATCTTTTTATTAAAGAAGTCGTCTTAGCGGAAGAATATAATACGTAACATTTGATACTACTTTAATTTCAAATAAAAGAGGTTAGATTGTGTATCTAACCCCTTAATTACTAATTATTAGAATTATCTTCTTTTCGCCAAATAACCTTTTAGGAACACACCTACTATTGTAATAGACATTACAATTGCTCCGGCAGCAACTGCCTTTTTCCCTACATCATTTTGGGCACTTTCTTTTTCAGTAATTTCATATGCCTTAACGGCAGTCTCTTGCGCCGCTTCCCCTTCTTCCGGTTTTGCTTCCGGCTGCTTTCCGGCACCGGAAGAGCTTTCTGCAACAAGATTATTATCCTTTTGTTCTTCTCCTGCCGCCGGTTGATTTGATTCTAATGACTGTGCCTTTTCATTTTCGACATTTGGCACCTGTGTTTCAACCTGCGGAGTTTTATTTGATTCCGGTTCTGTTGTCTCCGGCGTTTCCTTTGGAGCTTCCGGCTTTACAGGTTCAATCTTTTCATTTGAGTCATTTTTAGACTTCGGTTTAGATGATTCCTCTATCTTAACATTAACATCTTTATCCGTTGCCTCAGTCAATATTTTATCAAACTGCTTTAAAGTATCTTTATCTAAAGTAGAATACTCAGCAACCCATTCATTTAATACAATATTACCGCACGTATGATGGCAGCAAACAACACCATTTTGTACCATAGTCTGCACATAAGTATCTGCAAGTTTTTCAAGAGTTGCCTTATCTGCTTCCCACATATCTCTTCTTGCGGCTTCCATGTTCCATCCAATGATTGATTGTACAATGTATGGGTCTAGCTGTGCTCTAATCTCATCATTAAAAATATACGTCTCTGCAACCTGCTGCCAAGACCAATCATCAATTCCCTCTGTAGTTGCATCCATTAAAAACATATTCTTAATATGATCACCAATTTCTGCAGCACCTGCATAACCATCCTTCAGCATACCTTCAATCCATTTTGGATTGAGTACTCGTGACCTCATTTCATTACGAATAAATTCTGCTAAGGTCTGTACATTTGGATCTCCATTTGCACGTGTATTGATAATATAAGTTAACAAATCATTGCCTGAATATTTTTCAGCAGCAAGCTTTAACCCACCTAGATATTGTGCAACGTCATCATTGTCTAATGTTCCCCAAACAGAGTCCCTTACTTGAGTGATCGTGGAAACATTCTTTAAATTCTCAATAAAGCTTTCTGTAGCCTGTTTCCCAAAGATACCTTTTCCATAGATATAAGACATTCGATTCATATACGCATCAATTAAATCATCTTGCTTTTCCCAAGCACTTGTTGTTTCTGTTAAGTCGGATACACCTGTACCATAAGTTCCCGGTGCAGATCCATAAATTCTTGAAGCTGCCAATGTCTCCGCTTCGGATTCTTCCATACCACTATTTTGCAGCTTATCTTTCAATGCAAGATAATTCTTACGTACTTTATTTTGTTCTTCCATCTCATCAAGAGCTGCCACTTGTCGAAAAGCATCGTCCAAAACATCAATGGTTGTACCAAATGTATCTCTGAATAAACCAGAGATAGTAACTAGAACATCCACTCTTGGTCGTTTGAGCTCTTCAAGCGGTGTTACCATTACTTCCGTTACCTTATCGCCTTTTCCATAAACTGGTTCCACTCCGATAAGTCTCATTATAACCGCAACGGATTCACCTCTCGTTCTCATAGTCTCGATTGCCCATAGTACGACACCTACAGAATCAGGATACTCCCCTTTTTCATTTTTATAGGCTTCAAGCAACGCATCCGCTGCTTTTTTGCCTGTTTCCCATGCCGCCCGATCAGGAACTTGTCTTGGATCAAACGGAATAAGATTACGACCAGTTGGCATTGCCTCCGGAACTCGAATCGGATCTCTAGCAGGACCTGGCTCAATATAAGCACCGTTTAATGCAGCAATAACAGCATCCAACTCCGATGGAACTGCCAATAGGTTTATTCGAATACTGTCTTTTTCCGCTTCACGATTTATTAGATCATAATTAACTATGGAATCCACCATTTGATCTAAAATGGTTCCAGACATTGGTGTTCCTAATGTGTGCAGACCGTAAGGCATTAATTCTTCTGCAAGCTCTTCAAGCTCATGATGCAACTCTTCTACCGCTTTATCAAAGTCTACTTTCAAAGCATCTCCATATTGTTCTGTATAACCTAATTCATCTACCTTTTTTAAAATAAGATCTTTTTTTATGTTTGCCTGATCTGTTAATCCATCATTTACTAATGTTCGGTAATCAATCATTAAAGTCTGAAGTTCTTGTAAATCTCCATAAAGACCTGCTTGAAGCATAGGAGGAATCATATGACCTATTGTCACACCATAACTTCTTCTTTTTGCCTGAACCGCTTCTCCCGGATTATTTACAATATAAGGATAAATATTAACCATATTACCTATTAATTGATCTGGATAATCATCCTCTCCTTGTCCGATGCTTCTTCCCGGAAGCCACTCCAATGTTCCATGAGTACCTAAATGAATAACGGCATCCGCATTAAAATCATTTTGTAGCCAAAAATAAAAAGCTAAATATTGATGCGTTGGAGGTAATGTCGCAGAATGGGCAATGGAATCTGGATCATCACCCCATCCTCTCATTGGTTGAGGTCCGAAAAACACATTACCCATTTGGGTTCCAGGAATTACAATTTCCCCATTATGAACCATTATATTTCCAGGAGCCGGTCCCCATTGCTTTTCTACCTCTTCTCTCATTTGAACCGGTAAATTATGATACCAGCTTAAATAATCTTCTAAGGATATTTTCATAGCACCTTCTTGTACTAATGTATCCAAACAACCAGGTGCCCAACTACCAATATTTCTACCCTTTTGATCAATAATTTCCTTTAACCCTGCTGCTGTTAAATCTACATCACTGCCAATTGTATAACCTTCGTCTTTTAATCGTGTCAGTATATTCGATGCACTTTCAACAACATTTAAGTATGATGCCTTAATTCCATCCTTTCCACCATCATGATTATAATAAATAAGTGCGACTTTTTTATTTGTATTTTCTGCATTCTTTATTTTTGCCCAAGCAAGTGCTCTTCCAGCTAGGCGGTCAGTATTATAATCGAGAGGCATTCTCTTTTCAATAAGATTGCCATCCTCATCCTCTACCTCTTTAATTCCACCTAAAAAAATAGGTTCAATTCTACCATCCAATTCCGGTAAAGCTACTTGTGTTGTCAAGCTAACTTGGTTTCCATATTTGTCTTTTTCCCACTCTTCCAAGCTACTTGTTTGTGTCGGTGCTATTACCGGCACTCCCAATTCTTTAAATAAATTGACACTTTTTTCGGCAGTACTAAAAAAATTAAAACCTAAAACAGTAATAAGAACATCCACTTTGCTTTTTCCATTTTTCATAAAAAGATTATGGATAAATTGGTCACGGTTTTTACTTGAAGTTGGTGGTATTGCAAATAATACATTTGCATTTTTGCTTTCAATCCGATCGATTAAATCCAATTGCATTTGAATATCTTCTGCTACGTACCAAGTTCTTTGCGTGGTTACACCTACCCAAGATTCATTTTCTTTCATTTTCCCGGAGGCTTTATACCAGCCGATATAACCGTCAATTGTTTCAAATACACCTTCCAAGTCCGGTATCTTATTCTTGGAGGTTTTTATTATATCAATGATATTCGCATTTGTACCATTGCTTTCCAAAGCAATGATTTCATCCAAATCTGCATCCGATAAATCTGCAGTTGATTGGATGGTTGCCGTTCCTAAATTTAAAGTAAATTCTTTTACTGCTTCATCTCCAATTTCATTGCTTGCTTGTAGAATGGAATCATAAATCATTTTTAATGTTTTCTGATCTGTACCCAACTCCATTATTTTTTCTGACAGCTTGTCCGGATTAAATGGAAGTTTCTTTGCTTGCGGATGATAAATAAATCCAATTGTACTTGGTAAAGGAGAAGGGATGGTTGCAATCTCTTCTGTTACTTCTAATGGATTCTCACTCCATGTACCTAGTAACAATAATAACCTTCTCATGTTTTCTACACCGCTATTGGTAAAATACGCTTTCAGCTCTTCCGATTTTGAATAATCGATGTCATCCTGTCCATATACTGCAGTCGTATTCGTTATAAAACATTTTCCGGTATTCTTCAAATCATTTTGAATCATTTCCAAAAGGGTATCCATTGTTTCTTGCGCTACCATTTCAAGCATTAAAACATCCGTTTCTGCCAGTCTTTGCTTGACAGTATCCGGATAATCTCGAACTGCTTTTGTACTATAAAGTTTCAAATCCAAAGGATACGATGCGTCTTTTATTAATTCATATGCGCTGCTCAACTGCGGGACATAGGTTGATGCACTACCCAAAACCATCGTTACTTTGACTGGATCTTCAGCACCCTCTAACAAATATGTAATTGCACCCTGTGTCGTTTCTTCAGACTCTTCTGCTGGCGTTTCAGCAGGCTCTTCCGCTGGTGTTTCTGCACCTTCTTCCGCTGCTGTCTCTGCACCTTCTTCCGCTGGCGTTTCTGCACATTCTTCCGCTGGTGTTTCTACACATTCTTCCGCTGGTGTTTCTACACATTCTTCCGCTGGTGTTTCTACACATTCTTCCGCTGGTGTTTCTACACATTCTTCCGCTGGTGTTTCTACACATTCTTCCGCTGGTGTTTCTACACATTCTTCCGCTGGTGTTTCTACAATTTCTTCGACTACCCCTTCTGTACCCGTCGGTTCCTCTGCAAAAACAGTTGCCAATGGCATGCATATACTAAACACCAACATGAATAATATTATCCATGCTAATGTTTTTTTCTTCTGGTTTACCTGTGAGGTCATGATACTACTCCTTTCAATTCTTTATTCATTACTACCAATCGGAACTTCTTCAATCAGAATCAATTTTCCGGTCTCAGGATCTTCATATACCTTACCCATTTCACTGTATCCTTCGCCGCCACTCTTCTCAATTTTCGGTACTTCAACAAGCTGCTGTCCTTTTTCCACATCCACTTTCTGAAAAAGAATGTCTTGCAGATTCCAAGTCATAACCAAAGCAACCAAAAGGCCACAGGAAAATACCAACATAACGTCTACTAAATTTGCTAATCCTGCAATTGGATCCACTTCTTCCTCGGACAAACGACTTCTTTTTGCTCTTCGGTCAAGCATGCTCTTCACCTCCGATTATCAAGTTAAGTACCATTTCAAGAGCATTTAAATCTTGATTGTACCAAGTATTACGTATTTTAGAAATAAACGAGCCGACTGCACCAATGAGCATTCCGACAACGGTGGTATCAAAGGCTACGATAATTGCCTCAGACAACCCAACAAAATCACCCTGACCGAGAGCAGCTAAACCGGGTCCCAACGGAATTAATGTTCCCATCAATCCAAGTATCGGACCAACTTTAGCTAACAAATCTGTTTTGTTGAGAATATGCCGAAGCTGCGTTTCCTCTTGATCTATAATGTCTTTTGCAATCAGCTCTTTCGCCTCTTTTGAAAGGTTAGATTTTTCTAAAAAATCTTCTATAAGTTTTGTTTGCCTTGTATTAAGAAAACTCTTTTCAATGACTTCTTTTATTTTATTACCGTTCCATGGAAACCCGGCTTCTGTATCGTAGATAGTCTCTAATAATTGAAAGATTTTCTTCTTTCTTCTCGTCCTTTTTTCCCCTAAAAAGTTCCCCAATTCCATTAACCCATAAATCAAAAGTATTACAAGTCCTATAATCACAGGAATTAATAAGCACTGTGATGCTGCATGAATTATTTTTGTCAAATACTCTGAACCTGGAATTATCATTTATTTTCTTTCTCCTTTTCTGTGAACTAAAGCATGTTTCATATAACCAATTATGAGTAAAACGAACATTCCTGTAATTGCACCTAAAGTCCAACGACCTGATTCTAAAGAAATGGGTGAAAACGGTGCCATCATGGATTGAACTAAACTAGGAATAAATAAACTACAGCACAAGGTAAATGCACCAAGGAATAATAAAAAAGTATTCAGGATTGTTTCCGCATCTACAGTAATAGTTTTCATCAGCTTTCTTATTCCAAAAGAAATGATAAGCAGCATTAAAAAGAAAACACCTGCAGTAATCCACCCAAGCCATATTGGTGATAGTTTTAAAGCTGGTCCTAATAAAATAACCGCTAAAGCTAACGCTATTAAACACAGCGGACAAGGTAATAAAACAGTGATATATTTTTTATTATTACTTGTTGCATCACAAGCACTGCAGTTGTTCATTTCTCCATTGATTCCTAAATAGATTAAAAAAAGTGCCATTAAAATAGACCCTATAAAGGTATACTTATCTAGTATTGCAACCATTACGCTTTGCATCGGTAGAAAAAACATAACTAATACTCCTAAACTAATTGCAAATGCTGAAGAAAAAAACACTATTTGTTTTACACTATTTTGTGACATACCTAGTATCAATCCTGATTTTAAACTCAAAATCAAAGTTGCAATTAAAAGACCAAACGCAGACATAAACAAAGCAATTCACCTCCTTTCTTTTTAAGAGGAAACTCCCCTAACATCTTTTTTTGCAATAAAAAAAGAATCTTATAGTAATAAATACTAAAAGATTCTCCCATTTTTGGAATCTATATATGTAATATACGTGTACAAAATCAGAACTTCCCTATTCTATCTTGTCTGGCATCAAGGCAGGTCTCCTGGCTAATGAATCATACGCTGCCCACCTTCCCAGATATTAATCCAGTGGTTTTATTGGGCTTTGTCATCAATTACAGTGGTGGATCCGCGCCGGATTTAACCGGTCTTCCCTATTCTCCTCTATTGAGGCACCTTAATGATTTAATTATTCTATTGTTGCAATTACATTATATCTACTTTTGGTCATATGTCAATAATTATTTTACTGCATCCAATAAAAATAGATGTTGCTTGTTTTCAACTCGATTGATTAGCTTAATTGTCTTGGTTGCACTGTCAAACAGTACTGTGCAAGCTGTAATATTTCTTTTCATATCCTCTTCGGACAAAATAGAATTATAATAGCTTTCTGCACGATAACTCAAAATTTCCTCAATATCATCGGTTGTATATCTTTTAATACCTTTTTTTGTGAATAAGGCTTTCATCTTTGCATAGCGAAATAAAGTATTTGCCTCCGGCGGTGCGTAACCTTCATCAAAGCTTTCATTTACATAATGATTTGTATGTACAAAAACGCCATCAACTTCGACAATCTCAGCCCGATTAAATTTTCCTTCAATGGAATAAGCTTTTCCATCAATAAAAAGATTGAAATGAAATCCGGATGCAATTTCAAAGCTTTCAAGCTTTTTCTTTATTTCAGATATACTTTTACAGGTTATTATTTGTCTTGCAAGAAACCAAACAGGTATTTCCGTACGCCGCATATTTTCAATATACATATAATTCATAGAATAGACTAATCCATAACTATTGAATCCAAAAGACGCTCCGGCTAAAGCATCCGGTGTTGAGTAATCAAAAAAGTACATACCATCTATATTGTATTTTATAAAAGCAGAATTACGCTTGGTATATGGGCCATCTTCATTGTGTCCCATCACAATATGATCCCCTTGACGAATCATAATATCGGAACAATGCTCTGGATCTCTGTCTTCCCATAGTTCATAACATAAAAACAACAAATACAAATCTCTGTTAACACCAGCTCCATCCGCACGACCAAACACATGCTGCAATTGCTCCGGATACTGATTTTCAATTTTAGATTTTATAAGATCAAAATCCTTTTTTATATATGGATTTTTCATCTGCTCTTTTATAAATTCTACATTTTCTTGAATGTCCTCTTGAAAGATTTTTCCGATTTGGACTCCAAGCTCATATTCATTTCCTTCAATATTTATGTATGGAAAACGATTCATTTTTCAATTCCTCCTAACTAAATTCCGATAACAACTCCAACACTAATTAAAATCGCTTGCAAAATAAACATCATAATAAATAAAGGGGTAATAAATCTGTACCATTTATCCAGACCGATTCCCATAATACCACATTCTACTGCAACCGCTGTCGGCCAGAACATATTAGAAAAACCATCACCAAATTGATAAGCCGTTACTGCAACTTCACGAGAAATTCCTACTAAGTCAGCCAGAGGTGCCATGATCGGCATTACAACAACTGCTTGACCGGTACCGCTTGGAATAAAGAAGTTGATGATGTTTTGCCCAGCCAGCATACCGACTGCAGCCAAACTACCTGGTAGAGAGCCTACAAGGTTTGAAAGGAATAATACAACCGTATCAATAATGTTACCGGAAGACATAACAACTTCAATCGAATAAGATAATCCAATTAATAAAGCGCCATACATAGCAGATTCTGAAGATTCCACAAAAGAATCAGCAATATCACTGACACTCATATGATTAATGATACCTGTAATAAAAAAGCCTATAATAAATAAAGCGGCAAGTTCTTCCAAATAGAATCCATAAACAGAAATTCCAACAGCCATAGCAATGATTAGAATTAAAAATGTCCACAATGTAATCTTTTGTCGAATTGTAAAAGGCAATGCAATTACCTCTTCACGAGTAAGTATATCTTTTGTCAACAATTTTTCCGGAACACCAAAAAGATAACTCTTTGTATGATCCTTTTTAATTCTATGCGCATACCACATTACATAAGAAATGGATAACGTCATAAACAAGCAAAATGCAACAATGCGGAAGATTAATATCTTGTTATTCATCATAGGAATTCCTGCAACTGCAGAAGCAAGACCAATCGTAAATGGGTTTAGTATCGCTGCTGAAAATCCGGTTGCCATACCTACAAATACCATGGCACCACCTACAATTCGGTCATATCCTAAAGTAATTGCCATTACAATAAAGGCAGGAATCAGTCCATATACTTCTTCATAAGCCCCAATTGTAGTACCTGCTATTCCAAAAACAAGCATTATAATCGGAATAATTAAATGATCACGATTTCCTAAAGAACGAAGCACTGAACCCACCAAAGCATTTAATGATCCTGTTTTCATTAATAGAAAAACATAAGCAGAGGCAAATATGACAAAGAATATGATTTCTGATGCGTTTACCATTCCTGCATATAAGGATTCAAAAAATCCCCAAGGGCCTACAGGAGATGATTCCACGGGTGAATAGCTTCCGGCGACTACCAATTCACGATCTAATTCTTCGTTATATACGGTTTCAAAGGTTCCAGCTGGTAATATCCAAGTTAGAATCATACAAAAAAGAATTAGTAAAATGATAATCGCATAGGCATGAGGCATTTTTAATTTTTTTTTGATTTTTTCCATTTTGTTTCCTCCTATAAAATATCCTTATTAAATTTTTATGTAAACTGTCAGATATACTGTCAGCTTAACAACTCCTTACACAAACAATCACATTTCGTCACATTTATATGATATATCGTCATATTTTATTCACATTATATTAATAATTTTCCGTATTGTCAATATTTAAGTGATATTGTATAATAATTTTTAACAACAACTAAAAAATAAACATGAAGGGAATAAAAATGGATTTTGGAAAAGGTTTAAAAGAACTTAGAAAAGAAAAAAAATTAACACAAGCACAAGTCGCAGAACATTTGGATGTGAGTGTATCTACTTATACAAAATACGAAACAGGCGTCAATGAACCGGATATTACTATGATTAAAAAAATCGCAAAATTTTTCAATGTATCAATCGATTATCTATTGGGAGAAAGCACTTATCTTAATACCACTGAAAATTTAGAAGCTGTTTTAAGCAAAGATCAACAAGAACTCTATGAAATTTATATGTCTCTCAATCTACGAAATCAAGGCAAACTGATTGAAAGAGGAAAAGTTATACTAGAAGAACAGACACATGAAAACCTCGTACTAAGAAAGCGAAGATAAAGATAAAGATAAAGATAAAGATAAAGAAAAAAATAAAAGGAAAGGTCTTTTAAGTTGCCTTTCCTTTTAAACTCTTATCAGAATCAAACAATTTATTATGCAAACAAGCTTTCCATCCCATCCGATCCAACAAATAGTATGCTGCCCGGAGCCATATCAATCAGGTGAATCATTTCTTCATAGTTCATTGGCATCCCTAAAATAGTCAAATCTGCTCTTTCTTCTTGAAGCAAGTCATAAAAACTGCCTGAAACAACCTTTGTTTTTGTATTTGAAGGTAACCTCGCTTCCTCAATAAATAAGAGTAAGTCTTCTTCCACCTTATTTTTTCCTCTGTCATTTTCTATTACCCTACATAAAGTAAGTTGGGCATCATAGTTTCCGGCTAATTTTAATGCACTAAGTACTGCTAAATCATTATTCGGACTTTTTTCTCTCAGCCAAATATTAATACTTTTCTCTGAACCAAGATTGTATTTCGGATGAAGCCACAAACACATTAATGAAATCTTAGAATAACGAAGCGAATCTAAAAGCTCTTTCATTTTTTCTCTTTTTTTATTGTCTTCGCTTACAGTTAGCAATACCGTATTGGGCGGAAGAAAGCTATTTTCAAAACATTGCAGTGCTCTTACCAGCATACTGGTAAAATCATCGGAACGTACAAATACCTTTTGTACAAAAACACCCTCATCCGTAAGTGGCTTTAAAGCATCTTCAATCTGATTTTTATGTTTCTCATCCATAACAATTTCAGAGTAAACAGTCATATAATACAACCGCCCGGAACGATATACTAAGTTTCTTGCAAATCTAGATATACGTCGAAAATCTTCCGGAGTTTCTACAGGGATGGCAATTGCTGGTTTCCATAGTCTTGGATGATATGTCGCTCGCATAATTCTTTGAGCCGCCCATTCAGTGATGGCGACAAAAATACTGCTTCTTACATCTCCCCAAGGTGAAATTAAATTCTTTCTTTTTAATAAAGAATATATCATTGATACAATGAGTATGGTGATCCCTGTAAATAACGGATTAATAAGCAGCATAACTGAAAAACAGCCAATACTTCCTACTAAAGGTACAAAGATTGACATTGCCATAGTTGGACGAAAACTCGTAAGACCCGTGCCTTGCTCAATCAAAACAACAACATTTATCATAAGATAAGTGGTCAAGAAAAACATTGTTAAGAGTTCTGCCAAGCTATCAAGATTTCCTAATAAGATTACAAACAATGATATCATTGAAGAAACGAGAATTGCATAAAGTGGTTCTCCTTTTTTATTTTTTTTAGAAAAAATTTTCCATAAAGGAATAACACGATTTTCAGCAAGTGCGGCTAAAGTTCTCGGCGAACTAACTAATGTGGAAAGTGCAGAAGACAATACTGCACCCATCACACCTGCAACAATCAAAAACTTTACCCTAGCTAGCTTCAATATAACCATATAATCAGATAAGAGTAACTCTTGCGGCGCTTGGCGTGCAAACCAAATAGCTAATAAAATATAGATTACCAATCCTGTAATTACTGCTGCCAACGTCCCCCTAATAATACTTTTTCGAGGATTTTCTAAATCTCCGGACATTGTTGCACCTGTTAAAACACCTGTTACTGCCGGAAAAAATACAGCAAACGTCATCCAGAAACTCCCATCTTTCATTTCCCCGGTTAATACCATTTCCCCCGTATTTAAAGTCGGTCCGGTCATAAAGGATATGATCGAAAGAAAAACAGCGGCTAATATTAAATATTGAACACGAAATGCAAAACGAGCACTAATAATTGAAAGACATGTTAATAAAATCCACGCAATTACACCAACCCATCTTATGGAATGACTCGGAAAAAATGCAACCCAAAGTTCACTAAAACCGGTTATATAAAATGCAACGGAAATTGCTTGTGAAAGATAAAGTGGAATCCCAATCGCACCACCCATCTCCATACCTAGGGAGCGAGTGATTATGGCATATGCTCCTCCTGCTCCAATTTGAATGTTTGTAAGCATGGAAGACATGGAGAGAGTCGTTGATATGGTAATGATATGTGCAAGTGCGATAATCAAAAAAGTCCCCCATAAACCAACATTACCTACAACCCATCCAAGTCTTAAGTACATAATTACACCTAAAATTGTTAATAATGTTGGAACATACACACCTTCAACTGTGTTTAGACCCTTTTGCGTTTTCTTCTTCAAATCCAAATCCCCTTTTTCATTTACTTTTGTCACCTATATGACTTTATTCTAGATAGTTTCAACTGATTTTTCTTCAAATTGCATTTCTGTATTTTCTTTTTCTAATACAACAGCATTCAATTCTTTTTTTACATCATCTAATCTTTTTGTTAAATCTATATTTTCTTTACGCAATGTTCTAATTTCACTTTTTAATTTTATATGTTTAATAAGACCTAAAAAAGTTACTATAATCGCTCCTATTGTCGCAGAAAATATTATAATAATTGCTTGCGATGCTTGAAACTGATAAAATAATAAATTTACCGAAACAGCACGTGCATTCGTCAATGCAAATATTGTAACTAGAATTGAAAAAATGAGACTGCAAATAAAAAATGCTTGATTTTTTTGCATAAAAATCCCTCCTTTAAAGATACAAATTATTTAAATTAATTCTACTACTTGTATATCTAATTTCGCAATTATTATTTCCTAATTTCGACAATATTTTTAGATGGAAGTAATATTTTATATTTCGCAATTATATAAAAAATAGCAGTGTAAACATGTTTACACTGCCACTTCAATTCTTATAAATTATTTAACTTCAATGACTGAAACCGGACAGCTTTCTTTTGCTTCCATTGTCTTTTCTTCTAAATCCGGTGTCACCTCGCCGTAAGCCTCAGCAATTCCATCCTCATTTAAGCGAAACACATCAGGACAAACACCTTCACATAAACCACATCCGATACACCCTTCAATAACTTTTGCTTTCATTCTTATCTCTCCTCTCTTATTGGAAATAATACGATTAAAAACATTTTAAAACGCTCTGGTGCGTAAACAGAATGAGGCTGACCTGATGGCATAACAATGGAATCTCCTGATTGTAAACGGGATGTTTGTCCATTTATCGTTACTTCTCCTGTTCCATCCAGTACCAATACCAACGCATCTCCATCCGAAGAATGAGTGCTGATTTCCTCCCCTTTATCAAAAGCAAATAACGTTAAACTTACCGCTTCATTTTGTGCAAGGGTTTTGCTTACGACCTGACCAGGCAAATAATCTGTTTGATCTGCAAATGGTAAAACAGTTGCAAACTCAATATTCTTTAAATTCTTTTTCAATGGTATCGCCTCCTTTGTAAGATTATATTACCAGTATAAATATAAATAATCCGTAACATTCGTTACAATATTTATATTTTTAACTATGAACCTACAAATATTCTTTCATTTCTGAAAGGTTCAACAATCGAAACCATTTTCCCGATACTTCAATCAGCCCTTCTTCTCTCATTTTCATTAATTCTCTGGAGACAGATGGTCTAGTTGTACCCAAATAATCTGCCATTTCTTCTCGATTCATTTCCAGCTTTACTGTTCCATCTGTCTGTACATTTTCCAGTAATACTTTCGCAATTTTTTGGCGAAGACTACTACTAGACATGAGATGCAATCTTTGATTTAAAAATCTAGCTTTACCAGCCAATATTGCAAGCATATTCTTTATCAATTTTTCATGATGCGAACAGCTCTCTCCACATGTATGATAAAAAAAACGCTTTGGAATCTGAAGTACCTGAGAATCTTTAACAGCAATTGCAAAATAATCGTAGCTTGTTTCCTTCAAAAACAAATAAACCTCTCCAAATAATTCACCTTTCATATGGAATGTGGTGACCACTGTTCTCTTACCGGAAAGAGAATGCCTGCAAACCGTAACTGCTCCAGACAATAATAAGAATAGGTATTCCGGAGTATCACCCTCATGAAATAACACTTCTTCTTTTTTATATTTCTTAGTATGTGCTCCGCTGCAGCTTAAGCATTTTTTAATTTCATCATAATTCATTCCATAAAACAAAGGTGAATTTTGAAACAGATCGCCTTGTTCTTCGTAAAACTTCATTCTGCATCTCCTTTAACAATCATTCTGTTTCGTCATTGCTGCGTTCACTCTTATATAAACTGTTTTTATCGTATAATAGAATTATTGACCAAAACGAATGATTTATTACAAAAATACTACCCAATCTTCTTTATTTCCATTATACATGCTATTTTTATAAGAGAAAACAGTTTGATATTTTAATCCTGAGATTCTTAAGATGTATGAAAAATATAAAGATAATTATTTAACTTATCAAAATGAATAATTAATAATCAAACTAGCATGTCCTTAAAAAGGTAAACGACATTCACATAAATAAGAATGTCGTTCTATAGTAGATATGATGTATCACGTTACAGCAACCCGTAATATGCTAAAATTCCATTATATATGCCAACTGCAAAGCTTTGAGGGTCTGTCGAGAGTAAATAAGCATCGTTTGGATTTGTTAAATATCCCATTTCCACTAAAACCGACGGCATAGCCGTTGCTCTAAGTACATAAAGAGATGGTCGAATGAAAACTCCTCTATTCTCCAAACCTGTCATATAATTTAAGCCCTCTAGTATTCGTTGCCCCATATAAAAAGCAGGACTGTTCTCATAAAAAACAAACGCCTCACTGCCGCTGGCAGTTACAATCTCGCTTGCGTTACAATGTAAACTGATAAAAAAGTCCGCACCCCAATCATTTGCCATAGTTACCCTAGTTCGAAGACTTGTAGCGGTACTTGTACCCAGCTGTTCAGTCGGTGTATTTCTGGATAACCTTGCTTCAAAGTTTGGATTTGCATTTAAAAGAGCCGCAAGTCTTACTCCCACTTCATAATTGATATCTTGTTCCCTCAGTCCATTAGCTTCTGCACCGGCATTAGGATTTACTGGGTTATGCCCTTGATCAATAAAAATTTTAATAGCCATATTCATACTCCAATCTAATCTTTTATTGTTTTATTTCGCTATTAAATATATATATGCGGTTTGATTTTTTTAGGTTCAAAATAAAATAAATATGCGACAAAGTTTAAACTTTATCGCATATCAAATTTTGTAACTATCTGTTTTATGTAAGAGTTAAAAGCATTAATTTTTATCGCTTTTGTCCATAAGATATTGGTAAAAATCTTCTCTTTTTAAAGGCGGGCTATAATAATAACCTTGTACATAATTGCATCTAATTGATTTTAGATATTCAATCTGCTCTTTTGTTTCCGCTCCTTCCGTTATAATATCTAATTTTAACTTGCTTGCAATGTTTGTAATGACTTGCGCAATTTCCCCATTATCATTTTCCGGATATTCTTTAATAAAACTGCGATCAATTTTTAATTTATCGACCCGTAAATTCTTTAAATAACTTAAGGAAAAAAAACCGGTTCCAAAATCATCAATTGCAATTGTCATTCCTAGTGCTTTAAAATTTTTTAAACTATCATTAATAGAATTAATATTTGTCATTAAAACACTTTCTGTAATTTCAATCTCAATATTCTTAAAATCAACGTCATATTTATCTGCAAGTTGCTGCATTGTTTTTAGTAGTTCCGAATCTTTAAATTGTAAGGGTGAAATATTAATTGAAATTCTAAAATCATCACGAAATTTATGCTTTATTGATTGATAATCTTGAAAAACTCTTTCAATCACCCAATATCCAATTTCAATAATTTGCCCAGTCTTTTCTGCTAGAGGAATAAAAACAGCCGGTGATATCTTTCCCAAGTGTTGATTTTCCCATCTCAACAAAGCCTCTGCACCTGTAATTCTTTCTGTAACTATATTTACTTGAGGCTGATAAACCACCTCCAGTTCATTGTTTAAAATTGCCTTTCTTAAGAAAGCCCGAAGCTCTATTTCTTCTTCCATTTTTTTTCTTAAACTAAAATCATAATATAAATACTTCTTTTCTTTTTCTTCAATTGCATTCTCTAATGCAAAATATGCATTTCTGATTAGTTCATGGGATGTCGTTCCATGCAGTGGATACTTTGAAATACCTGCTTTAATATCTAAATATATTTCTTTTTGATTAAAATGAATTGCTTCACTGCTCTTCTCGAAGAATGTTTCTATAAACTCATCCATTTCAGTTTGATCGATTATCGATGATAAACCAATTACAAAATTATTTTTAGTAATCTGAGCTATAAAATCATCCCCTGTTAGCATAGCACTGATCCGATTGATCAGTTTATGAATAATAGAAGGATCTTCCTCCTTTATATTTAATACAATGCTATTATAATTTTGAATGGAAAAATAAACTATTTTCAAATTTTTCTTATTTTCCCTGATATTATTATCAAGTAACCTCAGAAATAAATTTTCATTGGGCAAATTTGTAGTAATATTATAGTCTTGTAATTTATTTACATATTCTTGCTCTTTTTTTCGTTTTGTGAGATCTGAAAAAATGCCAATATATTTCTCTATTACCTGATTTGATTTATTATAGATTGCATAAATATTTAATTTTTTTGGGATATAACATTCCATCTTTCTTCTTATCCCATAATTCGCCTTGCCAATAACCATTTTGAATAATATTTTTCCACATTTCTTTATAAAATTCAGGAGATTGTTTGTCTGATTTAAAATAATTCGTTTTAAGTCCTAAAACTTCCTCTTTTTTATATCCTGTAATTTTTTCAAATGCATAATTTGCATAAATAATCTTTGTTGTACGATCTGTTATTATTACAGCATCATTTATATTATCAGCAATGCGATTTGTAATGTTCAATTGTTCCTTATCCCTTACTGAAATATAATAAATAAGTACAATAATAAACATTAAAATACAAATTCCAGCTATCATCAATATGTCTTGAAACTTCATACCAAAAATAATATTTTCTCGAACAATCGATAGACTTTCTAAATTGAAACTAGAAACGATATACCAAGAAAGCTCCATAGTATCATTTGGGAGTATCCTAAAGTTTGTGTAAACCTCTAAACTGATGTAAGATAAATATATCAGTTTGGAGGTTTTATTTATGCCCAAAAGAAGAAAAGAATCACCCCAAAAACAAGCAATCAGAAAAATGATGCAGGAATACTTAAAAGAGAATGATATTCCTATCAAAAATGGTACAGATGTCAATTCTGTTATGCGTGATATGATGTCTGTATTACTGGAGGGTTCTCTGGAAGGAGAATTAGAAGACGAACTGGGATACTCAAAATATGACTATCGGAATAAGGAAACCGACAATAGTCGGAATGGATATTCTTCTAAAATCATGCATACAAACTATGGAGATATGAATGTTGCTATTCCTCGTGACCGTAATGGAGAATATGAACCCCAGCTTATCAAGAAATATCAAAATACCGTTACGCAAGATATGGAAGAAAGGATACTTTCCATGTATGCAAAAGGTATGACTACAAATGATATTGAATCCCATATGCGTGAGTTATATGACATTGATATTTCTGACAGTACGATTAGCCGAGTTACTGATAAAATTATACCGATTGTAAAGGAATGGCAGGAACGTCCTTTGGAAGAAGTATATGCGGTTGTTTTTATGGATGCAATTCATTTCCACGTTCGTAGTGAAGGAAGAATACGAAAAAAGGCTGTGTATATTGCTTTGGGAATTGATATGAATGGTAGAAAGGACGTTTTAGGTATGTATGTTGGTGAAAATGAAAATGCTAAATTCTGGCTTTCTATACTGAATGGGCTAAAAAATCGTGGTGTAAAAGATATCTTAATAACATGTATTGATGGACTAAGTGGATTTCCACAAGCAATTGAAGCAGTCTATCCTGAAACAGAGATACAGCAGTGCATTATTCATCAAATCCGTAACTCCACTAAATTTGTATCCTACAAAGATTTGAAAGCTCTGATGGCTGATTTGAAGCGAGTCTATACTGCCCCAACAGAAGAATTAGCCCTAAATGAATTGGAGTTGTTTCAAGAAAAATGGGATGTAAAATATCCGAAAATCTATAAATCTTGGCATGATAATTGGTCAACTTTAGCAACCTATTTTAAATATCCTGAAGCTGTTAGGCGGCTTATTTATACCACAAATGCCATTGAGGGATTTAATCGTCAACTTCGTAAAGTAACAAAAAGCAAGACAATTTTTCCTTCTGACGATAGCCTTTTAAAAATGCTATATCTGGCAACGATAGATATCACAAAAAAGTGGACAGGATATCGTAGGGACTGGGGACGGATATATTCCCAGTTAGAGATTTATTTTGAGGAAAGACTAAAAAATCTCAACTTCTAAAAAACAACTTGTTCGGCAAGTTTTATTGACATGCAAAAAAATCATTGTATAATGCAAACAAGGGTAGAATCCCAAAATTGACTCTGCCCTTAAGTAACTATTCACATATCTTATATCAGATTTTTGAGTTTACACAAAACTTGAAACTGTCCCTATCATTTGAGTTTATTTGTGTTAAAGGATTTACTTTCATAAAAAAGACTATATTATTATCTTTTTGATAATAACCATTTTCCTTCTGCCTTATCTCATTCCATAATGTAGGTTGCTCCACTGCGAGTGTAGAATCAACCTTATCCTGAAACATAAATCCAAATGTTTTGTCCTTCGTTAAATGAAATAAATAATAACCGTTTTCATTTAAAAAAGCCGGCTCAATAAAACTATATTCTGAATTTTTAAATTGCTCATGAAATACGTTTAATAAATCATTTCCCAAATAATTTACAATTAATATACCTTTATAAACATGATCACTGGAGTACAAAGGAGCTGCAATTCGAATCATCGGTTTATATGGTACTTCAATTTCTCCGTTTTCCTTATTTAAGTCCATATCGGATATAAATATTTCACCCTCATTTAACTTACTGGTTATTTCATAATAATATCGATCGCTCTTGTCTTGCAATTCATTTTGTGGAACTAAATATGCCCCTTCACTGCTATTATTAACTCGAATTACTTCTTTCCCATTTCTGTTAATTAAACGAATTTGATCAAAACTTTTCTTATTGTTTGCAATTCTTAAAAATAGCTGTTCTGCCTCTAAAAAATTTTTCTTATTCTCTTGATTCAGATAATCATTCGTTTCATTGGAATTTCTTATGACATATACGTTTTCGTTCAACTCTTTAAATGTATCTTGCATAATGTAATTAATAACAGCTGCTCTTTGTTTCTGCTCTCCGATAATAATTTCTTTTGCCTTTTCTATTTCAATCTCTGAAAGATAACTATAAAGAGATATTGATAACAGTAAAAAAGGAATCGTAATGATCGAATAAATCTTTAAAATATTTTTTATATATATAAAATGAAACTTTTTCATATAGAATCTCTCCTGATTGGCTACCTTATTTTCTTTTGTGTATACTGCTTAATTCCTTATTCAAAATGTAATTGATGCATTGAATTGCCGAAAGATTTTTATCTTTTACCTCCAACATAATATCAATATTATCTCTTTCTAAAGTCTTATAAAATTGACTAAATTCATTCATATCTATGTGATTCGAATGAGAACCTGGTTTTTTAAACGGCTCTTGTTGGGAATAATGTATTTTTTGTAAACCATCTTTGGCTTTCCAGGTTTTTTCACATTCATTAATCCAAACATTGTCCGCTTTACTTTTATCGTAAGGATTTACGTAATTGTGTAAATTATCATAAACAACAGGAATGGATAGTTGACTCCCAATCTCGAGTACATCGTTGATGTTATAAGATTTATCATCATTTTCAATTACAATTCTTTGTTTCAGTTCTTTATCGAGTAAACTAAAACGGCAGATAAATCGTTCCATAGCATGATTCTTATCTCCATACACTCCACCGATATGAATAATTATTTTATGAGTATCATTCACTCCAAGACTCTTTAAAAATTGCCCATGATAATGCAAATCTGCAATGGAATTCTCTAATACTTCTTTTTTAGGAGTATTCAGCACTGTATATTGCCCTGGATGCATGGAAACTCTCAAATTATTATTTTTAATTTTCTCACCAATCTTAGATAGTTGTGATTCAAAGATCTCCCACCATTTTAATTGATTGACGGAACTAGATCCGAACGGAATAATACCTGAACTAATCCGAAATAATAGAATATTATTATTTATATTATAATCAATGATATTTTCTAGAGAATTTAAGTTGTAAGTAATTAACTCAAGAAGTTTCTCATTACTTGCATTTTTCATCATACAACTCTTAATATCTGTATTCGGAACATCTATGGTTAAACATGCATACCCTATACTCATAAACTCTCCTATTTGCAACCTTTCTTAATGTTGAATTTATCATAAAAAAAATGGGTTCGCAAGAAAAAGAATCCATACATTCTTTCACATTTTAGACTTCTATTTCTTACTATGGTACAATCGAACTATGTAAATGAGTTGCCAGCAAGGAGGAGATTGTCATATATTTAACTCAATATGAAAAAAAACGGCTTCAATTAATAAGAAAATTACAACCATGCACCTATTTATTTGTATTGATAGGATTTGTGAATTTCTTTCTCTGTTATAATAATTTTATGTATGCTTTCGTAATTGCAATCTTTATAGGTGTATCCTTTTATCTGCTACTTCTATATGAATTAAAAATCTTAAAAAAAGAGATATTCCTTCGCTATGTAGATCATTATTTTGATACAATTGTATCTATTATAAGAAAAAAAATACCAAAAGACATTTTAGAGATTGAATTAAGACATCCAACTAAATATCGCAGATATTATCTTTTCACATTTCTTTCTACACCGAATATTGATATGATCAACCATATTAATTTCATTATGTATAAATATCTCTCAAAAGATCCAAATACATCTGTAATAGATGGGTTTATTGTAGTGATAAGATCAAATAACGATTTAACACTGTACCATCGATTTTATATCCATCTAACATATTTAAAACTCAGATATCATAGCTTCTTAAAGCAATTTAAAAAGTAGAAAGACAGGAGGACGTAACCTGTCTTTCTTATTTTCCATTTTCTTATAAATACTCGCATAATAATTTACTACCGAGTAAGACTAACGAAACTCCAGTACCCGGATGTACACTATCTCCTATAAAATATAGATTGTCTAATTCCCGCGACTTAATCTGCGGCCGAAAAAATGAAGTCTGGGTTAAATTATGACTGATTCCAAAAGCATTACCATAGCTGCAATTAAAAGTTTGTTCCAAGTCTTTTGGGGTCAGATATTTTTCAAACTCAATGTTCTCTTTGATGTCGTTTAAATCCTTTAAACTTTGCAAGGATCGTATAAGTCGTCCTCTCATCTGTCTTATATCTGTCTCATTCCATTCTATTTTTTTATCCAATGTGTTGGGGACTCTTATCATCACATTAATCGCTTCCTTTCCTTTCGGAGCCATAGTAGAATCGATTTTAGTAGGGCAATATAAATAAAAGGATGGTTCAGAAGGAATTTTACCTTTAAATGCTTGCTGTATATTCTTTTTGAAATGTGGACCAATATATATATTATGCACACCCAAAGAGGGATACTTTTTCTTTAAACCTAAATAAGCCATAAATACGGAACAGGAGTAATTATAGGTTCTGTTTATGCTTTTAATATCCGCTAAATTAGTTTGATAGAAGGTTTTCATCGAATAGGTATAATCACTATTACAAACAATAACATCGCCATATATACTTCCCCGATTGGTTTTTATACCTTTTATGTTACTTTTATCTAGAAGAAACTTCTCACATATTGTATTTAATTCAATCGTTCCTCCATGTTCTCTAATATAATTTTCCAGAATATTTATAAAAGAATGCATGCCTCCTTTTAAATACCATAAACCCTTGACGGCAGAAATCATAGGAATAAGCGTGTACATATTAGAACTTTTAAATGGATTCACTCCAATGTACATAGTTTGGAATGCCAGAAAGTTACGTACTTTTTCATCTTTAATGTATTTTGAAATATAATGATAAGAATGAGTTATAGGATTTACTTGGATTAAACTTTTTATTACGTGATTGTTGAAAATATCGTCTTTTGAATCAAAATTGCGATTTAAAAAGGTCTGATAAGCAATCTCATATTTTTTATAAGTGTTCGACAAAAACTTTAAATATCCTCTTTCGTCATGTGGATTAATTTTTCCAATCTCCTGCAATGTCTTTGGCAAATCGGTATAATAGTCAGTGATCTTTTGATCAGCATAATAAACTCGATAATTTGGGTCAAGTTTTATAAAATCTAATTTAAGACCTAATTCATCAAGTATGTTTTTATATTCTTGCGGCATCATTAATATTGAAGCAGTCAAATCAAAGGTAAACCCAGCTTCTTTTATTACACCAGTTTTTCCGCCACATTTTGAATTTTTTTCTATGATGATAACATCATATCCTTTTTTTAAGAGCCGAGCACCGGCAGAGAGCCCACCGATTCCTGCTCCAATAATGATTACTCGCTTTTTCATTCTGAAAACCCCATCACCTTATTAGAATGCATTACTTATATTTCATCCTGTATAAGATTATGAGGTCTTTATTTGTGAATTATTCGTATGAATTATTTTTACGATTCAAACAGGATAAAAATTAGTAACCACTGCCTTTAATGTTTGGGGTCCACTTGAGCAATAAATATGTTCTTTGGATGCTATAAAATTAATGGAATCGTTAGGCTTCAAAACATAGTTTTGATGATCTATTGTTAAAGTAAGTTCACCCTCTAACACCATAATGTATTCCTGCGATTTTTCTGAATGCCCAATAGACGTATAGCTATAGCCAGAATCCAATTCAATTTGAAATAGTTCAAAATTTCGTTGCGGCGTATTGGAATAATAGCAATAGATTCGATAATGTCCTTCATTACTAGACTGTTCCATAATATCATTTTTTCTTATAATAGATGTATAGTTCATTTGCTGTTCTAAAAGAGCTGTATATGGGACTTTCAATCCATTTGCAATTTTCCAAATCGTATTAATCGTAGGGTTTGTTTCGCCCTTCTCAATTTGGGATAGCATCACTTTACTTACTTCACTTAATTCTGAAAGCTGCCCAAGGCTAAAATTTCGCTCTCTTCTAAGTCTCTTTAGATTTTCAGCAATGATTAGATTAATATTCATATGATTGTTCTCCTAAAAACAATTGACAATTATATATTACAATCGTAAAATATAAAGAACAAAATATATTTAACAATTGTACAATATTATTGTACAATTGAAAAGTAAGGAGTGCAAGAAAAATATGATAAAAACAGGTGTAAAGAAAGATTTTTTGAAAGCATTTACCCTCGCATTTCCTAGTACGATTCCCGTACTAACAGGATTTTTAGTTTTAGGCATGGCATATGGTGTTCTAATGCAAACAAAAGGGTATGGACTAATTTGGTCGGTTCTAATGAGTGCTATTGCATTTTGTGGCAGTATGCAGTTTGTTGCGATTACATTGCTTACGATAGCGTTTAATCCAATGCAAGCTTTTACACTAAGCTTAATGGTAAATGCCAGACATTTGTTTTACGGTATTTCCATGCTAGAAAAATATAAGGGATTGGGAAAAGCGAGAGCTTTTTTAATTTATGTATTATGTGATGAAACATTTTCTATTTCATCAAGTGTTACAATACCTGATGGAATTAATCGAAAGTATTTTTATCTTTCTATTTCTTTACTTAATTATATCTACTGGGTACTAGGAACATTTTTAGGTTCTGTTGCAGGGAAATATGTACATTTTAATACGACAGGTTTGGATTTTGTACTGACTTCATTGTTTGTAGTTCTTTTCCTAGAACAATGGAAAACTCCCAACAATCGGTTATCTGCAATGATTGGGATTATAGGTACCTTAATCAGTTTGTTCCTATTTGGTCAGAATCATTTAGTGATTCCTGCAATGATTATCATTTTAGTGACACTATTAATTGGGAGGAAAAAACTATGCAATTAACGGGAACTCAAACACTTATTACGATACTAGCAATTGCTTTAGGAGCAGTTATTACAAGATTTGCACCATTTATACTGTTTCCGGAAACCAAAGAGCCACCTATTTTTATTACATATTTGGGAAGGGTATTACCTCCTGCCATGATGGGATTATTAGTCGTTTACTGTCTAAAAGGTATTTCAATGGAATGTTCACCATATGGTATCCCTGAATTACTATCCATAATATTTATTGTAATTTTACATGAGTGGATGAATAATGTACTAATCAGTATCGGAGGTGGAACCTACTTGTATATGTTCTTAATACAAGTTATTTTTTGTTAATATATCTTATTCCCCTACTCATTCAAAACTTTCAAATTGTAAATAAAAGCCGAGGTATTTTACTCCCTCGGCTTTTAAAAATTAATAATCTTCTAATTTATTAAAAGCAATCAGCCCTAAAAATTCCTGAATGATGTTGGCAGCTAAAAAAGAAGTGATTTGCGCTGAATCATATGCGGGAATTACTTCAACCAAATCAAATCCAACGAACTGAATTCCCTTGGTTTCCCTGATCATGCGAACTGTTTCGTCACTGCTGAATCCGCAGATTTCCATTGTTCCCGTCCCTGGCGCATATGCCGGATCAACAAAATCAATATCAAAAGAAAAAAATGCCTTTTTCTTTCCGACCCGAGCTCTAATCTGTTCGCCGATAGACTGTATTCCCTGTTCACGGACCATGTCTGCGGTAATTACTTGAAACCCGATATCACGGAATGTTTTAAAATGACTTCGTATCCCTACCTGTATCGAGTGCTCCATATCAATCAATCCTTCTTCCCATGCACGGCGAAATGAAGTCGCATGGCTGTATTTTTTCCCCAAATAAGTATCTACCGTATCCATATGCGCATCAAATTGCACTAGTGCAACCGGTCCATATTTTTTTGCCACTGCCCTGAGCTCAGGCAACGTGACGGAATGATCGCCGCCTAATGAAACCGCTACTATATCATTGTCTATAAGCGGCTGAAGTCCTTCTTCTATTTTTTGATAAGACTCCTCAATGTAACCCGGTACAATATTGATGTCACCAAAGTCAACACCTGATAATACGTCGGGTATGTTTATTTTAAATGCAAAATGATACGGTCTGACGGTTACGGACATGTCCCGGATTGCCGAAGGTGCAAAGCGTGCGCCTATCCGAAAAGTGCTTGCCGTATCAAACGGAATCCCTACAATTGCAAAATCAATATCTTTTGTAGTTTGCACATTCGGTAGCCTCATAAATGTTTTTATCCCTGTAAATCGCGGACAATTTAAAGAACTTCTCGGTTTATAATGAACCATTCACTTCCTCCTTATCCTATTTTCTGCATTAAAATCAATTTTTTTCCGTTTCTCCACGAAGCAAATGCTGCATAAAATATAAGATGCTTATTCATTTACGAATAACCTTTTCAGCTTGTCTGCAACGCTTTTTTCTACAATAAAGAGACTCAAAATTAAAAGAATCCCTCCCAAGTATCCTTTTTTTGTAAGAATTTCCCCTAAAAACAAGTTTGCAGCAATCGCGTTAAATGCTGGTTCAAATGCGAATATAATCCCTACACTTTCCGGCGTCGTATATTGCTGCGCCGTCATCTGCACAATAAATGCCGCTGCAGTATTTATTATCCCGTAGACGAGCAGAGCTCCCCATGCCGCTTTTGTCTGCGGAAGCTCAAGCTGTCCCGTTAAAATCGTTCCTGCAAACGAGAGCAAAGCAACTATTCCTATTTGAAGAATTCCTAGTGCGATGGCATCCACCTTTTCAAGGATAGTATCCGCATACATAATCTGAAATGCGACAAAAAGAGAGCACAGAAGGCATAATGCGTCACCAAAATTAAAATGCAATCCTCCGTGAAAAGTCAGTAATGCAACGCCGACCACTGCCATAATACAGCTTACGATTACGTTCCATTCAGGCTTTTTATGGGTCACAAAAAAAGCAATTACCGGGATCATAATAACGGATAAGCTAACTAAAAAACCTGCATTAGATGCTGATGTTTTATATCCTCCGTAGGTAGCTCCAACATACGCAATAAATAGGATAATGCCTATGACAATTCCATGCCTTACCGTTTCACGATTTACTCGTACCATTTTTTTTATAAACAAAAGAAACGGAAAAATAAAGCCTATACCAAAACGTAAAGCAAGCAGACTCATTTCATTGATTTCCTCCGCACATATTTTTAACCATACGAAGGAAAACCCCCAAAAAAATACAATTATCATCAGTGATAAATTTGCTATTCTTTTTTGTTTCTGCATCCAATTCATCTCCTTTCCTTCATTCCGAATAAACTAATTTCCCGTCAATATAGGTATAAACAACATGGCTTCTAGCATCCATCGGTTCTCCGTCTAAAATCAAAAAATCCGCATCTTTTCCTGCACTCAGGCTACCGACTCTGTCATCAATATTCGTAATTTCAGCCGGATAAATAGTGACTGCTTTTAGGGCTTCTTTTTCAGGCAGACCATGCTTGGATGCAAAAATAGCACTTAACAGCAGCAGGTGAACCGGCATGCAAGGATGATCACTCATAATCGCAAATTTGACTCCCGCTTTATATAAAACCGCTGGTGTATCCTGTGATTGTCTTTTCAGCTCGTCTTTTCCTCTTGCAATGAGCAAAGGTCCGATTACGGCCGGCATTTTCGCTTCTTTAAGCTGCTGTGCAACAAGAAATCCTTCTGTGCAATGTTCCAGGGAAATCTTAATATCGAATTCCTTTGCAATCCTCAGAGCGGTGCATATATCGTCCGACCTGTGCGCATGGACCTTCAACGGTAGCTCTTTTTCTATTACAGGAAGCATTGCGTCAAAGCGAAAATCATACAGGTCTTTATTTTGCTGACTCCTTTTTTTATAGAGTCCCGCTTGTATCAAAACGTCTCTCAATAAGGCTGCAATACCCATTCTTGTTGCAGGTGCTTTGTTTCGTTGACGATACATATTTTTTGTATTTTCTCCGAGTGCTGCTTTGACAGCTACCGTCCTTTTAAGGATCAGTTCGTCCACACAATTTTTCGGAGCAGTCTTGACCGCAACACATTGTCCGCCTATCACATTTGCACTTCCCGGACATACAACAACTGATGTCACGCCAGAATTTCTTGCATCTTCAAAGCCTCTGTCAAAAACATTTATTGCATCAAGTGCATGCAGCTGCGGCTGTAGAGCACCACATATTTCATTGGAATCAGTGTTGCTTTTTACAGCGGAATCACAAATAATTCCCAAATGTGTATGGCAATCGACCAATCCGGGCATGACATAATTTCCCTGTACATCAAATGCCCCGTCTATTTTATAGTTATAATCCTTCATGTCACCTAGTTCTTCGATTTTTCCGTTCTTTACTAGAAGATAACCGTTTTCAAAATCTTTTCCCTCCATTGTTAAAATATGACCGTTTATAATTGCTCTCATGTTACACCTCTGATTCTTTGAATTTATGCACACAACAGACTTGCTATATTGACAGCCGGATTGATTCCGGTCGCCTCATACAAACCGTGGAACAACGGGCACACATTTACTTCAAGAACAAAATACCCTTCATCGCCTTCAATAACATCAATTCCAGCAATATCCGCTCCGATGGCTTTTGCAGATGCAACAGCCAGCTGCGTCAGTTCATCATTTAATTTTATTTCCTGTGCAACTCCCCCATTGCAGATATTTGTTTTCCAGTTTTCTCCGAATGCTTGTCTACGTATTCCGCCGATTGCCTCCTCTCCAACAACAAAAATCCTATAATCAAAATAACCTTTCTGCTGTTTATTACGAATAAATTCTTGTATATAAAACGGAACGCTGCAGTTTGTTAAAACTGTAATCAGTTCGATCGCTTCTTCAAGACAGCAGGCTCTGCTCACCCCCTCTCCCCGTCCTCCGGAAATAGGTTTAAATACGATGGGATATGTAAATTCCTTGATTTGTGAAAGAATCTCCGCAACTTGATTTGTGTAGGAACAGATTGTCTTTGGGTGGCGAATTTTTTTCTTTGCTAAAAGCATGCTTGTGTAGCACTTATTCTGACCGTATTGTATGGCCTGAAAATTATTGACCATTCGCTCCCCGTTAAGCTCTAATTCTTTTAAAAGCATAAGTCCGCTTTGCAAAATCGGTCTTTCGACTCTCCCGAGAACAGATTGATATTTGCTCCCTTCATTATAAATCTTGTCGAGAGTCAGCACCTCTTTTCTGGGATCCATTAAATCCACATCATAGCTATTACTTCGGACAGCTTCAATGATTTGACCGATTTCCCATTGATCGTAATTCATGCTTACAATCCCGACTTTTTTACGCATTTTCTTTTCCCTCGATTCTTTCATTTTTAATCTGCGAATCAACAGCTTCCACAATCCTTTCCGACAAATTACGCATGCATTTTACCAGCCCATAGGATAACATCAGATAATTTCGGTCTACTTTAAAATCCAACGACGAAAGCTCTCCTTCACATTTCATTTTTCTGACTGCATAATTATGACGGGATACCGGCCCGGATACTACTATCAAATCGACTCCGTTTCTTGCAATATTTGTGATTAGGCCTTTTTCTTCATTTTCGGCAAAGGGAACCCCTGACCGTCGTCCCTCAATGCCGGCCATCCTGCCACCATAAACCATACAACGGATGTCAAAGCAATATTTTTTTGAATTACCGGAACGAAACCGTGCTGCTTCAATTTTACGCTGAACGATATAACCACCCTCGACCGGATTTATTTGCCCAATCCTTCGGTATACCTCTTCCTTGCTGTCACTGCATTTTATAAGAAGAAGACCTTGCCCACCATAAAGGCAATTGGGCTTTATAATGCAATCCTCACCTTTTTGCTGAAAAAAGAAAACCCATTTTAAAATTTCCTCCGTGTATTCTGCCTTATAAGTTTCAGGGACCCGAAGTACCGGAAAGTATTTTTCTAGAAGGCGAACAGACTGGAGAACCTTAAATTTATCATTAGCAATGTTTCGTACGCAAAGATCATTGATGACATTGATAGATAAACCAGATTCCGGAAAGCTGAAATTCCGCCGGAAAATTAAATCAGGTTTTTCTCCGGTTTTTTTGATTCTCAATTCACCCTCTTGCTCAATAAAATCATCTGGGGTGTAGATGTCTGCCTGAAATCCATTCTGATTAAAAAGTTTTTTTATGTATTGCACTTCATTTTCAATACCGCTTTTTACGCCTTTTTCTTTACAAACAATAGCAATTTGTTGTCCTTCCTTTAAATTTTTACGAAAACAATCTAAAAAAAGTAATTTATGATGTCTATTTAAGTTAAAAATTGGATTTCCTGCCGCAGTATCTCGTTCAACGATTTCACTTTTTTTTTCAATAAAATATGGGGCCAAAGTATTGTCATTGACTTCGAGAAAATTCAAAAACCCATCCTTATCAATCATATAATCTACAGAAGCATATTTAAAATAGTTGATATATTTTTTTCGCATACCCTCTTCCTCCTTTGGTTTAATATCCATACGGCTGATATACATCGACACTGAGAATGCTTCCATCCTCTTTTTCTTTTATCAACACCAGATCCATCGCAATATCCTCATTATTTGTAAGGTATACATTCAACCTTCGATAATGTTCACTCATATCGTTTAAATACTCTTCAATCATCATCTTTTTAGCTTTATCTTCATTTTTTGCTGAAATATATTTCGCATTTAGGTTATAAAGAGACGCAGGCTTCCAAACCTTAGCAAATACTTCTCCTGACTTGTCTTCAAATGCTGCTTGTGCTAGAGGGCTACCAAGCTTTAAAACAAAGTCATGTCTTAAGGTAAGCATCGGCTTTACAAATCGGTTCTTCCCGTTTTTCTCAATCAATTTAACAGACTGTACCAAATCTTTTACCTCTTCTGTAGGATAATTGTGAAACATAAGGGTTTTGTTTATGATTCCTTTCGTAGCCGCTTCATGATATATGCGCTGTGAAGCTTTTACATTTGTGCCTTTGCACATAGAATCGAGCACTTGCTGGGAACCGCTTTCCTGTCCCCATTCAATGGCTCTGCACCCTGATTGATACATGGTTTCGAAAATCTGAGTATTATATCCATCATCCAACCTGCTCATCTGCATCCACCGGACATTCAGTGATCGTTTTAAAATTTCCAAGGACAATTCCCTGTCATATTCCGGAGAAATTGCTTCATCTACGAAAATAAATAAATTGGTGTTATATTTCAGAGACTGTCTTTCCATTTCATCAATGACTTGATAAACTTTTTTCTGTCTGAATTTTAATCCATAAGAGTTCCAATGCATGCAAAACTGGCATTTGGACCATTCACAGCCTTTTGAAGTCAATAACTGCAAAGCAGGTGTAAGATATAGGTTCATGGGAAATCCTTCATAGTCAGCCTCGTCCCATTCTTCTTCACATTGCTCAAACATCTCATTACGCTGGATTTTTTCCTTTTTCCTATAAATCAAGGCTGGAATATCACTGTAATCCTGATCACCTTCTTTGATTTTATTTATTAACTGCCTCATCGCATATTCTCCCTCAGCCCATGAGAGAAAATCGATAAATTCATTTTCTTCGAGATAAATCTCCTTGTTTAAAGAAATATCTGATCCTCCTGCCACAATATATCCATCATATCTTTCTCTTAGTTTGTGCATAAACCAGAGGCTGAAGGTTCTTTGTACCTCCATGATGGATACACCAACAATGGCAGGTAAATCTCGAATAATTTCATCAATAATACTCTTGTATTTATTTCTCACATATTCATCAATTTCATTTTTTTCTAAAAAAGAAATATAATATACTATCGATTTAAAATAGGTCTTCATTTTACTGCTTATTGAAAAAACTGCTTTACAAGCTTGCGTATCTTCGTAAGAGGATAAAAATTTATAATTCCTTTGCTGCATCCTTTCTTTAATCTTCTGAATGTGAAAAAAGCCATATTTTTTATTGGTCTTTTCCAAGAACACGTAAAACTCTTTTATTGCCTCATAATTACTTTTATTATTTAAATTTGTTGTTAAAAGAATCGGAAGCACATTTGTATACAGTTCTTTCAAACAGAATTCGGTAATGACCTCATTTTGAAAAACTATATTGTAATCCCGCTGTTTCACTGAGAATCCATGTTTTTTTAAATTTGAAGTTAAAATCGGCAGACTCAGAGACGGCCGGTCAATCGCACGCACCGGCAATGAAACCAATGAAATATCCAAAGCATTCATTTTACAATCCTCCTCTTTTCTAAATACACACACCACACGCTTTTTTCTTCCATTTCCTAGAATAACAGTCCCCGATATTAAGAATCCCACACCCGGTACATCCCTTTACATAATCGCAGCTTTTGCAGTCAAAATCCTGATGGTAGGGTTCTTTATAATCTGCATAATAGCAAAATGCTGACTGTTCATTTTTGATCTTAAATTCATAAACACCGGCGCCACAACTGTTTAAAACCACATAATGTGTTTTTAATTTTTCAAACTCTTTTTCCTTCAGTATTAGAGTTATAAATCCGCACATAATATCCAAAAGACTCCAGATATCCGGAGTCTCCCGGATATAATCAAGAACTTTCTGCTTTAATTCTTCCGAGATTTCTATTTTCGGTGAGATTTGAATAACCGGTCTTTTTACATCATCCGCCGTATTGTAGGTATAAAGAAGACGGCTTAAAAGTAAGAAATCATTCCAGCGTGAGGCATCCTTTTCCATCAGAAATACTGTGTTGGTATCCAGATAGTTCTTTGCACATAATCTTTCCCTCTCATATATTTCTCCTGCAACAACACGCAGAAAATCAATGTCATTGCCTTCTGCAAGTGCCTCTTCAGTTAAGCTTAAAAATATCTGAATGCCTGGCCGGTATAAATCCACCTCTTGAAGAGCTGAAATGAAATCTTCGTCTGCATAGGTATACGGCATAAAAACAGAGATTAAAGGATAGCTTTTTTCATACCCTACCTTAATAGAATGAATCTCTTTTATTAATTGAATCAAGCAATCTTCCAGCTTCCTGTCTTTTTCTTTTAGTACCATTTTTATCTGCAATGCAGAAGATTCCAGCGGATTTCCTATTATCTTTTTAATTTGCGTAATTGTTTTATTTACTGATAGATCCCTATCTACCTCCACCCAAATTCTTTTTGTCAAGCTACACTCTGCCTTTACAAATTTTACATCGTTCGTCTTCATTGCCATTTTCCTTTCTCACATAACAATAGATCCAGCGTTACATTTTCGTTGAACGCTATAAAAATATCCTTTGTATCACAATATTTTTTAATCTTTTTCAGATAACTCTCAATGACCTGATTTTTTTCAAAGTCAGAATTTGTTTTGGAATAAAATTTTGCATTGATGCTGTACTCGGAATTCGGATGCCAAACCTTGTCGAAATATTTTAATTTTCCGTCTTGATAAAACACCTCATCATAAAGCGGAGAGCCTACCTGTAAAACCAGCTGCTGCTTTAATGTCAGCATTGGAACAGCAAAGCTACAATCCGTATTTTTTTCCACAAGACTTATTGTCCGAATGACATCTTCTATCCCTTCGCCGGGATAATTATGCCAGGTCAATACTTTGTTCCTAATTCCCGCCTCTCCTGCGTAACAGAGGATTTCCTGCGCTTTTGATACGCTGATTCCTTTATTCATCTTTTTTAAAACTTTATCAGAAGCTGATTCCAATCCCCATTCAATAACGCGCGCACCTCCTCGATATAATTGTTCCAATGCAGAACGGTCAAATTCATCATCGAGCCGTCCAAAGGACATCCATAAAAACGGCAACCTTTCTTTTTCAATAATTTTTGAAATTTCAACTCCATGATTCTTAGTCATTGTTTCATCAGCAAAATGAAAAATTTTAATGTTATATTTTTGATACATAAACTTCATTTCATTAACAATGTCCTTTGGATTTCTTTCTCTATAATCTTCCTTAAAGGAAGTTCGGTGTGCGCAAAACTGACATTTTTTCCACGGGCAATTTGTTGAACCCATAATCGGAAACACAGGGGATAAGTATTTCTCTAAAGGTAATCCATCATAATCCGGAAAACAAAAAGAATAATTATTACTTAAAAATTTTTGATTTTTATTTTTCATGATACTTCCCAGTTTATCCCTGTAGATCAAACGGGGAATATCGGCAAAATTCTTTTTTGTTTTCATCTCATGAATCAGGCGGAATAAAGGCTCTTCTCCTTCGCCGAATACAACAAAATCAATGCATTCATTATTTTTCAGATACAATTCTTCAAATTTTGTTGGCTGCGATCCCCCAAATACAATACTTCCTGCATACTGAAACTTATTTTTCAATTGGTGAGCCATCCACAGAGAGAAGCTGTTTTGTGTCGTTATGACAGAGAATCCGATCATCATAGGGTGTTCTGTAGAAATATCAACCAGTTCCTGTCTAATCAGTGTCTGCAGCTTTAAATGAAGAGAAGCCCCTGGTGAAAAGTCCAAAACATAAGGCAGTATAGCAAATAAAAAATCCAAATGCTTTGATATCCGGAATAATATTTTTACCTTCTCCATGAAGCTTCTGTTTTGTAGCTTAAAGTATTCCCGGTTCTGTAAATCTTTTTTTACCTTTTCCAATTGATAAAAGTGATACTTTTTCCTAAATACACTTAAACAATCATAAAAATCTTTAAGCGTAAGATATGTCTCGCGATAAGTATAATTTTTCATAAGAAGAAGTGGCAATATTTCATAGTAAAGCTCCAGAAGATACTCGCTTGTCAAAATCTGGTCCTTTAACAGAATGTTTAAATCGATCTGCATTACCGATACACCCCGTTTTCTTAAATAGCCGGTCAGCTGCGGCAACGCCAAAGCGGGGTAGTCAATAACTTTGCTGCCGCAGGACACCAATAAAAGATCCGTGTTTTTTTTCACATGTAATACACTCCTTTCTTTGCAATCAAAGATTTATTTTCCCTCTCATACTTAAAGATGCTCTGAGGAGAAAAACGATTCTTTTTTATCTCGTATTAATTCACCGGTAATTCAATACATTTAAAAAAAAATATAAAATTATAAATCTTTTTTAAGAAATGAGTATCTATATAAGTGAAATCGTTTATAATGAAATTAAAAAGGGAGGTGGTCCTATGTCTTCAGCAACACATGAAAATTATCCTGTGTTGGAAATTAATTTAGGAGGTATCTATCATAACGCAAAAACAGTGGTGGATATGTGCAAAGAAAAAGGAATCTGGGTGACCGGAGTAGTAAAAGGAACCGATTCTTTTGAAAATTCCTATTTAGAGGTCGCCAGACAGATGATGCGGGCTGGCTGCAATATGATCGGAGATTCCCGTATCAATACCATCAAACGCATGCGTGAGCTAGGATTTGATGCTCCAGTTTTATTGATTCGAATTCCTATGCCTAGTGAGCTTGAGGATGTTGTAAAATTCACTGATGCAAGCTTAAATTCTGAACTGGAAACAATAAAACAGCTAGATTTTCTTGCCGGTCAACAAAATAAAAACCATAAAATAATTCTAATGATGGATTTGGGTGATTTAAGAGAAGGCTATATCGATGACAAGGAACTTATAAAAGATGCGCTCTACATTGAAAAGGAACTAAAAAATATCACTCTTTATGGAATCGGAACTAACTTAGGCTGCTATGGTTCCATTAAACCAGATACCGTCAATCTGGACAGGCTTGTTTCGATTGCAAGAACCATCGAACAGAGAATCGGCCGAAAGCTTGACGTCGTATCAGGAGGTGCGACTTCAACCCTACCTATGGTCATGGACGGTACAGTCCCAGAAGGCATCAATCACCTGCGTGTAGGAGAAGGAATTGCAAATGCACGAGATCTTCAGGATATATGGGGACTCGACCTACCAATATTCCGTAGAAACAACTATATTATTAAAGCACAAATTATTGAAATAAAAGAAAAACCTTCTTATCCGATTGGAGAGATTTTTGTTGATGCATTCGGTCAAAAACAAACTTATGTAGATCGTGGCACTCGGAAAAGAGCTCTTATTGCCTTAGGAAAACGGGACATCGGAGATATTTTCAGTGTCTGCCCTTGTATTGGCGGTACTACTGTAGAAGGCGGCAGCAGTGACCACTTAATCCTTGATATCACAGACTCTGAAACAGACTTAAAGCTAGGCGACATTGTAGAGTTTGAGTCATGCTATTGTGCAATGATTCATTCTACTTATTCCAGCTCTGTCACAAAAAAATATATTTTCCCTCAGGATAGCGAAGAGTAATTTGTGTCTTTTAAAGAGCTCAATAAAAATGGCGGCGATTATCCATATCTGCCGCCACCTTTAAGGTATATTTTATCTTTTAATCCATTCTATCTAATTCATGATAACTGTCTCTATATTCTATCAAAGCTCTATGTAACCGCGACTTTACTGTGCTGACTTTAAGATTCATAATCTCTGATATCTGCTGCGGTTTAATATCCATTACATACCTCATCCAGATCAATCTTTGTGATTTGCCATTCAGTCTTTTTAATGCTTTTATGGCAAGGTTTCCTTCGTATTCCAAAATTAAAATTTCTAGTGTATCGCTGTTGGTTTTTGATGCATCCATGTATTTTACATAATTGTCAACATACATAGTACAAGAATAGTTGTTTTGAGATTTGCGATAATGTTTCATTGCTACGCTGTAGGCTATTTTCCGAATCCATGGACCTGCGCTGCTAGGATTTTTTAATTGATTCATTTTTTCCAATACGATAAACCATGTGTCTTGCTCCAGATCATCCACCAGCCATGCATCCTCAGTGATTCTATATAAATATTTATATAGCATGCCTATATGCACAGAAAAACGATCTAAAAATAACTCATTTCTTTTTTGGATACTATTTATCATTTCATATACCCCCTGTCTTATAAAAATCTTTCCCTTAAAAACCCGCTTCCTCCTTACTATCTAGATGCAAAAAATCATCAAACGTTTTTAAAAAAATAAATAAATAAATTATTTTTTTTGTTTTTTTTGTTTTTTTTATAATTTTTATTAATTTTATCTATAAAAAAACAAAATACTACTATATGTTGTAGTATTTTGTTTTTTTTTGCACTATATATGTTTGATTATCCTGCTTTATCAGCAGGATATCTTTTCTTTATGTTAATTTTCTAATCCTTTACCAGAATTCGCTTTTATATTTGCATTCAAAAAAACCCGCTTAGCGGGTTTTTTACTTTACATTTATATATCATTTGAATATTATTTTCTAGATTCTGTCGATGAAGGCAAAACTGTCATACTATTCCTCTATAACTTCCACATCGTTTATTCCCTGATAAAATTCAATGAATTTTTCCACTTGCAGATTCCTTTGGCTGGAATCGTAAACTGCCAAAATTACAATCTGTTTATCAAGTTTACGCCGTGAAAGATAGGACAAAAACTCGATGGTTTTACTATCCAGATACTGAAAGTTCCAAATTCTAATAATCAGGCATTCTGATTTTTCACTGACAATAAGGGTTTCAAACATACTAAAAAATATCATATCGTCTTTGATAATCTTGTTTCTAATATCAGAATCAATTTTTTCGCATTTACTCTTCCATTGAGATATACAGTATTTCCCAGAATGATAAAGACTATTTAGGATTTCAAACATGCCTTCAGAAGGTATTCTCTGCCCCGGGGTATCACAAAGGTCAATAACTAATTGAGTGCCTGTGTTGTTAAAACTGGCAAGCATTCTAGCATATGTACTCAATTTTTCTGAAGACTTACTGATATAAATCTTAATTTTTTGGCTAAAGAATTGATCGCCCTTTGACTTGTGTAATATCACTTCACTATTCTTACTGTTTGTATCCTCAACGATACGCTTATATAAGGATTCAATTTCATTGGAAGGAGATATATTTAGTTCATTTCGTAAAATTATTTTTAGATTGCGATAAGTACTGATAGCTGCAACTTTGTTGTCAGAAGCATATTGATATTGCATCAAGCGCAAATATACCATCTCATTCAGTGGATCGATATCAGAGAGTTTTGTCAGTGCATTGAAAGCCTCTTCAATTCGGTGGGAATTCATTAAGTCTTGTGCATAGGCAAATTGAGCACTAAAATATTTACGCTGAGCATTCTCACGTTCTCTGAATACCCAATCGCTAAAATCCGGCGCATCAATAATATAGAAATCTTCAAGAAAATCCCCTGAATAGCATCGAACAGATTCATGATATTGCTGACTATAGCTAGCACTATAAAACTGAGCATAATCACTAGTGATCGCCTCACTGTTAATCTTAATTGCCTGTTTACTGTTATTTATAATAAGCTCCTCATTCATCAATTCTCCTATGATCTTTCTGATTTGCCAAAGGTTAAACCTCAGATTATTTAGGGCAGATTTTTTTGTGTAGTCATGCCTAAGAAGATTTGCCAACTGTTCCCTATAAAAAACTTTTGTCGGTTGTGTTGCCATATAAATCAGCAACCCAAATCCTTTTCTAGGTAGTTGCGTTGTCAGATCGATATTATTCACTTTGACATTAACTTCACCAAATAATTTGAGATTCACCATTTTATAAATGCCCCCAATGCAGTATTCATTTATTCTCTATCGATTGTGCTGCAATGTAAAAAGACATTTTCCATTTTTATAAGTAGAATGGATGGTAATATCTTTTAAAGTAGTAGGATCAACCTCTAGCGGATTTTGTTCAAGAATGATAAAATCCGCTTTTTTTCCTGCCTTAAGCGAACCCTTTTCCTCGTCCTGAAAAATTGCATATGCACCGTTTAAGGTATACATTTGAATTGCTTCATAGACTGTAATCCTCGATTTTGGGTTAGGATGATTTACAGCAGAATGAATACCAAGCATTGGATTAATCGGCATGATATCCGAATCAGAACAGCCAGCTACCCTTATCCCCGCATCAAATATTTGTCTGAACGGATTGGTCATGGCGGCTCTCTCTTCCCCTAGACGAGTATCGTACATCATTCCCTTTTCTCTGAAAAAATACTCATAGGTAGGGTGCATCGCTAACGTAATTCCCAATTCCTTAGCTTTTTGAATGTGTTCTGTAAGCGGAAGCTCAAAATGTTCAATTCTATGACGATGGTTTGGATTTATCTTTTTCTGAAGAACAGTTTCGAAAGCAAACAAAAGCCGGTCAATTGCACGAGGGCCAACAGCGTGGATCGCAATTTGAAGATTGAGATCATGGGCATGCTCAATGAATTCAATTAACCCCTGCTCTGTATAAAACAATTTTCCAAGATTATCTTTCGTGTCATTGTAAGGCTCGTATAAAGCGGCATTTCTGGATCGAAACGAGCCATCGAGAAACAAATCTCCCCCCACACGTGGTAGATCATGCTTCAAGACTTTCTTGAGGTCTGTCGTGGAGTAGAAGACCTCGATATCTATTGGAAAAATTTTTTTATTTTGAAGTATTATCTCCGGATGACGTGTATGGAACAATGGACCACCTTCAACTGCCACCATTGTTGTAACCCCGTTCTTTATCGCTGTTTCAAAAGTTTTATCCGCTCCTTCCAAGTAATGCTTATCCTCGAGGCGGTCGTAAACCTTTTTGAGTGCAATAAAGGCAGCTTGATTAATTAGCTTCCCCGTGAAATTTTTGTTCCCATCTTTTTCAAAACCATGATTGATAAAGGGAATACGGAACTGATTGAGCGCGTAGCTATTCATCAAAACAGTATGAAACTCAATTGAACTGATCACCAACGGAAAATCAGCAGATACTCGGTCTAGTTCGACACGCGTTGGAAGACGTCGCTCCTTCAGGTTAAATTCAGAAAGCCGTTTACCAATTGCTACAGGATAGTCATATTTGTACGGCCATTGGTCGATTATCTCCTGTACGTCCCCAATAGATTTTGCATGATCAAAATTAATGGAAATTTCATTTAAAAATGTAGATATTAAGTGTAAATGAGAATCATAAAATCCCGGTAAAATGGTTTTTCCTTTCAAATCAATAATCTCTTCATCTACATTTTTAAGTTCTTGAGCATTTGTATAACCGAGCGCAACAATTCTATCTTCACTAACTTGCATACTGGTGAAGCATTCTCCCGGATTTTCCAAGGTAAGAATTGTACCATTTATAAAATATGCCATAGCATCACCTAAACCTCATAACTAATTTGTATTTGCCACACTCTATTTGCGGCTAAGGATTCTTATATGAAATTATAACATTCCATTAACTATATTTCTATTAATTTTCAGAAATATTCGAAAACTAATGCTTTTCTAATGCTAAGTATGCATTGATTAAAACATTTACCTAATTATACCTCGCTATAATGAAAGTATAAAATTCTGAAACGGAGGTTAACTATGCATAAAAAGAATAAAATCTTGGAATTACTCTTAGAGCTTATTCAAGTTCCAAGTATCACTGATACTTCTGGCGAAGCACAAATGGAAGCTCTTATTTTAAGCAAGCTTCGACAGAATCCCAAACTTCTCCACGACAATACTTTTGGGCTTGAACCAATTAATAATGACCCTCATAACCGCTCAATTGTATGGGGACTTCTCAAAGGGGAAGGCGAAGGAACCGTTATACTACTGAATCACCATGACGTTGTCGATTGCCTTGATTATGGCTCTTTACAATCTTTAGCCTTTAACCCTGAGCAATTGAAAGCGGCCTTAAAAAAGCAAAATCTTTCCCATGAAGTAAAATGTGACCTTGAGAACGAGAATTGGTTGTTTGGCAGAGGTACAGCTGATATGAAGGGCGGGCTTGCAATCCAGCTCACACTACTTGAAAAGTTCGCCCAAAAGAATCATTTTAAGGGAAACCTCCTCTTCTTATCAGTTCCGGATGAAGAAACGCTTTCACTTGGCATGCGTGAAAGTGTAAAACTACTAGAAAAGCTTTCAGCAAAATACAATCTCAGCTATCAACTGCTAATCAATTCAGAACCTCATGAACGAAAAAATGACCGTCTGACCTTCTATGACGGTTCTGTGGGTAAAACCATGGCAGTCATTTATGTGCACGGAAAAAAGTCTCACATTGGTAAAGCGTTTGAAGGGATAAATCCCATAGGAATCCTTTCCAGAATCATTCTCAGCACTGAGCTTAACAGCACCCTGAGTGATTCTAAGCTTGGAGAAAAGTCCATTCCCCCTTCCTGGAGTTTTTCAAGGGACTTTAAAAGAAATTACGATGCATCCATTCCAGAGGCAGCAGGTGGATATCTTAGCTTTTTAACACTTGAAAGTACACCAAAAAAGATTCTTAAGATACTTAAATCCGTTTCAGAAAAGGCATTCTTAGAATCAGTAACACATCTTCAAACAGAATATCTCAAAAATTTTTCAAACAGCACACGACATCCGGAATATCCAGCTCATGTCAAATTTTATGAAGAATTGCTTGAAGATGCTATGACAGTTGCACCAGAAAAAACCAAACATGTACTCGAAAACAGCTATATTGAAATTCGAACTTTACTGAATGAAAAAAAAGTTTCTATACCTGAAAGCAATTTTATCATCATTGAACGCCTATTAGATGTAGCTTCCTATAATACCCCTACGATTGTCATTGCCTTATCGCCACCTTTTTACCCTCATACAACCAGCACTTATGATAATAACTATGATCATTTCAAAGCAATCGCGGAAAAAGCATTAAAGAAATACAATCCGGAAGTTGAACATTATTTTATGGGGATTTCTGATTTAAGCTATGTCGGCCTTCAAAATGAGGATGAGATTATACCATTTGTCGCACCAAACATGCCTCTTTGGCATGATGATTTTTATAAAATTCCTTTTGAAACCTTAAAAACACTCTCTATGCCAACGATTATTTTAGGCCCTTGGGGCAAGGATTTACATCAAAAGACGGAACGTATTTTTATTCCTGATTTGATTGAAACAATCCCTTCATGTATTGAATCGTTAATTCTCAGTACACTATAAAATGGATATAGGAGGTATACAATGAAAGATTTAGTTGTCAATTTTGTCAATACGGCTACTGGCTTTCTGTGGGGTCCCTTTATGATGATCCTATTATTGGGAGGCGGTATTTTCTTAACGTTTAGACTGAAGTTCCTTCAAATCCGCTATTTTGGCTTTATGCTTAAACAAACAATAGGTTCTCTTCCGAAATCAAAAGAAAACAATTCAGATGAAATCAAAGGAACTCTAACACCTTTCCAAGCTGTAACTACAGCCTTGGCATCCACAGTAGGAGCATCAAACATTGTCGGAGTTCCGGTAGCAATTTATTTTGGGGGTCCCGGTGCCGTTTTCTGGATGTGGGTCACCGCTCTTATAGGTATGATTACTAAATATGCAGAAATCGTTCTTGGTGTTAAGTTTAGAGAAAAAAATGCCGACGGTGATTACGTCGGCGGGCCTATGTATTACTTAAAAAACGGTTTGAAATCAAAAATACTCGGAAACACTTATGCCTTTCTCTTCATGCTGACCATTGTCTCAGGGATCATGGTTCAGTCTAATTCTGCTGCAGGATCTGTCTCAATGCTTGGGCTTTCCACATATACTTCTGGAATCATCATCACAATTATGGTCGGTTTAATCGTAGTCGGAGGGGTAAAACGTATCGGCAAGGTTTCCGAAAAATTTGTACCGTTTATGGCTCTGCTTTATGTATTAGGTTGTCTAATTATCATCCTATTTAATATAAAAGAATTGCCTTCTGTCATTTCACTGATTTTTAAAAGCGCTTTCAGCGGGCATGCTGCTGCAGGTGGTTTCCTTGGCAGCGCAGTCACTCAGACATTGAGATGGGGAATTGCACGTGGTGCGTATTCCAATGAGGCAGGAATGGGAAGTGCCCCAATTGCGCATGCAACGGCTAAAACAGATCATCCTGCTCGTCAGGGTCTGTGGGGAATGTTTGAAGTCTTTTTCGATACACTTTTTATCTGCACTATGACAGCTTTGGTTATCTTGACAACGGGAATCTGGAAAAGCACAGATACAATTGCCTCTGGTATGACTGCTCAAGCCTTCAATAATTTTTATGGCCCAATTGGCGGATATGTGGTCAGCTTTTCAGTACTGCTCTTCGTCATCTCGACGATCTATGTCATTCTTTTTTATGGAGAGACACTAGCAGAATACCTTTTTGGAAAGACTTTTTCACTGGTAATGAGATATGTTTATCTAGGGGCATGCTTCATCGGTGCAATCGGAGGATTACAATTTGTCTGGATTTTCCTTGATTTCCTTTTTGGTCTTTCAGTCATTCCAAATATGATTGGTGTAATTGGACTCTCCGGCGTCGTTGTTTCTCTAACAAAAGAATTTTTTAACTCGAATGAACTTTCCGCGAAGAAATAACCACCATAATTAAATAACTATTATATACTGTGTAATACTAATATTTGAACATATCTACAAGAAATAGTTGGCATTTGCTGACTATTTCTTTTTTAACATCAATAAGTGATTTACTCTAAAATACCCATCACACAAATAACCATAAACTGATTGCCATAACCGCCATACCACCAACAAGTCCGTATATAGACAGATGATGTTACCCATACTCTCTTGCAGCTGGAAGAAGCTCATTAAAGGAATATGCTATTTCTCTTTATTGCTTCAAAACTTTTTCCGCTCAAATAATGTTCTATTTTGCATGCATCTTTTACCGCAGTCTCATGATCAACTCCAAGCTTTTCAAGCCAATCTGAAAGAAACAAATGTCGTTCATAGATAACTTCAGCAATGGTTCTTCCTTTATCCGTCAGTAAAATTTTCTTATCTTTTTTCATTAAAATGTAACCTTTTTTTATAAGTGATTTCATTGCTACGCTCACACTTGCTTTTGAGTATCCAAGTTCTTCTGCAATATCTACCGAACGTACAAAACCATTCCTGTTTTGAAGTACCAAAATAGTTTCAAGATAATCCTGTCCTGATTCCCATATATCCATAAACACCTCTCATAAACTATTAAAATAAAAAATTTACGTCATCACATATACTAATGTTACTGATCATTTTGGTCATATGTTCATAATTAAAGTAGCATAGTTTCGGACATATGTCAATAATAGAACGGGAAATTATCATCTTTCCTTAAAACAAAAACAACCTCCGTTTAAGAGGTTGTTTGTAATTATTTAATTCAAATTCTTCTATTTAAAACTCTTCTATTTAATTCCATTATTTATTTTAGTCTATAAGTATCATAACCTTTATAACTTATTACCGCAATCTTATCATCATTACCTAATCTACATAAAATTTCATCTATATTTTTACAATCTCTTATTTTCAAAAAGCTCTCCAATTCAAATTGATTCATAGGATGACGTCTTATAATACTTAATATAGCTTCAAAATCATCTGCTATTTCGCTATGAAATCCTTGTGATTCCAATAAGTCAATAGAGATTCCACCTAAAATATTAATGGCTCTTTCCATTTGTTCCGTTCCTATCGGTTTTACAAATTCTTCCGCAGGAGGTCTTACTGGTGTATTAATATATAATCTTTCATACTTAAAATGTTTCAAAAGTTCCTTATATTCATTTAAACTATCCAAACTGTCATTTATCCCATCAATAAGCATAATTTCCAACCAAAGCTGACCATTATACTTCTCTGTAAATTCTGACATACCTTGTTTTACTTTATTAAAATTAATGCTCTTATGCGGTCTGTTAATTTCTTTTAAAGTCTTTTGATTATATGCATCAAATGTTGGTAGTACTATATCAGCAGGATATAACTCTTCTCTTACTTCTGAATCATAAAAAAGTGCTCCATTTGTAATAACGGCTACAGGTATCTCTGTTCTTTTTTTAATCGCTAAAATTAACTCTCCCAAACCAGAATATAATGTAGGTTCACCTTCTCCAACTATTGTAATAACATCATATTTGATATTACTTTTTTGTATTTGTTCAAATTCAGAAATCATATCTTCTATAGGAAAATACAGATTTCTATCATTAGTTAAAGGATTTGTTCTTCCTAATTGACAATAAATACAAGAATAATTACATGTTTTCTTAGGAATAGGGCTTATACCTAAAGATATCCCTAATCTTCTTGAAGGAACTGGTCCATACACATATTTCATTTCTGACATTTAATTGCCTCCTGTTTTTTACCTAAACTACCCTAACGAATCGTTTCACTAATCAAACGTGTATATGCCTTTTTCTCCCGTGTCCTTGGCATTGCTTTCGTTGAGATTTTTTCTAAAGCCTCTACAATTTCTTCTAATTGTTTACCAGGAAAGCCAGCAAGCAAATTGTCATCAGGAATATTTGTGGCATTCCTACAGCCATAACATCCTAGGCTGACATTTAATTTCTGCGTGAGCCAAGGAACAACTGTAATATCAACACAAGTTCCATTAGAAATACTTGTTGAAAAGTTTAATCTACCACCTTTTTTGTGAATTGAAGCCAGACTTAGCCACATAAAATGCTCCGGCATAGATTCCAATACAATAATATCCGGCTCAAAATCCAATTCGCTTAAAGGTGCCAATGCAATACCCGTATATTGATTTTGTTCAAAACGGGGCATCTCTTCCATTGTTTTTTTAGCTCCTTCTTTTTCGAAAGTACCAAGATGTTCTAAAAACTCTCCACTCATTAATTTATCCGGAACCGGCATAAACCCTAATGCCGAGCCTCCATTTGCACAAGATATATTTTGGCTCGTCGCTAATAGCTTATTTCCCTCTCTAGCTTTCATAATAAACTGACAAAATGTATATTTTTTAGTTTGATCGTAATTTTCAGCCAAATGATTGTCATTTAAGAATTTAATGCCTACGGCTTCATTCTCCATTTTAAGTATTTCTTTCAGTCTTTTAGATAATAATTTATACTCCAATGTTAAAAACCTCCTTATAAATATAATAGAACCTTATGATAACGAAAAAAGTAACGCTGATTCATTCAGTAATTAATTTCAACATATCATGAATATAAACCGATTTCAACTATAGTATAAGAACCTCCCCAGCTGCTCTAAGTTAAATCAATCCCTATTTTATAATTATTTTTCACCCCTTGACTATGGGGTTACCCCATACTGTATAGTTCAAAATATAAAAAATAAATACATGAATACTACCCCTAGAACAGAATTAATTATCCCAATAAATCAATTTAAATTCTATCAAATCTCTTATTAATAATTTTTAGAAGAAACGTAACAATGGTTAAATGAAACGATTTGAAAAGGAGGAAGTTAGATGGTGAAGGAAATGCATGATGTTAATGCAGAAAAAGGAGGTAACTCATGAGATTCAAGGCGGAAATTTTCTCACAAGAAGAGATTAAACTGGTTCATCAGAAAACTATGGAGCTTCTGGAAAACACGGGAATTTGGGTCAAAAGCCGCAGAGCATACCAACTGATGAAAGAAGCCGGTGCACAGGTAGACGATGAAACACAAAGAGTATATTTTACAGAAGACCGTATCATGGAAGCGCTTAAAAAAGCTCCCAAAAAAATAGTGCTGGCAGCAAGAAATTCTAAGTATGACTACGAGATTCCATCCTATGAAAGCAGGCATACTATGTCTGGTATTTGTACCAATATTTACGATCCTTACACCGGAGAGCAACGTGAAAGCACCAAGGAAGATGTTAGGAATGTAGGGAGAGTTTTTCAGAAAACAATAACCGGTATGGTAGCTTGGACTGGATGTTCAGCCGTAGACGTCCCGGAGAAAACACATTGTCTCCACGAGATGGCTGCGATTATTCAGGGAACCTCCAAACATGTACAGTTTGAACTAAGCAACACAATTGAATCTGGCTATGCAAAAAAAATTCTCGACTTATTAACAGGTTCTAAAGAAGAATTTATTAAAAGAAAAATAGCTTCGGTATTGTACTGTCCGGTTTCACCACTAACTCAAGATGCTAACATGCTGGATGCCTACTTGGAATTATCCGACTATCATGTACCTGTTAACATCTATCCAATGCCTTTAATTGGACTTACATCACCGGCATCTATTTTCTCTACAATCGTACAGATTAATGCAGAAGTCCTTTCAGCTATAACCATCTTCCAAACAGCAAATCCAGGCTGGCCTGTAATTTACGGTGTTGCTTCCGGGGCAGCTGATGTAAGAAGTGGCGCTTATGTGAAAAGCGGAGAAGCACCTTTAGTTAGTTTAGGCGGTACAGCTTTAGCCAGATATTATGGTCTGCCTTGCTGTGTAACTGGAGGAGGAACTTTTGAAACCATGCCTGCATACTTAGGGGGCGCTGATTTAATCGATGGAATTGGTACCTGTGATAATGGAATGGCCGTAAGCCTTGAAATGATTCTAACAGAAGATGAGATTGCTCAGCGAACTTTACGTATTTGCCGAGGAATTCGGATTAACGCGAATACGGATCTGGTAGATGAAATAAAAAAAGAAGGCCCTGGCGGTGCTTTTCTTGCTCATAAATCTACAATGATAAATTTCCGTGACAAAGATGAAATTTATTCTTCACCTTATTTTCCATCCGTACTGCGTGGATCGATTAATGAAAAATCAGATTCTATTGCCATTGCGAATAAAATAGTTCGAGAGATTTTAGAAGGTCCTATTGAAGATGAATTACCTAAAGAAGTAGTAGCTGAAATAGATAAAATTTGTGCTGATGCAGATACTTACGTAATAAAAAATGAAATTTAATCAATTTAATAAGGAGGGATTATATGAAATTTTCTTATGAGAACCCATTACCATCTTATCAGATTTTAAGTGAACAAGATCTAGAGAAGATTCATGCCACTAGTCTTTCTGTGATGAAAAACTATGGCGTTCGGGTATATGGAAAAGAAGCAAAGGAAATTTATCAAAATGCAGGCTGCATCGTTGATGAAGATTCCGGTCTCATTCGCTTTCCAGAGGATTTAGTAAACGATGCAATTTCCAAGACACCGGCACACTATACTATGTGTGGCAGAAATCCAAAGAATGATTTTGAACTAGGGAGTGACAAAGTCTTTTATACAAACTTTGGGACCGGCATTGAAATTGTTGACTTAGAAACAGGCGAACGAAAAACATCGGATTCTAATGATCTTGGCAACGTGGCAAGGTTTGTGGATTCAATTCCAGAAATCAATGCTTTTACGACAGCGGTTGCTTCCCAAGAAGCTCCTGCTCACCTAAAAGATCTATACGAGGCAAGAGCAGTCTTCTGCAATACGACAAAGCACGCTATTTTGGACGCGGAAAACGGCAAAAATGCTAACCTGGTTATTGACATGGCAGCTGCCATAGCAGGTGGAAGAGATCAGCTTCGCGAACGTCCATTTCTAACCCTTTGCGTTTGCCCCAATAGTCTGCTGGAGATTCATGAGGGTGCGTCAGAGGTTATCATTGAAACTGCTAAGGCTGGTCTTCCAATCAGCATACTCTCAATGGGACTTGTAGGAGGTACCACTCCGTCAACTCTCGCAGGTACCCTGGTGGTAACCAATGCAGAAATACTGGCCGGCATTGTGTTAGCTCAGTTAGTCAATCCGGGTAACCCTGTTATGTATGGCAGTTCAACAACCATTATGGATATGAAATTTGTCAGCTCCCCGGTAGGCGCACCGGAACACGGTATGTTTGGCGCAGCAGTAGCTCAACTTGGGAAGTATTACAAGATACCGACAAAGGTTGGTGGAACATAGGCAGACAGTAAGTGTATGGATGCGCAGATTGGTCATGAAAAAACCCTAACAGGTTTAATCCCAGCCCTTGCGAAAACCAGCCTCATTTATGGCATGGGAATGATGGATATGGGGATGGCGGTCAGCTATGAACAGCTGCTGATGGATGCAGAATTTGTGCACATGTTTAAACGAGCAGAACAAGGAATCGAAGTAAATGAGGATACACTGGCCCTGGATGTAATTACCGCGGTAGGACCCGCTGGGAATTATTTAGGACAAAGACATACCTTAAAATATATGCGCAAAGAAATTTCAACAGCAAAATTAATTGATCGGAAATCCGCATCTCTTTGGGAAAAAGAGGGTTCCTTAAACATTGTGCAACGCGCCAATAAAGAGGCGAAACGTATCTTTGCAGAATATGAATTGGAGAGACTTAATGAGGAAATTCGAAAGAAACTGGATTCCATCATTGAAGCAGCTAGATAAGAAAGTACATAAATAAATAAATATATATATATAATTAATTATAAAAAATTTTAGGGGAGCAAGAAATGGAAAACAGCTTGTTCCCCTGCTTATTACTACATTTATAATGGTCCATTATTCAACAGGTATAGAAATTTTCATTAAATAATCGTTTGGATTGGACTCTGAAAATAGATATAACTGATCTTGTTCATATATATCACCCTTGATTTTAAGGTTATTTTTTTCTATGTACTCTTTCATCTTTGTATAAGCAGCGGATAAAGTTTTATAGGAACCTCTATGATATAAAATAGCATACTTTCCTGCGGGTTTTCGGTGTATATTGGGACCAATAATCTTTCGTATCGGTTTGCTGCTGTAATAATCAGAGCGAAAATTATTTTGTTCAAAATTTTTCTTCAGAACAATTTCTCCTATAGGAAATACATTACCCAATTTTTTATGATTAAAATATTCTGTTAATTCTTCTATCTTAACCCAATAGCTTTTATCATTCATGTCATCTAATGAGGGTGTTGTTGTAATCACCATATATTCTTCATCACATTGTTCCAGATAAATCTCTCCAATATTGATATTAAGTGAAGTTTCGATAATTCCGATTGTATTGTCTACAAACTTCTTTGTATAAGATAAGTGTCTTTGCATTTCTATTAGTTCATGTCTTTTCTCCTTTAATAAGTCGAGAAATTCTTTTGTATTCTGCTTTGATCTATATTTTTGTATTTCTTTTAAGGACATTCCCATAGCTTTTAATGAAGCTATGATTTCGAAAATCATAACCTGATTGGGAGAATAATATCGGTATCCATTCTCAGCAAAATAATCCGGCTTCAAAATTCCAATTTCATCATAATAGAGTATTGTGTCTTTTTTTACTCCACATAGTGAAGCAAATTCTCCTGTTGTTAAATATTCTTTCATAATTATTTTCCTTCTACGATTGCTTTACCCTATAGATTATTCTACAAAATAGGTGAACCAATTGCAAGAATATTACAAATAGTAAATCTTATGAAATTGAAGTCGAGCCCTCTCCCTTCCGTCGATTCATATAAGTACAACAATAAAAAAAGACAGGATAATCATCCTGTCACATAAAATTTATTTCAATACAAATTACAAGCAACACTGCATCTCAAATTCAAATATTTTAAGCACGGTTTTTCTCTATAACAGTTTTCACTAGCATTTGGACAACGTAGAGCAAACAAACAACCCTTTTTAATCGTATAATCTTGAATCTGAGGTTTAATTACTTCTATATTTTTATTAGTATTTTTCGCCGAAAATACAGCGTTTAACAAAGCTTTCGTATAAGGATGCTTTGCGTCTCTCGATATATTTTTACTCCTTAATATCTCTACTATTTCGCCTAAATACATAACATATATTTTATCACTAATACTTTCTGCAAGTGCCAAATCATGGGTGATAAATATATTGCAAAATTTTGTATTACTCTGTAATTCAAGCAAAAGGTGAATGATTTGCTTCTGTATGGAAACATCTAAGGCAGAAGTACATTCATCACATATGATTACATCCGGTTTTAAGCCAATTGTTCTAGCTATAACAACTCTTTGAAGCTGCCCTCCACTCAACTCATTTGGATACCTGTCAATAAAATCTTTGCTTAATCCAACCGTTTCTAATAATTCTTTCGCATAATTTAATGCCTCTTTTTTATTCATTAATTTGAAATTTAAATATGGTTCAACCATATACGAACCAATTTTCATTCTTGGACTAAAAGTACTTAATGGATTCTGAAAGATCATTTGAACATTCTTATAATATTCCTTTAATTGTGCACCATGTAAATTGGTAACGTCTTTCCCGTTGTAAAACATGCTCCCTTTTGTAACCGGTATCAATTGTGAGATTAGTTTTGCAAGTGTACTTTTGCCACATCCACTTTCACCCACAATTGCAATGCATTCCCCTTGGCGCAGACTTAAATTTACATCTTTAATTACATGAAAACTATTTCCTGTATTATCTCTAAAATATTTGTTAATACCTTGCAATTCAAGAATCGTATTTCCCATCATCTTCAACACCCTTCCAGTTCAGGAATAGAATTTAGTAAATTCTTTGTATAATCCTCTTGTGGGTTTGTTATAACATCTTCCTTCAAACCAAATTCTACAATTTTTCCATGATTCATTACCATGATTCTATCTGCCATATATGCTGCGCAACCGATGTTATGCGTAACAATTATGATACTTGTATCAAAACTATTTCTAAGCTCAATCAACTCATTTATTACCTGTGCTTGTGTGATTACATCCAGCGCACTGGTTGACTCATCTGCTAATATCAATTTGGGCTCCATTGCCAATGCCATAGCAATACCAACTCTTTGCTTCATTCCCCCACTTAACTGAAAAGGATAAGAATCCATTATTCGGGAACTATCATTAAAATTCATTTTTATTAAGGTTTCTTCTGCCTTTTTGATTGCTTCCTGTTTTGAAATATCAATATGGCTTTGAATACTTTCTACAAACTGTACACCAATTTTTTGAATTGGATTTAAAAAGGATCCTGCGTCTTGAAAAATCATGCAAATCTCATTTCCCCGAATCGTTTTCCACTTATTTTTACGATACTTACGTAGGTCCTCTCCATTAAATATGATTTCACCAGATACGATTTTCCCTCCTGAAGAAAGTAAATTGATAATCGACCTTATCAATGTTGTCTTGCCACTTCCACTCTCACCAACAATACCAATGATTTCCTTATGCCCTATCGACATATTTATATTTTCAATAATGTTTCTCTCACCGTTATATTTAACAGTGAGAGATTTTATTTCAAGCAACTGATTTGTCATTTTTTCCGACTCCATTCAAATCATTTCATTTTTACTCTTTCATCGATATGATATATGTCAGAAACAAATCTATGAATTCCCTCTACATTGCTTCTTGTAACTACCGATCCTTCTAAATAGAATAAAAAGACAACTCCGGCATCTTTCATCAGAATTTCCGAACCTTTTATTCCTAATTTATCTCGTTCCCCTTTACCAAAAGTGGTTTTCAGTTCCTCACACACAGCATCAAATTCTTTATTACTGTAATTTCCACGGTTTGCCGGAGAACCAGTCTTATAAGCGGTTTCAAACAAATATTGAGGATCTGCGGTAGGCGCAGAAGTCCAACGATCCCATATAATATCCACTTTATCAGAATCAGCAATTTCTGATAAATTTTCATATTGCGTAATTTCCAATCCCAATCCAATTTCTTTATATTGAGATTGCATTGCTACTCCTGTATTCGCCGCATCCCTTCCAAAATGTGAAAGTGTAGCAAATTGTAACACAATGTTTTTTCCATTCATTTCTCGAATGCCATCACCATCTGTATCAACAAATCCCACCTTATCCAATAACTCCCTTGCTTTATCCGGATCATAGGAATAATAATCCTCTCCCTTATATCCAAAAGAAAGTGATTCATTAAATGGCCCTTTTGCCATAGTGGCATCATACAATTCCTTTGCATATGTCTTTTTATCGATACCATATGTAAGAGCTTGTCTGAATTCCAAATTTTGCATATACGGCTTCTTCATATTAAATGCTAAAAATGCCACACGTAAATTCGGGCCTCGCTGTACTACATATTCCTCATTTCCTTCAAACAATCCTAAATCTTTTCGATTTAATGCTGTTGCAAAATCAACTTCTCCTGATTGTAAAGCCATAGCACGTGCAGAAGTATCTGCAATAAGTTTTACATCAATCGTATCTACATCCACATCGCATTTCCAATAATTTTCATTTTTTTTAAGTTTTAATCCAACATCCGGTTGATACTCTGTAATTTGAAAAGGGCCGGTACAAATTGGCTGAAAGGCAAAATTATCTCCATCATCCGCAGATGCATCCACAATAATATACACAGGATCTGCCAATAAATTAATTAAAGTAGGGAATATTTGGGACGTCTTAATCGTTAATTTTTGTCCTTCTGCTGTAATAGAATCAATCGGAAGCTTTACATCTTCTCGATCCGTTATTTCTAATGCTCGTTCAATTGATTCCTTACATGCCTTAGCATCAACTGGATTTCCATTATGAAATTTTATACCTTCTCTTATCGTAAACACCGTAGTAAGCTCATCAATCTGCTTCCACGACTCTGCAATAACCTCTTTAAATCTCATATTCTCATCGAGTTGCACAAGATTCTCCCCTGCACCAAAACGAGCTACTACCCATCCATTCCATCCTTTTGTTGGTTCCGCATCATCAGACATCCAATAGGTAGCTGCATTCAATGTTTTTGTTTTTCCAGCATCGGTAGGTTGATTTTGATTGCAAGCCCCTAGCGTAAAACAAAGTGCTATAACTAGTAGAATTACTATAACTTTTTTCATTTCCTTTCGCTCCTTTTAATAATATTATTTATATCTAACATGTGTTTAAACATGCTTAGGATCAAGTATATCTCTTACCATATCACCTAACGTATTAAAGATAGCTACTACTATAAATATTGCTAACCCGGGGTAGATTAATAACCAAGGAGCTGTCTGTAGATAGGCTCGACCTTCGCTTAACATATTCCCCCATTCGGGAGTTGGTTGCTGCACGCCCAAACCTAAGAAAGACAAACCGGAAAGTGTTAACATCATTCCTCCAATATCCAATGCAAATTGCACTATAAGCGGAGAAATAATATTGGGAAGAACATAATGAGAAATTAATTTTAATCTTCCTGCTCCTGCCATTTTTCCAGCATCCATATATTCGCTGTTTTTAACCGACATAACAAGAACCCTTGCTAATCTGGCATACTTTGTCCACCAAACAACTGACAAAGCAATGATGGTATTTAACATACCAGGACCTAACATACCAACGATTGCAATCGCAAATATGAGACCGGGGAAAGAAAGGACAATATCGGAAGCTCGCATAATAATTGTATCTACAATTCCATTCGCCATTCCTGCAACAATTCCAATGACAACTCCCAGTATAAATAATAAAACCAAAAGCAAAAATGTCATTCCAAGCGAAACTCTCGCACCATAAAGGATCCTAGAACAAATACACCTACCCACTTGATCTGTCCCTAATGGGTATTGATCACTTGGTTCCTCCAAAATTCTTACAAAATCGGTTGCCAAAGGATCATTGGGAGCAAAAATAGGGGCAATGATTGCAAACAAAATCGTTAATATAGCTATCGATAATACAATGATAAAAGTGGTTTTTTTATATTTCATACTTTTCATATCATCTCCCCTTTCAAACGAACTCTAGGATCAAGTATTTGATTTATGCTTTCTACCGTAAAACTAATCATAATATATATAAATGACATAAAGATAACGTAAGCTTGTAATAATGGATAGTCTCTGTTAGTAATCGCATTCATGATCATAGTTCCCATACCCGGCCAAGAAAAAATGGTTTCTACGATAACGGTTCCTCCTAACAATACCCCAATCGATAAAGCAAAAAGAGTGATAATCCCTTTCAAAGAGTTAGGAAGCACATGATTGAAAATAATTTTACTCTCCTTGATTCCTCTGGCTCTGGCACCCATAACATAATCGGATGAAAGTTCTTCTAATATTGCTGCTCTTATCTGCCTGGTGTACCTTCCAATTAACGGTATTGCTAATGTTGCCGCTGGTAAAATCACACCCCTAAATCCATCTTGACTTGTTATTGTAAACCAATGAAACTTTACTACAAATTGATATAAAAGTAATAAACCCAACCAAAAAGCTGGAATGGATATGCCGATTAAAGAAATAGATCTTATTATATAATCTATAATCTTATTTTTTTTAATTGCCGATAATATTCCCAAAGGAAAAGAAAACACAACTAAAAAGAGCAACGCTACAAGTGCTAATTCTATCGTCTTAGGAATTTTTTGTTTTAAGACATCTGCTACCGGCCCTTTATTAATATAAGAATATCCTAAATCTCCTTTTAGCAAATTAATGAGCCAATTTCCATACTGTACAAGAAATGGATTGTTAAGCCCCATTTCTTCTCTCGTTTTTTCTAAAACCGCTTCGCTTGGAACCACATCTTGAGATCGAAACATCATTTCAGCAGGATCACCTGGACTAATATATGTAAGGGTAAAGGTTAAAAACGATGCTCCAAATATTACTATAATCACTTGCAGTAATTTTTTTGAAAAATATAGTTTCATACTACCTCCTGCTTAAACTCAATAAAAAAAGATCCATTAGCAAAAAAATACTAATAGATCCTCCATTTTTGGAATCTACACCACAAAGATCAAAGCTCCCTATTCTATCTTTGTCATTTTATTAAGGCAGGTCTCCTGGCTTATGACTCTTCCGCTGCCCCCCTTCCCAGATTTTTCAATCCAGTGGGTTATGGGCTTTGTCATCATTTACAGTGGTGGATCCGCGCCGGATTCGTTTCCCGGTCTTCCCTATTCTCCTTATGCAAGGCACCTTAATATTAATTCAATTTTCAAATTTAATGGAATTATCATTCCATTTTTCTATAAACAAACTAACATAGTTTACGTCATATGTCAATAAAACATTTAATAAAAAAGGCAGATATTTCTATCTGCCTCATAGTTAACGAGTATTCTCTGATTTCACTAATTAATTATTTTTTATTTAAAAATAAAATTTCTCTTGCTTCATCAGGTGTTGCAACTGGTCTTCCAAGTATTTTTGCAAGTTCAACAGCCTTGGCAACCATTTCCCCGTTGCTCTTAGCAAGAATACCTTTTCCTAAGTAAAGGTTATCTTCAAATCCAACTCTTACATGTCCGCCCATTGCTATTGTTGCAGCTGCAATGTTCCATGCATTTTTACCAATACCAGTTGCAGTCCATGTTGATCCTTCAGGAATTGAATTTGCCATAAATACTAAATCTCTAACTGTAGCTGTCATCTGAACACCTAATACAAAGTCAAAATGAAGCGGATGTACCAGCAATCCCTTTTTGTCAGCCTTCATAGCAATATCGATCATACCCTTATCAAATACTTCAAGCTCTGGCTTTATACCCCTGTCTTTCATAATTTTAGCAAAGTTAAATATAGTGTTATCCGTATTTATAAAGATTTCATCACCACCAAAGTTACAAGTACCGCAGTCAAGTGTTGCCATTTCTGGAGTAGGTACAATTTCTGTTGATTCTAATCTCTCAAGGTCAGTCATACCGACTGCTCCACCTGTTGAAGGCTGAATAATAACGTCTGGACATTCTTTCCTTATTGCATTCACACATTCTTGAAATCTTACCATACTCTGAGTAGGGGTACCATCGTCCCATCTTACATGTAGATGAATCAATGCTGCACCCGCGTCATATGCAGATTTCGCTTCTCTTACGATTTCCTCTACGGTATAAGGAACATTCGGATTTTGTTCTTTCGTCACTTCTGCTCCACAAATGCATGCACTGATAATTAATTTTTCCATAATTTATTCCCTCCCATAACATACAAAATTAAACATCAACCGTAATTAAATACTGATTATCATTACAGCAGACCGATTGAAATAGCAGGCACATATGTAATTAATAACAACCCTATTATTGATACAACCATAAAAGGCACAATATATTTAAACATATCTTGCATTTTTATCTTGGCTACCGCTGCACCTACAAATAAATTACAACCATATGGAGGTGTACACAATCCAATTGCTAAATTTACAGCCATGATAACCCCAAATTGAATCGGGCTTATGTCAAATGCTTTAATTGCTGGCAATAAAATTGGTGCCATAATAATAATTGCAGGAACCGTATCCAATAAACAACCAATCAATAAAAGCATTATATTGATTAATAATAAAACGATATATCTATTATCCGAAACACTTGTTAAAAATGCTGTTATCGCCTGCGGTACTTTTTCAAAGGTAATAAATGTAGAAAAAACTGTAGAAGTACCCAATAAGAACGAAGTAACTCCATTTAACACTGCAGCAGATAGGAATGCACCGTATAGTGATTTATAGTCCATGTCATGATAAACAAACAAACTAACAATAATTGAATAAATTACTGAAACACAGGCAGCTTCTGTGGGTGTAAATATACCGCTATATATACCACCTAAAATAATAACCGGAGAAAGCAATGCCCAAAAACCATCTTTAAATGTTCTTGCGATTCTTTTGCCTCTCTTCTCCATCACCACTCCGGCAGGTAAAAGTTCAACCTCTGCATTTTTATTTGCTTCATGTGTTGCCACAATATTCGATATAACGTCTTTTGGTTTTCCTTGCTTTAAATCTTGGCCTAACTTTCTACACATAACAACATTCGTGCCCAAATATAAAAAGCCTAGGATAATTCCCGGTAAAATACCTGCTAAAAAAAGACTTGGCACAGATACACCCGTACAAGCACCATACAATACAAAGGATAGACTTGGCGGTATGATCGGTCCAACAATTCCACCAAAACATACTAATGTCGCTGCATAAGCCGGATCGTATCCTTTCTTTTTCATTTCCGGAATCATCATCCCTCCAATTGCAGATGTAGTGGCCATTCCTGATCCCGATAAAGCACCAAAAAACATGCAAGCTAAAGTGGTTACACAACCTAAGGCTCCGTCAATAAAGCCAATCAATGCAGAACAAAAGTCAACGATTCGTTTTGCAATGCCACCTGTTGACATAATGGTACCTGCCAACATAAAAAATGGGATTGCCATTACCGTGAACGAACTAATTCCAGAATAGCAATACTGGGCACTTGTTACCATATTTAAAGAAGATGCAGCTATCATTGCCAACATTGTTGCACCACCGATTGCAAATCCGATTGGCACACCTACCGCCAACATAATAAATAAAGCAGCAATCAAAATGATCATTCCACTACTCATTCATCTCACCTCCTGAAAGCTTAGGTTCTCCCAACATAAGTGCTTTGACAGAACGAATTGTACTTGCCACGTCTCGAATACTCATGAGCAGACACCCTAAAAATACGGCCAAATATCCATAAGACATGCTGATTTTTATTCCAGCATAATGGGAACTCATCTGAGAAATTACTAATGTATAAGCATAATAACCAATAGTAGTACAAATAATTATTACAATGATATTTGATACAATATTTGCAAGTTGTGCCATTTTAAAAGAAAGACGATCTGTCAATATCGTAATTTTGATGTGTTCCCCTTCTCTTTCACCTAAACTAATTCCCAGCCAAGAAATCCAAACGAAAATAAATTTACCCAATTCTTCAGACCAATATAATGAGTTATTAAAAACATATCTCATAATTACCTGAAAGAAAATTACCAGAACCATCAACGCAAATGCAGATACGATTAATAGTTCTTCTATATGATTAAAATAATAGATAAAGCCTTTTTTATCTTTCATATATTTAATATAAGTGCAGTAAATGCACAAATTCCTCCTCTCCAATACTAAAAATCGGTCTAAAATGCCGGAGTAATAGTTTTGGGGCTCCTATTCTCCGGCACAACCTAAGTAGATAGAAAATAGTTTACAGAATTATTGTGGAACGGTTGCTAACCATGCATCAATAACATCATCACCAACACGTTTTCTCCATTCCTTATAAACTGGCTTCACAGCTTCTTTCAATGCTTCTTGTTCCTGAGCGCTCAATGTATAAACAGTCGCACCTTCTTGCTCAAATCTTTCTAAGTAACTTAATTCATTTTCACGTTCCATCACTCTCTGTTTTTCACACATTTGATGCACACCATCAACCACTTTTTCACGAGTTTCATCATCTAAAGAATTTAGCCACTCTGTAGAACAAATTACTGGATATGGAGAGCTGCAATGATTTGTAACCGTAACATACGGTGCTATTTCATGGATATTAAAGTCATTGAATACACCTAAAGAATGGTCTAACGCATCTACAGTTCCTTGCGAAAGAGATGTGATAACTTCTCCCCATGCCATTGGAGTTGGATTTGCTCCCATTGACTGCCAAAGTTTAACATTTAAATCATTCTGTGCAATTCGTACCTTTTGACCTTTTAAATCATCGGAATTATGATAAATTTTCTTTGAAGAAGCTACACAACGCATGCCATTATACATCATATCCAAACAAGTATATCCAGAACCCTCTAAAGCTTCATTGAATAATTCAAGTCCGCCATTTTCAAAGGTTCCCTGCACCCATTCATCATATGTACTATATAAATAAGGTAAATCTACACAGCTTGCTTTTTCACCTACAATAGAAGAAATAACAGATGCTAATCCAAAGTAGATTGTAACATTACCCAATTTTACTCCTGCTGCAAGATCCGGATCATCTCCAAGTTGTCCGTCCGGGTACATTTCCACTGCCACTTTGCCGTTTGTTTCTTTTTGTAAATAATCGTTTAACCATATTCCGCATTCATTTGTTGAACGGTTAGAAGAGTCCGTATGTGCAATGCTTATAACGATTGGATCCTCACTGCTTTTAGAATTCGCATCATTTGACGAAGTCCCACAACCAGCAAGTGCTAATAAAAACATACTTAAAGATAAAAATAGTGCAATTACTTTCTTTGCTTTCATTTCAAACCTCTTTCCTTTCAAACAACAGTTAACTTTATTTGATCATCATATTAGGTTCTGCCCCAATGAAAACCCATTATGAAAACCTCAATTTATTTGCAATATCTATTTGTCAAATATTCTCTTAATTTTGGAAAGCTTCTTACAATGTCAAATGTAATTTCAGCATGTCCCGGATAATAACCATTTCCTATCAACATCGGGGTATATTTTTTTATGCCTTCCGCCCCCAAAGATGCTTTTGCAAAGTTTGTACTCATACTGAAGAAATAAACCATACCACTATCTTTTGTAACCATAATTGAAGAAAGTTCCGTATCCGGTACAGAAACGGTATTGACTGTAAAATCTGCCAATTGTCCATCCATAACTTCCATATATTTATTGTACGCTTCCACAGGTTCTTGCCCGTTTGCATTGAGAACAACATCTGCAATGCCTAATTCTTTAATTAATTCGCACTGCTTTTCTGAATACTCTATGCAAACAACCTTTCCTGTCACTCCAACTCTTCGCTTTGCCTCTGCCAAACATAATAATCCAGCTTTGCCTGCACCCTCAACAACAACGATATCTCCAGCCTTGGCATGTGTTGACACCATCGATGGTGCTCCACATACATCCATCAAAGCTAATGAAAGCTGCCATTCTAAGTCATCAGGAATTTTGGTCCAGATACCGGATTCAAATAAGATTGCATCCGCTTTGCAAAATACTTGTTCCGTATCCACGTCTATTTTTTCGATTTCATAAATTTTTAAAGGAGTTAGTGATAAAGAAACAAGTGTAGCAATTTTATCACCGACTTTAATATCAACTGTATTAGATAAATCTTTTCCAATTTCTTTTACAGTTCCGATGAGCATCCCTCCGGATTTCGTCACTGGATCTTGAAATTTACCTTGTTTCTCAACGATATTCATTATTTCTTTTTCTATTTTTTCAATGTTTCCATTGGCTTCCTTTGCAATACGTCCAAATGCGGTTGCTGTAGGTTGCAAAGCAATTACTTCAATTAGTATTTCATTATCATAAATAGCCGGATTATTATCCACTATTTCAGCCGCTTGTGGTAATAAACCTACTGGACTAATAACACGATGCGTTCCATATTTGTTTCCTTTCATATTTCAACCTCCAATTTAATAATTAATTTCTAAAATATATATTGCAGGTTTGATGCCAAAACAAAAAAAGCACTACTTATATAATGTCTTAACGTTTAAATTCCAATGAATTTAAGTTATATTAGAACATTATAAATATTTAGCGCATCACAAAAGCGATACAATAATGTATCGCTTTTGTGATGCATTATTGTATCGCTTATTCAATTATGTATCAATTCTATGCTTATGACATTTTCTCACAATTGTTGGCTGACTGACCGCAAGTGCTTCTGCAACTTTTCGAGTTGAACCATATTTTTCTTTGTATTTCATAATGACCGTCTTTTCTGTTTCATCAATTATTTCTTGTAAAGTTTGCTCATATTCAAAATCACTTTCATCTTGAATCATAAATCTATCTTGAGAATTCATATTTAATGAAGTCTCTATATTTATATTATGTAAAACATCTTTAATATTAATTATCTGATTGTTTGATAAAACAATCAGTCTTTGAACAATATTTTGAAGTTCTCTTACATTTCCATAGAAAGGTTGTTTTTCCATGTATTTTAACGCTTCCTCGCTAAACTGTTTTTTAACATTAAATTCTTTATTATACTTTTCTGTAAAATAATTAATCAAAGCTATAATATCTTTTTTACGTTTGCGTAATGGAGGAACGGTAATTGGAACAACCGTTAATCGATAATATAAATCTTCTCTAAATTTGTTTTCTTCAACCATTTTCAATAGATCCTTATTCGTTGCAGCCACTATTCTGGTATTTACTTTAATCGGTGTTACTCCACCGATTCTTATAATTTCTTTTTCCTGTATCGCTCTTAAAATTTTAGATTGAAAATGAAGAGTTAATTCTCCTATTTCATCAAGAAACAAAGTACCATTTTGTGCAGCCTCCCAAAAACCAATTTTACCTTTATCATTTGCCCCGGTAAATGCTCCTTTTTCATAACCAAATAATTCAGACTCGAATAAATGTTCTGGAATGGCAGCACAATTTATTTTGATTAAAGGAAAAATTTTGCGATCACTATTTTGATGAATGATTTGAGCAATGATCTCTTTACCGACTCCAGACTCTCCAAAGATAATAACAGGTGAATCATATTTTGCCACTTTTATTGCCTTATTTAGTACTTCTTTAGACTGTTGACTTTCAAAAATATACCCCATTGCATGATAATTATAATGTATATCCATATCATTGCTATTTGACTCATAGGTTTTATTTATATCGTAATCTTTTTTTTGTACCTGTTTTGGTGTTTTAACACTAAAGAAATTTCTTAGCGTTTCATACTTTTGTAGTAAAAGCAGTGTAAATTCAGCATGTCCCTTCATAAAACCGGTATATGGTATAAGGGTGACTTCTTTTCCTATACTTTCTGCAGTTAATGATGCCATCTTGGAATCACAGTTCAGCGTTGAAAAATATACCACACCACCATCTTTAACAAATAATAAGCAAATTGCTTCTGTATTTATGGAATTGATACAATTTATTACAATATCATAATCTGCAGTAATATTATTTATATCAAAGCCTTTTTGGTAACATTTTGTTATGTCCATCGTTATAATTTCATCAAAAATCCCCATTTGCTCCAATTTATCTAGATTATGATTGCACTTTATTAATCCGACTAATTTACCCGTTGCACCTAGCTTCTCTCTTGCAGCATGAGCACATAAGATTCCCATTTTGCCATATGCACCCAAAATTAATACACTTTGTCCTCGTGATACAATTTTATTCGTACGCATAGGTGCTCCTGCTTCATCCATAGCGGTTATCGCTAATTGCAATAGAATATTGCTCGGTCTAAGTATGAGTGGAGTATTTGCAAATAATACACACTGTCCCTCAACATATATTTGTGCATTTTCATAATCAATATAATGAATTCTTTCTATTGTTATCGGAGTGATTGTTAAAGATGCTAATGAAATGATTTCATCGCCTACTTTAATATTATTAATATTGGGGTATTTTTTTCCGATTTGTTTTACTTTACCATACAGCATTCCCCCTGTACCCGTAACTGGATTATGCAATTTTCCTCTTTCTTTTATTATACGTAAAACATACTTAGCAAAAGCTTTATCGTCTTCACCAGCCTCATCCAAGATTTCATTAAAGCTGAAACGGTTAATACAAACAATTTTTACATCAACTAGAACTTCATCTGCTTTTAACTCCATGCTATTATCTAACTTCCAAGCCGGCTGCGGTAAAGAACCTTTTGGCTCCAATGAACGCAATGCACCAAAATAATTTTTTAACTCCATATTTTACCTCCATTATGCAAAAAATTGTTCGACATTCTAAGCTAATCTATTTAATTGTTAAATTTTTAACGCACAATAATAGTTTGATTTTCCCTAAATGTAACAGAAAAAAACTATAACTATTTTATATTTCAGTAAAAACTTTTTCATTTACATAATGAAAAAGTTACTTATTTGAGAGTTGTAATATATTGGACAGGTATTTTTAGTGGAACTATAGTCCACAGTATTTCTTTGACAGTTATCTTTTATAATAAGGAACTAGGCGAATCCGGTATCGCTATAGATAAAATTGCGTATGTTAATAGACCAATCCCAGAAAAAATAAAAAATAATCTAACAACTGTCGCATTCCATCCAAAGTATTCAGCTATGCCACCACATACACCTGCAAAGACTCGATTGCTTTCACTTTTACACAAAATCCTATTTCCCCGACATGTTGTACCATTTTTACTTAATATTTTAGCACCAATAATAAATATCACAGATATAATAAGGAAAAATAAAAAAGGAAAAATTAGTTTCATAAATCCAGATCCCTCATTTTTAGCTATTTTGTAAACGTTCACCATATACACCCAAATTATACAACTAAATACCAAAAAATTCAAACGACTCAATTGAAGGAATAGGGATTTTAGGTACTTTAAAATTCTATTTTCTACAAGCCTTGCTTTTTCGTTCGGTGCCTTTTCAGGTTCGAGTCCCATCCCTCTTTGCAAACATTAAAAAAACTTGCAATCGTTAAAATTGCAAGTTATCTTCTTGGTTGCGGGAAGAGGATTTCTGTAGTAGGATACATATTTATACATCTCCACTTGTATCATATTCTTTGTAGCTTGAAGAATTTTCTAAAAGCGATACAACTTATTTGCATATGCCGCTTTATCCATATTAAAATCCTCCGCCATTTTCATAGCTCAGCATTTTACATTTCCATCTGGCTACTCATTAACTCAGCCTGCTTAATAACCGTATCTATAGCACTCTGCGCTTTTTCTGGTGGATACTTATACTTTCTAAGAAGCCTTTTTACCATAACACGCATAGCTGCTCGTGCAGATTCCTTCTTATCCCAATCTATAGTTCTATTTTTTCGAATCATTTCTGTAAGCTCATGAGCCATTTCTATTAACACAGAATCCTGCATTTCCTTTAATACCTGTGGATCTGCTACCAAAGCATCATAAAAAGCATATTCCTCTACCGATAAACCTTTTTCCTCACCGGCTTTATAAGACTGCACCATTTCTTGAGACAAGTTTAATAATTCTTCAATAACTTCTGCACTCGTAATCAAACGATTATTATACTTTTTTAGTAACTGTTTCATCTTTTCAGAAAATAGTTCCGCTTTTACAACTCCAGTTCTCCTAAATACTTTTATATTATCTTCTAAGAGTTTTCTTAACATTTCTGCTGCAATATTCTTATGTTTCATATTTCGTATATTTTGCATATACTCATCAGACAATATAGAGATTTCTGGATTCTTCTTTCCAGCTTGCTCAAAAATATTTATAACCCCTTCTTGCTGAATAGCCTGTTCTAATATCTTCTCTATTCTTGCATTGATTTCATTCGTCGTAAGACCTGTACCAGGAGTTACTTTGCATACTCCGGCTTTCACTCCTTTAAAATATTCAATTTCCATCTTCAGTTCATCAGATAGCATACTTCTACATAAAGTTTCTGCCTGACTTAATGCGGTTGCTTCTCTTATAAATATCTTTTTTTCTTCTTCCGTATGTCCTAAAACATATTCTACACCATCTAAAATAATATCTAAACGTGCTTTATTTGAAGAGCCAAAGAATGCCTTATAATTAAACCCATAGAAGAAATCTCTCATGATTTCTAATTTTTCTAGAGCAATATTTAATGCTTTACTCAAATCTGGAACTTTATCTTTATCACGATTTGTATATTGATTTAATGCAGATTTTAATTCAGCAGCCATTCCAATATAATCAACGATTAATCCAGCTTCTTTATCTTTATAAACACGATTTACTCTAGCGATTGCCTGCATTAAATTATGCCCTTTCATAGGCTTATCCACATACATTGTTGTCATTGAAGGTACATCAAATCCTGTAAGCCACATATCAACTACAATTGCAATTTTAAATTCACTATGTATATTTTTAAATTGGATTGCAAGTTGCTTTCTATGTTCCTTATTTCCTATTATATCATGCCATTCTTCATCGTCTTTATTGTTCTCTGTCAGTACAACTTTGACCTTTTCATTCCATTCAGGTCTTTTTTCTAGGATAGTTTTATATAAAGTAATCGCTATTCTTCTAGTCATGCAAACAATCATTGCTTTACCAGTAAGAACATATTGCCGATCCTCATAATGAGCAATGATATCATCTGCCAGCATTTCAAGCCTTTGTGATGAACCAATTATTGTTTCCAAAGTTGATAAATCTTGTTTTGATTTTTCTATAGTTTGTGACTTTGTTTGCCCATCTTCGCTCATTGCCTTATATTCCGCATCTATTTGTTTTAAAACAACTTCATCTAAACTTAACTTAGCTGTTCGGTTTTCATAATAAATAGGAACGGTAGCACCATCTTCAACCGCCTGTGTCATATCATAAATATCAATATAATCACCAAAGACTTCTACTGTAGATTTATCATCCATAGCAATTGGCGTTCCTGTAAATCCGATAAATGTTGCATTCGGTAATGCATCTCTCATATTTTTCGCATAGCCATACTTCCATTCACCGGTTCCTCTATCTAATTTTGCATCTAACCCATATTGCGAACGATGCGCCTCATCTGCTAGAAAGATGACATTTTTACGGTCAGTCAGTACTTCTGTACCTTCTTCAAATTTTTGAATTGTAGTGAATACTATTCCCCCTGCATTTACAGTTAATAGTTCTTTTAAATTCGCCCTATCTTTTGCTTGCTTTGGTTCCTGTCTAAGTAGCAATTTGGATGATGATGCAAAGGTAGAAAACAATTGATTGTCCAAATCATTCCGATCTGTAAGTACAACAATCGTAGGATTATTAAACTCTGGATCACTAACGATTATTCCTGTATAAAAAACCATTGAAAGGCTCTTACCACTACCTTGCGTATGCCATACAACACCTACTTTTTTATCATTGTTTATTAATGCTTGCTTTGTTCTCTCTACTGCTTTTCTTACAGCAAAAAATTGATGATATCCTGCCACTATTTTAACTGTATTACCTTCAATATCTTGAAATACAATAAAATTACGAATAATATCCAACAAGCGTTCTTTTCTAAATACTCCATCTAATAATACACCGATTGGATTAAACTCTTTTTCCGGGGGCTCACCATTTCTCGATTTCCAAACCATATATCTTGTAAAGTCAGACGTAATAGTTCCCATGCTCGCATTCACACCGTCAGAAATAACATTGAACGCATTATAATGGAACAGTGTAGGAATATCTAATTGATAGTTCCTCACTTGCTTATACGCACTCTCAATTGTCGCATCTTCCTTAACAGCACTTTTTAATTCAAAAAGCACCATTGGGATTCCGTTTATAAAAATCAAAATATCGGGACGTTTATTCTTATATTCAATGATTGTATATTGATTAATCACCTTAAAATCATTAACTTTTGGATGATCAAAATCAATTAATTTAACTTGAAAGGTTTTATTTTCACTGCCGTTTTTATATGGAACAAGAACTCCTTCAATCAGCATTTTATGAAAGGATGCATTTATATCTGCCAATTTTACTAAACCAATATTTTTGATTTGTTTATATGCTTCTTCAGCAATTTCCATTGTAATACCTTTATTTATACGAAACATTGCATCATAAAAGTAGGACTCTAATACCACCTCATGGTAATCACGTTCAATATCTGGTGCATATAAATGTTCATAACCTTTAGCTTCAAATATTTCTATTATTGCTTGTTCTAAAGTATCTTCTGTAAATGGCATTATGTACGCTCCTTTCATTTCTAAATCCCAATTCAACTTACTATCTTATATGTGTAAACGTAATACTAGAATCATATTGAGAACATTCCGGTTTATCCTATGATCTACTATTGACAAAATGATTTTCTACTTTACAGAATAGATTGAGTTGATATATTAGATATTATCAGCTCAGTTGAATAACTTATAGCACAGTTATTAAATTTTTCCTTCCTAACCATTGAAGTAATAAATGCAATATCACATTTTCTCTTATTATCAAATTTCATACTATCATCTATATAAAAATAAATGTTTTTTGATACTGTGATTGCACAAATGTATTTATCTGTTTTAGCATTTCGTAACCTTATATACTTCATATTATCATTTCGCAAATCCCATTCAGCAAATACAATTCCATAGAATATCATAGGAATATTGTAATCATGGTCTTCATGTAATGGCATAGATAATTTTTTTCTTCTTATACTTCTACGAGCTTCTCCTTCACCAAAAGTAAAATAATTGTATTTACTATTATTAGCTGCTTCACCTCGTGTTTGTATTGATTTCTGTTTTTTAGGTGATTTGTTTAATAGCTCTAAACAAGTCTTTAACTTTCGATTAATTGAATCGTGGTTATCTGAGTTATAACAATAGTCCTCCAACTCTTTTTTCTTGGCAGATTTAAAATTATAGGAGCAATCTTCTTCATGTTTTGCCGATGGCTTCGTTTTGAAATGTGGAGTTTGTGCGTTCGGATGAAATGACAACTGTGCAGCAAAACATTCAGGGCAATAAAAATCACCGTAATATTTATCATCGTATTCACCATCATGTTTTCCATGTATCTCTTGCAATTTTTCCACAGAAAGAATTTCATCTCTACTACGTAGATAACACTCCTCAAATTTTGTATTTCCCATTTTGTATCCCTCATCTTACTACAAGTTTTAAAAATAGGTTCAAACCATTATTATAAACTCTGATGCCTATCAACTTGGAATGTGTATAACTATATGATAAAGCTTCGTTATTATGTCGTTACGTTTTAATTCTGTTACCGCCCACTTTAATTCTGGATATTGGTTATTTAAAGTCTCTGTAAATTTAACCAGTTTAAATGGATAATTATATAACTTAATAAATAGTAAGTATTTTTTCCAAAACTTCAGAAAATCATTTGTTTTAACATATGAGATAATAAAATTACATTTATTTCCTAACGTATCATATTTATATATCTTGTCAATGTGTTGTGATATATATTCTTTTTTGACACTTGATAGTTTTAAGGCTTCTATTATTGAATAAGGAAAATCTAATTTTCTGACTAAAATGTCGACTTCTCCTGCTTGTCTTCCAGCATTTGATGTTCCTTGTCTCGTCTGATCTCGTAAATCATATCCCGAAATTGTAAGTAAGTCTCGAATATAATCATTCATATCATCTTCAGAAGATTCCTTATACTTATGATTTGCTTGCAGTCTTTCACTGCAAAAAAATAAGTCCTGTAAAAGTGTGGTTTCGGACACATCCTTTTTCGGAGGTTTGCTAGCCCTATGATTTAATTCTTCAAATTGTTCTCGTAAATCTTTAGGCATTAAATCCCGGTATTCTTTTAGGTCAACATCAGGAAATAGCACTTTAAACAAATCTGTATTTCTTAAATATATTATTATCATTCTTTCTAAGCTACTGGGTAAAAAGTCATGATCTGCAAAAAAAATGTAATAGTATTCTTCAAAATCAGTAATAACAAATAATCACCCACCTTTAACTATTACTAACTACGGCTTGCATAAACTCCTAACCTTCAGCCTTTAAGGAATTCTACTCCATTTTAACTTTCAATTATAAATCCCAATTTAGCTTGGTAAAATTATGCTTAAATTGTTTAAAATTCTATTTCAAAGTTCTCGTGATAGTGATTTTCTATATTATAAATTATCCAACTCAAAATTCCCCCTGTATGAATTTTACCATTCTAATTTGTTCAAAGTCTTTGCAATTTTATCAGTAGAAGGTAACTCATCGCACTTAAGTATATCTTTTAAGTCAAAATATTTTGCTCTTTGTATTGGATAAGGAGTAGATTTTTTAAAGTTTGTATGATAAAATTCATCAACTAAAAAATACCGATGCGGTTTAGCTAAATCATAACCATATTTCCTCGATCTCAATATGGCTTCTTTAATATTTTGCAACTCTTCATGCATAATCTCTTGTCCTTCTTCAATTTTATATTGCAATTCTCCATCAATTATCTCCACCACTATAATTTTTTGTATTTTTCCAATTGCTTGAATACATTTTTTTGAATATAACCCTATATAAGCATGCTTTGAAAAATTTCTTTTTGCATCATCATAATATAAATTAAGCTCCAAATTATCCTTTAATGTTGTTCCTGCAGTCATTGCTCTCATAAACTTATAGTCATCTGGAATTAAATTTTCTGCAAAACAATAATTTTCAAAATCATATAGTACATCCATTATTTCATAGTCTCTTTCATCAATAACACTCTTTAAACCCTCAACTAGTCCTTCAAATGTCATATTACAATGGACTATTGGTATATCTAATTTTTCATTGTATGACAAAAGATAAAAATCAAATTCATCCTTTAGGTCTTTTTTCATAGGTCTAGGATCCAAAGTCAATAGCACTTTATTGTCTTCAGTTGAAAATGATTGTAAATGATTTACCAATTGTTTAAGATTAAACTCATTATACAATTTTGTTTCAACCACTATTTTAAAACTTGATTGAGAAATAACTGCATCCGGAATACTCCTAGCACTTTTTTCTTGTAATATAAAATTCAGTTGAGGTTCCATTTCGTTTGAGAATACAAACTCTTTTAAGAATGTAAAAAATTTACTTGATGAAAATGTATATAATCTTGACAACATAAGCATTACATTGCTTGTATCAACATTTTCTTTAGTATGATATCTTTGAAAATAATGAATCTGCATTTTCCCTCCTAATCTAATAAATCCCAATTTAACTTACTATCTTATAATCAATTTCAATTCTCTATTACTTTCCGAGCAGCTTCCATAGGCTTCTTCAAAAGAGGATAAGAAGTCAGGGTCGGTTTCATATAAAAAATCTCGAAAATTAATATAGTCTGTTTTTAAAGAATGCGCTTTATCAAAGCCATTTCCTATTACAAATAAATTCATTAGTTTCCCTTTCATGAACATGATAGTTCTTATTTATCATTATCTTCTCCTCATCAAATTGCAGATTTAAGTTTCATATTAGAACTATAATTAGAATCTAAGCCAATTATTAAATCCTAATTTAACTTACTGTCACTTAAAATATAGCAACTTTATCTGCTGATAAAACACCATTGCAACACAAACTACGTTACCTCTATAAAAGAAGCTATCTAAATTCTTTATAATCCATAGGCTTAAATCACTTTGTAAGTTTTAAATTAGGAATTTTACTCTGGTATATAATAAATAATTAGAGTCTCCTCTATATTTTTTAAGTTAATTCTAAGTTTTCTCTACTTAACACATGAATTCTATGTTGATTATCATCTGAAAAAGATTTTTTAAATTTATTTAGCACTTTGGGAAACGAATGAAACAAGATGAATTTACATTCTTTATGTTGAACAATAAAATTCTCCAGTGACTTTCTATCGCTATGAAAACTCCAATCGGATGACGCAAGTCTTTTAATACTCTTATATTCCAAGTTTTCTATACAATCATATGTCCTATTTTCAAGAGCTAGTGGTCCCGTTAGGAAGCAATCAACTCCATTAAGCAATGGAATATTGTCTAATTTTTCTACATCCTTAAGTGATAAAATATATACTACATCTTGTTTTCCATGAAACTGTTCCCCTTTTGTTATAGGATATACTCTACGTGTTTCAGCAAAATTTGCTCTTCCAGACGCCAATACATACTTTATAAAAGGATCTTTTCTATATTTAAATAAAAGCCATGAGCGTAATACATTTTTTAATAGCTTATATAAATCTTCATTTACAACAAAATTTGTTTGTTTGCTACAAAGCACAGATTTCGCAAATAGCTTTAAATAAATATTAAATAGCATTTCGGTACCTTTACTAATAAACAAGGCGTTATTATCCTTTATTTTATCAAACAAAGACTCCGACACATCTTCAAAGTCATCCTCTCCAATTGATAAATGACTCTTCATTACCAATGCTGAATCTAAAATAATGTATTTGTTTTTAAAGTATTTACTTACGATTCCATTAAAAACATCTTTATAACAATAAAACCCATTTCTTAGACATATATCTCCTGCATATACCACAACTGTATCTCTATATTTATACTTAACGCCTACAGAGCCAGGACAATGATAACTTTCAAAAAATTCCAATGTAGAAAATATGTATGATCTATTATTCAAAAAATCTGATATAATAACATTTTTTAATATTCTTTTCTTATCTTCATCCACTATACTATCCATATCAAGCATATAGTTTAAAGTAAGAGATGACATGATTACTGGAATGTCCTTCTTCTTAAGGATGTCGGCAAGTCCTCCTGTGTGGTCATAATGGAAATGTGATATAAAAATATAATCTATACTCTCAACAAACTCCTCCTCTATTCCAAACCCTGTATCTAATAAAATGTTGCCTTTCTTACATTTTAATAACATCGCTGTAGCTGCATAATCACTAGCAACATTTTTTATAGATAATGGTCTTCCCAGATGAACATACGGAGGCTTATTTTTTGTTATTTTCCAATACTTATATGATTTTTCTGCTTTCAAGTGTGTAAAGTTCGCCCTTGCACCTGTAATATACGGATACCATCCAGTTTCCTTTGTAATTATTTCTCTTTCACCAAAAAATGCATCTCTAAACTTTAGTGACGGTTTTGTATAAATATAGGCAATATTATATTTAAATGCTTTACCTTTTTTCTCTGTATAGTCAAATTCATAGAAAGCAATAAATTCAATATAATCATTTATGTGATCATAATTGTTATATAAATAGTCAAAGAAGGACTCTATATTACACGTAGGATTATGTTCTATTGATAACATGTTTTTGGCTCTTTTCAAAGACATAAATAGTATTCTATTCGTTATTTCATAATCACAAAATATCATTAGTATCCTCCTTGCATTTTAAATAAAATTACTTTACGAGTCTAAATACTTTTGCGAATAAAAAGTTATTTTTTTATCGAAGTTTATTAATTTTTAGTAAATAAGTTAAACCTGTCCTTATATTCTTTCTATGATTGAATTCAGCTTCAAGCCCAGCATTAACCATATTATATCCCATTTTAGCTAATAATTTTGCTATCGCCATTTCAGGTGGTAGTGTTGTGAAATTAGTAACTAATTCTGGAGCATCTTTAGCTAAATCTATAGCTCTTTTAAACCATGGTTTTGTTTTATCCTTTAAAACCATTTTTAATTCCTCAAGTTCAGGATATACTGTTGTATCTACAATGAATTTTGCTTCTCTTTGTATATCTTCAATTTCCATGTCAGAGTTAATCGCTGCATTTAACTCCTTTGATAACTTAAGCATCGATAGTCTGAAAGGTTTAATATATTGCTTTGTTTCTTCCCTAAATTCTGCAATATCTTTAGGCATCATTGCTTTTAATTCTGGAAGTAGTAATTTAACACTTTCAATCGCCAAAATAGTTGATAATATTTTGGCGTTACTTTTAGCATCTACCACCCAAGACTTGGTATTGGCATCATCGGATTATCATTAATAAGAGGCATTCCTTTTTGAATTGCAAATATTAAAGCGTTAGCTGGATAAGAAATCCAACTTGGACCATTAACACTCGCCTTCTCATCTCCTGGTAATCCTTTCGAAAATCCCATTACAGGCGTAGGAGTAAAGTTTGAAGGAGGCGATCCATATACAAGTTCTTCAAGTTCCTTAGTTAAATCACTAGCTCCTTTTTCTAATACGCCTAAGTTGCCAAATTCACCAGTAAAAACACAAATATCACTTAGATATTTATTATGTAATGCAAAAATCATACTATTAAAGATAGATGGATCATCAATTCCTCTAAATCCATTTTGTCTTATTCTTTCAATTTCTTTTATTGTTTCCTTTTCATCTATACCTGAGTTTGGTATATAAACCCCAGGGAAATATATTTTATCAAATATAAAAGACATAAATGTTAATGACTCAAATGATGGTACTGGGTGTGAATAATACACCGCATTGAAACTTTTATCATTTTTTATATTATAAGCTATATGTTTTTCTATCATAATCGTATTTACCTCAATTGAATAATATATTTTTAATTAAATGAATTTAAGATTATAAACATAATTGTAACACTTTAGCAAACCAACAAATCCTAATTTAGCTTACTATCTTGTATCCAATTTGTAATATGACTACTATTTATTTTAAGCAAATTTAAGCTCATCTTCTAGTTACAATAGCAGTTATGGTTATATTGGAATTTCTAACAATACACACACGATGTCTACCCTCATTCACAATATATTTATCTATATCAGCATAATAGTCAATACAAATTTCATCACATGGACTATCTGGATGAAATCCATTATTCTCGATTTCGTAAAGTAGAGATGGACAGTACAATTGTTGGTTTCTATATAATGACTTTATTTTTTCATTTTCATAATCATACTCCCAATTCCTTAAAAAGCTTATTTATATGATGCTAAATGTTTAGGTTAAAATTATCTAAGTTTATTTCTCCTAACATGAGTTTTGGTAATAGTGTATCTCTTAACTGAACTAATTTTTCATTCTGCATAATATTATGAGCTATCATATTATAAATTGGTTGCACTATATTATTAAATTCAAACAATTCAGCATCACTTGGTGCACATATTTTGGTATTTCTAAAGTCAGTCTTATTAAATTTAGGCTGCGCTGATCCACCCGTAATTCCATCAAGGAGCTTTTGTCCAATTCTATTTCTAAAGAAATAGTAAAGATACAAATTATAGTCATACTTTTCATTTGTAGATTTAATCATAATAACATTATTTCCCAAACTCATCGGAAAGTCAAAACTAGGGCATAAATATACGCTACCTACATTCCCTACATTAGATATGATCAATTCTCCTCCAAACAATTTACTTTTTGCAAGGAATTCATAGGAGTGCTTGTCTATATATTTACGTTCACCTGCAAGATTTATTTTTAAATCAGTGTTTCTCATAAACAACGCATATTCTGGGGAATCATACAAAGTTACATTTTCTTTCAAACTTTTAAAACTACCGTTGGCAACATAATCTGAAATAAATAAATCCAAATTTCCAATAGAGTTTTCTTCATTCTTCCTAACTTTTTCATAAATCTTTTCCCAAAGAAGCATAGATTGCTTATCTAAATTCTCATTTAGTTTATTATTAATTCGTATTTTTTTATCCAGATTTTCTAATAACTCAACAATTTTCTTCTGATGGTCAATTGTATATTCAGGTACTAAATATTGCATAATAGCAGCCTTATCACCTCGAGGCATTTTGGTTCCTTTAGCAGACACTGTTGAATAATCAAAGAACTTATTTTCTGACAATACATAATAAATATACTCAGATAAATATCCTGATTTATTCCTTATCACTAATATATCATTTGAACATCCTCCATCCCTGTCTGCTAACCATATCTTTTTAAAATATGGCCTAATATTGGATGTTAAAACATCACCTTTTTGATATTTTGTTACTTTACCTGCTGATGGCTTTTTACTTGCTAAACAAACTCCACCTTTATTTGGTAACATATTTTCAGTAGATATATAATCTTTTATTTCAACATCATTAATACCAATCTTTTCACTGACATACTCTGCTGCCTTCTCTAATTCAATTTTATCCATATTAATACGTCCTTCTAACTAACCTATATACTTCTTATGTGATATCTTCACATAACTTTGATTTACCATAGTATAATGCATGGTAGTATCTATTTTCTCATGTCCTAATAAATTCTGAACTTGTTCAATAGGCATCCCCTTTTCAATAGCAACAGTAGCCATAGTTCTTCTGAATTTATGAGGATGAACCTTTTTTATTGATAGCTTGTCCCCTAACTTCCTTAAGATTAATTGAATACCACCATCCTTCAACCGATTATATGGATGTCTTAATCTTACAAATAAAGCAGGGTTCTTATCCATTCTTTGTTTTAAATAATCTTGAAGATGTACTTTTGTCTTAGCATCAAAATAAACAATTCTCTCTTTATGCCCTTTTCCAAATACAATACACTCCCTGTTATTAAAATCTATTTGATCAATATTCAGTTGTATTATTTCTTCCACTCTCATACCAGTGGAATACAACATATCAATTATTGCAAGGTCTCTTGCATTGGAACAAGAATCTCTTTTTTCATTTTTAAAATTACGTCATGTATAAAATTATTATTCATGGTATAACCTCTCTTTACTTTTTTAAGTAGACTAACCATAAATAATGGCACTATACAATATATTCTATTAGATGCCATTGTAAATAACTTATTATACCTATTCTATTGATATTTCTATAGATGTTTTAAGAGATTCGGCTTTTACAATATTTATCTTTATTTCAATCCATTCTTTCATAGATTCAATATTTTTATAAATAATTTCAATGGTTTCATTATCTCCATGTAATTTAAAACCTTTTCTTAGATCAAGGGATTCTATACTTATTAAATCAAGATACTTTTCATCTCTCTTTAATGGTTCTATAGTATCTGCTATTGAAAGGATAAAACAAAGTTCATTATTAATAGTGATTCTATCATTATTTCTCTTAACGATGCCTTCTGAATCACCATACTTTTCAATATATTGATTTAATGTACTAATCCAGATATTATGAGAAATAATTGCGTCTGCAGCTTTTGCATATTCATCAAAATGTTTATTTGATAAATGCAATTCTCTGCCAGAGCTGTCATCTCTAATATAAAAGTTGTCTCTTGTATCTTCTTTGTTAGTACGTTTTTTCCAAGCAGTATTAAATTGTTTTCTTAATTTATCATATAGTAAAAGTCCACCTGCAATTCCGTGGTCTATTTTCCTTTCTTTATTTTCATCACTAATTGCACGACACTGAAAATAGAATTCCACAATTTCCTTTGGATGGGTTTTGAAAATCCGATCGTGAACATATTTTATATTACATATTTCTTGTAATGCTTCTAACCCCTCATTCTCTATCATATTTAAAGTTTGAGAATCTGTATTCCCTTCGAAAGCATATCCAATATCATGATATAGACAAGCCAGAAACCAGTAATATTTAAAATTCAAATTATTAATATTTCGTGTTTGTGTATCTATATGAAAAGACTCTGCAATCTTGATGCCGAGAAAAAATGTAGATATTATATGTTGAGAACGTTCTAGAATATGTCTTTTATATTTATTTAAATTAACATCTTTAAAAACCTTTTTCTTCCCACCAAATTCAAAATATTTTTGTATAAATTCTAAAGCATCTTTATCACTCTCTAATGAATCTAGTATCGACATTGGTATATTTAAATAATATGACCATCTATTAGTATTACTTGCTATTTCTTCATAGCATTGTCGTAATGTCTGCATAATAAGCTCCTTTTTACTTTAAAAGCTAAATGATAATTTAGCTTACCAACATACAATCCATCTTATATTTTAAATCCAATACTTCCTAAAGTCTTACGTATCTTTTCTTCTAACTCTCTAGATTCCTTAAACTGTTGACTGATTTCACTTGTTAACTTTTCCATCTTTTCTTCAAATGGAATTCCATCATCTTCTACTTCCTCAATGCCAACATACCTTCCTGGAGTTAATACATAATCGTTTTCAGATATCTCATCAATTGTCGCCACCTTACAAAATCCCTGTACATCTTCATACCCATCATTATTTTTCCATTTATGATACGTCTCCGCTATCTTTTGAATATCATCTTCACTTAACTCTCTTACTCTACGATCAATCATATATCCAAGATTTCTTGCATCAATAAAGAGAACTTTATTTTTTGTATTTTCATTTTTACCTTTTCTCATAATCCAAAGACAAACAGGAATACCCGTTGAATAAAATAGTTGTCCTGGCATTGCCACAATACACTCTACTACATCACCTTCTACTAACATATTTTTTCTGATATTTCCCTCATTAGAAGTATTTGAACTCAAAGATCCATTCGCTAGAACTGTGCCGCATACTCCTCCATTTGGATTTAAATGATGAAGCATGTGTTGTAACCATGCATAGTTTGCATTACCTACAGGCGGTGTTCCATATCTCCAACGTACATCTTCTTGAATCTTTTCTCCACCCCAGTCAGAAATATTAAATGGGGGATTTGCTAATATATAATCAGCCTTAAGTGTTTTATGTAAATCTTCATGGAAGGAGTCTGCATTATGTGTACCCAAATCTGCCTCAATCTGTCTTAACGCAAGATTCATCTTTGCAAGTTTCCATGTTGTAGGATTAAATTCTTGTCCATATACAGAAATATCTCTTACATTTCCTTGATGTTCTTTTATAAACTTTGCAGATTGGCAAAACATACCGCCAGAACCACAAGCAGGGTCAAAAATCCTTCCTTTAAAAGGTTCTATAATCTCAACTAACGTACGAACAACACAAGATGGCGTATAGAATTCTCCACCTAACTTACCCTCGGCACTTGCAAATTTCCCAAGAAAATATTCATAAACCCTACCAAGGACATCTCTTTCTTGCGCCAAAGTAGTTCCAACATCTACATTTGTAAACAATGTTACTAGCTCACCTAACCTAGTTTTATCTAATTCAGGTCTGGAGTAATTTTTATTAAGAACCCCTTTTAATGATGGATTTTCCTTTTCTAAAATTTCCATTGCATTATCAATTACTTTACCTATTTCGGGTGAAGTTGCGTAAGACGCTATTCTACTCCATCTAGCTTCTAATGGAACATAGAAAATATTATCCATTGTGTATTCATCTTTATCTTCTTCAAATCCAGAACCTTCACGAACTAACACTTCGTATTTATCATTAAATGAATCAGAGACATATTTTAGAAATATAAGACCTAAAACAACATGCTTATATTCAGATGCATCCATACTTCCTCTTAATTTATCGGCTGCCAACCATAATTTATCTTCAAAACCTACATTAGTTGTTCCTTTTGCCATTTATATTTCTCCTTAGTTTGATTTTTTTTAACATATATACACAAATTATACAACTAAATACCCAAAAATTCAAACTACTTGCTTAAAGGAATAAGGATTTTAGGTACTTTAAAATTCTATTTTCTACAAGCCTTCCTTCACCGCTCGGTACCTTTTCAGGTTCGAGTCCTCTACATCATAACAATAAAGAAAGTATGGTAGAATAAAAAAAAGACAGGATTTTCATCCTGTCATACTTTCTTGGTTGCGGGAAGAGGACTTCCGCAGCTGCTTTACTTCTTTATCTTGCATCTGCCGTCCTTCGCCCAAGCACAGGGCTCGGACCACCTCACGCGCAAGACTTCACAAGCCTTGCTTTATCGTTCGGTGCCTTTTCAGGTTCGAGTCCCTTCCTTCTTTGCTAACATAAAAAAACTTGCAATCGTTAAAATTGCAAGTTATCTTCTTGGTTGCGGGAAGAGGACTCGAACCTCTGACCTTCGGGTTATGAGCCCGACGAGCTACCAACTGCTCCATCCCGCGATATTAAGTTTTAGTCGTTAGTAAATGGTGCCGGGAACCGGGGTCGAACCGGTACGATCGGTAAAGATCGCAGGATTTTAAGTCCTGTGCGTCTGCCAATTCCGCCATCCCGGCACATATTGGCTCCAAGGGTGGGGCTCGAACCCACAACCTATCGGTTAACAGCCGAGTGCTCCACCATTGAGCTACCTTGGAACAAATGTTATCGCTGACGACAAGGTTTATTATACAACATCTTTTTACCCTATGTCAATATAATTATTTCTATTTTCTCTTTTTTATTCTAATTTTTTTTTACATGGCTATTCCCACTATTATTCCTTTTTTTTACTACTTCATTCTTATTTCTATGCGTGTTATAATAAAATCACTAAAAAACGGAAAAGAAGGGAATCTCGATGAAACACAGTGAAGTCATTGAACTATTGAAAGAACTTATTGCCATTGAAAGTCCTTATTATAAGGAAGCCGATATTATGCAATACTGCTATAACTGGCTTGAAAAAGAAGGCTTTTCACCGGAACATCATTATTACAGTGAAAAAAAAGCAATCGGTTTTGATGGCGAAAACATCATTTGCACAATCAAAGGACAACCCGGAGGACCTACCATCTGTTTAAATGGTCATTTGGACACCGTTCCACTCTGTAAAGGCTGGACCTATAACCCTTATGAACCAACCATTGAGGATGATCGTATTTACGGTCTCGGCGCCGTAGATATGAAGGGTGGTTGTGCAGCACTTATGGTTGCTTTAAAGCGGCTAAAAAACAGCGACATCCCTTGGAAGGGCAACATCATTTTAACCTTAGTCTCTGATGAGGAAGGACCTTTTGGTCTTGGAGCAAATGCACTGATTGAAGACGGACTCATTGACCGAGTCGACTGCTCTGTTATTACAGAACCAAGTACAGGCTTTAGTCAATATGATTTTCCTGTACTTTGCTTGGGTGCACGTGGATGCTTTGTTTATAACATTGACTTTTATGGCAAAGCCGCTCATGCCTCCAGTCCTCAAAAGGGCGTCAATGCAGCAATTGAAGCTGCGAGATTTATCTTAGAATCGGAAAAACTGCAATTGGAAAGCGACGGCATCTTAGGCCCTGGCTCCTTCTGTATTCTAAAAACAGAAGCAGATGGCGGTGCTTGTAGTGTTCCTGACTTTGCAAGAGTTACGGTACATAGACATATCGTAACAACTGAGGATGAAGAAAGCATATTTAAAGAAGCAGAAATGCTTTTAAAGCGAGCTGGTGTGAAATGTGAATACAAAATTGACGTAAGACCGGAACCTTCACCAGGAAGTCGTTATTACAAACCTTATGTTGTAAACAAAGAAGATATTTATGCAAATGCAATGAATGCCTCAGTGGAAAGCGTTTGCGGAAAACCGGCTACTATTGATTATCTTGACAGCATCGGTGATTTCAATTATCTTGGTACTCGTATCTGTACGCGAGACGGCAATCAGCCTCCAGCTCTGATTATAGGACCGGACGGCGGAAACATTCACAGTTCTGATGAGTATGCTACCATTTCATCAGTGGATGCAACCTGTGATATCGTTTATGAATTTTTAGCACGAATAATGAAATAATCAAAAAGAGTCAGTTCTAAGAGCTGACTCTTTTTCTTATTCATAATCCAGTTTTATATGTTATTTATACTACTATACAACGTTTTCCTTCTCATCGTCCTCTTTCTTTTCTAACTCATTTTCAACAGGTGCTATTTTCTTTATACGAGGGATAAATCTCTTCGCAAATGATCCATTTCCTCGACCTTTGATATACAAAAGACCAATCATACAAAAACCAACAGCGCCGATAAAGTTAACAAATAAGTCAGTCATGGTGTCATACAAGCCGATGTCAATATAACCACCAAAATTCCAAGTTTCTCCGTTAACTACTATGCTTTCAATCGGAATGGTCACTGGAATATTTTCGTTAGCAGGATGTAGCAATACAGAAGAAATTGAAGTCAATATGGTATCTTTTTGCATATCCGAATATGTAAAATAATCCATAGCAAATTCAAAAAACTCCCATAAGACTCCAACCGTCATAGAAAAACAAAAGGAAACCAACGCCACAAAAATTGGAGATAATCGAATGGAAAAGCGTTCACTTTGGTTTAGAATATCAATTAAAGAAAACCCAATGCCTGCACATAAAAATCCATTCATTGTATGCAGCATGGAATCCCACCTAGGGAATATTAAATAATACTCATGAATTTCCCCTAAAATTTCAGCTGCAAAAATAAAAACTAAAATTATAATTTCCAGTGTATTCGGCAATTCTATGTGAAGCCGTTTATCAATAAAAGTTGGTATCATAAAAAGAAACAATGTCATGATACACAAAAATACATTATTCCAATTATGATTAAATATTTGTGCAATCATAACCACAATAACTAATACTCTAAGTACCACATAGACTGTAGTTTTTACTTTATTTTGTGACATAAATTCCTCACTTTAATTTCTATTGTTTTAAAAAATGGCTTCACCACTCTATACTTGCCTTTTTTAGCTAATAGGAAAAAGAACACGATATTTCCTACTAGCTAAAAAAGGGAAGCAGGTATTAAACCTGCTTCATTCCTTCTTGGAAAGCTCTAATGTTTATGTCTTCGAAGCCTTTTTTTACATTTGCACGAATCACTACTTCCCAGTCAATTCCTGGAATATTCATCGCTTTTACAAGTGCTCCTAAAAGAACAATATTCATTGTTTTACTATTACCAATTTGTTCGGCAATGGTGGATGCCTCAAAAACGGACACATTCGCTTTTGCAGTCAAATCCGCTAAAATACCTTGTGGGTATTTTGCCGCACCCATAAGAATTGGAACAGATGGAATTTCAAAATCATTGATAACCATCTTTCCGCCTTCCTTCAAATATTCAATCCAACGCAGCGCTTCCATCTTTTCAAATGCAACGATAACATCCGCTTCGCCTTTTCCAATAATTGGAGAATACACCTTTTCTCCAAAACGAATCTGCGTACTTACATTTCCGCCTCTCTGAGACATTCCGTGAATTTCTGACATCTTTACATCATAACCAGCTTCCAGTAAACCCATAGATAAAATTTTGCTGGCTAAAATCGTTCCCTGGCCGCCGACACCAACCAGTAATATATTCTTTACTTCTTTCATTTATTTCACCTCCGAAATCGCATCAAACGGACAAACTTGGACGCAAACTCCGCAACCCGTGCAAGAATCTGCATTAATTGTGATGGTTTCACCTACATAAATGGCAGGACATCCTGTTTTTGCACACAATTTGCACTTTCTGCATTTGTCTTGATCAATCACGCATTTCTTTGGTTTTAAGTCAAAGTCATTCTTATCCTGCTGGGAAAATTTCTTCAAGATACATGGCCATTTTGTAATGATGACACAAGCTTCATCTTTGCCTAGAGCCTCATCCAATGCATGGTCTACTTCATCCAGCTTTAACGGATTTACTATGTAAATATTTTCTTTCTTAATACCGATTGCCTGACAAAGTAAAGGAATATCCACCTCACCGGTTGCATCACCCATTAATGTGTAGCCTGTTCCAGGATTTTGCTGGTGGCCCGTCATACCGGTAATTCGATTATCCAAAATAACGGTTACATTGTTTCCTTTATTGTAAGCAACATCCATCAAGCTATTGACACCGGAGTGGAAGAATGTTGAATCGCCAATTACCGATACAACTTTTGTATCTGCACCGGTGATCCCAAATGCTTTAGAAGCACCGTGTCCCGTACTAATACTTCCTCCCATACAAATACAAGTATCCATTGCATTTAATGGTGCAGCTGAACCTAATGTATAGCAACCGATATCTCCGGTAATCATCACATTCTTTTTCTTGCTCAATGCATAGAAAAAGCCTCTATGCGGACATCCTGCACACATTGCAGGCGGACGAACAACTGCATCAAGATCCGATTTCAAAGTAGGCGCCTCAGTACCAAAAACACCTTTTCTGACAATATCGGTATTCAACTCATCGTATTCCGGAATGACTGCCTTTCCGATGCATTCAATACCAGCTTCACGAATCTGTCTTTCCATATATGGATCCATTTCTTCTACAATATAAAGTTTTTTTACTTTTGCTGCAAAAGCCTTAATCTTTTCCATTGGCATTGGGAAAGTCATGCCAAGCTTTAAATAAGAAGCATCATCACCAAATACTTCTCTAGCATACTGATATGCTACGCCGGAACTGATAACTCCAACTTCACTTCCGTTCATTTCCTCTACGTTGAGTTCTGTATTATTGGAGTATTCTTCCATCGCAGCCAAACGTCCTACCAAATTACGACGCATCACTTTACCGTTTGCAGGTGTTGCAACATATTTTTTAATATTCTTTTCATAAGGCTTCGCTGTTTTTTCTACACGATCTTCGAACGTAACTGCGCTCTTACTGTGACATATACGAGTTGTCATTCGAAGCAGCACAGGCGTATCAAATTTCTCAGACAGCTCAAATCCAATCTTTGTAAAATCCTTTGCTTCCTGACTATTGGAAGGCTCTAGCATCAATAATCTTGCTGCTGTTGCATAGTTTCGATTGTCTTGCTCATTTTGTGAACTATGCATTCCCGGGTCATCTGCTGATACCAAAATGCAACCTCCGCCTACACCAGTGTATGCAAAAGTAAACAAAGGATCCGCCGCTACATTGACACCCACATGCTTCATGGTAGCAAGAGAGCGAACACCTGCAATAGAAGCACCAATCGTAGCTTCTAAGGCTACCTTTTCATTTGGAGCCCATTCACAGTATAAAGAATCTTTGTATAATACCAGATTCTCCAAAATCTCTGTGCTGGGTGTTCCTGGATATGCGGAAGCAAAATTCAATCCTGCTTCATAAGCGCCCCGCGCAACGGCTTCATTGCCTGTCATTAGATGTTTTTGTTTCATTTCCTCTCCTCTTCCTTTCTTTTATTCTAAGATACCGTAACCAAATTCAATATGCTGCGCATTCGATTAATTGATTACTACTTGTATCTTTTTACGATATTTTTCTGCAAGAGATTCTTCTCCTTGCTGCTCATAAATATCTGCTAATTCTTTCATGCTCTCAATGTGAGACGGGTTTAACTCCAAGGCACGTTTTAATGAGGCTATCGCCTCCTGCTCCTGATTGATGTGGGAAAACCCTACACCTAAATAATAATGCAAGGGCCACCATGTCTCATATTGCGTTTCAGTAAACGGCTTTAATACCTTAATACCATCTGCAAAACGGCCTGCTAATACATGGTTGCAGCCCTTTTCGATTTCAATTGGCTGCGTAAGCTGTTCCAAACGCTCATGTATTTCTTTTTTATCGTCTTTATTCTTGCTTCTTTCCAAGAATTGTTTCCATGTCAACGATGCTTTTATATAAAGTCCCATATTTAAGTACGCATATCCTAAGAAATAATAGGACTGTGCAAAATCCGGATGTACTATAGTTGTTAATTCAAAATACTCTATAGATTCTGCTTTAAAACGACCAACGTATTCCGAGTCTTCTCGGTCCGAACCTTCCTCATACAACTCCCGACATCCTCGAGCGTAACTGTACATTGCATGAAGATTGTCCGGTGAAATGACCAAAGCGGCACGAAAATGAATGACCGCAGAATCCATCTTTCCTTCCTCTGCATGATCTCTGCCTTCTTTAACCAAAGCATCCACAATTTTATGATTAAAGTATTTTTTTAGATATGCAACATACTGAGGTACATACTGAAACTGAGGATTTATGCCCATAATCCATGCCATATTTTCTGCAATGTGTACCAATGACAAGCCTTTTTTGCCGTGAAAATCCACGACATCTTGATGTCTGAGAGGAATGGGAACCCCTTTCATGATATCGAGAATGCCCTCTCGCTTTAAATGTGCTTCTGAGAATTCATCAAACACAAAATCCTTTAGATACTCTTCGAAATAATGTCCTACATGATCGGTTCGTGTTATAAAATTAGGCACTGTATTTTTCGAGGTTGTTTCTTTTTTCATAAAGTCACTTCCCACCCTTTTTTCTTGAATTTCTTTACTGCATCTGGATTCATGGTTCTATGCATATCCCATTCCAGTAAATTCTTTAATTTCTCTGCAGTCCCAGGCAATGTTTTTTCTTTCCATTGTCCATAATAGTAAAAAATACGGTATAAGTCTTCCTTTTTATGAGATCGATGCTGATATCCTTTTAGGTAATAAAAATGAGAAAATTCCTCATAAAAGTCAAACGGTGATTCCGAAAACTCCTTCACAGCAAATTCAAGACTGTCTTCAAACCCACCCCGATTAAAATATAAATCAAGTACTGACTCAATCATTTTAAGCTGAACTAGACTCGCTGCGCTCAGATAATGATTGGAAATCACTTCATAAGGTGCCTTACTACGATATATGTATTCATGCTCTTTGGCATTAAAGCGAATGGCGGTACCTTTTAAAAGCTTCAGAAATCCAAGCTGTAATTGATGTGCGTTTAATGAATATACATCATTAAACGAAGTACGGAAGGAATCATAATTTTCATAAGGCAATCCTGCAATCAAGTCCAAATGCAAATGCACCGTTCCAAACTCACGCAATCGTTTCACATTCCTTGCCAGGTTACTAAAATTACTGTTTCGATTACAGCTTTTTAAAGCTTTTTCATTTGTGCTCTGTACTCCGATTTCAAATTGAAATAATCCGGGACGTACATTTCCATAAGCTCCAATAAAGCATCATCGATCAAATCACCACATAACTCAAAGTGAAAATTTGTGATGCCATTATCCGTTTCCATCAGATACCGAAGAATCTCAATACATCGTTCTTTATCATAATTAAAAGTACGATCAATAAACTTAACCTGTTTTACCTTCTTATAAATAAAGTAACTCAAATCGGTCTTAACGCGGTCCATAGGCAGCGCCCGGATGCTTTTCTCCAAAGAGGATAAGCAATAGCTGCATGAAAATGGACAGCCACGAGAAGATTCGTAATACAAAACCTTATCGGATTCATTCATAAGAAACAGATATGGAAACGGTACCAATTCAAATTGAACCGGTGGTGCAGGTGAATTTGCAAAAACCTTATCATTGGATCGATATGTTAATCCCAAAATTGTTGAAAAATCAGGTGTTTCTTTCACGATCTCATCCAAGAATACCGGAAATATTTCTTCACCCTCACCGGATATAATAAAATCAATTGATTCATTTTCCATCATCAATTGGGTAGGATCGAAGCTTACCTCTGGTCCTCCCAATAAGATACGAACTTGAGGCTTTGCTTTTTTTACGTTTTCTGTAAGATACAAAATCCGTTCTCGATTCCAAATGTAGCAAGAAAAGCAAATGATATCATAATCCTCACGTATCAATTCCGAAAAAATATAATCATCGTCATTGTTAATTGTAAATTCCTTAATTGTGATTGATGGTTGTTTTTCTTGTGAAACGACGTATAAATACTTCAATGCCAAATTGGAATGAATGTATTTGGAATTTAAAGTTGTTAATAAAACCTTCATAATCTACTCCGTTTATAGCATACGAAATCGCTCATCTTTTAACATTTCTGTGTTCTTTTTTGCCAAACGGATCTGATCTAGCATCTTCTCTTTATCTTTTGGCAAATCACCTTTTAAAGACAAATAATTGGATGCATGGTTGCTTCGGAAGACACAAGGCTTTGTCACCTTAATGTTTTCAAGAAGCAATTCTGCCTCATCCATTACCTGTTCTTTTGTCAAGCATTGAAATGTTCCATCCATAACGTCTTTATAAATCGGTGCCATTGGATCCAGCATTAATGTCAATAAACTTACATAGGATGGCTCCATTTCACTAATCATCGTGCCGCTTTCAATTGCATGCTCTTTCCAATTGTTCTGTCCTGCCAAACCTGAAATAAAGGTCACAGAAGCAGCAATTCCGGAATCTTCAATTTTTCTGACTGCATCAATCAATTCTCTTCGGGTAGCACCTTTTTGTATCTCAGCAAGAACGCGATCACTCCCTGATTCTGCACCAATGTAAATGATTCCAACGCCATGCTCCTTTAATTCTTTTAATTCTTCCGGCCTTTTTCTTAAAACATCCTGAGGAGAGCCATAAATTCCAACTCTCTTGCATTCTGGGAATAATTCTTGAATGCGATTTAAAATGGTTAGTAATGCTTTGTTTGACAAAACAAGGGCATCTCCATCTGCAAGAAAAATCTTTTCTACATGAGAATAATATCTTCTTGCCATTTCCAAATCCTCTAAAACCTCCTCCGGTTTTCGGATTCGAAATTGTTTATCCTTAAACATACTGCAAAATGTACATTTATTGTGTGCACAGCCAATTGTAACTTGTATAATTAAGCTATAAGCCTCACTGGGAGGGCGGTATACACTTCCTTCATATCGCATTGCTTTTCCCCCTTTTTTCGTTACTTCTTTTAAGAATTACATTTTTTCCGGTGATTGCATGCCGAGCAATGCTAATCCATTTTTAATCGTCTGCTTTGCCGCATAAGTTAAAACTAATTTGGCATGTTTTTCAGCTTCATTGTCTACTAATATATGCTCATCATGATAGAACTTATTGAAGCTTTGTGCAATATCCACTACATGTCTTGTTACCACAGAAGGTTCATACTTATCCGCAGCATCGATAATTACCTGCGGGAATCGATAGATTAACTTAGCCAGCTGATAAGCACTGTCTCCGGAAATATAAGACATATCAATGTTATCAATGTTTGCTAATGCCTTTTCAGTTTCTTCTTTTGCATTTCGCAGAACACTGGCAGCTCTTGCATGTGTATACTGAACATACGGTCCTGTTTCCCCTTCAAAATTAAGAACTTTATCCCATGAAAATACATAATCCTTGATTCTGCTGTTGGAAAGCTCTTGGAAAATGACAGCACCAATTCCAACCTGCTGCGCAGTCTCTTCCACATTTTCTGTATTTACATTCTTTTCAAGAATAACCTGCTTTGTTTGTTCCACTGCACGGTTTAGTACCTCTTCCAGGAATACCACACGTCCATGTCTCGTTGACATCGTTCCTTCCTCTAAGCTTACGAGACCGAATGGAATGTGTACGCAATCCTTTGCCCATTCATAGCCCATTAATTCCACAACTTTAAACCATTGCTGGAAATGTAGATTTTGCTGTGATGCAACAATGTATAGATTCTTATAAAAATTATAATGCTCTTTACGATAAATCGCTGCAGCAATATCTCTCGTAATATACAACGTAGAACCATCACTCTTTGTAATCAGAGCCGGAGATAAATTGTATTCTTCTAAATCAACAATTTGAGCACCTTCGGACTGCTTTAAAAGATTTTTCTCTTTTAATTCATCCAAAACACGTCCCATCTTATCTGAGTAGAAGCTTTCACCTGCATAAGAATCAAATTCTATGCCAAGCATGTTATATACGCGTTCAAATTCTTTTAAACTTTCATCACGGAACCACTGCCATAATTCAGTCTCTTCCTTAGCTCCCTGCTCTAGCTTTGTAAATGTTGCACGTGCTTCATCATCCAAAGAAGGATTTTTTTCTATCTCTTCATGGAATTTTACATAATAGCCAAGTAAAGTTTTAATTGGTTCATTAATAACATCCTCTTTGTTTCCCCAGTGGCGATAAGCTACAATCATCTTGCCGAATTGTGTTCCATAGTCTCCAAGATGATTGATACGTACCGTATCATAGCCAAGAAAATCATAAATCTTATAAATAGAATTTCCAATTACCGTACTACGAATGTGTCCAATATGGAATGGCTTCGCAATATTTGGAGAAGAAAACTCAACAATAACCGTCTGATCCTTTCCCAAATCGGAAGAACCATAGCGTTCTTTTTGATCTACAACCGAAGTTACCAATTCTTTGGTAAAGGTTTCACGATTTAAAAATAAATTTACATAAGCATTAACCGATTCTATTTTTGAAAAAAGTTGATTTCCTTCTAACTTTTCACGAATTCCTGACGCAATCATTGCCGGTGCTTTACGCATAGTTTTTGCCAATCGAAAACATGGGAAAGCATAATCCCCCATCTTTGCATCGGATGGAATCTCTATCATTTTTTCAATTTCTTCTTTGCTTAGTCCTTCTACATGTGGAGCTAAGCATTCTGCAATTTGTGCCTTAATATTCAACATATATTTATCCTCCTCGCTTTTCATGCAATTTTATCTTATCGTTTCATCAAACTTTCTTCTGAAATAACGTGAATCCCATTTTCCTTCAATAACCGAACAAAAAAACCATTACCAGAAACCAACTTTCCTTGAAACGTCCCGTCATAGATTTTCCCGGAACCACATGATGGGCTTCTTGCTTTCAAGATAGCCGATTCTATCGACTCCCCATTTTTGTCCGCTTCCTTTAATGCAACCTCATAAGCAAGCTCTGCCCCTTTTTGAAAGGCTTCGGTTACATCCTTACCTTCTTTATTGATTACCTTTCCTTCCATGATTTCTGCCGGTGATCTCGGAGTTTCTAAACCTCCCAAAACTTCCGGACAAACCGCTATATATGATTTATTTTTTAAAAACTCTTTGACTTCCATCGATTCATTGCTACCTCCATTATACCGGCAGCAGCTTCCCAATAGACATGCACTTACAATATGCAATTTCATTCCTCCCCCGAAACTCTTATCGTAAGGTGACAATGGTAACTCCATCTCCACCTTCATTGTACGCTCCCTTTCGGTATTTTTCCACATGCTTATGATGTCGGAAAAGCTGAGACAATCCATCTCTTAAGATTCCTGCTCCTCTTCCATGAATAATCGTTACCTCTTTCAGTCCTGCCATATAAGCATCGTCCAAATATTTGTCAACTTCCATAGACGCATCATCTAAATTCTTTCCAATTACATTCATGCTCATAGAAATGGCTTGTGCCTTACTTCGATAAAGTGCACCGTATCTTGCTTTCTGCTTCTCTTTTTTTGTAACATTTTCCTGAATCTTAGAAATTTGTTTTAGATTAACTGTCATTTTAAGAAGGCCTACCTGTAACTGCAAATCACCTTTGTCATCCGGAAGCGTGAGTACATTTCCCTTTTGGTCCAAGGAAAGAACGCGTACCCGATCTCCAAGCTTCAAATCACCTGGTCTCACAGGGCTATCATTTTGAGGCATTTCATAGCGTTCTCGATACTTTTCCCCGCTCTGCGAATTTTACTTCGTGCTTGTTCCTGTCTGCGATTCCGTTCAGAAGGATCTTGTATCTTCTCTAACTCTCGTAATTCTTTCTGTACTTGATCCGAAAATTCCTTTGCTTCTCGAACCATTTCTCTTGCTTCTTCTTTTGCTTTTTGAAGAATCTTTTCTTTTTGTTCCTTAAAACGCTGTTCTTGACGATCCAACGCTTCTTTCTGACGCTTCATTTCAAGACGAAGGGCAATCGCTTCATCTCGTTCTTCCTCTGCCGTAATTTTATCTTTCTCAATGGTCGTTATTACTTCTTCAAATTCAATATCACCTTTCTCCAAAAGGCCTCTTGCATGATCAATAACTACATCAGGCAGTCCTAATTTTTTTGAAATCTCAAAAGCATTAGATCTTCCCGGTACCCCAATTGAAAGGCGATAAGTTGGACTTAATGTTTCTACATTAAATTCCATTGATGCATTTTGCACTCGATAGGAAGAGAGCGCATATTTTTTCAACTCTGTATAATGCGTCGTTGCAATCGTCTTTGCACCTTTTCCATAGATGTTTTCTAAAATAGAAATCGCCAGTGCTGCACCTTCCGTCGGATCCGTACCAGCTCCCAACTCATCCAATAAAACTAACGTATTTTCTCTGCTTTCTTGTACTATTTGTACAATGTTGTTCATATGAGAAGAGAACGTACTTAAACTTTGCTCGATACTCTGTTCATCTCCAATATCAGCAAAAACCTGTTCTAATACCGGAAGTTCCGTTCCATCCGAAGCCGGAACATGTAAACCAGACTGTGCCATCATAACAAATAGTCCTACTGTTTTTAACGTTACGGTTTTTCCTCCAGTATTTGGTCCTGTAATAATTAATGTATCATACTCTTTTCCAAGTGCAATGTTAATCGGGACTACCTTTTTCGGATCAATTAGAGGATGTCTGCCATTTTTTATTCTAAGATGACCCTGTGTATTCATTTTAGGCTCTGACGCTTTTTGTAATACTGATAATTTTCCTTTAGCAAAAATAAAATCCAGCTGAACCAAAAGTTTTTGATTATTTAACAGTTGTTCATGAATCAGTGCAATTTTTTCCGAAAACTCTTCTAAAATACGCTGTATTTCCTTTTTTTCAGCCAATTCCATTTCCCGAAGTTCATTATTTAAATTTACAATCGCTTGTGGTTCAATAAATAAGGTTGCCCCCGTTGACGACTGATCATGAACAATTCCGGAAAATTTACTTTTATGCTCCTGCTTTACAGGAATTACATATCTGCCTTGACGCATTGTTACAATCGCATCTTGTAAGAGAGTTCGACTTTCGGATGAATTCAAGATACTATTCATCTTTGCTTTAATTGCATCATTTTGTCTTAAAATAGATCTTCGAATCCGCTTTAATTCCGAACTCGCATTGTCCGCCATTTCATCCTCCGATAAAATGCAGCGGTCGATTTCATCTTCCAAGCGTTTATCAATAAATAATACTTCTGCCAAACCATTAATGTGCGGCAATGGGGGTAAATCACTCTTTAAGAAACTGGCAGCATTCCTGGCAACCTGCAAATTGTATAGAATTTCTAACAGTTGCTTCATTGTAAGAGTTCCACCCTTATGCGCAAAATAAATGGAATCCTTTATGTCATAAAAACTCCCTAAAGGAAGTGCCCCTTTATGCATAATAACGGAAACCGCTTCCGTGGTTTCCGTTAATTGCTCTTGAATTTGATACACATCAATAGAAGGCTTTAGCTCTTCGAGGACTTTTTTTGTCATCGAAGAAGCTGCCTGGGTACACAATCTCTCTATGATTTTATTGTATTCTAACACCCGATATGCCTTTTTGTTCATGTATACTACTCCATCATTTTTTTATAGCGGTCCAACTCTCCTTTTAACTGGATGTTTTCCATTTGAAGATCAAAAAAACTGCTTTCTACGTCTCGGCATTTTGCTTCCAGTTCCTTAACAATCGAAGAGTTGGAAATTTTATTTTCTTCTTGTGCTTTCATACGTTCTAACAACGCTTCATTTTTTCGACATAAAGCATCGTATTCTTCCTGTAACGCTTTCAATTTTCCGGAAATCTGACTAATCTCTACTGTTTTTTCATTAAATAGTCTCTGCAATTGATCCCGATGCTCCATGCTGCTTTGGGCATCTTCTTTATATTGCAAAAAATTCTTTTTTGCTTCATCCCAAAGCTGTACATAATGCTTTGAATCTTTATCCAATTGAATATTTTTCAATTTTAAGGATTCGTTTTCTTCCATCGCTCTAAAATAATCGTCAGAAACATTCACAGCAGAAAGCACAGCTAAGGATGACGTAGAAGTGGTAGGTAGAGCGACAGCAATTTCATTCATTTTACGATCTACATAATCCGCAACTTTCATAATGTGCTCTCTGGGCATATCGCCTGAAATGATATATTCCTGGCCATAAATTCTGACAGTCACCTTATTTTTGTCTTCCATAGAAAATGTCCGCCTTTCTATCCGTTACATTTCACGCAATACCGCGTGGCATCCTTCTTTTAATGCAACCAATATTTTATCATTTACCTTGGTTACTTCTTCTTCTGTCAGTGTACGATCAGCGGCACGATACGTAAGTGTAAACGCGACACTCTTTGTCCCAGATAATAACTGCTTTCCGCGATATACATCAAACAACGTTACCTTTTCAAGTAATTCTCCACCATGAGCCTTGATAATCGATTCGATATCACAAACACAGTTTTCTTCGTTCACCGTTAATGCAAGATCACGAGTCATAGCAGGATATTTTGGAAGTGGGCGATAAAATTTCTCTGTATTTGCTTTTTCTACAAGAAGGTCAAAGTTTAGTTCACAACAAATAGCCCTCGCTCCAATACCATATTTTTCCAAAACATCCGGGTGAATTTCTCCTATGATTCCAATTTCCACACAATCATACACAAGAGTTGCACAACGACCTGGATGGAAGGTTGCAATCTTTTCTTCCGGAATATAACGACACTCGTATATTCCTAATTTATTCAAAAATTCTGTTACCATACCTTTTAATGTAAAGAAATCTTTATTCGGTCCATAAACAGCAACACACATGGATTCTTTCTCTTCCGGAAGCGGATCTCCTTCATGATGATTGTTGAAGAAGGTCGTTCCGATTTCAAAGGCAGCTACATTTTCGTTGTTTCTGCTATAATTTCTTGCTAAGACTTCCAACATATTAGGAATTAACGTAGTACGCATTACGCTGGTATCTTCTCCAAGTGGATTTAATAGTCTAATCAGTTTTCTTCCTTCTGCGTTTTCATCCATTTTAATAGAATCCACACCTTTTGGACTTACAAAAGAATAAGTCTGAACCTCACTGGCTCCCAGTGCAGTCATTGTTTCTTTTGACAAATCTCGCAAACGTTGCTTTTCGGATTTACCTGCCTCAGAATTTCCTCTAGGTAAAGTTACAGGCATCTTATCATATCCGTAAATTCTTCCAATTTCTTCGACAAAGTCAATCTCTGTTTCCAAATCCAAACGTACCGTAGGCGGTGTTACCGTAATCGTATTTCCAAGATGCATGGTTTTCATTTCCAATCGATGGAAAATATCAATCATTTCCTTAGCGGAAAGATTAATTCCAAGTACTTGATTGACTCGATCCACTCTCACCTTTACCGATTCCGCTTCTGCTTTTTCTGGATATACATCAACGGAACCCTTTAAAACCGTACCTGCATTTAAAAGTTCTATCAATCGACATACTCGATTGCAGGCTTCTTCTGCAAGATTTGGGTCAATGCCCTTTTCAAATCTGGAAGATGCTTCGGTACGAAGTGTTAATTTTTTTGATGTACTTCTAACACTGTCTGCATTAAAATTAGCAGCTTCAATTAAAATCGTATCTGTATCCTCTTGAATTTCCGAATTTTGACCACCCATAACTCCGGCAATAGCAACGGCTCTCTCAGTATCCTTAATGAGCAGCATGTTATTAGTCAATTTACGTTCGGTTCCATCCAAAGTCGTGAATACTTCACCCTCCTGTGCAGTATCCACACTAATCTTACTGCCCTTGACATTTCGAATATCAAATGCGTGTAGCGGCTGTCCATATTCCAACATTACATAGTTAGTAATATCGACAATATTATTAATCGGACGCATGCCTGCATAAATCAATCTTTGCTGAAGCCACCAAGGAGATTGTTCAATCTTAATATTCGTTACCACTTTTGCAACGTAACGCTTACATAGATCTGGTCTTTTGATTTCTACTTCAATAAAATCCTTACACTTTCCCTCTCCCTTTTCTTCACAACGAGTTTCAGGATAAGAAAGTTCAGTTTCAAATGTAGCAGCCGCTTCTCTTGCCATGCCAATCATGGATAAACAATCCGGGCGGTTTGGTGTGATTTCAAAATCTATCACTTCACCCTTTAGATTTAAAGCTTCTACAATACTCATTCCCAAAGGGTACTCTTTTTCTAAAATCCAAATACCATCCTTGTGTGTTACCGGCACCACCTTGTCTTCAAATCCTAGTTCTCCAGCAGAGCAAAGCATGCCAAAGGATTCTACCCCTCGAAGCTTTCCTTTTTTAATGGTAACACCTTCCGGTTTTTTTGGCTGTCCATGAAGCGGTCCAGGGATTTTACTTCCATGCAATGCCACAGGGACATAATTACCCACTGCAATATTCGATGCTCCCGTTACAATTTGAACCGGTTCTTCTGCAGCAACATCAATTTTCGTAATGACAAGCTTATCTGCATCTGGATGTTTGTCTATGGACAAAATCTTTCCAATGACAACATTTTCAATGTTCTCTCCAAAAACTTCAACTGTTTCTAAGTTGGAACCTGACATAATCATACGATCACAAAATTTATCTATATTTTCATCAACGTTTGTATATTCTTTTAACCATTGAATAGGTACTAACATATTATCCCTCCGTTTTTATTATTTGAATTGCTGAATGAAACGCATGTCATTTTCATAGAACAAACGGATGTCATCCACCCCGTACTTTAGCATGGCAATTCTTTCTACACCCATACCAAATGCAAATCCCGTGTATTTTTCCGTATCTACATGCCCGACTGCCAATACATTTGGATGCACCATACCACATCCTAAAATTTCAATCCAGCCACTTCCTTTACATACTTTACAGCCCTTACCTCCACATTTAAAGCAAGAAACATCCATTTCTGCGGACGGCTCAGTAAATGGAAAATGATGTGGTCGGAACTTTGTTTTTGCATTTGATCCAAACATTTGTTTTGCAAACGAATCCAGTGTACCTTTTAGGTCTGCCATCGAAATGCCTTCATCCACCACAAGTCCTTCCACTTGATGGAACATCGGAGAATGTGTAGCATCCGGCGTATCACAGCGGAAACAACGTCCCGGAGAAATCACCTTAATCGGAGGATTGTCCTTCATCAAAGTACGAACTTGTACCGGCGAAGTCTGAGTTCGAAGCAATACATCCTCAGTAATATAAAAAGTGTCGGTAAAATCTCTAGCAGGATGATTCGGCCCAGCATTTAAAGCATCAAAGTTATTAAAAACTGTTTCAATTTCCGGTCCTTCTATAATACGAAATCCCATATTCATAAATACTTTTGAGATCTCATCAATGGTAATAGAAATTGGATGTTTTACACCAAGCTGAATCAAACTTCCCGGCTCCGTAACATCTATTTTCTCACTTTTTAGTTTCGTAGCTTTTTGTAATTCTTTCATCATCGCGAATTTTTCTTCTAGTATTGCTTCAATCTGGCCTCTCGTACTGTTAGCAGTTTGACCTAAAGTCTTACGTTCTTCCGGACTCAAAGATTTCATACTTCTTAAAATTTCTGTAAGCTTTCCTTTTTTACCTAAAAATTTAATTCTAAGTTCTTCCGTTTCTCCCAAACTGGAAGCTTTATCTAATTGTTCTTTTGCTTCTTCCAATATGGCTTTAAGCTGATTTTGCATGCTATTTATCCTCCATTTCATTGTTCACTATTCTCATCGTTGTTCTTTTTGTCTTACCGCTTCATACATTAAAATCCCTGCGGCAACCGCAGCATTTAAGGACTCTACATTGTCCATCATTGGAATTCGAATAGTTACATCTGCCCCATCAATGAATTCCTTACAAATTCCATTCCCTTCGTTTCCAATAATTAGTCCAATGTTTTCACAAAGATCTGTTTCATAGTAGATCTGACTGTTTTGCAATGTAGTGGCAAGAATTCGTTTTTTATATTTACGAAGATAACGAATCGTTTCTTCTGCACTGTTCGTAAAAAAAATCGGTAACCGAAATAACGCTCCCGCTGCAGAACGAACTACTTTTGGAGAAAAAATGTCTCCCGTTCCTTTGCATAAGATAACTCCCTGAAAACCAGCTGCATCAGCAGTTCTTAATATTGTTCCCAGATTCCCGGGATCCTGCAATCGATCTAAAACTAATACATTACTGGTTGGTCGCGCTTGATGAAAAAAATTTTTTTCTGAGCATTGTGGTTTTTTTACGACTCCCATAATCCCTTGCGGCGTCTTAGTGTCACATAGTTTTTCAAATAGTTTCTGTGAAAGAAAAAATACGTCAATGTCTCGGTTTTGAATCTCTTCGAAAAGATCCGAAAGCTCCGATTGTTGCTTGTTCATTTCTTCCCGCAAAAAGACTCGAGTCAATTCGGCTTTATTTTCCAAAGCTTCCCGTAAAAGATTTGGACCTTCAATCATATACTGCCCAGAAATCTCTCTATGCTTTTTTTGCTGCAAACCCAATGTGCTTTTATAAATTGCATTGTCTGCAGATTGAATGATTTTTATCATAATTTTGGTTGCCTCATCCAGAAAATTTGTTTATGGCATAATACAGAAAAAGAAGCCGGTTCATTTACCGGCTTCGATGATACACTTTGCTAAAAGCTCCCTTTGTCTTTATTTAAGAAAGACGGTATTGCAAACGAATTTGTTAATTTTTCTCGAAACGCTCTATCATCATCGGATAAATCATGGTATTGTGCATTTCTATCCCGCGCATTCTCTGTTTCTGACTCATGCTCTTCGTGTTCTCTAGCCTCTGTTTTATCTTTATTTGATGGTGTTAAAATGTCAACGTTGCGATCCTCAAAGCCAGTTGCGATTACCGTAATGATAATTTCATCCTTTAAATCTTCTTTAACAGATGCACCAAAGATTACAATTGCATCCTTGTCCGCTGCTTTTTCAATTTGATCGGCAGCTTCATTTACTTCAAGCATTCCTAAGTCGTAGCCACCCATTATATTAAGTAAGATAGCCTTAGCTCCATTGATCGATGTTTCAAGAAGCGGGCTTTCAATGGCGTCCTTCACGGCATCCGATACTCTGGAATCACCGCTTCCTCGACCTACGCCCATATGTGCAATGCCACGATCACTCATAACCGTCTTTACATCAGCAAAGTCTAAGTTAATCAAACCTGCCTCAGCAATCAAGTCAGAAATTCCTTGTACTCCTTGCTTCAAGACTTCATCTGCCATCGCAAATGCCTGAATCATTGTAGTATTTTTCTCAGCCACCTGAAGCAATTTATCATTTGGTACAACGACCAAAGAATCGACATATTTCTTTAAAAACTTTATTCCTAATTCTGCGTGTTCTCTACGCTTCTTACCTTCAAAAGTAAAAGGCTTTGTTACAACTCCTACTGTCAATATACCCTGATCTTTCGCCGCTTTCGCTATAATTGGAGCTGCACCGGTTCCGGTTCCGCCTCCCATGCCGGCCGTAATAAATACCATATCCGCACCGGAAATGAATTTTTCAAGGTCGTCAATGTTTTCTTCCGCAGCCTTTTGTCCCACTTCCGGGTTGGCACCTGCACCAAGTCCTCTCGTCAGCTTTTCACCGATTTGAATCTTTGTCTCTGCTTTCGATCCGGCAAGCGCCTGCTTGTCCGTATTTACCGCCATAAAAGTGATTCCATTCAAACCTGCATCTATCATACGATTGACCGCATTGCTTCCACCGCCGCCAATTCCAATTACTTTAATTTGGGCATTCTTATCTTCGTTTACTTCAAACTGCAACATAAAAAGTAACCTCCTGTTACCATAATAATATTAATTATACCATAATACTAAGGCCCATGCACCTATTTCTTGCTTTGATTCGTATCTTTTTTTAAGACATATTTCTCCACCACAATACGCCGAATCACTGCTAAATTATTGAATAATCTTCCACCAAATACAAAAATAGCCGCATAGTAAAGAGGTACACCAAGCAAATCTCCTAAATAGGTCAATGCTGCTGCCAAAATAGCATTCGTAATAAAACCTGTAAAAAAGATAATGCCATTGTATTTATCTTCAAACTGTGCACGTGCTGCCCCTAAAATTGAATCTAATGATGCTAAAAGGGCCATTGTAATATAAAAAGAATATTCTGCCGGATAGGTAATATCCAACCCAAATCCCAAAACCAGACCGCCAATTAAGCCAATGGTCATTGCTACTAAAATCAATTGGTTTCACCTTCTTTCCTGATAAGCATATACCGATAACTGTGTTCTTCCGGAAAAGCCGGAATTTCCACTTCTTCTTCCATGTTAAGTTTAAAAATTAAACCATAGTCTTTTAACAATGTTCCATAACCATCTGGCCCTAATAATGTAGATGCCAAGCGGTCCGAAGCGCCAATCGCTTTGATTCGAAACGGTCGGGCTTCAAATTGTCCATTGATGCGTACCGTATAACCAGAACAGGAAATTGAACTTCCATTTGCTATGCGATGCCCATTCACAGAAACAGCTTCCGCACCGGCTCCATAAAGGTCATTCAATATCGTAAGTAAATCACTGTCATGTACCAGAACATTACCGACTGGTTCTTCCTCCATTAAAGCTCTTGTTGCATCATCCAGATAAATAGAAACACCTTCCCCTTTCACCGCAGTGGAATGACTAACCAATTTATATTCATCTAATTTATTTTGCATATCAGAAAATAAATCTGTATCTTTATCCTCCGCAGCAAGTTCTTTATATTCTTCCAATTTGTTTTCTGTTTCCAAAATTCGCTCTTCAATTTGAAGAATGCTCTGTTTCTCACTTTCAATCGCAACCCGATATTCATCCATAATTTTGGAGAAACATATAATTTTTGTCCATTGGAAATTTGCATTTGTGTTGCGATAAAAAAACCAACCGCTAAACAAAAACAAACTGTTAAAAATTTTGCTAATCGACTCATAGGAGCAACCTCCTATTCCTTTTCTTCTTCCACTATGGGTTGTGCATAGCGGAATTTTAAAATGCCATTATATCTAGGGATATTAATTTCTCCTTGCTTTACGATATCAACATGAACACCGGACTTTTTCAAATTTTCTATGATACCATATCGAATGGTAATTGTTGCTTCAATGGTATCCGGATTTCCAATGGCTTTTATTTGATAAGGTGGAGCCGTTGGAATCGTGTTGATGTTAACATTGTCACCTGCCAAACTGATTTCTGTCGTTGCAATGATTCTTTGTCCATTAATAGAAATTGCCTCTGCTCCAGCATCTTTCAGCTTATTAACTAGATTCAACAACAGTTCATAATTGGTCATAAGATAACTATAACCATCACTGAATTCATCCGGCTCCGGATCATCCAATGTGATGATGATACCAGATCCCTTGACTTCAACCAGTCCTGCTGCCATTTTATACTTTTCCTGCTCATTTAAAATTGACTTTAGGGTGCTGTCTTCTTCTGCCTTTTTCTTCTGAATGTCCTCCATCAATCCCTCAAGTTCAATCAGACGCTGTGTTGCTGCTTCTTTTTCAGCTCGTACTTTTTTTAATTCCGCTTCCAAACCTTGCGCTTTTGCAAGAGGTATCAAACCTCCTGGGTCAGAACCTTGTGTGGTATTCACCTGTACTGATACAATCAGACCAATGAGTAATGCCAGTAGTCCAACCATAATGATTCCACTGTATTTCTTCATTTGTTTCTACTCTCCTACCTCTATTCAATCTCAGGGCTAAAAGAAAAATAGCCTTCACTTCCCATTTTTATAACTCCCCGTTCAATTCCCTGCGTATATAATTTATATAATACACTTTTTAAATCATCCATATTTTCTCGAATATTTTCTAGAGTACCCTCACAATATAGATAATCATAAATATACGCCTTTATAACAACTTTTGAAATATCTATTTTTTTAAAATAAATTTCATTTTCCTCCATTGCAGACAACATCTTTAAAGTATCAGTTAATACTGAATTTTCTTCTACTTCCAAAGGAAGACCAGGATCCATTTTTTTTACAGTCATTCCCATAAGAAGAGGAAGCGTAGGTGCAACATCGGTTTTACGTAGCACCAGACCATCTTCATCCATTAAAAGATACTCTTCTCCATAAGGAACGGCAGCATACTCCTTTCTTTCTTCCACTGTAATCACTACAGTTCCAGGCAGACTTCTGGAGATTTTGACATTTTTCATATAAGGATCCTTACGCATTCTATTTTTTGCATCTTTCATCGATGTTTCAAAGATATTTTTCCCGGTTTTAATTTTAGACATGCTAATGATTTGTTCCGCTGTATAATAATCATTTTCTTTTACTTTTATTTTTTGAATATCAAAAAAGCTAGATGTTAAAAGATAATATACCCCTATTATTATAACAAAGAAAATTAATATTTTTAACAAATAGCGTTTTTTCTTTCTTTTTTTCTTTTTTCTAGGCTTTTGCACATTTTGATTTTTTTTACTTTCTTTCATCCTCTTGTATTCTCTCTATCTTAGTTCCTAAATTCTTTAATGCTACTTCAAATTTATCATATCCTCTATCAATATGGCAAATGTTTTCTACAATCGTTTCATCCGATGCCGCAAGTCCTGCAATCACCATTGCAGCCCCGCCTCTGAGATCTTTCGCCTCAACACGGCAGCCTTGAAGTTGATCGACCCCTGTTACTTTCGCACTGCAACCACAAATCTCTATAATTGCCCCCATATCTCGTAAAGAATCAATATGTTTAAAACGATTTTCAAAGATTGTCTCTGTCATTTTGCTTTGACCATCTGCCAAAGCCATTAAGGTTAAAAATTGAGACTGCATATCCGTAGGAAAACCCGGATAAGGAAGTGTTTTTATTTCACGAATGGCTTTCAATCGATTTGGCGCCTTTAAGTAAATTTTATCTTGTTCAATCTTTAAAGAACATCCCATTTCACGAAATTTTGCTAATGTACTTGCCATTTGCGCCGGAGCAGCATTTTCAAGAAGAAGTTCTCCTTTGGTTGCAGCCGCAGCCGCTAAAAAAGTTCCAGCCTCAATACGATCTGGAATCACCTTATAATCGGTTCCATGCAAAGGTTTTTTCCCTGAAATCACAATTTCTCCAGTTCCAGCACCTTCTACACAACTGCCGCAAGCATTTAAAAAATTTTGTAAATCTTCAATCTCCGGTTCTTTTGCTGGGTGTACAATATGAGTTTCTCCTTCTGCAGAAAGTGCAGCCATCATGATGTTTTCCGTCGCTCCAACACTTGGAAAATCGAGCCGTATGGTTGTTCCCTTTAAGCCAGTTGATTTGCAAACCAAACTTCCATCTTCTTCTTTAATTTCTGCCCCCATTTTTCTGAGTGCATCTAAATGCAAATCAATTGGACGCGCACCTATGGCACATCCTCCTGGTTGGCTCATCTCCACTACTCCGCAGCGAGTCAACATCGGACCAAGTAAAAAAACCGATGAACGCATTTCCTTTCCTAAGACTTTTGGTATGTAAGTTTGCGTCAGTTGACTGGAATCAACTACAATCGCATCCTTCTCCCGTTGGATTTTACACCCTAGTTCTTTTAATATAGCTAGCATGGTATTCACATCCAATAGGTCCGGACTATTATGAATGGTACATACATCTCCAGTTACCAGCGATGCTGCTAATATGGGTAGAACCCCATTTTTTGCTCCGGTTAGTTTATGGCTTCCAAAAATACGGTTTCCACCAATTATATGATAACTGTCCAAAAAAAAACACCTCCGCAGAAAGTCATAGTTCTTATTAAGATACTTATAAACTATACTATGAAATTCTGCAAATTGTGTTACAGTATAGGTCGTACATTTTCAATCAAAATTCTAAATTCTCATAAATGATGTCAACAGCATCAAAACGACCGACTGAAGCACTAGCCATTCCCATGGCATTTAAAACTTCCTTATTATTTTTTAATCGAAGAATTGTATCCATTAACTTTTCCTCAGTTAAATCTTTTTCTTCAATCAAAACTGCACCGCCCTTGTCCGCTGGTACCTTCGCATTAAAGTATTGATGATTTCCGGTAACATTTGGGGAAGGAATTAAAATTGAAGCTTTTCCACAAGCCGTGATTTCCGATACCGTTAATGCACCGGATCGGCTAATGACAAGATCTGCCGCAGATAAGTATTCATGCATGTTATCTACGTAAGGCAATAATTGAATTTGTTTTCCATTTATATTCAATTTTAATAATTGCTCCTCAATGGATTTATAATGTATTTTCCCGGTAATAAAGAACAATTTAAAATCTGGAATTTTACTTAATTGCTCTGCCACCTTTACCATTACACTATTTATTTTTCCGGCACCCAAACTGCCTCCAAAGCATAAAATTACAAACTCACGATCTGCAATATTAAGTTTCTCACGAAAATTTTGCATGGTACTGGTTAAAAAACTTTTTCGGATTGGATTACCCGTTACTACTAATTTCTGCTTTTTTTTAAAATGCGCCTGTGCCTCCGGAAAACTTATAAAAACCTTGTCCACATAGTTTTCCAATAATTTATTTGTAACGCCAGGGAACGCATTTTGTTCGTGAATGTAAGTTTTAATTCCATATTTATGTGCAGCTCGCACAAGAGGACCGCAAACATAGCCTCCCGTACCTATAACGATATCCGGCTTAAACTCCTTTAATATCTGCTTCGCCTCTCGATTTCCTTTTGCAAGGTCCATGATGGTTTTGACATTTTTCCAAATCTTTTTTCTATGAAAACCACTAACTGTGATGTATCGTATTTCATATCCGTTCTTTGGAACAAGCTCTTTCTCCATTCCATAACGGGTTCCTACAAAAATAATCTCTGCATCGGGATTTCTCCTTTTTATTTTGTCTGCAATTGCAATTGCAGGGTAAATATGTCCTCCGGTTCCACCGCCGGTCATGATAACTCTCATGAATTCCTCCTTATTTTGCAGAATGCTTTGATATATTTAACATAATTCCCATCGAGCCCATAAATAACAATAATGCATTTCCTCCAAAGCTTACAAAAGGTAAAATGATACCAGTCGGCGGCATTGAGGAGGTCACAACAGCGATGTTTAAAATTACTTGTACCGCTAACATAATTGTAATTCCTGAAGCAATGAGCATACCAAATAAATCAGGTGCATTCAGTGAAATATGTGCGCATCTCCAAATCAATACAATGTAAACCGCAATTAAAATCAAGCAGCCGATGTATCCAAGCTCTTCACCAATGATGGCAAAAATAAAGTCATTTTGAGGTTCCGGCAAATATAATGTTTTTTGAATACTCTTGCCCAAACCAACTCCAAACAATCCGCCTGACCCCAACGCCAGTAACGATTGCGTAACCTGCCATCCTGTACCTAATGGATCTTGAAATGGATCAATAAAACTGAACATTCGTTTCATTCGATACGGTTCTGCCAAAATTAACGCTACAATTCCTGCACAACCAGCAATTCCAATTGCAAAAAGATATTTTAGATTTAACCCGGCTACAAACATCATACCAACAATAATTGCAACAACCGTAATGGCAGTCGACATATTCGGCTGTTTCATAATTAAACCAAAATAAGCTCCACAGAGTATCACCAGAGGTAGGATTCCCTCGGTAAAGGATAATATCCTTTTTGGCTTATCACTTAAATACTTTGCAACAAATAAAATAGCACAGATTTTAGCAATTTCTCCTGGCATAATGGTTAAGCTGTCACTTCCTAATCTAATCCAGCGTGTTGCACCGTTTACATCTTTGCCCAACGGCGTAAACAGAAGCAATAATAATACAAAACTTATAATCATTAAAGGGAATGCCATTTTTTTATAATATTTATAAGGAAATAATCTACAAAAAACAAAAAGAATGGTCCCCAAAAATGCCCATATCGCATCACGAATAAGGTAATAGTAAGGATTACCATAATCACTGATAGCCACATAATAGCTGGCACTAAATACCATAATGATACCAAACAAAACGAGTCCCATCATAAGTATGGTTAATACAAAATCTCCGGTTTTCATTTTGATTTTCTCATTCTCTCTTTGTTTTTTTGCCATTTATCTCTCCAATTCTTGAACACAGCTTTTAAAGTGCCTTCCCCTTTGCTCATAGCTGCTATACATATCCCAGCTTGCACAGGCTGGAGAAAGCAACACCGTGTCGCCAGGCTCAGCCAAGGAAAAGCTTTTCTTTACACATTCACCCATATCTTTTTCATCAAAGATTGTTTGATATCCCAGACGTTCTGCGGTTTCTCTTATTTTAGGGGCAGTAGCACCTAATAAAACCAAAGCCTTTACTTTTCCATGAAAGGCACGTATAAATTCTTCATACTTTGAGTTTTTATCATAACCCCCTGCAATTAATATAATATTTCCCTTAATTGCTTCAATTGCCTTAATGGAAGCATCCGGATTTGTACCTTTCGAATCATTTACAAAACGGATTCCAGCAATTTCACTACAAAACTCTAATCGATGCTCCACTCCCTGGAATTCTCGCAATGTTTTTGCAATGATTTCCGAAGCAATACCGCAAAAATAGCTGATGCCGCTAGCGGCCAATGCATTTTCCAAATTATGCTCTCCAGGTATTATAAGCTCTTCAGTTCCACAAATATCAATTAGCTCATGATCCTGATCTTTAATTACAATCCTTCCGTCCTTCACAAAAACACCGAAATCCAAAGTGGATTTACGACTAAACGGCACTACCGTACTTTTGCAATCTTCTATTAGTTCATAAGATGCAGCATCATCGTAATTTACAACAAAAAAATCTTTTTCTGTTTGATTTCTAAAAATTTTTGCTTTCACTTTTGCATAATTTTCTAATGTTTTATGACGATCCAAATGATCTGGAGTAATGTTTAAAAGTGCACATACAACAGGATGAAATCTTTCTGTCGTTTCTAATTGAAAACTGCTGCACTCTGTAACCAACCAAGAATCTTCCTGTGCGGTAAGTGCAGTGGATGTGACAGCAATTCCAATGTTTCCAACCACTGCTGTCTTTCTCCTTGCATTCTTAAAGATTTCTCCAACCAACGTAGTCGTAGTTGTTTTACCATTGGTTCCTGTGATCGCAATATAATTTCCTTTTCCCAATCGATAAGCAAGTTCTAATTCGCCGATAATTTCAACACCAAGAGTCTTTGCTTTTTGAATAAAAGGCAGATCCAACGGTACCCCAGGGCTGACAACAATCGCATTAAAAGAGTCCAATTCCAAAGGATCGGTTCCTAAATAACACCTAACATTCTGTGTCTTTAAATAATTTACAAGCTGAACTTCCATTTCCTCTTGTGTTTTTTTATCATATACCGCCACCTCGGCGCCATAACGAAGTAAGGCTTCCGCTGCCGATACCCCAGATTTACCAAGACCGACTACTAAATATTTTTTTACTTGACTCATTCTTTTCCCCTTCTTCCTTCGTATCGAACAAACTCATTAAAATATTTTTTGATCAAAAACTTTTAAACTTAAGATACATAATAGTAAGGTAACCATCCAAAAGACAACAACAACCTTTGTCTCCTTCCAGCCACCAAGTTCAAAATGATGGTGCAATGGCGCCATACGAAACACTCGTTTTCCATTTCTTAGTTTATAGCTGGATACCTGTATAATGACCGATAATGCCTCTGCAACGTATACACCTCCTGCAATTGGCAAAATCAATTCAATATTCATTAAAATAGCTGCCGCTGCAAGACCACCGCCTAAAGCAAGCGAACCGGTGTCTCCCATGAAAAGTTTTGCAGGATATTTGTTATACATTAAAAATCCAAGACACCCACCAGCAAGTGCCGCACAAAAGACGGTAGCAGCACTCATACCAAAGAAATTCATTCCTACAAGAGCAAAAAATACTGCAACAATGCTAGTAACGCCGGAGGCCAATCCATCTAACCCATCTGTTAGATTAACACTGTTTACCATAGCCACAACGACAAATGCAATAAAAGGTATGTAGAAAATACCAAAATCCCAATATTCATTTATAAACGGAATAAATACAGTTGTTCCGTATATGGATACACTTGATTGATATGCGGCTAATCCAACCGCAATGGCCACTTGTAGTAATAGTTTTTGCAATGCCGTCAAACCCAAATTTCGTTTCAAAGCAACCTTAACAAAATCGTCAATAAAACCAATTAATCCAAAGGTAACAAAGGAACCCAATAAAATCCACATATCTGTGTTCAAAATGCCGGAACTGAGACAAGTAATCAATACCGAAAAAATGATAATAATTCCACCCATGGTCGGCGTTCCTGTTTTTACCATATGAGATTGCGGTCCTTCTTCTCGGATGCTCTGTCCTGCTTTGATTCTTTTTAAAATTGGGATAAATAACGGTGTACCAATAACAGCAATGAGAAAAGCAACCGCCAGTTTTATCCATATCTGTATATATTCCATTTATAAGCTCCTTACTTTTTTTACGATCTCCGTCATTCTCATGCCATTTGAGCCTTTTACTAAAACTACATCACCAGATTTTAAAAATTCTTCCAGCTTATTTATAAGTGTTTCTTTTTCTTCATGATAGATGACCGCTGTATTTTTTGAGGCTGCCTTTGCACCCTCCGCAATAAATTTTGCATTTTTCCCTACTGATATTACCACATCTACTTCTTTATGGGAAGCATATTCCCCAACCTGATAATGATATTCCTCTGCAACATCACCCATCTCTAAAATGTCGGCAAGAATCGCAATTTTTCGCGTTCCTGAAATGCTCATAAGTACGTCAATTGCAGCTTTCATAGAGTCAGGACTTGCATTATACGTATCGTCTATTAGCTTTATACCATTTCTTTCTTCTATGTTTAAACGACGATTTGTACTCTCAATATTTGCCAGACCTTCTGCTGCCTCTTTCAAAGAAATACCCAATGACATTCCAACAGCTACAGCTAGCATTGCATTCAAACCATTATGATTGCCAAGCAAAGGCAAGAAAAAATCTTCAGTCGTGTTTTCATTCGTAATAGTGAATTCAATTCCATTTTCACCCAAATCTTTGCGATTACTTAATTGAAAATCTGCCTCTTTGCTTTCGCCAGCTGTGATAATTTGAAAGCTTTCACAATATGAATCATCTTCCTTTTTCTTTTCTTGTATGCACTGTAAAAGGACTTCTTTCGAAAGCATATCATTGTCTTCATTTACAAAGAGTTGATCTTCTTTTTGAAAATAATCAGTTATTTCCATTTTTGCCTTTAAAATATTTTCTCTTGTTTTCAGATATTCAATATGAGAGGTTCCTACATTTGTAATTACCGCATAATTCGGTCTGACAATATCCGCAAGCCGATGAATCTCACCAAACTCGCTCATACCCATTTCAAAAATGCCCACCTCGATGTCATCATTCAGATGAAAAATAGTTAAAGGTAAGCCGATATGATTATTGAAATTTCCTAAATTACGAAGTGTCTTATATTTTTGTGAAATTACAGCATAAAGCATTTCCTTGGTCGTTGTCTTCCCAGTACTACCGGTAACTCCAATTTTTTTGATTGGGAACAAAGATAAATACCATTCTGCTAAATCCTGCAAAGCTCTTGTGGTATCCTGTACCAAAAGAATTGCAATATCTGACCGAATTTCTTTTATTTCATCTGCGATCTGCTTATTATGAACAACGATTGCACGGCATCCATTTTCCGCAGCTTTCTTCGCATAAATATGTCCATCCTGTTCTTCTCCCACAATAGCAAAGAAGGCATCCTGTGCAGCAACCTCTCTGGAATCAATTGCAATTCCTTCAATCATAGTATCCTGTTTGCCGCAAATCAATACACCCTTTGTTGCATTTTGCATCTCTAAAACAGTGATTTTTTTCATAAGGTACTTTAACCTTCCTTTCGTTTACTAAATAAATTCGTTTCTTTATCATCTTAATTTCAGTTTATAGTTCTTGTATAATACGTTGTGCTATTTCTTTATCATTAAAATAATTTTTTGCACTGCCAATAATTTGGTAACACTCATGTCCTTTTCCTGCTATTACAATAACGTCTCCAATTTCATAAATACTTACTGCCTTTTTTATTGCGTCCATTCGATTTTCTATAACTGTATAGCTACACCCGGTTTTCAAAAGACCTTTTTCAATCTCTTCTGAAATACATTTTTGATCTTCTGTCCGTGGATTATCACTGGTTATTACACAAAAATCACTAAAAATACCAGCAATTTCACCCATAATCGGACGTTTGCTTTTATCGCGGTCACCACCACAACCAAAAACGCAAATCAATCTGCCCGTAGTAAAATCTTTTGCAGTCTTTAATACCATACGAAGTGCTTCCGGTGTATGGGCATAATCCACAATGGCTACGATGCCTTTTTCATTTGGTACAAGCTCAAATCTTCCAGGTACTCCTTCAAGTTTAAGCAAAGCAGATTGTACAAAAGGAAAGGTTATTCCGCTAAGTATTGCCAAACTACTTGCACACAAAGTATTATATAAAGTAAATAATCCTGGTGTTTTTAAGGTTAGTTTTCCAAGGTTTTCTCCATGATGGAAAACATACTACACCATTCACATCATTTGATATCATTTCTCCATAAAAATCAGCATTTGAATTTTGCAAAGAATAACTATATACTTCTTTTCCCTCATCTTTTAACTCTTCATACAAACGATTTCCATACGCATCATCTATATTAACTGTACTTACACTGTTTCCTATATGAAATAATGTTTTTTTTGCCTGATAATAATCCTCTTCAGAACTATGAAAATCCATATGATCCTGGGTTAAGTTCGTAAATGCGGTATAAGAAAACCAAACATCGTCCACTCGATGCAGTGCCAATCCATGGGACGAAACTTCCATCGCACAATGTTTAATTCCTTCCTGCTGCATTTCACAGAACATTCGTTGCAGCTCGAAGGATTCTGGTGTTGTTCTTGATGATTCATATTCTTTATCCCCAAATCGATAACCAACGGTGCCAATCACTCCACAAAGATGATCTGTTTCTTCTAAAATTGCTTTGAGCATATAGGTTGTCGTTGTTTTTCCATTTGTCCCGGTAATTGCAAAAACAGTCATTTGTCTGGATGGATCTCCATAGAAATTTTTTGCAATTTGCGAAAGTGCTTTTCTGGTATCTGTCGTTTCTAATATTGGTATACTTTTTAACTCCACAATGAATTCATCTTGTGTTACAACAGCGGCTGCGCCATGAAATGCTGCTTCTATAGCATATATATGCCCATCTGTTTGGTAACCCTTCATGCAAACAAACAAGTTGCCTTTTTTCACTTTACGGGAATCAATAGCGATTCCTGTAATTTCTGTATCTTGCATATCCATTGGACACTTTATCCCCGTTTCGTATAACAGGTCTAAAAGTTTCATGCCATGCTCCTTACTTCACTTATTGGGAATATAAATATACATTTGTATTCAGCGGTACTTTTTCTCCCGCCTTTGGATATTGATCTACTACTGTAAAATTATCATTGGTAGCTCTTACTGGTGAAACAGTATACTGTAATGACTTTCCTCCAAGCACACCGATTGCTTCACTGAAATTTATTCCGGTAACATTTGGAACAACGGTCATTTGACTGTCAATTTCTTTCTGTTCTTCTTCACTGTACTGCGGCACAATATTCAGGTAACGAAGTGTCTCTTCTAAAATTGCCTTTACTCCAGGTGCGGCCGTCTGACTTCCGTAATGAACACCCTGCGGCTCATCTACAACAAGTAAAATAGCCAACTGAGGATCTTCCATTGGAGCCATACCTACAAACGATGCACAAACCAGATTATCACTGTACTTTCCATTAATAACCTTATTTGCTGTACCTGTCTTTCCGCCGATTCGATACCCTGAAATTTTTGCATTCCCGCCACCTCCAACGGCTACAACCGACTCCATAATGGTTCGCATTTCTTCTGCAGTCTGCTTAGAAATGACTTGTCGTACAACCTTTGGTTCTATTTTTTGTACAATATTTCCATCAGAATCCCGCATTTCCTTTACTAAATGAGGCTCCATTAGTTTTCCATCGTTTCCAATTGCAGAAATAGCCGTAATTAGACTGACTGGTGTAACTGCAATCCCCTGCCCATAAGACATGGTTGCTAGACCAACCGGACCGGCAGTTTCCTTCTTCTGTAGAATATTGTTGCCTTCACCGGGATAATCAATTCCTGTCTTTTCCGTAAGTCCAAACAAATCCAAGTATTCATAATATTTATCCAAACCGACTCTTTGAGCCAACTGAATAAAAACTGGATTGCAGGAATTTTGTACTGCCTCAGCTAAGGTTTCCTCTCCATGCGGCTGCCCTTTTCTCCAACAATGAAGCATAGTTCCGGCAACCTCATAATAATATTTGCAAACAAATTTATCTGTTGGAGAAGTGACTCTTTCCTCCAGTGCAATTGAAGTGGTAATCAGCTTAAAAGTAGAACCTGGATCATACGTATCACTAATCATTGGATTTCTCCACATTTGATTCCAGTATATCTGTTTTTCTGCATCCGAAAGGCTCTCGACATAAGCTGCTTGCTGAGGGTCGAGAGGTACTCTTGCATTATTTGGATCATAATCCGGAGACATTGCCATCGCTAATATTTCCCCGGTTTTTGGGTCCATTACAATGCACCATACTTGCGTTGCTTGTGTATCCGCTTGGACTTGATCCAATGCTTTTTCTACATAGTGCTGGATGACTTCATCAATGGTTAATACAACATTCAAGCCGTCTTCTGCCTGAAAATATTTTTCCATTCCATAGGACAATCCATCACCTTTTAAATCGGTATCTTTAATCCATCTTCCGGGAACACCGCTTAAATATTTATCATACTTCAACTCAACTCCCGAAAGTCCTCGATTATCATCCGTCGTACTTCCAAGAATATGAGAAGCAAAGGAGCCTAATGGATAGTACCGTTTTACGTCCTCTGCAATGGAAATTCCTGAAAGCTTTGCATTTCGTATTTGATCTGCTTTTTCTTTATCTACATATTTTGCAACTCGAACAAGTAATTTATCTTTTGTAATGGTTTTTCTCACAGAAGCTTCATCTAAACTTAAAATTTCTGATAAGGTTTTAGCTGTTTTGTCTATTTTTAATTCTTTTTCTTCCTTTGTTTTTGCTGATGCAGTGACATCCTTAGGTCGTACCCAGATGGTATTTGTCACAGCACTGATTGCCAATTCTTTCCCATATCGATCTAAAATTACACCTCGTTTTGCGGGAATTGGTACATCATTCGTCTGTTGTTCAACTGCCATTTTTGCATAACGTTCACTTGCCACCACTTGAATCCAACCAACTCGAAACATCAATAAAGTACAAAGAAAACAAGTGCACGTAAAAATGAAAATCAATCTCTTTCTATTTTTATTATTTGTCACAATCATTTTAGTCCTCCTACATAGAAAAGGTCGCTTCGCTCTATAATCGGTACCATGTCCCTATACGATAAAAAAACCGGATTTTTCTTGTAGTATGAAATTATCCGGTTTTGCATCCACTCTATGAAATTATTTTCATGGTCTCCTACCTAATTCTATTATACAAAACACCATTTAATTGTATGCCTCTTGCTTTAATGCCAAAGCAAAATCCTTTATCGGAATGTCCTCTTGGCTAATATAAACATACTGATCAACGGTAGGATAAACCATTCCTAATTGTGTTTTGGCCTTTTCCTCTATAATTTGAATATTTGATTGGCTTTTAATCTTTACATTTAAATTTTCTATTTCACCCTCAATTACTGCAGACTGCTTCACTAAATTATTAATGTTATATTTAATTTTAGCAGAGTAAGCCGTGCTGGCAATAAGACCTACAGATAATATGGAAACAATCACGGTCAATATCATAATTTGAGATTTTTCCCGTAACGTCATAGCCGATGCAGATTTTTTTTTGTTTTCATTTGAAGCTCTTTTTTTCTTGGGTTTCATATCTAAACCATATTTTTGATAGTCTTTTTGATATTCATACCATTTTTCTGCTGCTATCATCTTATCTCTCCCACTTTTCAATTACTCTTAGTTTTGCACTTCGAGCCCTAGGATTTAAAGTTAATTCCTGTTCTGACGGAATGATTGGTTTGCCACTTACCTTTTTCATATCCGTTTTTTTCCCGCATACACACATTGGGAACTCTTTTGGACAGGTGCAAGGATTCAATCTTTGATTAAATCGTTCTTTTACGATGCGATCTTCCAGTGAATGAAATGTAATAATACACAAACGTCCTCGATTTGCAAGCACATCTAAAAATGTATCTACTGCTTTTTCCAACTGACCAAGTTCATCATTTACTTCAATTCGAATTGCTTGAAAGGTTCTCTTTGCCGGATGGGGTCCATCCCTTCTCGCCGAAGCCGGAATGGCAGCTTTGATAATCGTAACAAGCTGTCCTGTTGTCGTAATTGGTGCTTGCTTTCTATTTTTTACTATAAATTGGCTAATACGTGAAGCCCATCGCTCCTCACCATATTGACGAATGATGTTTGCTAGTTCTTCCTCACTGTAAGTATTTACTACCGTTTCAGCTGTTAAAGAATCCTCTGCATTCATTCTCATATCAAGTGAGGCATCCTTCATATAGGAAAACCCTCTCTCTTCATTGTCCAATTGAAATGAAGAAACTCCTAAATCAAGAAGGGCACCATCAATGGAGGAAATATCATACTCCATTAATACATTTTTAATATTAGAGTAATTACTTTGAACAAATATTTTCTTGCAGTCATATCCCCTTAAATTTTCCTCAGCAGCACGCAAAGCATCCTTGTCACGATCAATACCAATTAAAATCCCTTTTGAATTTAATTTTTCACAAATCCCACTTGCATGTCCGCCACCGCCAAGAGTCCCATCTACATAAACACCATCCGGTTTTATGTTTAGATTCTTTATTGACTCAGAAAATAAAACCGATACATGTTTAAACTCCATCAATCCCTCCTATATCCCATAGATATCCATTTGTTCCGCAAATTCACTGGCTTCCAATTTTTCGCCATTCTCCGCATTTTCATAAGCTTGCTTGCTCCAAATTTCAATTTTATTCAATACACCAATGGTTACCAGTTCTTTTTCAATGTTTGCATAATTTCTTAAGCTTTGCGGAATTGTTAGTCTTCCCTGCTTGTCCATTTCGCCTTCTACCGCACTGGCGTAAAAATAACGGACAAATGCTCTGGCTTTTGGATCCGATATCGGAAGCTTATCCAATTTTTCGTGAAATTTTGCCCACTCACTCATTGGATAAATATAGAGGCAGTTGTCTAATCCTTTGGTCAAAACACACTTATATTCCAGCTGTTCGCGAAATTTCGCTGGCACAATAATTCTGCCTTTGCTGTCTATTGAGTTTTGATATTCTCCCATTAACATGAAACAATTACCCCACTATGCATTTTTTGATTACTTCCACTATACTCCACTTCACTCCACTTCGCAACCACACTAAATCAAAAAAACAAGGTAAAAAAATTAATTTTATTTATATTTTATTACATCTAAAAATATTAACAGTTTATTAACACAATATATTGTGTTTCAGACTGTAGACAAAATACCTTGCTAAATTTATATTCTTATAATTTCTGCAAGGTATTTTCTATTTTTTCTATAAAGCTTTTAAAAAAAGAAAAAATAAAAGGATATCTCTATGCCATTTGATTCCTTCTTTCAGATTTATGAATCCATGTTGCTAGTTTTTTTAGATTCATGGACGCAAAAAGAAGATTCAGTTCCATTTCTATCTTCTGAATCCCTCGATATTGTGTATAACGCATATTATGTTTTTCTTTTGCATCGGCAAAGACTCGCTCAATGGTTTGACTCCGTAGTTTGTAAAGATCTCGATACTTTGGAGTATGACGAATGTCCTCACATTGCTCTATGTAGTTTTCCCATATATGACGTGTGACTACTTTTACATGGTCTTTACTTGCTGTGCATTCTGATAAGGAAGGGCAACTCTTGCAAATTTCTCCTTTACTCTTATATTCCCGATACCCTTCTCTATTTGTTGTAGTATAGTTTAACACTTGGTTTTCTGGGCATACAAAGCAATCATAGTATTCATCATAAGCATATTCGTGTTTTTTAAAATAACCATTTTTTGTCATAGGTCGTTTGTATGGTAGGATAGGAATTCGTTTATCTTTGAGTATTTCTCTAGCAATTGCAGGTGTTTTATATCCGGAATCCATTACAATATTTTTTACACCTTTATATCTTTTTACTTTTTCATAAATCTTTGGGAATGCAACTGAGTCATGTACATTTCCTGGATTTGTATGAAAAGCAAGTATGTAATTGTTTCGATCGCAAGCTACATTTGCAGCATAAGCAAATACTACCTTATGCTTTCCTTTATGAAATACGCCGCAATCCGGATCTACGGTACTTTTCTTGATTACTTTTGTCTTTTCTTTGGCTTCCGTTTTTTTTTACAAGCTTGTTTTCCTCGTTCAATGCGATCTTCGTTAATTTCTTTCATTAGTTCTTTTTCATAGTATTTAACGGATTCCAAAACGGTTTCTTTTTCACTGTTATGGTTATTTGCACTTGCTTTAATATGTGTACCGTCAATGAAAATGCTTTCTGAATTAATGAATTCATATTCCATGATTTCAGCAATGACTCTTTGAAAGATTTGTTCGAATAAGTCAGTATTTTGAAACCGACGAGAGTAGTTTTTACCAAAGGTAGAAAAGTGAGGAATTTCTTCCTCTAAACTATAACCAAGATACCATCGATAAGCTACATTCGTTTGAATTTCTTTAATGGTCTGTCTCATGGATCGAATACCAAAGGTATATTGAATGAGGGTAATTTTAATTAAGACAACAGGATCGATGCTTTCTTTTCCCACATCAGAATACAAATCTTTTACAAGGTCATAAATGAAAGAGAGATTAATCGCAGTATCTATCTTACGAATAATATGATCTTGTGGAACAAGAGAATTCAAGGTTACCATTTGAAATTGATCACGACCTAATAAATCTTTCTTACCCATCATAAAGCAAATACCTCCATGTATTTATACATATATTTTACCATAAATACAATAAAATGTATTACATTATGTAAAAAAAACTGTAGGCAAAGATAGAGATATCCTTGTCTACAGTCTGTAACACAATATATTGTGTTTAATTTTATTAAAACTCCAAAATATCGTTTTAAAAAAGTGGAGAGTTTTTTCTCTATTGTTTACTTATTCATTATCAAATAAAACAACTTTATTTTTTATGATTTTCATAGGTGATACGGCAACACTGGTGTGACAAGATTTTTATTTTCCCATATACTATATCAACAGCAAAGGATTTATTGAGCCGAAGCCTTTTTTCTCTCTTTTTATACATATTGATAATCATATCCATTCAATATGTAATTTTCATTCCTATAAAAGAGAGGTTATAAATTATGCCAAGAAATAGAGGTAATTCTTGTCTTCCTCGTCACGGCCGCAACTGCTTAGGCAGTGTTTGTGGCACAAACATTGATACGGAAGGCATCGACTTTACAAATGAAAAATCTAATCTAGTATACATGGATAAAGTTTTTTGCTTTACGGATGACACTAGTTGTCCACTAATGTTTAATCTAAATACAGGTGGTCCAAATAGAAACCGCTTTGTTACAGAACTTACGTTAGAACCGCAAAATTGCTGTTGCTGTTGCACGCCATGTACTCTAGAAGAAAATGCTGTATTTAATATCGAAAAATCCTTTGTTGTCGTTGAATACTTCAATACAAGACCACCAGGCAATATTGCTGCAAATCAGGTTTCCATCGATGGTTATCCTGTAGACTCGGTAACCTATTCAAACGGACAATACCTTGCTAAAACTGCTAGCGTAATTTCAAAGATCCAAAAGGAGCGCTGCATGAATGCAGGTCTTCCTACAAAGGCCTTCTTCTTAATCACGAATGCAGGTCCTTGGGATATTCGAGCCAAGTATGTATTAGAAGGTACTGTAAACACTGGTGGAAGAACCTGTTGCTTCCGCTGTGAAATTTCAAATGCACCTAGTGCACAGAACACTGAACTTCCATCAAGTAGCAAATCGAACTTTGCAATTCCGGATCTCAGCTTGCCATGCAGTATTAATGGTATAGCTCCGGATATTCGATTCCAATTCAATGCAGGGGTGGAACTGATCAATCCAAGTTTGACACTAGGTCATCATCATCATCACGGCAGAGGTCCAAATCCATGCTCTGGATATGATGAATGCGAAATGGAATGTGACAATGTAGTGGATTCTTTAGGCCACCACCATCACAACAATGGTATGGCCTTAACTCTCACATCAAAAGTAGCAGTTGAGCCAATCGTGCATATCGAAGTTGTACGTCAAACCCTATTTTGCACCAATGCTTGTGAAGCTTTGATTCCTTGTGATGGTTCCGAACTTGCGGCAGAAGAGGAAGCTGCAGAAGAATGTGTAAATCCATTTTTACCTGACTGTTCCTGTGGCAATTCTTCGAACATCGAAAGCATCCAAAACTGCAATTGCAATTCAGAGGAAATAGCATCAGAATCGACTACATGCGGCAATGGCTGCGGCTGCGGCAACCAACGGAATAATCGCTGTGGTTGTGGCTGCGGTTGCGGATGTGGCAATGGAATTGGCTGCCAGCAACAAGTTACTGCTTGTATCAATCCAACAAATGTATGTGGTTTTCACGGTTACAATGGTTGCAGCTGGTAATTCTTTAGAAATCAAACCAGTTCAACCGAGAACAACTTCCTTACGTTTTTAATGTAAGGAAGTTGTTTTTTATCTAATTAATAATGATTTGATAATAATAACGTAAAATTTACTTTATTTTATAAAATTAATTACCTTTATTTTCCTACTTCTAAAAACTGATAATTTTCTTGTTTTTTCCTGTTTCTCATGGTAAATTTAAAAAAAATAAAAATGGAGGTGTCTTCAACATGAAATTCATGAAAAACTTAGACAGAAATAAACTTAGCACCAGAATTCCACTACAAATTTCAGCTACTATTTTCCTTGTGATGCTAATCATTTGTCTCATTCTTACATTCATGCTCAATCAAATCATCTCAAATCGCGTAAAAACAGAAATAACCTACATAGCCGATGCCAATGCAACTGTAACCAAACAATATTTTGACAATCTCCAGACCTTGTCGAAATCATTATCAAAGGAAGTCATGCGCTATAAAAGTTTAGATCCTGACACCTCAAAAAAATTATTGGTTCAATCTTTAAATGGCATTTTGGAAGATGAAAGAGTTTTTTCAGCCTATTATGCATTTGAACCAAATCAGTTCTTTGAAAACACTCCAAAAGGTATGTCTTATTATGCCTTCCGTGATGGTGCAAATGTCAAAGTAGATATCTTGCAAGACTATGACGTTTACTCAACGGGAGATTATTATGCAACGCCTAAAAAAATTATGTCAACACACATCACCGAACCTTATTCCTATACATTAACGACCGGAGAAACTGTTTGGCTTGTTACCTTAAGTAATCCGATTATTGATAAAAGCGGTCGCTTCCTGGGGATAGCAACTTGTGACATCCTGACCGATTCTTTGGATACGCTGTCATATAACTTAGGAGGATATGAAACCTCATATCACTATACTCTGACAAACCAAGGAACTTATGTTTCCCATTCCGCGGATAAAGGTTTGATTGGACAAACTCTAAGTGAAAAAACAGAAGAAGAAAGTACTCTACTAACGATTGCAAAAAACGGTGAGCAAACACTTACGGATACAGTCAATGCCATCTTTGGTGGCAATGCTTACTTGGTTTGTGTTCCGATTCAAACCGAAGGGGCTGACAACGTTTGGACAAGTGCCTTTGTAGTAAATAAAAGCGAAGCTTTGGTCGCAGTACGTAATCTTCTACTGTTAGTTGCTGCGATTGCAATTGTAGGTCTTATTGCATTAACACTGTTCAGTACAGCTACACTAAAAAAATCGTTATCTCCAATTGATAATTTGGTTGTATTAGCGAAAAAAATGGGTGAAGGAAAATTGAAATCCGAAGATACCATCCAAATTAAAACAAAAGATGAATTAGGAGTATTAGCTGAAATATTCACGAATACTTCTAAAACAATCAGCGACTATATCAATGAAATTTCCTATATTTTAAATGCAATTTCTATGGGAAACCTCAATGTTAATGTAGAAAGAGAGTATATCGGAGACTTCCAAGAAATTAAACAAAGCTTAAACCATATTCTGCAATCTTTAAACACTACATTTTCTAAAGTTCAACAAACAGCTGATATGGTTTCAAGCAGTTCCGAACATGTAGCGTCTGGTGCACAAGCGCTTTCACAAGGTACTACAGAGCAAGCCAGCTCTATGGAAGAACTGTCTGCAACAATCAGTGATATTTCTCATAAAGTAAAATCCACTGCAGAAAATGCTGCAACTGCAAACAGCGACGCAGAAAATATGTGCTCTGAAGTTGAAAAAAGTAATAAACAAATGGGCGATATGTTAGAAGCTATGAAAGAGATCAATGGCAAATCAAATGAAATCAGCAAAATAATAAAAACCATTGAAGATATTGCATTCCAAACAAATATTTTGGCACTCAATGCGGCTGTAGAAGCTGCAAGAGCAGGCAGTGCCGGAAAAGGGTTTGCTGTTGTTGCGGATGAAGTAAGAAACCTTGCAAGCAAAAGTGCAGAGGCTGCAAAAAATACAACGGCACTTATATCCGACACAATCAATTCTGTGGATGCCGGTACAAAAATTGCAGATGCAACCGCTGCTTCACTAGCAACAGTAGTCTCTAACATCAATAACATTGTAGGAATTATTGATGAAATATCTAAGGATTCTCAAGTACAAGCAAATGCAGTGGAGCAAATCACCATCGGAGCAGACCAAGTATCCGCTGTCATTCAAACCAATTCTGCGACGGCAGAGGAAAGTGCAGCTGCAAGTGAAGAATTATCCAGTCAAGCACAAACATTAAATGGATTGGTCAGCAAATTCAAATTGAAGAATACCTTCAACGATGCAACTAAACCGTTAGCGAATACTACATTTGATCAAAAATATAAGAATACGGAATATGAAAATTATGCAGCAGATAATTATTTCTTTGAACCAAATGAATTAAATGAAAATAATAATAAATATTAATTAAACTAAATTCTTTATTAAATTATAAAAGGACGGTCTCATAAAAAAGAGACCGTCCTTTGCTATGTACATAGAAATAAATTATATACAATTATGCTTTTAATGTTTTTGCAAACTCACCAATTTTTTTATCTTGCATTGAAATATGTTTTACCAACCAATCTAATATAAATTGATTTGAATTTATAATTGCACTAATCTTTGTATTAGATGACTCATATTCTTTTCTAAGTTCAGCCAACTTTGCAATAAATGCAGTATGTAATTGTTTTTGAACATTATACTCAGGATAATTAATACTTAACATATACTTTTCTTCATCACGAAAATGGGTTCTAGTATACTCATCTAAAAAATCAAACATTTTAACTATATATTCGTTTGTCTTTCCCTGTTTGCCTGCTTCAAATAATTGGTCAGCTTTTTCAAACCAAGTTTTATGTTGTTGATCGATTAGATCAACACCGACAGCTAAATTTTGTGTCCACGATAATGCCATTATACGAACCTCCCTATGTTTCTAAATTTATATTATATATGTTTGAGTATATTCTGAATTAGAAAATATTTCAAGCTACTTATAAACTTGAACTTTAAACGTTGGGACAGTCCATCCTTATCAATTGTTATCATTTTAAATTTATTATTTTACTTCGCTTTTTTCTTTCACATACACGAGCTTATTATTGGAACTTCCACTAGCAACTGCTCGAATTTCAAATAAATCTAATGACTTAATAAACGGTGTTAATTTATTAAATCCATAATTTCTGACATCAAAATCTGGATATCTCTTTGTCAAACGGTTCCCTATGTCACCAATGAATACCCATTCATCTTCGTCAGAATTTTCCTCAACTATGGTCGCAATCGCTTTTCTTATAGTATTTAAGCTCGTCATCTGCTCTTCAACTGCCTTTTCAGCTGCTATATCTTCTCTTTCTGTTAATTTCTCCGCTTCCTGACGTTCCTGTTTTGAATTTTTTAAACTTTTAGAGTTCTTTACTGACTTTTTCGCAGGATTTTTTCCATCATTATGATTCAGAGTAGCTTGTCCAGATAAAATATCCAAATACTTGAATTTATTACAAGCGGAAATAAATGCCTTTGGTGTTTTTTGTTCCCCCATTCCTACAACGTCCATTCCCGATTCTCTAAGTCGAGATGCTAATCTAGTAAAATCGCTGTCGCTAGACACTAAGCAAAAACCATCCACATTCCCTGAATACAAAATATCCATTGCATCAATAATCATCGCCGAATCAGTAGCGTTCTTTCCTATTGTATATCCATATTGCTGCATTGGAGTGATTGAATGTTCTAAAAGCACCTTTTTCCATTGGGCAAAAGCTGGTTTGGTCCAGTCTCCATATATTCTTTTGTAAGTTGCTGTACCATCATTGGAAACTTCGTCTAATATTACTTTAATATATTTATCTGAAATATTATCCGCATCAATGAGAACTGCAAATTTTTTATCATTAGGCATAACGCATCCTTTCTAACTATATTAATATACTCTGTTTGTTCATTCTACTATATTTTTTAAAGATTTTCAATGTTTTCTTTTGAATCTACTCCAAATTACTTTTTATTCTAAGACATATTTCTCATTCTCTCAATATTTTTATTACATCGGGTCAAACTATAACCATTCTTTTAAAAAATAAAATAAAAGAGGAGTGTCAAAATTGAAAAAAACATATCGTAAATGGTGGTTTCATATCATTTTTCTCATTATTTTTCTCATTTTACCTTGCGCCTTTATGCCACAAATTTTAAGTTATTTTGACCACCCAGGTAGTTGGCTTTCTGAAAGTTCATTTCATAAAGATGATTTGTTAAATTTTTATGCTGCTTTTTTTACCTTTTTGGGTACTGTAATTTTAGGTGTCGCTGCTATTTTTTTAAGTCAGCAGGCAAATGATATGAATAAACGTTTAATTAAAATTGAGGAAAACAATTATATCCCTACTATAGATATCAATTGTATGAGTCCTGATGAATTAAAAGATTTTGTTCTTAAAGATGTTTTTTGTATTAACCTTGATGATACATTTGTAAACATTTCTGAGGATATGGATATCTCAACAGAATCTTCCGGTATGGTTGTTCTTCTTACAATGACAAATGTAAGCCGTACCGATATTATTAATATTGAACTCTGCCAACTCACTATAAAAATAAAACGACAAGGTGAAAAGTCTATTGTTTTACCATATAAAACATTGACTATTTCACTCAACAATAAAGTACCGTATCAAAGTACCATTCCTTTTATCATTGGAGGAATCCCCCTAAAAAAAGCTTTGTTAAAAGCTTATGATACTGACAAAGAAATCGCAACAAAAAATTCCATCCTCTCATTAACTCTAGAATTTCATTGTACTAATTTTTTAGGAGAAATCTACGTGCAAAGAATTAAGGTTGACTTAGTCTCAGTTTGGGATCAGAAAATTAACTTCCCTGCGGTTGAAAACAAAAGGAATATTATGATCTATTCTTTATCGTAACACTGGCAATTATTACATTTTTGTAATAAATTTGCGCATCTATTGATTTTCCTGCAAATTCCAAATAAAATAGGTACGAGTCTGTGTATCAGGACAACAAAGGGGGAAAAATGCAAAGAAAATTTAAGATTCAATTTATGTGTTTTTTATTAGCAATTTCACTAGTAATACCAATTAGTCTTAGTGGATGTGGTAAGCCAATCGACCAGGATGCACCGGAAATTACAATTGATTACCTTTATAATGGATATGTAGATCAATTACTTTCTGATGGTGCAGAAAAAGTAATCGGCTCAATCGAACTATCAAAAGATGAAAACGAAGAAATTATTGTTACGGTACATCCAAAGGAACTTGTTGCGGATGAAAAAGAAGAAAGCGGATATCGAGTTGTAAGCTATGCGGCCAACCGAGTATTTATTTTACCCAGTCATTCATATTGCACGTTTATTTCAAATAGCGATGATAATACTCCAGAATTGCTTGCAACGGAAGATTTTTTTACTGCAGTAAATGAAAGTTACGAAAAAAATGGTGAATTTAAAGAATATGGGGACTTTATACTGTATGATATTTACGTTTTAGATGACCAAGTATTATTAATATTAGCACGTAATGCTTAAATGACACATATATAAAGAAAAAGGACGAGGAATAACTCGTCCTTTTTGGGGACAGTTTCAAGTTTTGTGTAAACTCAAAAATCTGATATAAGATATGTGAATAGTTACTTAAGGGCAGAGTCAATTTTGGGATTCTACCCTTGTTTGCATTATACAATGATTTTTTTGCATGTCAATAAAACTTGCCGAACAAGTTGTTTTTTAGAAGTTGAGATTTTTTAGTCTTTCCTCAAAATAAATCTCTAACTGGGAATATATCCGTCCCCAGTCCCTACGATATCCTGTCCACTTTTTTGTGATATCTATCGTTGCCAGATATAGCATTTTTAAAAGGCTATCGTCAGAAGGAAAAATTGTCTTGCTTTTTGTTACTTTACGAAGTTGACGATTAAATCCCTCAATGGCATTTGTGGTATAAATAAGCCGCCTAACAGCTTCAGGATATTTAAAATAGGTTGCTAAAGTTGACCAATTATCATGCCAAGATTTATAGATTTTCGGATATTTTACATCCCATTTTTCTTGAAACAACTCCAATTCATTTAGGGCTAATTCTTCTGTTGGGGCAGTATAGACTCGCTTCAAATCAGCCATCAGAGCTTTCAAATCTTTGTAGGATACAAATTTAGTGGAGTTACGGATTTGATGAATAATGCACTGCTGTATCTCTGTTTCAGGATAGACTGCTTCAATTGCTTGTGGAAATCCACTTAGTCCATCAATACATGTTATTAAGATATCTTTTACACCACGATTTTTTAGCCCATTCAGTATAGAAAGCCAGAATTTAGCATTTTCATTTTCACCAACATACATACCTAAAACGTCCTTTCTACCATTCATATCAATTCCCAAAGCAATATACACAGCCTTTTTTCGTATTCTTCCTTCACTACGAACGTGGAAATGAATTGCATCCATAAAAACAACCGCATATACTTCTTCCAAAGGACGTTCCTGCCATTCCTTTACAATCGGTATAATTTTATCAGTAACTCGGCTAATCGTACTGTCAGAAATATCAATGTCATATAACTCACGCATATGGGATTCAATATCATTTGTAGTCATACCTTTTGCATACATGGAAAGTATCCTTTCTTCCATATCTTGCGTAACGGTATTTTGATATTTCTTGATAAGCTGGGGTTCATATTCTCCATTACGGTCACGAGGAATAGCAACATTCATATCTCCATAGTTTGTATGCATGATTTTAGAAGAATATCCATTCCGACTATTGTCGGTTTCCTTATTCCGATAGTCATATTTTGAGTATCCCAGTTCGTCTTCTAATTCTCCTTCCAGAGAACCCTCCAGTAATACAGACATCATATCACGCATAACAGAATTGACATCTGTACCATTTTTGATAGGAATATCATTCTCTTTTAAGTATTCCTGCATCATTTTTCTGATTGCTTGTTTTTGGGGTGATTCTTTTCTTCTTTTGGGCATAAATAAAACCTCCAAACTGATATATTTATCTTACATCAGTTTAGAGGTTTACACAAACTTTAGGATACTCCCCTTTTTGCTATATAATTTTGATTTTTATTCTTTGTATCCTATCTTTTTTATTCATAACGTAAAGCTTCAATTGGATCAAGCTTTGCTGCACGTCTAGCAGGATAAATTCCAAAGAACATTCCAACTAAAGCAGCAAAACCAACTGCGATGAAAATAATGATTGGATTGATTGCAAAGGAAACATTGGCAACCTTCATACCAATAGCCGCAATTCCAATTCCCAGTAACGTACCAATCATACCTCCAATCGCGGAAATAATCATTGATTCAATCAGAAACTGAAGTAAAATATCCTTCGTCCTAGCTCCAAGAGATTTACGAATTCCAATTTCTCTCGTACGTTCCGTAACCGAAACAAGCATGATATTCATAATACCTATACCGCCTACTAGCAAGGAGATACCTGCAATGACTCCAATTGCCATAGAAACAATACCCAGCATATCATTCATTTTGTTTTGCTGTATTGCAGATGATTCAAAATTGTAATATCCATCAGGCATTCCTTTTGTTCGAGCTAAAAATGAAGTGACTCTCTCACCAAATTTTTCTTGATCAACACCATCAAATGAATATAAAAGAAAGCTATAAGAAGAATCAGCCTGCTGAGCCATCACCGTATACGGTACATAACCGCTAAAATTTCCACTTCGATTCATACCACTAAAAATAGACTCTGCTTCTTTATAAACACCAATAATTATAAAATCTTGACTATCTCCTTCTACTGTTAACGATAGTTCCTTTCCAACCGCATCTTCTACACCAAACAGTTTCTGTGCTGCACTGGACTCAAGAACCAAACGATTTTTTTTACCATCCAAGTCCGCTTGGTTAATCATTCTTCCATGAATAATATTTAAATTCATAATGCGATCCAATCCGGGTGCACATCCGGTTAAGTTAATCTTTCCTTCTACTTTTCCGACACGAACATCACTTGTCTCACTCGGTGATGGATCAATATAACGAATTTCCTTTGCGAACTTTTCTTTTGCCATATCCAATTCATCTATGCTAAAAAAAGCTTCGGATGGGATATAATCATCAACCATTTCCCAATTTGGATATACATACATTGCATTTTTCCCAAAGTTTTCAAATTCTTTATCGACAACACCTTGAATACTTGAACCGATGGCAGTAATGGCAATTACAGAGCTGATTCCAATAATAATGCCCAACATCGTTAAGAAAGAACGCATTTTATTGGTTCGAATTGCAGAAAGTGCCAGTCGGATGTTTTCTAAAATTAACACACCTCATCACTCCCTTCGTTTACATTTTCGACGGAAGTCTTTAATTTTTTATTTACATCCGAGATAATGCATCCATCCTTAAAGGTTATGACTCGATCAGTAAACTCTGCAATATCCGGTTCATGCGTAACAATAATAACTGTATTCCCCTCTTTGCGATTTAAATCCGTAAAAATATCCATAATTTCTACGGATGATTTACTGTCTAAATTTCCGGTTGGCTCATCCGCTAAAATGATTGGCGGACGATTCGCAAGCGCTCTTGCAATCGCAACTCTTTGTTTTTGTCCACCGGAAATTTCATTTGGCATATGATCTGCTCTCTGACCAATTCCAACTCGATCCAAGAGCTGCTGTGCTCTCTCTTCTCTTTCTTCCAATGGAACCTTTGCATAGACCATCGGTAACTCAACATTTTTTAATGCACTGGTACGTGGTATCAAGTTAAACGACTGAAACACAAAACCAATTTTCTGATTTCGAATAATCGATAACTCATTGTCGCTTTTTTCTGCTACATCCATATTGTCCAGAAAATAATGACCTGAAGTTGGTCGATCCAGACACCCTAAGATATTCATTAAAGTGGATTTTCCAGAACCGGATGCTCCCATTATTGCTATGTATTCTCCTTGGTTTACCGTAAGATTTAAAGATTTTAATGCTTCAACTTCAATGTCACCATTTTGGTAAACCTTTACTAAATTTTCTATTTTAATGATTTCACTCATCTTATTCCTCCCCTGCCATAGTATCTACTTCCATACCCTCGGCCAGGTCCATAGATGGGTTAAGAACAAGCTGATCTCCCTCTTTTAAGTCTCCGGAAACCAGTTCTACAAAGAAATCACTTTCTAAACCTTTTTCTATTATTACTTTCTTTAATTTTCCTTTTTCCAATGTAAAAACATATGATTCTTCTGTAACCTGATCATCAATGACAGCATCCAATGGCAATGCCAAAACTCCCTTAGCTTCTCCAACCTTAATGTTAGCCTTCGCAGAAACACCTGCAATTAAATGCGAATCTCGTTCTGTAATTGAAATGGTGACCGGAATGACCATCTCTTTATTTCCGGAATCTTTTACTTCACCAGTCGGCGCAATCTGTTTTACAACACCGCCCACAGTTTTTTCACCTAAAACTTCTGCCTTGATTTCAACCGACTGTCCTACTTCAATTTTTCCAATGTCATATTCGCTCACATTGACATCCATTTGTAATTGCTCTAAATTTTCAATGACAAACAATGCACTTTTATCTTGTGTCTCATTGGCTTGAAGACCTAATGTAGCATTTACACGAGTCACGGTACCATTGATAGGACTTACTATACGATTTTTTTCAGATAAATTCTTACTGTTTAAACTATCTAAAGTAGTTTTACTATTTTCATAAGCAGCCTCTGTTTTTAAAAATTCTTGCTTTGAAATACCACCTGATTCGAAAAGCTTTTTACTTGTGTCATAATCAAACTTAGCAAGCTCTAAATTTCGTACTGCTTCTTCTTTTTCATATGCCAACTGGGTTTCTGCATCCTCACCGGTGCTTTTAAGCGTAGCCAAAAGCTGACCCTTTGTAACAACGTCACCTTCTTTTACAAGAATGGAAACAACCTCTTTACTCTCAGAAGACGTTACATTCGCTGTTTCTGACCCCTGTACATTTCCCTTAATAGAAACAATTTGCTCTAAGTCCATACGTTCTAAGGAGTTTGTTGAAACAAACGGTTTCATATCATTTCCGCCGGACGAAACTTTAATTGCAACAACGGCAATAACCAATATCACAATGCCTAAAATGACAAATTTCTTTTTCCCCTTTTTTCCGTTTTTCTTTTTCTTTTTCTTATTTGCATCCATTGCATTTTCTGTCAGTGCTGCATTTTGTGAAGTTTCCGATATGGTTTCCCTTCCTGATGCATTGTTTGCTTCCACGTTTTCATCTACTTTTTCTTTGTTCTTCTTTCGAAACATTAACCTTTACCCCCTAATTAAAAATAAAACAAAATTCACCATTTTTAGCTATATGAAGTATAGCATAATTTTCCTGCAATTTCTTTACAATTTCCTTACAATTATCCTATTCCCCATTAAAACATAGTCTTTTTTCCCATTTCTTTCTTTTTATTAATTTTTTATTAACAAGAGCAATTCCTAAGTTCTCCTACCCATTTCATTGAAAATAGTGTATAATAGATGGGAACTTTGATAAAAATCAAAGAAATTCAAATGTCTGTAGGAGGTTATTATGCTACCCATTCCCAATCCAATTGCTTTTACAATTTTTGGAATTGATGTTATGTGGTATGGCGTTCTGATTGCAATCGGAATTTTACTTGCCATTCTAATTGTATATAAAAGAGCTCCGCGTCATGATATCGAACCAGAACGAATCTTTGATATTGCCATGATTTGCTTACCTCTTTCCATTGTGGGAGCAAGAGCCTATTATGTTCTTTTTAATTGGGAGTATTATGCAGGAGATTTTTATAAAATCATTAACATTCGAGCAGGTGGTCTTGCCATTCATGGCGGATTGATAGTGGGGTTTCTTATTGGAATTTTACTTTGCAAGATTTGGAGAATTCGCCCTTTAAACGCTTTAGATTTAGTTGCACCTGCAATTGCACTTGCACAATCAATCGGACGATGGGGAAACTATTTTAATCAAGAAGCACACGGCGTTCCAACTGACTTGCCTTGGGCGATAAAAGTTGGAAATGACATGGTACACCCTACTTTTCTATACGAGTCCATATGGTGCATTTTATTATTCTTAGTCCTTATTTTAATTGATAATAATCGTAAATTCGAAGGACAAATCTTTTTACTTTATGGAATATTATATTCGTTTGAACGGTTCTTTATCGAGCAGCTTCGAACAGACAGCCTAATGCTCGGACCATTTCGACAAGCACAAGTTTTCAGCGCAGCAATTTTTATTGTATTTCTTCTTGTTTATATTCCTCTTTCGAATAAAAACAGTAAGAAGGGGCGCATTTTTTACTAATCTATTAAATGACAAGGAGATATAAATAATGAAATTAGGTATAGTGGGTCTTCCCAACGTTGGCAAAAGCACTTTGTTCAATGCCATTACAAAAGCCGGCGCAGAAGCGGCAAATTACCCATTTTGTACAATAGAGCCAAATGTAGGTGTTGTAACAGTACCGGATGAACGTCTAAAAGTACTGCACGAAATGTACAACTCAAAAAAAACCGTTTATACTGCAATCGAATTTTATGACATAGCAGGTCTTGTAAAGGGCGCTTCAAAAGGAGAAGGCCTTGGAAACAAGTTCTTAGGACATATCCGTGAAGTAGCAGCGATTGTACATGTGGTACGCTGTTTTGAAGATCCAAACGTGGTTCATGTCGATGGCAAAATCAATCCACTTTCTGACATTGAAACCATCAATATGGAACTGATTTTATCCGATATGGAAGTTATCGACCGTCGAATCCAAAAAACACAGAAAAACTTGAAAGGCGATAAAAGCCTTCAAAAAGAACTTGATTTTTTAAAGAAAATTCAAGAGGTTTTGGAGCAAGGTCTTTCTGCTCGTACATTGGAATTAGACGATGATGAAAACGAGTTTGTAAAAAGTTTAGACTTGCTGTCCTTTAAACCGATTATTTACGCTGCAAATGTTTCTGAAGAAGAAATTGCAAGTGGCGAGGACAATGAATTTGTAAAGAAGGTTCGTGAATTTGCAGAAACAGAAGGCTCTGAAGTCGTTGTTGTATGCGCAAAGCTTGAAGCTGAAATTGCAGAATTGGATGAGGAAGAAAAGCTTGCTTTCTTTGAGGATTTAGGCATTACTGAATCCGGTTTGGACAAATTGGTAAAAGCATCTTATCATCTTCTCGATTTAATTTCCTTCTTAACAGCAGGCGAACCGGAAGTACGTGCATGGACGATTAAAAGAGGAAGTAAAGCACCACAGGCAGCCGGAAAAATTCACACAGATTTTGAAAAAGGATTTATCCGCGCAGAAACCATCGCTTACGATAAGTTGATAGAATGTGGCGGTAACCTTGCCACTGCAAAAGAAAAAGGATTGATTCGATCCGAAGGTAAGGAATACATTGTCAAAGACGGCGATGTCATGCATTTCTTATTTAATGTTTAAATAAATCAGATAAATAACCGACCGTTGAATTTTCAGGTATCATTGATTTTTCAACGGTTTTATTATTTTTTGTTTTTAATACTTTGTAATAATAAACACTTTAAATATTTTTTATTTCTATTCGTTATACACTTTTTACGTACAAAAATAACGGCAGCCATTAAGACTGCCGTCGAATTGAATTTCCAATCGTGTCTATATTATTTTATTTTTCTGAGTTAATGTTAATCAATCGTTGAAAGTCAGCTTGATGTAGCGGTGAAGCATGGAGGAAACCTCTGCACGAGTAGCATTTGATTTCGGGTTGAACTTGTTGCTTGTTCCGCCTGTCATGATACCTGCCTGCTGCATTGCTGTAACCGCAGTTTTATAGTTTTTTCCTATATCGGAATCATCTGCATAGGTAGTCGCCTCACGAGTTGCAGGCAAGGTATATTCCGTAGCCTTTGTAAAGTTTGTGACAATGACTGCAATTTCTTCACGAGTGATTGCCCTGTCAGGCGCAAATTGATGGTTAGCGATTCCCTGAATGATGCCTTTCTTATATGCCCATTCAATATATGGCTGGAACGCACTTCCTACCTTTACATCGTTGAAGCTGCTGATTGTATAACTGCTTACATCGACATTTTCCAGCCTACCAAGAGCTGTTACCAGCATTCCACGCGTCATTGCTGTATTAGGTGCAAAGGTAGTTTTCGATGTGCCGGACAAAAGTCCTTTGCCCACAATATACTCAATACTTTCCTTTGCCCAATGACTTTCGATGTCACTAAACTTTGTTGGTGCGGTATAGCCTACCCCGTACACAGAGAAATGAGTCGTGGTAAAGGTGATACAGCCATGACTTGCATCATAAGCCGATCCAGCCACACGGATTGCATTCCCCTTTTCATCTACATAAACGGCATACAGTCCGTCGATAGATTCATCCTCTGCCGGTGTGTAAGGGATGGATAAAGTAGCAACACCACCTCTAAAGTTAGACACTGTGCTGTTATGACCATAACCCACTGTGATGTTATATGCCGGTCTTGTTCCTATCATTGCTTTTGCCGTTTCGGAAAGATTCGATTGTGGAGCAATCGTAATGGTTACGTTACCACTACTCTGTTTTTGAATTTCTGTCAAAGCTTTTTCGTCAAAAATCATACTTACAGGGGCACCGTTGATAGCAAAGTGTGTTACGCCTGCGCTTACAAGACTGTTGAAGGAATCTTGATTCAGAGTAACTGTAAGCGTATTTGCTCCCTTTGGCATCGCAACATTTATCTCTACCGAGATACCATTTGCATTTTTACCCTGTTTCTTCAATTCAGTTTGTGCTTTAGAAATGGCATCCGTTACTGCTTTATCCGGGATAGATACGCTGGCTGTACCATTTGTTCCGGCTGTTGCAGTTACAAAAGTCGTTGCAGTAATCGGCAGGTTTGGCTGATTTTTCGTTGTAATCGTTACTTTTGTTGAAGTATCACCGCTGGAACTTCCACCGGAGGAAGAACCTCCACCAGAGGAGCCGCCGCCCTTATAACGCCAGGATGCCGTAACCGTCAAATTACCGGTCACATTAGCAATATCTTTGTCCCAGCCGGTAAAGGTATATCTGCTACGGGTAACAGTAGGAGCCGTTGCAGAACCGCCGCTTACGACAGTCTGTGTTAATTCACCGCCACCTGTACGGGTACCACCGTTTAAGTTGAAAGTTACGGTGTATTTGCCACCGTTCGTAAACAGCTTACCATTCCATACATATTCACCTGCTGACAACCCATCAGCCGACGGGTCAGCATCTTCTGCACTAACAGTTATAAAGGGTTCCGTCAAAACATTTCCCCTGTCGCTAAATTTTCCGGCTACCCCATCCAGCCTTGCACCTTCGCTCAGAACAACCTTACTGTTTGAATCGGATATGATTTTCACATCACCCAAAAAATTCAGCATGCCTATATTGGTAACGTTGATGACGGCATTTTTCATTGTTAGCTCCATACCGTCCATAAAGATAATTCCACTATCCCCTGTATTTTGCACATCCACCATACTGTTTTTAACCGTAAAATTGGTGCGGATTCCAGTTGAAGATGCCCCTCCCAGACCTGGTACATTCTTGACTGTTACCTGGCAATTTCCATCGACCGTTAATGTACCAGTACCTGAGATACCCTCCTCAAAAGAATTTACAATATCCAACTTTCCACCATTTATTAGTAGCTGTGCCTCCTTACTATCTAAAAATACACCAACATTTGGAAATGATGTAGAGGTAGAGTTTGCAACCATAATATTAGCGCCGTCGCTTTTCAGGATGCCTTTCACATTAACACCCTTTTCAGCAGCATCGTTGTTAACCTCTAGAATACCGGTTCCTGTCAGTGTCAGAGTTTTATTTGACGGGATAGTCAAGGTACTGTCCTCCCCTGTCGAAACAGTGCAACCATCGACGATGTTTAATATATGGTCCGCGCCAACATCAATGTTCGTCGTCATGTCAATGTCCGCCGTAACGTTGATGGTCTTGGCGGTAATCGCCTCAAGTGCGGTTTTCAATTCGTCAGCGGTAGAGACAGAAACACCTGGGGTAATATCCTCATAGATTGCCGTTACCTCTACTGCGTTTGCAGGCATTTTAAAGGTGGTGCTTAACGCCTGTGCATTTGCAAGAGTTACGCCACCGCTGACTACCTGCCATGCCTTGAACTGCTTGCCGTCCGGTGCAGTGCCTGCGGTTATGGTTACTATTACGCCCTGTGCTGCTGTGGATGGGTCTGCTGTACCACTATTAACCGTAATAGTATTCACAGTTGATGTAGGATACACCTGCACACCGTTTACATACACAGTACCGCCGCTCAGATTTTGGCTGCCACTGACATTGCCTGTTATTGTCACATCACCACCAGATACGGTTAAATCACCATTAATCTCTTTTGTACTTATAATAATACCATGAATAGCCCCATTTATCGTTACTGCTGGATTACCGCTTACCGTTAAATCAGCAGTAACATCTCCTGTAGAAGATGCTGCACCGACTTCACCTGTTATTAGTGTGCCGCCAGTGACATTGACCCCGCCAAAACTAAACATTACACCAAAAGGACCTGAGGATTTTAGATAGACAGTCCCTCCACTAATATAAATATTTCCTTTTCCAGTAAAAAAATCGTATTTATCGTTGTTGAATTTGTTTTTACTTCAGCAGTGCCCGAAATCAAAATATCACCATTCTCACAATACACGCACTCCGAATTTGAATCAATGCAATCCAGTAATAGTTTACCACTCGACATTATAAAATCGCCCTGATCTATACTAATCAACGTATACCCATTGACATTGTTAGATTTAAGACTTACCGTGACATCTGAAATTTCCAAGTCATTATAGGTATCAATTACTTCACGGCCCTCTAATTTTAAGGTTCCCGATCCACTAATCGTTAGTTTTCCCGCATCAGCATTTGTATAATCCAAAGAACTGATAGCTACTTCACCTACTATATTGACTGAAATATCAATCGTTGTATAAAATCTAATCCCAGACATAATGTCCCCGGTAATCGTTATCATCCTATTGGACGCATCCCAGGACCAGTTGGTACCGGAAGCATCCTGTGTAATATCGGTGATGCTTTCACTTCCAATCGTTATCGGTGCCGCATCATAAGTTGCCGTTACCTCTACTGCGTTTGCAGGCATTTTAAATGTAGTACTTGCCGCCTGTGCATTGTCAAGGGTTTATACCACCGCTGACTACCTGCCAGGCTTTAAACTGCTTGCCGCCCGGTGCAGTGCCTGCGGTTATTATTACTGTTGTGCCCTGCGCCGCTGTGGATGGGTCTGCTGTACCGTTATTTACAGTTATAGCATAGGTGGACGTGCCTGAATTCTGCGGGTTAAATACAAATTTAGTACCATCCCACGTACCTTCAAACCCCAATACTTTTGACTCATCTGCCATATAATTTTGACAGCAGTTAAACTCTGTCAAGGCATTCAACCCAGTGATATCCAACTGGCTTAGATTATTACCCCTACAAATTAGTTTTTGAAGAGCAGTATTCGCACTCACATTCAACGAACTCAACTGATTATCATTGCAGTTCAGAGATGTCAATGCTTTAAAATATTCAATTCCTGAAAGATTTTCAATATTCTTGTCTGATACGTTAAGTGTAGTAACAGACGCAAAGTTATCCGTATCATAAATCCGGTTATCTGCCACTTTGCCTAGTGCTTCACGCACCGCCATAAGAAAGTTTGGATCAGTAAAGTTGGCGGTGATGTCAGTGCCACTTGTCGGCGAGTTACCGTTCAACGTGCCGCCGGTATGGTTCAGTGTGCCAAAGTAAAGATTGGCGGGGGTATCGCTGTTACTGAGCGTTACCGTGCCGCTTGAAAGGTTGATATTATTATTCGCTCGAAGGCCATAGTGTTCTACACCGGCACCTGTTGCAGCTACCGTTCCGGTAGTAGATATGATAGCTGTCTGTCCTGTATAAATTCCATTGGAGTTTGCTCCAGTGGCAGTTGCTGTCACATTGGCATCTCCGGTGATTATTATATCAGTAGCCCCGTAGATTGCTGAAGTAAACATATCGGAGCCAGAGCCGCTGCTAGTGGCGTTTACTGTACTACTCTGGATTGTCAGCTCATTTTGGACATCCAGTGCGGAAGACATACCGCTGCTGCCTGTGTAGTTCAACGTCAACGTACCGCCGCTGCCGTTTATCACAAGATTGCCCTTGCAATAAATTGTGCTGGCATCGGCACTGGTGATCGAAACATCTCCGCTGTATACAAGCTTGATGGTGTCATTAGTACCGCAATTGATGTCAATTACCTGACCGCCATAATTGATATCCAGCGTCAGTGTGGCGGTTGCCGCCTGTATAGTAAGGGTACCGTTTTCATGCTTGAGAGTGTAATTTTTTGCTTTCTCAGGTTCTAACTCCGCTTGCGTTGCAAAAGTAATGTCACTTTCTCCCGGCGTATTGCTGTCAGTGACATTCAGTTGTGCTACCGCCCACTGGGAAATCGAATTACTGGCATTGTCACCTGAAACAAAGCCGCTATAATTAACAGAATTATCTACGATAGGAAGATCCTGACCCTGCATTATTGTATAAATAATGGGCTTTACCACAACCTCCCTTTTCCGTATGGCAAAGTCAACATCTGCCGAGCCGCTGTAATCCGCTTCATTGGGTATGGATAGGGTAACAGTATATTCCCCAGCATCGGTAGGCGAAGTCGCACTTTCATAGGAGGTGTCGTTCCTGCCCTGATAATGCGTGTTCAGTTCACCGATGTAACCACCGGTATTCGGCGTGCCGGTATAACCCGTTTGTGGGTTACCGGAATATTCATTGTTCGTTCCAATGAGTCCGGTAATTGTGACAGGAAACTTTTCCAGAGCCTTTACAGTCAGCGTAAAAATACTGTCATCATAAATATGACCTCCATTGATTTTGAGTGTGATAGTATCCTCTGTATTGGCAGGTTTTCCATCTGTGCTAAAGGTCAGAAGCCATTTCCAATTTGTTGTTTCATCCCTCTTGGGGGCGGTCACATCTGTAAGTAGATTGCTTCCATTGCTCAGTATCTCATACGTCATATCGCTTACCGGTAAACCAGGCAAGGTATAAACACTGTTACTTGTAGATGTGCCGGATTTTACATAAATAGTATCGGAATCAGAACCAATATAATTCGCTTTATTTACGGTCAAAGCTGTTCTTTCGCTTTCTACCGTGTCACAGCCTTCTGCCGTTAATTCGCAGTAAATCTCATAGCTTCCTGGCAAATAATCTGAACCAATATCGAGGGTATTATTCCCATCTCCAGTATTGCTGGATGTACCACTATCGTTTTTTACCAACCACTGGTAAGTGATAGAGGCACCGTTGGTAGTGGTGGCTTCAACCGAGATTGTACCGGGACTTTCCCTATAAGCCACTGTCAAAGTTGGTGTAGGCTGCTGTGAGATATTGATAGTTCCGACAGCTGCTCCTGCCAGTGGTGTAATCGCACTGCGTGAATATATTGGCGCATCCGCTTCCTCTACCGTCACGGTGATGGTGGGTGCACTCACACCTTCGGATACGGAAACGCCGTCGGGCAGCTCCAGCGCCGGGGTGAAGGTGTAATTCCCAGCCGTATTACCGTCATATTCAGGCTCGGCAGTCCAAGCGGACGCGTCCACAGTAATTTGGGTTTCTTTTGATGCGTCGCTGTCCGTTGCGACAGTAACAACAGAGCCGGTGGTAATCATAACGGCCAGCGTGTCCGGCAGATTCAGTTCATCCTCGGCTGTGCCAGTCCCCACCGTCTGCGAGGCTACCTCCGCAGAAAGCGCTGCAAAGGCGGTGATTTCTCCGCTCACACCAAGTGGTGTGCCGGAATCCACATCGCTGGTTTCGGCAAAGGCCACCCCCGGCAGCATAGTAAACACTATGCAAAAGGCCAGAAATAGACTGCCGATTCGTTTTCTTACTTGTTTCATATTTCGTATTACCTCCTTGTTTTTTCGCGTAATTCGTGTAAGGACTTAACTACCAGTCTACCGGGTGCGGTCAACGGTCAGCAGATCCATAAAGATTGACGCTGGAATCTCCAAGACCTCCTCACCGTCCCGGTAAAAAATCAGGCGATATCCATCCGTTGTGACACTTTGAAACACCTCTTGGTTGCGTAGCAATCCAAAACGCACCGATTGCATCCGCCGGTGCATATCCAAACTAACCGTACTGCCGGTTTCCATTTCTACCTTGAGACAGCCATCCTCTATAGGTGTCACTGCGCGAAAGATTCTACTGTTTTGCATACCATACCTCCTTTCCTCTGTTTTCCAGCATGGCGGTGTATCATATTTCCAGAATACTGTGGTTCTTCTACTTAGGTATATCCCCATCGGGTATTTTTTTAATTTTATAAAACATAAAAAAACGCCGTACCATCAGTGTACGACGCCTTTTAAGTATAAGAATATCCCCATTGGGTATTTTTTTAAATTTTCCCTGTATTTTTCAGTTCCTGAAGCTGTACACGGGAACGGATACCTAGTTTTTGAAAGATATTTTTCATAGTTGTCTTAACCGTTTCCTGTGAGATAAACAAACGCAAAGCAATGTCCCGATTAGTCAACCCTCCGGCAGCCAGTCGTGCGACATCATACTCCCGTGGCGTTAATTGACAAATCCGTGTAGCTTTTCGTACTTTCTCCACTCCTATCTTATGCCGCCTGTACAACTCAATTAATTTGGTCATGCCGGATTGCTTCTTACGTAACTTCAGCAAGGGTACAATCTCCTCGCCATATTCGGCAAAGGGAAGAAAAACGCCGTCTGGTAATGCAAGGGAAAGAGCACAGTCCAGTGCAGCCTCCGCCGCCTCCTTTTGTCCCAAGCGATGGTAGGCAACGGCAATAAACAGATGAAAATAAACCTGTGGCAGGAGAAAATGATGCTTCTCTACTGCCGGAAGCGCCCCTTGTGCAATCCCCAGCATTTTTGCGTCCTGCCCTTGGGAGAAAAGCCAGCGTAGATGTGTCAACACTCCGAAAGGTACCGCTACATTGTATAGATTGGCGGTAATCTGATTTAAATCCGTGAGCCATTCAGGTACACTATTATCTCCAATTAGAACGGAAACAAAGGACAGTGCCAAATCAGCCATTCTTTTTACCGTGGGCTCAACACCGATTTGAGCCCGTTTGAGAATACTCTTCCTTACATTCTCAAAAGCTTCTGCATTCCCCCGCAGCAGAGCAATACGAAGAAGAACCATTTCGGCAGCAATGCAGATGCTGTCCTGCTCCTGAGCACCAGCAAGGTAAATCGCCTTGTGACACAATTCTTCAGCCGTAATATCCTCTCCACGCATCAAAAGAGCCTCTGCCCGCATGGCGCAATCCGCTCCAGTTCCGTGTCCCTCCGTCAGGCGGATATAGTATGGCAGACATTCATCCATACAGGTAAGCTCTCGGTCAAGTGCCCCACTCACACTCCAAAATAGATACAACACGGAAGGCTGACCGAAAGTCCATGAGTCATTCCAGTCGTTACGGTTAGAGAAGGGTCCGTCCAGTACTTCCCACGCCTTGCGGTGCAAAGCACTCATTTTTTCAATGTCATTAAACGCAGCGAAGGATTGCAGCAAAGCAAGCTGTCCGGTCAGTTTCCGAGTGTCATCCTTATTGAGTCCATTTTGCTCTGGCCCAGAAATCATATCCTCCATCAGAGAACAGCCTTTCATAAATGCTGCATAACTGCCCGTGCGAAACAACTCAAAGGTAATCATGGCCAACGTCTGAGGATGACGGACCAGAATTTCCCTGTCACATTCCCTAAACACCCTCTCCAGTACCTCTGCACTACCATCCTCCGGATAGAGAGAAAAATCGGCGGCTTTAAGCGGTAAAGAAAGCAAAGCTTCCAATTCGCCTGCCTCCAAATAGCTACAAAGAGCATAAAAACGCTCATCTATCGCTGCGTAAGCATCGCCTGCCAGCTTTTGCATTCTACGTATTTCTCCAACAGGTAGCCTCCTAAGCTCCTGTCTCAGAAAGCTTTGCAATAAACTATGCAGCGTATAGGTACCATTTTCCCGTTCATAGTAGAGGAAGGAACCACCCCCCAGTAAACGGTCGATACCAGCTGGAAGCGTGTTTTTCCCCAAAAATATATACGCCTGCTCCATCGTGAAGCGTTCAAGTAGAGAAACGGCAATTAGCAATCTTTGCTCATCTGGTTCTAAATTCTTCCAGATAACGGTGCGAATCAGATTTTCCATACTGTCAGTTGCCTCGAAATCTCCCTCCTGCAAGTAGCGAATCAACTGAAGGTTCAAGGCAGCCACCCATCCCTCGGACAGCATCTGAAGCCTGTCAAGCTCGTCCCGTGACAGTACAATCTTATTGGCACGGAAATACGCGTCAATATCCTCTTTCTGAAAAAAGAAGGCATCATTTTGAATAAAAATTGCCTGATCTGCAGGTATTCCACTAATATCCATCGCATCGATGGAATGAGTGATAACCACAAGATGCAGCTTTGGGCATCTATAGCGCGAGAGCGCGTAAAGAATACGTTCAGGCAATTTACTTTGTATGTATTGAAAATTATCTAGGATAAACCATGTGTCTCCAGCAACGTCACACCCACTCATAATTTCTGCAATATCTACGAGATTTTCCTGTGTTGGGTATTCTAACGTCTCCAATTGCTTTGCCACGCTTGTATCAATATGGGAAAAAGTTTTGCAAATGCCATTCCATGCCTTTCGAATCGGCTCTCCCATGCAGGTATACCAATATACCTGATGCATGTCCAATTGGCTAAGATATTCACTTATAACCGTGGTTTTTCCAAAACCGGAGGGTGCTTGCAGAACGATAATCGGATAACTTTGTATTCTTTCCAGCTGTTTTTGTAAAGTTTCCGGAATATATACAACTGGTTTAAAGCTTTGCATTTTATTCGGCGGCATGATTCTCCTCCCTTTAATTGTTTATAGTAAATGAATTATATCAATAATCTCTTTTGCATTCAATGTTTTAAAAATTCCTTCCCTCTATAGTATATACATTATATTACGTAGCCTTTCAAATAAGAACTCTACTGCATATAACATAAACATGAAAAAAAGCTGTTGCCCATATGCAACAGCTCAGACTGTAGACAAAATACCTTGCTAAATTTATATTCTTATAATTTCTGCAAGGTATTTTCTATTTTTTCTATAAAGCTTTTAAAAAAAGAAAAAATAAAAGGATATCTCTATGCCATTTGATTCCTTCTTTCAGATTTATGAATCCATGTTGCTAGTTTTTTTAGATTCATGGACGCAAAAAGAAGATTCAGTTCCATTTCTATCTTCTGAATCCCTCGATATTGTGTATAACGCATATTATGTTTTTCTTTTGCATCGGCAAAGACTCGCTCAATGGTTTGACTCCGTAGTTTGTAAAGATCTCGATACTTTGGAGTATGACGAATGTCCTCACATTGCTCTATGTAGTTTTCCCATATATGACGTGTGACTACTTTTACATGGTCTTTACTTGCTGTGCATTCTGATAAGGAAGGGCAACTCTTGCAAATTTCTCCTTTACTCTTATATTCCCGATACCCTTCTCTATTTGTTGTAGTATAGTTTAACACTTGGTTTTCTGGGCATACAAAGCAATCATAGTATTCATCATAAGCATATTCGTGTTTTTTAAAATAACCATTTTTTGTCATAGGTCGTTTGTATGGTAGGATAGGAATTCGTTTATCTTTGAGTATTTCTCTAGCAATTGCAGGTGTTTTATATCCGGAATCCATTACAATATTTTTTACACCTTTATATCTTTTTACTTTTTCATAAATCTTTGGGAATGCAACTGAGTCATGTACATTTCCTGGATTTGTATGAAAAGCAAGTATGTAATTGTTTCGATCGCAAGCTACATTTGCAGCATAAGCAAATACTACCTTATGCTTTCCTTTATGAAATACACCGCAATCCGGATCTACGGTACTTTTCTTGATTACTTTTGTCTTTTCTTTGGCTTCCGTTTTTTTTTACAAGCTTGTTTTCCTCGTTCAATGCGATCTTCGTTAATTTCTTTCATTAGTTCTTTTTCATAGTATTTAACGGATTCCAAAACGGTTTCTTTTTCACTGTTATGGTTATTTGCACTTGCTTTAATATGTGTACCGTCAATGAAAATGCTTTCTGAATTAATGAATTCATATTCCATAATTTCAGCAATGACTCTTTGAAAGATTTGTTCGAATAAGTCAGTATTTTGAAACCGACGAGAGTAGTTTTTACCAAAGGTAGAAAAGTGAGGAATTTCTTCCTCTAAACTATAACCAAGATACCATCGATAAGCTACATTCGTTTGAATTTCTTTAATGGTCTGCCTCATGGATCGAATACCAAAGGTATATTGAATGAGGGTAATTTTAATTAAGACGACAGGGTCGATGCTTTCTTTTCCCACATCAGAATACAAATCTTTTACAAGGTCATAAATGAAAGAGAGATTAATCGCAGTATCTATCTTACGAATAATATGATCTTGTGGAACAAGAGAATTCAAGGTTACCATTTGAAATTGATCACGACCTAATAAATCTTTCTTACCCATCATAAAGCAAATACCTCCATGTATTTATACATATATTTTACCATAAATACAATAAAATGTATTACATTATGTAAAAAAAACTGTAGGCAAAGATAGAGATATCCTTGTCTACAGTCTGAGCTGTTGCCCATATGCAACAGCTTTTTTTATTATAGTTTTCTATATTCGTTTTTTTGCCCTAAAAAATAAGACTCCATTGCTATTATCCATTTACTGCTATTATCCAGTATTATTTTTTTTAATAGATTCTCTATATCTTTATCCAATATTCCATCTTTTGAATACTGAATGTTTATTTTATCGTTCATTAGATCGCCTTCCTTTTTTATATGTTATATATCATTAAAATCATTTTATTATCACTATATTTATCTTGGAAAGAATATACGTTCTTTCTGAAACTATAAATCTTAATCCACTTAACGAAACACCCCTCCTATCTTCATATTGACATATTTCCGGTACCGGTTGTTACCATATTATATCATGAAATTTGTACTATCTAATCGTTAATTGGCGATATTTACCACAATTTTGATTTATATAAGAATAAACAAAATAAATTCGAGAAATATAAAAAATGCCGTCTCTTTTTGGAGACGGCATTAAACGCGCTGCTTTTTTATTTCAGTTCTTTATATGTAAGGGCATTCTCACTATCACTTATTCCTACGGTAGTTGGATCAACTAATATACCTAAGGTAACAAGAATATTTAACAATATACTGATAATTTGTATTATTTCATTCTCAGATACGGATATTGTGATACCAAGAATACCAAGTACTTGATAGATAAAAGCTACTGTGCAAGCAAGTAAAGCAGCTATTGTAGTTTTATTTTTTAAACGTAATTTCCAATTAATCTTCACGAATATGCTCCTTTCCAATATGATCATTTAATCGATGATGTGCAGACTTTGCCGATTGTTCAACTACTGCTAAAACTTTACCTTGATCCTCTACTTTCTCTTCTAACTTGTCTACCCTTTTACTTATCCCAAGTAATGCATCTAATTTTCCATTTACAGTCCCTCGCCATTCTGAATCCGTTCCAATTCGATTATCTCTTCCAGATATCCACCCTCCCAGTCCTACAAAACAGCCAATGATTGCAATAAGTAAAAATATTGTTTGTGTATCCACCCATTCACCTACTTTTCTGATCTCTGAATCATCGAAACGACTTCCTGACGTGTCGTATAACCTTGCGGTCTTGTCCCATCAGAACATCCTTCTACTTGAGCCTTTTCCCAAGCTTCTTTAAAACATTCAGCCACCTTGGTCCCTCGTCCTTCTAATACCCTTTTTATTTCATCTTGCACAATTCTTCTAGTCTGTTTTTCTGTCAAATCTATCACTTCCATTTCTTTTGGTATAATATTTCTTAAATAGGGTTCAGGGTTAATCTGTTTGCTACCAACAATCAACTCCATATGTAGGTGCATAGCCATACCCTTTATTGTCTTAGTACTGGCACCCATGAGTCCGATTATTTGGCCATCTACAACCTTAGCACCTTTTCGTAATAGAGATTGTTTTTTCAGATGCTGATACAATGTTTTAAAATTACCGTGGTCAATAATAACCACCCAACCACGGGTATTATTCCAGTAGTTGTTTGCAATCACACCATCGGCAACGGCTAAGATTACTGTTTCTGTCTTTGAAAAATCACGCCCCAGGTCGATTCCTCTATGGAATGTGCTAGCACCTTTTAACCCTATGTTTCGGGGACCGTATTTGCTTGTGATTCGTAAAGGTATTACGGGTAAGCTATTAAATTGTATATTCAAGGTTTTCACCTTCTTTCAAAAGGAAAGTGGTGTGAATTTATAAAGAATAGATATAAGCTGGAATAGCGTTTGTTTTAAATGCAAAATAGGACATGTATATTTTTTGCCCACTATCGTTGTATAACTGTAATTGATCTGTTGTTTTTAATGAGATATTTTCAAACACTTTCTTTTTATATACAAAACAGTCATTATAAGATAGGCTATATTTTCCGATTTCATTGCCATTTAAGTATATCGCTAATGTTGTACTATATTTAGAGCTACGATTAATACCACAGCATTCAAGATTATATACTCCATCCTGCAAAATAGGAATATTATAATATGAACGTTCAACGATAAGGTTTGAATTGAACTTAAATATGTTAAAATATGTGTCACCAGCAAGTATATCACCAACTACCTTTGGCTTCAAGGCCGTTAAAACAAATGCTTGTGTATGTGAACTTGTTAATACAGAACCTTTTTCAAGAAAGACATCGAATGATTTATTTTCTGAATGAGATTTCCAGTCAAATATTTTTATACCGTTTTTATAAATGGTTCCTTGTGTGCCATCATCACCCGTATATACACAAGCATCGAATATGATTCTATAATTACCATCTGAAGGTATGATTACCGATTGATTTGAGAATAAAGTTGCATATGGATAATCTCCGTTCATTGGAATTAATGGTGCAAATTTATTAACTGCATACGGCGAAGAATTTATCAATTTCAACATATGGCTATTCGACTTAATCTCTGATATAACTTCTGGGTTTTCTAATGCCACTTCATTTATTGTACTTTTAGTTTCCAAATTTGGAAAAGTCAAGGTAGAATCATTTTCTTTAAATCTAGCATACATTACCATTTGTTTACCAATATTTTTTATAGCTTCTTCATTATTTTTTCCAAAAGCTGCATCCAAGCTATCTGGATTTGCATTTATACAAAAAGCCATATATGACAAATGCGCTAATGCATTTTTTAAAGCTTCATCTACATTTTCTACACCATATAATCTTTTAGTTTTATCTGACACTTTTACAGTCTCCGCATCCATTCCTGTAGGTGGCTTAATTCCAATCGTAACATTAGAAATGTAATCATTTCTCTCATCAATTACTTCAGCTATTTTAGCAGAATCGGCTTCAATCTTAATCCTTGCTAACGGTATTTGATAAACATCTTCCGTTTGTGTTAAAGCTGGATATTCAGGTTCGGATGCCGGAAGACCTTCTAAAACTTTAATATAAATTCCTCTGTCATCTGGAATATTAAGCTCTGCAACAATCCGATCATATCTAGGAAGAGCCCCGCCTACCTTTAAAGTTACTTCTGTATCCTTTTCAAGCCAGCCGCTTCTTCCGTTGATGCAAACACCACCAGCTTTTATCGTACACACCATACCTACATTATGTATCACTTGCATTTGACTCCCAAGTACATCTCCACCTTGCACAAGAATTCCATTACTGAAATAAGTTCTCAACCAGTCTGCTAAATCTTTTGAATACGCAACTCGATCATAAACTTCTACTCCAGTTTTTGGATCAAGTATCTCCTTCGAATCAAACGGCATTGCTTTTAAAGTAATTTTACTCATTATTTTGCTCCTTTCGATACTAATTTCATTGTCTCGTAAATATCTGGCATATCATCACCTAATGTAATAGTTATTTGATACCCATTCATGTCCCATACCTGCGTTGCACTACTAATACGAAGATTTACAGAAAACCCTATATGTTGGTCAACGCAGTTGACAATGTCTCCTAAATAAAATCCCTGCCAAACTGTTTATTGCTTAGCAGGTATAAATTCCCTTCAATTATTTCATTCACTACAAGCTTACGTAAAGTAGCATTCGCATTATTTTTTAACATCGCTATATAGCTTACTTCTGGTATCATGACACCATCCGTCTTCCTAGGAACAGAACTAGATAAATCTAAATAACGTTCTTTACGGAATAGACCTGTTTGATTGGCAGAAGATACTATTGTATCAATATCTTCCCCTTTAACATATATAAAGTTATTCGTTACTAATATTTTTATATACTGCAAATCAATTAACGTATCTCGATCACGACTAAAAACAAGTGGTTCTATATTATTTGGGATGAATTCTATAATTTCCACCTTATATCTCCAATCATTTTCGTAGTAAATATTTTTACAACACCACTCAAGTCCGGGTTCTTTTCCAATGCCAAAGGTTTCTGTTAAATCAATTATAAGTGCATATTCTGTATAAACAGCTAAATTATGCTCCTCTGGTAATTCACCATAAGCTAATGCAAATTTATACGCTCCTGTTCGTTCAGGTACATAAAGTGCATTATAATTCTGCATTCCAATCGTTCTGTTTACTGAAAAAGTGCATCCATTTGCATTGTCCATAATACCATAACCCAATACTGAATCTGTTGGATTATCACATCGTACTCTTAAATAATAAATATGATTGCTTTTTAAAGACAAGTTTTTATATACATATCCAGATTTACGCCAAAAGTATACCCATTTTTGAAACTCACCTTGGTCATCATATTCTGCACGTCTATCTTGAAGTTTTACCTTTTTAAACAGTTGAGACTCTACAGATAATACTGGCACCCCTTTATAATTCTCACCGCCAGCTACTTGAGTCCATCCATTTAATCCATTAGTAAACATCCCATTTTCAATTATGTTATTCGTTGTTTTTTCATGAATTTTAGTAACTGTATTATCTTCTTCTGTACGATTTATCCCCTTATAGGTATCAAAAATTAATTTTTTCTTTTCATCATCAACTCGAAGATTAAATCCAACAAATGATTTCTTGACATATATCTTTTATTGCTGTTAATACTTGCTCATTCGAACAACCATAATTAACCGTACCTCCATCTGCATTCACCACATTTCCTATTTCCAAGAAAGTAATTTTCCTTTCATTCGGTTCTATTGCATTCCTTTCAATAAGGTTACACGCAATTTGAGCCGGTTGTGCAGACTCAAAAACATAATCTCCAAGAGCAACTCTGCGTTCAAGTAAGATTTCTGCCATTCTTCCTTTTACAACTAAAGTTTCAATACCATCCTCATTTGTTTCTTTTGCCACATATTCAATGACTCCATTATGTTTATTATCCTTTGAGTTTTGAAGAAGCATATCTGTTTGTAATAAATTAAAATATTGCATTCCACAATGTAACTCAAACGAACCTATATCATTATAAGATGTCGTCCAACTAAAGGATTCATACACATCTACCATACCTACACGATTAAGGTTTGCATCAAGAATATAGATTTCCATTATTCTTGCACCTCCAAATACAAAGGCGTAAACTTAATTACACTATTTAAATTAGATTCATTTTTTGCAGCACTGACAGATATATTATTTATTCCAGCACCAAGCGTCATACTCAAAGTAGAACTCTTTGTAATATTTTAAATATATCCACTTCACTTTTTCCTCGAATATATTTGGCATACTTATTTCCTGGTACAGTAGATACTTCAATGATATCTCCTTGAGCCATATTTGCTATTATTTGAATAGAATCTCCTGTTTTATTGTTAGTAATAGTTGGGTTAATAACATCTCCTTCCTCTGCAATAAAACGAATAACAAATCCAGCGTCCACATCACCATCATTTGGAACATTCGCAACCGAAATTTTTGCAAGTTTACCAAAGCATATGCCTTTTGAAGATGGTATTTGCAAAGGAAAAAGTGATATTGGTCCTATATTTGAATTACAAACAACTTCTTCTTTTATTCTTCGAAACACTGGATCGAACGCTGTACATTGAATTAAAAATTCACAAAAGTTCTTTCCATTTTTTATTCTTTCAGTTGCATAAGCAATCGATGAATTCGCTTTTGCATATATCTTATATTTTTTGTACTGAATCGCTAGAGTATGATTTGGATTTACAATTCGATTTAATTCACGTTTTTTATCTGAAACACTCAACCCAACATCAAAAATAGCCCCTTTTATATTAATACTTCTTGATTCCAGACGTGTTGACATAACTTGTGCACCAACTAGATTAATGTAATTTGTAGTATTTTGAACAGCCGGTGCTTGACCAAAATCTACAAGACCTAGAACATATCCAATTCGGTCATTTCCAATTTCTATTTTCTTATTAAGTTCAACATTCTCTAATATAATATTCGTAATCATGTTCTCACCTAAAACCCTAACATTAGCGCTTTTTGCGCATTCTTCATTTGTTTTGCACTTTCCGAAGGAGTTAATGCTTTTGGACTATAGAAGTTATAAGTATCTCCACCTTTTGCACTGATTTTACTTGCAATTTCATTAGCTAAATCGCTAGTTCCTCCTAATCCAAGCGGAGTGACTTTTGCAACTCCAAATCCCATAGTTAGTAACTCCGGACCGTTTTCTCCAACCAAAGCTGTACCTTTTGAAATGCTGCCACCATTAGCCATACCAGATAATTTCTTTTGTTTGCTTTTTTTTGATTCTTTCTCTTCATCAGAATTTATCAATCCAATCTTTCCTGCCCATTTAATTACCTCTTTGATATTTTTTATTATAGTACCAATTGGATTCATCAAAAAATCGATAGTACCTTTGATTCCTTTTTTTATGCCGTCCCATATATTTAGAATTGCATCTCTAAAATCCTCGTTTGTCTTCCAAAGATAAATAATTCCGGCAATTAATCCTGCAATAGCAGCAACCACTAACCCAATCGCATTATTTTTCATGGCTAAATTGAACAAGTCTTGCGCTGACTTTGCTCCCAATAATACTTTTTTAAAAGAAAGAAAAGCTTCTACCATATTTTGTATCATTATTACAACATTTAATGCAGCTAAACCTGTCCCTAATGCAATTACCCAACCTAAGATCGCTTCACTGTTATCTGTAAACCATACAATCACGCTTTCAAGTATACCTAAAGCCGTTTCTATATACGGAAGCAGTTCTGTTGCTATTGTAGCTCCAAGTTGCATAAACGCTTCAGAGCCAAGCAATTTTATATTATCAAGTGCTAAATTAAAATCATTGGCTGCATTCAACGTATCTTCTGACATAATAAGTCCGGTTCTTTCTGCTTCATCACCCATCTGTTTCAGACTTTCTGCCCCACCCATAATAAGAGGATTTAGGTTTTCTGCTGATTCACCAAATATTTGCATTGATAAAGCATTTCGCTCGCTCTCATCGGCTACGCCACTCAAAGCTAACATTGCATCATCGAATACTTCTTGGCTGTCTCGTAGCTCACCAGTCAAATCATCTTTAAAACTAACCCCTAGCTTCTCAAAAGCAGCCTTTGCATCACCTGTTCCTTTTTGTGCATCAGCCATATTCGTAGTAAGTGTTCCCATGGATCCTGTCAACGTATCCATAGAAATACCAATCTTATCACTGGCATACTGTAATTTTTGTATTTCATCCGTAGATAAACCGGTCTCTTTTGATAGATTATTAATACCTTCGGCTGCAACCCCAGCTTGGACAGCAGCATTTCCCAAGGCTCCAACTAATTCCCCTGCAATTCCAATACTTGCTGCCTGAATGTTTTTATTAAAGTTTTCATCACCTAGTAAATTGAATTTTTCACCACTCTCTTCCGTAGCCGATTCTAAACTTCTAAGACTTTGCTCGGTCGAAATAATTTCCCTTTGCAATGCTCTATATTGCTCTACTGAAACTTTACCAACATCCATTTTTTCTTTTACTTGTTCTGCCGCTAATTTAAAAGTATCTAATTTGTCTGTTGTAGCTTCGATGTTTTTCGTTAAAAGTAACTGTTTCTGAGCTAACAGCTCCGTATGATTCGGATCAAACTTTAAAAGTAATTCTACTTTTTGAAGCTCATTTTCTACACCTTTAATGATTGTATTTGCACCTTTTAAAGCTTTTTCCAGCGGCTTAACATTACCATCTATTTCTACTTTTAATTTATTTATTTTTTCAGCCAATCAATTCACCCCCAAGAACTTAAGCGCTTCATTGCCATCTAATATTTCAACTTCATCGTATTCTATATCATCATTGCTGCGCTCAATAAATGTATCAATAATTTCACCTACAGTGACATCCCCCAGCTCCGAAAGGGGGATGCCTAACTGCAAGCACCGCAATAAAAAAGCGGGGTGGTTAATTCCCTGCCATTTGATTTTGTTTTTTTTTAGATTCAACTGTAGACATTTCATTTTCAATCCACAATCCTAAAATCTCAGGTAATACTTCATAAATTGAAAATGTTCCGAATTGATCCAACCAATCCTCTACACTTCCGATAGAATTATCTGCATGATAAGCCATTGTGTAAGCGATGTTTTCAAATATCTCTAGATCAATTACTTCAAAATCAATTCCATCCTCTATCTTAGCTTTATGGGCGGCTTTCAATTTTACAAGATCCTGCATAATATCCCTATGAAATTTAATTCGATAAATTCGTAAAACCAATGCACTGGCTCGAAATTTAACGGGCTTATTATCAATCATAATTGTTTTGGTTAATGCCTGCATGAGTTATACTCCTTCAACAAACTTTTGAACCGTATTATACCATTCATCATAGGCAGTAGGGTTTTCTGTTTTTCTGCAATATGCAAACGAATACTGACTATCTGCTGGTTTTCCTACCGTTACTGGAACAACCTGCGCTTCTGGTGTTGTCCCTGTCTTAGGAGCTAAGGTTGGACGACCTGCCGTACATCTATAATAGATGCATCTCACAGCCTCTGCATCTCCACCAACCTCAAACATTAGTGCAAACGGCTTTGCAATGCTTGAAGTGTCTTCTGCAATCAATCCATTCTTATCCATTTTATAGCCTAAGAACTTTGTTTTAAATTCATCGCTAATAGTAGCCATACTGAGTTCTAATGTATAGCCATCGTTTGCATAATTTACGAAATAATTTGGGTTATTATCTGCTTCAAATTTAACCTCTGTATTGGTTGGTGTAGCTGTCATAGATACAGCACCCTCTCCTTTGAATGGTTTCCCATATGTAGTAACACCGTTCTGCTCTGTCACTTCAGCATAATATACGTTTGATAATCCGAATTGTACTTTATTTTCCATTTTTTAATCCTCTCTTTTTATTTAATAATAATTACTAATATTTTTTTAAAAAACAAATAAATAAGTTAAATCTCTTAAAATGTTACTAAATTTTTATAAATAGGGCTTCCACGTATGTTATTCTTCATAAAAAACATTACTACTCCTTTTTAATTTATAACTTCCAAAATTGTAAGTTATTTTATAATTCACCTGCTCTTGAGTCATAAACTTATACCCTAAAAATTAAAAACACGCCTTATTGCGCGCTGATTAATCATGTTTTTAAATTACGCTTGTAAAGCCTCGATTGTTCTTTTAGCAATCTCAATCTCAACTTCTTTTTTAATAGTTGACTTTGTTCTATCTTCTAATGTTACCTTTGTTTCTGGTACTTACTCTAAAGCTATCTTTTTTGCCATTACCAAAACAGTATATTCATTAATCAACTTCTCGTTTATGATACTCAAACAATCCTACCTCCTGTAATAGATTAATTGCTTGCAATTCAAATTCGGCTTTCTGAATTTCTTCCTGTAATGGTTTTAGACTGTCTAATTTTCTTGTTCAGCATTCACTTTTGCTTTGATTTCTTATGTAAATGTTTCATAATATACGTTATTATGGTTTATAATACATCGTTTCATTATAATTTCCCCATCCCCCAAGTATCACGGAATACCCAGCTTTAATTTTATCATCTGGATTATATAGGGCTATTTTTAATTTCCTAACACTGTTCGTTAGAGCTTTTAGTAAAATAATCCGTACTCCCTATAATTGTGTCATTAGGATCTAATTAATATAGTCGAATTTCCACAGTATTAGCATCAAAATTTTTTAATTAGTTGAAAAAATGTATTTCGTCATAATCCGAAAAATCATCAACATTAATAATTATTTCTGAAACATCTTGTTTTCCCACCTGCATATCAGGTGGACTGTATTAACAATTCAAGATAAGAAATATAACATTATATTTCTTATCTACTAATTATTTTGATTTTACCATAATTAATCAAATGTTAAGTATATCTTTTTAATATCCATACTGTGCTAGTCTATCTGCAATCATTTTTCTCTTTTCTTCCTCAGTTAGTTTGTTAGCAGTAACTAGCTTATCAATAGTAGTTATGTCTACTAAATTGTGCATGTACTTTTCATACCAACTCATTTTATCACCCCCGCAATAACCATATCTGCTTGTAAATCAGAAATCATTTGAGCTACTTTAGAGTTTATCGGCTGATTCGGCTTTGCTACAAGTTCTACCGGCACCGTATCCTGCTCTGGCATAGGAACTATCTCCCAAGTAGAAGTAGCTTCACACCATATATCGCCGACTTTAAGGTTATAATTTTTTTCAATGGGGATATATAAATTCTCAAATTCCGGAACAACCAATTCTTTTAACGGATTGCTTCTTGCTTCAAATGCCCTAATAATATTTTCGGGTTTTTTTAAAATTGCATACATTATACTGCCTCCTAGACTAATACGTAACTAATAATAACGCAGCCGGCGCCGCCAAATCCGCCACCGCCACCACCGCCACCGCCTTCACCAATACCATAATTCCCCGATTCTACGCTTCCACTACCGCCACCCGCTGATACATTAGAATCAGGAAATATCATACTCTTCCCGCCAGCCTTACCGTTTATTAATCCAACATCATTCATGCTTCCAGTGGCCCCGTTGGCACCAGATCCAGCGACAACTTGATCAATACCAACACCTACCCCGAAGCATAAAGGAACATTAAAAAATCCTTTACCACCGTCACCACCTTTACCTCCAACAGCCGGATAATTACGAGACTTTCCTCCTATTCCGCCGACTCCACCGCTGTTAATCCCGTCAATAAATCCAGCAGTACCTCCATTGCCGCCAAGCGTTGATGCATGCTCTCCACCATTGGCTCCATTAGAATTAAATACATTTCCTCCCGAAGCCGTTCCTCCTACTCCAATAGATGTCTCGGTTGCATTAGCACCAGCCGTAGCCGTAAGAAGATTACCAAATGACGACACTGCGTCATTTACGGTGATTACGATATTTTGACCGGCCTCCAAATGTATCACGGACTGAGCAGCACCACCACCGCCACCGCCTTCACCGCCTGATGCAGTGTGTTGATCGGTGGTTCTTTTACCGCTTAATGCTGTAGCTTTTTTGCCACTAGCTCCGTTGCCGCCACGTCCTATACATGTTATACGATAGTTGCCACTTATAGGCACTATAAAAGTTTCGTTTTTAGTAGCGAGTATACTTTGTGTCGACATAGATTGAATTTGTTCAGTAATTGTTTTTTTTATATTGCTATTTATCTTTTTTACTTCTGCCCAACTCATTATGAAATCACCTCCGTAATACTACCGTCTGAATTAAAGGTAGTTGTTTTTGTTGTAATTGTTTCACCCACAGCTAAAACTTCCGTAATTGTACCGTCTGTATTGAATGTGGTTGTTAAAGTTCTACCATCTGCTTTTGTTTCTGTGATACTATCATCTGCATTAAAAACGGTTTGAGTAGTTTGCAAACCTTCTATTGCACTTAATGAAGCGTTAACCTCAACAATTTTTTCATCCAAAATCTTACCTTGCATAGCATCCAATGCTTTTCCTGGTGTGGTCTCAGTTAAATTATTTACAATCGGTGTTATAGTATCTGTGAACTTTGCATCTGCAGGTACATCTACTTCCACAGTATGCCCATTTACCTTTTCAGCATTATCAACTATTCCATTGTTATTTTTATCATAGATTGACTTAGACATATCTCCTGCTGTTAATGCTTTATCATTGAGATTTTTTAATTCGATATCGATAGTATCCATATTGTTGTTATCAATTCCAACATCATAAAAATCATTTATATCTGGCTTAGTTAAGCCGTAATTCTTAGTCTGTGTAGCCATTATGCAACCACCTCATTTCTTAATTGTTCGTGCGTGTACTTAGCAAGATTTATATGTATAAATTTACCTAAAGTAATATGCTGATTATAGAGTAAACTCAAATCAATTACTAAATTCGCTGGTAAAATTCTATGAAGTAAATCATTTACATCATCAAAGTTAGATTTTGCTGTAAGTTCTACCTTTACAACCAATGTGTAATCATTTCCCTTTAATTCCGCCGTATAACCTCCTTTACCACAAATCGTTTCCAGCTGCTGCAAAAGCATCCGATAACTATATGGAAGCTGTTCATTCAGCCTTGTTATGATGCGAAATTTTCTCTCTTCTAAGGAGTCCGTACCTTTCGGCAATATCTTTAAAACAGACTCCCAGCGTTTTACCCCGTTTTCCGTTGCAGATTCTACATACTGATCATCTGATACAGAATATAAAGCGCTGTATAGTTGTACCATCTCTGCAGTTTCTGCTTCGGTGATCTCCTGAAATTCTAAAACCTCACCCATAATTTGTGGCAAATAATTGATTAACTTAATCTCTCTATCCAGCGAACTCACCCCGTTTCGGAATGCTGTCTACATCCACAGCAATATTTTGTTCCTCTCCGTTAAGCTTCGTTTTTGAAATATCCAGAATACCCGGCAGATTCAAAAGACGTGTTTCGATCTGGCTTATTCGCACAATCATTGAATCACTGTTTGCCCAGCTCTCGGCTAATTCTGCAAAATATTGATCAACGGCGTCAAACACATAATTTTTTATGTCATTCCATTCCCATCCGTCTTGATAGGTAATGTCTGCCGCAATATGAATGACCGTTTCTTTGACGGCCTCTACCGTAACAACATGGCCAATGGGGGCAAGGCCGAGTCCTTTCCCCTGATTTTGAATCGGATCCACCTCTGTCTGTACAGTAGAAATCAGCTGACTGCTCGGTCTTTGATATTCCGAATCAATCAGAACCAATTTTACAGTTCCTCCCCCATTCCACGTTGGATAGACCTTCACACCGCCTATCCCGTTTAGCGCAGTAACCTTTTCCTTATAATCCTGAATGTTTCCTCCAAACGCCTTTGCGTCCAGACTGTCATAATATCTTTTTCTCAGATGCTCAGTATCTTCTTCATCTTCTCCGGGAACCAGCAGCTCCGTAAGCCTGGCAGAAGTCAAACCTTTGATATAATCAATGGGAATCAAAGTGCCGTTTTTCGTGTTTCCGATTCTTCCTGCCGTTTCACACTCCATTTTATAAACTCCATCTTCCATTCTCTCAATAACAGTGTAATTTAATGTATCTAGGCTGAATCGGTATCCAATAGGTATATCTGTATTAAATTCTCCTTTCAGCATAGCCCGTGTTGCTTCGTACGGGACAATCCCCCTTTCTGCGGCTCTCTTAATTAAATATTTTCTGCTGGCTGTATCAGCAAAGGTTTCATCCAAGATAACATCCATTTGAATGTATGCATTTTTTAACTCTGCTGCTGCTGGTGCAATGGCATCATAGATAATTGATCCTTTACGCTTATCCACACTATTTGACACCTGATTAAGCATTCTCTTTAAAATCATTTCATAAGTAATGGATTCAAACATTAATAGCTCACCTCCTTTTTTGCTTTTATCTCTCCAAAAACGGTATATACCGTAAAAGCAACTAACATGGTATTTCTTTTTGTTTCAAAAGAAAAAGCATCTACGCTTAAGATTCTTTGATCCTGCATCAATGCTTCTGTAATCCGTCTCTTTAATTCAGGTGCTATGTAAGACATTGGTTTTCCAATTAATTCAGCAAGCTCCACGCCATAGTTCCAGCTGTAAATGATATAATCATAACGCTCCGTACCGAGTATCTTATAAACCACCTGCTCCATAGCTTCCCTGCCATCCACAAAACCAGAAATCCTGTCTCCGTCCAGCCGGTAAGTCCGACTTGTCGGTATGGCATTGAAGGAAAAATCCTGTTTCAAATCATCTGTTCGTTCCGGTATCATCTCATCACCCTATCCTATCTAAAACAATAAATCTTTGACCACCCTGCATACGAATCATGATTACCTTTTCGCCGGTACGCAATCCATTTAATATGCGGTATGTTTTCTTTCCTTTATACTCGTGCTTATGCGGAGGCTCTTTATCTGTATTAGATGTCCCGCTTCCGCCTGAAGTACTGACACTATGCTGATGCGCATAGGCACCAGAGAATTCCGTCTCATGAGAAACCTCCATCTTAACGTCATGATCCGTAACATTTCTTGAACATATAAGAAAAGGTTCTTCTAGTAGCAATTTCTGCTCCACCAGTATTCTTAGCGGATCTGTATTCTGCACCGTCCCATAAACCAAATTTACAGGTTTTCCTTCTTCAATCGCATCAGCGGAAGCTTGTTTCATAATCTGAAGTAAGTTAGGCACTGAAGTCACCTCCCGCTAATGATAAATCCATTTGGTGCATATCCGCAGAAATTGTATGCTTCACCTTTTCGACAATCATATACGTGTTTGCAACCACATCCCCCAAATCCAAGCTAACCGGAAGCAAGGAGCCTCCTCTGACTCGAATGTCGCCAAACGCTTTGGAAATACTCAAGGTTCTTGTTTTTCGATTATACATAGAGAGTAAGTTCTTTGCTTTTTCCTCCGCATTCTGCGGATTATCTACCTTTTCCGTATGCTGTAAAACCCCCCATCGCTTTATAGAAGAAATATCTCTTTCTGGATAAGTTTTTATCCCGCCGCCTTTTTGACTCTCATAAATGAGCTTAATTTGATTGTAGGTGTTGCTGTCTATACTGGAGCAATAGTCGAAATCCTCCGCGGTATTTTGATTGATTAAAAGATTTAACTTCATATCTTGAATATTTTTTAATGTCAGCTTTCCGTAATCATCATACAGTACATACAGCTCTTTTTTGGCTTGCAATGTTTCGGCAAGTGCATTTTTAATAATATCAAATAAGGTCTTATCTTGTTCTAAACGATTTGCTATCACATACTTTGTATCCGCTATCTCACCGGTTCGCAGAAAAAAAATTTTAGCAAGCTTTTTAATCAACTCGCTGGCAGACATTCCTTTATATTTCACAACATCTTTATTTTTGAAATATCTCAGCTGATCGTATGCGGTCACGCTGATTAGACCATCTTTATTTCGTTTCTTCGTAAAAACAAAACCATAAAAAACCTGTTTTTCATTTACACGCAAAAACAGATGATCTCCCTCCTGAAAATTTAGTCCTGCATCTTTCTGCAACGAAAAGGTAAGCTTTCCGGGTACGCCCTGACGCTCTGTCTCCCAACAAACCGGCTCTTCCACTACAGGCTGGTAAATCAAATCACCGTGCTCTATCATTAATTCAATGTTATTCAAAACGTATCACCTGCCCTGGATAAATCTCATTTGGATTTGTAAGGTCATTTAAAACAAGTATCTTACTGTAGACTTTTTCATTTCCCAGTTCTTTTTTGCAGATGCTCCAAAGAGTGTCATTTGGTTGTACCTCGTAGGTTTTTTCTGGTACCTTTGCATCCCTTTGCACTTGCTTCTCCAACGTCACACTGCCTGATTCCTTATTTTCTTAACAAATTGCTTTAAACGAAGTGAAACTATAATATCAAATCCGTTTTCTGCCTCTTCATCAATCGTATATTCTTCTAGTGTCACCTTCATCTCTGTGTCAAAGCTGTAGCGGCCACCTGGCTGTTTCCGGTTCACAAGAAACTGAAATGGCTTCCTTCCTTGCTTTAATAATTTCAGCTTTTTTAAATAAAACGCCGGTGACTGAAAACCGGTAGGATATACAGCAAAAGGGTACTGTTGCGCCGGGAGCAACAGACTGAATTCGATTTCTGTCAATCCGGCGACTTTAGGAATATTTACCTCTTGCCCAGAAATTAAATTGATCGTCTTATTTTGATTTGATACCTTCATTTTTATTTTTTCCGGCGGCATCGGAAGCTGCATATCATCAAGAAAAAATTCGTACAAGATTACACCCCCTCTGCGGTTGAAACCAGCATTTCATAGGTCTTATCCTCGAGCTGTGATATGATGCCGTCAATGTCGAGATCATTGTTGACGTTTGCCGTTGTCTGCATCGTAACGCTCAAGTCCGCTGTTGTGAAACGATTGATTACTTCACGCTCTGCAACATCTCTGAGATACTTCAAATCCTCTCCGCTCATTTCCATTGTGTTTGCCATTTTCCCCGTATTCTCTGCGGTTTGATTTAAAGAGTCTGGAACAGAATCATCCTGACTAAAAAGACCAGTTACTTTGTCCTGTAAACCTGCCCCTATCTTGTTTCCTTTGTTCCATGCATCCTGATAAGTAAATCTATGTTCTATGGTCGGTGCACTTCTGTCTAAAGTAATTGCCTTTTCATTTTTCCCCCATTTAATCACACTGTCTTGCAAAGAATCAAGTCCTGCGGTCCACTCCGTTCCGAAGATTGTATCTATAATTTTGGTAACCACTTTTCCAAGTGATAAGAACCAAGAAATGATTTGACCGATTAAATTCGCCACTGCTCCGCCGAAGCTATTGAATCCACCGTTCGTCACATTTAAAATCCATTCTATAATCCCAATAAATGGTTCGGCAAATATTGCCCAGACAAACTGAATCAATGCATTCAAAAGTCCAATAACAGTATTTGCAATCACAGCCCCTGCAACGAAAATTGCCCCGACAATCATCCCCGTAGCAGACAGACTTGTTCCTTTAAATTTATTGATTGCAGCAATTACAGCATAAAATATTGCGATTAAAGCAATCACCGCTATAATAATCCATGTAATTGGACAAGCAGCAAGAGCAGCATTTAATCCATCTGATGCAACTGTCATTGCAACAATTGCAGCTGTTTCTGCCCAATCACAAATTGTTTTCCATGCTATCACTGCAGCGTTTTTTAAAGTTGTTAGCCATGCTATACCCATAACTGAATTATATGTGATAATTGCTGCAACCACACCTAATAAGATTGGCTCTAATATACTCCAGCAATTTGCCAACATGTTGATAAAACCTAGCAAAGGACGCGAAACTTTTATGATACTGGTAATTGCCGAATTCCACACATCTCCCCACGTCATTGGTGTGGCAGTAAACGCAGCGTTCGTATTCTCTGCCATTTGGAATACAGAATTTTTAACTGCAGAAGCCGTCAACGCTCCCTGCTCCGCATATGAGCGGATAGAGCCTTCTGCCCATCCCATTCCAGCCTCTATACTTTTCCCTAGACTCGGAGATACTTCTAAAATAGAATTTAACTCCTCCGCCTTTAACGCTCCGTCCGCCATCGCCTGTGAAAGCAGCATAATTGCAGTGGACTGCTGCCCACCGGAAGCACCGTCTATTTTAAACAGCTTATTTACCTGCTCTGCAAAAGCCAACGTTTCATCATTTGTTTTAAAGGTCTGGGTATTTGCACTTATCGCTGTAACCGCAGATACCATATCAAAATATCCAGTCCGGGATCTCTGCGCACTTGCAAATACTTTATCCTCCAAGTCTTTCGTCGTTTGGCGCCCGTCATTTGCCGTATTCAGCTTTGTCCTGGTTTGAACCATTTTATCCGAAGTCTGCATCACACTCTTTGCAACCTGCGCTAAATCGATTTTAGACAGCATCCCGCTCAGCTTTCCTGCTGATGCCTGCCCTGTTTTCATATCCTGATTCAGATTTTTTTGCTGCATATCGGCTCTTCCGAGCGTTTCCGCTACTTTTTGAACGCTCTTGTTCAGCGTAGCAATGGATTGATTGACTTGACCGAAATTCATATTCGTCGTATGATTCATGGTAACGTTCAGTGATTTAAAAACATTTTTTGTTTTCATTGCGGCCAATGAAATATTATTGATTCGACTGGAAATATTATTGATTTGATTCGAAAGATTCAATGCATTTAAAACTGTCGCCATTCCCTCACTCCCTTCCTTTCTTCTACAAATAATAAAATCAAAGACTCTATTTGTAAAAGAAAAACGCTTTGAAGCCAAAACATTTTGTTATAAGCTCAAAGCGTTTTATTTTTATTTTTTTCTTGCCTTTCTTGCCTCTCTTTTTTCCGCTTCCATGCGTAATTGAATGGAGGCATAAATAAATGCCTTTTCCTCCCGGCTCATTGACAAGAGCGTGCTCGGCAGAATCCTCAATTTGTGGAGAGCATAATATTCGAAATTTGCTTCCGCATCGCCCTCCTCAATTAGTTTTTTACTTCGTCCACCAAATCTTCCATCGTTTGGTCATATCCGCTTATTTTTTGCACCTTTTCAAGATATTCAGCATATTCCCCTGCTTTCAGCATTGTTTTCAATAAGGAATCCGCTCCTAAAACACCATAAGCCTTCTGTAAAGCAGCGTCATTTAAATTAGGATATACCGTGCATGCAGCTGCCAGCTCTCCGAGATAACGGTTGATATCCGTTTCATTCGTATATTGTCCTCTTTTTCCCGGTACCTGAACAGATCTTGTACACTTTTTCCGTATTGCCTCATCTTCTTCACCAGTCAAAGCCCGAAGCTCCCATTCTACGGGATTTCCGTCTTCTCCGACAAAACGCTTACTTACCACTACCTTTACGTTTTCTTCTTTTACAGGATTTAAAAAAGCATCTAAATTACTCATAATTTTCTCCTCTGCATTACTCCATACCGTTTAATAAATTAAATTTTTCCGGAATCTCAAAATCTTCAAAGGTAAATTCGAGTTCTTCATCCAAATATTCGGCACTGGCATCAAACTTGGTTAAAATGCCGCCATTGACGTTGCAGTCCTTTAAAATGACAGTCTGTCTGCCTAAATCTGAAGCCGGGTCTTCATTGGTCACCTGAATGTCAAAGTAAATATCTTCTCCGGTTTCTTTATATTTATAAAGCAGTTCTCTCAAAACAGAGGTATTATAATGGAACGTCGCACTTCCTGTTCCCTTCCAGCTTGTTGCTTTATTTCCTTTTCCGGTCTTTCCGAGAATCGGAATTTCTGTTTTTGTCTTCTCTACCTTTGCCTCCAGGTTAATTGCCTGCATAAAATTATAGCAGTTTCCGTCAATGGTTAAAAAGCATTCTGCCAAAGAACCACTTATTGCATCTTTTGAGTTCATAAATTTCATAACATTCCCTCCTTTACTGAACAACTACCGTCATATATAGCTCGCTCATTGCATTGACTAATGTTACATGATCTTCTACAACAACTGCTTTCTTGCTGTCACCAGCGAGTACCTTTATATCATCTGCTGCAAAATTTTCAATGGCCTGCAGTTTTTGCAGCTCCTGGTGATGTCTGACGATGTCATTCCAAAGCATAACTCTTCCGGAATTATCGTTCGGGATATTTCCAAGGTATTTGCTGTTGAAAAGATCTGCAATATCATTTGCAATCTGGTCCAAAACACGGATAGCCTGGTTTCCTGAAAAATCTTTGCTCTTTTCACTTGTGAATGAAGTTAAGGTATTAATATCCTCCAGCACACGAATCTCATCTCCAACCTTATGTAGTAAGAATTTTCCTTTTTTCAAGCCGTCAGCGAGCTGAATCTGTGTATAATCTGCTTCCACCTCAAATTCACCATCATAGCGTTGATTGGAAAGGCTCGCTCTTCCGCCGCCGACAGAGCAGGTCGCCTGTGCGCCGACTGTCCAATATACTAAAGAAGATTGCGGATACTCCGAATCATTTGTCTTGTTTTCCACACTGATTACCCCTTCGTAATCGGCAGCTGTACGGTAAAGAACTGTCTGGAATTTTACACCGTGCTCTTCCCTCATCCTCTTTGTAAAGGCAGTGAATAAATTGCAAACGGTTTCCTCCGTGGAAAGGCAGCCCAACACATTAAAGGAACAGCTCTCTGCCTTGCTTAAGAATGCCGTGTAATCCTCTCCGGTTACGGATGCTTTGTTCGTACCATTAGAAAGAGAAACGCCCGCATTTTCTGCTAAAGAGGCACTCTTTTTCCACACCACATAATCGTTATCTTCTAATTCCGTCATTGCTTTTACAGTCTGCTTGTCCACCAACTTTGCATCAAATAAAGTACTGACATCGAATAATTCTGGATCGTCTACATTCGCTGCTACCCGAATCTGAATGCTGTTTCCTTTTATCCCGCTGTACTTTGCCTTCGCAAAATCATTTTCTGCTTTATCCCCGCTGTTCAAACGGTAAAAGTAAGCCAGTCTCAATCCATTCTTGAACAGATCACGAAGCCCCTTCATATGTTTGTCTGTATAATTGTATCCAAAGAGCTTCAAGGAATTATTTTGAAACTCCTCCGCACTTACCTGAAAAATTTCTCCGTCTTTTCCCCAGTCCAGTTCCAGAGCCATCGCTGCATATCCGCGGTCTGACAACGCTGAGGATGCTTTCTTTGCAGATACAAAATTAATATAGCTGCCTGGATAAAATTTGTTTTGTGCAGTAAATACACCACCGCCTAAAGCCATTTAGTTCACCTTCCTTTTTAAAAATTCATTAATGCAGGAATCTACTTCCTGAAAACAATATTCTTGTTTTTCTTCAAGTAATACTTCAAGTAAATCACGGCTCTCTTTGTACCTACCTGAAAAAATTAATTTTTCTTTCAAAAATTTTTCTGTATGATTTGTTTTTGATACCTCTTTTTTCAGTTTCATCCTTATTCCTCCTTTAAACCATTTTTAACGTCTGCATATTCCATCGCACTTTCCTTTTCCGCCTCTTTATAAGAGTAAAAGTTGTAATCTACATAGAAATGAAAAACGCCATTCAGGCTTTTTGAGGACATTTTTGTTCCGTGAATGAGATCTTCACCGGCTGAAATGTAACTTAATATTTCAAAAATAGAAGTCTCTACGCTCTCCACCGGAACATTCGCTTCCTCTATCGGAGGATAATACTGCACCTCAAACGAATGATTTAACCGATAACGGTTTCCAATCATTTTTTCAGCAGAGGATGCAAGCGGTAAAATAAAGAAGCAGGATGTCTTTTGCTCCTCTTTTACTTCTCTTAAGTAAACCGGCAGACCGAAAATCTTTAATTTTTCCGCCATGCCTTTCAATATTTGATCTATCATCCGCCTCACCTCCAAATAAATGAAATCTCTATTTTCCCCCTGAATTATACTTTTTTATTCAGACACTCCTATCTGAAAATATAAGGAAAGGATTCTCTATAAGGTTTGAGAATCTCTTCCAGCATTAAAGGCTCCCCTTCCTTGTTAAAAGAAAAATTGTCTATACCCCCATGCTTAAAAATAAGATAGTCCGGATCAATGACTCCGAGAGATTTCATGCCATCTTTTAAGCTGTATTTTTCTATGAGCTTTTTCTGTTTTTCTTTGTTCTTTGCCTTTTCTCTCTCAATATCCCGTCCGTTTTCAGCCATAATCTGATCAATAGCTTCTTTCGTCATACCTTCAATTTTAAGCGCCTCTAAAAATTTTCTCTTCATAGCCCCTCCATCTTCAATTACGCATTTTACGAGGTTGCTTCTCGCACTTATCTGTGATTTATACGTCCACAGTAAAACATTTAAAAAGACTTTTTAACAGCCTCTTTTTAAATAGATTAGTGAACGATGTAATTTACAAATAAAAAAGAACCATCTTGATATAATGGTTCTCTAATATGAATAATCTTTTGCATCTTTCACCAATATCACTATAACACTGAAAAAGTGTTATTTCATCTCAACTTTGTCTCATTATGCAAATAATAGTTTTTTAAATCTTCCTAAAGCTGCATCTTTTTTTCGATATGCGGTGGCACGTTCGCAATGCAATTGTTCACAAATCACATCAATTGCATCTTGTTTTTTTAAATCTTGGCTGCAAAAAACTTCAAGTACTTGCCGCTCCTCCATCGTAAGATGTTTCCAAGCTTTCTCAAATAATTTACACTCTGTATTTAACTCATCCAATTTCTTTTTGATTGCTTCTTTTTGGATGGCATTATTAACCATAGCATCATTTTTTAAGCTTACTTGAACACGTTCTTTTTCATAACTAATTGCCCCTACGCCATCTTTCGCTATCAATTCAGCATACTGCTCTGTTAGTGATTCCAAAGCCGTAAGATTATCTTCGCGATTGCGGATCATATCCTCTGTAATTCGATTATAATTTATATATTTATCAAACATTCCTCTTCTCCTTATTCATTCGTATTTCTATTAATCCCTATTAAATAGTTTATACTTTATGTAATATCCCCCAAGAACCTCCTTTCTTTTTAAAATACTTGCATAAACTTACTTAATATGATAGTCTATTTTTATAGATTAAAATAACAATATCACCATATTATTAGACTTATATTTTGTTCAATTCTTCGGAATAATCTAATTATATATAATATTATTAGATTGTGTCAAGGTTATTTAATCTAAAAAACTATATTTAATTAGACTATTTATGGAGGTACCCACTTATGACATTCTCTGGAATATTAAAGCAACTAATGAAAAACGGGAATCTAACACCTTACAGACTGTCTAAAGATTTAAAAGTTCACCAAACTACAATTAAAAATTGGTTGGATGGTCAAACACCGGGACCAGAAAACATACAAAAAGTTGCAGATCGCTTTAATGTATCCATTGACTTTATGCTTGGTTTTGAAAAATTAATTACATGCAAAGACTGTGGATTGGTATATGATCCGATTGATGTGGATGATTCAGCAGAGCACAAAGAATACCATTATAAAAAACTACATGCAATTAGTAAATTTGGTGACTTATTAGATTATAATGAAAGAGAATTTTTAAAAAGAAAATCTAAGAGAATTATGGATAATCCATCAATCCCAATAAATTCTAAAGTTGATGCTTGTATTGAATACTTCAGAACTTTTTTTTCAATAAGTTTAGAGAAAAATGAGTTTTCACTAGATCATGTTGACTTTGAAACGTATGTGTCCATGCTTTTAAATCAGATTTACTGGAAAGATATTCTTGGAGATCAACTTTATAATTTAATGGTTTTAAAATACGGAAGAAAGCCAGGTATTATAGAAGGAAAAATATTTTATAATATTGAAAATGAAGAAGATGAACGAATAACACTTCAGTCTATTTCCATCTTAGAACATTGCGATATTACAATTGAACAAGATAATCAAATAGCAGATTATATTAATTATATTTTATCAAAATAACAGTAAATTTTTTTTTCATAAGAGGGATGTTTTTAAAACATCCCTTTTGCATTCTTCATTCTTCTAATTTCTTTAATCTTCAACATAAATTTGATTTACTAATCTCTTAATTACTTCTCACGTTTTTTTTCTTCATTCCTTTATCCTAATATTTAAAAATGAAAAATATAATTTATACTTTTCATTTCAAGAATTTAACCCAATTACGTCAACCCGAATACAATGAAATAGTAAAAAAAATGGAGGTTTATTTTTATCATGGAAATTACTCAATTAAACATTGGCATGCAAGCATCGGATTTTGCGGCAATGTCAACAATGGGTCCAATTAAAATGTCCGATTTTAAAGGCAAATGGGTTGTCTTTTTCTCTCATCCGGGAGACTTTACCCCTGTTTGTACTACGGAATTCGTAGCCTTTGCACAAGCCAATCAGGATTTTGTAGATCGAAATGCACAATTGTTAGGAATTAGCATTGACAGCAATCCATCACATCTTGCGTGGATCTATGACATTTACTTAACAACCGGAATTACAATTCCATTTCCGGTTATCTCAGATCGAACCGGCGACATAGCTCGTTCATACGGTATGTTTGCTCCGGATGTTACAACGCAATCAACAATCCGTGATGTATTTATCATTGATCCAATGCAGGTAATACGGGCTATTTTAATTTATCCTGCAACAAATGGAAGAAACATTCAAGAAATACTAAGGCTGTTGATCGCAATCCAAACAACCGATGAATACAAGGTTTTAACACCGGCAAACTGGGAACCGGGCCAGCCTGTTCTCGTTCCGCCTCCAATGACATACGATGGATTACTCAGACGCCAAACTGATCCACAAGAAATCGGTCTTGAATGTGAGGATTGGTTCTGGTGTTATAAAATGGCAACATTGCCGGAATCAAAATAAAAACAGGCATATTACAAAAGGTCTTGATGTTTTTATAAAATTACGTCATAATAAAATAGACCATTGATAAAAACAACCCTTGAAATTTCAAAAATAAATTGATTTTTCAAGGGTTTTTAAAAATTCTTTTTGAAATTATACGAAAGATATTTAAATGAAACAGAAAGGGCATTTTATGCACGATAATAAAGATATACAAAATAAACAAGAAGCATTGGCTTCAATTTTGAGAAAAAGCAATAACCTTGCAATTGCTTTTTCTGGAGGAGTTGACAGTACCTTTCTTTTACTGTTTGCAAAAGATATCTTAAAAGAAAATGTTGTTGCAATCACGGTGGATTCCCCTATGTATTCAAAAGAAGAGTTAATGGATGCCAATCTCTTCTGCAAAGAACATAATATAAAACATTATCACGTTACATTGAGCGAGCAATCTTTTCATACTTTCTCACATAATCCTCCTAACCGATGTTATTTATGTAAGAAAATTATTTTTTCTGAGATTTTAAAGAAAGCAAAAGAACATGAATTTTTTTTCGTTGCAGACGGAACCAATTATGATGACATCAATGACTATCGACCCGGTCTTTTAGCTCTAGAAGAACTAAATATAATAAGTCCTTTAAAAGACGCAGGTTTTACAAAAGAAGAAATACGTCAATTATTAAAATCAAGAAATAATACTTCCTGGGACAAGCCACCATTTGCTTGTCTTGCTTCTCGTATTCCATATGGAGAAGAAATTACAATTGAAAAATTGAAAGCGATTAATTTGCTAGAAAAAGAGCTTCATCAATTCGGATTTAAACAATGTCGTGTACGTCATCATGGCAGCATTGCACGTATCGAGGTTTCTCCGGAAGAACGCAGCAAATTTTTCAATCTTTCACTTATGGACCAAATAGACACTGCTGCAAAAAAAATAGGATTTCTCTATGCCGCATTGGATCTTGGCGGCTATCAAATGGGAAGTCTAAATCAAACTTTAGAAAGGTAAAACACCATGGATCATTCTTACTTAATGAAAGTGCTGAATCAAGTTGCAAGTGGAGAAAAAAAACCAGAAGACGCAATTGAACAATTAAAGACACTCCCTTTTGAGGAGTTGGAATTTTCAACGATTGACCAGCATCGTAATCTTCGGACAGGTTACCCAGAGGCCATTTTTTGTGAAGGAAAAACACCGGAACAAGCTGCAGAAATCGTACGTCATATGATGATTCATAATACAAATATCCTTGCGACTCGTGCCTCTCAAAACCATTATGATGCAATTAAACAGGTTGCAGCGGATGCAGTTTATCATGAACTGGCGCGTATTATTGTTATAAAACAACGAGAAATACATTGTTCTGAAAAAACAATTGCAGTAATCACTGCTGGAACTGCAGACATTCCGGTTGCAGAAGAAGCAGCAATTACTGCTGAAATTCTTGGCAACAAAGTGGATCGTATTTATGATGTTGGCGTTGCCGGGATTCATCGTTTATTATCAAAAACAAAACAAATCCGTACTGCAAATGTCATTATTGTTGTAGCAGGTATGGAAGGTGCCTTAGCAAGTGTTGTAGGTGGTCTTGTGGACAAGCCGGTGATTGCTGTTCCTACAAGTGTAGGATATGGAGCCAGTTTTGGAGGTATATCTGCTCTCCTGACAATGTTAAACAGCTGTGCAGCCGGCGTAGGCGTAGTAAATATTGACAACGGTTTTGGTGCTGCATATCTAGCATCTAATATTAACAAACTGTAATTTATACTTTATGGGAATATACTTTTAAAAATAAGAAAGGAATTATTATGGAACGTATTTTATACTTTGATTGTTTTTCCGGTATCAGTGGCGATATGACGCTGGGAGCATTAATCGATTTAGGAGTTGATCCTTCTTATTTAAAATTAGAATTAGAAAAGCTCTACATTTCCGGTTATACTTTAGAAATAAAATCGACTGAACAAAATGCGATACAAGGTACGGATGTTATTGTCCATCTTACTCAAGACACACAAGAAACTCATGATCATGAGCATCCGCATAATCATCATTGCCATGAGCATCACGAGCACCATCATGAACATCATGAAAATAATCACCACGAGTACTATCATGAACATCTTGATAATGACCATCACAATACTGATTTAAAGCACCATCATGAACATGAAAATGCCCGTAATTTATATGATATCATTGAAATTATTAATCAGAGCTCCATAAAAGTAAGAGCGAAAGAACAAGCAATTTCGATTTTTACTGAGATTGCAAAGGCTGAAGCAAAGGTTCATGGTAAAACATTGCATGAAGTTCATTTTCATGAAGTCGGTGCTACCGACTCTATTGTAGACATTGTCGGAACCGCAATCTGTTTGGACTATTTAAATATCGACCGTATATGTTGTTCTGTCATTCAAGACGGTCACGGATTCATTGAATGCCAACACGGTCGGCTTCCCGTTCCGGTCCCTGCCGTTTCCCAAATGCTTGCAGAAAGCAAACTAACACTGGTTTCCAGTGATGTTCAAGGTGAATTGGTTACTCCCACCGGCTTTGGTATTTTAAAAGCAACCGTCTCAGATTGTGGTACCATGCCAAAAATGAAAGTAGAAAAAATTGGTTATGGCTTCGGAAAGAAAAAAACGGGTAAATTTAATGCATTAAGAGTTTATCTAGGGACTGCCTCTTTAAATTTAAACATTCCAACTGATTCAAACGAATTAAATATGTATACAAACACGGTTTGTGTTATCGAAACTTCTTTGGATGATGAGACCGGCGAAGTGCTATCCTATACAATGGATTGCTTGTTCAATGCAGGTGCCTTAGATGTATACTATACGCCAATTTACATGAAAAAAAATCGTCCGGGTATTTTGCTCACTGTACTTTGCAATGAAGAAGACTTACAAAGAATGGCTGACATTTTATTCCGTGAAACTTCCACAATCGGACTTCGCTATCGAAAAACAGAAAGATTAACCTTATCACGTAATATAGAAAAGATAGAAACTCCATTAGGGGCTATTCAAATTAAAAAAACGGCATATGAAGAATTAAATAAATGCAAACCAGAATTTGATGACTGTGTCACCCTTGCAAAAAAACATCATCTATCTCTCAAAGAAATTCAGCGTCAACTGGAATCATTTCTATCAAAACAAATATAAAAAACATGGTTTTTATTCAAAGAAAATGGTAAGATAAAGCTAAGAAAGAATGGGAGGAAAGTGCAATGAGAGGTATCGCAAGAACTGGTCTTATCTTAGGAATTGTAGCATCTGCAGTATCTGCAACTGCTATAATATTCAGCGCTATTAGTTTACTTAGAACAAGATAAACATGATAAAACAAATCTTACAAAAAACGACTCAAGAGTTCTAAAAAGAACGATTATGAGTCGTTTTTTCTTATATTTGATAATCTTTTAATAATACAATCATATTGGGACAGATTATTAGTATGGAGGTAAAAAAATATGAATATGATAAAATTCATACTACTGCTAAATCTTTATTAAACAAAAATAATTATGATGAAAAAGGGATAAGTGCACTTGATAAAATAAAAACCTATCTAATGATTAACATCCAAACATTAACAGACAAAACACCGTCTCATATTGCGGAGATGTTAATGATCGGCAGTAATATGGGTGTAATTGATGTTATGCGTGTTTTTAGAGCATATTTAAAAGGGGCTGGATTGAAAATCCAGCCCCTTTCATATTCAGTTTAGCTGACCCCAATGTCATTCCCTAATCTCAAACCTCAATCTAGCTTATTTCATTTCTATCCCTGCTGTTGTTGTTTATGACATTGCGAAACCAAAGACTACATATGCGATGAATGATATTGCTGTAACAATTCCTATATATGGCAGCTGTGCAATTGCATAATCTACGTTATTAATTCTGCAAGCTGAAGCTGACAGAAGAGTTACGTCTGAATAGAAGCAGGCCTGTGCACCGAAGCATGCAGCTGAGATAATTGCTCCCAGTGTGAGTGGAATACTTGCACCACTTGAAGCAGCCAGTGGAAGAATAATTGGAGTACATACTGCAGGGATACTCCAGATATTTCCTGTTGCGAAGCATACAATACCTACGAGTATAAATGAGATCGCTGGAAGCCATGCTGCACTCATATATGGACCTGCAACGTCGATCAGGTAGTCAGGTAAACCAATAAGGGTGATTGATTCTCTATAGAATAATGATGTAACGAGTACAACTGCTATAAACAGCATATCTTCAAGACCCTTGTAACAAGCGTCACAGAATTTACCAAGACTCATTATCTTGGTTGGAACGAACAGAATGAAACAAGCGAAGATACCACAGCTTACACCGTAAAGAATATCGTTCAGCCATAAAGTTACTATAATAACTACTACCATTGGTACGATGAATGCCCAAAGATGTGGTGTTATTTCTTTTTCTTCCTTAGCATTATCATCAGTGATAGCGCCCATTACGTCACCGAGTTCATCACCCTGGTTCTGCATGTTACTTGATGCTGGCCAAAGCTGTCTGGTTTCTGCAACTCTCTGATATGCCTTCTTAATACCACCCATCTTAGGAACGATTCCCAGAATTACTAGGAGTACGAAGATTACACAGAGAAATGGATAGAAGAAGTATGGCATGATATGGTAGTAAATGCTCATTGCACTGTCACCAACTACTGCAGCTTCTTCCTGCTGTTCAAAGATTCCTGAGAAGAATACTACCCATGCAGAAATCGGTATAATCAGACAAACTGGAGCTGATGTTGTATTGATGATGTAGCAGATCATTTCTCTTGGTGTCTTATGTTCATCTGAAAGGGTAAGTACACAGTTTGCAGTAACCAGGATGCTGAGGTAGTCGTCGATGAAGATTACAATTCCGCACAACCAGGTCATGAATAATACTTGTTTTTCTGACTTGATATACTTTCTAGCTAAATCACCTACTGCTACAGCTCCCTTTGACTGTCTGAGCAGCTGTACGAAGCATCCGAACAACAGACAAATAATTACGATATAGTTGTTGTCTGCATCGCATGATGCTGAAAGTAATGCATCCATCATTGGCATGAAGAACGCTGCCTTATAGTAAAATATATATCCGAGTATACCAGATAACAGGATACTCAGGATACACTTCTTAGTTACAAGCGCGAATACTAAGAAACCCAGCGCTGGAATTAAGGTGATGATTCCTAAATTAGTACCGTCCATAGTGATTCCTTCCTCTTAAATTATCTATAAGTAATTTTTTATACTCTTCCCAAAATTTCCACCTTTAAATTTATTTCATTTTTAAAATAAAATTCTATTTCTGTCAGGCGCTCCTCTGTCGGCTGTTCGAATTCCTCCTGCGTACCGCCCACGTTTCTTTTCTTGCTGATTCCAAGACTGTGGTATGGGAGCAGATTCACTCGTTTCACTCCGATTTCCCTGTAAAGTTCGCCCGTACGCTTAATTATGTCGTCGCTGTCATTCACTCCCTTGATGAGAGGCATTCTCATAATCAACTTATCCACAGTTCTTGCATTTGCTGCGAGCCTTCTTAGGTTGCCAATGATCAACTGATTGCTGACTCCCGTGTATTCTCTGTGAACTTCGTCGTCAATTGATTTCATATCGTAAAGAATGTCCGTGACGTTTTCCATGAGAGCCATTTTCATGAGAGCCTGTGAATCTCCAAAGCCAGATGTATCCATGCACACGTTGATGCCTCGTTTGCCCGCTTCATCGATAAGCTTGCTTACAAATTCTGCATGCATGAGGATTTCTCCTCCGCTGACTGTAATACCGCCCTCTGTGTTATCATAGAAACCTTTATCCTGCTCCGCTATGCAGAGTATTTCATCTATGGTCATTGGCTTGGCTACAGGTCTTAGGGCCTGTGCATAGCACTCGTCTTCACACTTGAGACACACGTCGCATTTGCTTCTGTCAATTACAACTCCCTCTTCCAAGTTCATTGTCACTGCACCTTGAGGACATATCTTGACGCAGTATCCACATCCGATGCAGTTGTTTGGTGACTTGATAAGTTGCTGCTGCGGGTCGATTAGCTCAGGATTGTGGCACCACTTACAGCTGAGAGGGCAACCTTTCATGAATACTGTTGTTCTGATGCCAGGTCCGTCTTCTACGGAAAATTTCTGAAGGCTTCCTACAAGAACACTTTCAGGTGTATTACTCATTGAAACATCCTCCCCGTTATATTAATTCTGTGATAAGTGTGCAGTTCTGTATATAATAATATCTTGTGCTTTCTTATCAAGTTCTGTGAAGTATGCCATGTAGCCTGCTACACGAACCATGAGTCCCTTGTAGTTCTCGGGATTTTCCTGTGCCTTCCTGAGGGTTTCATTATCTACTACATTTATCTGTATATGTTCACCGCCATCTTCGAAAAATGTCTTGATAACGCCTTCGATAATATTCAGACCGCCTTCTCCCTGAACTCCCTTAGGGTCGAAACGCAGATTGAACAGTGCACCTTCGTGTAATACTTCCTGTCCCATGGCGGCAACTGACTTAACTGTAGCTGTCGGACCGTTAATATCTCTGCCCATCATTGGTGAAGCACTGTCGCAAAATGGTTCGCCTGCAAGTCTTCCATCTGGAAGTGCTCCTGTAACGAGACCGTGTGAAAGGTTTAAAGTCTGTGTATCAATGCCGAACGCGTAACCTCCACCTCTAGCATCTTTCCAGCCCTGAACAGTATTAGCAACATGATGTATCATTTCCTTGTAGATGCTGTCCACGTGCTCCAGATTGTTACCGTATTTTTCAGGCTTGTTTAGCAGAAGCTGACGAAGTCTTTCCTGCCCTTCAAAGTTCGTGTCGCATGCCTTGATCAGTTCATCCATTGTTATGTTCTTATCTTCGAATACGCACTTTTCCACTGCTGCGATAGAATCTGCCATGTTAGCTGCTCCTGAAATGTACATGCCGGCTGTTGAGTACTGCGCTCCACCGTGCTGTACGGATTTACCGCTTTCAACACATCCCTTAGTTACCATTGATGCGAAGATTACAGGGTATCGATTCATGTGAATGCTCTGCATCATGTTGTAGCCGATTCTGATTATATCGTAATGATGGATAATCTGCTTCTTAAGAGCATCCTTAAATTCTTCGATATTCTTGAATTTTCTTGGGTCTCCAGTTTCAAGTCCCATAAGCTTGCCTGTAGCAGGGTCAACGCCGTTGTGCAGAACGAATTCAACCATCTTACCCATGTTAACGTATCCGGCATCAGGTGAGCCATCTGTTCCGCCGCCGCCAGGACCTGGCTGAATACAACCTACGATAGTCCAATCTCTTGCTTCTTCTATCGTGCATCTAGCCTTGCCAAGACACATCTTGATTGCTGCGTTGTCATTAAAGAATCCTGGGTTTGCCTGTCCTTCCTGAATCATCCTGCATCCGAACTTAATCAGTTCTTCAGGAGTTTCTTCCCAGACTCTTACTGCCATTGTAGGCTGTGTTACCCGAAGTTCATCTGCTGCTTCCAGACAAAGAAATGACAAGTCGTTTGTTGCATCTTGGCCGTCTCGAGTCTGTCCGCCTACAACCAGGATCTGCCACATTGGATAACCTGCGAATGATGTAGCGTACCAATTGTCTCTTACTTCATATACTTCACATGCCTTAAGATAGAAGCATTCCAGCATTTCCAGAGCTTCTTCTCTTGTGATGTTCTTTTCATCGATTACGTCCCTCTTGTAGAATGACCACATGTACTGGTCAAATCTGCCGAATCCACATGCGGTAGTACAGACTTCAATGTGAAAATAAACGTGTGCGAACCATATTGACTGAAGTGCCTGTTGAAAGCTCTGCGGCGGGTTCTCAGGAACGATTCTGCAGTTTTCTGCAATCCTAAGAAGTTCCTGCTTTCTCTTCTCATCAGTGGATTCTGAAGCCATTCTTTCGGCTTCATCTGCCATTCTGTGTGCGTAAGTGATAAGTCCTTCGCACTGAATGATACATGCCTTCCAGAAATCCACCTTAGCCTGTTCCTCCATGGTCTGTGGAAGTAAATTGTCGATGTTTTTCTGGCACTCTTCCATATATCCTCTGATTCCTACAGTCAGAATCTTTTCATGGTCACATAAAGTTTCACCCGAAACACCATTCTCAAGGCCTACGCAAATAATGTCATCTTTCTCAAGTTCGCGAGTGTGTGCTGGAAGTACTGTCTGTGACAGGTCTTCCATCGACTTGCCTTCCCAGTATTTAAGCGTTTCAAGAATCGTTGCCTTATCTTCTGGTGAAATATAATATGGATCATTGCTTCTTGTTGAGATTTCGTCAATATCACTGATATACCATGAACTTGACTGAAATTCTGGATGCAGGTTGGCACCTCTATATGCATTTGTTGCTGTTCCTACGATAAGTTCATCATTCAGGATGAGTGTTGTCATATTCTCCATAATGTAGTTGACAACCTTGGCTCTAAAAATAGGAACTGCATCACCAGCAAACTTCTGGTATGCTTCAGTTGCCAGTACCAGCCTCTCTGCTGTGATTGTCGGAATCGTATTGAAAAGCTTTTCCCTCATCCTCTTAACTCTTGGTGTTAACATATTGTCCTCCTTCCGTTTTTTTAACTTCCACCATGATATATTAGGTTAGAGGTTTAAAACAACAACTAACTTGCTCATTTTCCTAATTGTGTTGTGCTTAAAAATAGCCACAGAATGACTCCACTAACTCTTGAAAAAATGGTTTCTTTCTATTATTTTCTATATCACTATGGCTTATGGCTCTAATTAGTTTGCTATAAACCTTAATTAACTTGCTAAAAAAATCAATAAAAAGCTTTTTCCCGTTTTCTAATCTGGTATATAATGTATACATAGAATTGTATATTAAGACTTCGTTTTAGATAGGCAGTTTCGTTTTCTAGAGAGGTGTTCAGCGTGTTATTTGAAAAAACAGCATATCTTGATGACTTTCCAATAAACATAAGAATTGTAAAAGTTACGGAATATCCTTTTCATTATCATCAGGATGTTGATTTTGTCTATGTTCTCAAGGGGGAAATCCGTCTGAAAAACGTATGTCATCATTACTTTCTGAAAGAAGGGGATATTTTTACCAACAGCGGTCATGAAGTTCACAGTTTGACCGCGACAGATAAGGAAAATGTTGTGGCAATTATACAGGTCAGTAATCGCTTTTTCACGCAATATTTTCCGACTTTGCCCAAAGCATGTTTCATGACATACATGTTTCATGACATATGTAAATAATGATAAATATCTTAAGTTTGATACACTCCATAAAATGCTTCTTCATATTCTGCTGGATTATTCAAGAAGAAGTTTTAATTATAAAAGCACCTGTATAGATCAGATGATTGAAGTAATAAAATACCTGAACCAGCACTACAACTTGTTTGCTTTCGAAGATAAGGTTGTAGTGAATTTTAGAAATGATAATCCTGTAGTAGTCGAGCGGATTAGCCGGATAATAAACTATATATACGCGAATCACGCAAGCAGAATCACCCTGGAAGACCTGGCAGAAAGAGAACACTTAAGTACCTTTTACCTCTCCCATCTTATCCGTGATTACATGGGCATAAACTTTCAGGAGCTGCTCTGTTTCGCCAGAGCCGAAATGTCAGAAATACTCCTGCTGGAAACTGACCGCAAAATCAGTGCGATCGCAAAGGATGTTGGCTTTTCAACCACATCATATTACAATAAATTCTTCAGCAAATGGTTTGGTCATACGCAACTGGAGCACCGTCAGCTTTATATGTCGCACATTCTGAGCGACGCGAGACCTGCACGGTTTGAACTGCTTTCTGACAATCAGGCTGTCAGTCTGATCAGACGATGTCTTTCAGCTGTAAGTGATCAGGAAAAAAGCTCTTCGGTCATAAATCGCCTTTATCTCACCGTTGATGTGAATCCTCAGATGGTCCCTGTTATGAATATACATCACTCTCTTGAAGTCGTTATAACTCAGGAGGATTATCACATAATGGGTGAACGGATTTTCAATCTGCTCTATGATCTTAACGCTTCTAGAGTTATTCTTGCTTCCCGCCAGGGAGACAGCGAAACAACAACAGCACTGATTGCAAATCGGCTCAGTTTCATCGGATACGAAGTGTCTACGGTATGTGACAACGGTTTGTGCTGTGGTTCTTCGGCAGGGTATGACTCAATAGCCGCAGCGATACACATATTCCGGACATATTTTATTTCAAAGGAAAACATAATGCACTGCAGATTGCGAGATCAGGGTGAACCGTCCATGATACTAAAAGGAGCCCCTTCCTGTATCACTTCCTGTCTTGTCCCCAAGCCTTCTTTTTACGCGTACCAGCTGCTTAAGAATATAAAAGGAAAACTTCTTTACTGGGGAAAATATTACTATGTAATAAAAAATGACTTGTCCGAAAAAGATTCGTATACGCTTGCTATTATAAATTATAATGACGACATACAGCACCTTTATATGCGTAATGCTGGTGTCTACGAAGCAAATGACATAATCAATTCCTTTAAGGATGAGCTCCACGTTGACTTCAGTATTCCTGTTGAATCTGGTCAATATGTTATCGCAAAATATGCATTGTCAAATTCCAATTCAATTTTCGCGCATATGTCGCATCTGGGGTTCCCGGAAGCTTTCCCTCTGCCGGAAGCCTGGGTTCACATGCTGAATACAGAACCTCAGGCACAAGTGAGCGTAGAAAATGTTGATGATAAGCTTAATATAAGTTCTGCTATAAAAGGCGCTGGAATTCATATTATTGTAGTTGAGAAAGTCGGCCCCGCCGACTAGATTATGATCGGCAGGCTTTCACAGTATTCAAAAATAAACAGAGCTGGAATTCTGAACTGCATTCCGTTAACACTATCAATCAAATCACAAAAACCTCTTGGCAATTAAATTCATTACCAAGAGGTTTCTAATATCTTTAACATTATCTTTTAAAAATAGGATGTTTATTTTTGTAATAGAATCAACTTTTCTGTACGTCTCAACTTTTTAATCTGCGCTTCTCTTTTTAAAGCATCGGAACGGCTTTTAAAAGTCTCATAATAAACCAATTCCACCGGCCGATGACTACGAGTATACTTCGCGCCGACACCTTGATTATGTGCCTTTATACGAGCTTGCAAATCTGTTGTCCATCCTGTATATAAGCTGCCATTGCTGCATTTTAAAATGTATACATAGTGTTTCTTTTCTTCCACTACAACTCCCTGCGTCCTTCCATGGCTTTTGATAAAGTGACTTCATCGGCATACTCCAAATCGCCACCAACCGGAATGCCATGTGCAATTCGGCTCACTTTAATGCCGGAGGGTTTAATAAGTCTTGAAATATACATAGCTGTAGCCTCTCCCTCTATATTGGGATTTGTGGCTAAAATGACTTCTTCCACATCATTGTTTTGTAAGCGTACAATTAAAGATTTTAAATTAATATCCTCCGGTCCAATTCCGTCCAAAGGCGAAATCGCCCCATGTAGTACATGATAAAGACCATGAAATTCACGTATACGTTCCATTGCCATTACATCTTTTGGACTTTCCACTACACAAATAATCTTTGGATCTCGTGCAGTGTCAGCACAATAGCTGCAAGGGTCAACATCGGTTAAGTTTCCGCAAATTGAACAATATCTCATATTTTTCTTAGCGTCAATAATAGCTTCTGCAAATGTATTGGCTTCTTTGTCTTCCATTGAAAGAATATGGAATGCCAAGCGTTGTGCGCTTTTTCCTCCAATACCAGGCAGCTTTGAAAGCTCACTGATTAATTTTGCCAGAGGTTTTGCATAATGCTTCATGAAATCACCTAGCTTCCTTTTTATGCTTCTTTTTCTAAATTAGAACAATCCAGGAATGGATAGACCTCCTGTTAATTTGCCCATTTCGTTTTGTGAAAGTTCTTCAATTTGACGAAGCGCTTCGTTTACCGCTACCATAATCAAATCCTGTAACATTTCAACATCATCAGGGTCTACAACTTCCGGCTTAATCTGAATGGATGTAATTTGTTTTTTTCCATTTACCTTCACACTTACTGCACCACCGCCAGCGGTTGCTTCCATTTCTTTTTCATCTAATTCCTGCTGCATTTCTTCCATTTGTCGTTGCATCTGCTGCACTTGCTGTAGTTGCTTTTGCATATTTGCTTTACCGCCTCCAGCACTTGGTTTTTTCCCAGCTCTCATACCTTTTCCCATTTTCTTTTTTCTCCTTTATTATCAAACTATTTAATATCTATACTTAAACCAAAACGTTTTCCAATGGCATTTGCTAATTTATCGACTTGATCTTCTGCCTTTGATTCAATTTGCGTGGATAAAACACATTCCATACGTAAGCGTTTTCCTATATGTCGTTCCATTAGTGCTTCCAATTGCTCTGCATTTTCCATTGCACATTTCTTTAATAATTCATTGCTGACTTCTACAACAAACCCATTTTCTGATACTTCACGTAAAGAAGTTCCTCTCTTCAGTAAGTGGAAACTTCCCTTTACTACATTTGGATCTGTAAACATGGATTGCCAAAGCTTACTTAAATCACAATTTATATTTGAATGTATCACTGGTTTATCTTGTGATGGTCTTTCTTGTTCTTGCAATGGTTTTTCTTGTGTTAATTTTTCCGGTATCGTCCTTTCTTGTACCGATTTAGTCGGTATAGAATTTTGTGCTGGTTCAACCGCCTTTGCTTTTGTTTCGTTAAACACGTTATGTCCATTTTCATTTTGATGAAAAAACTCACCACTCGCTAGTTTAACAATAGACAATTCCAATAATATCCTAGGTTGAGTTGACCACCTCGCATCATTCAATGCCTTTGATAATGTTATGATCGATTGGTCAATTGTGAATAAATCCAAAGCTTGACTTTGACTTCGAATTCGCTCTACATTTTCCATCGACATATTTAACATGTCCTCAGGGTTTTTGATGTATTTCGTTAATAAAAGGCACCGATAGTGACTAATCCAATCCTTCATAAATTGCCGTACTTCTTTACCGTCTTCCAAAATTCGGTTTAATAGCAACAACGCTTCCGAAACATTATGATGAATGACACAGTCGGTTATCTCTAAAAACGTCTCTTCACCGCTACTTCCCAAAACAGTTAATACATCCTGCCGCTTCACTGATTCCTCTCCCCCAGCAATACACTGTTCTAAGAGACTCAATCCATCACGAACTGATCCGTCTGCATTAGAAGCAATCAATCCCAAAGCTCCATCCGTTATCTCAATTCCCAAAGAATTGCAAATTTCACGCATACCCTCTGACAATTGCTTTTCCGGAACTCGGTGAAAATCCAATCGTAAACAACGCGATAAAATGGTAGCAGGAAGCTTTTGAACTTCTGTCGTAGCTAAAATAAACATTACATTTTCGGGTGGTTCCTCTAAGGTTTTCAATAATGCATTAAAAGCCCCAGTGGACAGCATATGCACTTCATCTATAATATAGACTTTGCAGCGTCCGCTCACCGGAGGATATTTTACACTTTCACGCAATTCTCGAATATTTTCTACCCCGTTATTGGAAGCCGCATCAATTTCAATTACATCCATAAAGGTGCCGTTTGTAATGTTCCTACAATTTTCACAACTGCCACATGGTCTTTCCCCTTGTGTTGCTAAACAGTTTACACCCTTTGCCAAAATTCGAGCTGTAGAAGTTTTACCGGTACCTCTTGTCCCACAAAAAAGATAGGCATGACTGGTTGAATTCCCATTGATTTGATTTGTGAGAATACGAACAATATGTTCTTGTCCAAGAATATCGTGAAATGTTTCCGGACGAAAACTACGATACAATGCCTGATACATGAGCAACCTCCTTTGTTTACAAGATAACGACGTAAAAAATTGCCCTTTAGGAGCTCCGCCGACGCGTGGAAAAGGCTAATCTGCGGCACATAAGAGTTTCCGCTTATCGCTGCTTCCTTCCGGACCTGACGAGGTTCACAGATTCTTATTGCGCAGGACCCAAACCACGGCCAACGAAGCTTCTAAAAGGCAATTCATGCACATGAACATTATATATATTTTTCTGCATATTGTCAACAAAAACCGGCTGCTCTAACGGGGATCCAAGGAAAGGGCGGCAGAGAGTTCACCCCAAAGTCCCCAGAGCTCCGTTAGAACAGCCGGTTATCCGGCTGTTACTTTATGCTGCTTCAACCTCTTCAAATTCTGTAATCGTTAATTTGTTTTTAATTGGCTTACTTGGATCAAGAGGTGCCAATGTTAAACCTGTAAATCCATAAATTGCAGAGATAATTGGGTTAATCATCGCTAAAAAGCAGAAAGGTGCATATTGAAATGCGCTTACACCAAGCGTTGCAAAATATATTGCACCGCAAGTAGACCATGGTACAATACCAGAAGTTAATGTACCTGCATCCTCTAATACTCGAGATAAATTCTTTGGTGCTAAATTTAACTTTCTATAAACACCTTTATACATTTGTCCAGGGATTACAATAGCCATATACTGATCCGCTGCCATAAAGTTCATAGAAATACAAGTTATAATGTTTGCAAGCATAATTGCACCTCTGGATTGGAATGCTTTTAAAATAGACTCAATGATAGTATCCAAGCAACCAATGCACTTTACTGCACCACCAAATGCCAATGCGCAAATTACTAAAGAAATGGTGTACATCATGGACTGCATACCACCTCTGTTTAATAAAGAATCTACCATATCATTGCCAGAACTGATTTCAAAACCATATATCATTTGACCGATAATAGATCCAAGGTCACCTCCTTGTGTAACTGCAAAGATTACACCAATTACTGTTCCACAAATCATTCCCGGGATCGCTGGTACCTTTAAAACAATCATTGCAATTACAGACAATGGCGCAATTAAAATCCAAGGTGTAATATTAAAATGTTCTTGTAATGTTGTTAAAATCATATCAATTTGAGTTGTATCAACACTATCTGCACCATATCTCATACCAATAACGGAAAAGATACCTACCGCAATACAAAAACTTGGAACCGTTGTATATAACATATGTCTAACGTGATCAAATAAATTTGCACCAGCAACACCAGCCGCTAAGTTTGTACTATCGGATAACGGAGAAAGCTTGTCTCCAAAGGATGCACCAGTTACAACTGCTCCAGCTGCAATTGCAGGTGGAATACCCAAACCTGCTGCAATACCCATAGCTGCAGCTCCCATCGTTCCTGCAGTTGTCCAAGCACTTCCCGTAGATACAGCAATGACTGCGCAGATAATTGGAAGAAGCGCTAAAAATACACTTGGACTAAACATCTTTAATCCATAAAAAATCATGCCCGGTACTACGCCTCCGGAAATCCATACACCAACCAAACAACCTACAATCATAATAATGAAGTTTGCCTGCATTGCCATTGAATTTGTTTCAATCATTGCAGCTTCAATCTCTTCCCACTTATAACCTAATAATTTAATACCAATAAGTGCAGTAATAGCAGTACAAATAATAAGTGGAATTTGCGGATCTGCCTTTAAGATAATTACACATGGTAGCATAATTCCAATCAAGCAAAGAAACGGTATGATTGAAAGTCCTAAAGATGGTTTCCGCTTTTCTTTTTGTCGTGACATTTCTTGTCCTCCTTCAAGTTATAAAAATTAATTACCATGCATATTATAAGCAAGTGTTATGCCAAAAGTTTTTTAAGTGGTAAGACCTTGTTTCTAGCCACTCTTTGAAGGACTTCAAATTTATTTGCACCGGTTTTGGTGCAAAACAAAAAAATAATGCGCCGAAACCGGCGCAAAACGCATTATCTTTTACAATATTCTCATTTTTCGTTTAATTTATATTAAGTACTTATGCTTTTTACGAAGCAAAGAAGTCTGACTCAGTCCTAAATATCGTGCAGCATCTCGTGTATTTTTTTCCTTTTCTAATGCATAACCAATCAGTCTTTTTTCTTGATTTTGTATAATTGTATTGAAATCTAAGTGTTCCTCGTTGATAAGTCCTTCTGTTAATTCAACAAATGTATTATCATATAAATTTTTATATAAAGCTTGGTTAACATCAACATCACGAATCAAATTCCCTCTAGTATTTATAACTAAGCGATGAATAAAATTTTCCAGCTCCCTTACATTCCCCGGCCAATTATATTTATATAACTCTGTATAAGCTGAAGTATCAATAACTTTTGTAATTCCATATCTTTGATTATACTTTTTTAAAAAAGCATCCGTAAGACAGAAAATATCATCTCGTCGTTCACGTAAAGGTGGAATGTTAATCTCACAAATATTCAATCGGTAATATAAATCTTCTCGAAATTTCCCATTTTCCACAAGCTGTCTTAAATTCTTATTGCTGGCGCAAATCACTCTGACATTTACACTGATCTGCTTTACTCCTCCAATAGGATAGAACTGATTTTCCTGCAGTACCCGAAGAAGCTTTGACTGCATCCCTAGAGGCAGATCAGCAACCTCATCAAGAAACAAAATTCCATTGTTTGCAAGTTCAAAATATCCTTTTTTTCCTGTTGCGGAAGCTCCGGTAAATGCCCCTGCTTCATATCCAAAAAATTCTGATTCTGCAAGATTTTCTTGGATGGTTGCACAATTGATTTTAATACAAGGATTCAATTTGCGGCTGCTGTTTTTTTGCAACAGCCCTAGTACCTTCTCTTTACCGACTCCAGTTTCTCCATGAATCACAACGTTACAATCATAAGATGCTATGTTTAAAACTTCATCTACCATTGCCTTCGTTTTTTCACTCATATAAAGAAACCCATCTCGTTTTCCTACTTCTCGAAATTTTAATATCTGAATTGCTTTTTCTGAAGGCTCGTTTCCAAGTGGGTATTTTTTATATAGTTTCTCAATTTCAATCAATTGATCTTTATTTTCACGTACCATTTCTAATATAAATTCATCATACCCTGCCATATACTCATCCAAGCTATATGTACGCAAGGTTTTGCCGATGGATTCCGCAAAGAGAACACCAAGATTATAATTATTGCTCATGCTCCCAAAAAACAAACAGCCATGCTCCTTTGTTAAAAGCACGCTGATAGCCTCTGCACCTAAAAGATCCGCACAATTGATGCTTACATCAAATAGTTCATGCTCTTCTTCCGCAATCTTGCTAAAACTGTCCAGCGGAGATAAAACATCCAATAAATAAACCTTATCAAAAAAAGGACTCAACGCTTTTTCAATTTCTTTTTTTGAAAGGAAATCCACACTTTTCTCATCAAGTACAGCTACCAATCGACAGCCTGAATCCATTTCTTTACGTAAAGAACTGGCATAAAGAGACAAAAGCATAACATCGCTTCCCAAAAGTAAAACACGTTTAAATCCTCTTACAATTCGATTGACACCACAAAGTGAACCGGACTCATCCAAAGCCGTCATTGTAAAATCATACTTGAGATCCACGGGACATCGAAGTAAGGGAGAATAATCAAACAAAATAGCATATCCTTCTACTTCGAGAATGCCGGAATGCAAATCAATATTAATAATATTTTCTATGTACAACGGAAGTGCTGTTAAGGAAGTCATTGCATAGACCTCTTCTCCAACACATAAATCCAATGGATTTTTATAATTTTCATTGATTTCTTCTACCACTCCATAGAACATTCCTCCTGAATCCGTCGCAGGATTATGAAGCTTTCCTCTTCTTCTTATAATATCGTATATTTTTGCATGTATTTTTGCTTCTTCATACTCGCATTCATTACAAATCTGTCGAAAGCTTCCAGGTTCCATTTTAACCCTTCGTAGAGCAATACAAATTTCATCAGAATGTAACTTCCTAGAATTATCCAATTTCCATGCTACAATTGGCACTGTGTTTTTCGGTTCTATCACCCGATTCATACCAAAGTAATCTAACATATTTAATTCCTCATTTATTACTAATTATTTTACAATTTTATATAGTTCATCACTTGCCGGAGGTATAATCTCAATTCGCTGTCCATCTTCTTGCAGTAAGACACGCCCCGCTTCTCGTTCCGTCACGACACCGATACACGCAATTGAGACTCCACATTTTTCTACTGTTTCTATAATAGCCTGTTTCTGGTCTGGATGTGCAACGATCATCATACATCCACTAGAAATCAAGCGTAAATAATCGATATGAAAATAACTACAAATTTTTTTTGTTACCTCTTTTACCGGAATGGATGAAAGATTCAATTCTACTCCTGTATTTGAAATTTCACAAAGTTCCCATACTGCACCTAGAACTCCACCCTCTGTAATATCATGCATCCCTGCAGTCCCTACTTTTCCTGCTGCAATTCCTTCTTTTACAACACTTACCTGCTTTAAAAAGGTTTTTGCTTCTGTAATTTCTTCATCAGTAAGTACATTTTTCAACCTGCGTTCAAAGTCACTGGCAATAATACCCGTACCTTCAAGTCCAGCATACTTTGTCATTAGAATGCAGTCGCCCGGGCGCATTGCTTGTGCCCTTTGCGATTCACCTGAAACCGATCTTCCTACCGCTGTAGATACAATTACCGGACGATTAACAGCAGGCGTAATTTCGGTATGTCCGCCAATGATTTCCACGCCTATGGATTCTGCTACCTCAGCAGCCTGCTTCATAATATCCTCTATTTCTTCATCCGTTGTTCCCACAGGCAGCATAACCGCAAGCATAATTCCAAGTGGCTCAACGCCATTTGAGGCAATGTCATTGCACGTAATATGAATCGCCAAGCTTCCAATCTCAGAAATAGCAGCTGTAATCGGATCGGTTGACATTACGCACTCATATGGACCAAAATCCAAGGTTGCACAGTCTTCGCCAACACCAGGCCGTACCAAAACCTCTTTTCGTCTATGCTTGATATGTTTAAAAACAATACGTTCCAATAGTTCGGTATCCAATTTCCCTGCTTTTAATTTCCTCATTTCACTGCTCCTTTGTCATTTCTAAAAAGGTTTCTTCCGAAAGCACGGTTACTCCTAAACTTTCTGCTTTTACTAATTTGCTTCCCGCTTCAGCACCTGCTAAAACATAGCTTGTCTTTTTCGAAACACTGGAAGAAACTTTTCCCCCATACGATTCAATGATTTCGCTTGCTTGCTCTCTTGTCATACTCGGAAGGGTTCCCGTAAGCACAAAGGTTTTCCCAGCAAAACGATCATCCTTCTTCTTTTTATTTGTTAAGGAGGTAACGTTCACACCTACGTCCTTCAGTTCTTGCACCAAGCTTTGATTTTTTTCTTTTGAAAAATATTCTATGAGGCTGTTTGCAACGGTCTCACCAAAATCAGGAAGCTGCATAAACTCTTCCTTTGTTGCTGCCATGATATGATCGATATCAGAAAAATGCATCGCTAACGTTTTTGCAGATTGCTTCCCAATGTTTTTAATACCAAAACCTGTTATCAAACGATCTAAATCATTTTCTTTTGATTTTTCTATAGCTCTTAATAAATTATCGACTGATTTTTCTTTACCGATAATACCTTCTTCAATCAAACGTTCTCTGTGATTCTTTAAACGAAATATATCAGAAACATTTTTAATGTAACCTTCACTGATGAGTGCATCCACTGCACTTGGACCAAAACCATCTATATTCATGGCATCTTTTGATACGAAATAAGTTGTGGAGCGAATATCCTTTGCCGCACATTCTTCTCCTGTACATCGTAAATGTGCACCATCCGCTTCCCGTTCTGTTTTTGCACCGCAAACGGGGCAAATTTCCGGCAGCACATACCGCTTCGTTTCCTCTGGTCTTTTTTCCATTACTACACGAAGAACCTCAGGAATGATATCTCCCGCTTTCTGAACGATTACCGTATCTCCGATACGAATGCCTTTTTCATCCATATAGTCTTGGTTGTGTAACGTAGCACGACTAACCGTAGTTTCTGCCAAACGAACCGGCTCTAAAATCGCCAAAGGCGTCAACCTTCCCGTTCTTCCAACTTGAACAACAATGTCCTGAATCACGGTTTCTTTTTGTTCTGGCGGATATTTAAATGCTACCGCCCAACGAGGCACCTTAGATGTCATTCCTAAAATCGCGCGATCCGTTAAATCATCAACTTTTACAACAGCTCCATCAATGGCATAAGGTAAATTCCAACGAGTATCGCCAATCTCACAAATTGTATTCCAAACTTCCTCTGCCGTCTTACAAATCTGAAACTCCGGACTGACTGCAAACCCTTCCTCCTGTAACCAAAGTAGACTTTCCGAATGAGATGCAAATGTTTTTCCTTCTGAAATCTCTAAATTAAAAATAAAAATATCTAAATCACGATCTCTAACAATGCTGCTGTCCAACTGTCTCATCGTACCTGCCGCACTGTTCCTTCGATTCTGATAAATCTTACCTCCCGTTTCTAATTGCTTTTTATTCGCTTTTTCAAAACTTTCTGAGGACATATAAACTTCACCACGAACTTCTAGATAGGCAAGCTTTGTTGCTATTTTCTTAGGGACAGTTTTGATTTCCAAAGCATTCTCATAGACGCTTTCACCAATTTCGCCATCCCCACGTGTAATTGCTTCTCTTAAAATACCATCGTAATAACGCAAAACAATAGAGAGTCCATCGATCTTTTTTTCCACAACAAAAGCAACGTCTTTTAATTCTTCTCTCATTTTTTGAACAAATCGAAAAACATCTTCCTTTGTAAATACGTCCTGTAAGCTAATCACAGGCACATCATGCTTCATTTTTTTTAATTCTCGCTTTGCGGTTCCACCTACTTTTTGTGTGGGCGAATCACTTCTTGCAAATAATGGATATTCTTTTTCCAGCTGCCTTAGCTCCAATGACAACTGATCGTATTCATAGTCACTGATTTCAGAATCATCTTGATTATAATAACGATCATTATAATACGAAATCAGGCGATAAAGCTCCTGCATCCTTGCCTGTATGTCCATAATTTCCTCCAACTGCTTCCTTATATTTTTTTTAACGGTGCAATGTCTTTCGCCAGTTTCTTTGTTCCAACGGTGTCGAATATTACGGTAATTGTTTTTTCTGAAACCTCTGTCACGAGCCCTTCCCCAAATTTGCTATGACTTACTTTATCTCCTGAAACTAAATCAACGCCGGCTAAAGATGGACGTGCCGTTTTATTTTGTTTAATTGTATTCAACTGCGCAAATGGGCGGAAGATTTCTCCTTCACGATAAGAATTTACGGTGTTATATCCGGTTGCTTGCGGTTTTTTCTTGTATATCGCATCACCTTCCAGAAAAGCACGATCCAATTCTCTTAAGAAAGTCGACTCTTTTGTATAATCTGTTTTTCCATAAAGTGTACGAGTTTCTGCACTGGTTAAATAAAGTCGTTCCATTGCTCGTGTCATGCCAACATAGCAAAGTCTTCTTTCTTCTTCCACACCATCGGGTTTTTCAAAGGAACGCCAACTAGGAAACAATCCATCTTCCATGCCAGGCATAAAGACAATAGGAAATTCTAATCCTTTTGCACTATGCATCGTCATAAGAACGACTGCATTTTCGTCTGCATCATGATTGTCCACTTCTGCGACGAGAGCAATCTTTTCCATAAATTCCGACAAACTAATATTTAAATTTTCTTTTTCCGCATCATAAATAACGGATTTAAATTCCAAAAGATTTTCAATTCTACTTTCTGCTTCTACTGTGGATTGCATTTCCAGGCTTTTCAAATACCCACTTCGAACCAATAGTCCATCATAAATATCCGAGACCTTCAAGTTATCCTTCTCAGTACCTAACTGACAAATGACCTCTACCATTTCTTTTACGCTTTCTTTGGATTTGGAAGGTAATCCTTCAATAATTTGCGGATCCCTCAGTAAATCAAATAAGCTTTCATTTCTTACTGCTGCAAATGCTTTTAATTTTTCTACCGTTTTATCACCAATGCCCCGTTTTGGTTCATTAATAATACGTTCAAAGCTTAAATCATCGGCTTGGTTTAAAACCAAACGCATATAGCACATCATGTCTTTAATTTCTTTCCGATCATAATAACGGAACCCACCTAAAACACGGTAAGGAATTTCCCTTGCACCAAAGGAATCCTCAAATCTTCTTGATTGGGTATTTGTACGATATAAAACAGCAAAATCAGAATACTTACGATCATTGGTTTTTAATCGTTCAATTTCATGTGCTATGTAACGCGCTTCTTCTCGATCATCGTCTGCACGATAATAACGAATTTTTTCTCCTTTTTCCTTATCCGTCCATAATTTTTTATGTTTTCTGCCATGATTATGTTCAATCACAGAATGAGCGGCATTTAAAATGTTTTCATGTGAGCGATAATTCTGTTCTAGTTTAATGACCTTAGCACCTGGAAAATCCTTTTCAAATTCGAGAATGTTTTTTATGTCTGCACCACGCCACTGATAAATGCACTGATCATCGTCACCAACCACACATATATTTTGGTTTGCCTCAGCCAAAAGTTTAATAAATCGATATTGCATAAAATTGGTATCTTGATATTCATCCACCATTATGTAACGGAAACGATTCTGATAAGCAAGCAGAGTTTCTTCATCTTTTTCAAAAAGCTGAACCGTACGTAAAATTAAATCATCAAAATCCATCGCATTATTCTTTTTTAAAGTAACTTCATAAGCTTTATACAGGGGTGCAATTACTTTTCCCTTAAAATCATTTCCATATTTCTGCATATATTGTGCTGCACTGATGTTCTTTTCCTTGCAATCACTGATTACAGAAAGAACATAGGCAGGAGTAAACTTTTTATCGTCTACATTTTGTTGTTTTAAACAGTTTTTTATGACTACCTTCTGATCGGTGGGGTCATACACTACAAAATCCTTTTCATACCCCAACTTTTCTGCATGCGATCTCAAAATGCGCAAACATGCAGAATGGAAAGTAAGAATCCACATGTTAATTCCGGTACCGACTAAACTTTCAACCCGATCCCGCATTTCTTTTGCTGCCTTGTTCGTAAATGTCACAGCTAATAGTTCATAAGGAGAAACACCTTTTTCTCGAATTAAGTACGCGATTCGATGTGTCATTGTACTGGTTTTTCCGCTCCCTGCTCCGGCCAGTATCAATAAAGGTCCTTCCGTGTGCATCGCAGCTTCACGTTGCTGTATATTTAATTTATTCATGTAGTCCATGTTTTGATTTCTCCTATATTCTTAAAAATGAATTTTTATTCTATTGGCAATATTCCTTCACATTAATGGATTAATAAAAAAGTCTAACCCTAAAACAAAGTCAACCAAGTCGACTTTGTTTTAATTTTTCCGAATATAATATTAGAATGTTTTCTTATTTTATCACATTTCAAAAAAAAAACCAACATAGAGAATGAAGTACATCTTTCTAGTTGGTCTTTTTCTTTTATATCTTTTTTATAGCATATAACTAATTAAATTTTTATTTATAGCTCTCGTTTTTTACTAACATATAAGCTTTTGGATGCAGGCAAACCGGGCATATTTCTAATGCTTTCTTACTTAAATAAGTATGTCCGCAATTGGAACACTGCCATAATACTTCTTTGTCCTTTTCAAAGACTTTGCCTTCTTTTACGTTTTTTGCCAAAATAAGATATCTTTCTTCGTGTTCTTTTTCAATCTTAGCAACGCCTTCCATTTGACGAGCTATTTCTTCAAATCCTTCTTCTTTTGCGGTTTGAGCCATTTTTGCATACATATCTGTCCACTCATAATGCTCACCGGCTGCAGCATCCAATAAATTTTCTTCGGTTGTGCCAATGCCGACTGCATGTTTAAACCAAAGCTCTGCATGTTCTTTTTCATTTGCAGCTGTTTCTAAGAAAATATCTGAAATCTGATTATAACCATCTTTTTTTGCTTTGGATGCATAAAAAGTATACTTATTTCTAGCTTGAGACTCTCCTGCAAAAGCAATCATTAAATTTTCTAAAGTCTTTGTACCTTTCAAATCTTTCATTTTTTTACCTCCATTTACCTCTTTTGTGCAATTAAAATACTTTACATATTTTTCATATGCAAAAATTAGAAATTTAATTTCTTACTATATATAATAGTTAAATTTGTTTCTTCCGTCAAGCTTATTCAAAAGCTTGTAACATTAATACCAAATAGAATTATTGTGATTATTTATTCATTTTTTATGCATAATTATTCATACGTGTCAAGCATTTTTTTTTGTAGAATTTACAATAAATTATTCTTTTCAAAGCATTACTTTACACTTTATAATAGCCAGTATATTTAATTTTCATTCTATTCTTAATTTTTTTTAAAGGAGGTCTCATTATGGACAAAAAATCAAAAAGACAGCCACGCCCTGCAAGGCTCCATGAAGCATTATTCTCGTTTGTAATGCTCATTATCGTTATGGCTGTAGGAATTATGGTTTTTGAAGTAGCACCACACATTCCTATGTTTATCGGTGTAATCGTAGCAGCAATTGTTGCACTTTATATTGGCTATGATTGGAAAGACATCGAACAAAGTATGATTGAAGGTATTTCACGCGCTATGCAAGCAATTATTATTCTCGCAATTATAGGTATGTTAATTGGTGTTTGGCTTCTAGCAGGTGTCGTTCCTTCTATGATCTATTACGGTCTTAAAATATTATCACCGCAAATTTTCCTTGTTGCCGCGGTATTAATTTGCTCCATCACCTCTTTAGCAACAGGAACCTCTTGGGGAACCATGGGAACCATGGGTATTGCCTTAATGGGAATTGCAAATGGCCTTGGTATTCCTCCAGGCATTGCAGCCGGTGCAATTATTTCAGGCGCTTACTTTGGCGATAAAATGTCACCACTTTCCGATACAACAAATCTTGCACCAGCTATGGCTGGTACGGATGTATTTACTCACATCAAATTCATGATGAAACCAACTATTATAACCTATACGATTACTTTGATTTTCTTCGGTGTTATGGGAATGAAGTTTTCCAGTTCTGGCAGTGCCGCTGATATCAGTGCAATTGACACTTTAATAAATGGTTTAGATTCTACATTCCATATTAGCCCATTATTGCTGCTGCCGCCAGTAATTGTTATCGGAGCAATCGCAATGAAGGTTCCTGCCATTCCTGGTATTACTCTAGGTATCATTGCCGGTGCAATTATGGCTCCGTTATTTCAAGGGAGCAGTGCGGATTTTGGTGCCATTCTTACCGTTGCAAGAGATGGTTATGTCAGTGAAACAGGCATTGAAGCCCTTGACTCTTTACTCTCCGCAGGCGGTCTGATGAATATGATGAGTTCCATAGCATTAACGCTCTTAGCAATGATGTTTGGTGGTATCATGGAAATGACAAAGCAGCTTGAAGTTATTGTTGAAAAACTATTAAAACTAGTACATTCTGCCTTTGGACTTGTTGCTTTGGTACTTGGCACCTGTGTATTAAGCAATGCAACCATGCCGGAACAATACATTGCAATTGTACTTCCAGGCAGAATGTATGCACAAGCATTTAAGGAAAAAGGACTCCATCCTAAAACACTTTCCAATGCATTAGAATCGTCAGGTACCGTTACTTCTGCATTAATTCCATGGAACACCTGTGGTGTCTACATTGCTACCGTATTGGGTGTTACCACCTCTCAATATTTTGGCTTCGCAATATTTAATTATTTAATGCCAGTTGTTACGCTACTTCTTGCTATTCCTAAAATTACAATTGCATATATGACGGAAGAAGAAAAAGCAGCTGCTTAAAAAGACACCAGCTTTATAACTTTCCATAAAAATATTTTAAAAAAGGAGCTACCTGAAAAGGTTAGCTCCTTTATTAATCTTACTAATCTACAAAAATGCTGCCTCCAATAAATTCTCGAATAATTGAGTGATTTGCAATCATAGAATCATCTTTAACGGTTCTGAAAAATTGTAATAGCTGTAGCAAGCGGCAAGCTTCACTGTATTCAGGTTCCTCCGGTTTGATTGCTTTTAACAAAGGTTCTGCATATTTTTTTAGTACCGATAATTCATAAATATGTGCTGAATTGAATAGTACATCAGCTTCTCCATTAAACGGAAAAATATTTTTATCCTCGCCAGTTCTTACCTTAGGCCAAAGTTTTATAGTATGCTGTGCTGAATAACCACGGAATTGACTGTCTCTCACAATACGGCGAATCAATCTTGCATCCGTTGTAGGAATTCGATTGTGTGTATCGATATTAAGCTGTGTTAAAGGACTAATATATATTTTATACTTTGCTTCATCCGGTATTTCCGAAGTAAGCTCCTTGTTCAACCCATGTATACCCTCAATGACAATTGGCTGCCCTTTTTTTGCTTTAATAACTCGGTTTCCAAATATTTTTTGCCCTTTCTGAAAATCAAAAACTGGTAAATCTACTTGCTCTCCAGCAAGAAGTGCATTCATATCATGATTAAATAAGACTCGGTCTATGGCATCAATATCTTCAAAATTATATTCTCCGTTTTCGTCTACAGGCGTTTGATCTCTTTCTAAAAAATAATCATCCGTACCCATATAAAGCGGCTTTAATCCATTTACCCTAAGTTGAATACAAAGACGCTGTGCAAACGTCGTCTTCCCTGAAGAAGAAGGCCCTGCAATTAAAATAATACGTTTTCCTTCTTGTGTAATTTCATCAGCAATCTCTGCAATTTTTTTCTCGTGTAATGCTTCAGAAATTTGAGTGACCTCTTTATAACTTCCATCTTCAACCTTTTCATTAAGATCTTGTACATAACTGATTTCCATCAATCTTGCCCATTCCCTTGCCTCACCAAAGGCTCTATATAATTTAATATCATCACGATAAGGTGGAATCTGATTAGGAAATTTTGGTTCCGGAAAACGAAGCAATACACCTCTACGACATTTTCTCAATTCAAAATATTCGATATAACCAGCAGAAGGCACCATTGGTCCATAAAAGAAATTTTCAAATTCATCCAAACTGTAAAATGGTACGTTCTCAAGCCAAAGGGTATTTTCTAACAATCGTAATTTTTGAACATAACCAATATTTCTTAATTTTTCAATGGCTTCTTGACGAGGATAGCTTCTCTTTATAAAGGGTAAATCCTCCTTCACAAGCTGACGCATGCGATCTTCAACCGCTTCCAGTTCTTCTATTGTTACATTCTGTTTCATCTGAGTAAATAGACCTTTATTTAAAGAATTTTCAATCAAGACTCGATTACTTCCCAATACATCATATACCGCTTTTAAATATAAAAAGCTGACACTTCTTTGGTAAATTGCATTTGCAGATGGATCTCGCAAATCTAGAAAAGATAAAGTGCATGATTCTTTGATCGTTTCATTTAAACAAGTATCTGTATTGTTCACGCGAGCTGCTAAAATCCGATACGGTGTTTCGCATTGAAATTTTTTAGCCAGTGTTTCAATCTGTGTACCTACAGCCGTATTAAATGTAAAAATTTTACTTCCTTGATTTAATTTTATTTTTAAATCGACATTCATGCTACGTTCTCCCTTAAAATATTTATTCTAATATTATATTTTTACAATTGTATTATTTATTATATCATAATTTTAATTTCTATGGGAAAAATACAATTGAAAGGAGTGATTTCAAATGAGAAATTTAATTTTAGTTTTGGTCATTATTGGTGCCGTAAACTGGGGTCTCATTGGATTCTTCGGCTATGATTTAGTTGGAAGTATTTTCGGTGGTCAACTCGCACTTATTAGTAGAATTATTTTTGCTATTGTAGGGCTTGCCGGTATTTATGCTATTTCCTTCTTTTTCCGACCTAACAATAGAACGGTTGAATCCTAAAAAGCAATAAACTCCTAGACCAAAAAGTGATTTTCAATCATTGAAAATCACTTTTTTATTATATGTATATTTCATTTACATATTTAATTAATATCTAAAAAAACTACATTAATTTTTAGATATTAATATCTTATTTGCATTTTTTAGTCAATACTCTTAATGAAATGATAATTTTTTCCGAAATAAAAATACAACTATTTTATTTAAAATTAATTTATTATTGAAAAATCAACCAATTATGTATATAATTAATTCTATTTGAATGCATTGATAAGGAGTATTCATATTATGGATTTTAAATTAAAAATATCAACACCTCGTTATCAGCAAATTGCAGCTGATATCGCCGCTAAAATTGTAGAAGGAAAATATGTAGTAGGTGATAAAATCTATGCCAGATCTGCTCTTGCAGCACAATACAGTGTTTCACCCGAAACAGCACGACGTGCAATCTGTGTTCTTTCCGATCTTGGAATTGCTGATTCCACAAAAGGGAGTGGAGTATTGATCAAATCCTACGAAAATGCAATTGCTTATGTGAAACAATTCAAAGATGTTCAAGGCATTAATTCACTGAAGCAAGAACTCATAAAAAGTGTCGAACGTCAAAAAAAAGAAACGGAAATCTTTACACATTGTTTGGAATCCTTGCTTGATAAAACAGATCGTTTTCGTTCCGTAAATCCTTTTATTCCATTCCAGTTAGAAATAACAAAGGAGACTCCTCACTTAAATGAGTCTATTAGTGAAATGAACTTTTGGCATCATACATCTGCCACAATAATTGCAATTAAACATAAAGAAGAATTACTTCTATCTCCCGGTCCTTATGCTATCTTAGCGGAAAAAGATAAGTTATATTTCGTCGGTGATGACGACTGTTTGGAACGAGTTAAAAAATTTTTATATCCCGATAAATAAAAAGTTTTTTATAATGATTGAATTGAATTCAAAGTAATAAAATACTATGTTAGAATATTCTTGTTGTAAAATATATACGTCGAAATGAAAAAGTAAGGTAGAACGATTATGCAAAAAAAGAATGTCTGCATTATATATACAGGTGGTACCATCGGTATGACAAAAACGAAAAACGGCTATGCACCTCAAGATGGTTATCTGCCTTTGCTATTATCCCAAATGTCGGAGCTCCAATCACTTCGAATACCAAATTATACTTTGATTGAATTAAATCCACTTTTGGATTCTTCCAATATTGCTGTAAATGAGTGGAACCAAATTGCAAGTACAATTAATCAAAATTATGAAAACTTTGATGGCTTTGTTGTTTTACATGGAACAGACACTATGGCCTATACCGCATCAGCTCTATCCTTTATGTTGGAAAACTTAAAAAAGCCAGTCATTCTGACTGGTTCTCAGATTCCCTTTTGCGAAGTCCGTAATGACGCAAAAGACAATTTGATTACAGCATTATTAATCGCTGCTGAGGAAACCATTCCCGAAGTTTGTCTATATTTCAGTGGAAAACTTCTTCGAGGAAATCGTTCAACAAAAATGAGTGCGGATGAATTGATTGCTTTTGATAGTCCAAATTATCCGCCGCTTGCACAAGCCGGTGTTCGTATACGTATCAATAAAAATAATGTTTTGAAAAAAACATCAGAACCCTTTTCCATGCAGCTTTTAACCCCATCTCCCATTGCTGTTTTTAAAATTTTCCCCGGTATCCAATTCGGTATTTTTGAGAATCTTGTAACAAAAGAGCTCAAAGGTATTGTATTAGAAGCTTTTGGATCGGGAAACATTCCAAATTATGATCACGCTTTTTTAAGAACCTTAGAAAAAGCAGCAGAGAATAACACAGTCATCGTAGTATGCACACAATGTCTAAGGGGTTCTGCACAAATTGGTGATTATGAAACAAGTGCAGCCCTTCAAAAAAACGGCGTTGTCAGTGCGTATGATATGACCGTAGAAGCAGCCGTCACCAAGCTGTATTACTTAATTAGCAAAGGATATTCAAAAATAGAAATTGAACGTATGATGGAAGAAAACCTCCGTGGTGAGCTTACGATTTAACGTTCCTATTCTTAGCATTTACTTTCATAAAGGAAGAGCGTTTCATCATAGCAAGCATATCTCGCTTTTCCTTGATTTTTTGCAAAGTATAACGCCTTATCTGCTTTTTCATATAACTCCATAAAGTCAGAACCCTGCTCAAAAGCCATAGCAACCCCTATTGTACTAAAAATTTCTAAAATACCACCTTGACTCTCTCCTAAATCGATTTGCAAGTTACATAGGCTCCGAACCTTATCTTCAATCTCTTTAAAGTCACCAATATCTCTTAGCAGCGCAACAAATTCATCCCCTCCAAGCCGTCCTAAAACATCTGTTTTTCGAAAAATTGTTTGCATTTTTGTTGCAATCTCATTTAAAGCTGCATCCCCTGCAATATGACCATACTGATCGTTTGTCCCCTTAAAATCATCTAAATCAATAATAAGAAAAGCATGGACAACATCCTTTCTCTTTGTCGAAGCCAATATTTCTCCAACCAGTCTTTCCGTTTCTGCACGGTTATATAATCCGGTTAAAGAATCTCTTCTTGCTTTATCCTTTAAGTGCAATGCCTCTTTCTTTTCCTCATCAATATCCTTTACATAAGCAAATCCTTTGATTTCATTATTTTTCAAATCTCTAAATAGATGCATGGCACAATTCACCCAAACAACTGTACCATCTTCTTTTATCCTTCGATACTCCAATTCAACATTACTTTGTCCTTGACTATAGATTTTCAAGAGATTACTTAAACAAAAAGTCTCATAAACATTACTTCGATCTTCTGAGTAAACATTGTGATTCAATACGTATTCCAATGCGCAAGAATAACGATTTGTCTTTGCCTTTTTTAAGCATTGATTCCAACAATCATTTCCATTAATGATTTGATCCTTTGTCAAATAGAATTCGTAGTTAAGTATAGATTTTGCACGGATTGCTTTACGATATTGCTCTTCCTGTACAAAACGAATTTCTGCTTCCTTTTGCTCAGTAACATTTGAAATAATTCCAATGGTACGAATTGGTTTACCCAGTTCGTCAAATACATTGGTTAATGTAATCTTATCCCATCGATGCGTATTATCACATAAATTGGACTTTACAACACAAGATGCTTTCGGCGCACCCGCTGCAATGTCATAAAATATTTGACAAAACTCTTTTGCGTAAGCAGCAGAAATAATACCGTTTTTTACCAAACTTTCCGGTACATTTTCAATCACAATGTTTACTCCATAACGTAAAACATTTGGATCACAATGATACATCTTTTTCTTCTTTAAATCATAATCAAATACGATATTATCGGTATGACTTGCTGCAATACGAAAACGTTCCTCACTAATTTTTAATGCCTTGCAAATATTCATCAACTGTTTTTTTGATTTATACATATGAGATAATAAAATTATAATTGTACCGACACAAGCAAATATACATTTTCTTTTCGTTATTTTTGGATGGTAACTATATTTCATCTTCTACCCCCATCATGTTTAAACCGCACTTTTTACATGGAAAAGCTAAATTATCTATACAATCACTTCAAGTTCACTCCCACTCTGCTTTCCAAATATAGATTTTCCTCTCACTATAATTTTCTTGTCAATGCAGCGCTTTAATTCATCAACATGTGAGATAATTCCAATCAAACGGTTTCCTTCCGTCAATTGAGCAAGTACTTGCATCGCCTGTTGAATGGAGTCTGAATCTAAAGAACCAAAGCCTTCATCAATAAAAAGCGTATCCATCTGTATTCCACCAAGTGAACTTTGTATCACATCGGATAATCCCAAGGCTAGCGATAATGCCGCTTTAAAAGATTCTCCCCCTGAAAGAGATTTAACCGTACGAGCTTTTCCTGTATATGCATCTGCAACATCCAAATCTAATCCGCTTTGAGATTTTAAATCCATTGCATTTTCCCGTTTTTTTAACTGATATCTTCCATTTGTCATCAAGCCAAATCGTTGATTTGCATGGTATAAAATCCAATCAAAATATGCTCCTTGCACAAAAGATTCAAATGCAATCTTTTGCTTTCCGGCTAAATTACCATTTGCAGTATCGGAAAGTTCCTTAACCATAGCAAAGCGTTGTTGTTTTTCCTCGGCATCATTTTTTGCATGAATCATATTTTCTTTGGTCTTCAAATTTTGTGCAAGCCGAATGGTTACTTGTTCCTTTTTTCTTTTTGTCTGCCGGTCTTCTTCTTCAAGAATTTGAATTTGATTAAAATACTCTTCTAAGGAAATTTTTTCTTTTCCCTTAGTTTGCTTCATTAGCTGTCCTATTAGTAATGCACATTCCTTAACCTGTTGATCGTATATCTCAACCTCTCTTTCTTCCTCTTGTAAATGAATCTTATTTTGCTCTATGTTCGAACATTCTTCTTCGTTAATTCCACACTTATTAAGTGCATCTAGGTATTCGTCAAAGGCCAACTGATATTCACTTTTCATTTGTGGTAGAATTCGGTCTTTTTCAAGTAAAACCGCTTTCAATTCATAGCATTCTTTCTCAATTTTTTGATATTCGTTTTCTACGGTTTTAATTATTTCTTCCATTTCGCTTTTTTTCTTTTCCAACAAATATAATTCTTGTTTTGCAGTCTTAATATCTTTAATTTCACCATGTTTCTGGATTGTAAGTAATCTCCCATCTAAGGCTGCCAATTCCTCCTTATACTCCTGCAATTGCTGTTGTAACCCTGCTTGATTCATTTCTTGCTGTAATAGCATTTTTTCCACTTTTTGGAGATGCTTTTCTTCTTTCAAAATTTCATCTAGCTGATTGATTAAGGAAATTATTTCTTTTGCATTGTCAGTCAGTTGATTTCCTGTTTCCTGTTCTTCTTGTATTACACAAGTTTTTATATCTTCAAGCGATATTATTTTAATTTTATTCTTAAAAATTTTATTGTAATCAAAGATTATTTGTTTTTTTCCTTGATTTGTTCTTTCTTTTTTTTCTGCCAAATGATTACCGGCTTCTTGCAATCGCTTAAGTTGTTCCGATACATTTTGCTTCATTTTATTAAGCATTTCCTTTGTAATGGCATCTTTGGAAACCATCGCCTTGTTTGGATGTTCCTTCGATCCACATACCGGACACGGCTCCCCATCTTGTAATGTTTGTGCCAGAACTCCAGCTTGCTCTCTCAAATAACGATGCTCTTCCTCAATACATTTCGTTTGCAGTTCCGCTACCGACAGGTCAAGCATTTCGTATTTTCGGCACTCAAGTATGTAATTTTCTTCTTCCATATGAAAATGATCTATTTGAGAAATAAGATTCGATAAAGCATCCGCTTTCTCTTTCAGTTTTTGTTCTTCTGCCCTCTTTTTTTCTAAGGATAGTGTACAAGAAAGGTGATTTTGCCCAATATCTTTTCTTAATTCTTTTTCTTTTTTTAGCGTTTCATTGATTTCTTGACTTTTCTTAATCTCCTCAATGAAGCGTTTCTCTTCTATACTTAATCGATCACGCTCTTGTTTCAGTTTTTCGGACAACTCATACTGAGGTATGCGTTCTTTAAGTGTCGCAATTTCGCCTATAAATTTATTTAACTCTTCTTTCATTTGTGCTGCTTGAAGAAATGATTTTTCTTTCTGCAACTTTATCGCATTTAAAGAGCTTAGCTTTTGATGCAATTCTTCCTGCTGCAATCCTTCCCTTTCTAAAATATCTTTGCTTTTTTTATAGATTTGCTTTAATGGTAAAATCTTTTCCGACACTATTTTTGAAAGGGAAACACGCTGTTTCTTGTTTTGTATTTTATCGTACTGTTCATCAAGCAGCGTTTTCTCTTTTAACGCTTCGTCTAATTGTATAAATAATCGATTGCTTTCTTCTGCAATTGCTTTTTTTCTGGTTAGTTCTCTGAGTTCCATCCCATACTGTTGAATTTTATTCTCCCAATGTTTCTCAACGATGCGATCTTCTTCTAACTGTTCTTCTAAAAGCGTAAGTATTTCATCAATAAGATATTGATTTTTTTCTTTTTGCCATTCAGTAAAAACACACTTCTTCTCGCTATCTTCTTCCAATAGTATTCCATCGGTGTATTGCAACAATCTTTGTTCTGCTGCTTCCTTTTCTTTTCTACAAATGGATAATTCTTGTGTCAAACGTTGCTGTATGTTTAAAAAGAAATCTGTATGAAAAACCTTACGGAAAATATCACTTCTTGTTTTACTATCTGCATTCAGAAGTTTTAGAAATTCACCTTGTGCAATCATTCCAATCTGAATCCACTGCTTATAATCTAATCCTAAGATTTTCTCAATTGCTTCATCCACTTCTTTTACTTTTGTAATCACTTTTCCACTTGGAAGTAAAAGTTCTGCCTCAACAGCCTGAGTCACAAATCCATTTCCTCGTTTTTTAGGTCGTTCATACTGTGGTGTTCGAATTACTTTATATCTTTCATTCTTGTGAAAGAAAACAAATTCTACAAAGGTTTTCTCTTCATTAAGGGCAAAATCACTACGTAATGTATTTACCGTACGTGTACTTCCGCTAACCATTCCAAAAAGTGCATAAGTTATAGCATCAAAAATAGTAGTTTTTCCCGATCCGGTATCCCCAGTAATTAAGAATAAACCTCGCTCACCTAATTGTTCAAACGGAATTTCTACCTTTCCACCGTAAGGCCCATATGCATTCATAACTAAGGTGATTGGTTTCATTATTGATCACCTCCTAACGTTTTTCTAAAAAGATCTTTCATTAACATCCTCTGTTGCTCTGTCATCTTACTCCCATTTTGTAGAAAGAAAAAATCTTCAAAAAGCGTCATTGGTTCTTTTTTTGTAAGGTTCTCCGGTGATTCGCTCCACTCTGGTTTCCATCCACTGTTTTTCCGATTCTCGAAAGTAAGCCGCATCACGTTTGGATATCGGCTCCGCAGTTTTCCTAAAGGATCTGCAATCGGCTCTTCGTCTGTTAGAATTACAGATAAATAATCCTCTGCATTTCCACAGCTGACAATCTCAGGCTTAATTAATTCTTCCAAAGGACCTTTTATTTCTCGAAAATCTCGTTGGAATGGTAAAGCAATCAGTTGAATTTCTACTTCTCCCTTCTTTCCAAGTTCAATCATTGTAACTGATTTTTTATGATTTATTTCTGAAAAAGAATACTTTAGCACCGATCCGGCATAACGTACTGTCTCTCTTCCAATTTTCTGTGCTCCATGTAAGTGACCAAGTGCAACATAATCAAATTTTGAAAATAAGCCTGCATCAATTTGGTCAACTCCTCCTACGGAAAGAATTTCCGATTCACATCGTTCAGGTACTTTTCCAGATGCAGTTACAAATTGGTGCGCTAAAATGACATTTCGTTCCGATTCTATTATCTCTTCAGCTTCTAATATAGAACGCACAGCATCCTCATAATTTTTAATCTCTTTGTCCAAAAAATACGGCCGCACCGCAGAAGGCTTAATATAAGGCAGAAGATAAAAATTAACCGTACCAAGTTCATCTTCTAAGGTCGCCTTCTGTAATTGTCCTTCAAAAGTACCTGCAATAAATATTCCCTGTTCTCTAAAAATACGGCTTCCAAAATGTAATCGTTCAGGAGAATCATGATTACCGCTGATTAATAACACGTTACTGGAAGTTTTTGAAAGCTCCGTCAAAAACTCATCAAAAAGCTCAACTGCTTCTGCAGAAGGTACCCCCTTATCATAAACATCCCCTGCTAACAGCACAACAAATGGCTTTTCTTTTTTTATAATCGCTATTATTTGGCGCAGTACTTCTTTTTGTTCCTCCAGCATCGAACACTCGAAAACTCGTTTACCGATATGTAAATCCCCTATATGCAGTAGTTTCATAGCAGTCCCCCGAACCTTTCTATTACAATTTCTATTTCTTAAATACAATTCTAAAATAACATTTACACCCTTCATTCTAAGACAACGATAAATATATCACAACTGCTTTTAATCAACCACGAAAAAAACAGGCTGCTTTTTTTCATTAATATAAAAATGGTTTTGCAAACTGGAAAACGCTACGTGTTCAAGATTATAATTTTGTCCCACCCCTTCTAAAAATGCTTGTTCCACCTCATCAGGTGTAAGACCTAGTTTCTCTAAATATTCCTTGGAACTTAAAATTTTTTTCTGCAGTTCATCATAATAATAGCTTCGAACAGAAGATTCTCTACCCTGATCCTGCTCTGAATGAATTTCAGTAATGATACTAATTGCACATATTTGTTTGATTCGAACTACTTTATAAGAAATATCAATTTGAGGGTATCGCCATCCTCCTAAAATTTCATTGGCATTACCCGCATTTAACTCATAATATTCCATAAATTCATCACGAATGGTTTCATTCAATGTTTTAATTGTATCCCCAGATGATTCAATTTTGGGAATCACAACATCTATTTTATAAATATCCGGTAAATCTTCGTGCCGTTCATATTCCACAACAACGTTCAAGGAATCTCGATCATTTGATATGGCAAAGGGCCTTTGTAATTGACAAGATGAAAGTAATATTCCTGCGAAAATAATGCCAATACAAAGAATGGCTGCTCCAAATTGCTTTATGTAACTCTGAACTACTTTTTTTATAAAACCTATCATCTTACACAATCCCCCCTTTTCATTTTACGATATCTTGTCCTATTTTAGAACCTAACTTTCTTCGACCAATTCTCGTATATGTTGCTTTTTCTTGACAATGAAGAAGGAAAAAGGTATTGTAAAAACAGAATTATTTTTCAATAAAGATTGATTTGAAAGGGGAAAATTATGATTGTAACTACAACACCAAGCGTTGAAGGAAAAAAAATCACACAGTATAAGGGAATTGTTTTTGGGGAAGTCGTTTCCGGTGTAAATCTATTAAAAGATTTTGCTGCAGGTCTATCCAATATTTTTGGAGGACGCTCCGGAAGCTATGAAGATGAATTAATTAATGCAAGATTGAATGCGCTTAAGGAGATGGAATATCGAGCTTTAGAATTAGGTGCCAATGCAATCGTAGGCGTAGACATTGATTATGAGGTTTTAGGATCCGATAACGGAATGCTTATGGTGACAGCTTCTGGAACAGCTGTATTCTGTGAATGATTAAATTCATTTACCTTTAATTGAAAAAAACAATCACTAATTATAAAAATAATATAAATTAATATGAAAACCGTAAAAGAAACTTTTGCGGTTTTTTATTTCTCCCTCATTCTATTTTTGATTGTACTACTTCCTGTTTTTTTGCATCATAAAAATAATGTCTTACGATTGTAAGTGGTTTATATGCATAAATAGAAGAAACCTTCGTAGTAATTGCAATGTCATAAACTTTATTTTTTCTTTTCACTTGATAAGATACTTCTATTGTCGGATTTATCCATCCACTAAATGCCTCCGCTACATTCTCCTTATTTCGATCATATAAATAATAAAAATCTGTTGCAATTTCTGCACTTATGTCAGTTGCATTTCTTAAATCGGAAACAATCTGAGGCAGCAATGCGTTGATTTTATATGCCCCTGAAATTTCTTCGTGAATTTCGAGTCCATCGGTTACTTCAAATTTTCCTTTTCCCTTAAATAATTCCGGCTCTACCTTTGGCTCAAATATATAAAGCATCGCACCGGCAAGAAACCCTAATAAGATAAGACATGCCAATCCTCTTACTTGATCTTGAGCTACTTGCCTCTTTGAGCGATATTTTCGCACTCCATTTCTTTTTATCCTAACATTCATAAATTTGCCCTCCCATACAATGTATGCAAAGGCTGTCCGATAAATTTTGATTATTATTAAAATAGTTGTTGCATTTTTTGACGAAATACGTTATATTATTAAAGGTACGCTACCGAGTACAAAAATGAATAGAAAAAAACAAGCGAAAAGTACTATGGAGGATTGACCGAGTGGCTAAGGAGCTCGCCTGGAAAGCGAGTAAGGTGTAACAGCCCCGTGGGTTCGAGTCCCATGTCCTCCGCCAAAATGAGAACCGTTATAAATAGCGGTTCTTCTTTATTTTTCAACATTCATAAGGGTTTTAAATTGAATTGTTTTTACAAAAAAACGATAGCATGTTGCATAGAAAAGATGCTTTTTTCGTACAAATGCAACACGAAATGCAACACACAATTAAAAAGCCGCCTCCGAAGAGACGGCTTTTGACTAATTTATATGTTTTTCTCCATTTGCTTTACTTTATACTGTCGGTACAGAGTCAATTAATTCCGTCTTGGTTTGGTTTAATTCATATACTGCAGATTCAATTAACCCGTTGAGTTCTGCTTCGCTTAATTCGATTCCAAGGAGTGCTAGGTACTTCTTAACGTATTCTTTTTTCTGTCTTCCAACCTTACTTTCTTTGTATATCTGTTCCGCTGCTGCCACTGCAATTTTTACAAGTGCAAGGACTTTCTCTAAATCATTTTTCTTTACCTTGCTTTCCATGTAAGGAACTATGACCGACTTGAATATGTACGTTGCGATTGCAAGCACAAGTGTTAATAACGACAATAAAATCTGTTCCATGATTACTCACCATCCTTTTTATTCTTCTCACGAGTTACTTTGGACAATGCCCAAAGCTCGCCTGTCGTAAAGGCAAACCACGCACCGACGAGCACGCCTGGTTCATTTCCGGTATGCCAAAAGCAGGCTAATACCGCTATTGCAAAGGTGATGTTTAAAATTACTATAGCGGTTACAATCTTTTTACTGAATCTCATTTTGAAGCCTCCTCTAAGTCAGCGATCCGATGATTCGCAGTTTTTATTTGTTCTTCCAGTCTGTATGTTCTTTCCACAACGCTGTTATGTTTGTCTACCTTTGTTTCAAGTTTATCCATTCGGTATTCGATAAGGCTGTTTGATTTTTTTATACCGTACAAACTTCCTGCTGCGGTTCCGATGCAAGCGAACGCCGCTGTTATAATTGATGTCCAGTCCATTGTTTGCCCTCCTGTTTACTTTTGATTTCTACGGTTTTTGTAGCTTGGTTCCAACTTACTTCGAGCGCATCATCTGACTGAGCCTCTGCAAGATCTCTCAATCTTACATAATTCTCATTTTTATAAAGAATGCTAGTTAACTTTGTATTTTTTCCATTCATTTTCGCTGTGATTGTAGTTGTATCCACTTCTTCCTCCTCTTCTACTTCTGCCGGAGCAAAAGCCTTTCTGTTTGATTTCCCTTTTGTTTCTAAAGGTTGTATATGCCAGCCTTCGCTTTTAATCGGCTTGCATAGACCGTATCGAGCTAACTGAGTGTTATTCATTCCTCTAACCGGATACGTTGATGTGTCTACTGCTAATCTAAACTCATGCCAGCTTGTACCCGGTCGAGCTGCGCTTTTTATGCTACCTTTTCCGGTGCGTTTATACTGCAAATACATGTTGTAAAGTTCTTGTTGTCTCTTGCTCGATCGAAAGCCCTCTGTAAGTTTTATCTTTACGCCTTTACATTTTGCAAGATAAGCAAGCCGTCCGGCGAAAACAGGATCAAGCAGCTCCGGAGATCCTATTAAATATTTCTTTGGATCTGCCATTGGATAATTTTTGCTTAGTTTTGACTTTAATATCATATCAATCACCCTTTCTGTAATAAAAAAGCACGCTTAATGCGTACTAACCTGCTAATTTCTTAGCATTATTCTGCTGGACAAATTCTTTTATTCGATCATATCCCCAACCATAATTAATTAAGCTACTCACTAACATTTCTAAGGTTTCAACTTCTTTTAATTCGTCAGCGGTTAAATATTCTCTTATGCTTTCTTTCCCTTTAACTCCATACTGTTCTTTTAATTCTTCCATAGTCTTATTGAGCAGTGTTTTGTAAATTAATTTAGTATAGTTAGGATACATAAATCTTTTATGCGGGCTATCCGGAACTTTCATTTTAATCGTATCGGTTAAAATGTGACGGATTACAACTCCTTTCGCTCTTTCAATTTCCCATTTCTGTTTTTCTGCCGCAACTCTTTTCAGTGCATCTTCACAAGCTATAAAATAGCATCGTGCCTCTTCACCTCTTGAAGTTTTCGATTGCATGGCTAATTTCTTAGCAAAAGAAACTTTTAGCTTGTAATCATCTGCAAAGTTACCCTTGCCTTTACTCTTCCTTTGCGAAGAGTAAAAATCTACTCCCTTTTCAGCAAATGAATTCTCTAAAATATTAGTTTTACACCACCTAGCATAATTGACAGGATTAAGTTCTAAAAACTCATACAAGTTTAAAGCTGTTACATATCCGTCATTATCCATTTTTAACACAATTTCAATCGGGGTTAAGTTTGTTGTTTCAATAATATTGTTCATAAAATCATTCCTTCCTAATGCTTTATTTGTAATAAAAAACACGCCTTATTGCGTGTTACTTAAATTGTTTCCTATAATGTCCTACTGTTTTTGATACGCCAGCGGCTTCGTATAGGATTTGAAGCTGTTCTCTTGTAGCTGTTGGGTTCATTTTGTCTATGTATGCCTTTCTCTTTTTGGATACATTTTTCAGGCTTTCCCCGTTTTCGTCTTTGTCACTTTCGATTCGATTTGCACCGCTTACAGTCTTTGCGTAAATATCCGGCTTAAGTCCTGCAGGTTCTGCGTACTTTTTATAGTTTGCTTTTTGTCGATCGCTCATATAGGAGATTTCCGGAATGTATGTCTTCTTATATTCCTCATAAGCTTTTTCCGCTGCGGTTGTCGTGCTTTCTGCAATGTTTAAAATCTGTTTGCGGATTTCTCTTAATTGAAGTTCTTTTTTTACTCCATCCGGCATATTGGCCATGATTTGCTTTTCTTGCTTTCTTAATTCTGACATTTCCAAAGATGCTTTTGTGTACACGGAGAGTCGTTTTTCCTCCGGCGTGATCCATTCTTTTGGAATGTCATTAATAAGGTTGTTGTCAGACTTGATTCTTTTTGCATCTTCGAACTTATCATAAAAGTCTGTTTGGATATTGTTGTTATAAAGAACGTCTGCTGTAAATGGTCTTGTCAAGACCTTGTTTACTGGACTATCTCCTTTTGTTGTTGCCGGAAGGAGAAGATCTCCAATAATGCCCGTGTAAGAATCAATAATGTAATCAATTTGTTTTGGAGATAGACCTTCCCCGTTATTGACTCCGATTTTTCTCATTTCATCTCCTAGCCATTTTCCTATTTCCGACGTTGCATCGTCATATTGAAGATACTTGGATCTTGCATCCCCGTAACCTTCGTTCGTCATGGACGTAGGTACGATTGCGCGATTCGCAAAGTCTTTATTTCTTGGCATGTAATAAACAAAAGGTGATAGGATATTGTTTTCAATCGGATTCGAAGGAGAGAAGTTGGTTGCAACTGTATTTCCGAATCCCTTGAATGGTTCTTTTTGTCCTTGTGCTGCTCCATACAGTCTTTCTGCTAAGGTCGAGAAGATTACACCACTTTCTCTTGATTTTGGTATCTTGATATATTTTCCTTCTCCAGTAGGGAATAGGAAGTAATTGTCTTTGGTTCGATTATCCAGTTGTTCATAATTTGATTTGTCTTCAGGAGTCCTATTGTTTATGGCGTACATTGCCGCCGTTGGTACGGTTATCACTCCAAGTCCTTTTGCCCACGTTGATGGTTTTCTTAATGATCTAATGGACTTATCTATACCTTGTACCGATGGATTCAGATACGGAGTAACACGGTCAATGGATTTTGTTATATCTCCGTGTCTTCCGAAGTTTACCGTTACCTCGCCTTGGTTGTAGATACCTTTTTGTTTTGCTGCATAATCTCCACCTTCTCTTTTTACAGTTCCTAGATACTCCCCAAATCTCGGTAAAGTCTCAGTGGCTTCGTTGAATGTGCTTATGGTTTCCCCTGTCTTTCTCAGTATTCTTGTCGGTAGTCTATCCGGGACTAAACCCCTTTCGGAATTAAAGAACCCGTTCATCTTACCACCAAGCGCTAAAAACTCTTGGTAGGTTTCGTCATTCTTTGCCATATGTTTTCCTGCTTCGATGAGGTTACCGGCCCATTTAATCGGATTGTTTTCCGTGCCTTGAATGTAGGCCGTCGGAACGTCTCTTGCAATGTTTCTTAATGCGAAGAAAGGATTGTATCCGGTGATTAATGCTTTAAATGGATTAGAAGCATATTTTCCCACTGCGTTTGCCAAACTATCAAGCACGCCCTCATTTCCGGTACGATTCAGAGAGTTTAGAGCGTCAAACAAGTCTTTATGTACTTGCATCCTGATAGGTTTTCCGTTTTTCATTGCAGTCACATAATATTTTCCCATACGTTCATCAATTTGCAACTGCTTGTTTGCTAAAGTCTCAATCCCGTCTATCCCGTTTTCATTAATGGCAGTTTTTGCGTTTTCCAGTAAAGAGGCATCTAGCATTTTTCCGCTGTTATCGTCTGCAAGTTTTGCCCATTTTGACATTTTAACCGGTTCTTTTGTTACTGCATCAAGTAATCCGTTATAGATTTCATTTTGTCTTGCTGCTTTCATGGCTTTTTGGATCATGATTGGATAGCTTCTATTTATAGCCATGATTGGATCATTTCCTCCGGTAGCTCCTTTGATTCCTGAATTTGCTTTCAATCCTTTCGGAGAATACCTTTTCCCGGCAACGCCCCCCGTTTCTCTGAGTGTCGGAACGTAGTCAGGGTACATCGTTTTAAGAAGATTGGCAAAATCCTCATTAATCAACCCACTTTTTACAAGCCAGTTATCAATGAATTTTCCATTAAACTCATTAAGCTGTTTACTCTTATCTGCAAAATGAGGATAAAGCTTTTCGTACTCCTTAACAATCTGTCGTGACATTTCGTCTGTAATGGTCGGACTCATACCGTCACCTATAAAGATAGGTTTTTCTTGTCTGTAACGAGCGATATTGTGTTTATGCAATAAATAGTCCTTTAAAGCGTCTTCTTCGCCCTTAGTCGTTCCTAGGATGCTTTCTAGGCTGTTTTCTCCTATCTTTTTGCCTTGCATATCCACCAAATTCTTTCGGAAGGCATACTCTGCGCTTCCTCTTACGTTTCTCGCATTCGATCCTAGAATTTTAATGTCTTTGTCTGCTGTTTGCTCGATACCTCTCGTCGAATCCGTTAAAGCAAATTGATTGTCCACAATATTAGTGTAGAACTTTTTTAATGGATTGGATTTTTCTGTAATGTTAGTAGCAAATTGTTGATTTTTAGGCATTTTTTTATCGAAAAATTTCGGAAGCTTTGCATTGACATTCAAGAAATGCTGTGGTACTTTTAAGTTAATAGAATCGTTTTCCACTATACCACGTTGAAGACTACTGTCGGCTCGTGGTTGTGGATTAGCGGTTCTATTTTTATCTAATCCAGTAAAATACAGCTTGTTTGTTCCATCTTTTAAAGCATTCGATCTTGTCGTTGCTGTTGCAACATTATCACCTAACGAAATATTCGTTCTGAATAGATCAGATCTCAAAACATCTTCCCTTAATCTTTTATCTGGTTCACTAGCAAAATAATGTGCATTTTGAACTACTTCATCTAACTTTTCTATTACCGATATGAGTTCTGGTGTAATTTCTTGTTTTGAAGCAATTTCACCTATTCCTTTTGAAGATATATCCATTTTGTAAGGAATTCCCTTCACCTTAACGCCATTTACCACATATGATTTCCCACCAAATAATTCCTTTAATTTTGATTTAACTTTTTTTCTTGTGTCAGCATTTGTGATGCTCTCAATCGACTTTGCTAAGTCATTTATTCTGTCTTGTTCTATGTAGATTGTTTTGTGTTTTAAGTTTGAGTCATTGGTAGGGTATCCTCTATCTCGTAGTAAATTGGATTGTTCTGGTAATAATAACTTTTCACTTTTTTCTTCTTTTGTAGTGCTTATGGGTTTTCGTATATCAGATTCAAAGGAATTTTTACGAATAGTTTTATACTTTACTTTTCCATCCGGCTGAACTACCGGTATTTTCTCTACTCCTTCTTTAACTGTTCGAAGATCCCCTGAGAGCGTTCCTCTTTTTAACGCTTTCATGTAAGTTTCCGAACCTTCTCCAAGTCCCCTTGCCAGCTTTATATCTCCAGCAAGACCAAGCGGTGTAAAGTCGATCGGATCGGTTGACATTTCATTTAACAGATTATACGTAGAGCCAAGAAACTCATTTTTTTTCATCAACTTATCTGTAATGGTTTCTATTTTTCCCCGTCTTTTTACTACCGCCTTGTCATAATCCGATTTATCCATATTGTATTGAAACTTCGGTTTTTTTCCATGTGCTAAAGCGTCTACTGCGTTTATTCCGTTCAAATACAATGATTGCCCAGCTTGTACGCCAGTTCCGACAAAGTTTAATCCGGCTCCTAGGTAGTTTCCTTTTTTCGCTTTATCTACATAGGTTTCTTTTTTATCAAATACATCATTTAATGGGTTTGATTTCGGTACGGTAATTTGTTTTTTCTTAGGTGGCGGAGTTTTCTTTTTTGATTTTGTTATTGTTTTTTTCTTCTCCGGTTGTTTAAAAGCCAATGGTAAAGGTTCGAGAGCCTTTCCGGTCGGAGCTTGTACATAATGGCTGCCTGCTTTTACCGACTTTGTAGAGAACCCTCTTGCCCGGTCTGCTTCCGCATGAGCTCTCGCCATCCCCGCTTTATCACCTTTCTTATTGGCGATTATCCAGGCGTTTTGTGCTCTTAGTTCAGCTGCTCTTTTCTTCTTCATTTCATCTAATAGATTTTTAGCCATAAGGCACTCCTTTACATTCCCAACCTACGTTTTGCTTCCGCTTCGTCAATCAGTCCGGCTTCTAATAGCTTAATTACATTCGATTGATTAGCAGAGTAACTAATTGGTTTCGATGTCGAAGGTTTATAATAAGGTTTACTGGTTTCATAATCGCTCTTTGCTTTTTTTAGAGCGTTTTCAAAGTCTTGCTGCCTTGCCGCCTCTGCTGCCGCTTGCTGTTCTGCAAGTTTATTTTTTCTTGCAGCTGTTAAGGCTCTGATCTCATAACTATCATCGGAGTAACCTTGCGATTTCAAACGATTGATTTCGGCTGCGTAATCGTCAGAATATGCCCCGATCGTATTTGTGAACTCTTCTTTTCGAATTGCGTCTTGCTGCGCTTTATAGGCTCGCTCTGCGTTCATCTGTTCAATATAGTTTTGCATTCTTTGCGCTTCCGCTTCTGCGCTCGCACCTGCTACGTCAGATTGGTAATTCGTTTCAATGTTTGAGCGGTCTCTTCCGATTCCTGCCATATCTGCCGCTTGCTGCCTGTCTAACGCGCCAAGATCATTTTGCAGGCTTGCGTTACGATAGATTTCCGGCATTGCAGCGGCGTTCCCACTCACACCTCTCGCTCCCATATACTGAGCGAAGTTCATCGCCCCTACATCGCTTCTAGCCGCCGCTTGGTTTCGTTTCCGATAATAGTAAGGCTCAATGGATGCTTGCCGTTCTTTTAGTCCTGCTAAAGCGTTGTTTCTTGCTGTCGTCAGCGCTGAAATTGCGCTTTTTTCTCTTGCCTCTGCAAGCTTATCTAACTGTTCTTGATAATCCGGTTCTATCGGTTCATCATACCTTGGTTGTGGTGCTTGATAGATTTGCCCTCCTATTACTTGCGAGGTATAATCATCGCCTTTCCCGGCTTTTATTGCAAGCTTTTCATTTCGGACATCTGTTAGCCATTTCTTTTCTGCCTCACTTTTGGATGCATTTATTTTTGCTGCCCAATCCGTTGCTAAGATTTTATCGCGGCGATCGGAAAGCATCTTTTGGTAGGCAGCATCAGACGTGCTCCCCCCACTGTTTAAATAGTTATTCATGTTTTGAGCAATATTTCCGCTGTAAATCCCAGCGGAAGGAGCATTGCTTGATGGTCTGCTGTTTGAGCTTGGTTTGCCGGATGAAGAACTTTTGCTTGAAGACCCACCCGAAGACACTTTGCTTAAACCACTGGCTATTTTTTTTGCCGTATCTTTTATTTTTGAAAATAAGGACATGTTATACCTCCTTGCACTAAAAAAGGAACACGTTTTCGTGTTCCTTTCTGATTTATTCTATTATAGTTCTTTTCTGATATCGTTAATTGGAATCATTGCACATAAATCACTACCGTCTAATCCATTAGCAAGAATTCCTACTAATTCACCTTGCATATTAAAACAAGCACCCCCACTGGAACCGTTATCAATTTTTCCCCAAAGCAATATTTCTTTTTCTCCATTCGGATAACGTTCTAATACATTTGCATACGTTATTTTGTTTTTCTCTCCTTTTGGCGAAGTTATGAGGATTACTTTATCACCGACTTTTACTTCGTCGGAATCTCCTATTTTCACCGGCTTAATATCTTTATTTGGAGAGTCTAATATGCTAGCATCTAATGTCGAATTGCTTTTATCTAATGTTAAGTCTAGCTTATCCGATGTAAAATGTTTTGTGTTTCCATTGGTTACGTGGTCACAGCTAAGAATCTTTCCGTAATCAATATATACACCGCTTCCTTGATGCCCTTCTGTTCCTTTTTCAGAAAAGAGCATTACGCAACTTTCGGCCAGTTTCTGAGTATTAACGGTATTTATGTCAATTTGCTTTGTTGTATTGTTATATCCTACTTCTGCGCCTAGTGTTTCTGCTACAGTTCTAAGTGGTAGGTAGGTTGTGTTGTTGTATGTTACAGGATTGCAATTTACTTTTGATCCGTTAACATACAGGGTGGAGTTTGCATCATTGAAAATATACGATGCTCCGTATACAGTTGTGGTTAATGTAATGGTTAAGATTACCCCTAATAGTAATTTTTTCATCTTTATCACCTCGTTATCATGGTAACCTATATTTTATGCAGGTGCAAGGTGTTTTATTCTTCGTCCCATCTATATGGTTCCATATAACAGTCTTTAAAGACACAATCACCATCGTAAAAACAAGGGCATTCGTTACATTTGTCCGATTCATACATTTCCTTACACTTTGCTTTTAAGGCTTCTATTATTTCTTTCATACTTACTCCTTTATAGGTTTGCATCTAAATTAATAAATCCATCAACAGGAATACGTAATATACCAACATCACCTATATTAGCACTTGCAACACTAACTTTAATATTTACTATATTACCAACCATGGTATAAAAAGTTACATCCGTAGGTGTTAAAATTGCACTTGAAGTTCTAACTGTAACGTTAGACCACGTTACAGTAGGGTTTATTCTTAATTCCGTCGGTAATCCAAAAGCAAAAAGATATGCATTTTGCTCAGTCGAAAATCCAATACACGGAAATGCTGTACCTTTAGATGTTAAGCGATATTGAAACCTCTGACACTTTCGCAATGTATCACCGAAGTCTTGTGGCGGGTCATTTAGTATTGTTGAGACTGTGCCTTTTTCGAGTTTTACCCTTTGTATAATGTGCTTAACAGTATCGTAAAAAAGAATTCTAACCGTTTTCTTATCATAATAAGTAAGCACTGCAAGTTCTATATTTGTTCCTATTTGGGCATTCCATGTATTTGCGTCGAACGTTAACGAGTGCACAATTCCATCAATTATGGCCGAAAAAGTGTACATTCCTTCATTTGGAGCGAATTCTAATAATTGCGCAATCCCTCCATATCCATCCGATACTTGTATGCCCAATCCATTCGTTTCGAATGTGTATGTGGTATTGAGGGTTATGTTTATGTAACTTTTCCATCTATCTATAAAATACATAGATGTCGAAGCTTTCCATCCGCTTGGTGTACCTTTTTGATTTACAATGGCATCTTTCAGTTCGAAATATGCATTATTCAACAAGTTCGGATTGCACGGTATATTTTCAACGTCTTTTAAATGGACTTGGTTAAACCACTCTACAAATGTTTTTCCGAACTCGTCAAATTTATCTTTGAATTCTTGTTCTGTTAATCCTCTTTGGTCGGCTTCTGTGGCTAGTTCCCCTATAATTGTTGTTTTTACCGGGCATTGTGTGAGTGCCATATTTACCTCCTATTCTTCACTTCTCCGCCGATTCTTGACGGGATTGTGATTGATAGCACGGTTGCAGAATCCGTACCGTTATTTGTTATCTTTAATTTGAAGTAGTCTATTTTTTTCGCCCTTATCTTGAATTTAAAGGGCTGCGGGGAGTAATTCGTTGCAAAGGAAAACGTCGCAAAATTCCACGTCGCAAAGTTGCTTAATGAATATTTCGCCGTATAGACTTCGGACTGGTTTGACTTGTCCGTCTCATAGGATAAGTCGATGTGTGTTTGCGCTAAAGGTTTTATCGCGACAAACATTCGTCCTATGAATTTTCTTAACCACTCAGCTCCGAAGTTATAGAATCCCATTTCCCACTGTGCTTCAATCGGTTTTCCGTTATAAGTTCCTAGGCTTTCATTAAACTTCATTATTTCTCCATTCGTTGTGCCGAAATATAAATCTTTTTCAACGATTGTGAAACAAGTCGGTGTATCCGGCAAATCCAAAGCGTACCATGCATCTACACGATAGTTATACATCCATACCCGCTTATCTACTGCAAGTATATATACGCCTCTATCATCCCAGTCGAAAGTAATCGCTTTTGTTAAATCAACTTCATCTAAGTCCGGTTGGATTTTCTTTGATACCCATTCTACATTCTTTTCGTTTAAAACATAAGTAGATACCCACTGATACACGCCTTTATACACGGTAAATGGGTTATTCATTATAATTCGCGTTTGTCCTTTTGCAGCGTTTCCAATTCGAGAATTCATTGGGAATATCGGAAACAAAGTTGTGACAATACCGGTATAAGGATCTGTCGTTGTTTCCTGCTCTGAATACCAGCCACTGGCTCCGTTTGCATCTCCATGAGTAAAAATAAGCTGTTTGTTGTACTGGATGCACATGTCTGTTATTTCATGTTCTCCTACATTGGAGTCCGAGAACTTCGGAAAGTAGGTCGGGTCACTGCTACCTGACATTGTTATCCCTGAAGGATAGCGCGTATTTTTATGATCCGGATTTCCGAAGAGCCAAATACGCGAATAATAGATGCCGCCGTAGTAATTATTCTTTGTGATTGATTGGCGGTCTTGCTGGTTGGTTTTTGTCCATGTCGGAACCACGTTATTTACCCCTAAAATCGGCTTTGTGACAAACGTTATAGTCCCCAAGATTAAATCCACCGTATAATGCGTGTCTTTGGTCTGTTCTATGCCATTTACCACTACAGAGTCCACGCTTTCAATGTTATATTCCGGAAGCTGATAAACAGTCGATACCCCGTCAGAACTAAATTTCATGCTTTTTTGTCCTGTCAGATAGTTTATGCTTTCAAGGATTGTTCCTCCTCCAGTCGGCGGTGCTGCTGTAAAGACGGTCGGAACATATCCTTTTACTGTTGTAATGTTTCCGGTTCCGGTCCATTGACGGTACTCGTTACCATCTAGGATATAAAGAGTATTGTTTGATACGAAGAAATTAGTCGGGAATGCATCTGCTATCGTTCCGATGTTTATATTTTCATGTGTAGTAAGATTGTGCTCGTACACAAGTCCACCACAAGTAAATACTAGATGCGGAATCCCTTGAATGAGTCCGTACCACATGCCATTTATCTTTTTGGCTAATCCGTTAAATAATTGTTCATATCCAAACATTTTCTTAAGCTTCAAGTCGTCTGTTATCATCCAGTTCGACATGTAGCTTGCTTCACCCGGTTTTAGCAAGGTCTCTGTATCTGACTTATTAACACCGAGGAAGGTGTCTATTGTAAGTAGATTTAAATTGCTCATACCAGTCCACCATATACATCTGTTATTTTTACATTGAGCGAAGGTTTCGAAGCGGTTCGTTTTAATTCTCTGTATTTTGAAACACAGACACTTGCAAGGCTATCATTTTGGTCGGCTAATGCGAAATGATGTGCTAGATAATACGCTCCTGAAGGGCAGTTCACATCACTGATTGGCAATCCCTGATCTAACGATGTAATTTTAATTAAATCAGTTTTGTTTTCTAATCGCCCGATTTCTCTTTGCCACATATCCAGTAAAAAAGGAGCTCGGTTTTGATATTCCGCAACTTGTGACGGGTTAACCGTACCGCTGTCGCTTAATTCATCAATGATGGATACCGCAATGTCAAAAACTTCTTTTCCTGTATACATAGTTACTCCTTTCTAAGCAAAATAAAGGCAGCAAGCTACACTCGTAACCGCTGCCTTATGGTGAAAAGCATTATTCGGCGTTTTCCGCCTTTTCTTCTTTTTCTTCCGCTTCCGCTTCTTCTATTTTTTTCAGTAACGTTTCCATTTTCATGGAGTTCGTTGCTTTGATTCCCAAAGCTTTTGCTCTTTCAAGCAATTCTGCCTTTTCTTCTTTTTCTTCTCCTGCAAGTTCATAGCCTTCTCGTTCGAGCATGGACACTAAATTTTTGTTATCCGTCTCAAACTTGGCTTTTGTTTCTTTATGTACGAATATCATAGTTCCTCCTTAAGCGTTCATGTGCTTACAAATTGCATCTTTTTTGCTATCGAAAACGAAGCAATCGTAGATATAACGCATTTCAATTAATTTCCCGTTAATTCCTGGTGGGTTCGTATGTACCTTTAACTCTTCGAGCTTTAAAGGTGAACATGAGCAGGACGGATGGATTAACAAGAACCCTACGTTTGCCGGGAAGTATGTTGTCGGAAGTTTCATCATTGCAGTGCCGTCCACTTCTCCAAGTTGCCCCTTCTTTAACATGTCTTGCGCCATATCACTGGCTTTTACAAAGTTCGGATCAAGCTTGAAAAAGTTGTATGATGCAGGTGTTAAATAGCAAAGTCTACCGTCAATAGGAATTTTGTTCTCGTCAAGATATTCCTGTGCCGTAAGGAACTTAGTGTAAATGTTGTCCTTTGATAAGGCCACCGGTGTTCCGGTTGTATTAAGCGTTGCGCACCATGTAGCAATACGGTATGCATCCAATTCCGGGCGGAATACTTCGTCTGTTTGTCTCGCTACTACCTTGCCCACTTCTTTGATGCCCATTTGCTCGCTGTCGTTTCCTTTATCAATCGTAATTGACACGGAACGATCTTTTGTCAGTGTTAAATCCTGTTTGGTGTCTTGTAGCTCCGTCGGGGTTCCATAACGTGACGTTCCTGTTCTTTCGTAATCGCCAAGCGCCACGGTCGGAACAGAGTAAACGGTTACTGTTTTAACTCCTGCCCAGTCGTAGTCTTTATTAAGGCCAACGTCTGTACGTGATTTTAGACTGTATCTTTCAACAACCTTTTTTGAGTATTTTTGAGCTAAATTAATTGCCATATGTTTTTACCTCCTAAATGGAATTGAACCCATCTAAAAAAGGGTCGTAGTTTGGATCGTCGCTACCGAAAGTAGTTACCGAACCAACTGGCGCCCTTTTTGAGTTCTCTTTATTTTGTTTTAACGTTTTGTTTTGTTCTTTTAGAATCCGAAGCTCGTTATACCGCATGCAATCAAGAAGAGGCTTTCCGGTTTGTGCTTGGTATTCAAATACTTCTTTCGGAATGTCTTCCGGCCTTACGTCCGGATACTCAGAAATAAACTCTTTGTACTCTTTGGTGGAGAGTTCTTCTTGCTCTGCTGCTTCCGCAATTTCCATTGCCCTTCTTACGTCAGGATGTTCTCCAACTAATCTCTGAATCTCAGTAGGATCTACGCCTTTCGACGCTAGTTCCTGCTCATATAAGGCCTGCTGATACTGGGATTCCGTTGTGATAGGATTGCCGTTCCATTCATAACCTTGCGCGGCTATGTATTCGTCAATCGCCTGTTGCTTTGCTTCTTGCGCTGCTCTTTCAATGGCCTTATCGTAATTCATGCCTTTTTGGATTAATGGAATCGCTTCTTCTTCTCCCAGCTCCATATCTTCATGGTTGTATTTAACTTTGAGTTTATATGGTTCCGGATCCGTCACGTCTCCCTTTGGTTTGGTATCCTCTTCGGTTTCTATGACTTCTGCTCCTTCTGGCTCTTCTACGGATTCCTCTGAAAAATCTAATTCAAAGTCGTCTCCGCCTCCGCTGTCCAATTCACTAAAGTATGGTGTCTTTAATTTGTGAAATATCATGTTTTTGTCCTTTCCGCCCTGTGGTTTGGGCATTAAAAAAACACTCTATCGAGTGCTTGATTAACGAAAACGGTAACTTACAATTTTGATTTGATCGAAAGACTTCAACTCTAAGTCGTCATTGTACGCCTTATCGTAGTATTCTTTCTTGCCTTTGAAATTCTCTTTTGGGTTTATGATTAACTCTGTTCTTGGACAGTTTGGAACTGTAACTTCTACCACAACATCGTTATGGTCTTTATCAAATTCTTGTAGGAAGATTTCTTTTTTAGTCATTCTTTCTCCTTTCCCCACCCAATAGGTTCATTTATGGTGGATTCACACATTGGCTTACCAAATAATGTATGTGGTGGTCTTTTTGATATCCCTTGCATTGCCACTTCTCTATGCTTGCATTTAACTTGTAAAATTATCGAATCTTCAATTTCACTATGCTGTATGTCTCTTTCTAAAATGTTGCATTGTTCTTTTAGCCTGCATACATCTTTTTTGGTACAGTCGTCGCAAATCATAACTATTACACCTCACTAGTTCCTTCCACATTTCTGTTTTCTCTGCCGATAGTTCTTTTTCTTAACCAAAGCAGAGCCTCTTCAAGTTTTGTAATGGCGATTGCATTATCCCGACAAGCATATTCCGACTTCTGAAAATGCTCCAAGCGGCAGATAACCATTGCAATCAAATCTTCGTTGCAGACGCCGTTTACTCCATTCTCTTTGATAGGTCCTTCTTGGAAATGAATATCAGCTAATACCGGCGCTTCTTCTCCTTCCGCTAGACTCTTTCGACTCAATACCTTGAATCTGTGTGGTGCATTGAATTTAAAATCTTCTTCATGGCGCACCTCCGTGTACTTACTTGTTAAAAGATCATGTTTTAATTGTTTCATATCGTTTCCTCCTTAATTAACTTTATTTCTAATGGTTTTCACAACCGTCTTCGGATTGTTTCTGTCTGGTCCTGCGTAATTTTCACAGTTTGGATTCGGGCAGACCATTGTTAGCTCACAATATACATCCTCTGAGTCACGTTCACTTTTTAACTGATTGTTTGCAATTTGCAATTCCGCGTTACATTTCGGGCATAGGTGTTCCATTTTCCATTCCTCCCATCATTTCCATGATTTGTGTTTCATAAGCTTGTGGATCACTGTTTCTGAGCTCTTCAAGCTGTATTTGTACTTCTTTCGGCAGAGACTCAACAAACTGTGCCATTTGCTCATAATCAGGTTTTTTCAGCTTTTGCATATCATCTAGTTCTTTTTGTTTCTCTTTTAACGTCTTGATTAACTCTTTGTTTTGGTAGGACTCAGGAAGTGCTTCTAAATAAGTGATTAAATCAAACAAAGGATCACGCATAGAAAGAAGGTTGTCTAACATTTCAACCTGTGCAATCTCACTCCAATAAGTTGATGGTCCTACATCGCACTTGGTATTGAGCCACATATTCTTAAGCTGCGAAAAGTCGTATTCCACAAGCGCACCGTCCACAACAATTTTACGTGTTCCGTAGTAGGTTGCGATCATATCCATAATAATCTTTCCATTATCCTCCATCCACTCGTAAAGGTTAGACTTTGGATTATCTAACGGAATGTTGGATTGTTGTACCGTTATAGCGATAGATCTTCCGCTTGCTGTTTCAGGATTGATATTCCCGGACATTGCGTCATTAATTCCTAGTACTTCTTTCGTGTATTGTATTGTCATTTCAAATACACGTACAATAGCTGCGGAAATATCTCCAGCTTGCAGATAAGCTGCAAAGTCTCTTACTTTTTCGCCAGATTCCAAACCTTGTACTGCGATAGCAGAACCCACGTCATTTGTCCACTCTGTAATTTTTTCAGCGTTATAAATCGGCTTTTGAAAAGCATTGTTCATTTGATGCAAAACGATAAGGAATAGCATTCGATTAATGAGGATTTGGTTCGGGATTATCCCCGAACAAAGCGAGTTGCCATGATAGCAATTCTTTTGCTTTTCCCAATTCCCCCACGATATAGGGTAATAGGTGAGTCCAGTTTCTTCGTTTTCATAAATAATCGCTGTTTCTGTGGATTTACTAGCTTTTATCGTCTGTGTTTTATGGTCGTATGTATACGTGATTACATAACTCGCTTTTCCGAAGTCGTCTCCTTTAATTTCTATTTTTCCGTTATCTCCGGCTACATAATAAGTGTCGCTATCTGACGTTACTTCCTCTGCATTTTGCTTGTGGAACTCAGCTTCTCTTTTTAGATGTTCAACCATCGCTCTTCCAGTTACTTGGATATATGGCTGTACTCTAGTGTCTGTGCTTGGGTTGTTTGGGTTTCCAAAATAAACATTTGAGCCGTCTACCAGCTCAAAACATATTTCTCCTTCCGCATCTCCCAAAGTTCCACCATACGGCTTTCTCGTTGTATCAAAGTACCAATGCCCAGCATAATCTCCTGTGATTGCTCCGTCTTTGATTGCATCCCGGATACGGTTATCCATTTTGACTTTTTCAAAGATATTTGCAACCTCTGCAGTTACCAGGTCCTTTGCTTCTTTATTTGCTATCTCAGATTCGTCTTCTGTGCCCTCTCGATATGTTAAAGGAGTATACTGTAAGCTGATTTTACTCGATGTGATTGAAGCAACAAACATTTGAATGGCTCTTTTAATGAAATTCAGAACCGGTGTAGGAAGTCCGTTCGTTTCAATTCCGCGCCATTGGTCGCCCTGTTCAAAGGCAATGTTTAGGTCTATTGTTTCGTAGTAGCTTGGATTTAAGCTGTTATTGAATTTTTTACCGTTTTCTAACTTTATCCAGTCTTTGGTCTTATTCACGTCTCGCCCTCCTTGCTACGTCTATGTTGTAGTTCATAATATTTTCAATGGCTTTTCTTTTTCGTTCTCTTTCAATCTCTGCCGCTTTGTCGACTTTGGGTTTTACTTTTATTTTTCGGTAATAAAAAACCACCATCGTTACGATAGTGGCCAAAAGGATTAAATTGGTTATTATGAGTATAATAATCACTGTTTTACCTCCTTAAAATAATTTATTTGGGAGCTTCCCTCCGAGACTCTTTATCATCTTGTCTCGTTTTTGTTCGGATAAAGGCTTTTCTTTCTTTGTGTTTGGATATCTTAACTTCATGCTGCAAAAATACCTTAGCGCATCGTTAATATGTGTTACTTCATGAGGTTGTAACGCACAGTCATTCGGGTTCTTTTCGTCTCTTTGTATCTGCGGAAGATACTTTATGAGATAAGTGCAATTAGAAAATATTCTTAGCTTTGAAGTCTTGATTTCTTCCCCTGTAATTTCATCCTTAGAATCAATTACTTTAATCCAGTCTTTCACCGCATACCATCCATTCACACGATTATTTTTAGACTTTGTTAAACGCACCCCATTTTTATTAAAGGTATCCGACGCTCTTAACCCTGTGTCTTGTCTTCTTCCCCACAAGTCAGGTGGTGCATATGTATATTTGATTTCATCCTTTAGGTTTAATTGTTTGATTCTTTTTGCAGCGGATGCAATAATGTGATCCGGTTCATGGAGTTCTCTGTAAACATAAACATTTTCTTGTGGATCAACTGCAAACCAAAGGCAGGCCAGCATATCCAGTCCATAATCTATGGAGCGGTATTTTATCCAGTGTTTCGGTATGACAAAAGGTTCGACCACATGAATATCTCGTTTATACTCTCCGAAGTATTGGCCGGTGAATATATCCCAATCGCCATCGAGGAATGCTTTTCTTTCCGCTTCCGGTAGATTCTCTAGTCTTCTGACGTATTTTGGATCATTTTTCATCAATATGTCGTTATCGTAAACTTTTGCCGGAATGAATGCACGTTTATTTCCCGTTACCGGATCAGTTATAATCTTTTTTCCGTATCCTGTCGGCTCAATGTAGTCTTCTTTTACCCAAGTGTGACCAATTCCACCCGGATTACACGTGCCTCTGAATGTTGGCTTAAATCCTTTCGGAGAACGTAAGCAAGAAAGAAGTATCTGAATGCTGCGTTTTTCATGTTTTGTTAGCTCGTCAACTCCGATCCAATCCATAGAGCGCCCTTGGTATCCCTCTGCATCTTGAAAGTTTCTAATATACCGGAATTTCATAACGGTGCCGTTTTTTAGCGTTGCGGTATGTTTTCCCTCGTTGTACTTGTATAATTCTTTCGGGACCTTCTCTTTCCACTCTCTTATGATATTTGCCTCTAAATCGTCGTATGTCTCTCTAAAAAGATACATTTCGGCACCAGCATTTTCTAACCCGTACGCCAGCCCTTCCATAACTAAGCCGCAAGATTTTCCTCCGCCTTTTGCACCACCATAAACCGCTTCATCGGCGGAACATTTATGGAATTCACCCTGTCTTGCGTTTGGTGTGTACTTTATGTTAATTTCCATGACTATTCCTTTTCCGGCCTTGGAATTCCAAAGTTAACAGAAAGCGGCTCTCCGTCTTTTCCTCCCATTTCGACGTCTCTTTTATCTTTCCATATGTCCGGTTTTCTGTTTTTAAGCCAAAAGATAATTGATGTTGTATCCGCCGGAACATGAACCTCATCAAAACCTTCTTTTAGTTCCTCGATTTCTTCAACTTTTCGGCCGGTATTTTTATCAAAAATGGTTTTTTTACACTTGAACGTCTTTTTTATCGGCACATTGTACCCTTGTGTCTTTTTAAAAAGAGAGCTCTCCACCTTTGCGTCTGCTTGCTCCTTATTTGTTTTTAAGGCTGCCGAAAGTGCCGAATGCTTTTTAACGTATTCTCGGAATGTGGAATAGGCTATATTTAATTTGCTCGCAATGTCTTTATCTATCATTCCTTCTCTTGCCCATGATGATATTTCATCAATCTTTGGTTCTACTTGTGTTTCGTATTTTGTTTTCGCCACTTCGGTTCCTCCTTTCTTTTTTCCACAAGTCCCCGCCTCTGCCTCTCATTATGGATTATTTAACCCGTTGGCATCCACCAACCCTTTGTAAGTGATGAAACAACGATATAAAAAAACAGCAAGCCGTATTGCTTACTGTTTCTATGCTATTACTTTATCAAATTATTACTACCCCGTGGTCACCCTTTTTTATTTGGATGAATCAATTGGCTGTAATCCGTCCAGTTATCGTCACAGAATCGGCAATCAAGGATTCGTGGTTCAATTTCGTCATAATCCTTTTTATTGAAAAGTCCCTTTACCTTAACGACAACATGGTTATCCGTTGCGTTGACTATCAAAACATGGGTTTCACAGAAATGATAGTTTGGGATATGTTTTATTGTTTCTCCGAAAGCAATCATTCCGTTTGATACAGTTCTTTCCTCCATAATAGGCGCTGTCCTTATCGCTTCTTTTCCGATTAATTCCTTTGCATTCATTTATTTTTCTCCTTTCAATTTTGAGTATTAACTCCAAATACCACAATTTATATTAAATATCTTTACTTTAACCCGAATCACCAAATACCACAGGGAATGCGCAAACCTTTTTTATGCGTCTTTCTTTATATCTAACAGGCTAAAGAAATTGCGCCTTGCTTTATAGAATTTCTTTTTTCCCGCTGGCATCCTCATAATGTCTCTTAGGTAATAGTACCCAACGTCTTGTGTTACGTTTGTTATGAGGTATTGATAAATTTCTGCATCCGCTTCAATTGCTGTCTGTTCTATTATTTCACATTTCCTCTGCAATTCCGCTCTCCTAATCGCAATGTTACCAGTCGAGTCTGATTTCTTACCGCCTCTTGGCATTCCATCCATACTGCCGCCACGAAGAGCGTCAGTATTATATTTTAACTCGTCCCGCCATTCGGGGTATTGTCTGCAAAAATTATGCAGCTCTCTATAGCGGTATTTGCTTATGCTAAATTGCTCTAGCTTTAGATCCCATCTTCTCATTGTTTTTATCCTCCCCTCTTTTAGCAACACAAATAATCCGATTCGTTGATCGGTATCTCTATTTGTTTTTCTCTGTTCTTTCGCAACCAACCGTCGAAGCATATCCCTTGTTTAATCTTTTTGCCTCTGCCCCATTTCTTAATTCGCGGCTCTTCTTCCATCGACACCATCACATACTCCAAATAAGGTCTTCCCGTGAAAATTTGTTCCCCTCTGTAAATAGAGTCTTGGTCTATGTAATATCCTTTAAGCGGGCTTGGATCATTCCAAAGCATTCTTCCGGAAACTTCTTCCTTGTTCGTTATCGGACGTTCAATGCTCCGGCTGCAATTATATCTTCTCTTGCTTACTGCGTCTGTTTTTCTAAAAGTCTTAGACGTTTCTTTGATGAGATAGTTGGCTAGCTTACGATAGTCTCCCGTATCATCAAGATATGTTGGTCTAATAAACCCATACTTCCAAAGCTTAGCGATTTCAAAAATTTCCACGCCGCCGGTACATACCATGTGATGGTGAATTCTTTTATTTTCGTATTCTGTAGCCGTCACCCATTTTAAAATGATTCCGTATTTCTTGTATAGCTTGGCCAGGTCCCGCTTAAATTTCTCTAGGTGTTTTTTTGCATCTTCTTTTGATGGTTCTTTTCCGGCATATGTAAGGACGATATGTAAATCTCCGTTTTTAAAATTATGATTAATTATGATACCTAGCTTTTGAGCTGCATATTTTTCATTTAGCTTTTCCACTTCTTCCGTGGTTGGATTTTTCCTCTCACTTCTCGTTTCTCCTGGAGCTCTCTTTGCTCTTTTACCGGATACCTTTACGAAGATGGTATTTCCAGCCACTGTTAGATATCTCATTACACCCATTTTAAAAATCTCCTTACGCATTATTAATATCTCTACCAAGATTTAACTGCTCTCAATCGAGCTCGTCCACTTGCCATATATAATAGTAGATAAAATTTCTTTCCCGATAGGTATGCCTGCATGGTTTTTCATGCAGGCTTTTCCTTCTTATATATAATGTAGGGTTTTAATTTAAATTTATTTCATTTAGTGCTTTCTTAAGAGCAACAGCTTCTTCTTTTGTTAAGGTGATTCCCTTGCTCATTTTGGAGTGATCTTCCGACCATTCCCGGATATCAAGTTTTTGTTCTCCGTCGTTCCAGCTTACAAGGTTTAATTCCTTTTTCCATCCGGATTTTTCGTTTCGGCTTAATGTCCCGAATGAGTCGATTATTTTATATGTTACTGCCATTGTTGGCCTCCTTACTTAAATTCTCTTCCCGACTTTTTATCCTTTAGTTTGATCCTTCCGGCAAGCTCAAAACCAGCTAGGTTAATGATGTACTTTATGTTTTCGATTAGTTTATGCACTTTCTTTTCAACCGCAGCGTCGCTTTTAATCATTGGTTTTAATGCTTTATACGCTGTAAGATCTTTGCATCCGCTGGCGTTGAGTTTAACGTTTTCCATCTTCATATTCTCGCCCTTCCGCTTTCCCGTAAGCAACTCCTAATCTAGCGCACCTTTCTTTTGCATATTTTTCCATGGCTTGTCTTTGTTCTTCCGTTTTATAGAAAGAGCATTCCTTCCCCTTGCACACTTTAACTTTTTTATTATCTAGCGCTATACAAATATCGCCTTTGGCCGCAAAGCACGTTTTATCTAAATTTTTCATATGTAATCTTCCTTTCTATAAGATTTTCCATATTGCCTTTATTGTTGATCTGTACATTCTTGATAACCAATTTGCTTCTCTTTCGGCTATTATTTTTTCTAACCGGTCAATTCTTCGCTCTAGCTTCCGGATCTGTTTTGCTCTTCGTTCACTCATTTCGTTCACCCTCCTTTGGTTCGTGGTCGTATGCAATCCACCCTCGGCAATAATACATTGCGTTTAACCTTTCCCCCTCGAAGACAACGAATGGATAATCTACTGTTGGATTACATAACTTTAATACAAGCCATTCACTTGGTTTTTTAATCGAACATGAGCTCGAAAAATATACAACATACACCGGCTTGCCCTCACGTTCCCTTAGCTGCTCCAATGTTAATGCCTTCGGATTCTCTCGTTCTGATTTTTCTTGTAATGCTTCAATCGCCAAATCTAATGAATTAATATCATTTTCTAAAACATTTCTTTGTTCTTCTGTGGCCGCGGTTCCGAACCAACTTAAACTTACGCTAGATAACACTTTTAAAGCATCTATTGCTTTCTTAATATCATTCATTCTTCTCACACCTTTCAAAGTAAAACACCCCATCAAACGGTATCAATTTTACAATCCCAAAATCTAAACCGACCTTTGTGATATAATCCTTCGCTATCCGCTCATGCAAAGTTTTTATGTAGTCACGGAAACCCTCCAAATCAAGCGAACGTTTATAATGATTGCACCGCCTACAACTTGGATTCAAGTTGTCTAAATCATCTAAGTTTTTTCCTTCAATCAGTGCTTCCATGTATTCGCGCTGTGGTCTAATATGATCCACCTGCATATCTTCATATGCTATTTCTTTTCCGCAATAGGCACAATGACCGCCGTACTTCTCATAAACTAAGAGCCTGTCTTTTTTATTCATTCTCGCCCTCCTTCAACGCCGCTTCGGCAGCTTCGTACGAAAGGAATACGGTTTTGCCGAAATCAGATGCGTTACACCAAATGTCATATTGTCTTGTTGGCTCAGAAAAATAAAATTCTTCTCCCGTTCTTGTTATGGCGTATTGTAGCATTACACCCTCAACAATTAACGTCTCTCCGTTCATGAGCGTAATGATTTTATACACCGTATCCCCAACCTTACACGGCAGCAGAGGGCGAAGACCGCTGTCTACTTCTTGTTTGAGTTGCGATAACTCTTCCGGCGTTCCGATGCCCGTGTACCTTTTTAGTATTCGAAAGAATTTTAATATTTCTTTCATTTCGTCATACGCTTCCATGTTGATGTCTTTCGAACCATACTCTCTCATGTAATTCCATGCTTCTTCTTGATTCCTATATAACTTATCGTAGAATTTATTTAATCTTTCCATTACTCTATCCTCCTTAACCGATCCGATGGTCGTAATCCTCAAATCGGTCTATCGTCTTAAAAATGATTTTATTATTAACCCATCGTTGCAAGTACCTTGTACGCTTTGGCGCATGAGGTTTGTCATAGATCATTACATATGGATCAAAGCCTAAGTCTCTTAAGGTGTATATCCGGTGTAAATCTTGATCATGTGTACTGCCGAAATTAGCTAGGACATATACACCCTTTTTACGGCTATCTTTAATTTTCGAAAATTTATTAAATCTCTGAAAATCGTCTGTCAAATCATCTTTTGGATTATCCCACGCAAAATGCAGTATTTTGGTTTTGATTTTATTGAGTAGGCTCACATTATCCTTGGTTATGAGACGTATATCTAAGCCTTGTGTAAAATCTACCCATGCGCCACTTTTAGAGAGCTGCTTTAATAAGTTTTCGTGGTCTTGGCAAGCGAGTAAATTTGGATCAAGCAGTTTGATTTCTTTTTGGTTTGTCCAAAACTCTGATAAGTCAGCAAGTTTTATCGAGCGTAACCCCTCTTTTTTACCTACGATACAAAACTTACACCCTCTAGGGCATCCCCTTGTTAAAAATCCATATGCCGTATCTGTAATGCCATATAAAGAGTAATCCGGATATATATTCTCTATCTCATCCGGTAAGTGATTGTTCAAACCGTATCCGGTGCCGCCCCTTATAATCTGATCCGCATTTATACAAAACTCATTATCTTTGGTATATGTACTATCAAATACTTTGCTTTGGTAAACAACGTCGTAGTGTTTTAAGCCGTTCCACCACTCTACATGGTCGCCTTTTGCTTTGTGATATGCTGATATTTTCATAAGTGCGAGATTCGGGAAGTTATGACTATCAACATCAATCAATGCTATATTCATTGGTTACCTCCCTAACCACCAATTCATTACTTCTTCCGGTGTTTTCCAATCTGTTTTTAAGCCTGCTTCCATTCTTATTTTCAGCATTCTATCGAACGCTCTTAAATAGGCTTGTTTAAATTTAGGGTACCTTTCTAGCTCTTCCGCTGCTTTGGCACTCATAGGGCAACCAATACAGCCTAGCCTTGTGTATCCTTGGTCGTAAAGTTCGCAGTACGGAAGATGGTATGTATAGATAAATTCCCAAACGTCTTCATCTTCCCAGTCAATGATTGGATTCAATATGTGTTTGCCCTTCGTTGGACAAACGTGTGCCATTTCTTCATGTGCCGGGTTATCCGGATCATCTATTATTCTGTTGCCTCTACCTTTATAGGCGTTAAGTTCAAGACCAGCTCTGTCATTTTTTCTTCTTACACTTTCCGCCCATCTTACGCCAGTGACTACAAATCTACCGTTTCCGCCACCCTCTTTTAATGATTCACAGCAATATCTTACAATCCTCGTTGGTGGCATTTTCTTTTTTGGTATTAAGTTCCACATTGTAATCTGTGTACCGTCTTTATGCCTTGCTTTTTCGAATACAACGTCTTTATGATGCACTCGGATGAAGTTTATTAATTCCGGCGGATCGACCGTAGTTACATTGTAATGAGCGTCATATTTAGCGCCCGCCATATCTGCTAATGCTTTTATTACAATGCTGTCTTTCCCACCGCTAAAGGCGAGGTAATACCCCCCCCTCGGGCTCAAACGTTCGAAGTCTATCTATTGCGACTTCTACTTTGTTTTTGCCATATATGTTTAATTGGTTTAACATTGGTTGCCTCCCTAAATTGCTATATCACTCTGCAGATCGCTCATTTTCTTGTATTCCTTTCCACAGAGTTCCGGTTGGTTTGCTTTTACAAGTGCCTCTGACATTATAGGGGAGACGCTATTACCTATTTTCGCAACCTGCTCTTTTACCGGATATTTTTTCATCTCCGAATCATGATCGATAATGTAACTCTTAGAAAAACCTTGCGCAAGTTTTAATTCCTCAGGCTTTAACATCCGCATCCAAATATCGACAATCCTATACGGTTCTCCTGCAATCATCACAGTAATCAGTCCAAATCTATCTTTTGTAACAATCGTTCCGAGAGGTTTGTTCACTTCCTGTCCAGTTCCGGCTCCATAATATTTTATAAGAAACGCTGATACTAACCCGAAATGTCCAGGACTTGTTGTAATCGTGTGCAACGGTTCATTGACCAGTTGTCCGGTTCCACTTTTATAAAATTTTGTAATGAACGCTGTTACAAGACCGTACCTATTGCTTGTATCGAGTGTTTTAATTGGCTCGTCCACTGTCTGTCCTCTAACTTCATGTTTTTGCCTTTCGCTATGATATTGAATTAAGAATGGTGCTGCAATTGTATCATCAAGGAAAAATGGTTTAGGATTCCGAATGATAAATTTTTCAATTCCTCTTGCAATCCGATTCATGGTGTTCTCTACCAAAGGTTTCTTTCTTCTAAAAATTGATTTTCCCAAATCACTCCAATCTAAGACACTCGAAACCGGAACCCATTCTCTAACCCATTTTTACCATCCCGATCATGTGTAATCTTTGGCCATACAATTGGTTTTTTATCTGATCTAAAGATTGCATACCATCGTTTTCTAGTAGTTGGAGCTCCGTAATCTGCTGCAACAAGTTCCCTACTCTCAAACTGAAATCCAAGACTGCACATACTCCGAATAAATTTTCTATAATCTTCTCCCTGTCGTTCTTTGATTGGATACCCGTTCTTATCTAACGGACCCCAAGACTGTATTTCTTCCACATTTTCCATCATTAAAATTTCTGGCGGTTTTCCTGTAATATCAATAATCTGTTTGCAAAGTCTATATACAGCCCAAGGCAATATCCTTAGTCCTGATTTTCTAGGTTGACTACCTTTAGCCTTACTATGGCTTGTACAGTCCGGCGATGCCCACATAAATGCTACAGTATCATTTGATTTTAAGTATTTATGTAAATCAACCTTGAATATATCCTCAGTTAAATGCAATGTATTCGGATGATTGATCTTGTGCATTCGGATCGCTTGAGGATCATGGTTTATAGCAATATCTACTTTTTGTTTTAAAGCTTTCTCAATTCCTTCACTCGCTCCGCCACCTCCGGCAAAGCAATCTATAATGTATTTCATATTACCTCCGTCGTCACGAAGGCCCCTAGGGTTTAAAGCGCTACCTTTTATTTTTTACATTGACATTTGTAAAATTTTAGTGATATAATTTAAACGAGCTTTATAATAAGCTCCGAATTTAAGACATTGAGTTAGATTTTTTTCAACGAACCGCCTGTTGCAGCAGGCGGTTTTTACTTTTGTTTGGTGTAGTTTCCGTCTTTGTAAAAGTAAATGTCCTTATTGTTTTTAAAAGCATGTCCATATTCAACCTGTGCTCCTTTACTGCTTGTCCAGTTGTCCAGCATAACTACTGTGTCACATCTATTTACTGCTGATAGACATATTTCCATGTAATCTTCCCACGCGAAGCCCTCGGGTAAGCAAAGAGGGTTGAATGGTGTTGCTTGTTTTTCTTCTAGGTCCTTTTCAACTTCTCCAAACTTTTTAATAGCTTCGATTCTCGAAATCCCTGTTATCCGTCCTGCTATGTATACTTTTTTACCTTTCATTTGTCCTCCTTTTGTTGAAACTCGAAATATCCTCCGAGATATGTAAACGTTATCATTACAATTCCAGCTCCTAGGCTGTAGAGTGGTTTTTCTTCCGCAAAACAGAAGAAGAGAAAAGCTGCCATTCCGGCTATGTATCCATATATTTTTCTTTTCACAGCTTGTCCTCCTTTAACTTCTTTTTTAGTTCCATGACTTCTTTTGTTAGCTTGTCGCCTATTCGTTCCCTGCCCATTTTATAGGCACGTGTGGCTTGCATTTGCTTGTCTTGGATCAGAACGGCCAATGTGTGTTGCTGTGTTTCTTTGATTCTCTTATTGTCCGGTATTCTAACTTCTACCCTTGGAATCTCTTCTTTTTTTCTTTGTATAGCTTCAGCTCTACGTCTTTTTATTTCCGCTTCTTTTTCCTCTTCTCTTTTCTTCCACTCCGGAGAACCTACGTCACATGGAACGTTTTTATTACACTCTCCGGAACTTAAGTCTGTATGTACGCACCATATGTCTTTTTTGGCGCAATATATAGCTCCTTCCTTGCGCATTATTTCTTTTCTGTCCATGTCAAACCTCCGCTTCGTGTTTAAGCAAATAGTTTGCCATTCTGTTACTGCAATCTGCTCCGTCAATAATGGTCGTCATGGCAAATCCATTCTTCCAAAGTTTTTTGATTTCAAAATCTTCCGCCCCAACCGTACATAAAACATGATGATGAATTCTTTTATTTTCAAAACTATCTTTAGCAAGCCATTTCAAATTAATTTCTTTTGTTTTATACAGCTTTCTTAAATCTTTGATGAATTTTTCAATGTGTTTTTTCGCTTCTTCTCCGGAAGGTTCTTTTTCGTATGTTAGTGTGATATGAAGAATACCATTTTTAAAATTCTTCTCGATGGCGACTGCTAACCTTTCCGCTGCATTATGCTTGATTTTCAATTTCTTACCTCCTTACACGATTTCATCGGTATGGTTCTTACCGATCATTGATTTCCATATTTCCCGCGCTTGCTTTTTGCTTACTCCGGATTCTATTAGCTTTGCTTCGTATTCAAGCTGATACTTTAGTTGCCACTCTTTTTTTCGTTCAATCCATATCTGTTCCTTTTGTGCATGCCATCCTCCGTGGCAATTTTTGCAAAGATTTACTTGGAACCCCATATCTATAGATATCTGCCTACTTGATCCGCCGAACACCTCATGGCACTCTGCGTTATTTGTTTTGCAGTAATAACAATATCTATATGGTTTGTTTTTATATCCGTTCTGCTTCTTGTGCTTCTTTTTTGTTATTGGCTTTGGGATTCCGCAGCTCTTATAGTAGTCATTCACTTTACGCCCTCCGGAATAGTTCTTTTCCGTCCTGTGTGTCTATGTGAAATAGTCAGCTTGTCCGATTCATTTTTTAATACTAACCAATTCAAAGGATTAAGTTTCCACTTTGCAATAAGTTTCTTCTGTTTTAAGGTTGGTTTCTTTCCGTGCATCTAACTCTCCTTTCTCCTTGTTAGAGCCTAACAATTGTGCTAGTATTTCTTTGTAAAGGGGCTTGTACATAAAGGAGCAAATTTTATGGAAAAAATCAATAACCCTGATATAGTTGCCGCTCTGTTAGCCGCTAGTGTAACCAGTAAGGTGGATTACACAGCAGGCAAAAAGGACGACTCCGGAAATTGTGATCTTATCGCTCACAACTCAGTAGAAATATTTAAAAGTATCTTTAGGGAAATTAATAACCTTAACCATGATTTAAAATAATTTAAAGCCCCTTTACGTTTACGAATCTATATTTTTCAAAGTTGTCAAAACCCCAGCAAACATTTCTTTGAGATTTGACAGAGTGTGCAATGGCGCTTCGTCCAAGTTTTCGTGATTTTTAATTTTATTAAATTCTTTTTCCAATTCATCCATGATCTGAGCATTAATGCTTTTGTTATTTCCCATTGACGTTTCCCGACTATGAATTTCGTCCCATGCTTTTTTTCTCATTGATAAAAATTCAAGTTCTTCTAAATTAGCTTTTTGCCGCTCTGCTAGCCCCACTATAAGGGCGGCAATTTCGCTTGGATTTTCTGTAATTTTAATTTCCATTCTCTCTTTCGCCTTATCTTCAAAAACCATTTCGCCGTTAATAATTTCTGGAGCATGTTCTTCGCAATAGAAAGTAGTTCCAAACAGTTCTCCCTCGTTTTCAAAGAGTTCTTGCAAATCCGCTTGGATTTCTTTCCCACAAACAGGGCATTTCGTAAATACATTTTCGTCTGTAATGCTTATTACAATCTCAGAACCGTTATTTAATTTACGTCTGACGAAAAAATTAGAACCTTCATCTAAACATTCCTCGTAAGACAATGCCTGTCCGCAATGTTGACAGTGGTTTTGATATCTTTGGAGAAGTGTATTACCACAAGACGGGCAAACACTACTACTACAATCCACCGTTATAGATTTATTTCTTTCTTCTAAAACTTTTTTCATTGATATCCTCCTTTTTTAACTACACGACTGCGCTTTTTTCTTCGTCTGAAAACTTCAAAATCTGAAATAATCGTCTTAATTCTCTCCGGCTGAATTTATCGGGGTCAGCTAGCTTGTAATAAAATGTTCTCGGATTAATCCCTAATCTTTCGGCCACATCTGCTTTATTGTCATAACCTAAAACAGACATCTTTTCCGCAACCTTCCCTCGAAGCTGCTTGTCTTGCATGATTTCAGGATGTTCTTTTAGTTTTGGCATATACAGCCCCCCTTACATAGCCACCTGTTGGTTTAACTGTTCAACCCGTTGCATTAATACCAACGGCATCTTGTAATTTCTGATAATGTTTATGGCTACATCGGCTTGATTCCGTTTAATCGCCTTATAAGACGTTACATCGAACTCTCTTTTGAGTTGGTGGTAAATATCCGAATAAACTCTGCCACGAAGCGACTTGTCATTGTACGCACCGGATTTCTTACCACCCATGCAAGCAACACCTTTTGTCTTGACCGCATTCGTGATTCGGTCGCATTCGACCCCGAAAATCGGCATTTCTGTTTTAAACTTTTGAAGGTCCTCGTTGACAGCTTCGATTTTTTCATCTTGCTCTTCTAAGGCTCCCAAGAACAAAGCAACTTCTTCTCTTTTGGTCTGCGGGATTTTATACGAACCTTGTTTTCTAACAGATGGTAAAACTTCATCAAATACCCAACTTTCAAATTTTTCCGCGGTCGGTAACTTACTATTTACGATGAGCCGGTACAGGTCGCCCTCGGTGATAAAATTAACAGCTTGCTCTCTTCCAAGGCTATCTATGATACCCTGTTTTAGGGTAGCACCCTTGCAATGTGCGTTTACTGCATTGTGTGGCTTTGCATAACCTAATGCCTTAGCAACATCACTTCCACAAAATAACGGTTTCCCATCTTCTTCTAAAGTTCTAACTTGTCCAAATTCTTGGTTCTCGAAAATTTTTAAGTTATTCATATGTACTCCTTTCTTTTTATTTTCCAAATTGTGTTATAATCTCCTTAATCAGCTACGCCATGCTGAAATGTGATGAAAGGAGATATACAAATGATTAAAGTATATGCTTGTTTAATTGGTAAATGGGTTTGCTTGAATGACGATCCTGAATGTGTAGTAAGCGATAACCATCAAAAACCTTATTTTTGGTGGGAAGAAGGCGCTCCTATTTATTCTCCGACAATCCGTGATAAAGAACTCGAACATAGTTTTTATGGACTTGACTACGTCAATTTGCATTACAAAGGAAAAGACTACCGAATCAATCCTATGTTTATCCAAATTGTGACCGAATAAGTTCTTTTACTTTTTCTTTATCAGTGAGCTGGATATCATTTTCTAGCTCACGCTTTTTCATCTCAAAAGCTCTATCAACAGAGGTTTTTACTTTTACCCAATCTCTATAAGAAATCCCTTGCAATTTCTCAATTGCCTCATATGCATCCATAACTTTCACTCCCTCCTTATGTATTTGCGTTTTCTTCATCTGCATCTATACCGAGATAGTTGCATATTTTTTGCTTAGATTGTACGCTGTACATACGTCCAGAAAGAATATTCCTAACATATTGATAAGAAAGTCCTATAGCATTAGCTAGCTCTTTTTGGGTTATTCCTAATGAAATCATTTTCTTTCTAGAAGCTATAATCCAATCTGGAAATATTTTTTTTCTCACTTTTTCACCTCCACATCTGTATTTTACTTGACAATTGTAGAGTAGTTATATATTATGAAATTGTCGGAAATCAAAATATGTAAACACTCTACAATCGCTTTCTTTCAAGGTTAACATTTTAGCCGTGATTGGTTTTTTGTTGCCTTGAATAACTACATGATAACTCTACATTTGTAGATTGTCAATGCTTTTTCTAAACTTTTTGTAGAGTATTTAGAAAGGGTATAACTATGGGTGACTTAAATACTAGAATTTTCAACACTTTGGTGAATAAAAAATTAAAAGCTAAAGATATGGCAGCATTTATAGGAACAACGGAAGGTGTTGTAAGCGCTTGGAAAAAACGTGGCACGGATCCAAAGGCTATTTATGTAAAAAAAATAGCCGAATTTTTAGAGGTGTCAGAAGACTATTTATTAACTGGAAAAGAAAACACAAGAACAATTTCAGGAAAAGAAAAAATTGATATCGCAAAAGAAGTATCATTACTTTTAGATGGACTTAACGCGGACAATTCGCTTATGTTTGATGGAGAAGAAATTGATGATACAACAAGAGTTTTATTAGAGAAGTCGCTTCAAAGCACATTAGAAACTGCAAGAATCATTGCAAAAGAAAAATATACGCCGAAAAAATTTAAAAAATAGTTTTTTAACAGAATTGAGGGATCGAATTGGAATTACAAAAGGTAAAGTCTCTTGTAAAGGCTTATAAAACAGCTGACCCTTTCGAACTTTGCGATTATTTGAATATTAACGTGACATATCATGATCTTGGCAATATTAGAGGTTATTATACAAAGCAAAGACGAAGTAAATTTATTGTTTTAAATCTATCGTTAGAGGATTATTTGAAGAAAATAGTATGCGCTCACGAACTAGGGCATGCAGTTATGCACCCTGGTTTAAATACTCCATTTAATTTATCGAACACATTTTTTTCAAAGGATAAATACGAAGTGCAGGCAAATAAGTTTTCTGCTTATCTAATACTGGAGCAATTCGATAAAAATGAATTTAACAATGAAAGCTTATGCCATATTTCTTGCGTTACTGGTATACCAATTTATTATCTTGGTATTCTCCACTTAAATTAAATATAAAAAAACAAAACGCCCCGGCAGCCACCAGAGCGAATGTTCTAGAAAGGAGGTATTAAAAATGGCAAAAGCTAAAAAATTGCCGTCAGGCTCATGGCGCGTACAAGTATATAGCCATACCGAAAACGGTAAAAGAATATATGAATCATTTACTGCTGACGAAAAGAAAGAAGCGGAATATTTAGCTGCTGAGTTTGCACGAAATAAGCAACGTAGATCAAAACCTGCCGATTGGACCGTTGGTGAAGCGATTGATAAGTATATTGCTAGCATAGATGGAATTAGATCACCTACCACTATGCAAGGGTATAAAGCGATTAGAAAAAATAATCTACAAGAATTTATGAATGTTAAGTTAAAAGATGTAACTCAAGAGAAACTCCAAGAGCACATCAATCAAGAGTCTAAAAAAATATCACCAAGGACTAAAAAAAAATTATCCCCAAAAACAATATCAAATATCCACGGTCTTATCTCTGCGGCATTAACAATGTATCATCCTTCGTTGAACATTAAAACATCATTACCAGCAAAACAAAAGAAATTAATTGAACTTCCAACAGCGGAAGAAATGATTGATATAATTATAGGAACAAACATTGAATTGCCTTGTCTATTGGCTATGTGGATGAGTTATAGCATGTCAGAAATACGCGGAATCAAAACATCTGCTATATCTAAAGACGGAATGATATCGATAAAAGAAGTGATAGTCGATGTGAACGGTAAGGCAATTTCTAAAAACGAAACAAAAGCATATAACAGAACTAGAAAATCTCGGCTTCATAGATATTTATTTGATTTAATAAAAAAACAAGAATCGTACATTGCCTATCAAAATACAGGGATTGATGATTATTTAATAAAAATGAGCAGGCAACAAATATACGATCGGTTCATCTTACTGCAAGAGAAAGCCAGAATTAATCCGACAATTAGTTTCCATAAATTAAGACACTTAAATGCATCGGTTATGCTTATGCTTGGAGTGCCAGATAAATACGCTATGGAACGTGGCGGCTGGGCTACTGATTACACTATGAAAAATGTATATCAACATACTTTCTCAAAAGAAAGACAAGCTGTAGATAACAAAATAGATAACTATTTCAACGAAATAATGCAACGCAAAATGCAACACGAATAATTTATAACGTTTAAATTTCAATATATTTGTTATTTTTATTATGGGTTCGAGTCCCATGTCCTCCGCCAAAATGAGAACCGTTATTAATAACGGTTCCAGACTGTAGACAAGGATATCTCTATCTTTGCCTACAGTTTTTTTTACATAATGCAATACATTTTATTGTATTTATGGTAAAATATATGTATAAATACATGGAGGTATTTGCTTTATGATGGGTAAGAAAGATTTATTAGGTCGTGATCAATTTCAAATGGTAACCTTGAATTCTCTTGTTCCACAAGATCATATTATTCGTAAGATAGATACTGCGATTAATCTCTCTTTCATTTATGACCTTGTAAAAGATTTGTATTCTGATGTGGGAAAAGAAAGCATCGATCCTGTTGTCTTAATTAAAATTACCCTCATTCAATATACCTTTGGTATTCGATCCATGAGACAGACCATTAAAGAAATTCAAACGAATGTAGCTTATCGATGGTATCTTGGTTATAGTTTAGAGGAAGAAATTCCTCACTTTTCTACCTTTGGTAAAAACTACTCTCGTCGGTTTCAAAATACTGACTTATTCGAACAAATCTTTCAAAGAGTCATTGCTGAAATTATGGAATATGAATTCATTAATTCAGAAAGCATTTTCATTGACGGTACACATATTAAAGCAAGTGCAAATAACCATAACAGTGAAAAAGAAACCGTTTTGGAATCCGTTAAATACTATGAAAAAGAACTAATGAAAGAAATTAACGAAGATCGCATTGAACGAGGAAAACAAGCTTGTAAAAAAAAACGGAAGCCAAAGAAAAGACAAAAGTAATCAAGAAAAGTACCGTAGATCCGGATTGCGGCGTATTTCATAAAGGAAAGCATAAGGTAGTATTTGCTTATGCTGCAAATGTAGCTTGCGATCGAAACAATTACATACTTGCTTTTCATACAAATCCAGGAAATGTACATGACTCAGTTGCATTCCCAAAGATTTATGAAAAAGTAAAAAGATATAAAGGTGTAAAAAATATTGTAATGGATTCCGGATATAAAACACCTGCAATTGCTAGAGAAATACTCAAAGATAAACGAATTCCTATCCTACCATACAAACGACCTATGACAAAAAATGGTTATTTTAAAAAACACGAATATGCTTATGATGAATACTATGATTGCTTTGTATGCCCAGAAAACCAAGTGTTAAACTATACTACAACAAATAGAGAAGGGTATCGGGAATATAAGAGTAAAGGAGAAATTTGCAAGAGTTGCCCTTCCTTATCAGAATGCACAGCAAGTAAAGACCATGTAAAAGTAGTCACACGTCATATATGGGAAAACTACATAGAGCAATGTGAGGACATTCGTCATACTCCAAAGTATCGAGATCTTTACAAACTACGGAGTCAAACCATTGAGCGAGTCTTTGCAGATGCAAAAGAAAAACATAATATGCGTTATACACAATATCGAGGGATTCAGAAGATAGAAATGGAACTGAATCTTCTTTTTGCGTCCATGAATCTAAAAAAACTAGCAACATGGATTCATAAATCTGAAAGAAGGAATCAAATGGCATAGAGATATCCTTTTATTTTTTCTTTTTTTAAAAGCTTTATAGAAAAAATAGAAAATACCTTGCAGAAATTATAAGAATATAAATTTAGCAAGGTATTTTGTCTACAGTCTGGAACCGTTATTAATAACGGTTCTTTTTTATTAATCATTTTCTTTTCCTCTTTTTAATTCACACTAATATTAAATATTCTATCACTTGTGAAATAATTTCTTTTTTCTTGGTTATCCTAATTCTGAGGTGATAAAAAATGGATTTGAAAAACCGATCTATCTTGGATGGAGATATTGATAAACCCATTCCAGAGGACGTCTATCCGGTGATTGACACCGATCTTGCACGGGACAACATTGAAAATGATATTCCTGAATCTGATCTGCAAGACTTATGATTCCACGCCGCCTATTCAGGCGGCCTATTTCTTCATCTGTTCAAACACCCCTTCAAAGGTAATTGACAACATGGAGAATGCTCTACAACTCAAACAGGGAAAACTGTGTATCAATATACTTTTTCAAAATGAAAATAGATGTCAGAATGATGTCTATTTTATTTTTTGTTGATATAAGACAAGAACCAAGAATCTTCAAGCTCCTCGTAACATATTTCATAGTTTCTTAATACTATATAGGGACCAAAGGAGGTCTAATTATATGTGTTGTAATTCAAACAATAATGTCCTTGGAGTAACGAATAATGAATGCAGTAATAGTACTGTATTAGGAACTACCACTAATAACCTTTGTAGCAATAACAATAATGTATTAGGGACTACTACTAATAATAACCGCCGCTGCTGTAGATGTTGCTGCTGTTGTTGTTGCCGCTGCTGTTGCTGTAGATGCCGCTAAAACTAAATAATTATGCGTCTGCCTAAAAGGTAGGCGCTTTTTGTATGCTTATTAATTATTTTATTACTAAAATAAAAGCATCATTTTCTCCACAAAAAATAAAATAGACGCTGCAACAGCGTCTATTTATTTTTTATTATGCGGGGGACTATCACTGGTTAAATTCAATGTATTCTTGGAGCTTTCGAGCATGTTCTGCTTCCGTCAAAGCATATTGACGAAAGAATTCTTTCATTTCATTATTATTCATTTCATCTGAGAAATGCATAAAGTCACGTACCCTTTCCTGGGTATCCAATAAAGTTTTCTTTAAACGATCTTGAGTATTTATTTCCATCTGCTTACCTCCAATATAGAACTCTTACGCTTGTAAGTATTCCCAATTCGAGTTATTTCTATTCTGCACTCATAAAAGTATCCTATTCATTGATAATAAAACACAAAATAAACATGTTCATTTACTTAATATTAATTATGAGATAGTAATTATCTCTCCTTTGTAATCATTACCAAATGGAGGAATCAATAAATACACCTTTTTAGCAGAATATTTAATTGCTCTTAAATCATTTGCAAGTTCTTCTATTTTTTTAAAAGAATATTTTCTGAAAGTATGATTCTTTGATGTAAAAAGAACATCACAAAACTCAAAAGAAAAGACAATTGTAACATCTGTATAATTACTCTTACTTTTTTTAATGGCTGTAGTTACAATAATTTGTCTTATTTCTTCCCACTTCTGATTGATATCGCATACAATGGGTCTCGTATATTCGATATCGTCTAAATCCATAGTATCCTTTTTTTCCTTCTCCCCTTCCCTTGGGACAGAAATCTCAATTTTTTCAAGCCTTCCATTCGGAAATAAAACTTCTCCATTATATTTTATTTTTTGCGACTGCATCAATCTACCAACATAACGACATTTCACATCATGCCTGCTATATGCAATTTCTGCATAATGTAATAATGGAAGATATTCTTCAAATAATTCTTTATAAGCAAATCTCTTATCTTTTAATCTGGCTTCTTTTACAAATTTATCGTCATTTTCTATGAATTCATATATCATTTTATAAAAACAGTTCATTTCTTCAATGGTTCTGAATTTCTCTAATTCTTCTAATTCAAACATATAAAATCCTCTAAAATAGCACTTTTCATCTATTTGAAGCTTTCATAAGCAATATATCTTCCTCTTTTCAATGTTAAATCTAAATAAATTTAACATTAATCTTTTTAATTGTCTATTTTAAATGCTTATTTCTCTATCAGATTCTCACAATTTTATCACAAAATCCAGTAATTTTTATGGTATAATAAAATCTACTAATTTTTTATAAGGGAGAATCGGATGCAAGGCTATGTCGTTGCGGAAAAAGCAGAACTAAAAATGTACGAATATGAAATTTATAGTGCCTACTATTGTGGAATCTGTAAATCCATTGGACGACGTTACGGGCAGATTCCAAGGCTCGCTTTGGATTACGATGCAGTTTTTCTTGCCTTACTTCTATCCGCAATCATGGATGAAGAACTAACGATTCAAAAAGAACATTGTTTTGTTCACCCTATGAAAAAAAAGAATATTATGCGTAACAGCGCCGCTATTGACTATGCTGCTGATGCGATGCTGCTTTTGGCATATTATAAATTAAAGGATGATTATTCTGATGAAGGAAATCTCTTCGCCGGTTTCGGTCAAGTTATAGCAAAACCTATGCTTCATAATCTCTTTCAATCAGAATCAAAACGCTGCCAAAAAATTGAAACACTTTTAGCACTACTTTCCGACCTAGAAAAGCAAAATTGTGCTAATTACGATCAAGCAGCAGAACCATTTGCAAAGTTAATGGAGAATATTTTCTCTGAAAACAAGCTGGTTGCAAAAGAATCCGATCGTTTGGTTCTTAAGCAAATTGGGTATCATCTCGGAAAATGGATTTATCTCATTGATGCCTTAGATGACTTAGAAAAAGATGAAAAAAATGGTACCTATAATCCACTTTTTCTTCGGTTTTCTTTTGAAAAAGAGAATGAAAGTTTATTAGAATTTAAAAACCGTATTAGCAAACAAGTGGAGTTTAATTTGTTGCAATATTTATCAGAAATCAGTAAAGCCTTTGCACTTTTAGAAATCAAACAAAACAAAGGAATATTGGAAAATATTATATACTTGGGTTTGCTTCGTCAAACGGACAAAGTGTTGCAGAAAGGAAATAACAATCATGAAGAACCCCTATGAAGTACTGGGAGTACGTCAAAACGCCTCTCAAGATGAAATTAGAGCTGCTTACAAGGAACTCGTGAAAAAATATCATCCCGATCGATATCAAAACAATCCTTTAGCTGATTTAGCGCAAGAAAAGCTTCAAGAAATTAACGAAGCTTATGATACTTTAACAAAAAATGGAAATGGTAACTATAGCAATTTTAATAATAATGCTTCTTACCAAAGCACTGGAACTCATCAAAATGCTCCAACACAAGAGTTTATGGAGATTCGGCGATACCTTGATTTGGGAAATTTATCAGCAGCAGAACAAATGCTTGCACAAATTTCAAATCGAAATGCCGAGTGGTTTTTTTTAAGTGGTATCCTTTCTTATCGCAAAGGCTGGTATGACGATGCTTCGTCAAAAATTAAAACTGCTGTATCTATGGATCCGAGTAATTTTGAATACCAACGTGCGCTGAATTCAATAATGAATGCCGGACAGGCTTACCGAAATGTTTCTTATGGAAAAGGTTATAGCAGTAATGATGGATGATTTGCTTTGTAAATTATTTCAATGTTATGTATGTACCGACTGTCTCTGTCCTTGTTTTTAATAAATATTAAAATGAATAAAAGCAAACTTTTCTTTAAAGTTTGCTTTTTGTTTTACATTTTTTGATATTTTTTTGTATTTTCCCTCTTGCATTTTTATTTATCCGGTGGTATCATATTTCAAGTTTGAGTTAATGAGAGAAAAAAGGAGAAAACTATGAGCGAAGTAAGAAAAGTCATACAAGTTGAAGAGCGAGTGCCGTTAGCACAAGGTATTCCTCTAAGCATCCAGCATTTATTTGCAATGTTCAGTGCATCTGTATTAGTACCGGCAATATTTCAAATTAATCCCGCTATTGTATTATTGATGAATGGTATCGGTACTCTATTATTTATAACAATCACCCAAGGCAAAGCGCCCGCCTATTTAGGTTCCAGCTTTGCTTTTATTTCGCCAACTTTACTAATTATGGCAAACCCAGACCTCGGATTTAAATACGCATTAGGCGGTTTTATCATTTCCGGAGGCCTTTTTTGTATCGCTGCAATTATAATAAAATTCTTTGGAACAAAATGGATCAACATACTTTTGCCACCTGCTGCAATGGGTCCAGTCATTGCACTCATTGGCTTAGAGTTGGCTGGTACTGCTGCAGGTATGGGTGGTCTTATATTAGATCCTGCAAATGGTTATGCAGCAATTAACCCTAAATATGTAACCGTATTTATTATAACCTTAGCGACTGCTGTCTTTGGTTCTGTACTGTTTCGCAAATTCTTTGCAGCCATTCCTATTCTGATTGCCATTGTAGTTGGTTATATATCCTCCTACTTCCTCGGCATCATCGATTTTGCACCAATTAAAACTGCATCTATGTTTGCATTGCCTAATTTTCAGGCTCCGGCATTTAATTTGAGCGCAATTATGATTATTTTACCTGCGACCTTGGTTGTTGTTTCCGAACACATCGGTCACCAGCTTGTAACCGGTAAAATCGTTGGAAGAGACTTAATCAAAGAACCGGGTTTACACAGAACATTACTGGGAGACGGACTTTCTACTATGCTATCCGGCTTCTGTGGTTCGGTTCCAACAACCACTTACGGTGAAAACATTGGTGTTATGGCGATGACAAAGGTTTATAGTGTCTATGTGATTGGCGGAGCAGGCATTTTCTCTATTTGCTTAGCCTTTATTGGTAAGGTTGCCGGTGCGATACAAACGATACCAACCCCTGTTATGGGTGGTATCAGCTTCCTTCTTTACGGAATGATTGCAGCTTCCGGACTTCGTCTTTTGGTTGATGAAAGAGTCAACTATGACCGTTCCAGAAATCTGGCTCTATCTTCCGTTGTATTTGTTACCGGTCTTTCCGGTGCCTTCATCCAAATCGGAGAAGTACAGCTTAAAGGTATGGCATTGGCTACCATTGTTGGTATGGTACTCAGCTTAATCTTCTATGTCATTGACCGTTTGCACCTTGCAAATGATATGGAAGTACCGGATGGACAACCTCAAACCTTTGGTCCGGAAAATTTAAAATAAATATAGTATTTTATAAAATGAGGTGACTCGGATAGAGTCACCTCATTTACATAATGATATTAAAGGACTTCAAAATGTCCAGCATTGTGCTTTTGTTTGTAATTGTACCATTCTTTTATAAGTACCTTCCTGATTAACCAAATCCTCATGTGAACCCTGTTGTGCAACAAAACCATCTTTAAGTACAACAATTTTATCCGCACCTGAAACCGTTCTCATCCTATGTGCAATAACAATCACTGTTTTATTCTGAATTAATCTTGTAAGCGCTTCTTGTATCATCGTTTCGTTTTCCACATCCAAGGACGCTGTAGCTTCATCTAGCAATATTATTGGAGCATTTTTTAAAAATGCACGAGCAATGGAAATACGCTGCCGTTCACCTCCGGATAATTCAGATCCGTTTTCACCTATTTGTGTGTTCCAGCCATGTGGTAATTTTTCAGCAAATTCATCGCAATGCGCAAGACAAGCAGCCTCTAAAACTTCTTCGTCAGATGCATCTTTACGACCTATACGTATATTCTCCATAATTGTATTATTAAACAGTGTTACATCCTGAAAAACAATAGAATACAATGAAAGCAATGCTTCAGGATTAACTTTAGAAATATCCATTCCACCTACGGTTATCTTACCTTTATTAATATCCCAAAACCTAGCTGCCAAACGTGATACCGTTGTTTTACCACCTCCTGAAGGGCCTATAAGCGCTGTTACTTCACCCTGTTTTGCAGTAAATGATATGTCCTGTAAAACATGTTTTGAACGGTTATATGCAAAACCTACATGATCAAATTTAATGTCGCATCCTTTATTGTTTAGCTGCAATGCTCCATTTTGTACAGGATAATCAAGAATTTCGTTCATGCGTTCTATTTGTACTTTTGCAGCGATAATGGCAGCTAAATTTATTAAAGCCGCCTGCATAGGGTCATACATACGGGAAACAACGAGTAAAAACATAAAAAAGGTAAGAATATCAAGGTTCCCTTGTGACAATAAAACGCCTCCAGTCAACGCTACTGTTGCTATTCCAAGCTTTAAAATCATCTGTCCGGATACAACAAATACAGCCGTTCCCAGTTCAGAAATAATCGCTCTTTTCTCTACTGCTTTAATTTTCTTATCCAAACTATAAAGGTATTTTCCCTCTGCATTATTCGATTTTAAATCTCGCACCGATTCCAAGCATTCTTGTATTCCATCGGCACATGCCATTTTCACTGACATTTGTCTGCGTCCTAAAGCATTTTGTACCTTAGACGAAAAAAGAACAATACAAAAAGCAACGGGTAACACCCATAAAGCTGCAAATGCCATTTTCCAATGAAAGAAAAACAGACTGACAGATATAATTGCAGTCGAAATAATCGAACCTGCTAATTCAGGAATATAGTGGGAAAAAGCCTGCTCAAGCGATGTGCAATCTGTCATAATGGTACTGGTAAGATCCGACAAATCTTTTTTTCCAAAATAAGACAGAGGTAACTTTCTAAGCTTTTCCGCCAATGTAATTCTCCGAATTCCACTTTCAACATATGTAGCAAGAAAAGTAGCATTATACTGTAGCCACGTCGACATAAATATAAGTACTAAGCATACAACAACCCCCACGCAATAAAATAAAATTCTATTTTGAGAAACTCCTCCGTTCATGATGTCACTTACAAGGAAATACAGTAAGCTAACAGGAAGCATAAGAACAAGATAAGCAAACGTACACGCAAAGCAGGCCTTGATTAAATCTTTTGCGCCTTGATGAGAAAGCGCGTATTTATGTTGAAGTTTATTAAGCATATTTGCACACTCCTTTTTTTACCTTCCATTTTACTGAGTTTTGATATTCTCTCCACATAGAAGCATATATCCCCTTTTGTTGCAGCAGTTCCTCATGACTTCCGTTTTCACAAATACTACCATCTTTGAGAACAAATATTTCATCTGCATCAACTACGGTTGAAAGTCTATGTGCAATCATAAGAACCGTTTTTTCTTTGGACAATTCATTAAATGCAGCCTGAACTTTATGTTCATTGTCAGGATCAGCAAATGCGGTAGCTTCATCCAAAATCAAAATCGGTGCATTCTTAAGCATAACTCTGGCTATTGCAATTCTTTGCTGTTCTCCGCCAGAAAGATAAACCCCCTTTGTTCCAATAATAGTATCCATACCATTCGGAAGCTTGGATATAATATCACCACACTGTGCAGCTTCAAGTACAGCATTTACTTCCTCACGAGTTGCATTTGGTTTAGCCATACGCACATTTTCAAATACAGAGGTTTTTAAAAGCTTGCTGTCTTGGAATACAAAAGATACGGTGTTCATCAAATCCTCTTTTGATATATCTTTTACATTTATGCCTCCAATTTTAACTTCTCCGTTTATCACATCCCAAAAACGTGCAATAATACTGGCCAGTGTAGTTTTTCCGCTACCTGACGGGCCTATGAAAGCAATCTTTTTGCCTGCCTCAATATGAATAGAAACATTATGAAGCGCATCCGTTTGTGCCTTCTTATATCGAAAAGACGCATTGAGCAAGTCTATTGAGTTGTTCATAGGTAAAACAGGTTTCTTTGTTTCTTTCATAGATTCTAAAGTCATAATACTGTCAATACGACTTAATGCATCTTGAACAATCATCGTGTTCTCACTGGAGAACATAATTTTTGTTAATGTTACACTAATTATTGGTGTAAAAATAATATAAAAAAGTAAGTTAATTAAAAATGCGTTAGTTACCCCATCTTGGGTCATTATTAACGCCGCAGCAATCAATACAACAAAGACTGCATTAATTACTGTTGTATAAAATAACATAGGAATACGCAAATCCTTTGTATATGCAATTACCCATTTCGAGTAACTATCTATAGAGTTCTTAAATCTTTTAAAAGAATATACTGATTGCCCAAAGGTTTTTACTACCGGAATACCTCGTACATATTCTACTGCTTCATTTGACATTCGTTCAAGAGAATCCTGATACTCCTTCATTTTTCGTTTCATTCGTACACCTGTCATTGTCATCATAATTAAAAATGCCAAAGCTACAGGAATAAGACTGAGAAATCCAAGCCGCCAATCAAACACAAACAGCAAAACAATCATGCCAATTGGTGTAGCAATTGCTCCAGCACGATCTGGAAGCTGATGAGCCAGATAAGTTTCTGTTGCACCACTTGATTCGTTTACAATTTTTCGGAGTTTTCCGCTTCCGAAATCATCCATAAATCCCATAGGTAAAGTAACAATATGATGCATAGCACGGCTTCGGATATTGGAAGCGATACGAAATGCTCCGATATGTGAACACATAAGAGCTCCGACATAGATTAACATTGACAAAACTGAAAATCCAACTGCCATCCAGCCATAGTGAGCAAGATTATTGCCCTCCGTAAAATTAGGTGCAACATCCAACACTTCTTTTATTATCCTCCAGATATATATGTAAGGTAAAAGAGCTATAATTGCACTAATACACGAAAGTATCCATGACAGTATTGTCAGATACTTAAAATTTCCTGCATACTCAAATAAACGTGATAAATTTGATTGTTTTTTCATAAAATAGTGACCTCCTTTTTAATTTCATCAAAATATATTTCCAAACGTTGTTCTCCAATTTCATCAAATGGATATGATTCCTTCACACACCCATTTTCAAGATGGAGAATATGGGTACAGCATGAGCTGATCAAATCAGGATCATGTGTAACAATGAAAATGCTGCGTTTACCTTTTAAATTTAAAAGAAGCTCCGCAGTTTCTTTCATATGACGATAACCCAAGCCACTCGTCGGCTCATCAAATATCAATAGTTCCTTATCCGCTAACAAAGCACTTGCTATAGCAACCCTTTGCTTCTGTCCGCCAGACAACGACATTGGATGCCGCTCAGCAACTGCAGTTAAGTCCAACATGGTTAATACTTCTTCTACCTTATCTTTATTTTCTTCTGACATTCCTAGCCGAACTTCTTCCAAAACACTTTCACAAAACAACTGATGATTAACATCCTGCATGACCATATAACACTTTTTTAAAAGCTTCTGTTTTTTAATTTTTAGTCCATTCAGAGTAACACTACCATTAAACTTTCTTTCCAAACCGCAAAGACATTTGGAAAAGGTAGATTTACCAGCTCCATTATGTCCAATAACAGCAATAATGCCGTTACGTGGCAAAGAAAGATTGCTAATATTTAATGCATTATTTTTTTCTTTATAAGAATATCTAAAATTGTGAAAATCAATAGTGTCTTGTAATCTGGATGTCTTTTTAATGTACTGATGATAATTTAAAGTTAAAGGACGTAATCCCATTTTTTGAATCGTTTCAGGTTTCAATCGTGAAAATTCTTCCATAGGACAATCCATTTGAATTGCACCAGCTTGCATATAAATAACACGGTCACAAATATCTAATAGCCAGTGTATTCTATGCTCTGAAATAATTACTGTTTTGCCTTGCCTCTTCCATTCATGTACAATTTCACGAAGATTATAAATAGCATGAATATCGAGATTAGAAGTCGGCTCATCAAGAACCAGCACGGAAGGATACACAGCAGAAACAGAAGCGCAGGCAACCTTTTGCTTTTCACCTCCTGACAAATTAAAAATACTACGTTCCAGCAAATGATTTATGTTTTGCTCATTAGCGACTTTTTTAATCCGTTTTCTCACTTCATTTTCTGGTAATCCCATATTTTCGCACCCAAAAGCAATTCCACTAGTTGTATCAACACAGAAAAACTGACTTCGTGGATTCTGAAATACACTCCCTACCAACTTTGCTGTTTCATATAACTCTGATCTAGAAACATCTAAATTATTTACCGTCACTTCACCTACCATCGTTCCTTCATAATAGTGTGGGATTAGACCATTAATGAGACGAGTAACTGAAGTCTTCCCGCACCCGGATTCTCCGCAAATCAATACCACTTCTCCATCATAGATCTTGGTAGATATATCATTTAATACACTGCTTTCAGAGTTTTCATATCGAAAAGATATATTTTTAATCTCAATCATAAATACCTCACAGTATCCCACAGCGTGACAGAAGCATTAGTGCAAAAGGAACAAAGCACAAAAAAATAATAACCATATCCTGTAAATGAAACCCAATTTCACATACATTTGTCCGCTTTACATTGCCGCCAAGACCTCTTGTCAATGCCGCTGCAGACAGTTCCTCACCTATTTTTACAGAACAAGTCAAAAGAGGAACCAACCGATATTCCAGCATTTTTGTCACGTTTTTTCCTCCCAGACTTATCCCTCGCATGCGCATCGCAGCGTTGATGGATGAAAACTCATCTAAAACCGTGGGAAAAAAGCGGAACATAACTGACAATGGGATAATAATCTTTTCGCTCACATTGAGACGCAACATTGCGGCATTAAATTCGCTGACAGTAGTTGTGGATAATACATACATGCCTACCATTATACTTGGCATAAAACGTGTTACAATTCCCGCAGTACCTAATATCAAGAAATTAACTACCCCGTTTGTAATAGGTCTCAGCAAAATAAGCATCATTATGGCAGTTAGATATATAATCGCGTATAAAATGGTACTTTTAAACTTTTTTGATGTTAAAAGTAATACAAACGGGACTATACACAGACAAGGTGCGAGAAATTCCAATCCCTTGCCTCCTGCGCTGCTGAGCACAAACACCGACATAGTTACCAAAAGAAGAAGCTTTGTCCTTGGGTCTAAAACAAGACCTCGTTTTATCGATTCTGCCTGAAAAACATTATTATTCATCAAGCTATCCCTGCCTTTTTAAAGTGTTTTTTTAAGATTGCTTTACCAAGTAAGCCACCAAATATACCGCTTATAAATGCCGAACCCAAAAGTACCGGACACATCCATGCAGGCATTAAGCTGGTTAAAGCGCTGATATATTCTTGACCATAACCTTGTCTAGTTGAAAAATAGCCTTCAATATTCAAAAATAACGGTATGTAATTTCCCCAAACCCATATACTAAATACTCCTGATGTTATAACTGCTCTTGTCGCATTTTTATAACTTCCGCTTTTGAATATTAGTTCTGCAATAATACCGGATATTGCACCCACAACGATGGAATAGTAACCCATACCGGTGAGAAGCATTAGAATACCCATGATGATGCTCATAATAAAAATCATACCGCTCTTTTTAACTTTAGTAAGAAATAACATAAACGGTATTCCTCCTAAAACAGGAACAATGACACATAAAAGCGGCATAAATATTGGTATATAGCCAAGCATTGAAACAGCAAAAACAATTACAAAATATATGGCTGTAAAAATACCAACATTAATTAAATCTTTTCCTTTAAGTCTTTCATTCTTCATATACATTCTCCTTAATAAATGCTTTTACGTAATTTTAATAAAGGGAAATCAATAATTTAAATGGACTCCATTAGCAATTTTGTTCTTGCATCCATAACTTTTCCCATAATATTTTCCTCCTTTCGTTAGCCATTGCTAACTCCATTGTTTAAAGGTAGGCGGTTACATAACCGCCTTTAAATTTAAGAAGTTGCCGAAAAAATATCTTTCCACCCACACCGAAAGAATCGTTTAAGCTGGCAGATGTATTGATATGCATCCTTTTTACTCATATTATGCACTACTATTTCAAAAAAACCTGACCAATAAGAACTACATAGGATATGTAATAGCTCCGGCGTAAGACGTTTTGAAGTGATTGCATCATTCCCAATAGACTCAATATATTTAATCGTATATTCGACGTGAAATTCTACTATATTATGTATAAACTCTGAAAATATAGTCCCCTCTGCACAACAGACTAATAATTTGAATGAATCAAAATCATCATAAATTTTATCAATCATCTTAAACTGTTGATTATCCGTATATTCAAGCATTTCTTCCCAAGGCATTTGAGGCATTTTATCAAAAATGGCAATTTCCTCTCGAAATTTATTTTCAAACCCATCTGCCGTTGATTTTACAATCTCATTAAATAATCCTGCTTTATCTTTAAATCTTGTATAGATAGATCCTGTGCTTGTATTTGCATTTTCAGCAATTGTACGTAACGAAGCATCTTTATATCCTTTTTCTAAAAATTCTTTTTTTGCAAATAATAATAATCTATCTCCAACACCTTCAATTTGTTTAGCCAAATTTTCACCTCTTATTATTCATAACACTGTTTCATAACAACGTTATGAATATATCATCATAATTCTTTTTTGTCAATAGAATATATTATATAATTCTGAATTAAAAAATTTTTATTTTCCTAAATAAAAAACCGTAGAAAATAAAATTTCCTACGGAGAATCTTAAAAATTAAAACTATCCTTATAAAAGTCACCCGTTAACGCCCTTTCCTTATTATTATAGATTCCTTAAAGCATGAACAATCTCTGTCTTTTTAATAGATTTTTCATCCTTACTTTTTAGTATTTTACCAGGTACTCCTGCAACAATCATATTTTCAGGTACGTCTTCAATGACTACCGCACCTGCAGCCACAACGGCTCCCCTACCAATATGAACTCCCTCCAGCACAACTGCATTGGCACCAATTACAACATCATCCTCAATAACAACTGGAATTGCACTTGGTGGTTCAATCACACCAGCAATTACTGTACCCGCTCCAATATGACAATTTTTCCCGATAACAGCACGTCCACCAAGAACCGCATTCATATCAACCATAGTACCCGATCCAATGATTGTTCCAATGTTTATAACTGCCCCCATCATGATAACCGCATTGTCTCCAATCTCTACCTGATCACGGATAATTGCACCCGGTTCAATACGTGCGTTTATACTTCTTTTATCCAATAAAGGAATGGCTGAATTACGAGAATCATTTTCCACAATCATATCCTCAATCTGATCTTTGTTTTTTTCTATAATAAGGGAGATTTCTTCCCAGTCTCCAAAAATGATGCGATTCTCAAGTCCGAATACTTGACAACCAGGAAATGCGATTGCTTGACAACCCTCTCGTTTTTTTTCTTTTAAAAACACCTTAACTGGCGTTTTCTTTTTCGATTCTTGGATAAATTTAATGATTTCACGTGCTTCCATTTATCATTCATTCCTTTCAAATAAAACATCATTCATATCGTACAACCCTGACTGTTTTGATAAAATAAACCTTGCTGCTTTTAAAGCTCCTTTTGCAAAAATTGAATTAGAATGTGCTTGATGAGAAAATTCTAATATCTCATCCTCTCCTGCGTAAATAATATTATGTTGTCCGGCAATCGACCCGCCCCTTATCGAATGCACACCAATTTCATTACCCCGTCTTACGTTCCCACTTCTGCCATAAACCAATTTATACGTCTGGCTTTCATTTAATGTTTCTAAAAGCATTTTAGCAGTTCCACTCGGAGAATCCAGCTTTGTATTGTGATGCATTTCTACCAGCTCTATATCAAACTCTTCCTTCAGAATCGGAGTAATCTGCTTTAGTACCCTCTGCAAAACAGTAATTCCTAAAGAAAAATTGGATGTATAAACAATTGGGATCTTCTGTGCCCATTTTATAATCTTTTCCTTTTGTTCTTCACGATAGCCGGTCGTTCCTAAAACCAATGGAATACAACGAGGAGCTGCATACTCAATAATAGAATCGAGGCGATCTGGATGGCTAAAGTCTATAATAACAGATGGTGTTTCAGTAATTTCATCAAACGAATCAAAGCATTTTTCATTCTCTCTTTGCTTCGTTACAACTCCTATCAAAGTCATATCCTCAGCCTGTTCAATTTTCATACTGACCATTTTTCCTGTTTTCCCCGCACCAACCAATACCACTTTAATACGACTTTCATTATTTTTATTTTTCATGATGCCTCCTTACTGATATCTAAAACCGACATTGTTTTTTGTAACTTTTCTCTTGATTGTTCTTCCATACTACAAAGAGGTAGACGATATCCCCCGACGTTCATTCCAAAATAATTCATAGCTTCTTTAATCGGAATAGGATTTGTTTCAATAAACAAAGCATTAATAAAGTCAAGGTACTTTAATTGCATCTGTCTGGCTAATTCAACATTACCCTTTAAGTATTCATCCACAATCTGATGCGTCTCTGTCGGCAGAATATTTGCCAGCACCGAAATTACACCTGACCCTCCAAGGGATAAAATCGGAACAATCATGTCATCATTTCCTGAGTATACCGTAAAATCAGGATTAATTAATTTTGAAATACAGCTTACAAATCCAATATCGCCGCTCGCTTCTTTAATTCCTATAATGTTTTTATGTCTGCTTAATAGCTCTACTGCTTCTACTGTTAAAGAGCATCCGGTTCTCCCTGGTACATTATAAAGAATCATCGGAATCGAAACCGCATCTGCAATCTCCGTAAAATGCGATATCATGCCAGCTTTATTGGTTTTATTGTAATATGGTGTAATTACAAGAAGTCCATCTGCCCCCATCGCCTCATACTTGAGACTATCTTCTTTTGCTTGCAACGTGTTATTTGATCCACTTCCTGCAATAACTGGTATGCGATGGTCGGCTACTCCAATCACAGTTTTTAGAATTTTATCTTTTTCCCTTATGGTCAACGACGGCGATTCTGCCGTTGTCCCTAATACGACGATTCCATCCGTTTTCTTCGTAATATGCCATTCTACCAATTCAATCAATTTTGTGTAATTTACACTTCCATCCTCATAAAAAGGTGTAATTAAAGCAACCATTGATCCACGAAACATTCTCATAATCTCACTCCTAATCTTTATCGTTTCACCATTGTTATCCCCCTAAACCATAAATGTAAAAAAAAAATCAACAAGGTATCCCTTGTTGACGTAAAATTTTTTTGAATGAACCTTTAAAAATTAAAGTACATCAAAATTACGGTCATTAAGGATAGCACAACTACTTTCGTAGACAGTCTTATAGCTATTGACTATAAGCCCACCATAGATTTACGCCTAAATCTACAGTTCGGCGAAGGATACCTCCAACATAAATCATTGCCCGCCGGCGATTTACATCTTCTTTTACTCCGCACCTCTATCAACATTAATGTTGCTAGTTTACTTGGTATTAAGAAAAAAAGCAAGCATTTTTTTAATATTTTTAATTTTTCTTCTTTCTTTCATAAAATGATTTATTTTTTTATAATTTTATAAAAGAAATGATTGACGAATCGTTTTATCTGCTTTATAGTGTCTCTTAATATTTATCAATATATAGGAATCATTGAACGAAAAATTAATGGAAATGGAGGATATAATATGAAAAATGACTATTTAATTCCTTTTTATTCCAAATATGATTTGACCTTTAACTATGGTCAAGGTTCTTGGCTTTACGACGACAATGGCAATGCCTATCTGGATTTCATTTCCGGAATAGCTGTAAACGCTCTTGGCCATTGTCATCCATCTTTAGTTGAAACCATTCAAAAACAAAGTAACACTTTAATGAATATCTCAAATTATTTTTGGAATGATACTGTTTTAAATTTAGCAAAACGTCTTTGTGAACTTACTGACCTCTCAAAAGTATTTTTCTGTAATAGTGGTACAGAAGCAAATGAAGCGATAATTAAAATTGCTCGAAAATACGGAAGCAATATTTCACCAAATAAAAAGAAAATTATTTACATGAAAAACTCTTTTCATGGACGTACATTGGGTTCCCTTTCGATTACAGGTCAAGAAAAATATCAGAAGAAATTCCGTCCGCTCTTAGAAGATGTACAAGAGGCTATTTTCAACGATTTAAAAAGTGTAGAGGCACTCATGGATGATTCTGTGTCTGCTGTCATATTAGAACCAATCCAAGGAGAATGCGGTGTCATATCCGCAACCAAAGAATTTATAACCGGCATACGAAAGCTGTGCGATCATTATAATGCACTACTTATTCTTGACGAGGTACAAAGCGGAATGGGAAGAAGCGGGCACCTTTTTGCTTACCAATATTTTAATGTAAAGCCAGATCTGATTTCCATTGCAAAAGGACTCGGTGGCGGGTTCCCTATTGGTGCTGTTGTTGCGTCTGATAAAGCAGCAAATTGCATTGAACCGGGTGATCACGGGAGTACATTTGGAGGAAATCCCTTAGCCTGTGCATGCGGACTTACAATCTTAGAAGAGCTAATTGATAATCACATTCTTGCTCAAGTTAATAAAAAAAGCAACCAACTGGTTGCAAAATTAAAGGAATTGCAAGAATCATATCCCCTTATCCAAGAAGTTCGCGGAAAAGGATTACTTCTTGGGGTGCACATGAAACATTCCTCGAAAGAAATCATAAAAAAATGTATGGAGCAAAAGCTTCTGCTTGCCGGAAGCAGCAATGAAACGATTCGCATTCTTCCACCTTTAACCGTTTCCGAAGAGGAAATCAATTTAGCCATGAATCGTTTTGAAACTGTACTGAAACAATTTAAATAAAATGGCAAATAAAACAGGAGCAGAACAAACTGCAATACAGCAATTTGTCTACTCCTTTTTTGTCGCCTTCGCTATAGAGGGAATTACTTCAAAGATTCCCGTACAGCATCAGCAAGTGCATCCTTGTTTACAACGCCTGTATGTCGCACTTTTTTATTCTCTAGGCCTGCAAGTCCCTTTGGCACACGAACTCCTGTTTTTGCATTCAAAGCACTAATGTAAGCAAATCCATCTGCAAACTTTGGTAAGCCAATGGCATCTGCTACACTATCTGCAAACTTGTATGCACTCGCCGTCGATGCAATGACCGTTGGAGTCGTATCTCCGGTTTCCTGACGATAATCTTCATACACTTTATATGCCACTGCAGTATGGGTATCCATTAAATAATTATCTTTTGCATATAAATCACCAATGGCTTTTTTTGTTTCTTCTTCGGTAGCAAATCCCGCATAAAAATCAGCCAAGCCATTTTTTATAGTACTGCTTACCTCATATTTTTTATTCTTTTCCAAGTTTTCCATTAAATTCGCAATCTCAGCACCGTTTCCACCGGACAAATGATAAAGCAATCGTTCTAAATTACTGGAAATAAGGATGTCCATCGAAGGTGAATTTGTAATATGAAACTCTCTATGAATATCATAAATACCTGTATTGATAAAATCAGTAAGAACCTTGTTTTCATTGGATGCACATAGGAATTTATTGATTGGAATTCCCATCTGCTTTGCATAGTAAGCAGCCAAAATGTTTCCGAAGTTTCCGGTCGGTACAACCACGTTCATCTTTTCGCCTGCTTGCAGCACCCCCTGCTTAATTAACTGTGCATATGACCAAACATAATACGCTACCTGTGGTACTAATCTTCCAATATTTATGGAATTTGCAGAAGAGAATTTGCAACCCTTGTTGGCTAATTCTTCCGCAAACGCTTTATCGCTAAAAATTTTCTTTACACCTGTTTGTGCATCGTCAAAATTTCCATGGATAGCATATACATGAGTATTCTCTCCCTCTTGCGTCACCATCTGTCTTTCCTGCACCTGACTTACGCCTTCGCTCGGATAGAAAACGATGATTTCCGTACCGTCAACGTCTGCAAATCCCTCCAAAGCAGCTTTTCCCGTATCACCTGAAGTTGCAGTCAAGATAACAATTTTATTGTCTTCTTTTTCTTTTTTCATTGCAGTGGTTAAAAGATAAGGAAGAATCGATAATGCCATATCCTTAAAGGCTGCGGTTTTTCCATGATAAAGCTCAAGGAAATACGCATTTCCACCTTTCTTTAAAGGTACTACTTCTTCCGCTTCAAATTTATTGTCATAAGCAGAATTGATACAATGTCTCAATTCTTCTTCTGTATAATCATCTAAAAATTTAGATAGCACACGATAAGCGACTTCTCTATAGTCTAAAGAAACTAAATCCTCCGGTCTTTCCATAAGCTTAGGAAGAGTTTCCGGAACAAACAATCCTTTATCTTCTGCAATGCCTTTTATGATTGCCTGTGCTGCTGTTTTCATTTCCGCACTGCCTCTTGTACTTTTATAATGATTCATATATTTTATCTCCTTTATCAAGTAATTCCCCTGTCATTTCCGCCCGAAAAAAGTAAGTACGGAAAGGATGTTACTACACATTTTATCAAAAAACTTATCAGAATACCATAGACAAATAAAAGAAAAACGATTATAATAATTAAAGTCTGATAGAGCTATTAGATCTTAAAAAGAATATGTCCTGTTGGTCAAGTGGTCAAGACGCCACCCTCTCACGGTGGAATCAGGGGTTCGACTCCCCTACGGGATACCAAGTAGACAACCGCTAGTAATAGCGGTTTTTCTTTTGTCGAAGGAGTCGAACCCGAAAGGACACGAACCTACATAAAATACTACTGTGTAGTATTTTATAGTGAAGTGGTTCAAGTATGCTGTACGGGCATACGCAGAACGGAAGGCGTGTTCATGAACAACGACTTTGAACTCCCCTACGGGATACCAAGTAGACAACCGCTAGTAATAGCGGTTTTTCTTTTGTCAAGGGAGTCGAACCCGAAAGGGCACGAACGTACATAAAATACTACTGTGTAGTATTTTATAGTGAAGTGGTTCAAGTATGCTGTACGGGCATACACAGAACGGAAGGCGTGTTCATGAACAGCGACTTCGAACTCCTCTACGGGATACCAAGTAGACAACCGCTAGTAATAGCGGTTTTTCTTTTGTCTAGGGAGTCGATACCAAGTAGAAATAACGGATTGCTTTTATGTGATACGTTATTTTTTTTAATAAATTTACATATTTATTTCTTGATGTAAGACAATACAGACATTGAATTTGGGAACTCATGACAAATGAATTCATCGTAAAACGTTTTATTGACTTATGTATAATTTTGTCATAAAATCATATTGTAAATATTATTTTGTAAAAATTTTTAATTTTTTAATTTTTATGATTTAATTTATTTTTTAAAGGGATTGGGGAGGAAAAAATGAATAAAGACAAAATAAAGGGATTTTTGTCAGGAATGATTGTCACAACATTAGTATTAGGACTTTCATTAACATCATTCGCAGAAACCGGAACAAAAAATCTTTCTGTTGGCTATAGTAATATTAAAATCTACATTAATGAGAAACTCACAGCAATGAAAGACCCTAAGGGAAATACAGTAGAACCATTTATTTACAATGGAACTACTTATGTTCCACTGAGAGCCGTAAGCGAAGCTCTAGGACAAGAAGTATCTTGGAACAATTCTACAAAATCAATTTACATAGGAACTCAACCAGCAGATATATCAAATTCAAAAGAAGAATATGAGTTTGCTAACGGAAACTATACCTCTGGGATAGACTTCTCCGCTGGAACATATACCATAACAGCCATAAAAGGAGGAGGTAATGTTAGCTCTAGCAACTTACTTTCGGGGGGAATCAATGCAATCATGGGGACACCGGATAAAAACTCCGAAATTGGACTGGACAATTTTTATAAGCAAGAATATAAAAATATTTCTTTGCCTTCAGGAACCATTCTTAAAATTGATGGAGTGACAATTAAATTAACAAAAGTAAAATAAAAACAAACGACCCTGCTGAAGCAAGTCGTATGTTATAATTGACAACTTTGTAAAGCACAAAACGAACCAAAACTATTTATAAGTAAATCGGAGGAAAAAATGAAAAAAATAATTACAATTTTATTAGCAATAATTATGTGCTTATCTGTTGTTTCATGTCGTAATGAACCATCACCAAGTGATGTCGTCAATTCCTATATGAAAGCTCTAAAAGAAAATGATACAACAACGATATCTAAAATATACTCTGGAGATACGGAAGCTGCAAGTTTTTTAGATGTTGCTGGTGTCGACACAGAATCATACAGTGAAGAATTTGTTACCACATTGAAAGAAAAATTATTATCGTTTGAATATACATTGTCTAACGAAAAAGTTGACGGTGATACTGCAACGGTTGATGTAACAATAAAAACATATAATTTTGGGGAAACCTTTAAAGCAGCAGTAGCAGATTATTTTCAAAAAGCACTTTCCATGATTTTTTCAGATGTATCCGACGAAGAAATGGATGAGCTTATGGAAAGTACTGTTATTGAACATTTAAACAATGCAACTTTTGACTATGAAAAGACAGCTGTGATTAAATTAACCAAGACTGATGAAGGATGGAAAATTGATGATTTCGAAGATAACGCGGATATTATTAATGCATTAACCGGTGGTTTAATCGATTTTGTAACAGAAATGTCGGATGCATTTAATGAATAAGTATAAAATTATTTCTTAAGTAAAAAACCTTTATATAAAAAACATTCTATGGTAAAAAAATCTTTATTTTGCCATAGAATGTTTTACATTTACGTTAATTAACTATCACTTTCCCACATCCAAACTAAAACAGCACTGCACTTTTCAGACACTATTATCAGTTTCTATATGCTACTCTTCTCCAGACACTTTTTCTCTCTCTTCTTTATCCTTTTCCTTATTTTCAAAACAAACTGGATTTACATGTACCATGCAATGTTTTACCTTCGGAAAGTCATTTTCAATTGCATCATGTATTTTATGTGCAATTTCATGAGTATAATTTAATGTTTCATTCCCATTTGCTTGAATCTCAATATCTACATAAATTTTTTCCCCAAATAATCGGGTTTTTATTTGATCAATTCCCAACACCCCTTCTTGCTCCATTATTACAGCTTTAATTCCTTCAATAAATACGTCATCACAAGCTTTATCCATCATTTTTTCTATGGAATCAATAAAAATATCATATGCTGCTTTTATAATAAAAAGGCAAATAATGATACTTGCTACCGGATCAAGAATTGGCAGACCAAGTCTCGCCCCAAATATACCAGCAAAGCTTCCTACAGAAGAAAGTGCATCAGAACGATGATGCCAGGCATCTGCCATTAAAGCTCCCGATTGAATCTTTTTTGCTGCATATCTTGTATACCAAAACATGCCTTCTTTAATTATCATTGAACTCACAGCCGCAATCAATGCCAAAGGACCGGGAATGATTAAATTTTCTTCATGAGCTAAAATAATTTTCATCAATCCAGAATATCCTATACCCATTCCGACAAAACCAAGAGTAGCTGCTAGTAAGATGGCAGCAACACACTCGATTCGTTCATGTCCGTAAGGATGTTCCTTATCCGATTCTTTTGTTGCCATTCTCACTCCAATGATAACAACAAAGGTACTAAAGACATCTGAAGCCGAATGAACCGCATCGGATACCATTGCTCCAGATTTAGCAAGAATTCCAGCAAAAAGTTTAAATAATGATAATAATATGTTTACTAAAATGCTGATTAGGGAGACTTTCATTACAACTTTTCGGGTCATAGATTGTTCCATAAGAATTTCCTCCAAGGCATTAATCTTATCTTTTTCCTCTTAAAAGAAACGAATAATTTATTTTATGTTGCTTGAACTAATTATTTTGTTAAAAAAAAATCTATGGAACATTTTACTGTCCCACAGATGCATTTCATCTGCTGCCGCTCTTTTTCGCAGCCCGGAGTAAAAACTTATCGTTCATCCCCTGATCAGTTTCGCTTTAAATTTTTCTTTCTTTTTAAAGAATGAACTCGAATGCAAAAAGATTTAGATTATTATAATATATTACAATGAATTTATGAATGTGAAAGAAAATTCACTTTTTTTATTTGTTTTACATATTATATATAAACCCAGCGAAGGGAGGTGCGATTATGTGTTGCTCTCGTTACTGGTGTTGCTACACTCGTTGCTGCAGATGCGGTTGTAGATGCTGTTGCAGATGTTGCTGTAGATGCTGCTGTAGATGCTGCTGTAGATGCTGTTGTAGCTGCTGCAGATGCTGTTGCCGTAGATGTGAAGATTAAATAAATACACGCCTGCCGAAAGGCAGGCGTTTCTAATAAAAAAGGGAACAGGATTTCCTATAATATAAAAAAACGCCTCAACTGAGGCGAAATAAATTACATAAAAATTTAATTTAGCGTTCTCGAATTCCTTTACTACAAAAATCATGATAATTCATGAACCCATTTTTTTGACATCGTATGTCCCATAAAATACAGACAGGTCTTCTTTTGCATTCTCCACATCGAACAGGCTGTATACTTTCTTTGATTTCTTCAATTTCTATTGCTTGCTTTTCCAATGCTTCTGCTGCTTTGAAAGCAAAATATTTTGTGATCCACGATGGCGTTTCAAACTGAGCAATGATGCGCAGCCCTTTTGCTAGTTTTTGTGCCTTCATTTTTCCCTTCCTTTCCAACTCTCTCCTATTCTACCCAAAAAGTTTTTTCTTATTTGCGTATCATTAAATTAAACGCAATACTATTTCTACATAATTCGTTTTTTGTTGAAACACGAATACGCTCAGTATATAATAAGAATGGTATGTCCAAAATTTATATTAAAATTAAAGAAATGAATCTCTCTTTACGTTTTAAAGTATATTTTTTGTTTTCTTAAAATTACAAAGTGACATTATCCATCATAAAAAATGTCTATTTATGTGACTTATTTGCAAGCAGATTTAAAATATAGAATGGAGTGAAAAAATGGATTATAACAAATTAGCTAACTTACTATTTCCTCAAATTAAAAAAACACCGGAAGATTACGAGGCGATTTATCCTCCAAGAAATTTACCGGAAGGTGCAAAAGTGACCAGACTTGGTCCAAGCCCAACCGGTTTCATTCATCTTGGAAATCTATATGGAGCCTTTGCAGACGAACGTTTGGCACATCAAAGTAATGGTGTATTTTTTCTTCGTATCGAAGATACCGATGATAAACGTGAAGTACAAGGCGCTGTCCCTATGCTGATCAATGCACTGCATCACTTTGGTGTTCATTTTGACGAAGGAGCTACCATTGAAGGCGAAACTGGAAATTATGGCCCATATTATCAAAGCAAACGAGGAGATATTTATCAATGCTTTGCAAAACATCTCGTTTCCAAAGGCATGGCATACCCTTGTTTTCTAACAGAAGAAGAAATTGCAGAAATAAGAAATGAGCAAGAAAGTAAAAAATTAAATCCCGGAATCTACGGAACATGGGCAAACCATAGAGACCTTACCTTCGAAGAAGTTGTTGAGCGAATCTCTTCCGGTCAGCCATACGTGATTCGTTTCCGTTCCAATGGAAGCTTGGAAAATCACTTTACCGTAATTGACGGTATTCGCGGTGAATTAACGATGCCGGAAAACGATCAGGATGTTGTAATTTTGAAAAAGACAGGAATTCCGACTTACCATTTTGCACATGTGGTTGATGATCATCTAATGCGAACGACACACGTTATTCGCGGTGAAGAATGGCTCTCATCACTCCCAATTCATGTAGCTCTGTTTCATGCCTTAGAATGGCCTTTACCAACCTACTGTCATTCCACAGTTCTTATGAAAATGGATGGGGAAACAAAGAGAAAACTTTCTAAGAGAAAAGACCCTGAATTATCCTTAGAATATTACAAACAAGAAGGTTATCATCCTTATGCTGTACGTGAATATCTGCTTACGATATTAAACTCAAATTTTGAAGAGTTCCGACTTGCAAACCCAACTGCGTCCATTGATGAATTCGAATTTACTACTGATAAAATGAGTAACTCCGGAACACTTTTTGATTTAGATAAGTTGAATGACATAAGCAAAGAAGTACTGGCAAAATTAAGTGCAGAAGAAATCTTCTTCTTCTTACTGCAATGGGCTAAGGTATATCAACCGGGTCTTGCAGAATTAATGGCTGGAAAAGAAGAGCAAATGCTTCGAATTCTTTCGATAGACAGAGGAGGCAATAAGCCACGTAAAGATTTAATCTATTGCCGTCAGATCTTCCACTTTATCAGTTATTTCTTTGATGACCATTTTATGGTTGAAGACGATTATCCAAAAGAAGTCTCCTTAAAAGATACAAAAGAAATTTTAAATCGATATATCCAGGTGTATGATGAAGCGGACAATCAAGAAGCATGGTTTGAAAAAATTCGAACCATCACAGCAGATTTAGGCTATGCAGTGAAACCAAAAGACTTCAAGAAAAATCCAGATCAATATAAAGGACATGTTGGTCATGTGAGCAATGTAATTCGCTTGGCAATTACAGGACGTACAAATTCTCCCGATCTATGGGAAATCCAACAGATCATGGGATTGCAGCAGGTTCGTGGTCGTATTGCACAAGCCTTCCAAGATATTGGTTAAAAACTAAAATTTAAATTAATATAAAAATTTATCGAAAAAAAAGGTTTTATTTTTCATAAAACCTTTCAGACTGTAGACAAGGATATCTCTATCTTTGCCTACAGTTTTTTTTACATAATGTAATACATTTTATTGTATTTATGGTAAAATATATGTATAAATACATGGAGGTATTTGCTTTATGATGGGTAAGAAAGATTTATTAGGTCGTGATCAATTTCAAATGGTAACCTTGAATTCTCTTGTTCCACAAGATCATATTATTCGTAAGATAGATACTGCGATTAATCTCTCTTTCATTTATGACCTTGTAAAAGATTTGTATTCTGATGTGGGAAAAGAAAGCATCGACCCTGTCGTCTTAATTAAAATTACCCTCATTCAATATACCTTTGGTATTCGATCCATGAGGCAGACCATTAAAGAAATTCAAACGAATGTAGCTTATCGATGGTATCTTGGTTATAGTTTAGAGGAAGAAATTCCTCACTTTTCTACCTTTGGTAAAAACTACTCTCGTCGGTTTCAAAATACTGACTTATTCGAACAAATCTTTCAAAGAGTCATTGCTGAAATTATGGAATATGAATTCATTAATTCAGAAAGCATTTTCATTGACGGTACACATATTAAAGCAAGTGCAAATAACCATAACAGTGAAAAAGAAACCGTTTTGGAATCCGTTAAATACTATGAAAAAGAACTAATGAAAGAAATTAACGAAGATCGCATTGAACGAGGAAAACAAGCTTGTAAAAAAAAACGGAAGCCAAAGAAAAGACAAAAGTAATCAAGAAAAGTACCGTAGATCCGGATTGCGGTGTATTTCATAAAGGAAAGCATAAGGTAGTATTTGCTTATGCTGCAAATGTAGCTTGCGATCGAAACAATTACATACTTGCTTTTCATACAAATCCAGGAAATGTACATGACTCAGTTGCATTCCCAAAGATTTATGAAAAAGTAAAAAGATATAAAGGTGTAAAAAATATTGTAATGGATTCCGGATATAAAACACCTGCAATTGCTAGAGAAATACTCAAAGATAAACGAATTCCTATCCTACCATACAAACGACCTATGACAAAAAATGGTTATTTTAAAAAACACGAATATGCTTATGATGAATACTATGATTGCTTTGTATGCCCAGAAAACCAAGTGTTAAACTATACTACAACAAATAGAGAAGGGTATCGGGAATATAAGAGTAAAGGAGAAATTTGCAAGAGTTGCCCTTCCTTATCAGAATGCACAGCAAGTAAAGACCATGTAAAAGTAGTCACACGTCATATATGGGAAAACTACATAGAGCAATGTGAGGACATTCGTCATACTCCAAAGTATCGAGATCTTTACAAACTACGGAGTCAAACCATTGAGCGAGTCTTTGCCGATGCAAAAGAAAAACATAATATGCGTTATACACAATATCGAGGGATTCAGAAGATAGAAATGGAACTGAATCTTCTTTTTGCGTCCATGAATCTAAAAAAACTAGCAACATGGATTCATAAATCTGAAAGAAGGAATCAAATGGCATAGAGATATCCTTTTATTTTTTCTTTTTTTAAAAGCTTTATAGAAAAAATAGAAAATACCTTGCAGAAATTATAAGAATATAAATTTAGCAAGGTATTTTGTCTACAGTCTGAAAGGTTTTATTTTTCATAAAACCTTTTTTTATTTTAAGTCACACATTTACCTCCCTGCGAATACCTTATACTACACACATATAAAATATTAAAAAAAGCAGGTGATTAATAATGTCAGACGGATGTGGTCTCCTACATGGAGAAGGTATTGATACCAGTTTGTTATTTTTCTTCTTGTTACTGGTTATCATTTTCTGCAATTGCTATACAAGATAGTCTTACATCGCGTATCAGGTAATTTGCAAAAAAAGGGCATTGCGAAACGCAATGCCCTACTTCCTTTTTTGGTACTTTGATCAATTTATTATAAATTCCAGCTTGTTAAATATTTTTTTTGCTCTGGCGTTAGATTATCAATTTGAATGCCCCATGCATCTAATTTACGCTGTGCCACCAAGTTATCAATCTCTGCAGACACATCGATAACCTTATTTTCCAATTTTCCTCGATTTTGTAAAATATACATCGCACTTAAACATTGAACTGCAAAGCTCATGTCCATAATTTCAGCAGGATGCCCATCCGCTGCCGCGATATTTACCAAACGGCCTTCCGCAATCACATTGACCCATTTTCCATTCTCTAATTTATAACCCATAATATTTGGACGTGTTTCTTTCTTTTCAACGGCATTTTTTTCCAGGTCATCCATATCAATTTCCACATTAAAATGACCTGCATTTGCCAAAATAGCACGATCTTTCATAGTAAGCATATGCGCTACCGTAATAACTTGATTACATCCCGTAGCCGACACAAAAACATCGCCGCGCGGTGCCGCCTGTTCCATTGTCATTACTTCATAACCATCCATAACTGCTTCCACAGCAGAAACTGCATCAACTTCAGTAACGATAACTCTTGCGCCCAAAGCCTTTGCCCGCATTGCAATTCCCTTTGAACACCATCCGTAACCACCAACCACAACTTCTTTTCCTGCAACGATTAAATTAGTATTTCGCATAATGCTATCCCATACAGATTGTCCCGTTCCATAGCGGTTATCAAACATATGCTTACATTTCGCATCATTTACTGCAACCATAGGTACTTTTAATGCACCATCGTTTTCCATTGCCTTTAGTCGAATAACGCCGGTAGTCGTTTCTTCACAACCACCCCAAACATCTTTTAATAAATCAGTTCTTTTATTATGAAGCATATTAATCAAATCACTTCCATCATCAATGACGATATTGGGTCCATGCTCTAACGCCATTTCAATATGACGGTTATATTCCTCGGCAGTAGCGCCATGATAAGCGTAAACCTTCATGCCAGTCACTGCTAAAGCAGCAGCGATATCATCTTGCGTAGATAGCACGTTACTTCCGGTCACAGACATTTCCGCTCCACCAGCTGCAAGTACTTCACAAAGATAAGCTGTCTTTGCTTCCAAATGAACCGACAAAGAAATTTTAACTCCGGCAAAAGGTTTTTCCTTTTTAAACTGTTCTTCAAGTCCGTTTAAAAGAGGCATATTGTTTCGAACCCATTCAATTTTTTGACGTCCTAATGGGGCTAAGTTGATATCTCTAATTTCATTTTGTTTCATAAAATAAATCTCCTAACATATAAAAGCAATTAACATCTCTTTGATAATCGAATGTACGATTTTTCTATAATGAGCGTTTGTCTATATTATACCAGTTTGTCAAACTGCTTTTCAACAGGAGAACCAAATTCACTTTAGAATTTAACAGCCTTACCTTCATAAATACACTGAAACAATGCTTTAATGTCCTCTTTCTCCGTTTTTCTTGGATTCGAGAACGTACATGGATCTTTCGCAGCATTTTCTGAAATAGCATCAACCTTTTCCTGAAATTCCGCTTCACTGATACCATATTCTTTTAATGTGCTTGGTAGATGCATTGCGTTCCCTAAATCTAAAATAAGTTCAATAAGCTTATTCACCAAAATATCTTCATTCTCTTCTTCAATACCAATTGCTTTTGCAATCTGCGCATATTTATAACGTGCATTTTCATTTTTCGCATTATAAGAAATGACATATGGCATATAGATTGCATTAGCAAGGCCATGTGGAATATGAAAAATATGTCCTGTCTTATGAGCCATACTATGCGTAATCCCTAATAGGGCATTTGAAAAAGCCATACCAGCCAAACATTGCGCATTATGCATACTCTCTTTTGCCTCTTTATCCCCCTCATAAGACTTGAGCAAATTCAAAAAGATAAGTTGAATGGCATGAAGCGCCAAAGGATCCGTGAATGCAGTTGCAGCAGTTGCAACATAAGCCTCAACGGCATGTGTCAATGCATCCATTCCCGTATGTGCAATCAATTCCTGAGGCATTTTTTCTGCTAAGTCCACATCTAGAATTGCAACATCCGGAGTTAAATTAAAATCTGCAAGCGGATACTTTATTCCGGTTACTTCATCTGTAATAACAGAAAATGCGGTTACCTCTGTTGCAGTTCCGGAAGTCGATGGAATTGCTGCAAACAATGCCTTCTGTCTTAGTGGAGGTAAGGTAAAGGGTTCTTTTATATCATCAAACGTTTTCTCTGGATATTCATAAAAGATCCACATTGCCTTTGCTGCATCAATCGCAGAACCACCACCCATCGCCACAATTAAATCCGGCATATTCTCCCGCATAAATGCGGCTCCACGATTTACGGTATCAATACTTGGGTCTGGTTCCACCCCTTCAAAAACAAATACTTCTGTACCTTTATCCTCTAAAATATTTTTTGCTTTTTGCAAAAAACCGTATTTCTGCATTGATTTCCCACCTGTTACAATAACGGCTTTTTGGCTTACTAACTCACCCAAACTAGAAATACTGCCTCTTCCATAGTAAATATCTCTTGGAATTGTAAATCTCATAAAAAAACTACCTCCTAATACTATATTGTAATAAGTGGTAGTCTTTCTAAATTCTTTTAAATTATTTATTTATTATGATAATATTTATTTAATAATCCGGGAATTATTTTTATGTAACAGCTTCCAACATTTTATCTGCTCCATGAACCATCAAATCGGAAAGCTCAACTTTTTCTATCCAAGAAAAAGGGATTTCTAAACTTCCCAAATAAGCACCCAAAATATTTCCGCAGATTGCTCCAATTGTATCGCTGTTTCCATCATTATTCACTGCCAGCCATAATGCCTTCTTAAGATCATTAGGATGCTTCAATGCACAATATACAGCCATAGAAAGGGCTTCTTCTCCCGTCCATCCGCTACCCAAAGAATGCAAATCAGCAAGTTCTGCTTCTCGAAGTTCACTGCTTCCAATTCCATCCTTCGAAGATTTTGCCAGTGTAACTGCCTGTTTTAATGCTTCATAGGTTTCCTCGTAATTCTCGTACTCCCTTAATTCAGTAAATACATCCAAAACGCACTGTTCCAATTCTTTTCCCTGAATAATTTCTGCAATAATAAATGCTAAACACCCTGCAGGCAAATATCCACTCGGGTTTCCATGTGTAATGGCACCACTTTCACAACCTATTTTAAAAGCCGTCTTTGAATCATTATAGAAATATAACCCAACAGGAGCTGCACGCATCACCGCACCGGATCCTTTACTGTTATTAATTCTATTTTTTATCGTTCCATATTTTCCATTAATGCAATTAGCCAAGGTTACTAAACTGGTTGTGCCGGGTCCTCTTCTTGCAAAGAGATCTTCCCAGTTAAGAACCTCCCCTTCCAGTAAAAATTTATATTTTTCGTCTGCAAAGCTTCCAGTCTGTGTATAAAGCCATTTTTGATAGGCATAAAAGATACAAGAAGTATATGCATAAATGCCTTTATTTTTTGCTCGTGAATCTGCCCAAAGTAGCCCATCTACGGTAAAAGTCGTTAACTGTGTATCATCTGAGAATAAAGCCTTTTTTGATTCTTCATTGCACACAAGCTCTGTAATTCCGTTCATCCCATATTCTTCTCGAATTTCCCCTAATTTCAAAAATTCAACCGGATATCCATAGGCATCTCCAATCGCACCTCCAAGCAAACACCCTCTGAAATACGCCTTACTGTTTTTCATGGAACTCTTCCTTTCGTCTTTTAAAACTATGATTCTGCTTCTTAAATCATTTAAAAGCGCAGTGACATTTGCTTTGGCTATTCCGCAATAACCACAGCCTTATTTTCCCCTTCTGTATTACTTAAGGTAAAAGGTTTGCTTACATCTAAATGTCCCATTAAGGATTCAGCTTCTTCTCCATCTAAGGTAAACTGTACTTTTTGAATGTCATCAAAGGAATTTAGCAAGGTTAAAACAATTTGATTTACCAAAAGCCCTTCCTCCATAGATCCACCGCTCAAATCCTTACTTGAAAAATCAACGACTGCAATACCTTCGTCCGTTTTAATGCTATGAATGACAAACTCCTCACGCAACATTGTATCATACCCATCTAAAGGTACTTCCTTTAATTCTAAAACTGCCTGCAAATATGCTTCCTCAGGCTTAGATTGAATCGTAACTTCATATGGATTCATCATTTGATCCAATTCTTCATTTCCTGTAGCAACGTATTCATCATTTACATAATACAGTTTTAAATCATAGCTGTTTAATTCTTCTGCATTCGTATTTGCTCCCTTGCATCCAGCAATAAGACAAACTCCTAGCATTAAAATTACACAAAGACATAACATTAAAACTTTTTTACTTCTCATATTCCATTCCCCCCTACTGTTTTCACAGTCTTTCATCATTTCGTAAAAACCATTAAAGATTTAAAGGCGGCCTTTCCGGACTTAAAACCATATCAACATCAAAATAATAAGTTTTTACTTCTTCAGGCCTCATATTCATAGTATACCCGTCCAAATTGACTCTTGGCATTACGATATTGTCGCCATTTATTTTGAATTTACGACTATTACCAACAGGACAAAATAAATTGTATCCTCCGTTTTCAATGATGTAACGGAATCTTGGATCATTGTTATCCCACAAAAACCCAAACGGAGATATGTAAATATTTGTTTTTCCTACAAATGGTTCAATTTTTTCCTTCCAACGATCTGTATCATAAATAACCTGCTTTAACGTAGCTTTTCCTTCACGGAACCATTTACTGTTATGCGTATAACTATGGCAAGCAAAGGACCATCCATTATCTTTCATAACATCAGCAATTGCCTTCACTTCCTGCTGCCATTTTGCTTCATCTGGAAGATCATCCGTGATGCGATAGCCAAGAGCACCCTCATACCCTGTAAGAGCCATGATTCCTTTTGCACCTCGCCAAGAAAAACCTGGATTTTCAGCTACAAAATCATCAAGAATCGGCATAACATCTCCATCCCTTGTGCAAATTGTTTCTCCTTCCGGAGTAATCACCTCAGTCCAAACTCTTCCATCCTTACCAAGAACTAATCGGTTTGCAAAGCCATCTGGCTTCATATAATCATAATAATTTACATCATCAATTGATACAACCAAAGGAATCCGACCAGGCGGCAAATAAATATCCTTTAAGCGGACATTTCCTTCTTTTTCAGGGTCCGGTTCTATGCATTCTTCCAACGGATATAATATATATCCACGTTCATATAAAAGCGGCAGCATTTGCTTAAACTCACTGACCGTCGTCATCCACATATTATAACCTTTTGCAGAATGCCCAATATTATCAAATGCTAATTGCGGATAAACTATTAAACTATGAAAAAAGACATGATGTGCCGGTCCTTCATATTTCACTAAGGAATTCTTTGCATTCTGAATTTCTGTAATCTTTGCCGCAATGGGATCTGATTCCTCGTCTGTAATCAGCTCCGGCTCCTGCTGTAATCGTTCTAAAGCTTCATCGTAATAAAATCCCTGATACAGATGCTCTGCTTCTTCCAATGCTAACGCTATCTTTGCCTGAATCCGCTCCTTTTCTCCTCCTGCTACGGAAGAAATCGGAAATCGAATACTAATTGCAGCAAGCAAAATTATAAGTACAATAAGAGTTGCAGATGCAATTAAATATTGTTTCTTTTGCCAATGACTTTTTTCTTTATTTACTTCAACTTCATTCCCCTTATTAAATGTCATTTTAATATCCCCCATTCTCCTTCATTATATCATACTACATATTATTATTGAAGAATTAACGCACCCCATAAACAAAATTACGATCATTCGAAAATTGAACAATATTATATAAAAATAATACATCTGTAATCCCATTCTGTTGCATCGTATTATAAATATTCCCTCGAAAGTATCGAGGATCAATAACGGTAATGCTTTCATAATGACCACAGACAAACGGAATAAAACAATTAGCATAAGAATCTTTTATGATAAGTAAATGTCTATCATTTTTTAATGGTGTATGGATCACCATTTCTCCATAATTACCTCCTAAAAAATAAGCATATTTATCTTTTTTCGAAAGAAACTCTTTTTCATAAATAGAGTCTTTCACTTGATTTTTTGCAGGTATTTCCATAGAATACTGAGGTTCATTTTTAAATGACCATGAGTAAATTTCATCTGGCATCGTTTCAGCCCCAAGTGCCTTTGCTTGATTGGTTCCATAAAAGCTGTTACTTACCAAACGTATTTGAAAATCCTCCTTACCAAAAGGAACGAAGCCATTTTCTTCTGCCCAATATTTATAAACCTCATAAGCGCCGAAAGTTGTCCAATGGTGATCAGTTCGATAATATAACTGTGTTGCTTCCTCTGTTTTCTTCGCCAGTAAAAGTGGCTTCGTACCGTCCACAAAAACAGTTTTATGACTGATACGTTCTATTTGCGCCTGTAAATTCGAAATCCCTTTTTCTTCCTCTAAAACCGGCGCGTATTGAGGCAATTTATCTTGTTCGATCGAGCTTGCTGTAGGTACAATTAAGACAGAAGTCTGGATTTTATTTTTATTTATCTCCATCTGATTTATCCGTTCTAAAAAAGAACAAAGTAAAACACGATTAGCTGCTTGCTGTCTTACATCCAACTGATCCTTACTAATTAAATACCCATCTTTTCCAAAATAAACTTTTCCATTATCCATTTTACCAATTATTAGATCTGCTTTTGTCTTTAATCTCATAAAGTCATCACGTAATAAAAATTGATCTGTTGTATACTGTTCAAATTCTTGCATCCAACGTCCATTTTTTATCTCTTTTGCATTCAGCTTTGGAAATAAAGAAAGTGCTCGGTTCTCGGTTTCTGAAAATGCTGTTTGTGGCAAAAACAGATTCCATATAGAAAATCCGAATATAAGAAACAAAAACACCAAAGTCATTATTCTATTTATATTCTTTTCATGCATAAGTTTACTCCCCAATCAGAATATAACACTTTAAAATCGAAAATATAAAAATGGATTGTACGAAGACGATACTAAATATGCAATTACAAGGAAAAATAATGCAATAATTATAATCGTTTGCAAAAGACAATAAAAAATCAATCTATACCCTTTACCTTTAAAAAATGCTCTTATTTTAAATGTCATTTTTTGAGGTAGTGTTGTAACCCCGAAACTCATAACAATCAGCAATATAAAATTACTTTTTAGTAAATACTGTCCTTGGGAATCAATCGCAATATTTCCATTGAAAGCAAACAAGGATTGAAAATACCAAGAGATTTGCTCAATGGAATCAAAGGAAAAAATCACCCAACTCATCATAACAAGAAAAAATGTAATTCCATGCTGAATAATAAGAGGCATTTTCTTTAACCAATTTAATAAAAATAATTTTTCTAATACTAAAAGAACCCCAAAATATAGACCCCAAATCACAAAATTCCAGCTTGCACCATGCCAAATACCTGTAAGAGTCCAAACAACAAACAAGTTAAATATCTGACGTTTTAGACCATTTCGATTTCCTCCAAGAGGGATATATACATATTCCCGAAACCATGTCCCTAGGGTCATATGCCAACGTCGCCAAAACTCAGTAATGCTTTTGGAGGTATAGGGATGATCAAAGTTCTCAGGAAAAGAAAACCCAAACATCTTTCCTAGCCCAATTGCCGTATCCGAATAACCGGAAAAATCAAAATATATTTGAAATGTAAACATTAAAATTCCAATCCAAACAGAAAGAACCGAAGCACTGCTTCCCTGCATCTGTGCAACCTGATCAAAAACGATCCCTGCATTGTTTGCTAAAAGAACCTTTTTTGATAGTCCTATCATAAAACGTACAACACCGTTTGCAAATAAATCCCATGATTCTTTACGTTCACGCAACTGAAAGGCAATGTCAGAAAATCGAACGATTGGTCCTGCAATCAATTGCGGAAACAACGCTACATAAGTTCCAAAGTCAATAAAGTTTTTTTGTACGTTAACTTTCCTCCGATAAAGATCAATCAAATACGACATTGCTTGAAATGTATAAAATGAAATGCCTAGCGGTAAAGGCAAAAGCAGTGGTTTTATTTGTGTATTCAATAAAAGATTACTATTCTGAATCAAAAAATCTGCATATTTAAAAAATGCCAATAATCCAATGTTTAATGCAACGGCAAAAAAGAGCCACATTTTTGGCTCTTTATAACCTTTCCCGTTTTCTGCTTTTTTTATAGAACGATCCAATAGCAAGCCTAATGAAAAATTACATACAATAGAAAAAAGCATTAAAAATAAATATACTGGTTCACCCCATGCATAAAAAACAAGACTGCATAGGAAAAGGACCCCATTTTTCCCCTTTCGAGGAACCACATAATATAAAAGTAATATTATCGGTAAAAAATAAAATAAAAATACTATGCTGGAAAATACCATGCTTCTTTACTCCGTTATAAATTCGTTAATGATTTCTTGTGCTTTCGTATCATCATTGGATACACATAATATTACATAGTTTCCTCTTATTTCAATGACCGGATCAGATAGCTTTTCCAGCTCCTTCGGTACATAATTTTCAAAACCGCTTTTTTGAAACTCAATACGTTCTAAAACAGCTGTATTTATTTTATCTACCATCTCCGGAGAGGCTGCTTGAATCACTGCAATTTCCTCTGCTGTAGCCCCTGTACTTCCAATCATTACAGCATCGCCTACTTCTTCTTCCGATAAATTATACAAAGCATAGAATACCGGAAGATCAACGCGATTCATTTGATCTTCAAATGAAATGCCCGATTGTAATGCATCTGCTAATTCGTCGATATCTAAAACAACTTCTTTTTTTCCTCCGCAAGCACACAATCCTGCTACTACTAAAATCAAAATAACTATTAACTTCCAACTTCTTTTTATCATTTCTTACCTTCTTCCAGTGTGTTTTGGTCTATATGTTTTTTTAAATATTCCAACCACTTCACACAGTATTCTTTATTCAAGTGGACACCATCCGTTGTTGCCTCTTCCTGTAAGGCGCCATCTTCTTTTTGAACTGCCTCGTTTACAGTTAAGTAAATAACACTCTTTTCCTGCGCTAAAACCTTAAGTAGCTCGTTAAAACGTACAATATTTGTATTATTGTAAATTGCGTCGGATTGTGATTTTTCATCCGTTACCGGTAAAATAGACTGTACATATATGGTTGCATTTGGATTAACCTCACGGATCAGGTCAATGATTTGTCCATATTTATCCGTAAAAATATCAGTATAAACCCAGCCCAGCTCATTTGCTCCCAGCATAATATAATATTTCTGATAGGTTCTTTCCCGTAATGCCTGTGCTATAGTCTTTGTCCCATTATTTTCCTTAATTAAAGGTTTTTCAAATACATCCTTTACATTTAAACCTTTTGCTGTAAGGTATCCTGCCTCTGTCAGCCCTGCATGTAAACGAAACCCTTCTGTTCTGGAATCTCCTATAAATACTGCATCACTGAAATAAGTATTCTCCACTGCATCCAACTCTACTTTTGATGATGGTTCTTCTTGTTTCATCGCCGGTATGGTCTCTGATTTTTCTTTTGGTACTACTTTCTCAGGAGGTTTCTTAGTTTCCATTTCTTCTGATTTCTTTTCTTTTTCTACCTCAGCTGGTTTATTTTCTACTTCTGGCAGCATCGGTTTTTTTTCTATCCCCATTGCAAAAACAGACAATCCGCATAGTAACACCGCTACAACGCCAATGATTATTGATCTTTTCAAGTTCTCTCTCCCCTTTTTTCCCTTATCTTTGTAAACCTTAAAAAACCGGCAGATGGCAAATGCCATCTCCCGGTAAAAAACATTATATTAAATTATATTTTTTTATTTTTCTGTTGCCAACTTCTTGTAAGTTTCCAATCTTTCCATTGCATTCTTTTCTGCAAGTTCAAATAACTCTTCTGCAGTATCAGGGAATTCTTTAGCCAAGGAGTTGTATCTTACCTGATCCATAATGAAGTCACGGAAGCTTTCCTTTGGTTCCTTAGAATCCAAAGTAAACGGATTCTTTCCTTCTTCTTTCAAAGTAGGATTGAATCTGTAAAGCTGCCAATAACCGCAATTTACAGCATCCTTAGTATTTTCCTGAGTCTTACCCATGCCCTTCTTCATACCATGGTTGATACATGGAGCATAGCAAATGATTAAGGATGGACCATGATAATTTTCTGCTTCTTTTACAGCCTTAATGAATTGGTTCTTGTCTGCACCCATACCAACCTGAGCAACATAAACATAACCATAGCTCATTGCCATCATACCGAGGTCTTTTTTCTTAATCTTCTTACCGGAAGCTGCAAACTTAGCAATTGCACCGGTAGGAGTAGCCTTTGAAGATTGACCGCCTGTATTGGAATATACTTCAGTATCAAATACCAAGATATTGATATCTTCACCGGAAGCAAGTACGTGGTCTACACCGCCGTAGCCGATGTCATAAGACCAGCCGTCACCGCCAAGGCACCATACAGATTTCTTAACCAAGAAATCTTTCTTAGCAACGATTTCATCTGCAATTGCTTTCGCTTCTGCATCCAAAGATGCAGCTTCGATTGCAGCCATAACACGATCACTGATTTCTCTGGAACGTGCACCATCATTCATAGTTTCAAGCCATTCTTCGCAAGCAGCCTTTAGTTCTGCAGGAATGTTCTTTTCAAGCAATGCTTCCATGCTTACCTGAATTTTTTCTCTCATCTGCTTAACACCGGTAGCCATACCAAGTCCGTACTCTGCATTGTCTTCAAACAAGGAGTTTGCCCAAGATGGACCTCTTCCATTTTCATCCTTACAATAAGGCATAGAAGGAGCAGAAGCACCCCAAATGGAAGAACAACCTGTAGCATTTGCAATCATCATACGATCACCAAATAATTGGGTAACCAACTTAATGTAAGGTGTTTCTCCACAACCTGCACAAGCACCGGAGAATTCAATGTATGGTTTTGCAAACTGGCTTCCCTTTACAGTATCTTTAGCCATTAAATTATCTCTAATTGGCATCTTCATTGCATAATCCCAGTTTTCAGCTTCATTTTCCTGAGTCGCAAATGGCTTCATAACCAAAGCTTTGTTTGGAGCAGGACAAATGTCTGCACAGTTACCGCAGCCTAAGCAATCCATAGGAGATACCTGGATTTTGTATTCATATCCTTCAAGTCCCTTGCCCTTTGCAGCAACGGTCTTAAAGTTTGCAGGAGCAGCTTCTTTTTCGTCTTTATTTACTAGAACCGGACGAATGGTAGCATGTGGACATACGAAAGAACACTGGTTACATTGGATACAATTATCCGGAATCCATTCAGGAAGATGTACTGCAACACCTCTCTTTTCAAACGCAGCAGTTCCGGATGGGAATGTTCCATCTTCAATGCCTTCAAATGCACTAACCGGAAGATCATCGCCTTCCTGACGATTCATTGGAACAAGAATTTCAGCGATGAACTCAGGAAGTTCTTTCTTTGTACCATCTGCATCTGTTGCATCTGCCCAAGAAGCAGGAACTTCTACCTTAACAAGTCCATTTACACCCAGATCAACGGCATCTTGGTTCATCTTAACAATCTTTTCACCCTTTTTACCGTAAGTCTTAACGATAGATTCCTTTAAATAACCAATTGCCTCTTCTACCGCAATTACATCAGCAAGCTTAAAGAATGCAGACTGCATGATCATATTGATTCTATTTCCCAATCCAATCTTTTCAGCCATTGCAACTGCATCAATGGTGTAGAAGTTAATGTTATTTTTTGCAAGATATTGTTTCATGCTTGCAGGTAAATTTGCTTCCAAACCAGCCATATCCCAATTACAGTTTAGTACAAAGTTACCATTCTTCTTTAATCCCTTTAGTACGTTGTATTGGTGTACATAAGCTTGATTGTGACAAGCTACAAAGTCTGCTTCATTGATTAAATAAGTTGACTGAATCTTATTCTTACCAAAACGTAAGTGAGAAATGGTTACGCCACCCGATTTTTTGGAGTCATAAGCAAAATATCCTTGTGCATATAAATCAGTTTTATCACCGATAATTTTAATTGCCTGCTTGTTCGCACCAACGGTACCGTCGGAACCAAGTCCCCAGAATTTACATCTTACTGTACCAGCCGGTTCCGTTGTAATATCAACAGTAGGAAGAGAAGAATTTGTCAAATCATCAACAATACCAATTGTAAACTGATCCTTTGGCTGTGCTTCCTTTAAATTGTTGAATACTGCAACAATCTGTCCAGGAACGGTATCCTTGGAACCAAGTCCATATCTTCCGCCATAAACTTCAGGAGCATTTTCTTCACCATAGTACATTGTCTTAAGATCCATATAAAGCGGATCACCCATAGCACCAGGCTCTTTTGTTCTATCAAGAGCTGCGATTCTCTTTACTGTTTTTGGCATAACTGCCTTCAAATATTCTGGAGCCCATGGTCTATATAATCGAACCTTAACAAGTCCAATCTTTTCGCCTTTTTCTAATAGAGCGTTCATAGTTTCTTCAATAGTTTCACAAACAGAACCCATTGCTACAATTACATTTTCTGCATCCGGCGCACCAACATAATCAAATAAGTGGTATTCTCTTCCGGTTAATGTAGAAATTTTCTTCATGTAATCATCCACGATAGCAGGAAGTGCTGTATAGAATTTGTTAGCAGATTCTCTTGCTTGGAAGAAGATATCTGGGTTTTGAGCGGTA
>NZ_JADQTL010000010.1 GCF_017168145.1 Anaerovorax sp. IOR16 | reverse complement strand
TCCGTAACTCCACTAAATTTGTATCCTACAAAGATTTGAAAGCTCTGATGGCTGATTTGAAGCGAGTCTATACTGCCCCAACAGAAGAATTAGCCCTAAATGAATTGGAGTTGTTTCAAGAAAAATGGGATGTAAAATATCCGAAAATCTATAAATCTTGGCATGATAATTGGTCAACTTTAGCAACCTATTTTAAATATCCTGAAGCTGTTAGGCGGCTTATTTATACCACAAATGCCATTGAGGGATTTAATCGTCAACTTCGTAAAGTAACAAAAAGCAAGACAATTTTTCCTTCTGACGATAGCCTTTTAAAAATGCTATATCTGGCAACGATAGATATCACAAAAAAGTGGACAGGATATCGTAGGGACTGGGGACGGATATATTCCCAGTTAGAGATTTATTTTGAGGAAAGACTAAAAAATCTCAACTTCTAAAAAACAACTTGTTCGGCAAGTTTTATTGACATGCAAAAAAATCATTGTATAATGCAAACAAGGGTAGAATCCCAAAATTGACTCTGCCCTTAAGTAACTATTCACATATCTTATATCAGATTTTTGAGTTTACACAAAACTTGAAACTGTCCCCCTCTTAATTTTTTAGTATTTTAAATCTGATTCCTCAACAAATATTTCTTGTCTTTCCCTATCGCTCATATCTTGTATAAAACCTTCTCTCTTATTTATGTCTTCCGTTTGTTTCAATTTAAACTTTGAAATCAGTTCTTTTAGAAGGGTTGATTGACTTGCTAATTCCTCACTTGCCGCTGCACTTTCTTCTGCGGTAGCTGCATTGGTTTGAACGACTGCTGAAATTTGTTCTACACCTAAATTAACCTGTGCAATTAACATTGCCTGCTCATTAGAAACTTCTGCAATATCATGAATCAATGAGACTGCCTCCTTTGTTAGAAGCGCACTCTTACCTAAAGAACTTTCTGTTTGTTCGGCAATGTTGGATCCATTTTCAACGGCAGACAGAGTTTCTTCAATCAAACTGGTTGTACTCATTGCCGCTTCTGCTGATTTTCCTGCAAGATTTCTCACCTCATCGGCTACTACTGCAAAGCCCTTTCCTGCAGCTCCTGCTCTTGCAGCTTCAACAGCTGCATTTAGAGCTAAAATGTTAGTTTGAAAAGCAATATCCTCAATTACTTTAATAATTTTTGAAATCTCAGAGGATTTCAGACTGATTTGACCCATGGCAGAAACCATATTTTTCATGTATTCATTACTGCTGTCAAGCTCTGTCCCCGCTAATTTCGCCTTTCCACTTGCTGATTTTGCATTTTCTGCACTAGCCCTAACCTGTTCATTAATTTCGCTTATGGATGCAGATAATTCTTCAATAGAGCTTGCTTGTTCCGTTGTACCCTGCGACAAAGCTTGCGCTCCATTTGCTACCTGTGCGGCACCACTATTTACTTGCTCTTCCGATTGGTTGATTTCGAGGAATGTGAAATTTAAATTTTCAATGAGAGCTTTCATATTTTCCTTAAGCTTTTTAAACTGTCCAGCATACTCTTTTTGTAATTTAATGGTTAAATCTCCATCCGATATCTTCATTAAAGCATCGGATATTTTATCTATGTATTCCTGATAATTAATCAACCTCTTTATTGTTAAATTAAACGCCTCAGCAAGCTGCCCCACCTCATCATGAGAATCTACCGAAAGAGTAACATCAAAATTTCCGTCTGCAATCTCCTGAGCAGCTCCTGTTATTTTTTGAATTGGTTTTGCAATTTTATTGCTTGCAAAAATAGTCACAATCGCACCGATTATAATTGCAGCTAATGATAAAACTATAAGTATAAATTTTATTGCATTAACCTCTTCTAGAATTTCACTAGATTCGACTCCTAATGCAATAATCCATGGGCTTCCTTCGATTGGAGTAAATGCAACAATTTTATTTATACCATTAAAAGTATAATCTCCACTTCCAGATTCACGAGTTATCATAGATTCCGTAAGTTTTCCTAACTCTTTAAGAGTACTGTCCTTTTTAGCATTTTCAATATCGTTATCTTGTTTTAAAACGATATCTTTATTTTTATGTCCAATTGTAGTTCCTTGATTGTTTACCATATAGGCATAACCGCTCTTACGATAATTCACTTTACTCACAATATCTGATAGAATTTGCCCATCTTTTCTTCCATAAAACACACCGATTTGCTGACCATTTTTATAAACTGGAGCAGCGAATATAATAACAAGCTCATCGGTCGCACTGCTTACAATTAAATCAGAAGCAGCCATTTCACCTGTCATTGCGGTTTTAAAATAGTCTCGGTCTGCAACATTTGTTTTTTCTCTTTTTGAATTATAAACAGTACTGTTTCCGTTTTTATCAGCAAAGGCAAATGCCTGATAGCCAGTTCTTTTTGCCTCTGTTTCACAAAAAGAAATTTTCTCCTCCAAACTAACTGTTTGATCTGCAATCAATGCATTCTGTGCAAGGGCATCAATATACCTTAGCTCCGTATCTCTCGTAGCTTGAATGTATTTGGCTTCTTCTTCAGCTATTTCTATTAGATCACTGTGTGTACGTTTGATTAAATTTTGACTTACCACCTGCGTAGAGACAAAACCCAGTACTGTCGTCAAAAAAAATATTACTGTTGTAAATATTAGTACCAACCGCATTTTTAATGATTTCATGTTATTAAATCCTCCTAAGTTTCTATTGTTGTTGTTTGTTATAAATCTGTAAGTTAGGTTTCTGGAAAACTTTAATTAATATATCTGCTTTATTGAAGAAAGTGGAACAGGTTCTGAAAAATAGTATCCTTGTGAAAACTCACTCCCTATGCTTGTTAATATTTGAAGCTGTTCTTTTTCCTCTACACCTTCAACAATGACACGAATATCAAATGCTTTGCATATGGAAAAAGTATTTTCTAAAATTTTTTGTATTTTCATATTATGTTTTATATTAGCTATCATAGACTTGTCTATTTTTAGGGTGTCTATATTAAGCTCAAGGACCAAAGGGTAATTCGCTGAGTATGCTCCAAAATCATCCAACGCAATATGAAAGCCTATTTTTTTTAATCTTTCTACTACATCTGTCAGTTCTTTTATCTTATTTAACGGTATATTTCTTTCGGTTATTTCTATTTCTATTTCACTTGCAAAAGTATCATTTCCCATCATCACTTCAATTGTAAGAAAAAAGTCATCGCGAAGTAATGTTGAACAGCACATGTTTATCGATATCGGTATTATTTTTTTCCTATGCTCTTTCCAGTTTCTCATTAGTTCAATTATTTTACGTAAAACATAGTAATCAATTAAATGAATTAACTTATTTTTCTCAAAATCTATAATAAAACTTTCTGAAGAATTCAAAAGGCTATCCATTTTAGTCCATCGAATTAATGCTTCCAATCCAATTACTCTGCCTGTTAGATTTTCAATTTTAGGTTGATAAAGCAAGTAAAATTCATTATTATTTATGCTCTCTAATAACTGATCAAAAGAAATCATCGAATTCTTCATTCTAGGGAGTTTCCGTCCAATTTTTACTTTTTTACTGGACGGATATTCTTTTGGAATGTCTAACGAATTGTATTGCCTATAATCAAACATTTTATTTTTGTTCATTTTACTAATTAATTCTAAGACATAATCAAGCCCGTTTACTTGTACATATTTTGCAACAAAATAATAGATATCGTTATGAAAGAATTCAAACTTTGTATATATTGTTTTATTTTGAAATGCTTTAATTAATATACAATTTGAGATATAATGATTTTCTTTGCACATAGAATAACATTCATAATTACCATACTGTATGTCAGTTTGTTTCAATAAAAAAGTGCATTGCTTATGTCTTTTTACATCAATAAGCCTTACTACATCAAATGTATTTTTTAATAAATTCATTTCATGAATTAATTCATTACTTTCATAGTTATGTTTCATACGCAAGTTCCTTTATCATTCAAATCAATAAATTAACATGAATTGTATAGAAGTAGTATATCTGCACAAAATAATTATATAAAACAGAAGGATTCATAAAGATTTTACCTTTATGAATCCTTCTGTTTTTATATTGGTTTTAAAGCATTCCTCTAATTTTGACTAAAAATTTGACGGTTATTGCTCCAAAGTGTATCAATTTTCTGCATTTGACTTCTCTTGTGTTCCGTAAGAGAATGGACATACTTTTTTAGAGTAATCGAAACATCTGCATGACCCAAAATCTCACTTACAGATTTTATATCCATACCGACTTCAATTGCCCTAGTAGCAAAAGTATGTCTAAGAGTATGAAAGCTTGCAGACTCAATTCCCATTTGATTGGTTAGTTTCTTAAAATAACTTTGTACTGTCCGAGGATCAACAAAATTTTCTTCATGATTACAAACAACAAATTTAAGATTGTTTGACTTTTTCTTTATCGCTAAGTAACGACATAACCCCCTAGAAAACGGAATATCTCTTATAGAAGAACTGCTTTTGGGAGTCCCTATTACTATTTTAGTTTTTTTGTTTTCTTCTTGAGAAACAAGTTTTATTCTTTGCAAATTAGAAGTGACTCTTAAAATTCCATTTGATAAATCTATATCTTTCCATTGCAATGCACATACTTCACCAAGTCTTAAACCTGTATAAAGTGCAAGTATAATGGCGATTGACAAATAATGTTCCGAATTCAGAGCTGCATCTTCAAGTATTTTTTGTTCATCAACACTCAAAACACGGATACTACTGTATTTGTCTGTAGGAAGTTTTATTTTCATGCAAGGATTTTTATCAATTAAATTATTATCTAAAGCTTGTTTTAACGCTGCGGATAAAATTGTGTGTATATCCTTAACGCTTTTAGAAGATAAGCCTCCTTTTCCATCTATCCTTCCATTTGCTAACTTTTCGTTAAAAAAAACCTGTAAGTTAAAAGTATTTAATTGTTTTAAATTCACATATCCTAATTTAGGAATTATATGATTATGGATACAATAATAATAATTTGAAAATGTTGAATCCTTTACATTAAACTTAGCATATTGGCTTAGCCATAATTGAAGCCATTCAGCTAATTTATACTTTGTTTTCGATGTTTCTAATAATCGATTTGTAGCAACTCCTTGTTTTGCAACTATTAATTTCTTTTTCACTTCCGAATATGTTTTACCATATAAAGAATGATATTTTTTTTTACCCGTTGTATTGTCTATAATTATAGCATATCGACCTTCCCACCGACCATCTGAACGCTTATAAATATTCTCACCTTTTCTTGGCATTGTCATTTCCTCCTGATGCATAAAAATTTGACCAAAATAATTACCACTTATAACCATAAAATAATACTTAAAAATCAAAATTATTTGATTTTTAAATAATCAAATGATATTATATGAAATATACAAGTCAAAATTTTTCATTTTTAGACTATTTTCGACATATCTTTTCTAAATTTTAGCTTGTTATACTTTTAGTGTCTATACTATTACGTATAAATATCCAAGTATTACCATTCATAAAGGTAAAATCTAAACGAAAAAACAATACCAAAAAATATAAAAAAACTGTCTCTAAATCATGAGACAGCTCAGACTGTAGACAAAATACCTTGCTAAATTTATATTCTTATAATTTCTGCAAGGTATTTTCTATTTTTTCTATAAAGCTTTTAAAAAAAGAAAAAATAAAAGGATATCTCTATGCCATTTGATTCCTTCTTTCAGATTTATGAATCCATGTTGCTAGTTTTTTTAGATTCATGGACGCAAAAAGAAGATTCAGTTCCATTTCTATCTTCTGAATCCCTCGATATTGTGTATAACGCATATTATGTTTTTCTTTTGCATCTGCAAAGACTCGCTCAATGGTTTGACTCCGTAGTTTGTAAAGATCTCGATACTTTGGAGTATGACGAATGTCCTCACATTGCTCTATGTAGTTTTCCCATATATGACGTGTGACTACTTTTACATGGTCCTTACTTGCTGTGCATTCTGATAAGGAAGGGCAACTCTTGCAAATTTCTCCTTTACTCTTATATTCCCGATACCCTTCTCTATTTGTTGTAGTATAGTTTAACACTTGGTTTTCTGGGCATACAAAGCAATCATAGTATTCATCATAAGCATATTCGTGTTTTTTAAAATAACCATTTTTTGTCATAGGTCGTTTGTATGGTAGGATAGGAATTCGTTTATCTTTGAGTATTTCTCTAGCAATTGCAGGTGTTTTATATCCGGAATCCATTACAATATTTTTTACACCTTTATATCTTTTTACTTTTTCATAAATCTTTGGGAATGCAACTGAGTCATGTACATTTCCTGGATTTGTATGAAAAGCAAGTATGTAATTGTTTCGATCGCAAGCTACATTTGCAGCATAAGCAAATACTACCTTATGCTTTCCTTTATGAAATACACCGCAATCCGGATCTACGGTACTTTTCTTGATTACTTTTGTCTTTTCTTTGGCTTCCGTTTTTTTTTACAAGCTTGTTTTCCTCGTTCAATGCGATCTTCGTTAATTTCTTTCATTAGTTCTTTTTCATAGTATTTAACGGATTCCAAAACGGTTTCTTTTTCACTGTTATGGTTATTTGCACTTGCTTTAATATGTGTACCGTCAATGAAAATGCTTTCTGAATTAATGAATTCATATTCCATGATTTCAGCAATGACTCTTTGAAAGATTTGTTCGAATAAGTCAGTATTTTGAAACCGACGAGAGTAGTTTTTACCAAAGGTAGAAAAGTGAGGAATTTCTTCCTCTAAACTATAACCAAGATACCATCGATAAGCTACATTCGTTTGAATTTCTTTAATGGTCTGTCTCATGGATCGAATACCAAAGGTATATTGAATGAGGGTAATTTTAATTAAGACAACAGGATCGATGCTTTCTTTTCCCACATCCAGAATACAAATCTTTTACAAGGTCATAAATGAAAGAGAGATTAATCGCAGTATCTATCTTACGAATAATATGATCTTGTGGAACAAGAGAATTCAAGGTTACCATTTGAAATTGATCACGACCTAATAAATCTTTCTTACCCATCATAAAGCAAATACCTCCATGTATTTATACATATATTTTATGTATTACATTATGTAAAAAAAACTGTAGGCAAAGATAGAGATATCCTTGTCTACAGTCTGAACTGTCTCTAAATCATGAGACAGCTTTTTTTAATTTTACTTCGTATTAAGAATTAAAATTTTTAATACTTCTATATGGTCTCCTAATTGACCATCAATGCTTAAAGATCCGTTCTTCCAATAATAATGCATTCTCTGAGTCGTTTTATTTTTCTCTTCTAAGGCATATACCTTTTCTCCTTTGATTATCTGTAATATGCATGCAGTTTCAGCAGATTTAAGCTCTCTTTTCTGCTGTTCCTGATAGAGTTTTTCCAGGCTCTTATATTCAGCTGGTAAGGTCGCCTGTTCATATTCTGCAATGTACTTCGATGAAGGATTCTTGCTAGAAACATAGCGTACACTAAAAATACCATACTCATCATCATTAAAAAGAACATCACTCATGTTAGCTGATTTTGCTTTTAAACCAGGCAGCTCCATAGGTAACTTCGGTGAAAAACCCCAATCCCTAGAAACTCTTTTTAAATCATTCTCATCATAAACAGCAAAAGACGTCATTTCTTTTTGGGGACTATACCCTGGATGCGTAATCTCTTTCGGGTCCGTAAAAGAAGCAATTACACTCTCAACTTCTTTATCAGATAAATATAATGAGTAATAAGATTTCTCTTTTAATTTTACCTCTGTTAAATATTCCATTGCATACCAAACACCGTCTTTTTTCCAAATAAAATGCTCTGTTTGCTCCTCTATGGACTCATTGTTTCCCCCAGAAGGATATCCTTCTTTATCTTTTCTCGTAATGGTTAGCTGGGTTCCTGATATCCCTGCAAATACTTTGTGCTTGATTTCATGATGATATGTAAAGCGGCTTTCTTTCTTTTCTTCTTCCGTTAAATTCGGAATCATCGTCTGCAACAAATTATTCTCAGATATTTTTAGTTGAAAATGTTCTTCTTCCGCTTCTTCCACCATAGCCCCGTTCATAGTGTTGTACCAATAATTTACCTCAATCACAGATTTATTTTTTTCATCACGATGAATTCTATAATCATTGACTTCAAAAATTTTAGGCAAATCATTTGGAATCTGAAATGAAAAGTCAGCATAACGGCAGAATTGTTCTAATTCATCGAAATATTGATAACTAGGATTGTACAACTGAAACTTTGAAGGAGTTGCATATGGATCAAAATGGTTGGTTGTTGTCTTTACATTATTCTCATTTAATTTTGCTCTATCTGCATAACTAGTTGAATCCGTTAGAGTAACAATTCCTAACCCGATACAAGCAATCAATGCTATACTTGTAATTTTATTTGCCATTCCTATATGAAATTTATTAATCATCAAAATTCTCCTTTTTATTTGTTTTTTGTTTCCGTAAAAGGCGGTTTGATACAAGAATCCTTTCAACCGTCCATTTTGAAATTGTGCCACTTGAAGAATTGCATTACCGTAAGATATCACTTCATCTTCTCCTAGCACTTCAAGTACCGCTGCATCACAGCTCATTTCCCAATCTTCTTTCATTTTCTGTGATGCTAACCATACAAGTGGATTAAACCAGTGCAGCGAGATTACTAGAAATAATACAAAATTCCAAATGGTATCTTTTCTTTTCCAATGTAAAAGCTCGTGGAGTAAGATAGATATCCGTTGCTCCGGACCTATATGTTCTATTAATTCTTGTGGCAAATAGATTTTAGGCTTAAAGACTCCTGTTATAATAGGGCTCTTTATTTTTGGCAACTGCCTCAGTAAGATATTCTTTTTTATTTTTAATATCCGTTTACAGTTTAAAAATTCCTCTAAAATCTGTGGGCTCACATCTTGCTCTGTTTTGTAATTTGTTCGTTGAAAAATCATTATAGACGTAATACCTATTCCTAAAAATAATACTACTCCCGTTGCCCAAATAAAAAACAACATCTCCTCTAGCGATAAAGAAACAAAACCGCTTATCGCTTCTTTCCCACCTGCAACATCCTTATCGTTATAACTACGATTCATTAAAAATACAGGTTGATTTTGTTCTATTTGAAACTCAGTTTCTTCACTTTGTATTTGCTCTGTTTCCTCATTATGGTTCGGTTGTCCTATAGAATTATCTGCAATTCCTTCTACGACGCTCTGAATGATTTGTTGTGGTGTTGGAATCCAATTCATCAAACTCATCGAGCTTTCTGGCAATACTGGAAATAGCAAACGAAGCAATATTATCCCCCATAATATTTGACGTAATTTCGTTCCCATATAAGTCCCAAATACCTTACGAAATAATATTACGAACATGATAACGATTGATGTAATCCACGAAGTAGTTATAAAAGAGTGAAATATGACGTAAATCATCAGTAAACACTTTTCCTTTCTAATATTATTGTAAGTTGGAATAGATCTACCTTTGTACACTTGATGTACTCAAATTCTTTTGATACAATAATAATGAACATTTTTAAACTGCTATTCTGAAGCCTAAGGTTTGTTCTATCAAAACAACCTATTTTATAGGATTCAGAGTAGCTTTTTTCTTTTTACTATAAAATTGCATCAATCTTTAATCCTTCTTTTCTAAAGTTTGTTTTCTTTTCTTCTCAAGCAATTTTCTTAGATCTTCAATTTCTTCATCTGTAAGCATTTCATCTTCTAGAAAGCGAGAAAAAAGCATACCAATTGCTCCGTCATATACTCGATTTAAAAATGACTTATTTTCAGCACAATAATAACTATCCTCTGTTATTAAAGGGTAATAAAGATAGCTCCTCGAATCTTTTTCAAATCGAATTGCTTTTTTATTATGCAGCCGATTCAAAAAAGTCTTAATCGTTTGCTCTGACCATTGCATTTTTTCTGAAAGTACCGCAATAATTTCATTTGCAGTCTGAGGACTTTCTTCCCATAATAACTTCATAACCTCCCTCTCTGAATCTGTAATTTTAGGCAAATCCATTAAATACACCTCCTTTATAATACATTGTTTACAGTTGTAAACCTTAAGTTAAGTTTACAACTGTAAACAATAAAAGTCAAGAAAAAAAAAGAAAACCTATTATAAAAATAGGTCTTCGATGTTTCTTATTTTTTCCAAGAACTCTTTAAATCAACAATTTGATTAAATACTTTTTGATCGTTTGTTGTTAACTTTTCATCTGCAATATAATAGCCGTGACGGAAAAATTGGAATCTTTCTCCTGGTTGTGTCTGCTTTATTGCAGGTTCTGCATAGGCTTCTTTCACGGTTAAAGAATTAGGATTCATGACGTTCTCGCCATTTTCATCTTCAACCATTAGATAGCTGTATACACGTACCTGAATTTTTTCAGCAGTCTTAGCATCTACCCAATGAATGGTTCCCTTTACCTTGCGTCCCTCAAATCCGCTTCCACTCTTTGTTTCCGGATCATACGTGCAGCGAAGCTCAATGACATTTCCGTTATTATCTTTAATCACCTCATTGCAAGTTAAGAAGTAAGCCCCTTTAAATCGAACTTCATTTCCCGGAAACAGCCGGAAGTACTTCTTAGCAGGAACTTCCATAAAGTCATCCCGTTCTACATAAAGTTCTCTGGAAAACGGAACTTTGCGTACGCCTTTAGACTCATCCTCTCTGCTATTTTCAATGACCATTTCTTCAGTTAAATCTTCCGGATAATTTGTGATTACCACCTTTAATGGATCCATAACAACCATTCGGCTTTCCACTTTTGTTTTTAAATCTTCTCGGATGCAATGCTCCAACAAAGATATTTCAACCGTACTATTTGCTTTCGCAACACCAATTCGTTCACAAAAATCTCGAATGGACTCTGGTGTGAATCCTCTTCTACGTAAACCTGCAATGGTAGGCATACGAGGATCATCCCAATCTTCTACATCCCCATTATCTACAAGAGCTTTTAAGTAACGTTTGCTCATTACAGTATTTGTTAAATTTAATCGAGCAAATTCAATTTGTTTTGGCGGATTTACCCATTCTAATTCACGCAATACCCAATCATACAGTGGACGGTGGTCTTCAAATTCCAAAGTACAAATTGAATGTGTAATCCCTTCAATGGCATCCTCAATTGGATGTGCAAAATCATACATTGGATAAATGCACCATTTGTCTCCTGTATTATGATGTATCGTATGTGCAATTCGGTAAATAACAGGATCTCTCATATTAATATTCGGTGAAGCCATGTCAATTTTTGCACGTAACACTTTTTCACCATCACCATATTTACCTTGTCGCATCTCTTCAAATATCTGTAAATTATCTTCAATTGTGCGACTTCTATAAGGGCTTTCCTTGCCAGGTTCTTTTAATGTTCCCCGGTACGCTTTCATTTCTTCTGCATTCAAATCGCAAACATATGCCTTTCCCTTTTTAATTAGATCAATGGCACATTCATACATGCGATCAAAATAATCCGAAGCATATAATAATTGATCCCATTCAAACCCAAGCCATTTTACATCAGCTTGTATGGAATCCACATATTCTGTATCCTCTTTTACAGGGTTTGTATCGTCAAAGCGCAAATTGCACTTGCCGCTATACTTTTTTGCGGTAGAAAAATTCAGGCAAATAGACTTTGCATGTCCAATATGCAGATAACCATTCGGTTCTGGAGGAAAACGAGTATGTACCCTTGTCCCATAAACCTGATCTTCCAAATCCTTATCAATTATATTATGAATAAAGTTGGATGCATTTTCATTTAGCTCCGCCACTTTTTCTTCCTCCTTATTTTATCTATTTTGTGTCTCTTATTTTATTGCTTTCCATGCAATAGTATACCATTATCCATGTTTTAAGGCAAATCTTTCACATAAAAAAATCTTATATTTTTTGATATTGTTAACGAATTCTATTGATTTATTCGAATTATTTTGGTATTATTACAATAAGTGTTTATATTCTTATCGAGTCAACGAATTTTCTCAAAAAAATATAAGGCGGTGAATGAATGGATATTATTGACGTTAAAATTCTAGAAGTCCTGCAAGGAAACTCTAGAGTTTCCATATCGGAATTAAGTAAAAAAGTAAATTTATCATTATCAGCAGTGAGTGAAAGACTGAAAAAACTAGAAAGTTCAAATGTTATTGAAAAATATACGGTAATTCTAAATTCTCATTCTTTAGATAAAGAATTATCGGTAATTATGAACATTAGTTTAGAGAATCCTCATCATACAAGTGACTTCTTAGATTTTGTACGAGCAGAAGATGAAATTTTAGAATGTCATTATGTGACTGGCGAATACGATTATGTATTAAAAATTACAACTAGAAACACTGTCACATTAGAAAGTATCATGAATCGAATCAAAGGTATTTCAGGCATTAAACGGACACAAACTAATGTGATCTTATCAAGTGTAAAACATATGTACAGCGTTTCTCCTTGTACAGGTAAATAATTTTAAAAAAAACAGCGTTTTCTTAAGAAACGCTGTTCAGACTGTAGACAAGGATATCTCTATCTTTGCCTACAGTTTTTTTTACATAATGTAATACATTTTATTGTATTTATGGTAAAATATATGTATAAATACATGGAGGTATTTGCTTTATGATGGGTAAGAAAGATTTATTAGGTCGTGATCAATTTCAAATGGTAACCTTGAATTCTCTTGTTCCACAAGATCATATTATTCGTAAGATAGATACTGCGATTAATCTCTCTTTCATTTATGACCTTGTAAAAGATTTGTATTCTGATGTGGGAAAAGAAAGCATCGACCCTGTCGTCTTAATTAAAATTACCCTCATTCAATATACCTTTGGTATTCGATCCATGAGGCAGACCATTAAAGAAATTCAAACGAATGTAGCTTATCGATGGTATCTTGGTTATAGTTTAGAGGAAGAAATTCCTCACTTTTCTACCTTTGGTAAAAACTACTCTCGTCGGTTTCAAAATACTGACTTATTCGAACAAATCTTTCAAAGAGTCATTGCTGAAATTATGGAATATGAATTCATTAATTCAGAAAGCATTTTCATTGACGGTACACATATTAAAGCAAGTGCAAATAACCATAACAGTGAAAAAGAAACCGTTTTGGAATCCGTTAAATACTATGAAAAAGAACTAATGAAAGAAATTAACGAAGATCGCATTGAACGAGGAAAACAAGCTTGTAAAAAAAAACGGAAGCCAAAGAAAAGACAAAAGTAATCAAGAAAAGTACCGTAGATCCGGATTGCGGTGTATTTCATAAAGGAAAGCATAAGGTAGTATTTGCTTATGCTGCAAATGTAGCTTGCGATCGAAACAATTACATACTTGCTTTTCATACAAATCCAGGAAATGTACATGACTCAGTTGCATTCCCAAAGATTTATGAAAAAGTAAAAAGATATAAAGGTGTAAAAAATATTGTAATGGATTCCGGATATAAAACACCTGCAATTGCTAGAGAAATACTCAAAGATAAACGAATTCCTATCCTACCATACAAACGACCTATGACAAAAAATGGTTATTTTAAAAAACACGAATATGCTTATGATGAATACTATGATTGCTTTGTATGCCCAGAAAACCAAGTGTTAAACTATACTACAACAAATAGAGAAGGGTATCGGGAATATAAGAGTAAAGGAGAAATTTGCAAGAGTTGCCCTTCCTTATCAGAATGCACAGCAAGTAAGGACCATGTAAAAGTAGTCACACGTCATATATGGGAAAACTACATAGAGCAATGTGAGGACATTCGTCATACTCCAAAGTATCGAGATCTTTACAAACTACGGAGTCAAACCATTGAGCGAGTCTTTGCAGATGCAAAAGAAAAACATAATATGCGTTATACACAATATCGAGGGATTCAGAAGATAGAAATGGAACTGAATCTTCTTTTTGCGTCCATGAATCTAAAAAAACTAGCAACATGGATTCATAAATCTGAAAGAAGGAATCAAATGGCATAGAGATATCCTTTTATTTTTTCTTTTTTTAAAAGCTTTATAGAAAAAATAGAAAATACCTTGCAGAAATTATAAGAATATAAATTTAGCAAGGTATTTTGTCTACAGTCTGAACAGCGTTTTCTTAAGAAACGCTGTTTTTTTATTTCAATTTTATTTTTTCTTATTTTTTTCTTGTCTTGCCAATTCTTTTGCAAGTCTCTCAGCCTTAGCCTTCTCTTCTAATTCTCTCTTGAGCTGATTGCGTTTTAGTACAGATTCTGGTGTCTTCCCACCTATAGCCGCAATTGGTCTTCTTTGAGATACACATTTCACATCGTCTTGAATCTGATTACGTTTTGCCTCTTCTGCCTGCTGCTTAGCACGTTTCTTAGCTGCTTTCGCTTTTTCTTTTTCAACCTGCTTTACCGCTTCTTCAACAGAAATACCTTTTTCTTTTGCAATTTTATATGGATTTAATGGTTCTTCTTCTAGATGCTCTTCCGCTTCCTTTTTCATCTTTCGCTTTGCATCCATTGAGGAGAAAAATACCATTCCTCCCATCATTCCTACCATCATAACCATATTTACTGTTGTATCAGTACTTGTATTTCTAATTTTAAATTCACTTACAAGATCTTCACCAAGACGATTTCCTTCGGAGGAAATTAAATCTTCGGAAATTACAAGTTTATATTCATTATTTGAAATTAAATCATCTTTTAAAATCAGCCAAACATCATTTGGATATTTTTTCGCATCATAGACTGGCATTAATTTTATGTTCTTTCCAGAAGTATCCGTAACGGTAAAGCAGTCCTTATTTGCTTCCTGTGTTACTTTTTCCGTCATGTTTTCGTTAAAGGTCATCTTAATTGCAACACCCATTGGCTGTAATCCAGTCTGACCATCCTTTGGTGAAATATTTACAAGCTCCAATCCCGATGCATAGCTAAAAGGACACGCAAGCATAACTAATAATACAGCTAAGCTTAAAATAGCACCTATTCTTTTCATACTTCTTTTTCCTCCGTGTTATTATCATTTTGTCTTTAATACTTTGAAAAATGATTTCATCATTTGTTCGCATTCTTTTTGTAACAGTCCAATTTCTATTTCTACAAAATGGTTTAAACGCTTCTCTTGAACGATATTAAATATCGAACCACACGCTCCTGCTTTCGGGTTCTGCGTGCCAATAAAAAGCTTTTTTATTCGAGCAAGCACGATTGCACCTGCACACATTGAGCAAGGCTCTGTTGTTACATACATATTACAATCCAACAATCGCCATCCTCCCAGGGTTTGTGCTGCTTGACGAATCGCCAATATTTCAGCATGCGCCGTTGGGTCTTTCATGGTTTCCGTCAAATTATGACCACGCCCTACAATTTTCCCGTCTTTTTCAATGATAGCACCAATGGGTACCTCTTGCAAAGCAAAAGCTTTTTTCGCTTCGACCAATGCCTCTTTCATAAAATCCAACTCTTGCACGGCGTTCTCTAACCTACCTTTTTATTTATCAGACTATCTTTACAAGCATACCATACTTTTTAAATTTTATCAATGGTTCCACTTTCTAAATTACTCTTTTTATTCCGTACCTTATTTATTTTTAATTTCTAAAACATCTCCATTCTCTGCATTAATTTCTACAATCCAGTATCCATATTCATTTTTTTCTCTACTTGCACCATACATTGGTTGCCAATAAGTAAATCCCGACTTTCCACCATCCGGTTTTTCCACTTCAGTAAACCTACCTGGAATAGCAAAGAAGTAACGCTCTGCAAATCCTTGCGAATTTCCTTTTGCACCAAACAGATAATGTCGGTATTGCGTTGAAAAATATTGTGCACCCGGTGAAACAAGAGGAAGGCTTCCTACATTTTTTATCTTCTTCCATCTTGCACCTGTTAAATCTTCGGAAAACGGATTTACCTCCTCATAAAACTCTGAAACTCTGCACATATGTCCGCAAGCATATAATAGGTATTCATTGTAGAATCGATTGAAATTAGGGGGTGCTATTTCTTTTTGTACTGTTTCTTCTTTCTTTGTTCCCTCTGCAATCTGGTTTTCTGCAAATTCTATACTATTTTCTACATTAACTTCCTTAGATTTTTCTTCTGACTTTTTTTCAGTATTTACCCTTTCTTTCCCTTCCATTTTGTTTTCTGCTTTGCTGGATTCTTTTTCATCTATTTGTGTATTTGCTACTCTTACAAGCGAGTCCTCCTTTTGAATACTGGGTGCGGGCAAATTCCCGGTCTCCCCTTTTAATATCGGATGCAATGGTTCTTTCTCATCAAAGGAAGAAACAGCCGCTACAATCGCAGTCGAAAAATCTGCATATTCGTTGCCCTTCCCGTCAACATCCCTTGGGTGAAAACGAAAATATGTCTCACCGGTGCCATTTTTATTTATCATAAGCGTCCCGATAATGGCATGAATGGTTCTCTCATTCTTTTTTCCAAAAAAGATTAATTTATAAACGTAATCGCCCCTAGGATAATAACGTAAATTTTGTACTTGGCAACGTAAAGCTCCTTTGTTACTTCCGGTTTCTATTTTTAGATGTCCACGAACAGCACCCGCTTTTGCACAGAAGTCTGAGGTTTGTTCTTCCAGCATTAACACATCTCGGTGATATCTCATATAATTCATAGTAACTCTCCCCCATTCCTTTCGGAGTTTCTTGTATTTACTCGTACAAATTGGTAATATAAGATATATGCAAAAATTAGGAGGGATAGACCATGTGGATGGATATTGCGATTGGAGTAATTATTTTAATTTCTTTTATACTAGGTTATGTCCGAGGTTTCATGAATACGTTTCTTCATACAGCAGGCTGGATTTTATCACTAGTCTTATCTTTTGTATGGTATCCAAAGGTATCAGCCTTTTTAAAAGAAAAAACAGGTTTTTATGATATGATGCAGACAAAGCTTACAGAACGTGTTGCAACAGAAGGCTCTGACACTGCTAGCCAGATTTTAAGCGGAATCCCTGAAGTGTTAAAAGAAGCCGTTACTGCAGCGACTAACGCTCTTGCAGAATCCTTAGCAAACGGCTTAGCTGATGTATTGTTCAGTATTATTAGTTTTCTTATAGTTGCAATCGGAATAAAAATAATATTCTTATTTTTAACTTCACTTTTCAGTAAGAGATCAAACGATGGGCTGACTGGCTTTTTTGATGGTGTTTTTGGTGCCGCTTTCGGTGGCCTGAAAGGCCTTGTTCTTGTTTTAATCCTTTTAGCATTACTCATTCCAATTATGAATCTTACTTCAAGTGATTTTTTGCAAGATACGCTTAACGAATCGCGTTTTGCCAAAGTATTATATGATAGTAATCCGCTGTTTTTAATGCTAAACCGCTTTCAATAACTTGTAATTATAGAAGCGAAAACAAAAGGAAATTATGTGAAATAGTTGCCTTAATTCATCATTCGGATTATAATAGAATAAGTCCGAATGCGTCTCCGTAGCTCAGTGGATAGAGCAGTGCTCTCCTAAAGCATGTGCGGTGGTTCGACTCCACTCGGGGATACCAATAATAAAGAATCTCTACAGAATGATAAAGTTTACATTCTGCCGAGATTCTATTTTTTAAGGATTATTTTTTTATTACTTCTAGTATATAGGGGACAATTATTATGAATAAATTAAAATTAAAAAGAATTTTGAGACTTATTTTCGGTCTATTTTTATTTTCGCTTGGTACTGTACTTATTATGCAAGCTGATTTAGGTTATGGACCTTGGGAAGTATTCCAATCTGGGCTGACAAACGTACTTCCTCTTACCATTGGTCAAGCTACAATTCTGGTAAGTATTATTATTGTACTACTCGATCTCTTTTTAAAAGAAAAAATTGGAATTGGAACTTTATTAAATATGCTTCTGATTGGTTTTTTTATGGATTGGATATTATTCTCTAGTCTCATTCCATTGGCGACCACTATTATTATGAAAATTGTTTTATTAATTTCTGGTCTTTTTACAATCGCTTTTGGAAGCTATTTTTATATTGGCTCGGGATTTGGTGCTGGTCCACGAGATTCTCTCATGGTTTCAATCCGACGATACACAGGATTACCGGTTGGAGTAAGCCGAGGCATTCTCGAATTTTCTGCAGCTATGGGTGGATATTTTTTAGGTGGACCATTAGGCTTAGGTACGATTGTTACGGCTTTCGGGGTTGGAATATGCATCCAAATTGTATTTCATCTATTCTCCTTTGAAACAACTCAAATTGAGCATGAAGACTTAGCAGAGACTTTTAATTTCTGTTTTACAACCAAAAATTAATGTATATTGTTTTTAATTTTTCGAGTTATGAAGAAAATTGGTATACATAAAAAAAACCATAATATAGAAAACAAAATGCATATTTGTCCAAAAAGATGCAAAGGTAATGCAGAATAATCCCAAACATTCCAACGGAACCAAAGATTAACAATGCATCCTACAATAAATTCAACTCCTGTTATTACGGCTGCACCTAACAAGCATCTTTTCCAAAGTGCAATTTTTTGGAAATGTTCATTAATCATATATAGAAAACAAAAACAAAGACCTCCCGTTAAAACCATCGTCCAATGCGTATAGCCTCGAAAAGCAATTTCTAGAGTACTATACCCAATTGCTCCAATAAAAAATAAAATTCCATATTGCATTTGTTTTTTCATTTTATCCACTCTCCTTATTAAAAATTTTAATTCGATTTTAATCTTATTCTTTGTTATTTTTGCAATAGAAAACCCTGCATCTCTAAAAAAAATGCAGGGTTTTTGTGGTAGAAAAATATTAAAAAAGTGGTATTAAACAAAATCAAAGATATTACTTATCATATTATCTATTAAATCACAAATCCTCCATTTACTCCCAAAATCTGACCGGTAATAAAAGAGGATTCATTCGAAGCTAAAAAGAAAACAGCCTTTGCAATTTCTTCAGCACTTCCCAAACGCATTAATGGTGTTTCATCGCAAAGAGAATCCTTTATTTCTTCTGAAACCGCTTTCATCATGTCCGTTTCAATTACACCAGGGGCCACACAGTTAACACGAATATTACTTGGTCCAAGCTCTTTTGCTAATGCTTTCGTCAGCCCGATGATTGCAGCTTTGCTTGCCGAATAATGTACTTCACAGCTTGCACCTACCTGTCCCCACATCGAAGAAACGTTGACAATACTCCCTTTTTTGTTTGAAATCATATCTTCCAAAGCACATTGCGTACAAAAAAAGGCAGCCTTGCAATGTGTATCAAACATCAAATCCCACTCTTGCTCTGTAATATCTGTAAAAAGACGAAACTGTGAAATCCCTGCATTGTTTACTAACACATCAATGCTCCCATATACGCGTCTTGCTTCAATAAACATCTGCTTTACCTGCTCTTGATTTGTTACATCAGCTTGCAATGCCAATACGGAAAATCCTTTTAAAGAAAGAGAAACTTCCAATTGTTTTACTTCGGATTCACTTTTATTATAGCCAAGGACAACTTGCCAACCTCTCTTTGCAAATATCTCCGCACAAGCCTTTCCAATGCCACGGCTTGCACCTGTAATTAATACCGTTTTTTTAAGATTGCACATGAATTATTCCTCTTCTTTCCGCTTTGTTCCGTCATAGATCTGAATTCTTTTCTATGAACAAATTATTTACTTTTTTATATACTTTTTATATAATTTGTCCCTACTTTTTTGATTTCATTCCACATGAATTTTCTGCTTTAGTATATCACATTTGCAGTGCACTTGCAGGGTTGAATTTCAAGTATGAGAGGTATATAATTGAGTCATTGTGTAAGCTCTATAAAAGAAAGGACGTATGTATCATGTTTAAGGAAGCTCTAAGACCAGCTTGGGCAGAAATCAATTTAAGTAACTTGGATTATAATATCAAACAAATCAAAGCAAAAGCAGGAAATCGAGATCTCATCGGAGTGATCAAAGCCGATGCTTACGGTCATGGTTCCGTAGAAGTTGCAAAGGTTCTTCAAAGCAACGGAGTAGGTACATTTGCCATTGCTACCTTGCAAGAAGCCATCACCTTACGTGAAGCAGGATTTAAAGAAGCAATTATCATGCTTGGTTTGACACCGGATATGTATGCCGATACAATCATTGCGTATGACATTACCCCAGTAACCTGTTCTTTTGAAAATGCAAAGGCAATTTCAGATGCCGCAGCTGCTAAGGGGAAAACAGTCGAAGGGTTAATTGCCGTTGATACCGGAATGGGGCGAATCGGTTATCAACCATATGACGAAGAAGCCATTGCTGATGTAGTAAAAATCAATCAGCTATCCAACTTTAAAATCAAAGGCATTTTTTCGCATTTTTCAACTGCTGATGCTTTGGACAAGACCTATGCAAAATCACAGGAAAAGAAGTATGCAGACTTTTATGAAGCACTAACAAAAGCCGGAGTAAATATTCCATTCCGCACATTAGCAAACAGCGCTGCTATCATGGAAGTGCCGACTGCTCATTATGACGCCGTAAGACCCGGCATTATTTTATATGGATTATACCCTTCAGATGAAGTGGATCGTAACGAGCTTTCCATTAAGCCGGTTATGTCTGTAAAAGCAAATATTATTCATTTGAAAAAAGTTGCTACTGATTTCTCTGTAGGCTATGGTAGACGTTTTGTATCTGCGCGCGAAAGTCTTATTGCTACTTTAGCATTGGGTTATGCTGATGGTTATCCAAGACCATATTCCAAGGATGCAAAGGTAATTGTAAACGGTGTATTTGCTCCAATTGCAGGAAACATTTGTATGGATCAGTGCATGGTTGATGTGACTGACGTTCCAAATGTTAAATTAGGTGACGAATGTATTATTATGGGAACAGATGGCACTAACACCATTCTAGCGGATGACATTGCCACTGCAACCGGAACCATCAATTATGAAATCGCTTGTGCATTTGGACAAAGACTTCCAAAGGTATATGTCAAATAAATTAAATAATTTCCACGATATACAAAATACACATTTAAAAATGATAATTAATGGAAAAGTGTAGGGAAAAGCTATGATCAGAGATTACAAGATAACTGATTGCGATGCAGTCATGAGCATATGGCTCGATACAACAACAACCGCACACCCGTTTATCCCATCCTCTTATTGGGCAAGAAATTTTCTTTTGGTAAAAAAACAGGTTTTGCCGCAGTCCACCACATATGTATACGAAGAAAATGGCGAAATTCTAGGATTTATCAGTGTACTTGAAAGTGAATATATAGGAGCACTTTTTGTAACAGGAGAAAAACAAGGAAAAGGCATTGGAAAAGCACTTTTAAATTATTGTAAGGAAAATTATGATCAATTAAATCTCCATGTTTATTCTGAAAACAAAAAATCCGTAGCATTTTATGAAAATAATGATTTTATCATTGATGAGACAAAAATCAATAAAGATACTGAAAAAGAAGAATATGTGATGTCATGGATATCGGATGATCTGATTGATCTTTTAACATCCATACAATATTAAAAAAGTAACTTAGCCACTTTTATATACTCTATTTTTATAAAATAGGAATCGATATGTCCTATTAAAGAATCTTGAAACAAGAATAAGGAACTGATTTTTAAATAACAAATTCAGTTTCTTATTTTTTTAAAAAGTTTAATCCTAAAAGATAGTATAGAATTTATGAGAGATGAAAGGTAAAAAATGAAACATTTATTTTTCTATGAAACAAAATTAGGTACCGTCGGTTTTGCTGAAAACGGAAAAGCAATTACACACGTCATCTTTGGAAGTGACTTTCATACAGAAAATTATGAGCAGAAAGAGACACCTTTGCTTAAAGAAGCAGCCAAACAGTTGAACGAATATCTTGATGGTAAAAGAAAATGGTTTGATTTGCCTTATGATGCAACAGGCACACCTTTTCAGCATTCTGTTTGGGATGCCCTAAAAAACATTCCCTACGGAGAAACACGAAGCTATCTTCAAATTGCTGTTCAAATCGGAAAACCGAAAGCCTGCCGCGCTGTTGGAATGGCAAACAACAAAAACCCTCTACCAATCCTTATCCCTTGCCATAGAGTCATCGGAAGCAATGGAAACTTAGTCGGCTACGGTGGAGGTATGGAAATAAAGAAAATGCTGCTTACGTTATTTCAGACTGTAGACAAGGATATCTCTATCTTTGCCTACAGTTTTTTTTACATAATGTAATACATTTTATTGTATTTATGGTAAAATATATGTATAAATACATGGAGGTATTTGCTTTATGATGGGTAAGAAAGATTTATTAGGTCGTGATCAATTTCAAATGGTAACCTTGAATTCTCTTGTTCCACAAGATCATATTATTCGTAAGATAGATACTGCGATTAATCTCTCTTTCATTTATGACCTTGTAAAAGATTTGTATTCTGATGTGGGAAAAGAAAGCATCGACCCTGTCGTCTTAATTAAAATTACCCTCATTCAATATACCTTTGGTATTCGATCCATGAGGCAGACCATTAAAGAAATTCAAACGAATGTAGCTTATCGATGGTATCTTGGTTATAGTTTAGAGGAAGAAATTCCTCACTTTTCTACCTTTGGTAAAAACTACTCTCGTCGGTTTCAAAATACTGACTTATTCGAACAAATCTTTCAAAGAGTCATTGCTGAAATTATGGAATATGAATTCATTAATTCAGAAAGCATTTTCATTGACGGTACACATATTAAAGCAAGTGCAAATAACCATAACAGTGAAAAAGAAACCGTTTTGGAATCCGTTAAATACTATGAAAAAGAACTAATGAAAGAAATTAACGAAGATCGCATTGAACGAGGAAAACAAGCTTGTAAAAAAAAACGGAAGCCAAAGAAAAGACAAAAGTAATCAAGAAAAGTACCGTAGATCCGGATTGCGGTGTATTTCATAAAGGAAAGCATAAGGTAGTATTTGCTTATGCTGCAAATGTAGCTTGCGATCGAAACAATTACATACTTGCTTTTCATACAAATCCAGGAAATGTACATGACTCAGTTGCATTCCCAAAGATTTATGAAAAAGTAAAAAGATATAAAGGTGTAAAAAATATTGTAATGGATTCCGGATATAAAACACCTGCAATTGCTAGAGAAATACTCAAAGATAAACGAATTCCTATCCTACCATACAAACGACCTATGACAAAAAATGGTTATTTTAAAAAACACGAATATGCTTATGATGAATACTATGATTGCTTTGTATGCCCAGAAAACCAAGTGTTAAACTATACTACAACAAATAGAGAAGGGTATCGGGAATATAAGAGTAAAGGAGAAATTTGCAAGAGTTGCCCTTCCTTATCAGAATGCACAGCAAGTAAAGACCATGTAAAAGTAGTCACACGTCATATATGGGAAAACTACATAGAGCAATGTGAGGACATTCGTCATACTCCAAAGTATCGAGATCTTTACAAACTACGGAGTCAAACCATTGAGCGAGTCTTTGCCGATGCAAAAGAAAAACATAATATGCGTTATACACAATATCGAGGGATTCAGAAGATAGAAATGGAACTGAATCTTCTTTTTGCGTCCATGAATCTAAAAAAACTAGCAACATGGATTCATAAATCTGAAAGAAGGAATCAAATGGCATAGAGATATCCTTTTATTTTTTCTTTTTTTAAAAGCTTTATAGAAAAAATAGAAAATACCTTGCAGAAATTATAAGAATATAAATTTAGCAAGGTATTTTGTCTACAGTCTGAAATAACGGGTAATATTTACCCGTTATTTTTGATTCATCATTCAATCATTACCGAAATGGTAAACTAATAATATAACCCGTATAATAAAACAACTCTCTGAAAAAAAACGGAATTTGACTTGTTAATGTTTTATATGCTGAACTGCGCGTTGGTGATGAATACGCGTCTATTCCTGTATTTTCTGCCATTAGCATAGCTCGTTTCATATGCAAGGGATCACTGACAATCGTACATGTTCTAAAGTTCTGATCTTGTATAATTTCATATGCATATCGGATATTTTCCTCAGTAATTTTTGATTTTGTTTCAATGAAAATATCTTCTATATTAACGTTATTTTCTATCGCATAATTTCTACCCACTTCAGATTCTGCAAATTGAGTCCCCTTTCCCTTCCCACCTGTAAATATAATTTTATCTACATAATCATTCTCATACAACCAAATCGCATGATTGATTCGTTCTCGGAAAACAGGGGAAGGTTCATCCTCCCAAACAGCAGCCCCCAATACCACCGCTACATCTGTTTTTACCAACTGATCTTCACTGCTAAAAGACCATATACTATACGCGGAATATCCAATAAAAACAACAAAAATAATAATGATTACGAAAGCTAATTTAAACAAAGATTTTTTTAACACTATAAATCCATCCTTAATTTTTTTCCAAGATAATATTACTATTCTTTTCTTACTACTACAATAACAGACGGATAAAAAGTTAAAAAATTATTATTTCATATCTTTTCCAATAATTATTTGATTTTTAATTAATATGTATGCTATAGTAATAATAAAGACTGACCGTCAGTCATAATTTACAATCATAAGCAATCTGGAGGATTGAATGGAAAAAAACAATAAAAAACTAGCAAAAAGAATTCGGATTGAAGATGCGGGTTGTAAATTATTTATGGAAAAAGGTGTATCTAATACAACTGTTGATGAGATTGTTAAATTAGCAGATATCGCAAAAGGAACTTTCTATCTATATTTCAAAGATAAAAATGATTTACTCAGTTGTATCGTAATAAAACGCACGGTTACTCTTCTTGAGCAATCGATTGAATATGCACACAAACAAAATACCGATGATTTTATTAATGAAATAATATTGATTACCGATTATATTATAGAATTTTTCAAACAAAATACAGAAATGTTAACTATTGTTGAAAAAAAGCTCTCATGGAGTATTTTTCGTGAGAAGATCGAACAGGAAGAAAATTCGCGTTTACAGATACTAACTGATAGATGGATCAATCATCCTCATATGAGCTCCTATTCACCATCCCAGTCTTACCACATTATGTTTATGATCATCGAGCTTGTAGGTGCGATGTGCTATTCCTCAATCATTGAAAAACAACCGGATACTATCGAAAACATAAAGCAGGATCTTTTTTTGTCATCAGACGAATCTTGCAAAAATGATTTTGCCTAACTTCAAATGATGACAATTATAATTTAACTTATATTTTAGGTAAAAATTATATGGAGGCGATATTTTGAAGAATATAGAACTTGATTTTTTAAAAAAATATCTTAGTAAATTCGACCAAAATCCTTTCTTGGTGAATTTTAAAGATGACGAGAGCTTTGTTATCGGAGATGGAGAGCCAAAATTCGAAATTCTACTGAACAATCCCATCCCCAAATGTGATCTTTTAGCCAGTACTTCTCTTGCTTTAGGGGAAGCATATATGCGTGGAGATTTAGAGATAAAGGGTGATCTCTACAAGACTCTGAATTACTTCTTAGGACAAATGACTCAATTTTATGTAGACAATAAGATTCTAAAGAATCTGATTCATCCTCCTACTTCTGCAAGAGAACAAAAAAAAGAAGTACAGTATCATTATGATATTGGGAATGATTTTTATAGCCTTTGGCTTGATGATACAATGAGTTATTCCTGCGGTTACTTTAAGACAGAAAATGATTCTCTGTATCAGGCTCAGCTTAATAAAGTGCACCTGACTCTTTCTAAATTAAATCTACAAGAAAATATGACTCTGCTCGATATCGGGTGCGGATGGGGATTTCTACTAATCGAAGCTGCAAAAAAATATAAAATTCATGGTGTTGGTATTACATTAAGCCAAGAACAAGCAAAAAAATTTGAAGAACGTATAAAAGAAGAAAATCTTGAAAACTATCTTGAAGTTAAACTAATGGATTATCGAGAGTTACATAAATTAGACGTAAAATTCGATCGAATTGTCAGCATAGGAATGCTAGAGCACGTTGGTCGTAAAAATTATAATCTTTTTATTAAAAATGTGAATTCCGTTTTAAATCCAAGTGGAATATTTCTTCTCCATTATATCAGCGGAAGAATCGAAAATGACGGAGATCCTTGGATTAAAAAATATATTTTCCCGGGTGGTGTTATTCCAAGTTTAAGAGAAATTATAAGCATTTGCAGTGATTTTAACTATTATACTGTAGATATTGAAAGTCTTCGTCGCCATTATAATAAAACTCTTTTATGTTGGAATGAAAACTTTCAGAAAAATAAGGATAAACTAAAAGGAAAATTCAGCGATTCCTTTATTAGAATGTGGCAGTTATACCTTTGTGGCTGTGCAGCCGGATTTAACAATGGTGTAGTAGATATACATCAACTTGTTTTTACGAAAGGCGTTAATAATAGCTTACCTATGACAAGAAATTATTTATATCAATCATGATATTTTCAAAAAAATCCCTTCAGAAATCTGAAGAGATTTTTTTTTGTAATTCTTCTTATTTCAACTATAGTTTCTCTTATCTAAAAGATCAAAGATATAGTCATTTCACAACGCTTTTTCTTGTTTTCTCATTAATTTTGAATTTACCTACATATTCAATCATATCATAGAAAAGAACTCGTTTTTTAAATATTACATAGAAGGAAGGATTGCTATGAAGGTTTTACTTTCCGGTCACGGACGAATGGGAGCACGCATTGAAGAACTTGCAATGAAGGCAGGGCATGAAGTCATGGGTTATGCTGACATTACCAACCCTCATATTCTATCACAAATGCCAAAAGCTGATGTTGTCATTGATTTTTCTCATCCCGCCATGCTGCCACACTTAACAGAATATGTACATCGTACTGGCACAGCACTTTGCTGTGGTACCACAGGATTTCAATCTGAAGATAAAGACACACTAAAGTCACTAGGAGACTATGCACCTGTACTTTACAGTGCTAACTACAGTCTTGGCATTGCAGTATTTCATCAAATACTACAGCAAATTTCCCCTATTTTAAAAGAGGATTTTGATATTGAAATTGTAGAAACACATCATAATAAAAAAGTCGATGCGCCAAGCGGAACTGCAAAATTACTATTAGATGCTATTGACCCAGATCATCAAAGCACAATAATCAATGGAAGAAATGGAGAATGTGGAGAACGTCGAAAACAGGAAATCGGGGTCTTCGCACTTCGTGGAGGCACGGTAGCCGGAGAGCATACGGTTTATTATTTTGGGGAAGATGAAGTTTTATCCATCACCCACTCTGCTACAAGCCGACAAATCTTTGCAAAAGGAGCATTAAAAGCAGCAACTGCTTTAGTCCAAAAAAGCAAAGGATTTTATAGATTAGATCAAATTTTATTTACTGATACAAAATAATCATGAAAAGAATTCTATTCAAGGAAAAGTTATGATAAGGAGAATCAATATGAACGCATATGAAATCATTGAATACATTCGTAAATCTGAGAAAAAAACACCCGTAAAGGTATATTTGCGTGCTGCCTCTACTATTGATTTTCCCGATGCACAAATCTTTCCTACCGGCAGCGATACCAAAATTATATTTGGTGATTGGAAGCAAATTAGTCCTATTTTAATGGCTAACAAAAGTAAAATTATTGACATAATTATTGAAAATGACGCACGCAATAGTGCAGTGCCCCTTATGGACAAAAAAAATCTCCACGCTCGTATTGAGCCTGGAGCAATCATCCGTGAACAAGTAACAATAGGTGATCATGCTATTATTATGATGGGGGCTATTATCAATATTGGAGCAGAGATCGGAGAAGGAACCATGGTTGATATGGGAACCATAATCGGTGGCCGTGTGATTGTCGGAAAGCACTGCCATATTGGTGCAGGTGCCGTTCTAGCCGGAGTTATAGAACCTCCAAGCACTTCACCCGTCATTATAGAGGATGATGTCTTAATCGGTGCTAATGCCGTTGTAATCGAAGGAGTACGAGTCGGCAAAGGTGCAATCGTCGCTGCCGGCTCAGTGGTTATAAAAGATGTTCCACCAAATATGGTAGTTGCCGGAGTTCCGGCACGTATTGTAAAAGAAAAAGATCAAAAGTCAATACAATCTACTCAATTAATTGATGGACTTAGGGATCTGGATCTTTAAGAGAGGAAACTCTGTGTTGCATAAATGACAAATACAAAAACCATTTGTGAAAGTTCGCATACCATTCCCATTGTATCTCCGGTTATACCCCCTAAGACCTTTTTTAAATGATTTGTAGAGAGTATTACAGAAACAATTGCAACGCCTACAGCAATTAAATACCAAGGATTCAACAAAGCTGCTACCACTGTTGGTACAAAAATAGCCATAAATAATTCTACTTTCCCACAATTATCTACAAGTAATTTCCCCATTCCCGAAGGTCGTACATACTCAGCAAAAGAGGCAGAGATTAACGGCGCACTTTTTCCTACAACCGGCAAAACCAGCAAGGATTCATAAGGAATTCGACCGTACATTACCATATAAAAGGCTACAAAGAATATCATAGAAAGTACCCCAAAAGATCCTACATGACTGTCTTTCATGATTTCAAGCATACGATCTCGCTCTCTTCCACTGAAAATTCCATCACAAGTATCTGCCAGTCCATCCAAATGAAGACCTCCAGTAAGAACAATGTATCCACCCAATAAAATCATAGATACGACTTGCGGATCAAAGATTAGATGAAAAAAGGACAAGCCATATAAAATACCGCCCATTAAAATTCCAAGCAATGGAATCAGTTCTAAACCTTTTAAATATCTTTCTTCGGTATATTCAACATAAGGAACCGGAAGTCTCGTAAAGAATGCCATCATTAACCAAATTGTTTTCATAATAAGCCTCGTTTCTTTTATTAGAAAGGAAAACAAATCAGTTTTCGTCGACTCTGCTCCGTCCGTAAATATACTGATTTTAAATAAGGTACATTCATAGACTTCGAAGTCGCTTCTTCAAACGGATTTGTTTTCCAATGTTTATTTTATTAATATGGCTTCACCTGCATTGGAATGCCGGAAACCATAAAGATGACCTTATCCGCCAGTTCAGCAAAGCAACGGTTGGCTCTCCCCAAAATATCTCGATAATAACGGCTTGAACGCTCGGCCGGTACCAGACCCATCCCCACTTCATTCGTAACACCAATTAAACTTTTACCATGCTCCCGACAAACTGCAATTAAACTTCTTACCTCAGAAAGCATTCGTTCTTCAACACGTTCCATATCTTCCGGAGGACAACGATCCCAATCAATATCACAATAGTACATGATATTGTTCAACATAAAGCCTAAGCAATCAATTAATACTGCGTCTGCATCTAAAAAATCTTGATTCTCAGCTAATTTATCAAATCTCCAGAACTGTTCCAGCGTTACCCATTCAGACGGACGCTGGGCACGATGTTTTTTTACTCGTTCTTGCATTTCTTCATCACAGACAGAGGCCGTTGCAATGTAAAGAACCTTATCCTTACCTAGCTCCTTTGCAAAGCGTTCCCCATATAAGCTTTTTCCGCTTCTTGCACCTCCGGTCATTAAAATAACTTCTGCCATTTCTACTTCCTCCGCCTACTTCTCTTCTTCACGTATGTCAATGCGATAGGAATGATCGTAAGCAATGTCTTCAAAAGTAGCCATATTGCTAAGCATCGCACAAGCCGCACCTATAATCGGAAATGCTAAAGTACAGCCTGTCCCTTCTCCCAGTCTCATATCCATATCGAGCATAGCCTCCATACCAAGCTCTTTGGAAATAATATCATAAGCCGGTTCCTTCGAACGATGAGAGGTAAATATAAAATCCTTAACATTTGGATTTAGCTTGTAAGCTGCTAAAGCAGACAAAGCAGAAATGACTCCATCAATGACAATCGGTACTCGGTAATATGCCGCACCTAAGAAGCATCCTGCCATACCGGCAATATCAAGACCTCCAACTTTGGAAATGACATCAATCGGATCTTCCGCGTTTGGTTTATTTAGCTCTAAGGCTTTTGTAATGACTCCTTTTTTATGTAGTAAAGCCTCATCAGTCAAACCGCCGCCCTTTCCGACTGCAATTTCTGCGGATACTCGTGTGAATGCCATTAATACCGCACTTGTGCTGCTTGTATTTCCAATACCCATTTCGCCGATTCCTAAAATTTCATAACCTTCTTCTACCGCAATACGAACCATATCAATACCAGTCTCAATCCCGCGAATAGCTTCTTCTCTGCTCATTGCAGGCCCTTTTGCAAAGTTATCGGTACCGTATTTTATTTTACGGTTATATACCTTATCGTTGTTGTAATCCGACATAATACCAACGTCGACAACCTTAATATCCGCACCGGCATAACCAGACAACACGCCCATTCCGCAAATCCCTTTGGTCATATTCATACCCTGTATCAAGGTAATGTCTTGTGGCGTTCCAGCAACTCCTTCTTCACAAATGCCATTATCTGCTACCATAACAATACTGCAACGCTTTGCCGGATTGTTTTTCATCTTTCCTGTAATCCCTGCCATCTTAATGGCAATGGTTTCTAACTTTCCTAGACTTCCAAGCGGTTTGATCAGACAGTCATTATGTGCCTTCGCCTCTTGAATGGCTTTTTCGTCAGCTGGTTTGATTCCTTTGATTACTTCCAAATAGCTCTTCATGCTTACGCCTCTTTTCTTGTTCGAACTTACTAGCTTTGCCTTACTTAGATTGATCCCGTTGATCTCTTGCCATGTAAAGCATTGCATTACAAATTGCAGCCGCTACATTGCTGCCGCCTTTTCTTCCTTTTGCAACAATATAAGGAACGTCCGTTTCCATAATCAATTCCTTAGATTCCACTACATTCACAAACCCTACCGGAACACCAATAATTAATTCCGGTGAAAGCTTACCCTCTTCAATTAATTCATATAAACGTACCAAAGCCGTCGGTGCATTTCCGATTGCAAAAATTATTGGTTTTCCATTTGCCGCAAGATCCGCTGCCTTATCCATACTTGCAGTTGCTCTTGTTGATCCATTTTGTTTTGCAATTTTAGCAACGTCCTCATCAGACATAAAGCAAAATGCTTCTCCTCCAAAAGATTCCAGAACTGATTTATTAACACCGGAGTAAGCCATCTTTGTGTCCGTTACGATACAAGCACCCTTCTTTATAGCTTCAATTCCTTTTTTCACTGCATCTGTTGAAAATTTTAAATTCTCATAGTAGTCAAAATCCGCTGAGGTATGAATGACACGCTTTACAACCGGTTCATTGATTGGATCTATTTTTCGATCACCAAGTTCTTCTGTAATCATCTCAAAGCTGCGCTTTTCAATCTCAGTCGGTAATACATTTTGTAATTTTACCTTCATGTTCCCTCCTTATAATCAAATACCTTCTTCCAATATACGATAAATGGAATCCATATCCATATTTGCTCTCATCTGTTCTGCAAGTTTGTCATATTGCATCTCTTTATATTCTGCAACATTTAAACTTGATACTGCACTTTCATCAAGACCCTTACTTCGATACAAAGCGGAAATGATTGTTTTTGTTACACCCTCTTTATCAAAAATGCCATGTATATAGGATCCATAAACATTTCCTTTGCACATACCTACGATTTTATCACAAGGTTTTCCGGAAAGCTCCGTAATATGGGTGAGAAGTCCTACAGATTCTGCATTCGAAGCTTCCTTTCGTAATTCAGTCTGGCCCATATGAATTTCATAACCTTCCAGTTCAACACCACACAAATCAGAAAAAATACCTTTTACCTGATCGGTAAAACTTCCTTTTGCCTGCGTTCTTGTTTTTTCCTTTTCGAATATCGTTTCTGACGGAAGCAAACCCATACCTGAAATAGTACCACCAGCTTCTACACCATATGGATCGGATAATATTTCTCCCATCATTTGGAAACCTCCGCAAATGCCGAAAATTGCTTTTCCTGCTGCAGCATGCTTCAGTACCGCTGCTTCTAATCCACACTGCCGCATCCAAAGCAAATCTTCCATTGTATTTTTCGTTCCCGGTAAAATAATCATATCTGGATTTCCAATCTCTCCGACACTGCCAACATAACGGAGAGTCACACCAGGAGCATACTCTAAAACATTAAAATCCGTGAAATTTGAAATGCGTGGAACACGGATAACTGCAATATCAATCAAACCAACACTCTCTTTACGATCAAAACGCTCTGTTAAGCTATCTTCATCGTCAATATCGACATCTAAATAAGGAACCACTCCTACCGTAGGTACATTTACTTTTTCCTCTAGCATATCAAGCCCCGGCTGTAGAATTTTACGATCCCCTCTAAATTTATTAATAATCGTACCTTTTACTCTCGCACGATCTTCTTCCGAAAAGAGCATCATCGTTCCTACAATCGATGCAAAAACACCGCCACGGTCAATATCGCCTGCCAAAAGTACAGGAGCCTTTGCCAATTTTGCCATGAACATATTTACAATATCATTTTCCTGCAAATTGATTTCTGCAGGACTACCTGCTCCTTCAATCACTATGATATCATATTCATTCGCCAATGTTTCATATGCCTTTTCAATTTCAGGTACAATCTCTCTCTTACGTTTATAGTATTCTGTTGCGCTCATATTGCTGGAAACTTCACCATTAATAATGACTTGTGAGCTTGTATCATTAGTCGGCTTCAGCAAAATTGGATTCATTAGTACCGAAGGTTCAATACCGGCTGCTTCTGCTTGTACAACCTGCGCTCTTCCCATCTCAAGTCCTTCTTTTGTAATAAAAGAATTCAAAGCCATATTTTGCGACTTAAAAGGTGCTACTTTATAGCCATCCTGCTTAAAAATACGACATAATCCAGCTACCAACAAGCTTTTGCCTGCATTGGACATTGTGCCCTGTACCATGATTGCCTTTGCCATCCTGATTTCCTCCTATTCCGCTTCGTTTGAAGTACCCTTTCTTATCTCTTCCAGGGCAGTAATCAATTGTTTATTTTCTTCATGAAGCTTGACTGCAATTCGAAAATAGTCTTGCGTCAATCCCTTATAATTTCCACAGCTTCGCACCATAATATTTTTCTCTTGGAGCAATGTTTTAAAATCTTGGCTATCATATACATCCTTTGTTTTTGGAAGTCGGAAAAAGATATAATTTGCAGCAGCTGGAAAGGCCGTAAATCCAAGTCGTTCCAATTCTTTTTGCAAATATACTTTCTCTTTAAAAATTAGTGCTCTGGCTTCCTCTAAATACGCATTTTCCTTTAATGCCTGTACTCCGGCTAACTGCGCCGGAAGTGAAACAGACCAAGGTTGTCCCGTTTCAAAAAGAGTATCCAATAGTTCTCGATTGCTGCACATTCCATACCCAAGACGTAATCCAGGCATTGCAAAATTTTTCGTGAATGCTTTTAATATAAATAAATTATTATAGTCCTCAATAAAATCTTTTAATGTATTTTTTCCCGGTTCCTCTAAGAAATCAACGAAGCATTCATCCAGCACTAAGAAGATATTATTTTCCTTACATCTTACTAATATCTGACGAAGCAATGAAGGATCCATAAGTTGTCCGGTTGGGTTATTCGGATTGCATAAAAACAACATCTCGATGGATTCATTTAATGCAAACAATATATCTTCTCTTAAACGGAAATGGTCTTCTTCCTTTAAATAGTGATGCTTTACAATGCATCCAACCGATTCTAACGATTTTTCATATTCTGCAAAGGTAGGTGCAAGTACCATAGCCTTATATGGCATCTTTGCAACAACTAAACGAAAAATTAAATCAGCTGCACCGTTTCCACAGATAATGTTCTCTTCCTTTACGTTCTCATAACGAGCTAAATCTCGAATCAATTCTCTACAAAGAGGATCTGGATAATGAACGCAGTTTTCCAAACCCAAAGCAACCGCATTTTTTACCGCAGGCGGTAAGCCAAGCGGATTAATATTGGCGGAAAAGTCTAAAAGAGCACCGCCATTTCCCTTTTCCTTTACGGAATATATATCACCACCGTGAATTAAATCAGCCATTGTATTACTCCCATTCCTAATAAACATAGCACTGTACTGATCCATGCCGTACCATACAAAAGGCGGTTGGCTCTGGCAATGTCCTCATATTCAATGGGACGAATCGCATCGCCAATGCTCTTCTTTTTATAAAGCTTTCCAAAATAATAAGCATCTCCTGCCAACTGTATTTGCAATGCGCCTGCGCATACAGCTTCTGTCTGTGCACTATTCGGGCTGGCATGGTTATAACGATCTCTTAAAAAAATATGAAATGCATTTTTATAATCCATTCCTAAAACGAGTGATGCCAAAATCATTATAAGGGCGGAAACTCTTGCCGGTATATAATTTGCCACATCATCCAGTTTTGCGGCAAAACGCCCAAAGTATAAATACCGATCGTTTTTATAACCAATCATCGAATCCATAGTATTAATGGATTTATATAAAAAGCCAAGTGGCGCACCTCCGACTGCTAAGAATATCAAAGGTGCAACGGTTCCGTCTGAGGTATTTTCCGCAATGGTTTCTACCGTAGCTTTCGCCACCTGCTGCATACTTAAATTTTCGGTATCTCTTCCGACAATCATCGAAACCTGATACCTTGCCCCCTTTAAATCGTTGTCCGCTAATTTTGCATATACCTTTGTACTCTCTGTTTTTAAAGACTTAATTGCCAGTATTTGATAACACATAAAGCTTTGAACAGCAAGAGAAAGCAAAGCGTTAACTTGTGTACAAATCCATAGAATCCCAAAAGGAATTCCAAATGAAAGGATCATCATGCAAAGTGCAAGCACCGTACCTGCCGCCATTTGTCCTTGCGGCGTTTCATTAAAACAACTACGCGTTATTTTTTCTCCAACCTCAATGGCTTTTCCAATCAACCGAATCGGATGAGGCATAAAATACGGGTCACCAAAGACTAAATCCAACAAGAATCCCACACCCAAGGCAATCATAGATTGTGTGAGAAAGGGAATCATGATTTCATTCCTTCCTTTCTGCGTAAGAAGCATTCAACCATGCTTTCCATTGTTGCTTTTTCGGCTATTGTTATTTTCATATTAAATGATTCTGCCTGAGCTGCAGTCTGTTCACCGATGCAAACAGCCTCCACCTTAGTATAATCAATATCAGGATGCATTTTTACAAAGCCACGTACAGTTGAAGCACTGGTAAATGCCACATAATCTACGGAATCGTCATAAGTAACCATACCATTTGATTCCATGTCTATGGTTTCATAAATCGGAAGGTCTGTATAAGAAATACCTGCCTCATCCATAGGACGCGTTACTTCCTCTGTACCAATTCTCGCTCTTGGCAATAATAAGGATGGTTTTTTACCTTCTTTTTCTTCTTTTTTTAATTGTATTGCTAAAGCTTGTCCCAATGCTTCACCACTGTATACATCAGGCATTAAATCTACAATGATACCTTTTTCCTCAACAGCTTTTCTGGTTCCTGCACCAATTACTGCAAATTTTAAACCGCTTAAGCTACGAATGTCCATGTGCATTTTTCGCATTTCATCATAAAACACTTTAACTCCGGCAGGACTTGTAAAAGCGACCCATTTGTATTGATGTATTTTTTCTAAGTTTTCTCTTAGAGCTGTATTTTCTAATATTGCTTCCGTTTCAATGGTTGGTAAAAGTACAACCTCCGCCCCTAAGTTGGACAGCATGGATGCCAAAGTGGAATTGCGATCCTTTGGCCTTGTGACAGCAATCTTCAAGCCTCCCAATGGACGATCCTCTGCCCAATGAAATTGATCTGCCAAACTGCAAACTTCACCAACAACAATGATTGCAGGTGTTTGGATTCCTGCTTTTTCCGCATCTTTCGGTAAGTTGGTTAAATCAGATACAACACGTCTCTGATGAGCTGTAGTCCCTCTCTCTAAAATGGCTGCCGGCATATTCTTCCGCATTCCTGCATCTAAAAGGCCTTTGCATATTTTCGGCATAGCACTGACACCCATAAGGAAAATCATCGTTCCCCCTACTTTCACCAATGCTTCATAATCCACTTCCGCTTCTTCCAATTTTTTCGTATGCCCTGTTATGATATGCAATGAGGAACAAAAATCTCGATGCGTTACAGGGATACCATTGTAAGCAGGGACTGAAATTGCCGATGTGATTCCAGGTACAATTTCAAATGGAATGTCATGCTCACACAATAGTTCAAGCTCTTCACCGCCGCGTCCAAATACAAACGGGTCTCCGCCCTTTAAACGAACTACTTTTTTCCCTTTTAATGCTTCTTCCAAAAGTATCTCGTTGATTCGATACTGTGGAGTGGGATGATATCCAGAAACCTTTCCAACCGGGATAAGTTCCACACCGGAAGGAATCAATCCTAATACACCTTGCCCAACAAGCTTATCATACACAACAACATCCGCTTGCTCCAAAACAGCCTTCCCACGTAAAGTAAACAAACCTGCATCGGACGGACCAGCACCTACTAGCCAGACTTTTCCGCCAGCAATCCTTTCATTATCCATTGCATTTTGCCTATTTATTTTCTTGTCCATGTTGACTCCTCTTCTTTCAAACGTTTGGCAAGTGCCACTGCTAGCTTTTCACCGTCTTCCTTCACTCCGGCGGTTTCACCGATTCGGTACTGCCCACTTTCTTCATTATAATAAAGACCTCGTATTTTAATTTCAGAATCTATGACGTGTGCAAATGCACCAATCGGGGAACTGCATCCGCCATCCAAATAACGAACAAAAGCTCTTTCTGCTAATGCCTCAAATTCTGCATTTTCATCCCGAACACAATCCAAAAAATCATAGTTTTCTCCCGCTCTTCCTTGAATCGCTAAAATACCCTGTCCTGCAGCCGGAATCATTTCTTCAGGGGAAAACGCTCGACTTACTCGGTCAGAAAGTCCAAGTCTCTCTAAGCCGGCATACGCTAAAATCAATGCACCGAATTCGCCATTGTCTAATTTTGATAGCCTTGTAATGACATTTCCACGTACACTTTTTGTTTCATGTTCCGGATATAGCTCCGCAAGCTGCAAATTTCTTCTACGGCTTGAACTTCCAATCGGCTTTGACGGATTTACTTCCGTTACACCTTTGGGAAGCACCAATGCATCTACAGGATTCTCTCTTTTCGAAAAACCGACCAGTGGTATCGTTTCAGGAACTTCCATAGGCATATCTTTTAAGCTATGTACGGATAAATCAATCTTTCCTTCTAAAAGAGCTTTATCCAATTCTTTCACAAAAAGACCTTTGCCTCCGATTTTATCCAGAGTTTTATCTAATATAATGTCTCCGGTGGTCTTCATCGTCACCAATTCCAGTTCAATTTCTGGATGATGCTGATGAATCAAATCCATAACCATTTGAGATTGTATGACCGCCAGCTTGCTTTCTCTGCTGCCGATTCTAATTTTTCTTCGTTCCATTTTCGTTTTCCTCCAGTTTGGCCGACGAACGGTCCCAATTCTCCAGATACATTTTTAATGCTGCCGTTGCCGACTTAGCCAATCCATGATCTTTTCCTCCTGCAGTGATGCCTATCGTTAAATCTCCTTTTTGAACGATACCAGGAAAATAAAAATCACATTCTTCTTTGCAATCAACTACATTTATAAGTATATGCCTTTGTTTGCAAATTTCTGCAATGTTATGATTAGTAGATCGATCATTTGTCGCTGCAATCACCAACATTGCATCTTTTATATCTTCCGGCTCAAATTCTTTCATTATCAAATTCAGCCGGTTCTCTTTTTGCATTTCGAGAAAAAATGAGTCAGCTTCTTTTGCAATGACAGTTATATTACAGGAAAAAGCAGCTAACGTTTTAACACGCCTCTTTGCTATGGCTCCTCCTCCGATTACCGTGACGGTTTTCCCTGCTAGGTTCATAAACAAAGGAAACCATCCATTCATTTTCTCTTTTTCCAATGTTACCTTTTTCGGAACCTCTTTTTCTGAAATCTTTACTACAGGAATTTCTATTTCAAACTCTAAATTAAAAGTTCTCTTTATAAGCATTAAAACTTCTTGAAGTGAAAGTCCCTGCTCTTCTATTTTTCTTCCTATTAAAATAATGGGAACTCCCATGTCCATAGCTGCTTGGTACTTTTCATCAAAGCCTCCGACTTTTCCTGAGTCCTTTGTAACCATATAAGATGCTTTTGTTTTTTTAAGCAAAGCGCAATTCATCTCATAAGAAAACGGACCCTGCATACAAATCAAACGCTTTCCTTCATAACCCAAATCAAAACATTTTTGTAAAACTTCCGGAGTAGGAAGTACTCTAGGATACAATCTTTCTTTGTAATCCTTAATTTTTGTAAACGCTTCTAACTCCTTACTTCCCGTCGTTAGCAGAACGGATCCTTCTGTTTTATCCAGATACTCTGCTGCTTTTATTGTATTTTCTACATAGATTAATTTTGTCTGGTCCTTTAATTGACTCTCACTGTTTTCGATTTGATTACTGTTTTCTTTTATAAGATTCGTTGATTCACGCAATAATCTTACATACGTTGTATTTGTTTTTTCACAGGCTTCTTTAATATTTTTGGTCACGATAACCGCATAAGGATGGGTTGTATCAATCACCAAATCAAAACACTCTTTTTTTAGAAAGCCTTCCATTTCTTCTGGTAGCATACGCCCTGATTTTATTGTGACATTGGGAATGCCATCCGGTAGCAATGCCTTTCCATATTCCGTAGCGACTGAAGCAAAAACTTGAAGCTCCTTATTTTTAGAAAGAATTTCTACCAAATGCCGTCCTTCGGTTGTTCCTGCAAATATTAATAATTTCGGCATAGCATCCTCCAATCTCATTTTTTAAAGACGATAACCTCTTGGTGTTACCATTTTCCCTGCAATCTCTTTTGTCATCGAATTTCCAATATACACAGTAGTAAACATGTCTACCTGCGTGTCACGTAACTCCTGTAAGCTAACGATGGTTCCTTTTTCGCCGTCTCTTCCAATGTTCTGCACAAATCCAGCGACCGTATTTGGATCTCTGTGACGTAATATAATATCGCAAGCCTTTTGCAAATAATCGTGTCTTTTCTTACTGGATGGGTTGTACAGACATAGAACAAAATCCGCTGCTCCCGCACAATCCAGACGTTTTTCAATTAATTCCCATGGTGTAAGAAGATCGCTCAAGCTAATAACTGCAAAGTCATGAATCAATGGCGCTCCTAAAACGGCAGCACCGCTGCAAGCAGCTGTGATTCCGGAAACCACTTCAATTTCCACAGGTTCATATTCCTGTGCTACCTCATACATCAATCCTGCCATGCCATAAACTCCAGCATCTCCACTGCAAACCATGGAAACAACCTGTCCCTTTAATGCTTCTTGAATGGCAAGATGACAACGATCTACTTCTTTTTTCATAGGGGTAGATAATAATGTTTTATGACTAAATTTTTCTCTAATTAAATCAATGTATACATCGTAACCTGCAATCACTTGACTCTCTTCAAGTACGGCTACTGCTTTTTGTGTCATTTGCTCAAATCCACCCGGACCTAATCCTACTACATATACTTTCATTTTCGTTTCCCTTCATATCGATCTTTTTTCGATCCTGTTTTTAATGTATCCTTTTCTGCAGCTTCTTCCAATGCATTCATACAAATCTGCCATAAATCCGGAGATAAAGTGTCTCGAAGTCCATATAACAACTTACCTACTGATCGTTCTGTTGCCGCTTCGATTGCTTTCGTAAGTGATTGCTCTTCTTTTTGATCGAGTACAAGCGATTCGATCGGATCTCCTAATCGGCACCTTGTATCCTCAGCTGCAAGTTCTGTTATGTGTTTAATCTGTGGCACTTGTTTACGAAAAGCAAACCATCTGGCAATGCCTTGGGCATATTCTTCTAAAATATCTACCGCTTTTTTTACCTGCAAATCATTCGCACTGTTACAATCCGTTTGACCCATCGTATCAATGTCGTAAATGGAAACTCCGCATAATCCATTGATACAAGGATCGATATCTCTCGGTACTGCTAAATCCAGCCAAATACGTTTCTTTTCTTCGAAAAGGAGGCCTTCCACTTCATCCCGTTTCAAAGTAAAGTGAGGGCTTAATGTTGCACTAATTACTACCTGTGATTGTTCCAATGCAGAATATCGTTCTTCGTACGGTAACATCTTACAATGTTCCGGTATAATGGAACCATGCTCTTCCTGACCATGAATTCGCTTACGCAAAGTCATCGTTACGTCTGCCCCTTGTGAAGTTAAAGTATTGGCAACCAATTTCCCCATTTGACCATTTCCAATAATCAAACAACGAATATCCTTTAAACTTCCCAGTTGCTCTTTTAAAAGCTGTACACCTTTGTATGCAGTAGACTGGTCAACTACAGTTAACTTTACTGTCGATTTAACTTTCTTCGCAGCTGCAATGGCTGTTTGAAATACCTTTTCTAAAACCATATCCTCACAGCCACATTTTCTGGATAGTGCCAATGCTTCTCTTACCTGAGAAATAATCTGATCCTCTCCAAATATTTTGGAATTTAAGCCACAGGCTAATTTTAATAAGTGATCAACGGCTGCTTCGCCCTTTCTCTCAACAAAGAACTCTCCATATTGAGTTCGATCAATTTCCTTGACTTCACACAGCATATCATAGGGCGATATATGAGATTTTTTCCCGCTACTAACCCAAAGCTCTGTACGATTGCATGTAGATAGCAACACACAACCTGAAAGTTCAAACTCTTTCTTGATGCGTTTCATCGCATCCATTGCTCCGGTTTTGGTAAAGGAAAAGAGCTCGCGATAAGCAATGCTTGCTTTGCTGTGATCAATTCCTATCATGGTAATTTGCATTTATTTAGTCGCCTCTCTAAATTCGTGAGTAAAGGTAGGATCGTATAACTTAGATCGTTCATAAGTATCACCCAAAAATTCACCTACCAAAATTAAAGCTGTTTTGGTTATGTTATTTTCTTTCGCTATTTGAGGCAGTGTTTCTACTGTTCCATAGAAGACCTTTTCTTCTGGCCACGTTGCCTTATATACAATAGCTGCAGGGGTATCTTTACGGTATCCGCCAACAAGCAAACGTTCTCTTAATGGTTCTAAAAGCCCTGTACTTAAGAAAATTGCCATTGTAGCATTGTGTGATGCCAGCTTAGAAATTTCTTCTTTTTCCGGAACCGGTGTTCTTCCGGCCATACGTGTAATGATTACGGTCTGCGAAACATTTGGCAAGGTGTATTCTGCTTTCAATGCAGCTGCTGCTCCAAAGAATGAACTAACACCAGGTGTTACATCAAAATCAATTTTTTTTGGTTCTAATAGATCCATTTGCTCACGGATTGCACCATAAATACTCGGATCTCCTGTGTGAAGACGAACGGTTGTCTTTCCTTCCGCTTCTGCTTCTTGCATTACAGTGATTACTTCCTCTAAAGTCATAGAAGCGCTGTCATAAATCTTACAACCTTCTTTTGCTAGCTTTAAATGTTCTGGGTTTACCAATGAACCAGCATATATGATTACGTCTGCTTCTTGCAAAAGACGCTGTCCTCTTACTGTAATTAAATCTGCTGCTCCCGGACCCGCTCCAACAAAATGTACCATAATGAAAACCTCTCTTTTCTATTTCTTCTCTTTTACTTCTTGTCTTTTACGACTAATATGGAAAAATAACTTGCATTCTCGTCGATTTCATCAGTATTGTGAAAGACCCTTTCACCCTCCATTCCACAACGTTCTACCATTTTAACGTTTGGAGAAGGCTCCATCTTTAATAATTGATCTTTTATTCTTCCGATGGATTTTCCACTTTTCATCAACACCTTTGTCCCAGTTAACTGCAATGCTTCTTCACTACCTTCATAGGATGCCGGTATCACATGAAGCGGCTGTCCTGCTTCCGTTAAGCCTTCATTCAGCCTTGCAGCGACCGCACAGAAGGAAGTAATACCAGGTACGATTTCTGCTTCGTGACCTTTGTCCAATACACGTTCATGGACATAAATATATGTAGAATAAATCGAAGGATCCCCTAAAGTTAAAAATGCAACATTTTTACCTTCCTTTAATTTTTCAATAATTTGATCAGCAGCTAAATCATGACTCTGCATCAGCTTTTCCTTATCTCGAGTCATTGGCATGGAAACTTCCATCAATTCTTTTTCATCAATTTCCGGTACGCTTCCCTTTGCGATGGTGTATGCCGCATTGATTTCCTGACCTGATTTTGGAAGAACAATAATGTCACACTCACGTATCAGTCGAACTGCCTTTAATGTCATTAATTCCGAATCCCCCGGTCCTACCCCAAGACCATATAACTTTGCCATATTCTGACCTCCATTTCTAAAGCCTCTCTATGAGCTTTGCTGCATCTTTTGTTTGACCCAAATATCCATATTGGTTAGAAAAGGTGACGGCACCAATCTCCATGGATTTATGAGTGCGTTCTTTAATATGATAATCTAGCTTTTCCAAAATGGATTTAATCGTTTTTTCTCTTAATTGTACTTGATCCAATGCCGAAATGGCATCGTCCGTTGTAAGACATTTCATTAATGCCTCAATGGTTTTTTGTTGTGCCCCCTGCAGAGCTGCATGTGCTGACATAATCTCCAAGCGAGCATCACCATATTTGGAATGCGTATTAAAAATTCCTCCGGCAACCTTTACTAATTTTCCTATATGCCCGACAAGAAGGATTCCTTTAAAGCCACATTCTTCTGCATAATCCAAAGCTTCTCCTAGAAAATTACTGCATTTTACCGTATAAAGCTTCTCCAGCTTCATTGTATTCTTTAAAAAGGTTTCCCCATAATTACCCGGTGTAATAAGCAGATACTCTGCGCCGGCCGCTTTTTGCATATTCATTTCTACCTTAATGGTATCAATCAATGCCTGTTCACTCATTGGCTCCACAATCCCGCTTGTACCGAGAACAGAAATACCTCCTACAATTCCCAATCTAGGATTATAAGTACGTTTTGCAATTTCTATTCCTTCCGGAATAGAAATTTCCACAGTAACACGGCCATGATAATCAAACTCTTCTATAGCCTGACGCATCTGTTGTTCAATCATATGTCTTGGGGTTGGATTAATTGCAGGTTGTCCGACAGCGCAAGCCAGTCCAGGCTTTGTTACGGTTCCTACACCCAGTCCTCCTATAAGACAAACATCCTCTTCTTTTTCCGGTTCCAAAACAACCTTAGCGTATACTAAAACACCATTTGTCACATCAGGATCGTCACCGCTGTCTTTTTTAACAGCGCAGGTCGCATAAACCTGTCCTTCCTTCGTATAACCTCTTTCCGCTTCCAAAAGTGTAAGCTCTAAATCGGTTCCCTTAGGCGTGTGAATGTGTGCCGTTTTCGGTATATTTCCGGAAAAAGCAAAAACGACGGCGCCCTGTGCAGCAGCAGCAGCACAGGTTCCCGTCGTATAGCCTTGTCTCAATTTCTTATTTTTTTGTCCAACGTGTTTTTTCTGAGTATCCATTGGCATTCTCACTTTCCTGAAGATGGGTTGTTCCCTTTTATTCTTCTGTAAGCATATCTGCAACATGTTTACGATATTGTTCACGGATCTGTTGGAATTCTCCAAGTCCTTTTAAAATACATTCCACTTTATAGCCTTTTTGTTCGAATAGAGTTTTCCAAGAATCTTCTTCTTCACCTGCCATATCATTTTGCGCATGATCTCCAGCCACAACCATGAATGGCATCAAAATTACTTTTTTCGGATGGTATACATCTACCATATTGCTTACCTGTTCAAAATCCGGATATCCTTCCACCGTTCCTACAAAAACATTAGTGTATCCCATCGCTTTAAAACGATAATCCAATGCAGCATAAACGGCATCCGTATGATGTGTGGTTCCATGTCCCATAAGTACTAAGGCCTCATCCGATTGAAGATGCGGGAACTGTGCCATAACTCCTTCAATCACTTCTTCGTAATCCTGTGATGAAGTTAATAAAGGAGCACCAATTTTAATCTTCTCAAATTGCTCTTTATAAGGTTGTATTTCTGCTACCATCTTATCGTATTCATCACCATTAATGATGTGAGTTGGCTGTATTAACACAGTATCATAGCCATCCTTGACCAATCGTTCCATTGCCTCGGTTACATTATCGATATGTAAGCCATCGCGTTTTTTTAATACTCTTAATATCATACCACTGGTAAAGGCTCGGCGAATTTCCCAGTCAGGGTAAACTTCGGCAATCTCTTTTTCGATTGCACCAATTGTTTTATTCCTTGTTTCTTCGTAGCTGGTTCCAAAGCTAACTACAAGCATTGCTTTTTTTTGGTTCATGAAAAATCCTCCAATTATCTGCTTTGTATAATATATTGTTCCAATTCTTCTGCCTTATGAGGAATTGGTAACTCTCTATTTAAAATACCGACTTCGCAAAGACGATCAAAAATACGAAGAACAGTCGGTTTCTCAAGATTCGTTCTCGCTAAAAGCTCTTCATTTGAAAATACTTCATCCGGGCTTCCCTGACCGACGACACACCCGTCATGAAATAAAATGACTCTGTCTGCCCAAATGAGTGCACGCTCTACATCATGTGTGGAGAGGATCACTGTAATACCTTTTTCACTTAATTGATCCACAATTCCATCAATCATACGTGCGTGCTTCGGGTCCAGTGCAGATGCCGGTTCATCCAATATGATTACTTCTGGATTCATCACTAAAATATCTGCAATTGCAACTCGTTTTTTTTGTCCTCCGCTTAAGAAGTGTGTAGGCTTATCTTTAAATTCCGTAATGTTTAATTCTTCAATAACCTGCTCAACTTTTGCTTTTGCTTCTTCTTCCGTAAATCCCAAATTCAAAACGCCAAAGGATATTTCCTGTGTTACATTTGCAGAAAACAATTGATTATCCGGATCTTGAAATACAATTCCTACTTTTTTTCTTACTTCCAAAAGACCTTTTCTTGAATAATCAATTGGATTTTCATCAATGTAAATAACTCCTGATTTTGGTTTCATTACTCCGTTTAAGTGAAGAAAAAATGTAGACTTTCCAGAGCCATTGGCTCCCATAATTGCTATTTTTTCACCTTGTTTTATTTCTAAATCAATCCCTTTTAGGGCTTGCGTTCCATCATCATAGGTATAGCATACCTTTTCTGCTTTCACGACCGTTTTTTTCATCAAATGCCTCCATTCGATTTACAGACTACTGAGACCACCAATAATGCGACTAAAAATAGAATAACTCCTGTCTTTTCTTTTATGCTAGAAGGATTGCTTTCATTTAATACACGTATCTCCCCATCATAACAGCGAGATTCCATCGCATCAAAGAGTAAAGAGGATTTATTCAGTGCGCGTACTAAAAGAACGGATAACATCAATCCCATTGCTTGAATGGCTGTCTTGGCATCGCGGTTTCCCAGACGACAATTTTGTGCAGTTGTTATAGCAAGTGCCATATCAAGAAGTACGAAAATATATCGATAAATCAACATCATTAATTCTATGATGATCCACGGGCAATGCATCCGTCGTAAAACAGCCAGCAAATCCAATAGCGGAGTTGTAAGTGTAAGAAAATATAAACAGGAAATGGAAGCTATGGAAACAACAATCAATCGAATGGCATAAGTAAGAGATGTAACGCTCACTGCCAAATAATGCGATCCTACGGGTATAGAAATCAGGTCCATGGGAGCGCTTGTATAATTTACGGCAATGGCGATTGTACCCAATGCCAGAAAAGCAAAAGGTGCTGTCATAAGTTTAATATAATGGGAAAGAGATGTCCGACTGTAAAACACAGTCAAACATCCCATTAAAATTAATACAATACCTGATACGACAAATGAGCGTGCAGCCACGCATATTAAAAGTGTTCCGACCGCGAAGGCAGATTTTAAAAATGGACTTTTGTATCGTAGTTGGGACGAATATGCTAGTTTGTCGATGATCATCATTGTCTTTTATTCTCCAGTTCATTATACCTAAATTTAATTGTCATCCTTTTTTTTATATTTTTTTCTGGCTACCAAATAACCAAAGCCAAAACCAAATACACTTGCACCCAATCCTGCTTGTAAGCAGAATAACAGTGATTCTGTTTCACCACCTGGTGGTTCTAAAATTGGATCCGCCCAGGCAACATAATTCGGATTAATTGCCGTAATGATCTCTTCAGCCGCACCATCTGCACCACCAAATTCGGAATCATGAATCAACAAAAGCGGTGTTACCGCAATAACCACTACTAAAAATAACAGTGCAATCACTATTTTTGCATTCTTTGTCATATTTACACCCCCATGTATCCAAGCTCAGTAAGCTCCGGTTTTGCATAACTTTCCAAGCCTAGCATTACTACAACCGCAACTAAACCTTCAATAATAGCAAGTGGTATCTGAGTAATTGCAAAAATCCCTAAGAACTCAATCAAAGAAGCGGTAAAGCCTCCCACTTCGGAAGGATGAGCCATCGCGAGCTGAACAGCAGTAACACAATATGTAAATAAATCACCCAAGCAAGCTGCAAAGAATACGCCGACTGACTTTGATACATTCATTTTTCTGCATATTTTATATACCGCATAAGAAACGAATGGACCTGCAATTGCCATAGAAAATGTGTTTGCACCTAAGGTTGTTAAACCACCATGCGCAAGCAAGATTGCTTGAAATAGCAAAACAATAATTCCAATAATTGCCATAGCAGAAGGTCCAAATAAAATAGCCCCTAAACCGGTTCCGGTTGGATGAGAGCTACTTCCGGTTACAGACGGAATTTTCAGTGCGGATAATACAAACGCATATGCACCTACCATTACTAGAATCAATAAAGTTTTTCGATGTTTTGAAATGGTCTTTTTAATTGAAAAGAAACCAGCCACTAAAAATGGGATACAGATAGCCCCCCAAATAATACAATAGTTTAATGGCAAATATCCTTCCATAATGTGCATCGCATTCGAAATCGTTGCGGTTCCAAACACAAAGGAAAGGATTACACCTAATGTAAAAATACGTCTTTCTGTTTTTGTTCTTGTCATTTATTTCCCCTCCAAAAAAAAATCGCCACTCCGAATCTAATCAGAATAGCGTAATACTAGGAAACATTTATGTTACATGTTCCCCTGGATTACACCTTCCTATCGTCCGTAAGAAAATGTAATTACTGATTTTCTTGTTGAAAACCAGAATCATATCATCAGGCAGGTCTTCTGGCTCAGGTGTCATCATTACATACCATCTTCCCATTTCCACAGTGATGCTGTTGTATGCAACTCAACCTTTACAGCGGCGTGACCGCGTGGGACTTTCACCCATCTTCCCTATTCTTTCGGCAGGAAAATACCGAACACCCAATAATATCTCAATTGTCAGTTTATTATATCACGAGATTTTTTTATTTTCAAGGAATTGTCCCTTTATTTTTATTTTTATTTTAATTAACATTCATGTATGTGTCTATGATGCATATCCGGTTTTTCCAACTGCCACTTTTTCTTCATTTTGCAATGTACTCACCTTCTTTTTTGTACTTAATACATGCTTTTATGTAATTATGAGCAAAGTAAGGATTCGAATAATAATGCAAATGCGGATAGCCGGCAACAAGATTTCCCTCTGCAATCATACAATCCCATTGACGTTTGCGAAGCGGCTTTTGTGCATGAAAGCAATCGCCGGTATTAGTACTGTCCCAGTAGTGAAATTCATGTCCTCGTATGATTTTACCTTTCTTACAGAAAAGATTGTCTCTATTTGCCGTTAATGTAATATATCCGAATCGACCTAATTTATCTGTTGGATAGCTGACTCCCTTTATACTTCCGACCATCGAAGCTTGTTTGCCATCTCTGTCCTGTATCCACTCATGCAAATACATAAAGCCGCCACATTCAGCAAGACACGGAATTCCGTTAGAAATGGCTTGTTTAATTTCTTTTAATAAGCTTTTGTTGGAAGATAGTTTTTCCAGATACAGCTCCGGATAACCTCCTCCAAAAAGAAGTCCGTGTAAATTTGAAGGAAGTGTTTTATCTTCTAACGGACTAAATGGAACGATTTCCGCACCAAGTTCAGTAAACAAATCCAGATTATCTTGATAATAAAAACAAAATGCTTGATCCATCGCAACTCCGATGCGAACCTTATCCTCTTGTATATGAGTTAGTTCATCAATTCTCCAATTTCCTGGTATGCATTCCTTTACTTCACACACAATTGACTTCGCTGAATTAGCAAGTTTGAGAAGCCCATCTAAATCCACTGATTCTTCCATTTGTTCCGCCAAACAGTTCAGTATATTTCTCAAATTGCCGATTTCTTTCGCAGTAACCAACCCTAAATGTCTGCTTTCCAAAGATACGTCCTGTCTTTGTGGTACATAACCAAAAACTTCGATTCCCAGTTCCATCTCAATTAGTTTTTTTAAGTCTGGATAAAACATCGCATTTAGACGATTTAATAATACACCCTTAATATTACTGTCTGGTCGTAATTCTAAAAACCCTTTAATCTCGGCCAAAACAGAGACAGATTTTCCCTTGCAATCAATAAGCAAAACCACTGGAGTTTTCGTTTTTTTGGCTAAATCATACGAACTAGCATCAGTCGATATTCCGGCAAGTCCATCATAATAGCCCATAACGCCTTCAATTACAGCCAAATCAAATCCTTTTGCATTCTTGCAAATCAAATTGTTTGTCGTTTGCATATCCGTAAAAAACAAATCTAAGTTTCTGGATTTCAGACCAAGTACTTCGGTATGAAACATAGGGTCAATATAATCGGGACCACATTTAAACGAAATTGTTTCTATACCACGGTTTATAAAAGCCTGTAACAAACCACAGGTAACTGTCGTTTTTCCGCCTCCGCTTGATGGAGCTGCAATCATCAGTCTCGGAATACTACGTTGCATTTTACCGTCCTTTCTGTGCACTGATTATAAAAATCGGGTTTTGCCCTGTCATCATATGGAGGTTTGCTACCTCTTTTGCTTTTGCTAAGGATAGCTGTACAATTTCCACTTGTTTGAATTCATATTTTTTAAGTACTTGTAATGATTCCCACATCGATTCGAGGGCAATTGCATTGATCACGATACGTATTTGAGGATTTTTTTTCACAAGTAAAGCTATGATTTCCTCCATGTTTCCTTTCGTCCCTCCAAGAAAGGCTTTATCTGGCTTTGGCAAATCATGCAATGCTTCCGGCGCCTTTCCTGAATGAACATGTAAATTCCAAGCACCAAATTTTTCTCGGTTAGAATGAATAAGTTCCACTGCTTCCGGATTGGTTTCCACTGCATAAACTTGTCCTTCTTCTGCCATAAGCGCCATCTCAATTGATATGGAACCCGTACCGGCACCTACATCATAAATTACATCACTCTTAGAAATGTGCAATTTAGATAAGCTGACGCTGCGGACTTCTTCTTTTGTCATCGGTACATTGCCTCGTAAAAAGAAATCATCAGAAAAACCATACGACTGTTGCTGGCGTTTTTGTATTTTATAATTCTTTACTAAAACAACACTGAGTGAATCAAAATTTTGTTTTGCTAATTCTTCTGCACTTCCAACCAAAATGCTTTCCTCTGCATAAGAAAGCCTTTCCCCAACAGCTACTTCAACGTGACCCAAGCCTGTCTCTGTAAGCCGTTTACAAATTTCCTGCGCAGGATGATCGCTCCCAGTTAAAAAAAATGTTTTTTCATTTGTTTGTACCGTACCAACCACATTGGCTTCTCGTCCATGAAGGCTGACTATCCTTGCATCTTCCCATGAGGTTTTCAACTTGGAACAAAAATATTGAAGAGAACTAATACCTGCAATGCATTCTACGTTGCAAAAAGGAGGTTCTGAAGCTGCCCTTTTCTCTGCATTTTTTTCTTCTAAAAGAGCGCATAATTTTTTTGTGCCGCTAAAAAATCCTACATCCCCGGACATGAGAACCGATACCGTTTCAACATCCGTTTGTTTACAAATCCATTCAACAATCTCAGCGGGTGCGATCGCATAATGTTTCTTTACATTTTCTACCGAAAAACTATCCACCATCCGTTTTGCGCCAATTAATGCCTGACTTTTTTCTATGCATGCTTTCCCGCCAACCGTTAAGGTTTCCGGATTACCCATTCCGATTCCAACTATATATATTTGCTTCATATGGCCTCCATCCTTTGACTTACCGTCATTTATTTTCTTACATAATTACAGGTTTGCCAAACACACTTCGGCTGCTTTCAGGGTTTCTTTGATTTGCTCTTCCGTATGAGCGTATGAGATAAACATTGCTTCAAACTGAGCTGGAGCAAAATAGATTCCCTTTAGAAGCATTTCACGGAAATAAGTTCCATAAGTAGCAATGTCTGCAGTTTTTGCTGATGTATAATCGGTTACTTCTTTTCCTGTAAAGAATAAAGAACCAATAGAACCTATATGATTTACTCTGCATGATACTTTTGCATCCGTTGCAAGCTCAGCGAGACCTTCGTATAAAATAGTTCCAAGTTTGTTTATATGCGTATAAACTTCAGGATGCTCTTTTAAGTAAGTCAATTGTGTAATACCAGCTGCCATTGCCACCGGATTTCCGCTTAAGGTTCCTGCCTGATACACCGATCCACAAGGTGCAACCATTTCCATAATCTCTCGTTTTCCGCCATACGCACCTACCGGCATACCGCCGCCGATAATCTTTCCAAACGTCGTCATGTCAGGCTGTACACCATAGAATTCTTGTGCACCCCCTAAAGCAATACGGAACCCTGTAATTACTTCATCAAAAATCAATACTGTTTTGTTTACATCACATATTTCTCTTAATTGTTTTAAGAAATTTGGATTAGGAGGCACTACACCCATATTAGCAGCAATCGGCTCTATTATAATTGCAGCAATCTCGTCCTTATTTTCTTCAAATAACTTCTGTACACTGTCAAAATCATTATAAATTGCCGTCAAAGTATCCTTTGCACAGCCTTCGGTTACACCTGCACTATCTGGCGCCCCACCATTTGCTATCAAACCGGATCCGGCTTTTACCAATAGGGAGTCACTGTGACCGTGATAACAACCTTCAAACTTAATAAATTTATTTCTTCCGGTATAACCTCTTGCCGTACGCAATGCACTCATGGTTGCTTCGGTACCTGAGTTTACCATACGAACCATCTCCATCGATGGTACCAGCTCACAAACCAGTTTTGCCATAGTAATTTCTTTTTCTGTCGCAGCTCCAAAGCTCAAACCATTCTCAATCACTTCTTTTACTGCATCCAGTACAACAGGGTTATTATTTCCTAAAATCATCGGCCCCCAAGAACCAATATAATCAATATACTTATTTCCATCTACATCGTAAATATACGATCCATTTGCTTTTTCAATAAAGCGAGGTGTATCCTTAACCGCAAGAAATGCACGGCAAGGACTATTAACTCCACCAGGAATGTATTTTTTTGCTTCTTCAAAAAATACTGCGGAACGTTCTGTCTTATTCATACTCATTAACCGATTCTCCCTTCTTTTATCATCGCTGCGATTTCTTTTGCATAATAGGTAATTAGAATGTCTGCACCGGCACGGAAAATACTTGTTGTGCTCTCTGCTACAATTGCCATTTCATCTACCATACCAGCTTGTCCAGCGGCTTTCATCATTGCATACTCTCCACTAACACTGTAAGCAGCTACTGGAACATCAACCCGATCCCGAATCTCTCGAATGATATCAAGATATGATAAAGCTGGCTTCACCATAATGATGTCAGCACCTTCTTCTAAGTCAGTATATACTTCCTTCAGTGCTTCTCTTCGATTGTGATAATCCATTTGATATGTTTTTCGGTTCCCTTTAAAATTACCCGAACCGGCCGCTTCACGAAATGGGCCGTAAAAAGCAGAAGCATATTTTGCAGCATACGACATAATCGGCGTATCCATATATCCGGCTTCATCCAAAGCATCTCGAATGGCACGGACTCTGCCATCCATCATATCTGATGGTGCTACCATATCCGCTCCGGCTTCGACCTGTGAAACCGCTGTTTTGGCAAGCAACGGCAAAGTGTTATCATTATCTACGGAGTCACCTTTTATGATACCGCAATGCCCATGGGATGTATACTCACACATACACACATCACCGACATAATAAAGTTCTGGTACTTCTTTTTTTGCAACACGAAATGCTTCCTGTACAATACCGTGTTCTGCATAGGCCTGACTTCCACATTCATCCTTATGCTCAGGGATACCGAAGAACATGACACTCTCTACACCAGCCTCTGCAACTTCTTCCAATACACGCGGCAAGGTATCCAAGCTATAACGGTTTTGTCCCGGCATAGCTGTAATCTCTTTAATAATGCCCTTTCCTTCCTCTACGAAAATCGGATAAATCAATCCGGATTTACTCATTCTCGTTTCACGTACCATTGTTCTGACTCTGCCATCCATACGCAATCTTCTTGCTCTTTTCAACATATCCATGTTTTGTTCCTTTCTTTCTAATGCCATCAGTATTTATATAATAACGAATACGATCAAGACCTTGTTATAAATTTAGATTTGTACAGAAATCTCTTTGCTTGCAATTGCAATGGTCATCCCATCTTTTGCTTCTTTTTTTAGAATTATTTTTCCTCCGCTAGCCTTTACCGCCGCACGTTCACAAACATTATCCACTCCGGTAATGGAACTTACAAATTTAGACGGAGTAAAGTCACCTTTTAGTGAAGATAGAGTTTCCGCACTATACACCTCAAACGGAAGGGCATGCCTTTCACATAGGGTAATTAATCCCTTCTCTTCTTGTTTTATATCAATCGTAGCAACTCTGTCAATGGCAGACCAGCGAATATTTTCTCTTTTTAATATTTCATTGGTGAATTCCTCTAGTTTTTCATAAGGGGTATCCTTGCGGCATCCAATTCCCAAAACATAACATCGAGGTACTAAATATAAGGTTTCATCATAAATATCTATTTTTTCTTTGCCTGTAACAACGATGCCAAGATCACTCCGTTTCCCTTGTGCCAACTCTGGAGGTACCTCTCCTATTATTGGAAACTCACTAAAAAATCCAACCTCTTTTTCTTCCAATAACGCTGCTGCAATCTTTTTTGCCAATTTCATACTGCTTATAAAAAGGTTTTGTTCTTTTGCCCACTGGTCGACTGCAAATTTTCCATTGATATCCGTTGCCGTTGTAATCACCGGTATTGCTCCAAGCTCTAAAGCAATTTGTTCGGAAAGGCGATTGGCACCTCCGATATGGCCGGATAGCAAAGATATGACGTACGTTCCTTTTTCATCGACAACAATGACTGCAGGGTCGACCGTCTTCCCTTTTATATACGGGGCAATGGCTCGTACTGCAATTCCGGTTGCTCCAACAAAAATTAATGCTTCCTTTGAAAAATGCTCTTTCGTCCATTCACTCAAGCTCTGTTCTAAACATAGGAGCCCCATTTCGTCAGAAAAGTTTTTCTTTCCATAAACAATCGAATCATAGCCGCCTTTTTTTAAAGATTCTACAATCTTTCTAGCAGTTAAAGCACCATTTTTTGTAAAAGATATTACTGCAATCTGTTTTTCTTCTCCCATAGCGTTCCTTTCTATAACGAAAATGCATCCCAGACCAATGGATCAGGATGCATCTCTTCCTACTTCTTCCAGTAAAAACTCACACAATCTTTGTGCCGCATGTCTTTTTCCATACAAACTTATTGTATGCCGTAAATCCTGTACTCTTTCCGGATGCTTAAATAAAGAAAAAAGTGCCTCATCAATTGGGAAAGACTTTGTAGCATATAAAGCCAATCCATTATTCAGCATAAACTCAGCATTCCGCTGTTCATGACCGGGAATCGGATTTACCATTATCATAGGCAAACCTTTTGCCAAAGCTTCCGATGAAGTAATCCCGCCCGGTTTTGTAATAATACAATCAGCCGCATCCATCATCAAATAAACATTATCCACATAACCATATACTTGAATTTTCTTTTTTAATTGTGATTGCATTTTACATATTTTTTTATACATCCTTTTGTTATTGCCACATACAACAACAATTTGAAAATCAAAATACAAATCATCTATCTTTTTGAGTGATACATCAATTTTTCCGTAGCCCATGCTACCGCTCATCAAAAGCATAGTCGGTTTGTATAAATCCAGACCCAATTGTTCTCTGGCTTTCTCTTGTTTTATGCTTTTCGAAAACTCCGGTTTAATTGGAATCCCAAAAGGAAGTATTTTCTTTACATCCAACCCTTTGTGTGCCATTTGGTATTCCAATAATTCACTTGGCGTTACGTAATAGTCTAAACAACGTGTTTCTTCCCAAAGGGGATGAACCGTAAAGTCCGTTACCACTCCAACAGTAACGCTGTTACATTCTCTTCGTTCTTTTAATATGCTGATCATCGCCGACGACAATACATGAGTACATACGATAATATCCGGTTGGTATTCGTCCAAGTAAGTTCGAAGCTCTGTTGCCATAAATGTATTTGTTAGCTTTGTCATAGAAAATTCAGGTGCCGGTTTCGTTTTTTTCACTGCAATTTCGTAAAACTTTGATGCAATCTTTGGCATGTAAGTTGTAGAAATCAAATAACCTTTTGAAATAAAGCTTTTCAGTAAAGGTTCTATGTATTCATAAGCATCTAAAGTACGACACTCCACCCCCATGCTCTCAAACTGTTCTTCAATCGCTTGCCCCGTTGCATGATGCCCTTGCCCGGTGGAAATGCTCAATATTAATGCTTTCATGCTCTTTTCCCTCTTTTCACAAAAATCATAATCACTATGACTTTTTCCCTTTTTATTTATTGTATATTTTTGCATAATAAAATGGTACCGTTTACATCAACTCATACCCATGTATACGATACCATCTTTTTTTCTTAAAATCAATTCTGTTCGATTTTATTTTTTTCTTATAATTCCATACGTAAAATACTTAGATGCCGACGTTTTCAGCAATGCCGCCGCAATCACCATGGCAATGAAAAAGCCTAATGCAAACTGCACGACATTCCAAGGAATACTAAAAGCTGAAACTGCAAAGTTTCCATACATGATACCAGCTGCCACATAATAACCCATGACCATCCATAAACCTGCTATCGTCATAGCTAATATTTCATAAACCGGAATAATTAAATGCTCTTTTTGACGTACATAAATTGCTATGATAATTAAAAATACCGGAATTAAAATCGTTGTAAGCATCAACTTCCCCTGGACACCTGTTAAAAAAGTACCCAGTTCACTCAACGTTTCAACATCTTCTCCAAGAAGAGATTGAGGGTTATTGGTCGCTGCACCATTTAATACGAATTGAACCATAGCCTGAAATCCCATCCATACAAAAGCAGTAATGATTGCTAGAATACCAGTATTTTTTTTACTACTCATACATTTTTCAATTGCAATTCCCATAAAAACAGCCATTAATCCTTTGATACAAAAGGTCCATGGTACCCAATGAATATAACCCGGTATCAGATCACCAAGCGCCGAACCTACAGCAGCGGCAATCGCACCGTAACGCCATCCTAAGATCAACACGGACAGAAAAATCATACTATCTCCCAAATGAATGTATCCATTGGTAAACGGAATGGGCACCTGAATAATCATTGTTGCAACCGTAACTAACGCCATCATCAATCCCGTTAAAATCATCTTATTTACTTTATTATCTACAGTCATGTCGTACCTCCTCGCTCTTTTTCTATCATAACGAATCATTGTATTCATGAAAATAATCAGTTTCAACTATTTATTTATATACAGTTTGTGTTATACTAAGAAAAATTATAAAAAAACAATAAAAATAACTACAGTTTTATTTAGAAAGGAATGTTTGTTATGCAATTGATTGCACCCAATTTTGACTATGAAGATACAACACCATTATATTTGCAGCTATACTTGTACCTTAGAAATGCTATTTTAACCGGTGGTATTCTTCCAGGTGAAAAACTTCTCTCTTTGAGGTCAATGTCAAAACAACTTGGAGTGAGCGTTACAACCATTGATTTGGCTTATAATCAATTGCTGACGGAAGGTTATATTATCAGCAAACCTCAGTCTGGTTACTATGTTTGCAGCATTCCGTCAGAACCAGGAAAAAACAGAAACACAAAGCATCTGATTCCCAAAGATTGCGAAACAGCCTTTGGCAGTCTCTCCTACTTAGATAATACAGCATTGGAAGGAACTTATTACGATTCTGCTACTTTTGATTTTATAAAATGGAAGAAATGCACTAATAAAATTCTCACTGATTATTCAAACTTTCTTTTACTAGAAGGAGATCCGAGAGGAGAAGCTCCCTTGCGATATGAAATTTCAAAATATATTTACCAAGCAAGGGGTGTGCGCTGTACACCGGAGCAAATTGTGATTGGTGCCGGAACCCAACAATTGACCGGTCTTCTTTGCATTATTTTAAACCGTTTAGGAATTGAATACGTGGCTTTTGAAGAGCCCGGTTATGTCCCAATTCAAGATATTTTTCAAACCCGTGGCTTTAAAATGTCACTGGTGCCGGTTTTAAAGGATGGTATTCAAATCGAAAAATTACCAGCAAATATAAAGTCCGTTGCTTATGTAAGTCCTTCCAATCAGTTTCCAACCGGATCAATTATGCCCATCGGCCGCCGCTATGCACTTTTAGATTGGGCATCGCAAAACAATAGCATTATCATTGAAGACGATTATAACAGTGAGCTTCGCTATTTTGGAAAAGCCGTTCCTTCTCTTCAAGGTTTGGATGAAGAAGGAAGAGTCATTTATCTAGGATCTTTTTCTTCTACCCTATTTCCATCCATAAAGATTAGTTATATGGTTCTGCCGGAGCCTATGCTTAAACTTTTTGAAGAAGTTCTCGGAGGATATAACCAAACTTGTTCTAAAACAGAGCAAATGACACTCGCACTTTATATGGAAAAAGGGTTATATCAAACCAACATTAAAAAACTTAGAAACCTTTATTCTCAAAAAATACAAATTGCTACACAAAGCCTAAAAAAATATTTAAAAAACCAAGTTAAGGTACTCAGCAATACCTCAGGCTTACACATGCTTTTGGAAGTTCCGCTTAAATCAAATCAAACCATAGAAACGCTCTGTGCAAAGGCAATAAAAAAACGACTTCCGATGACCCCGGTCTCGGCCAACCAAATTGAAAAACAAAACAGAAAAGAAAATGCCTTACTTATTTTTTATTATACTAGGGTCCCACTCGAAGAATTGGACTCAGCCATTAAATCATTTTCAGAAATTTTACAACAAAGTTCGGAAACAACAAACTAAAAAATAAAGACGAAAGCCATTATCTTTGTTAATATAGAAATAAATAATTTTTTAAAGGAGTAACTACAATGGAAGTAATACAAGCGATACAGAATCGACAGAGTGTAAGAAAATTTAAATCTCAAGATGTACCTGACAGTGACATAAAAAAACTGATTGAAGCGGCAGGGCTTGCGCCTTCCGGTAAGAATAGTCAAAACTGGTATTTTGTCGCAATCAAAAATCATGAGCTACTGCAAAAAATTGCAAATGTGATTAAAGAAAAGAATGAACAGATTGCAAAGAAAATGGACGAACTAGATGAAGAAAAAGCGTTACGTTTCCGTAAATTTGCAAAGAACTTTACTCTATTTTATCTAAATGCGCCCGTATTAATTTTGACGTATGCAAAAGACTATTTCCCAAGTGGGTTTTATGAATATCATCTAATTGATGCTCCAAGACACCTGTCTGACAAGCTTTTTCAAAGAAATCCCGGAATGCAAAACATCGGTGCGGCATTAGAAAATTTAACGCTTCGCGCCAATGAATTGGGCTATGGTACCTGCTGGCTGACAAGTCAAAACTACGCTGCGGACGAAATAGAAACTGTAATCAAAAATGAAATCGGATTTGAAAAGGAAGGATATTATCTAACAACTATGATGGCGTTAGGTGTTCCAGAAGACAATTTAAAGAGTCCAAGAAAAAAAGACGTAGAAGAAATCTATACTTTAATTAAATAAACAATGAAAACATTTTTTACGATTAATAAAAAGCCTTTGATAATGAAGCATTTTGTCTAAATGATTCTAATCAAAGGCCCTTCATTTTATATATAGTATAATTTTTTTATAACTTTGATACTTTTAATCTAAAGAATATTTATTTCATCTTTATTATTTAGGCAACTCCGATTAATGGTAACGCAATCTGATACAATACGATTCCTAACCCTCCACAAACCATTAACGTAATGATCGGATTCAATTTTATTTTATAAACCAAGAAAAAAGCAACTACAAAGAAAATTAGGCTGTACACATTTACAAAAGAAATTTTTCCAATGCTAAAGCAAGATGCTGCAATTAAGCCGATTACTGCAGGACGAATTCCATTTAATGCATTTTTCACAGTTAAATTATTTTTAAACTTTGTAAAGTATACCGATACCAATAATGCCAACAGAAATGGCACTATAATTACACAAAGCGTACAAACAACTCCACCAATCGGTCCAAAAAGATTAAACCCTACAAAGGTAGAGGAATTTACTGCAATCGGTCCAGGCGTCATCTCTGCAATTGCTACGATATTTACAAAATCCTCAGGTAAAATCCACTGGTTTCCATCCACAACTTCCTGTTGAATAAAAGACAATACCGCGTATCCCCCACCAAATGAAAAGGCACCAATTTTGACAAATGCCAAACATACCTTTAGCCAAAGTTCCATTTTTATTCGCCCCCTTTTCTATCTTCTTCTGTTTTTATCTTTTTAAAGAAAATACCTACCATTGCCGCGCATATGATCACTATAATCGGATGTATCTTTAAAAATGCCACCGCAATGAATGAGGCTATTGCTAAAATCCAATTTCTATCTTCTTTAACTTTTGCAGATTTTCCAAGTTTAATGACGGAATATAAAATTAATGCAACTACCGCAGGACGAATTCCGTCAAATATATATTGAACAACCGCGTAGTCCATAATATTATTGAATACCATAGCAATTAGTAAAATAATAAGCACCGATGGTGTTATGGCTCCCAATACCGCAGCAATCGCCCCCGGTACCTTTTTTATACTATAACCGACAAAGGTTGCAGAATTTGTAGCTAGAGGCCCTGGTAAACTGTTTGTTAAAGATATCGCATCTAAAAATTCAGGATCCGTCATCCATCCTTTCGTATCTACTACTTCTTTTTGTATAATTGGCAGCATCGCATATCCGCCGCCTATGGTAAACATCCCTATTTTGAAAAATACCATAAATATTTCTAATAGCATTTTTTATTTCCTTTCTGTTACGTATTTATGTATTTGCAAGCAAAGCTTTTTTATACTTTTAAGGAAAAGATTAAAATATATAAAAAAACCATCTTGTAAAATGTTTTCCTAAAAGGTTCATTTAAAAGATGGTTTTTATTACTCTATAAACTATTTTACACTATCAAACTCAGCCAATACTTCTTCATTAGGTGTTGTACATAAGCTAACCACAACGATACAGAGAGAAGCAATGATAAATCCTGGTATAATTTCGTAGATGTTAAACATTCCACCAATTTGAGCAATATTCTTTAAATAATACCATAGCAAATCAGTGATACCTCCTGCAATCATACCAGCAATTGCACCCTGCACAGTCATTCGCCTCCAAAACAATGAAAACAGAATTAATGGCCCAAACGCAGCTCCAAAGCCGCCCCAAGCGCAAGACACCAATCCAAATACCGAACTATTCGGATTTAATGCTAATAAAATCGCAATGGCAGCTACTACAATTACCGTGAATCGACTCATCCAAACCATCGTCATTTCATCCATTTTCTTCTTGGAAATCAAACTATAAAGGTCTGAGGACACGGAAGATGCCGTAACCAAAAGCTGTGAGCTTGCAGTACTCATAATTGCTGCTAAAATCGCAATCAATAAAAGACCTGAGATTACATCACTAAACATAAAATTAATCATATCCATGTAAATGGTTTCACCATCCACTAAATTTGGCATATATGCTTTTCCGATTAATCCAATAAATACAGCTGCACTTAAGGTAATGATAACCCATATCATTGCAACCACTCTGGATTTTTTTATTTGTTCCGGAGACTCAATTGCCATAAAACGAACAAGAATATGCGGCTGTCCAAAATAACCAAGACCCCAACCTAACGCAGAGGCCAATAACAAAGCATCAATGCTTCCATTGTTCATCGGAAATATTCCCAATGAATCCGTCGTTAACTCAGAAAGGCGAACCATTACCTGTGAGAACCCACCCATATCCGAGCATGCTATAATCGGTACAATAATTAAAGCAAAAAACATAATCGTACCTTGAACGGTATCTGCCCAACACACCGCAGAAAATCCACCAAAAGCCGTGTAGGATAAAATAATCAGTGCCCCGATAATTAATCCAACGGTATATGGTAATCCGAATACCGTAGAAAATAACTTTGCTCCTGCTGAAAATTGGGCTGCAGTATAAATTAAGAAAAATATAACGGTAAAAATAGCAGATAGTGCTCGTAAAATATGTTTTTTATCTCGAAAACGATTTTCAAAAAAATCAGGAAGAGTAATGGAATCGTTCGAAACCTCTGTATACTTTCTTAACTTCTTCGCAACAAAAAGCCAGTTTAAATAAGTACCCAGCGCTAATCCAATTGCCGTCCAAATAGCTTCCGATGTTCCTTGGTAAACTACATACGCAAGACCAGGCAGGCCGATTAATAGCCATCCGCTCATATCAGATGCCTGAGCCGACATCGCGGTTACCCAACTATTCAGCTTTCTTCCTCCCAAAGCATAATCGGACATATTTTTTGTTTTATTATAGAAAATGACACCAATGAGTGCCTGACTAATTAAGTAAATGGCAAAGATAACTGCTATGGTTATCAAAAAAATCACTCCTTTTTTTTATTCAGGGCTTTGATCTGCCGCTGAACTGATTTTTTTCACCCTCTTTTCCAAATGAGAACGATCCAACCAAATTTGAGCTTGGCAAGTCAGGCATTTCAAGCGAAAATCCATGCCTGCTCGCATCACCTCAAACGTGTTCCCACCACAAGGATGAGGTTTTTTTAACTCCAACCGATCTCCCACATTTATCTTTAGCGGCATTGTCTTCCACCTCCATAAATCGAGCGAACGCTTTATTTCTTTTCAATCTTATCAATACCCATATAGTGACGCAGTGCCTCAGGAATCGTGACAGAACCGTCAGCCTGCTGGTAGTTTTCCAAAATTGCTGCTACTGTTCTGCCAACAGCTAAACCAGATCCATTCAATGTATGAACAAATTCCGGTTTTTCCTTTGGACCTCTGCGGAAACGAATGTTTGCTCTTCTTGCCTGGAAACTTTCAAAGTTACTGCAAGAAGAAATTTCTACATATCTTCCGTAGCTTGGCATCCAAACCTCAATGTCATAAGTTTCTGCAGAAGAAAAGCCCAAATCACCAGTAGCTAAACGTACAACACGATAAGGAATTTCCAGCTTTTGAAGAACAGTCTCTGCTGCTGCAAGTAAAGAATCCAATTCTTTATAAGACTCTTCCGGTTTACAGAACTTTACAAGCTCAACCTTATTGAACTGATGCTGACGAATCAAACCTCTCGTATCTCTTCCAGCAGATCCTGCTTCTTTACGGAAGCAAGGTGTGTATGCTGTATAATAAACCGGAAGCTCTTCTGCATCTATTATTTCCTGAGCACGTAAATTTGTAACCGGAACTTCTGCCGTTGGAATTAAGAAAAAGTCCTTTGCAGGAACGTGAAACATATCTTCTTCAAATTTTGGAAGCTGTCCGGTACCCGTCATTGCATCACGATTTACCATGAAAGGCGGTAAAATTTCAGTAAAGCCATGTTCACCTGTGTGTAAATCCAACATAAAGTTAATGACGGAACGTTCCAGACGTGCACCCAAACCCTTATATACCGTAAAACGAGTTCCAGAAATTTTTGCTGCTCTTTCAAAATCTAAAATATCCAGGTCACTTCCAACGTCCCAGTGTGCTTTTTGTTCGAAATCAAAGTTTCTTGGTTCGCCCCATTTTTTAATCTCAAGATTTGCAGAATCATCTTCTCCGATTGGACAAAGTTCGCATGGTGTATTTGGAATGTTTAAAAGTGTATTTCTCAGTTCTGCTTCAACTTCGCTCACCTGTGTGTCCAAACTCTTAATATTGTCGGAAAGTACTTTCATTTCTGCCATCAATTCCGTAGTATCTTTTCCTTCTTTTTTAAGCTTTGGAATTTGTTTGGAATCCTGGTTCTGTTTATTTTTCATCGCTTCTACTTCAGCAAGTACACTTCTTCTTTTCTCGTCCAGTTCAAGTACCTTGCTTAAGCCAAAATCTCCATGACCTCTAGATTCCACTGCTTTTTTTACAGCTTCATAATCTTCTCTGATTCGTTTAATATCTAACATTTTGGTTCTCCTCTCAGGGCAAAATCTGTCCTATTTTTTCATTATTATCACGTTACATGACGTATTAAAACAAATTCTTTTTATAAGCAACATAAGCATCAATTAACGCTTTTTCTTTTTCCTGCATTTCTAATTGCAAGTCTGAAGCTAACTGATAATCGCCCTCATCCAAGGCATTCTTAATACGGGTAAGCAAGGATTTTTCTCGAATGCTGTCTTTTGCTAAATAAATACGCATCAGCTGAATTTCCTGCCAGTTTTTATCATCTAAATCAGTGGAATCCTCCGGTGTATGGCATTTTTTACATTCACGAACAAAATCCATAGTATTTGGAATAATACGATTGTGAAGTTCTGTTGCCCACTGTGCAATCGTAGCCTCCTTATAAGATTCTAAGCTTAGCGGTTCCATAACTCCATTTCGCATTAAAACCTTTAACTTTTCCGGATAACGGTCAAAAGCACAAATATTTTCCCAAACGGTTGCTGGTGCTTTTCCAAAATATTTGTTTCTTTCTACTTCTGTATAGTCCTCAAATACATCTTTTTCGCTACGATAAACTCTCTCTTTTTCTAAATAAAATGCTTCTTCATCATGTTCCTTTGAAATTGTTTCTTCCAACTCCTTCGGAGTTTTCCCCGCCAAAAGAACTTCTTTAATTCCATCAAGCATTGCCATAAATCCGGATGCCAGTACCAAATAGGTATTGCTCTTAGGATTTGGTGCTCGAAGCTCAAAACGAGTGGAAAGCGGATTATTTGCATCTCGAACGAGTCCAACCAAAACCGTTCGATTTCTGGATGGATTTTTTGCAGAGTGACCAAGAGAAGTTACAATACAAACCGGTGCTTCAAATCCTGGTTTTAGACGATTTAATGCATCGTTCGTTGAAGTAACAAACGGATTCATAATCTCATAATTTTTCAAAATACCCATAAGACCGCCAAACCCGATCGGGCTCATAAAATCTTTATTCATATCAAGCGGTGCAAATAAGTTGATTACTTTTCCATTTTTTAATCTAGCGGCAACACCCATATGAGTATGCTCTCCATTCCCTGCAACACCATCCATTGGTTTTGCCATAAATGTAACCTCTAGTCCATATAAACGGAAAACATCCTTTACAATATATTTTACTTGATTTTCATTATCGGCTGCCTGCAAAGCAGAGCTATACTTCCAATCAATTTCAAGCTGTTCCATAACATGGTCAAACTCTCCAGAATTTCCGAGTTTTGCTTTAACACCACCAACCTCTTTGTGACCCATTTCCACTTCAAATCCATATTTGTCCAACATTAATAAGGATTTTTCCAAAGCCGTTCTTACCGGACCAATGGTTCGTTTCCAATATTGCTCTTTTAAAACCTGTGATGTGGATAGCTGTTCGCGATCCGCTTTATCATCCGGTGTTTTCACCCAAAATTCTAATTCTGTAGCTGCAGTCAGCAGTATTTCATCAATGTCGTCAACGCTATCTGCTTCTAAATACTCAAAAACATAAGGATTTTGTCTGAGCATTTCCATTATCTCTTTTTTAAATGTTTTAACAGCATCTCTTAAAATAACACGTGAACCTACTTCCGCAGTATCATTGTGTATCAGAAAAGACGGAACACGCAATGTGCCTACCGGTAAACCTGTTTTTTTATCCAAATGATATAAGTTATAATCTACATACCAATTGACTTCTGTATCGGGGATGATATCTACCTTAGCATTATTCAAAGCAGCAATTTTCGGTAAAACTACACTGGAACCGTCTGTTTGCACACCCTGCGCCAAAAACTTCTCCATATCTTCAATAAATAGATCTACCGGAATTTTCTCATCCGTATCGTGTCCGCCGATATCCAGACCAACGAGTGATACAAATTGTACTTCCGGATGTGCCTTTAATATATTTGTAATCTCTTTCACGCTATGCTTTGCAGCTGGTATGTTAAACAACATCTTGTCCAGTTCCATAAATCGCTCTCCCTCCTATATTGGTTTTTTGTATACTTTTATTCAATCCTTGATTCTAAAATATTATTATACCTTGAAAATACACCCTTTGCCAAGCTTTTTGTATGAAAATTCACTAATTGCAACGCCCATTTCTTTACAAAAGACAAAAGCACTGCTTGATAATCAGTGCTCTTGTGTATTTCTCTTCTGATTTATAATACTCTTAGAATTAATCAACAGTAGAAGCGTTCTGCTCCGGCTTCTGTGCTGTTGCTCCGGTTGGATTGAGTAAAGTTAAATATTTCTCCAATTCCTTTATATATTCTCCATATGCAGCCCAATCCCCATTTTTCTGTGCATTAAGTGCTTTATTAAATGCATCATTCGCATAAATTGCGATATCAGAGTTAGACAGTTCATTGGTATTAACATCACTTCCAATTTCCTCACCATCTGTACTTGGTGTATTGGAACCCAAAGGTGCACCAGCGCCTTCCCCAAACATGTTATTCAAAGCCTGTGCCAATGTTGGCTCGTAAGCAATCCGGTCACCATAATATACGATAACACGTTTTACTTCCGGCAAACTATTATTGGAAGCTTCCAAATAAACCGGTTCTACATACATAATTGAGTTTTCAATTGGAATGACAAACATATTTCCACGACTATACGTAGAACCTGCTGTACTCCATAATGAAAATTCTTTTGAAATTGTAGTATCCTGGTCAATTTGTGCTTCAATCTGCCGTGGACCATAAATAACGCGATCTTTTGGTAATTGATATAAGATTAAATCACCATAATTTTCCCCGTCATTTCTTGCCATGAGTAGTCCGGTCATATTTTGTTTTCCGTTTGGTGTGTAAGGAATGGAATTAATAAATTCCACCTTATCCTCACCCGGAATCTTCATAACATAATAAGTCGGTTCCATTTGTGTTTCTTCAGTACCAAATACTTCATTTGCAATCGCCCATAAGTCTTCACTTTGATAGAATACTTTTACATCACTCATATGATACTTCTTATAAACATTCGCTTGAATATTAAATAAGAAATTTGGGTAACGAATGTGTGACTGTAAGGCCTCCGGCATTTGATCGAAACTCTTAAACAGTTTTGGATAGATTTTAGCCAAAGTATCTGCAATCGGATCTTCATCATCCACCAAGTAGAAATTCGCATCTCCATTGTATGCATCGATTACAACCTTAACGGAGTTTCGAATGTAATTTGCTCTGGATTCATCAGAAAACGGTTCAGAATATGGATAATAAGAACTTGCTGTATATGCATCCAGAATCCAATAAAGTTTTCCATCCACAGTTACAATATAAGGGTCTTTATCATATGCAAGGAATGGTGCAATTTTTTGAACTCTTTCCTTAATGTTTCGATGAATAATAATTTTAGAATTACTATCTATATTACCGGAAACTAAAATCTTTAGATTTTGCTCACGAATGGTAAACAGAATACGATTAAGTAGATTTAACTTAATTCCGGCATTTCCTTCGTAAGTTGTATACTTATTGCTGCTACCGGATGGATAGTCAAATTCTTCCTCCGTTGTATTAGTAATGATATAATTGTTGGTCTTTTCACCAAAATAAATTTCCGGTCTCGCAATCTGGATTTCGCTCACATCTGATACCGGTGGGATGCTGTCAATTAGCATATCAGGCTGACCGCTGGCTGTTACTTTATCAACACGAGACAACGTAATACCATAACCATGCGTATACTTAATGTGTTTCGTTAACCACTGTTCTTTAATCTTAGATTCATCAATTTCACGAGCCGATAGGAAGGTTTGTGTATATTCTCCATTAACCGTATATCGATCTACATCCACATTGTTAAATGTATAATAAGAACGAATGCTCTGTGTTTGATTATAGAACTGTTCAACTGGCTTAAAATCATTAATACGAATGTTGGAAATTGTTCCCATATTGTTTAAAATATCATCCTTTGTCAAGGTATTTGTAGCTGGGAAATCTTTTATGACAATATCTTGTAAATCATATGCCTTTTGAGTAAAAGCAATATTATTTTCTAAATATTTACTTTCCTTACTGATTTCATCCGGAGATACAATCGCATATTGTACCAGTCCAGCCACAGCCGTACCTCCAATGGAAATAACAATCATAAGTGCGGGTATCATGAGCATCTTTTTGTAATTTCGATTTTTTAAACCTATGACAAAGAAAATTGCCGCCAATACTGATAACCCCATTAGCAAACGATAAACCAGCAATGTAACATTAATATCCGTGAATCCGGCACCATAAAGCAATCCGGTTTGTGAATACAATAAATTAAATTGTTTGATAAATAAATTCGTTCCTACCATTAAAAAGAAGACAACACCCATTATGGAAATTTGCTTCGAAGCAATGGATAATAGCTGATTAAAATTATTTTTATCAAATTCTTTTTTTGGTTTTCTATTTCCAAATTTACCGTTTATTACTTGACCAAACATGTCTCCAAATGGTCCAAAATTATCAAAGTTTCCGGTAAATCTTCTTGTACCATCATCCTCTTGTGTAAAAGGCTGTGGCTCTTCCTCTTCAAACATCGTTGGCTTACGCATTCCTAACAGAATAAAGTAGAACAACAGTGTAACAACAAAAAATGCAACAACTAACCCTAAAGCAATTTGATTCAACTGCGCAAGAAACTCCATTTTAAATACATAAAAGGAAATATCCCGATTAAAAATCGGATCGGCTAAACCAAATGAAGTGCTATTTTGATACTGCAATATCTGAAACCATAGCTTTGTAACCGTGGATAAAGTAACCAACAAACCAAACAAAGCACTAAGTCCCAAAACAATACGGTTAAGGGCCTTTTCTTCAACTGCCGAATAACCTTCAATCTTTACTTTCTTGTAATATGCCTTTTTCAGAGATTTGAGATATAAAAACGTTAAAATTGTTAAAATAACAAACGTAGGAATACCTATTTTTAACTGTGTAAATAATTCCGTAAAGAATACACTAGTATATCCCATTTCTTTAAACCATAAATAATCAATTGCAAACCGGATTAATGTTCCAAATCCAGCAATCAAAGCCATCAAAATGATGACAACGATTCCAACTCCCATTCTGTTTTTCTTCAAGTAATCACCTCATTCTTTTCTATTACATCGATAATAGCTTCTGCAAAGAATCAACTGCTTCCTCCGGAAGCGCATCTCTTCCTCCTTTCAAATCATTTAACGAATCCAGATACTTAATACGATTTTCAATGCTGCCTCTCAGCAACTCCTTATAGGCTCTGCTGGAAAAGTTCAATTCAAACCCTTCCACCTCCATGGTACTCATTCCTTCAAATCTTCCAAATGGCTTCATTTCTGCGTTTTGGTCTACAATTTTTTCAATAATACTAATGGTTACCTCTTTCGGAATCTTTTTGTCCAAGAAATAGCCTGTGTTTAGGATATAGCATTCTACCCCTCTATTTTCAAAGAGCGCCTTAAATTTATAATAGTCCTCTTTTAATGCATAAGTTCGGAAAGGATTTGCGTATGGTTCAAATACCAATTTATTTCGATCCACACCACGCAATACTTTTTCTGCCGTACTTCGCTTCGTTGCTAAGCAAGCTCCCATTACCGATGCCAAAGTTGGATCTTCCAGTTTAAGAACCGGCGGTAACGAATTATCTTTCATCAGCCATATAATTGTATTGATCGGTTCCTCTAATTTATCCACCCGATTCGATGCCCAGAGTTTTGATTTAATAGCTCGGCCATTACCATTTCGAATGTCTTCTGTTACAAGGACTAATTTATCCTCTGCATCAATCGTTGCACCGCAGTTCTGAACGGTAATTAAAAATTGATTGTCCTTTGAAGTCAACGGGTAATCCTGTGTTTTATCAAAATAAGAAGGTTCTAAGGCTACAGTAGATCCATTTTCTGTAGATATAATATAAGCATCGTCATGTAACACGGTTACCTCATATTTTCCTTTGTGCTTTGCATGGGTCAATGTTGATTTTCCCGAACCCGAAAGTCCGAATACTCCCATTACATGAGTTTTGCCATCTGGAAGAATCATTCGCTTTAATCCCCCATGACAAGCAGCATAGCCATTTCGGTTTGCAATCCCCCAAGCTAAAGTCAAAGTTCCTTTTTTATGTTCTCCAAAATAACGAAGCCCTAAAATTGCCGCACAATTGTGTTCAGGATCAAAGTAAGCAAGTCCATTTGGAAAACGTTCATCTTGCCAATCTGGATCGGATAATATAAAAATATCCGGTTCATTGCCGATTACTTTAGAATCCTTATACATTTGATTGTAAAAAGAATTCATATACTGAAAATTTAATAACCAGTTATATAAAGTATTTTCATAAGTTTGTGGTACCAATAGATTCGCTTTTACCATAAAATCTTCGTTCAATCCAATATAAGCTTTTGAATGAAGCATGGTCTTATATCTGGTTTTATATACGGCTTCCCTTAAAACAGCTGCAATATCTGCTTCCAAAATACCTTTTTCACCTAGTATGACTCGAGCTCCTGCGAATCTGCCTACCGTTTCCCCGTCATTGAATAACAATATCTTTGCATTTTCCGGTAACCCTAATTTTTCCGGTTCATATACAGGCATGTCCGTGACAATTGTCCCGGGTGCTTCCTTAGCTAATTGGTAAGCTTCTTTTAAATCTAAAATACGTTTTACATTGTTTCCATAAAAAGCGGTTTCAATCGTGGTTCTTGATTGAGAAAAAGCCACATTACCTGTGCCGATTTTCTCACGTTTAAAGTTTGAGTTAGTTGCCATTTTGTTTTTTAATTTAGCTCCTTTTCATAGTACTTATAATATAATGTATCCAACTACAGATAATTTACGATCTTCATTTGTTTATCAACTGGTTCTAAATAATAAATCCAGTCATTTGAAATAATGCTTTCAATTCCGTTTTCTTTCTTGATTATTTTTTCCTCTGTAAAAACATAAAAACCAACGGATCCTTTTCGAATTTCTCCAATGGAGAAACTTTCAAAAGTCTCAGAAATCTTACCAACCTTTGAAAAAGTGCTTACCTTCTTATAAGCTTTACTGTTGGGTTTTAATAAATCAAGAATCGCTTTGTCTTCCTTATTAACGTAATCAATCCACTGAGAATTAAATGCAATTAATGTACCGACAACAGCTTGATCGTAATAAACAGTCTTACCATTTTCATCTGTATACCAAATATTATTGTCAATTAACGTAGATTTATTTAAATCATCAATTCCATAATTATGAGATGCATCAAATACCAAAGCATCTGCTTTACTGATAATCTGAATGTTTTTATTCTGGCCGGTTTGACTTTCTATCAACGCCGTCTTATCGCTCATTGGCACAGGATTTGGCGCTTCCGGTTCTTCTTCTAATGAATCCTTTTCTTGGTTCACTGTAGAATCACCATTTTCAGTTTCTTTATTATCGGTTGGGTTTTTCTCTGCTTTGAAAATTCCTCCTATTCCTTCAGCTGCACCATCAAATACTTTTACAATTTTTGATTGTACATTATAAATTGCCTCTGCTGCTGCAGTTTGCGGAAAAAAGAACTGTATGCCTAGTGCTATAATTTCAATCATTAAAACAGCTGCAATGATACCTAAAGCAACCTTAGGCCCGTTGACTTTCTTTTCTTCTTCCATACCAAAGGCATTTTTCTGCCAAAATTCTGTTAAATCATCTTGGGACAATGTATTATTTAAATCAGAAGTATTTTCCTTTTTAGCTTCATCCTCTTTTTCTAACATATCTTCTGCGCTATTTTCTTGAATGATTTCTTCCTTTGCGCTATTTTCTTGAATAATATCTTCCTTATTTAAAGCAGAAGTAAGTGCTTCATTTTTCTCTTCAACTTTCTCTTCAACTTTCTCTTCAACTGCTTTTGAGACGGATGCAGGATCCATCGAAATGGTTTGCCTTGTAACCGTTTCTGATTTTCCATTTGCCTTAACCTCAACCGTTACTAATACTTCCGTATTCGGACCTACTACCGTTTCATTTGAGTTTGGATTTGGGTTTAGGGTTGGATTTGAAATCAATTTCTTTTCTTCTGTTTCTTTTGTATCAATATCTTCAGGCTCTTCAATAAAAAAACTCGCACGTGCAGCCATCATCTCATCCAAATGACTAGCATGAGCTGCTAGCTTCGCTTCAATGTCTGAATTAAGAAGTTCTTCTGGTTCCTTTTCCTCTAACTCTGAATTCTTTATTAAAGTGTTGCTACATGCTTTTTTTATGTCTTCTAGATTAATCGGCTTGGTGTCTTCCTCATTTTTGACCTCTTTTTCAATCTTTAAAGATTGCTTAACTTCTTGCTTTGCAGGTTCTAAATCATTCATTACATTTGTAATCTGACTTTCTTTCAAGGAAGGTCGTTCTATATTCTTTTTTTGTATTTTTTCATATTCACGATCCAACAATTGCTGGAATTCTTCATTTTTCTTACTGAATGTAAAAAACTTGTCCATATCACTGACTTCACCAGTTGGGATCTTGTCCTCAGATATCGTTGTATTGTCTTGTGTGGAAATTTCTCCATGGAACGTCGCGCCAGGTAAATCCTCAAAGCTAGATACTATAATTTCTTCTTTCACAGAAGCTTTCTTCGGTATTTCCCATACAATTTTCTCTTCTTCTTCAATCTGATTTTGCTCTTTACCATTCTCAATTAACTGGCTGGCATTTTCCTCATTTGAAGTCTCTTCTTCCTTTTTTGCTTCTTTTTCTTCTAGATTATTTAAATTCCATTGAAAATTAATATCCTCTGTTTTCCGAGGCTTAGGAAATTCATAAATATTCCATGTAAATTCTTCATGCTTAGATTCCGAAAAATCGGAAGGCGTCTGAGATTCTGTTTCTTCAATTTTTGTTCCACATACTTTGCAAAACAAGTCCGTAGAATTGATTTCCGTTCCGCACATCTTACAATACATGCTTTTTACTCCTCCATTCCAAAATTGCGATTTATTAATTTAATTAGAATGATATGGCAATCCGAAAAGTACATTTCGGGAAATATTTTTAAAAATAATTATACAATCATAGTATAATACACAAACCTTGCAATAGCAATGTATTCTTCCTTTTGATTTTATTATAAAACCATATATTGCGTATAAAAAAAGAGCGAGAAATCTATTGATTTTCGCACTTTTTGCCAGTTTCCTCATAATAAAAATAATTGTTTGTTTCTAGCACACTTAAAATTAGAATCCTTATTCATCTAACTTTCTCGCTTTTTTAAAGATACCATGATGCAGCCAAAGACAATCAATATACCCCCGATAATCGTATATATATCCGGAATTTCCAACCAAATCAATAAACCCCAGAGTGCATTAAAAACAACTCCAATATATCGCACAAGTTCTACTACCACAGCATTTTCATGTGAAAAAGCTTTTGTGAGAAAAACTTGTGCCAATAAAGAAACAACACCAATGCATATAAGATAAAATAGTTCCTTACCATTCGGAAAAACAAACTCATTCCACATCAATCCCATGGATACAATTGTGGAAACAAACATAAAAGCAAAGATTATTTCATAAGTATGGTATTCTCCACTACGCCCTAGAAATCGAATTGATGTACCCGCAGCCGCAGAAAAGATTGCTGCCAAAATTCCAAATAAAGCTACAATAGAATAGGTAGAATACCCAAAAGGCTTTATTGTTAATAATGCGCCTAAGAAAATAATTGGTAAAAACAAAAAAATTTTTTTAGGTTAAGACTCTTTTAAAAAAAAATAAGCAAAAAACATTGTAAAAACGGGCGACAAGTTTACTAAAATAACCGCATCCAGTAAAGGCATATTCGAAATAGTATAAAAATAAGCCAGCATATATAATGCGCCAAGCATGCCTCGCAAAGCAAGCATCCCTTTTTTTCCTTTAACAAATTTTATGTTATCCTTTTTCATTAAAAGGAGAATTAAAACTGTTCCAATTAAAGATCGAAAAAAAACAATTTCATTTGATGGTATACTCGCTCCTGCAGCTTTTACAAGCACATTCATTACGCTAAATACAAGGGAAGATAGAATTGCCATCCATATTCCATTTTTAAAAAAATCAGTGTCTAATAGTTTTTTCATCATTTACTCCTTATTTACTTCTTCTTGTATTTTTTAATTATTTAATTTAAAACTTTCAAATAAAAAACTCGATTTCTACCTATTCGAAATCGAGTTATCTTTACCAATCGCACCCAATTTCTCTATCGCTCGTAGAGAAAATAAGAAACATTTCGGCAGATCTTCTGACTTAAGGGTTACCATTGTTTTCGCCTTCCCAGTTTTCCAGTGGCATAATAAAAACAACTACCTCATACAGCGGCGGGACCGTGTGGGATTTTCACCCATCTTCCCTTTTAATCGATTTATCATCGAACCGTATGTTTTAACTATTTAATTAAGCCTTAGTATACTTATAAATATTTTTTTGTCAATATTTTGTTATTAATAAAAAATATTTGATTTTTATTTATAATGAATAAAAAAAGAGCGAAAATCCTAAAGATTTTTCGCTCTTTTTTTGTCGGCCCTCCGACAATGAGATAAGATTGATTAACTAATTGACTAATCAGTTGCGTCATTAATTCTGCTTGTAGCATTAGAACGCTTTGATTTACTAGACTTTCTGTTGTTCACATCATTAGTAGTTCTTGTGTCGTTCATACGATCTTTCTCATTGAATCTGTTTGTGTCATTTCTCATTTTCAATCCCTCCTCTACATAAATTATTTTGTGCAAACTCCATAATACTATGTCAGGGAAATTGCGGAATATAGAAAAAATATTTAACAAAATTACTAATTTTTTTTAAAATAGTTTATAAACTAATTTATTATTTTTATTATTTGCTTTTTTATAGGAAATACTATTTTAAAAATAGCCAAATAAAAATTTTTAATTTTATATCAAATTTTATATAAGTATGCTTAATTAATTTTTTTTAATAAAAAACAATTGACAAGCCCCATGTATGATGCTAAAATAATTCTTGCGTCGGAAACAAAACGATGTGCATCATTAGCTCAGTTGGTAGAGCACCTGACTCTTAATCAGGGTGTCCACGGTTCGAGCCCGTGATGGTGTACCAAGAGAAAAACCTACAACTTTAACAGTTGTAGGTTTTTTCGTTTTTGCTTTTAAATTTTAAAAAATAGTCAATAATTTTTTATTTTAATCCTAATGCAAGATAACAAAATTCCTTAATACCAATTAGCAATGCATCTTCATCAAAGTCGAATTTTGGATGATGTGCTAAATAAGTAAATCCTTTTTCTTTGTTACCCGATCCAATCCATAAAAATGAAGCTGGAATTTTTTGTGCAAAGTAAGCAAAATCCTCTGCTCCCATTGTTGCTTCCGGAATACGAAATGTATTTTCTTTTCCTACCGCCTGCAACGATAATTCCTCGGCATAAGTGGTTGCATCCGCATCATTTACAAGTACAGGAATGCCTCGCAGCACTTCCAATCGATAGTTTGCACTAAAACCTTCACAGATACCTTTTAAGATTTTTTCTATGTTTTCCAATATATATTCTCGTGTTTTTTCTGTTTGACAACGAATGGTGCCAGAAATCATTGCAGTTTCCGCAACAATGTTTTTTGCTGAACCAGAATTAAATATTCCAATGGAACATACAGCTGGGTCAAAAGGGTCTTTCCTTCTTGCCATAAAACTTTCAATTGCAGCTACAAATTTTGTACCTATGGATAACGCATCTACAGTTTTATGAGGTTGGCCTGCATGCCCGCCCTTTCCGATAATTTTAATGTCAAATTCATCCGTAGATGACATTAAGCTTCCATATCGAACGCCGACCTTGCCAATTTCAAAATCATTGAAAAGATGTAAGCTAAAGATATACTGAATCTTATCAGCATAACCCTGCTTTTCCAAATCATTCACTATAATACGTGCACCGCCTAAATTCGGACCTTCTTCTGCCGGTTGAAAAATTAGAAGTACATCCACAGGCAAATTTGCTCGATTGTTCTGCAATATTTTTGCAGCACCCAACAACATTGCCGTATGCCCATCATGACCACACGCATGCATTCTATTGGGATAAATTGACTTATAAGGAACTTCATTGTCTTCCTGTAAACACAAAGCGTCCATATCTGCTCTTAATGCAATCATACGACTGCTATCGGATCCTTTAATTAATCCTAACACTCCTACCTTGCTTTGAATCAGCTGAATTCCTTCTTTTGTGAGTATATGTCTTACCTTTTTTTCAGTGTTTTCGGTATCAAATCCAATCTCCGGATGCATATGAAAATATCTTCGATTTGCAATGACTTCCTCTCGTATGGATTGGATTTGCTTGTTTAATACTTCACTCAATTCGCAACCAATCTTTTCGATATTCATCAGTTTTTGCCTCCTTACATCGGACCATAATTCATCGCAATTGCTCCATATATAAATGCGATTTGAATTAGAAAACCAATTAATAAGAAAGGTGTTACCCATTTATAGTATTTGTTTAATGGGATTTTTGCCATAGCACACGCAATTACCATAAAGCTGGTTGGCCATAGCAAATTAGAGAATCCATCTCCAAATTGGAATATCAATACCGCTATTTGACGATTCATACCAATTAAATCTGCAATTGGCGTCATAATCGGCATAGAAACAGCTGCTTGCCCTGAACCCGATGGTACCAAGAAATTCAGTAACGTCTGAAATAGCAACATACCAACAGAGCTTGCATATAAGGATAAATTCTCAATCAATGATACACAGCCGTGAATCAAGGTATCTATAATATTTCCCTTTGTCAGTATAACCAACACACCTCTTGCCACACCAACGATAATCGCAGAAAGTACACCCTTAGATAGTCCTTCTACCAAAACAGTGGCTATTTTGTTGGCTTTCCATCGATTGATAACACCAACAACAATTGCAATCATCATAAAAATAGCTGCTACTTGATTGATATACCAACCCTGGGTAATTAAGCCCCATGCCATAACTGCAACCCCAATTAATAATGTTAAAAGGGATAACTTTCGTGCTGTTGTCATTGGTGTATTCAGACGTTCTTCATCCACTATCATATCGGAATAATCAATGCCATAAGTTAAACTCTTAGTAGGGTCCTTCTTTACCTTTGATGCATAAAGTAAAACATAAATAATCGTATATAGCGTCATGACCGCTAATATTAAAATACGATATCCTAATCCGGAAAACATTGGAAGCTCTGCAATCGTTTGTGCTACTCCTACCGTAAATGGATTGACCGTAGCTGATGCAAAACCAACGCCCACCGGTACGACGGAAATAGCCACACCAACCATGGCATCATATCCTAACGCCATACTTACCGCTACAAAAATCGGAATAAATGCTATAATTTCTTCATAGGACATCGTCCCAGTTGACGCCCAAATAGCTAAAATTATCATTACAATTACAATAATTGAGGATGCGTACCTTGGGTGATTTTGTGTTTTTCTCACCATTAAAGCAATGGCTGCATCAATTGCTCCTGTTTTTTCTAATAAATATAAGCTTGAAAATGCACAGAAAATTAGAAAGGTAATGTTTGCAGCTTGAATCAAACCTTCTTCCAAACATACAAACATTTGGAACAATCCAACTGGGGTTTTATCTAAATAGTGGAAACTGGAAGGGTCGATAATCATCCTTCCGGTTACTTCATCCAATATGCGATCGTATGCTCCTGCTGGTACAATCCATGTACAAATTGCAGATATTGCAAGAACTACCAGTAAAATAACTAATATATGAGGAAATTCTTTTTGCTCTTTCACTTTCGGTTGTGTTACATTTTTCATTATGCTTCCTCCCTTTTAATAAAATAATTCCTACTTTATGCATACTTACACGTCTGCAATTTATGCACGTCGTTTTTTATCGCATCAATGCTTTGAATTTAGAATAAACTATTGACTTACTCCAATGTCAATTATATTTTTCAAACTTTTCTAAATTATTTCCCTTATTAGACAACACGCTTATTTTTTTATATGGAAATCTATTATGACATCGTATTTTTACGGAATTATATAAAAGAAGGAACAAAAACAGATAGAAATATATATTTAATCAGCAATGGGTGCCCATATTTCATAATAGTCAACACTTTGCTTCCGATTATTGCGAACGGATGCAACACGTAGTAAAACGTCATCAACTAGTTTTAAATTATGTTTAATAATATAGTCTCGTACTTTTAAAAAATCATCATAATTTACATTTGTATAACAACGAGCAACCGAATAAACACATTTTCTTGGAGGAATAATGCGAAATCTATTCTGAGGAAAATCCTTTCTTTTACTCAGTCCCTCATCATCAATCATTGTAATCGCATAAGTAAACAGCTTATTACGATCGTTTCCTGATAAAGTATACTCTATAAATTGATTTGATAAAAACAGTTCCTTTTTACACACAAACGTGAAGATCGGCACATGTGCTTTCTGAAGCCCAGAAAATTCATACATGGTATCCATCATTGATGTTTCAACATCCATATAAAGTAAAGTCGGACTTTCCTTCACAAAAATCTCGCCCATATTTTGTATTACATTGCTAAAACTTTTCTGATAATCACTTACCATAATCTTTAAATTGATTAACTCTTCAATTTTATCTTCCAGAATCTTTTCCTGCAGCTGCATCATCGCCTCTGCACGCTCAATGGAACTCTCATTGATAAGAACCCGAATATCCTCTAATGAAAGATTAATCTTCCGAAGCCGCATCACGTAATCCAAACAAATTAAATCCTCTCGGCTATATATGCGATAATTGTTTCGTTCATTTTTCTTAGGGGATAGGATACCAACCTTATCATAAAGCCGTATAGTATCTCTGCTAACGCCAAAAAAGGTAGCTACTTCATTTACATAATACTCATTTTTCATATCCTTTTCTCCGTTCTTTCATTTTTTTTATTATACCATCCTGCCCATAATCGTTGGTAGAACTATTTATTTACCGTAGAAATAAAAAAAACAAAAACTGAATCTGCCATAACATTTGGCTAAATTCAGTTTTTGTTTGAAATGGTGTTGGAAAAATCTTTACTTATTTTTCTTACCTAGATAAGCCTCTTGAATCGTTTCATCCTTTAATAGCTCCGAAGCACTTCCCTGTGCTGTAATTTGTCCCTGTTCTAAAACATAAGCTTTATCTGCAATGGATAATGCTTTAAACGCATTTTGTTCTACCAAAAGAATGGTTTTTCCCATCGCCTTGATTTCTAAAATAATCTCAAAAATCGTATTAATTAAAAGTGGGGCAAGACCTAAAGACGGTTCATCCAGAAGAATTAATTCGGGAGCAGACATCAAACCTCTTCCCATAGCCAGCATCTGCTGTTCGCCACCGGAAAGTGTCCCGGCGATTTGCTTTTCTCTTTCCTTTAATCGAGGAAACAGTTCATATACACGTTCGAAATCCTCTTGGATTTTTTTCAAATCATTTCGCAAATAAGCACCCATTTTTAGATTTTCATGCACCGTTAGATTTGCAAAAATAACACGACCCTCAGGAACCTGACAAATCCCCGATTTTACTACCTTATGAGCATGATGCGGAAGCGTCTTATTCTCATATTCAATCAGTCCATTGTATTTTATCATACCGCTGATTGCGTTTAGCAAAGAAGACTTTCCTGCACCGTTACTGCCTATAATGGTTACAATTTGACCTTGTTCTACGTCAATGGATACACCTCTCAGTGCATGGATGCCGCCATAATATACATTCAGATCTTCTACTTTAAGCATGCGCGTCATCCTCCTTTCCAAGATAAGCCTCAACTACCCTTTTATCTTCTTGAATTTCTGCCGGAGTACCTTGGGCCAGTGCTTTTCCGAAATTTAATACAAAAATTCGATCACAAAGCCCCATAATTAAATCCATATGATGCTCGATAATTAAAACGGTTAAATCAAATTCATCACGAATTTGACGGATTAGTTCCATTAAATGAATGGTCTCCTCCGGGTTCATACCGGCAGCGGGTTCATCCAAAAGTAAAAGCTGTGGTTCAAGGGCCAAAGCTCTTGCAATTTCAAGCTTTCTTTGCATTCCATATGGCAGATTCGCTGCAGTCATATCACGAACTTCCCATAGACCCATAAGTTTTAATAACGACTCTGTTTTTTCATGGAGTTTTCTTTCTTGATTTTGATAGTTTTTTCCATATCGAAAAAATACCGTATCAATAATCTTATAATTAGCGAGCTTATGACAGGCAATTAAGACATTTTCATAAGCTGATAATTTTTTAAACAATCGAATGTTTTGAAACGTTCTCGTAATACCACAATCTGCAATCTGGTAAGGCTGTTTTCCTATTAGGCTATTACCATGAAATAATATTTCACCCTCCGTCAAAGAATAAACCGCTGTAATCAGATTAAATATTGTCGTTTTTCCTGCACCATTTGGTCCAATCAGACCAAATATTTCTCCTTTTTCAATTTCAAAGCTAACATCTCCTACGGCGGTTAATCCTCCGAACTTCTTTGTCACATTCTTAAGAGATAGCACTGCTGTCATTTTCAGCACCTCCTCTTCTACGTTTCACCCATCTCCAGATAGCTTTTAGATTTAACTCTTTTCCTCCCATTAGCCCTTGTGGTCTGGTAATCATAATTAAAATAACTGCTGCACCATAAACAACTAATCTCCACTGGAAGAAGGTACGCAAAACTTCCGGCAGGAAGGTTAAAACAATGGCTCCAATTACACTTCCTGTGATGCTTCCAAGTCCTCCAAAGATAACAATAATGGTCAATTCGGTTGACTTAATTAACTGGAACATAATTGGCTGAATGTATCCTAAATAATGTGCCATAAGTCCGCCGGCAACTCCGGCATATAATGCACTAATGGCTAATGACGTTATTTTATAACGAAATACATTAATGCCAATTGCTTGTGATGCCAATTCCTCTTCTCGTATCGCTACCATATTGCGTCCATGTCTCGAGCGAATTAAAAATACCATAGCTACAATGGCTAAAACATTGATGAATACTACGATGGCTAAATACTCGTTGTTTTCATAAGTCGGAATCCCCGGTAACCCTCGAGAACCACCGAAGTATTGTACATTGTCTAAGATTAAACGTGTTGCTTCACCAAATCCTAACGTAGCAATACAAAAATAGTCTCCCTTAAGGTTTAGGGTCAAACGACCAATGATAAGACTAACTAACATAGAAACCACGCCGCCTAGCAGCAATGCTAAAAGCAGGGGCATATGAAACTGCATGGTCATGGTGGCTGCCGTATAGGCTCCGATTGCCATAAAACCGGCGTGCCCGAAGGAGAAAAGCCCGGTAAAACCTGTCAATAACGACAGCCCCAAAACCGTTAGTAGGTTGATCCCTGTTAAAATCAGAATTCCTGATATGTAATACCAACTAAACATCTACGCCACCTCCTATGCTTTATCTTCTGTGGCTTTGCCCATAAGTCCAGTAGGCCTTACCACAAGAATGAGAATCAGTAACGCAAACGCAATCAAATCCCTATAAGTAGAATACCCCGCTACAGATGCAAAGGTCTCAATCAATCCCAGCAATATGGAACCGACGACTGCCCCAGGCAAGCTTCCAAGACCTCCAAAGACTGCAGCAATAAAGGATTTATTCGTTATAATTCCGATTTGCGGGTATACCGTATATCTCATGCCGAAGAGCATTCCTGCTACACCGGCTAGCATTCCGCCTAAAATAAAAATAACAAAAATAATCCAATCTACATTTACACCCATAAATGCGCTTCCTTTAGCGCTGTAGGATGTCGCTCGAATGGCCAATCCTACTTTTGTCTTTTCAATAATAAACATTAAAATTCCCAAACTAATGGCAGAAATGACAAACATTAATACATCAATTCGACCAAGTGCAATATCACCAATCATAAATGGCTTGCTATCAAAAATCTGAGGATATGTTCTAAATGTAGGTCCAATTGTGGCTACTACAAAATTTTCTAAGAAAATCGAGGCGCCCATTGCTGAAATGATAAAATAAAGCCCGGGAGCATTTCTTCTACGAAGTGGGCTGTATGCAATTTTCTCTAATACAACCGCAATCAATCCAGCTCCAAATGCTGCAACGACCAGAGCTGCTACAAAAGGAAGGGATAAAAGCGACAATGCATATAACCCGATGTAAGCACCCAGCATAATAACTCCACCATGTGCAAAGTTTGAAAAATTCATAATACTATAAACGAGTGAATAACCAACAGCCATTAGAGCATAAACACTTCCAATTGATAGACCATTAATCACTTGTTGTAAAAAACTACTCAATTACATGACCCCCTATCGCATTTTAGAAAAAGTAAGGGCAGTCTAGCCGCCCTTACTCCATCTGCCTAACTAGTTTACTCCATACTTTTCTTGGAATACATAATTTTTATTTTCAATTTTCACGATAGCGGCTTCTTTTCCATCCGGATTATGTGTTTCCGGAGAAATCTTAATGTTTCCAGTTACACCCTTCACTTCTACTTCACACAAAGCTTTAGAAATAGCATCGGAATCTGTAGTCGTGTTTGCTTTTTCAATCGCAGCTGTCAAAAGTAAGAATGCATCATTTACCATGTATCCGTTTAACTCCAAAACACTTCCGTATTTTTCATCATAAGCATCTTGTAACGGTTTTACTTCCGGATCATTGAAGTCTAAGTGGTTAACAAGATAGCTTCCTTCAATTGCGTCACCAGCCATTTCCATTAACTGGTCGGAAGGCCATCCATCGCCACCCATTAATGTAGCTTCAATGCCAAGCTCTCTTGCTTGATTTGCAGAAAGAGCTACTTCTTTATAATAATAAGGCATTAAGATAACTTCTGGCTCTGCAGCCTTAATTTTAGAAAGCTGTGGTCGGAAGTCAACGTCCCCGGTCTTAAATCCTTCTTTTGCTACAATAGTACCTCCCTTTGCTTCGAAAGTTTCTTCGAAGAACTGAGAGAATCCTTGCGAATAGTCACTTGCTACATCATAAAGGATAGCAGCCTTGGTATATCCTAATTTGTCTGCAGCATAGCCTGCACAAACGGCACCCTGATATGGGTCAATAAAGCAAATACGATAATTATAAGGCTTTACATTTCCTTCATCGTCTACGGTTACTTTTGGATTCGTTGCTACAGTTGCAATGTCAGCAACCTTAGCAGATTCCAATGCCGCAGAAATTGCCAATGCCTGACCGCTCGCATTTGGTCCTAAAATAGCAACTACTTTATCCTGAGAAACCAAACGTTTTACTGCATTCACTGCTTCGTTTGCATCTCCACGGGTATCATAAGGTATCAACTCGATTTGTTTTCCTAAAATGCCACCTTCTTCATTCTTTTGATCAATCAGCATTTGCAGTGTTTGGGATTCACATTTTCCCCATACCGCTTGGTCTCCCGTTAAGGAACCAATCCAACCGATTTTAATCGTGTCAGAGCCAGAATCTGCACCTCCACCACTGCCGCCGCAGCCGGTGAACGTGAGTATGAGCACCAGGATGATGCTAACGAATACTGCTAACTTCCTTCTCATAGTTCAACCTCCTAAAAAATCTTTTGCTTACTCATATGTAGTTTTGATTCATGTCGAAAAAACATAGAGCTTTAATATATTTTTAATTATAATTCCTAGCTTCAAAACGCTTCAAAAAAAATCAAAACAATTCGAAAAAATATTTCGAATTGTTTGAATAATCTAAATACTGCTTTAATTTGTTTAACAATTCATTTCACTAAAGATTAAAAGACCTTCTAAAAATTTATCCAAATTAGCCTTTCCCCCACTATAATTCTGACCCCTAATATGTCCCATCTCCGCACGGATACTTTCAAAGTCAAACACTAATTGGGAATAGCTTTGAAAAACTTCACTATAATAGTCTTCCATTCCCATATTGGCAATGTTCGCAAGTCCCTTTTTAACTGCTCGACGCATACGTTGTTTTACCATTTTTACATCTTCATTAATACCATTACAATATAACGCAATGGTTTGACGATCATATGGCTTACCCATAATCAGACATTCTTCACAAATGGCTAAAATATCTTTTGTACCACGTTCCCCAAGCATTCCTAAAACACCTAAAAGATATTTAACATCTTTTAAAGGATCTTTTTTAATGGTTCTTGTTTTTACTGTTGAGCTTTCCTGAAACAGACCCTTAATCCCAGATAACATGGTTTCCATTTGAATTTTTTCCGCTACTTTTTTAATCACATTTTCTACTTCAATAATATTAATTGGCTTATGAATAAAAAACTCCACCCCGGCTCGATAGGAATCTGATATCATTTCTTTATTGGAAACCTGTGAAATCATAATAAAATTAATATTTGAACGCAGTTTTTTTACTTCCGAAACAAGACTGATTCCATCCTTAACAGGCATGAGTAAATCCACCAAAACAATATCGGGATTTAAAGCTACAATCTCTGCAAGTGCAACCTCTGCATCCGTTGAAAACCCAATCACTTCACCCAAATCCTTTTGTTCAATGATGCGATTCAATATCTTTACGATACTGAGTACATCGTCTACGATATAATACTTCATGATTCTTCTCCTATAAACATCTCTTTGGGAATTTCAATGCGAAACTTCGTATAAACCCCTTCTTTAGACTGTACAAAAATAGTTCCATGAAATTTATCTTGAATTAGGTCTTTTACAAGGGTTAAACCAACCCCACGACTAATATCACCTGTTTGTTTATCAAATTTAGTAGAATACCCCGGATCAAAAATGATGTCCATATCCACTTCATTAATACCGGGGCCATTGTCGGAGATCTCAAAGATATAAACAGGAATTCCTTGCAAAGAATCTTCGACACAGGAAGAATCCCCATCTCTCGAGGTACCCTCTCGAATAAATAGAAATATCCTTCCTTTCTTTTGGTTTCCAATGGCATCCATACTATTAATAACTAAATTACGTAATACAGACATTAAACTGAAATGATCTGCGACATAAAAATGAGCTTTAATTTGAAAGGAAAAGTATATATCCAGCTTATGCTCCCGAATTTGTTCATGAATGTCCATATCTAAAATTCGTACAATGTCTTTAATGCTCATACCTTTCACATCAATGTCCGCAAGAAAATTATCCTGCAGTCCCTTTATGACTCGAATGTAGTCTTTTTTGATTTCATGAACATCCTTAGCTATATCTAAACTCAGGCATCGCATCTCTTCTGGATATTCCTCTTTCTCAACCGTTCGATATAGCATAAATGCTTTTTGCATAACATCTTCAATTTCTACCATATTTTTTTTCATAAAATATACTTCAGCATTAAAGACCGATGCCATAACCATAAGTTTTTTATATCGAGTTTCGTGCTCCTGATTGGCTAAAAAAGACTTATACCCATCAACGCTAATGACAATAGCTAATGAAATAAAAGTACGTACTCCTGCAATTACTGTCAGCCCTTTAAAAATTCCGTCACCAAAAAACGGAAAACCGGTTCTCATAGTTAACTCCATAACATTGGATAAAAAATCACACAAAAAAATTGAAATAAAAAATCGAGTATAGGAATGAGACAAACGATAAAAAAACAAATAAAAGAAAATTCCATAAGAGAAGAAGAAAATCACATCCGGCCATACCATAGACCATACTAAGTGAAAATCATGTAAACTAAGAAATAACATAATTCCACGAAAAGAAGGGGATGCAATTCCCGTAAGAATACCCGCTTTTACTGGATGCAATTCTTTAAATATGTAAAGAAAAATAGAAAACAACAAGGGCGACATGGCTACAATAAATCCATCGGTAAAGAAATTAAAATAAATTTGAGAGCCAAGAGAAACGCCAAGAGCCATAATTAAGGCTTGCTTCCATCTTTTCATAACGCACCAAATCCTTTTTCTTTCGCACTAACTTTTATCATAATATTATAATATTTAGAAAAAGAAGACAAGTTCTATTATAATTATAATCTCTGTCCTTTTTAAAGAAACACGCTGCAAATAAAAAATGCCCACTCAAAATGAGCAGGCGTTTTTTATCAATTACTAAGCAATACGTACGTTAATTGCACGAATTTTTCTGCTGTCTCTAGAATCTCTTTCCGTATCAAAAGTAACCTTCTGACCTTCTTCTAGAGTTTTAAAACCTTCCGAAACAATTGCAGAGAAATGTACAAATACATCATCGCTGCCATCATCGTTGGAAATAAATCCAAAACCCTTATCTGCATTAAACCATTTTACAGTACCATTATTCATTTACGGTACCTCCTTTAATATTATTATATTCTTAAACAAATAAAAAACACATATTTTTGTAAACCATTTAACCAACGAGCAAATGACTTACAAAAATATGTGACTCAATTGTGCATTTAGAATACCTATACATAATAACACAACATTTTTTTTAATCAAGCTTTTTTAATTTTATTTTTTAATTAATTCTTATGCCATTATGTTGTCAATAGTAGATTTCCATTTTTTATAGCAAAAAAGTCGAAGCCCGCGGGAGTTGAGCTTCGACTTTCTGCTTTATTATAATAGAATAATGGTGAACAATTTTAGTTAACAATCTTTTTTTCTACCACATCGTTATTCAAATGTGAATATTTCTTTTTCACGATATCTAACCATAAATCTGCACCCTCAATACCACAATCTTTTGGATTAAAAACAGGATCAAGTCCCATTGATTTTTGTTTTTCATAATCCTTTAGAATAGCCAATACAGGCTTTCTTAGCATAATCAAAGCAATTAGATTCAACCACGCCATTAATCCGACACCGATATCTGCCATATTCCAAGCAACTGCAGCACTCTTTACACTTCCGAAAACAATCATTCCGATTAAAACAAGTTTCATTATTAATGTAATGTGTTTTAAATAGCGATTACCCTTAAACAAATAGGCTACGTTTGACTCTGTATAAAAACTAAATGATAAAAGTGTAGTAAATGCGAAGAAGAAAATCGCAATTGCAATAAACGCAGATCCAAACCCTGGAATCAAGGTATCAATAGCTGCTTGTGTATAACCAGTACCAGCTTCTACATTTGGAACATTATGAATAATAAAGTTATTATTCGGATCAACCACATTATAGCTTCCGGTAGATAAAATCATCAATGCCGTTGCAGTACATACAAATAATGTATCAACGTAAACGGAGAACGACTGTGCCAATCCTTGTTTTGCAGGATGAGAAACCTCTGCAGCAGCCGCAGCTTGTGCTCCGCTTCCCATACCGGCTTCACTGGAATACACACCTCTTTTTACACCCCACATGATGGTTCCGCCAAATACACCACCAAATATAGCTTCTGCATTGAAGGCACATTTAAAAATTAATGCAAACATGGAAGGTACATTTTGGAAATTTACTCCTAAAATAACAATGGTTAATATAATATAAACAACCGCCATAAAAGGAACAACTAATTCTGCAAATTTTCCGATACGCTTCATTCCACCAAATATAATGGATGCAAAGATTACGGCTACGCAAATACCTGTAATTAGAGGGTCGATTCCAAACGCATTCTTTACTGAATCTGCAATGTTAAATGCCTGAATCGTTGGACCTGTAAATCCATTTGCAATGATTGCTGCAATTGCAAATAAGATTGCAAAGAATTTTAATCCTGTTCCTTTTTGAATATAATAAGCTGGACCACCTCGGTACTCACCACCGATTTCTTCCTTCCAAATCTGTCCAAGTACTGATTCCGCAAATGCAGCACCGGCACCTAAAAACGCAATAACCCACATCCAAAAAACAGCACCCGGGCCACCAAAGCAAATTGCAGTTGCAACGCCGGCGATGTTCCCAACTCCGATACGTCCACCTAATGCCATTGCAAAGCCCTGAAAAGATGATATGCCGCTGTCAGAGCTTTTCCCTTGAAACAGCTGTTTGAGCATATCCTTAATTAACCGCAATTGTGGGAATTTCATAAAAACAGAAAAATAAATACCGACGCCCATACAAAGCACAATGAATACCGTTCCCCACAAATAACCGCTTAACTTCCCAGTTATTGTTAATAAGTCCATTTCTTTTCCTCCTTTAAGCTTTTTTGTTGCTCTAAAAGTAACGTTTTATGTATTATAAAATTCATCAATCATTTTTCATCAAAAAAAATCAAAATCAAAACAGAATATTTAAAATATTTAAAACATACCAAGAGTTCCACAATAAGTAAAAAAACTTAACTCATTATTTATAAATATCTAGCTTACCCCCTTTTTTTTTAAGAAAAACAGGTATATAATATCTCATTGATATAACGAGGCATAGCTCAGCTTGGTAGAGCGTTGCGTTCGGGACGCAAAGGCCACAGGTTCGAATCCTGCTGCCTCGACCATTAAGAGAACCGTTAGAAATAGCGGTTCTTCTTTATTTTTCAACGACAGTAAGGATTTTAAGAACAGAATAATCTTACAAAAAATAGGAGATTTCCGACAATGTGTTGCATAAAATATCAACTCATACAACACGAAATACAACACGAAATACCCAAAAACTAAAACAACGGCAGCCATTGAGACTGCCGCAGATTTTCCCCAACCTAAGAAAGGTATGGTTATAATATATATTAATTTACATTATTTGTCAATAATTATTTTTGCAACATGTCTTTGCGTATCAATTCTTTGATGTATCCTTGCTTGTTTTCTACATTATTAAGCTTATCTAAAATTTCACGATCGGTATTAGCATTAAGCTTTAACTTTATCTGCACAGTGTTTTTCATGTAATAATTTTCCTGCGATTTATATTTTTTTACCATACTGGATTTTCCTTTTTATGCCGCTAACAATCCAGTCTTACTCATAACGAAACTCTTAATTTCGTCGTATCCCATACCAAGATTAATCAAACTACTCACAAGCATTTCAAGACTTTCCACTTCTCGCAATTCATCAGCGGTGATGTAATCCCTTATGCTTTCCTTTCCCTTAATACCGTACTGATCTCTTAATTCTTTCATGGTTTTTCCAAACAGTATTTTATAGATTAGTTTAGTGTAGTTTGGATACATGAACTTCTTATGAGGACTTTCCGGTATTTTCATTTTGATGGTGTCTGTTAGCACGTGGCGAATAACAACACCTTTGGCACGTTCGATTTCCCATTTTTGGCGTTCGATTGCAATTCTCTTTAAGGCTTCTTCGCACGCAATAAAATAGCTCCGTGCTGCTTCGCCTTTTGGAGTTTTCGATTGCATGGCTAATTTCTTAGCGAAAGAAACTTTTAGCCTGTAATTATCTGCAAAATTACCCTTACCTTTACTCTTCCTTTGCGAAGAGTGGAAATCAGTTCCTTCTTCGGCAAATGAATTCTCTAAAATATTACTTTTACACCATCTCGCATAATTGACAGGATTAAGTTCTAAAAACTCATACAAGTTTAAAGCCGTTACATATCCGTCATTATCCATTTTTAAAGCTACCTCAATCGGAGTTAAATTTGTTGTTTCAATAATATTGTTCATAAAATCATTCCTTTCTAATGTTTTATTTTTGGGCATAAAAAAGCCGCCCCTCTCGAGACGGCATGAAATTACTTAGATTCACTTTTCCCACCTATGTAGCCACCTATCGCACCGATTGCAGTCGCAACTATCTCATTACTTTTAAATCCAACCCCTACAAGTGCAACAGTACCTAAAAATACTAATGCAATAGTATCATTGTTAATAAATTTAAACATTATGTACCTCCAATCCATCTATTCTATGATGAGCAGATTTTGTTGACTGCTCCACCACGACCATTCTTTCAATAAGCCCATTATGTTTGTCTTGCTTTTTTTCAAGGGCATTTAATTTTGTCATAACAGTTCCGTAAAAAATACCAAATGACACCCCATAAACAATTAGGCTTACGGTTAAGCTAACCCAAAATTCTGTACTCATAGGCGCCTACTTTCCAAACAGCTTTTTAATCTTGTTCAATAAGTAGATACCTTCTTGTCTTGTCATATATCCAAGTGGTCTTTCTCCGGTTGTAAGTCCTGCAGCAGTTTCTTCTTCCCATGCTTTCTTAGCCCAACCTTGCACTTCGCTTCCGTTTCCAGATAATGCTTCTTTAATTTCTTCGCGAACGATTTCTCTTACTTGTTCCTCTGTCAATTCTTCCACCTCCACTATATTTTTTAGATACGGTTCTGCATCGATACTTTTATTTCGGTAAATCAATTCGAAATGCAAGTGCATTGCCATACCTCTAATCGTCTTTGTACTGGCTCCCATAATACCGATATGCTGCCCAGCTTTTACTCTGGAACCTTTCGGTAATGGAGATTGCCGTTTCAAGTGCTGATACAGAGTCTTGAAATTGCCGTGGTCGATAATAACAACCCAACCACGGGTATTATTCCAGTAGTTGTTCGCAATCACGCCATCGGCAACGGCTAAAATCTCCGTCTCTTGCTTCGAAAAATCACGTCCAAGGTCAATTCCCCTATGGAATGTACTAGCACCTTTTAGTCCTATGTTTCGATGACCATACTTTGATGTAATCCGCAAGGGAACAACTGGCAAGCTGTTAAATTGTATGTTCAAGGTTTACACCTTCTTTCCATGAAATAAGGAGCCCGAAGGCTCCCATTACTTAAACTGTGCTCGAACTGCTGCTAAATCTCTTTGAGCCTCTTCAAAATCAAAATCAGCGGGCAAGCCACGATAAATAGTAGCATCTTTCTTATCTACCATATCAATAAACATATCTCTCGCTACACTAATTTGCGTCGTTTGATTTTCTCCCGTCGGATTTTCTAAACCGATTCGATCTAAAACGGAATCATACTTTTCATCAAACTTTGTATAATCGTAATTTCTGTTAGCCATAATAGCCTCTCTTTCTGCCCGTTTGGGCGGTTAAAATTGTATTAAAAAAACACGCCTTATTGCGTGTTGATTAAACGGTATATGTTTCTCCTGTTATCTCTTGGTATTGCTCGGTTGTTATGGCTCCTTTAATAACTGCATTTGCAACCATTTGTTTTGACCATAACCCCTTCTCATACCAATCTTTTACTTGCTCATAAAATTTCATTATATCCTCCCATCATTGCGATATAAGCAACCTTTGATTCTAATTTTTCTATATCAGTTGGCTGTGGCGTGATTACTGGTCTATCTGCTTCCATTTCTTCCGCTGTACGTTCGATTACCGCCCCGTCTACATATTTGTATTTAGGTACACCATATTTATCATACAACGACGGATTTTCAATTCCGTCAACAAATAACCGAAACTGATAACTTCCTTGCTCATTGATACAAATGTCTGTGTCCGATGGCTGTTTAAATGCATCTGAAAAACCATCTATGATACGGTTTTTATCATCAATAACAATGTAATGTTTATTATAAAATTGTTCCATAAATCATCACTCCTTTATAGGTTTGCATCTAACGCAAGCCATCCAGCTTGGTTGCTACGGTATACATTACCCGCAACTAATCCGGTAAATCCAGTAACGGCTAATGCTCCGCCTTTTTTATCTCCGTAAAATGTTGCAGTTGCATTTGTAGCTTGTACATCGGCAGTTCCAAAAAAATTAATTGTAGTCGTCAACAAAACTGGATTTGGTGTTATTCTCATTTCGTTTTCGAAATTAAGCATAACGTGCATCGTTGTACTATTTAAAGCAATTCCTACCAAGCCCGAACCGTAAGTCCTATAGTATCTCTGACACTTTTGCAATGTATCGCCGAAGTCTTGTGGTGGATCATTGAGTATTGTTGAGACTGTGCCTTTTTCGAGTTTAACTCTTTGTGTAATATGTTTTGCAGTATCGTAAAAAAGAATTCTAACCGTCTTTTTATCAAGATAAGTAAATGCTGTCAGACCTACAGTCGTTCCGCTTTGAGCATTCCATGTACTTGCATCAAATGTTAGGGCATGTACTACACCGTCAATTATCGCAGAAAACGTATACATTCCTTCCGTCGGGGCGAACTCTAACAACTGCGCGATTCCTCCCCACCCTTCCGAAACTTGTACACCTAATCCATTAGGTTCAAAAGTATAGGTGGTATTGTTAGCTATATTTATGTAACTTCGCCATCTATCTATAAAATATAAAGATGTAGGAGTAACCCAACCACTTACTATGCCTTTTTGATTAACTATTGCTTCTGGAATTTCAAAATATGCATTATCTAATAGGTTCGGATTGTACAATTTGCTTTGCATTTCATTAACCGCTTTTACTACGTTTGTTTTGTCTGTTGTTTGCAGGGTGGTTAAATCGCCTATGTCGCTTTGCTTTGCATAATAGGTAGGTAATTGCCCACCTAGCTTTTCTGCATTGTCTACAATACCATTATTATCAGTGTCATAGACTGATTTAATCATATCGCCTTTTTCAGGAATGCTGCCCAGCAATTCATCAACCTGAGAACCTGTGTATTTACTTTTATATATTGCCATGTTGCCTCCTTAATAATAAATTATTACACATCCCGGTGCACCGTTTCCGCCAGCACCGCCTTTTCCTCCGGTGCCTCCTATACCGCCGTGAGCATAAGAACTATTCGGATGATATGCGTTTCCGCCACCTCCTGCACCGCCACCGCCATGACCACCAGGTCCACCTACACCGTAAATCGTAGCAGATTCTCTTGCAGTTGCATCCGCACCATTCCCGCCGTTTCCGCCGTATGCGTTTATGTTGTCGTGTATATCCTCTACAATTTGCCCATCTTGGCCATTACTGCCATTGTTCCCAACTGCAGCTCCTGCGCCGCCACCGCCATATGCTTCCGTTGACTTGCTATATTCGGGTATCCACTCCGCTACGGTATTTCCACTTTTACCGCCTTGGTACACTGTTCCGTCAGGCGCTGTAACATTTTGTGCGATCCATCCCATTGGCCATTCGTTTGTTTTTTCACCATTACCACCATTAAGTCCTATACTGCCTAATGCCGCGTACACATCAGCGGTCATAACATCGACGTAATCACCCGTAATGCCTAGCGAAGAACTTAAATCTCCAAATTGCGTATCGGTGCCAAGTTGACCCTCTCCTTCTATTCCACCAGCACCACCTATACCGATTGTAGCGCTAAAAATTTGAGTTGGAGTAACTGTTAATGTTGTATCAAACACTTTGCCACCAGTTCCACCAGTTCCACCTTTTCCGCCATCGCCACCATTGGCACGGATAGGTTGCTCAACACTCGTTATTCTTCCGCCATCTTGCCCATTTTTACCATCATTTCCAACTGCACCGCCTTGACCACCACCAATTAAAACAACTCTGATTTCTGTTACATCTTCCGGTACAGTCCAAGTACCGCTCTCTGATAGTAACACACGGTTTTTATATCCTTCACTTATGCCTCGTGGTACATATCCAACCAAAAACTCACAGGATGCCCTTAAAGTGTTACTTAAGCTGTAATCAAGACTTCGTATCGCCGATGTTAGATATTCTGTGCTATATGGATGCATTACCTGAACCAAGTCACCTGTGCGCTCTTGATTAATTAGAACATCCTGATTTGTCGTCTTATTACACGACGCATAAGCATACAGCCTTTCAGCAACGGAAGAACTGTTGATTGCAGTAATCAGTGTTGCATCGGTAACGGATAGTATTTTATCGTCAGGAGTATCCAATACAGTACCTTTTGTCACGATTTTAGTTGTATGGCGGTATTTTTTACCCATAAGTGTTACAACGCCATTACCTTGTATCTTAGCGTAATTTGCTCCACTCTCTAAAATAGTTCCATTAGTGCATACAAGATCATGCGCTGGTTCGTCAAACACTGGCGTTCTGATATCCGTAAAAGATTCTGTAAATAAAGTAACTTCTTCGTCAATTGGTGCATAAGCATGTTCGGTTACTTGTATTGCTGTGATTTGAATGTCTTCGGTCGAAGAGCCATCCAAAAAGATTCGTTCTGTAGTAAATGTACCTTTATTTGTATTGGTAAGGACCGTTATATTAATTGTGCCGTCTGAGTTGCGCTCTAAGGCCGCACCTGTTGCAATTAAGATTTGTTGAAGGTTTTCTCTCTTCGTTGAATACGGCAGATATCCATAAAGTTTTAATGCTGCTACATCAGGGTGAATTGTATACGGGATAGACCCCATAATTTCACTGACAACAGTACCTAAGTTTGCAGCTGTGTAAATCCCACCAAAGTGATAATCGTAATCTAGGAGGGATATATAGGACTCTGCATTAATGAAGTATCGATTTTCGCTGATTTCCTTGATTTGCCCATTAAAAAACACTCCCATAATGCGAGTGTCCCGTTTAACTATAATTGGTGTGTATCTTGTGATCGTTGGTTTTGTATCGCTCTTAATCTCAGCAGACATGGTATCGATTGCAAGCTGATCTGTTAATAGCCCCGACTCGTAGTGCAATTTTAAAGATTTAACTTTTCTACCACCGAACGTATATTCACCAAACTCGATTGAGTTAAGATTTTCATTTTTATTTTCAGTGTCTTCAAAATATCCATCATTATATCTAACATAAAAATTATCATCGTCAGCTGTAATGAATTCCAGATCATCTACGGTTACAAACTGCGCACCTTTATAATATACCGCCAAATGCTCACCTCCTTGCTGGTGCCATTGCCATGAACTCTATTTCAAGACCGCTCCATTTTTTAATATCACTATTTATAAATGTCAAATTATCTCTTGCTTGTGTGACGTAAGCATTAAAGGTTAATGTGCCTTGTCCGTATGGTATCGTTAATACGTGACTATCAACAGGAGCAGTAAGGGCATAGTATAATCGATCGTATTGTTCAATGTCTTCCTGCTCAATCTGCATAGAGTAATTGTAATAGGTACCGATGATTTCACGATTCATAACACCCGACTTTGACCGTCCTGAATTATTTGTTTCTAAGACCTGTCCTCTGCGCTCCAATTTGTCCACAGAGCAGTCAAATCCAACTCCATCAATAGTAAATATTTGATTTCCAGTTCCCACACCTAAAGTCCAATTTTCACCGCAATATCGTTGTGGTTCAATTGAATTCACGGAAAACATTAGCTTATCCCATATATTTTTACCACCTATGTGAGATATGTTATCACTGACATTTTTAATATACGCATCAAATTCAAGCTGTCCTTGTCCGAAAGGTACATTAATAGGGTAACTCTCTACCGGTGCGGTTAAAACCTCATACAGAGCATCATATGCCGCCACATTTTCAAGTTTTTGACCAATCTCAAGAGTGTAATTGTATATAGTACCCGTTACATCACGTATTACATTCCCATTTCTCAGCTTGCCAGCATTGTCACCAGATAAAATAGACGCTTCACGCTGCAATGACACAACGGAAACGTCATAATCTACATTATTTATTGTAAAGATGCTATTCATTAAGTCAGCCCCTTTATTAATCTAACACCGCGCCTTGATGATTCTCCTTCGTTATATGGTGTTGTGGCTCTGGCTAATTCATGTCCATCCAGTTCTAAGATGACCGTTGCATTACCGCCTCCTGTGCCGCCTCTTCGGGCAAGTACATTATCAACCGCTTGCTCAATAGTAGAGAGTGGTGCTTCGATATTTGTTCCATATTTCTGATCACCTAAGACCGCTAAAAACTCTCCGTTTGGTGGTATTACTGCACCAGTTGCAAGACGAGGGACACTACGCGTAGAAGGTCTACTTTCGCTTGATTTTTTCGCTGATGCTTCTGCAATTTTTATTGATGCTATCATCGCCGCGATACTCGCAGCAATGATTAATCCAGCTGCTCCCATAGATGATGCTGTAGTGAATGCGCCCATAGCAATTGCTGCTCCAAACGCAACTGCTGTAAGAGCCTCTAATATAATAATAACTTGACTAATGGTATCAAATCCACTTATAACATCCATTAATTTGCTCCACATATTAGCTAATAAAAGTATTGCTCCAGCCACTAATGCTGCTTTTAAAGCCACTGGAGCCATCGCGATATTGAACCCATTTAAAGCAGCCGAAAGACCTACAACCAAGCCTGAAATATTCTTTACTGCAAGATAGGTCGTTAAAGATGCAAGAAACGCTATCAATGTATCCATGAACGCTTTAGTAGTTTCGGGGTTTTTTTGCATCATTTCAGTCAAACCTCCAAGTGCATTTGTAAGTCCTTGAAGTATACCCGTAACGTTATTGAGCAAATCCGCACCTACTGATTCTTGAAATCTAGCCCAAGTAGCTTTTAAGTTTTCAACCGAAGTTGCCCATTGATCAGATTCTCTTTTTGCTTGTCCAACGGCACCGTTTAATTCAAAAACTTCGTTGACTTTGTCCAATAATAACCATTGCTTTTCCGCTTCCGTCAGTTTATCCCATGATTTACCGTATACTTCGTTTGCTTTAGTGCTCATTTGAGATGCTGTAGTAAAAACTTTAATAGCATCGCCAGCTTCGAAATTGCCTTTTAAAAAACTCGATAGACTTGCCGATGCATTTTCAAGTGACATATCATAAAACGCTGCTGCATCTGCTGCAAGCGTTGTAGCTTTATTTGTTCCTTCCAACGCTTTTTGAGCATCCAATCCTGCGCCTTTAAGCTGAGCGCCGAAAGAACTGAATGATTTTTTTAATAGATCAACGTGAATGCCAAGTTCCTCAGACTGCTGATTGATAGATTTCATTGCAGCTTCGCCTTCCGATTCCTTGAATATCTGTTCAAACTGTGCATCCATAGCTTGTAATTCTGCGGCAGTTTCAATAATGGATAAACCAAAATTTTTGATAACATTAACACTAAATGCCGCTATAATAGCATCGCCTAATCTCCCGAATGATTTACTTAGTTTTTGGGTTTCTTTATTAATATCCGTCATCCCGTTTTCGAAACCCTTCGTATCTGTTTTTGTATCAAATATCAATGACCCTGCTATTGTTCCAGCCATTCAAAACCTCCTTTATGTATTAAAAAAACACCCCATTAGGAGTGCTTTGATTATTAAAATATTACATATTTATTCTGGCAATATGTCAGCAGAGAGTGTTCCGTACCATCCTCCATCTTTTGCACCTCTATAAATAACATATACATATTTACCTGGTGAAATGCGCGCAGTAAACTCTTCTGGTGTTTCTGTACTGCCGATAATACAAACACCGTTTTCGTTTTTCTTTAGTTCATAAATTGATTTATAATATGTTTTAGTCACAAAAATTTCCCATGCCTTATTTGGTTTTCCCTCTACGGTATTTTTGCTATAAAAGTGATAAGTTCCTGCTTTAAATGTATCACCATCGTATGGAGCATCAACAGCAAAACAATATGGATCTTCGGATGACCACGAAAATATATTCTCTGTTTTGGGTATCGACCTAAAATAGATCAAACATGCAAACAATATGGCTGTAGCCAAAAAACATATGCCCAGCTTTTTGAAATCAACTTCTGGTTTATTTATTTGATTATCCATATTCTACCTCCCATATTGACTAAATATTACCACACAAAAACAGCACATACAATATCATCCAAGCAAATTATTAAACCTTTCAAGTGCTGCCTGTTCTTCCGGTGTGAGTACGATATTATTTTTTAGCTCTGCAATCTCCATGTTTTCGCTCCACCATTCTTTATCATATTTACTTTGCTTGCCTTGTTTTTTTAGCTTGCGTTGGTGAATAAGAGTGGAAAACATACAGTCTTTGCATTCCATCAAAGCAGATGTAAAGTCCCACCAGTGCAAATAATCAACACTCCTACATGATATACTAAGCGTCCTATCTACTGCAGATATGATGTATTTTGAATCTTGCTCCCATGAATACAAGCGACCATAGCTGGATTCTTTTAGATCACCTTGCGATTCTCCGCCGTTTAAAAACCATAAAGCCTTATCAATGGCTTCTTCAAAATGTTCGATGGGTATATCTTTTACATACAGAATTCCAAGCATTGCAACGAGCTTTTCGGCACTTGTAAGATCGTTATTTTCAAATACCTGCATAATACCAAAGCAAGGGCGAAAATCGCTGTTTATCTCACGCTCCTCGCCCCCAACATTTAAAGTTTTAGGTAATGTCATAAACATACTATTTCACCTGCGGCTTATATTTTTTGATAATATCATCAACCTTTTGACTGCGTTTTTTATTTTCGGATTCAATAATTGGTGTTAACGCCATCAAAAAGTTAACAAAAATACAATTTCCGCTTTCTGTAATTGCAGTTACACACATATCGCCAAAGGCCATATCTGATACCCCAACCCCAAAGGTAGTATCTAATTCATTTCTGAGTAATGCATCAAGTTCTAAGTTAAGTTTATTCTTCAATTTCACTTTTTCCATCTTCTTTTTTTCAGACGACAAAATTTTATCGCATTCAGAAGAAAGTTCCTCTAACTTTTGATTGGCAGTTGTAACGAGGTTTAAAAATTTACTCACGACGTTTTCATCCGTAGGATTGAACCGTAAAATTTTATTTGGGTCACCCTGTATCGCAAGCTCAATTGTACCTGTCTCAAATTTAATATTCATTCATATCCTCCTTATAGCGCCGTAAATGCCTTTGTGGCCGGATTAAACGTACCTTTTACACGACTTCCGGTAAAATGCAAGTTAAATGGAATCTGGAAGCCTTCGGTATTACCGCCATATGATGTGACTTCCACAATTACATTTTCTTTGTAAGCCGGGTATGCCCCGGTGGTTTCTGTGCCAAATACATCTACATGGATTACATCGGTCTTCAGATCATCCAATGTCTTTTCCTCATCAATAATACCCTTTAAAAATGTAAACAGCGCCGTTCCCGAATCTGCTTTATACGGTGAAACACTGGCGGTTTTCTCATAACGGTCAATGCTGATACTGTTTTCTCCGAGTATGTTTGATTTTTTATTTACATTTGCACCCATTTCAACGCTTAAGTCTTCTAGGTCTTCGCCTAGCACTTCATAAGTGGCAGCCTCGCCAGAGGGTGTACAATTAATAAACGTCTTAAACAACTCTCGTTTTATTTTTGCCATATTTATCGCTCCTTTCTATACTTAAGCTTTATTTGTACCTGATAAAGACTAACATTATCTTCTAGCTCAAATAAAATTATGTTAGCAACTGACAAATTTTCGGCCTTATATTTTGCAGGAAGTAACGGATAATTTTCAGCCTCATCCTGTTCCTCTAGCCACTCGAATAGGCTTTCCATAAAACTATAATTATCCTGCCGATCTACCTCGTCTGCTGATGCTTCTTTTGCATAAAAAACATAATCATTTTCATACGTCTTGTTTCCAAGAATATCAGTTTTTGTACGACTATTTCCTACAGGCTGCAAAGCATAACTGCAAGCTTCTTCTTCAGTTCTATCCGTTAATACTTTTCCGATCACTTTCAAGGACTGTCCAGTTTCGGTTTCTTCAATCTTGACCTCCTGCAGCTCCATCCCGCTATAAGTTGTTAAGTAGTCTTGAACTGATTTTATAATACTCATTTCATTTCCTTTCCGGCTATCTTTGCAGCACCGTTTAATATCTGGTCTTTCTTATCCGCTTTCATTCTTTCAAACCAAAATGCACCACGTTTTGGTGCCCCGTGGAAGGTCAAATCTCTGTCTATGAGCTTCTTTGGTGCTCTGCCGACCATTACTTTGCCATAGTAATCATACCTTGCATACGGTCCATTATAAACGACTTCACCACTTCCAATCTCAGTACCAAGTATACCAAGTTTTTCAAGCATTCCAGATTGCTTCGGAAGATATGGAGCGGATAACCTTAAAACCTCACTGTCAATATACTTTTGAGTCACACTAAACGCATTTTCAGCTTTCGAATCAAAGTTTGTATTCCAAACAAGCTTAACCGTTCCAGCTTTGGTTTTTATAACCGTACCTCGTGGAGTTTGTATTTTCACTTGCCACTCACTTCCCAGTGGTCCATATCTGATCCAAATTTCCTGGTGTCAATATTGTTTATTGTCAGCACATCATCGTATAACTTAGACAACTCACTACCACTTTTGACAACCTCATATTCGATTTCACCAAGGATAACAATGTCTTTAGGCTGTAATGTCCAATGACCGGTTTTATCCGTTAATTTCTCCCATTCCCTTGGTTTTAGATAGGCTTTCTCTTTATCAGAGGCAAGAGGAATAATGAGCTGTAGCTCATCCGCTGATGATACACCAGTCTTACGAACTACAGCCCCTTTGGAGGAATTCCAGATTACACCTTCGATTACAGTTCGGTGATAATGTTCATCTTTGTCTCGATTGTAAATTGTAACTGTATGAGGAAACATCAGCACCACCTCACAGTCTTTACGAGATCGCCTAAATATAATTGAGCTGCTTCAAGCAATCTCGCACTATCCGTTTTAATAGTCTTTTGATAAGACTTAGACCAAGGCCCCACTGATTGACTAACAACGTCACCACCTTGTTCATTTATTTGCCACGCTTCAGCTACAGCACAAGCAGCCATCTTGACATTTTCGGTCACAACAGTTATAGTGCCGCACATTCTTTCAATGTAGCTGCTTGCTCTTAATATAAACCTGTCAAAGTCTGATTCGGGTATGGAATTACCCTTATAAGTACCTGTATAAAACGTGTAATCAGCATACACCATACCCTAAACCTCCTATTTCTGTTCTGAAAACGCTATGATAGCCGCTTTCTTTTCTTCTTTGTTACTGCATCCTGAAATGTCTGCTCCGATTTCAGCAGCATAAGCTTCCAATTCTTCAACGGTCATTTTTCCGATTGGTTTCTTGTCGGTTTTCTCATCTTGGATCACTTCGAATCCTCTTCCTTCCAACCATCTTGCCACTGTTTCGTTTTCTGTCTCTGCTTTTCCATCAATAAAATGGACACCCGCAATTTCACGGGTGTATTCTTCGTTGGGTGCTATAATCTTAAACATATCATCCCTCCTATACTACTTTGATGTTTCTAAGTACACCTGCTGCTCTTGTTTTCTTCAAGGCTGTTGCAGCGACCATTTCCACGTCACCAGCTTTAACCGCTCCTGCAGTCTTAAAGTCTGGTAAAGTAGTATTAATCAACTTGCCACCTAAAGGAGAAGCTGCATGGAATCCATCGAGAGCAAATCTTGTAGCATAAAGGTCTGTTAACCCGGTTACTGTAGTTGTATCATGAACTCTGGATACAATCGGAACGATAGGTTTTGTTGTGGTACCATCGTAATAATAATCCAAATCAACAAACTTAATATTGTTGTAAGAATCAACTTGTTTACCGAAAGCATCCTCTGACTGAGTAAGATACCCAGCACGTCTTGCACATGCTTTAAGCTTTGTGATTAACTTGCTGTTGCCCATGAGCATTCCAGGCATTCCATCAAGTTCAGCAAGAAATTCATCCATCAAATCCAAAACCACTTTATAATTTGTATCCACTGCATTCGCTGTAGATAAATCGATTGCTTTCTCTGCCCCCGCATTGATTTCAGTGGATGATCCTGCAAGCATAACGTCTAATCCATCAAAACCTTTTACCGCCTTATCACCGTTGATTACGGCATTATGGAATAGATTGATGGTTGCCTTGATTTTCTCTTGTAACTGGAAATTAACTTCATCAACCGCACCAGAAGTATTCGCGATAACTCTATCAATCTTGAATTCTCCACCAAAGATTTTCAATTCAACGGACTTATTTTGTCTGTCCGCTTCACCGGATGTATATTCACTGTTAATATCTCTAAAATCAGCCGTTGCTGGTGTTTTTAACTGTGTATAACCATACACTAATGTTGACCCACCTGTACCCGGTGATACAGAATCGTCAAATGTAAGAGCATCCATTAAAAGAGATCCTCTTCTGAATTCATCGATCACCATCTGATCGACCTTGTCGGCCATACCGACCTTTGCCTGTGCTAATGTTACAGCCATAATTTATTACCTCCTAAATTTTATTTGTATGCATCCGCTAAAGCACCACGTAGCGTTGTAGGCTCTTTGCCTCCACCTTGTCCATGCTCGCCACCACTGTTGACTATAACGGATGAATCGTTGCTGTTTGTAAATAAATTTGGAGTAGATTCTTTGAGCGGTTTAAGAATTTCATCTAGTCCTACAACTTTACCTTCACTATTAAAAGTAAACTTATCAACCCCACCCTGCTTAAAGATTAGGTATTCAGGATCTACAGCTCCATTCGATTTGAGAGCCTCTTTCAGCTTGTATTCTTTCTTTATGGATTCCGCTTTTTCCTTTTCTGCCTGAATGTCCGTGTTGTATCTGGTTTCCCACTCAGAAGCCTTTGTTTTTAACTCTTCTACATTCACGCCATCAAACTTTTTAATGTCCGCTTGCAGTCCTGTAATGGTTTCATTGGCTTTAGTGAGTTCGCTATCTTTGGCAGTTGTTTTTGCCTTTTCGGTTTCAATATCTTTGCCGTTTTCGGCCATGATATCGTCAATCGCTTTCTTCACTACGTCATCAGCCAATCCTGATTCCTTAAATAAGGTTTCTAAAAATTCTCGTTTCATCTATTCCCTTTCTCGGCTACGCGTTTTACGAGGTTGCATCTCTGCCGTCCTGTATTGTTACGCCCACAGGTTAGGCGAATTTTTGATATAAAAAATAAGCCTGTTTAATGTCTGTGCTTACGACAATAAATTTTTACAATATTCTAATATCTTTTTGTTCAAGAAGTATTTACCATCTATTTCTATTTATATGTGGTATAATTTTAATATCAGATTAAATCTTAAAGCAAAGTAAAAGGAGGATGGTACAAATGGGTATTAAACCAGGCGAGTCGGCTCCAAAATCTGGACAATATGAAGTTGTCGGTCCAAGAGGCGGTCGTACCGGTAAAGAAGTAACTTTACCTAAAGGACATACAGCCCCACCTACACAAAGCCTGGCCAGTCTTATATCATGGTTGATCCAACAAAAAACAAGTCTGGCAAGTAACGCTCATGCCCCAGTCAGTTCCTTGGCTGGGGCTTTGCATTGAATATTTCAGGATTATCCTTAATAAAGGCATGAATTGCAAACGAAAGCGTACGAATAACGGTCTCATCATCTTGATCAAGCCCAGCATGAAACATGAGACCATGAAGAACCTCATGAATAAAAATATAATCTTTGTAATCCTGCGAGAATCCTTCATCATTTTTTATACGAATCTTTGTATCCGTGTATGATATTTCACCCTGGACACAACTGTTGCTTTCGCATGGCCTGTTAACCCATTCAACAACATATTCACTACCACCAATTTTTACTTTTTTAGGTATATTCATAATTACTCCTCCCCAAAATGAGTATAAAAATACCGCTTAGCATCATTGCCTTGCGGTATTATTGTTCTCCTAAGATATCCATAATGCTTTCGCATATCTGTCCGATTTTATTCGCTTCGTCATTTTCTATACCACGATAAGCAAAATAATCTGATACCTTTTCATCAATCTTAAAATATTCATCATCAGAAAGGTCTTTTTCAACATTGAAATCAAAACCAATCTGATTCAGTAACTCAAGCTGTTCTTTATTAAATTTTAACTTCACTATTTATGACCTCCTTTAAGTTTATTTCTCAGTTTATTGGATGTTTTCCATGTAGTAATAAGATTTCCTGTTTCGGGATTAATTTGGACTCTTGCTTTTTCCCCGAAGAACTCTTGACTGACTCCATTATCTTTTGCTTTTATTTTACCAACTTTCATAGGATTTATCAACGCATCCTGAACATCTTTCGCCGAAACATTACGTCCTATACACCTTTCTCCAAAATGCTTTGATACTGCAGTAACTTTTATACCCGTTGGTGTTACAACTCCTATAACGCTTTGGTATGAATTAATCTTTCTTGTTACTACCGAAACCTTCCCTGCCTGCTTCTTGCTGAACTCAGCAATCTGCGAACGTTCATTTTGCAATTTAAGACCAGTTTGTTTTAAGAAGTCATTTTGCACCCTATTCCACTGAGAAACCTTCGCCGCCGCTTCATCTGTTGGAAGTCCTGCAGCTTCCATGCCCACATACTCACGTTTCCAACGACGAATCTGACGTTCTATGTGCCGCTGCTTCTGCGATGCCTCATATTCGGTCATATTATTGCCATTATATTCGTATTTTAGGGCGTTCATTTCTTCCAACTCTTTTTTAGTATTTACAGGTTCGGATACACCTTCAAAGAATGGATAAAAATTGTGCCGACAGTTCCAACCACAAAGACCTTCCCCTGTTCCATATCCAGTAGAAGAAACAAAATCAGGGTATTTCGGATGTTTACCTGAACGACTAAATATTTTCCCTTGCCATTCAGCATGGTCCGGTCTTGCTCCAGCATGAGCCGTTGTTTCGACTAAATCGCCCCCCATTTCATCCGCACGAGCCTCTTGAAGTTTGGCAGCCGTCTGGTTTACCCCCGTTACGGTTGCCCTTCTTACAGCCACTTCCATATAGTCTACATGCCCGGAAGGATACTGGATTGTTGCGACACCTTTCGATGCTAAATCCTTTATAGCCATTCGGATTGAACTGTTATAATCGAAAGCACTCGTGGTAATTTGCATATAAACTCTATCCAACATATTTTCAAACTGCTTTGTAGCTGTATTAGCTGTTGTTTTTGCGAGATTTCTAAATAACCCCTGTGTTTTTTCAATCCCAGTCGCCAATACGGTTTGAAGTTTAGGTGATGCTGATAATGGTTTGGGACTTAATCCGGCTGATTTGTAAATCGCATCATCAGTCTTTAAAGCTTCAGCTCCGGCATCTTTCATAAGCTGCTCTATTTGACTATTGGATATCCCTGTTGTGTATGACAGCCTTTTGATTATCTCGTCGTGTAGCAGTCCCATCTCCCTAGCTTTAATATACTGCCATTGAGCTGCAGGAATAAAATAATCGTATGTAGTAATACGTCTTGCCATATCTATAATGATGTCAGTTTCAGCCTTGCTGTACAACACCACCAGATTATCCGGTAATTTGTCCAATTGTTTTGGTGTAAGCATTACTCACCACCACCAAATAAACCGTCATTAGACTCCTGAACAACCATCTCCTTTGCTTTCTCTTCATCTTCGCCATACCACTTAACCCGGTACTCCCATTTTTGCTTAAGGCCGTCTCTAACTTCCTGCTGATCACGGATTCGTTCCGACTCTTTATCAATGACATAAGAATCATCAAAGGTTATTGTAACGAGTGCATCGGGATTTACTGGCTGATTTAAGATTGTTTTACCAACCCATAAAATGGAGCATACAAGCGATTTTAACGCATCCTTGATATTGATATAGTGTTTGCTTGCGTTTTGGATAAGCTCTTGCTTATCTCCCATGTATTGAGTGGCTGTGACGATATTTCCGGCGTTAAACTGATAATGCTTAGTACCAAGACCGCATTTGAACGAAAGGTAATCTAATTGTCCTTGGATGCCGTCTTTATTTTCGGCGACTCTTAAAGATGGGTTAAACTCATGGATTAGATTGTTTTTTCCGTCTTTGTCGATAAATTCATCACCAAATCGGACAAATAGTTGTTGAGCTACATCATCCGGTGTTATAACTTTACCTTCTGAATCTCTTTGTGTAAGTGACTCATTCAGGAACACTTTTTTTCCACCAAGCTTGAAATCACGATTAAAATTGTTATAAGCAAGATCAACGCCTTCAAGGTTATCAATTGCATTTGCATATACTGAAGTCCCCAATCCTATGTATTCATCAATGTTGTTCACAATGTTCGGTTTGATAATTGAAAACAAAGGTACATTTTCCCCGGTTCTGAAAGATTTTAGCATTCCCTCCGGGAGCGAACATTCTGTAAGTGATTCACCGGAGGCATCTTCCTTAAAGTATTGATTTGTAATTACATATCCATCGCTTTCAAGTATATGTGTTTCTATGTATATAAATTTCTCACCACGATTTAAAACCTCAGACACAAAAGCAACATCAATAATCTGTCCTTGCTTTACTGTAAGTGGAATAATATTGATAGCTGGAAGGTACTCTATTCTAATGCTTGAGTTACTGTCCCCGGTAACTTTATTTCCTAAAAGCTTTACTTTATTAAACCTAAGAACAAACGCTCCTGTGCCAGAATAAAAAGCCTTCTCCACAAGCTCATTTGCTTTTGTCCAAAATAGATTATCGTTTAAAACACCGCCAGCTTCTTCTTCCTTGCCAAGAACAAATAGAGAACTGCTTTTGTCATCAATGATAATCTCTGTCTTTTCGTTTAGAAGAATCGAAGCCCAATCCTCGCAAACTTTCTTTGCCATTTTCAAAGTGTATAGTTTGCGGTCGATTACAGTCCCGTCACCAACAATCTCTTTAAAGCTGTGAAATGGTTTATAATACCCTTTCCACCAATCCCACCAGACAATAATGTTATCGTAATAATCGGCAGAAATATTATAGCCACGTTCTTTATTTAAGTAATTTATCACTGTAGTAATGTTCAATTTCTCACCCCTTCCGGAAGTAGTTTTTTCATGAAGCGTTCCCAAGAATATTCCCACGCATCCAAGATATCTATATCACTGCTGAAATTATCCAGTCTCACATCTTTTCCTTGCTCTGCTGCTTTTGCATCCCATACAGCACCTTGAAGTCCCGCAGAAAGACGTGTGCAATCCTCATGGATTATCATGCGCCCAGTATTTAATAGTGTATTTCCACAATAAATACGTTGAACAATTTCATTCTTAGATGAATCTCCAATTTGAATATTAATCCCAGCTTTTCTGCAAGCTTTCACAAGGCCATTAATAAGATACTGTGCTTCACTGTCAGCGAAACAATAACGAATCGGAATGTTTGGATATTCCTTTTGTAATATCTGATAAAAAGAAATAAACTCCTGATTCACTTTATCAGAATCAATATCTCCTTTTTTGCCTTTGATGTTGTGGTCCTTCAGTGCCGTTACTTTTGTAAATCTCCTATGAAAAGCAGATGCAACAAAGGTAGTCAATGAACGATTGCCACCAAAGTCGATACCGATCGTAATAAATTCAATATCAGAGCAATACTTTTTCTTTTCCGCATCATCTTTGAATTTAAGTGTATATGCTTCGGGTTTATCTGCGAATTGTCCGTATATAACCCCCTCGGCAGCAACCCACAAACCCAAAATAAACCGCTTAAAGAATACCCCGGTATACATGGACCTATAACGCTCTTTGATTTTCTCGGAAAGTGATAGGTTATCGTCCATTGTGAAATGAAGATATACCAGGGCTTTTTCCTTTGCTTTGTCAATCCATTCTTTTTTAAACCAATGAGACGGATTAGAGGGATTGCAGTTAAACCAAAACTTTGAACCTTCTACTGAGCAACGCCCTGTAGCTTGATTAACAAATGATTCAGGCATCAATGCAACTTCATCAAAAAAGACCCCGGCCAGAGTAATCCCCTGGATAAGGTCCTGTGAACGTTCATCCTTGCCACCAAAGATATAAAAGTAATTCGTAGCGCCTTTGCGAGTAACTTCTAGCAGATTATCTGCTCTATGATCTTTCCATTTGTACCCTCGTGACCAAAGCATTAACTTAAGCACAGTCAGTACATTTCTCCGGAAGGATCCAATTGTCTTGCCACACATAGCAAAGTTTTCTTCACCAAATGTATCCATTGCCCACATAATAAAAGACAGTGCCATCGACACCGTCTTACCGGAACGGATTGCTCCGTCTGCTATGATTCCATCTTTATCATGTACTGGTGAATTCGGAAGCCACCATGTAAGAATTTTAAGCTGCTTATTTGAAAAAGGCTTGAACTTAAATATAGCGCGTTTTATTCTTGCCATACTTCATCAACCTTTCCGGAAAGAGCTTTCATGAATCCATCATCTTCTTTTTCATCTTTCGAATCATCGCCCTTTATCTTTGCAGTATTTGCTTTCAAGTTCTCAATACGCTGCTTCTGTTCCTCGGAAGCAAGGTCCCAGTTCTTGTGTAGCAGTTCATCATATTGCTTAATCATGGATCGTAACTCTGATTGGGCTCTTGCCTGTGCTTTTAGGAAATTTCCCTGTTTATCCCATGCTTGCTGCACTTCCCATTTTTCAGAACTTCCAGTATCGCTGTATCCTTCTCCGATTTTAGTCGTAGTAATATCATACTGATCTTTCACGTACATAATCTGTTGTGCTCGAACAATAGCTGCATAAGCGATCTGAATCTGATTCCACAATACATCCAATGGATCCTTTGGCATTTGGTCTATAATTTCCAAAGTTTCAGCTGGAAGCCACTTAGAGAAGAATCCATGCTTTTCTGCGTTTTTGTTTTCAGGAGGAGCTCCACCATCAACTGCGTTTTTATTACCTTTAGGCGCACCACTTTTATTCCGAACGCTCGTTTTCTTTTCCGAACGTTCGCTATTCCATTTATAAGAACTTTTCCATCGACGGACAGTTCCTTCCGGTATATCAAGTTCTTTTGAAATATCTATTAATCTCATGCCTTGCAAGAACAAGGCTTCTGCCTCGACGGCTTTCGGATTTTTCGCCTTTGGCATCACCTCACCTCACTTAATTGTTTGTTTTGGGTAAAAGAAAAGAACCACCGTGATGATGGTTCTAAGGTTTAATCTAAGTTACTATTTATGAATCCTACTACATTTCCTATGTTACTTAATTTATCTTCTAGCCAATTTGTATTATCCGCTATACTAGAAGTATTGCTATTAACGCTAGATATGCCACTTTCTATTTCATCTAGCTTTCTAAGTATCATTTCCAGCAATTCCACAATTCTATCAATGTGTTAGCTTTTCCGTCGGCCCTTTCCTGCAGCGTAGTATATGCAAATCAGAAGCCAAGCTATTGACTCAAGAAATCTATTTATTACTTTCACACTTACCTCCAACTCCAAACGATACATTATTAACATCATGTGCGAACTGGAAACGATAGACGTGTATTTGGGGTAATACAACATTAGCTAATCCGCACATAATTAAAAACAGCCCCAATATCTCTACTGTAGCTGTCTTTTGTCTGAAATATTTGACGCGCATTATTCCGATGCGGTTTCACTCCTGGATACCAGACCGTGGGTGTTGTCCTCAACGCTTTGCATTTAACGCTGGCTCATGCTCACATATTGCGTCATACTGTCTTGCGCATATGTTTCTAAGTAGTTTATTGGGACGGATGAAACATATAAACGGTAGTCCCTTGGATGCAGGAATCGGATTCGAACCGATATAACCAAGCTTATGAGGCTTGTGAGTTACCAGTACTCTACCCTGCCATAACCCTCCCTTTCGGGAGGTAAGGAGAAAAGTCTACGATGTCTCATGGACTTATCTTTTCGTTTAAGCCTATTCGACTTATTAACATTTTACCACCAATAAAAGGTGAATTGGTTGAAAGTTACTTCTCTTCAAGAATTTTATTTATTTTCTTGGTTATGGTAGATTTGTCATAGCCAAGCTCGGAAGCTATTTGCTTATTTGTCATACCGTTTCTACATTTAAGCCTCAATATCGTCCTCATTTCTGCATCTCTAACCGAATCAAGCCAATCCTCCATTTCGAAAAGTGTATCTTGCAACTCACCCAGTTTACGCTCCAATTTACGCCTTAATCTATGCCCTTTGTCTTCATCGAGTCCCGTAATAACCATAGTCCGCTTTATGTAAGGATAATCCACCATCGAACCCGTCACACTATCTTTAGTCATGGGTAGGTTCTGTAAGTCCTCTTGGATAACTTTGATTTCGCTTTTCAACCCTTTAATTTGCTCCAAATCACTTTTTGTCAATACGCTACACCTCCAATCTATGCTCCTGTGCATACTTCATAGCTTGCAGTTTCCCATATGTAAGCCCCATTTCACGAGCCTGAGCATTTAATTCGACTAAATTAGATTTCTGCTTCTTAGAACTACACTTCTCTCTATCCCGTTTCTGCCTATTCTTTATTTTGCATTCAGTGGAACAATATATCACTCCGTTTTGCCTTGTGTTAAATTTTAGACCGCATACAGGGCATTTTTTAATCATTTCACGACCTCCGTTCTATCCGGTCACGCTTGTCTCTGTAATAACTCCTACTCTCATTCAGTCCTACCTTACTGGCTCTGATTATCTCTTTCTCGGTGTTTACTTTGTCCTTGAATAATTTGTATGTACCGCATGTAATATGACATCCTAAATGCCGATTCTCACAGTTATAGCACGGTGATTTCATTGGGTATCACGCTCCTTCAACGCCGCTTCGGCAGCTTCTTTTGTTGCATAAAGCCCGTCATCTGATTCAAGTCCAACAAGATGTTCTACTGGTATAAATGGCTCACTTAGCACAACTTCACCTTTTTTACACCTTGGGAAGCAATCCAATCCTGTAACTGCATTGCAGTTTTCGCAGTCCGGTCCGATAAAATAAATCAGTTCTCCCGGTTTACACGGCAGCAGAGGACGAAGACCAGAGTCTATTTCTTGTTTTAGTTGTGATAACTCTTCCATGTATGTGAGTACACTACTTAAAAATCCCTTGCACACTTTTATCTCTTCGGGTCCACTCGTTTGAGCAATTCCCTTTTTTAAATTTTCGATTCTCTCATTCAATCTTTCCATTGGTTACCTCCCTAACACCATTTGCACATTTGATACACGCCGTTCTGATAATCCTACATAATCGGGATTCAAATCAATTCCGACGAAATTCCGGTTATTTTCGAGAGCCACTTGGCCAACAGTTCCGGAACCTATAAATGGATCAATCACTATTCCCCCTGCAGAACATCCGGCCAGTATGCACGGTTTGATTAAATCCGGTGGAAATGTAGCAAAGTGAGCTTCTTTAAATTGCGCCGTAGCTACTGTCCATACACTACGCTTGTTTCTTAGTCCGTCATGATTCGGTTTATTGCCGTGCGTCTCATTTTCTTTTGACGAACTATTTTCAAAACTATTTCCTTGCGTATAAGTTCCACCACCCCGAAATGTTTTTCGGTTACCTTTCTGTCGTAACCGTGAGTTCGGTTTAAATGTTCCTTTACTACCTGCAGGTAATTGGTTGTTTGTGCCAACACAAGGCTCTTTTATTGCTTCCGCATCGTGGTAATAACGACGTGATTTACTGAGTAAAAATATATACTCGTGTGCTTTTGTACATCTATCCTTAACGCTCTCCGGCATACAGTTCGGTTTATGCCAAATTATATCTTGGCGCAAATACCAACCATCCGCACGAAGAGCAAATGCGAGCATCCACGGAATACCAATAAGGTCTTTTGGTTTGAGTCCGTCCGGTGTTTTTAAAACCACTTTGCTTTTACCTAACATCCCTTTATTGGTACCTTGTTTATATTTGGCCGCATTTTCCGGGTAATTTGCAGAGCCTTTACCACTCCCTGCGTAACTATCCGCAATATTTAGCCACAATGTGCCGTCGTCTTTAAGAATTCTTTTTACTTCCCGAAATACCTCTACCAATCTATCTATGTATTCTTCCGGTGTTTCTTCGAGTCCGATTTGGCCGTCCACACCATAATCACGTAAGCAGTAATATGGCGGCGATGTAACACAACAATTTATAGATTGAGGCGGAAATGTTTTTAATACGGTTAAACTATCACCGCAATAAATTTTATTTAGTTCCAATTTCTCACCTCTCCCTAAATCATGCTTATCTGCTCGTATGTTTCTACATTTGACAGCATTTCGTTTTTAGCCTTGTTGTAGAAGTCTTTCGATATTTCAAAGCCATAACTATTTCTATTCAGTTCCATGCACGCCCTTAGTGTTGTTGCACTGCCAGCGCACGGATCTATTACAACGTCGCCCTCGTCTGTAAATATTTCAATTAGTTCTTTCAATATTGTCACCGGCTTTTGTGTCGGATGAATTTTAGGGTATACTTTTGGATTGTCTTTTTTCCACTCGAACCAATTTAAAATCATTTTTCCCGTTCCTCTAATTGGCTTGCCGTCTACTCCTATTTGTCTGCCGTTGTTAAACTTCGGTAACTTGTCACGATATAAAACTACTGCATACTCTGTAGCTCCGACTATTCGCATATTGGCTTTTAAGGCTTGCCCCGACGACTTTTTAATAAAAAATATTGGATAACTTTTATTAAATCCATGCTTTTTACCGTATGCCTCAACTATCGGTATTTGTTGGAAGGAACAGAACACAATCATGGCTGGTGCTTTTCCTTTTTCTTTCGGCTCCGGTTTTAGGAGTCTGCTACAAAAGTGCATATATTCAGCTATGTTAAAATTATAGTCAGTGTTAAATGCTGCCTTTTTAGCAAATTTACTTTCTCCATTTTTATTGTCTCCACCTTTGTACCACATAGGGTTTGAGCCATAAAAGTTGGTCCCAAGATTATACGGTATATCCGCTATTACTAGCTGTGCCTTTGGTATTCCATACCTTTTGAAATTTTGAAAATTATCATTAATTAATTCTGTTTTCATAATACATTTTGGAGTAAAGACGTCTTTAATGCGGCCGCAAACCTCTTACTCCTTTCTGTTGATGTAATTGATTTCTAATAAATCTTAAATCACGTTCGTTTCTATAACTTCTAAATTCTGATTCGATACGTCTAGCTTCTTTTATTCGCTCTAAACGCTTCCTTTTCAGCCGTTTTATGTGATAGTTCCAAAGAGCGGACTTTATTTCTGTGTGGCTCATTTTGCACCGCCTATCTTATCAATTGTACGCTGTATCTTGTACTCTTTAACTGCATCAATGTCAGATTGATTAATACCATGCAGATACTTAATCTGCTCGATCATAATTTCAACGTCTGCAATTTCCTCAATAAGATTTTCTCGCTTCTCACTACCCCAATATTTTTGATAGTGTGCAATCGCAACGGCAAGTTCATTAAGTTCTTCTATTGCTTTATTGGATTGCTTCTCACAGCCATAATAGTCCGCTATGTACTTAATTCGGTTGTCCGGTGCATCGAACAAATAAGCCGAATCCATTTCTTTTATCTATCATCTTTCTACCTCCGATAGTTCTTCAATCTTTATATAAATCCCTGGTAGTACCGCCCAAAACTTTTCAACTATCTCTGATGCCACTAGAGCATCATCCGTCCAGTAGCCCAAATCAGTCATAACATCCTTAAGCATCTTTTGCAGGTTATCTGTATCTGGTTTAGTCGTCTTATAAGAACCGTCTGGGTGTTTCCCTTTTGGAAAGCACCACTTTACGATTAGCCTAACTGCATTAGTATATTTTTTCTTCGGTACATGCTTAGAAAGATGCCCTTGTAGTTTTGCTCTAACTGCTGCCAGTTCAGGCGGCTCATAAAAAACAGGCTTACCATTTACCACTCTCACCTTTTTCATCTGATGAGTTTTAGTTGGTGGTTTCATCGGAAGGAAGAACTCAGTTTGCGTTTTGGGACTTACCTGACAAGATTTCATCCCATCACATTTAGAACATTCCTCTTCCCAGTAGTCATACTGGTGTTTACAATTTATCATTTTCATTTATCCCATAATTTTACATTTCTATTTTCTTGAAGGAAAAATTATTTTAGTCATGGTTAATGGGAAGGAGTCGTCGTGCGTAAGCTGTCGCACGACTACTTTCCCACATGACGAGCAGAGCGAGGGAAAGAAAAATATTTATATATTTATATATAGTGTTTTTTTCTTCCCTCGGGAAAAAAGTTGGGAAAGAAAATAACATGTTTTTTTCTCTGTGGGAAAGGGAAAATCTACGTTTTTTTCTTTCCCACTTCTGCCCCGTCAATCCAAAATCCTCCGTGCTCTTTTATCCTATTTCTTACAGTTTTTTCAGTTACTCCCATGTATTCTGCAAGGTCTTGTACTGTAATTTGCTCATTAATACTGCAAGCTTCATAAGCATTTTCAAGTGACATTCTGCGTTCTTTTTCCTTAACTTCCTTCGGCTTTCTCTTTTCTATCGCCCGCTGCCAAGGTGCTTTTACACTATCTAATTCCACATCTTTTAAGCTACCAATAATGTCAATGTGATGAACTGGATAATCAAACCATAAGTTGACTGGAGAGAACTTTGGAAATTCTCTTAATGTCCCGTCAATTCTCCATGCAGTACGTTGTTTGACGGTCTTTCTAGCTTGTGAAATCGCATCATTAAGACCTTTATGTTGATCCCCCACAAGATACTTGTCACAGGCTAAAATCATTGCCTTTTCTGAGCACATATCGTCTTGTGACACATGCTCTTCCCATGTGTTAGAAAACCTGTCCAGATAATCAATACAAACCGCACAAACCGCTTTATTTTCTTCCTGTTTTAGTAGATCCTCAGTTAAATCTAGTTCAATAAGGTCAAGCAGGGCATCTGGATCTCGCGCAAATACTCCGGATCCCGAAGCTCTATCCATGCTTCTTTTTTGCCCTTGTGTACCTTTACTATGATGATGGCAATAAATCACCGCACAGCCTAACTCCGTACAAACTCTATCAAACTGATTACAGAAATGAGCCATCTGATCAGCGCTGTTCTCATCCCCGGTAATAACCTTGTAAATTGGATCTATAATTATTGCTATGTAGTCCTTTTTCTGCGCTCTTCTTATTAGTTTTGGAGCCAGTTTATCCATTGGAATGGATTTACCTCTTAGATTCCAAATATCGATGTTAGACAGGTTATCAGGCTCCCATTTTAAAGCTTCATACACGTCCTTAAATCTATGCAGACAACTTGCTCTATCCAATTCAAGATTTACGTACATAACTTTACCTTGCGTACATTTCCAGCTTAACCATTGCTTTCCTTCTGCAATCCCTATTGTAAGCTCAATAAGTGCGTATGACTTTCCCGCTTTGGATGGACCAGCAAGCAGCATCTTGTGACCTTGGCGCAATACATTATTGATAAGAGGTGGCGACAATTGAGGTAAATTGTCCCATACCGACTCCATACTTTCCGGCTCCGGTAAATCATCATTAACTCCTTCAATCCATTCGTACCATTCGTTCCAAGTTTCCTTACCAATGTTGGTATCGATAAGGAATTGCTTATGCTCATTTCTTGTAACTCCAGGCATCCTGGATAAACGAGAAGGATTCCTATTTTGTGTATCAATTTTAAGCCCATTTTTTTGACAAACATTATAAAGGTAATCTACACGTTTACGATACTCATCATAATTTGCTGCGTCTGTTCTTACGATTGCATGAATACTTTTCCCTCCACTGTAGACAAGGCAAGCCACCGGTAATTCCAATTCACGAATTATGGCATTTTGCTTGTCTAATTCAAGATTATCTGATTCCACAAGAGCGTACCTATAATCCGTTACATTCTCATTTTTTACGCCTTTTCCATCAAGAGGATTAAATCTTATCCATGCACCTACTTCTGACTTATAATCACCAAGAACCGCTCCAATATCTCCATTGCACTTATTTAATTGTTCAATAAGCTGCCCAGCAGTTCGGTCGCAACACCCCTTAGATGGAAAGTATTTTCCGTCTTTTTCCCAGCTATCAGTTACATAACCAACATTTTCAGATGCTTCAAATAAGATTTCCAGATACCGAACGAGATCATTAACTGGATTCCATTTTTCCGGTTCAATAATATCTCTACCTTCAATCCAATTTTTATCTACTGCTACAAGTTCTTCTTTTGTTCCTATAATATCGTTCCAATCTAATTCGTGACCGGAATCTTTCTCTGGTTGCCAGCCATGATCAAGTGCCATCTGTACAATGGTACCTGCTGTAATGGGATTTGGAGTACCTCGGAAACTTTCCCATTTACGAAAGCATTCTCCTTTATGGTATCGGTGCACATCTCTACAACTCCAATTATCCCAATCAGAGGCGGTATATCCCGCCTCCTTCAACCCCATACCTACATTTATCCATTCTTGATAATCAAGATCTGCCGGGTTAATATGATTTAATATTTCAAGTAAATTATCATTATCGTATTTTGTTACCATATGCTTACCTCTGGTTTATATTCATAAGGATTAATGTCATGGGGTACTCGCCATCCATTAGCTGCAATACGGTCAATAAGATTCTTTGCGTGGTCAAATGGCCATACACCAACGTGCTGAAAACCTCTTCCTTCTAAAAATCTAATCTGCTTTGGAGTAGTTAACCCTTCTGTTCTGCGTTTATCAAGGCGGTCAAGAATTTTTGCAGCCTTACCCGCATTTTCAATTTCATCGGGTAAAATTCCGAGTTTTCCAAGCGTTTTGATTTGTTTGTCAGAAGGTGGACTCATTTCCCATCCAAACGCTGGTACATAATTAGCTAAGTCTTCAGCTTGTATACTCATTTCAAATTGAAGTGGATCAACAAGCTTTCTCTTTCTATTTTTCATTTCTTGAAGTTTTTTGGCCAAAGCTTCCTCGCGCTGAGCTACTACATCTTCTGCTGCTTGTTTTTCAGCTTCTTCAATATCAACAGGACATCCAGCTTTTTCAATATTCTCTGTCATTTTCTTAGCTACTTCTTCATTTTCACAAATTAAGCTTGCCGGATGACAAAGCTCATGTCTTTCTGTATGCCACAGGAAATCTAGAAGTAATAAATTATCTTTTCCCGGATGTAATCTCGTACCACGACCTACCATCTGACAATAAAGACTGCGTACTTTTGTTGGTCTTAAAACTACGATACAGTCAACGCTTGGACAATCCCATCCTTCTGTTAAAAGCATAGAATTGCATAATACGTTGTATTTGCCTACATCAAAGTTTTCAAGTATCTCCGCTCTGTCCTTACTGTCACCATTTACTTCTGTTGCAGAAAATCCTTTTGAATTTAATATTTGAGTAAATTTCTGACTAGTCTTAATAAGAGGCAGAAATACAACGGTTTTACGATCCATACAATATTTCGCCATTTCATCGGCTATCTGATATAGATAAGGATCCAATGCAGTTCCAACATCCCCTGCTTTAAAATCCCCCGATTGCATTCCTACTCCAGTAAGGTCTAACTTTAATGGAATTGTCTGTGCTTTAATAGGAGCTAGATATCCCTCTTTAATTGCTTTTGGTAATGTATACTCGTAAGCAAGAGATTGAAAATATTGGCCTAGGTTTTTCATATCGCCTCTATCGGGCGTTGCTGTTACTCCTAGTACCTTTGCATCAAAATGATTTAAAACTCGTTGATAGCTATCAGAAAGTACATGGTGTGCCTCATCTACAATGATTGTGTCAAAATAGTCTTTTGGAAATTGCCTTAGCCTCTTTTCTCTCATTAGAGATTGCACAGATCCAACAACTACTCTAAACCAGCTTCCAAGACAACTTTCTTCTGCTTTTTCAGTTGCACACATGAGCCCTGTAGATTTTACTAATTTATCTGCTGCTTGATCAAGAAGTTCTCCCCGGTGAGCAAGCACCAAAGCCCGCTCACCTGCTTTCACTTGATCTTCAATAATCTTACTAAATACTATTGTTTTTCCACATCCAGTAGGCAGCACTAAAAGAGTTATTCTGTTGCCGTTCGCCCACTCGTTATGTACTGCTTCTCTGGCTTCGTTCTGATAAGGTCTAAGCTCCATTAAAATGTCCCTGGTTGAAATGTTGCTTGCTGAGTGGGCGATTTTTCAGCAGGTTCATAAAATTTCTTAATCTCGTTAGAAGAATACTCTTCTCCGCTGTCTTTATTTTTCCATTTTCTAATACCAATCTTGCATCTTCCTTTTGAACCCGGTACCGAATTCCAATTCATAGAAAGCTTTTCACCCTTCTTGCGTTGACCTATCCCTGCAAAGAATGCGCAAAGCATTCCCTCTGTTTTTGTATGTAGGAATAAATTATGTTTGATTGTGGTACTGCCTTCTTTTCCAGTTACTTTAATATGAACAACTGCCTTATTGCACGGCGGAAGTTTTTCACTCCCGCTGTGTCTCGCACGCTCAAAAGTTACAACTTCAAAATCATAGTCACCTTCCGGTAATAACACAAAATCAGGTCCATCATTTTGAATTTCATCATCCCAACCAAGTTCACGATCATTATCTTCATAAAATCCTTCAGGTAAATTATTATTATTTGTCATTTTTAAATCTCCTTCTTATAAATTAAAATGGCGTATCATCATTTAAACGATTTTCTTTTATCATTTCAAATACTTGCGGCCATGCTCCTACCAATACGCCATCGATAAATTGAATGTCGTAATTTTCAATCGGTGTATCAATTGTGTAGTAACCTCTACTTGCTACTGCTTCTTGTATTTCTTCGTAAGTTACTTTGTTTTCTAACATTAACTCCGATAATTTTGCAGGAAGCCTTGTTTCTGTTTTACCCACCTTAGAAGTATCATGGAATTGCTCCGGCTTATTTTCTAGCTTTTCATATTCTTTTTTAAGTTGGTCATACTCTTCTTTTGTGATTTGTACGCATTGAGTGTAATCTGGAATCTCTTCATCTGGTTTTGCCTCAAATACGTATCTCAATTCCTTTTGGTGCCAATATACAGGACCTTCTTCTACATTAGGTGTATTAATAGAATTATTTCTTAATGGAATACAGTGAGCAATTGACGCATATTCAAATGGCACTTCTTCTGGAAGTTCCCAACGATTTTTAGCGTCCCAACAAGGATGATGAGACGTGTACATAACACGTTTTCCACCTTGCGCTTTATGTTTTTTCCCATCCTTGTCTACTGCTACCGAATATGTTTTATAATTGCAAAACAAAAGTGCATCAGCCCATTCTTTAACTAATGGTGAAGTTTGTGAACTTGTTTTTTTACCAAGCTTTAACTCATACCTGTCATAGGCCCCAAGTTCATCGGGTTGTTCAAATTTCCTCATCTGAGCATGGGCTGTAAGAACAACATTAATACCACTGTCAACTACTTCTTGAAGTAGATTTAAAAATCGTCCAAATTCTTCCCTTACGTAAACATAACCATTCCCATATCCAAAATCCTCAATTCCCGACTTTTGATGTTTCGCAAGGATATCTTCGACACACATTTGCTCAGCCCAATCAATAGTATCAATAATTAATGTTTCACAAAGTCTTTTTGACTTAATCTCATTAATCTGTTGTTTTAACATGGTCCAACTGTTTGCTTTTGGTGTCCTTGAAACATCCATATCAGCGGTACTGCCTTCTGTATCAATAAATAATGCTTGTGGAAATTTACTAGCAAAAGTGGATTTACCAATTCCTTCAGGACCATAAACCACCACTTTTTTTGCCTTTTTCATTTTCCCTGTTATAATCTGCATTAACGTTTACCCTCCTTTACTTTTAATCCTCTATTTTTACATGTGCTAAAGCAAATTCAATAAGCATGCATGAAATCTTACTGATTGGTTGATTTGCTTCATCCGCAATGCTTTTAACTTGAGAATGAAGTTCTGTTGAAACCTTCAAAGGCTTCATATAATCTTCATTACTAAAGCTTTCTTTTTTGATAATCAAAATATCTTTTTCCATTAAAATTCACCTGCTTTCCATGATGGAGCCGATTCTACCGCCGCCTCCGTTTTGGCTACATACCCATCTTCGATTATGATTGAGCATTCTTCTCCAGTACTTACTCTAGTTGCAATAGCTTGTAGTCCTTCAGACTCAAGCCAAGCCCCAAATTCATGCAGCGTATCAATATCCATTTGCTCCAGCTTGTCCAAGAGGACAAAGCCACAATTTGGATTAAGCTTTCTTACAATGGCCGTTGATACTTTCAGCTGATCAGAGCCTGACATGTTGTCCCACTGATATCCGTTATATGTAAGTTCCCCGTCTTCCACAGATAAACCCGGTAGTGGAAGCTCAGCACCCCTTAATAGATCAATTTTCTTCTGCCGAACATCGTTAATTTCTCCAGTTAAGGTGTTATATTGATTCTCATGCTCTTGAGCGTCCTGCTCAGCCTTATCTTTATCAAGGTTTGCTCTTACCTTCCGGTTGATTGCTTCAATATTGTTGATATTGTTTTCTAGTTCCTCGGTGGATTCATCATGCAAATCAAGAGCGGACTTCCTGGCAATTTCTAATTCAGCATTAACTTCATTTTCTTTTTCAATCCACTGATCCAATAGGTTATGAAGCTCTACAATCTTATCTCTAATGTTTTGCGCTTTATTTTCTAGAAATGATATATTTTCTCTTTTTCTTTGGTTCTCTCCGTTTCTAGCCAATATATCCTGCTGCTGTCTAATTAACTCCGAAGCAGAAATAGGTTCCTTTGGTGCATCCGGATAATATAGTTGTTCCTTCGCAAACTTCTTTTTTTGATCCGCAATCTGACCAATAGCAAGACGACGATTATATAACTCTTTTTCCTGTTGTTCCAATTCAGCAAGCTGTCTCCCAACTCCAATAATCTGTAGTAAAGTATTGGCCTTTTCCTTGTTGGATGCCTGCATAAATTTCGGAAGATCTAAGGCAAGTTGCTCTATAAATTCATTAAGAAGCTGCTGACCGCATTTCTTACCGTTTGGGTCTATAACTTTTAAATCGCTATTCTTACCTTTGCGCTCCACGACAAGACCATTTGACATTACAATATGTAGATTAGGAGGAAGCACAGAGCCTTCACGCTGTGCTTGGCTTGGACGATATTTTTCACCACCCAATCCCCAAGCGATAGAATCCAAAACAGAGGTTTTTCCTTGACCATTTTTACCACCAATTACAGTTAAGCCGTTGGTTGTAGGCTCAATAGCAACAGCCTTTACTCTCTTCACATTTTCTATTTCTAGTTTGTTTATTTTAATTGACATTGACAAATCTCCCTTCTAATGTTATTTTTAAGTTGTATAATTATCTGTGCACCCTACTGGAACGGCAATTCCGTGGGTGCTTTTTTAATACAATCAAGTTAATCACTCCCTTATCAGTACAACTGCGGTATCTCTAGCAACCCACTCAATCAAGTCTCCAAACGTCATGTTTGATTGTTCGTTTGGCTTGTATAGTTCACCGTCTCGCACATCTATAATAATCATATCCTCTGCTTTGCTTAACTTGTTTCTCAACAGGTCTATCGCGTCCTCAACGGACATCATTCTAACTGGCATCTTCTGCACCCCTCCTTTACTTTCTCCGTCTCAATAATAAAACGTATGCCCTCCAATACTTCCACGGTTAATCTTCCCATCAATCCAGTATGGACTTACCGAATCATTATGGAAGTGTGTCACCGGATCGTCAAATATACTAATATCACTGTCAAACACCGCCGATACTGCTTGGATCACTTCACTGTTTACCGTCTTTTGTGATGGCTTTGTAAATTGTGCGGGCTGTAGAACAACTTCTGTTACTGTCATATCCCATAATTCGGACCTGTCTTTTATAGCTTGTGCAACTGCCATCTTCCCCTCAATGGGTTCTCCTTCCGCTTCTGCCATGACGACCTTTTCGATTAGTTCACGTTCTTCGTCGCTTAATCCAACCGTAGGCTTGTCTTCTTCCGGCGATGGTGTGATTGTGCCTATATCATCAATTTCCACGCTTAAATCGTTTAATTTATTGAGCGTATTGGTCTGCATCTGAGCCGCCGCGTTTTGGTTGCTGATGATGGTTAGTAATGCAAACGCTAGGATGATTTTTAATACGATACTAGTGATGTCTTTAATAACCCTCTGTCTCTTTCTTCGTCTCGCTCTTTCTTCCATGTTTCCTCCTTTAAACCTCAACAAATTCTCCGTTTTCTAGCTTATAAAATGTGTCTTCTTTAATTTTTTCTCCGTCAACCAGGATGCATTTAACATCTTTTCTATGCCATTCGTCTGTGCATTCCCATTCTGCAAGAACTAACCAGCAGCCTTTGATTCCTTTTGCGGTTCCCTTGATACCGACCGACATAGCAACTGACTCTACTCCCTCAACAGTAGCTGCACTTCGGTCACCTGTGTTAGTAGCTGCACTTTGGTCACCTGTGTTAGTAGCTGCACTTCGGTCACCTGTGTTAGTAGCTGCACTTTGGTCACCTGTGTTAGTAGCTGCACTTTGGTAACCTGTGTTAGTAGCTGCACTTTGGTAACCTGTGTTAGTAGCTGCACTTTGGTCACCTGTGTTAGTAGCTGCACTTTGGTAACCTGTGTTAGTAGCTGCACTTCGGTCACCTGTGTTAGTAGCTGCACTTTGGTCACCTGTGTTAGTAGCTGCACTTTGGTAACCTGTGTTAGTAGCTGCACTTCGGTCACCTGTGTTAGTAGCTGCACTTCGGTCACCTGTGTTAGTAGCTGCACTTTGGTAACCTGTGTTAGTAGCTGCACTTTGGTCACCTGTGTTAGTAGCTGCACTTCGGTCACCTGTGTTAGTAGCTGCACTTCGGTCACCTGTGTTAGATTCTTTAGCGTTTTTCCAATCCACCTTGTCAAACGTAAATTTTATAAACGCATCGATTAAGCCTTTGATTCCGATCTCTGCACCGATTTTTATTTTTGTCCCAACCCTTTTACTATCGTTGCTTGTTTCTTTCGACACATCGTCAAGCTCGACCTCACAATATCGACTTTCGTTCGGACTGTAATATCCAAATACGTCTAGCGGATTTTCGCAAGCGTGAAAACCTCTACGACATAAATCTGCGCTTAACTCTTCGAATTCCTTACCGATTTCGTACTGAAACCCTCTACATTGTAGATTTTTGTTAAATCCTTTGTATAATTTCATTTCTTCTCCTTTCACATAACCATGCCTTTTTCTAACTCACAAACCTTCACAACACTCTTTACAATAAATTGAAGTACCGAATAACTCCCCTTCTTTATCTTTTAGGATCTCTTGCAAATCCACTTGAATCTCTTTTCCACAAACAGGACATTGTGTGAATACGTTTTCGTGCGTGATGCTTGTAATAATCTCAGAACCGTTGTTTAATTTACGTCTGACGAAAAAATTAGAACCTTCATCTAAACATTCTTCGTAAGACAATGCCAGTCCACAATGTTGACAGTGGTTTTGGTATCTTTGGAGAAGAGCATTGCCACAAGATGGGCAGACGCTGCTACCATAATCCACCGTCATAGGTTTATTTCTTTCTTCTAAAGCTTTGTTCATTGATATCCTCCTTTTTAACTACATTACTGCGCCTTTTTCTTCATCCGAAAATTTCAGAATCGTAAATAATCGTCTCAATTCTCTCCGGCTGAATTTGTCGGGGTCGGCTAGCTTACAAATTAGCGTTGTACGATGGATTCCTAACCTTTCGGCTAATTCATTTTGCGTATCAATGCCATTGATGACCATTTTTTCTGCTATTTTTCCTTGAAGCTGCTTGTCCTGCGTAACTTCGGGACGTTCCTTTAGTTTTGGCATCGTTTACCTCCTTACATAGCCACCTGTTGGTTTAACTGCTCAACCTGCTGAATTAGCACCAACGGCATCTTGTAATTTCTGATAATGTCAATCGCCAAATCGGCTTGATTCCTTTTAATTGCTTTGTAAGACGTTACATCAAATTCTCTTTTGAGTTGGCAGTAAATATCTGAGTAAATCTTCCCTCTAAGTGATTTGTCATTGTAGGCAGCGGATTTCTTACCACCCATACAAGTAACACCTTTTCCCTTGACTGCGCTTGTGATTCTGTCGCATTCAACTCCGAAAATCGGAATATCTCTCTTAAATTTCTGCAAGTCTTCATTGACGGCTTCAATTTTCTCTTCTTGCTCTTCTAAAGCTCCCAAGAACAAAGCGACTTCTTCGCGTTTTGTCTGTGGAATCTTATACGAACCTTGCTTCCTGATAGACGGTAAGACTTCATCGAATACCCATGATTCGAATTTTTCTGCGGTCGGTAACTTGCTGTTTACGATGAGTCGGTAAAGGTCGCCTTCGGTGATGAAATTAACAGCTTGCTCTCTTCCAAGGCTATCTATGATACCCCGTTTTAGGGTAGCACCCTTACAATGTGTGCTTACTGCATTGTGCGGCTTTGCATAACCCAATGCTTTAGCAACATCACTACCGCAAAATAACGGTTTACCATTTTCTTCTAAAGTTCTAACTTGTCCAAATTCTTGATTCTCGAAAATTTTTAATTGATTCATATGTACTCCTAACTAACATTTTCTTCATCCGCATCTATGCCGAGATAGTCGCAGATTTTTTGCTTAATTTTACTGCTATAATTTTTGCACATTGCTTGTCCGACGGTACCTTGCGTGGAGCCTATTCTTTCCGCTAACTCTTTATATCCGATTCCCATGCATTCCATTTTAAGCCTTGCTTCTGCTTGCCACTTTTCCCTAGGTCTCTTAGCCACAATCTTCACCACCTTTCGTTATTCAAATTTGTGAATTATTTTTAAGGAAACCATTGACTTTTGTTCACATTTGCAATATATTTATGTTGTTGAGACAAATTCATATATACGAAAATGCTAAAAAGTGTATTTTTTAATGACACTCTGATTTTTATTGCCAATTTGTGAATTCCTTAGTTACAATATACTTCACTTTTTGGAATGTGTCAATAACTATAATTCACTTTTTGGAAATATTTTTTAGAAGGTGGAGATATGGAAAAAATAATGATAAACAGAATAGTTAAACTGATAAAAGAAAAAGGGGTGAATGAAAAAACTTTCTGTGATGCTATAGGAGTTGCACAAAGCACATTTGTTAATTGGAAAAAACGAGGCACTGAACCTAAAGCCGTTTACATTAAACCCATATCTGAATTCTTGGGCGTGTCAGAAAGATTCTTGCTGACGGGTGAAGAAGATGATGGTGTCTGTGATACAAAATTGCAAAAAGAAATAGAAGAATTAGACGGGGTATATCTTAGCCTTGCAAAAGAGGCCCAAGAAAATGAAATAGATCCTCGGGACATAATGATGGCAATTAATATGATAAAAGATATAAGAAAGAACGAAAAAAAATAGGAGATATGAGATGCACAATTACTTAAATAAAGTCACGCTTTATAAGAGGATTGAAGAACATAGAAATAGATGGGGAGTTACCCTATCAAATTACCCTATTAATACAATTGAATTATGTAAGTCTTTTAAACATTTGACAGTGAAAGAAGTACCATTTTTTACAACTGGCTTAAGAGGACTCGCAACAAAACGAAATACATTTGATGGAATGGATATTATCATCCTAAATGAAAACAGAAACGCACAAGAAAAGAATTTTGATTGTGGCCATGAGTTAATACATCTTGTTGAACACCGCAATGCTAAAACACAATCCTTTCATTGTTTTGAAAAAGCTATGCCAAACCAGAACAAATTTATGGAATGGCAAGCAAATGAGGGATCTGCTGAATTAATATTACCTTATAAAATTTTTATAAAACAATTTTGTGACGATATAATTGACGCAAAAAGATTAGGTATCAATGTTAGGCGGAATGCTTGCTTCGTCGCAGAATCATATGCTCAACGTTATAATGTAACTGAATCTTTTATAAAAAATAGAGTAAAGAGCTTAGCTTATGAAATGTGTCAATATTATTCTGGTACAGACTTAGATGATTTAAAAATATTATCCAGAAGTCAATTATCAACACAAAATATTGATCTAAAAAAGAATCCATTATACTCTTTCATAAAAATGATTTAATAATTCATATCCAATTCACTATTTAAAAATGGTATATTATAATTAAATACAGCATTCATATAATGCGAAGTAAAATTCTAAAGTTATATTTGCGTCATTGACATAAAACTTTAGAAACGACAATCTTTGGTAAGACGATCACATTATGTTGCAAAGGAGTCGTGTTATGGAACTTAATGAAAAAATCAATCAATTTACGCAACGTATTGAATCCTTAAAAGATTCTATACCAACAGAAGAAGCTACAAAAACATCATTAATTATGCCCTTTTTTCAAATGCTTGGGTATGATGTCTTTAATCCCTTAGAATTTGTTCCTGAATTTACTGCAGATGTAGGAATAAAAAAAGGTGAAAAAGTAGATTACGCAATAATGATTGACCAAAAGCCATTAATATTAATTGAATGCAAACCTTGTAATGAAAATTTAGACAAACATGGGTCTCAGCTTTTTAGGTATTTTGGAACAACATCATCTAAGTTTGCCATACTTACTAATGGTATTGTATATCGATTTTATACAGATTTAGAAGATAAAAATAAAATGGATTCAAAGCTTTTTCTATCAGTTGATTTACTAAATTTAAAAGATAGAGATATTGCAGAAATATCAAGATTCGTAAAGGGAAATTTAGACGTTGATAATATTTTAAATTCTGCTTCTGATTTAAAGTATAGTCAATTAATAAAAGACTGGTTTGCCAAAGAAATAGAGAACCCATCATCTGAATTCGTGAAATACGTGCTAAATGATGTGTATGAAGGTGTAAAAAGTCAGAAAATAATCGAAAAATTTTCACCTCTCGTTAAACGTTCAATTTCCCAATATATTAATGATTTAATGAACAATAAAATCAAAAGTGCATTAAACAAAGAAGCCGCCGAAGAAGCCGCCTTATCCAATAATGACGAAACTTGTAAGGTTGACGAATTAGAAGATGAACCTGTTAATAAAATAAATACTACCATAGAGGAATTAGAAGCTTACGCTATAATTAAATCTATTCTTCGTACTACAGTTGAAAGCACTCGAATAGTTTACAGAGATACTGAAAGCTATTTCGGAATACTTCTCGATGACAACAATAGAAAATGGATTTGCAGAGTCCACCTCACTTCATCCATTAAATTTATTACTATAGCTGACGAGAATAAAAAACCTATCCGTTATAATATAGATACTATCGATGATATTTATCAATACTCAAAAGAAATAATAGAGTCTTGTACAAGGTACTTATAATATAAACAAAACGCCCCGGCGGCCACCGGAGCGAATGTTCTAGAAAGGCTGTATGGAACAACCTAACTCATCAATTGGATTGTATCACATTCAGCCTCTATATTTCAAGGAGGTATTAAAAATGGCAAAAGCTAAAAAATTGCCGTCAGGATCTTGGAGGGTTCAGGTATATAGCCATACCGAAAACGGCAAAAGAATATACGAATCGTTTACTGACAACGAAAAAACAGAAGCAGAATATTTGGCATCCCAATTCGCACGAAATAAGAAAGGTAAACGAAAGCCATCCAATATGACGGTAGGAGAAGCGATTGACTCTTATATATCAAGCAAAGATGGGATACTTGCACCTGATACAATAGCAGAGTATAAAAGGAGCCGTAAAAGAGATTTTAAAGAAATAGAGAATATTAAACTAAACAAACTTGATACCATCTCAATCCAAAAAGCGATAAATGATATTTCAAAACGAATATCAGTTAAAACTAAAAAACCATTATCCCCAAAGACTGTATCAAATATATATGCTTTATTAACAGCTGCAATTAACACATACTGTCCAATGCAACTCGATGTCACTTTACCTAAAAAACAGAAGAGTAGATTGTATGTACCAACAGATGGTGATATAACGAAATTAATTGATTCTGTGAAAGAAACTTGCATGGAGATACCCATTATACTATCAGCGTTCGGTTCGTTGCGTAGAAGTGAGATTTGTGCCTTGTATGCCGATGGTATTGTTAAGAACACCGTAAAAGTAAGAAAGGCACTCGTACAAGACGAAAATAAGAATTGGGTACTAAAATATACAAAGTCTTATGCTGGTGACAGAGATATTGTATTACCGGAATTTGTGATTAAGAAGTTACCGACCGAGGGAAAGATAACCGAATTAAATCCCAATATGATTTCAAAGCGATTTTCAAGGATTTTGAAAAACAATGGTATACCGCATTTTAGATTCCACGATTTGAGACATTATTATGCGTCAATATTACATGCTCTTAACGTACCTGATCAGTACGTCATGCGGCAAGGAGGATGGAACACAAACGATACTTTGAAACGAGTTTACCAGCATACAATGAGTGATAAAGAGACTAAATTTACCGATGTAGCGTTGCAGCATTTTGAAAAAATACAACACGAAATGCAACACGACGAATAGAGTGTATAGTAATTTCAACGCTCTTGTAATTTTAATAACAGGTTCGAATCCTGCTGCCTCGACCATAAGAAAACGCTAGTTGGTATTCCATAAGAATAGTAACTAGCGTCTTTTATTTTTTACTTTCTTTTCATAAATTTTATTTATATCTACTTTGGGTAACAGTTTCTGTTATTTTTAAATTTGGAGAGATTACTATGATTGAGCAAGAAAAAAAGCAAAAAAAATGGGTTTCTAAGATCTATCTACTGCATGAAAATGAATTATGGTTGAATGATCAAGCAGAAAAAGGACTTCTCCTTAAATCTTTTGATGAAACGACGGCTTATTTTCAAGAAGGTTCTCCTGCACAAATTAAATATAAAATTCTTATTTTAAATGAAAAAAATGCAGTAAAGCAAATAAAACAAATTGAGCAGCAAGGCTTTACTTTTGTAGGAAGCTGTAATGAATATTACATATTTTATATTCAAGGAATCTATACCCATATCACACCCAGATTAAATAAAGATACATTACTGTTTCTAAAAAAATGGATAGCTATACAAATGTTAAAACGACTTTCCGTCACCTTAATTGCAGTTATTCCGATTGCCTTAAAAATAATCATGAATCGAGATAATTTATTACAAACTATTATGGAAATTTCTACAATATGGTATGTTTTAATCGGGCTCATTTTTATCGCTACGATGCTTGATGCCATAAGAGAGTACAAAGTAATCATACAGACTAAAAAATGTTTTTTAAAGCAGGAAAACTATTTTTTCTGTAAACGTTCAAAAAAATCAAATATCTTACAAAACTTTATAATAGCAATCTGTCTTTTATCTGTTATTTTTTTAATAAAAAGCATCTATTCTGATACGGAGAGAATTTCTATCAGTGAGCTGCAAAAAGAAATGCCGATTGTGCTCCTTGAAGATACGAAACAAGCAGAAGACCCTGCTAAGTTATCTCAGGGCATCGCAAATGAAGATCATTACGCGGAGGTAAAGCATACTCTACTGGCTCCAAACCAATACTATGCTGTCCAAAAAAATCAGTTTAATTCTATGACTATCCGATACTATGAAGTCACTGTTGAAAAATTGGCTGAGCCACTATCCAAAGAACTGCCCATAAATAATTTTACTTCCATAAATAAAAAAAATCTTAAAAAAATAGATTATTTAGGGTTGGATGCTGTTTACGCTTATCAAGTAAGTGGAATGATTACTGTGGCTTGCTGTAAAGGAAATAAAGTTATGTTTATTCATAATATGGGAATTATGCCACTTGAAGATATTTTAAGAAACATTGCTAAAGTTTTATGAGTAAAAAACAGTCTTGACGCAATTTGAAAAAACTGATAGTATAAATTTAACAGTTTAATAACTATTTTATGTTCCGATGAAGCAGTCGCTGAAATCGGCTAAGAGGGAAACAGGTGTCAATCCTGTGCGGTCCCGCCGCTGTATATGAGGAGTCTTTTCCATATTCTGCAGTTGCAGTTCATCCACTGAAGCATATGCTTTGGGAAGGAGGAAAAAGACAATGATTCATAAGCCAGAAGACCTGCATAAAATAAAGAAAACAACCTGACGGGAAATTCGGTAGTTGTTAAGTAAATTTTTACTTATTACATAGACAGTAAATACGGACTGTAGCTATTTTTCATAGCTACAGTTTTTTATGGTGTAAATACGCGATTTCAGGGTATAAAACAAGAAGAAGAAGTATTACAGAAAAAACGGGCTGTGATCATTGATCATAGCTTTTATATTGTAGAAAGGAGGCTTATATGCACTGGTTTTTAAAAAAGATCATTGTAATTCCTATCTCAGTTTCTCAAGGCAATCCAGAGGGGGAAGGATTTATCTAAATGATGTAATTTTGTAAACGATAATTCTTATAACAATAAAAATCTAATTAAATATAAATTGAATATAAAGGAGAATAAAGATGATGAGTATGATTAAATATTTTAAAAATCTATGTGAAGAAAAACAAGAAGCTGCTTTAAGGATAGTGGGCCAAGATAAAATCTATTTCTTGCGTCAAAACTTTCTAATGAATACGGAGTATGACCAAGGATTAAAAGATGGTATCGAAATGGGATTGTATCAAGGTATTAAGCAAGGTGCTGATAAAGCCAGTGTACAATTAAGAGAAGAGATGGCAGAAAAACTAATTCGGTTTGGATTGACGGCAAGTGAGGTGTGTAATATCACCGGCGTTAAAATAAAACCAGCTTCGAATAATTAAATGTTTTTATAAAAGGTAGGAAATCGTAAAAAAATCTTGCATCGAATGAATCATTCTTTGCAAGATTTTTTCTTTTATTTTTCAGAAATCTCGTTTTTTACAGCTTCTACAATAGTACTTACATCCGCCATAGCACCTTTTCCTAAATCACCGCAAGCCAAAAGTGCTTCCTTTGGTTCAATAAATCCGTAACCAAACCGTTGCAGCTTCTGAATGTTATCCTGTACAATCGGATTCTCATACATATTCGTGTTCATAGCAGGAGCAAGAAGAATCGGCTTGTTCTTCACTGCCATAATTACGGTAGAAAGAAAATCATCGGCAATGCCCCCGGCAAGTTTCCCAATCATATTTGCAGATGCAGGTGCAATAATGCATACATCCGCTTTTTTTGCAAGAGAAATGTGCTTAATTTCACTCGGCACAATTTCTTCGAACATATCAGTGTAAACCTTTCTTTTCGTCAATGATTGAAACGTCAATGGAGTAATAAACTTCATTGCACTTTCCGTCATAATTACGTCTACACTGTACCCATATTTTGTTAACTGGTTAGCAATATCCGCAGCCTTATACGCGGCAATGCTTCCGGTAACTCCCAAAAGTACATGCTTCATTATTCTCCCCCTCTTTACGATCTTGCTTCGTTTTCTTTCAATTCCTCAAGCAATCGTATGCTGATTGTTTCTGCAATTTCTTCTCTTGTTGTCATGGAATCATAACTTTTATCTTCATGAATCAAATAACCAGCATGTCCATTTGCATTTATTTCTTTTAAATCATTTGCCAAAACAAATGTACATTCATTTTTCTTAAGTAAATGATGACCTACATCAATCAATTCCTCTCTCGTCACATCACTTAAAAGCTTAAATCCAATTAAAATTGTATTCGGGCTCCATTTTTTTATCGAATTAATAACTTTTGGTGTTTTTTTCATTACAATAACAAGGTCTTCAATGTCCGAGCTTATTTTTTTACTGCTATCTAATGTTTTTCCTTCTCTGAATGATTCTGTCGTCGTTACTTCTTTCACCGTATAATCACTTACTGCCATGGAATGGATTACACCGTCAATGGCTTCTGTTTCAAGAAGCTTTTTTAAATTTTTTTCAAGATCCGCTACACCACCGATTGGAATGGGTACCACATTATCACCAATTGGAGGAACTGCACGAAGTCCATGTAAATAATATAACGTTTCTATATTTTCTCCATAATTTTTTAAAATCGTAGTGCCGATAGCATTTCCTAGTCTACCAGTCGATGTATTTGTAATGGAACGCACATCGTCAATTCGTTCAGTGGTTCCTCCAGCAGTTATGATTAGCTTCATCAGAATTTCCTCTCTATAAATTTATATATTTATTTTCTATCTTACCATAAATGAAATTTAATACCCATTTTTTTCGATTAATTTTTCTATAAAATTATAAAAAATCAAAATTTAAGCCTTGTACTTCTTTTTTTCCTATGTTACTCTTTAATCATAAAATCGTTCTGAGTGTACAAGGGTTCGTCCCGAGTAGGAAGGCGAAAAAAGAGAGTGACTTTTTAACTGTATTTTCAATGTTTTGATTTACAAAAATTTTGTAAATACCAAGCATGTTATATTTGTCATTTATTTTTGATTGCAAAATTCCTTGTACCTCTGGGTATAGGGAATTTTTTATTGCTTAATTCCGTTTATAATTTGAATAGATAAAAGGATCGATTTAATAAAAAAACCCTTTTTACAAATACTAAAGCAAACATAAAAAAGAGAAAGGATTGTTTTATGGAAACTAGAATGGCAGTAATTGGAATCATCGTCGAAGAGAAGGATTCTGTGGAGAAAATGAATGCACTCCTTCACGAATATGGTGACTATATTGTTGGTCGAATGGGAATACCTTATCCTAAACGCCATGTCTCAGTAATCAGTGTCATCATGGATGCTCCAAACGATGTCATCAGTGCGCTTTCAGGGAAAATCGGAATGCTCCCTCATGTCAGCACAAAAACCGTATACTCAAAGGTGCCAAACGAATGATAAATTTAATACAAGGAAAACAGTTGATTGATACACTGTTAAAAGAAAAAACATTAGACGATTCTTGTCTTTTTTCCTTAATTGAAACTGCATCGCCAATAAGCCAGAAATCGTTACTAGAAGAAAAGGAGGATTCCATAGAAAATGAAAAATCAAACCTTTCGAAAGAACTCTCCTCTTATCTGTTTGAAAAAGCAAGAGAAGTAACCTTATCCCAGTTTCAAAATCATATTTACATGCGTGGATTAATTGAGTTCACAAATTATTGTAAGAATGACTGTTATTATTGTGGCATTCGTAAAAGTAATTGCAATACCTCACGCTACCGATTAAAGAAAGAATCGATATTGGAATGCTGTAAGCAAGGCCACGCGCTCGGTTTTCGAACCTTTGTACTTCAGGGAGGCGAAGACCCTTATTATACTGATGCGATTTTAATTGATCTCATTTCTACAATTAAATCCAAATACCCGGATTGTGCTTTAACGCTCTCCTTGGGAGAAAAGAGTAAAGAAAGCTTCCGTTCTTATTTTGAAGCGGGTGCAGATCGATATCTTTTAAGACATGAAACGGCAAATAAGGAACACTATAGTAAGCTGCACCCTTCAGAGCAAAAACTGGAAAGCAGAAAACAATGTTTGCTGGATTTAATGGACATTGGATTTCAAACCGGAACTGGATTTATGGTGGGTTCTCCTTACCAAACCACGCAAACACTGGTTGAGGACTTGCAATTCATTTATAAATTACAGCCACATATGGTAGGCATTGGCCCATTTTTACCGCATCACGATACTCCATTTGCAAATCAATCTGCCGGAAGCTTACAGAGAACCTTATGCTTAATTAGTATTCTTCGATTGATGCTCCCGCAAGTTCTTCTTCCTGCTACCACTGCACTCGGAACGATTCATCCACAAGGCCGTGAGCTCGGAATTTTAGCAGGTGCCAATGTGGTTATGCCAAATTTATCTCCGGTAAACATTCGTAAGAAATATATGCTTTACGATAATAAAATCTGTACCGGAGAAGAAGCAGCAGAATGTCAAGGCTGTCTTACCAATCGTATGAACAGCATAGATAGAATCTTAGTTGTAGATCGGGGCGATGCTCCAGAAAGGAAACAAAATGCGCTATAATCCAGCTTCAAAAAAGGCCGAAGAATTTATCAATAATGAGGAAATTCTCTCTACTATTGAATACGCCAAAGCCAATAAAGACAATAAGGAACTGATTTCTTCTCTTATTAATAAAGCAAAAGATTGTAAAGGGCTTACTCATCGTGAAGCCGCTGTACTTTTGGAATGTGAGATTGAGGAAGAAAATGAAAAAATGTTTGCTTTGGCTAAAGAAATCAAACAAAAATTATATGGCAATCGTATCGTTATGTTTGCACCATTGTATTTATCTAATTACTGTGTAAACGGATGTGTATACTGCCCTTATCATCATCAGAACAAACACATTTCCAGAAAAAAATTAACGCAAGATGAAATTGCTCGTGAGGTTCGTGCCTTACAAGATATGGGACATAAACGTCTTGCACTTGAAACGGGTGAAGACCCGATAAATAACCCGATTGATTATGTATTGGAAAGCATTAACACCATCTACAGCATTCATCATAAAAATGGTGCAATCCGAAGAGTCAATGTTAACATTGCCGCTACTACCGTTGAAAATTATCGTAAGCTGAAAGAAGTGGGCATTGGTACTTATATTTTATTTCAGGAAACCTACCACAAGGAAAATTATGAAATGCTGCATCCGACAGGGCCAAAGCATGATTATGCCTACCATACAGAAGCAATGGATCGTGCAATGGAAGCCGGCATTGACGATGTAGGGATCGGTGTTTTGTTTGGGCTCAACTTATATCGTTATGACTTTATTGGTCTTTTAATGCATGCAGAGCATCTAGAAGCTGCATTCGGAGTTGGTCCACACACAATCAGTGTGCCAAGAATCCGTCCGGCAGACGACATCGATCCGGATAACTTTACGAATGCCATTAATGATGATATTTTTGCTAAAATTGTTGCAGTATTACGCATAGCGGTTCCATATACCGGTATGATTATTTCAACAAGAGAAACCGAAGAAACAAGAAGACGTGTTTTGGATCTTGGAATCTCACAAATCAGCGGCGGCTCTTGCACCAGCGTTGGTGGTTATGCAGAAAAAGAAGCAGAAGAAGATAACTCTGCACAATTTGAGTTAAATGATACAAGGACCTTAGACCAAATTGTTAATTGGCTTTTGGCTATGGATTATATTCCAAGCTTTTGTACAGCATGCTATCGGGAAGGTCGTACGGGAGATCGATTTATGACCTTGGTTAAGGCAGGACAAATTGCTAATTGTTGTCTTCCAAACGCACTTATGACCTTAAAAGAATATCTTGAAGATTATGCATCGGAAGATACTAAGTTAAAAGGGGAAGCCCTCATTTCCAAGGAAATTAACAATATTACGAATGAAAAAGTACGTTCCATCGCAAAGGAATACTTGGGTGAGCTTCATAATGGGAAACGAGATTTTCGTTTTTAAAACGGAGGAAAACATGAGTTTAAACGATACCCCCAGATCAAACCGCTTACACATTGGACTTTTCGGAAAAAGAAACAGCGGGAAATCATCTTTAATCAATGCTTTAACACACCAGCAGATTGCGGTGGTTTCGGACGTAGCCGGAACCACCACCGATTCCGTGTATAAATCCATGGAAATACACGGAATCGGCCCGTGCGTCTTCATTGATACGCCAGGTTTTGACGATGAAGGCGCACTGGGCAATCTGCGTGTAGAACAAACAAAAAAAGCTCTGGAAAAAACGGATTTAGCCCTAGTTCTATTTCATAATGAACCAATCGATTTAGAATGCAATTGGATCAAAGCTTTTGAAAAAAAGAATATTCCAGTTATTGCTGTTATAAGTCAATCTGATCTTATGACTAAAGAACAACAAACAAATCTGATACAAATCATTAAAAAGAATTCCGGTTTGTACCCGGTTGTCTGCTCTGCAAATGACAAAGAAAGTGTGGAAACGGTTCGAAGAGAAATCATTAATGCACTGCCATTCAACTATGAAAAAGAAAGCATTACAGGTGAGTTAGCCAAGTCCGGTGATGTGATTCTTTTGGTCATGCCCCAAGACATTCAAGCACCAAAAGGACGTCTGATCTTACCTCAAGTGCAGGTACTTCGAGAGCTGCTGGATAAAAAATGCATCATTTTAAGCACCACTGCAGATACAATGGAATCTGCTTTATCTTCCCTTTCTAAGGATCCGGATTTAATCATTACCGATTCCCAGGTATTTAAGTCTGTATATAAAAAGAAGCCTGCACAAAGCAAGCTTACTTCTTTTTCGGTATTATTTGCAGGTTACAAAGGCGATTTGCCTTATTACTTAGAAGGCGCCAAAGCCATCGAAGCTTTGACTCCACACTCGCGCGTACTCATTGCAGAAGCTTGTACACACGCCCCTTTGTCCGAAGACATCGGTCGCGAAAAACTTCCCCGCCTCTTACGCCAACGAATCGGCAATGCGTTGACCATTGACGTCGTCAGCGGAGTTGATTTTCCTAAAAAGCTGCATTCGTATGATTTAATCATCCAATGCGGTGCATGTATGTTTAACCGACAATACGTCCTATCTCGTATCGGCCTGGCAAAGGAACAAGAAATCCCTATGACCAATTACGGTGTTGCTTTGGCGTATCTTTCGGGTATTTTAGATTTCATTGATTTTTAATCAACACCTTTATGTTTTATTTATAATGTTTCTAAACTAAAGTTTATAGTTTATTTAATCTATGTAGCTTTAAATATAGTAGTCATATTTGATCCTATAAACGACTTACTTTTATCTACTATTTCAAAGGAAATCTTTATAACATTTCCTTTGAAATTTTGTTTATTAATACTCCAATTTACTAAGATAATATTTTTTCCTTATATTCTTCTAAGCGCTCTCCACTTTTTTGTAATTGCTCTGCTAATTCAGTACCAACATAGCGTAAATGCCACGGTTCATAAGAAACATCTTTTTTTGCATCTTCCGTTTTAGGATATCGTACGATAAAACCATATCGATAAGCATTATCTATGAGCCATTTCCCTTCTGGTGATTCTTCCATAGGTGGATCTGCTTCATCATCTCGCAAAGCAACATCCATAGCTAAACCTGTTTGGTGTTCACTGGTTCCGGGAATCTCTACAAACTCTGCTGCTTTTTTTTCTGCTTCCTCTTTCGTTAAAGATTTATTTGTCTGCATGAGTTCAAATACCTTACGATCAAACAACGTTTGCTGACGATCATAAGAACGATACCCGCTAAGAGGCAGAATCGTATACCCTTCCTTTTCCAATTCTCTTATCATAGCAGACATTTGTTTCGCCGCTACCTCGGTTAACTTTTCTTCTGTGTAGCTTACAGTGACCAAATTTCTCGGTACGTATTCTTTCTGTAAGGGATGCTCTGCATTAACCAATACTGTATAATCTTGATTTGCAAGCGTCTCATTGTCCGGCTCTACTGCAGAAACCACCATATTTTGTAAGTACTTTCCAGTTAAATCTGGCTGTTTCTTTATCATTTGATTTAATCCAAATGCTGTAACCCCAACTAGACTAAAACAAATTACACTTTTTATCAACGTTTTCTTTTTCATTTGCTCTCTCCTCAATAAAAAACCCCTTTTGTACGACTATTATATCGCAAAAAAGGGGGAATACATTACCGCTTCCTTATCATTTTCTTAAAGATTTCTTAAGAGGGAGTTCTACGGTAAGAACTGTTTTTAAATTTTCACTTTCCGATTTAATGGTTCCATTGTGAAGTTCTACAATTTTTTTTGCAATGGCAAGCCCTAGTCCGGCACCACCGCTGTCCGTTGTTCTGGCTTCCTCAACACGGTAAAACCGTTCAAAAATACGTTCTAATTTTTCTTTTGGAATTGTTATCCCAAAATTAGTAAAACTTATAATAGCGGAATGATCCGTTTTTAATAGTTCTATTAATATTTCCGTTTTCGGTTCACTATAAACAACTGCATTTCTTAATAAATTATCAAAAACACGTGCTAATTGATCGGAATCTGCAATTAACTCTACGTTTTCCTGCTGTATAACCTTATAAGTTAATTCTTTCTCTGCCATAAGTGGATAAAACTCTTCTATTAGCTGCTCTAACATAATATTAAGATTTACTTTTCGTTCAATTAATTCCATACTGGTAGCATTAAATCTTGTAATTTCAAAAAGTTCATCAAGCAGCAGCTCCATACGCTTTGCTTTTTCATATACAATGTTGCTGTATTTTTCCTTCGTTTCTTTTGCCATATCTTTTTCTGCATCCAAAAGACTCAAATAACCTAATATAGAAGTCATCGGTGTTCGTAAATCGTGTGCTAAATATACTACCAAATCATTTTTTTGCTGTTCACTCTGTTTCGCTTCTAATTGACGTTTTTGTAAATCATACTTAACGCGATTCAGCTTTTTCTCCATAGCCTCAAGACCATCCGGTAATTCAACGATGTTCTTTTGTTCATCAAAAACTTGATCAATTCCTCGACTGACTGCATTCAAATAATAAGAAAGCTTGTCCATCGCAAGAAAAATACCAAAAAGAAGAAAAACAACAATCATAAGTATGATAAGAGGAATTTTAAGTTTAAGCAATAAATGGTAAATACCCAGCTGATCTGCAAAATCTGCCACCGGTTCCTGTAAAAAACCATCCACTGCTAAATGAAGAACAAGCAAGGCAGCAATGGCAGCAAAAAAAACACTTCCAACAATGCGTAAGATTAATTTTAATTTTAACGTTGTAAACTCATTCTTATTCATTTTTCAACCACATACCCGACACCCCAAACCGTTTTAATAAACTTTGGTTTTCTTGCGTTTTCTTCTATTTTTTCTCTTATTTTACGAATGTGTACCATTACAGTATTGTTGGAATCCAAATATTTTTCTTTCCATACCTTATGAAAAATCTCCTCTGCAGAAAAAACTTTTCCGGCATGAGTCGTTAACAAAAATAAAATATCAAATTCTGTAGGAGTTAATTCAACTTCACGTTCAAATACCGTAGCCTTATGACTTCGGCTGTCCATATATAATCCGCGAATACTTACTTCATTATTATCTTCTCCTAAATCTCCGGTTAATTGCGCAAAACGGTTTAGCTGCGACTTAACACGAGCAATTAATTCCAAAGGATGAAATGGCTTTGTAACGTAATCATCGGCTCCCATACCGAGGCCCATTATTTTATCAACATCCTCTGATTTTGCACTTAGCATAATGATTGGTAATTTTCTTTTATATCGGACGCGTTGACATACTTCAAGGCCGTTCATTCCTGGCATCATCACATCTAAAATAAGTAAATCAATTTCTTTTTGATCCATAAGTTCCAAAGCACGATTTCCATCATAAGCCTTTTCAATTGAGAAACCTTCACTTTTCAAATAGATTTCTACTAAGTCAACAATCTCTTTCTCATCATCCACAACTAAAATGGTACTCATAAAAACTACCTATTCCCCTAATTATCATTCCTATTAGCTATAACAAACAACTATATGACTTAGATCAACTCTTTTCCCTTTTTTAAATAATCCTGCATCTCTTCCGTCGGTACCATGCTTCCACCTGTCGCCCAAACAACATGAACGGCTTGATCCATTTTATCAACTAATCCGTTTTTCTTTAGATATTCCTCATGCGATAATACCTTTGCAATGCCAGGAAAACCTGCGCAAGCCGATGGTTCAATGTATTGTTTTTCTTCTTCTGATAGTAAGAAAAGAAGTTGATAAAGTTCCTCATCCTCTACAGTAAACACGCCGTCTAACTGAGTTTCCATTATTTTACCCACTAATCTGGAAGCTCTGCCAACCGCCAATCCGTCTGCAGCTGTTTTTCCATCTAAGCCAATGTCACTGCAAGCAATTTTATCATGAAGTCCCGTCATCATACCAAGTGCCATACAAGGTGCATGGGTTGGTTCTGAAAAGAAGCAATGTACATTACTACCATAGACCTGTTTCAAACCAAATGCCACACCACCCGGTCCACCACCTACACCGCAAGGTAAATAAACGAACATCGGATGGTCTTCATCAATTACAATGCCCTTTTCTTTCAACTGGCGATCCAATCGTTTTCCAGCAGTTGCATAGCCTAAAAACAAGTCAGCTGAACCTTCATCATCAACAAAATGACACATTGGATCTTTGGCTGCTTCTTTTCTTCCTTCCGCAACGGCTTTCTGATAATCATCCGGGTATTCTACTACTATAGCTCCTCTTTCTCGAAGCATGTCCTTTTTCCACTGCCTTGCATCTGATGACATATGAATGGTTACATGAAATCCAAGTTTTGCGCTAATAATACCAATGGACAAGCCTAAATTTCCGGTCGAACCTACCGCTACACTGTATTGGGAGAACAATTCCTTAAAACGAGGTTCTGCCAGTACTGCATAATCGTCTTCTTTTTTCAGCAAACCATTTTCGATTGCAATGTCTTCCGCAAATTTTAGAACTTCATGAATGCCACCCCTCGCTTTGATGGAGCCAGATACCGGTAAATGACTGTCACATTTCATAAGCAAGGTCCCTCGATGTGCAATGCCATAACGTTTAGACAATGCTTTTTGCATCTTCGGGATTTCAATCAATGGAGATTCAATAATGCCATTTGTTGCTTCTGTCTGTGGAAATGCTATCCGAAGGTAAGATGCAAAACGTCTAAGTCGTGCTTCTACTTCTGCAACATCATTTTCATTAAATGGATACTCTGCTACTTCTCCATTATTAGGATTCAGCCAAAAAATAGTTTCGGCTTCCATCATAGGTAAAAGCATTGCATTCTCTTCCTTTAATTTTTCTAAATTAAATGTCATCTAACCGTGCCTCCTTATGACAAATCGTTATACATATCTTATCATATTTAAAATATACTTCCTACCTTTTTCCATTTGCCTGCATACAATTTACTTTCCGTTTAATCCAGCGTATAATAAAAGTATTATAGTATTTTTTAGGAATAAATGAAAATAGAACCAAAACAGGAGAAACTATGAGAAAATTATTGATAAAAACCTTTATTAAGGATTATGAAAACATAAAAGACCCACAAGTTCGAGAAAGCTACGGAAAATTAGCAGGTGCCGTCGGCATTGCCTCGAATGTTCTTCTATGCACGATTAAGATTATTGTTGGATTAGTGTTTCATAGCATTGCCATCTTAGCCGATGGAATTAATAATTTAGCGGATGCTTCGTCTTCCTTTATAACCTTAATTGGCTTTCGTCTAGCATCTCGTCCCGCAGATGAGGATCATCCTTACGGACACGCTCGTATTGAATATCTGACGGGTGTTATTGTTTCGGTCCTTATTATTGTATTGGGTATCCAATTGTGCATTCGCTCCATTGATAAAATAATTCATCCGGACGAGTTGGACTTTAGCTACGTTGCAGTTGCAGTTTTAATTGTTGCAATTTTAATAAAGATTTGGCAAGCTTTCTTTAATATAAAAATGGGCGAAGCCATTTCTTCTTCTACCTTAAAGGCAACTGGTACCGATAGCCGAAACGATGTCATTTCAACGTCAGTTGTATTAGCAGGTATCCTAATCGGAAAAATCACAGGACTCCAACTTGATGGTTATTTAGGTATTTTGGTCGCTTTATTTATCGTTTATTCCGGTTTTCAGCTTGTCAAAGAAACGGCAGATCCATTACTTGGTCAAGCTCCGGATCCAGAATTAGTAACAGCGATTAGCGAACAAATTTTATCGCATTCTGAAGTTTTAGGTATTCATGATTTGGTTGTTCATAATTATGGTCCTTCTCGTATTTTTGCATCCGTACATGTAGAGGTCGATGCACATGGAAATTTAATGGAAAGCCATGATGTGATTGATAACATCGAACGAACCTTAAGTGAAAAATTGCACATACATCTTGTCGTTCATATGGATCCTGTAGATTACAAAGACCCTTTAACACTAACGGTAAAACAACAATTAAATGAGCTTATCTCTAAAAACGAAACCATTTTGGATGTACATGATGTTAGAGTCGTTCAAGGCTATACACACCATAACATTATTTTTGATATAGTCGTTTCGCCGCAATGCAATATGAGCGAAAGTGAATTGAAGTCAAAATTAACAGAAGGGCTTCAGCAATATAATTCTTTATATCACCCAGTGATTACCATAGATAAAAATTATACCGGCGACTTTGAGAAACACTAATTGCCTTACCCTTCTCTATAATATTATTAAAATTATGTTTTATATGGAGTTGTCAACAAATGCGGACAACTCCAATTTTTTTTAGTCGTTTATTTTTCATCATAACCAATATAATAAAGAGCGTTTGCAGTCATGCCATATGTATTAGGATTATAGCTGCGAAAACTTGGGATGATTCCAAAAAGTACTGCATCATAAGCTGGACTATTGTCATGGATAATTGCTGTTTTTCCAGCTATTTTTTGTGGTTCATGCCAAAATCCAGCTAAATACATATCCTTACCCTTACCATAGGTCGCATTTGCAACCGCATTACCTGAAAATCCTTTAAACCAAATAGGTTTAAAGGCAAAAACCGTTTCCTTTTTTCCAAAATTAAAGGTAATTGGATCATATCTATCTGCATCAAACGTACAAATTCCATTTTCGGCAGTCTGCCCACCATCTTCATCTTCAATATAATAAAATTCAGTTTTTAATTTTTTAATTTCCTCATTCAACATGACACCGGCATATCCCATACCAATGTAATCGTTTTCTTTTGCAAAGGTTTTTAACTGTTTAATCGCTCTTTCATCCAGCGACCAAGTCGTTCCAGTGTCATCGTAGCTATCTTCCCAGAAATATTGAGAACCGGAAACAACCAATGCGTTAAACCCGTTCTTTTTTAAATCATATCCCTTATTTAACTTTTTATATGAGACTGCGGTAACATCAAAACCCATTTCTTTCATTGCAGTATAGGTACCGCCATCTTCCTCAACAACCGCAATCTTTTTTAACGTAATCGGAAGTAACGTTGCATGAGTTTCTCCAACACTCTTTACTTGAATGGCTTCTTCTTTTACAAGTGCGGATAATCGTTCAAAGATTCCATTTTGCTCCGGAACAACAAACGTTCCTGCCGGATAGCTGCTTACCATATCCATGGAACGATATACTTTAAAACCTTCTTTCGCTAAAATATTTGCTGCTTTATATGCATCATTGTTTTCCACTAAAATAACATAATTGCTATTCTTTGCGGCATCCATACTCCCTGCAGGCATTGTAATCTCTGCCACAGAAGTAAGATCAGCAGTAAAAGCTTTGTCGACTGCTATGGTATCAAATCCACAAAGCATTGGGAAGGAATACGCTGAAATATCATACATAGCATTTGCCAATGGGCTGACATCTTCTCCTTTCCAAAGCATGGTATTAATAAGTCCTCTCAGTCCTTGATTAAGAGGCACTACATAAGTTCCTTCTGGATAGGTTATCCCATCTGCTTCAAATGGCTTTTCCGCTATCTTTATTTGAATGCCATTGTTTAACATATGTTGAATCATCTTTGCTGCTTGCAGAGAATCACTTTGCTGCTTCTCATTCATTGGTAATATATAAGCATAAGGGAAATGAATATCTTCTTCTTCTTCAATTCCCTTGACACCTCTTTCATAAATTTTAAATTGATTTTCCAATAATTCCTGTTTATTTTCAACTACATATTTTAAAGAAGCCATACAAGCGGCATAAACTGTTTCTACACCTTCCTGGTTTGCATATTTTACTTCTAAAGTATGTGAAATAGTACCTAAATACATGAAGTATTGTGGTGTAAAAATCGGTGGATAATCATCCCAGCCGTCTTCCCATACTTGATAAGGGATGTCTACACCCCATCCGATTGCTTGGGTAATTTCATCTGCTATCATCTCTGCATGTGGCAATGCGTGATCCAATAACAGATCATATTCGTAATTCGGATTGTGAGGAATGGTACATGGCTCTAACAGTACATTTTCTGTTGTCATAAATCCGTGAAGATCAAGCATTGCCGTTGGAAACCATTTCGTAGCAATATGCTTTACAACAGCCTTTGTTTCTGGTTGACTCTGCGTAATATAGTCACGGTTCAGGTCTGTCACCGATGCATTTTCACGCAATCCACTTACCCTTCCATCCGGATTTTGACTTACATTAATTAAAACAACACAATTCTTTAATATTGCTTGAACTTGTGGGCTCTTATCAGTCAATAGGGTTTCAATCAGTTTTAGTACACCGTCCGTTCCAGGAGTTTCATTCCCATGGATACTCGCATTAAAAAAGACCGGCACCTTATAATCCGATGTTTCTTTTAATGCTTTTAGTGCATCTTCGGGATTGTTTACCGCATCCTGCATGAATTTTTGATAACGTTCCAGATGCTTCATACCTTCAGCATCTGTAATTGTGACCAAATAGAGATCTCTTCCTTCCAACGATTGTCCAATCACTTCATAATTCATAAGACTTGGGTTTGACGCTTTCAATTCCTTTAGCTTCTGTCCAATCTCTGAATAAAGAATGAGATTTCGAGGTAACGGTGCTTCTTCATAGCTACTTGCAGCAAAGGTCACAAAAGACCCTGAAAGTACAAGTACTACTGTTAGAAGTAGTGCAAAAAAACGTTTGCTGTTTTTTATCATGTGTTTCCCTCCTTAATATAATAGTAATTACTATCCACTCTATTGCTATTATATAAACGAAGTTGTACATTCATCATACATTTTTGTAATATCTAACAAAATATTTGTTTACCGATAAATTCCTTGCGTGTTTGATTCTTTTCTATACTCTTTTGGTGTCATGCCGATGATATTTTTAAATACCTTAATAAAATAACTCTGACTATTAAAGCCTATACTCAGAGCAATTTCCGTTAAACTTAGATTTGTGTCGACCAATAATCGCAGACTTTTATCAATTCTCAATTCTGTTAAATAATAAGTAAATGCAATTCCCATTTCATTTTTAAATAATGTAGATAGATAGGATGCATTGATATGTGCTGCTTCTGCTACATCATTTAATGTAATGTTATCCTTATAATTATCCTCTATAAATCTTATTACCCTTCGAATGATTTCTGAGTTACCTTCGTACATATGGAGAAATGCATCATTTGCAAATCTCCCGATTAAATTATAAATTAAATCAAAAACACTTTGAAAGGTGATGGCATTATTTAACTCATCGAGACATTCTAAATAATTATACGAGTTTATAGTATTAATTGCATTTTTAGAAGATACTCTTGATAAAATTCCGGTAAGTTCCATCAAACGAATCTTTACAAAGCTTAAGTTTCCAGCTTCCAATATTTTAATACGCTCAAAAAATTCCGTAAAAATAAGTTGTGCTTTTTCTCCGTTTCCACGTTTTACAGCTTCCAATAATTGATGTTCCAATTCACTTGGATAAGCAATCTCCCTTTCCTTTTGCTCTTTCAGCTCTCCATTCTTATTTTCAGTAATATACACCGTACCAAATTCTCGATCTGGTAATAAAGCTCCCAACATAGTGTGTTGAAATAAATCATAGAAGTTCTGTACATCTTTTGGCGAATACACTTTTAACGTACTAAAAAAAGTAATCATCTTATATTCATACTCTTCCTTGCAATTCAAACCTTTTAAAATATGACGCAATACATGTTCACGACTCGAACCCATTGCAAATGGCCCTGCAAAAAAACAACCACAATTTTCTTTTTTATAAGTAAATGGGTATGCAATCTGTATCATTCCCGCATTGCAAACAAAAAGATAAGCTTCTCCTAATTTATGTGCTGTACTTGCTGCAGATTTTAAGATTCTGAGACAACTTGCATTGCAATTATAATGTTCGGAAAAAATATTACATAGTTTTCCTTGTGGAAGCAATTCCCAATCCAATTCATTGTAACGATTAAAAAATGAAACAGGCATTTGCGTCACATTTGCAAATGCCTTTGCAACATCTTTTGCTTTTAGCAGTAACTGTTGTTCAGAATCCGGTTTTCGTTCCGGCATTGTGTATTTATATGACATAACATCACCATTTTCTAATTATTTTTATATTTAATATAATTTTAACATTATTAAACCTGTTTCACAAATGGTAATATTATTTTTTTCATGGAATAGTAATAAAATTATTTATACATTTTTGAATAGAATTGATATTATTTTGATGGCATTACCCTCTATAATATAAGCATAAATTAACGACCGATAACAAGGAGGACATTATGAATTCTTTAGAACGTATGACATTAATTTTACAGCATAAAGAAGCAGACAGAGTACCTGTTTATCCGCTATTAAATAGCGTATCTAGAAAAACCTTAGGCATTTCTTATGAAGAATGGTCTAAGGATGTCAACAAATGTGCAGAAGCCATCATCAAAGCAACCGAAGAAATCGGTGCTGACTGTATCAGTACATTGGTTGATTTATCCGTAGAAGCTGCAGGCTGGGGACAAGAAATCGTTTACAGCAAAGAAAATGCTGCACACCCAAATATGGATAAACGCTTGATTCCTACTGCAGATGATTATGAAAACATTAAAGTGATTGATCCAAGAACTGCACCAAGAATGAGTGAACACATTGAACTTGCTCGTCTTTTATATGAAGCAAAAGGTAAGGAAATGCCAATTGTAGGCTTTGTTTTCGGTCCTTTAGGTGTTCTAAGTATGATGAGAGGTCAAGAGCAAATGTTCCTCGACTTATATAAGAATCCGAAAAAATTACACCCTGCATTAAGAGCGATCACAGATACATTAAAAGAATTCTGTATTGCTTTAATCGAAGCAGGCTGTCATGGAATCATGTTTGATACCTTGTATGCTTCAAGATCCATCATGAGTCCTAAAATGTGGGATGAATTTGAAGGTGTTTACATTGAAGAATTATCCAATACAGTTCGTGAACATGGTGCAATGTTAATGCTACATAACTGTGGTCAGGGTGTATACTTTGAAGAACAAATTAAGAGAATGAATCCAGTATTAATCTCCTATCAGCATATGCCGCCTGATTGTGCGGACATGGCTGCAATTAAAGAAAAATACGGAAAAACCATTACTTTAATGGGTCATATTGAGCCAGGTTGGCTATGTGCTGCTTCCGAAGAAGAACTAAGAGAGAAGTGCAGAGAACAAATTGATGCTTATAAGAAGGACGGTGGTTTTGTCCTTGCTACAGGATGTGAATATCCTTCCAGCTTAGATTTGGAATTTGCAAAAGTTATGGCGGAAGAAGCAAGAACTTACGGAAAATACGAATAAAATAATTTAAAATAAAATACCTCAAAGAACTTTGATCTGCCAGATATCTCAGTTCTTTGAGGTATTTATTATATGTAACGTTTTTTTATTTTTTTATTTTGCTTTGATTTCATCCATTAAATCTTTAAATTTTGGAAGTGCATTGACTATGGTGTCATATGCAACACAATAAGCAATTCTTACATAACCTGGGCAAGCAAATGCGCTTCCCGGTACAAGAAGTAAATTATATTTCTTAGCAGCCTGACAAAATTCGGTATCGCTTTCCATTGGTGCTTTTACAAATAGATAGAAGGCACCTTCCGGTTTAATACATTCATAACCAGCATCACAAAGCCCCTTATATAGCGTCTCTCTATTTTTATCGTAAGCTGCAACATTTACTTCAGCATCTAAACATCTTCCAATAACTCTTTGCAATAGTGACGGAGCATTAACAAATCCTAAAATACGAGTGGCAACATTAGCTGCAGCAATCACATTCTCAAAATCTGCGGCTTCACTTGGAATTACCAAATAACCAATACGTTCTCCCGGAAGAGACAGGGATTTACTATAGGAATAACCTACAATCGTATTATTATAATATGGTGTGACATAAGGCACTTTTACTCCATCGTAAGCAAGTTCTCTGTATGGCTCATCTGCAACTAAATAAATATCTGTACCAAATTCCTTCTGTTTTTCATTTAAAATCGAAGCTAACTCTTTAATGGTATCCTCGGTATAAACCACACCGGTTGGGTTGTTTGGTGAATTGATAATGACAACCTTAGTTTTTGGTGTTATTTTTTCGCGGAATTCTGCAAGGTTTGGCTGAAAATCTTTTGTATTAGCAGATACAACAACCAAATTTGCATCGTAATTGGCTGCATAGCTGCGGTATTCTCCGAAATATGGTGCAAAAACCATCACTTCATCATTCGGATTCAGTAAAGTTTTTAAAATAACATTAATTCCTCCGGCAGCTCCTACCGTCATAATAATGTTATTGTGATTAAATGCAGTTCCATATTTTTTATTTATGGAAGAAGCAATTGCATCCCGAATGTCTTCGTATCCTGAATTGTTCATATAACCATGAACAAAAGTGGATTCTTCTTCATTTAAAATATCAATGATGGCATCCTTAACTTTTTTTGGTGCCGGTACATTTGGATTTCCCAAACTAAAATCATACACATTTTCTGCACCGTATTTTTCAGCTAATCGCTTACCTTCTTCAAACATCGCACGAATTGTTGAACTACCTTCAACAAAGGCAACCATTTTCTTTGAAATCATGTTTCCTCACTCCTTTTACTTATTACTTATATTTATTAACAATTTTTTGCAGCATTCCATTTCTCTGCATTTCTTTAATTTTTTTATTAAAATATTCACATATCAAATCGTGGTTTTTAACAATACCAAAGCCTAAATACGTCTTTACGGGATCTTTTAAAATAAAAACATAAGGTTCCTTGCGTATCAAATGCTCCATATTCAGTTTCTTTACTTGATAATCACCGGAATCCATCTCCAATACAACAATATCAAGCTGACCCTTTAACAATTTTTTAAACAGAATATCCTCTTTGCTGCTTTCTTCAATCTTTATATTTAATTGATAGAGTTCGGAAAAATATGTATATCCAGAAATGACTCCAACCCTTTTTCCATCCATATCGGAAAGTTGATTTACTTCTATCGCTTGATTACGACTGGTATAAAAAGCATATGGACTTTCAAAACGATAGCTGTCACTGAATCTTAAATAAGACTCTCTGGTTTTATCATATGATATAGCAGGAAGAATATCTGATATCCCATTTTTCACCATTTTAATTGAAGTGTCCCAAGGTACTATTTTAAATGCAACTTTATAATTTGAATCCTTAAATACCTCTTGAATTAAATCATAATCCATTCCGGAAACTTGTTTTGTTTTCTCATCATAAATAAAATATGGTTCATATGGTGAAGTAGCAACAACAATGGTTGAATCATCCCTGTACTCTTTTTGTTCCATAAGTTGAAAATTAAGATGCTCAAGCTGCTCAATCCTTTGCTTAATATGATTGGCTGATTTTGCTTCTTCTTTAATAGACTGTGAAAGCTCTGCTATTTTATGGGAAGAACAATCAACTGAAGCAGTTACTTTTCCAATTACCTCTTTCGCTGAATAAATGGAAGTTTCCAGTTCCTGTGAGTTATCAGCAATCCAACGACTCATTTCACTCGAATCTTTTGAAACACTTTCAATCATAGCAAAATCTTGAATGGTATTTGCAATTTTGGAACCTTGAAACTCGATGTTTTCTATTACTTGATGAACATCCTTTTTGGATCGATCTACAGAAGCTGTAATCTCAGCAATAATTCCGCTGATTATTTTGTTTACCTCGCTTGTCTCACTTGCAAGCTGCCTTACTTCCTCTGCAATGACTGAAAAACCACGACCATGCTCACCGGCTCGCGCAGCCTCAACTGATGCATTTAAAGCGAGTAAATTGGTTTGCGCAGAAATATGCTCAATCCGATCTACAAGAGATTTGGCAGTTCTCGTTTTTCCTTCTAATTCAATGAAGGATTTTTTCGCAGAATTTAGATTTTCACCGGTTGCACTTAAGCTCTTTGTGATTTCCTCAAACTCTTTTTTCTTATTTACGATATTTTCATAGGTATCATTAGAAATTTCAGATGCTTGAGATGCTTTTATCCTGCTTTCCTGAACTGTGGTGTAAATAACATCGATCACATCATTCATAGAAATCATGCTCGAAGCTTGTTCTTTTGATTCTGATGTAAGTCCTTGAATTCGAAGTAGAATTTCATTCATTTCAATATCCAATTCGTCAACAGAAAAAGAAAATCCACTGATCAATTCTAAATATTTATCGGCCAATTCTCTATCGTTATTTTTTATTACAGCAATGTCATTTTGATCCTTTTGTGTATTTTTAAAAAATTTCATCGCCTTAGTGCCTCCCTTATTGCACATGTCTAATTTTATCATAATCTTCCATATTCATTCTGTCAATGAAAGTCATGATTATTTCCAAGGCTCATTTGGGTTTACCCCATACAATTGTACGACTTCCAGCCAAGAACTATTCGCCAAATCCTTTGGTGTTACAATTTTCCCTCCATCACTATCTAAATCATATCCAAACTGCCGATATGCAGCCCAAACCAAATGTGCACATTGCGTTCCTTCGATCGTTCCCTCTTTGCCTTCTTTATTTGATAAAACTCCTACAGAAAATCGGTATGGTAAATTTTCCAAATTCTGTATTGCCCATTCTGCAATTTTTTTACGATAAGTTTTAGAAGCTCCTTTTAATCGAAAAACCATAACATCGGGATAATATTTCCACTTGTTGATGTTTTGAATGCATGAATTTTCTCCTAAAACTACCGATTCTATCGTTTTTCCTTTTTTAGCATCCACAACCAAAGCAGCATGCCCATTTCTCCACCCATATACCCGAGAGCATTTGGTGACTAATATATCACCGTCTTCTAGATCAACAAATTTGATTCCCTCTATACGATTTCCGTCTTTGTCAATTAATGTTTCTTCACAAGAGATAAAAGTATTCGCTTTGTGTGTAAAATCAATTTCTTGAAAAAAGCTTTCTTGTATGGTTTCAATTTTAAGCATCCATGCCGTATATTGTGCATAATCTGTGTTTTCTATCTTTGGTTTTGTTTCTCTGAGCTGATCGACCGCTGCCTTTCCTAAACCAGTCTGAAATAAAATTTTTTTATAATCTGTTTCATTGATTTTTTCTTTCAAAAAAATTTGAATAATCTCTTCTTTTGGATAATCGGGTGTAATGTGTGCCGAAGATTCTACTGCTCTTCCTGACAACATAGCCCCAAAATACAAAAAGAACAAAAAGAAAAAGAAAAAACTAATTTTTTTATGATACAAGAAAAATTCTTTGATATATCTCAAAATTTTTCCTCCTATAATTAACTTTATTTCTTCGTATTTTTTCCTTTTTTTTAGATTTTAGCCAAGAAACAAAGAAAAGGTTTTTTACAAGGAGAAAACATTTTTTTATCATATTTTCCTTAGTAGATAAAAAACCTTTGGCAATAAAATGATGTATTATTTATGATACTTACATTTTCTGCCAAAGGCCTAGATTGTCTTATTTTATTCTTTCATTTACTTACTTTTATTCTTCATAATTTGTACCTACATATGCGCTTGTAAAGGCCTTCAACATTCCGCCATATCCAAGCTCAAACTTGATACAATCTCCTACTTTATAAGCAGTATCTGAATTTGTTACATCTAATATTAAATGGTCGGAGCTGCCACCTAGAATATCAATTTTTTCATCCAGTGGTGTCATACTGTCAATATCAATGTCTTGCTTTCCAACTGCTAAGATCGCACGTTTAATAATGCCACGATCCTCGTAAACTGGTTTTTGACCAAATGCATCCACACCAGTTTCACCAATTTGAATGGACTGTTTACTCTTGAGCTCAATGATCTCCGCTTCTAAAATTAAAGCATCAGAGCACGTTCCTTCAATTTTTGTACCGTATGCAGTATCATTTCCTAAAATGAAGGATTCGCCAAGACGAAGGTTATTAATACCTTCTGGTAATTCGTCTTTCCCTATTAAGTAAATAGAACTGGAATTTCCTCCGGATACCATTGATAAAGAGATATTAAATCGATCTTCAATTTTTCTTGCAATGTCTACTAAGATGGATAAGTTATCATTTTTAGGAATCACTGCTCCATAGCAAGTTAAATTAACTCCAATACCATATAGTTCAATGCATTCCATCTTTAGAATTTCAGATACGGTATCCATAATCTGATCTTCGTCTTTAAAGAAAATACCTTCTCTTAGATCACCTAAGTCAATCATTAATAGTACTTTATGTTTTTTATTTTGCTTTTTCGCAGCTTCATTTAATAAAGTAATTGTTGAAAGTTCGGAATTAAAGCTTAAATCAACATACTTAACTACTTCTTCTGCTTCGCTTCCCATCGGTAATCTCAGTAGCACAGTCTCTTTTCCGTTTTTTCTTGCAAACTCTGCATAAGTCTTAATGTTCTGCACACGAGAATCTGCTAAAAAATTCACTCCCGGATGCTCTGCAATCAGTTCTACAATTCTCTTATCGGCGCAAAAACCTTTTGTTACAATCATCATAGAACAGTTGCCGCCATGTGTAATTTTGCTTACCGCATCAAGATTTTGTTTGATTTTTGTTAAATGAACCGTTAATCTTGGATACATTGCTTTTCCTCCTTTAAAACTTCTTATTTAAGATTTCCTTAACAATTCTTTGTTGCGTAATACATAAAATTTGTAAATAGAAATCCTCGATTTCATCATTTACTCTTTTTTTACATATTCTCCATTAATGCATTCATAACCTTCTTCACGCAAATGTTCTTCCAACTCTTTTTTCTTCTTATTTTCAATGGCTTCCAGTCGTTCTAACTCCTGTAAATAAGCTGCTTTTGCAGAACGAATCGGACCATCGTCTTTTTTCGCTGGGAATTTAAAATTCAAGCTCTTTTCTAAAAGCTTAATTGTTCCTTCTTTATATTTTTTAGATAGTACGCCCAAAGAAGCGATAATGTAGTCATTATCAACTAAAATACGAGCACTTTCACTTGGGAACAAGAGTAATCCAGTTTCATTGTGCTTTGCTATGTCCTCCATAATCTCTACTCTGTGAGGAAGTCTTGTCAATGCACCACCCGTTCCAATGATATATTTTACCTGTGTTAAATCCTTACCTTCTGCAACCGTACTTCTGCCGGACGGACCATATATGTATCGAATTTGTCCTGCATGGCGTTCTACCGAACGAACTACGGCTTCTTTTGTCAAACGCTCTACAAAAGCACGTTCGTCATCATTTTTTGGAATTGCCTTGTAACTTTCCATTACTGTTTGTAAATTAATATTTGGTAAGTCTTCTGCAAGCTTTTCTTCTCCAATCAATTCCACAATATTTTTCATATTTACGTAAACACCAAGGTCACCCTCCACCGTACGCTTTGCTTTCGGTTCCGGGCTGATCATAATTCTGGCAATTTGATCGGATTCTTCGCATACCGAATGCACATCTGTAGTTGCTCCGCCGACATCCAAAACAACAACGTTTCCTATACATTCATTTAACAGCTTCGTTGCTTCCATAACCGCACCTGGTGTCGGAATGATCGGCCCATTTACCATATCCCGCACATGCTCCATTCCAGGTGCATGAATAATGTGATCTTCAAAGGCGTCCTGAATAACTTTTCTTGCCGGTTCTACATTCAGGTCATCAATTTTAGGATACACGTTCTCTACAATATATAATTTTGAACCGCTCTCCTCATCGAAGATCAGTTTGATTTCTTCTTGATTTTCTACATTTCCTGCATAAATAATCGGTGTATTTAATCCCATATTTCGAATCATTTCTGCGTTATACACCGCAGTATCCCGCTCCCCATAGTCTACACCGCCGGCTATGAGAATTAAATTCGGTTTTATTTCTTTAATCTTTTTTATGTCTGTACGTCTCAGCTTTCCTGCTGTTACGTAATGAATAATAGCCCCGGCACCAAGTGCCGCTTCCTTTGCTGCTTTTGCAGTCATATCATAAACAAGGCCATGCACGGTCATCTTTAATCCGCCTGCTGCCGAAGAAGTCGCAAGCATTTCATCGTATTCTAAGGAATCAATGCCCATTTTTTTGCACAAATCATCAATTGCGCCTTGAAGTCCAATTCTTACGTCGCCGTCCATTACCGATGTTGGAGCCTGCCCTTGAGCCAAAAAAATAGGGTCCTCTGTATTTATATCTTTAAATGCATTTACTACCGTTGTTGTTGAGCCGATTTCGGCTACTAATACGTCGACTTTCATATGCTAACTCCTTATTTTTAACAATGGAGTCTGCACTCTTTGCACAGACTCCACCATAATTCTTTTTATTTCTTTTTATTTATTTCTTCTTCTGATTCTTTCTTCGACTAAGAAGGAAGCAACATCTATACCATGTGAGTTTCTTCCAAAACCAGCATCAATACCGGTCTTCATAGCTTCTTCAGGAATTACCTGCGTACCGCCTGCAACAATCATTACCTTATCTCTGATTCCTTTTTCTATTGCAAGTTCATTGATTCTCTTCATGTTCTTGTAATGGATGTTATCATGAGAGATAATTGTGGATGCAAGGATAGCTTCCGCATTTAGCTCTACTGCTGCATCAACTAACTTTTCAACTGGAACAGAAGTACCAAGGTATATACACTCAATACCAAATCTTTCGATACCACCATGCTTAATGTTAATGATTTCAAGAAGACCTACGGAATGCTCATCTTCACCAACTGTACCACAAACAACCTTTAACGGATGTTCTTTTACATCGTTTCTGATTTCTTCGTCAGTTAGATATACTGGTTCAGGTGGAATTACAAGCGTAGAAAGATCAACGTCAAATTTGAGCTTTCCTTTCATTTCAATTCTTGTACCTTCTGCTTCTTGAAGTACTTCTCTTGAAATTACTTCTGGATCCTCCAGGCCTAACTTATTACCGATTTCTACAGCAACTACTTCTGCAGTTCTCTTATTTGCAGGAATGCACATTGTAAGCATTACTGTACCATCTGCTAACCATTCCATTTCTGGCTTGATGAAGTTTGAATTTCTATATTTCGCATTTTCATCCATTCTTGTGTTTACATTATCATCATCAAGCTCATCAATATAAACGATCTTGTTTCTGTCTTCAAACGTACAGCCATCGATTAATGCTGATGGATCCTTAGGATCTCCGCCGTACTGTTCCACATTATTGTAACCATAGTGAGCCGTTACTGGAGCCATATAGTCTTCGTCTCTTTCATAAACGAATCCATATCCGATACCGCCTTCAATCTTTCTTGCAATACCGTCACCGTTTCGTTCCGGATACATTGCAGAGTCAACGAAGAATCCTTCTTGTACTGCTTCAAAGTAACCGCCTACTTCAACGATTTCTTCCATGAATAAGCAAGCTCTTTCTCTAATTTCTCTTGATTTTTCAATTAATGGACCGTCATTCTTTAATTCAACCATTTCCATTAAGCCATCAAGACCAATTAATGTTTGTTTTGCTGTATCACAAGCTTCAATGTTGTAGATATGCCAAGGAACGTTTCTACCTTCATCAGGAGTAATTGTAGATTGGATATCTGCTCTTGTAAGCTTTGAAATAAACATATTCAATACATGTGTTACAGTTGCTTCTCTAGCGGAAGAGTCGATGTACTTCGTGTTCATCTGTGCTCTCATTCTGTATCTTCTGCAGAAATCTCTAAGCGCTACTGCATAAGGAAGATCCATATACACGCATGGTGCAGGAGTCGCTGTTGGAGGTACTGTTGACAAGCAAATATTCTCTGGTTTAATTCCAACCTTTTCTGAGAATAATGAGTTAATTGCATGCTGAACGATAAGTTCTGGCATTACCTTCCATGCTTCTCTAGCTGTTGCGTTAGCATTGTGAGCTCCATCGATCTGTGCAATTTCTGCCCATGCTAATACTTTCTTTGATTCGCAAGCATCTACGAAAGAACGAACACAGTTGATATTTCTGTAAAGAACATTGTACTGTGGATCCTGGTGCGCACCGTTAATTCCTTCTTCTGCAAACATTACAGCTACATCAGGACCAGCAACACCGGATACATAAGAATGATAGTTGATTGGACGACCAACTTCATCTTCAATTAAATCCAATGCTTTTCTCTGAGCTCTAACTTGCTTTCTTGTAATAGGAACGCCTCCGATACCTTGCGGAGTACCTTCAATTAATCCGTCCATATGAGATTGTCCTGCAGTACGAATTACCATGATATGGTCTGCACCATGCCAAGCTGCCATTCTCATTCTTCTGATATCGTCTTCAAATCTTCCGGAAGCGATTTCAGTCGTAATAACCGGAGCTGGCTGCGGGTCAATGTTGTTAAAATATTTAGCAGGAGGTAGCGGTACACTCTGCTTCAATGGCTCAGTTGCATCCTTATATGAGAAAGGTCCCATTTCTAAGTCTGCTACAGGTTTTCTCCAAACCCATCCTTTTCTTCTTGGTGCATATTTATCGAGGTCCTGTAAGATAAGCTCGATATCAATTTTCTTATCTTTTTCTAATTTATCGTAAGCCATCTTATTTCCCTCCTTTAAACAATGCTACTGCTTCATCCCAACCCTTACCTTCTGCAAGCATTTCTGCTGCTTCAGGAATTGAAATGTTCTTAGCCTTTGATAATTTATATACTACGTGACCTGCGCCTTTTCCCATTAATCCTCTGTCCATACAGCCTTCAACGATTGGCTTTGACTGAAGGGATGAAACACCCATTCTCAAAAGAACGGCTCTTTCTACAGAAGGAGTTGTGTTTTTCTTTCCCAACTCCAATAGAGGATCAACAACTTTAGCTGTTAACTCCCAGAATTTATCATATAATTCTTCGTCTGAAAGTTTTGCAATGTGCTTTCTGCGTTCTGCAAAATCATCTTTTCTTTCCATCCTGTTTCTCCTTATTTAATAATCTTTTAATTTCGGATTAATAAGATGTAGGGTTCAATTTATTGCGGTTTCATCAAAACCTACATCTTTGTTTTTTAATTTATTTTCGGAGCTTACTTATAACGTCAAAGACTATTCGGACTACCAAATTAGAGTCCTAAAACTTCTTTAACAAAAGCAACATCTGTCTTTGTTTCTAGTGCAAGGAATTCTAAGTCAGCATCTGTTGGAGTGCCTTCATGTTTACCGCAAGCCTTTTTAATTAAGGAAGTTCTGAAGCGATTAATGTCAGCATCTTTGCACTTGATGTAGCTTGGATCCTTTGGCAATACGATATTTTCACCTGGCTTATCATCCTTAGGATCGCCAAAGCAAATATCAATACCATTTTCTCTTGCAAAAGATAATTGTGGCTGAATGTGTTTACCAGCACCTGTGTATTCAGTTTCACTGATAACAATAACTGCATCTTCAGGAAGTTCCTGAGCTAATGAGAATGCAGCTGCCAATGCAGTATTTCCAGCAGGTCCTCTTTCAATACCTTCTAGGTTTGCAAGAGCTTCTGTCATATAGAATACTTCACCCTGTGTTACTGTTACATAACGATCCATGTAACGAAGAGGTCTTGCTGCACTTCTTGGAACATCTGAATGATCTGGGTCTGTAGCATATGGAACACCAAATCCAGTGTGACCTGTTGTGCATGATTTACGGTTAAACTGTTTATCGGAAGCCATGTGCAGTCCTGTTAAATCGATAGAAGCTGCAACATATTTCGTATCTGTTGCTCCAGCCTTCATCAGACCACGAGCGGTTCCTGTCATCATTCCGCCACCAGCATTTGTACATACAACCATATCAGGATCTTTTCCAATGTACTCACGACACTGCATAGCAATTTCATATCCTAATGTTTCTACGCCAGCAATACCAAATGGTGAGTATAAGGAAGCGTTGAAGTATCCTGTATCTTCCAAAATTGACAAGAAGGAATAGAATAATTCAGGTCCAACTGTTAACTGAACAACTTCTGCTCCAAAAGCTTCACACTTTCTTGCTTTTTCAACGATTTCCGGTTGACCAACTCCACGAGAGTCATAGCATTCCTGAACAATGATGCATTCCAATCCCTGCATTGCTGCCTGAGATGCAACTGCTGCACCATAGTTTCCGGATGTAGCTGCAATAACACCTTTGTATCCCAGTTTCTTTGCATGAGCAACAGCGCAAGCTGCTCTTCTTGCCTTGAAGGAACCAGATGGATTAGCTGCTTCATCCTTAGCAAAAATGCGAGCACCATATCCTGGTTTTGCATATTTTCTTGAAAGAGCAGATAAGTTTCTCAGTTCTAACAATGGTGTATTACCAACGCCTGTTCTTCCTTGAATTTTAGCAACTTCATCTAATGTATATCCTGTTGACTTCATTAATGTTTCGTAATCAAATGCTACGGAACCTGATTCAAAATCTGTATAATCTAAGCCAAGAGCTTTTTTCATAATTTCGTTGGATCTTCCCATAACGGAAGCATAATCTTTTGCCAATGCCATTATTTGTCACCTCCAAACATGATTTCTCTTAGCTGCTTATCAATCTGAATCAATTCAGGAACAAACGTGCCATAGCTATGTGTATAATATGGGTTAACTTCAAGAAGTTTTCCCTTTTCTAAACGATTAGCTGCAGTTTTAACTGTAACTTCGTCGCCAATTTCTGCATCTTCCTGTAAAAATCCTTTTGTCCACATTTCAAGCGGACATGCTCTTGTGTCATCCGGAACTTTTGGAGCTCTTCCAGATGGCTCCAGTACGATTGAGTGAATACGCACCCATTCACCTTTTTTAACCATTTTTATTCTCCTTTTCTAAACAATACATCTCTGTATTGTCTAAAATAAATTTAATTTATATACAGAGAAAAAGATATTCCATCTTTTTCAAATGTATCTAAATTTATGTAGATGTTGATATAGAGGACGATTACAAAAAACCGTCCTCTTCATATTAGTATTTGTTAAATTACTGTTTTTTATTTTACAATTTTTGCTTCTTCGCAAATTTGATCTCTCATGTCACCCATGATAGCTCTTGGAACTGGAAGAGTTAACATAGTGTGAAGACCAGGTCTTGCATTGATAACCTGAGGAATCATGTTAACGCACATTGCGATTGTTCCGATTCCGCCTTCAACTTCTGGGCTGTTAACCATATTAATGTTTGGAGTTCCCTTGATGATTACATAGTCACCAGTCTGTACTCCAACCTGTTCTGGTTCAATCTGCTGAGGGTGATCCATTTCGATCATCAATTCGCCATCTCTATATCCAAACGCTTTCATTGCAACACCAGCAACGTTACCAGCCTTTGCAAATCCATAAGAGGATTTTCTATCTACATCAGTTACAATTGGATCCATAGACTGCTCGAACTTGTCGATTTCCCAACCAATACCATCAGCAATCATGCCCATGGATTCTGCGAATCCAACGTGACCAGCTAAATGACCCTTCTTGAATTCTTCAAGAGTAACACCGATACCCTGTTCTTCCATTACAGCAGGTCCAAATGGAGATAAAGAGTTAACACGTCTGGAAACGATGTGTTCTACATCTTCCATACAACCAGTCATGATCAATACAAGTAAGTCCATGATAAGACCTGGGTTGATACCAGTTCCTAAGCAAGATACGCCGTTTGCTTTTGCAATTTCATCTAACTGTGCAGCAAGTTCTGGTTCCTGAGCTTTTGGATAAGCCATTTCTTCTGCAGAAGTGATAACATTGATCTTCTGTTCCATGATGAACTTTAATTTATCAAATGCATTTCTTGTGAAAGAATCTGTGCAAAGTAGAACGATGTCAGCAGCACCTGGCTTGATTACATCTTCAGCAGCACCAATAAGTACCTCAGGTCTGTCACCTTTTTCAGTCTTAATGAAATCATACATGCTCTTACCGATTTTTGCACCACGGCCTACAGCACCTACAATATCAACGCCCTTTTTCTTAAGCAGCATGTCAGCCATACCGCCGCCCATAGCACCAAGTCCCCAAATGATTACTTTTACGTTTTGCATCTTTTCATCCTCCATTTTTTTATAGTTTTAATAAAATTAACTTCTAAATATCTCGCAGTACCTAACATACACTTCATACTTCATATTTGCACTGTTACCGAGACACTTTAATATAAAGCAAGTCCTATGCCAAAACAAAAACTAATTTAATTATCCTTTAGTTTTTATAAATTTGCTTTATATTTTTCTATATTTTTTAACATCTAATTTAAATTTTATACTCTATTTTTTTTATGCTTATCATTATTCTCGATTTTCTCTTTATTTTTTCAAAATAAAGCAAAAACATTTGCACTTAATGCAAATGTTTTTGCTTCTCACATGTTCATTTTATATTTTTTAATTTTATGCTGTAATGTTTGACGTTTTATCTTAAGACGATCCGCTGCTCTAGATATATTTCCACCTTCAGCAACCAATGCATGCTCAATCATTTCTTGTTCAATTCTTTCTAAATAGGAATCCAGTCCTTCCTCTTTTATTTCATAAATTCCTTGACGCGCAACGGATTTTCTTCGATTAATAATTAAATGCTCAGGCATTAAAACGCGCTCATTATCTTCTGCCATTGATATGGCTCCCATAATAATATTTTCAAGCTCTCTCACATTTCCCGGATAATCATAATCCAATAGTTTTTCTTTTGCTTGCTCTGATAACATCCACATCTGTTTTCCATACTTTTCATTGTGTTTTTCCATGAATTTATTGGTTAAAAGAAGTATATCATCACAACGTTCCCTTAAAGGAGGAATATTAATGGGTACTATATTTAAACGATAATACAAGTCTTTTCTTAGTTTGCCTGTTTCAATCAATTCGTCTGCCGGTTCATTAATTGTGGCGATGATTCTCACATCAATGGGAATATCTTTTGTTCCGCCTACCGTTCTTATGTAATCTTCCTGCAAAACACGAAGGAGCTTTCCCTGAAGCTCATAATGCATGGAATTAATTTCATCCAAAAGCAAAGTACCTCCATCGGCTTGCTCAAATAAACCAACACGATCCACAGCTCCAGTAAATCCGCCTTTTGTCGTACCGAACAAAAGACCTTCAAGGAGGTTTGCAGGAAGTGCTGCACAATTTTGTGCAAGAAAAGGCTTGTGCTTTCTCGGGCTATCGAAATGAATGCTTTGCGCAATCAATTCTTTTCCGGTTCCTGTTTCTCCATAAATCAATACCGATGCCGAACTTTTTGCAACTTTCTTTGCAAGAGCGATCGTTTCACTAAATCGTTCGTTTTTTCCGTATAGGTTATCAAAGTTATACTTTTTTATTCTATGTTCTTTTGCCTCTTCCGGACAATCAATTTCTTTTCTTAATTCCAATATCGTATGCGACATTTTTTGAATGTCAGTAATATTTTTTGCAATTTCAATGGCAGCAATGAGTTTACCATCGACCACCATAGGAATCGTTGTATTGACTGTAGTAATTTCCTTTCCATCTTTATTTAAATAGGTTTGTTCTTTCTTTAAAGTAGCTTTACGATGCAAAATTGCTTTCATAAGTGTACTTTCACTTTCATCTATGTTTTTAAAAACCTCTGCAAATGGCTTTTTTAAAACATCTTGACTTTCCATCTTTTCTAACTGAGCCATGGATCGATTATAAATGACACTATTGCCATCCGGATCTACTACATGAACCCCTTCATCCATAGCCTGCAAAATTTTTTGCATCACCTGTATATATTCCTTATTTTTCATGTTAAGAACATCCCCTCTATACATAATCACTCACTTCTATTTTATACTTTTTAAAAAAGCAAAGCAATTGATTTAGAGTCAAAACAAATCTTTAAAACTTTAATAAAATTCTATTTTATATTCGTGAAGTTTTTTATAAAGATTTTTGCGCGCCAAATCAAGTTCTTCTGCTGTTTTAGTGACATTCCATTCATTTCGTTCCAATGCTTTTATAATATAATTTTTTTCAAATTCTTTTTTTGCATCCGAAAGCGTGATAATATTCATAGGTTGCACTTGTTGTAATTTAATATCTTTTCTAATCTTTTTGTTTTTAATTTCTTCCGGAATGTCTTCCATAGCAATCTGACCATGATTGGATAGTACAACTAATCGCTCAATTACATTTTTTAATTCCCGTACATTACCCGGCCAATCATAATCCAAAAGCTGTTGAATTGCATCTTTTTCAAATAGTGATATAGGTTTTTTAACTTCCTTAGCAATTTGTTTTATGAAATAATCTGCTAAAACAGGAATGTCTTCCTTACGCTCACGCAAAGGCGGTAAAGTAATAGGGAGTACATTTATGCGATAAAACAAATCCTCACGGAATCTATGGTTTTCAACTTCTCTACGCAAATCTTTATTTGTCGCTGCAATTAAACGAAAATCCGTTTTTATCGTCGTAGCTCCCCCTACTCGTTCAAATTCCTTTTCTTGTAAAACACGTAACAGCTTTGCTTGTGTTTCTAGGGGTAATTCTCCGATTTCATCCAGCAGAATGGTTCCACCTTGTGCCATTTCAAATCGTCCTTTTCGCATGCGTTCAGCTCCGGTAAAGGCACCTTTTTCATGTCCGAACAATTCACTTTCTAAAAGGTTTTGCGTTAATGCCGCGCAATTAACACGAATAAACGGCTTATCCATTCTTTTACTTTTACTATAAATCATGTTCGCTAAAATTTCTTTTCCGGTTCCACTTTCTCCCATTATTAATACCGTGCTATCCATTGGCGCAATGGTTTCCACTTTTTGTTTAATTTCTTCAATGCAAGAACTATTTCCTATTAAGGGCTCTTCCTTTGTAATATCGGAAATTTGTTGCTTCAGCACATAATTTTCTTCTTTAATGGAATATACCTCATAAGCGCGTTTTACGTTAAAAAGCAACTCTTCAATGTCAGCAGGCTTCACCATATAGGTAAAAGCACCTTTATGAACTGCATCCACAGCACCAGAAACGGATCCCTCAGCCGTAAGCATAATCACTTCCGTAGCAGGACTGCATTCTTTGATCTCTTTTAGCAACATCATTCCATCCATTTTTGGCATAATAATATCAGAGATTACCACTGCAATTTGCTGCTTTTTTATAATGTCTAATGCCTTTAAACTATCAGAAACAGCTATTACATTAAAATGTTTCAGAGTAAATATTTTTTCATAAACCTTAAGCAAACCAGTATCGTCATCAATCAGAAGAATTTGCGTGTTGTAATCCATAATTCATTCCTTTCTCATTGATTGGAAAGTACAGTGTGAATGCTGTCCCTAACCCAACTTGGCTTTCCACTTCAATCCTGCCGCCCATTTTTTCAACTAGCATCTTTGTAATCCAAAGTCCCAATCCGGTCCCGCTTCCTTCTCGATCCGTAGTAAAAAACGGTGTATATATTTTATTCAAATATTCTATTGGAATTCCAGGGCCATTGTCACTGAAACATAATCGCATTTCCTGCTTTCCAATTTCACCTTCCAAACTTCCTTCAATCTTTATTTTACCACCATTTTGTAAGGCTTTGATGGCATTGGCTATGATATTTTGTAAAATATTTTTTAACGGTTCAGCTTTTCCGAAATAAATAAAAGGGTTTGGTTTAAAGTGCTTTTCAATTGTAATACCATATCGAATGCAATCACGATTGTTTAAAAGCAATATTTGATTGATAATTTTAGTTACATCAACTAATACATTCTTATCTTCTTCTCTTGCAGAAAAATCCAGAAGACTATATATCACCTTTTCCGCTTCGTTTACAGTATCTGAAACAGTTGTTATAATTTCATTTACCTCTGTATCTTCTTTCTCCACAGTATAAGCTTCCAACAAATACATAGAACCTTTGATAACCGCCAACGGATTTTTTAATTCATGTGCAATGGCGGATGAAATTTGCCCGATACCTGCTAATTTTTCCGCTTGCTGCAATTCTTTTTCCATCAAAACACTTTTTGTAACTCGTTGACTGAATACAACAATCTCATCCACTTCATTGTTCACATTAATGATAGGATAATATGCATTATTGTATATCTCGCCATTGATCGGCATTCGTGCATAAGCTGCTTCTTTATTTAGAACAACCTCTTTCAGTTTACATCCTTCGCAAATACCTTCTCTATTTGAAAAAATATCATAACAATAGCATTCCTTTTCTTTCAAGAAACCAATGATTTTTTTACCTTTTTCATTAATCATCCGAATTTCACCTTTTGGAGTCACTATCATTAGAATTCCGCTTATGCTATTAAAAATACTTTCAATTTCTCCATTCTTTTTCAACAAGCGCTCCGTATATTTTTTTACACGTTCGCTCATAAAACAAAATGATTCCGATAAGGTCTCTATTTCAGAATACCCTTCCAACCGTTTTGTATCATTAAAATTTCCAGCAGCAATGTTCTTTGCTTGTGAAACTAACTGATTCATCGGTTTCGAGTATTTTTTCAGTAAAACAAATCCAAAGGTAAAAATAGCTGATAACAATAAGAATAAAAAGATTAAAAAATTATTTCTTTCAATGCGATGAATTGCTGTATATTCTGACCGATCAATTTCTAATATTAATGTCCAAGGCAATCCTTCAATTGGTGCAAAGGCTAATGTTCTTAATGAAGTAGAATCATCTGAAAGCATATAGGAAATCATTCCTTTCCTCTTATTGAGGGCTGTTTCCAAAGCTTTCTTCTTGCTTGCATTGGTCTCATTCTTTTTGAATATATTATCTAGAAAAAGTTGTCCTTGTTTTGTTACAGGGGTTACATACTCAGGATGAAAAATAATGTCACCATTTTCTGATAGCAAATAAATGATACCTGACTCTCCTAAGGTAAAATCCGTAAGAAATTTTTCTCTTAAAGTATCTATACCAATATCTGCACTCACTACCCCAAATAAAGAATTTTTATAATATACCGGATGTGAACAGCTTATAAGCCATCCGGTTCCCAAATAATCTACATATGGCTTCGTCCAAATCGTTTCTCGATTGGGATTGTTTTCAGCATTGGCCGCTACATAAAAAGGATCGTCCTTTTGCTGGTGATTTGGCATAAACACTCCCATTCCGGAATACGGATAACACCTTAACAATCCCTCTTCTGTAGCAATATAAATCCAGCGAACAACTTCCTGTCTTTGTGGCACTTCTTGAAATCGTGAATCCAATTTTTCGGTCAGGTTAATTGTACGAATGGATTCTGCCGTTAATTCTTTGTCCGCCGGAAAAAAAACAGCCGAATAATCCGTTTCAATTTTCGGTTTTTTTCGAACTAAAGCACCTTCTTGATTAAAATAATATCCCTCCGCCAATGCATCAGCGTAATTTGTATTTGTAATATATTCTTCAGCCCATGTCGCAGTATTTTCTGCTTCATATGCTACATTCTTCATTATCATGGAAATAGAATTGGCTTTTTCCGAAGCGAGTGCAAGCAAACTACTTTCTACATTCCGTCTTGCGGTTTGCTTATCTTGTTGAATCACAAAAAAAGTAAATACCAAAAGAGAGATGGTATTGAAAAAAACAAATACAATTAGTATATTGGTAACCAATGATTTTCTTACTAAATTCTTCATGCCTTTTCCTCCTAAGCACTGCTTTTGGACGGGCAATTTTATTACATTTATTATATCAAAAAATTTTTTTGTTCATAACATTAAATATGTAAAATTATTTTGGAATTATTTTCTTATATATGAAAAAAGGGAAGAAATAATCTAATTTTCTAGTCAAATTCTATAAAATGATTTCTTCCTAAGACTTTCCTCCCTTTTTTCAATCAATATAATGAAATGGCTATTTCTGATTATCCGGTGATAGAATGACAGCCCCCCATTTCTCCGGATCTGTCTTTTGTTTATTCTTTGCATAAGCCCAGAATGGAATTCCAAGAAGTAAGTACAGGCCTAATACAATCCATGCTCCCATATCCATTGCTATAACGGATGAGTAAATGACCCAAAGCGTGAATATTATGGAAATAATACCCATAACGGTAGCCGCTTTTACCTTATATGGTCTCTCCCAATTAGGCTTTGTTTTTCTTAACTTCAAGAAAGAAAGTGTAACCAAAAGATAAACAACGCCTGCAGCAGCACCATAAATCGTATAAATGTGATTGATCCAAGCTTCTGGAGCAAATACCGTAAAATACATCGATAAAATACCAACTACAATATTTGCTTTCCATGGCTGACCTTCTTTATTCAAAGCAGTAAACATTGGAGTAAATTGTCTTTGCTTTGCAGCACCGTATAAAGTACGGGAAGCACATAGCCAAAACGAGGATAATGTTGTTAAACAGGTTAAGGAACCCATAACTACTATGATTACACCAAGCCAATGCATGCCAATTATATCAGCAACTCTAGGGTCTACGATATCAGTTTCTGCAACCCATTCTGTCGAAACAATACCACCAACACCTATGACTGCAAGCCCATAAATTAGAACGGTTAAAAACAGCGATCCTACAAAAGCAATCCAAAGTTTTTTCTTAGGAAAATTCGATTCTTCTGAAAGCTGTGGAATTAAATCAAATCCTACAAATTTCATAATAAGAAGTCCTACCGCAGCACCATAACCTGCAAATCCATTTGGAAACCATGGAGTTAGATTATCATAGCTCCATTGATGATTTGTCATAAATATGATGGATGCTGTAATCGAAACAACTAAAGTACTCCAAAACATAATAGATTGCATTTTAGCTAAAATTTTTAATTCCTTGTTGGTTAGGAAAAACCAAATGATCAGTATAATTGCTGCAATTAGCTTTGTTTGGAAAAAAGTAATTGGATAAAGGAAACCAACCATACTTGCAATTCCATATGCAACCGTTGGCATAGCCATAATATACAGGAGCATAACACCCCAGCATGAGAACCATCCAGCATTCCATCCGAATGCATTGGATACCCAAATATTTTCACCACCTGCATAAGGTAGTGTCCTCGTTAATTCTGAATAAATTAAACACAAAGGTAATACCAGTAAAGCACAGGTAATCAAAGAAACCACTGCACCAGGTCCCGAAAGCTCAAACCAGAATTTGATTTCAACCATCCATGCAGCAATCATTCCTCCTGCAGCCATTGAAATTAAATTAGTCAATTTTAATTCTTTTTTCAACGTATTATCTGACATAATATTTCACTCCTTTCTACTACAATATATTTATGGTTAATGTGCTTGACAGCCAGTCAGGTCACTATCCATCTTGTTGCTTAAGCTGTTAGAATGTATGGAGCAATAGGTATGGCGTCTTCCTTTCTTGGACTTCGCGTCCGTAAATTAGACTGCTAACCAGCTCCTCATTCGCAGCGTTCGTTTTATGCAGGTTGAACTGCTTCCTACAGTACGTTCGGGTCACACCACAGTAGATGGAATAGGCAATGAGTAAAACTGGTGTTTATCCATTGCAATAATCTATAGGAGTGACAAATTTATGAACGCAGTAGGTATTGATGTTTCTAAGGGCAAAAGCATGATTGCTATTCTCCGCCCATATGGTGAGATTGTTTCTTCACCTTTTGAGATTCACCACACTTCAAGTGAAATTAGTTTCTTAATTGAACAAATCAAATCCATTGAAGGTGAATCACGGATTGTCATGGAGCATACTGGTCGTTATTACGAACCATTAGCTCATGAGCTTTCTCAGGCAAATCTTTTCGTAAGTGCCGTAAATCCAAAACTTATTAAAGATTTCGGAGATAATTCTCTCCGTAAAGTCAAGTCTGATAAGGCAGATGCTGTTAAAATAGCTCGTTATGCTCTTGACAGCTGGACTGATTTGAAACAGTATTGTCTTATGGATGAAATACGCAATCAGTTAAAAACAATGAACCGTCAGTTTGGTTTCTATATGAAGCACAAAACGGCTATGAAAAACAACTTTATCGGCATTCTTGATCAAACCTATCCAGGTGTTAATACTTACTTCGATAGCCCTGCCCGTAATGATGGTAGTCAGAAATGGGTTGATTTCGCCACTACATACTGGCATGTGGACTGTGTTCGTAAAATGTCTCTAAATGCTTTCACCGACCATTATCAGAAATGGTGCAAGAGAAAGAAGTACAACTTCAGTAAATCAAAAGCTGAAGAAATCTATGGTGCAGCTAAGGAGCTTATTCCCGTACTTCCTAAAGATGACTTAACCAAACTGATTGTTAAACAGGCTGTAGAACAGCTAAATATCGCCTCTCAAACAGTGGAACAACTTCGTTCTTTAATGCATGAAACTGCATCTAAACTGCCAGAGTACTTTATCGTCATGGAAATGAAAGGCGTTGGTTCGTCTCTAGGTCCTCAGCTAATTGCTGAAATTGGAGATGTTACACGCTTTACTCACAAAGGCGCCATTACAGCATTTGCTGGTGTCGATCCAGGTGTAAATCAATCTGGAACCTATGAACAAAAGAGTGTTCATGCTTCCAAAAGAGGATCTTCTACCTTGCGTAAAACTTTGTTTCAGGTCATGGACGCTCTTATCAAAAATAAGCCACAGGATGATGCCGTGTATCTATTTATGGACAAGAAACGTGCTCAAGGTAAACCTTATTATGTCTACATGACTGCAGGTGCCAATAAGTTCTTACGTATCTACTATGGACGAGTGAAAGAATACTTAGCATCTCTTCCGCAGTAATTACCACATACATACCCTTATTTCAGACCAGCCATATCCGGTGGTCTTTTTGTGATGGTCATATTTCCTCATTGTACTTTTGAAAAAAATCAACTTTTTACTATTGACTTTTTATTTGCAGGCTAAAGAGAAGTTTTTAACAAATAAATTATCCATCCCCTTTTTCTGTCATCTTAAAAAATCCAAATCCCTAAGCACTCTTTTTCTTTTTATTTTTTTCAATCGTTTCGATGGTTTCATCTGCTGTTAAAACATCACAGTAAATGACACTCATAATTTTTAATTCTGCATCATGAAGCTCCATACTGCCTGCTGCACATGCATCTTCTACACAAATAACCTTAAATCCATCATCTGCTAAACCTCTTACGGTAGAAGCAACACACTGATCGGTTACAATTCCTGTAACAACTACCGTTTCAATTCCCATAAAGCGAAGTAATGTTAAATAATTAGTTCCAGTTGTAACACTGTCTGTAGTTTTGTTTACCACAATTTCATTTTCAAGTGGTGCTAACTCATCAATCATTTGGGCTGCATAACTATTAACAGGCATCAGCATGTTGTTCCACCCTTCTGACTTTTGAACCGGAGAACGATCCTCTCCATCTTCTCTTAAGCATGCAATTCTTCCAAACGTAACAACCATGTTATTTGCTCTAAAATAATCCAATAATTTTTTGTTGTTTGGAATGACAATGTCATCTAAACGATCATGAAATGGAATCCACCGTTCCCACTCTCCTGCTTCTTTGAATTGTAAAGCCTCTCCAAAGTCTCGAAGAACGAATTCATTTTGCATATCGACAATAAGCAATGCTGTCTTTTGGGGGTCCAATTTTAATTCCCCATGCTCTTTTACCGTCTCATAGTAAAAATTAAGATACTTATCCTTTGGTTTCATATTCATCTCCTCCTTAAAAAATAAAATTTAGATTGTGAATGCATTTATTAAGAGCATGAGATGTGCCAAATTTTCTTATAATTTTTCTTTTTTTATTATAAAAATACAAAAAACCATTGCAATGCAACGGTTCTTTGATTTCAAATTTTTTTTAAAATGGTATAAATAACGTTTAATTCTCTATATTTATTCTAAATATTCAAAATTTTTTGTTACCTTTAGGTGTCATTTTTTTCTTTTTGTTACTTTTAGGTAACGCTTAATTTTTCAACTCCTTCCTTGACTTTTTCGTCAAATTTCCCTATAATAAAATATACATCGTCTAAATGCGATGCACATTTTATTTTTAGGAGAAACAATATGAGATTAAGAAAAGAATCCGATGAAATGCAGGAAGACGAGATATTATTAGTCGCAAAGGTTTCCGATGCATTAGCCCACCCTGCTCGTGTTAAGATATTTCGTTTTATTTATGTAAGTAATCGTAATAGAGAAACAATTTGTAACAAAGATGTTGTGGCTAATTTTAATTATTCACAAGCCACTATCAGTCAACACATTAAAAAACTTGTAGAAGCAGAACTCATACAAGTTAAAAAACAGGATAAATTCTCTATATATTATGTAAATATAGGTATTTTGGGTAAATATTTAGATGCTGTAAAGAAATTTCAATAAAAAGAAAGCGATTGCTGCATAAACAGCAATCGCTTTTTACTTTCTTTTATCTATTATTCTATCGTTAACTCTATTTTTGTATTTAAGCTAAGGAGTACTGGTGATTTTGAAAGTGCAACTTCTGCAATTTCTTTTATTTCTTTTTCAGACGCAGAAGTTTTTGTATTTAATGTTAATTTTGGATTAAGAATACCTCCATCACCTTCTTGCAATCCCAAAAATACTGCTGCATTTAAATCTGCTTCCATTTTAACATTTACTGTTTCAAGCGCAATGCCTTTTTGGCTTGCAATGACTTCAAATGTAATAGCAAAGCAGCTTGCAGCAGCCCCTACAAGGTATTCCACAGGATTTGGTGCAATATCCGTTCCACCTAACGGTTGAGGCTCATCAACCATAATTGGATTGAACTCTCTTATTGTAAGCTCATTTTGAACACCATTATTCCAACTTACATTTGCAATCCACTGTTTCATTGCTAAATTTGGGTCATCCTTCATAGCCTTTACAGTTTGCTCAACTGTTTCAAAATTAATATGATTCATTTTATATCCTCCTTTTTTAGTTATCATTCTTATTATATTTATACATCTACACTCATTTCAAATTGTAATATTAGTGTATAGTTACATAGTATCAAGCAATTTTTCATTTGAATGTAAGGAGGATTACAAATACTAATTTTTTTATTCTTTTTTTATCCAAATTTTATTATTATGTTGCCGTACAAAACCTTTTTGAATAAATTTATTAATTAAAAGTGTTACCGTCTCTCTCGTTGAAGCCACCATTCCAGCTATATCCTGGTGTGTTACTGCAACCGAAACCGGAATCCAACCATTTTCTTCCTTATTTTTATCTGCAAGCTTATGGAATAGAAATAAAAGTCTCTCCTCTACCTTACCATATGCAACTTGACTGAGCACTTCTATGATCTCTTGATATCTTAGTGAAAAATTACTTAATAGTTCCATAGAAAGTTTAGAATCAGCTTTTACCACTTTTCTAATTTCATCCTTCTTGATGGCTGACACTTTAACATCTGTTAATGCTTTTGCAAAAACCTTACTATCTCCTTCGGTAAATATATCAAACATATGAATAAAATCACCTTTTGATAAAATACCTACAACACATTCTTTCCCATCTCCATGCATATAAAAAATATGAACATTTCCCTCTTTTACAATGTAAATGTCATTTAAAAATCCTTGAGGCTTGATAATTGTATCTCCTTTTTTAAAGGTAATTTCTTTTCCATGATTGATCCAATCTTCCATAATCTCTTTGGGGAATAAATTACTAATACTAGTTGGGTATATCAAATTTATTGTATCCATAGTCAGCCCTCCATCTCAAAAACAAATAGCCATTCTTTTTAGAATGGCTATTCAAGGTTTCTATAAAATTAAAATCTAAAATATCACTATTATCTATGTTTTAAATTCTTTGATTTACTCATCCTATTTTTTTCTATCCTAATTATTCTGCTATTTTTACTAATGCCATGTAAAGTTTAATATTACATATACGCAATAGATGGCAAAGAGTATAGAACCCTCTTTTTTCGAAATTTCTTCCTCATTTTTACCGCTTGAAAAGAATCGGAAAAATAAAAGAATAATAAGCATAGTCGGAATCTGAAGCTTATAGAAATTTACTGGAACATCCAAACCTCCTGATGTCACAGCAGCTGCACTTCCAACTACAAACAGTACATTTAAGATATCTGCTCCAACAATATTACCAATAGCAAGTTCTCCATGTCCTTTCCTTACAGCGGTAATAGCAGTTACAAGCTCAGGTAAACTTGTTCCAAAGGCAATTAACGTTGCTGCTATAATACTTTGAGGAATTCCAACACGAATGGCTGAAATTTCAACTGCCGGTATCAAAATTTTTGAAGAGCCTATCACTAAAACGATACCAATAAATAGTTTTAACAATTGAATAATTACTGGACTTTTTTCTTCTACTAAATCATCATTATCCATCTCTTCTGTTTTTGTTATTACAGAAGAATCACTGCTAGTCGATTTTTTTGTCCATTTTATCGAAATATAAATATAGGCAACTAATAGTGCCAAAAACAACCATCCAACCCATTGTCTAATATTTCCTGTTCCTCCAGATAAAAATGGAAGACATACTACAGCTAGTAAAAATCCGGATAATACTTGTATTTTTCCCTGACGTTCTACAACGAGCCGATCTACAGGCAAACGTCCAATAAGAGCTGCTAGTCCAAGAATCAAACCAGTATCTGCTATGATTGATCCAATTGCATTCCCTAATGCCAAGTCCGGATTACCATTGATTGCTGCAAGTACAGAGACCGTTGCTTCTGGAAGTGTTGTTCCCAAAGATACGATGGTAGCTCCTATAATCATTTTTGGAACACCCAAATGAAGAGAAAGACTAACGGCTTCTTCTACCAATATATCTGCTCCTTTGCTTAAAATGTATAGCATTGCAACAATGACAAGAATTAAAAAAAATGTTGAAAATGAATTTAAATAATTATGAATCAATAATTCCATACTACGTTTCTCCTTTTATGATTTGAATGCTTATGTAATAATTATGTGCTGTTAGAATAAATTCTAAGCAAAAATAAAAAACTCCACAAAGAATATAAACTAATGGTAACAGCTTATATTTTTTGTAGAGTCTCACCAGACAAGATACAATGCCATTAAAGCCGGGAAATTATTATTTCCGAAATGACGACTTTAATCCCTTATTCAGGTCAGTTACTCCCTCTAACGATTTAAGTATAGGGAAAAAAACTATATTTGTCAATTTTTTTCCTATTTAAAATAAAATAACAGGTTAATGACATCGTTCATTAACCTGCTATTATTCAATATATTATTATGCTATACGTACAAAATAAAACATACATATTTGCTACTAATTTAAGTTAAATCTATCAATCTTTTTCTACTACTATAATCACTGCTTCATCATCTTTATTTACCTTTATTTTTACATCATCTCCTTTTTCAATATCTTCTACATCACCTTTTACATTATCATCAAATACGACTTCTGTGTCACTTGTTATCTCAATTTTTTTATCATCATCTAATTCAATCCAATCAATATGAGTTCCATCGTCTATATCGGTTACTTCACCTTCGTATTTATAAGATAATTCTTCATTTACTTTAATATACACTGCTTTATCATCTTTATTTACCTTTACTTTTACATCGTATCCCATTTTAATATCTTCTATATCACCTTTTACATTATCATCAAATACGACTTCTGTATCACTTGTTATCTCAATTTTTTTATCATCATCTAATTCAATCCAATCGATTCGACTTCCATCGTCTATATCGGTTACCTCACCATCGTATTTATAAGACAATTCTTCATCTACTTTAATATACACTGCTTCATCATCTTTATTTACTTTTACTTTTACATCGTATCCTATTTTAATATCTTCTATATCACCTTTTACATTATCATCAAATACGACTTCTGCGTCACTTGTTATCTCAATTTTTTTATCATCATCTAATTCAATCCAATCGATTCGAGTTCCATCATCTATATCGGTTACTTCACCTTCGTATTTATAAGATAATTCTCCATCTACTTCAATATATACTGCTTCATCATCTTCATTTACCTTTACTTTTACATCATCCCCTATTTTTATATCTTCTATATTACCTTTTACTTGATCATCAAACACTACTTTTGTGTCACTTGTTATCTCAATTTTTTTATCATCATCTAATTCAATCCAATCGATTCGACTTCCATCGTCTATATCGGTTACTTCACCTGTGTAAATCTTAAAATCATCATCAAATTTTCCTTCAAGTCTTGCTACCATAACTGCCATCTGTGCTCTAGTTACCTTATTGAATGGTTTAAAAGTGCCATCTGGGTAACCGGTTATTATCTGCTCTTTATTCGCTACATAAATATATCCTACTGATCCTTGTGGTATAAATGCTGCATCTTTATAATCAAGATCTGCATCCATATACTTCTGAGCCTTATCTTCATAACCCATTGCTCTTACAAGATATTTAGCAACTTCATGTCTAGTAGCTGCTTCATTCAATTTGAAGTATAACAAGTCAGCTTTATCTAAAATTCCTTTTTCCTCTGCTAACTTCACGTAACCATATGCCCATTCTTGTAAATTATCTTTAAATTTAAGCTCTATTTTACTATTTTTAATTTTAATCTGATATTCTCTTGCTTCAGATTCTTCACCCATTACTCTTAAAGCCATGGCTATCGCTTCAAGTTTTGTTACTGACCTTTGTGGTCCAAACTTTCCATTTCCATCTCCAAAGATTACTCCTTTATCTGCCATTTTTTCTATTGCTTCTTTAGCCCAATCATATCCATTAATATCTTTGAATTTTTTTGCAATACCTGGAGGTAATCCTTCTTTTTTTGCAAGTCCAGGTGGTATAAATTTTCCATTCCCATTTCCATTTTTCCATGAATCAGCAAATGCAAAAGTTACACTTGAAAGTACTAACACTAAAACTAACGTGATTGATATTATTTTTTTCATACCTTTTACCTCCTTAAATTAAACCAATCATTTCAAATTCTAAGTACCTAAAAAATAATATCTAACATATATTTTTCATTTGATACTTCACTTTTTTATATGAATTTATATATATCTATATACTATTTGTAATGGTACTGTAATTAGAAATTAATACGAAACGATAAAATTACTAACAGAGATCTTATTAAAGAGTTTGGTCTTTACAGAACATGATTAGATGATGGTCTTTCTATGAGCTTAATCTTCTATGTAATCGATAATTACATCTTTCCAATAATAGCAATGTTTCGGTTGGTTACCACAAATACTTGGTACAGAAAATATATAAAATCAAAAACTATTATAAAATCATATGTCATAAAGAAGGAGGATGTCCTAAAAGTCGTTCTGACCTAATAAAATCAAATTTTTTTTGTCTGAAATGACTTGTGGGACATCATCTTTATTTTATTTTTAATCTCTTCTTTTTTTAGGATCAGACTTTATATTTTCTACATAAATTTCATTATACTGACCTGGAATTTTCCCCTCATCTAAAGCTTCTTTAAGCGTCATTGTTTCTTTTTTTTCAATGCTAGCTTCCCAAACTCCCTTGGGAACAAAATCTGTTGATTTTGTCGTATCTTTTGTTATATTATCTTGGAACTCAAAATAATCCCTTTCTGTTGATTTCTGTTTCTTTTTCATTTTACCGTACCTCCTAAACTTTAGTATGAAATCTTTCAATAAAAGTATTCGGAGTTTTATAAAACTACTTTTTTTAATGAATTATTTTTCTTCAATGTCCATAATTTTCTACATTGTTTTAAATATATCTCTTATATAATCTGAAACACATAATCCTAATTTCTTATGTGATTCAGGATCTAAATGCAATCCATCAATCTTACTACTTCTTATGATCTTTGAAGAATCCATCAAATAACACTGCTCTTGAAGAACCGTTTGAAATTCCTTTGAAAAGTTCAAACTCTTTTCTATACCACCACACATAATAGAAATATCTTCTACTCCTTCTATCATTGGTGGTGGAATGATAACTAATACTTCTGGAGACTGCATATCTGGACCTGTATCACTTCCTTTTATAATCTTAACTAATGTCTCAACCCCTTTTGCTACATCAACTGCCTTAAGAGAAAAGCGTTGCTTTAAGTCATTACTTCCTAAAAATAAGATTACCAAATCAATGGGCTTATGGGTATGAATACATGGTAACAGATATCTTTTCCCATTTCTATATTCTCCTTCAATTGGATCATCCCAAACTGTAGTTCTCCCATTAAGTCCTTCACATATAACTTCATAATCACCCCCTAATCTTTCTTTTAAAATTGAAGTCCATATAATATCTTTTTCATATCTTGTCTTTGTTTTTGGATTATATCCCCAAGTGTTGGAGTCTCCAAAACATAGTATCGTTTTCATAAAATCACCTGTCTATTGAGGATTATTTTTAATTACATAATTATAGTATATAATTATACCATTCGATTTTCTATATCTTTTAGTTTATTAATCAACTTATTCTAATTTTAATATTAAGATAAATTTATAAATAAAAATCATCCTAATTTGAAGGATGATTTTTATTTTATATTTATTTTAAACTAGATGCATCTTTATCATAAATAATTTTAAAAATTGTTTACATTATTTATGATACGTTTCATTTTTATTAATTTTAAAGCTGCGATAAATTTGTTCTAAAAGAATGACACGCATCATCTGATGCGGAAAGGTCATCTTGGAAAAGGATAAACCAAAATCTGCCCGTTGTAATACTTCCTCAGAAAGCCCTAAGGAACCTCCAATAATAAAAGCAATATCACTTTTTCCTTCTAAAGCTAGCAGTTCCATTTTTTGTGCCAAATCTTCCGAAGAAAGTGGTTTTCCTTGAACTTCCAAAGCAATGACAAAGGTATTCGGCTTTATCTGCTTTAAGATATTTCTCCCTTCCGCTTGTTTTACTGCGATTTCTTGCGCTGTCGAAGCATTATCCGGTAAACGTTCCTCTTTTAATTCGTTTATTAACAATGTACAATATTTGTTTAGTCTCTTACTATATTCTTTTACAGCATCTGACCAATAAGATTCTTTTAACTTTCCAATACAAACAATTGATACGTTCATCATTCCTCTTTCTAATTTTATTTTGCTGCTTTTAAAGTAACTTCTATTTCCATTTCTTTCTTATCACGAACGATAGTTAGATTAACACGATCTCCCGGACGATACTGAATCAGTTTTGTATTTAACCGACTCATAGTATCTACTTTTTCACCATTGATTGCTACAATTACATCTTCTTTTTGCACTCCAGCTGCTTCTGCACCAAAACCTGGGGTTAACTCGGATACAAATACCCCTTTATCCACACCTTTATCCACAGTTGAATAATATTCACGGAAAGTATCCATACTTACACCACTAATTCCAATGTAAGCTCTGGTAAATTCACCTTTATCTTTTACTTCCTCTACAATTGGTTTTGCCGTATTGATCGGAATCGCAAAGCCAAGTCCTTCCGCAGATTGTACCTTCGCACTATTAATACCGATAATCTCGCCTTTGCTATTTAACAACGGACCTCCACTGTTTCCTGAATTAATGGAAGCATCAGTTTGCATCAATCCATCCATCGTTACAGGATTTTGTCCGTCACCAACCGTAATGGATCGGTCGAGTCCGCTAATAATTCCCTGTGTTACGCTTCTTTGAAACGCCATTCCTAAAGGATTTCCTATCGCAACAGCATAAGCTCCAATATTTACTTGTTCTGAATCACCAAGGACTGCAGCTTTTAATCCACTTGCTTCAATTTTTACAATCGCAAGATCCAAAATGCTGTCACTCCATAAAACGGAACCTTTTTCCTCTCTTCCATCGGATAGCTGCACTATAATCGTCTGTGCTTTTCCGTCATTAACTACATGTGAATTTGTCAGGATATACCCATTTTCATCTACGATAATACCGGTTCCAACACCTTCGCTAAAACCACTTTGTCTTCCAAACCAGCTCTCATAAATTACTTCCGTCTTTGTACTAATACCAACAACCGATGGAATTACTTTCTTTGCAATCGCCTCTGCCGTATCCAATTGTCGGTTTGGATTAATTGTAATATCACTAACCGGACTGCCTACTGTACCATTAAACCAATTTTGACCAAAGTACATTGCCGCAACTCCACCGCCAAAACCAGAACCAAAAGCTAGTACTACAATCAATATAATGGCAACTAACTGTCCTCTGCCTTTTCTTTTTTTGCTACTCTCACGATAGATGTAGCCAGACTCCATAATTGGTCCGCCTGCATCTCTCATTTCAAAATTTTCTCCGTTGATTTTGTTTTCATTCGTTCTTAATTCTTCATCCATATATGACACCCCATTTCTAAACATTTTTCCTAAACATCATATACCTGGCTTAATTGATCCCGTAACAGAAGATTTAGCTCAATGTCTTTTCCTATGTAATAGTCTTCCTCTTCTAATATGTTTTTAACAGTCTGATAAGCCATTTGAGGAAAATTATTTTCTCGGCTCAAATGAGCCAAAAGTACTTGACGTTTTTGTTTCTCATCTTTTAGTAAACGAACTAAAGTCTTTGCCGCACTTTCATTGGATAAATGACCTTGGTTTCCAAGGACTCTTTGCTTTAAAAACCAAGGATACTTCCCAATTTTCAGCATATCCACATCATGGTTTGCCTCCAAAACCAATAGATTTGCTGTACGCATTTCATCAAGCAGCTCTTCACAAATGTAACCGGTATCGGTAACAATGCATAACTGTCTTTCCCCTTTTGAAAAAGAAAAACCCACTGGATCTACTGCATCATGTGAAACCGAAAATGTTTTTATTTGGATGTCACCAATCAAAAAAGAATCCCCTGTTTTAAATATTTGGCGCTGTTCTGGTGACCCTGCTTCTTTTAAATGATTCCACGTATTTTCATTTGCGTAAACCCTTAACTTTTTTTCCTTTTTTGCTAACACTCGAATGCTTTTCGTATGGTCACTGTGCTCATGTGTAATGAGGATACCTTCTAAATTCTCAATTGGTGTTTCGGTTTTTTCAAGCCCATTCCATATCTTTTTTCCACTGATTCCTGCATCGACTAAGAGTGCTGTTTTATCTGTTTTAACTAGATAACAATTTCCACTGCTGCCGCTAGAAAAGGAACAAAAACGTAATGTCATTTTTCTACTCCCCTATATTATGTCTCTTAATTATGTTAAAAATATGAAGTTTATTTGTAGCATTTTCGTTTTTTTATTGCTGATATGCTAAAATATATTCTATTTCTCCGTTATTATAAGTAATTTTCCAAGCAGGAAATGCCGTATCCTCTGAAGTGGATACGGTATGATCCAATGTATAAGAATAGAGCCAATATACCAAAGAAATATCCTTAATATAAATGGCTTCCGGTTCCACATCAGAAAATTGTTCCTTCTCTTCTTTATTTATCATGAATTTAATCAAAGCGGTGGATGCGGATATGACTTTTTTCTTTGTTTCACCAAATCCCATTGCATCAAACCATTTTCTTTCAAACTCTACCACTTTTCCATCTTCAATAATGCAAAGCATATAGCTTTCTTCAATTGGAATTCCTTCGTAAACATTTTTAAATCTTACATAAACTTTGTTTTCTTTTTTTTCCAATAATTGAAATTCTACAGCCTCATCATAAATTCCACAAGCTTCTATAAAATCTTTGCTTAACGAGATATAATCTTCATCTTCCGTTTGGTTTTTAGATAAAGGTTTTTGTTCTTTTAATGCTTTTTGTTTTATTTCCTTTTCCAGTTCATTGCATTTCACAGAAAGCACTGCCATCGTTCGTTTTTTCGTAGGAATCTCTGTTTCTATAAATATATTTTTTGTAGAAAGTAATTCCACCGTGTTTTTTGTTACATCATTATCCATAAAATCAGGTTGTCTTGATGAAAAAAAATAACTTGAAATAAATATTAGATTTGTAATTAAAAGAGCAATAATTAATATGGTCTTTGCTTTTGTCCAATCCATAAAATCATTACCCCCTATCTAATACTATAACCAATTGGTTCTGCTTGATTATACAAATCAAAATATACATCCATTTGTTCCATCCTAATAATCCAAGCAGGTTTTAATATAAAATCATCTTTTTCATTCATTAATCTTATATACCCAACTTCCATTCCTTTAATCTGTGCAGCCACTTGCTCAAAAGTCATTTTCTGTAAATAATAATTTCTTTCTGCATTTTTTTGCTCATTTACATTTTGTTTTTCTAATAAATTCTTTAAGTGTATATAATTGACTGCTGGAACATTTACAGCAGGAAAGGTCTCTTGATAAACAGCATTTTCCAAATTATTAAGCATACTATTATCAAAATCAATTATATTTCGCTTGTAATGAACCACTTGACTTCCATGAATTTCAACAAATATTGCCTCACCTTTTTGATAATAAATTCTATGGTTATTTAAGAGCATATCAAATGAAAATTGATATATTTTCTTTTTTTCTTTTTCTATTATTTTTATGTTCTTTAAATAAGGTGTTAACTTTGCTCCATTTAGAGATTGCCAGCTTCCACGATTTGCAACAAATTGAACAGCTGTATCTAAAGCCTCATAAAATCCCAAATTCATTTCACTGCTATTATTTTCTTCTTCTTTATATTCAAAACTGCCATCTATATTCATAGTAAATACTTTTTGACCATAACCATACATATAAATAACAGCACCCTTACTATCTACCATTCTGCGAACAAAATCAAAACTCTCTCCGAAAAATGACTCAGACAATTCTTTTAACTTTTCGTTATGATTACTATTATGTTTATTTTCTAATTGATATGGAAACGGTTGTAAATTCGATTGGAAGCTTAAAGGAATTAATGTGCTGTTATTTGTACTCTGACCAAAATAGCTTTTACTTGGATAATATGGGATATAATTAGAAGCTTCAATTTCATCAATTATATTTGAGAATGCACTAAATTCTTTATTATTAGATGCCAATCGATAATACTTGTCATCTTTATATTGATGAATGACAATACTCTCTTTACTACCATCAAAATACGCCAATGATCCCATACCTGAAATTGCTTCTAAACTTTGATATTTTTTTACTTTCTCATATTCCAAAAACTGAATAAATGGAATATCATAAGCAAATCGATATTCAATGGAACGATTATTTAATATTTCTTCGTATATTTCTTTCGTAATCTCTTCTACAAAAATAGTTTCTGATTTTCCAAATTGTCTTAATTGATTAATCGCTGATTGCCAAAGTTTTACGTTATTATCTAATGAAATTTTTGTATAAGTACCTGTATTTCCAAAACAAACTGAAATTTCTTCCGGTTGTATGATTTGCGAAAGGGAAGGTGCTGGTGTTTTATATTCCATTTCCGATGCTATTCGTTCATCCGGTAGTTGAAAAATAATATCAAAAGAATCATTTCTCCAAAAAAAATATATTAGTATTGTCATTAAAAATAATACTAATAATATTACATCTTTTACTTTTTCAATATTTAGGTATGGCTTCTTCATAATTTTCGCCCTTATTCTTCTCCAAAAATACTCTTAAGTAGATTTTGAAGGAATTGTAATGTACCTGATTGTGATGTTTCAAATATCTTTGTCGATTCTTGCTCATCTTTATCTGATACAATGACCAAACTATAAGATGTATTCGTTGCCTTTCCTTCACTACCTATTGTATCTACTTGAATTCGATAGGTTCCAGGTTTTACTTCATTTAGTTGTTTTGTATAGAAACTTAAAGTATTAATGCTGGTAAAATCTTCTTCCGGAACAAATTCTACGGTTTGAGGTTTAATCGTTCCATTTGCTTTTTTCCAATCTGCAGCTAAAATTGGTTTTAATTCATCGTTCACTTTTTGTTTTTCTTCAAAAACTTTAACTCGTATAGTTTTTGGCTGTGTTATTTTGACAGAAATAAGAAGACTATTGGTATAAATTTCACTTTTGTGAACAGGACTAACAATAACAACTGCAGGATCGGATGCAGCACTCGCTAAAATTGTAGTGCTAAACAATACGAAAACAATAATAAAAATCATCATTATTTTTTTCATTTTGTCTTCTCCTTTCCATTTCTTTATAAATTTTTATTTAAATAAAATCTTCATTACTTATTATAAGTAATATAGATAAGAAGATACGGTTTTGCTATGATACAATAAATAGTATATAATACCTATATTACAAACGTGTTACGTCGTGTTTAAAATCGCTTTACAAAAGAAAATTTCAAAGGGAGAATAAATATGAAAGAAATAAAAATCTATACTGATGGTGCTTGTTCTGGAAATCAAAACGAATCCAACATAGGTGGTTGGGGTGCTATTTTAGAATACGGTGAACACATAAAAGAATTATATGGAGGAGAAGCAAACACCACCAATAATCGTATGGAAATGATGGCTCTGCTTAATGCATTATCAGCTTTAAAAAAAGATGGACAAATAATTTCCGTCTTTTCAGATAGTTCTTATTTAATGAATTGTTTTCGAGAAAAATGGTATATTAATTGGAAAAAAAATAATTGGAAGACCTCAAAAAAAACAGATGTAGAAAATAGAGATCTTTGGGAAGCTCTATTGGCGTTGGTGGAAAAACATAACATTCAATTTTATCGCGTAAAAGGGCATGTAAATTTGGATAGTAAATCCACAAAATTTGATGCCCTTTATAATAAATTTAAAGAATGGAATGGAAATTCTTTTACATATGAAGATTTTTTATATGTTACTGAAAAAAATAATCGAGCCGATGCATTAGCTAATTTAGGTATGGAACCATTTCGTCTATAATATTTCTGCAATCAATACCGCAATATCATCTTGTGGTTGACTACCTACAAAATCAATTACTTTATCAATGATTTTTCTTACTAAAACCGGACCATCCTCATTTTTATTTTGATTTAAAATACTCTCTAATCCTTCATAATTGAAGGATTTCTTTGTTTGATTATTATAAGCTTCTGTGATCCCATCTGTATACAGTAAAACGCGATCCCCTTCTTCTACTGATATTTTCACTGTTTCATGATTTGATTGCTTCAATAAACCACAAATTGGCATACCTGTTATCGTAATCTTATCAATTTTACCATCCTTCTTTAGTAAAATTGGCAAACAATTATGTCCTGCGTTTACGAAAGTAATCTCCTTTTTCTCTTTATCATAAACCCCAGCTAAAATTGAAATATATTGTTCATTTTTTACATTCAATTCATCATAATTTTCTAGTAACTCATCCAGCAAAACGTGTAAATTCCCTGCTTCTGATTTCAATCCACGAATGATTTGACGAAGAAAGATAGTCAATAGAGAGGATCTTATTCCATGTCCCGAAACATCGGCTATGTAAAACAAGCTGCTCGTTTCATTAATTCTGACTACATCAAAAATGTCACCGCCTAAGTCTTCACTCGGATAATAGTATGAAGCTACAGACAACGAATCCCAATAGATGTCATCCATCGGTAATGCCCGAGATTGAACTTGTCTTGCAAATTTCAAATCTTCTCGAAGCTTATTATAATGCTTTAGGTTTTCCGCCTCCATCCGACTTTGTTCTGTAATATCCTGAAAAATCTCCAAAGAATAATTTTCTTTTGCATTCATTTGTACCGGCGAAGCAATCACCCTATATTTTTTTGTTCCTACGACTTCATTTTTAATTTTAGATCTTCCTGATTTTAAACATCCTGCCGAAATACATTGCTCACAGATGCCATCTTTACATAACAACTCATAGCATTTTTTTCCAACACCTTCACCAAAAACCTTTCTCATTTTTTGATTCATATATATAATATTATTGTTGTGATCTAGGAGCCTTACCATAGAATCCATCTTTTCAATCACATCGTACATTAAACTGCCATTATCTTTTATCATTCGTTATCTCCCTCTTTTTTGGATACTTTCCATTTCTCTATTAAATAAGATAGTGCTTCCAAATAGGAATCAATTCCTTTTCCAAAAAACTGTGATATGCAAACATCTTTTGTAACAGATATACTGCGAAAAGCCTCTCTCTCATCTATCTTTGTTAAATGAACTTCAACAGCCGGTACATTAATTGAAGCAAGTGCATCACGGATTGCTATACTGTAATGTGTATAAGCAGCAGGATTTATAATAATCCCATCCATATTTTCATTACATTGTTGGATGCAATCTACAATTGCACCTTCATGATTGGACTGAAAAAAAGAAAATATAACATTTTTTTTAATTCCCTCTTCTTCCAATATGCGATTTATTTCATCTAAAGTTAAAGTTCCATATATCTCTGGTTCTCTTTTGCCAAGCATATTCAAGTTTGGCCCGTTTATCACTTGTATCTTCATTTACCTTCTCCATTTTTTCGCTTTATTTTATTATATGAAAATCTGATTCACCTTACAAGAACTATCTAAGATTGTTTTTGTTAATTTCTTTAATTGCCTGTGCAACGTATTTTATTTCTTTGGGTTGATTGAATGGACCGACACTCATTCTTACTGCACCGATATCAAGTGTATCAATTGTTTTGTGTGCTAATCCAGCGCAATGAAATCCTGCTCTTACAGCAATATGATATTTATCGTTTAATTCTTGTGCAACCTGCTCACATTCCATTCCTTTTATATTAAACGTAAAGATACCTACTTTATCTTGTATATTTTTAGGTCCATAGACGATGATGTTTTTTTGATTACTTAATTCTTTATGGAGAATACTAATTAAATTTTCTTCATATTCTCTAATTTTATTAACACCAATTTTTTTCACAAAAGCAACAGAACGACCCAACCCTATAATCCCAGGTGCATTAACAGTTCCCGATTCATAACCTTCCGGGTAATCATATGGCTGCCTTACATCTCTTGAATTTGTACCAGTTCCTCCTTCTTTTAGATGTTTTAATTTTAACTTCGGATTTACATAAAGAACCCCAGTTCCTAAAGGACCTAGTAATCCTTTATGTCCTGGCATAGCTAACAAGTCAATGTTCATTTCATTTACATTAATTGGAATGCATCCAGCACTTTGTGATGCATCTACAAGGAATATCAACTTATTTTCCTTTGCTATTTGGCCAATTGCTTTAATCGGTAAAATAGTTCCAGTAACATTTGACGCATGAGTACAAGCAATCATTTTTGTATTTTCCCTTATTTCGGATCTTATTAATTCAGGATTTATTTTACCTTCTTTATTTCCATATATAATGCTAATTTGTACGCCCTCTTTTTCTAATGATTTTAATGGACGTAATACGGAGTTATGTTCCATTGAAGTTGTTATAACATGATCACCTGATTTTAAAGTTCCTTTAATTGCTAAATTTAAAGAGTCAGTTGCATTACTTGTAAACAAAATGTGTGAAGCATCTTCAACTTGAAAAAGTTCCTGTATTTCTTTTCTTGTCTTATAGACTTCTTCCCCAGTTTTCATTGACATATCATGCCCGGATCTTCCTGGATTACCACAATATGATGTCATGCATTGATTAATTGCTCGAAGCGACACCGTAGGTTTTGGAAATGTGGTTGCTGCATTATCTAAATATATCATAGAATCACTCACCTTCTAACTTTTATTGATTTATCAGTTTATGAACTTTATTGTCCAATTGTTCTTAGAATGGCTTGTACGAGTAAAATGCAGACCTTATTTTTCAAACCTTGTTTTTTATATTTTAACCTTCATAAAATATACAATAAAAAAAGGATGTTTCACGTGAAACATCCTTTTTTTTTATTTATTTTAAACTTAATAACAACTCATATAAACGCTCTAGCTCATCTCTACTATAATATTCAATTTCAATTTTTCCTTTCTTAATACCATAGTCAATCGTAACTTTAGTTCCTAATATATCTTTGAGCTGATTTTCAATATCTTTAATCTCACGTTTTTTTTCTCTTGGTCTTGGTTTTGCGCGCTTTCCGGTTTTAACTGCATCTTCACCCGTAAAACGCTCCATTTCTCTGACAGACCATCCTTCTGATACAGCCTTATCTGCCGCTTGTATTTGTAAACTTTCTTCTTTCATCCCGGCAATAGCTCTAGCATGTCCGCTGCTTAATGCACCTTCTACTACATACGATCTGACTTTTTCAGGAAGTTTTAATAATCGAAGTGCATTTGTTATGTATGGTCTGCTCTTCCCTACGCTTTTTGAAACCTCTTCCTGCGTTAAACCATGAGTTTTTATCATTTCTTCTAAGGCTAAGGCTTCTTCTATTGGATTAAGATCCTCACGTTGCATATTTTCTACAATGGCAACCAGCATATTCTGCTGTTCATCCAATTCTCTGATCAAACATGGGACTTTTTTTAATCCTGCTTTACGAGCTGCTCGCCATCTTCTTTCTCCTGCAACAATTTCATAACCGTTTCTAGAATCTCTTACCATAATAGGCTGAATAATTCCATGTATCTCTATGGATTTAGCCAATTCTTCAATTTTTTCATCATTAAAGCTCTTTCGAGGCTGATTTACATTCGGCTTCATATCATTGACATCAATATATACAATGCCATCACCTTTATCAAAAGCTTCTCCTTTTTTTAAATCCTCAGTATTTATCTCCACACCGCTAAATAACGATTCTAACCCTCTTCCCAATCCTGATTTTTTCGGTGTTGCCATTACTATTCATCCTCCAATTCCAAAAATTCATCAGCAAAGTCCAAATAAGCTTCTGCCCCTTTTGATTTTGGATCATAAACCGTAATAGGCAATCCAAAACTTGGAGCTTCTGCCAGACGCACATTTCTTGGAATAACAGTCGTATAAACCTTTTCTTTAAAGTATTTTTTTACTTCTTCTACGACTTGTATGGATAAATTTGTTCTACCATCAAACATACTTAAAATTACACCTTGAATTTCTAGGTTTTTATTTAGGCTCTTTTTCACTAGTTCAATGGTGCTCATCAACTGGCTTACACCTTCTAACGCATAGAATTCACATTGAATTGGAATTAACACACTATCAACCGCTGTAAGTGAGTTAATCGTTAAAAGTCCCAAAGATGGAGGACAATCAATAAAAATATAATCATACTTTGATTTTATCTTATCAAGTGCCTTTTTTAACCTCTTCTCTCTTCCTTCTAATTGTACCAACTCAATTTCGGCTCCTGCCAGAGCCACACTTGCAGGAATAATATCTAAATTCTCAATACCTGTATTTAAAATAGCATCCGATGGTTCTAATTTATCATTAATCATTACTTCATAACTTGTTTTCTCCAAGCCTTTTTTTGTAATACCCATACCACTGGTCGTGTTTCCTTGGGGATCGATGTCTAATACAAGAACTTTTTTTCCTTTTAATGCAAGACATGCTGCCAAGTTAATATTTGTAGTTGTTTTACCTACTCCGCCCTTTTGATTAAAAATTGCGATTGCCTTTCCCAAAATTTTCACCCCGCTACTCAATCTAGTTCTATTTTACTTATTCATTATATACTAGCAAAAAAAAATTAACCATAGGTTTTTATAAATTCACTAAATTATCATCCAATTTTCTTTTTTTCTTTATAAATTTATTAGATTTCCATTATAATTCATTATTTATTACGTATTTTATAATTATTTATGAAAACAAAATCATGTTTCACGTGAAACATGATTTTATATTTAATCAACTTAAATTGTTTCACGTGAAACAATTTAATTCAGTATGAGACTTTTAAGATAAATTTTAATATCAATAGAAAAAATATTTTTTACATGTATAATTAAATATATGAACAAATTAATTTTAATTCGAAATAAGATTGAATATATGAAAGGAAAATTATGAATAATAAATTTGAAAGTTGGCTTAATAACAAATTTTTAAAAGAAAATATTAAAAATCCTAATATTGAAGTAGGCGATTTTACTTACTATTCAGGTTATTATCATAAAGAAGATTTCGAGGATATATGTGTTAGCTATCTCCTGGGAGATAGCTCAACGCGAAGTTATAAAGAATTATTTGGTGAAGATTTTATTTTTGATAAGCTAATAATCGGTAAATATTGTTCTATTGGTTCCGGATCAACCTTTCTTCTAGCTGGTAATCAAGGTCATAGACATGAATGGATATCCACCTATCCTTTCCAAACAGCTATATTTTCAAATGCTAGAGATGGTTTTGAACGAAAGGGAAATACAATAATCGGTAATGATGTTTGGATTGGTACAGAAGCTATGATTATGCCAGGCATTAAAATTGGAGATGGAGCAATAATTGCTGCTAGAAGTATTGTTACAAAAGATGTTGAACCATATACGATTGTAGGTGGTAATCCTAGTAAAATAATAAAAAAACGTTTTTCTGATAAAGAAATCGAACAATTATTAGAGATACAATGGTGGAATTGGGAGATTGACAAAATAAATGAAGCCTTGCCTATTATATGCAGTAATCAAATCTCTAAGTTATATGAATATTATAATAATCACAATTAAAAGTAACCCAAATAAGGTGATAAATCTAATAAAAAATCAATAATCACCTTATCTGGTTATTATCTAAAACCCACTTTTGATACACTTATATCATAATAATTATTTGATTATTATCAGGCATGTTTACGATGGTATTCATTTTTTGGAATGATAATTCTTACTTCAAAATGGTCTCCTCTATCTTCCTGATAGTATTTTGCATCTTTTTCTACGTCGCTAATTGAAAAAAAGGCTTTCTTTATGGTATTAATATATATTTTATAATTAATATACTTTAATTTATCTGATTTTCGACTTTCTTCTTCCGTTTTCTGTAAAAAATCCTCTATCAGTTTTTCACTTTGTTTTACATTTAAATTATGATCAACTATTTTTTGAAGTAATTGCATTCTTCTTTGATTGTCATCCACCTTTAATAAAGCTCTCGCATGGCGTTCTGTAAGATGATTTTTAGCCAATAAGAGTTGAATCTCTAAAGGTAATACTAACAATCTAATTTTATTTGATATCGTAGATTGTTGTTTTCCAACCTTTTTTGCAATTTCACTTTGCGTTAGTCCATGATCCTCCATTAAACTTTTATAAGCTGCTGCTTCTTCAATATAACTTAGATTTTCTCTCTGAACATTTTCAATCAGTGCAATCAATGCCACATCCTTCTCATCGGCATCTTTAACTACAGCAGGTATTTTTTTCAATCCAGCCATAATAGAAGCTCGCAGTCTTCTTTCACCAGCTATCAAAAAATATTTACCTTCTCTGTCCTTTTTAACAAGAATTGGCTGTAATACACCAAATTCTGAAATAGAATCTCGAAGCTCTTCCAGTTCTTTATCCTCAAACACCTTTCTTGGTTGATCAGGATTCGTGCAAATCCAATCCACAGGTAAATCAATCTGTGTTCCTTTCTTTAAAGTAAACATTTCCTTCCCCCCTGTTTCTAAAACGAAATTTAACGCTATCATTATAATAACAATTAGCTTGTCCAAAGGGAATCACCTTTCGGTCAACAAAAAACCCTTGAAATCGTCATTTCAAGGGTTCTTTAGCGGGTGTTCCCGCTTTTCTTGGATATTTTGCCGCTGTTTTAGCTTGTTTTTTTATCCATAGAATCTGATGTTCCAAATCCATATCTTTAATTTTCACAAAAGTTTTTTCCTCAAAAGTACCACCAAGAACCTTAACTGCTTTTTTACTTTGTTCTATTTCTTCTGTAGCGCCAAAGGTTTTATAAGGTGCAAAATAACCTCCTATCTTTACAAAAGGAATACAGTACTCTGCAAGTACCGATAAGTTTGCAACCGCTCTTGATACGCACAAATCAAAGGTTTCACGATATTCTTTTTTTTGAGCCAACTCCTCTGCTCTTGCATGAATTACTTCAACATTCAAAATTCCAAGCTCTTCTGTTATCTGCTTTAAAATTTTAATTCTCTTTCCTAAAGAATCCATTAATATAAATTGTTTATTCGGATAAAGAATTGCCAGGGGAATACCTGGAAAACCAGCTCCTGTCCCAACATCAATAATTCGATCTGCGCATTGCCATGGCTCATATCCACAAATCATAATGGAATCAATGTAATGTTTAAGAATAAATTCATTTTTGTCACGTATTGCAGTAAGATTTACATGCTCATTCCATTCTAATATTTTATCCATATACTGAGCAAAACACATTAATGAATCTTTACTATATGGAATCTTTAATTCCAGCAAAGCTTTTTCTAATTTTTCCATACACTATTTCTTTCTTCGCATCTTTTCAAGATGGACTAATAATACATTAATATCTGCGGGTGATACACCTGAAATTCTCGAAGCCTGCCCCACAGAAAGCGGTTTTATTTGATTTAATTTTTGTTGTGCTTCAATGCGTAAGCCATCTAGCTTTGAATAGTCAAAATCCTGCGCTAATTTCTTTGTTTCTAACTTTTTAAAGCGTTCCACTTGCTGACGTTGTTTTACGATATAACCGTCATATTTTATTTGAACTTCCAATTGCGTAATAGAATGACGAGATAGTTTTGGCCGATCCGGATCAATTTCTGCAAGTATTTCATAAGTTATTTCCGGTCTCTTTAATAATTCAGCTAAAGAAATACGATTTTGTAATGGAGCACTATTGTGTTTTTCTAAGAAGCAATTTATTACACTTGGTAAAACTTCAATGCTAGCCAATCGTTGTTTTTCATTTTCAGCATCCATTTTTGTTTTTATAAATCTTTGATACCTCTCTTCAGAAACCAATCCAATGTCATAAGCACGCTGTGTTAAACGTAAATCTGCATTGTCTTGTCGCAGAAGGAGCCTATATTCCGCTCTAGACGTCATTATTCGATAAGGTTCATTAGTACCTTTTGTTATGAGATCGTCGATTAGAACGCCAATATAAGCCTCGGATCGATTTAATATAAATGGTTCTTTTTCCATAATTTTCAAAACTGCGTTTATACCTGCAATCAATCCTTGTGCTGCTGCTTCCTCATAGCCTGAACTACCATTAAATTGTCCAGCGCAAAATAAATTCTTAATACGCCGGTGTTCTAAATTAATTTGGAGATCCAAAGGATCAATGCAATCATATTCAATGGCATAAGCAGGTCTTACAATTTCTAAATTTTCTAAACCTGGTATTGTTTTATAAAAAGCCTCTTGTACATCTTCCGGCAAGCTTGAAGACATACCCTGAATATACATCTCATCGGTATATAAACCTTCCGGTTCAATAAATAATTGATGCCTTTCTTTGTCCGCAAAACGATTAATTTTGTCTTCAATGGAAGGACAATAACGTGGGCCAACACCTTCTATTTTTCCTCCAAAAAGAGCTGACCTTAAAAAATTCTCACGAATGACTTTGTGTGTCTCTTCATTCGTATAAGTAAGCCAGCAAGAAACTTGCTCTTTGTCCAGTTCATCATTCATAAAAGAAAATGGGACAATTTCATCATCCCCTTTTTGCTCCTGCATCTTCTCAAAATGCATACTCTTTCCTAATGCTCTTGCCGGCGTTCCAGTTTTGAACCGTCTCATCGCAAGTCCATATTTTCTTAAGTTATCACCAAGTTCAGTTGATGGAGCAAGTCCATTTGGACCACTTTCATAAATCCATTCTCCAATAAATATTTTTCCCTTTAAAAATGTTCCGGTTGCTAAAATAACTGCTTTTGCTTTATATGCAGAACCAGTTTTTAAAACGACACCTTTTACCTGATTCTCTTCAACAATTAAATCAACAGCCTCACCCTGTTTTAAATGAAGATTTTCCTGACCTTCAATTGTTTTCTTCATTTCTTCATGATAACGGGCTTTATCGGCTTGTACACGAAGAGAATGAACAGCTGGACCTTTCGCTGTATTTAACATTTTACTTTGGATAAAAGTTTTATCAATGTTAATACCCATTTGACCACCAAGTGCATCAATTTCTCGTACCAAATGTCCTTTTCCGCTTCCTCCGATGGAAGGATTGCAAGCCATCATTGCAACCGCCTCCAAATTTATAGATAACATTAAAGTTTTTTGTCCCATACGAGCGCATGCCAAACCAGCCTCACATCCTGCATGTCCGGCTCCAACGACAATCACATCGTATTCATTCATAATATAATAATTCATAGCTTGCCCTCTATTTTCCAAGACAAAACCGAGAAAACACTTCACTTACAATGTCCTCAGATACAGTTTCGCCAATCATTTCTCCTAATAATTCCCACGCTCTTTTTATATCCACTTCAATAAAGTCCATAGCTTCCATTCGATTCGTCATTTCTAATGCATCGTTAATAGACAATCTAGCCTGCATAAGTAATTCTTTATGACGAACATTCGTAATCATCATACTCTCTTTCTGTACTAAATTTCCACCATAGACCATTTTTTCAATCTCTGATTCCAACTTATCCAAACCAGTTTCATTTACCATTGAAGTAAATAAAACAATCGCGTTTGGTAAGAATTTTTTTATCTCATCAATACTGATGCAAACATCTAAATCTGTTTTATTCAACAATACAATTGTATTTTTCTCACCTATATACTCAGCAATTTCCATGTCCTCTTTCGAAAGCGGACGATTTGCATCTAACATAAAAATAATAAGATCTGCTTGATTAAATGACTGCTTACTTTTCTCAATTCCGATCTGCTCAATAACATCATTTGTTTCATGAATGCCAGCGGTATCGGTAAGCTTAATTGGAATTCCTCGAATGCTCATTGACTCCTCTATAATATCACGAGTTGTTCCAGGTATTTCAGTAACAATAGCACGAGATTCCTTTAAAAAAGCATTCATTAAAGATGATTTACCGACATTGGGTTTTCCAATAATTGTAACAGAAATTCCATCACGCAACATTCGACCAGTATTGGCTGAAGCAATTAATTTATCTATTTTATCGCCAATTAACAATAAACTTTCTTTTTGTTTTTCATAAGTCAGCTCCTCAATATCTTCATCCGGATAGTCCAAATTAACTGCAATTTGAACCAATAAATCCATAAGCTCTGCACGAATTTCTTTAATTTTTTTAGATAAATTACCTTCCATTTGAGAAAGAGCCAATTGAAAGCTTTTTTCTGTCTTTGCCTTAATTAAATCAATCACTGCTTCTGCTTGTGAAAGATCCAATCTTCCATTTAAAAATGCACGCTTTGTAAATTCACCCTTCTCCGCTAATCTTGCTCCACAGCGCAAAACCAGTGCAAGGGTTTTTTGAAGTGATACACTACTGCCATGACAATGAATTTCTGCAACATCCTCCATCGTATAAGTATAAGGTGCCTTCATAAAAACAGCCATGACTTCATCAATAATTTGATTTGTATTTGGATCAATAACATTACCATACGTCAATCGTCGATTAACGATAGGTTGATTCTGTAAATTTTTTTTATTAATTGGTGTAAAAATCTGATCCAAAATATCTTTAGATTTTTCTCCACTCATTCGAATGATTCCAATGCCACCTTCTCCAAAGGCTGTGGCAATGGCAGCAATGGTATCTTCCATCTTACTACTCCTTATTACATAGAAGGCTGCTTCCGAAGAAACAGCCTTTTTTTAAAAATTATTTTAATTCAATGATTACCCTTCTATAAGGCTCTTCTCCCTCACTTCTAGTTATGATACCCGATTTGCTTTGTAAAGTTGCATGAATCACTTTTCTTTCATAAGGGTTCATAGGTTCAAGACGAACACTTTTTTTTGTTCGAATGACTTTATCACCCAAACGATTTGCTAATTGTTCTAATGTCTTTTCTCTTTTCTGCCTATAATTTTCCGCATCAACTACAACACGAACGTATTTCTCTTTATCTTTATTTACAATTAAACTGGTTAGATACTGAATGGAATCTAATGTTTGACCTCTTTTACCAATAATGGTTCCGGAATCTTTTCCCTCTATATCAATATAGACATTTGCTTCATTTTTAAATGCCTTAATAGAAAGCTTTAATCCCATCTTTTCAGTTACTTCTTTCAAGAACGAAAGTGCTACATGATCTTGCACTTCCATAAGATCAGAAGGTCTTTGTCGAATGACAAGAGTTTCTTCTTTTTTCTGAACTTTAGGTATTGTAATTTTTTCATCTTTTCGAATTGTCTCTTGTTTTTTTATTGCAGCCTTTACAGGTGGCTTTTCTTCTATTATTTTATTTGATGGTTTTTCTTCAACAATTTTTTCTACACGAACCTTTGCAAGTTTAGATCCGATTCCAAAAAATCCTTTAGTAGGTTCCTCTAATACGGTAACCTTTACCTCTTCTTTCGTAAGCTTTAAATCAATCAAAGCCAATTTAACAGCTTCTTCTATCGTGGTTCCCCATTTCTCTGAATAATCCATCGTTTATTCCTCCATTTATTTCTTTCCCTTTTTCTTTGAATCTTCTTTTTCTTCCTTTGCTTTCTTTTTTAATTTGTTTAAAGCTATTGTCTGGAATACTTGAATCAAATTACCGATAAACCAATAAATTGTCAAACCAGCAGGGAAAGAACGACCCATCCATACAATCATAACAGGGAAGAAATATTTCATCATTTTCATCATTGGATTTGCTGCATTTTCTGATGTTGATTGAGATTGCGTCATAGAAAATGAAAAATAAGTAGTGATACCTGCAGCAATAGGTAAAATCCAACTATCCGGTTGACTTAAATCCGGAATCCATAAAAAGGATTCATGAACAGCCATAAGCATACTGGAATTATCAATATAAAGAGTTGGATTTCTCAAAAGTGCAAACAAACCAATAATAATCGGAAACTGAATCAACATAGGAAGACAACCTAGCATAGGATTGAACTTTTCTTCCTGGTACAGTTCCTGCATTTTTTGATTCATGGTTTCTTTATCATTTGCATATTTTTTTTGTATTGCAACCATTTTGGGCTGAAGATCCTGCATTTTAGATGTATGCTTTATTTGATTTGCATACAAAGGGAACAGACATAGCCGTACAATTACAGTGAATACAATTAGTGTAATACCATAATTATCAATGAAACTATACAAAAAATACAATAACGATCCCAAAGGTATTGCGATAAATTTTGTCACTGTATTCATTACCTCCTAAATTTATACAAAATGCATAAATCTTTTTCCTATTTTTGCTTATTCCAAAGGATCATACCCACCATCATGGAAAGGATGACACTTTAAAATACGTTTTATACCAAGATAACTACCTTTCAATGCTCCATATTTTTGAACAGCTTGTATAAAATACGTGGAGCATGTAGGATAAAACCGACACGTTGCCGGAAATAACGGTGAAATAAATTTCTGATAACCTCGAATTAAAAATATTATTATTTTTTTCAAGTTATTCACCTTACAATCATTTCTTTTCTTTTTTAATACCGGACCTTCTAATAGCGGCTTCCATAGATTTTTTCACATCCGCACATTTCAAATTTAAAATCGTTTTTCTTGCTATGAAAATAAAATCATAGCCTATAGGTAAATCTTTTCCAAGAGACCGGTAACTCTCCTTCATTAACCTTCTTGCTCTATTTCTAATGACACTTTTTCCTACTTTTTTGCTAGCTAAAAAGGCAGTTCTGTTATAATTTCTTCCATTTTTTTTTAAAAATAGAACAACATATTTATCACCAACAGATCTACCTTTGTTATAAAGGGCAGAAAAATCCTTTTTATTTCTTAAAACATTAGGTTTTAACATTTTTTTTTCCAATCCTTTTGCAAAAAATGAAACAAAAAGACCACGTTTGCGGTCTCTATGCTGTTAAAGATTTTCTGCCTCTTGCTCTTCTTCTTTTTAATACATTTCTACCGTTCTTTGTACTCATTCTTTTTCTGAAGCCATGCTCCCTTTTTCTCTGTCTAACCTTAGGCTGGAAAGTCTGTTTCATTCTCTACACCTCCTTATATCTGTAATTTGTGCAATACAGTTTTATAAACTACCATATGTAGTTTTCATTCATCATATAATAACACAATTGCCTAGTCATTATACATTTAAACCCTTGCTATGTCAATGTTTTTGTACTATTTTCTATTCGTTGTACGGTTCCATTTTTTACTGCAAAAACAAATCCGTCCGGCATATTTTTTAATAATGTTTGCCCTATTTCAGTTGTTGTTATAAAAATTTGTATTTCCTTTAAACGATTTAATAAAAAACTTTGCCTTTCTCCATCCAATTCAGATAAAACATCATCTAATAGTAAAATAGCATCTTCCTTTGTTTCTTCTTTGATTAAAGAAATCTCTGCAAGCTTTAAAGAAAGTGCTGCAGTTCTTTGTTGACCTTGCGATCCAAATCTTCGAATATCAATTCCATCAATACTGATTTTTAAATCATCTTTATGTGGGCCAATCCCTGTACTACCATGAAATAAATCATTTTTTATGTTTTTTTGAAGAGTATCCAAAAATACTTCTTTTTGTTCCTTTAAATCAAAACCAACTGATAAATTTGATTCATAAAAAATTTCAAGGTTTTCTTTTCCATTTGTTATTTTATGATGCAAATCATTACTGATACGATTTAGTTTTTGAATAAAATGATTTCTCTCTAAGATAATTCTTGAACCATATTCTACAAGTTCTTCATTCCAAACATCTAATACTTGCTTATCTAATTCTTTATTTTTTAATAAAATATTACGATGCTGAATAATTTTCTTATATCGCCCTAAATTCTTATAATAAATGGGTTTTAACTGACAGAGCTCGCGATCTATAAATTTTCTTCTTTTTTCTGGCTCTCCTTTTACAATTTTTAAATCTTCAGGGGAAAAGATAACGGTATAAAAATGCTCAAGCAAATCAATATTCTTCTGAATGGGAACCCCATCAATTTTTATTTGTTTTTGCTTCGCAGAATACCGAATCTCTATTTCAATCTGATCGTTATTTTTTACAGTAATACTTTTCGCAGAACAATAATCTTTATCAAAACCAATCATTTCCGAATCCCTATTGGTTCGAAAAGATTTACCAAGACTCATAATGTAAATAGCTTCCAATAAATTAGTTTTTCCTTGCGCATTATTTCCGGTAATGATATTCACTTTAGGATGAAATTTAACATTTTGAGTCTCATAATTTCGAAAATTCTGTAATTGTATTTCATTGAGATACATTATGAATCCTTCCCTTAATTATTTGCAATTCTTACAGGTAGAACCAAATATTCAAAAGCATCTCCCTCTACCGGTTTAATCAAACAAGGACTTATACTACTATTGAATTGTAAAATAATCCGTTCGTCAGTGACTACCTTTAAAACATCCAAAACATATTTTGAATTAAATCCAATCTCTAGATTATCTCCTAATTTTTCAATCATAACGGTTTCTCTTACAGTTCCTTCTTCGGAGCGAGATGTTATTTCCATACTTTCACCTTCGATTGAGAATTTAACTAAATTATTTTTACCTTCTTTTGCTAATAAAGAAGCTCTTTCTATACTTTCTAAAAATTCATTTTTATTTAAAAGAACACGACAATTATAATTTTTAGGGAGAATGTCATTATATTTAATAAATTCTCCTTCTAATAATCGAAGAATAATACGCGTATCTTCCATCGTAATAACTGCTTTTTTATCATCTAGTATCAGAGAAATCGATTCTTCTTTTTCTGATTTTTCTGAATCTATAATAATTTTATTAATTTCATTTAGGATTCGAGCTGCTATAACCAATTTCCTTTCTTGTTCATTTTCCATTTTTTCTCTCGTCACAGCCATTCGGAAGCCATCCAAAGCGACCATTGTCATTTTATCCACAGATAAATCAATTAAAACACCAACAATAATCCCTTTTGATTCATCAATGCTAGCGGCAAAGGAAGTCTTTTTTATCATATCTTTTAAAAGGTCTTTTTCAATAAGCAAAGCTTGATCTTCCATTACGGTTCCGATATTGGGGAATTCTTCAGCTGGCAATCCAACAATTGTAAATTCGGATGCCATGCAATGAATACGAATTTGATTATTTTCTAATTGTTCCACTTCTATTGTTTCATTTGGTAATTTTCGAATAATATCACTGAATAGACGAGCTGAAACGACTAAGGCGCCTGGTTCAGATACATCAACGGATATTGTTTTTTCTATACTTAAGTCTAAATCTGAAGCGGAAAGTTTTAATTGGTTATTACTGGTTGTTTCTAAAAGAATACCTTTTAAAATTGGAAGAGTTGTACGTGTGGTAACGGCTTTTGAAACAGTATTAAGTGCCTTCGATAATATTTGTTGGGAACAAGTAAAGCGCATGAGAATGCCTCCTTCTTATAAATAAAAGTTAGTAACAGTAGTAATAGGGGCTGTGGATTTGTGGATAACTTCTGTGGATAAGTAAAATACACAATGCTGCTTGTGAGGAACTTGTGTATAACTCTTATCAAATTTCCTTTAAATTTCCTTACCCTGTGGATTAAATTTCTTTTATCTGTGATTCTAATGTAGATATAACATTTTTTAAATCTTCGCTTTCGGCAAAAGAAGTAGAAATTTTTTCATAAGCATGCAATACCGTAGTATGATCACGGTTTCCAAATTCTTCACCGATTTTAGGTAAGGATAAATCAGTAAGCGTTCGACATAAATACATTGCAATTTGTCTCGGAAAAGCAATGTATCGAGATCTTTTTGAAGATACCATATCCGATTCTTTTACTTCAAAATGTTTACAAACCATTTGTTTGATCAATGTTGGAGTAATTTCTGTATTCTTTGAAGAAAACACATCCTTAAGTACTTCTTTTGCCAATTCTCTTGTAATTTTCTGATTAGTAAGATTTGCATAGGCAATAACTCGGATAAAAGCACCTTCTAATTCTCGAATATTGGATTGAATTTTTTCTGCAATGATTTCGATGACATCCAGAAGAGCATCCGTAATGGCTACTTCTTCTAATTCTGCTTTTTTCATTAAAATTGCAACTCTTGTTTCATAATCGGGAGCTTGAATATCTGCAATCAGACCCCATTCAAAACGGGAACGTAAACGTTCTTCTAGCGTTGCAATTTCTTTTGGTGGACGATCGCTGGAAATAATAATCTGTTTGTTTGCTTCGTAAAGAGTATTAAAGGTATGGAAAATTTCTTCCTGCGTTCTTTCTTTCTTCTCAATAAATTGGATGTCGTCAATCATCAATACATCAATGCTGCGATATTTGTTTCGAAATTCTACGTTTTTATCTGTACGGATTGCCTTAATCAGTTCATTTGTAAACATTTCTGAAGAAACGTACAGAACCCTTGTTTTTGAATTTAGTTGTAAAATATAATGTCCAATTGCATGCATTAAGTGCGTTTTTCCGAGTCCAGCCCCACCATAAATGAATAGAGGGTTGTACGCTTTTGCCGGTTGTTCAGCAACGGCTAAGGAAGCGGCATGTGCAAAACGATTGTTGTTTCCAATGACGAAGGTGTTAAATATGTATTTTGGGTTTAAATAGAGCTCGTCTGTAAAACCGTGTCCTAAAGCGCCGCTGTTATTTTGACTTACCTGCGCTTCCTCTGGTGAAATAAATGAAACTTTCAAGGCTTTCCCAAACGCTTGCTTTACTGCATTTTCAATGACTGGTTTATAGCGGCCTTCTAAAATCGATTTTGAAAAATCGCTGTAAAGAGATAAATATAGGATTCCTTCTTTTTCGTCCACATTGATTGGGGATAAAGGAGAAATCCAGGTGTCAAAGCTTACAGGTGTTAATTCAGGTTGAAGAAGCTCTAGAGTTTTTTCCCAGAGTGTTTTTAAATTATTCATTGGTACTCCATTCTAAAAATAGATATTTTAATTATTTTTTATAAGATAATTACGTACAGATATCATAACAAAAAAAGTTATCCACAGGCAATACCTAAAAGAAAATAATGAAAAAATCAGATTAACAGAAGTTATACACAATTTGTGGGTAAAACAAGTAAATCTGTTCACAATGTGCAGATATTGTGTAAAATCAAAAAAAGAAGGTGCCAAATAAAAAATTTTATAGAGAAATAAATGGAGAAAAATTAAAAAATACTAGAAAAAATTAAGGATAAGATATAGATTGAAAATGGTAATATATATAAAAGAATAAAATGTAGTGGCAAAACCGAAAAACGCCGATTAGAAGCGCGAAAATAAACTTTTTAATATTTTAAGCTGTTTTGGTAAAAAAGTTGTATATTGGCAAGAATTAAGTTATAATGAAGTTTATGAATAAAATATAAGAAGAAAGGTTTTTAATGAGTTTTCTCGAAAAGCCTTTTTGTGCATGGTTTGAATTAGAGGTTTTAAACAAAATACGATAAGATTTGATAAAACAATATGAAATTACTATATTTTTTTATATGAAATGGAGGATAAAATGGCGTTAGAAGACGTAAAGCAGCAACAAGCATATAACGCAGAGCAAATTCAGGTATTAGAAGGATTGGAAGCGGTTCGTAAAAGACCTGGAATGTACATTGGTACAACAGGTCCTCGCGGATTGCATCATTTGGTTTATGAAATTGTGGATAACAGCATCGACGAAGCACTTGCTGGTTTTTGTAAAACAATTTCTATAGTTATACAACAAGATGATTCCATTATGGTAGAAGATGATGGGAGAGGTATGCCGGTTGATCTTCATCCGAAGTTAAAAAAACCTGCGGTTGAGGTCATTCATACTGTACTTCATGCAGGAGGTAAGTTTGGAGGCGGAGGTTATAAAGTATCCGGTGGGTTACACGGCGTAGGTGCATCTGTAGTAAATGCACTGTCGGAAGAAATGGAAGTAGAAATAAAAAGAAATGGGAAAATTTATCGTCAGACGTATTCAAGAGGAAAGATAGCCAGTGAATTGACGGTAATTGGAGAATGCGGGAAGAAAACCGGATCCAGAACTATTTTTAAACCAGATTCAGAAATTTTTGAAGAAACAGAGTTTGTTTTTGCAACGTTAGAACACCGACTTCGTGAAATGGCTTTTCTAAATCGTGGCATTAAAATTACACTTGCCGATGAAAGAGAAGGACAAAAAAGAAAAGAAGTCTTCCATTATGAAGGTGGAATTAAAGAATTTGTAAAGCATCAGAATAAAAATAAAGAAGTCATTCACCCAGATATCATCTATTTTGAATATCAAAAAGATGATCATGAAGTAGAAATTGCAATGCAATATACCGATCGTTATAATGAAACGATTTTATCTTATGCAAATAACATTAACACAACTGAAGGCGGTTCTCATATGGCTGGATTCAAGTCCGCTTTGACAAGAGTATTTAATGATTATGCAAAAAGAAATAAATTTATAAAAGAAAATGAGGGCAGTCTTTCCGGCGAAGACATTCGAGAAGGGTTAACTGCGATTATTTCGGTAAAATTAACACAGCCTCAATTTGAAGGGCAGACAAAGACAAAGCTCGGAAATAGTGAAATGAGAGGCTTTGTTGAGACAACGACAAATGAAAACTTATCTGGATTTTTAGAAGAAAACCCACAGCAGGCTCGTGTTATTTTGGATAAATGTCTACGCGCAGCAAGAGCACGAGAAGCTGCAAGAAAGGCAAGAGAATTAACGAGAAGAAAAGGTGTATTGGATGGAATTTCTTTACCAGGTAAATTAGCAGATTGCTCCGAAAAAGATCCGGCGCTTTCAGAAATTTTCCTTGTCGAAGGAGATTCTGCAGGCGGCTCTGCAAAGCAGGGACGTGATAGAATGAGACAAGCGATCTTACCGCTTCGTGGAAAAATTCTAAATGTAGAAAAAGCAAGACTAGATAAGATTTTAAATTCCGAAGAAATCAAAAATATGATTACGGCATTTGGATGTAACATTGGTACGGATTTTAATATTGAGAAGCTAAGATATCATAAAATTGTTATTATGACAGATGCTGATGTCGATGGAGCACACATTCGTACATTGCTTCTGACATTCTTCTATCGCTATATGACACCATTGATTGAAGGGGGCTATGTTTATGCTGCACAGCCACCGCTTTTCCAAGTAAAGAAAAACAAAGATGTCTATTACACATATTCGGAAAGAGAGCAGGAACGCTTAATGGCGCAGATTGCAGATAAACCAGGAAAAGCAGTGATCCAACGTTATAAGGGTCTTGGAGAAATGGATTACAATCAGCTATGGGAAACAACAATGGATTACAAACAGAGAACTTTAGTTCAATTTACACTTGAAGATGCGGCAGCTGCTGATGAAATGTTTACCACATTAATGGGTGATAAGGTTCCACCAAGAAAGAAATTCATTGAAGAGAATGCAAAGTATGTAAAGAATTTAGATATATAGGAGGAAAGAAAGCAAAATGAATTTATTAGAAGATACAAAAGTGATTCAGCATGAAATTCATGATGAAATGAAAAACTCCTATATTGATTACGCGATGAGCGTTATTGTAGGAAGAGCATTGCCTGATGTAAGAGATGGACTTAAGCCAGTTCACCGAAGAATTTTATATGGAATGAGCGAACTTGGCGTCACACCGGATAAGCCACATAAAAAATCGGCTCGTATCGTCGGTGAAGTTATGGGTAAATATCACCCTCATGGAGATAGCTCGATTTATGATGCAATGGTTCGTATGGCACAGGACTTTTCGATTCGCTATATGATGGTTGACGGTCATGGAAACTTTGGATCTGTCGATGGAGACGGTGCTGCGGCAATGCGTTACACCGAAGCAAGAATGACTCCGTTTGCTTTGGAAATGCTTCGAGACATTGACAAAGAAACGGTTGATTTTATGCCGAACTTTGATGAAGAAGAAAAAGAACCGACCGTATTACCGGCTCGTTTTCCAAACCTTTTAGTAAATGGTTCCAACGGGATTGCCGTTGGTATGGCGACCTCCATTCCACCTCACAATCTTGGTGAGGTAATTGATGGTGCGATAAAATTGATTGATGATGAAGATGCAACCATAGAGGATTTAATAAAAATTGTAAAAGCTCCAGATTTTCCTACGGGCGCTATCATTATGGGTAAAAATAATGCAAAAGAAGCTTATCGTACCGGACAGGGTAAGGTTGTTGTTCGGGCCAAGGTAGAATTTGAAGAAACAGCAAAAGGAAGACAACAGATTATTGTCACAGAAATCCCTTATCAGGTAAATAAATCAAGATTGATTGAAAAAATTGCAGATTTGGTAAAAGAAAAGAGGATTGAAGGTATTTCCGACATTCGAGATGAATCCAACCGTCATGGTATGCGTATTGTTATCGAGTTGAAAAGAGATGCAAATCCGCAGATTACTTTAAATCGTTTGTACAAACATACCCAAATGCAAGATAGCTACAGTATGATTATGATTGCTCTTGTCAATGGGCAGCCAAAGTTATTGAATTTAAAAGAAATTTTAGTAGAATATCTAAAGCATCAGAAGGATGTTGTTACAAGAAGAACCATTTTTGATTTAAAAAAAGCAGAAGCAAGAGCACATATCTTAGAAGGTTTACGCATTGCTCTTGATAACATTGATGAAATTATCAAAATCATTCGTTCTAGTTATAATAATGCGAAGCCACGTTTGATGGAACGCTTTGGGCTTTCCGAATTGCAGGCACAAGCAATTTTAGATATGCGTCTTGCCAGACTGCAAGGATTAGAACGAGAAAAAATCGAAGCAGAATACCAAGATCTTATGGAAAAAATTGCTTACTATAAGAGCTTGCTTGCAGATGAAAAAAAACTGATGGGTGTTATCAAAGACGAACTTCTTGAAATTAAGAAAAAGTACAGTGATAAACGTAGAACACAAATTGTAGCCGATGCACAAGAAATTGATGAGGAAGATTTAATTGCAGAAGAAAACGTTGCAATTACCTTAACACATTTGGGTTACATTAAGCGTGTATCCGCCGATACCTATAAAACACAGAAACGTGGAGGAAAAGGAATTACCGGACTGACTACGAGAGAAAATGATTTTGTAAAGAATATGCTGATTACATCAACGCATGATTATTTGATGTTCTTTACAAATACCGGAAAAGCGCACCGTATCAAAGCTTATGAAATTCCGGAAGCGCAGAGAACGGCAAAGGGTACACCAGCAGTTAACTTCTTGAATTTAATGCAGCGTGAAAGAATTACGGCAGTGATTCCGATTCAATCATTTGATGCAAATAAGTATTTGATTGCAGTTACAAAACAGGGTACTATTAAGAAAATGGATATGTCACAATTTAATACTAACCGTAAAACCGGATTGATTGCGATTAATCTAAAAGAAGGCGACCAACTTATCGGAATCAAAGAGACTTCCGGAACGAGCAATGTTATTATTGTGACAAAGCATGGCAAGTGTATTTGCTTTAGTGAAGAAGATGTGAGACCAATGGGTCGTTTGGCAGGTGGCGTGCGAGCGATTTCCTTAGAAAAAGGAGATGAAGTGGTTGCAATGGAGCTTGCAGAAAAAGAAGAAGAGCTATTGGTTGTTACACAGGCAGGTTATGGAAAGAGAACGGCAGTCAAAGATTATAAAGTGCAAGCAAGAGGCGGTAAGGGTCTTTTGACTTATGATAAAGGAAAGTTTGGTAAAACCGGAGAGTTAATCGGTGCTATGGTTGTCAATGAAAATGATGAAATCTTACTGATTAATTCGGATGGAATTATTATTCGAATCAAAGCATCGGAAGTATCGAGACTTGGCAGAGCTACGCAAGGAGTCAAGATTATGAAGGTAAAAGACGATGCGAATATCATCGCGATGGCCAAGGTAGTTCGTGAAGATGAAGATGAGGATGAGCCGAAAGAAAGAAATGAAAAAACTCCCAAATAAAACTTTAAAACAGTAAACAAATAAAAAGGATTCTAAACGTTTAAAATACAACTTGCAGGGGTATAGTTTTTAGGAGGACATAAAAAGATGGCATTGCAGATTGACAGTCATTTCAATGAGAAAATAAAAAAATGGGAAATTGTTTTATGTGGAGAGGTAGATATTCTAACAGCTCCAGAACTTCGAGCTGCATTGGACAATAATTTTTTGGAAAATGCAGAAGATATGTTGTTGCATTTGGATCATTTAAACTACATTGATAGTACCGGGCTTGGAGTAATGATTGGTGCATACGCAAGAATGCAAGAAAAGGGTAAGAAAATTACCCTTTTGAATCCCAGAGAAAACATTGAAAAGTTATTGTGTATAACCAGTCTTGACAAAATTTTTCTATAAGGAAACGAGGAGATTTGAATGACAGACTTATTGAAATTTTCAATCCCTGGAAAACCGGAATACGTAAGTATGGTCCGCATGGCGGTTTCTTCTTTGGCAAACAGTATCGGTTTTGATGTAGAAGCCATTGATGACATTAAAGTAGCGGTTTCAGAAGCGTGTACGAATGTCGTACGTCATGGATGCCCAGGGGTACAATCTTATGAAGTGACCTGTGAGGTTTGCAAAGAGCAAATCACGATTCTTATTACGGACCGAGCAGGAGGCTATGATATGAGCAAATATCAAATGCCAAATCCCGATGAACCAAAAGAAGGTGGTTTGGGTATTTTTATCATACGTGCCCTTATGGATGAAGTTGATATTTTTTCTGAAATCGGGGCAGGAACAAAAATTAAAATGGTGAAGTATTGCAATTGCAAATGAGTTTAGGAGTTTTCTATGTCCTCAATGAACCAAACCAATATAAAGGACTTATTTGAAAAATACAGCCAGACCAAAAACATTGAGCTGAGAAATCAAATTGTCGAACATTATTTATATATGATTGATATTTTAATACGGAAATATTTAAACAAAGGCGTGGAATACGAAGATTTGTATCAGGTAGGTTCTATGGCTTTGGTTTTTGCCGTGGAACGGTTTGATGCTTCCAAAGGTTTTGAATTTACAAGCTTTGCTACGCCGACTATCATTGGTGAAATCAAACGGTATTTTAGAGATAAAGGATGGATGGTTAAGGTGCCGAGGCGGCTTAAAGAAATATCCGCTCAGCTTCCAAAGGCAAAAGAAGCACTTTCCTCTAAGCTACACCGTGTTCCAACGGTAAAAGAGTTGGCAGAATATCTTGGCCATACACAAGAGCAGATCTTGGAAGCAATGGAAAGCGGACAATCTTACGGAGCATATTCCTTACAGCAGACCTTTGATGATAATCAGGATGAGGGAGATGGTTCTGTATTTGAAAAATATATGGGTGTTGAAGATAGCGGATTTTCCAGTTTTGAAGATGCAGAATTAATAAAGGGTGTATTGGCACAGTTGGATGAACAGGAACAACAGTTGTTTCAAAAACGTTTCGTACAAAGTAAAACACAACAACAAATTGCAGAGGAATTTGGTGTTTCACAGATGACGATATCAAGAATTGAAAAGAAATTAAAGGATAAGTTTAAGGAAGCATGGAGGGTTTGATTATGAAAAGGGTGTTTTCAGGCGTTCAGCCTACAGGAAATATACATATTGGGAATTATTTAGGTGCTTTGAAACAGTTTGTAGAATTACAGAACGAAAACGATTGTTTGTATTGCATTGTAGATATGCATTCTATCACCGTTCAACAAGATCCTGCGACCTTACGTAAAAATATTTTAGATGTTGCAGCACTTTATCTCGCAGTTGGATTGGATCCTAAAAAATCCATTGTTTTTGTTCAATCGGATGTCAGCGGACATGCAGAACTTTCTTGGGTATTGACTTGTGCAGCGTATACCGGGGAACTTTCTCGTATGACGCAATTTAAGCAGAAAAGCAAAGGCAGAGAGTCTGCTCCTGCAGGGTTATTTAACTATCCGGTTTTAATGGCAGCGGATATTTTACTTTATGATACTGACATTGTTCCGGTTGGAAATGACCAGAAGCAACATATTGAGCTGACAAGAGACCTTGCGATTCGTGTAAATAATAAATATGGCGAAACTTTTGTTGTACCAGATGGAAGATTTTTAAAAAGTGGTGCACGTATCATGGCGTTGGATGATCCTACGAGCAAAATGAGTAAAAGTGCAGAAAATGTACACAGTCGCATTTCTCTATTAGATACCCCACAAAAAATAAAAAAATCTATTATGAAAGCAACTACAGATTCGGATGGCGTTGTTCGTTTTGACTTGGAAAACAAGCCGGGAATCAGTAATTTACTTAATATTTACAGCGCGTTTTCTGGAAAAGAAGTTTCTGAAATTGAAAAAGCGTATGAAGGACATGGATACGGTGATTTTAAAAAGGATTTGGTTGAAATTGCAGTAGGTGCCATCGCACCAATTCAAGAACGTTTTCAGGAAATCAGAGAATCTCAGGAATTATTGGAAATCTTAAAGGATGGTGCAGAACGTGCCAATGCCATTTCCGAAGCAACAATGAAACGTGTAAAGGAACGGTTTGGTTTAGGATATTAAGGATAGAGCCTATGACAAATGCAAAAAAAACGGTTGTACTCATTGCCGGTTCAGAAGAAACAAAAAAATGTCTGGAGCAACAATTAAAAGATGTTCTGGGAGAAGGAATCCAGATTATTTCTTATGCGCTTGATACGGGTTTAGGGCAGATTCGTGAAGTGGAAGGAACCGCAGATATTGTTTTGCTCTCCAGTGATGAGTTAAAAAGAGAGATGGAGGAAGCAGATCTTTTAACAGAAGGAATCTCTTATTTTGTGTGCCGGCGTTTTTTGCAGTTGGATGAAATTGAGCAAGTCATAACAATCCCAAAAGGTCAAAAAGTTCTATTTGTAAATGATGCAAAAGAAACCGCAGAGACTTGTATTCAAAATTTGCTTGAGATCGGTGTCAATCATATTGAATACGTTGCATGGTATCCCGCCATGGATGCAGATTATCAAAAAGAAGGGAAAGAACCTCTTGATCTGTCTGCTTTTTCGATTGCGATTACTCCGGGCGAAGTTCACATGGTACCAAAGAGCATTAAAAAAATTATAGACTTAAAGCCGCGTGGTTTAGACCTTGCTTCTTTAGTCGGAATTGCGGAATTAATCGGTGTATCTAATTGGGATGGAAATTCTGTCGTTCGTCCATATACTACTAAAATTATTGAGATTTCAAAAAAAATGATTTTAATGAATGCCGAAACGGAAGTAATGAGAAATCTCTTAAAAGAAAAGCTGCAGAGTAAAGGTTATGTTGCGGTTTATTCTTTTTCAAATCTATTAGGGAGATCACCTAGACTTTTAGAAGAAAAGGAAAAAGCCAAAAAACTAGCAAAAACTGATTTGACTGTATTGATTGAGGGGGAAAGTGGAACAGGGAAAGAATTGTTTGCGTCCTCCATTCATAATGCATCCAATCGAAAAAATGGTCCATATGTGGCTGCAAATTTCAGCGCTTTTCCAGAGGAATTGATGGAAAGCGAATTGTTCGGATATGAAGAAGGTGCATTTACAGGTGCCCGAAAAGGAGGAAAACGAGGACTTTTTGAGCAAGCAGACGGCGGAAGTATATTTTTGGATGAAATCGGTGACATTTCTGCAAGAATGCAAACAAAACTGCTACGTGTTTTACAAGAAAAAGAAATTATGCCTCTTGGAGGAAATAATATAAAAAAAGTAGATATTCGGGTGATTGCCGCTACGAATAAAAATTTAAAAGAAATGGTTCATAATGGGCAATTTCGTGCCGATCTTTATTTTCGTTTGAAAATGGGGTGCATACATTTGCCGACTTTGCGAGAAATGCCGGAAGAAATAAAACCTTTAGTAGAGTATTTTATAAAAAAAGAACTTGGTCATTCCATAGAGGTTGAAGATGAGGTTTTTGATGTATTTCAAAAACTTAGATGGAATGGGAATGTGAGAGAATTATACAATACGATTAAATATATGTTAGCCGTTAGGCAAAAAGGAAATCATCTTTCAATATGTGATTTGCCGGATACACATTTTTTTGAGTTTGCAACGGATGATACGGAAAATCATATTCAAAGAGCACAATCATTTCCTAATTTTTTTGAATCAATGAGTGTAGAACTTTATGATATATTGCAAGCTGTATCAAATTTGCATAAACAAAATCGTATTGCCGGAAGAGTAAATATAGCACAATATTTAACTAATTGCGGAAAATATTGTACGGAAGGCCAAGTTAGAACGCGTCTTAAACAATTGGAAAGCGAAGATTATTTAGTTCAAAAAAGGGGCCGAAGTGGAGCTAGTTTAACGAAAAAGGGAGAAATGGTTCTGGATAAATGGCAACCAAATAAAATTAATGGTAACCAAATAAAGCCATAAGACCATTTTAATTCGATTGTTTCAACGACAAAATTTAATAAAGTGATAGAGATAAAGCAAGAGTTTCCTATAATAAAGTAAAAATCAGGAAATATCCTTGCTTTTTTTATATATTTTTATCTAAAAAGAGGAAAATATTTAGAAATGGCATCATTTTTGCTTATATTATTTGGTTAGAAGTTATTTATATTTATTTTTGGAGGTGTGAAATGAGTAAGGATAAGAAAAAAGGTTTAGAAACTCTAAACAAAGGCTTTCAAATGCCGGATACTTACGTCATTATTTTTCTTGTAGTAGTTTTAGCTGCATTGCTAACCTACCTTATTCCTCAGGGCATGTATTCAACGGAAGAAGTTACATACATGGTAAATGGGGTAGAGAAAACCAGAACGGTCATTGAAGATGGAAGCTTTCAGTATGTATTGGATGATAATGGAGAACCGTTAAAAGAAGGTATTTCTTTATTTGAACCATATGGTGAAGTTGGTTTATTCAATTATGTATTTGAAGGTATGGTAAAGGGTGACAAATGGGGATCTGCAGTTGGTGTTATTGCGTTCATTTTAGTCATCGGAGGTGCATTTGGAATTATCTTGCGTACTGGTGCGGTAGAAACCGGAATTCTGAATATGATTGGGAAAACGCAAGGCAGAGAAAAGCTATTGCTTCCATTGCTTTTTATACTCTTTTCTCTTGGCGGAGCAGTATTTGGCATGGGGGAGGAAGCTTTGCCATTTGCAATGATTTTAATTCCACTTGTTATTGCAATGGGTTATGATTCTGTTGTTGGAATTTTAATTACTTATGTCGCTACGCAAATTGGATTTGGTACTTCTTGGATGAATCCGTTTTCTGTTGCAATTGCACAAGGAATCGCTGGTGTGCCTGTTTTTTCAGGTGCAAATTTCCGTATTATAATGTGGTTTATTTTTACCGGAGTTGGCGTTGTTTTAACAATGATTTATGCGGCTAAAATTAAAAAAGATCCTATGAAATCCGTTGCGCATGAATCGGATGAATACTTTAGAAAAGAATTTGAAGAACAATCCGGTGAAGTGCAGAAATTTGGAATTGGGCACGCTTTGGTACTTTTGACGATTGTAGCTGGAATGATTTGGGTCGTTTGGGGTGTTATGAAAAATGGATACTACATCCCGGAATTGGCAACACAGTTTTTCATTATGGGTATTGTTGCTGGTATTATCGGTGTTATATTTAAATTAAACAATATGACCGTAAATGATATGGCGCAATCTTTTAAAACGGGTGTATCTGATTTAGTTGGAGCTGCAATGATTGTAGGTATGGCGCAGGGTATTATGCTTGTGCTTGGTGGAGCCGAGCCTACGGACGGAACCGTATTGAATACAATTTTAAATGGATTAAGTGGCGCATTTGTAGGATTATCTGCGACAGCTGCAGCAGTACTTATGTATATTTTCCAGTCTGTTTTCAATTTCTTTGTTGTATCTGGTTCCGGTCAAGCTGCATTGACAATGCCAATTATGGCACCTTTAGCAGATCTTTTAGGAGTAACGCGTCAGACTGCTGTTTTAGCGTTCCAGCTTGGTGATGCTTTAACTAATTTAATTGTTCCAACTTCTGGTTGTCTTATGGGTGCTTTGGCGATTGCAAGACTTGATTGGGCAAAATGGGTTAAATTTATGATCAAATTCTTAGGAATACTCTATGTTATGGCAGTTGTAACCATAATCATTGCAAGTATGAGTGGTTTCTAAAATCAGTTTTAACGGATAGACACAAAAAAGAGGTAAACCATGATAAAGCAAATAAAAAATGTAACAGTATATGCACCAGAATGCTTAGGCACGATGGATGTTTTAATTGCTGGAGGTAAAATCTGTCAGATCGGTAAAGACTTAGAGCTTGGACAAAATGTAGGAGTAGAAATCATTGATGGTACAGGAAAGTGCTTAGTACCGGGTTTCATTGATTCTCATGAACACATTATGGGTGGAGGCGGCGAAGGTGGTTTTGCGACAAGAACGCCGGAAGCTACGTTAACGGACCTTACTACCTTTGGAATCACAACGGTCGTTGGTTGCATTGGTACGGACGGTATTGGCAGAGATATGACTGCACTTTTAGCAAAGGCAAAAGGGTTGGAAGAAGAAGGTATTAGCACTTTTGTGTATACTGGATCTTATCAAGTACCGGTGCATACATTAACCGATAGCCTGATGAAAGATATTATGATGCTTGATAAGGTTATCGGAGTCGGAGAGATTGCTATTTCAGATCATCGCTCTTCTCAGCCTACCTTTGAAGAATTTATTCGAATTGCCGCAGACAGCAGAGTGGGTGGCATGTTGTCGGGAAAAGCGGGTATTTTGAATATACATTTGGGTGATAGCCCTCGATGCATTGATCTGATTGAGCGTACTGTGGAGGAAACAGAAATTCCGAAATCTCAATTTTTACCGACACACATCAATCGAAATGCAATGCTTTTTGAACGATGTTTAGCATATGCCAAAGATGGAGGCTTTGTGGATTTTACCGGAAATGAAGATATCGATTATTGGGAAACCATCTGTGATGAAGTTCGGGTATGTACAGGTATAAAACGTATGTTGGACGAAGGTGTAAGCAGCGATCAGTTTACAATTTCATCCGACGGTCAGGGAAGCCTTCCGATTTTCAATGAAAAGCAAGAGTTTGTTGGAATCGGGATCGGAAAGGGCAGCTGCCTTTTAAAGGAAGTTCGGGAATGTGTGAAAAAGGCAGAAATTCCTCTTGAAATTGCAATAAAAGCCATCACTTCAAATCCAGCTCGAATCTTGAAGCTTAAGGGAAAAGGCCGTATTGAAGAAGGCTACGATGCAGACCTTTGCCTATTAAATGCAGAGGACTTAATCATCGATACGGTGATTGCAAAAGGAAAGGTAATGGTTAAAGAAGGGAAACCAATCGTATTTGGGACTTTTGAAAAGCCGAAAGCAGATTAATAAAAAGGTAATACTTAAATTCTAATAATGAGCTGATGTCATAACTCAAATGATGTCAGCTCATTATTTATATAGAAAATAATCAACATTGTTAATAAATCTTGAAAAATTATTACAATCAGTATCTCTTTTCTGGAAGAATAATATTTGTTCTATATTATGATGATAGATGGAAAATAAGAGATGATATTGGAGTTATACATGCAAATATGACAGTAAAGAATCAATAATTTAGATAAAGTCAATACTAAGTATTGACTTTAATAATATTATAGTATAACCTTAATATTATTAAAATGGAGGTTCTTATGGCAATAGAAATTGTTCCTGAATGGATGATAAATCTTGATAATGAAGATATTTCGTTTATAAAAAAATTTATTTTGGCATCCGGTTCATTAAAAGAAATTGCGAATCAATATGGTGTAACCTATCCCACGGTTCGACTTAGATTGGATAAACTGATTCAAAAAATTCAAATCAGTGAGGATTCTGCAAATGAACCATATATCGCTTTAATAAAGCGACTTGCAGTTAATGATAAAGTTGATTTTGAAGCGGCAAAAATTCTAATAAATGAGTATAAGAAAATGAAAAAGGAGGATGTGTAAGTGTTTTTAAGTATTAACATTATTATTTTTATGTTTCTAGTAGCAGGCAGTATATGCCTGCAGATTTTTTTATCAAAAAGAGAGAATAAATGGTTTGGCTTGGTGTTGCCACTTATATTTTTTGCTTATTCTTTGTTGATGATTGTTTCTTTGGCAATTTTTGATGGTATGAGTCATTGGGATATTTTCGGCTTAATGGCATCAACCTTTATCTTATCAAATATTCCTACATTAGTGTATCTGATTATTTATTTTGCTTGTAGAGAGAAATACAAACAAAAAAAGGAACTAGGGAAAATGAACATTCAAGATTTAGAGTAAATGGATCGTTAATTACAATATTAATAAGCAGAACATTGCAGAAATAATAGCAATATCAAGAATCGTTTATTTGTATTAGAGAGGTAAGAAAAATATGAAAAAGATCATCTCAATGATTTTATTACTGCTTTTTATACTTTGCATGACAGCTTGTGGTGAAAATCAAGAAGTTTCAATGCAATTAAATGTGGCTGATCTCACAGAACAAGAGAATGGAATAGCTAAATTACTTCAAAATGATAATTTCAGTGCGTTTTTTGATTATACGGTTGGTGAAAATATAAAAAGTATTTCAATCAAATGCTATAAGCTTGATGATAAGGGTACATGGATTCATGAAACCGGCGGAAACCATGTAATTGAAAACAAAGCAGGTAGGATTGCGATTGAATTTAATCACCTTGGTGAGGGATTTCATGTAGCCATTCAAAATGGTGATACTATTTCTGGTGTAGAACATCACACGAATCAGAAAATAAATACAAAGGGAATGGCTAATTCAACATTTTTTGCCTCAACAGAAAATTTTTCAATGGAAACAATAGAGTGTGGAAAAGAAATTCCCGTAGCAATACAAATTTTTACATCAAAAGATGAGATTTCTTCTTATGGCGTTACTTATTTTAATGAACCACAAGTATACCAAGAACAAGGGTATGAATTTGTATATGCAGTGACGATAGAATTCTCTGAAAAAGAGTTGTCATAGCTTTTAAGAAACGGCTATAAGCGTTTCATTTTATTTGAAATATTAGTTTATTGAAATAGGAAATAAGATTTCTTGTGGCATCTGTTTTTTACAGATGTCTTTTTTAAAATTAATATGTAACGAAAATGAGTTTTTTAGGATATATGTTGTGAAGGAGGTGATGTTGTTTGCTTGATACAGAGGATATTTATCATGAATATGCCGAGATTGTTTTTAAGTTTTTATTGAGTCTTTGCAATGATGTGAACACAGCAGAAGAGCTCACGCAGGAAACTTTTTATCGTGCAATGAAATCAGCAAATCGATATAACGGAACATGCAAAGTATCTACGTGGCTTTGCCAAATTGCAAAATATGTATGGTATCAAGAAATTGATAAAAGGAAGCGCAAACAGACGTCTGTTCTTGACGACAATATTGTTTCCAATCAATTAAGTCCAGAGGATAAATTCTGCCGAACAGAAGAAAAAATGGAATTAATTAAAGCAGTGCATGTTCTTGAGGAAACCGCAAAGGAGGTGGTTCTGTTGCGTATTACAGGGGCTTTTTCTTTTAAAGAAATTGGAGAGGTATTTAATAAAAATGAAAACTGGGCAAGAGTCACCTTTTATCGGTCAAAACAAAAAATTATGAAAGGAAGAGTAAAATGAAGTGTGAAATTATTAAGGATTTGTTTCCAAGCTATATCGATCATTTAACCAGTCCTGAAAGCAACCTTGAAATTGAAGAGCATTTACAGAATTGTTCTCAGTGTAGAGAAACGTTAGCGCAAATGAAAGAAGAGGTTTCGGTGGAAGAGCCTTTGTATGATAAGAAAAAAATTAATCCTTTTAAAAAGCTAAATAGAAAAATTTTGCAATCTGTTATTATAACTTTAACTGTGTACGCATTACTGGTTGGGTCTTATTTCTACTTCTTTGGAATAGGTTGGAAAGTAAATTCCAACAATATGGAAATTACATATTCTTGTGAAGAGGATGCGATAATTTTTGATTTTGAGCTAACAGACGATAAAGTGCTGACTATGTGGCACATAAGGCGTAATCATGAGGATTATACGGGACCAGAAATGGTCGTGAGAGAATGTTTTGAAAGTATTTTAGATGACCGAGGGAAATACCCAAATCAATTTTCTTACGGAATAAACTGCCTTGATGAAGATGGAAATTTAAAACCATTTATGAAAGAGGAAACCATTACATTACACTATAAAGATAAAACGGAGACGATTTATTTGAAGGATGTTGCAAAAGAACTAGGGATAGAGATTTCGTAGCCTAATGAGCCTAAGAAATAATGATTGAAGAGATGAATTTAAAATTATATGGCTTTCTATGTTGACTTTAATCATCATAGAAAGCCATTATTATAAGATATATATAGCTATTCTCTATATAGCATTACTGCATAATAGGAATCTCCTTCTAATTTATATTGTGAGATAAATACTATAAGCCCGTAAAAATTATTTTTATAGGTCATTACTAAATCACCTGCATCATCATAAAATTTACCAGAATAATAAAATCCACTACTTAATAAATCATTGCTATATAATTCAGCAAAATTACTATTCGCTTTGATTAAATCATTGGTTAAATAATAGTAATTTGTAGCATTATCACCATAATATTTATCAATGATAGGGGCTGGGAATATAGTTCCTAAATCAGGAACTGGATAATATTCAGGATAATATAAATCTGAAAAGTCTTTAATACATTTTACTTGTACTGTTTTTGATACTAATAAATTTTCAGTTTCAGAATCGTACAAATTTATTTTAATATCAGTAGTTCCTGGTTTTTCACCGAAAAATGTCAATGGAATCGTGTTTTCATACCATTTGCCCCAATATGCGCTAACAATAGAGATATCCTCTATAACGTATTCAATATCAACGTATTCATTATAATTTATATAACTGATTAGTACCGTCAATTCTTTATCTGCATTTAAAAAATAACTATCTGATGATACTATCTTTGCATCAAATGAAGTAGTATCTTTTGCTGATTTTGGTAAATCTTTTAATTTTTTTAAAGCTGTGTTTTTTAATTGTTTAGTATTATTAATTGGAATGGCAATGTTTAAATTTTGACCTTCTAAAAAATATCCCGAGGTAATTCCTATTACTTTCCCATTTTTATCAAATAAAGCACCTCCGCTGCTTACTTGAGAAATAGGAGCGGTTGTTTGAATATAAGAGATACCATCTAACACTCGATTTGCATTTGACACAATTCCTTGTGAAATGGTATTATCAAGTCCTAAAGGGCTTCCAATTGCAAAAGTTTCACTACCTGCTATAACCTTACTTGAATCACCAATTGGTAAATATGGAAAACCGCTTCCATTTATCTTTATCTTTGCAATATCTAGAGTTTTATTAAAGTCATATACACCTTCAATAGTATAAGTTTTTCCATCTTGAGTTTTTATCTTTGCGGAGTAAGCGTCCTCAATAACATGAAAGTTTGTAAGTGCAATACCCTTTGAATCAATAAAAAATCCACTTCCGCTACCTATAGCGTTACTATTAGAATCATAGATTTCAATATAAAAAACCGCTGGTGAATACTTATCATAAATTTGCTCAGCATTTAAACTATTGGTATTACTTATGGTAATGCTATTACCGTTCGTGTTTACAATGACACTGTTATTAATTTCATCCCAGCCAACGGAAGAGCCAAAAGACTCAAGGACGATTCGAATAGGAAGATACGTTCTATTATTAACCATCCTTGCAAAAGTATCATTTTTTATTCTTGATGTTTCTAATATACCATTATCGTTTGTTTCTTTCGTAATATAATTATCACCAATTTTTATATCAACTTTTGTTCCTTTACCATCTGCAACACTAGCAACTTTTGAGGTTTCATTCCATGTTACCGTGAAACCTGCTGATTCCATAGTATGTCTTAAGGGTACCAATGTCCGATAGTTTTTATCTACGAATGGATAACCTGTGCTGTCATTAAATTCAATGAGCTCTCCATTTAGATTAACACTTACTTTTGTATCTCCAAAGACCGGAACTGCGATTAATAAAGTTATTATAATTCCAAATATCAATGCACCTATTCTTTTCATAATATTTACCATCCTTTTAATATCACTAATAATAATTATATAGACTTATATTTAATTATCAAGTTTTCATGGGAGTATTTAACAATTTGAAAATATTTATAGTAAATTCTTTAATAATCTAATAGAATCATTTATATTACGTAAAAAAATAATAAAAAACAGAGAACATTTTTATGTTCTCTGTAGTATTAAATTATTTATCATTATAAATTCGTATAATCAGCCGCCACCTATTGGGTCGGAATCACTAAAAACACCTGGTGTTAAGCAATTTCCATCCTTATCTTTTTCTGGACATTCATTATTAACGTCATTTACACTTTTTTCAATTAAATAATTTTCATCATGTTCCATAAAATACCTCCCATGTCTAATGAAGCTTTTTAATAGTATGATACATTTTGGAATAATTATACGAAAATGGTGTATTTAAAAATGAGATTGGAAAATAGCAAACTGATTTGTAAACTGGAAAATGAAAGAAAGCATAAAAACAAATTTTCTGATATAATAAATACGAATTTATGTAACAAAATCAAATAATATCAAACAATTTTGTCCCAAATGTATTTATTGATTCTTGTGAAGCAAACCGGAGCAACGGTTTGCACTTATGATAAAATAAAGGATAATGTAAAAGTAAAAAATCATTTTTAAATGATTAAAGAATAAAGGAGGAAATCATGATTTGCAATGGGAAGGATGTAGAAAAAAACGCTGTGATACAGGTTGCAGAATTAATGGCTGCAGCTGCAAGAACGGCTCCCAAGGGTTGTGGAATCGATAACTTAGAAGTTCTTATCTTAGATGGAGAAGAAAAAGATAATTTGGCGCAATCGATAAAAAAATATGGGGCAGAATGGCAGATGGATTTCATGGTACGAGATGGGTACAATGTAGAAGCTTCTGATGCATTGTTACTTATGGGTGCAAAGATTCATCCGATTTTACTGGATCATTGTGGTTATTGTGGATACAAAAATTGTGCTGAAAATATAAAAAATAATGGAATCTGCAGCTTTAATACAGGTGATTTGGGCATCGCTATTGGTTCGGCTGTCTCTGTTGCTGCAAATCATCGCATTGATAACCGGGTGATTTATACTGCAGGAAAAATAGCTATGGAGATTGGACTTTTTCCGAACGATGTTAGAGTTGCCTACGGCATTCCACTATCTGTATCTTCTAAAAGTCCATTTTTTGATCGGGGGACGACGGATAACGAAGCGGTAAAAAGAGAAAAAAGATAGATAGAAGTTCAAGGTTGTTTTAAAGGAGCTCTTCATCCACTTTTTCATTTGGTAATGAAAAATGTGAGATAAAATGTGTATGAAAAAATGTCAGGATAAGGATGCCTAACAACCAACTTGCCAGTACATCCGTTGGATAGTGTACTCCTAAATAAATTCGTGAAAATCCAATTAAGAATATATATGCGGCACAAATAGCATGAGTAACACGGACTGCCTTATTTTTAAATCCATAGTATTGACTTAATAATAGGATAAGAGTACCATAAAAAATTAGACTTGTCATTGTATGACCACTTGGAAAACTAAAACCGCCCTGTTCAATTAAATGCAGAGCAATGTTAGGTCGTGGCCGTTGGAAGATATATTTTATGATAGAATAAAATATCAATGAAGTGCTGGCTGCAAATGATAACGGTATACCAAAATGAATTCTTGTTTTTGGCAATGCCAAAAGAACGATGCATATGGTCAAAACTGCTTGCCAATCACCGGTATGAGTGAGCGCAGAAAAGAAAACAGTTAAAGTTTCGTTTCGCATAGAAAATATTGCCTTTTGAAGCAAGGCATCAAATGCTAAAGAAGCATCTAAAGTTACAAAATAAGCAATCACGGAAAAGCCAAGCAAACATAGGCTTACCACGAGGCGATTTGAATGTTTCATGAATCAATGTCCTTCGTAAATTTTCAATGTATTTGCCTCAATTTTATTACTACAAAAATAGTTTTGCAACAAAATAGCAGAACCGTTATGCAATTGTAATCAAATTAACATCTTACAGAAAAAGGAGAGCGTGAATGAAGCTATTAAAGAATGTGTTGATGGGCATGTGGATGTATTGGGATTTAATTCATATACATCGTAATAAAGTAAACATCCATAAATATAGAGCACAAGGTAACTTCGAAGCTGAACGGAAAGAAATTTCTATCGGAGAATCTACTTGGGGTAAAAATTTGATTCGTAAGGTCGGTGTAACTGTACATGCAGAAGGACAGGAGAATATACCTGAAGGGGCGGTTGTTTTTGTTGCAAATCATCAGAGCTATGCTGATATTGCAGTCCTTACTTCTGTGATTGATTTTAAGCAATTTGGTTTTATTGCAAAAGAAAATCTCAGAAAACTACCGGCTTTTGGTGAATGGATTTATGACGTAAGAAGTGTATTTATCAAACGAGAGGATCCAAGAGCATCCTTGCGTGCGATTGAAAAAGGCATTGAATATTTGGGACAAGGTTTTTCTATGGGTATTTTCCCGGAAGGGACAAGAAGCAAAGGGCCAAAGATGGGAGAATTCAAAAGGGGGAGTTTGCGTCTTGCGACAAAACCTGGCATTCCGGTTGTGCCGATTACGATTAGTGGTACGTATAAGTTATTTGAAGAAAAAGGTTATGCATCTCCTGCAGAGGTAAATGTATATATTCATCCTGCGATAGAAACCAAGGACATGGATAAAAAAGAAGCATCAGAACTTGCAGAGCGGGTAGCGAAAATAATAAAAGAAAAATTAGCGGAATTACAAGGATAAATATAAAAAAGCAGTCTGTATTTAATATACTCCCCTTACATCGACAGTTAAAAAATAACGATTTTTTATAAGGAGGAGCATATCATTTCAAGTCTGCTTTTTTTTATTCATTTGATAATAAAAAAGTAATGCCTTTCGCAATTTGCTCTGGTGTTTCTTTGTCAATAAAAATGGTACGATTTGCTGCTTCTAAATAAAAGTCTTTTCTCTTTTGGTATCGGCGATTAAATTGAGTCAGACGCTGCTCTTCGTTTTCTGTTTCAAAGTAGGCATTTGGTCGATTTGGATCTGCCTTAATGCGTTCGAACATATCTCTTGGAAACCCATCTAAAAATATACAACCACCGGAATCTTTTAAAAGTTTTCGGTTATTTTCATTTAATACAATGCCTCCGCCGCAGGAAACAATGATTTCTTTTTTGTGTGAGAGTGTTTCAAGTAAAGCAGTTTCCTTTTCTCGAAAATACGGTTCACCTTTTTCATTAAAAATAGTTCGGATAGAATTGTGTTCGGAAAGTTGAATTTTTGTATCCATATCAATAAACGAAAATCCGGTTACTTGGCTTAATTCTTTTCCTACAGTCGTTTTTCCGCTCCCCATATATCCAATTAAATAAATGACATTCGGTAATAATATATTGGATTGGATTCTTCGGCTTTGTGTCATAATTTGTGCATACACTTTTTCAGTAGCCGAGTGAATTTGCATCGCATTTTTGGGGTTAAATTCTTTACTAAAGTTAGAAATTTTTTCTAAAATTTCATTTTCCCGGGCAGCATCAAATAAAGGAAGACCTTTTTGTTTTTTTGCTTCTGCCATTTCCAAGGAGATGGACATACGTTTTGTAAGCAGCTCCATAAGTGCATCATCGATGGTGTCGATTCTTTTTCGAACATCTTCACGGCTTCTTATTTCTTTGCTTTTTTGTTCTGTCATTTTAGACTCCTTTGCAACGCGAATTATTTTTTCAGTTTTTTATCCTGTTTACTATCATAACACCATAAAGTTTGAATGTAAAATAGGAAACGCCTTGAAAGCAAGAATGGACTGAGCTAAAATAGGAGAGGCTAATAACAAATTTATAAAACAGCATTCAGATAATAATATTTTACACTTAAGATTAGTTAGGAAATGGAGATTAACGATGAAAGAACCAATTTTAGTCGTAATGGCTGCCGGAATGGGAAGTCGTTATGGTGGACTAAAGCAAATGGACCCGGTTGGATCAAACGGAGAGCTGATTATAGATTTTTCCCTTTACGATGCTTGGAAAGCTGGATTTCGTAAGGTTATTTTTATAATTAAAAGAGAAATGGAAGAAGAGTTTCGTGCTATGATTGAGCCAAAAGCAGGTAAAAAATTAGACGTTTCTTTTGCATTTCAGGAATTAACAGATCTTCCACAAGGATATAATGTTCCACAGAATCGTATTAAACCATGGGGAACCGGTCATGCAGTGCTTGCAGCTAGGAAAGAAGTAGATGCACCATTTGCGGTTATCAATGCCGATGATTATTATGGGGCGCAAGCATTTCAGAGCATGTATGATTTTCTGAGAAATGTACAAGATGATGATAAATATCGTTATTGTATGGTAGGTTATTTGGTGGAAAATACATTAACAGAAAACGGCCATGTGGCAAGAGGTATTTGTCAAGCAGATAACCAAGGATATTTACAAGATATTACAGAGCGTACAAAGATCCAAAGAAACAATGGAGTCATTCAATATACGGAAGATGATCAGGATTGGATTGACATTGCAGAGGGAACTTTAGTGTCTATGAATCTATGGGGTTTCACTCTTAGTATGATGAAAGAGCTAGAGAATCGATTTCCAGCCTTTTTAGAAACGGCATTAAAGAATAATCCATTAAAGGGAGAATATTTTTTACCTTTTGTTGTGGATGAGCTTATTGAAGAAGGAAAAGCAACAGTTAAGGTATTGAAATCATCCGATAAATGGCAGGGTGTAACATATAAAGAAGACAAGCAAAATGTAGTTTTAGCGTTGCAGTTGCTAAAGGATAAGGGAGTATATCCTCAAGATCTTTGGGAATAATTTAAAGGAAAAGGGTTGCGAAACCCTTTTTTTTATACTATTATTTTTTAAGATGTGTATCATTTACACACTAATCTTAAAATTTAATAAAAGAAATGGAGAAAGAAAAATGTCTAACACACCAAAAGGCGTAAGGCAGGCTTCATTCAAAGAGCAATTTACCCTTCGAGGAATGGTAATCGGTTCCATCGGATCGGTAGTTTTGACTATGAGCTCTATGTATGTTGCTTTAAAGCTAGGCGCACTTCCGTGGCCAATCATTTTTGTAGCCCTTGTATCTATGTTTGCCCTAAAAGCATTCGGTCGGACAAATATCCATGAGATAAATGTCACGCATACCGTTATGTCAGCAGGTGCAATGGTAGCAGGTGGAATCGCGTTTACCATCCCCGGAATTTGGATGCTTGAACCAAAAGCAGAGGTGGATTTAGTCGCGTTGATGGTCGTCACATTAGGCGGCGTTTTGCTAGGGCTGATTTTTACCGCGCTGATTCGTAAATATTTTGTAGTCACACAGGATTTGCCGTATCCGATGGGGATTGCAGCTGCAGAAACTTTAATGATTGGAGATGAGGGTGGTAAAAAATCCATTGTTTTATTCTCTTCTTTGGGACTAGCCTCTTTATTTACGTTGATTCGAGATTGGTTTGCAAAAATTCCACAAATTATTGTTTTAAATGAAGCCATCGCTGCAAAGGGCGTAGCTTTTTATATTTATTTATCGCCGATGTTAATCGCAGTTGGTTATCTTGTTGGACCACTTGCAGTTGGTGTATGGTTTTTGGGTGCCATTATTGGTGACTTTGGAGTTGTCATTGGGATGCCAAGCCTTGGTATTGTTAATTTAGATACTGCAATGGCTATTAAATCTTCTTTGGGAATTGGGGTCATGGTTGGAACTGGTATCGGAATTATTGTAAAAGGAATTCTACCCAAAGCAAAAGAAATTTTTGGACCGATGTTTTCAAAAGGCTCTCGTGGGGATGCAATTGTAAATCTTCGTTGGGCACCAATTCTTATGGTAATTCTTGCATTTATATTTACGTTTGTTTTGGATTTAGGGATGATTGCCAGTGTGATCACTATTTTGGGTGTTTGGCTTGCTACATCTATGTCTGCGCAAGTTGTTGGTCAATCAGGAATTAATCCTATGGAAATATTCGGAATCATTGTACTTCTCGCTGCAAAATTTGCTGCAAATCTTGGGAATGTTCAAGCGTTTTTTGTAGCTGCAATAGTAGCAGTAGCTTGCGGGTTAGTTGGAGATGTAATGAACGATTTTAAAGCTGGACATATTCTTAAGAGTAATCCAAAAGCACAGTGGCTTGGCGAGGTAATCGGCGGAATCATTGGTGCATTTGTATCCGTGGGTGTACTCTTTGTTATCGTAAAGGCATATGGACCTGAAGCATTTGGGAATCCTGATTTGTTTCCTGCACCACAAGCCGGTGTTGTAGCTGCTATGGTTGGAGGGATACCTCATATGACTTCGTTTGTTGTGGGATTATTTATTGGGACGATTTTATATGTTTTGCGTTTTCCGGTTATGACCTTGGGTCTTGGAATCTATTTGCCGTTTTATCTCTCCTTTACCGCAATGGTAGGAGGCGCCTTAAAATTCGTTGTTGAAAAAGCTGCACCAAAATTTGAAAAATCTGGAAATGGGATGATTATTGCTTCCGGTCTTTTAGGGGGAGAAGGTGTGGTAGGTGTCATTCTTGCATTGATTCAGGCATTAAAAGGAATGCAGGCGTTATAATATAGGTTTTTAAAAAAACTTGCAATTTATATTGTTTGTGATATACTTAATAGGCATTAATTTTTGTACATGCAATGGATGACAAAAATATGCTCTCTGCTCCGGCATAGGGTTGGAGCCATTTAGTCCACAGGGAGGTGAAAAGAATGAGTAATTATGAAATTATGTTCATCATCGATTCTATCTTGGAAGATGATAAAAAAGAAGCTAGCATTGAAACAGTAAAAGGAATCATTGCGGCAGACGGCGAAGTTGGAAAAGTAGATGTTTGGGGAATGAGAAAGCTTGCTTATCCGATCAATAAGAAAAATGACGGATACTATGTTGTAATCGAATTCACAGGCAGCACTGAGCTTCCAAAAGAACTTGATAGAAGACTTAGGATTTCCGATAATGTAATCAGACATATCATTATCAACAAAGACGAAAAATAAAGGTTGGTGACAAAGATGAATTCAGTAGTTTTAATCGGCAGATTGACGAGAGATCCCGAGATTCGTTATATCCCGGAGAGTCAGAACGCTGTTGCGACCTTTTCGATTGCAATTGACCGACCAGTAAGAGCCGGAGGAGAAAAGAAAACGGATTTTCCTCGTATTACGGTTTTTGGAAAACAAGCAGAAAATTGCGAAAGATATTTAAAAAAGGGTCGTTTGGTAGGCGTTCAGGGAAGACTGCAAACTGGTAGTTATAAAACCCAGTCTGGCGAAACCAGATATACTACCGATGTTGTTGCTGATAGAGTCGAATTTTTAGAATGGGGCGACAAGAGTGGTTCTGCAAATGGAAACGGTTTTGAGCGTGAAACTCCGGCTGGTGGGTTTGGTGTTCCGGAAGGTTTCCAGGCACTTGACGACGATGACGATATTCCATTTTAAATCTTTACTTTTCGCAGATTAGAATTTCCAAGAAGGGAGAGAGAAAGAATATGATGGACAAAAGACGTGGCGTAAGAAGAAAGAAAGTATGCCAGTTCTGTGCAGATAAAACAGAAACAATTGACTATAAAGATGTTGACAAGCTAAGAAAATATGTTACTGACAGAGGGAAGATTCTTCCTAAGAGAATCACTGGTACATGTGCTGTACACCAAAGAGAAGTAACAAAGGCAATTAAGAGAGCAAGAATTGTTGCTTTATTGCCTTACACAGCAGAATAAAAATAGAAAAGAGGCGGTTTTCGCCTCTTTTAATATTAGAGGAGTGGCATAGCCACTTTTTTACTGTAGACAATGTAATGTAAATTTGTTTACAGTTTTTTTATTCAATCCTCTTTTTTTTGTATAAAAAAAAGTAAAAAATAAAATAATTTTTTTTGAATAGCTATATTTAGTGGCATACAGTCACTTAAAAAACATTCATCTACAAAATACTTGAAAGTATGAAGTTTCCAATTTTGATAAGCAAAAAAAGAGTGCGAATTGAGAATGGTTTTATGGTATAATGATAGACGATTGAAACATTAAGATGTTAAGGAAAATAAAATGGGTATTAAAATTTTAAAAAGTTTGATTCAACCGTATTTAAAAGTAAATACCATTATATTAATTTTGTTTGCAGCCGTACTGTTTTATTTTAATATTACAGTAGGGATTTTTGCATTTCTTATTGTAATGATTTTGTTTTGGTATTATCAAAGATTGTCTGTTAGTAAGAAAGAATTGCTTGTAGAATATGCCAAAGCAATTACAGATGATATGGAAGAGACAACACGCCACTTCATTTCAAAAAATCCATTACCGCTTTGCATGATTGACTATGCAGGGGAAATTTTATGGATTAATAAAAAGTTTTCTGAGATTTATGAAGATGTGGAAATGTTTCATACCAACATTCATCAGATTACAAATGTAAAACATACAGAATTTTTAAACAATGAAGACGAAGACAAATATATGCTGGTTTCTCATGGGGGCAAAACCTATCGCGTCATGGCATCCAGTATGAGAAGCAAAGAAGGCGAACAACACGAAGAAAATAATACGACAATGCTTTACTGGTTGGATATAACTAATTTAGAAACATTAAAGAATCTTTACAAGGATGAGAAGCTTTGTACAGCGTATGTAAATGTAGATAATTATGACGATTTAATTGCAAGTTCACCAGATGAAAGAAAGGCAGTAATTGCAGCACAGATTGAAAAAACGATACGGCAATGGGCTGCAAAAATCAATGCTTCGGTGACTCGATACCGAGCAGGACAATATCATATTGCGTTGGAATATAAGCATTTTGAAAAATTGGAAATAAATAAATTTTCTATTTTAGACGAAGTACGAGAAATTGAAACAGATGCAGACTTTCCGGCTTCTTTAAGCATAGGAATCGGTGTTGGTGCAAAAACTCCACATCAGTTGGATGAATATGCTGCCGCAGCTTTAGATTTAGCTTTAGGACGGGGCGGAGATCAAGCTGTTGTAAAAAAGATGAGCAAGGTAGAATACTATGGTGGTCGTTTACAAGCTGTGGAAAAACGCAATAAAGGAAAATCAAAAATTATGGCACATGCTTTACGACAGTTGATTGATCAATCTCCAAATGTTGTAATTATGGGGCATAAAAAGCCGGATATGGATTGCTTTGGAGCAGCGCTTGGCGTTTTCCGTATTGCTAAAAATCGAAATAAAGAGGCAATCATAGTTATCAATGATTATCATGAGTCTTTAGAAAATATTTATAATAGAGCAAAGGAATCGGAAAATTACCGATTTGAAAACAGTGAAACAGTATTGGGTCTAGTGGAAAAAGATACCCTATTAATCGTGTTGGATACACACAAGCCAAGTTTAGTAGAGTGTCCTGAATTATTATATAAGACGGATAAAATTGTTGTCATTGATCATCATAGGAAGGCTGAAGAAAGCATTGAAAATCCTACGTTGACCTATATGGAATCTTATGCATCCTCTACTTCTGAACTGATTACTGAAATATTGCAATACATTGGAGATAAAAAGGAAGTTGATAAATTGGAAGCAGAGGCTTTGCTGGCAGGAATTACCGTTGATACAAAGAGCTTTTCCGTTAAGACAGGCGTTCGTACCTTCGAAGCTGCTTCTTGGCTGCGAAGATCGGGTGCAGATACTGCAAGTGTAAGACAATTTTTCAAAACGGATTTGCAGTTTTTTAAACGTAAATCTGTATTAATTTCTGACGCACAGGTTTTGGAGAACGGCATTGCTTTGACATATACAGAGGAACCTGCATCAAATATGCAAATTTTAGCATCACAGGCAGCGGATCAACTCTTAGATATTAATGGCATTCGGGCAAGCTTTGCTGCCGGACCGACTAATGAAGGGTACACTGCAGTCAGTGGACGCTCTTTAGGAGAAATTAACGTGCAGACCATATTAGAAAAAATAGGTGGCGGTGGTCATTTGACTACGGCTGGGGCACAGTTGGAAATGACTCCAAAAGAAGCAATTGAGAAATTAAAACAGCTTATATCAGAAGCAGATATACAGTGAAAATGAAGGAGGTACATCATGCAAGTAATATTATTGAAGGATGTAAAAGGAATTGGAAAAGCTGGGACCGTTGCTAAGGTAAGCGATGGTTATGCAAGAAATTTACTTTTGCCGAAAGGAATGGCAAAGGAAGCGACTCCTGCAAATTTAAAGGAATTGGAAGCGCAAGCTGCATTGAATGAAGCAAAAAGAAAAGAAGAGCTGGAAGCGGCACAAAAAATTGCAAAGAAAATTGAATCCATTACTTTAAGTATAAAAACTAAATCTGGAGAAGGCGGAAGATTATTTGGTTCCATAACAAATCAAGATATTGCAAATGCCTTAAAGGAACAGCAAAACATTGAAATAGACAAACGAAAATTTGTATTAAATACACCAATTAAACATATTGGTGAATTTACTGTAGAAATAAAGCTTTACACTGATGTTACCGCAAATTGTAAAGTAAAGGTTGTGTAGAGGGTTACATATGAACCAGATGGAACGCATTCCGCCGCATAATGATGATGCAGAAAAATCAGTATTAGGGTCCATACTCTTAGATAAAGATGCTTTGTTTGAAGTCTTAGAGTTCTTAAAGGCTGATGATTTCTATAATGCAATGCATAAAGAAATTTATAATGCCGTTGTTGAGTTGTACCGAAAAAATGAACCAGTGGATACCTTAACGGTTTCCGAGGAGTTAAAAAAGAGAAAAAGTTTGGAAATGGTTGGAGGCAGAGCATATATCGCTTTACTTTCCACTGTAGTACCTACGACGTCTAACGCAGCACAGTATGGAAAAATTGTTGCAGAAAAAGCAGTGCTGCGTCGTTTGATTTCTTCGGCTTCGGATATTATTGAAAAAGCATATCAAGAAAAGATGCAGCCAGAAGAAGTTTTAGATTATGCAGAGCGTAGTATTTTTGAAATTGCACAAACTAGACAGAAAAAAGACTTTGAGCCATTAAAGGACGTTCTTTGGTCGAACATTGCAAGAATTGATGAAATGTCTAAAATGGAGGGCAATCTTACCGGGTTGACAACAGGATTTATCGATTTGGATGAGCGTACCTCTGGTCTTCAGCGTTCCGATTTAATTATGCTTGCTGCAAGACCTGCAATGGGAAAAACTGCATTTGCTTTAAACATTGCACAACAAGCAGCGATTAAAGCAAAGGCGACGGTACTGGTTTTTAGTCTTGAAATGTCAAAGGATCAATTGGGACAACGACTATTAAGTATGGAATCCAGGGTCGAAATGCAAAAATTGAAAACAGGAAATCTAGAGCCGCAAGATTGGGATAACATTCATTTAGCTTTGGATCAATTATCACAGACCGAGGTTTTTATTGATGATACCCCGGGTATTACCGTGATGGAAATGAAAAATAAATGCCGAAGATTAAAAGCGGAAAAAGGTTTGGATTTAGTTGTCATTGACTATTTACAGCTTATGAGTTATGAAGGCCGTTCCGAAAGTCGTCAACAAGAGGTTTCCGTAATTTCTCGTTTCTTAAAACTTCTTGCACGTGAAATGGATTGCCCTGTTATTGTACTTTCCCAGTTGTCTCGTGCCCCAGAGCAAAGAACCGACCATCGACCAATTTTATCGGATTTAAGAGAGTCCGGTTCCATTGAGCAAGATGCAGATATTGTAATGTTTTTGTACCGAGATGAATATTATAATCCAGATACAACAGAAAAACCAAATATTTGTGAAGTGAACATTGCCAAGCAGAGAAGTGGACCTACGGGTAGCATAGAACTAACTTGGTTGGGTAAATATACAAGATTTGTAGATAAAAGTCATATTTCCGAATAAAAAATTCGATAATACAAATGTTTTAATGTTAGGGAGGTTATTATGAGCAAAATCAACGAATCAATGCTGGTGAGCGAAATTATGGATATGGGTCCCGACGTTACTGAAATTTTTTTACGGAATGGTCTGAACTGTCTTGGATGCCCAGGTGCTGCAACGGAAAAGCTTTGCGAAGCAGCCGAGGGTCATGGTGTGAATTTGGAAGCACTTATGGCAGATTTGAATGATTATTTAGATAAACTCTAGATAGATACTAAACATAGGATAAGAAAAAAGGAGTGATTGCATTGTCAGGTTTAGCAGTTGTAGGATCCCAGTGGGGAGATGAAGGAAAAGGCAAGATGATTGACTATCTTGCAAAAAAGGCGGATATGGTTGTTAGAGGGCAAGGCGGAAACAACGCCGGCCATACTGTAGTTATTGAAGATAAAAAATATGCGCTTCATTTAATTCCTTCTGGGGTATTGAATCAAAACGCCATAAATATAATCGGTAATGGGGTTGTATTTGATCCACGTGGTTTTTTTGAAGAATTAGAAATGCTTGAAAAAGATGGAGTGGATACAACGAAAATTTTTGTAAGTGACCGTGCACACATCGTTTTTCCTTATCATAGAAAAATGGACGAGCTATTTGAAAGAGCAAGAGGGAAGGCTGACATTGGAACAACCAAAAAAGGCATTGGTCCTTGCTATATGGATAAAATTGAACGAAGCGGTCTTCGTACATGTGATATGTTTGATGAAGCTAGTTTTATAGAAAAGTTATCCTATGAAATTGATCGAAAAAATGATATGATTGTAAAATTGTTCGAGGAAGAACCTTTGGATAAGCAAGCAATTATAGATGAGTATGTGGATTATGCAAAGCGCTTATTACCATACATTAAAGATACAAGTATTTTAGTATATGATGCCATCAAGCAAGGTAAAAATGTATTGTTTGAAGGGGCGCAAGGCTCCATGCTTGACATTGATTTGGGTACGTATCCGTATGTAACAAGCTCTCATCCGACATCCGGTGGATTTACCGCAGGGTGTGGAATTGGCGCAGGTTCTATTTCTGAAGTGCTTGGTATTACCAAAGCATATACAACTCGTGTAGGAAAAGGGCCTTTTGTAACTGAGCTTGACGATGAAATTGGTGATAAGATTCGAGAAATTGGTCACGAATTTGGAGTAACAACAGGCAGACCAAGACGTTGTGGATGGTTTGATGGTGTTGTTGTAAAATATTCTGCACGCATCAATGGATTGACGGGTATTGCGTTGATGTTGCTAGACGTTTTAAGTAGCTTTGATACGATTAAGCTTTGCTATGCTTATGATTATAAAGGTGAACAAATTGTTGATTTTCCGGCAAGATTAGATGCATTGGAAGAATGCAAACCTGTTTATCGAGAAATTAAGGGATGGAACAAGGACATTACAGGATGTAAGACTTACGAAGAGCTTCCGGAAGAAACAAAGGAATACATTAAAGCCATTGAGGAGACTATTGGTGTACCGGTAAAAAGCATATCAGTAGGTCCAAAGAGAGACCAAACCATTCTTCGAGATGAAATTTTTTAAAGATAGTAAAACAGAAAAAGATAGATAGGACTGAAATAAAATATGAACTTTAAGCGACAAATCATCAAGGATTATTATTTACACGATACCCGTGTGGAAAATATGTTTATTAATGAATATATGGCACAAGCGCCCGGAGATTATGTAAAGGTATATCTTTTTGCCTTGATGTATGCGGATATTAATGTACCTCTTGAAAATGGTATTATTGCGAAACAGCTTTCCATTGCAGATGAGGATGTTTTAAAAGCTTGGAGTTATTGGGAGAATCAGGGTATCATTCGCAAACATTATAAAGATCCTGCGGATAAGTTCCATTATCAAGTCGAATTTCTAAATTTAAGAGAATTGGCATATGGAAAGAAAAACAAACAGAAGAAAGCAGAGAAGATACCGGATCATTTAAAGAATCTTATGGATGATGATACCATCCGAAATATGTATAGTGAAATTGAACGGATTATCGGTAGACTTTTTGAGGGGAAAGAGCCTGCCGAGATTCTGGCTTGGATTCGTGATTATAATATTACACCTGAGCTTGCTGTATATGCCTATTCTTATTGTACCAGTCATAGAAAGAATAATAAGTGTAAATATGTTGGTGCGGTTGTAAAAGAGTGGGCTGGTAAAGGTTTAACAACCATAGGTCACGTTGAAAAATATTTAGCGGAAAATGATAACCGCCATTACCTATATAAACGAGTGTTAAAGGCATTAGGTTTTTTACGAAATGCAACGGAAGAAGAAAAGCGTATTATGGATACTTGGTTTGATCAAATGCATTTTGATATTGACAAGGTTCTTGAGGCTTGTAAAAAGACCACAGGTATTTCAAATCCAAATATTAATTACATAAACAGCATTTTAAAATCGTGGAATGCAGGAGAAAGTAGTACAACAAAAGGCAGCCAAACACAAGCCATTAGTCCAAATAATCCAAGCAATCCAATTAATATCGTAATGCGTTCCTACGATGAGGACCGCGCAAAAAATGAGGCAATTGCTCACAAAAATCGTCAAGAGGTATATAAAACGATACCGAGAATTAAGGAAATTGAAAAAGAGATTCGAAAGATTGGAATGGAAATTTCTAAGGTTATGCTTTCCGGAAGAGACGATGCCAAGATTCAAATGAATGCATTAAGAAATAAAGTCAATCATTTAAATGGAGAGAAAGCATTTCTATTAACAGAACATAATTATACGATTGATTACATTGATCTGAAATATACTTGTTCTCTTTGTAAGGATACCGGTATATTAGACACAGGTGAACGTTGCAGTTGTTTTGCAGAAAAATTAAAAAAAGCATCGGGCAATCATTGAAACGTAGAAGGGAGGGACCTATGTCAGAGAATCGTAATGACTATTGGGATGAAGTAGAAGACCAATTAAAAAAAATAGAAGAAGCAAGAAAACAAGAAAAGATGCTTTTTGAGCAAGAAAAACATCCTTCCACAAGCAATAAAAGAAAAAGAAAATCAAAACAGAAGAAGACGAACACAGGATTCGTGGAAGACCTAAATAAGAATAAAGACCACGTTATGAAAGAAGAGCAGGAAACGATTCCTGCTGCTATGACTTTAGAAAAAAATGAAGTAACAGACATTGAAATAGATAGAGATATTAAAGAGAAACAATTCAAAGCAAATCATGAAGGCGGTGCAGAATTTAAAGAGAAAGATCACCAAAATTATGACGAACTTGACCAACAAATTGAAGAAATATTTAAAATAGGTTTAGAGGAAAAAGTAGAAAAAGCGGAATCAGAAAGCTTACGTTTGGATGCAGCGATTGATGCTTTCTTCATAAAAATGAAGGGAGTTGGCAAAACATCAATCCGAGTTTTCAAAACGATGCAGAAAGCAGTCTCTAAGATTTTAGAGCATCAGAAGCAATCATCCAGTCGCCAAGATGGATCATTGTCTTATGAAAAACTCACTGCAAAGCGAATAATACTATTAAAAGAATATTGCTTTATCGCAAAAGAGTATTTACAAATACAATCTGCTCGTTTTTATGATTTATTTTCCGAAAGAGAAGTAAAGGTAGCTGACAAGGCTGCTAAATTGGTTAATCGCGTGGATTACAGTGCGGATCAATGGTCCATTAAAATGGAAATGTGGATGTATGAATTTTTCCATTGGCTGGAACGCGTTGAAGATTATGCAGAACACCATAAGGCATTGCTTATAAAGAGCTTTGCTGGTATTGTAACCGGAGTACTTTTAGTTTGTTTGCTCATCGGACAAATCAGTGCCTATGAATACAGTTACAATGGAAAAGTATTGGGAATTGTTAAGGATCAACAAGAGGTCTATAAAACCATTGACGTCATTGGGACAAAATTAGCGGATTCTTATGATGCACAAATTGAAATTGATAAAGAAAATGATATCAGCTTCCATCGTGTTATGGGATTTGGGCTTAAGCTGGACAGTACAGAAGATATCCTTAATACTTTGACTTATATGAAAGATATAAAGGTAACTGCCTATGGTATTTATGTAGGAGGCCAGCAAAAAACAATATTACAAAATAAAAAGACAGCCAGTCAAATTTTACAGCAAGTAAAAGATTACTTTGCACCGCCTATGGACGGAGTCACATATGATAAAGTAGGTTTTGCACAGAAAGTTGAAATAAAACCGGTACATACAAAATTGGGTAAAATACAAAATTCGGCAGAAGCACTCGATTATATGTTAACAGGAGCGGTTGAAAAGCAGGTCCATGTTGTGCAATCAGGTGAAACATTTTCTGAGATTGCCGCTTTTTATAAAATGAAGCAAAGTGAATTAGTTGCATCTAATCCGACAGTACAGCCGGATAAATTGAAAATTGGGCAAGAACTGTACTTAAATCAGGACTGCCCAGTATTAACGGTAGAAACAGTAGAGACGGCCGGATATAATTTACCAATTCCATATGAAATTACTTATGAAAATACAACAACCTTATATAAAGGTCAGCAAACTGTAAGATCAATGGGAAGCAATGGACAACAAACCGTTGTTGCTCAAATTGTACGGCATAACGGGAAAGAGGTTAGCCGAACGGTATTGAGCAGTGAGGTTTTAAGTCAGCCAGTGAATCAAGTTGTATTGGTAGGAACCAAAGCGACACCGAAGCTAATCGGAACCGGTACTTATCGATATCCGGTAAGAGGTGCTAGATTGACATCTAAATTTGGAAGACGGTGGGGCAGAACACATTATGGTATCGATTTGGCTTGTTCGACAGGTACTAGAATCACTGCAGCCGATGGCGGAACGGTTAAGTTTGCAGGATATAAAGGATCATATGGATATTTGGTTATTATTAGCCATGGTGGTGGACGTGAAACGTACTATGCACATTGTAGTAAATTATTCGTAAAAAAAGGCGATAAAGTGTATCAGGGCCAGCATATTGCAAATGTAGGAAATACAGGTAGAAGTACTGGGCCACATGTTCATTTTGAAGTTCATGTCAATGGAACACCGAAAAACCCATTAAATTATTTAAAATAGAATATTTAATAAAGAATAAAAGCGGCAAAAATCAAAGTTTGGTTTGTTGCCGCTTTTTAAATAATAAGGAATCTTGTTTCCTATACATTTGTAAGTGTTATTAAAGTTCAAAAAAAACTTCATAGTTTAGAATACCACGCCCTTGCGCATTAGATGAAGTACGACGCAAAGGTAAAGTATTACGCATTAGGATACGTTTTACTTCCATAGGTGTTAGATTTGGATAGAGAGCATAGAGACATGCTGCAGCTCCACTTACTACAGGAGCTGCCATTGATGTTCCGGACTGCATTACGTAGCCTTTTGGGTTGGTAGCATCTAATGAAACGATATCAACGCCTGGCGCAAGTAAATCTGGCTTTACCACACCGGCAGGTGTAGGGCCACGGCTGGAAAAAGGTGCAACCGAGGGAGCGGATGCAAAATCAGCAGCACCCACAGTAATAACATAGGGACTGGTAGCCGGAGAATTTATGGTACAACGATCTGGGCCGTTGTTTCCGGCAGCAGCGACTACCGTAAGACCATGGCGGACTGCAGCATTTGCTCCTTTAATTAAAGGATCTTCCTCATAAGATGAGTCTGTGGAAACACCTAAGGAAAGATTAATGACTCGAATGCCATATAAACGTCGGTTATTTATAACCCATTGCATTGCAGCTAAAATATCCGATGTGGTACCATTGCCTTCCCCATTTAAAGCCTTGATGGAAATGAGATCTGAACAGGGGGCAGTGCCAACAAATTTCTGTGATACAAAACCATTTCCTGCGGCAATACCTGCAACGTGAGTACCATGACCATCATCATCATAAGGTGTCGTTCGATGTTCAATAAAATCTTTAAATGCTACAATGCGATTGTGAGGATATATAAGATCATAGTGTGGAGCAATTCCTGTATCAATGATAGCAATACCTACTTTTTGGCCTCGTTTTTTATCATAGATGGTTTCGTGTTTTGGTAATTGATGATTGTCGTAAGCTGTTTTGAAATGAATGTTGGGATGATTAAGTAACGAGTTCATTTTCATTCCTCCTATTTTTGAAACCAAAGGGTCATCAGAAATAAGACGAATGGATTGATTTTTTGATAAAGTATCAATTTGATCAGCAGGAAGCTCTACAGAAACCGCATTGATAAAAGGTAGTTCATACTTAATAGGACCATAGTTACTGGAAATATAGTCGCGGATTTCATAAATGGTTTTTTTCGAATATATAATAACGGGAAAAAGAGTCTGCTTTGAAGCAGACAGTTTTGCGACGAGTCGCGGATGTATTTGCATAAAATTCAACTCCAATTTCTAAATTTGATTTATAATATGTAGAAGTAATCCGCTTTGCTTATTTTTTTGACTGAGAATTGATTATTTGCTATAATATAAATAATTTGTACTATAAATTAAGGGGATTTGGTTAAGGAGGAAAAGAATGGAGACGAAGAAGGTTTTAATCATTGAAGATGAAAAATCCATTTCTGATATTATAAAATTTAATTTAGCCAAAGAAGGGTTTCAGGTAGAAACAGCCTATGATGGTCAGGAAGGGTTGACAAAGGCACTTTCTATGAATCCAGATTTGATTTTACTGGATGTTATGCTGCCGATTATGGATGGGTTTCTTGTATGCAAAAAAATACGGGAAACAAGTACTGTTCCAATTTTGATGTTGACGGCAAAAGAAGAAGAGGTTGATAAAGTTCTGGGTTTGGAGCTTGGGGCAGATGATTATATTACAAAGCCTTTCGGTATGCGTGAACTGATTGCACGGATCAAAGCCAATATGCGAAGAATGGATTTTGTATCTGATTTACAGGATGCACCAGCTAATGTGCAAGAATTTGGAAATTTAGCGATTGATTTAAATCGTTATGAGGTACGTAAAAATGAGGTGCCTTTAGAGCTTACGCTTCGAGAGTTTGAACTTTTAAAATATTTAGCTGAGCGTGAAAATAAAGTGTTTTCCAGGGAGCAATTATTAGAAGAAGTTTGGGGATATGAATACTACGGCGATATTCGTACTGTAGATGTAACGGTTCGAAGATTAAGAGAAAAGCTGGAAGATGATTCCAGCGACCCAAAATATATTATGACAAAAAGGGGAATCGGATACTACTTTAGGAGGCCGTAAAGGATGCTTGGGACTAAGAGATGGAACAGCATACGATGGAGAATTGTTCTGATTTACTTTTTGTTGGTTTTTATAGCAATGACAATTGTTTCTGTTTTCATTGTAAATCAGTTGGAGGTTTATCAACTAAACTCTATTCGAGATAATTTAACAAAAACTGTAAAAGACAGTGGCTTACTTACTTCTTTTGAAGTATATGATAATTTATCAAGTCATAGTGCAGAAATTCAAACAACTTTGGATCAGGGATGGAAAAATAGTTTTCAAGAGGAAATGTCCATTGTAGATACCAATTTTACAATCATTGCTTCTACTAATAAAAATATTATTGGAAAAAATGCAGCAGAGTTGCTTAACACCACACTTCTTACGACTGCGATGATAGGTGGAAAGCAGGCGGAAGCGGATGGAGTTAACTTATCAAACATACCAATTAAAAGCATTGCATTTCCGATTGGTGAGCAAGAGAATATTATAGGTACGGTTTACATACGAGCCGACCTATCAAATGTTTTTGATTTCTTGACACAATCCAAATTGATTTTTATTCGTGCTATGGTGCTTGCCTTACTGGTAACGGTGGTGCTTGGCTTTTTTATTGCAAAGAGTATTACTGTTCCGATTAACGATGTAACCGAAAAAGCAGAAAAAATGGCACAAGGAGATTTTAGTCAAGAAGTTAGTGTTATGTCTGACGATGAAATTGGAAGATTGGCAGAGATGTTTAATCTTCTAAGGGAAAAGTTAAATATTACACTATCAGAAATTTCAAATGAAAAAAGCAAATTAGAAACTATCTTGCATTATATGGCGGATGGGTTAATTGCAATAGACCTTTCCGGAAGAATTATTCATGCCAATCCGGCCGCAAGGCAAATGCTTGGGTTAACGGATCCGGAATTAGAAGTGAAAAATTGTAATGATATTTTACGGAAATATAGTAAAATATTTGATTTAGAAAATCTAAAAGAGAATTGCAAAGAAGGAAGTGGACAGGAAATTTTTAATTATGGTGCTTCGGCGTTTGCAGTTCGATATGATCGTTTCCGAGATGAAAATGAAGAAGATGTTGGAATTATAATTATTTTGCAAGACATTACGGAACGACAAAAACTTGAAAATATGCAAACGGACTTTGTTGCAAACGTGTCTCATGAATTGAAAACACCATTAACAACCATTAAAAGCTATACTGAGACATTAATGGATGGAACGATTGAAGATACAGAAGTGGCTAGAAACTTTTTAAATATTATTGATACGGAAGCCGACCGAATGAATCGTTTGGTAAAAGATTTACTGCAGTTATCTAGATTAGACTATAAACAGGAAAAATGGCATAAAAAAGATAGCAATCTTATTTGGCTCTTACGTGCTGTTGTCACAAAGGTAGAAATGACGGCGATACAAAAAGAGCAACATCTAAATTGCATTTTTGATGGTGAACAAAAAATTATGGTTACCATAGATAAAGATCGCATTGAGCAGGTGTTGCTAAATATTTTAAGTAATGCCATCAAATATACACAAGAAGGCGGACGCATTGATATTGATGCGATGAGGACGGATGGACAAGCAAAAGTAATTGTAACCGATAATGGTATCGGTATGGCAGAATCTGAAATTCCTCGTATTTTTGAACGTTTTTATCGAGTTGATAAAGCAAGATCAAGAGCAATGGGAGGTACCGGATTGGGGCTTTCTATTTCTAGGCAGATTGTAGAGGAGCATGGAGGCACTATAGAAATTGAGAGTCAAGAGGGAAAGGGTACTAAGGCGACCATTATCCTTCCTTTGGCACCAATTCGAGGGCAACGAAACATTGAATAACATAAAAGATACCTCCTTGTCATAAAGTGTATGGCAAGGAGGTGTTTTTTATGGAGGACATTAAGGGAAAGAGATCACATAGTATTTATATGGAGAATCGAGAAAGAATGGTTGTTACTGGTGTAAAGGATGTAGCGAATTTTAATGAGGATACTGTTTTGCTAGATATTGATCAAGGCGGGATGCAATTAAAAGGGAATCATTTACATATTCAAAGCTTAGATTTAGAAGAAGGTAAAGTAGTGGTAAATGGCTTCTTTCACTCTATGGCATATACAGAAAAAAAAGAAAAACAAGATAAGAATTGGCTAGAAAGGATGCTGAAATGAATCCGCTTATAAATAGGCAAGTGTTTGATATTTTTGTTATGTTTTATGCGGGAATGACAGTCATGTTTTTTTATCAATTGTTAGAGATTTATAAAGGAAAAAGAGCAAAGAATAGATTTATAAAAACAATATTAGAGATTATTTTTTGGATTTTTGCTTCTATTATAACCTGTGCATTTTTATATTATTGCTGCTATGGTCAATTAAGTATCCATAGCTTTATTGCACTTTTTTGTGGTATGTGTTTGTGGAGATTTTGTGTAAGTAAAAAATTTTCAACTTTTATTTGTCAGCTTTATGGTATAATAAAATCTAAAGCTAAAATATGAAAGCAATAAAAAAGATTAATATTGCATTTTTATTTTTCCGAAAGACTGGGTGAAGCACATGGCGAAAAAAAGAAGAAGCCGCGCTTTTAAAGAAAGCAGTCAGATTATAGACATTGAAGAAGTGCGCCGGCAACGTAACCAAAAACGAAAAGACGCTTATGAAAAAAAGAAAGCAAAAGAAAAGACCCCGAATGTATCAGAACGGCGTGCAATTAAAATAGTTCGCCATCGTCTAGTTTATACTGCGGCTTTCTTTCTTATTGCGGTGCTTATGGGGCTAACTGTATATAATTTGGTTTCATTAAGTGCTGCGGAACAAGTGGAATTGGAAAGACAAGAAGCACTTTTAAAAGAACAAGCCAGATTGGAAGAGCAGTTGCTGCAAGTCAACAGTGAAGAATACATTGAAGAACAAGCTAGAACACAGCTCCGTATGATTAAACCTGGAGAAAAGATTTACATTGTACCGGAAAACGATAATGAAGAAGATAAACAGGACAGTGAAGAAGAAAACAAGGACAATACTAGTAAAAGTGTTGTACCGCAGTAATAATAGAGAGGAATTGGACATAACATGATCCACGAAGTGATTGTGGTAGAAGGTCGAGATGATGAAAGTGCTGTAAAACGTGCGGTAGAAGCAGAAACGATTGCAACTCATGGGTTTGGTATTCGTCAAAGTACCTTTGCATTAATTGAAAAAGCATATCAAAATACAGGAATTATTATTTTTACGGATCCAGACCATGCGGGAGAGACAATCCGAAAACGATTATCTGAGCGATTCCCAAATGCGAAACACGCTTATTTATCTAAAGAAGAAGCCAAAAAAGACGGAGATATAGGCATTGAAAATGCATCTGTGGAAAACATAAGAGAAGCACTAAAAAAAGTAAGATGTACTTCGAAAAAGGCAGAACCCATTTTTTTTGTACAAGATCTATTTGAATATGGTCTTGCAGGTGCAGAAGATGCCGCTTCGAGGCGTGATTTTATTGGAAGAAAACTAGGCATTGGCTATGGGAATACAAAAGTATTCCTTAGTCGGCTGAATCATTATGGGATTACCAGAGAGGAATTTGAAGAAGCATGGACAAGCTCTATTCACCAAATACCATTCGAAAAATAAAAGAAAAGCATGGCTTTCGTTTATCGAAAAGTTTGGGACAGAATTTTTTAACAGATGCAAACATTGTAAATAAAATCATTGAGGGTTCAGCAATCGGGCAGGATGATTTAGTCGTTGAAATTGGTCCTGGAATAGGTGTTTTGACTGCAGCAGCAGCCTCTTATGCAGGAAAAGTTGTGGCAGTGGAAATCGATAGCCATTTGATTCCTATTTTAGAAGAAACATTAGCAGAATATAATAATATTTCTATTCTGCATGCAGATATTTTAAAAACTGACTTAATTAAAGTGCTTGAGCAATATAAAGAGATTAATGGAAAACCGAGAACTGGAGTTAAGGTAATTGGGAATTTACCATATTATATAACGACGCCAATCATTATGAAATTATTAGAGGATGCAGTTCCAGTGGACAGCATTACCATTATGATGCAAAAAGAAGTAGCAGATCGAATTAAGTCTGGACCTGGAACAAAAGCATACGGTGCACTTTCCGTTGCTGTACAATATTACTGTACAGTAGCTTCGGTAGCTTCTGTGCCTAAAGAGGTATTTGTTCCTCAGCCGAAGGTAGATTCTGCCGTCATTCGATTGGATTTACGAAAAGAAAAAGCCGTAAAGTTAACGAGTGAATCAGTGTTTTTCGCTGTTGTAAAAAATGGATTTGGTCAAAGAAGAAAAACACTGTTAAATTCTTTAACAGGTGTTATGGGAAAAACAAAGGAAGAAATTTCAAAAGCGTTAACGGAAGCAGGAATTGACCCAATCCGAAGAGCTGAAACCTTAAGCATTGAAGAATTTGCCAGCTTGTCTAATATTATTGCAAAAAAATAAATTGCTGGAGGATGCAAATTACAAATGAAAAAATTTTTAAACAATTACTATGAGAAATATTTAAAAAAATATGACGAAAAATTTATTTTTCCTATTCGGGATTTTTATAATAAACATTTAAATTATGGAATTATTAACTGTATTTTTCTTGCCTTAGTGTTGGATTTGTACATTGAAACTGTGAGCCGAGGATCGCTGAAAGGTTTGATTCTTTTTATACAGGAGAATCCGTTTGCGTTTCTTTATAATGGCTTAATTATTTTAGCCACACTTTCTATAGGACTTTTAGTGAAACGAAGGGTGTTTTTATATTTTGTCGTTTCTTCGATTTGGCTCATATTAGGTACGACAAATGGTGTGATTCTAAGTTTTCGAATGACTCCCTTTACGGTCGCAGACTTATCACTGATGGAGACAGGGTTAGGGGTATTGCCAAACTATTTTTCTAACATGGAATTGATGGGACTTGGCGCAGGAATTATATTACTTTTGATACTGTATCTTTTATTATTCTTATTTGCACCGAAATGCAAAAACTATAGCTTGAAAAAAAGTGTTTTTGTTATTTTGATTGTAGTACTTAGCTTGACTGGTTCCACGCAGCTTGGTCTTCGACAAAATTGGTTGTCGACTGTTTTTGGGAATTTAGGATATGCGTATGATGATTACGGCTTTCCCTATTGTTTTATAAATACATGGTTAAATACCGGTGTAGGCCTTCCTTCTGAGTATTCAAAAGAGAAAATGGCGCAAATTCTTCAAGAAGGGCAGCAAGATACAGCCACATCAACGTCAGGCTTGCTTTCTCAGGAAAAACGTACTCCTAATATTGTTATAGTACAATTAGAATCCTTTTTTGACCCTACTTTGATAAAGGGATTAGAAGTATCAGAAGATCCTATTCCAAATTTTCATGCTTTGCAAAAAAAATACAGCACAGGTTACTTAATGGTACCTTCCATTGGAGCTGGAACCGCTAATACTGAACTGGAAGTTCTCTCTGGAATGCGTGTTCGATTCTTTGGACCGGGAGAATATCCATATAAAACGGTACTAAAGGATCATACAACGGAAACAATTGCATATAACTTGAAAGAGCTTGGTTATTCGACTCATGCAATTCATAACCATCGAGGGGTTTTTTATGGGAGAAATGAGGTTTATCCAAACTTGGGCTTTGATAGCTTTACGTCATTGGAATACATGGCTAACGCTGAAATGAATCCTAGAAAATGGGCTAAGGATAAAGTTCTGACGGAAGAAATTATGACGGCTCTTAATTCTACAGAGCAAAAGGATCTGGTTTTTACCGTTTCGGTTCAAGGTCATGGTAAGTACCCAGGAAAAAAAGTATACAATGATCCAACCATTACAGTTGGAGGAATTGAAAACAAAGCAGATGCCTATGCTTATGAATATTATGTCAACCAGATTTATGAAATGGATCAGTTTATTAAAGAATTGACTGATACTTTATCTGAATACGACGAGGATGTGGTATTAGTATTATATGGAGATCACTTACCTAGCTTAGAAATTTCGAATGAAATTTTAAAAAATGGTGATGTTTATGAAACGGAATATGTCATTTGGAGTAACTTCCGAATGAGAAAAATTGATACGGATTTAAAATCGTATCAACTCTCTGCGACGGTACTTGGGCGTCTTGGAATTAATAATGGTGTTTTAACAAAATTCCATCAAACGCAACAAGGTAAGGCAAGTTATTTACTCGATCTAAAGGCATTGCAGTATGATATGCTATATGGCAAGCAATATGTTTATAATGGGGATGTTCCTTATGAACGGATTGATATGCGCATGGGTATTAAAAATATTCGTATTACAGATGCTTTTACAATTGAAAATCATGTTTACATTAAAGGAGAAAATTTCACACCATACAGTGTATTGACGATAGATGGAGAATTGATTGATACTACGTATTTAGATACCAAAACATTACGTGTGCCGGATGGAACTGATATTTCTAATTTAAGTAAATTAAAAATTAGTCAGGTAGAGAAATATAGTACAGTATTAAGTACGACTGAATAAATAGTTTATAAAAATAAATTAATATATTAGATAGAAAAGGAGAAAAGAAAAATGAAAAAAGCAATTGCTACGAAAAAAGCACCGGCAGCGATCGGACCTTATGCACAGGGTAATATTTTTGGAAACCTGATTTTTACTTCTGGACAAATTCCGCTAGATCCGGAAACTGGAGCCATTGTTGCGGGAGGAATTGAAGAGCAGGCAAAGCAGTCTTTATCAAACATTAAAGCTATTTTAGAAGAAGCCGGAAGCTCTATGGACAAGGTGATAAAGACAACCGTGTTTATTAAGAATATGGATGATTTTGCAGCAATGAATGCTGTGTATGGTTCATTCTTTACCGAAGGTGCTTATCCATCCAGATCAGCAGTGGAAGTTGCTCGCTTGCCGAAAGATGCGCTTGTAGAAATCGAGGTTATCGCAGAACTATAAGCTGCAATATATTTCGAATTAAAAGCAAATAGACATAAAAGGGGAAAAAGAAAGGGGGAATTGTATGTTTAATACGTTGGATGAGTCTTATTCAAAAATTACACAGGAGCTTTTGGATTTATCGGATCTTTGCAGGAGTAATAGTTCCATAGAGGCAGAACTATATAGTAAATATAAAGTGAATCGTGGACTTCGTGATTTAAATGGGAACGGAGTGTTAACGGGTCTCACGGAAATTTCGGAAATCGAAGCTTCAAAAATTATTGATGGAGAGAAAGTGCCATGTGATGGGCAATTATTTTATCGTGGCATTAGTATTGATGAGTTAGTACAAGGCTTTATTAACGATAAACGTTTTGGTTTTGAAGAAACAACTTATCTCTTGCTTTTCGGAACCCTGCCTACGAAAGAAGAATTAGACAATTTTCGAACTTTACTAGCACAGTATCGTACCTTACCGACGAGTTTTGTGCGAGATATTATTATGAAGGCACCAAGTTCGGATATGATGAACACCTTAGCCAGAAGTGTATTGACGTTATATGCGTATGATACAAAAGCCAATGACATTTCGATACCAAATGTTCTTCGTCAATGTCTTTTGATGATTTCGTTATTCCCGCTTCTTTCCGTTTATGGCTATCAAGCTTATAAACATTATTTTGATGGGGATAGTTTATTCATCCATACACCAAAGCCAGAGCTTTCTACTGCGGAAAATATTTTACATTTGCTTAGAGCAGATTCAAAATACACCGAATTAGAAGCTCGCATTTTAGACTTGGCATTAGTACTTCATGCAGAACATGGTGGAGGTAATAACTCTACATTTACAACGCATGTTATTTCTTCTTCCGGAACCGATACATATTCGGTCGTTGCTGCTTCTTTGGGTTCACTCAAAGGACCGAAGCATGGCGGAGCAAACATAAAAGTAGTACAAATGTTTGCAGATATGAAAAAAACGTTGAAGGATTGGACAGATGAGGAGGAAGTAGAGCGTTATTTGCGTGCATTGCTTCATAAAAAAGCCTTTGACAAGGCTGGATTGATTTATGGTATGGGGCATGCAATTTATTCCTTATCGGATCCAAGAGCAAACATCTTCAAAAAATTTGTTGAAAATCTATCGAAAGAAAAAGGAAGAATGGAAGAATTTCGTCTTTACTCTTTGGTTGAAAAACTGGCAGGAGAGGTCATTTCTGAAGAGAGAAAGATGTATAAGGGCGTTAGTGCAAACATTGATTTTTATAGCGGCTTTGTATACAGTATGCTGGATTTGCCGCTTGAGCTTTATACTCCTATTTTTGCGATTGCGCGTATTTCTGGATGGAGTGCGCATCGTGTTGAAGAACTAATCAATGCAGGTAAAATTATTCGACCTGCATATATGAATGTTTGTCCACGTAACGAGTATGTACCAATGAATAGACGAATTAAAACGAAAGGATGACCGAATTCATGCCAAATGCAATGAAGTTAATTGTGAGAACTCTGCTGATTGTTTTTCTCATGGTTTTTGGCACCTGGTTGAGCAAGCAGCTTGCCATATATGCAAATGCATCAGGTAATTTAAGGTTTGTTTCCTCGATTGCAATGTATATGGTCTATCTTGTCATTGGAATTGCAGCAGGGAGTATGGTTTCCATGCGGTTCACTAAGAATAAATATGTGTATTTATTTCCAATTTTTATTTTCTTGGTGATTGCAATCGCACCGTTACTGTACTTATTACTTCCGTTGCTCCCATTTCCATGGATTGCAAACTATTTATCGCAATTTACTTATTTATCATGGACATTAACCGGTGTATTTTTAGCACTGGCTTTCCGATAAAAATTAATAGAATTTTCAGAAAACACTTGCAAATGAATTTTTCTTTGTTATAATAAAACTACAAACAAGAAAGAAAGAGGTGAGTCCACCAGAAAATGCAGGTTGAGGAAAACGGATAACGCCAGCTGTCGAATGCTGTGACAGTTGGCGTTATCTATTTTTAATATAAAGTATTGTATCGTAGATAAATACAAATCATTGGACAGGCAAGGAGGAGAAAAAATGAGCTATATACCGACAGTAGAAGAAGCGAAAGAGATTCTGAAGAAATATAATGAGGATCCATTTCATTTAAAGCATGGAGAAATTGTATCGGGCGTTATGGGTTATTTTGCAAAGGAGTACGATCCAAGCAGAGTGGAATTTTGGAAAGTGGTAGGGATGCTTCATGATTTGGACTTTGAACAATACCCAGATGAGCATTGCATTAAGCAACAAAGTCTGATGTCAGAACTGGATCTTGATGATGAGATTATTCATGCAACATGTAGTCATGGATATGGATTGACCGTAGATATCAAACCACAAAACACAATGGAAAAAATATTATTTGCAACCGATGAATTAACAGGATTGATAGGAGCAGTGGCAGTTATGCGTCCATCGAAAAGTGTAGATGATTTGGAGTTGAAGTCTGTAAAAAAGAAATTCAAGACGTTAAATTTTGCAGCAGGCTGCTCAAGAGAAGTAATTACCCAAGGAACTGAGATGCTTGGGTGGGAATTGGATGAGTTGATTCAAAAGACTATACTGGCTATGAGAAGCTTAAATCCGGAAATGAATTTATAAATAACCAATATAAATAAAAAGACTGATTACACAGTCTTTTTATTTTACGATTTATCCTTTTTTTCTTGTTTTTGATTGCAGAAAGAGGAAGCAGCACAGTTTGAACATCCGGAACATCCTCCGCTTTTCTTTATTTTTATGGTTTTACGAATGGCAAAAACCAAAAGTAAAATAACTATTGCACCAATGATATAATCTGTCATAAGCGACTCCTTTCTTTTTGGTTAGCTATTGCTAACTAATTATAGTATAGAGTTTTGCTTGGGATTTGTCAATCTGTTTTATAAAAGTTTTTGAGTAAAAAAGAATGAAAAATATTGCTTAATATGATAAACTAATACCTACAAACACTTTACTTCGAATAGGAGGAAGCTATGAAATTACAAGAGTCCGGTGAAAATTATTTAGAGACAATTTTGTTGCTTGAAAAAGAAAAAGGTACGGTACGTTCTGTAGATATTGCGAATAAATTAGATTTTACAAAAGCAAGCATTAGCCGTGCTATGAGTATTTTGAAGCGTGAAGAGTATATTACAGTGGAAAGCGGAGGAAATATTGTATTGACAGAGAAAGGAAGAGAAAGAGCTAAGGGTGTTTATGAAAAACATCGACTAATTGCACAATTTTTAATAGAAGCATTAGAAGTAACTCAAGAAACGGCAGAGCAGGATGCCTGCCGAATTGAACACATTATTAGTGAAGAGACTTTTTCTCAAATGAAACTTTGGCTGGAAACCGCTGCTTCTTTTGATGATGAGGAATTATTCAACCGTTAAATCAACTAGTTGAGCTTTTGTTAGTTCACAAAGAGATTGAACGGATAATTCCATTTGCAGACCAACACGGCCGCCGCTGACGATAATGGTATCGAAAGCAGCGGCTTTTTTATCGATTGCCGTTTGAAAAAGCTTTTTCATACCAACGGGAGAACACCCACCCTTAATGTAGCCGGTAACATTTGTAATGTCTTTTGCAGGAATCATCTCGATTTTTTTTCTCCAAAATACTTTGCAGATTTTTTTAAATCCAATTCACAAGCAACCGGAATAACACAAACATAATGTTGCTTGCTGGTTCCTTGTGTAACTAATGTCTTAAACACTTGATCCTGATTTTGTCCTGTGGCTTTGGCCACAGAAACTCCATCTAAGAATCCTTCAGGAGCATCGTAGGTATATGTTTGATGTTGAATTTTTTTTGCATCTAATAAGCGAAGTGCATTTGTCTTTATTGTAGCAGTTTTTGCCATGATACCTCCTAGATTATGAATGATTGAAAAAAGATAGAAACAAAATGCGTTTCTATCTTTTTGTTTTTATTTATTTTTGTAAACAATTATTATATTTTCTTTCAGCCTCATCCCAGTTAATAACATAGAACCAATTATTATAATAATCAGGACGTCGGTTTTGGTAATCCAAGTAATATGCGTGTTCCCAAACATCTACTGTTAAAATTGGGCACAAGTCTAAGGTAAGCGGAGTATCTTGATTTGCTGTTTTTACAATGCTGAGATTACCGTCTTTATCAGTTACCAGATAAGCCCAGCCAGATCCAAATTGGGAAAGAGCAGCTTCTTTTAATTTACTTTCAAAGTTTTCTAAAGACCCAAAGGTTTGCTCAATTTTACCTTTTAAATTACCACATGGCTTTGTAGTATTTGCTGGTGCCATACCATCAAAATATAAAATATGGTTATATACACCGCCTGCATTGTTTCGAACCGCAGTTCGAATGCTTTCCGGCAGTTCATCCTGACGTATAATCAATTCTTCCAATGACCAATCTTGATAAGTAGGTTCATCGGCTAATGCTTTATTTAAGTTATCTACATAGGATTGCAAGTGTTTGTCATGGTGGAAGCAAAGTGTATTTCTTCCAATGTGAGGCTCAAGTGAATCATACGCATAAGGCAGTGGTTTTACCTCAAATTTGTAATGTTCGTTCATATCGATCTTCTCCTCTCAAAATAAGTAATTATACATTAGTTTAACCATATTATAGCAGTTTATTAAATATGTTTCAAATAAATAAGGGTTGACAAAAATAAAAAACAGGTTAATATATTGATTATAGCTATATCTAATATCGATATACTAGTGAATTATAGAAATTAAAATAGTGAAAGGGGAAAAAAGTGGCGAGAGAGCAATTAAAAACTCTAACCGAGCCGATGTATTATGTACTATTGGCATTGACGAAGGAACGGCATGGCTATGGTATTATGCAAAGCATTACAGAGCTTACAGAGGGGCGTGTTTCGGTTGGTGCAGGAACCTTATATGCCTTGCTATCCCGTTTTGAAAAAGAAGGGATTGTTGCACAGACTCGTGAGGTGGAACGAAGAAAGATGTATTGTTTAACCGAGTTGGGGGAAGAGGTGTTAACGCGCGAGTATACTCGACTGAATCAATTATTAAAAGACGGACGATTCTTTTTTAATAAAGATGGTACGCTGCCACCGATTGATCGGGATGGAATGAAGATTAAAGAAGAAACGGATCGTGCGACTGAGACGGATAAACAGGTGATGGAAGGCATACCAGAGCTGCCGGAAGAGAAACAGAAAAAAATAAGTTCCGCACCAAAAAGAAAAAGCTTTCGGAATGCACTTGGTAAAGGACTATTAACAACATAGAAGGGGTAGAAAATGGTATGTTAGAGAATCGAGAAAGAAAAAAGAAATATTGCTGGCGTTTCTGGCCGTTTTTTAAACAGGATTATAAATACATTGCATCATATCTTGAAGAAAGAGAAAAAAAGGGGTATCGGTTTTGTTCATTAGGGTGTTTGCTACCGGTGGCTCGATACCAAAAAGTGGAGCCGCAGGAAGCAAAATATGATGTAGATATTTTTCGTCCGAAAGAATACATAGAAATACAACCGTATTTGGATGTATGCGAAGATTCCGGATGGGAAATTTGCTGGCAGTGGGATGAATATAAAATATTTCGTGGTATTGATGGAAAAAATCCGATTCCGCTGCAGTCGGATTGGGAGATGAAACGGGAACAGGAAAAACAAATAGTGAAACGAAATGTACGAAACAGTATTTTTGTTTTTATATGGTTTTGCTATATTTTCTTTAGTATTGCAAGAGATTGGAGTTGGCCAGAGTTTTACCTTGAATCCTATGATGGTCAGTTTTTAATTGGAATAGGGATCATTGGCAGTTTTTGTGTGTTGTTAAATCGACTTTGGCGATTATATAACTTTTACAGTAATGAAAAATCAGAGAAATATTTTAACCCAAATGATATGCTTTGTGAAAGAAAAAAATGGGTTTCTTTTTTTAAAATAGCGAATTGTTTAATAATTGGAAGTGTTTGGGGTTGTGTTTTATTTGCAGTGACTACGAGAGATATGGATGGGGGCCTTATTCTTGGATGGATTATCGGAATAAGTATAGTAATCATTACGAGCATTACATTAAAGGAATCTCAATGGGCAGGAGAAGTAAGAATGAAAGGGGTACATACAAAAAAATATTTGTTGGTTGTTATGTCACTTTCTATTTTATTTTCTTTGGGAGGATATTTGTGTTTAAAGTTAAATAAGGAATCCTTACCAACTGGAAATTTTTATATGACAAAAATTACAGAAGATGATAATTTTTCATCTCTTTGGTATGGAGGGACTTGTATGTTTGAAACGAGAACAAAACAGACAGCAGATAAAATGTGGATTTTAATAGATAAAGAAATACGTGAATTTGAACGCAGGCTAGAGGAAAAATTCGGAAATAATAATACAGAGGAGATTCCTTTGCTTACTAGAAAAATTATGAAGAAAGATCAAGTTAAGCTATATGGCGATTATGATACGGGCATATTGTATCCGGATAATGGTAGGATATTATTAAGAAAAGGAAATAATTTTTGTATAACAAATGAAAAACATTTAGGAGAGGAAGCTAAAAATGGCGAGAGAACAATTAAAAACTCTAACTGAGCCGATGTACTATGTGCTATTGGCATTAACAAAGGAACGGCATGGCTATGCTATTATGCAAAGCATTACAGAGCTTACAGACGGTCGTGTGGCGGTCGGTGCTGGAACTCTATATGCATTGTTATCCCGCTTTGAGAAGGAAGGAATTATCCTGCAGACTCGCGAGGTGGAAAGAAGAAAGATGTATTGCTTAACGGAGCTTGGAGAAGAGGTCTTAACGCGAGAGTATACGCGATTGCATCAATTAGTAAAAGATGGAAAGTTCTTTTTTAATGAGGATGGCACGTTGCCACCGATTAATCGGGATGGTATGAAGCAAGAAGAGCTTGTAGCTGAAACCGAAGAAGGAGCGATGGAAGACATACCAGGGCAGCTGGAAAAGAAAAAGAAGAAAATAAGCTCGGAACCAAAAAGAAAAAGCTTTCGGGATGCACTTGGGAAAGGACTATTGACGACATAGAAGGGGTAGATATTGGTATGTTGGAGAATCAAAAAAGAAAAAAGAAATATTGCTGGCGATTTTGGCCATTTTTCAAACAGGATTATAAATACATTGCACCATATCTTGAGGAAAGAGAGAAAAAGGGGTATCGGTTTTGTTCATTGGGGTGTTTCCTTCCGGTTGCTCGATATCAAAAAGTGGAACCACAGGAAGCGAGATATGATGTTGATGTTTTTCGACCAAAGCAGTACATAGAGATACAGCCTTATTTGGATGTATGTGAAGATTCCGGATGGAAAATTTGCTGGCAGTGGGATGAATATAAAATATTTCGTGCCTCAGATGGAAAAAATCCGATTCCATTGCAAACGGATTGGGAGATAAAAAGGGAAGATGAGCAGCGGATAAGAAAAAAAGACTTACGAAACAGTATCCTAATGTTTCTTTATTTTCTGGCACTCTTTTTATTGGGATATAAAATAGAAGATAATGTTATATATCTTTGGACCCAATTTTATTTATCCTCTTATAGTATTCAGGCAATCGTCGGTATAGGCTTTGTTTGCTTTATCGGAAGTATTATTATGCTATTAAATCGAATGTATCATTTCTATCGTTTTTATTCTGACAAAACAACAAAGTCTGTTACATTAGATACACTCAATCGAATAAAAAAATATGCAACGGTGCTTAAGCTTGTGTATATTATTTTAATTGGGGGAGGTTGGCTTTCACTTGTTTTGGGTATCGTATTAGGAGATTTTGAATGGGGCTTTGTAGGGGCTTGGACAGTTGGATCTCTTATCGGAACAGGGCTACGATTTTCGTTGAAAGAATCAGATTGGCCGAAAGAAAGAAAGATTAGCGGCTTGCATAAGAAAGGATATTGTTTTGCTGTTTTCGTAATGATATTGTTACTTTCAATCGGAATTTATTTTTGTATGGATGCAAGAAAAGAAGTATTTGAAAACAGTAATTTTTTTATGAGTCATATTGAAAAGAATAATGATTTTTATTCTATCCAGTATCCAAGCGGAACTTGTGAAATGCAAGCAAGAACCAAACAAACAGCAGATAGAATGTGGGTTATGATTGATCAGGAAATTCGACGTACAAAACCTTCCTACACAGTTCAATATGAAGGAAAAGAGATGAAGTTGCCGTTATATCGAGCATTGAACGATGCAGAAATAAAAAAATACGGAGACTATGAAAAGGGAATTTATTATCCACAGCGTGCAAGAATCTTGCTCAGAAATGGAAATAAGATTTGTGTTTTAAGTGATGAGTTGCTTTAAGTGAATAGATAGGAAAAAATCCTCGAACCTAGTGTTCGGGGATTTTTTGAAGTGTGTATCTATATTTAAAGAAGGAAAGCGTGCAAATTTAAAACAGGGTATCAATTGAAATCAAATCATATTCCGGTCCATATTCTACGATTAAGGAATCTGCTGTTTTTGAAATCATTGCCTGTAGTTTAATTTCGTTTTCTGTAATCTCTTCTTCGCTTGGCTGCTCCAAGGTTTCGTAATCTGTGGTTTTGTCATCGGAAGAAAAATAATGTTGATACAGTTTTTCGTAATAGAAGGTTGTTTTCCATATTTTTCGATAGATATCATTGGTCATATAGCTTTCCTGCAGAGCTTTTTTATAAGCAGAAACACTGCCTAAAGAGGTAACTTGATTCTCTATATCGGAATCGATTTTTTCCTCTTCTTGTTGGGAAAGAGTTAAATGGTTCTCTTTTGCAAGCTTTTCGATGGCGTAGACTTCCTTTAATGCCGTCAATGTATCAGATTTCAAACGACGGTGTAAGCTGCCATCATTGTCATTTGAAAAATAAGTTTTATCCTCATTTTCTGTTGTATCTTTCATATTTAAAAAGTGATAGCGATATTCTTCTAGAGGTACTTCTTTTCCATCTATTTTCACAACATAGTGTATAAAAATCTTCTTTTCTCCAATTTTTAAAAATGCAGGTTCCATTTCATATTGATTTTGTTGATTTACTTTACAGGCTACTGTTCCAAGAAGGCAAACGATACCCAAGAGTGTAAAAAGGGCAACCCATTTTAATGGTTGATACCTTCTGATTTTCATTTGTTGAATTCTCCTTTATTTAAAAACCAGTTTACCGGTTTTGTTTATGATAATATAAAAAATGACCTTTACCATGTATGTTTCATTGTAAAGGTCATTCATGTTAATTTCATGAAGAGTAAATGGTGATTTACTGAAAGCTATTGGACTGTTGTATTTTCTTCTTCTTGTGCTTCCAGAGGGGAAGAAGGAATAAAAGTCCAAGTTAAAAGGTCTCCTTCTTTTAAAACCGTATTTTTTGCATTATTTTCAGGTATTTGATCATTTACTGTAAAATTCCAGCCTACCGAATTTTTTGGTGGATCATTCGGTGTTTCTATAGGTTCACTTGGTTCTTCAGAAAAACCATTAATACTTTTAAGATTACCGGATTTATGTTCTATTGGAGTTTCTGTAATTTTTCCATATAATACGATTGCATCCAAAACGGTTGATCCTTCCTCAATGGTAAATGGTCCATGAACGTCTTGTTGCCCACTTCCTTCTGGGTAATCAATGGTCAAGGTGATAGCGGGTCCTGAAATATGCTCAATGCGATAGGTTTCTGCATCGGAAGCAAGTAATAGATAAGTATTGATATCATTTACAATATCACACAAAGCAATCGTAGACTGTCTGGTAGCGAGATTATCAAACTTGTGCTCACCATCTTTTTTCATTCGGAAGCTGCCGTCTTCGTTTTGAAAAGCAACTAAGGCTTCGAATGGAGTCAAACCTTCATCGGTAGCCGGTAGGGGTTGCTCAAAGGCAGAAAGACCCCAAATGGCTGCAGCAATGGTGCAAGGGTTTTCTACATCACCATTTTCAAAACCACCGGTTTCCAATTGTTTATCTTTAAAGAATTGAATAATTTTTTTCATTGTAGGATCTTTTTTATGTTTTTCATAATATGGAGCCAATGCAATGCAGGCTATTCCGGTTAAATCAACATTACCTTCGGCAAGATTTTGACCGTAAGCAAATCCTCCGTCCTCTGCCTGGTAGGAAAGAAGGTAAGAGACTGCCTTATCATAATCATAACCGTCTTTGCTGATTGCAACGTTTAAAGTAATCATAGCCCATACGTGTTGGTTGATGTATATCGAGTCAAAGGAACCACTTTCTTCGTTTTGTGTTTCTGACAATTTTTTCGCTAAGCTGATTGGATCTCCTTCTCCCTTGATGGTATCACTTAAAATTACTCCGATATAGGAGGAGGCATATTCATTTACTTTTGGTGTTTTTGGAAGGTTGAGGAAACTCCAACCAATGCCGATTCCATCTGCTTGATTTGCTGCACAAAGAGCAACCAATTCTTCCCAATTATTTAAATTATTCTGTGTTTTATAATAATTAACGGCACCCTCTAAAGCAATGAGGGCTTCCGATTGCTGCTCTTCTTTTTCAAAGCTACATCCACTGAGTGTACTCAGCAATAAACAGAGTATCAGACAGAATGCTAGACTTTTCTTCCAAATTATTTTTTTTCTCATTTTTATTCCTCCTATGAATGCTACGTACTTTTATTATGTATTACAAACATTCTTGCTGTAAGCATGGAATGATTTATCCCTATAATAAAACTATCACATTTTAGGCTTATTTGCAATAAGGGTGCCAGGTTATAAAGCAATCAAAAGTCGACGAAAATTGAAATAAAAGTTCAAGGATTGACATTTCAAATATACAAAAATATAATGGATAAGAATGGTAGGAGGGAAGGAAATGGAACAAATATTATATATACCCAGCTACAATGAAATTTTGGCAGAGTACAAGAATGCAAAAGATTTAAAGGATTCTTATGAAGAATATGGGTGCAAAGGCTTAGAAATTATATGTTGTGGAAATGATGATCGATCCATTATATTACCGGATATGGTTAAAGGACTTCACATGTCTTTTTATCCCTTTTGGATTGATTTTTGGAATAAGAATGAAGATGCTCTGTATTCTGAATTTGGAAGTCGTGACGTATGGGAAGGCTTTTATGGTGGAAAAGAACACAGCGTACTTTTGGAAAATTTTAAAAAGGATTTAGCGCATGCTGAAAAGATGAAAGCGGAATATGTTGTATTCCATATTTCCGATGTGACAATTAAAGGTGTGTTTACACATCAACATATACATACTGACGAAGAGGTCATCGATGCCTCGGCAGATTTAATCAACCAATTATTAGATGAGAAAGAGTATCAATTTACATTTCTGATGGAAAACTTGTGGTGGCCGGGTCTTACGATGACCGATCCGAAGATGACAGCACGTCTTTTAGAGCGAATCCACTATAAGAACAAGGGCATTATGCTGGATACCGGACATCTTATGTGCAGTAATCTTGAATTAAAATCGGAAGAGGAAGCATGGTCTTATATAGAAAAAATGTTGGAGCTTCATGGAGACTTGATCCAATATGTTAAAGGGGTGCATTTGCATCAATCCGTAACCGGAGAATTTACTAAGAAAGCATTAAAGCAGATACCAGAGCTTGAAAAGGATTATTACAAGAGATTTAAGCAAGTTTATGAGCTTCTGGGTAATATTGACACGCATCAACCGACTAGTTGTTTAAAAGCAAAACAAGTTATTGAGAAATTAGATCCTAAATATGTAGTTCATGAGTTAATGGCTCCAAATCGTGAACAAAGAGAATGCGTTTTAAAAAAGCAAAGTAAATTATTTTTGGAAAGGGGTTGACGCTTAACTCGTTTGCTGATAATATTAACTTAACTTCATAAAAGACTTTTGTGCAAGGGAAACAGGTTAGAATCCTGTGTGGTCCCGCCGCTGTAATCGTGGAGTCTTTGCTTTAGAACGATAAAGTTCGCCACTGGGAAACTGGGAAGGTAAGCAAGGGCGTAAGAGAATTCTCTATAAACGTAAACCAGAAGACCTGCATAAAAGAATGCTGTACCAACGGGAAATTTTGGTCATATAGCGAATTAGATTAATTGATACACAGAAAATACGGGCTGTGGCATTTGTGCCACAGTTTTTTTGTTTTTAATTTTAGCTTAAAATATACCGTTAGTCTATATGAGGTGTTAAACATTGCCTTTTCATCCGCAGGAGTGTTAAGGGTATAGAACTTGCGGCTATATCTAAGATTCTCCTGCTCCTTTTCTTTCATATAACGGATGGTTGGTAAAAACGAGAAAATAAAAAGGTTATGAGACATAAAAATAATAATATAACAATTTAATATAGATTTTATGTCTATCTAGAAGCTTATTGATTTTAGATAGCTAAGAGGGAAGCAGGTTTGAATCCTGCGCGGTCCCGCCGCTGTAATCGTGAAATCTTTGCATATAAATTACATTGTAATTTACCATTGGAAAAGTTGGGAAGGTAAGCAAGGATAAAGGAAACATTTTTTCGAAAACGTAAGCCAGAAGACCTACATAAAATTAAAGTACATTCCACGGGTAATTGGAGGAAAAAAGAGTAAGCAGATGATAAAGTTACTTTGTTTTTCAGTGTACAGATTTTTACAGAAATACGGCTGTGGCAGAGATGTCACAGCTTTTTTATTTTGTTATAAGGCAAGAAAGGAGGGCTTTAAATGGAACGACCTTTAGATTTGACAGTAACCCAAAAAGAGGAGGTTAAGCTTCTGGCTTTAATCCGTGAAATTAAATATGGTGAATTACGTGTCATAATTAATGAAGGGAAACCCATCCGGGTAGAAGATGTGCGAAAAAGCATCAAACTTTAATGGAAATACATAAAAGGGGTTAAATTAAAAATACATAGCTGACCGGAAAACCGGAGGCTTCATATTTTGTTTACTATGAGGGGAAATGTAGTTAACAGGATGGAAGCTTTTTTTATTGCGCATAATATGTGAAAGGAGAGACGGAAAGGTGAAAAGAAGATTTGGATTTAAAAAATGTTTGAGTTTATTTGTTGCAATGATATTAGTTTTAGGAGCAGTACCTACTACCTATGCTGCAAAGGAAAGCGGTGTCATTCGAACCTCAAAAACAAAGACGGAGGGAGATATTACTACTACCACTGTTACTAAAAAACAAACGGGTGCTGGCTATGCGGATATTGTAATTACAGAGTATATAAAAAATAACAAGACAGATGAAATTATTAAAGTAGAGAATGGTTCTTACGATAATCATTCGGATGGCATTTCTATAGAGCATTGTCGAAAAAGAACCGGAGAAGAAGGAAAATATCGTTTCACCAGTAATGTAGTTGGAACCTTAGACCCCACAGTAAACATAAGAAGAGGAACAAAAGATATAACAATAAAAGAAGTAGATATAGATACTTTCTTTAAAGCGTTAGATGTACCACTACATGAAATGTGTGGAGATGAAGTTACAAGCGTTGGAGTAGTAATTGACGTTGCTTCTTCTGGTACGCAAGATGTAATTGTGAATGTACCAAAGCAATTTTTACGAAGCGTATTAGAGAAAAAAGATCCTTATTTTAAGATCAAAACAAAAACTGTAAATATTTCTTTTGACGAGGAAGCATTAAAGTATTTAGTGAAAGATAGTGATTATACTATCAGCTTTTCTTTTTCTCAATGGAATGAAAGTCACTTTACTTATATAGCAGTAGACAATGGGAAAAAAATCACGGATTTAAATGGTGGTTGTGCAACATTAGAAATTATTTATGCAACTGAGTTTGGTGTAGATGGAGACCGAGTTGATGTTTATACGGATGATAAACAATTAAATAAACGTACAATATTAAAGGATATTTCCTATAATGCAGATTCCCATCAAATCACGTTTAAAGCTGATCAATTGAGTATTTTTGAAGTAGTTGCAACGGATGTAGTTTTTAAGGATACTACAAATCATTGGGCGAAAGAAGCCATAGAACGTTGGAGTAATATCGGCATTGTAAAAGGATTTGAGGGAAAATTCCAGCCGAATGCAAATATTAAGCGCGGAGACATGGCTGTTATTTTAGGTAACTTGATGGGTTACAGTGCAAAATCAGAAAAGAAGTTTACGGATTTAAAAGATGGTGTTTATTATAAAGACGCTATATTAGAAGCAGACGCAGCTGGAGTACTGCATGCATCAGGAAGCGAAGTCCATCCGGAAGAAAGAATTTCCAGAGAAGAAGCTGTTTATATGCTTTGCAAAGCTTTGGAGATAGAGGAACAAGATGCGTGTAAAGTATCATTTAAAGATCAAAATCAAATAAGCGAGTGGGCAAAAGGGTCTATGAATGCTTTTATTAATAAAGGATTGATTAGTGGCTTCGAAGGTAAAGTAAACGCAAAGGATAAAATAACTAGAGCGGAAATTGTAACCATTTTAAATAAAGCAATTCCATCTCTCGTAAATTATGGGGAATTTTCCGAAGATGTAAAAGGAATATTGCTTGTTAATGGTGGTAATACACATTTGAAAAATATGACAGTACAAGGAGACCTTCTGATTGGAGATGGCGTTGGTGAGCATGACGTTATTTTGGAAAATGTGAATGTAATCGGAAGAATTATCGTAAGAGGTGGCGGAGATGCTTCCATTCACGTTAGTGGAAAATCAACACTAAAAACGGTAGAAATGAAGAAAGTATTCGGTTCTGTGCGTTTGGTAGCAGAGGAGGATGGCGTCGTTGAAGCTGTAATTGTAAAGGGTGGTAAAGACAAAGTTTCTTTGGCAGGAAAGCTGAATAAAGTCATCGTAGATAATTCGGTTTCCGTTCGTTTCGAGGGTGCAAAGGTAGATGCACTTGAGGTAAATGCGGTCAAAGCAAATGTAAATGTGGATTCTATGTCACATATTCAAAAAACAGAAGTCAAAGCAACTGCAAAGAATAGCAAGTTTGATGTTTCCGGAGAAGTATTAGAAATGGCGGTTGCCGCTGAAGGATTTTTGGTAGAAGGAACCGGCAAATTAGATGCTGTTTCGGTAGAAGCAAGCAATGTAAAAATAAAGACCAATGGAACGGAAGTAACAGCTGCAGAAGGTGTTTCTCAAGTATATGCAGGGAAAAAATTAGTGGCAGCCGGTGCTACGATAAAAAGTGCAGGTGAAAAACCAAAGGTTTCTTCCTCCGGAAAGGTAGATGAAAGCATTTCACCGACAGCACCGAGAATTGATACAACCTTAGTAGATGGAAAAACTATTAAACCGACCAAGATTACCTTTGATGTATTCGCGAAAGATGTTAATGACAAAAAAATTGACTGTAAGGTAACGCTTAATGAGGAAGAAGTGCCGTATAATTGGGATGATAAGGTAAAAACCAGTTTTACGTTGGAATTAGCGGAAGGAACTAATATCGTTGTTGTCAGTGCGACTGCAGACGGAGAAACCACGAAAAAGACGTATACGTTGTATCACATAGCAGTGGCAGAAGGAGAATCCGTAGGGCATGCAGTGTTTACGGTAGAACTTTTAACATTGGGAGCCGAGTATTTGATTGAACCAATGGAAGTGGAAATTTTTGAGGGTGAAAATTCGGCGCAGGCACTATTAAGAGTTTTAGATCAATATGGATTTGATTATGAATACACCGGAAAACCAGAAAAGGCATTTTATTTGGCACATATTAAAGGAGTTGACGGTATAGTTCCTATGGATCTTACCAATACCCCAGAGTGTTTAAAAGCAGTGCTAGAAAAAGATGAAGCTGAAATTGAGCAACGTAAAGATCCGGATTCATTAGGGGAATTTGATTATACAAGCATGTCTGGCTGGATGTATTCCGTCAATGATGTCTTTCCGAATGTAGGTTTCTCGGATACGTATCTTCAAGATGGCGATGTCGTACGTGTACAGTTCACAGTATGGGGCTATGGAAGAGACATTGGTGGAGCCGATGCAATGGGAACCTATGGCAGTAACTTTTATCCTGTAGCAGATAAGACAGAATTGTTACGAAAGGTTGCAAAAAGAGGATACAGTTCTGTATCTGCTAAAGTAAAAAGTACATTGACTTCCTTAGATGCGGATCAGTCCGAAGTAGATAAAGCACTTTAGAAGAAAAGGGTGAGAATTTGAAGCAATTTATAAAAAAAACTGTAGCTGCACTTTTATGTACAGTTATGGTTGGTACAGTAATGCCTCTGCCGGTACATGCGGCAGCCAATAAGATATATAGCATAGCAGAACTGGAACAAACAATAAAAGGAATTATTAATTGGAAAAAATTAGACAATGGTTCTACTTTGGAAGGCCCGCTAATCAATGATGCTTACTTGGAATTGGCAGGTACTACCCCGGGTGATTGGTATCAGGTAGGGATGGGACGTTTTGGCTATTCCGATGATTATGCCGGGTATCTTGCCGTGATACGAGAAAAAGTGCAGGATCGATATAAAACGAGTGTGAAGCTGAGTGCTGCAAAGGCTACGGAATGGCAGCGAATATCTTTAGCTATTTTGGCTTCCGGTGGTGATCCCACGAAGGCCGGAGTTGATGCAAATGGTAACAATATCAACCTAATTGCAGATGGAACTTATAACAGAGGTAAAACCACATCTTTAGGAAAGCAAGGAATCAATGGTTGGATTTGGGGACTGATTGCACTGGATTCAAAACGGTATCCTGTACCGGAGGGTGCGCATGACAGTAGAGATTCCATCATTGAAGAAATCATACGACAACAACTTACGGATGGGGGTTTTGCGTTATATGGGAATGTTTCTGATCCAGATATTACAGCAATGGCAGTGCAATCCTTAGCTCCATATTATAATAGCGAAAAAGAATATACTTATAAAAATAAGACTACCGGAAAAACGGTAACAAAAAAGATAAGACAAGTCATCGATGAATCGGTAAACTGTTTATCCAAAATGCAGCTCAATAGTGGAGATTACAATAGCTGGGGAACTAAAAATGTTGAAAGTACAGCTCAGGTTGCAGTTGCATTGTGTTCCCTTGGTATTGATATACAAACTGACGGCCGTTTTATTAAAAACGGAAACAGCCTCCTTAATGGCATTATGCTCTATCGCATGGAAGACGGCGGATTTGTTCACTCTTATACGTATGACCAGGACAATCCGACTTCCTTGCCGACAGAGTCCAACACAATGGCCAGTGAACAAACTTTATATACGTTAACTGCAATTTGGCGGCAAGCTAAAGGGATGCGAACCTTATATGATTTTCGGCCGGAACAAAGTCCTGGTCTTAAAAATCAAATTAATGCTCTAAAAAAAGAGATTAATAATTTGGGAAATACCCCAACAACGGCGAAAATTGCCGAACTTATGAAAAAGTACGAAGCAATACCGGAAAGTGAACAATGCTATGTTTTCAACTATTATAAGCTTTCTAAAGCAGCAGAAAACGGTGGGATAGAAATAAAAGAAGAATCTGTAGAAACAGCCGCAAAGGAGGAAGCAGAGAAAGAAGAAGAGGAAGAAGAAAGCGTTTTATTGTATTTTACAGATACGGATAAACGAAAAGTGAAAGCACTTCCAAAGGACTTGACCACAGAACAGTATGTGGATGTTATTAAACTGATTGATAAGCTGGAAAAATCAGAGGACTTTGATAAGAAGAAAGAATATATGGATCAGCTTTTAAATGCCAAGAAAGAAATTTTAGACATTCAAAAAGAAATAGACAACATAAATAAAGATGTTAAAGAAAAGCTTTATCCATTTGAGAAAATATCGTTATCGGATTGGAGTGTTGTACATAGTATTGTAAATCGGTATAAAAAGCTGAGTCCTTACGATCAGAAGAAAATTTTACGTTGGGATGATGTCGTAAAAACGGAGACACAAGTCGATAATTTGGTTCGAGCGGTAGTTATTACAATTGTATTAGGTCTTCTTTCGATTGTTGCGGCAGTATTTGTTATAAAACATATTAAAAAACGAAAGAATCGTAAACTAAATGAAATGCTGGCACTTGAGAAGGAATATGAAGAAAAAGAAAAGAAAGAGGGTAAAGGAGCATGAAAAAAGACCTGTTAGCTTTGGGTTTTATTGTTCTTGCCATTGCTCTTATTCTATCGGGAACAAAATTTCAGACTGTAGATGAATATTATATGACACACATTGATGATATTACGCCGGATTCAAAAACCGTAACCATCAGCATACGCTGTGATACGATTTTAGACAATTGGAATGACCTTGTACCAGAACTGCAGTCTGATGAGTTTGTACCACAGGATGGTGTAATTTTGCCAGAAACAGCGTATGTGCTCCGTGAGGGAGATACGGCATTTGATATAACTGATCGTGCAGTTCGTTATAATAAAATCCAAATGGAATACCAAGGGGCAAATATGAACAGTTATGGGAGTGTGTACATTCAGGGCATTCATTACTTATATGAATTTTCATGTGGACCTTTAAGCGGCTGGATGTATCGTGTCAACGGTGTTTTTCCGAATTATGGATGTAGTAAGTATGAGTTAAAGGACGGAGATATCATCGAATGGGTTTACACCTGTGATTTAGGAAGAGATGTAGGCTGCATTTGGATGGGAGGAGAGTGGGAAGAAGAATGAAATTATTTGCAACGTATCATCCCAGTGTATTATTGGTTTATTTCATAGGTGTGATAGGGATTACCATGTTTACAATGAACCCATTGCTTCTTCTGATTTCATTTTTAGGAGCTTTTGGATTTGCGATTCAACTGGAAAATAAGCAGATTGTATTCGCGAGTTTTGCGTTTTATATTCCGATGTTTTTCCTGATTTCGGTGACGAATCCATTATTCAGTCATAATGGTGTGACTCCATTATTTTTTTTAAACGACCAACCGGTGACTTTAGAGGCAATGCTTTATGGAGCAGCCATTGGAGGTATGATCGTTTCTGTCATGTATTGGTGCCGTTGTTACAATTTAATAATGACATCAGATAAATTCATTTATCTATTTGGAAAGGTAATTCCAAAGTTAAGCTTGGTTATTTCCATGGCAATTCGATTCGTACCTTTGTTTATAAAACAGATTAAACATATCAGTACGGTACAAAAAACAATGGGCATTTATGCAACAAAAAGTATTGTAGATCGTGTTTTAAGCGGATTTCGTATTTTCTCGGCAATGATTACATGGTCTCTTGAAAATGCAGTAGATACAGCCGCTTCCATGCGTGCAAGGGGATATGGTCTTTCTGGACGAACGAATTTTTCACTCTTTCGATTTACCTTAAGAGATGGAATCATGCTTTCAGTCATTTTAGCGCTACTTATTACTGCATTGATTGGAAACAATATGGGCGTATTGGATTATTCCTTTTATCCAAGAATGTCTCGTATTCAAATCAGTCCATTGGCTATTATTACCTATATAACATTATTGACCCTATTATTCATTCCTTTTGTAGTTGAAGTTGAGGAAAATAGAAAATGGAATTATTACATATCAAAAATTTAGAATTTACGTATCCGGATGAGAAAGAAAAAGCTTTAAAAGGTGTTGACCTTACAGTTGAACAAGGAGAATTTATAGTTATTTGTGGGCAATCCGGATGTGGAAAAACAACCTTACTTCGTTTGTTAAAACGAGAAATTGCTCCGGCAGGTGAGCAAAGCGGAACCATTCTTTACGATGGAACGAAGCTTTCCAATTTAGAAGACAGAACGGCAGCTTGTGAAATTGGATATGTTATGCAAAATCCGGAAAGCCAAATTGTTATGGATAAGGTATGGCATGAATTGGCATTTGGTCTTGAAAATATGGGAATATCAACACCAGAAATTCGGAGAAGAGTCGGTGAAATGGCCAGCTTTTTCGGCATTCAGACTTGGTTTCGGAATCAAACCGCTGATTTATCCGGAGGGCAGAAGCAATTGCTAAACTTAGCTTCGATTATGGTGATGCATCCGAAAGTACTTATTTTGGATGAGCCTACCAGTCAACTGGACCCGATTGGAGCTTCGGAGTTTATTGCTACTTTACAAAAACTTAATAAAGAACTTGGATTGACGATTCTTCTTGTTGAACATCGATTGGAGGATGTTTTTCCGATAGCCGATAAGGTAGTCGTTATGGAACAAGGTCGTGTAATTCTCTGTGATACACCTGAGAATGTAGGGCAAGAATTAAAGTGTGTCAGCCAGGAACATCAAATGCTTATGGGACTGCCAAGTGCTGTTCGGATTTATAATCAATTAAATGTTGACGATGCTTGTCCATTAACGGTAAGAGACGGAAGGGGTTTTCTTTCCAGGAATTTTAAAAAAGACAGAGCTCGTCTTAACGTAGTAAAAAGAAAAGCAGAAGAAAATGGAGAGGCGATTGTAAGGTTAAAAGAAGCTTGGTTTCGTTACGAAAGAGATTTGCCGGATGTATTGCGCGGCGTCGATTTAGAGGTATATTCCGGAGAAACCTTTTGTATTTTGGGTGGGAATGGAACCGGTAAAACGACAACATTAAAAGTAATTTCCGGACAAGCAAGAGCTTACCGTGGCAAGGTAGAAATACAAGGGAAAAATATTAAAGAATATAAGGGGATTGAATTATATCGCCATAACATTGCGCTACTACCTCAAAATCCACAGTCTGCCTTTGTAAAATCGACTGTAGAAGAAGATTTGAATGAAGTATGCAAGGCCATGAATTATAACAAAGATGAGGGAAAAAAATTTATAGCAGATATTATTGAAAAGCTTGGAATTTCACATTTAGTACAAAAGCATCCGTATGATTTAAGCGGCGGGGAGCAGCAAAAAGCAGCATTGGCAAAGATGTTGCTCTTAAAACCCAAAATCCTATTGTTGGATGAGCCGACTAAAGGGATTGACGCATATTCCAAACAAGTTTTACGAACGATTTTAACAGATCTAAAAGAGCAAGGCATTACCGTTATTATTGTCACACATGATGTGGAATTTGCTGCCTTGTGTGCAGATCGATGTGCAATGTTTTTTGATGGGGAAGTAGTTTCTGTGGATGAACCAAACACATTTTTTGCCTCCAATACTTTTTATACTACGGCAGCAAGTCGGATATCTAGGCATATGTTTGAGAATGCAGTAACCTGTGAAGATGTAGTTGCTCTTTGTCTTGAAAATGGATTAAAAGAAAGGAGCAATCAACTTGGTGCATAATATAGAGCCTTATTTGGAGCATAAGAAAGATAGAGAAGGAAAGGTTTTTGGCTATTTAATCATTTTAGTGGCAATCCCTTTAATAATTGCAATCGGTGTTAGCCTTTTTAATGATAGAAAATATAACTTAATATCAATATTAATTGCTTTTTTATCTTGCATTCCTTTTTTCTTATCGTTTGAAAAGAGGAATCCAAAGCCAACAGAAATGATTTTAATTGCAGTTATGACAGCAATCTCTGTCGTAGGACGTTTTATTTTTGCGCCCATTCCGGGGTTTAAACCGGTAACGGCGATTACTGTAATTACTGCCATATATTTTGGGCCGCAAGCAGGGTTTTTAACTGGGTCTTTATCCGCAGTGGTATCCAATATCCTTTTCGGACAAGGCCCCTGGACTCCATTTCAAATGTTTGTTTGGGGATTTCTGGGCTTTATTGCTGGACTTCTAGCGAAAAATGGATGGTTGGAGAAAAAGTGGCAGCTTGCTATTTATGGTATCATTGCCGGAGTGGCTTTTTCACTGATGATGGATATATGGACGGTGCTTTCAATGGATGGTAATTTCAACCTTTTACGATATCAAGCAGCAGTTCTTTCCTCCCTACCGTTTATGGCAGTTTATGCAGTATCTAACGTAATTTTCTTATTGGTGTTAACGAAGCCCATTGGGAAGAAGTTGGAACGTGTAAAGAAAAAATATGGTTTAAACTGACCGGAACACCGGAAGTGTGATATTCTCTTAACGCTTTTGGGGTTACCCTTGGCGATAAAGATAGAAACAATATGCGTAAAGAAAGGAAATACAAATGAAGAAAACAAAGTTTTTAGCATGGATTTTAACCGTGGCGATGCTGTTATCTATTTTTGGGGGACTGGGAACAATCTCTTATGCAGATTACAAAGATGGAACTGGTGTAAGCCAACAAGAATTAATTGAAGCAGGAATGTATTCCAATTATAAAGGTGACATTCCTTCGGGAGAGTATATAGGAGAGTATGTCGGAGAAGATAAGGGACTCGGGTATATCACAATAAGTTTTGAGGATTACGGAATTCGTGAAAGCCAAGATGTGGATTTTCCCGAGCCGTTACAGGTTCTCATTCCGGAAACTCGAGTGTATGTATCAGATGAAGATATGCGTATTTCGCATGCGACTGTGGCTCTTTTAAATCATCTTGGCATTGAATATGAAAATACTGGTAAGATAGATGATGGTTTTTATTTAGCTTGTATCAACAATTTTACTACTATAGCAGGGAAATTCGTTGAAAGTTTCGGCGAATTTTGTTCCGGAAGCGGAAGCGGTTGGATGATCACTCATAATGATTGGTTTATCAATATGAGTACCTCTGCATTTAAAGTAGAAAGTGGAGATTATGTTCGTTGGCAGAATACATGTTCTTTGGGAAAAGATATCGGATGCAGTTGGGATAATCAGACGGCAGCATTAAAAGATATCTTTGTAGATGGCGGAACGCTTTCGCCGGGATTTGAGACAGATACTTATGAGTATGAACTTCAGTTAAATGAAGGAGTTCATTCCATAAAGCTACGTGGAATGCGTGTAAATAGCTGGGCTATATTAAAGTATTTGGATCGTAATGATAAAGAATATAAAGTAATGCAGGAAATTCCAGTTTCCGATGGAGATGAAATACGTCTAAAATGCAGTTTTGCAGAGTATGCTGGAAATCCACCTACAGATGAAAAAACATATACATTAAAAATTGTTGATAAAAATATAGATCCTGGTACACAAGATCCAATTCTAGATCACATTGCCGTTACTAAAGCACCGGATAAAACCAGCTATAATGTGGGAGAAACATTTGATTCGACCGGAATGGAAGTTACGGCTTACTACAGTGATAACACCTCTAAAGTGGTGACTGGCTGGTCAGTTGATAAATCCATTCTAAGCAAAGATGATGTGGCAGTTACAGTAACTTACGAGGGAAAAAATACTGAGCAAAGTATTCAAGTACATCAAGGGTCAGGGCTTGCTTCACTGCTTATATTTACAGGAGGATATAGTGATATGGAAGCTTCTGCTGTACTTGGTGCAGCGAATGAAAGCTATCCGAATCGAGTAGTGTTTTCACCAACAAACTACCAATATTCATTGCCAGCTATGCTTGATACGACGAGACAGTTACGATTTACACCATTGGCAGAGCAAGACGAAGCTACCATAAAAGTGGTTTATGATGGAGGAGAAAAGGTATTAAAATCAAATACTGCTTATGAAGGAACAAACTGGGCAAATTGCCTTAAAGCAGGGAAAAACCAATTTTCTTTGGTTGTTACATCAAAAGACACACAAAATAATACTACGTATATCTTTGCTGTTGACTCTTACCCAACCTTAAAGGGTTTGTCTTTAAAAAATGGTTCAAAGGAATTATATTTAGATAAAAACTTTAATGCAGCAACTGCAGAGTATAATATTTCTGTAGCTAATAGTATTAAAACAATTCAAGTTAATGCAGAAAAACAAAGTGACAGTTATACAGTTACCTACAATGGAGGGGAATCTTCAGACGTTAATATAGATGGTAAGGACTCTATAGATATTGCCGTAACCTATAGTGAAGGTGAAGCTGCATTAACCAAGCATTATACAGTTAAATTAAATTGGGTAGAATCTTATAATATTAACTTTAACGTAACACCGCAAGATGCAATTGTATGTTTGTATGATTCTGTAGGGGAAGGAATTGAAAGAAATAACGACGGAAGTTTTAGCAATCTATTAGAAGGAGATACGTATACTTATACGATTACGAAAAATGGATATGTGGGACAGACTGGAACGTTAACAAAAGCAGGAGATATAGAAGTAACACTTTCTAATGCACCTGCTCCTGCAAATCCATTGCCACCTTATAGCGGTGACTGGGTGAATTTTAGAGGAAACGATGCCAATATGGGTGTTACAGAGGCAAAAACACCAATTACCGCAAATGAGGCCGTTTTAAAATGGAGTAAAAAATATGGATCAGGCTGGTCTGCTGCACCTACACCACCAATTGTTTTAAATAATGATCTATACATGGCTGCAGGGAAGAAAGTTTATCGTTTAGATAAAGAAACCGGTGAACAGTTAGCAGTAAGTGAAGAAATGGTAAATAATGTGGGATTTGCAATGAATCCGATTACCTATGCAGAGGGGATGCTGTTTGTTCCGGTAGGATACGGTCGAATTCAGGCATTACGTGCAGATACCCTTGAATCACTTTGGGTGAGTGAAAAAATTGGCGGTCAGACACTTTGCCCAACAGCGTACAACAATGGATATATTTATGGCGGCACATGGAACAAAGAAGATAAAATAGGAAACTATTTTTGCTTATCGGTAACGGATGAAGATCCGTCTAAGACTGATGAAACAAAGTTATGCACATGGAAGATAAATCATAAAGGTGGCTTTTACTGGGCGGGGGCTTATGCGACGGATAATTATGTAATTTTCGGTTCTGATGATGGATCTTCGGAAGGCAGTTATATCGAAAATGCAGTTTTATATTCCTGCGACCCATTAACAGGAGAAGTATTAGATACCATTACAGGAATTAAAGGAGATATACGCTCTACCGTTTCTTATGATAAAGAGACAGATCGCATTTATTTTTCCACCAAAGGCGGATGGTTCTATACCGTAAAGGTAAACAATGATGGAACGTTTGATGAGAGTACGATCAAATACTTGGATTTAGGCGGAATGTGTACAGGAACACCATTGGTTTATAACGGACTTGCTTATCTGGGTGTTTCCGGTCCAGCTCAATTTTCAGATAAAGGACATAGCTATAAGATCATAGATGTAACAACAAACCCGATGACTGTTGTAGGAACGGCAGATATTCCGGGATATGTACAGACAAGTGCTTTACTGTCTACTGCTTATGCAAAGGATACAAACAAAGTTTATGTCTATGCTACATACAATTATAAACCTGGTGGCATTTATGTCATTGAAGTGGAAAAAACAGAACAGTTGGATGAAAACGGTGCTGCTATAGTAAACACTAAGGGAGGCCATTTGTTTGTACCAAAAGGAGATTTAGAGCAATACTGTATTTGCAGTTTGGTTTGCGATAATGATGGAACTCTTTACTATAAAAATGATTCTTGTTATTTAATGGCAATTAAAAACTCATCAACTGGCATTCCTCCGACAGAAAAGACCTTAACCGGAATCACAATCAGCAAAGCGCCGGATAAGGTAACGTACAAAGAAGGAGAAACCTTCAATGTAGCTGGAATGGAAGTTACAGCACAGTATAATGATAAGACAACAGAAGTTGTAACCGGCTGGACAGTTGATAAGAGCGTGTTAGCAAAAGGCGACACAAAAGTCATCGTTACCTATAAAGATAAAACCGCAGAACAAGCGATTACAGTAACGAAAAAGAATTCTGGAGGGGGCTCTTCCAGTGGAGGTGGAAGTACTGTCACAACATCAAATACAAATAAAGCAGAGATTAATAAAAATGCAGATGGAAAACCAACTGCAACCACTACAACTAAAACAGAAGCAGAGACAAACAAAGACGGAAAAGCAACTGCAACAGTAAGTGAAAAAGACATTACAACTTCTTTAAATAAATCGCTAGAAGCGGCAAAAAAAGAAGGAAAGAACACATTTTCTGAAGTTAGAGTAGAGGTAAAGGCAGGTAGTAAAGCAAAGGCTGTGGAAGCCAGCTTGCCAGTCAAATCAGTGAAAGAAGTAGCCAATGCAGAAAAAGCACAGTTAACTTTAGCTACTCCTATGGCAGACTTGACGTTTGATCAGAAAGCATTGGAATCAATTGGTAAAGATGCACAAGGAAGTGAAGTAAAAGTCAGTGTAGAAGTGGTTGATAGCAAAGCGAATGCAATATTGAAAGAATTAACGGAGCTGACAAGACCAGTGTATGACTTAAAGATGGTTTCTAACGGAAAACAAATTACAAACTTCAAAGGAGGAGAGATTTTCGTATCCTTACCATATACTTTGGAGAAAAATGAAAAAGCTGCAAATGTCTGTGTGTATTATATTGATGACAACGGAAAGAAAACACAAATGAAGGATTGTACTTATGACAGCAGAAAGAAAAGAGTCCAGTTCCGTACCAATCATTTCTCCTACTATGCGATTGGATATAAAGAAGAAGTTGCAACTGGAACACAATTCCGTGACGTAAGAAACAAGGAGTGGTACGCTGAAAGTATAATGACCTTGGTAAATAAGGGCATTCTAAAAGGAAAAACAGCAACAACCTTTGAGCCAAATTCTAACATTACTAGAGCTGAGTTTACACAGATTCTTTATGGAATGGCAAAAGCATCAGACAGCACAATCAATACAGATGCAAGTAGCATTTCGGGAAAATTCAAGGATGTAAAATCAACCGATTGGTATGCAAATGCAGTGGCTTGGGCATCAGAACAAGGTGTAGTAGCAGGCGCGACAAATGCAGACGGCAGTATGAATTTTGCACCAAATGCAAAGATTACTCGTCAGGATATGGCAGTGATGATACTAAACTATCAAAACAAGGTAGCAAAGAAAGAACTAACTGCAAGCAATCAAGAAATAAACTTTGCAGATGCAAGTGCAATTGCAGGCTATGCAAAGGAAGCAGTAACCTCCATGCAGAAGGCAGGTATTATTAGCGGAATAAAACAAGCAGACAGTACCTACAAGTTTGCACCAAAGAGTAATGCGACAAGAGCGGAAGCTGCAACAATGATTGCTAAATTAATAAAAAATTAAATTAATTATTTATTTAAACCCCTATGGAATTTAAATGTCCATAGGGGTTTTTATGTAATAAGAAATATAAAACCTTTTGGAAGTTGTTCTTGACAATAAAATAAGTGGTTGGTAGAATGTAGTAAAAATTAATACAGAAATTTTATGTCTGTTTACGTTATTTTATTAGAAAAATTTCGTAGACAGCTAAGAGGGAAGCAGGTTAAAATCCTGCGCGGTCCCGCCGCTGTAATCGTGGAATCTTTGCTTTAGATATTGTGTTTTGCCACTGGGAAACTGGGAAGGTAAGTGAAGATGTAGGAGAATTACTCCAGAAGCGTAAGCCAGAAGACCTACATAAAATACGAGTACATCCACGGGTAATTGGAGAAAGACGGGCGAAGTCTACCATTTTAGAGGACGCTTTTTTCAGTGTACAAATAACGCAGAAATACGGCTGTGGCAGAAATGCTGCAGTTTTTATTTTTTTGCGAAAAAAGAAAAGGAGAATGGAAATGAAGCAGAGGAATAAGTCATTATTGATTATATTCTTGGTAGTAACCATGATAATGGGAAATGCAGTTAGTGTGTTTGCAACGGATCATACAATTCATAAGCAAGCATTAAATAATACTGCGCACTACATTTACGAAACAGTTAAGAACCGGCAAGTGGGTTCCATTGGTGGGGAATGGGCAATCTTAGGTCTTGCACGAAGTGGGTGTGATGTACCAAAGAGTTACTTTGACAATTACTATACACAGGTGGAGGAGTATGTTAAGGAATGCAATGGTGTATTGCATGAAAAAAAATATACGGACTATTCACGTTTGATTTTAGCGCTGACTGCAATCGGCTACGATCCAAGAAATGTAGCTGGATACAACTTGCTTACTCCTTTGGGCGATTATGAAAAGACCATTTGGCAGGGAATTAATGGTCCAGTTTGGGCATTGATTGCCTTAGACAGTAAAAATTATCTGATGCCGGAAAATAAGAAAGCAGCAGTACAAGCAACCAGAGAAAAATACATTGAAGAGATTTTAGCCAGACAGCTTTCGGATGGGGGTTTTTCCTTAACCGGTGGAACAGATGATGCACAATTAATGGACCTAACGGCGGATCCGGATATGACTGGCATGGTCTTACAGGCATTGGCTAAATATCAGGATAAAGCAAAAGTAAAAGAGGCAACCGAAAAAGCTTTACTTTGTTTATCAAACATGCAGGATAATAGCGGAGGATATGATTCTTGGGGAGAATCAAATTCTGAAAGTGTCGTTCAAGTTATTGTAGCGTTAACGGAATTGGGCGTTTCATTAGATGATGAACGTTTTATCAAAAATGGGAATACATTACAGGACAATTTGCTGTCTTATTATACGAACAATAAGGGGTTTCAACATACAAAGAAAGATTCAAATATAAATCAAATGGCTACAGAACAGGGGTTTTATGCCTTGGTATCCATTCAACGTGCTATTGATGGAAAAAACAGTTTGTATCGAATGAATGATGTTAAAGCATTTACAAAAGAAGAAATAAATAAAGATGAAAAAGATTCAAACGTAAATAACGAAGTAAAGATAAAAGAAATTTCATTCGAAGAAAAAACTTTTAAAGATATTAAGGATCATAAAAACCAGGAAGCAATCGAAGCATTAGCGGAACGTGGAATTATCAACGGGAAAACAAAAGACAATTTTGTACCGGATGCAACAATGAGTCGTGCCGAATTTGCGACTATTATGGTACAAGCATTGGGATTAAAGGATGGCAGTGACATAAACTTTGAGGATGTGAAAAAGAATCAGTGGTTTTATGATTATGTAGCTAGTGCTTATAAAAACGGAATTGTAAGCGGAACTTCCGAAAAAACATTTCATCCTAACGGTACTATTACAAAAGAAGAAGCGGCATGTATGATTGCAAGAGCGGCAAAACTTTGCGGAATGGATACAACAATTGATACCTTATCAAAGAGAGATGTATTATCACAATTTACGGATTATGTGGAAGTGTCCGATTGGGCATCTGATGCATGTGCATTTTGCTATCAAAAAAATATTATAGATCAGAGTGCCATTGAAATTTCACCGAAAACTTCAGTAAAACGCTGCGAAATTGCAGAAATGCTTTATCGCATGTTGAATGCATCCGAATTATTATAACAAGTTTTGAAACATGGCATAAAGAAGAAAGACCGATGAATAAGTAACTGCTTATTTTTAGCGGGGAACTTATGATATGAGGAGATGGCAGAATGAAAAGAATGAATTATAAATGGCTGGGGATTGGGATTATTTGTATTTTACTTGTCGTAACATTCTTTTGGGGCGGTGATTACGCCAAAGGTGGAAAAGCGGACTCCGAACCCGCTTATTCGGTAGAGGAAACTGAAAATGGTGAAAATATCACGGATTTAGAAAAAAGCGAGGACGAGAATTCTAGTGTAGAAGATATAGAAAAAACATCACAGAGCAGCGATAGTAAAAAAGACGAAAAAGTGAATAATCAATCAGAAGCTCAAAGCGAAACAGAAAAATCGGGTTTGAAAAAAGCAGAAAGTGAAGAAAGCGAAACAAAGCAGGGCAAATCTGAAAGTGACCAAGGTGATAAACATTTGAGTTTGCAAGGAATAGACGAAGAAAGCAAAGGAGAAAAAGACAAATATTTAACTGACCCGATTCCGGAAGGAAAACCGCATCCAATAGAACCACAAGAGGCGATTATCACAAAAAACGCAAAGACATGTACGATATCGATTGTCTGTGATACCATCCTCGACAATATGGATGATTTGGATCCGGAGAAAGTGGAATTGGTACCAAAAGACGGCGTAATTTTGCCACCGACGAAAGTGACCTTCTATGAAGGGGAAAGTGTATTTAATTTGCTTCGTCGAGAAACGAAAAAGAATAAAATACATATGGAATTTGAAAATACACCGATTTATAATTCGGCATACATTGAAGGAATTCATAATCTTTATGAATTTGATTGCGGAGAATTATCCGGCTGGATGTATAAAGTTAATGATTGGTTCCCGAATTACGGATGCAGCCGGTATCAGATTAAAGACAAAGATGTGATTGTATGGGTGTATACCTGTGATCTGGGACGTGATGTAGGAGACGGTTTCTATGAGCAAAAGTAAGGAATGTCATGTGGATGCCTTTTCTTCTTATCATCCGTTAGTAAACTTTTTGTATTTCGCATTTGTATTAGGATTTTCCATGGTGTTTATGCATCCCGTATGTCTGGGAATTTCCTTGGTGGCTGCGTTTACCTATTCGATTTATTTAAAAGGGAAAAAAGCAATTCTTTTTAATTTCGGATTTTTAGCACCTATGCTAATAGTAACAGCGATTTTAAATCCCGCTTTTAATCATGAAGGACAAACTATTTTAATTTATTTTTCAAATGGAAATCCATTGACATTGGAATCGATTTTATACGGAATTGCGGCAGCAACGATGCTTTCAGCGGTAATTTGTTGGTTTTCCTGCTATAACGAAGTAATGACATCCGATAAATTTATTTATTTGTTTGGCAGGGTGATTCCGGCATTGTCATTGATATTATCAATGGTGTTACGGTTTGTACCACGATTTAAAGCACAAATTAAAAAAATATCTTACGCCCAAAAGTGTATCGGAAGAGACTTATCAAACGGTTCTTGGATACAAAAAGCGAAGAACGGCATTACGATTTTATCGATTATGATTACTTGGGCATTGGAAAATGCAATTGAAACGGCAGAAAGTATGAAAAGCAGAGGATATGGACTTCCGGGAAGAACGGCATTTTCCATTTATCGATTCGATCGAAGAGATAAAAAAGCATTGCTTTATATTGGTATTTTGGGGATATTCGTTTTAGCTTGTGGGTTAATGAAAGTCTATTATTTTAGATATTATCCAACCGTAAAAGGAAATCCATCTACCATTTTTTTTCTGTTTTCTTATGCTGTGTATTTTGCACTTTGCATAGTACCGATTGTGATTGACGTAAAGGAGAATAGACAATGGAAAGCTACACAATTAAACAGTTAAATTTCTCTTATCCGAATCAAGAGCGTCAGGTTTTAAAGGATATTTGTTTAAGCATTCAACCTGGACAGTTTGTTACATTATGTGGAGCCTCCGGTTGTGGAAAGACGACATTACTACGTCAACTAAAACCATCATTGGCATCTCATGGCGAAAAGACAGGGGAGATTTTGTTTCAGGGGAAACCTTTGGAGGAAATGGATTTAAGAGAGCAAAGTGAAAAAATTGGATTTGTATTGCAATCACCGGATAATCAGATTGTAACCGATAAAGTTTGGCACGAATTGGCATTTGGATTGGAAAGTTTGGGATATGATACAAAGACCATTCGATTACGTGTCGCCGAGATGGCTTCCTTTTTCGGAATTCAAGGTTGGTTTTACAGAAATGTATCGGAATTATCCGGAGGGCAAAAACAGCTTTTGAATTTAGCGGCAATTATGGCAATGCAGCCATCGGTCTTAATTTTGGATGAACCGACAAGCCAGTTAGATCCGATTGCAGCCTCGGATTTCTTGGCAACCGTCGGAAAGATTAATCGTGAGTTGGGAACAACGGTAATTATGACGGAGCATCGTTTGGAGCAGGTACTACCGATTAGCGATCGCTTAATCGTAATGGAGCAGGGAGGAATCATTGCCGATGGGATACCGAAAGAAGTAGGACAAAGTCTTGCAGAAAGCCATGATAAAATGTTTTCTGCAATGCCCATTCCGATGCAAGTGTATGCAAATGTTAAAAATACCTTGCATTGTCCGATTACCGTAAGAGAAGGACGGGAATGGTTAACATCCTTTTTTCAACAATCCAATAATCATAAAAACCAACAAAACAATGCAGTACAAATAGATTTGAAGGAAAATGATTCACCAATTGACCATTCAAAACAAACCAAATTTTTCGATTTAGAAGGAAAGCAATCCTTAGAACAAACATTGAAATCTATAAAAAAAGAAAAGAAGGAAGATGACTATGCAATTGAAATTAATGAGGCATGGTTTAAATATGAAAAAGATTTACCAGATGTTATAAAGGGTGTAGATCTGAAAGTAAAAAAAGGAGAATTTTTTGCTTTGCTTGGCGGAAATGGAACCGGAAAAAGTACAACGTTATCTTTAATCGCAGGCATTTATCGTCCGTATCGGGGAACCGTAAAAATCCAAGGTCGTTTGTTAAGTGAGATCACAGATGAAGAAAAATTTCAAGGGCTGCTCGGCGTCTTGCCACAAAACCCACAGACTTTGTTTGTGAAAAAAACAGTGGAGTTGGACTTATATGAAATGCTTCGTGCATTCAAGATGTCTAAAGAAGAGAAAAAACGAAAAGTAGATACTGTAATTTCTCTTTGCGACTTAAAGGATTTATTGCAACAACACCCATATGATTTGTCGGGTGGAGAACAACAACGGGTAGCATTGGCAAAAATTTTACTGTTGGAGCCGGAAATATTATTACTTGATGAACCAACAAAAGGCTTGGACGCCGACTATAAAAAACGTTTTGCTTTGATTTTAGAAGGACTAAAAGAAAAAGGCATTACTATTATTATGGTAAGTCATGATGTGGAATTTTGTGCAAATTACGCAGAGCGATGTGCGATGTTCTTTGATGGAGGTATCGTAACAGAAGGAACTCCGAGAGAATTCTTTAAAGGGAATAATTTTTATACAACTGAAGCAAATCGTATGGCAAGACATTTGATACCGAACGCAATTACGGCAAGTGATGTAATTGCAGTTTGTAACGGAGAATCCATAGAGGGTTTGGAATATGAGACAGTAGAAAATGTTGATTCGGAAACGAAAAACATAAATCCAATTGTAGATTTTGGAAAGAAGAAAAACTTTTTAAAGGAGAAGAAGGAAAAAGAGAAAGGACTTTTAAAGCAAAAACGAGAAAGCAGCGTGGTCACTTGTTTGAATGCTAAACCGAAAATTTCAAAGAGAACGTTATTAGCCTCTTTAATTATTTTACTTTGGATTCCTTTGACGATCTTTATCGGTGTGTATTATTTGAATGATCGCAAGTATTATTTTATCTCCATGTTAATTATTTTGGAAACAATGCTTCCGTTTTTAATGATATTTGAAGATCGAAAACCGCAAGCAAAAGAACTGATTGTCATTTCGGTTCTGTGCGCAATTGGCGTTGCGGGAAGAGGGGCGTTTTTCATGCTGCCTCATTTCAAACCAGTTGTTGCCGTCGTCATGATTGCTGGCGTTGCATTCGGAGCAGAAACGGGATTTCTTGTTGGAGCGGTTACTGGCTTTGCGTCCAATATATTTTTCGGGCAGGGACCTTGGACACCTTGGCAAATGTTTGGATTTGGAATCATTGGATTTTTAACAGGATTTCTATTTCAAAAAAATTGGTTAAAACGAAATAAGAAAGCACTTTGTGTATTTGGTGGATTTGCGACATTCTTCATATATGGAGGCATTTTAAATCCGGCTTCTGTGATTATGCACCAACCAAATCCAACAATGGAAATGATATTATTAGCATATTTGCGAGGAATTCCTTGCGACTTGGTGCATGCAACATCAACTGTATTTTTCTTATATGTTTGCTCACAACCGATGCTTGAAAAATTAGATCGTATCAAAGTGAAATACGGATTGATTGAAGAAGAACATCCTGTGCAATTAAAGGTGAGAGAAGCGACTTGACGAAAAATGTGTTTTACGACGTATGGAGTCATAGAAAAATAGTATCAACTGTTTTAGAAATAATGGACAAACAATTTTAACATTAAGGGCAAGGAGGAAAATAAAAAATGAAGACAAGAAAACGATTTAGGCGAGTGACAGCATTCATTTTAATGTTGATGCTTATTATGACATCGATTCCGGGAATTACCTTTGCTGCAGAGGAAGTACTTACAGATCCCGCGGCAGAAGTTATAAGTGTCGAAGAGGAAACAGAAGAAGAAAGCAATCAACAAAACTTAGAAGCACCGACAGGAGAGTTGGCAGAGACCGTAGAAGTTTTGGTAACCATCAGTGTGGAAGGAGAATTTAAACTTGGATGCGATGGAGCTACAGGCCTAATTTGTGTACCGATGGAAGTGGAAAAAGGATCCACAGTCGCTGATGTTTTACAAAAAGCACATGAACTTTACCATGAAGACGGGCTTTCTGCTTGTGAATACAATGGAACATCTTTCAGTAAATTTTGGGGACAAAATACCTATAATATCGGATATTTTAATAACGGCATGATGGTTATGGATACAACTGCTGAGGTCAAAGATGGTGATCAAATCGAAGGTACCATTTATAAGGATTTTCTCACAGATTTATATACAAGATTTTGTGAGACGGAAATGAATGTGAAAGAAGACCAAATGTTTTCTGTCACACTTAAGCATAATGTAATAACAACCTCTGATTGGAAAGGCGGAATGATGAGCGGGGCATCCGCAGACATTCCATTGGAAGATGCAACAATTCTTATCGGAAATGAAACTTCTCACAATATTCCTTCTGATAACAGTAAAGGCATTGTTACCGACAAAAATGGGCAAGCTGTTTTGTCCTTTGAAAAAGCAGGAACGTATTACTTATCTGCGTTAAAGGAAGGTGAAATTTTAATCCCTTCTAACTGTAAAGTCATAGTAGAAGAAGGGTTGTCTGATGACGAAAAGCAACAGTGCGTTGCAGCAGATAAAGAGGCACTTACCTTTGATGGAATAAAGGGAGGAAACGAAGCGCTGAATCAAATCAAAGAACCGCTGAATTTAATTCAAACGGGTCAAAGCGGGGAAACGTTTATTCGATGGTCTTGCTCGGATTCTTCTGTGATTTTAAAAGATGGATCTGTAAAACGTTCGTTTACAGAAGACAAAACAGTGCAACTTACGGCAACCGTTTCTTATGGAGAATATTTTGAGGAAAAAGTATTTTCCGTAACAATTAAAGCGTACTCAGAACAAGAAATTCAAGATACGTTAAATGCTGTGATTACAAACCTTCCTGATTCCATTGAAGTTGTGGAATGGAACGGTGAAGTAAAACAAGATACAAATATTATTGATTTTATCGAAGAAAAAGTAAGAAAACAAAATCTTGATATTCAAGTTGCAGGTACTTGTGACCCATTACTCCAAACGCAAATTCAAGAAGATGGAACTATTGTTTACGGTGAAGAAGCGATAGAGAATCAAGAAGTAAGTTTTACTTTATCGCTTGGGGATACGCAAAAAGAGTACAAAATTCCGGTTACAGTGCCAAAAAGAGCTGTTACAAAACAAGAAGTATTAAGCGGTAATTGGCTTACCTTTGATTTATGGAAAGGAAAGAATCTTTCTCAAAATGAAATAAAAACTATGATTTATTTACCAAAGGAAGATCCTTTAAACTGTTATACCGAAACCACATGGGAGTCGAGTCATCCTGCTGTAACGAAAATTGAAAAATATGCGGTGAATGGAGCATATGAAACAACGATTTATCGTCCAGCAGTTGGAGAAAAAGATGTTTCTGTTACATTGACAGCAATAATTAAGCCGAGTCCGAGTTGGGATTATGGAATGGCGCCCAAAGGGCCAATGCCCGTACCAAGTGAAACGAAAAAAACGTTTCAAATTGTGATCCCTGCTGTTACAGAAGAAGAAGAACAACAAGCGGATGATTTGTTAAATGAGGCGATTCAACTGTTTTCGATGGATGATATTACAGTTCGGGGAACAAAAGAAAAAGCTGATTTAAACAATTTGACCTATTCTATTAATGATATTCCGTATAATTGGAACTATGTCGATGAGGATGAAAACTTTAAAGAAGCATATCGAGAGATTCAAGTTATGTGGACTTCCGAGAATTTGGGTGTCAAAGAAGTAACAAGCGGAGCGGAAATTACACGAACAAATGCAGATCAGACAGGGGATATCGTTTTAACACTTTTTTACCTTGGGTGTAATGTAGAGAAGAGATTCCCTGCTATTGTAAAAGCCTTTACGGAAGAAGATGCAGAGGCGGAAAATACTGTTTTAAGAGAAGTGCAAGATGCATTGACTTTTGATGTTATCAAAGAAATTAATGTAGATGCAGAAAACGTGAAAAGTAATCTAAAAAAAGTAGAAGCGGCAGTAAAAGGCGAGAGTGGTATAGAATTTCAAGAAGCATCGAAGTACCATCATATCGGAGCAAATATCATATGGAAAAGCAGCAATCCGAATGTGATTACGGATGGTTTGGAAGTATATCCGCAATTTGAGGAAACAGACGTTACGTTAACGGCAACATTGACGAGTCCAAGATTTAAAAATTATGCAGGAGTGCAGACCTTTGAAAAAACATTTTCAATTAAGGTAGTAAAAAGTGATAAAGTCGTATTTTTAAATAATTTTGCAACAAATATTGCAAACGATTATGCAGCGAAAGATGTTGGGTTTTGGAAAGAAACGGAGACGGACTGGTGGAACATTGTTGCGTTCCAAGCCTATAAAAGAGCATTTCCTGAGAGTCAGTCAGAAATTTCCAAAGAGGCAAAGCAGGCTTATGTAAATAAAACAATTTACAATTTAACTCAATTAAAAGATCAAGCTTCAACAGATGCAAACACGTATGTCGCAACCATTCTTTCTATGAATGCTTTGGGATATGATCCGACTCGTTTATGGACAATTAACCGTGCCAAAATAAATACGGTAACTGGATTAAAACAAATTTCAGTTGAAGAAGCAAAACAAGGTTACTATAATACGATTGCGCCTTATGTGGTTTTGTCATTATCGCAAGGGAATTATGATGCAAGCAACGTCATTGAAGAAAACATTGCCTACATGCTGGAGATGCTAGACGATGAATCCACTTGGGCTTGGGGTGTAGATGGGCCGGCAATGCTTTTGCAAGGACTGATTCCGTATTATGATAGGGAAGATGTAAAAATTGCAGTCGATAAAAATCTGATAAAAATATCAGAAAAGCAAGGTGAAAATGGTAGTTTCGGAGGTGTGGGAAGTGATGCAATGGTCATTATTGCTCTTGCACAACTTGGAATCAACCCTTATACAGATACTCGTTTTATCAAGAATAATCAAAGTGTAGTAGATGGTCTTTTAAATTATAAAACGGAAGATTTAAAAGGATTTATTTTTGATGGCAAATATAATCTATATGCAACAAAGCAAGGATTTATGGCCTTAGTTGCGGCAAAACAAGTTATGGATTTACATAAGCCATTTAATGTTTATGATTTTTCCGCCGGAGAAAAAACAGAAATATACGCAACAGAAGCTGGTGGAGGAGAGGAAAAGCCATCTGAACCAATCGGAGAAAAAGAAATTAAAGTATACTTTACGTTAAAATCTGATTCTGGAACCTGGATTTCTAAGACACCGGTTACCGTAAAATCGGATGCAACCGTATACCATGTATTTACAAAAGTGCTGGATGATAAGGGATTTACCTATGAAGGTGCAAGTCGTGGCTACGTATCTTCCATTACTAATAAATCAGGAACGACATTAGAAGAATTTTCAAAAGGTCCTAATTCCGGTTGGCTTTACAAGGTAAATGAAGAATTACCACTAATTAGCCTGACAAAATATGATCTGTCAGAAGGAGACAGCATTGTATATTATTATACGAAGGATTGGACCAAGGATGAAAAAGCCGTAGAAGCAGCAGGTGGAAAAAACAACATAGGAATAATAGAAGAAACGGAAAAGGGAAGTGCAATTGGAAAAACAGAAGTCGAGGCAAGCATTGATAAAAACAATCATGCAACGGCTGCTATTTCGACTGAGGAAATAAGCAAAGCGATTGATACCATTATAAAAGCGGCTGAAAAGAAAAAGAACTTAAGAAAAGAAGTACAAATTATAGTAAAAACAGACCGAAAAGCCGTAAGTATAGAAACGAAATTACCAAAGACATCCTTATTGGAATTAAAAAAGCATGTAGATATGCTGACGGTGCAGACACCAATTGCAGATTTAAATCTTTCAAAGGAAAACCTCTCTCATATTACAAGGAATATAAATGGTGATTTAAAATTGACCGTTGCAAAAGTAGATTATGCTCAACTCGAAACAATTTCTAAGGCAGAAAAAGCAGAGTTTGAAAAGGAAATCGGAAACCGACCAATCCTTGATTTTCATATGTCGGTAGGCGATAAAATAATTTCTGATTTTAAAGAAGAAATACAGGTATCGATGCCATATGAAGCTTCTGCAAGCGAAGATTTAAATAGTCTCATTATTTATTATATTAATGATCACGGGCAACTGGAAATAATAAAAGATTGTCAGTATGATGAGAATAAAAAAACGATAACTTTCTTGACGAATCATTTTTCAAACTATGCTGTTGGTTATAAAAAAATTGTATTTAAGGATGCTGAAAAACATTGGGCAAAAAATCCCATTACATTTTTAGCAGCCAGAGAAGTAGTTAGTGGAAAGGGAGTAAATACTTTTGCACCGAATGACAATATAACACGCGCAGAATTCGCACAGATATTATATGGAATGGAAAATCCAAAAAATATTGATGCGGCGAAAGCAGCTGAAACATTTAAAGATGTAAAAGCAACAGATTGGTATGCAAAAGCAGTGGCATGGGCTTATGATAACGAAGTTGTAAAAGGGCAAAAAGATATTGACGGGAAAATGAATTTTGCACCGAATGCTAAAATTACAAGACAAGATATGGCAGTTATGATTCAAAATTACCAGAGTAAGGTAATCAAAAGAGAATTAGCAGTGGTCAAAAAAGAGATTGTGTTTACGGACCAGCAAAAAATTGCAGCTTATGCAAAAACTGCGGTAAGTCAGTTACAAAAGTCAGGCATCATAAATGGGAAAACGGCAACAACGTTTAATCCAAAAGATAATGCAACGAGAGCAGAAAGTGCCGTTATCATTTCTGCGTTAATTAAAAATAATATAGAATGATTACTAAAAAGGAAAACCCTCATGCAATTGTATGAGGGTTTTTGTAAAATTTATTTTTTCCAAACCACTTGATTTCTTCCAAAAGCTTTCGCTTTATAAAGCATTTCATCAGCAGAATTTATAAAGTTTAGGAGGTATTCACATTCATTTGGGATAGTTGTTGCTCCTCCGATGCTAATCGTTACTATATCACAAACCTTAGAATGTATATTTGGAAGAGATTGATTAAAAACGTTTTGGCATACTTTGTTTACAATTTGCTCGGCTTCCTCTGCATATACATTTGGCAAGATGATAACAAATTCATCTCCGCCGTAACGTGCTACATAATTATTATACTTAGGAAGTGCAGATTGAATCGTAGAAGAAACCATCTTTAATATACGGTCTCCTTCTTGGTGACCATAGGTATCATTTACGTTTTTAAAATAATCAATGTCAATCATTGCTATGGAAAGCGGAGTCTGATTTACAAGCGCGTCGTTCCATTTGGCTAACATAAAGCGTTCATAGCTTCTTCGATTGTGAAGGCCTGTAAGGACATCCAGTAATAATTCGTTTTCAATTGTTTTTTGGTATAAATAGGAATCTACGTGCGTACGTACTCTCGCTTTGACAATATTTTGATTGTAAGGTTTAGTAATATAGTCAACCGCGCCTGCGAGTAAAGCTTTTTCTTCCGTTTCTATATTGGCTAACCCTGTTAAAAAAATGACTGGAATTCGATTCACTCTTTCATTTTTTTGTAATTCCTCTAATACTTCAAAGCCGTTCATTTCAGGCATTTCAATATCTAGCAAAATAAGAGTCGGCAAATGTTGCATTGCCAATTGAATCCCTTCTTTGCCAGACTGTGCTGAAATGATATGATAATCGTTCTGCAAAAAAGAGGTTAGTGTGTGTATATTAAATGCACTATCATCAATTGCTAAAATTGTTTCCATTTAATCTCACCATTTTCTATAATTCCTCAACATTGGTTTGCATCAAAATATTTATAATCATATTCGAATTATCCGAGGAAATCAAATAAAGTTTATAAAATATTTTATGTATTATATCATTTTTATGCGACACTTGCTATAATTTTATTAAAGGTATGAAATTGTTTTAACAATTTGTATATTATTGTAAGTTTTTACTAAGGAAGGAAAGGTGGAAACAAATGCGAGTAAAAGATGAATTTGCAAATGATGCAAGAGCATGGTGTGGATTGAATCAACCGAACAAAGCGGAAGAAGAAGTGGACATCGTTCTCTTTGGAATTCCATTTGACCAAGGTGTAAGTTATCGTGCGGGTGCAAGCTTGGGACCAAGTGTGCTTCGGCAAAATACTTTTACTTCTACACCATGCACAGAGCGATTGGAATACATGGATGAATTATCCGTATTCGATGCCGGCGATTTTAAAGAGGAAAATCGTGAAGTATTATTTCAGGAAATTCAATCATATGTAACTGACTTGGTGAAGAAGGGAATTTTCTTTACTGCCATTGGCGGCGATCATTCTGTAACCATACCAATAGAGGCAGGAATCAACGATGCAATTTCAGAACCTTTTGGAATTATTCATATTGATGCTCATATGGATTTATGTGACGATATGGGTGGAGATAAATTATCGCACGGTTCGGTTCAAAGAAGGGCTCTGGAACTTTCTAACATTGAAGGGACTCAGAATTTATACTTTATTGGAATTCGTTCTATTGAACCGGATGAATATGCATTTAAAAAAGAGAATTTGATTCAAGTAAAAACTGCATATGATTGCTATCATGAAGGAATGGAAGCAATTGCAAGGGATGTCGTAGAAAAAATGTCTAAATATAATAAGGTGTATATTACTTATGATATTGATAGCTTAGATCCTGCGTATGCAGCCGGTACGGGAACGCCGCAGTTTGGTGGGATTACCAGTAGAGATGCACTTGAGCTTTTACGAATTTTATTTGAGGAATTAAATATCATTGCGTTCGATATTGTTGAAGTGGCACCACCATTGGACCCTTCGCTCACTTCTATGTTTGCTGCAAGAAAACTTTTAACCGAATGTTGGGGACATCAAGCAAAAAAGATTGGAAAACTTAAATAATACTATAAAGAAAAAGTAAACGAAATAAAAATCATAGAAAACATTGAACATTTGTTCTATTTTGGTTATAATAAATAGAACAAATGTTTTTTTATTGATTATTCAATGTTTTTAATTTGAAAAGGATTTCAAAAATCTAAAAAGGCAGAGGGAGAAGGAATATGCCGGGAATGGATGTTACGTTAGAAAAATTAAAAATTTTAGCGGACAGTGCGAAGTATGATGTTTCTTGTTCCAGCAGCGGAGCAGATCGAACGAAAGCAAAAAAAATGGGGACGGCTGCAGTATCTGGGATTTGCCATTCTTGGTCGGCAGATGGAAGATGCATTTCTTTGTTAAAAATCCTTTTTTCCAATCGTTGCGTCTATGATTGCGAATATTGTGTAAATCGACGTTCTGCAGATGTAGAAAGAGCATCATTTGAACCGGAGGAACTAGCCCAATTAACCATAGAATTTTATAAAAGAAATTACATTGAAGGGTTGTTTTTAAGTTCTGCAGTGGAGAATTCTCCGGATTACACAGCAGAACGAATTTTAAAAGCACTTTCTTTATTGAGAGAGAAATATGGGTTTTCGGGTTACATCCATGCAAAAATCATTCCCGGAGTATCGCCCGAACTTGTAAGAGAAATTGGCTTGCAAGCTGATCGCTTAAGTGTGAACATTGAGCTACCGACGAAGGAAAGTTTAGCAATACTAGCCCCCCAAAAAAAAGCGGCAGGAATTTTAAATCCCATGAGGCAGATTACTAATACATTAGAAGAACAGAAAAGTTTAAAAGGTGCCGGAAATCGATTTTCAAAGTTAAAACAAAGAGAAGATTTACTGCTAAATGGTTTAGAGCTTCCGGTGTCAACACGAGAGCAGGAAGCAAAGTATGGAATTCTTCCTTATAAGAAAGGAGATCTATATAATTTTGCTCCGGCAGGTCAAACTACACAAATGATTATTGGTGCAACACCGGAAAGTGATCGGCAAATTATTAAAATGTCAGAAAGTCTTTATAAAAAGTTTCAGATGAAGCGTGTCTATTTTTCTGCTTACATTCCAGTTGTTTCTTCTTCAAAACTTCCTGCACTTCTAACTCCACCTCCTCTGTTAAGAGAGCATCGACTTTATCAAGCAGATTGGCTACTTCGATTTTATGGATTTTCGGCAGAAGAGTTGCTTGATGAAGAAAACCCGTTTTTTGATCTGGAATTGGATCCAAAAGTTACTTGGGCGCTTCGCCACATTGAGCAGTTCCCAATTGAAATCAACAAGGCTTCTATGGAAGAATTGTTAAGAATTCCGGGAGTGGGAAATATATCAGCAATGCGAATTGTGAGACAGAGACGGCTTAGTGCAGTGAAATTTGATGATTTAAAAAAAATCGGTGTGGTTATAAAACGAGCGAAGTTTTTTATTACTTGCTGTGGAAGGTATTATGGTGAAGGAGAAATTGCTCCTGAAAAGATACGTGGGCAAATGCTTTCGGCAGAGCGTATTAAATACGGGCTTTTACCACCAAATAAAGAAGAACAGTTATCCTTGTTTGGTACAGAGCGTACGCACTTGCTTGCTGCAGCTAAGGAGGAACAACGTGGATTACTTGTATGATGGCAGCTTTGAAGGGTTTTTGTGCTGCGTGTATGCTCATTATTATAAAGAAAAAGCTGACGGTATTTATCCAGAAGAGGATTATCAAAGGTCAATGCTGTATCCATTTTATTTAGTTGCTACCGAATCGGAAAAAGCAGAACGAGTCTATGAAGCCATTCAAAATAAAATATCAAATGCTTCCTTGCGTCGTGTTTATCGAACTTTTCTTTCTAACGATCCGCAGAAGGAAACCAAGCTTCTGCATTATTTGATATTAGGGTTTCGAAAAGGAAGGATGATAGATTCTCTTCATTCGGTATCCGAAGTTTATAATGTACAGCAGATAGAAAAGAAGGTTGCTAATGAACAGCATAGATTATTAGGACTGGTACGATTTTCTACAATAGAAGAAAGCAAAGAGGGGTCTAATTCAGAGAGTAAAGCTCATCAGATTTTATATGCACCAATCGAACCGGATCATAACATATTAGAGCTAATTGCAGATCATTTTGCAAAACGTTTGCCTATGGAAACATTTATTTTGCATGATTTAAGAAGAGAAAAAGCTGTTTTTTGTCAAGATGGTAATTGGTATTTAGGGGATCTGAACCGTAATATTCGTTTTACCGTTACAGAGGATGAATTGGGGTACCGTTCTTTATGGAAAAGATATTTTGATTCCATTGCAATTTTGGAACGCACAAATCCTGCTTGCCAAAAAAGATGTATGCCCGTACGATATTGGAAAAATCTTACGGAATTTCATTAAGGTTTCTTGCTTCTTTTTCTATTAAGGTGATAAAATAAATAAAAGAAATGTTTTTGAAAGTTGGAAGGAGTATGGGAATGTATGACGAGTTAAAAGAAATAATAAAGAACAGTAAAAATATTGTTTTTTTTGGAGGGGCAGGAGTTTCTACTGAAAGCGGGGTTCCTGATTTTCGATCAGAAAATGGATTGTATCATACAAGGCAGCAATATGGATATTCTCCTGAAGAAATGTTAAGCCATACTTTTTATTTACAGAATACAAATACTTTTTATGATTATTACAAGAATAATTTGATTTATTCAGAAGCGAAACCAAATAAAGCACATTATGCTTTGGCTAAATTAGAGGAAAAGGGAGTTTTAAAAGCGGTAGTTACTCAGAATATTGATGGATTGCATCAATTAGCGGGGAGCAAGAGAGTTTATGAGCTTCATGGGTCTGTATTACGTAATTATTGCAGCAAGTGCAATACATCTTATCCTTTACATTATATTATGAATGAATCACATTGCGAAGATATGATACCGATCTGTGAAAAGTGTAGGGGGATTGTAAAACCGGATGTAGTGCTTTATGAAGAATCTCTTGATGAAGACTGTATCAATGGAGCAGTGAGTGCAATTTCAAAAGCGGATACCTTAATCATTGGAGGGACATCCTTGGTAGTATATCCTGCTGCTGGTTTAATTCGTTACTTTAATGGAAAAAATTTAATATTGATTAATAAATCCACCACAGACCAAGATCGTCAAGCAACTCTCGTGATTCATGAGCCAATAGGACAAGTTTTGGGTACCTGTGTAGATGAGATCTACTAAAATAATATAAATTAAAAAGTGGCTAAGCCACTTTTTTAGTTTTTTGAAATGATTTAAATTCTTTAACAATGAAAATTAACGAATACTGTATACGTAAAAAAGAGAAAACAAAAAAATACATATTAAAACATTAAAATTTCAACGTTTTTGTAATATTTTTTTATGTATTCTGAATTGTTTGCTTGACTTTGTTTGGATTAAAGTATATTTTATATATATGGATACAATAAACGATATAGGAGGATATGAAAATTTATGGGTAAATTTACATTTGAATCGTTACCGCAATTAAGAATATTATCGAATTCTGAAATTGAACAGATGCATGAAAATGCTGTTCGTGTTCTTGAAAATGCAGGGGTTGTCTTTGCATACGATGAAGCCTTGGATATTCTTGAAGAAGCCGGTTGCATTGTTAATCGAGAGACACAAAAGGTTAAATTCCCTAGAGATTTGATTGAAAGATGCATTGAATCAGCACCTAGTTCCTTTGATCTGTATGACAGAGATGGAAACTATTATTGTAAGTTTGGTGATTCTAAAAGTAGATTTAATCCAGGAAGCTGTTCTGGACTTATGTTAGCTGATGATGGTGAAACGGCTAGACCTTCTACCGTGGCTGATTTAAAATTAATTTCAAAAGTAGCACAATACTTACCACAAATTGACTTCGTATCTTCTTCTGTTGTTTGTGAAGAAGCACCTGGAGATTTAGGGTCACAATATTTGTATTATACTGAGATGAAATATTCCAATAAACCAATTATTGGCGGAGCAACCGATGCATTGGGTGTTCCTCGTACTTTTAAGCTTTTAGAATCAGTGCTTGGAAACGAAAAAAATGTAATGGAAAAGCCATATAGTATATTTGATATTTGCGTTACATCCCCGATGACTTGGTCGCATATTGGTGCACAAAACATCATTGATTGTGCAAAAAGAAATATTCCAATCGAATTAATTTCAGCTCAAATTGCAGGAGCAACCGGTCCTATTACAATTGCAGGCTGCATTTTGCAGCATACCGTTGAAATTCTATCCGGACTTATTTTAGCCCAGGTTGTCAGACCTGGTACAGCAGTTTCTTATGGTGGGGCGCCTTGTATTTTTAATATGCGTACTATGTACACACCAATGGTTGCTATGGAATCAAATATGATAACCGCCGGATATGCCCTAATGGGAAAATATTACGGCCTTCCAACACATACATATGCTGCACTATCCGATTCTAAGGCAATCGATTATCAAGCGGGTAGTGAAACGGCAAGAAGTGGTTTTATTGCACTTCAACTCGGAATTGATAATATTTCTGGTGCAGGCGGATTGAATGTTATTGCGGAAATGAGTGTAGAGAAGCTGGTTATGGATGCTGAATACATTGGAACATTAAAACATTTTGAAAAAGGAATCACTTTCAATGATGAGACTTTGGCAAATGATTTGCTTTGCAAGGTTGGCCCTGCAGGAAATTATATGAAAGAAAAACATACGTTAAAGTGGTTTAAGAAAGAACACAATTATGATAACTTAGTCATGAACTATCAAGAAAGAGCAAGCTGGAAAAAGGAAGGCGGAAAAACCATCTTTGAAAAAGCAAAAGATGAAGTCGCTAAGATTAAAGAACTTCCAGGTATGCTATTATCCGAAGAGCAGAGTTCACGTTTGGATAAAGCATTTATTGAAGTTTGTTTAGAGGCAGGATTGACTAAGGAAACTGCAGAAGACCTGATTGCAAAGTGCAATGAGGCTTAAGGCAGCCAAATAACATTGCTGTACATCTTCGTTTATTTATTTTCTATCAAAAAAACAGGCACCTAAAGGTGCTTGTTTTTTTGAATCAATATTAAATAAGCTCGTAATCTTTGGTCGCCCAATGTGTGTATTCTAAGTATTGACTCACAGCATCGGCATCACCACTTTGGAATAGCTCAATGATTTTTTTGTGTTCATCATTCATCCATCTGCATATTTCAAACTGTGTGTCAATATCTTCGCTAAAATAAGTATATCTTAATACACTGGACTTGATTTCATCTAACATTCGAGAAAGCAATAGGTTGTCCGCACGTTTAATGTAAACTTGATGAAATTTTTCTTGTAGTTCGCAATAGGAAGCATAGTTTTTATATTTAATTGCAATATCAATCAAGTCAACCAGCTCTTGCATGTGAAGAATATCTTGCTCTGTCATCATAGGACAGGCTTGTCTTCCTGCTAAGGCGTCAAGATCCGCTAAGATAATATAGGCATCTAATTTTTGTTTATGGCTGGTGTTAACAACTTGATATCCTTTTCTAGGGATTTTATCCAAGACCCCATTTGCTACAAGTTCAATTAAAGCTTCTCTTGCAGGAGTACGACTAATATTTAATATTTTACAGATTTCAGATTCGGAAATGATATCGCCTGCTGCAAAATCGCCACGCTGTATTTTTTCCAGAATCATTTTAGTCGCTAAATTTCTTAAGGATGAATCCATAATATGTTCCCCTTTTATATGTTTGTTTTAATAAATATATCATAAAAGATAAATTGATGCAATATAAGACAATTTTAAAAAGACTTGACGAATGCAATGTATACATATATACTTAAAATTGTAGTAACAAATAACATAGATTTGCCATACTATGTGTTTACTATTTACCCAATTACAACAAAGCCCTTAGGAATGCTGTCCCTAGGGGTTTTGTTGTATTTTGAATCTTTATGTCGGATGGTATTATTGTATTTTATGTATTTATGTATTTATGTATTTTCAGAATACATTGACTTTTTAGTATTCCCTTGTTACAATGATTATATCGTAGGGCCTCGATAAACAAAGTTATCTTCTTATTTTTACTATTTTATTTTGGGAGGACAAAAAATGGGTAGAAAAATTCCTATGTGGCAAACATTTCTAGTAGTAGTATTATCTCTAGGCGTCATTATTTACTCCATTGTATTTAGTTATGGTGAGTCCCATATGCCATTGCTAATGGCGGCAATTATAGCCGCAGCAGCAGGTGCATTAAATGGGTGGAAATGGTCTTATATGGAAAGCGGTATGCTTTCTGCAATCAGCCGTTCATTGCAAGCGTGCTTGATTCTTTTATCAGTAGGAATCTTAATCGCTACTTGGAAAGCAGCTGGCATTATCCCTTCAATGATTTATTATGGATTAAATATTTTAAACCCATCTATTTTCTTAGTTTCAGTTTGTATTTTATGTTCTGTTGTATCGTTATGCCTTGGAAGTTCCTATACGACAGCCGGAACCATTGGTGTTGCGATGATCGGCGTTTCAATCGGACTTGGTGTCAGCCCTGCAATGACTGCTGGTGCAGTAGTTGCGGGTTCTTACTTTGGAGATAAGATGTCCCCGTTATCTGACACTACGAACTTAGCACCTGCAGTAGCGGGTACAAACCTGTTTGATCATATCAGACACATGGTATTTACAGTAACCCCTTCTATGGTAGTATCACTTATCGTTTTTGCTATTATTGGAAGAAGTTCTGCTGGTGATAATGTTTCTGTAGCTGAAGCAGATTTATTACAGTCTGAAATTATAAAAGAGTTTGTAGTTAGTCCTTTGTTATTATTACCAATACTTATTTTAGTTGCGATTGTAGTTCTTAAAATTCCAGCACTTCCTGGAATTTATCTTGGAATTCTTATTGGTCTATTTTGTATGACGGCAGTACAGGGAATTTCTATTGCGGATTGGTTCCCAACCATGCATTATGGCTATGCATCCATCAGTGAAGTTCAATTAAATGATGATTATATGGTAGCGGATTTAGTCGGTGGAGGCGGATTCCACAATATGTTATGGTCTGTCAGTGTTGTTCTTTGTTCCATGTCCTTTGGTGGAATTATGGAAGCAACAGGTATGTTAAATGATATTGCTCAAAAAGTTTTGGGATTTGCTAAAAGCACAGGATCCTTGGTTACAGTAACCATTTGCTCTTGTATTTTTGTTAATTTGATTACTGCCGATCAATACCTTGCAATCATACTACCGGGCAGAATGTACAGAAGTGCATTTGAAGATAGAAGATTAAAGGCGAAGAACTTATCCAGATGTTTAGAAGATTCTGCAACATTGACTTCTCCACTTATTCCTTGGAATGTATGCGGTGCTACCATGTCGAGCTTCTTAGGAGTTCCAACTGCAGCTTACGCACCTTATGCAGTTTTAAACTGGTTAAATCCACTTGTTTCAATACTGTATGGCTACCTCGGATTCACAATGGAAAAGATGACTGACGAGGAATATGAAGAAATATTGGAGCAGAGAAAGATTGATGCAGAACTTGCTGCAAAAGCCGTTCAATAAATAAAAATCAATGAGGCCCTTGATGCAAAAACAGGCACTCTTATAAGGGTGCCTGTTTTTTATATAATAGAAAATACTGTTTTTATATAACAAACATTGTTTCATGTATTTTTAAATATGAGACAGATGAAAGAAAAAATACAAAACAAATTAGAGGAGAATCATATGGACCAAAATATAAATAAAATAGGGTATTGTAATTCTTATTTTAAAGTGGATACAAATAAAATAGTTGAAAATTATTTTAAAGTAAAAAAATATGTAGGAGATAATGTGGGTGTCATTCCAGTACTGAAAGGAAACGCTTATGGATATGGATTGGTTCCCATGGCAAAGATTTTTGAAGAGCGATGTCACGTAGAACTATTGGCGAATGCAGCAGTATATGAGGCGGTGCAACTGAGAGAGGCCGGTGTACAGTGTGAGATTCTTATTATTGGTGGAATACCGCAGCATTTAATACCGGCTACAGTCCAGTATCATTTACAAATTCCATTGTTTGAAAAAATAACCGCGAAAAACTTAAATGAAGCTGCAGAAAAAGCAGGTATAACGATGAAGGTACATATCAAGATTGAGACTGGAATGAATCGTTTGGGCGTAAAGCCTGGTCAGGCTCTTTCCGAACTTTTGTCTTATGTAGATACTTTAAGAAATATAGAGATCGTAGGAGCCTATACCCATTTTGCTACTTCAACTGCAGATTATAATGATTCTTTTGCATTAGAGCAATATCATATTTTTCAACAGGGAATAAAGCAAATAAAAGAACATGGCATTCATTTAAAATACATACATTGCTGTAATTCTGCGGCGACTGCTTGGTTTAAGGAAGCTTATGGGACTCATGTTCGCTCCTGCTCTTCGGTTTTGGGGCATATGGCAATGGAAGATGGAAGAGAACCCATTGGGCTGGAAGAGCCTGTGGAAATTCGTGCGTTTATTACAAACATACATCATGTAACACCAGGGGAAAGTGTAGGCTATAGTAGGTATTTCAAAGTAGAAAAGCCTATGAAGGTGGCGACTTTAACAGTAGGGTTTGCAGATGGATTTTATCCAATGTGGATGAAAGGGCAGGCTCCTGTTTTAGTAAGTGGGAAACGTACGAGATTTTTAGGATGCTGCATGGATCAGTCGTTTATTGATGTAACGGATGTACCGTGTGAGATTGGACAATCCGTTACATTGATTGGTCGAGATGGTGAGGAGCAGATTACCACTTGGGAGATAGAGCAGTTTACCGGGAATACGTTTGAATATTTATTTGGAACCATTGGGCCGAGAGTGGCTCGCATTTATGAATGAATTGGATCGTATAATATTGGAAAGCTTTTTTAAACCATATTCAATCTCTTCCTCTTTTGCATAAGCATAGGAAAGTCGGAGAGCATGATTTTTTTCAAAGTCATAAACACTCCCTGGATTGAGTAAAAGTTTTTCTTTGCGTGCAGCATAGAATAAATCATCCGTAGAGATATTCCGGTGAAGCTTTAACCAAATATAAAAACTTCCTTTTGGAACGTTCCATGTTGCAATATCTTTGAAATATAAATCCAATGCGTGGAGTGCATGATCTCTGCGCATTTTTAATTTTTTGCGTAATTGCTGTAAATAAATATCATAGTTTTCTGTTGAAAATAGTTCATAAAGTGCCCATTGTGAAACAGAGCTTGCACCGTAATCCATTTGCATTTTAACATCGCCCAAACGTTCCACTACTGATTCCGGACCGACGAGCCAACCGATGCGAAGGCCTGGTGCTATTGTTTTGGATACGGTACCAAGATAAAGAATCATCCCATTTTCATCCATTGTTTTTAAAGGCTTAGGAGGTTCTTCCTCAAACCATAATTCGCCATAAGCGTTGTCCTCAATAATAGGGAGACGTTGATTATTGCAAAAACGAAATAATTCCTTACGACGTTGTGTGGACATGACTGCACCTGTTGGATTGTGAAACGTAGGTATCGTATAAAGAAGTGAGTTTTTCTCTTTTGTTAATCCTTTTGAATTGGATGCATGGTGTGATTGTGCCGCCATATGCCAGTGACAGAGACCTTCACTGTCCATTGGCAGTCCTTTCAGTTTCATGCCAGCAGATTGAAATACCTGTAAGGATTTTAAGTAAGAAGGTGCCTCTGTATATACTGTGGAACCTGATGGCAGCATACAAACCGAAATAAGCTGTAAGGCTTGCAGTGATCCCGAAGTGATTAAAATACTGGAAGGAGATGCTTGGATGCCTTGCTTTTTTAATCGTTCTGAAAGAATCTCTCGAAGTTCCAAAAGACCGAGCGACCCTAAATAATTTAAAGATGGAATTCGTTCCGGAAGGCGCATAAAAATTTCCCGCATCATTTCTTTTGGAAAAAGTTCAGGGGCTAATTCGCCGGTCCCCAGTCTTATAAAATTCTCTTCAAATTCAAGTTTATTGATAATTTGGATGGTAGGAACATTCGCTTTAAAGGAACCCGATGTTAAATAGCTGCCCCAGTCAGGAGGAGCGGCAGACATTAAAAGTGACCAGGTGTTACTGGCTACACGCGTACCTTTTCCTGCATTGCCCTCTAATATACCATACGAAGACAACTCTTCCATGGCCATCATAATTGTGCTGCGATTTACACCGAAGATCTCGGCTAATTTCCGTTGAGAGGGTAATTTACTTCCAATTACCCAATCTCCTGAAGCAATTTTTGTACTTATAAAGCGAACAATTTGCTTATAAAGAGGTTCCTTATTATTTTTATCCGGTATCCATTCTATAGTAACTTCTTTTGAGGTAATTGATTTCATTATGATATCCTTTCTTTTTTCTTACGAAAAACATCTAGTATCAATGTAAACTTGGATGGGAAAAAAGTCAATGGTTGGATGGATACAGGTAAATAAAAATCCGTTATTATAAGCCTATAAAGCATATGGTTTATAAAAAAATGGACGGAATAACTGGAGGAAAATAAGATGATGTATTTTTTACAAGGGTTGACGATTGGACTTGCTTATGTAGCGCCCATTGGGGTACAAAACTTGTTTGTCATTAATACAGGGTTAACACAAAGCCGTGCAAGAGTATATTTGACAGCTTTAATCGTAATTTTTTTTGATATTACTTTATCTGTTGCATGTTTTTTTGGAATTGGAGCTTTAATGGATCATTTTCGCTTTTTGAAAATGGCGATTCTTTTGATTGGCAGTATAGTAATCTTAATAATGGGAATCAAATTAATTTTAGAAAAAGCCTCTATGGATACAGGGACCAATGTGAACGTACCGATTGTGGAGGTTATTACTATGGCTTGCGTAGTTACTTGGTTTAACCCTCAGGCATTAATTGATGGATCCTTATTACTGGGTGCGTTTAAAGGAGCATTGCCTGCGACAGAGTCTACAAAGTTTATATTAGGTGTAGCAACGGCATCCTTTTGCTGGTTTATGGGAGTATCTACTGTAACGCATTTCTTTCGTTCTAAGTTCAATGATAAAATTCTTAAAATAATTAATGTTATTTGTGGCATAGTAATTATATTTTACGGTTTAAAACTAGGTCTTAGCTTTTTTAAGATGTTTTAATTCATATTAACTTTTGAGATAAAAAAGATAAGAAGAACCAGCAAAAAACTTTTATAAGTTTTTGCCGGTTCTTTTTTGCATCTTCATTCATAATTATCTTCACCCTTCATAAAATAAAGAATATTGTTTAATATCATCTATATCATAAAAAGATGTTTCTAACAATAAAAGTTAAATATTCTGACAGTATTCTTTCTGCAGTAAATCCGAGGTATAGTTTTAAATGCAGAGAGTATGGTATAATAAAATATAGGCTGTAATTTATAAATTGATATATATGATACACTAAAAAAGAAATTAAAAATAAAAAAATGGAGAATTAGAATGAATGTATTAGTTGCAAATGATGATGGAATTGAAGCACAGGGTATTCAAGAGTTAGTAAAAGCACTTGGAGGACGAAATGAAATAAAAATTTATGTATGTGCGCCTGATCGCCAAAGAACCGCTTCAGGTCACGGTATTACAGTATCGGAACCTTTGATTTTAAAAGAATGGGATTTTGATGGGGCAGAAATGGCTTATTCTTGCTCTGGAACTCCGGCTGATTGTGTAAAGCTTGGCTTACGTGCATTTCGTGCAATCGGTATTGAAATGGATTTAGTCTATTCCGGAATTAATCACGGAGCAAATTTAGGAACAGACACATTGTATTCCGGTACAGTTTCGGCGGCAATGGAAGGTGTTTTATGTGGAAAACGATCCATTGCAATTTCCTCCTGCAGTCATCACCCAAAATACTTTGAAAGTTGCTATGATATAGCTGTACGTATGTTAGACATCGCCTTGGAAACACTGGATGAACATACTATATTAAATGTAAATATACCGGATTTACCTCTTTCAGAAATCAGAGGTATTCAACTTGGAAGATTGGGGGAACGTGAATATGCGGATCATTTTCATCCAATAAAAAATGAAGAAGGTATCATTCATTATCAATACTCAGGAGAAGCTCTTGCTTATGAAGGCCTTTCCGATGATGTAGATGTAGCAGCACATGAGCATAATTATATTACGGTAACACCGCTGCATCATGATTTAACAAATTATAGTGTTTTAGAAGAAATGAAAAGTCACCCACTATTCGATAAAATATGATTTTTTAAGAAAGTTATCGTTAAATTACAAAGGAGAGACATATGGAAGTAAAAAAATAAAAAAGGAAGAAACATTATTAATTGCAATTGATTTTCAAGAAAAATTAATGCCTGTCATAAATGAGAAGGAAGCGCTAGAAGCGGCAATGGTAAAATTAGTGAAGGGCTGTCGTGTTATGGATGTTCCGATCTTAGTGACACAGCAGTATACAAAGGGACTTGGAGCAACCATTCCTTCGATTGACACTGCATTGACTGAAGAAATTGCAGGGAAAAAGGCAATGTATGAACCATTTGAAAAAACGAGCTTTAGCGCAATGCGACAAGCAGATTTTGTAGCTGAAGTAAAAAAGCAAGAAAGAAAGACGATATTAATGACTGGAATTGAATCGCATATTTGTGTAGAGCAGACAGTGATTGATTTACTTGATAACGGGTATAATGTATTTGTTGTTGGGGATTGTATTTCTTCAAGAAAAGCAATGGATAAAGAATATGCACAGCTACGGATGATTGCAGCAGGTGCTGTTTTTACATCAATGGAATCCATACTTTTCGAACTTTGTGGCGGAGCAAAGGAACCTGGATTCAAGGAAATATCCGCAATTATAAAATAGGATAAAAACCCCACGCAATTATGCGGGGGTTTTTAAAAATGGGAGAGAGTATGTATTTATTTAAAAACAAAATTACATTGGAAAATCGAGAAATATTGGACAAGTATCTTGGAAGCTATGAATACAAAACGTCAGGACTATCATTTAGTTCCCTTTATATGTGGAGAAATATAAATTATTTTAGTTGGGAAATCTTTGGGGATTATCTTTGCATAGCTGGAATGAGTCAACTGGAGGAGGATAAGGAGGAACCATTTTTGCTTCCCCCTCTGACCAAAACAGGGTTTTATGAGCCAGAAGGATTGAGAAATTCCATTTTAGAAGCAAAAAAAATCTTTGAAGAGTGTGGTTTTGTATGTACACTGCGTTTGGTGCCCATTCAGATCATGGAAGCGATCAAAGCGGCTTTCCCAAAGGAAATTCATATTATTGCAGATCGTCCAAATTACGATTATCTTTATTTAACAAAGGATTTAATTGAACTTTCGGGAAGAGACTTCCATAGTAAGAGAAATCATCTCAATTATTTCTTAAACCATTATGATTATAAATATGTGCCTTTAACTTCAGCTATGGCGGGAAAAGCGGAACAATTTATTAAAGAATTTAATGAAAGAAAAAACCTTACGGGCCATGAGCGTGAGCTGCTGCTTATGGAAGAAGTTGCAATGAAGGATGTGTTTCATAATTTAGAAAAAGTCGGCTATGATGCGGGAGCCATTCTTATAGACGATAAAATAGAGGCACTGAGTATTGGAGGAAATTTAGGAAGAAGAACGGTAACGGTGCATATTGAGAAGGCAAACATTGAATTTCGAGGGTTATATCAAGCAATTAATAATGAATTTTCGAAGAATGTTACTTGTAGAGTGAAATATATAAATAGAGAGGAAGATATGGGGATTCTTGGACTACGCAAAGCAAAACTTTCGTATAATCCTATCAAGCTTGTCGAAAAGTATATCGGTGTTTTTAAGGCGGATTTGTAAACTGACAGGAGTTCCTAAATATTTTATTGCTTTTAACAAAATAATTTTATGAAGCATTTTCAGAAAAATCTATGACATTGTTAAATATTTGTCGATGTACAATCGAATAATTAAGGTGTTTTTGCATATTATCAGTAAAAAATATTGGAAAATAGCCGTTTTTCGCACCTCTTATTAGGCTCTTAGGGGTATTGTCTTTTTAAATAGAAGATGATATGATATCAATTACAGTGCAAAATAATTCGAAAAATTTTAGGTTTTTCGAATGAATAAGCATAAATATTAATTATTTTTAGGAGGAAAAGAAATGAGAGAAGTAGTAATCGTAAGTGCAGCTAGAACTCCAATCGGTAGCTTTGGCGGAACACTGAAATCCACACCAGCTGTAACTTTAGGTGCCGTTGCAGTTAAGGAAGCAATGAAGAGAGCTGGAATTACTCCAGAACAGGTTGATGAAGTTGTTCTTGGAAATGTACTTCAGGGTGGACTTGGACAGAATATCGCAAGACAGATTTCTATGGCTGCAGGAATTCCAAAGGAAGTACCTTCCATGACCATTAACAAGGTGTGTGGATCTGGACTTCGTTCTGTAGGTCTTGCTGCACAGATTATTAAAGCTGGAGACGCTGATGTCATCGTTTGCGGTGGTGCAGAAAGCATGAGCATGGCTCCATATGTTGCTCCATCTGCAAGATGGGGAGCAAGAATGGGCGATACTAAGATGATCGATATGATGGTACATGATGGATTAACTGATGCATTTAATGGCTATCACATGGGTATCACTGCAGAAAATGTAGCTGAGCAGTGGGGATTGACCAGAGAACAGCTAGATGAGTTTTCTGTTAAGTCTCAGAATAAAGCAGAAGCTGCAGTAAAAGCCGGAAAGTTTAAGGATGAAATCGTTCCAGTTGAAATTCCTCAGAGAAAAGGCGATCCAATCGTATTCGATACCGATGAATTCCCTAAGTTTGGTTCAACGATTGAAAAGGTTGCTAAATTAAAGCCAGCATTTAAGAAAGATGGTGTGGTAACTGCAGCAAACGCTTCCGGTATCAATGATAGTGGTGCAGCTTTGGTTGTTATGTCTAAGGAAAAGGCAGACGAACTTGGATTAAGCTACCTTTGCACGATTAAGTCTTATGCATCCGCAGGTGTAGATCCTTCCATCATGGGTATCGGACCTATCCCTTCTTCTAGAAAAGCAATGGAAAAAGCAGGATTGACAATGGATGATATCGATTTAGTAGAAGCAAACGAAGCATTCGCAGCTCAGTCTTTGGCAGTAGGAAGAGATCTTGCTATTCCTGAAGAAAAGTTAAACGTAAACGGTGGTGCAATTGCTCTTGGACATCCAATCGGAGCTTCTGGAGCAAGAATCTTAATCTCCTTAATTTTCGAGATGAAGAAAAGAAATGCTCACACCGGTTTGGCAACTCTTTGCATCGGTGGCGGTCAGGGAACTGCATTAATCGTAGAAATGTAAACATAACATTTAATTGATAATTGCATAAAAGAATTTAATTGGTGGGGAGTTTTAATTCCCCGCCTTTTTTATAGAGATTTAGTCGATATTTTACATTAAAAAAAGATGAGGCAAAGATTTTCTTTACCCCATCTTAAAAAAGAATGGTTGATTAGAAGCGTAAGGATAAGCAAGAAAGACCGCCATCAAGCTTTCTGTATTCAGAAGTATCAACTAATATGACTTCATAACCAGCTTCTCTTATCTTTCTTTCTACGGTTGGATAACCTTCCGGAACAATTACTTTATCATTTACCCAAATGCAGTTTGCAGCATAAGCTTCATCTTCCGGAATAATAATTTTATTAAACTCTGCGAAATCCGGTTTTTCAATAAATTCGCCGGAAACAAGCATATTGTTATTTTCTATGTAATTTACCCCCGTCTTTAAATGAAGTACCAACTCAAGAGGAACTTCTGATCCACTTAAACCATGTTTTTCTAAAATTTCAATGAACTGACGAATCCCTTCTTCGTTTGTTCTTGCACTTCGTCCTACATAGAAGTGATCACCAACCATCATAACGTCGCCACCTTCTAGAGTTCCTGGAGACTTTATGAATTCAATTTTATCATCACTGAAGAATTTTTTAATTGTCGGCAACATTACTTCTGCCTCTTTTCTTCTGGATAATGCACCAGGGTTGGAGATGATAGCACATTTTCTTGTAATAACAGCAGTATCTTCTACGAAGCAGGAATCTGGGTATGCTTCATCTGCTTCCAATATAGTGACTTCTACGCCACATTGTTTTAATGCTTTAATGTAGGAATCATGTTGCTTTAATGCTAATTCATAATCTGGCTTTCCTAATTCCGGTGCAGATGTGATACCTTCTACCATAGCTTTGCAAGGTTTTTTTACGATTACATTTTTAAACATCTTATTGTCCTCCCTGAACATTATTTTTCCCGCTTAAACGGACTCTGCTTTATATTGTATATTATATACTATATATATTTTAATGATTTTGTCAAGAGATTCGCCATAATTTTTTTAATATTAAGACATATTCTTTCCTATATATAATAAGAGAATATTATGTAAAATTTCTCCGATTAAGACTGGATTGTAATTTTTGTAAAAGGCGATTATACTACCTTGTAAGGAAGGAGTAATTTATGAACGAGATTTCTATGAAAGCGTATGCGAAAATTAATCTTTGCTTAGATGTGCTGGGAAAACAAGCGAACGGTTATCATCAGGTTGAGATGGTAATGCAGCAGGTAGATTTATATGATGTGGTTACTGTAAAGTGTAATCCAATGAAGAAAAAGAAAAATGATGTACAGATAACGGATCCGATTGTGGTGACGGCAAGTCGTAATGATCTTCCGGTTGGAGAGACGAATTTAGCCTATAAAGCAGCAAAGCTTATGCAGGAAACTTATAAACAGGATTCTGAAATCTATATTCATTTGGAAAAGAATATTCCGGTTGCAGCTGGATTGGCAGGAGGGAGTGCAGATGGTGCTGCAGTATTGCTTGCGCTTTCACAGCTTTGGCACTTACATTTAGAACTACAAGAGCTTATGGAGTTAGGTGTTCAATTAGGAGCTGATGTGCCATTTTGTATCATGGGTCAAGCTAAAAAAATGCAGAATTTGCAATTAAGAGGTAAAGAATGGGCGTCCACTTGCGCATTTGCAGAGGGCATTGGGGAAAAGCTTACTCCATTGCCACCTTTAGATTGTTTGGTTTTGCTTTCTAAACCTTCCATTGATGTATCAACAGCAGTCGTGTATAATGGCTTATGCTTGGAAGATATTAAAAGTCATCCAGATACGAAAGAATTAATTTTAGGTCTAAAAGAAAAAAACTTAAGAAAAATACAAAAAAATATGATTAACGTACTGGAGACAGTTACATTACGTGATTATCTATTGGTTGCAGAGATGAAACAATATATGGAGAATTTTGAAACAGCATATCAAGTTCTTATGAGCGGTAGTGGTCCAACTATTTTCGCACTATATACAAATCGTAAGAAAGCAAGACTAGCATATATTAATAGTAAGAAAAAAAGCAATGAGACATATTTGATCAGAACCTTGTCATAACAAGTCCTTTCTCTACATACACTAATTACAAAGAAATTTTGAATTTAGTGATACAGGGGGAACGATCATGGCATATGAAAAAGATCCATACGATTTTGATAAGATTCCAGACTTTGCATTAAAACCGGCACGTACGAAAAATGATGTGCCTTTGGAACCGAAAACGGCCATGCCGATAGATGAAGCCTTTGATCCAAGTGTCTATGACAAGCTGTTTTATGATCTTCCGGCAGTAAGTCCGCAAACAGCGGCTGATTTTGAAAAAGCCGTAAAGCAACCGGCTATTGAAAAAGAACAACCAAAAAAAATAGAAGAAACAGAGAAAATGAAGGAAGCACCAAAAGAAACCGATGTCTTGGAACAAGTGGTAGAGGAATTTGATATGTTGGAAAAAGCACTCGATGAATTTAATGCCTTGGAAAAAGCACTAGAAGAATCGAATGCCTTGGAAGAAGCACCAGAGGAATCAAATGCCTTGGAAGAAGCGCCAGAGGAATCGAATGCCTTAGAAGAGACACCAGCGGAAACCGATGTCTTGGAAGAAGTGCCAGATGAATTCGATATAGTGGAAGAAAAAGAAAAAGAGACGATGGAAGAACCGAAAGAATCTGTACCTGCAGTAGAAAAGCCAAAGCAGGAAGTAACTCCGATTGCACCATCTGCATCGATTGTACCAGAGCCACTTGAAGAGGGAAGAGCTGAAATCCCGGCTGAATTACCAAAAGAAAAACCGACAGAAAGGCCAACAGAAAAGCCAGTTCCGCATAAAGTGCAGCCGATTGGTGCAAATCTTTTAAGCCGACGTTTAAAACTAACTGATATTAAAGCGAAACCACAATTCCGCGTATACATTGAAGAGGATATATTAGTACCGGATGTAAAACCGGATTTGGCATCGATACTTTCTATGGATGGAAAGCTTAAACTTTCCGATAAACAAGTTTCTGCCGGACCTTCGGGAGTAACGACACTGAAAGTAAGCGGTGACTTTATGTTACAGACCGTGTACATACCAGATAAAATACAAGAAAATGAAGTTGTTGTTGCAATTGATTCAAGATTGCCATTTAAAGAAGAGGCTGAAGTTCTGGCAGAACCTTATTCAGAGCTGATCGTGACTCCTACTTTGGAAGCCATTGATTATTCCGTGGTTAATGAACGTAAATTCCGTGTGAAGGCTACTGTAGGAATTAATGTTAAGGAATACCGAGCTTTAGATGTACAGATTTTTGAAGGAATTCAAGGAGAAGAGGTACAGCTACTAAAAGAAAAGATTCATGCTACTGACGTTGCTTTACGAAAAACAGAAGCGATAGAATTGGAAGAAGATTTGCTATTAAAGGATAGTATGCCGGAAATTGGGAAAATTCTTCGTTATGATGTGAACGTTGTAGAAAATCATAAGCAGGTTAGTCGTGAAAAAGCCGTAGTTAATGCAACGGTATATTGTAATGTGATGTATTTGAGTGCAGAATCGGCAGGCGATATTGAATCGATGGATCAAGATGAGGAACATACAAACAAATCAATACCGGTACTTTATCAGGGAAAAACAGAGTTTACTCAATTTATTAAATTGGATGAAGATTCACCTGGCGGAATCGTTCCATCTGGAAGTCGTGTTTCCTTTGCTGTTACAAATACAAGCATCAAACCAAAGGAAGATGAAGTAGAGAATGTGAAAGGTTTTACATTGGAACTCACTGCAGATACAACCATTGAGGTTTACAAAGATACGGAGCAGGAAATAGTAACCGATGTATATCATCATATTAAAGAGATGCAGTATGACACAGACGAAATAAGCCTTATGAGTTTATGTGGAATGGGTAATTCTGAAGTGTCGGCAAGAGAAATTATTAACGTACCGGAGAGATACAGTGGCGTTGATCGTGTCGTATTTTTATCCGGAAATATAGGAGAAACTAAATCTTTCATTGATGCCGGCAAAAACATTGTAGAGGGTGTTGTAACCTTAAAAATGATTTGCATTGGAATGGATGAAAACAAAACACCATTTAGCATTAATCAAGATTTACCATTCCGAAGCAGCATTGACATCCCGGGAATCAAAAGTGATATGATTTCTGACAATGATGTGGTACTAAAAGAAATTTGGTTTGACAAAATGAATCAAAATCAAATTGAAGTAAATGCAGGAATTTTGGTATCCACAAGTGTAATGAATCCAGAAAAACATGCATTGATTAAAAATGTATGCTTTGTAGAGTTGCCAGAGCAAAAAGAAAATGCACCAAGTATGGTATTATACATCACCAAAGCTGGTGATAACATTTGGAAAATCGCGAAAAAATATCGTACCACAATTGATGCAATTAAAAAAATCAATAACATTGATTATAGCAATGAAATTAAACCAGGTACTAAATTATTAATTGTAAAATAAAACCATCGAATGAATAAAAACGCTTTACTTTGGAAAGAATTAAAATAACAAAAATCTTTTTAAAGGAGCGTTTTTATTATGGGATTAAAGAAAAAACAGATGCAATTCTTGCTTTTGGTTTTGCTTTGCCTGTTTGCTTATACAACATGGAACATGCAAAAAAGGATGAATCCTTCAATGAGTAATGAAGATTTTATAAGGTTTCATGTAATTGCAAATAGTGATACCGAAGAGGATCAGGCATTAAAAAGAGAAGTGAGAGATGAGCTTTTGAAAAAAATCAACGAAGAGTTGGTAGAAGAAGCGATTGCACAAGCTACTGAAGAAGCAAAGGAAGTGTCTTTAACTTTAAATGATTCCAGAGATTATATAAAAAATCATTTGGTAGACATTGAACAAGCAGCTGAGAGTGTTATAAAAAAAGAAGGTTATACGTATAAAGCAACTGCCGTTTTGGGAAATCGTTGGGTACCGAAAAAAAGCTATGGGAATGTTACGTTTCCTGCTGGAAATTATGAAGCACTGAATATCAGCATAGGAGAGGGGAAAGGACAAAATTGGTGGTGTGTGTTATTTCCGCCTTTATGCTTAATTGGCGCGGAAGTTCCTGAGGAGCTTGATAGTGATTTGGTTCCTGTCGTACCGATTGATCCAAAGGTAGCTGAAATTTATCGTGAAGCTTTAACAGAAGATACCTATAAGGAATTGATTGAAGCAGCGACGGATCCAAAAAGAAAACCTACTACATTAAAATTAAAATTTAAGACATTAGAAATGTTAAACATTGATTAAATTTTCCGCAAATCCGGAAACAAGCCGGATTTGCGGAAATTTTTTTATTTTGTAATATTATATTTTTTTATTTTCTCATAAAAAGCAGATTTTCCTAGACCTAAAACTTCCATTGCAAGTTGTTTATTTCCATTAAATTCTTCGAGTGCAGATAGAATGGCACGTTTTTCTGTTTCTTCCACCAATATTTTTAAGGTTGTTTTGTTTTCCTTTGCATCAATTTCTATGTGTTCAGGATAAAGGATAGGGGTTTCACAAAGTGTTATTGCACGCTCTAATACATTTTCTAATTCTCGAACGTTTCCCGGCCAATCATACTGGAGCATTTTATTTAAAGCGGTTCCAGTAAATTCCTTTATAGGGATATCATATTCCATGCAAATTTTTGTTAAAATCTTATTAATTAACAAATATAAATCCGATTTTCTAGACCGTAACGGTGGAATTTCAATAGGAAATACATTAATGCGGTAATAAAGGTCAAGACGAAAATTTCCCATTCGGACTTCATCACTTAAGTTTTTGTTTGTAGCAGAGATTACTCGAACGTTGATATGAATGGGTTTAGAGCCCCCGACACGGTAAAACTTTTTATTTTGGAGGACATAAAGTAATTTTGCTTGAATATCAATCGGCAATTCGCCGATTTCATCTAAGAAAATCGTACCGTTATTAGCTAATTCAAAATATCCTGCTTTTCCTTGCGGTAATGCGCCTGTAAACGCCCCACCTACGTAACCGAATAATTCACTTTCAAAAAGAGTCGGTGGAATGGAACTACAATTAACTTCAATAAATGGAGATTCTTCTTTGTATAAAGAGTGAATTTTATAAGCAAGCTGTGATTTTCCCGTACCGCTTTCACCGGTAATTAATACATTTGATTTAATTTTTGAGGCTTTATAAGCTAAATATTTCACATTTTGCATTGCAGGGCTATTGCCGACAATCTCTGAAAAATCAGCACCTGGAAAGCGGTCGTTTCCAGGTAATAAATTCATGTGAATTTTTTCCACTTCTTCAATCATTTTATTTCGATCTTTTAATAATTCTTCTATTTCCGAAACATCACGTATCTTAATCAATACTCCTAATACGTTTTTGTCTTCCATAATCGGGAAAAGAGAGCATAAAGTAGGGCGTTTGTTGATATCTAAAAAAGCATCTATAATTTCTTTTTCTTTTTTTTCAAAAATAGCATCCATTCGTTCCGTTAATTCATCGTACTCAATAATGTCATCGACTGGCATATTAATAACATTAATGTCCTCCATTTCATCACCTTTTGCAAGAAAAGGTTTTCCTTGCAAAATCTCTTGAATGGTCTCCTTGCGTATGCTGTAACCTTTTGCTTGAAAAAATTTAACTTCGTGGGTTTGTCCGTCAAGAATTACAAGATGACCAACCGATTTTATATAAGATACATCAAAAACCATGTTATTTACTTTTATGGACATAATTTTATCTGCAGAGTGAATGGTAGATTCGATGTGAAACCCCATAAACTGAGCACTAACCGAAAAATCAATGGTTGGTAGATGATCTGGTAAGTGTTTGTAAATCGGTGTAATTCCTGGTGTATCATAAACTCCAATTCCTACGAACATATCATTTTCATGAATGGATTTATCTTTTATACCAATTCGCTGCAAATCAGAGGATGTCAAGTCTCCGTCATCGTATCCAAGCTGGTTGTCTGCAATAATAACAATATCTCCTTTTTCTATACGCCCTGCTGAATGAGAGCTCGATTTATCTAAAACCAAACCGGTTATTTCTTTTGCTTTTTGATTAAAGAGTTTTAATTTTCTGCTTGAGTCAATGTAGATAAGCCCTTCACTAATGTAATTAGTTAAGATATGGAGAAGTTGTTCATATGTCATTCGATTTTCCTCCTTTGTATTGATTTCGTTTTTTCAAATAGTTTTCCGAAAAACCGGAAAAGTAAACAATATTTTAACAGAGAATAAAATGAATAAACAGATAATAAAAAAATAAAATTTTCGAGGATGTCCTTTATTTTATAAGCTTTTCTAACTTAATCTAAAAAATATTAAAAATATTTTGAATGATTTTTGTTAGTTGGCATTGGACTTGCTCTTTAAAATAATATCGTAAAATTTATCGCTTTACTTTTTTCAATTTACGATGCTGTGTACATTCTTTTTAGAAATTAAATTGTTTGTGCACATTATATCATAAATTTGATTTGAAATCTTCAAAGATAATTTATGACGAAATAAACACTTGTTTTAACCGGTTACAATTGTGGTGTTTATTCAGGACAAAGGAGGAATGATAAAAAATGATAAAAGAAATCAAAAATAATCGCTTATTTTTTGACGGTTGCGATACCGTCGAACTGGCAAAAAAATACGGTACACCTTTATATGTCTTTTCAGAAAGCGACATCATTGGAAGGTGTGACGAATTAAAGGAATCCTTTCTAAATAAGTATGAAAACACAAGAGCTGCCTATGCTTCGAAGGCATTTTGTACATTGGCCATGTATAAGATTGCTGAAAGAGAAGGGCTGTGTATTGACGTTGTGTCAGGCGGAGAACTTTATACCGCAATAAAGGCAAATTTCCCTCCAGAACGCATTGAATTTAATGGGAATAATAAACTATTAGAAGAAATAGAAATGGCGATTGATTATGGAATCGGAAGAATCATTATTGATGGGCTTAAAGAACTTGAATTGATTGAAAAAGTTTGTAAAGAAAAAAATAAAAAGGTCAATGTTCTTTACCGAATTACTCCGGGTGTAAAAAGTGATTCTCATGATTACATCGTTACCGGAAAGAAGGATTCTAAATTTGGAATTCCTCTAGAGGAAGATGTCATTTATCCAGCCATAGAAGCAGCGATCCAGTCGGAGCATGTAGAATTTCTTGGATTTCATTTCCATGTTGGGTCACAGCTGTTCGATAACCACTCACATTTGGCAGCATTAGAAACTTCATTAAAATTGACAAAGGACACAAAAGAAAGATATGGGCATATTGTGACCGAGTTAAACATTGGTGGTGGATTTGGAATTTCTTATACCACGGAAGAAAGAAAAACATATGCATATTTCTTGGATCCAATGATGAAGAGAATCGAAGCATTTTCAAAAGAACTTGGGATAGATCGCCCTGCTGTGGTTATTGAGCCCGGACGTAGCATCGTAGGTGAAGCTGGAATTAGCTTATATACGGTTGGAAGCATCAAAGAAATCAAAGGGGTTCGCAAATACATCGCAGTGGATGGTGGTATGACGGATAACATTCGACCAGCACTTTATCAGGCAGTATACACGGGCATTCTTGCAAATAAAGCTGATCAGCCAAAAGATGATAAAGTAACCGTTTGTGGAAAATGCTGTGAGTCTGGAGATATTTTAATACGGGATATTATGGTAGGATCGGCAGAAAGCGGCGATGTTTTTGCAATTTTCTCTACAGGTGCTTATGGCTATTCAATGGCAAATAATTATAATAAAAATCCAATTCCTGCAGTGGTTTTAGCTTGCAAAGGTCATGATGAGCTGATTGTAAAAAGACAAAGCTATGAAGATATGATTCAAAACGAGATAATTCCAAAATTCCTAAAATAGTTGGAAAGGAGCTTTCAAAATGCAATTCACAAAAATGCAAGGCGCAGGAAATGACTTTATTGTTATCAATAATCTTGAGTTGAAAATTCCGCTTGAAGAGCTTCCGCAAATGGCCTCTCGGCTTTGTAAGAGAGGCTTGTCGATTGGAGGCAATGCGCTAATGGTGGTCGATGAACCTACAACTGGCGGTGATTTTAAAATGAGATTTTATAATGCAGACGGCAGCATTGCAGAAATGTGTGGTAATGGTGCTCGCTGCATTGCACGTTATGCTTATGAACATAAAATTGCTGGGGAAAGTATGACAATTGAAACAGTTGCCGGTGATGTACTTGCGTGGAGACAGAGTAAGCGCCTGTATAAAATTAAACTTAACCGCCCTGAGGAGGTACGTTTGGATTATCCGGTAGAAGTAGATGGTAAAGAATATGAATGTTCGTATATCGAGCTTGGGAATCCTGGAATTCCTCATGCAGTGGTTCGACTGAATGGATTTAAAGAATTACCAGAAAAAGAGCTTTTTGATTTAGGGAAAAAGCTACGCTACCACAGCGCATTTCCAAAGGGTGCTAATGTAAATTTTTATGAAATAGTTGGAAAAGATCTAATTTTGGAAAAGACCTTTGAACGAGGTGTAGAGGATTTTACATTGGCTTGTGGAACGGGTTCTGGTTCCGTGGTTACAGCATTAACACTGAAAGGGTTGGTTAGTGGTAAAAATGTAAAGTTAACCGTACCTGGAGGAGAGTTATTTGTGGATGCCATTGTTGAGAAAGGTTTTATAGAGGACTTGTATTTAATCGGAGATACCAACATTGTTGCTGTTGGTGAAATTACAGATGAGGATTTTATAGTTAGTTAAGAAGGAGGGCTTGTTATGACAACCTTAGAAAAGCAAAGTTTTTGGAAAAATTATAGATTTCCAATCATATTACTTGCAGGTATTATCATTGGAAGCATTATCGGTCTTATTATGGGAGAAAAGGCGATTGTGCTGAAGCCTTTTGGTCAGGTATTTATTAATCTAATGTTTACCGCCGTTGTACCTTTAGTTTTTGTTACAATAAGTAGCGCTGTTGGTAGCATGCTTAACATGAAGCGTTTAGGAAAAATTTTAGGAAATATGCTTTTAGTATTTTGTGTTACCGGTATTATTGCATCTGTTATTATTATTACTGTTGTAAGTATTTTCCCACCGGCTGCCGGAGCAAATATTGCACTGGAAGCAGCAGGAGAGTTAGAGTAGATTAATCTGGGTGAACAGATTGTAAAGGCAATTACTGTACCAGATTTTGTAGGTCTCTTATCGAAATCTAATATGTTACCACTTATCATTTTCTCCATTTTGTTTGGATATTGTGTTAGTACAACGGGTGGTGAAGATAATAAGGTTGCTAAAGGGTTGGAAGCATTGTCAAAGGTTTTAATGAAGTTAATTGGAATCATAATGCTTTACGCTCCAATTGGACTGGGTGCTTATTTTGCAGCCTTAATTGGAGAATTTGGACCACAGCTTTTAGGTGCTTACATGAAAGCAATGCTGATCTATTATCCAGTTTGCTTAATTTACTTTATTGTTGCTTTTGCTGCTTATTCTTATTTTGCAGGTGGCAAAGAAGGAACGAAAGCTTGCTTTAAAAACATAATGCCTCCAGCGGTTACTGCTTTTGCAACTGGAAGTTCTATCGCGACACTGCCAGTTAACTTAGGAGCTGCACAAAAAATGGGCGTGCCAAAGGATATTCGTGAAATTATATTACCAATTGGTGCAACCATGCATATGGATGGCACATGTTTGTCCTCTATTTTAAAGATTTCTTTCTTATTTGGTGTGTTCGGACAAGATTTTACTGGAATAGGTACGTTTGCAACAGCAATCATCATATCCGTTCTTGGTGGAGTGGTTATGTCTGGTGTACCCGGTGGTGGTTTGATCGGAGAAATGTTGATTGTAAATCTATATGGATTCCCGCCAGAAGCATTCCCTATCATTGCAACAATTGGCTTCTTAGTTGATCCACCAGCTACCATGGTAAATGCATCTGGAGATGCTGTCTCTTCGATGATGGTAACGAGACTTGTAGAAGGAAAAGATTGGATGAAGAAAAAGTTAACAGAAAATGAAGAAGTCGCTTAACGTAAAAGGGCTATATTGTAATCCAAAAACATAATAATAGAGTAATTAAAAGTTTGAGGAGAGAAAACATATGCAATATGATTTTGACAAAATAATTGACCGTAGTAATAGTAATGCGGCAAAATACGATGAGCGTTTCAAAAAATTCGAGCGGGATGATCTCATCCCGCTTTGGATTGCCGATATGGATTTTGAAACGGCACAACCAATTATAGATGCGATAAAAAAGCGAGCGGATCAGGGGATTTATGGATATACTTCCCGGCCGACTTCTTATTACGAATCTATTTGCGAATGGCAGAAGAGGCATCATAATTGGGATATTGATCCCAAACAGATGAGTTTTGCACCAGGGATTGTTCCGGCGTTATCAGAGCTTGTACGTGAATTTACTGAGCCAGGAGATTACGTACTCATACAGACACCAGTGTATCCTGAATTTTATGATGTCATTGAGGCTTGGGATGGTCGTAAGGTTTTAGAAAATCAACTTTTCGAACAAGGTGGTTATTATACGATGGATTTTGCAGATTTGGAAGAAAAGTTAAAAATGAGACCAAAGCTATTTTTGTTCTGCAGTCCACACAATCCAGTAGGGCGAGTATGGAAAAAGAAAGAACTAAAAGCTATGACCGATTTATGCATTCGCTTTGATGTACCAATTGTGTCAGATGAAATCCATTCTGACTTTTTGCTGTGGGGAAATGAACACATTCCAACTGCAACGATTTCAAAAGAGGTAGCTAGCAGAACAATCAGCTGCATTTCTTCGACGAAAACCTTTAATTTAGCAGGACTGCAGGCAGCTTCTGTTGTTTTTCCCAACAAAGAGTGGAAGCATCGTTTTGATTCCTTTTGGGGAGCTTTGGATATTCACAGAAACAATTGCTTTAGTTTAGTTGCAGTTGAAGCGGCTTGTCGATATGGTGATGAATGGCTAAAGCAGCTCATTGCGTACTTGCAGGAAAACATGTTGTTTGTAAGAGAATTTTGCCGTACTGAAATTCCGGAAATTAAGGTAAACCTTCCAGAATCCACTTATTTGCTTTGGATAGACTGTAGAGGATTAGGATTAGATCGTCAAGCCTTATGGCGTTTTATGATTGAAGAGGCAAAAATCGGATTAAATAATGGAAATGACTTTTGCCGCAGTCTCGACGGCTTTATGCGAATGAATGTTGCTTGCTCACGAAACGTTTTAAAAAGTGCAATGCAGCAGCTTAAGGAAGCGGTTGTACGGTTGCGTATATGGTGAACCACATCAGCGGACTGCCTGCAATAAGTCAAGACTATCGATCCATCGACCATCCTGTGTACTGTTCATTACGACACAGACATATAACTCATGATTTATGTTTGCAGCAGAGACTAGGCAGTAACCTGCGTCTACACTGGTTCCCGTTTTTAATCCGATCACATCTGCATTGAAATATGGACTTTCCGGATTGATTAGCTCGTTGGTATTATAGTAGGTCACGTCCTTGCCGTTAGTCCAAACATTTGAAATAGAATGACTGCTTGCAATGTCAAGAAGTTCTTTTGATTGACAAAATTCTTTCGCGATGCAGGCCAAATCATGCGCTGTGGTAAATTGATCCGGTGCATCATAGCCATCCGGTCTGATAAAGTTTGAATCAGCTGCCCCGATTTGGGCAGCTTTTTTATTCATAGATTCCATAAAGACGGAGATGGCTTCATCAACTGAAATGGAATCATCATCACAAATTTTTCTACCTGTATAAACCGCAACGGAATAAGCGGCATCATTTCCAGAGGGTAAAAGTAAAGCAACAAGCAATTGTCTCATTGTTAATCGATCGCCAGTTAATAACCAAGCTCTGGAAGCATCTTGCGTCATATAGTGTATTTCTTCACCAACCAATACTTCATCATCCATATCACTATAATCCAGAGCAGTAAGAGCGGTAAGCATTTTTGTCGTGCTCGCCGGGGCAATTTTTTCATCACTTTGTTTGTCAAATAAGATGGTATTTGTACCGATATTCCAAAGAATCGCATTTTTTGCCTGAATTTCTGCTTGGATTGGTTCTTCACTATAGGACGGTATTGTAGGTATTAATGTTTCTTGTGTAACGTTGCTGTGTGCAAATGGAGTTTCTGGATCGATCTTTGCAAATCCAATATAGAAAACAGCGATGATAACGATGAAAGTTAGCGTGTAAATGCTGCCGATCTCATTTTTTAAGTGACTGGGCCGGATTTGTTTAATCCCTCCTATTTTTTTTCGAAAGGACGGTGCATAGAGTAAAATAAATTTTCCTAAAATAAACCCTAAAAAGGTTCCAAGAACATTTAAGATAACATCATCAATATCGGTACCTCGTATTTCGAATAGCTGTACCAATTCAATAAATATTGATAATTGTGCACCCAAAAAGAGTGTAATAAATAGGTTGTGACATTTTTTTGATAAAAGAACTATAAGAGTTCCAAAAGGTATAAACATAAAAATATTCCCCCAGAATTGCAGAGGATTTCCAACAATGGTATATTTCACTTTAAATGGAGTTAAATTAATATTTAATCCAATTTCTGTTAGAGAAAAACCATATACAGGTGATATGGTTAAAGAGAAAAGGCATGTTAGATAGCAACCGAGGATTAAAAATAAAATTTTGTCCATTTTACTTCGATGAATTTTATTTTTTCGTAATTGTATTTCATAAATAATCAAAAATAAAATTGTTGCAATAAATCCTGGTATTAGATAACTCATAGCGTGTTGTATATAGTCAAACATAAATAGCCTCCATAATTTTGTTCGTTGCTATTTTACCCCAAAAGTCAAAAATGTACTTTAATAAAAACTTGTCAATTTCTTAAGATTTAATGATTTTATTTGAGAAGTAGATGAGAAATAGAAAATTAGTAATTAGTTGCGTCAAATTAGTGAGTATACTATACTAAACCTATTATTATGTTTAGAAAAGTGAGGAAGCGAGAATGGGTTTAAATACAGATACTGGAATTGTCATTGGTAAGATGAAAAAAGGAACAAAAAATTTAATTACCGATGTGCCAGGGGTAAAGGTTGGACATGTGACTTTGGATCAAGGAGATATACAGACCGGAGTGACTGCAATTTTACCTCATGAGGGTAATCTGTTTCAAGATAAAGTAATGGCTGGTTGTTGTGTTATAAATGGTTTTGGAAAAAGTGCAGGCTTAGTACAGTTGGAAGAATTGGGAACCATTGAAACACCGATTGTGCTGACGAATACGTTAAGTGTTGGTACGGCAGTCACTGCTTTGGTAAAATATATGCTGGAAAAAAATGAAGACATTGGAGTGACGACGGGTACGGTTAATTCTTTGGTTATGGAGTGTAATGACGGAAAGCTTAACGACATACGCGGACTTCATGTCAAGGAAGAACATGTGCAGAAAGCTTTAAAAACTGCTTCGGAAGTTTTTGAAGAGGGAGCAGTCGGTGCCGGAAGAGGGATGTGCTGTCTTGGCGTAAAGGGCGGAATCGGCTCTGCTTCCAGAGTACTTGAAGTAGAAGAGAAATCTTATACGATTGGTGCACTTGTTTTATCCAATTTTGGAGAACGAGGGGATTTAATTTTAGCAGGTAATCCCATTGGTGAACGTATTCGTCAGATTCAGGATAAAGATAACGCTGAGAAAGAGTCACTTTTGTCAAAGAAAACATTGGAAATCGAAGAAGGTGATAAGGGTTCGATCATCATGCTAATTGCAACGGATTTACCATTAAATGAACGTCAGTTAAAGCGCGTGGCAAAACGTGCGGGAGCGGGACTGGCAAGAACCGGCTCGTTCTATGGGAATGGAAGCGGAGATATTGCTGTTGCTTTTTCTACCTCGAATCGAGTTGCACATTATAGTGAGGATGATATTCTATCCACTAAGATGATGTATGATGAACATTTGGATCCTGTTTTTAAAGCTGCTACTGAGGCTACAGAAGAAGCAATTATCAGTTCACTTTATCATGCAGAAACTGTAGTCGGTGTTCGAGGCACAGTTAGAAAGGGATTAAAAGAATATTTAAGCAGATTATAAAAAGTAAGAAGAAACCTCTAAATCTAGTTGAAAGTCTAGATTTAGAGGTTTCTTTGGTTAGCGGAGTTGAAATAAAATTAGTATGTTCGTTCAGTTCAATAAAATTAGAAGTTTGCGATGATCGCATCCGGAGATACAAATTTAATGTTATATTTTTTCGCAGTCTCCTCAAGGGTTAACTTTCCTTCATAAGTTGTAAGACCTCTACGTAACCCTGGATTTTCTTTTAGAGCTTTTTTTAAGCCTTTGTTAGCAATCTCCATTAAATACGGTAAGGTTGCATTGCATAACGTCGTTGACGCTGTCTGGGCAAATGCGGACGGAATGTTGTCGACTGCATAATGGATGATGTCTTCTTCATAATAAATTGGATTGTTGTGAGTCGTTGAGTGGCAGGTTTCAATTGCACCATGGTCATCGCAAGCTACGTCAATAATCATCGAGCCTTTTTTCATAAGCTTCAGATCATCACGGTTTACTAGGTGATCTTTTCTAGTTTTATTCCATAAAATACAATTGATTAACATATCGGTTTTCTTTAGACAATTCTCTAAATTTACACGATTTGAGAAGAGACAGGTTACATTAGATGGAAGCTTTGCTTTTGCTTCTTCTAAAGCTTCTAAGCTTACATCAAGAATATAAACTTGATTGCCAAAGGAAGCAGCAAGCTCTGCAGCACCAAGTCCGGAATTTCCAGCACCGATAATCGTTACAACAGGTGTTTGCACACCGCAAACATTATTAAATAAAATACCTTTTCCACCATTCACTGCCTGACTGAAATGTAAGCCTGCAAGAAAACCACCTTTGCCTGCAAGTTCACTCATAGGCTTTAAGAGCGGAAATTTACCATTTTTATCAATGACATCTTCATACGCAATGGAAGTTACTCCACTTTCCAGCAGTGCATTTGTCATTTCTAAATGTGCATTGGAATGAATGTATGTAAAAACAATTTTATCTTTTTTCATGTATTTGTATTCTTGCGGAAAAATTTCTTTAACTTTATAAAACAAGTCTGATTTCTCATAAACGGTATCGCAATCTGCAATGACAGCTCCTGCCTGTTCATATTGCTCGTTGGAAAAACCACTTCCGATTCCAGCGTTATTTTCTACATATACTTCATGTCCTCTATGTGTTAATTCTTTTACAGCGTTTGGAGTTGCTGCAACACGGAATTCATTTTGTTTTACTTCTTTTAAAACACCAATAATCATTTTAAGCCTCCATATTATTGCATTTTGTTTATTTTTCTTTTGTTTTCTTTTTTATTTTTTAAAATTAGCTTAGAACAAATCCAACAACCAGGAATCCAGCTACAGATAATGTTGCTGCTGTAACTGCATAAGGAAGTTGTGTTTTTACGTGATCAACATGGTCGGCACCGGCAGCCAGTGAAGATAAAATCGTGGTATCTGACAGTGGAGAACAGTGATCTCCGAAACATCCTCCTCCCATGATTGCTGCTGCGGTCGCATAAATAATTGTGTTGATTTCTCCACCAGTCATGCTGAATGCCAAAGGCATGCAAATTGGTGTCATAATGGCATAGGTTCCCCAAGAGGTTCCGGTAAAGAAAGCAATAAATGCGCACAGTAAAAAGGTCATGGCTAATAATACGGTTGGTGTAATCCAGTTTTCTGTAACGCTGATTACATAATTTGCAGTGCCTACTTCTTTACTGATTACATTGATGCAATAAGCCATTGCTAAAATAAGCATTGCACTCATAACACTCTTTACACCTTCAATTGCAGTATCTACTAATTCCTGCATCGTTCCCATCTTTTGAAAATACATAACAATAAATTGATAGGTTACCGCGATAACAAGGGATTCTAATACCTTTGCGCCGCCCATAACGAGCCATGTAAATAGGGTCATTGCAATGATGATAATTGCCGGAGCAAAGAAGTTTAAAGCAAGACTTGGCTTCGTGCCTTCTTTTGGTCTGATTTTTTCTAACTCATCAGAGATTAAAGGTCTTGCCGTATCGGAAATAACCTTGCCTTCCAATCGCGCTCTTTCTTCTGCTTTTTTCATTGGACCGAAATCAGGAAGGGTGCCTGTAGCAATTAGTCCTACCATAACAACTGAAAATAATCCATAGAAGTTAAATGGAACCATGTGCATAACAACATCCGTAGCCATGCTTGCATTGGCAATTGGTCCGATCCCTACCATTAAGCCTGCCAGATAAACACCCCATGCAGCAAATGGAAGCAAGGTGATAACCGGGGCAGAGGTAGAGTCACAAATGTATGCCAGCTTTTCTCTGGATACGCGTGCCTTATCCGTGATTCCACGCATAACGGTACCAACATAAAGTGGGCTGAAGTAATCACTGAAAAAGATAAAAATACCAAGAAGCCAGGAAATAACCTGTGCACCTCTTGCTTTAATGTTTTTTCTGGCAATCATTTCGGCAAAGGCATCAATGGCACCTGATTTTTGGAATAATGCAACCATAATACCAATAAACACTTCAATGCTGATTACCCAAATAAAATCAGCATTGCCCAAAGCGTTTTGCAGAATGCCCGTGAACCCAAACAGGAGATTTTGTCCTGTAATGGTTACTCCAACTAGAACACCACATAAAATTGATATGAGTGCATTTCTTGTTACAAAGGCAAGCACCAATGCAACCATTGCTGGAGCTAGCGATAAAATTCCGTAATTATCCATAATTTACTCCTCTCTTTTTTCCTGCTAATATAAAGATTAATTACACCACCCTATAGGGCAAATATTATGCCAATGTTGATAATAAACAAAAACATAACAATAAAACGTTGAAATTTAAACGTTTTATTTCTTTCGTTTTAATATAATATATATTACAATTCATTTAAAGATAATAAGAAAAGAATAAAAATGACAGAAAACTGTCTCTTCATAATGAATAAAGACGGTTTTCTGTCGATTGAATAATTTTGCGACGAAAATTTGTCACATGCGATAAAAGAAATATCGATAAAAAGCTACTTTTTTACTATTTTATAAAATATTTAATTTATCAATTTTATATTTTAGTGTTTGACGTGGTATTCCCAACAATTCTGCGGCTTTGGTTTTATTCCCCTCTGATATCTGTAACGCTTTTATTACCAATTGCTTTTCGGTACGTTCCAAATTCTTTTTTAAATCAAAGTATTCTTTATCGATTTTAGTTAGATTTGGAATTCCTTTTTTTTGAATAGCCTGGTTTCGCGATAGATTCGGTTCGTCCTTTTGAATAATTCGGTCATGCATATAAGCAGGCAGATCCTTTACATCTAAAATTGTATGTTCAGATATGCTGATCATGGATTCTACAATATGTTTTAATTCGCGTACGTTTCCGTCCCAACGGTAGTTTAAGAAAATATTCTTTAAGTCATCCGTGATTCCGCTTATATTTTTATCATAAATTTCATTGCATTCCTGAATATAATGCTTCGTGTAAAAAAGAATGTCATCCTTACGTTCTCTTAACGGAGGAAGATAAATCATACCGCTGCTCAATCGATAGAACAAATCTCTTCTCAGTTCGTGCCGTTCAATGGCATCAAGAGGATCTACATTGATTGCGGCAATAATTTTTACTGATACCTTTTTCTCTGTATTTGCACCGACAGGACGGAAGGTACCTTCTTCCAAAACACGCAGAAGTTTACCTTGCACATGATAAGGCAAAGAATTGAGTTCGTCTAAAAAAAAGATACCACCGTCCGCTTCTTCAAATAAACCTTTATGATTCTCAGCGCCTGTATAAGCCCCTTTTGCTGTACCAAATAATATGGATTCAATTAAGTTTTCTGGGACAGAGGCGCAGTTTTGAATGACAACCTTTTTTTTCGAAATACCGCTGCTGCTGATCATCGCTTGTGCGAACAATTCTTTCCCAGTTCCAGTTTCTCCGTAAATGAGTGTTGGTCTGGGCAGTTGAGCCAATACTTTAGCACGCTCAATGTTCTTTTTCATCGTTTCATTTTTTGTTAAAATACCCTTAAAACTAAATCCATTTGCATCTCTTTTGATTGAATTTGCCAACTCATCAAATTTTTTATTTTGATTCAGCTTCATTTTATGACTTAGATTGTCTATGGTTGTGACATCTTGGGAAAGCTCTACAGCACCTATGATTTGTCCTTTTAGAATGAGGGGAAAGGTGATATTATTTGTGCAGAAAAGATGACCTTTGTCATTATAGAATTGCTGATTTTTCTTTACAACAATTTCACCGGTCGTCATGCATTTTACAAAAGAACTGGTTTCTCTGTGTATGGAAGGATAAACTTCAAAGAGATTGCGGTTCATATAATCTCTATTATCTAAGGTTAGAGAATCATGCACTCTCATATCATAACGAGAACCGTATACAATAGAATAATTTCGGTTGACCACCAATAAATAATCCAAATGATTCAGTTTTAAGCTTGCAATATCAATCATGCCGAGCACTCCCATCTTTGTTTATTGAACCCATTATAAAACACTCTTTTCTTTTTATCAATGAATCCGTGAAGTTTCTGTGACAGCATACGGAATTGATGATAGGAAGGTTTTCATATTTCTTAGAGTATGGTAAACTATAATATAAACCATTTTTGTAATGGATTTATTAGGGTTTTGATAGGAATAAAAAGTATCAAGTATTTTATAAAGCAAGTGAAACAAAAAGATAAATAGATAGAGCGAGAAAGGAAAAGGCAAATGGAGAAGTATACCGAAGTCATTCAAAAAATGAAGCTATGGTTGGAATATCCTGCTTTAGATCCGCAGCTTCGTGAGGAGTTGATTTCTCTAGATAGAAAAATAAATATAAAGACAAACTGCAAAGCAGCTTTGGAGGAAGTCTATGAGCGTTTTTATAAAGAACTTGAATTTGGCACAGGTGGATTACGGGGAATTTTAGGAGCCGGAACCAATCGAATCAATGAATATACTGTTACCAAGGTAACGCAAGGGTTAGCGGATTATATCAATCGAAAAACACCCATAGGAGTAAGACCGAAGGCAGCCATCTCCTATGACAGTCGGATTTATTCAAGAGAATTTGCAGAAAAATCAGCGCAGGTGCTATCGGCAAACAACATCGACGTTTATCTGTTTAAAGAGCTGATGCCAACACCGGCACTTTCTTTTGCTGTACGACATTTTGGATGCAGTGCAGGAATTATGATAACGGCAAGTCATAATCCGGCAATGTATAATGGATATAAAGCCTATAACCATAAAGGCTGTCAATTAAATTTAGAGGAGACGGAAGTTTTGATTTCTCTCATCAATGAGATTGATCTTTTCCATGGGGTTCGTTGTTTGACTGGTCCATTTCAAGAAAGGAAGGAAACGGCCAAAACCGGAAGGATTAAATATATTTCAGAAGATGTTATTACGGAATATATTGAAACGGTTAAGAAAGAACGTACTGGGGTGGATTGTTCTGATTTATCGGTGATTTATACACCATTAAATGGCGCCGGGAATAAACCGGTACGTCGTATTTTAAAGGAAATTGGAGTTCGTGAGCTTGAAGTCGTTCCTGAGCAGGAAAAGCCGGATGGCAGATTTCCGACGTGTCCATATCCAAATCCGGAGAAGATCGAAGCCTTAAAGCTTGGACTAGCCTTGTGTGAGAAGCGCTGCAAGGAAGCAACGGCGATGGCTGTGGGGCCGGGTGCGATTACCCGGGGAATAATGAAAAAACCGGACTTACTGTTAGCAACCGACCCGGATAGTGACCGTGTTGCAATTGCAGTACGTGTGAAAGGTGTTCTTGGGGAAGACACATTCCGATTATTAAGTGGAAATGAAATAGGAATTTTGCTGTTGGACTATCTATGTCAGATGCGAAGTGGTTCAAAAAAGCAAGGAGTTCCACGACCGATGCCTAAAAAACCGATAACGATTAAAACCATTGTCTCAAGTAAAATGATTGAAATTCTTGCAAAGCATTATGGGCTGGAATTGATTCAAGTATTGACGGGCTTTAAATTCATTGGGGAGCAAATTGGATTTTTAGAAGATAAGGGTGAAGAAGATCGTTTTATCTTTGGCTATGAAGAAAGCTATGGATATTTAGCAGGAAGTTATGTCAGAGATAAGGATGCTGTAAATGGTTCGATGCTTCTTTGTGAAATGATCGCTTACTATAAGAAGCAAGGAAAAACATTGTTTCGCCGTTTGGAGGAATTATATCACCAGTTTGGGTATTATAAAAATGATCTCTTGGATTTTGCATTTGAAGGTGTGTATTGCATGCAGGAGATGCAGAGGCTTTTGGACGGATTGCGAAACAATCCGCCTGCGAGTATCGCAGGCAGTCCGGTTTCTGCGATGATCGACTATGCGAAGGATGAAACCGGGCTTCCAAAAGCCAATGTCCTGCAATTTAACCTTCAGGATGAAAGCCGTTTTATTGTTCGCCCTTCGGGAACCGAGCCAAAGCTGAAGATTTATTTCTTTGTACAGGGGAGTAATGAATCTGACGTTGATGGCAGAATGGAAGCGTTAAAAGCAGAAGTTTCAAAATTGGTACATACAAATTGTTAACGAACAGAGAATTTATAGTAATAAAAGTAATAAATTGAACAATAATCAATCAGATTAATATTGTTAGTTGATTATAACTACAGACTATTAGGTTAAATTAATATTATAAAAAACAAAGATTAAAAATAGGAGAGAATGTATGAGCAAAGCATTAATTGCAATAGACAAAAGTGGGTCTTTTCGAGTCTATTTATCCATTACCACATCTATGGTAGAGGAGGCAAGAAAGATACATCAGGCAACGCCGCTTGCTACGGCAGCTTTAGGAAGAGTGCTTACCGGAACAGGAATGATGGCACTGATGATGAAAAATGAAAAGGATAAGGTTACCGTTCAATTTAAAGGAGATGGTCCCGCTAAAGAAATCTTAGCTACCGCTAAGGGAGATGGTAAGATTAAAGGTTACATTTCCAATCCATTCGTCGATTTGCCATTAAAAGAAAATGGGAAACTGGATGTTGGGGGAGCACTTGGTATTGGGGCGGTTACTGTTATTAAGGATTTAGGCTTAAAAGAACCTTATGTTGGAAGAATTGATTTGGTTTCGGGAGAAATTGCAGAAGATTTGACTGCATACTTTTTTGTGTCGGAGCAGCAGTCGTCGTCTGTTGCTTTGGGTGTGAAAATTGGCCGAGATTATTCGGTAACGGCTGCGGGAGGTATGATCATTCAAATGCTGCCGCAAGGCAATCCGGAAGCAGTGGATGCGCTTGAAGCGATGTTGGATAAGATGACGCCGATCAGTACTTTAATTGAAGAAATGACAAACAAAGCAGCTGGGAAAACAGAGGACGCAATTTTAGAGGAGCTCTTGCAGACCATTTTTTCCGAGATGCCGGAAGAATTTAAAGTAGAAACACTGGGATTCAGAGAAATTGGATGGGAATGCGATTGTTGTGAAGAGCGCTTGGAGCAAGTGTTGATGAGTATTGGGAAAAAAGATTTGCAGACCATTTTGGAAGAGGACGGACAAGCGGAGCTTGTATGTCAATTTTGTACAAAAAAATATCAGTTTGATCAACCCCATTTAAAACGCTTAATTGCAGAATTAGATGAAAAATAAATGAAAAAAATTGAAAGTTAAAAAAAGAAAAAGGCATGAATGCAGTTCCACCTTGATACGATATAATGTACTCGAAAAAGAGGTAATTGCAGGAAAGGCTTTGGAGGATATAAAAAATGACAACAATAGGCGTTTTATTTGGCGGAAGATCTGGTGAACATGAAATTTCTTTAATGTCCGCAGCATCTGTAATCAATGCAATTGATAAGACGAAATATAAAATTGTAATGATAGGAATTACGAAACAAGGGAGATGGTTAAAATATGATGGCCCATTTTGTCATATTGAAGATGGAAGCTGGCAGAACATTGCAGAAGAAGCGTTAGAGCGTGACCCTCAGAATTATGAAATTACCGTTTTGGGCACAGGAGGCCATTCACTAAAAGAACAGATTGATTTTGCTTTGCCGATATTACATGGTCCTTATGGAGAAGACGGGACTGTGCAAGGGTTGTTTGAAATGATGAATCTTCCTTATGGTGGTTGTGGTGTAGCCAGCTCTGCGACTTGTATGGATAAGGGATTGGCAAAAGCTATTTTTGCACAGGAACGATTGCCTCAGGTTCGCTATCGTGTCGTTCGAAGTGAAGAGCTTGAGAGAGAAAAATCTCGAATTCTGCAGGAACTTTCCGATAATCTGGGATTTCCTATGTTTGTAAAACCTGCCAATATGGGTTCCAGTGTAGGGATAGGAAAAGCAAAAAATAAAAAAGAATTAAAGGAAGCTCTTTGCAATGCAGCGATATATGATCAACGTATCATTGTAGAAGAATTCATTGATTGTCGAGAGATTGAAACGGCGGTTATTGGAAATTATGACGCTGAGGTGGCTGCTGTGGGAGAGATTATTCCATCATCGGAATTTTATGATTATCGGGCAAAATATTTTGACGGGGGAAAATCAAAACTTTGTATCCCGGCAAATCTTACATTAGAACAAACAGAAACGATTCAGGAGATTGCAAAAAAAGCCTATAAAGCGACGGACTGCTGTGGTTTCGCAAGAGTGGACTTTTTTATCAGTAAGAATACAGGTGAAATTTATCTCAATGAAATCAACACCATCCCAGGATTTACAAAATACAGTATGTTTCCACTTTTATGGGAAGCGGTAGGAGTACCCTATCCCACATTGATTGAAAGGATAATTACATTAGGCTATGAAAGACATTATGCTAAAAATCATCGGTAAGCAAATTACCAGTGAACAGGAAGAAAACGTATTAGAATTTATAACAGAGGGGAAGTTCTACGAAAAGGGAGATTCCATATATTTGGTATATAAAGAAAGCGAAGTTTCAGGAATGGAAGGGTGCACCACTTCATTGAAAATCAAAGGGGACACCGTTAAAATGCGGCGATATGGAGATTCAATTCCTTTGGATACTGTAATTAAATTTGAAAAAGGGAAGCGATTTGAAGGCTATTACGATACGCCGTTTGGTGCTGTCGAAATGGAAGTTTTGACTAATGATGTTGAGAATCAACTACAAGGTGATATTGGAAAAGGTACGCTAAAGATTGACTACCATATCAGCTTGCGAGGTCTTACCGAAGGCAGAAGTAAATTGGACATTGAGATTATATAAATAATTTACGGTAATTAAATGATTTATGGTGATTAAATGATATATCATATTTTAAAAGATTGTTTTATTGGAAAGGGGATGTAATAATGCATTCACAAAAGACAAAAAAAATAGCACGATTTTTGGCACTTTTAGTTGCTGTAGCACTGATACTGACTTCTTTCTCATTTGTGATGTTTTTTCCGGGCTTACTGGGAGCAAGTGAGTTTGCTGTGTATGCGGCAGACAGTGAAACGCAAAGCAATGCTTATTTAAAGAGCGAATTTACTACTATGGAGACGCTAATTAATACCATACATAATAATTATAAGGATGAAATCACTTATAAAAAATTGCTTGATGGTGCGTATGCAGGTATTTTTGAGGCGCTGGACGATCCTTATAGCGTTTATTTTGCAAATGGACAAGAGGGAGAGGCATTTGTTGAGAGTGTCAATGGTGCCTTTAGTGGAATTGGTGTTGCGGTTAAGGATGTTAACGGTAAATGCAGCATAACGCAGACGTTTGTCGGTTCTCCTGCGGAAAAAGCAGGCATTCAGGCAGGAGATGTTGTAATGGCAGTCGATGGAGTTCGTGCAAGCGGAAAAAGTGTGGATGAAATCGCTGCTTTAATGCGTGGAGAAAAGGGAACGAAGGTAACCATTACGGTGGATCGCAATGGAAAAAGCTTGTCTTTTCCATTGGTACGAGATGTGATTGGAAGCCTTTGTATGACGGATAAAATGTTAGAAGGAAACATTGGCTACATTCGAATTACGAGCTTTGACAGTGACTGTCATATAGAGTTTCAATCTGTTTTAAAACGTCTTTTGGAAGCAGGAGCAAAATCTTTGATTATTGATGTAAGAAACAATCCCGGAGGCTTGATTGGACAGACAGCAGAAATTGCAGATCAATTAATGGAAGAAGGCCCAATTTTACATTTTAAACAAAAAGACGAAGTGATTGAGACTTTAGAAGCAACAGAAGAGGCATATGTAAATTTACCGATTGTGCTTCTTGTAAATAAAAATTCAGCAAGTGCATCTGAAATTTTAGCAGGAGCGTTGCAGGATAGTAAAAAGGCTGTTTTGGTTGGAACAAAGACCTTTGGTAAAGGGGTTGCTCAGCAGGTTGGAGAACTGAAAAACGGTTCTCAGATTAAACTTTCCACTTTTTATTTTTTAACTCCGAACAAAAATACGATTGATCATGTGGGGATTACTCCTGATTATGTTGTATACAATGGAGGAGAAGCAGATATTGAAGAACTAAATTCTAAAATAGATGCATTTGTTCCAATGGTTGAAAAGGTAAAAGCAACGACTGGGCAAGTTGGTTTGAATGTTTACGGTGCACAGCAAAGACTTCAAGTGTTAAGGTTTGATGTACCTTTGAATGCAACAATGGATGGAAAAACAGTTGCAGCTATAAAGAAATTTCAAAAAGAAAATGGATTGTACGCTTATGGTGGCTTGGATTATGCAACCATTGACACCCTTAATAAGGCTGTATGGGAATATGCGACTGGAACTGCAAGTACAGAAGATGATGATCTGCAGCTGAAAAAAGCAATAGAAATCTTAAAGAATTAGAGACATTAATGTTAATACATAGGTATTATTTAAAAATAATATTAAACTTAAAAGTATAATTGAGAAAGCACATCAGTCAATAAGTTAGCACCCCAAATGGTAGAAAGAAACTAATATTTGGGGTGCCAAATTTTAACTTATGAATGATGTTTTTTTATGAATTAAGAATATGCAAATGCTTCATAGAGAAATCTAAAATGGACGCAGAATGAGTTAAAGCGCCGCAGGAAATATAGTCGACTCCGATGTCTGCATACTGTTTTAAATTTTCCAGAGTTACATTACCAGAGCACTCGATTTTTGCCTTTCCTTTTGCTTTTAAAACAGCAATTTTCATATCTTCCGGTGACATATTATCGAGCATGATGATATCAGCACCACCTTCTAAGGCTTCTTCAAGCATCGTTAAATTTTCTACTTCAATTTCAATTTTCCGAACAAAAGGTGCATAATCTTTCGCCATAGAAATAGCTTTTTTTACTCCTCCTGCTGCATTGATATGGTTGTCTTTTAATAAAATACCATCGGATAAATTAAAGCGATGATTATAACCACCGCCAACTCGTACGGCATACTTTTCAAAAATACGCATGTTAGGAGTTGTTTTTCTTGTGTCCAAGAGTTTGGCACTTGTACCATTTAGAATTTGAGCCATATGATAGGTATAGGTGGCAATTCCGCTCATACGTTGCAGAAAATTAAGAGCGACACGCTCTCCTGACAGTAAGGCATGTACGTCTCCGGTAATTAAGGCGATTCGATTGCCTTTTTTAATAATCTCTCCATCTTTAAAATCTTTAACAACTTTTACATTAGAATCTAGGAGATCGAAGACTCGTTCAAAGACATCAATTCCGGCTAGAATTCCATCTTGCTTACAAAGCAACTGAACTTCGGCTTGGCAAGCTTCGCGCATAACTGCGTTGGTCGTAACATCTTCTTGTGTAATATCTTCTTGTAAAGCTTGCAGTAGTAAAGGGTCTATATTTAATCTTTGTGCAATGACAAATCCATGGTTTTTCATTTGTGTTTCATCATCCTTTCTATCTCATCACGTACAAGTTGTTGTGTTTGCTGATTAATCATCTGCAGCTGTTTTGCATTGATTTTGTATTCTGGAGTATTTGAGTTCAAACAAAAGGTTTCTTCAAATTCCAATTCAATCTGTTTTGCAGCTTTTTTGGAAAAGACTAAGCTTTCCAGTAAAGAGTTGCTGGCTAAACGATTTGCACCGTGAACTCCATTGCAGCTGACTTCTCCTACAGCATATAGTTGCTTAAAGGTTGTTTTGCTTTGCAAATCGACAAGAATTCCTCCCATGCAGTAGTGTTGGGCCGGGACTACCGGAATCCATTCTTTTGTAACATCAAAGCCTTTTTCAAGACAATGCTTATAAATCGTGGGGAAGTGTCGTTTGATTTCTTTCTCTCCGATTGGGATCATCGATAGCCATACATGGTTTGTCCCATCCAGTTTCATTTGTTTATAAATTGCCTGCGATAGCAAATCTCTGGGCATGAGTTCATTAACAAAACGCTTACCGTCTTTGTTATATAAGACCGCTCCTTCTCCACGTACCGATTCGCTGATTAAAAAGCAGCGTTCAGATGTAGAATCATAAAATGTGGTAGGATGAATCTGAATGCAATCCATGTCCTTTAATGGGATTTTATACTTTAAAGCGAGTGCCAAAGCATCTCCTGTAATATGGTGAAAATTGGTTGAATTTTGATACAGCCCGCCAACGCCTCCGGTTCCGAGTACCGTCTCCCGGCTGCGAATTTCGAGAACTTCATTTTGAGCATTTGTTGCAACAACGCCCAGGCATCGTTTGTTCTGTATCAGTAAATCAATCATAGTAACATGATCGAGAATGGTTATATTGTCCGACTGCTTAACTCGATTTAGTAATGTATTGGAAATCTCTTGTCCAGTCTGGTCCTTGTGGTAAAGAATACGAGGTTTGGAGTGACCACCCTCTTTTGTATAGAGTAACTGTCCATTATCATGTTCAAAGGTTACACCATATTCCAGCAAATCTCTTATTACTTCCTGAGAATTTTGAATCATCGTGTCCACTGCTTCGGGACGGTTCTGATAATGTCCGGCTTTCATGGTATCTTCATAAAAGCTGCTATAATCTTCATTGCCTCGTTTGATGCAAACACCACCCTGTGCTAAAAAAGAGTTGCTGGATTCCGGCGCATCTTTTGTTATCATTACGATTTGTTTGTCTGAAGAGAGATTTAATGCACAAAAAAGTCCGGCAACCCCGGTTCCTACAATCACAACATCAACGTTCTGTATCATGGCATGCCTTCTTTCTATAGGGTTGGTTTTGCGGCCAATTCCAACATACGATTTAATGGGATTAGAGCTTTTTTACGTAAATCTTCAGAGATCTCTATCTGGTTCGTTTTTGTTTTTAAGGTAGAAATTACCTTATCTAAGGTGATTTTTTTCATATCATTGCATATTTGTTCCGATGTCACTGCGAAAAACTTCTTATGTGGATTTCGTTTTTCCAATTCATATAAAACACCAACTTCTGTTGCAATGATGATTTCCTGTGAATCACAGGATGAAGCATAAGCGATAATTCCGCTTGTACTGCCTACATAGTCAGCCGATTGCAGTACAGAAAAATCACATTCCGGATGAGCCAACACTGGCGCAAAAGGATGTTCTTTTCTTGCAATTGCTACTTGGCTTGCCGTAATTCGCTGATGAACCGGACAGAATCCATCGTTAAAATAGAACTTTTTTTCTGGAACTAAGGAAGCGATATAGCGCCCTAAATGTACATCAGGGATGAAAAAAATATTTTTATGCGGTAAATTTTGAATAATGGTCTTTGCATTGGATGAAGTGACGCATACATCGCAATTTGCTTTTAATGCAGCTGTGGAATTGATGTAGCATACTACTGCTAAATCATCGATTTCTGCACGCATTTGTTGAATTTTTTCAGTACGTGCCATATGTGCCATTGGACAATCTGCGGAAAGCTCAGGCAGAAGCACTGTTTTTTCAGGATTAAGGATTTTTGCACTTTCGCCCATAAAATAAACACCGGAAAACAAAATCGTCTTTTGTGGAATTTCTTTTGCTATTTTAGCCAGATAATAAGAATCTCCCACGTAGTCCGATACCTTTTGAACTTCTTTATCAACATAATAATGAGCGAGCAGTACTGCATCGGTTTCATTTTTTAACCGTTGAATTTCGTTATACATTTTAAATACCATCCTATTTTCATCTATTTTTGTATAAGTAATAAATTAGATACAGTATAACATAAGTAAATACATGTGACAAGACACATGTATTTATATATTGATATCTCATAATATGCGAAAGGATGAAAGGTATAGTAATATTTTTTAATAAGGTAGTTGGTATGTTATGACATAAAAAAGAGCTTTTCCTAAGATATAAAGGAAAAGCTCTTTTGCTTTTAATTATAGATAAATAGTATTGTTATAGCGGTAAACGAGTGGTTCCTACGTCAGTCGCATACTTAAATTGATAAATTGCCAAGTTGTAATCATTAATGGCAGCGGCTACACCCAAACTTGCTTTATAAGAAAGTACCTGTGTCTGTTGCAATTCGGCTAAGGTACACATACCGGCTTCGAAGGATAAGTTTGTCAAACGATACCCTTCTTTTGCATATGTTTCTCTTGCTCTTGCGGATTCCAAAGCCGTTTTTAAATCATCTAAGCTTGATTTTTGGCTTCGAATGTCAATTTCAATTTTATTTGGCGCATCCTTAGCAGTTTTTTCCGCATTGAGATATGCAACCTGCTGCTTTAAATAAGTTGAAGAATTTTGAGGATAGCGGTATTTTAAGCTTTCCAATAAAATTCCGTGTACCTCCTTTGCAAAGTTTGCACCTTTGATTTCATTGCGGTTTTTTATTGCATGATCAATGGAAGCTTCCAAACTATCCTTTGGAGCAGGAAGTTCCTTTAAAGTATCGGTAAAAGTAATTTCCTGCATAACCGGATATCCGAGCAGAAAATTAAAACTCATTCTTGCTGTTTCCAGTTTAGTTTCTGCTGATTGCACATCGCTTTTTGCAGCTTCCAAAGAAGACTGTGCAGAAAGTACATCCTTCTGTGCAACCATACCTACCTTATATTGCGTTTGGGTATTTTTCAAAATGTCCTGCTGTACTTTTAAATTGTCTTTTGCAATTCTTAAATTATCCTGCGCTAAAAGAACTCCCGAATAGAGTTGTACGGTTGTATATTCGATGGAATTCAATTCAGCTTTATAATTGTTTTCCCCTTGTGCTTTTGCAAAGTCGCGGCGCAGCTTCATAATTTTTTGGTTGGTAACGGTTGCACCGGCAGCTTCGGCACTGGAACTTGCAGACATATAGTCAGAACTGCTGACTCCTGGATAGCCGATATTTATTAGGTATTGGAGTTTATCTAATCCATCAAATGCTTCTTTGATACTAGTAACGGTTTCTGCATAGCCCCTTGCAATGGCATCATCAGATTTACGGTTCAGTTCGGCTGTTTCTGCACTGGCACCTGTCGTCTGCATAATTTTGATTGCCTCATCCAGCGACAGCTTTTTTGGTATATTTGTTGCTACTTTTGAAGCATCTTCTTTTACAGAAATAGCAGATGGAGTTGTTTCCACAGCATCTTCTTTAGAATCGGCTGCAAACGTGAGCGCACTACCGCCTAGGAGCATAGAAGCAATCAATAATGCGCTAATATATTGTTTTTTCATTCTCGTTGTCCTCTTTTCTATGATTGTTTTTTATTGCCGACCCAAGAGTCGGAAAAACTTATTTACTATCTTAAAGCTGATTTTTGCAAATGTCAAGATTATCTGATTTGGTTTTTCGCATCAAACGAATTCTGTAACGGAAAAGTAAAATAGATAATGTTAACCAAACCGCTGCAAACATAGCACTTCCAATTAAATATGGGAGAATGTCGGAAAAGCTGGCATTTTTCATACACAGTCCCCGAAGTGGATTTACAAAATAGTAAAGCGGCCAAATTGATTTAATAATCGAAGCAAAATGTGGTGCCATCATAAACTCCGGCCAGATGTATCCGGATGTCAGGAACGTTGGTACGGACAAAAACATACAAAATTGTGCGCAGTGTGCTTCATCATCAAAAAAGGAGGTAATTAGAATTCCCATTGCTGTTACATCAATTAAAAACAGAACGACCAATACAAAGAGGGAAAGTGTATCTCCTCGAAGCGGATAACCATATACCTTATTCGCAAATAAAAGACAGAGGAAAAAGGATACTGTGCTAAGACAGAGTAATCGTAAGATTGATTGAAGCAGCGGTGTATTTGGAAATCCGATTGATGATTGATATGGATTCTGTGCAAGTTCGTTTTTTGACTCCAATAATCGTGAACTGAGGACACTTAGGTAAGTTTGTTGAATTAAAATACCTAGTATCCCTGCAAATACGTACAGGAAATACCCCATTTGAGGATCGTAGAGCATACGGCTGGTAAAGGATAGGGCTGTCAAATATTGTTCTGCGTTATATGGAACAATGCTGCCTCCCTCCAATATACTCATTTGCACGCCAACGCCAAGGGTGTTGATAATCGTTGTCGTATAGGCATGAAGATTGTTTCCGATGACAAGATTGGTTCCATCCATTAAAACGAGCAAGTCTGGCGATTGTTTCGCTTTGATGTCTTCATCGAAATGGTCAGGAATCACAAGCCCCCCATAAATCTGATTGGATAAGATGAGGTCCTTTAGTTCATCTTGAGTGCTCACAGTTCCAATAACATCCATTCCTTTATGCTCAGAGAATTGATCAATTATCATTCGAGAGGATGGGGATTCATCCAAATCTAAAATTGCAAACGGAATACGCTCTACATAAGTGTTGCTGTAAACATAGCCAAATAATAAGGTAAAGAAAATCGGAAGAAACAGGACTACCAATATATCTTTAACCTTAATGAATGTATTATGAAAGTTGGTAATCATAGTATTTTCTCTCCACTAGTACGATACAAGCCATAAATAAAAGTTCCACCGCAATGATCGTACCCAAAGCGGTTAGGTGAGGTATAAAGTAAGACAGACCGATATTTTTCATACAAAGGCTGCGAATTCCGTCACCATAATAAGTCAATGGCCATAAAATACTAAGCTTTTGTAATGGTTCCGGCATAGCCATAACAGGGAATGTATATCCACTCAAAATACTTGTCGGTAAAATTAATACGCAGGTAAGCTGGGTTGCGAAGACCCGATCTGGGACGATACGTCCCATGATAAAACCAAATGCAGTCATAGCAATGGCAAAAAAACAAGTCATCAGCGCACCTGCCAGTAGACTTCCCCGATAAGGAAGATTGAAAAACAGATATTGTATTCCTAAACAAATGGTCATACTTCCTGCACCGGCGAGACCCCAACCGATAATTTTACTTATGGATTTTGAAAATCCACAACGTTCTTCTTTGGATCTGGATAAGCCAATGATACCAAATCCAACCTGCATCAATGCGGCAAGCATACCGGGCAACAAGAAGTTCCGATAATTTTTTGTTGGATTAAAGAGTACGCGGTAGGTGGCTCCAATCGGCTGAATTTGCTTCATCGATTCGGATTCGACCACAGACAATTTTCCTTGGTAAATATTTTTCATATAACCAGCTTTTACGGTTAATAGAATTTCAGATAGAGCCGATTTTGCAGCACTGGCTACCGTCATTTGCGCACCATCATAAAGAACCTCAAGTTTAGGACCTTTTCCGCTCAGAAGATCCTTATTAAACTGTTCAGGAATGATCAAAGCGGCCATTACTTCTCCGGAATCCAAAGCATCCTTAACTTGTTCATTGCTGGAAGCATACTCTTTAATCGTTAAAATTTCACTGTCTGCAATATAGTCGGAAAGGGTGCGGCTGAATTCAGAATGATCGTAATCAGCAATCATAATCGGAACGGATTCAATTCGGTTGTAACCCATTTCATAGCCGAAGGCAATTCCGGTAATCGTTGGTATGATAATAAAGATCAATAAATTCATAATGGCTTTTGTATGACGCAGCTTAAATTGATAAAGTCGCTCGGCAACTGTATGAAACAAAGAAATCATTGTTCGTTACCGGCTTTCTTTGAAAAATCTACTACGGCAGTCATACCGGAAAACACATCGACATCCAAGTTTTCTAAAGTAACTGTGACACGGTAAGATAGGACATCAAACTCACCATTGTTATTGGTTGCTCTCTTTGTAGCAAAGTCAGGCTGCTGGCTGATTTTCGTTACAACACCGGCAAATTCTTTTCCGGAATAGGCGGCTAATGTTACCGGAACCTTTTGGTTTAAAGAAACATTAGATAGTAAATTTTCTTCTACACTAACCTCAACCCAAGGGGTTTTATTACTGGATAAGGTTGCGAGTGCCATACCAGTGGAAACAAGTTCACCTGCTTCTACGTTGATGCCTGTAACAATACCATCTTCAGGTGCTTTGATGGTACAATCTTCTAAATATGAATTTACTTCAGCCAAAGCGCCTTCCGCTTGTGCTACCAGAGCATTTGCTGCAGATACATCTTCAGAGCGTGCGCCTTCTAAGGCCATGTTGTAGGTTTGCTGGGCTGCCGTATATTTTGCATAGGTTTCGTCATAAGTATTTGCAGATACAGCCCCTTCTTCGTATAAAGATTTCACACGGTCATAAGTTTTTTGTGCATAATCAAAAGCAGCCTTTGCTTGAGCGACTTCTTGATTTCTTGCACCATTTGCTGCTTTTTCTGCCGTTGCTTTTGCAGCAGCAACCGCACCTTCTGCCTGTAGTTTTTTTGCTTCAAGAGCAGAGCTGTCGATACGCAGAATCGGATCGCCTTTTTTGACTGAATCACCCTCCGAGGCAACCACTTCTTCAATGTTACCCGCTATTTTTGAGTTCAAAGTGATTTCTTCAAGTTTAATACTCCCTTGTATTTGAAGCGCAGCGGTTTTTTCCTTTGCTTTCGTTACGGAAGTAATTGTAAAAAATGCAGCAACTACGAGAGCAACGACACCAACCAATGCGATGGTTTGAAGTGTTTTTTTCTTATTTGCTTTTGTTGTGTTTGAACAAGTGTCCATATTAATTTCTCCTTTTATGTATATATTTTTTATTATATAAACTTTTTAATTTTTAACTTAAATCGGTTATCTTTTCTATATTATCCTACGAAATTTAAGTGCTTTTTAAAATAGATAATCCATACGTGTTGTATAAAATTTAGACATTTTTTGAAATTTGTCTAAGGAAGTGATATAATACCAATAAGGTAATTACAACAACAGGGAGGGTATCATGGCATATTCAGTTACCAGCGATCGAACAAAAAAAGCACTTGCAGAATCTTTAAAGAAGATAATGAAACAGAAGCCATTGAATAAAATCAGCATTCGTGAGATTGTCGAAGACTGTGGTTTAAATCGACAAACCTTCTATTATCACTTTAAAGACATCTATGATTTAGTGGAATGGATGTTTGAGCAGGAAGCGATACGCTTGCTGAGGGAAAACATGACCTTCTTAACCTGGGAGGACAGCTGTCTGTATTTATTAAAATACATTGAGAAAAATTGGGAAGTTTGTACGTGTACGTTAAATTCGTTAGGGCGTTCTCATTTGGAGTCCTTCTTTTATAAAGATCTTCACAGTATTATTCGCAGCGTGATCGAAGAGGGCGCGTCAGATTTGATCTTACAGGAAAAGTATAAGGATTTTTTGGCACATTTTTATACCGTTTCCTTTGCTGCTATATTAATTAGCTGGTTGAAGGGTGAAATTAAGTTAAGTGCCGAAGAGCTCATTGAAATGGTTTCTATTACAATCAGCAATAACATCCGCGGTGCGACGGAACGCTTTTCTAAAGTGTAAGATTTAATCCAATGAGCAGCGAATACCGGTAAAAGGGAATTGCTTAAAAGCGATGGTTAAAAATCCAACAAGAGCATCTCCTTCAAGAAATCCGGTGACGTTAATCATTTTTTTTCCTAATAGGGTATGCATTTCCGCTGTAAATGAAAATTGATTGTTTTGAATATGACCGTTTTCAAATACATTGTGAGAGGCAAGTACGTCAAAGCTACCTGATAAGCTTGAATCACTCTGCAAAAGTGTTAATGTACCATGCCTTGGTCCCAAAGGGCTTCGGAGCGTAATCGTATACGTGCCATTTATCATATCATACTGTATCCTTTCTGTTTGATTGCAAACATAGTATAATAAAAAAACACCCCCCTCAAAATAGATAATTTGAGGGGGGTGTATAAAATTTATACAAAAATATTATTTTGTATAGGATTAATTTGATTTGCTCTTAGATTTGTTTGAACCAGAAGATTTTGAGGAACTGTTATTTCCATTTTCATTCTTTGTATCATTCGCTTTATCTTGCTGTCCGTCAAGCTCATTTTCAATGGATTCTTCTTCGGTTACTGCTGTTTTTTCCGGTTTGTTATTGGATTGATTTTTAGAATCCTCGATCTTTTGTTCAACTTTTTCTTGTGTTTTTTGCTGAACTTTTTCTTGTGTTTTTTGCTGAACTTTTTCTTCAAGTTTTTGCTCAACTTGTTTCTGTGCTTTTTCTTCTGCCTTTTGTTCAGTCTTATTTTGTGTTTTCTGTTCTATTTTTTGTTCTGTCTTTGTTTGTGTTTGTTGCTGAACTTTTAAAGTAGTTGTTAAGCTTTCAACGGCTGCTTTTGCATTGGTTTCTGTTGCTTCGTTTTCAGAATCTTCCTGCTGGGTATCTTCGTCATCGCCACCCTTTATTTGTGCAGCTTTACGATTTTCTTTGATTCCCTTCATGATTTCCTTAACAGGTTTATTGAGCCAGTCTTCCATTTTTACTTCATCTGGATTTTCTGAACTAGCTTGCAATTTTTCTACAAGATTTAATTTTCCAGGAGTAACACCCAATTCGCGTGCTTTTTGTACACGTTCTAGTCCTACGCTGATTGTTTCAACAACAACTTCTACCTCTTCATTATCAGTAGCTTCTTCCGCAGTCTCCTGTAAGCTTTCTGCTAATTCATCGGATTTTTCAGTGTCTTCTCCAGAGGTGGCAATGACAATTCCACCTTCTTCGGTACCATCAAAGTATCCGTTTTCTGCAATTTCTTCTATGGTTTGTTCAATGGCTTCTTCAATCGTTTGGTTTTCTATATTTGTAAGCCCAATTTCTTCCAAAATATCCTGTCCGTCGTCATTCACAGCTTCTACATCGAGTACACGATCAAAGCGGTTTAGAGTGTATTCAATGGAAGGATTGACGTCAAGACTGACGTAGGAATAAGGAGAATAATACGCATAGGCGCTGGCACCGCTAATGGTAAAGACTGCAAACACAGCAGCTACCCATGGAATCATCTTGTGTTTCGCTTTTAATTTTGTTTCTTTCATCGTAATCACCTGTCCAATCGCATAATTATTATTTTTTACCTTAATAATGCGACCATCATCAGATAAGACTGCGGCAAATGTATCTTTTATTTCTGTTACTACTGCTTTCATTTGTCTATCTCCTCTCTGATAAATCGCATATAATCTGCTAGGCCGGGATACTCTCCGGATAGTATCTCGACTGCTGCTATTATATACTTTCGGTGACGCTCTAATATTTTTCGGGGTACCTTTGCATTTTTTTCAATTATTTTTATAGGAAGTAGTTTAGATTTACGTAAATTATGTAACAAAAGTTCATTTTTTAATACATAACAGACAGCTTTTGCACAAGCTTTTTTTGTTTTTTCTGCTTTTGGAGAGCAATCCGTAAGATCAAAAAAGGTAAATCCATAGGAAGAAAAGATTTCACTTACCGTTTCGATTTCTAGTTTTAAGTCAATCTGATCTGATTTGATGGTTTTTTTTGTAACTTCTATATGTAGTGCCAGTGAACTGGCATTTTCACTCGGATCAGAATGAAAGAGTGTCGGTTCAATTGGAATTTCGGATTTATAACGTATCTCGCTGCGTAGAAAATCGACCATGCGACGTCGGATGACAAGCTCAGCAAAAGAAAGAAATGCACCTTTTTCCACATTATAATCATGCACTGCCTGCGAAAACGCAAGCAGTGCAATGGACCATTCATCATCATTCTTTGTAATATATCTATGGGTGGTAGAAGAAGCACACCTTAAAATAAAAGATTCATATCTTTTAATAAGCTCTTCCATCTTAAGGTTATCGACAGCTGCTTCGCGCACAAGTGATTTTAAATCGTTCATTAGCTCAAATATAAATTGTTTGTAGAATATTCTGCTTCGCTTGTGGCATCAATACCCAAATCTCTGAAAATTTGGTCGTCTACATCACTTAGAATGGCAGTGCAGTGCGCTTTGCAGCCAATCAGCAATGGAAGCTTCTCCACAGCGGCTTTTGCAGATGGGTTTGTTGTCGCCGAGATAGTCAAGGCACTCAAAACCTCTTCACAGTTAAGCGTTGATTTTTCTTTGTGTAAAATATCCGTTTTTAAATATTGGATGGTTTGCAGTACTTCCGGAGAAATGAGCAGCATATCATCCGGAAATCCGGAAAGATCCTTGATGGCATTTAAGATCAATGCAGCACCTGCAACCATTCTTCTGGAGCTTCTTCCGGTTATAATTTTTCCATCCGGAAGTTCTATTGCCATTACAATGACATTTTCGTATTTTTGATCTTGATTACGCTTATATTCTGCATAATCTTTTGCTGGTTTTACGACGATACGGTCTTCTACTTTTAAGTTTAATTCGTCCATTAAAAGCTTGGAACGAAGAAGCGCATCTTCATCAATAATTCCTTTTTTATAGTCGCATTGGCAAAGCAAGTAGCGACGGATGATTTCCTGGCAAGAGGCTTCCCTTACTGTTCCATCATCTGTAATGCAAAAACCGACGCGATTTACACCCATATCTGTTGGTGATTTGTATTCGGATGGTTCGTTTGTAATTTTTTCAATGATTCTTTTTACAACCGGAAAGACCTCTAAGTCTCGGTTGTAGTTTACTGCCATTTGATTGTATGCTTCCAAATGGAACGAGTCGATCATATTCACATCGCGCAGATCGACAGTGGCAGCTTCATATGCAATATTTACAGGATGCTTCAGCGGAATGTTCCAAATTGGGAAGGTTTCAAATTTTGCATAGCGAACCTTTCGTCCTCTTTTATGTTCATGATAAAGCTGGTTTAAGCAAGTTGCCAGTTTTCCGCTTCCTGGACCCGGGCCGTTTACCACGACAATCGGTTTCGTTACTTCAATATATGGATTTGCTCCATAACCTTCATCACTTACAATGGTTTCCACATCGGTTGGATAACCTTTTGTATAGCCATGTTTGTACGTTTTGATACCACGGCGTTTTAATTTATTAATGAACATATTGACAGCAGGCTCGTCCTGATATCGAGTCACGACAACGCTGTTGATGCTCAGATGGTACTTTCGGAATGTATCGATTAGGCGCAGAACCTCTAAATCATAAGTGATACCAAAGTCTTGACGTGTTTTATTGGTGGTGATATCACCGGCATAAACACAAATAATAACTTCTGCGTGCTCCTTCATTCTCTGCAAAAGCTTAATCTTTGCATTTTCGTCAAAACCTGGTAAAACACGCATAGCGTGCTTATCATGAACCAACTTACCGCCAAATTCAAGATAGAGTCGTTCACCTTCGTTAGAGTTGATTCGTTCTAAGATATACTTTGCTTGTTCTTCAATGTACTTGTCTGCATCAAAACCGATTTTCATATTTTCCCCCATTCCGTACACAATGAAATAAATTGTTTTAAGTTTATTACATAAAACAATTTTAGTGTTGTTTCCAATATTTCTCTTTTTTTTGGACGGTATGCCCAAACAATATTGAAATTATAGCAGAAAAATATAGGTGTATCAACAAAAAGCAAGTTTCTTCAAAAAGAAAAAATAATCACAAAATATAATTTTTTTTTAATGCGTATTGATGTGGAATAGGGTATAATAGAAAAACAAAGTGAAAAATAACTTTGTATTAATTTTGTTTCAAATTATTATAATCGTTTCGCACCTGCAAAAGGCTATTAAATTGGGAGATCATGGAAAATGGAGGTGGCGTAATGTATGGAAAATATAGTTTAGTGAAAGTGATGGAAAAACGCAGTAAGTCAAGATCCATATCTCCGGAAAGAATGGATGTGTGCGTAATTGGATCGAGAGATGTTATATTTATCGACCCGTTTCTATCGTTTCAAGATATCGTAGCGTTTATGAATGAGCACAGCGATAGCATCTATATGATTCAGGATGAGAAAAAGAATGTATTAGAGCTAAAGGAGTTTGAGCGTTTGTGTCAAATTATTGAACAACGTTCGGTAATGCATTCTATGAAAAATTAAGCAACAAACCACACTTGTCTGCATTTGATGGGTGTGGTTTTTGTATGTATAAACGGTTAAATCTATAGATACGCTGGACACTGCTTTGACGAGAGGGTTATAATAGCTTTATGAGAAGGTTGTTTTAATAAAGCAATCTTAATTTATATCATGTGTATAAATAGATATATAAATGTAGCTTTTTGAAAAAATGATGATGAATGTAGTAAGGGGGAAATAAAAATCATGAATTTAAAGAAGATCACATCGGTTTTGCTTTCGGTAACATTGTTTTTTGGGATAAGTAGTGTTGCAGCAACTGCAGAGGGTACCACCCCTGCTGGGAATGTAACAAAAAACATGGTTTTTTCCGATATTTCCAATCATTGGGCAAAGGGTACCATTGAAGAAGCGGTACGACTTAATATTGCAGGAGGGTATCCGGACGGTACGTTTTTACCGGACAACCTAATTAAGCGGGAAGAGTTCTATACGCTGATGAGTAAGATATTGACACAAAAGCCGGATATAACAAACACAAAGATAAGCTTTTCCGATGTTGATCCGATTGAATGGTATATTCCAACGGTGAAAACGGCGGTGGAAGGTGGTATGACTAAGGGGTATCCCGATGGTACCTTTGGTATCGGCAGGATGATGACACGTCAGGAAGCGGCACAAGTAGCGTCTACAGTTCTTCCTTCTACCATTACGGAAAGTCATTCGGGTGCAGAAACGGCGAAGGACAAAGCGCTCATCGACCCTTGGGCATACAATGCAGTGGACTTGATGTTTAAAAAAGGGTATATGAAGGGAGATTCCGAAGGTAACTTCCGTCCGACGAATGCCATTACGAGAGCAGAAGCAGTACAGCTTCTTTTGCAGATTAAGAAGAAAGAAAGTGTAATAGTCGGGAAAGGACAAGGTACATCTGAACCGACAACGACACAGCCGGCAATTATAATCAGTGGATGTATGAAAACACATCTACCGCAAACCGCAGATGGTTCCGATACGAATCAGGAAGCACTTGATCGTTTACCGAAAGGCGTTTTTGTTCAAGGCAGCGGAACAGAAAGTGCACCTTATGAAATTGCAACGCAAGAGCAATTGGATCATGTAAGAGAACATAATCAAGAGGGCGTTTATTTTAAGTTGGTTCAAAACATTGAGATAACAACAGATTTTGCGATAGAAGCGCCTCCGGTGGGTGAAGTTTCTGCAGATTGGCGAAATGGAAATTGGAGACCGATTGGTACAAAAGAATCTCCTTTTCTTGGGTGTTTTGATGGCAATCATTATACCATTTCCAGATTAAAGATTGATAGTAACAGTGACAAAGACGGCAGATCAGAGAAAATGAAAGCAGATGCGGCAGGTTTATTTGGATGGACAGGTTCTTCCAGTCGAATTCAAAATATCCGGATTACAGACAGTGAAATAAAAAATAAGGGAGGCATTTATTCAGGAGCCATTGCAGGTTATGCCTTAGGCATAATTTCTGATTGTACCGTGGAAAGTTCTACTTCTATAGTACAAGGAAATAGTGTAGGAGGTGTCGTTGGCTATAGTGGCGGAAACTTAACGGGCTGTACAAACTACGCTAAAGTAGAAAGTACGGGTACATATACTGGAGGTGTTGTTGGTGTATATCACGCGGGGATTCAAAGCTTAAATAAATGCGAACACCGTGGGACGGTAATAGGTAGTCAAAATGTTGGAGGCATTGCCGGTCGCCTTGAAGGGGAAGATATAGCAGTTACGAGCAATGCACTGAAAGATTCAAACAATTATGGTACCGTTGAAGGAGAAAAAGGTAATGCAGGGGGGATTGTTGGTTTAGTTGAGAGCAGTAATGCAAGTGTAACATTATATAATTGTACCAATAAGGGGAATATAACGTCTAATGGAGTTACAGGTGGTATTGCAGGCTATACAAAAGGAAATCGAGCAGTTCTAAATAAATGTGCGAATTTTAATAAAGTCTATGGAGCAAATGCAGGCGGAATTGTCGGAAATAACGAAGGGATAATACAACTTTGCTGGAATGAGGGTGAAGTTAATGGCATAAATTCTATTGGAGGAATTATTGGATTTCAACAAGAGGAAAAATCGAAAGTTGTAAAGTGCTATAATGAGGGTCGCATAGGGAAAGAAAGTGATGCTAGCAATACAGGCGGAATTGCAGGACAATCTTCTACACTTATTAGTAATAGCTATAACACAGGTAAAATTCATGGTGAAAATGCGATTGGAGGTATTATAGGAAAAAATATTGGTCGTATTCTAAATACATATAATGCGGGAGAAATTACAGAAACCGGGCAAAGCGGAAGTCTTGCAGGAAGAAATTTAGGTTCACTGAATTATTGTTTTTGGCTTAAGGATACGGCAAATAAAAATATAGGCATCAATCAAAATACATCTGGTTTATCTCAAGTATATCAAATTAGCGAAGAACAGCTTTCTGGTAAAGATACGTTGCGTACAAGCAAAGGGGATGAACTGATTCTGGAAATTATGAATGCATTAAATGGAAATGAGGAAAAGGCAGTTTGGGAGTATGATGGAAGCATAAACTATCCTCAATTAACAGAAATGACATGATTTTATTTGTTTACGACCCAAAAGCATAACCATTTTGTAATATCGTTGTAATGGACATTTTCATTGTAATGGATATAATAATAATTACAACAGATTTCCATTGAAACTTAATGAAAATCAACGATTTTTGGGTGAATATGAAGTTAGATTATTTTATTACAGTAATATTACAATTCCCCCATTTTGTTGACGGCAATAAGTGGATAAGGGTATAATTCACTGTGATAGAATATGCAATGGGTTATCCATATGCGTTTCTATAAATAATGTCAAATTATCTTCAGAAGGGGAGGATGATTTGCGCAAAAAGTAAACATATGAGTCCCCTTCGGAAGAAAATGCCTTAAAGGAGGAATTTTAACATGAAGAAAGTACTTTCATTAGTATTAGTTCTTACACTAGTACTTGGAAGCTTCGGATTCGCGTTTGCTACAACGCCAAAAACAACATTAAATGTTGCTTCTGACGTTGAAGGCACCGTTTACGAAGATGCTGTAACAGTATTAACTGCTTTAAAAGTAGTTAGCGGTTACGAAGACGGCACTTATAAGCCTGCTAATATCGTAACTAGAGCTGAAATGGCTAAGTTAATCATTGCTGAATTAGGATTGGAAGCAAATGCAACTGGTTCTAAGAGCACATTCAAAGATATGGCTGGCTACGGATGGGCTGAAGGCTTTGTAGGATATGCTCAGAGCTTAGGTATCATCAACGGTTACGGAGATGGAACTTTCAAGCCTGGAAAGACTGTATCTTATGATGAAGCTATTACTATGATGGTAGCAGCATTAGGTTACACTAAAGCTTGTAAAGAAATGAATGGAAGCTGGCCTGCAATTTATGTGCAGAAGGCTAGAGTATTAGGACTTACTGATGATGTAAAAGCTGGCGGTGCAGTTGGTGCAAACAGAGGTGATATCGCTATCATGCTTTACAACATGCTAACTGCAGATATGGGTTATGCAGATTCTGATGGTGTATTCCAAAACAAAAAAGACAAAGATGGCAAAGATATCAAAGTTGCTACTAACTTAGATGTAGAGGAAGCTGAAGATTATAAAATCATTGATCAGGCTGACGCTGAAGATGCATTAGTAAACATCAGAGAATACATCGGTGCATATGCTAAGGTATTCACTGTAACTAAGGGTGACGATGAAGATTGCATTATTGCAATTTCTGACGTTAAATCTAAGTTCATCACTGGTACTTGGGATGGCACTGATATTTTAGAAGCTGCTGATGGTACAGAATACAAATTAGCTAATTCTAAGATGGCTGATGATGGTGATAAGAATGTTGACGATAATTACACAGAATTTGAAAACGGCGTTGATAAGACAATCAACTTTATGACTGCTGACAAAATTTATTCTGCTGTAGAAGATCGTTACTATACATTGGCTGTAGATCTTTCTGGCAAAACTGTAGACACTGTTTACTCTGCTTCTCAGTGGATTGCAAGTGCTGAAGCTCAGATTGATGAAGACGATATCAAAACAATCAAAGACAATCAGAAATTATTAGGAAAAGAATTTACATTAGATGGAAATGATGAAATCGATTTAAATTCTTTCGAATTAGTAGGCGTTAATTCTTTAGGCGATATTAAAGAAGACAACATCATTTATGTATACGTAGGTGGTGCTGACAACGAAATTACTAAGGTTGCTGTAGGTGCTGAAACAGTATCTGGCGAAGTTACTAAGAGAAATTCTGATGGTGACGAACTTACTATTGATGGAAAGAAATATGCAATGTCTAGCGTTAAATTAGCTGACAATGGTGTTGCTGGTGAATTAACTGCTAACGAGATCGATACAGAAGATGAAGTAAAATTATTCTTAGACGCTTTTGGCTTCGCTTATGATTATGAATCTATTTCCGGTAAAGCGGACAACTTTGCTGTCGCTTTAGAAGTTGGAGATGGTTCTACCAGCATCGGCGCTGACAAAGAAATTAAATTGTTCTTAAACGATGGTACTGATAAAGTATTCACTGTTGATAGCGATGCAATGGAAGATGCAGTTACTGGTTTAGTTGATGCGGATGATACTTGGAATGATGATTTCCTTGCTAAAAATAAAGCTGGAATGATTGTTAAGTATGGTGTTGACAAGAATGGTGTAGTTGATACATTTGAAGATGTAGCTGCTGGAGATTATGACTTTGTAGCTGCTGGTGCAACTGCTCACAAAGTAACTGAAAAGGGATACTTCGACGGTTATGTTATCAAGTCTAATGCTGTAATTTATGCTGCAGACTTCGCATACAATATTGCTCAGAATTCTGCTGACAGAAGAGATGAAGATAACTACAGTGTAACAACATTAGAAAAAGTATTGGATTCCGACGATGTACACGCTGACTATGTATTAGATGATGGCAAGATCGTTGCTATGTTAATCTATGATTACAGCATCAGCGATGATGTATACGGTGTTGTAACTGACAAGGCAAAGAATAAGTCTGATGCTGGTTATGAAATCGAATTCTACATTGATGGAAAGACTGTAACTTACAACGCAAAGAGCACTCCTTATGGTGATGTTAGTACAGCTGCTGATGCAGTTGCTGGCCAGAAACTTTGGAAGTTAACATTTGATTCCAATGGAGCTGTTAAGAGTGTTACAGATGCTATAGGTGATGGAGATACTTATGCTCAGATTAAGATTTCTGTGACATCTGATGCAGCTGTTACTTACAGCGGCAGAGTCGTTACTTTAGCAGATTCTACAAAGGTTACTTCTTCTGATGCTGTTCGTGCTTCATTCTCTACAAATGGAGATAGAATCACCCTTGACAGCAAGGTAGCAATCTATACAGAAGATGATGGCGACTGGACTATCGGAAGCACATCTGACTTAAAGGCTCTTGATGGAAAGACTGCTGTATTCTATGACATCGACGGTGACGAAGATAGAGTTATGGATGTAGTTCTTATCTACTAATCCTAATTAAATCAAAAAGAATAGTCGAAAGACATTTTTTCCAAGAGACAGGTTTAATACCCGTCTCTTGGTTTGTTTTTGTAAGGATTATATTACAAAATCTTTAAGTTTCAAGAAACAATAAAGTTGTTTCTTGAAATTCGTGTTTTTTCGCGATATAATCGCTATGTATAACAAAACATGTATGCTAATACATAATAAAATATTTAAAGGGGGGTACATAATGAAAAAGCACCTAATAATCGTTTTAACAATGTTAATGGTTTTGGGAAATGTAACTATGGTATTTGCAGATGCAGATTTTGCGAATCAGAAAATGAGTGATGTTAAGGGAACAAAATATGAAACGGCTGTAGCCAACTTAATCACTAAAGGTATTATTTCAGGATTTGAAGATGGAACATATCGTCCAGAGGCTACCATTACAAGAGCAGAGGCTTGTGTTGCTGTAACAAAAGTATTGAAACCCACTGAAACACAGTTAAAGGAAGCCGCAGATAGTGGATTTAATGATTTAAAAGGCGGCTATACTTGGGCTAAAGCAAGTATTAATTACGCTGCAGCAAAAGATATTGTAACTGGATACGGAAATGGAAGATTTAAACCAAGTCAGACGGTTTCTTATTCAGAATTAGTTGCAATGCTGATTAATGCGATGGGTTATAAATCTAGCGAATTAGAAGGAAGCTGGCCTAATAATTATTTAAATAAGGCAACTGAGCTCGGTATTTTAAATGCTGTGATTACGGATAATACTAATCTAGACTTTAATGAAGCGGCTACCAGAGGGAATGCTGCATTGATTGTTAATCTAGCAGTAGATAGAATTGTTAAGGATGAAGAGATAAAAGATTCTACTATTACTGACAAAAAAGATAAGGATAGCGATTCTGCAGATCAGGAAAATAGAGTGGAATCCAGCGGGAAATTGGCAAACTACTCCGGACGTGCATATGGAATGATCTTAGATACTGCCAAGGTGGTGAATAAGGACGGAGAGAGTGTATATCAGCTTGAGTTTTTGATTGGTGATGATATTTGTTATTTAAATACTGACACAAAATGTAATATACCCAACCCTATAGATTATGACGGAGTATTATATACTTTAAATGTAGTAAATGGAGTTGTAAAAGACATTGCAACAGACGGAAAAGTATTGAAAGCAAAACATTTTGAAGAGCTGACTTCAGGATGGAGTAAAGTTACAAATCGAAATGGTAGTTTAATTTCTGTTTCAAATGGAGGTAGCGAAGAGGATTTTACTGCAATTAAAGATGCATCATTTTATCTTGCAACGTTTTCTGGTGGACAGATTGATGGGTATGAAAGTGCAAGCTTAAGTGATATTACGAAGGACAGTGTAATACGTGCTTATGATGTTATTGATGATTCATGTGATCTTGCAAATGTAATAATTATTGTCGAAAGTAAGCAAGCATCAAAAATAGGATATTAATCGTTGAATAACGGAAATGGGGTAAAGAGGAGAGGTTTTTATGAATAAGAAAAGTTTAAGTTGGCTGCTGGTAAGCACATTGATTTTGTCTGCTAGTACATTTGCCTTTGCGGAAGAAGTAAAATCACCTAACAATATAGCAGAAACAACCATAGCAGAAACAAAGACAAGTGTAGATTTTACTGGGGTTTCGATAAAATTGTCTTTAAAGGATGCCATTAAACGTATGCAAACACAGGGGATCGATGCTGAGGCTGCGGAATTAAATAAAAAAGCAGATCAAGCAATTGCAGCTGGTTACAGTGAAAGTGCACGCAGGTTATATAAAGAATTACAGAAATCGGATGGGCTGAGTGAAATTATAAGGTCATCGGGCGAATCTGTGATTCAGCAGAAAGTAAGTAAGCTTACAAGAGATTTTGCACAGGCTAATGTAGAAAATAATTACAAAGCAGACATGAATCGAATTGAAAGTGATACCATAAATTTATATTATAATATATTACAGGCACAGGATTCTCTGAAGGCTGCAGAAGATCATTTTAAGACACAAAAAACAATTTTAAATAATGTACAGAAGAAATTTGATTTAGGTGTTGCTGCAAAAATAGATTTACAATCAGCCAAAACTGGGTTAGCCACAGCAGAAACTGGAGTATTAGAAGCAAAGATTGCTTTGGATAATTTAAAGATGGCATTTAATATTCGCTTAGGTTATCCATTAATGCAAAGTATCGCGTTTACGGATCGTTTAGAAACTCTAGAAATGCCTTCTGTTACTTTAGATAAGGCGATTGCAAATGCAAAGGCAAATCGTATGGAAATTAAAAGAGCAAAGCTTGATGTAGAGACAAAGGCTATCTTATTAGATCATTTACAATATACTGTTTCTAAGACATCATCTACCTATTTGAATGAGAAGGTCTCATATATGCGTTATGAGCAAAACTTAAAAAATCAGCCTCTTGAGATTGAAAAAGAAATCCGTAAAAAGTATATGGAGTTACAAGAGGCAAAAGCACAGCTACAAACTGAAAAGGATACTGCAGCGCTTGCAAAAGAAAAATACCGATTAGCGATGATTTCTTATGATGCAGGGCTTAAGACATTAACGGATGTACAAAGTGAAGAAATAAGTAAGTTTGAAGCAGAAATGAATCTTGCAAAGGCGATTGCGAACTATGATTTAGCAGTTTATGCATATCAATATGCACAGGGCGTTGGAACAGAGAGAATTTCTTTATAAGTGAAAAAGAAGAAAAGGTGAAAAGGTTATGAGAGTAGAAAAATATATAGTATTTAAAAATGTTTTTGATTGCATTTTTGCAGGGATATTATTTTTGCTTTTATGGCCTCTTTTTCTTTCTATTGCAATATGGATAAAACTTGATAGCCCTGGGCCAATTTTATTTCGACAGAAAAGAATTGGTAAAAATAATGAAGTGTTTGAGATATTCAAATTTAGATCCATGAGGTTAGATGCCCCCCAAAACATACCTACTCATCTTTTGCATGATGCGGATTCCTTGATTACGAAAAGTGGAAGGTTTTTAAGAAATTCAAGCTTAGATGAATTGCCGCAGCTATATAACATCTTAAAAGGTGAAATGTCTTTTATTGGACCAAGACCTGCACTTTGGAATCAATTCGACTTGATTAAAGGAAGGAAAGAGGTAATGGTGGAACTTTTAAAACCAGGGATTACAGGGTGGGCACAGATTAATGGGCGAGATGAAATCAGTATTACAGAAAAAATTGCATTGGATGAATATTATTTAAAGAATATTAGCCTACTAATGGATATTAAAATATTACTTCTAACAATTTTAAGTGTTATAACCAAGAAAGGAATCCGAGAAGGCACAGTGGATGAAGCAGAGGATGCAGTAGTAGGCCCCCCGATGCAGGAAAAAGAGGAGCGTTGTATATGAAACATGTACTAATTGTTGGGGCTACTAGCTATATTGCAACGGCATTTGAAAAATACATAGATACAAAATTCATAAAAGTAAAAAAGATATCCGTAAAGGATAATCAATGGTATCAAATGGATTTTTCTAATTATAATATTATACTGTTTTGTGCAGCTATTGTACATAAGAATGAATCTCAGTATACAGAAAAAGAGTACATAAAAATAAACTGTGAACTTCCTGTTGCAATAGCTAAGAAAGCAAAAGCGGAAGGGGTTTCACAGTTTGTTTTTTTAAGTACAATGGCAGTTTACGGATTAGAAGGAAAAGTAGGAGAAACGATTTATATTAATAAAAAGACACCACTCCATCCTAAGAGTTATTATGGTAAGAGCAAATATAGAGCAGAAAGTTCTCTTCTGAGAGAACGAACAGATTATTTTACAGTAACAATTGTGCGGCCGCCTATGGTCTATGGGAAAGATTGTCCGGGAAACTATCAGAAGCTGAAACAGTTGGTTCTTAAATATAAGGTTTTTCCTGATATACGTAATCAAAGAAGTATGATTTCAATAGATAATTTATGTAAAGAATTAAAAGAGATAATAAATGAAAGAAAAAGTGGTATTTTTCATCCTCAAGATCCAGAGTATGTATGTACTTTAGACCTAGCTAAGAAAATTGCATTGGAAGCAGGGGTTACTTTGCATGTATCGAAGCTTTTGTCAATAGCTGTTTTATTAAGTACTCCATTTATTCGAACGGTCCATAAGGTTTGGGGTGGATTAGTATATGATCGAGAGATTGATTTAATTTTATAAAAGACTGCCGAATGTAAATGAAAACGGCGGTCTTTTTTATGAAATGAATTTATTTAAGTATATAATTGAGTTATTCTTTATAAAGGATAGTATTAATTGCAATACCGGTCCCTAAGAGCCCATAGAATAACGGCATTACCGATACGGAGCTATCATTTACAAGGGCAGAGGTTAAAAAGCCGCAAACACCAAAGAAAATTCCTGAACCAACAAATGATAAAAAATGTTTTTCAAATTTTAAGCTGAAATACAATCTGGCACTTTGTACTAGATAAATAGCAAATAACGATAATAAAGCTAAAAGGGAAAGAAATCCAGTATTTATAGCGACTCCTAGATAAAAATTATGAGGTTTGTCAACAACGATATTAATGTTTTGACTAAACATAGTATTATATTTTCCTGCATAGTCATTTTGAGGGAAATAAATAGGATAAGTATCAGAACCATGCCCGATAAAGAAAGTGTTTTTTATCATAGGGATTGTTCTAGACCAAATATATCCACGACCGGAACCGAAATTCTGATTATTACTAAATCCGAAAGACGGAGTTTTTGAAAGAGGTGTTAATTTCTTTAATTCATTTTGATATAAAATACCTTTAGAAGTAATTTGGAAGGGCCAAATTCGGTCACTACTATGCAAAACTACATAGAAGGCACTATTTAAATTTGCATAAGATATTTTTGTATATTCATAAAATCGTTCATCGTCAATATAAAATACTCCTTCTTCTCCTTCAACCGGCAAAAGTGGAAGAATGTTTTCCTTACTGTCAATTAAAGCCATACCAGTAAGATTACCTGCTTCATCACTTGTTAGCTGAAATACTAGTGGATTTCCGTTTATACTAATTGATAATTTATTGTAAGAGGTTTCAATATAATCAATGGTCGCTTTTTTAGAGCAAGCTACAGGTGTTTCTGGATTAGCTTGTTGTTTATCAGTGGCATAAGCAATAAAAGATTCTTTTGTATTTGTAGTTATAGATGTAAGATGTGTTACAGTATTATTTAATTCTGGCATCCAACGTTCGTAGGTAATACCGGTAAGCAGAACCGTGATTGCAAGGAGAATTGCCACAGGTATTTTCCATTCTAAGATGCGTTTGTTTAAAATTATGATACCGATAATTCCTAAGGCTGCTAGACCCAAGAGACCCCCAGATGAAGCGGACCCGATCATATTATAGATAAGTAAAGCAAATAAAACTGCCCAGAGTATTTTCTTCCAAAGCACTTCTTCTTTTCCGCAAATCATAGAATGAATAAATAGCATACCAAATAATGGTACCAATAAAGTTAAATAAAAAGAAACATAGTTAATATTATAGATAGTCTGATAAATTTCATTGTTCTTGAATGCAAATTCCATCTGATCCAATGTGTTCCAAAATTCATTAGGAGTAATTAGTATTTTTCCAAAATGGCTTTTAAAAAAGTCATGTCCTAAAGCTTGTGAGATCCCCAAAAAACTTAATAAAAAAGAAATGGAGGTTAGAGGATATAAAATCCATTTTACAGCTCGTTCATCTGAAATTATATTAATAATATAAAACAGCAATACCATATAACCGAGTGTTGGGAGCATGCCTTCAAATCGTTCGTTATAACCTAGGAGGGAAAACTCTTTATAGTCGTTAACGATGAATGAAAGAAGAACAAATGTACTATAAATCCCCATAGGGAGATAGGCAAAGCTTTTCTTAATCAATAAAGTTTTGGTTGTATATTGGTATGCAATTGCAAGCAATGATAGTATACTACATGCTAGGATAGCGATCATTTTATAATAACTGAAGTAATCAACCAACTCCACGTCTGCTGTTCCCGGATACCAAAAAAATTGCCCCATTGGGCGAGTATATAGATGCATTCGGACAATTACAATAATCAAAGCTGTAAAAAAAGAGGCTGGTATAAATAGAAACCAAGGTGTTTTAGTTGTATTTGAGTGAGCCATACTTAGCAAATAATCTTCTTGCCCGGGAATAGACCGAGATAGTCTTTTGTTAGTACTTTTATTTTTTGACATTAGTAAATACTCCTTTTAATTATTGGTTATATGGGCTTAATAAAAGCTTCTTATTCATTTGAAATAATCTAGCTATAAATGGTTTTAAAATCCTTAAAAATCATTTATATATTATAGCATAGGAGCAGAGGGATGTCATCTTAAAAAGGAATCATAGATTTTGGCTTAAGAGTAATAAAAAACTCTGGCTTAGGTCGTTGTTACTTGATACTTTGCAAAAACCAACGCACCAGATAAAATAGAGACTGTAGAGTGGGAAGATGTTCTTGCTTTCGGTAAATTATATATACCCAACCCATAGAACGCAGCTTATTTCTTGAAGTGGAGCCTTTGCGGACATTATATTTTGCTAGGCATTTGTTTAATCCATACGCATTTATACTGTTGGCACGGAGCAAGGCTAGCCAGGCAGCAAAATCCTCGTGGTGAACGGTGGGTATGCAAAAATTTTCCAACATGCTGTGATGAATCATAACGGTTAAACAGCCTATTGTGTTCTTTTTCAGAAGAGCGGCGTAGTCTACAACAGATGGACATTCAATGAAAGCGATATGAGAGCCGTTTTCTCTTACTTGTTCATAGGAGGTGAAAGAGAATAAAATGTTTTTTTCTTTCATAAAGAGAAGCTGTACCTGTAATTTTTCTGGATGCCAGAAATCATCGCTGTCAAGAAAAGCAATGTATGACCCGCGTGCTTCACGAAGTCCAGCATTTCTTGCAACAGCGATACCGCTGTTTTTTTCTAAGCGAATCAGCTTAATTCTATTGTCGTCGGTAATAAAGTCTTCAATTAAGCGGATACTGTCGTCGGTGGAGCAATCGTCTATAATAAGAAGCTCCCAACAGGTGTATGTTTGATTTATTACTGTCGCCACAGATGCGGCAATATAATTTTTCATATTGTAGCAGGGCATAATGATTGATATTAAATCCATGAAAAACCTCCTGTTTAGAAACAACTATAGTATATCATAGTAGTAGTATTTGTGATATAATATTACAAATTACGTTAAAAATTAAATAAAATTATGTTACCATAAACAGTTGTGGCAAGCGTAGTCAATAATACAATTTTATGTATATAAAGTCACACTTAAAGGAAGTACAGCCTAGTTGCTGAAAGCAGCATGAGATTCTATGTCATTTTGGTGGTGCTGAAATACAATGATTGAGTAGATTAACTAGAGAGGAAACAGTTTTATGAAAAGATTATGGAACATGATGTGTATGTGTATTTGCATGGTGGTGACAATGGGTGCCATATCATATGCAGGGCAGATAGAATCGAACACCCAAAAACCTATGGTATTGGAAAGTGTGACGTCCGGAGTAAACGAAGAACTGATGACGCAATTTTTGAACGGAGATGCCGAAGAAATCACAATTCCGGTAAATACGACCTTTACTATTGGCACAGAAGGTGAGGTCGCTCTGGGAAAAATCGAATTAAGGTTTGCTAACGGTGAAGCACCGAACAAGATAAAAATGTATGCGACAGATTTTAACGGACAAGTCAATTACGAGACATTGGCTTACATCAGCAATAATACCACTGCTGACCATATATTCTCTTATGATGGTAGCAGAAGCGCTTATATTACTTTTGAATTTGAGGGGGAATCAGAAAAAAGCTGTACGCTGCAGGGACTAAGTGTGTATGGAGACTATAATTATCCGAAGAGTATGGAACAAGGGTTGGGTGTAACGGTTTTGGATGCAAAGGACAGCCGGAATCCTTTGTCTATATACAGAATACCTATAGGTAAGAATATTTATCGGATGGCAGGTGAAATACTGGAAAATGTAAGTGGTCAGACTGATCATGAAAAAATCCTATTATTCATGAATGTTGTGCGTGACTATCGTGTCGGGGCATCTAGGACTCTGGAAGGCATTATTAAGGATCGGATCGGCGCATGTGGAGACCGCAGTTCTGTTTTAGCAGCACTGGCTGCTACACAGGGGTTGGAAACTAGAATTCTGTCATTGGCCAATTATCCGAAAGGTACGGGACATGCAGTGGTCGAGATCAAAGTGAACGGAAAATGGGCGGTATATGATCCGTCATTTGGCTCTTTTTATACGACTACACCTGAGAACAAGAGGTCGCCATATGTGCTGTCTCTCAAAGAATTAAGGGCAGGAAAGGGACGATTAGCATCCTGCATAGTGGGATTTCCAGAATTGCTGGTTAGCAACGTTTCCTATGGATTTTTAGGACCGGATATCTATGAGAAAGCCAATCCAATCGTAGTTATGGGTGTTGATAAGATGTCGTACTATCCCTTAGAGATTGATTATAACGGTGACCGTGAAATCACTTATGATGAATTCGGTAGCATCTATCAGGGAGCATCATATATAGGGGTAGGACCGGCAAACAATTTCCATATATGGACAATAAAAAACCTGAAATCAGAAAAGGTATATTCTTTTAAGATAAGAGGCACCTTCATAGGAGGAGAAGTAGCAGACCCTAATTTCGGGGTGTATGCAGTATTGGATAAGGGGAAAATTTTAGAGGGAAGTAACTTTACATTTAATATGCAAGAGGGAAAGAGTGAATGGGTGATCCGATTCAAGCCAAAGACTGAAACTGTAAAGCTTACGCTTTCTCCTCACTATCTTGGATCAGATTGGTATTATATAAATATAGATCGGTTTTGCATAGAATAGACAGAAAAAGAAAAGAGTGAAAATGAAACGGGATTTGCAATACGAATGTAAACTGGCGCAAGAGTTTTACCATAATCGAAAACGTATGAAGCGATTGACTTATCGCTGCAAAAGTCAAATCGTGCAACAGGTATTTCGGCTGTGGAAGAGTATGGCGTATGGAATTAGAAAGAACCCATTACTTTATGGTTGGCTGTTGAATAGTCCTTTGAAGCGGATGTATGATGTGCTCAAGGCTAGAGTGAGAGGATAGATGAAGAAGAATGCGTGGCTGATTACTCAGGATGGATATATCGATAGAAGAATCCTTTTCTTCGTTAATGTTTTACAGGAGTTGGGATATAATGTGATTTTGTTTGCTTCTTATTATTTTGATGTAGAACAGGATATGGATCCCTATTATATTAAAAGACCTGTTGCAAAAAGCATAATTAAAGAATATGGAGTAGAGTCGAATAAGTTGGACAAGGAAATCTGTGAAATAATAGAAGAAATTACGCAGGCTGAAAACGATGCAAGTGTACAGAAAACACTTAAAAATAAAATAAGAAAAAGGGGATCGTCCGGAGGCAGGATGAAGATTCGCCTATTAAAGAAGAAAGAGATTCTTATTGCTGAAATAAAAACGAAAGACAGGACTATCTTGTATAACGGCAAGACGAAAACATGTCAGATTTTTACCGAAACGTATTTTACGGAAGGAATTGAATTTGAGCGAATTTTGCTGGAATACATGGAAAATCAGGAAAACTATCCGAATAATACGCTTTTTAAAAAGAATGGAATTTATTTTAAAATTTGCAGTGAATCGGATTGGCAAGGGGAGCATAAGCGTCTCTATATGCAAAAACCAGGCTGCAACGAGTACTATCTGTTTGACTTTGCGGAGCAAGTGCTGATAAAAGTGATGCCCCAAAACGGTGTGGCGCTATCAGAGGCGCTTTTCGGCACAGAGGATTTCAGGAAATTTATATATGAGTATTCGCCTGTTTGGCACAGTGTAAAGCAGCAAATGGAAAATTCCGTACCGGATATTGTCTATGTGGCGGATCTTCCGACACTCCCTATCGGAGTTATGGTAAAAGAGCAGACGCAATGCAGACTGATGGTGGACTGTCATGAATGGTGGTTCAAACAATTGGAACTTTGGAACAAGAGACAGGACAATAAAATCAGGATCGCGGAGCATTACGAAAACGAATTGTATCCCAAGTGTGACCTGCGCATTACGGTGGGCCACTATCTTGCCCGGGATATGGAGCAGTATTATGAGCAAAAATTTGAGGTTATATATTCTTGTCTCAGCAGAGAATTAAGCTACCGGGAATATGGAAGAGCGGATGACTTCTGGCATAAAAAATTCGGAATTTCGTCTGAGAGTAAAATTGCTATTTTTCAAGGTTCAATGACAACTCTCAGAAATTTAGAGAATTTAGCACGATCTACAAAATATTTAAAAGAAAAACAATATTTGGTTATGGTTGGAGGAGGAGAGTTTGAGAAAGATTTTCTTAAAATTTTAAAAAAAGAAGGGGAGCCCGCACGCGTTATAATGGCCGGATGGGTGAAGCAATCGGAGTTACAGGAATACACGGTAAATGCAGATTTAGGTGTGATTCCTTATGTAGCTCTAAACGATTATTTTTCCTATTCAGTACCAAATAAGTGTCTTGAATTTTTTGCCGGGAAGCTCCCTATACTCTTCGATAGTTCGATGAAAGAGATTTCCGTAATCGTTGAAGAAAACCAAGTAGGCAGAGGCGCGGATTTAAGCGATGCAAGGCTCTTTGGAGAAGCTGTCGGTAGCATGCTCGGAGATGAGGAGGGCCTTGAGAGGATGCGGCAGAATTACTATTTATGTGAAGGAAAATATGGATATGAGTCACAGCGGAAGCACTTTAAAGCAATTCTGAAAGAGTATTGTTTTGTTGATGGAGACTTAGGATGAAGCACGTTGTTATGATATTGACGAATGGATATCATCCAGACGTTAGAGTAAAAAAAGAAGCTGAGTATTTAGAATCTCTTGGATACAGGATCACCATCCTCTGCTGGGACCGGGACAATCGGTTTAAAGACAGAGCGACAGAAGATCAGGGGAAAATACAGATTGTCCGATTTTTCCCCTATGCGCAGTATGGTAGCGGCGCCTGTAAGCAGTTTAAGAGTTATTTACAGTTTTTGAAGGAATGCCGTGAGTATTTGATAGAAATAAATTTTGACTTTCTGCATTGTCACGATCTGGATGGTGCAATAATTGGATATCTTTGTGGAAAAAGAGATATTCCAGTCATCTTTGATATGCATGAATATTATGTCAATGCACACAATTTCTTAAAGAAATGGATGCAGGCTGCGTTGGTACAGTATTGTCAGCGCAGAGCCTCCTGGATTATTTATCTGAATCAGAGGCAAAAACGTGATATAATAAAAAAAAACAGGAATAAACTCGTATTTTTGCCAAACTATTCTAAAAAAATTCGAAATCAAAATAAAGTGTTTTGTGAAACCATTCGTATTGCTTATATAGGAGAAGTCAGATGTAAAACTGAAATGGAAAACCTGATTTCAGCAGCGGCAAAGGTTGGCGGTATTCAGGTAAACATCCATGGCGGTGGCGTTTGCTATCAGGAGCTGGCTGAAAAATATGAAGCTTGGCCGGATGTATATTTTACCGGTAGGTTTTTACCTGAACAGGTGGAAGAACTTTATGCGAATACCGACTATATTTATGCCATTTATGACAAAATCCAAAATCATACAACAGGATATCCGGTCAAGTTTTATGAAGGGCTGAATTCTGTGACCCCTGTAATTGCAGGAAAGGGAACGAGTATGGGTGCGTTTGTGGAGGAGAATAGCGTGGGTTTTACTGTGGATGGAAGCTCCGGCAAGGATGTGGAAGCACTGCTGCAAAAGCTGCGGGGATGCAGAGACCTGGTGGAGAATTGCCGGAGAAATATCAGAGAACAAGGATTAGACCGGCAGTTTCTATGGGATGATATTGTTAAAAACTTAGATAAAATTTATGGCGGAGTATAGTAGTATGTGTGGTATTAGTGGCATATTGGATTTTAAACATGGCGTAGAACCTGCTCTGTTGAAAAGTATGACCGATGTGATCAGATACCGGGGGCCTGATGATGCTGGATACCTCCTGTTTGGAGAGAATACATCTCAGCAGTGCTATGGGAAGGATACCATTGCGCAGATCAGAAGCCTGAAGGGTGTCCAAAACATTGAAAATTTAAAAAAAGATCATTATTTTCTGGGACTTGCTCACCGTAGACTCAGTATCTTAGATCTGACGGCGGCAGGGCATCAGCCCATGACACGTCAGGGGCTGACACTTACCTTTAACGGAGAAATATATAACTACGTGGAGCTGCGGCAGGAACTGGAGGAAAAAGGCTATATATTTGAAACGGAATCGGATACTGAGGTTTTACTGCGGTCATATCAGCATTGGCAGGAAGAATGTGTTTTACATTTTAATGGCATGTGGGCTTTTGCAATATGGGACAGTAAGAAGAAAAGATTATTTTGTTCCCGTGACAGATTTGGCGTAAAGCCCTTTCATTATTACATAGGAGACGGCAGGTTTGTCTTTGGCTCAGAGTTAAAGCAGATTGTAAAGGATAAAAGTATTCCAAAACGCATGAATGAAGAAGTTCTGGCAGCCAATTTGATCTATGGAATAACAGACTTTAATGATCAGACCCTGATTCAGAGCATTGAGCAACTGGGAGCGGGCGTGAACCTGATGGTGCAGATGGATGGAGAGGATACATTTACTGTAACAAAGTACCGATACTGGGATCTAGATATGGGAGCAAACGCTACTGTCGATGAACAGGAAACAGATAGAGGGTATATGAATCTGCTGCATGATAGCGTAAGGCTGAGGCTTCGAAGCGATGTGAAAGTAGGTGCCTTGCTGTCCGGAGGTCTTGACAGCTCCGCGCTGGTTACCATTGCAGGCGATTACTGCAAAAAAATGCCGACATTTACAGCTTGCTATAGAGAAGATCAGGAGCACGATGAAAGCGGATATGCCCATACGATAAATCTGGCAAACCACTGCGAGGAAAACTTTGTTTATCCCGAACCTGTGGACGTTGAAAAGGAATTTGAATCGATTGTTTGGCACATGGAAGGAATATCCTCACTCAACCTAATTGGATTTTTTTCAGTTTTAAAAACGGTACAGGAAAAAGGGATAAAGGTCGTCTTAAACGGACAGGGTAGCGACGAATCCATATTAGGATATGAACGGTATTATGCGTTTTATCTGATGGATATACTCAAGAAGAAAAAATTTGGGCAGTTTGTCAGGGAATTCCGCAAAATAGCGCAAAATTCCAAACTGACACGAAGCATGCTGATGAAATATTTTTTATATTTTAACTTTCCTAGGATAAGGAGCCTGCAAAAAAAGAAGCAGGCGCAGCGGTATGTAAACAATTCTCTGTTTTCAGTCCTCCCATTGAAAGAGCTTCACAGAATACTGTATCCTGAAAATTTAAAACAAATGCAATACAATGAACTTTTTTACGGACAGCTTCCGTTTATTCTTCGAATGGATGATCGGGGCTATATGGCGCATTCTCTTGAGAGCCGCGCTCCTTTTCTGGATTACCGTTATATGGAGTATTGTGCGTTGCTGCCGGCGGAGTACAAAATAAGAGATGGCTATACTAAATATATTCTGCGCTTTGTAATGCAGGATAAAATGCCGCAGGAAGTCGTGTGGAGAAAAAACAAGATAGGTTTTTCCGCTCCCATTGAAAAATGGACGGGGCAATTCAGTGAGAGCTACATGGATGAGTTGTTTTGTCACGCACGGAGTGCAAGGTATTTTGACATTGATAAATTAAAAACACTTTACAAAGATAATTCCTCAGTTGTAGCTGTGAGCAATTTTGTAACGATCGAGCTGTTTATGAGAATGTTTGAGGTGGAATAGGAATAACAGGAATATAGAGAATGAGGTGTAATGGATGGAACGAAAACAATGGACACGGGCTGGAATTCTGGTCAGCTTCGTGGCAGCTCTGATAGTGTGGGGTATAGGTAGTGACCTAAGTGGCTTTGCGGCAAATAATAAGGACGAAAAAGGATATGGATATGTGTTCCAACAGCAGGTGGCTTTATATGATCATGTGGAAACTGGAAATGCAGATAAAGCGAGAAACGCTACGGACGGTAAAGCCCTGAAGGCAGATCTAATATCCGCTCTTCGTTATGCTGGAGAATATGGCGGAGAAGCATTTAATAAAGAAAAATTTTATGCTGCACTGGATCCTTTGCAGTCAATGGATTCCAGTCGTATAAATAAAGATGAAAACCGGATTATGGCGATCCACGCATTCTTGAAAGCGTATGATGCAAGCAAAAATAAGAAATATTTAGAGCGTGCCGAACAGTGGGCGGTACCACTGGTAAAGAAATATAAAGCGGATCGGGAGTATTGGTTTGAAAAAGGAGACAATGCTGCAGACGGTATCAATGATCTAAACATGCAGTTATATGGCTGCGCTGTATTTAAGAAGCTCTGGGATACAACCCATAATGACAGCTATCAGGAGATCTTGCAGCGGGCGGTAGCTATGGCGGAGAAAAATTTGAAATATTACGATACGGGAGAAGGGTTAAGAAGAAATCTTGAACCGGTAAATCAAGCAAAATTTCGCTTGGTAAATCCCTATGGATATGATATTGATGATATAGCTATTGATAAGATAACCATGCGTGAGCCGTTAAGCGGAAAAGAGTTTACCATTGATGTCGGCACAAGCGATGGGCATCAATATCTGGCCGGAGACTGGAAAAATGCAGAGGTATTAGATGGTGTGAGCGTATGCCGGGTAAAGCATAACGCACAGTTTGTCGTGCCTTTCGACGAAAAACCGCAGCAGGAAGCGTTGGATGAGTGGTATGAGCTGGGAATTACGTATAGGGATGAGAAGCGGGCAAATTTGGCGGTTGAAATAGAAAGTAGCATCAACGAATCGGGATTTAAAACACTTAGGGATGGCGAGCTGCTGGTAGATGGAAAGCAAGCTTGGAAGACTTGGAAAATACCGGTGCGGATCACCGACCTTGGTACAGAAATGAATAAAGACGAGCTGAAAGCAGCCGCTGTATTCTTGAACTTTATGAAGAAAGACAGCAAGAAATTGAAAAAGTGGGGTGAGAAGGCGCAAAGCTATTATCACTTGAAGTTCAGTAAGGAACAGCGGGAAGTAAAACAGCTTTCGAAGATGGTTTATCCGTCACAGACGTTTCCGATTGCATGGCAAATTCAAGATGGATTGGTCGTGCAACGCCTGGCAGGCGAACATACAAAAACTGCAGGTGGCATCTGGGATGGAAAATCAGAGCTGGGTGATATTATGGTGACTCCATATCCTATTGCGATTCAGGCAAAGGGAGAGTTCCATATGGGAATTAAACTGGAATCATTGGGTATAAAAGAACCGGAATATGGAGGTTTGCCGTGGCTCTCTATGGAAAATTCACATACGCTCAGCAAGGCTGTTGCATTGCAGTGGCTGGAAGACAATAAAATCTCAATCAGTGGCAAAAATAAGAGTGCTTATATATGGACTGCAGATAAAGAAAATGCTTATTCAGACGTAGTTCAGACTCCACCTTGGGCATCTGCTTTTTTTCAGCGCCATATTATCGAAGCATTCTTGTTAAACGACAAACTGGATATGGCAGTAGCTGGGGCAAGAGCATATGCGTATCCGGTTGATAAATCAGGACTTTGCTCTAACTATTGGAATGGAAAGAGTTGGTATGAGGAGGTTCCGAATAGTACTCATATATTGAACGCGCAGATGGCCAGCGTGGTGGCCTTAAAGTCTGTGTTTGACAAGACGGGCGATCTAGAGGTTAAAGAATTATATCAAGAAGGCGTTGATGCATTAATAGAGTGGATCGCCGATTATGACACCGGATACTGGAGCATTTATGACAGAAATCCACAGAAGGAGATGATATTTCAGTTGGATTGGCTGGAAGGGGAAGAGTCTTTACTTGTGGATGATATAACGTTAGTCAATACACAGACCAATACTGCAACTAAAATAGATGTGGGAAGCAGAGAAGATGGAACTGGATATCCATTAATCGCCGGCAATGACTGGGGGAATGCTATAGAAGAAGATGGAAAAACCGTGCGGCCAATCGTTAATGGATACTACTTGAGAAATGAAGTTGGCAGTGTAAACGAAAACAGGCAGAATACTTATTTTTATGGAATTTTACCAGAACGGGAGTATGATGAATTGTTCGATGTACCTATCCATAAAATAGTGATACAATATAAAGATGTCGGAAAAGGAAAATTCATTGTAAATATGCGTTCTAAAAATCGAGGTAATGTCTTTGCCTTCGAACCACTGAGAAATGCTGTCATCGAATGTGTGGGTGATATGAAGTGGAAAACGAAGGAAATATATCTGTATCCATCAGATTTGGGCTGGTACATGGGGTATGAGTATCACTCCTATCACGCAAGCGAATTAAAGAAGATTGCTGAGTTCAGTGACAGCTGGTATCTAAATCAGTATGCAGACAGATTTCAATACTATTATGAGGAGTGGCAGAATGACGAGAATGTCATTGTAAGAGATAATATGCCAAAATATGAAAACATCAGGTTTACACCGAAACTGATGCAGGGAAAGAGTCAAAGCGGATATGAACTGGAAAACAGTCTGGATCAGGATTCGAATGACGATTATACCGCAATTGAGCCTGTTGACGGAAACGTAAGATTTACCTTAAAGCTGGAAAAACCGATGATTGTAAGCAAGCTTATGATAGACTGGGAAAGCAAAAAACACTATGGCATTGACTTGAACGTTCAGGGAAAGACAGAAGACGGGAAGCTGGTCGATATTGCTGATATCAAGGGCAACAATAAAGTGCAGCAGATCATTGACTGCAAATTGGATCAGTCTGTGATGGAGCTAGTATTCACAATACCGAAGACCGCCGGTCAAAATCAAGTACTACTGAGGCAGATACGAGCCTTAAATACTCTGGCCTCCTGATAAGAAGCGCATCGACGCCAAGGGAAAGAAGGTTTGTTATATTGAAGAACAAAAGTATGAAAGGACAAGATAGATATGTGTTCAATTGCAGGATTGTTTCATTTAGATCATGGACAGATAGATAATATGAAAAAGTCTTTGGAAGTAATGAATTTACTCCAGGAACATAGAGGACCTGATGAAAGTGGGATCTGGTTTGATGAGAAGCGTACCGTGGGGCTGGCCCATAATAGGCTGAGCATCATCGGACTGGCAAATGGTAAGCAGCCAATGACGGATGGCAAAGGTAACTGGCTTTGCTTTAATGGCGAAATCTATAATTATTTAGAACTTGAAGAACAGCTCGGCTGCAAATCCGAGACAGGAAGCGATACGGAAGTAATTCTGCATGCATATCGGAAATGGGGAGAAAAATGCGTGGATCATTTGGAAGGGATGTTTGCATTTGCTCTTTGGGACGAAGAGAACAAGAAGCTGTTTTGTGCCCGAGACCGATTTGGGATAAAACCTTTTTATTATACCGTGGTGGATGGAGTCTTTTTCTTTGCATCAGAAATAAAAGCCTTGTTGCCTTTTATCAACGAGATAGAGACAGACCGGGACAGCTTTAAAGAATATCTTACCTTTCAGTTTTGCCTGGAGGGAAAAACTCTGTTTAAAAATATTTACGCTATGAAACCGGCACATTATATCAGTCTTAAAGATAAAAAATTCAAGGAGCAGCGTTATTGGCAGGTATACTATAATTTGGACTTCAACCATACGGAAAAATATTTCAGAGAAGAACTAGAAGAAAGAATGCTGGAATCTATGAAATACCATGTGCGCAGCGATGTTCCTGTGGGAGGGTATGTCAGCGGCGGTGTAGACTCTTCCATTGTCTCTGCTATAGCGACCAAGCTTTTGGGTGGAGAATATCTGGGCTTTACAGGGAAATATTCAAATGGAGACGACTTTGACGAAAGCCGTTACGCGGCAAAGGTGTCGGAGATGAGCCAGTTTCCGCTACATACGCTGGATATTAAGCCACAGGATTTTATCGACAACATTGAAAAGGTACTTTATTATTTGGACGAGCCAGTGGCCGGACCGGGTGCTTTTTCACAGTATATGGTGTCGCAGCTAGCTGGTAAGTACCGAAAGGTAGTGCTGGGTGGTCAGGGTGGAGACGAGGTATTTGGCGGTTATACCAGATACCTGGTGGCCTACTTCGAGCAATGTATCAAGGGAGCGATTGAGGGAACCATGAACTCCGGTGAGTTTATCGTTACCTATCAATCCATCATTCCAAACCTAACAAGCTTACAGAGGTATAAGCCTATGTTGCGGTCATTTTGGCGTGACGGGCTGTTTGAGGCACCGGAAAAGAGATATTTTTCACTGATCAACCGTGCACCGGAGGTGGGAGACTGCGTCAGATGGGAGTCTTTGACTGACTACGATCCGTATCATACCTATGAGAAGCTCTTTACAGCCGACAATGTCAATGAAAAGTCCTATTTTGACCGTATGACTCACTTTGATTTTAAGACTTTACTGCCGGCGCTTTTACAGGTAGAAGACCGCATGAGCATGGCTCACGGATTGGAATCTAGAGTTCCGTTCTTAGACCGCAAGCTGGTGGAGTTTGCAGCAACCATACCAGCAAATATTAAGTTCAAGAATGGAACGATGAAATATATGTTAAGAGAATCACTTCGTAAATATGTTCCTGAGAGTGTCATGAACCGAACTGATAAAATGGGCTTTCCCACACCGTTTAATCTCTATGTGAAAAATGAAGCTCATGATTTCGTCATGGATATTTTCACATCAGAGAAAGCGAAAAACAGAGAATTGGTAAATAATCATCTGGTGATTGATAAGATTGTCAATGAAGGACAATTCGGACGAAACATTTGGGGAATGTTTTGCCTAGAGCTGTGGCAACGCAATTTTCATGATAAGCACACAAAATATAAAGAGCTGTTGAACAGTTAGGAGATACGAGGAGTAAGATATGCAAAGTTTTTTTCAGCCGTGTCTCACAATATTTCGCAACCGAAAAATATTGAAGAGCACTACTGTTAGTGAAGTAAAGAAAAGATATGCGGGCTCTGTCTTGGGCATTCTGTGGGCATTTTTGTATCCGCTTTTATTTCTGGCCGTCTACGCGGTCGTTTATACGTATATATTTAAAATCAATTACAACAATCTCAGTACAAGCGAATATATTGCAATTATTTTCTGTGGCCTTGTCCCGTTCCTTGGGTTTTCAGAAAGCATTAACGTAGGGGTTTCCAGTGTAACTGCAAATGCCTCTTTAATCAAAAATACGATGTTTCCAATTGAACTGGTGCCGGTAAGAACAGTATTTTCCATGCAGATGACCCATTTTAGCGGAACTGTCATTTTACTAGTGGGGATTATTGCTATTGGCAGGTTCAGCCCTTACGCATTTGTGGCGATTATTATCTGGATGCTCCAGGTAATGTTTGAAATAGGATTGATATGGATTCTTTCCAGTCTTAACGTTTTATTTCGCGATTTGCAAAATATCGTATCCTTAAGTACTATCATGTTAATGATGCTCAGTCCCATCGCCTATCCGGTGGAAGCTATTCCGGATATGTTTAAGAGCTTTATTAAAGTGAATCCGCTGTTTTATTTTATCACAGCCAATCAGAACGTATTGATGTACCAGACAAACCCGAGCAGTTCCACTTGGACCACCATGATATTGCTGTCTTTCGGATTTTTTTTCCTGGGATATCAGTTTTTTATTAGAATGAAGAAGGTATTTGTAGACAATGTATAAAAAAGATTATGCGATTAGTATAGAAAATCTTGGAAAGATGTATAAGCTTTATAAAAATCCAAAGGACAAACTGCTAGATGCGTTTGGACTTGGTTTTTTAAAAAAAGATTACTATAAGGAATTTTGGGCGCTACGGGGCGTAGATATTAAAATTAAAAAGGGCGAACGCGTAGGTATCATTGGGCATAATGGTGCTGGAAAAAGTACATTTTTGAAGATGGTAATCGGCAATATTGAGCCCAGTGAAGGAAAGATGCAAATAAATGGTAAAATTCAGGCTTTGATGGAACTTGGAACCGGCTTTCATCCGGATTTTACGGGGCGGGAAAATATCAGGGCTTCTTTAGCTTACAATAGCCTGAGCAATGGGGAAATCAAAAAACGCCAAGAAGAAATCATTGATTTTGCCGAACTTGGAGATTATATCGACCAGCCGGTAAAAACATATTCAGCCGGCATGTATGCCAGACTTGCGTTTTCTACCGCAACCGCTATTGAGCCAGAAATACTGATCATCGATGAAGTTCTCGGTGCTGGGGATGCCTACTTTTCCGGAAAATGTATTGAAAGGATGAAGAATATTACGAATCAGGAAAATACTACCGTTCTTTTTGTTAGCCATGACCTGGCATCTGTACAGGCGTTGTGTGAGCGTATCATATGGATCGATAAGGGCCGCGTTCGCTATGATGGAGATGCGCTGACAGCGATCAAGCGCTATTCTGATGTCGTCAGAGAACACCAGGAAAACCGACTGCGCATAAGAGATCAGAAAGTGCAGAAAAAGCAGGATATAATACTAGATAAGGAAGAGGAACTGTACACTTCCGTCATGTGCCGGTTGTACTCGGAAAAGAAGGTGCGGGCCAAGGTCAGAAGGATCTCCATTAGAATGGGAGAGGAGGTTCTCGGTTCCATTGCAGTAGGAATGCCGATGGATAACGATAACAAAGATCGCAATCACATTGTAGATGAAAAAGGAATCATGTGCTGGTCGGATACACAGCAGGATCCAATCGGTTTTTTCCGGATTTTCGATAATCAAATAGGAAGCTATGGGCATGCGCCGTTTTACTTATCTTGGAGTAAGGCGATCGAATTGACGGAACCCTTGCAGGTAAGCGTAGACGGAGAGATTCTTAAAGGTAACAGTGTTAAGGTTCAGCGCTACAATGAACAAAGCGGTAGCTATGAGACCATAGGCATATTGCAAGGCGATGGAGACCAAGAGGACGAATGTTTCTGTGTCGGTCTATCGGCAGACGAGCCGGCGCAGGAAGTGTCCGCTGCTGAAGTTGAATTTCAGGACTCTGAAAAATGCCGCTTTACTGAGGCAAAGATATATGATCAAAACGGACAGGAACGAAAGGTTTTCCCGTTTGAAAACCAAATTTCAAAATTTTGCTTTCAGGCAAAATTTGCGAAGAAAAAGGACTATTTTTATTTTGCTTTTTTGATTTTTACCCTACGGGGTGAAATCATTATAAGTCAATGTCAGAGAGTTCAGATGTCGCAAGAGGACGAAGTGAAAATTGAGATTGAATTAGAGCGGTTTAGGCTTGGCGCAGGCATATATACAATCAGTATGGGGATATATGATGAATTGGATGTCATGGATAATTCGAAGGCGCAGTCGGCCATTGCCCTAATTGATAGAGGACTTTCCTTTGAGATTGAATCCCCGTTGAATTATCAGCTAAACATAGGAAGCGTTCTACCAGAGCTGAAGATAAACCTTCAGAGCGCGGAAGGAAGGAAACTGCAATGCAATTCCATGATATAAGATTTGATGAGAATGACATCATATCGTTTAGAAGCGATGGACAGCTATGCCATAATCCCTTTGAAGTGGCGCTTCAGGCGTTATTGGGAAAGGCTGTATTAGAAGTCTACCATAATGTAGATAATATGTTGATCCCGAGATACTATACGCTGGAGGATCTGGATGATCCTGTTCAGGAGCCTCATGCGAAAAAAGCGATGGAATGGTTGATAAACCATTATCAAGAGGCGGCAGGTGGGATCGTATTTTCCTATGACTATGACGGTGAGTATGAAGGCGTGCGGTTGAACGCTCCATGGCACAGTGCGTTTGGACAGGCCTATTCCATTCTAGCCTTGATCCAGTGGTGGAAATATACAAATGACGAAACCTATCGCACGTTACTGGGAAAAGCCGTAAAGGGACTCGTTCTTCCTGCGAAGCAGGGCGGGTGTTTGGTAGAAATTAATGAGGGAATTTGGTTTGAAGAAATTATCGGTGAAAATATGACGCATATTTTCAATGCCCATCTCGTTAGTCTCATCGCCTTGATTAAAGCTCGAGAGGTACTTGCTGAGGAGTGGATCAGCGGCTATATTGAAAATGGATTAAACACCTTTTATCGTCTAGCACCGAAGATGAACACTGGAGTGGGAAGTGCCTATGATATACGCAGCGCTTATGATCTGGGTATACAGCTGATTCCGTGTGAATTAGGGGCAGAAATTGCGATCAAAAGTATTACGGTCGAATCAGGAGATATGAAAAGGACGCTGGATATAGGCGGTATGGAGGCTTTTGAAGTCAGAGAAGAGTGGATTGCCGGTATTGACTGGGGCACTGCGGATGAAGAAGGCTTCCGTAGGATATTGAATGGCAATGATAGACATCCAGAAAACCTCAATGAAGTGGGGCAGCATACGTATACTTACTTTAATCGTGTTAAGAATTCAGGTAATTGCTTTAAAATAGTTGTAGAATATAAAGCAGAGAGGGCAACCGAACTGAGGGTGAATCGAAATTGTGGCGTATGCGGGTTTCTGCCCATGGGTTATGTGGACCGTATTTTATTAGCGAAAGGCAAAAACAAAGCCATTGCCATTATACCGTGCGTGGCGATTGCTCCGCATATATCCCAAGTCTATCATCGATTTCATCTTCAGTTACTGGAAGAATTAAACCTTCTTGTGCAAAATTTTAAAGCTAGCTATTTACTTGATAAATTTAGAAAATATGATGAAAGCTATGCTTCCGTACCTCATGTTGAGGCGGAGTTGAAAGGAATCGCCGTAAGCGTGAATGATCAGTGTGGATTGTTCTGCAAAATGTGCGATCTTGGTATAAAGAATAGAGAATCATCTATGTTTTATCACATGAAGCATGAAAATCAGAAATTGGATCCGGACTTGCTGATTCGTCGCTGCAAGGAGTATGGCTCCAAGCTTGAGGTTGTGCAGATTGTAGGCACAGAACCGACGTTATACCCTGAACTGCCATATTTGGTAAAGGAACTTCGTCAATGTGGTATAAAGGTGATGGTTACTACGAATGGAATTAATCTCAGAAACCAGCTGGTGCCTTTAATCGAAGCAGGACTTTCTGAACTGGATATCAGCATCGACGGACCGGAAGAAGTACATGATGAGATTCGCGGGAAAAAAGGCCTTTTCGCTGAGATTATGGAAATATTATGTCGGGAAAAAGGCCGGATAAGAGAGGCAAAAAAGCACGGATTTTCGTTAAATATTGGCGTCGCAGTTACTCCTATGAACTATCTTTATCTGGAGGGACTGTTGGAACAGATTAAAGACAGCGAAATTGAGACGGTTTGGTGTACCCATATGAACTATATAACTGCTGAGGTGGCTGCGGCGCATTCTAAACTGCATCCGTATTTTTCTATCGGAGCATCGTGTACGGACAAAATGATGGATCCATTAAAAGTAAATCCTTGGAAAATGGAGAAAAGTATGCGGTCGGCGCGAAATAAGGCTAAAAAAACAGGAAAAAACTTTATTTGTGTGCCACAGCTGGAGAATTATCTGGATTACAAAAATTTTTATCATTTTCCTCAATATTCGGTAGGCGCAGCCAGATGCAGCGCGCCATACCGAACAATGCAGGTAAACAGCGACGGAAGTGTTTGCGTAATGTCTAGATGTTACCAATTTGAGATTGATAATATTAAGAATAAGTCGCTGGAAGAATTGTTTTATTCACAGCCCATGGCCGAGTTAAGAAGCTGTGTCCGAGAGGCACTGTGGGATCCGTGTAAGCGGTGCTGCGCTATTATGTAAAAAGAGAGTGAGTGTGCAGAATATTGAAAAAAATATCAGTTCTTAGCAGGGAGTTATACAATCCGGTTAGCAAAAATTTAATCAGGGCAGCCTGTTTAATGGCGGGTTATCTCGTAGAATTTCAATTCAGAGATACAGAAACCAAATTAAATGCAGTTGATAAAGAGGTTAACGAGGTAGAGCTGAGGTCAAAAAAATCTGTTACCATAGGGAAATGGCTGGACAATATGAACAGTAAATGCTTGCATTGGAAGACACCGGAAAGTGCTTCGGTGGAAGTTCTTTATGGTCTCTGCCAGTATTTGTCGGGAGGGGAGAAGAAGACGAAGAATGTAGCGGAAGTCCCCTATGAGACCTTTGCAGCAATCCTTAGGTTTGTATGCGCAAAAATCTGCAACTACAGTGTCAAAGAACAGGATACCGATAACGCCTGGTTTTATAGCAAATGGCTTGAATACTATGGGCATCTTTCCCACTTTGAGATGAAACAGGGAACCAGCATAAATGAGGTTAATTTAAGTGAATCTGGAGATTATCTGGATGCTTTTGAGATGATTGAGGAGGGTGGTGCCGTTTCGATCGAGAATGCGACTCGGACCCTTCTGGAAAATATTCCTCAGGATGTGGAAAGAATACTTGATTTGGGATCGGGACCCGGTTATGTGAACCAGAAAATCCCTGCCTGTTATCATGTTTTAGCTATGGATATCGATATGGATATCCTAAAGCAAAATAAGAGGCCGTTTTGTCTGGGAGATGCGTTGGACATTCCTTTAAAATCGGGTGCGGTTGACCTGGTGATTACCTGTGACATGTTGGAGCATATTGAAGAGACAAAGCTATCTAAGGCCATTAGTGAAATTACAAGGGTTTCTAAAAAATATGCATATATTCAGGTGCCGTACGATGAAAACCTCAGAGCCGGTATGGCATATTGCCTAGATTGCGGAAATGTATGGCATGTAAATCATCACAAGAATTGCTTTGATGCAGAAGATTTGGTTAAGCTGATGGCGAAGGACTGGATTCCTCTACGTGTCAATTATACAGGCGAAGTAACTTATTTAAACCGACTTCACCGCGAGTATGAATTTTTTGAATGGGCAAGGCTACCCTGCAATCTGATATCCGGCTGGAAATGCCCGAAATGTGGGGCTGAGTCGGCAGAGCGAAACCGTGAGTTTCTGGAGCAGATGCGGTTTACATTAGACTGTTCCCGGGAGGAGCTTCCTCAGTACAGTGAGGTTGGCATTCTTTTTATAAAAAAAGATCGCAGCAACGAATTCCCGGTAGCGAAAGTACTGGAAAGAAAAAAGATAAAATTAAAAGACAATGAAATTGATTTTATGTATGAGAACCCTGTATGTAATACTTACAGCATACAAGAGTGTCGGCCTTTCATTTTCATAGAGAACGACCAGTATAACTGGATGCAGGACGAAGGTGTTTTTCAAAAGGACAGCACGAAAGAATGGGGCTGGGTGGGTATTCTCTATCCGTTCTTATTCCAGCAGGATGATGTGCTTTGCATCAATGGATCTGTCAAATGGGATATGGAGCTTAAAATAACGACTACTACAAACCAGGGAAATGAGACGGGTTTATATGAAACAAAGGTAAGTCAGGGCAGACTGACGGAAAGCATTCCCATCCCGCCTACGTTCTATGGGAACAGAGCAATTCTCAAGATTTACTTTAACAGTCCGGAAATAGCTTTGTCTTATGTGAAAATAGACAGAAAAGAGCCACACTGCTATGATCGGTTTTTCCTCAAAAAGGATGAGAGTTCGCTTGCGTTTCAGAGAAATGGACTTGTCTGCACTTATTATACCGGAGCGGTAGACTATCTAGACGTCTCAAAACCAAGCAAAAGAAGAGAAGCGATTGATGGGAGCTGGCTTATGGAATATATTCAGCTGCATAAAAAGACGATTGACAGTCTTCAGAAGGGAATGAACAGCGCTGAATATGTAAATACGGTGAATCAGATGCAGCAGTGCTTGAAAAGGGAAAAAGCAAAGATGGATTTTTGCATGTCTACATTACAAGAAAAAGTGATAGAATTAGATTATAAAATATTATGTCAGCAGGCTTCAAACGAATTGATGATATCACAGTTATGTGTTGAGCAAGTTCCAAAAAATAAAGAAAGTCCGCCCCAAAAAACAAAACAAAAGCTTTTTCGAGGAATGGCTTTAACGATACGAAACAGCCCTTTTTTATATGGTTTATGTATTCAGTTGGGTATTAAAAGATTATACAATAAGTGTAAAAGAAGGAATATGGAGTAAATAAATGAAAAAGAAAGTCTGGCTTATTACCCATGATAACTATATTGACCGGAGAATTTTCTTTTTTGCGGATGTTTTCCAGGCAAATGGTTGTGATGTAAAACTGTTTGGTGCGAATTATTTTGTACTGGACACAGATGACGAACCTAATTATGTCGTGAGACCGACTCAAAAAAAAATCGTAAAGCAATATCGTTTTGATTTGGAGCAACTTGATTCTGAGCAAATTAGAAGAAACTGTATGGAGATTATCTCAAAGCAGAGAGCTTACTTTACTCAGGAGGGGAAATATGCTTCAAGTTTACGAGAATTGAATTTGAGTATAAGCATTGATTCGCAAGACAAGTTTTTTTTGAAATCAGAAGTGATGTCTTATTTTATGGTATATAAAAGCTCGGGATATCGTCTGGTATATTCCAGTCTAACAAATCAGTTTCAGTATGGAACGGAAAAAACATATCCAGAATATGAATCCGCCATCTGGCAATATTTAGACCTATATGGCGTAGAAGAACGAAGCACCGTTGATATGAACGGTATCATGGTGAACTGTAGATATAACCAGTATGGCGAACTGATTTACAGTGCATTGAAGCAGGGTGTGGAATGTATTTGTAAGTACAATCTTAATCAAGGTACACTTGAAACAACCACTCCAATTGTATGTAGCCTGTACCAGGAGGATCAGCTGGCTGACAGTAAATTCAATTTTACTGATTTTAAGGGCTGGCTGTTTGAATACTCTAATATTTTGGAGAGAGTTAAGCGTGAGTTGGAAGTGGAGCAACCCGATTACGTCTATGTTGCGGATCTTCCGACACTTCCTATTGGAATAATATTAAAAAAAACCATTGGATGTAGACTGATTGTAGATTGTCATGAGTGGTGGTATAAGCAGACGATGCTTTGGGAAGGACATTTAAAACAGAAAGTAGAGCTTGCCAAACACTATGAGTTGGAGATGTATCCTCAATGTGACATTTGTATAACTGTAGGGAAATTGCTGGCCAGTGACATGGAGAGATGCTACTCGAAAGCGTTCGGAACGATTTATTCCTGTATGAATGAAAGTTTAAGTACAGGAAAAAAAGAACCAAAATCAGACTTCTGGAATAAGAAATTTGGAATAGATATTGACAGCAAAGTAGCGATATTCCAAGGAGGAATGACTACTTTAAGGAATCTAGATAATCTGGCACGGGCGACAAAGCACCTGAAAGAAAAACAATACCTTGTGATAGTAGGCGATGGCGCGTATAAAGAAGAATTCGTCGATATACTACGCAAAGAAGGAAAAGAAGAAAAAGTTTTATTTGCAGGCTGGGTTCGTCAGACCGAGCTCAATCAATACACATTGAACGCTTCATTAGGCATCATTCCTTATCATGCATCCAATGATTATTATGCGTATTCCGTGCCAAACAAGCTAATGGAATATTATGAAACAAAAGTTCCTATTTTATATGACAAGACGATGCTGGAAATTGATTCAGTCGTCAATTTACAAGATCGAAAAGTGGGAATTTGTGCTGACCTTTCTAATGGTGATTCTTTTGGACAAGTAATCGCCGATGTTTTAGCAGATGATGCTTTACTGGCTAGTATCAAAAACAATTATAAACTAGTAAAAAGTCCATTCAATTATCAAGGGCAAAAGTACATATTGGAGCAAATCTTAGAAGGTTATTTTGATGATTTGTCATAGAAAGGGGCTACAGGCTTATGATTATGCATGTTGTTGGAAACAGGCCCCAGCTGATTAAGCTGGCTCCGTTATCCAGAGAACTAAAAAAAGAGGAGTTCAGGATATTATTATACATACTGGGCAGCACTATGATGAGAATATGTCGGAGATTTTTTTTCATGAGTTAGGCATAGAGAAGCCTTATGTCAATCTGCAGGTGGGAAGCGGTACGCACGGGTATATTACTGCAATGGCACTGCTGAAATTAGAAGAGATAATGCTGAAACTCAAACCAGATGTGGTAGTGATATACGGTGATACGAACTCAACTCTGTCAGCTGCTATTGCTGCTGCCAAGCTGGGAATACCCATTATTCATGTTGAGGCTGGTCCTAGAACGCATCAGAAAAATAATCCCGAGGAGATTAATAGGACTCTGGTAGATCATCTCTCTACAATTCTGTGCTGTCCAGATCAAGCATCAGTAGATAATCTCAGGCAGGAAAATATAGTAGAAGGTGTTTACAATACAGGTGACATCATGTATGATACATTCTTGTATTGTAAGGAGCAGTCAGACATATCCGTCTTAAAAAAGTTTGGGATAGAGCAAGGAAATTATGTACTTATGACCTGGCATCGGCAGGAGAATACCGGAAGCCCAGAGCGAATGGAAAAGATTTTGGACTTTGTTGCCGAGTTGAATCAGAAAGTTTTGTGCCCGATGCACCCACGAACTAAAAAGATGTTAGAGGCATTTGATCTATGGGAAAAGGCCAAAAAAATCGAAAACCTACAAATAGTGGAGCCGCTGGGATATATGGAAATGGTGACTTTGATGAATCAATGCCGGTTCATTTTGTGTGATTCTGGAGGTGTATCGAAAGAAACTTATTTTGCAGGGAAACGGTGCTTTTTTATGTTAGAATTTAATCCGTGGAGTCAGCTAGTTGACAGTGGGGTTGTTGTTTCCATTGATTTTGAGAATCAAGAAGATGTGGCGAGAAAGCTGGACATGGCACGGCATACGGAAAAGAAAGAGCTAGTACAAAATGAAAGTTGGTTTGGAAATGGAACTACTGCGCAAAAAATAGCTGATATTATGGAATCGGCGGGGCTTATTTAGGTGGTGAATAATGAAAGAATTATTGTTAAAAAAAATAGTAGATAGGGATATTAAGGTCGGTGTTGTGGGCTTGGGCTATGTTGGATTACCCTTGGCGGTAGAAAAAGCAAAGGCTGGATACGTTACTACTGGATTTGATGTGCAAGCATCGAAAGTTGCGATGGTAAACGAGGGCAAAAACTATATTGGTGATATAGTGGATTCTGATCTTAAAAAATTAGTGGAGGAAGGAAAACTGAAAGCGACCAACGACTTCAGTTTCATTAAGGATATTGATTTTGTAGCAATTTGCGTACCAACCCCTTTAGATGCACATCAGCAACCAGATATCAGTCACGTAAAATCTTCGGTTGAGCAAATTGCCAAGTACTTATCGCCGAATACCATTGTTGTGTTGGAATCTACTACATATCCTGGAACTACGGAAGAGCTCATAAAGCCTCTTTTGGAAGAACGATCGGGTCTGACGTGTGGTAAGGACTTTTATCTGGGATTTTCACCAGAACGTGTGGATCCCGGCAATATCGTGTATAAAACGAAAAATACGCCAAAAGTAGTGGGAGGTATAGGAAAAGAAGCCACTGAAGTGATTGCCGCTATTTATCGTTCGGTTCTGGAAGGTGATGTTTACGAGGTCTCTTCTCCAGCAATTGCAGAGATGGAGAAAATATTGGAAAACACTTACCGCAATATCAATATTGGTCTTATCAATGAGCTTACTATACTATGCCATAAAATGGGAATTAGTATGTGGGAGGTAATTGACGCTGCTAAGACTAAACCATATGGTTTTCAAGCGTTCTATCCAGGTCCTGGACTGGGAGGGCACTGCATTCCCCTTGACCCTTACTATCTTTCGTGGAAAGCAAGAGAATATGGCTTCCATACTTCTATGATTGAAAGTTCAATGATGATTAATGATAATATGCCAGAATATACGGTTCAACGCGCTGGAAAAATCCTAAATCGTTTTGAAAAATCCTTGAATGGATCCAATATATTGGTTCTGGGCGTTGCATATAAGCAGGATATTGACGACTACCGTGAGAGTCCAGCCTTGCATGTCATTGAAATATTGAACAGAGAAGGTGCACAAGTGGACTACTTTGACCCATGGATAAAGGAATACCGATATAAGGGGCAGACACGGCGAGGAATTGATGGACTTACTCGAGATGTATTAAAGGGATATGACCTTGTTCTGATTACAACGGCCCATACGAACGTGGATTACAGCCTGGTACAGGAAGCCTCCATTGCGGTATTTGATACGAAGAATGCAATGAAACATATTTCTAATAGAGACAATATAGAGGTGTTATAATAATGGAATTTACTTTCGGAGCGTATGGAAAACTGATTGAGTGCCTAAGAGAGTATGGGTACTGTTTTGCTGATTATCTCAACTATAAAAATTATGATAAATCAGTGATTCTTCGCCACGACGTTGATATGGACTTGCAAAAGGCGGTAGAGATGGCAAAGTTTGAATTTGATTTGGGTGTTTCGTCCACTTATTATGTGCTTATAACCAGTGATTTCTATAATGTTTTCTCAAAAAATAACCAAAAACACCTTCAAGAAATCATTGGCTTTGGGCATACCGTTGGATTGCATTTTGATGAAGCAAAGTACGGACAAGAGACTGATATTGTAGAGGCGATTGAAGAAGAGGCAGCGCTTTTAGCACAATGCATTGGTACGGAAGTTACCACCGTTTCTATGCATAGGCCGTCGTCCAAGACTTTGGAGGCGAATTATAAAATAAACGGTGGGAAAATAGTGAATAGTTATGGCACGGAATTTTTTAAGAATTTTAAGTATGTTTCCGATTCCAGAAGAAACTGGAGGGAGAATGTTTTCGAGATGGCCAAATCTGGAGAGCATTCGAAGCTGCATATATTGACGCATCCAATTTGGTATGATATCAATGAAACGAGCATGAAAGAATGTCTAAAGGAATTTGTGAGTAGAGCTTCTATAGAGCGTTACGAAACGCTTGTTGATAACATCCGAGATTTAAACGAGGTATTAAATCGACCAGACATTTAATAGGAGAAAGTTGATGAAAAGTTTACAAGTTGGAGATTCCATTTCAAAAAAATTTATTGCCACAGAGTTAATTGTTAGTGAAATTGCAAAGGTATCAGGGGATATAAATCCTATTCATTTAGATGAAGATTATGCTGCAAATACTATTTTTGGAAAGCGTATAGCTCACGGGCTGTTTTGTATAAATGCTGTGTTTATGATCATTGGGAACTACTTTCCAGGTATCGGGTCGATTCTGCTCTCACAGAATTTCAATTACAGAAGACCAATTTATCTGGATGATGAAATTGAGGTAAAACTAGTCATAAAAGAAATTATAGAGGAAAAAGATCTTTATCTAATAGAGATAATCTGCACCAACCAGGAAGGAAAACTTGTGTTGAGTGGTGACTCAACAGTGAAATGGAGGGCGTAAATGAAAAAAATTTCTGTTTCAGACATTGTAGCATTTCTTGAAAGAAATAATTTTACTTTTCAGGTGAAAGGGAAAAAAGATATAACGGTCACGGGGTTTTCTTCTTTTGTTAATTACAAAGAACATACGATAACCTGGCTAAAGTCGGATAAACTCGGAAGCGGCAACCATAATAGAGAAATTGCTGTATGCATTGCACAGGATAGCATTGATGTAAAAGCACAAACTGTAATCAGTTGTAGCAATTCGAAAGGTGTATTTTTCTCTATTCTGGAGGAATTTTTTGGAGATCATTCTACTGGAGAGCCTATTGGGGCGGGAACTGTGATTGGTGTTGGAGTTACTCTTGGGAAAAACGTTCAGATTGGAACGAATTGTTCCATTGTAGGAGATGTGAAAATCGGAGATGGAACGATAATCGGGGACAATGTAGTCATCAGAAACTGTGTGACTATCGGAGAGAATTGCATCATTCAGTCGTTAACTGTTATAGGAGAAGACGGTTACGGATATTCAGAAGATGAGAACCATGTAAAAACGATGATTAAACATTACGGCGGAGTTGTGATTGGAAACAATGTATTTATTGGAAGTCATGTTAACATTGCAAGAGGAACGATTGACGATACCGTGATTGGAAACGGAGTAAAAATTGCACCGACGACACATATTGGTCACAATAATCTGGTGAAAGATAATGCGTCAGTGATCTGTTCTCAGTTGTTTGGAAGTGTAATAACTGGTGAAAATGCTTATATTACATCGAGTGTTATCAGAAACCAGTGCGAAATTGGAGCCGATTCGATAGTGGGAATGGGTTCTGTTGTTACAAAAAATGTGCCACCTGGTAAGGTCGTTATCGGGGCACCGGCAAAGATACTTAGAAATAGTATTTAAGGAGGCGTTTTATAAATGAAATATGCATTGATCGGATGTGGCAGAATCTCGAGAAACCACATAAAAGCCGTATTAAACAACAAACTGGAGCTTGCTGCCGTTTGTGACGTTATTCCAGAACGCATCGAACAGCTCTTGAAAGAATACGAGTTAGAGAATGATCAGACCATTAGGCGTTACACGGATTATACAAAAATGCTTGCAGAAGTGAAACCAGACTTGGTCAGTATTGCAACAGAGAGCGGTCTGCATGCCGAAATCGCATTAAGTTGCATTAGACAGGGGGTTCATACCATCATTGAAAAACCAATGGCAATGAGTATAGAAGATGCAGATAAAATTATTTTACTGGCCGAGAAAAATGCAGTAAAAGTTGCAGCATGTCACCAAAATAGATTTAATATTGCAGTACAGAAGATGAGAGCAGCAGTGGAAGAAGGCCGATTTGGAAAATTGTCACATGGGTCAATCCATGTGAGATGGAATCGAAATCGTGATTATTACGAGCAGGCTCCGTGGAGAGGAACCTGGGGGCAAGACGGAGGCGCATTAATGAATCAGTGCATTCATGGGATTGATTTACTTCGGTGGATGATGGGCGATGCAGTGGAAAGTGTTTATGGTGTAACCCGGCAGCAGTTTCACGGATATCTCGAAGCCGAAGACATTGGGATGGCTACCGTGGTATTTAAAAACGGAAGTGTAGCTACGATTGAAGGAACGACCAACGTGTATCCCAAGAACTTGGAAGAAACCCTGTATCTGTTCGGGGAAAAAGGAACGGTAAAGTTAGGAGGAACCTCCACCAACAATATTGACGTATGGAACTTTTTTGATGAGACAGAGGATGACGTGCAGAGCAAAGGTTTTAAGGAAACTACCGAAAATGTATATGGAAATGGACATACTAGTCTGTTTGCAGATATGATTGAAGCAATTGAAAATAATAGACAGCCTTATGTGGATGCGGTAGCAGGAAAACATGCAGTAGAAATGATATTGGCAATCTATAAGAGTCAGAAGACTGGACAAGTTGTAAAATTTCCTTTAGACCAATTTTCCAGCTTGGACATGAAAGGAGAATTTGAAAGATGACCCAAGAATTTTTTGTCCATGAAAGCAGTTATATTGATGACGGTGTTTTCATAGGTAAAGGGACAAAAATATGGCATTTCTGTCATGTTCAGAGCGGCGCTAGGATTGGCGCGAATTGTTCTTTTGGCCAAAATGTAAACGTTTCAAATAATGTAAAGATTGGGAATGGATGCAAGGTACAGAACAATGTGTCTATTTATGAGGGCGTGGAGATGGAGGATTTCGTATTTTGCGGTCCGTCTATGGTTTTTACAAATGATCTTACACCGCGTGCTAAATATCCAAAAGGCTCAGAGGGTTATCGAAAGACATTGTTAAAAAATGGTGCGACAATTGGTGCAAATGCAACGATCGTGTGTGGGCATACCATTGGTAAATGGGCCATGGTGGCAGCAGGTGCTGTAGTCACGAAAGATGTACCGGATCATGCCTTGGTCGCAGGTTCTCCGGCGAAGCAGATAGGGTGGGTATGTGAATGCGGTGCTATATTAAAGGATTATCAGTGCACAGTTTGTGGCAGAACATGTTCGGAATATAGTGAAGTGTAAAGTGAAATATATATAAGTATGGAGGAAATCATGGAGTTTAGAGATTTGAAAACGCAGTATCAGCGATTAAAGCCTGAAATTGACTGGGCGTTTACACAGGTTGCGGCAGATGCTCATTTTATTATGGGTAAAAAGGTGGCGGAGCTGGAAGAAAAATTGGCAAATTTTGCAGGAACAAAATACTGTATTACTTGTGCCAATGGAACGGATGCACTACAGCTTGCTTTAATGGCATGGGAAATCGGGCCAAATGATGCTGTTTTCGTCCCTGATTTCACGTTTTTTTCTTCCGCAGAAGTAGTGTCTTTGCAAAAAGCGACTCCCATATTTGTAGATGTTGAAGAACATTCATTTAATCTAGATCCAGAAAAGTTGGAAGCTAAAATACAAGAAGTCATAGGAGAAGGAATATTAACCCCTCGCGTGATTATTGCGGTAGATTTGTTTGGTCGTCCAGCAGATTTCGATCGGATACGGCCAATTGCGGAACGATACGGAATAAAAATTTTAGAAGATGCAGCACAGGGCTTTGGTGGGAGTTTACATGGAAAGCGTGCCTGCAGCTTTGGCGATATTTCTACCACTTCGTTTTTTCCAGCAAAGCCACTAGGGTGCTACGGGGATGGCGGTGCAGTTTTTACCGACGATATTGAGATGGCAGAGTTGATAAAATCTTATAGAAGCCATGGAAAAGGAAAAGAGAAATACGATAACGTTCGTATTGGTCTTAACTCCAGATTGGATACGATACAGGCAGCGATACTGCTCATTAAATTAGAAGCATTTGAAAAATATGAATTGGAGGCAGTAGAGCGCATCTCAAAACAATATACAAATGCATTGAGGGATGTGGTAAAAGTACCGCAAATTCCAGAAAAATATGCTTCCAGTTGGGCTCAGTATACGATTGTACTTGCCAATCGGGCCCAAAGAGATGGCTTACAGGCGCACTTAAAAGAATTTGGCATACCATCTATGATCTACTACCCTATACCAATGCATAGACAAAAAGCATTTGAAGAAATTCCAAATTGTGAGAAAGATTATTTAGTAACAAATTCATTGTGTGATACGGTACTGGCATTACCATTCCATCCATATATGGAAATGGAGGATATCCAGTGGGTTGTTGACCATGTAAAAAGTTATCTTTAAAATGGCAGGGTAAAGAATAGCAATAAGGTACTGTTGTATTTTTAAGAACGATACGAGGATTCTTATTATAAGTATGTGATTCTGTTTCAGTCTGTTATGCTGAAGTATTAAAAATAAAAAGAGAGCTTGATTAGGAGGTTAAATATAATTTATAAAATTGAGATTATTATGGTATAAATAAACAAAAATAAATAAAAGAACATTATAGTGTCTTTACGTGTATACATTTTTCGAGATTTTTTTATTTCTTTGGTTACACTACCATTAGGAGGTGAACTAAATGAGTAAAAATTATCATGATGGAATTGATCGAGGAGAATTAACCTCAAGACAGAATGGAAATTTAACCCGTGCAATGGTTGAACAGGCAGAACAGAGTATGAAGGATCAGGAAGCGCTAACAGTAGAGTTTGCGAAGGAATTGGTGGAAAAGGACAGCGTTCCAAATACGATTAAGAATCAGAATCTAGGTTATAACTCCAAGAAAACTGGACTTGGACCAAATTCAAAACGATAAAATAAATATATAGTGAAAAAAGTAGATTTTTCACTATATATTTATTTGGTTATGTAAGGGTCGATAATAGCAAAGTTCGGTGTATTTTGCAGTTTCATATCCATGATTTAAAATCAAGTCATAATCTGCTTCGGTTGGGGATGTAAGTGTCGTTGGATAGTATTTTACGTAATCGATTTCTTCGTTTTTCAATAAAGGCATTTTACTTTTTTGGGTACAAGGCAAAACATTTGAAGAGTAAGCGAATATATGTTTCATCTTGCTTCCGATTTGTACGTAGTAGCCTCTTTGTGTACGTAAAAAATAATCAATGACATCACGGCTTCGAAGCGATACCACTTGGTTCATGTTAATGTCCAGGAGCTGGCTGAGATTACGAACTGAAAAAAGGTTATCCCATTTACGGTAGGGACATGGAGAAGAAGCGTTGCTGACGATTAAAAAATCCAGTCCCTCCGTGAGATGGCCGCCGTTTGATATTTTGTACAGTGCCTCAAGTCCTAAATTGTCGTAGACACCGCCATCCCATAAGTGCAAAATTTTTAAATCTTCTAAAGTCGGTCGGTAGAGGGAGTTATTGCATCTTCCTGACTTACTTAATGGCGTTGTCCATTGATAATCATTGAGGGAAAGCTTATAAGCACCAATTAAAACAGGGAAGCCTGCAGAGGCCGAGATTGCGTCAGAGATGGACATCTTTGGATGGGAAACGTAGCCGATTTTATAATCAACCATCTGTTTTTGATTAATACGAAAATTATTACCAGTTTCAAAAGAAGTGCAGTTGATGGACCATAAGGGTGATGAAGGCAAATCACAGATTAGTCCATGAATGCCCCATTTTTTTTCAATAATATGTGCAAGTACATTTACTTTTTGGTTCCATTTCCAAGGCTTACTTAAAAGAGATAAAATAGAGTCTTGCTGGATATTATGATTTAAGATCGTATTCCGAATTTTTGGAAGGGTTTTATTAAGGAACAAGTGACTGTCTGGCCAACGGTAACCGCTTCGAGCGTAAATTAATCCAACGGCTAAGCTGGCTCCTGAAACCGACGAGACATGACGGATGTTTTCCAATTCGCCATTTTCTGCAAGCCACTTAAGAACGCCTAGATGAAAAATGGAAGCACGAATTCCGCCCCCTGATAATGAAATACCGATATTTTGATTTCCAACATTGCGTTTCATAGCAATACGATGGTTGGTCATAGGATTCCCCCTTGCCCTTCTTGTTTTTTTATTTTAAAATAATAGAAGTTCTAAAAATCAGAATTAGAAGGGATTTCCTCTGATGTTATTTAACTCCTTTAGTTTTATGTTGTTTTTCCCAATCGTAACGGGGATGTATTTTTTGATACCACATAAGTTTCGTTATTTGTGGCTGCTTTTGGCAAGCTACTATTTTTATATGTGTTGGAATCCAAAATATGCCTTACTGATCGCAACATCTACAATGATTACCTATACCAGTGGAATTTTGATTGCTCGTGCGGTAAAAAAGGGAAGCGTAATAAAAAAACGTTTATGGGTCGCCGTTAGCTTTATTTCTAATTTAAGCATTTTATTTTTCTTTAAGTATTTTGATTTTGCAATAGCAAATTTAAATATCGTCTTTAATAAGCTGGGTGTCAGTTTAATTCAGCCTACCTTTGATGTTGTTTTACCGGTCGGTATTTCTTTTTATACCTTTCAAGCATTGAGTTATACAATGGATGTATATCGTGGAGAAATTTATGTCGAACGAAATTTGTTGAAATATGCATTGTTTGTTTCCTTTTTCCCACAGCTTGTAGCAGGGCCGATTGAACGCTCTAAAAATCTATTGGTACAGATTAATGAACGTCATTTTTTTGATTATAAAAGAGTAAAATCCGGATTGCTTCTCATGCTATGGGGATTATTTTTAAAGTTGGTGATTGCAGACCGTGTAGCAATTTTGGTCAATCAAGTATATGGGCAATATACGTATTATCTTGGACTGCAGGTGGTAGTGGCGACTTTATTCTTTGGAATTCAAATTTATTGTGACTTTAATTCGTATTCACTCATTGCAAAGGGTGCAGCTGAGGTGATGGGTTTTCGATTGATGGATAACTTTAAGCAGCCTTATTTTTCTAGAAGCATCAAAGAATTTTGGCAGCGATGGCATATTTCTTTGAGTACTTGGTTTAGAGATTACTTATACATTCCGCTTGGTGGGAACAAAAAAGGAACGTTCCGGAAGTATGTAAATATTATGATTGTATTTTTAGTCAGCGGACTTTGGCATGGAGCTAATTGGACATTTGTAATGTGGGGAGTTTTGCATGGTGCGTTCCAGATTATAGGGCAGATGCTCTGTCCTATAAAAAATGCAATCACAGATCTTTTGGGAATCAACCGCAAGAAGTTCAGTTATAAATTGGGACAAGGCATTTTGACCTTTCTTCTTGTGAACTTTGCATGGATTTTCTTTCGAGCTCCATGTTTGGATGATGCTTTTGGTGTGATTCATCAAATCTTTTTAAAATGGAATCCAATTGTATTTGTAGACGGGACTTTATGGCAGCTTGGTTTAAACCAGAAAAACTTCGTTTTGGCACTTGGTGCGATTTTTATAATGATACTCATGAGCATTGCTGAATACCATGGCGTAGATTGGCGAAAAAAGGTCTTAGAACAGGGATTTCTGTTCCGTTGGAGTGTATACCTGTTACTGATTTTTTCAATTGTCATATTCGGAGTATATGGACCGGGATATAGTGAAAGTCAATTCCTGTATTTTCAATTCTAAATAGAATAAATTATTGGAGATTAAAATGAAACCACATTTAAAGATTACAATAAGAATATTCCGTATCGCCTGTTTTCTGTTAATTTTAACACTATTATTTGCAGAAATCAGTGATGTTTTGGTGCGTAAAAGCTTGACTGAGCCGTGGAATATGTCAGTAAAAGTCGGAGGTTTTTATAATGAACCGAAGAACAGTATCGATGTTATGTATTTTGGTTCAAGCCATATGTATTGCTCCATTGATCCCCAGATTGTAGAAGATCAGACAGGATTACGTTCTTATATTTTAGCGACACAGGAGCAGCCAATTTGGATTAGTTATTATTATATGAAAGAGGCACTCAAAACACAAAAACCGAAAATTATGGTTCTTGAAGTAAATATGATGGTTGAGCCCAAAAATGTTCCAAAGGAAGGAACATTATATTCTGCTATGGACCCTATTCCTTTATCAAAAAATAAAATAGATATGGTTTTTGCATCTGTTCCCAAAGGAGAAAGAAGAAATTATATATTTAATATAATGAAATACCATGGAAGATGGGAGGAACTGAACCTCGAGGATTATAAAAAGGATTTTAAAAAAAAGCGTGATCCTTATCGAGGATATGTTCTTTTGGAACCGATTACCCCAATTGAAAGCCGTGAGGATGTTGCAAATATAATGGAGATTGGACAGCCACTTCCAAAAACTATGAAATATTTACAAAAGATATATGAATTGACGAATAAAGAAAATATTAAGCTTATTTTAATGAAAGCACCTTCCAATGCAACAAAGGATGAGCAGGTTTTATATAATGCCGCTTGGCAGTTTGCGAAAGAAAGAAACATTGCTTATGTGGATTACAATCAAAAATATGAGGAATTAGGTTTAAACTTGAACGAAGATTTTTATGATCGCCGTCATCTTAATTATAGAGGAGTTCAGAAGCTTACACCTCAATTTGCTGCATATCTTGCAGCAAATTCCATATAGTTGCAAAAATCTTTATATTGACGTAAAATAAAATATATAAAACTATAAGGATAGAGGATAGACAAATGGTGAAATATTCGAGAATTACTTTTCTCGTGTTAGCAGATGCCTTCTGCATAAACTTGGCGTACATATTAGCGTTCTTACTACGTTTTGAATTTAATGTAACTAATGATGTTTTCGAGGGTTATTTTGCAGTTTATGCAAATAACTTTATATGGTTGACGGTTTTAAAAATATTGATATTATGGATATTTGGACTCTATAATAGCTTATGGAAATATGCGGGAATGGAAGAAATGCTTAAAATTGTTATGGCTTCTGTTTTTGCCTCCTTAACTGCGATTGCGTATTTAGAATTTATTCAGCAATTTTTCCCTCGTAGTGTTTATATGATTAGTTGCAATTTAGATATCCTTTTTTTAGGTGGGATACGCCTTGGTTATCGCGTTTTAAGAAATTTTCGTACACCGGATTCGTTTAATACCTATTGGGATTGGAATAAAACCAGCGTCGCAGAAAAACTTACTGGTAGAACAGCCGGACTGACTAAAGTTATGATTATAGGAGGCGGTAGTGCTGGTGCAAGTATCATTCGAGAAATGAAGCGTCATCCAGAATATAATAAGAAAGTCGTGGTAGTGATTGACGACAATGTAGATAAGTTAAATAAAAGAATTGCAGGTGTAAAAATCGCAGGTAACCGTTCCGACATTAAGAAGCTTGCTAGAAAATATGGTGTAGATGAAATCATCATTGCCATTCCTTCGGCTGCACAGAAAGACATTCAAGAAATTGTTGTACAATGCAATAAAACGCGTTGTAATATGAAAATATTACCATCATTGATTGATTTGATAAATGAAAAGGTAAGTGTAAGTAAGCTTCGAGATGTTGATATAGAAGATTTACTTGGAAGAGATGCTGTTCAAGTAAATTTAAGAGAAATTAGTCAATATCTAGAGGGAAAGATTGTATTGGTTACTGGTGCGGGCGGCTCAATCGGTTCTGAACTTTGTCGGCAGATAGCTACTTTTAGACCGCGGCGTCTAATTGCTTTAGATATTTATGAAAATACTATTTTTGAACTATCCAATGAGATAAAAAAAACAAATCCAAATTTGGAATTTGATATTGTAATTTGTTCAGTAAGAGATCGAAGTCGTTTGGAGGAAATGTTTGAAAAATATAAACCACATGTGGTATTTCATGCAGCAGCACATAAACATGTACCATTAATGGAAGACAATCCAAAGGAAGCGATTGTAAATAATATTTTAGGAACCAAAAATATGGTTGACTTATCTGACAAGTACGCGGTAGAAAAATTTGTTTTGATATCAACGGATAAAGCGGTTAATCCAACGAACGTAATGGGAGCAACAAAGCGCGTAGCAGAAATGGTCATACAGGATAAGAGCCTGAAATCTCGTACAAGCTTTTCTGCGGTTCGATTTGGAAATGTATTAGGGAGCAATGGTAGTGTTATTCCTATTTTTAGAAAACAGATTGCACAGGGTGGCCCTGTTACTGTGACGCATCCGGAAATCACTCGTTATTTCATGACGATACCCGAAGCAGTACAACTAGTAATTCAAGCTGGTGCTATTGCAGAGGGAAGTGAGATTTTCATTTTAGATATGGGTAAGCCGATACGAATTTTAGATTTAGCCGAAAATGTAATTCGTTTGTCTGGTTATGTACCTTATGTAGATATTGATATCTGCATAGTTGGTTTGCGTCCTGGAGAAAAGCTCTATGAGGAGCTTCTTTTAAAAGAAGAGGATATTAAAAAAACTTCACATAATAAAATTTATGTAGCTCATTCTGTACCGCCATCCCCTCTCCTGAAAAAACTTTTGGATGAAACAGAAGATGGAATTGTTCAAGAAATTAATCAAATTTTAGGGGAGAGTAAAGAAGAGGTTAAAGAATGGCTTAGTAAACTTGTTCCTAATTACACAAGTCAAATTGTAAAAAAAATCCAGAGGGAGCCAATCATTCTTCTCAATAAAGAAGATGTAGTACGGTTAAAAGAGGAGAGTATTATTGATGAACAAGGAAGAGATGCTGTCGGTTGATGTTTCAATGGTAAAAGGAATCGATGGTTTAAAAAAATATGAGCCAGCTTTAAAAAAAAGTTGGGAGAAGCTACAAAGTGGACAAGAGGCATTTACCGGTTGGGTGAAGTTGCCTCTTCATTTCAATCGGGAAGAAATAACTCGAATTCAACAAACAGCAAAAAACATTCAAACGCAGTGTGATGCTTTTGTCGTCATAGGTATCGGCGGCTCTTATCTTGGCGCACGAGCAGCGATTGAAATGTTGGTTTCTAAGTTTCAAAGAAAGGATTCGATAGACGGCACTCACGCACCAAAGGTGTACTTTGCAGGAAATAATTTAAGTGGAACGTATCATTATGAGCTTCTTGAGGAGCTTGCGGATAAAGACGTTTGCCTTTGTGTGATTTCAAAATCTGGGACGACAACGGAACCAAGTGTAGCATTTGCTTTATTAAAGGAATTATTGATAAGAAAATATGGGAAAGAGGGTTGCCGTGAGCGTATTTATGCGATTACGGATCAAGAAAAAGGAGTATTGCGCAGTGAGGTACTGGAAGAAGGATACCAAAGCTTTGTCGTACCAGATGACATCGGGGGACGTTATTCCGTATTGAGCCCTGTAGGACTTTTACCCATTGCAGTCGCTGGAATTGACATAGTAGAAATGCTTGACGGTGCAGCAGATATGGCAGCCATACTGGCACAAAGTGAGACTGCCGGTGATGCCGGATTCCTTGCGGCAACACGGAATGAATTGTATCACGATGGAAAAGTCATTGAGGTTTTTGAATATTACGAACCGAAATTACAATTTTTTACAGAATGGCTGAAACAACTTTTTGGAGAAAGCGAAGGGAAAGAAGGAAAAGGTATTTTCCCTGCTGCTTTACAGTTTAGTGCCGACCTGCACTCTATGGGTCAATTTTTACAGCAAGGCAATCAAATTTTCTTTGAAACCGTCCTTCATATAGAAAAACCGGAGAAAGACCAAGTCGTTCCGAAAAGTGCCGGAGAATTTTTAGCTGGGCGGAGTATGAATGCAATCAATGATGCAGCTATGACCGGTGTTATGCAAGCACATTATAAAGAAGGAATTTCCATGATTAAGGTTGACATTCCTTCTCTAAACGCCTATCATTTTGGTCAGATGGTATATTTTTTTGAGACCACCTGTGCCTTAAGCGGCTACCTGCTTGGAATCAATCCGTTTGACCAGCCGGGGGTGGAAAGCTACAAGTTAGAGATGCGCGAAGCGCTCACTAAATAAATCAAAACGATCTTTGATCGAAAACTCACAATTTGACGTTAGTAAAATAACGATGAAACAAATGGAGGAAAATGAAATGAGTGTAGTGGTAACAGAAAAAAAAGACAAGGTTGCAATCATTAAGATCAACCGTCCGGAAGCAATGAACTCCTTGAATGGAGAAGTTCTTCAGGCAATTTCCGATGCAGTGGATGCGGCAGCTTCCGATGTAGAAGTGGAAGTTTTGCTTTTTACCGGAGAAGGAAAAGCATTTGTTGCAGGAGCTGATATTGCAGCTATGAGTGTGATGGATGAAAAAGCAGGAAACGAATTCGGAACGTTTGGCTCTGCAGTATTCCGTAAAATTGAGACTTTGGAAAAGCCGTCCATCGCAGCAATCAATGGTTTTGCATTGGGCGGAGGCTGTGAACTTTCTATGAGCTGTGATATGAGAATTGCCAGTGAAAAAGCAAAGTTCGGACAACCGGAAGTAGGTCTTGGTATTACACCTGGATATTCCGGCACCCAGAGACTTCCAAGAATTGTCGGAAAAGCAAAGGCAATGGAATTGATTTTAACCGGAGACATTATTACCGCGCAGCAGGCTGCTGAAATTGGTTTGGTAAATAAAGTGGTTTCTCCGGAAACCTTAATGGATGAAGCGATGGCGCTTGCGGCAAAAATTACAAAGAATGCTCCTTTTGCAGTACGTGCATCAAAGAAAGCCATTCAAATGGGCGTAGAGCTTCCTATGTCAGAAGCAATTGCTCTTGAAACTGAACTTTTTGGACAGTGCTTTGCAACAGAGGACCAAAAAGAAGGAATGGGTGCATTTTTAGAGAAGAGAAAAGCAGAATTTAAGGGTAAATAAAAAATAATCGATATTTTTAACGGAAATATTATTTTACTATTGCAATTTATCCGGTTATGGATTAATCTTATAGTATAAGCTTTGTTAAAAATGTAACAAACAAATACATAGTCAAACAACAATGGGCGTAGACCCAAATTGAAATGGAGGAGTTTAACATGAAAAAGATTGGTGTATTAGGAACAGGTACAATGGGTGCTGGAATCATTCAGGTGTTGGCACAAAATGGTTACGAAGTTGTTCTTAGAGCAAGAAGACAGACTTCCGTAGATAAGGGAATTGCAACTGTAACTAAGAATCTTGATAAAATGGTTGCAAAAGAAAAAATGACTGCAGCAGATAAAGATGAAATCTTAGCAAGAATTCATGGCTCTACTGACATTTCCATCGTAGCTGACGCAGATTTAATCATTGAAGCTGCAACAGAAGATATGGAAGCAAAGAAAGCATTATTCAAGGAATTGGATGAACTTTGCAAGCCAGATACCATTTTGGCTACTAACACTTCTTCTCTTTCCATCACAGAAATTGCTTCTGCAACAAACAGAGCAGACAAAGTAATTGGAATGCATTTCTTCAATCCGGTTCCTATGATGAAGTTGGTTGAAATTATTAAGGGACTTGCAACTTCTGAAGATACAAAGGCTACAATCCTTACACTTTCCGAAAAATTAGGAAAGACTCCAGTAGAAGTAGAAGAAGCTCCTGGATTTGTTGTAAATAGAATTTTGATTCCTATGATCAACGAAGCAGTTGGCATTTTAGCTGATGGTGTTGCTAAGGCAGAAGACATTGATACAGCAATGAAGCTTGGTGCAAACCATCCAATGGGCCCTCTAGCTTTAGGTGACTTGATTGGTTTGGACGTTTGCTTGGCAATCATGGACGTTCTTTACAATGAGTATGGTGATCCTAAGTACAGAGCTCACGTTCTTTTAAAGAAGATGGTTCGTGCAGGAAAGCTTGGAAGAAAGAGCGGCGTAGGTTTCTTCGATTACAGCAAAAAATAAAGATTAACCGAGTTGTTTTAAGTAACCAATAAAATCAAAGCCCTTTCACATTTCTTGTGAAAGGGTTTTTTTAAGAATTTATTTCTTGATTTTTTGTCAAAAAAGAGTAGAATATTACGGTGTATATTATTAATTATGTAGAAAATTGCTGAAGAATAATAAAAGGGAAGAGGAAAAAGAGAGTATATTATATGAAAGTATTTGTAAAACAATTTCTAATAGCATTTGTGATTTTAACGGTGCTTTTAACACCCGTACAATTTATGCTTCATCGGGTCAGTGAGGTTCGCATTTTTTCAGGGGAAGAGAACCTTATGGATGACATGAATGTACTGGTAGATCCGAACAGTCCATTTTTTGAGGCATTTCAAGACAGTCAGAGAGTGAACATTCTTGTACTTGGAGTAAACGATGGAATGACTGACACTATTATGCTTGGAAGCTATGATATGAAAAATCAGCATGTGGATGTAATTTCGGTACCACGTGATACCTATTGTCCAAGACCGGGCGCAAAGAGTCCTGCTGCGAAGAAAATTAATGCAATTTATCACAGTAAAAATGGGGGCGGTGCGGTCGGAACGGCAACGGCAGTCAGCAGTGTACTTATGGGCATGCCGATTCATTATTATGCAGTGATTGATTATAAAGGAGTAGGGAATATTGTAGATTCTTTGGGCGGCATTCCAATGAATATCCCATTCCATATGAAATATGACGATCCATACGATAAACCACCACTCCACATTAACATTCCAGAAGGACAGCAAACATTAAATCGGGATACGGCGATACAGTTTCTTCGTTTCCGCCATGCCAATCCGGGTTCCGGATATAAGAGTTATCCGGAAGGAGACATCGGCCGAATCAAGGCACAGCAGGAATTTATGAAATCTGCGTTTCGTCAAGCCTTAGGCTTTAATTTGCCAAATGTAGCAAAGACTGTCATTCAAAATGTAGATTCTGACGTTGATATAGGAATTGCACTTAAGATTGCAACAAATGCAATGAGTCTTTCCAAAGAAAATATACAGACTTATTTGACACCGGGTTATCCTAAAACGGTAGATGGTGCATCTTATTGGTTTGCTGATGATGAAAAAGTAAGAGATTTGATTGAGGAAATTTACGCTGTAAGTGATGAAACAACCGACTCAGCAATTGAAAAAGAAGATTAATATCGAAAAAAATCTAGGGAATCTGCGATTCCCTATTTCTTTTTTTTGAAAAAAAGGATAAAATAATTACGATTACTTATTTTAATGAATAGAAAGGGAGATAGCATTGGGAAAAGAAAGTCTGAAAAGGGGAACAGGCATTAAGCAATTTATCCGAGTTTTTATAATTGCATTTGTGGCATTTACTGTAATAGGCATACCATTTCATTGGACATTCCGATCTGCTGCAGAAACACCGATTTTTGGTCCATCGGAATCTAGTTTAATGGATGAAATGTCACCATTGTATGATATGAATAGTCCGTTTTTCGAAGCATTTGAGGACAAGGAGCGCGTCAATATCCTATTGTTGGGGGTTAACAGTGGATTGACAGATACGATAATGTTAGCGAGCTTTGATATGAAAGCAAAGCATGTTGACTTAATTTCCGTTCCTCGTGATACTTATTATAAACGACAGGGATATAACAGCCCGTCGCAAATGAAAATCAATGCGGCTTATCAAAAGGATCCTGTAAATACAGCAAGAGCTGTAAGTGATATTCTTTTGGGAATGCCGATTCATTATTATGCTGTTGTGAAATATGAGGGTGTCGAAAACATTGTAGAGGCAATGGGAGGGGTCCCTATGGACATCCCATTTACGATGAAATACAACGACCCTTATGACAAGCCTCCTCTCAAGATCTACATACCGAAGGGGCAGCAGGTGCTTGATGGCGAGCATGCAGTACAGTTCTTGCGGTATCGGCATGGATATAAAGAAGGCGATTTGGGACGTGTAAAAGCACAGCAAAATTTCATGAAAGCTGCCTTTAAACAAATGTTGAGCTTTGAGTTACCGAAAATAACAAAAACTATTATTGAAAATGTGGATTCCGATATTACTTTGGGTATGGCCGCAAAAATTGCTCAAAAAGCTTTGGGAATGTCTCCCGAGAGTATTGAGACTTATATGATTCCAAACAAACCGGACCCAAATGCTCCGTATTATGTATATCCTCTATCAGAGGAAATTGCAAATATGCTCACTGAAATTTATTCCATAGAACCTCCGCAGGAGGCCGTAGAAGGTACGGAAGGACAAACTGAGGAAAAAGGAAAGGTTTTAGATAGTGGCGGGCTATAAAAACGATTTGTTTTCTATCTGTGCCAAATAGGGGAAACCTGTTTGGCACTTCTTTAAAAACTTTTATATATTTCAATTTTCAATTTAAAATAAGTCTAAAATATCAGCCAAAAATATTTTAAAAGAAAAATAAATAGGAAGAAACGATTGCATCGTAATTGAAGGAGGATTTTAAATGAATTCCATGAACCGAAATCTGGGATTAAGTCTTGCACGTGTTACAGAAATTGCTGCCATTGAATGCGGAAAATGGATGGGGCGAGGAGATAAAATTGCCGCAGATCAAGCGGCTGTTAACGGTATGCGCCGTATGTTTGATACCATTGATATAGATGGTACCGTGGTTATTGGAGAAGGAGAAAAAGATGAAGCGCCAATGCTTTATATTGGAGAGCAAATCGGGAAGGCGAGCCAACATGCACCAATGGTTGACATTGCAGTAGATCCGTTAGATGGAACGACGTCCACCGCAAAGGGCTTATCGAATGCCATTTCCGTAATTGCAGTAGCACCGAAGGGTACTTTATATAATACGCAGGTGTATTATATGGAAAAAATGGCGGTAGGGCCAGAAGCAAAAGGCTGCATTGACTTAAATAAATCTTTGAAGGATAATCTTTTGGCGGTTGCAGATGCATTGGGAAAAAGCATTGAAGATTTAACGGTAACCATTCAGGAACGCGATCGTCATAATGGGTATATTAAGCAGTGTCGTGAATTGGGCTGTCGTATTAAACTGTTTCGTGACGGCGATGTTGGGATGGCAATTGCGACGTGTATCGAGGATAGCGGTATTGATATTATGGTGGGCATAGGCGGTGCACCTGAAGGTGTTCTTGCAGCTGCAGCTATGCGTTGCTTGGGCGGTGAAATTCAGGGTAGACTTTTCCCAATGACACAAGAAGAGAAGTTGAAAGCCAGCAAGGAAGACTTTGATCGTGTATTAACGATTGATGAATTGGTTAAAACGAATGAAGTTATTTTTGTGGCTACCGGTGTTTCCGATGGCGATATGTTGAGAGGAGTACGATATCTTTCCGGGAGCAGAGTGAAAACACATACCGTTGTTATGCGTGGAGAAACCGGAACCATCCGTTATATTGAGGCCATTCACGATATGGATAAAAAGAGTGCTTATGCAGATGTATATGCGGCACCGGGAGAATAAACATGAGTGAAAAAATGGACGCGGCAGTTCTTAAAACGAAAAAAGTAGCCGAACTGCGTGAAATTGCACGACATATGAAAATTACCGGATTTGAAAAGATGAAAAAGGCAGAGCTTTTAGAAGCAATCATGCATTTTGAGGAAAAAAGTTCGCTTAAAATAGAAGAAAATTCGGAGCATATTGTAAAACAGAAGGCTGAAGTTGCAGAGAAAAAGGCTGAAACCAAAGAACAAAAAATACAAAACCCGAGAGACAAAACGCAAGGAACAGAACAGGAAGAACAAAAAGAGAGTTCTTCGACAAAAAAAGAACGAACTTATTCCCAAGAAGAACGCCCGGAAGTAGAAGGAATTTTAGACATTGCAGATGGCGGATTTGGTTTTTTGCGTTTTCATAACTTTTTAACCAGTGATCGAGACGTCTATGTTTCCCCTTCTCAAATTCGTCGTTTTAATTTGAAAAAGGGAGATAAAATTAGGGGCATTACCAGAAAACCGAACGATGGTGAAAAATTTGGTGCGCTTCTTTATGTGAAAGAAGTCAATAGAGACGAACCAGGTGTCGCAATACGCAGACCTGATTTTGACGATTTGACACCAATTTTTCCGAATAAACGTATGAGTCTTGAGGATGGAAGAGATTTGTCAATGCGCCTCATTGATTTGGTTGCTCCGATTGGAAAAGGACAAAGAGGATTGATTGTTGCTCCGCCGAAAGCTGGGAAAACTGTGCTTTTAAAGAAAGTGGCAAATAACATTGAAAAAAAATATCCTGAGGTTGAGCTGATTGTTCTTTTGGTGGATGAACGACCGGAAGAAGTAACCGATATGCAACGTTCGATTAAGGGCGAGGTCATTTATTCCACGTTTGATGAGCTTCCGGCAAACCATGTAAAGGTTGCAGAGATGGTGTTAGCTAGAGCACAGCGTTTGGTGGAGCATGGGAGAGACGTTGTCATTTTATTGGATAGCATCACTCGTTTGGCAAGAGCGTATAATCTTGTTGTTCCTGCTTCCGGAAGAACGTTATCCGGAGGTCTAGATCCAGGAGCGCTGCATAAACCCAAAAAGTTTTTTGGTGCGGCTCGTAACATGGAAGAAGGCGGCAGCATTACAATTCTGGCTACAGCACTTGTAGAAACCGGAAGTCGTATGGACGATGTAATCTTTGAAGAATTTAAAGGTACTGGTAATATGGAACTGCATCTGGATCGTAAGTTATCGGAAAAGAGAATCTTCCCGGCAATTAATTTAAATAAATCTGGAACACGAAGAGAAGATTTACTCATGTCACAAGAGGAAATGGAAGCAGTTTGGATTATGCGGCGTGCTATGGCCAATATTGGTACTCAAGAGGTTACAGAGAGAATTATTGATCAATTGACTCATACAAAAAATAATGAGGATTTTATACAAGTTTTGAAAAAAATTCAATTAGAGGATAATCAAAACCAGATAAACGGTCGTTTGGATCGTTAAAGAGGAATACTATGGATTTCAGTAAAATTTTTATAAAAAATGCATCTCCGACGAAAGTAGGGGGACAGGCGATTTTAGAAGGCATTATGATGCGTGGAAAGGATCGCATTGCTACGGTGCTTCGTAAGCCCGATGGCGGAATGCATATGAAAATAGAACCATTAAAGAAACCAAGCAAATGGAAGAAGGTGCCCATTGTACGGGGTGTCGTTGCCTTTGTGGATTCTTTGGTAACGGGAACAAGCATTTTGCTGTACTCGGCAGAAATGCTGGAGCATTTTGACACAGAAAATGTTTATGAAAAGGATAAGATGACACTGTGGCTCGAAAAGCGATTTGGAGAGAAGGGTGCACTCAATGCAATGCTTTACTTTTCTGTAGTGCTTGCAATTGTTTTTACAGTGGGCGTTTTTATTATTTTACCAACCGCTTTAGTAAGTGCTTTTAAATATTTGACGACGAATGAAATTGCATTGAATCTCATTGAAGGTGTTGTGCGTATTTTAATGTTTGTAATATACATTGCAGCGATTTCAAAGATGGAAGATATTAAAAAAGTGTTTCAATATCATGGAGCTGAACATAAGACGATCCATTGCTATGAAAACAAACTAGAATTGACACCGGAGAACGCACAACAGTTTGAAACCCTTCATCCGAGATGCGGGACGAGTTTTCTAATGTTTGTTATGGTAATCAGCTTATTGTTGTTTTCCCTTTTGGGATGGCCGAATTTACTAATACGAATTGGGTCGAGATTGCTCTTGATTCCTGTTGTAGCAGGGTTATCCTATGAACTTTTGCAATGGGCAGGCAGAAGCGATTCGTGGGTTGTAAAGGTGTTAAGTGTACCGGGATTGCTCCTTCAAAAATTAACCACAAAGACGCCAAGCAATGAACAGCTTGAGGTTGCGATCGCAGCAATGAAGGAAGTACTGAAAGAAGAGGAACCGCGTGCATATGTTGCAGAATGTGGACCGGAAGGTATTTTTACAGAAATAGAAGAAGAAACAAATGAAGAAATAGAAAAGCCCAATGACGGAGAAGCAGGCAGAGGTGAGAAATAAAAGATGGGTTTAATGATCAAGGAACTATTGGCGGTTGCCGAAAGAAGACTTTCGAATGCTTCCTGTATGGATGCAAGGTTAGATGCAGAGATTCTGCTTTGTGATTTGTTGCAGAAGGATCGAAGCTTTTTATTTAGCCACGTCGGAGATGATTTGGATGATCGAAGGTGTGAACGTTATTTTGAATTAATTGACACGCGTGCATCCGGAAAGCCGTTGCAATATATTTTAGGTAATCAGGAATTTATGGGTTTGCGTTTTGTTGTCAATGAGGATGTATTGATTCCAAGACAGGATACAGAGACACTTGTAGAAATGGCATTGGACTACTTGAAAAAAACAAAGATGCCTTTGGGTGGATTTGACATTTTGGATTTATGCTGTGGAAGCGGGGCGATTGCAATCAGCTTGGCTTATTATTTAGAGTCCATTAAAGCAAAAATTACAGCGTCCGATTACAGTGAAAAAGCACTTTTGGTTGCAAAGGAAAATGCGTCGGGGTATCGTCCTGCAAGAGGGATTACCTTTATACAAGGTGATTTGTTTGAAGCATTTCCGAAAAATAAAAAAGGCAAAGGTAAAAAACAATTTGATTTAATTGTTTCGAATCCTCCCTACATACGCAGTGATGTTATCCCAACTCTACAGCGAGAAGTTGCGCTTTTTGAGCCAATGATGGCATTGGATGGCGGTGAGGATGGACTTGACTTTTATCGACGCATCGCGAATGAAGCAGGAGCATATTTAAAAAAAGAAGGTCTTTTGCTTCTTGAAATCGGTCATGATCAAGCCGAATCCGTAAGACGACTGCTGGAAGACAGCGGTGATTTTGAAGATACAGGCGTTGTAAAAGATCTAGCAGGCAAAGATCGTATTGTGTGGGCAAATATAAGGAAATAATCGACAAAATTAAAAAAATACTTGCTACAAACCGACACTTGTGCTAATATGTAATAGCTATCGTGTATAGAGAATCGTATCTATGACAGATATGGCAAATGGATAATATTGTTTTCACGTGAGTGGAGACGCAGGAAAGAGGTGAAAAGCATGAGAGAAGGAATTCATCCAGATTACAAGGAATGCACGGTTACATGTGCATGTGGGAACACATTTGTTACTAAGTCGACTAAAGAAGAACTTAGATTAGATGTATGCTCTGCTTGCCATCCGTTCTTTACGGGACAGCAAAAGTTCATCAATCGAGGCGGACGTGTGGAAAAGTTCAAGAAAAAGTTCAATATCGAATAACTACAAAAAAACCTGGAAATCTCGATTTCCGGTTTTTTTTTAAGCCTTTTTGTGGTAAAATAGTTCAGATATAAATCAAGAAACTCAAAAAAATACTTTTATGTAGGAGTGACTATAAATGTACGATAAATTAAAATTTATTGAAGAAAAATATGAGGAGCTCAGCCTTAAGGTTTCAGACCCGGATGTGATCAATAACCAAGCTGTTTGGCAAAAACACATCAAAGAAATGAGCGAGATGGAACCAATTGTAAACAAATATAAAGATTTTAAAAAGGTCAATGACGATTTGCAGGCCACAAAGGAATTACTGAATGAAAGCGGTTTAGACGAAGAAATGCGTGAAATGGCAAAGATGGAATTGTCAGAGTTAGAGGAAAAAGAAGAAAGCATAAGTGATGAGCTTCGTATTCTTCTTTTGCCGAAGGACCCGAACGATGAAAAGAATGTTATTTTAGAAGTACGTGCCGGAACCGGTGGTGATGAAGCTGCACTTTTTGGTGCGGAGCTTTTGCGTATGTACACTCGTTATGCAGAACGTCGAGGCTGGAAAGTAGAATTGATGGATATTAACGATACGGACATCGGAGGAATCAAAGAAGCCGTTATTATCATTAAGGGTAAGGGTGCTTATTCCAGATTGAAGTATGAGAGTGGGGTACATCGTGTACAGCGTGTTCCTGAGACAGAATCCAACGGAAGAGTGCACACCTCTGCGGCAACCGTAGCGGTACTTCCGGAAGTCGATGATGTTGCAGTAGAAGTGAATCCAAATGACGTACGTGTTGACGTGTATCGTTCATCCGGTAATGGGGGACAATGTGTAAATACAACAGATTCTGCGGTACGTTTGACACATATGCCGAGCGGACTTGTGGTAACTTGTCAGGATGAAAAGTCTCAGATTAAAAATAAAGAAAAAGCGTTTAAGGTTTTGAAGGCAAGACTTTACGATTTGGAAATGACCGCAAAGCAAGCAGAAGAAGCTGCAGCGCGTAAGAGTCAAGTAGGTAGCGGAGATCGGAGTGAACGTATTCGTACCTATAATTTCCCGCAGGGTCGTGTATCGGATCATCGAATCGGCATGACAATTTATAAGTTGGACAACTTCCTTGATGGAGAAATCGATGAAATCATTGATGGATTAGTTACAACAGAACAAGCCGAAAAAATGAAAAATTATTAAATTATATTTGGAGATAATAATGGAAACCAAACTATTTGATGTAACGGATTTAGAAAGTGCAGAAGCGCAGCTGAAAGAAGCCGCGTCCCTTTTGCGTGCCGGTGGTTTGGTGGCCTTTCCGACAGAAACGGTATATGGCCTTGGTGCGGATGCGATGAATTCAAAGGCGGCCGAGAAAATATATGCAGCAAAAGGGAGGCCTTCCGACAATCCGCTGATTGTTCATATTGCGGAGGAGGAAGACCTGGCACGACTCACCGATGTCGTGCCGGACGCGGCGAAGAAGTTGATGAAAGCTTTTTGGCCGGGCCCCTTGACTATGATTTTTCAGAAAAAAGAAACGGTGCCGGATAAGACCACCGGAGGCTTAGATACCGTGGCAGTGCGAATGCCGGATAACCCGGTTGCACTTGCTTTGATTCGTGAGTCCGGCTGTCCCATTGCAGCACCAAGTGCGAACCTTTCGGGTAAACCAAGCCCGACAAAGTGGGAGCACGTATACCAAGATTTAAACGGAACGATTGATGTGATTTTACAAGGAGAACCTTGTAGAGTGGGCATTGAATCGACCGTATTAGATATGACCGGAGAGATTCCAATGGTGTTAAGACCGGGAATCTTGACTCCGGAGCAAATCGGTCGGGTAACCGAGGGGAAGGTTGTTTTGGATCCTGCATTGCTGATTCATAGGCCAAGAGATGTCAGTGAAGAAGCAGCACCAGCTCCTAAGGCACCCGGCATGAAGTATAAACACTATGCACCTAAGGCTGAAATGATTATTTTACAAGGTGAACACAGCCGCGTAAAAGAAGAAATAAAGCGCATTAAAGAGGAGAAAGAAAAACAAGGCAGTAAAGTAGGAATTATTTTATTTGAAGAAAATGGTTTTGAACAAGCTGCGCATGACTTTTTCTCCCAATTACGCGAGATGGATGAAAATCATGTTAATTTAATTTTGGCTGGTGCGTTAAGTGATAAAAATTCGGTGGGATTTGCAGTTATGAACCGGATGTGGAAATCTGCAGGGTACCACATCATTCACGTTTAGGAGGAAAAGTATGAAAATTGCACTTGCAAGCGATCATGGCGGTTTTGCCCTGAAGGAGCAGATAAAAGAGCATTTAAAAAACAGAGGATTTGAATTATTGGACCTGGGAACAAATTCTGAAGAATCAGTGGATTATCCAGCCTTCGGGAAAGCATGTGGCGAGGCAGTTGCTTCGGGAAAAGCGGAGCTAGGTATCGTATGCTGCGGAACAGGCATTGGCATTAGTATGGCAGCAAATAAGGTACATGGTGTAAGATGTGCCATTGCAACCAATGAATATATGGCTGAAATGACAAAAAAGCATAACAATGCAAATGTTTTGGCTTTGGGTGGACGAGTTTTAGAGACCCAAGAGGCGTTGAAAATAGTAGATACTTGGCTTGATACCGAGTTTGAGGGCGGACGCCATCAAAGACGTGTGGACATGCTGGACGAAATGTAAAACGGAGGAAAAAGAATGGGAAAAGTATATGTATTTGATCACCCGCTGATTCAACATAAGTTGGCAATCATGAGAGATAAGGAAACTTCAACGAAGGATTTCAGAGAATTGGTAAGAGAAATTGCGACCTTAATGGCTTATGAGGCAACTCGTAGTTTGCCTTTGGAAGAAGTTGAAGTGGAAACGCCGATTTGTAAGGCACCAATGAAGATGCTGGCAGGCGAATCTTTGGCAATTATTCCGATTCTTAGAGCAGGACTTGGTATGGTAGATGGATTCCTTTCTCTAGTACCAAATGCAAGAGTTGGACACATTGGAATGTTTCGTGATCCGGAAACAAAGCAGCCGGTTGAGTATTATTGCAAGCTTCCGGAAGACATTGACAAGCGTCACTTATTTGTAGTTGATCCAATGCTTGCTACGGGTGGATCTGCAAGTGCGGCGATTAGTCTTTTAAAAGAAAAAGGTGCAAAGAAAATTACTTTAATGTGCCTCATTGCTGCACCGGAAGGCATTGCTGTAATTGAAAACGATCATCCGGATGTGGATATTTTTGTGGCAGCAAAAGATAGTCACTTAAATGAACATGCCTACATTGTTCCCGGTCTTGGAGATGCAGGAGACCGTTTATACGGTACAAAATAAAAAAAATCAGCATTGCTGTTTTTATTCTGATGGCTTTGATAATAATAAAAACATCGAAAGATGTAAGGATAGGTGATAGATATGTACAAGATTGATGATAACGTAAGCAAACATACAAATGTATTTGATGTCCTGAAAGAAAGAGGCTTTATCAAGCAAACCACACATGAAGAAGAAATTCGTGAACTTTTAGGAAAAGAAAAAATCAAATTTTATATTGGTTTTGATCCGACTGCAGACAGCTTACATGTGGGACACTTTATGCAGATCATTATCATGATGTATATGCAGAAATACGGCCATACACCAATCGTATTGGTTGGAGGCGGTACCGGTATGATTGGAGATCCTTCCGGAAGAACGGATATGCGTCAGATGATGACAAAAGAAATAGTTATGGATAATTGCAATCAATTCACAAAGCTGTTCAATCAATTCATTGATTTTTCTGATGACAAGGCAATTGCAGTAAACAATGCGGATTGGCTCTGGAATTTAAATTACATTGATTTTATTCGTGACATTGGCAGACATTTCTCTGTGAACAATATGTTGCGTGCCGAGTGCTTCAAAAAGCGTCTGGAAACAGGACTTTCTTTCTTGGAATTCAACTATATGCTGATGCAGTCTTATGACTTTGTAGAATTGAATAAGAAGTATGGCTGTAAAATGCAGTTTGGCGGAGATGATCAATGGTCCAATATTTTGGGCGGTGTTGATTTGGTTCGTCGAGAACTTGGAGAGCAGGTTTATGGCATGACGTTCTCCCTTTTGACAACCAGCGAAGGTGTAAAAATGGGTAAAACGCAAAAAGGTGCTTTATGGCTGAATCCAGAAAAAACTACACCTTACGAATTCTATCAATACTGGAGAAATGTAGAAGATGCGGATGTTCATACGTGTCTTTCTATGTTGACATTCTTGCCAATGGAAGAGGTGGAACGCTTATCTTCCTTAGAAGGTGCTGAAATCAATCAAGCAAAAGAAATTTTGGCTTATGAGGTAACGAAACTGGTTCATGGTGAAGCAGAAGCGGAAAAAGCACAGTCTGCAGCAAGAGCTTTATTTGCAGGAGGCGGTGCAATGGAACATGTACCGACAACACAGATGGAAGCGTCACGTTTTGAAGGTGAAGGAATGGGTATCGTTGCTTTAATAAAGGAAATTGGACTGGTTCCAAGTAACGCCGAAGGATTCCGTACGATTGAGCAAGGTGGTCTAACCATTGATAATGAAAAGGTTACAGATAAAAAGCTTGTGTTGACAAAGGAAATGTTCAAAGACAACGCGATACTAATTAAAAAAGGAAAGAAAACCTTCCACAGAGTGGAATTGATTTAAAAATAAAGATGTATACCGCCTTAGAGAAGCCATGACAAGTATATTATGGTTTTTCGATGGCGGTTTCTTTTGTTATTATGTAAGAAATATTGTCTGCGATGTTGAAAGAATAACAAAAAAAGCAAAACTGATGCAGGGAACAAGAAGAAAGGGCAGAGACTCTATGAAGATGAATCATAGACAAAAAGTATTTTTAGCATTTTTTTTATTGGCAATGTTGATTTTAGCGGCAATACCTGGAGTGAAAGCATATATGGAGCAGCAGCATAAAAGAGATGTTTTAAGCCGTTTGACTCAGGAGGGTGTACTAATTTATGGCGCAGATAAAAATGCTCCTCCTCTGCGTTTTTTGGACGAAGATGGCATTTACAAGGGTGTTGTAGTTGATTTTATGAACCAGCTTTCATTGGAAATGGGAGTAGAAATTAAGACTATGCCATACCTTTGGGAGGATGCTTTGGTTGCTTTGGAATCTGGGGAGACAGATATTTGTGATATGTTTATGAATGAAGAACGAAGCTCCAAGTATGCTGCTACAAAACCGATATACAATCTTCGTACTGTTCTTGTGATTCATGAGGATGCTGATTTCACTTTAGAAGACATTAACCATATGAGTGTAGCTACTCAAAAAGGAGATTATGCGAACGATTATCTTAGAAAAAACTATCCAAAGGCGGAACTAGTATATGTGCCGGATGTATCTTCCGGAATGAAGCTTCTTTCAGAGGAGAGAGTGGATGCGGTAATCGGAGATGAACCGGTTGTGTATTATACGATGAGCCATAATAAGGATTATAGTTCGTTTAAATTAATCAATACCGCATTGTATGAGGAAGATGTGGTTTTGGCGATAAACAAAGACAAGGCTGAACTTATTCCGATTTTAAACGATGCGATTACTACCATTAGGAACAAAGGGCAGCTAGAAAAAATTCAACAGAAATGGTTTGGAATTTCAACACCACTTTTAAAAGCCAACCCTAAAAAAGATTTTTTTAAATTTTTTGGGATTCCAATGGGAGTGGCGATTGCAATTTTAATTTTAATTATGCTGAATAATCATGCCTTGAAAAAGCAAGTAAAGGAACGGACGGTGGAGCTGGAAGACAGTCGAAATGAATTGCAAATGATTTTTGACGGCATTACCGAATACATTGCAGTAATTAGTAAGGATAAGATTATTGTGAATGCGAACCAAGGTTTAATGAATTGTGTACGTAAAAATCAAGAACAGGTTTTTGGGAGAACCTGCAAAAGTCTTTTTTCTGATCTTTGCACAGACTGTGAATCGTGCCCAATTGACGAATGCATGACGGTTGGCGGCACGGTAAAGCGTGAAGTAACGATGGAAAATGAAGTGTATGAGATGGCTGTTTATGGACTGGCAGGGACTCAAAGCGGCGTTTTGATTGCTCTTAGAAATGTTTCGATTGAAAAGATTCAAAGGAACCAATTGCTACAGTCTTCAAAAATGATTGCCATCGGACAGCTTGCAGCAGGAATGGCACATGAGATTCGAAACCCGCTCGGAATTATCCGTACACAAAGTTATCTGCTACGCAGCGCTGAAAGCCTTTCTGAAACTGCGAAAAAGTCCTTGGATTTTATTGATGCCAACATAAAACGTGCAGGGGGAATCATAGATAATGTAATGAAATTTTGGAGGGTATCCGATGATAAACCTGAACATTTGAATTTAAGGGAAAATATGCAGGACATCATTACCCTTCAAAATGAAGAAACAAAAAAGAAAAAAATATCCATTACATTGGAATGTGATCCAAATATTTGGGTCTACTGCAGCACGGAAACATTGAAGCATATTCTATTAAACCTGACGGCGAATGCAATTGATGCAATGGACGAAGGAGGCATTCTTCGTATTTGTGGTGAATTGCACGAGGATGCTTTTTGTGTTATATGTGAAGATAACGGAAGTGGTATTGATGAGAAGCATTTGGAAACCTTATTTAATCCGTTTTTTACGACAAAAGAACCGGGCAAAGGAACGGGACTGGGATTATTTATTGTTTATTCTGAGGTACAAAGATTGAACGGTACGATTACGGTAGACAGCAAAATAGGAGAAGGAACTAAATTCACGATTTTAATTCCACAAGAACAGGAGACGAAGTCATGATGCAAAAAAACAACTTTAAAATATTAATTGTTGACGATGATGCAGATTATCGTGAAACTTATCGGATGTTACTTTGCAGCAAAGGTTATGAGATTGTTACGGCAGGCTCTGCGAAGGAAGCACTTGATATCTTAGAGGACGAATATTTTCCTTTGGTGATTACTGATATTTTAATGCCCGGAATTGATGGAATTGAATTTCTGAAACAAATTAAGAGTATTTATAATAATTCCATTGAAGTCATTATGGTAACCGGCTATGGAAGCATTGAAACAGCGGTTCAGACTATGAAGATGGGTGCATTTGGATATTTTATAAAAAGCCATGATCCGGAAGAAATGGTACTGGAAATTAAAAAAGCTGAAAAAATGATGGAGCTTGCAAATATAAAGAATCAAAACGAGATGCAAAATAGCAATGATGTATTATTTGGAAGTAAAAATAAAGAGATGCGTGAACTTTGGGAGCTGGTACAGCAGGTTGCAGCATCGAAGGCAAGCATTCTTATTATGGGAGAATCCGGTGTTGGAAAAGAAATTGTTGCGCAGAGACTGCATCAGATCAGCGGAAGAGGAAAACGTCCGTTCATTCCTTTGAATTGTCAACATTATCCGGAAAATTTAATTGAATCAGAACTCTTTGGACATGAAAAAGGTGCTTTTACAGGTGCATTAACTAAAAGAGTAGGAAAACTGGAGGAAACCAATGGTGGAACCATTTTTTTAGATGAAATTGGGGACATGGATTTGGGAACGCAGGTAAAGCTGCTACGTGTATTGGAAACCAAACAAATTGAGAGAATCGGTTCAAACAAATTAATCAATGTAGATTTTCGTTTGATCTCTGCAACCAATAAAAATGTATATGAGAAAGTAAAGGAAGGGACCTTTCGGGAAGATTTTCTTTATCGAATCAATACAATTGAGATTCATATTCCTCCATTGCGAAAGCGCCGAGAGGATTTGGAGGATTTTATTTCCTTTTTCCTTCAACGTTTTAGTAAAGAGACAGGAAAAAGCATTTTAGAAATTGAGCCTCAAACCAAAGAATTTTTATTAAACTATGATTATCCAGGAAACGTAAGAGAATTGAAAAATATTATAGAAAGATTGGTCATTTTAAGCAATGACGGAGTTTTGAGGATGAATCAAACGGAACCAATGGAATTTTTTGAAGAGATTGATAACAGTGCTGTTGTTAAGGAAGAACTGCTTTCTTATAAGGAAGCAAAACAGGAATTTGAAAAGAGGTACATTAAGGAAGCACTTTTGGCTTGTGGAAATAATATTACAAAAACGGCAGAACGAATGGGAATGAGTAGAAGACAACTTTTTAATAAAATTGTAGAGTATAAAATTGATACCGGAGAGAAATGAGTGAAATGGAAAAAAAGTACCATGCAAAAAATTTCCACTATGAAATTTTTTGCATGGTACTTTTTTAATTTTAAGCAAATATCAAACTTTATTATTTAAAAAAGGGAGAAAATCATCGAATTTTATTAAAAAACTGACAAATATGAATTGGCACGATGCTTGCACTATTATAAAAGTGAAATTATATTTGGAAGTTATTTTTTAGTAGGAGGTAGTTTTATGGAAAAAGAAACAAAACGCTTAGAATTTTATGGCGGCGTATGGATGTCTTTCCTGCCGTTCATCGTATTTTTAGCATTGATTATCTTGACGACATTCCATTGGGCATCCATTTCTGATGGTGCACTATGGGTACCGGCATTTTCGGCTTTAATCATTCCGTTTTTCTTTGCAAAAAGTAAGAAACAATATGCGGAAGCTGTCATTGAAGGTATGGCAAGTAAAGAAGCAATCATTCCGGTTGTTTGCTGGATTTTTGCAGGTGTGTTTTCAAGAATTCTTCGTATGTCGGGACTTGCTTCCGGCGTAGCTGGTGTAGCTGCAGGCATGGGAGTAAACAGCACACTCTTTACCGTTATTACATTCTTAGCATCCGCAGTATTTGCGACCGCGTCCGGAACTGGATTTGGTACAATTGCAGCGGGCATGGGAGTTCTTTATCCGGCAGGTGTTGCTTTGGGCGGTAATCCGGCTCTTTTAGCTGGTACCATCATTTCCGGTGCGGCATTTGGAGATAACCTTGCACCAGTATCGGATACAACTATTTGTTCTGCAACGTCTCAAGGTGTCGATGTTCCTGGAGTTGTAAGATCCAGATTAAAGTATGCTTTGGTTGCGGGTGCGATTACGATTGTTGGTATCGTTATATATGGAATGATGACAGCAGGTGAAGCTGGCACCGTTGAATCTTATGCTTACGATCCAAAGACATTAATGATGTTTATTCCGGTTATTATTACCATTTACATCGCAATTAAAACAGGAGACATCATTATTGCAACTACCATCGGTTCTTTATTGGGAATCATAACTGCTTGTGCATTTGGACTTTTTGATTTCGTTCAGATTGATGCAGTGGATCCAAGTGTTCCTGCGGTAATCTCTGTACATGGAGAAGGTTTAGATCGTACTGTAGATGGTGTTATCTATACAGGTATCGCTAGTATGCTTCAGGTATGTATCTTGGCATTATTGCTTTTCGGTTCCATTTCCATTATGAGAAAAGGTCAGGGAGACATTCAATTGTTAAATGCGCTTGGTAAGGTTGCAAAGACTCCGTTCTCTGCGGAACTTACGATCTCCTTAATGGTTATTGTTCTTTCTGCATTAATGGGATTAAATGCACCAGCTATTTTAGCAGTTGGAGCATCGTTTGCTAAGCCTCTTGCAAAACAGCATGGAATCAGCCCATACAGAGCAGCAAATCTAATGGATGCACAGTCAAACACTTTGGTTTATTGCTTGCCTTGGACTCCGGCAATGATTTATACACTAGGCTTTGCAGCGGACAGCAGTGCACCATTAACTGCCGTTCAAATTATGCCATTTGTATTTTATTCCTTCGCAATGTTAGCCGTTATGTTCATCAGTATGGTCTTCGGAATCGGTAGATATGATTTCATGGATAAGTTGAAAGAACAAAAAGCAGCATAGAGCGAATCATGTGGATCTTTTGGTTGAAAAAATCTTCCACTGTGGCAAAAAAGAATGACATCAAGTAGTACATCAGGGTAATATAGTAAAAATCATAGTAATAATTCAAATTTTCATTACAGAAAGACATTCGTTTGAGATTATAGTAAGACAGCATGGAAGGCATCGGGTAGACATTAAGAAAAGGAAGATTTTTTTACCTTAAGAAAAATTAATAGAAACTTAAGAGAAAAAAGAGCTCGAATGTGGTAAAATAAACCACATAGAGTTCTTTTTTTGTAAATAAAAAAATGTTGTTTTTTTATTATAATAAGAAGTAGATAATATTTCCAAGGAAATACTTTTTATTATATTAGCTAATTATGGAAAAAATTTAAATTAAAAGTTAATTATTTGAAACATTTTGATAACTTAAGACGTCTAATAAAATACAGATGGGTAAAAGGGGATTAAAAAAAGATGGGAAATCAGACGATACAACCTTCAGAAAATGGAAATAAAAAACCATTGATTGAAGTAAAACATGTACGAAAAGTGTATCGAATGGGCGATGAGAAAGTCATCGCTTTGGATGATGTAAGCCTTACAATTGAAAAAGGCGAAATTGTATGTTTCCTCGGTACTTCTGGATCGGGGAAATCTACATTTTTAAATATGGTAGCAGGATTGGAAAAACCCACTAAGGGTGAAATTTACATAGGAGGTATTCCAATTCATAAATTAAATGAGTCCAACGTTACGTTATTTCGACAGAAAAACATCGGATTTATTTTTCAAGCTTACCATCTAATGCCTATGATGACAGCGGTAGAAAATGTTAGTTTACCGCTTATTTTTCGTGGTGTGGAAAAAAAGAAACGTAATTCCGCTGCGAAGGAGATCCTAGGCGCGGTTGGACTTAAAGGATATGAGAAAAGAAAACCGTCGCAAATGTCAGGTGGTCAGCAGCAACGTGTCGGAATTGCAAGGGCATTAGCTGGAAATCCTAAAATTATTTTTGCGGATGAACCTACGGGTAATTTGGATACCAATACGACCAAGGAAGTAATGAACCTGATTGTAAATCAAGTAAGAGAGCACAATCAGACATTAATTTTGGTAACGCATGATCGAAGCATTGCAAGCTATGCAGATAAGGTCGTTACCATTCAAGATGGGAATATTGTAAATATAGAACAAAAAACCAAAGAACAAAATATGCAAGTGGGGACGAAGGAGGAGATTTCGTAACAATGAAGGGTGTGTATCAGAAAAGAGAACAAAACAATTTTAATCTCATAAAAAAATTATTTGCAGGTGTCTTGGCACTGCTAATGGCTGTGGGATTTACAAATCTGCCAATGAATGTTTATGCAGCAGCGGATATACTCATCGAGCATACCGGCGGGTTTTCAGCGATGCAAGGGTCAGATACAACGATAACGATGAAGGTAACAAATAACGGAAGCAGTTCTATTTCTTTCGATAAAGCTACTTTATATACTTCGGCTGATGGCGTATCCGCAAAGGATATTACCGGAAGCAGTACAACGATACCTTCAGGTGGTTCATCCTATTTAAAGTTTGATGTAACACTGAATAATTATGCTGAGGTGGAAGATAGTGATTTGACCGTTACTTTGTATGATGGTAGTACAGTAGTGGATAAGGAGAGCTTTTTAAATGCATTAGAAATCTATGATAAGACTTCTGCTCCAAAATCAGGATATACAGGTGAGTATTCAGTTAGCTTTGACATTGAATGTACCACGAATCATACAGAGGGTTTGGTTGCCGGTTCCGATAATGTATTGACAGTCGAATTATTTAACCGAGGAAATACATATGTAAAAAACACAGATGTCAGCTTGACTTTGCCGGATGGCATTACCTTACATAATGCAGCAAGTTCTGTAAATGCCGGATACATTACAATCGGAAGCCGTTATACAGCAAAATTTCCATTAACCGTAGATTCAAACATGGAAAGCAAAAATTATCCGATTGAAGTGGATATTTCAGGTGCAGACATGAAGAACTCTTCACAGAGTGTAAAGAAGACGTTTTATATTCCTGTAGCAGCAGGTGGCGGAACTTATTCAACGGATAATATCAATATTACTGATGTATCAATTCCGAATCAGGTGCTAGGAGGCGATGATTTTACTTTATCCTTTGGAGTGAAAAATCAAGGAACCAGCAGTGTTAGTGACTTAAAAGTTTCTGTTGAAATGCCGGAAGGTATTGTTAATAAATCGAAAAATCTTTTTTCTTTAAAAAAATTAGAAAAAAATAGTATACAAAACTATAGTATAACGATGGTTTGTCCTGATAAAACAACAGAAAAATATTATTCCTTTAAAATTACTGTTGAACCAATGTCAGGGACGGAAGGAAGCGCAATCTCTCAATTTGCAGGTACGCTTGTTAAGAATGCCGGAGGAAGCTCGAAAACACCGCAGCTTATGGTAGAATCCTATGATTACGGTGGTTCATATGTACAGGCTGGTGATGAATTTGTATTAGCATTAGGTCTTTATAATACAAACAAAAGTCATGATTTACAGAACATTAAGGTAACGGTTACTTCTGACGACGGAACCTTTATTCCGGTACAAAGCAGTAATTCTTTTTACATAGATGAAGTCAAAGCAAAAAAGCGAGCTGCACAATCTTTACATATGACAGCAAAGAGAGATGCGGAACAAAAAACTTCAATGCTGACTGTAGAAATGAGCTATGAGGACTTATCTGGAAATGCTTTTAGTTCCAAGGATGTTATATCAATACCGGTTATGCAGGAAGCAAGATTGGTAATTGATGATATTATTGCACCGCCGGAACTTTATGCAGCAATGCAGACGGGAAGCTCTGTTAAGTTTTATAATATGGGTAAAACAGTACTTAATAATTTAAGAGTAGACGTGAACGGTGATTTTGATACAATGGAATCCAATTTATATTATGTTGGAAACATGGAAGGCGGAAAAAGCGATTCCTTCGACTTCTCTTTCATTCCAAGACAAGCGGGACCGATGTCCGGGGTCATTACCTTTACTTATGAGGACGCATCTGGGCAAGAGTTGACGTTTGATAAGCCGTTTGAATTTCAGGTTATGGAGGAAATGCCGTTTGATGAGATGGATATGATGCCTGAAGAACCTGAGAAGAAAAAGCCATGGGTTCCAATCGGAATCGGCGCAGCAGCGATCATTGGAATCGGTGGATTTGTATTCTGGAAGAAGAGAAGACAAAAGAAGCTACATCAGGAGATGGAAATCGATGAATAATTGGGATTTAATCAGCTTATGCGGCAGAAACTTGTTACGGCGGAGAACCAGAACCCTATTAGCAATTATAGGTGTCGTCGTTGGAACTTGTGCCATCGTGGTTATGCTGTCCATTGGATTTGGTTTGTCTGTCAGCTTCCAAGAAGAGATTGCAAGCTATGGAAACCTGCATTTGGTGAATGTGCGTTCCGGCGGAGGCATGATGTCCTATGGAACGGGTACAGGTTCTGATAAACCCGCGGTGCTTGACAATAAAACCATTGCAGAAATTGAACGTATCGACGGAGTGGACGCAGCATCACCAACTATTTCGGAATACTTAACGTTTGCCATTGGAAAGTATGTGGCACAATCTGAAGTGATTGGCATTCGACCGGAGGTTATGCAGAAGTTTGGATATGACGTTGAAGAAGGTCGACTTTTGCAGCAGGGCGATAAATATGCCGTGGTATTTGGAAACCAAATTCCTTCGTGGTTTTATAATCCTAAGAAAACGCGAGATTTTGCTTGGGGCGGTGAACCGCAGGTGGATGTTATAACTAATAAATTGATGGTTACAGGTGACTCGGATTATGGTCAGAAAAGACAGCATTCTCCAGATGAGGAGAAAATTAATTACACAGAGTATAAGGCCAAAGGTGTAGGAATTTTAGCGAATCCAAATGATGAGTCTGCCTGGAGTACTTATATGAGCTTAGAAAGCTTGGAACAAATTCAAAAAGATTTAAAAAAGGCGAGAAAAGAAACTATAAGCTATAAATCACAAGGGTATGATAGAGCCATGGTCTACGTTGGGGACATTAACGACGTGGAAACCGTAAGTGAAACCATACGAGAAATGGGATTTCAAACAGATAGTTTGAATGATTGGCTGAAATCCATGCAGGATACCGCTCGTATGATTCAAGGAATTTTAGGCGGCATTGGTGCTATTTCACTTTTGGTTGCAGCACTTGGAATTACAAATACCATGATTATGTCCATTTACGAACGCACAAAGGAAATCGGTGTAATGAAAGTAATTGGTGCAAACTTAAGAGACATTAAAAGAATGTTCTTACTGGAGGCTGCGATGATTGGTTTTCTAGGTGGCGTCATTGGTTTGATTTTAAGCTATGTTTTGTCATTTTTAATGAACACGGTACTTTTGGGGGTCATGAGTAATATTTTAGGAAGTATCGGTGGAGGCATGGGATCTACTGTTTCAATTATTCCGTGGTGGGTTGCAGTGGGATCACTAGGATTTTCCACTACAATCGGTGTGGTTTCCGGGTATCATCCGGCCCGTCGTGCTATGAATCTGAGCGCTTTAGAAAGTTTAAAGAATGAATAAGAGGAGAATTGTCTATATTATACAAATAAGGTGGTGAAAGCTATATGGAAAAAATAAAGCAAAATATGGGTAAAATGGCAAACTTAATTTTTTATTTATGCAGTCTCCTTGAAGGGATTATTTCCATTATCATCTTATTTGCTATTGTTGTAGAAACGATTCTATTAGTCGAAGGATTTAATGTATTTGAATTCGGGGAATTAAATTCTGGGCAGATAAATTCTATTTTGGGAAGCATACTTTGGTTGGTTATCGGTTTGGAATTTATCAAGATGCTTATGGAACATTCCCATGGTGCAGTTCTCGAAGTTTTGCTATTTGCAATCGCTCGTCAAATGATTGTAGATCATACGACAATGATAGAGAATTTTTTCGCAGTTGCTGCAATTGGAGGGATTTTTGCAATTCGTAAGTTCTTATATAATAAAGAAGAGGATAGAGAACCCATTTTAGGACTAAATCCTTTGAAAACAAAGAAAAGGAAAGAATAACAAAACAAATATTTCTAGTTAACATATTCATCTTGACTTGGATGGAAAAACATAATATAATACTCATGCGTTGTGTGTAAAAACACATTATTATCGTGTAAAGAACCCTTCTACCGGGGGTTTTTAACATAAGGTGCAGGCTGGGCTAACCGGCCGTGGCCGAAACGTTATTGCAGTGAAACCGAACACGATTGTTAAAACAATCTTAGTAGGTAAGGAGGTAAAAATGAAATCATTTATCGCAAAGCCTCAAGAAGTGGAAAGAAAGTGGTATGTAATCGATGCAGAGGGAAAAACTCTTGGTCGTTTAGCTACAGAAGTTGCTTCCATTTTAAGAGGTAAGAGAAAGCCAATCTATACACCGCACGTAGATACGGGTGATTATGTCATCGTTATTAATGCGGAGAAGGTAGAAGTAACTGGTAAGAAAAGAAAAGAAAAAATTTACAAGAGACACACTGGATTCCCAGGTGGTCTTCGTGAATTAACTTTTGAAAAGTTACAGGCAAGAAAACCAGAAGAAATTATCCGCCATGCAGTGAAGGGCATGATGCCAAAGGGTCCTCTTGGACGTGAAATGTACAAGAAGCTTAAGGTATATGCAGGTCCGGAACATAATCATGCAGCTCAGAAACCAGAAATCTGGAATTATTAATAAAGGGAGGAATCAGAAATGGCAAAAATGCAGTACTGCGGAACAGGCAGAAGAAAATCATCTGTTGCTAGAGTTCGATTGATCCCTGGCAAAGGTAATATCACAGTTAACAAAAAACCTCTTGAAGATTATTTTGGAATGGAAATCGTTAAGAGAGAAGTTAGAAGACCGTTACAGGTTGCTGGCGTTGAAGGTCAGTTTGATGTAATCGCTACTGTAAGAGGCGGTGGATTTACAGGTCAAGCTGGTGCATTGAGACACGGTATCTCCAGAGCACTTTGTGTGGCTGATATTGCACACAGACCTGCTTTGAAATCTGCAGGATTCTTAACAAGAGACCCAAGAATGAAGGAAAGAAAGAAATACGGACTTAAGAAGGCAAGAAAAGCTTCTCAGTTCAGCAAACGTTAATTTGTTTCCATATGGCGATCGTATTTACGGTCGCCTTTTTTTATCTAGTAGGAAAGGGAATAAAAGGACAAAACAACCATATTCTTACGGGGATAATTTACCTGTGAAAGGAGAAGATACAATGAATGAAGACATTCAAAGGGAACTGAAAGCGGTTGAAGAAATTGGAGTTCGTCTGGCAAAGAAGTTTATATTTCAAAAGTTTGTAGTCTTGATTGTTGCTCTTTTTGCGATCCTTATTAGTGTAAAGCTATATAGCTCACAAGTTTATATCATTGTTGAACTTGTTATTCTAATTATTGTTTTAAAATTTGTTAAGAAAAATCAAAAAAATTTCCAAATCCCACTTTACGAAAAATGCGATCCGTACTTGCAATATACGGTGATTGACCATTATCGAAAGAATTGGAGAATTTTACCCAAACGTTCAAAGAATCAGTTGTTGATTGCTTTGGCACAGTGTATGATTCTCGCAGGGGAGCCACAAGAAGCGATTTCCATATCGAATCAGATAGAGAACCCTTCTCGTATGAAAATAGTGTATCGAGCCATTTATTATAATAATCTTCTTAATGCATACAGCCAGTTTTGCTGGGAGCAAAAAAGGGCTACTTTAGTCGGAGAAATTAAAGAGTTAAGAGCGCATTGCAGCAAAAAAGATGCAATGTATCTGGACGTTATTTTACGGTTAGAGGAACTCCATACTCGTCGTGCAGATTTGGACTTGAATTTTGTGCAAACTTATTTTAAGAACAATCCAGCGCAGCATTTATTTCAAAAGGTAGCTATGCATTATTACATAGCGGATATTTTGATTAAAAGTGGTAAAAAAGAAGAAGCAAAAGAATCCATTGCATTTGTGATGGAGTATGGAAACAAGCTTTATTATAAAAAAGAACTGGCAAAATTGCTTAAGAAGGTGTAAAATAAGGCAATTACTAGCAGGAGGAAATATGTATGAAATTTACGTTGACCCACAATTGTATCAATGTTTTAGACTTGGAACGTTCGTTACTATTTTATGAACAGGCTTTTGATATGAAAGAAGTAAGACGTATTACAGATGATGAAGGGAAATTCATCCTATCGTTTATTGCCAATGAGAATGCGACCCATCAGATAGAACTAACATGGCTGAAGGATCGTACCGAACCGTACAATCTTGGCGATAATGAAATTCATATAGGGTTCTTAGCCGACGACTATGAGGCAGCTTTGGCCAAGCATAAGGGAATGGGAGTCGTTTGCTTTGAAAATCCTAAATTTGGTGTTTATTTTGTTGAAGATCCGGATGGATATTGGCTGGAAATTGTACCGCAGCGATAACGGTTCATAATAAAAGAGAAAAAACTAAGACGGTCAAATTGACCGTCTTTTATTTTACATTTTTTTATTTTTGATGATTGTTGTTTTCGTTGAGTTCATCCACCATTGAATCCTTCCACATAGGAACACCGCTGAGGTATGAAGCTTTCACCATCATGTGTGACCCGAGCGGTACCGTTATCACAAGAAAAACAATGGCTAGAATTCCTTTTAGTGAAAATCCTAAATCAGTATAATATAGAAAGAGAATGTAAGCGATAATTAAATTGAAAATCCCAAGCGTTACGGGTTTCGATAATGCTTGCATACGGCAAAAAATATCCGGAAAACGTAAAAGACCAACACTGCCTCCAAAACAAAAAATAGCACCGATTAACAGAAACGCACAGATAAAAAATTGCCAAACAATATCGGACATCTGCATACTTAAACCTCCTCATCTTTTCTTTTAGATTGTGACATTCCATTGGAATTTTTTGACTCTTTCGGATATTGCCTTAATGGATAAAGTACATTTCCTTTCTGCATATATTTACTCCAGACAACCATCGCTACAAAGCCTAAAATGGATATGATTAAAACGGCATCCATATAATAAGCCGTACCATGTTTAAAGGCATATAAGATAATCAATGCCAGCGTTTGCGTACCGAGTGCATCAAGTCCGACAACACGATCTGCAAGTGTTTTTCCAGTAACAACTGTGACTAAATTAATTACCAGAGATATGGAAATTAAAATCAATACAATATTAACCACTAAATTAATGATTGGATAGTCTTGTAAAAAATTAATCATAGCCAACGACCTCCTTGATACGATTTACAAACTCTTTTTCAATGTGGGAAAGCACCCTTGGAGCATCCGCACAGTCTAACATGTGGATGTATAAAATGTTTCCTTCAGGCGCAATTTCTACGGTTAGAGTACCGGGTGTCAATGTAATCATATTTGCAAGGAGTACGATTTCAAAATTCGTTCTCAGATCAATGTTAAGCGCTACAATTCCTGGATTTAAATGAGACAATGGAAGGCAAACATAGCGAAGAACAGAAAGATTAGCAATAATCACTTCTTTGCAAAATACAATAAAGAGTACAAAAGCTCTCCAAATCTTTCTGAGATAAAATTGTTTTTGTGTTTGGGAATAGAAAGCTGATAAAAAGAATGCACCCAATAAATATCCAAAGACAAAGCTTCCAAGCGAAGGAGAATCGCTGAGGAATAACCATATACCTGCCAAACTTAAATTTAATACAATTTGTGTTGCCATTGTGCCTCCTTATCTACCGCCAATCGTATTTAGTACGATATCAATATAAGCTTGTGGTGCCATTAATTGCTCGGCAGCCTCATTACAAAGAGAAAAAATAGGTTGTGCAAAGATACCCAGAAGAAGAGATACACTTGCTAAAATGAAACAAGGAATTAACGCTCTCCCATATTGAAATCCTTCCGCAGGAATGTATTCGCGCGGAGCTTTTCCCCAAAAGACATATAAAAACAGCTTGATCATAGAGAACAGTGTTAGAATACCTGCTCCGATGGCACATCCAAGTGCCCAATAATTTTCTTGCTGTACAGCTGAAAAAGCTATCATATATTTTGCAAAAAAACCGGATAATGGGGGAACACCGGCAAGTGACATCGCAACTATAAAAAAGGTCCATCCAAGTGCAGGGTATGATGCTAATAGACCACCCATCTTTTTTAGATCTTTTGTTCCGGTAATTTTTTCGGTTACACCTGCAGTTAAGAATAAGCAGCCTTTAACAACACCATGATGAAAGAGGAAATAAATCGAGCCAGTTAGCGAAGAAACACTAAAAAGACCGAGTCCTAAAATTATATAGCCTATTTGCGATATACTGTGATATGCCAAAATGCTTTTATAATTCATCTGACTTACTGCACCGAAAACACCTAGGAAAATCGATAAAATAGCTAATACGATAAGGATGAGATGTGTATGTGCAGTATCTCCAATAAAAATTAATGTAAAGGTTCGAATCATTGCATAAGCACCCACTTTAATCACAAGGCCGGAAAAGATAGAGCTTACTGAAGCGGTTGCAACCGTATGTACTTTTGGAAGCCAAAAGTACAAAGGAAACATTGCGGCTTTGATGCCGAATACCGTTAAAAGAAGCATTGCAATTACTGTGAAAAACCCTTGATTTTCAATTGTACTCGCCTTTTGTGCTGCATCTGCCATATTCATAGTTCCCAGCATAGCATATAGCACTCCAAGAGCAATCAAAAATACTGTAGATGAAATGATATTAATCAATAGATATTTAAAGGTTTCTCGAAGCTGGGCTTTGGATGCACCGTGAACTAAGAGTGCATAAGAAGAGAGCAGCATAATTTCAAAGAAAACAAAAAGATTAAATAGATCTCCTGTTAAAAAGGTCCCGTTAATGCCCATCATTAAAAATTGCCAAAGGACATAAAAGTCATGCTTTTCACGTTCTTCTCCAATGGTTTCAAAGCTAAAAAGAAGCCCTGTAAAAAACAATAATGCACTCAAGCAAAGAACGATGCAGGAAAAAAGGTCGGCAACAAAAACGATGCCAAAGGGTGGAGACCAGCCTCCTGCGCAGAAAACCATTATGCCGTCTGCATGAATTTTAAAAAGTAGAAATACCGTAACAAAGAGCATTAAACTACAGCTGATAAAACTGAAAAATCGTTGTGCAATTACATTTTTACGACAGAATAATAATAGGATTCCGCTAATCATAGGAATCAGAACCGGGAGCAAAGGAAGATTAGTGGTCATCGTCATGCTCCTTTCCTAGAAGCTCGTCTACATCATCACTTCCAATTTCCTGATACGTTCGATACGCGAGAACCAAGCAAAAAGCTGTAGTTGCAAAGCTGATAACAATAGCTGTTAAAATCATTGCTTGCGGTAAAGGATCTGTATACGTAGTTGAGAGCTTTCCTAAAATCGGAGATTCTCCTCGCTGAAGCTTTCCGGAAGTCATCAGAAATAGCAAGGTTCCGTTTGAAAGTAAGGAGGTGCCAAAGATGATTCGAAGAAGTCTCCTTGAAAGTATCATATAAGTACCGGCAGAAAATAAAATGCCGATTAATAAAGCAATAAGTAATTCCATGAGAACCTCCTTTCTATGATTCTGTCTTGCCGATGTTAAATAGAATCGACATAACTGTTCCAAGTACTACAAAATAAACACCAATGTCAAAAATCAATGCACTGGCAAGTTCTATTTTTCCAAACCAAGGAAGAAGTATGTGTCCAAAGGTCTGTGTTAAAAATGGTTTGTGAAAATAGATGGACAAAAGACCGCAGCCGCCAACTATGGAAAGACCTAAGGGCAAAAATAATCCTACTTTGAAAGGAATGTGAGACATAAAATCTTTGCCAATCGTAATATACATAAGCAATAAAGCGCATGATGTCATCAGTCCTGCAATAAAACCGCCTCCAGGAGCATTGTGTCCAGCTAGCAGTAGGTAGATGGACACAAACAAAATAATAAAAGAAACCGGTTTTGAGAACGTAAGGATTACAAGATCGTTATCCTTTTGATGGTTTTTCTGCATAAGAGTCACTGGAGAAGCATTTGCTTCGGTATAGTCTTTTAAATAAGTTGCATCATCATCCAAGTATGCAGTATCTGAAATAGCTTGTACCGTACCGCTTTTATCCGTAAATAAGTGAAGAACGACATAAATACTCAAGGCAGCCAGACAAAGAACAGTAATTTCTCCCAGCGTATCTAAACCACGAAAATCTACAAGAGTTACATTAACAACATTGCTGCCACCGCCCTTTGATTTGCTGAATGCGGTATAGAACCATGAAATTGATTCGTATAATCGATTTGAGTGAGAGAAAAGGCTTAGGAAAGCAACACTGAGCCCTACGCATAATGAAATAAAAATATTTATCGTACGTTTTTTGGAATTGCTCGGTGTGTGCGGATCCATTCCAAGCGGAAATTGCTTTAAAACCAATACATATAAAATTAATGTAACGGTTTCAACCAAAAGCTGTGTTAATGCTAAATCCGGTGCTCCAAACATTACAAAGAACATAGCGACCATATAGCCGACAATCCCCATTGCAAGGATTGCAGTGACTCGTTTTTTCATTTTTGCTGCCAGTATCGCTGCAGTCGCGGTGACAATCATCATGACAACTTCAATCAGCTCGATATGAGCAAGATCTTTCGTAGATACGGCAGTTATAAAACCATAATGTAAAATTGGATAGCTTACAAGTAATAAACAAGCAATTATAATGTAGGAAAGATAATTGGTAAGTGAGCCTGTCATGTAGAAATTTGTAAAACGTCCTGTTACTTTTGGCAAAGCATATAAACAAGAGTCATAAATCTGATTTGCACTGACTGAACAACGTAGCTTATTAAATTTATTTTTCCATGCAAATAATTGACTGTAAAGGATGGCTCCACCGATTACAACGACAATAGTCATCATGAGTGGAACCGTAAATCCATGCCAAAACATAATATGGATTTCTGGTAGAGAACCGCTTACGGTCAAAGCAGCCGGAGCAATAAGTGCTTGCGCGATGGCATTTGGGAAAAGAGAAACAAGAATGTTCAATATAACAAGGAACATAGTTGGTGCAAGCATTCCAATTGGAGCCTCATGAGGATTTTTTGGAGTGCTGGATGATACTTCTTTTCCTAGGAAGACCGTTCCAAAAAGATGGAGTGAATACACAAACGTAAACAGGCTTGCTAAAACGGCAATAACTGGAATGATGTAAGCAAAGTTTCCTAAATAGGCAAGTCCATGTAAAGGTGCTTCGGAAGCAGCTTCGAAGAATAATTCTTTGCTTAAAAAACCTGAAAATGGCGGTAGTCCGGCCATAGAAAAAGAAGCGATAAAAGCAATGGCTCCTGTATACGGCATTGCTTTACCTAGACCATGTAATAGAGTTAAATCTCTTGTTCCGGTCTCATGATCTACCATTCCGGTCATTAGAAATAAACTGCCTTTGAATGCAGAATGGTTTAGAAGATGGAACAGACCGGCAAAGATTGCTGCTTCTGTTCCTATACCAAACAAACATAAGATCAGCCCTAATTGACTGATTGTAGAATAGGCAAGCAAAGCTTTTAAATCCTTTTGACGAAGTGCTATAAAAGAGCCAAAGAGTAAAGAGCTAAGGCCTACAAAGGTTATTGTAGTATTCCACAATATAGTGTCACCCAAAAGTGGAGTGAATCGTGCGATTAAGAAAATTCCTGCTTTTACCATAGTTGCAGAATGCAGATAACAACTAATTGGTGTTGGTGCTTCCATTGCAGAAGGAAGCCAAATATGAAATGGTACCTGTGCGGACTTTGTAAAAGCTCCAATAAGCAGTAAAATGGCAATGGCCGGATAAAGCGTACTTTGACGTATGGAATCGTAGGAATTTAACAATTCATTGATTTCAAAGGTACCCGCTATATTTCCAAGCAGAAGAAATGCAATCAACATACAAAAACCACCGGAAACGGTAATAAGAAGAGCTTTTTGCGCCCCATAACGAGAACGTTCTTTCTCAAACCAAAAACCGATTAAAAGAAAACTGGATATGCTTGTCAGTTCCCAGAAGAGATATAAAAGCATCAAATTATTGGAAGTGACAACTCCCAACATAGCTCCCATAAATAAGAGAAGAAAGACATAAAAATTAGCCAACCGTTCTCGCTCGGATAAATAGTATATGGAATATAGGATCACCAAAATTCCTACAAAGCTAATGAGAAGAGCAAAAAATAGTGAAAGACCATTGATTTCAAAGGAAAGTGAAATGTTTAATATTGGGATCCAAGATAGGTGTGTCGATATGGTTTTTCCCGTTAGAGTTTGTGGCAGCATCCCTAAATAAAAGAGAAACAGTATTATAGGGACCGGGATTACTACCCAACCTAGTTTCGTTTTAATAAATCGGTGAATCAGTATTAGAAAAAACGAAGCAACAAATGGAATAAGTGTTAATATAAAAAGCAAGAAATGTCTCCTTTCAACGAAAAAACGGTTGTCCGTGGGATATAACTTGTTATAAAAATATTTTACCATAACAGAAGAATAAATACGATAAAAACCTTAGATGTAGCGAATCAAAATTAGATTAAAAAATCCTTTTATAAGAAGCCTTGACAAAATAAATAATGTTTTCTATATTATTAAATAGAACAAATATTTGGGGAATTGGCGCAGCTGGGAGCGCGTTTGACTGGCAGTCAAAAGGTCAGGGGTTCGATCCCCCTATTCTCCACCATTGAAATATCAACGCTTCTATCGAATTGATGGAAGTGTTTTTAGTACCATAAAAGTGTAATTGTTAAACACATTATTAGTGATTTAACATTTGCACTTATTTTTTTATAATAAAGGGAAGTAATTGGTATGGCGAGTCTGTTTTTGGATTTATACATCCGTCATAAAAAACCCCTTATTATAAACATTCGATTAAGCAGGTTGGAACTCATAGATGAGCTTTCGTGTAACGAACTAAAATGAACTGTAATAAGTGTGGATGGGACAATTACAAATATTTTTAGATTGGGAGGCATAGCAATTAATGATTAGTGTAGGTATTGATATTTCAAAAGGAAAGAGTATGACTTGTATTTTAAAACCCTATGGAGAAATAATTTGTGCACCCTTCGAAGTAAAGCACACAGATAAAGCTTTATCTGAACTATCATCCATGCTTTTGAAATTTAATGAAGAAGTTAAAGTTGTAATTGAGGCGACAGGAATCTATCATCTTCCAGTGCTCAGTTTTCTACAGGAGCGAGGAATTTTTGTAGCTGTAATCAATCCATTTGAAATGAAGCAATACAGAAGCCAAGGTCTTAGAACTGTAAAAACGGATAGGAGAGATTCCATTGCGATAGCAAATTACGGGGTTGATCACTGGTTTAGACTCAAGAATTACGAAATATCAGAAGGTATTTATCAAGAACTTAAAATATTAGGTAGACAGTATTCACACTATATGAGAATGAGAATAGAGAGTGTACAGTGCTTGACACATTTATTGGACTATACAATGCCTGGCATTAAAAATCTGCTAAGAGGATGGCAGGATTCAACAGGTAAAGATAAATTATCGGATTTTGTAGAAGTGTATTGGCATTTCGATAATATAGCGGAGCTGTCAGAGAAGGATTTTATTAATAGCTATTTAGCTTGGGCAAAAGAAAAAGGATATCATCAGAACCAGAATAAAGCCGTCAAAATTTATTCCCTGGCACAAGATGGTATCCCTACATTGCCTGCTGAAATGGAATCAACGCAGATTATGATTCAGCAGTCGGTTGGTGTATTAAGGCAAGTCAATACTACCTTAAGAAGTATTTTAACACAGATGAAAGAACTCGCCAAGAGGTTGCCAGAATACCCTGTGGTAAGGGCTATGGGCGGCGTTGGAGACGTATTAGCGCCAAAACTAATCGCAGAAATTGGTGATGTTCGAAGATTTCATAGCAGCAAGGCTTTGATTGCATATGCAGGAATAGACGCACCACCCTATCAATCAGAAACAACATTTAAAAACTTTGTATTTGGTACAATTACTTCTAGATTCTTTAAATGGGTATAGGCTCTAAAAAGGTGCTTTTTTGTTTATAGAATATTTTTAAAAAAGCTAGTAAATTTGATTTATATGTCGAAATATGCTAAATTTAATACATATATCTTAAGTTTTGCAACAAAATAGATAAAAAACGCCCTTGGACGCACTGGAATTAGTGGGTTTCAAGGGTTTCGTTTTTTGCATTTTTTTGTAGTGTAATAGGCCTATTTTTTTGTTTCTGAAATTATTTTTTTAATTTGTTGTAGAGTTCTTATTTTTGTTGAAAAATCAATGTTTGTAACGGATTCAATGTCTTGTAATACTTCATCATAATAATCAAATAAGTAGTAGTTTCGATCAATGTTTGTACAGCTACAGCTCTTTAGACTTTTTATCATCTTGGTAATGCTGTATTTACCATTTAATTTGAATTCTAGTATTCTAGCTAATACCAATGCAATAAAACATGTTAGGAAATGAGCCTTTATATGCTCTTTTGTTGATAAATAAATCGGTCTGGTTTCTAAATCACTCTTTGTTACTTTAAAAGATTCTTCAATTTTCCATAATCCACGATATATATCAATAATTTCACTTGCTGTTTTCTTATATTCACTGGTTACTACTACATAGTAACCATCTAACGCTTCTTGTTCTCTAATTTTTTCTTCATCAAGTACAAGTGAACTTGTGTCTGCAATCTCACCTGTTCCCTTTACAAAAGAAAGGTTTTTGACATAACCAGCAGCACCATATGAAGTAGAACGATTATAGCTTGAAGGTGATTGAATAAGTTTTTTTGCCTTTTCAATCGCTTTTGCTCTATCCATTTGGGCTTTGATAGCATATTTTTTGCTGTAAAAGACAACTTGCTTTACATCAATTGTTTTCTTTATTTTTTTACCGGACTCTGTAGTTATCCAAATTTCTGTTGGGTATTCTCTTTCTTTGCATTTATAGTCTTCACCATACCATTGATAGTCTAAATTACTTTTGATGTATTCTTTGAGTTCATTATTGGCACCACGTGCCGTTTGGCTAAATACAAAACCATCTTTTGCAGAAAGGGTATAGTAGATATTATCCCCGGTATTCATACCTTTATCGGCTACGACAATAACTTTACCTAATTCAAACTCTTTTTTCATACGAGAAAATGTTGGTCTATAAGTCAGACAGTCATTGGTGTTTCCAGAATAAAGGTCATATGTAATTGGAATACCATTGGTATCCATAAAAAGTCCCATTTGAACAATCGGATTAGGGCGATGTTCTTTACAGATCTCTTTGCGTCTAAAGTCATCCTCTTTTTCAGATTCAAAGTAATAGTTTGTCACATCATAATAAACTAAACTGGTATCACGGACATAGTTTGCCTTAATCTTTTCGTTCATCCAAAGTTGGAGTTCATTGCCTTTTTCGTTGAAAAAACTAAGCGCTCTATAAACATCGTCTAGGGTATAATTTGTCACTAGGACATAAGAGCCTAGAGTAAACCAGTAACTTCATAATGTCATTAGTGTTTGCTTCAATTTTAGTAGATCGTTGCCTATTTATTAAGAATTTATCGATTTCAAGAGTATGACGGTTCGCTTTTTAGATTTATTATTTTCCTTATCTCTATAACTTTCTATTGCTGAAAAGTATGTTCGCCCAGTTTTGTTGTTTTTGGTTTTCTTTAAAAACATAATATTCCCTTTATATACATTATATAACAATTATACCATAAAATATATAAAACTGCCATAAAAATATGAATATATACTTGTTGCAAAACTTCGGCATGATAACCAATGACCATATGATGGTGGGGTATCCGCACATTCATTTTTATTCCAATCCAAAGGTGGCAAACGCATTTTTGGAAAAAGCACGAGCGTTGAAAAAAGAAAAATATTCAAATAATTATATTTTTAAAAAAATTCAGAAACTATTGACTCTTCAAAGAAGCGGGGTATAATACTAAGTATAAAATATTTCTCAATATGAAAGGGGTTTGTAATGAAAAAATTATTTTCTAAAGTATTATCAGATGCATATTCTTTTTTAGTTAGCATTTAAATTTGTGAGTTAATATGAAATTTCAGAATTACGATGTAGATTTTTCAAAGAAAAACATATTACGCATGTTACTTGTTATATTTATTGTCCTGATTCTTTTTCTTTGGCTCAATGGTTTTTTTCAAACGAGGGCCGCTTTTCGTGATGTATGCTCTTTTTCATCGGTGGAATTGTTGGATTCCTCGGAACATTGGTCTTTTTATTTACCAAAAGAAATCGATTATAATGCTTATTTGACATTTGACGGAGAGGAGAATGTTGGATTGCATTGTGTAGGATGTATTTATTTAGAAGCAGAAAACGGAGAAAGTGTAAGAGTAGAAATCCAGTCTGTTACAAAGCAAGATCGCCATTTTTACTTTTTAGAAAAAAGATGGTTTCTGTACAATGCAACCAATATACCTTTGGATAAAGTTTTAAAATATCACATTCGCTTGCAATGGGAATCTACGAAAGAGTGGGTACATGAGTTTGATCCTCAATCAAACAACGTGCAAACGGAATGGATTTCTTCTGGTGATTTAACACCTGCGGAGATGGAGGAAACATTAGCGTTCATAGAAAGCGACCCATATGATCGTTTTTCAAGATGTTCCGATCTTCCATTCTGGTAAAAAGAAAATGCAAAAAAGAATTGAAAAAGCCGGGTAAGAATTCATTTCTCTACTCGGTTTTTTGATGGGAACGTACTGTGTATGAATTCGCAGGTAGAGTGATGTCACCTGAATTAGAATTAAATTTTTTGGTGGAAAATTGGAAGAGTGAAAAAGTATTAGAGTTTTGAGTTTTGTTTGAAAAAAGCAAAAGTGCATGGTATCTTAAGTTTTGCAACAAAATAGATAAAAAACACCCTTGAACACACTGGAATTAGTGGGTTTCAAGGGTTTCGTTTTTTGCATTTTTTTGTAGTGTAATAGGCCTATTTTTTCGTTTCTGAAATTATTTTTTTAATTTGTTGTAGAGTTCTTATTTTTGTTGAAAAATCAATGTTTGTAACAGATTCAATGTCTTGTAATACTTCATCATAATAATCAAATAAATTAGTGATTAATATTAAAACCGAGCGATATACTGAGAATAGGGGAGAGGAGTCCTAAAAGGATGCTAACATAACGTCAAATCATATGATATATAAGCTTATAAGTTCATATATTAATATATGAACTACAGACTGTAGACAAGGATATCTCTATCTTTGCCTACAGTTTTTTTTACATAATGTAATACATTTTATTGTATTTATGGTAAAATATATGTATAAATACATGGAGGTATTTGCTTTATGATGGGTAAGAAAGATTTATTAGGTCGTGATCAATTTCAAATGGTAACCTTGAATTCTCTTGTTCCACAAGATCATATTATTCGTAAGATAGATACTGCGATTAATCTCTCTTTCATTTATGACCTTGTAAAAGATTTGTATTCTGATGTGGGAAAAGAAAGCATCGACCCTGTCGTCTTAATTAAAATTACCCTCATTCAATATACCTTTGGTATTCGATCCATGAGGCAGACCATTAAAGAAATTCAAACGAATGTAGCTTATCGATGGTATCTTGGTTATAGTTTAGAGGAAGAAATTCCTCACTTTTCTACCTTTGGTAAAAACTACTCTCGTCGGTTTCAAAATACTGACTTATTCGAACAAATCTTTCAAAGAGTCATTGCTGAAATTATGGAATATGAATTCATTAATTCAGAAAGCATTTTCATTGACGGTACACATATTAAAGCAAGTGCAAATAACCATAACAGTGAAAAAGAAACCGTTTTGGAATCCGTTAAATACTATGAAAAAGAACTAATGAAAGAAATTAACGAAGATCGCATTGAACGAGGAAAACAAGCTTGTAAAAAAAAACGGAAGCCAAAGAAAAGACAAAAGTAATCAAGAAAAGTACCGTAGATCCGGATTGCGGTGTATTTCATAAAGGAAAGCATAAGGTAGTATTTGCTTATGCTGCAAATGTAGCTTGCGATCGAAACAATTACATACTTGCTTTTCATACAAATCCAGGAAATGTACATGACTCAGTTGCATTCCCAAAGATTTATGAAAAAGTAAAAAGATATAAAGGTGTAAAAAATATTGTAATGGATTCCGGATATAAAACACCTGCAATTGCTAGAGAAATACTCAAAGATAAACGAATTCCTATCCTACCATACAAACGACCTATGACAAAAAATGGTTATTTTAAAAAACACGAATATGCTTATGATGAATACTATGATTGCTTTGTATGCCCAGAAAACCAAGTGTTAAACTATACTACAACAAATAGAGAAGGGTATCGGGAATATAAGAGTAAAGGAGAAATTTGCAAGAGTTGCCCTTCCTTATCAGAATGCACAGCAAGTAAAGACCATGTAAAAGTAGTCACACGTCATATATGGGAAAACTACATAGAGCAATGTGAGGACATTCGTCATACTCCAAAGTATCGAGATCTTTACAAACTACGGAGTCAAACCATTGAGCGAGTCTTTGCCGATGCAAAAGAAAAACATAATATGCGTTATACACAATATCGAGGGATTCAGAAGATAGAAATGGAACTGAATCTTCTTTTTGCGTCCATGAATCTAAAAAAACTAGCAACATGGATTCATAAATCTGAAAGAAGGAATCAAATGGCATAGAGATATCCTTTTATTTTTTCTTTTTTTAAAAGCTTTATAGAAAAAATAGAAAATACCTTGCAGAAATTATAAGAATATAAATTTAGCAAGGTATTTTGTCTACAGTCTGAAGTTCATATATTAATATATGAACTATTTTTAAATCTTTGGAGGAGTATAATGATTTATAAGAATCAAGAAAGTATACCGAATGAAAAATACATTTCGTATGATCAGATGAATATAATCAATACTTTTGAAAAATTATGGATAAGAATTGCCATATGGGTTAGAGCATATATAAGGGCCTATATTTATGATACGCCAAACTTATCACTTACTACTAGCATGTTGAATGATGATTTACCCTCTGAAGTTTATGACTTATTCAGTATATTTTTTGGTACTCAAGTTGCAGAGACTATGAAAAAACTATTTTTTGATTTTTTTAAAGCAATAATAGAAGTAGTTGAGCCTATTAAATATGGTGATGAAGTATTGGCCAATTCAAGAATAATTAAATGGTATGAAGTTGCGGATGAAATATCATCATTTCTTGCAAAGATTAATGTGTATTGGGATGAAAACCAATGGAAATATTTACTTTATCAATATATTAAATTTAAAATAGATGAAATCAATGCTGTGATACAAGGTGATCATGAAACTGAAAAAAAACTACTTAAAGAGCTTGAAACTATTAATTTTTTAATGTCAAATTATATGGCAAGAGGAATTATTTTTTTAGCTCAAAATCCAAATATATATAAAAAATTAAAGTAATCTCCGAAAGGGGACTATTCTCCGCCAAGTGAAAAAACAGAGGTAAAAGCTTCTGTTTTTTTTATGTCATAATGAAAGAAGAGAAACACAAAAAGTACACAAGGTAGTTGATAATAGTTTATTAGGTTGTATGTTTTACTATAATTTGTAATAATGTCTATAGAGCTATTTAAAGAAGTTATCGTGCATAACAATATACCTAATTGCATTAATACATTGTTCTTATAAGGGGGGATTATTTTGACGATGCTAGAAAGATTCTTATTTGGCATTTCTGATTGGTGGGATGTCGTTTTATGGACAGGAGCAGAGTTTGTTGTTCTTATTCACTTGCTAATAGAACTGATAATTGCTTCAGTGGCAATCTTCTTGGTTCGTAAAAAAAGCCCCGAAGATTTCCAAAATAATTGGAAGAAAGAATATTTTAAGCGATTCAGTTCGGTTGGGTTATTCTTATTTGTTTCAAGGATGATTTTATTTTTATTTATCGGACTGGGTATATTCGGGTTGCCTCCAAATACAAACCTTTTAATATTGGACGTATATTTTGTTTTTTTATGGATCGCATTGGCGGCAAGCTTGATTACTATATGGCTTTTGGCCAGATTCCATATGATTCAGTCAGTAAAAATAAAAGTTTATTTAATTCTGTTATCGATTCCTATTGTAATTTACTATAATGCAAATTTACTCATAGCGATAATTTAATAAATGGAAGACAAGAATGTTTTTAAAGCTTGAGTGGATTGAAAGGTAATCAAGATTATTATAAATAAAGCAAAGAAAAAACGGATAAGCGAATTGAGATTAATTGCTTATCCGTTTTGTTATATAGAAATTCTAATGTCCTGTTAGCATCTTAACTTCATTTAAATAATTATAATTTTGATTATTTTATAAATAAGAAGGAAACCTAATAGAAAAAGAAGCATCTAAAAATCTAAAAGGAGTATCTTTATGAGCGTTATCAGTATAAACAATTTAACGAAGGACTACGGGAATGGAAAAGGAATATTTGATTTAAATTTGCAAATAAATAGCGGAGAGGTATTTGGCTATCTTGGACCAAACGGTGCAGGAAAAACAACAACAATTCGACATCTTTTAGGTTTTTTAAATTCAGATAAAGGATTTTGTCAAATTGATAAATATAATTGCCGTCAGGATAGTGCAGAAATTCAAAAAACACTGGGTTATTTACCTGGTGAAATTGCATTTTTTGAAGATATGAATGGAATGGAATATCTTAAGTTTATTGCAAAATTACGAAGAATGAAAGATTTTACTAAGATGAATGAGCTTATTGCATACTTTGAACTGGATCCCAAGGGAAAAATAAAAAAGATGTCCAAGGGGATGAAACAAAAAATGGCGATTGTATCTGCTTTTATGCACAATCCTGAAACGTTAATTTTAGATGAACCAACTAGTGGACTTGATCCTTTAATGCAGAGTAAATTTGTACAACTAATATTATCAGAGAAAAAGGAAGGCAAAACAATTTTAATGTCTTCTCATAGTTTTGAGGAAATCGAAAGAACCTGTGACAGAACTGGTATCATTAAAAATGGAAGATTGATAGCAGTTAAAAAAATGAGAGAAATCAAAAAAGCGCAGCGTAAAATTTATAGCATTACATTTGATAATGAAACCGAGGCCATTGCTTTTGCAAAAGAACCTCTGGATATCGTTTTCCAAAACAACCATCGGGTTGATGTTGCAGTCAGCGGTGATTTAAAAACTTTGACATCGGCATTAGATCGTCATCCGGTTATCGGAATTGATGTAGTTTCGCAAAGATTAGAAGAAATATTTATGGCGTATTATGGGGGTGAAAACCATGTTTAATTTAGTGCTTTTTATAAAAACCTTAAAATCTAATTATAAGTTAATCCTTATATTTATGGGTGTCTTAGCAATGTATATGAGTATTATTATTGGGATGTATGACCCGGAAGATTTAGATATTCTCAATCAATTAGCATCATTAAAACTATCCCCGGAATTACTTAATGCAATGGGATTTACGCTCATTGATACGAGCTTAATCGGATTTATTTCTTCTTATTTTTATGGATTTTTAATGCTCGCTTTTCCGATGATATGCTACATTATCCTTGGGAATAAATTAGTTGCATCATTGGTTGACAAAGGCTCTATGGCTTCTATCTTAGCAACTCCGAATACTCGAATAAGTGTAGCACTAACGCAAGGTGTGTTTTTATTGATTACAATTACGGGACTTATAGGATTTGTTTTTATATGGGGAATCGTTTATTGTTCTATTAATTTAGCGGGGATGCTCGATATAAAGGGGTTTATATTACTAAATATCGGTGTACTGCTTCTTCATTATGCAATCAGTGGAATTTGCTTTTTTTCTTCGTGCCTTTTTAACGAAAGTAGAACTTCACTGATGGTTGGTGCTGGCTTGCCAATCGCCTTTTTACTGCTGCAAATGCTTTCTAACGCAAATAAGGAGATTGAAACTTTTAGATTTCTGACTATCTTTTCGCTGTTCGAACCGACAAAGTTAATCATTGGAGAAAATATTCTGCCGCAAATATTAAGTTTAATCGCAATTACGATTGTTTTATATTTAGGAGGCATTGCAGTATTTAATAAAAAAGACTTACCTCTTTAGGACTTACGCTATATTCTTGACGTGAAACTAGAATAATGCTAATATGTTGATATACTTAAACATGTAATCGCGTTTAGGAGGTTGGTATGAAGCGGAGACATCTGGATACCTATGTAGTTTTGTTGTTAATAATACTTTTTACGGCTCTTGCATCTTTTTTGATACCGTCAGGGTCCTATCAGCGATATGTGGATACAGGAAATGGAATCGAATACGTTGTACCCGACAGCTTTGTGTTTACAGAGAAAACGAATTTATCATTGCTTGATTTTATGAAAGTCATTCCGGATGGGATGATGCAGGCAAGCGAGATTATAATTTTTGTCTTGATTGCGGGAGGCAGTTTAGGGATTATTAATGCGACGGGGACAATTAATGGCTTTATTAGCACAGTCTCTTCAAAATTTAAAAAGCATGGAAGCTTCACAATTCTATTACTTATGGTATGTTTTTCTTTATCAGGAGCTGTCTTTGGAACTGCAGAGGAAGCATTGCCTTTATATCCGATCGTAATGGTATTAGCCTTGTCTTTAGGCTATGATAAAATTACAGGAGTTTCGATTGTACTTTTAGGTACCGGAGTTGGGTTTGTGGCAGGTTTTTTAAATCCTTTTACAGTAGGAATTGCACAGCAAGTCTCTGGATTACCTCTTTTTTCAGGTATGGCTTATCGTCTAATTGTATATATCATTTTCTTGACCGTAACTATTTTATATGTTTTAAATTATTCTAGGAAAAATCGCTTTAAAACAAGTTTAAATGAAGAAGTGATGGCAGATTCTTATTTAGCAGAATATGATTTTTGTACAGTATTTGAATTAACAAAACGTCAAACCGGAGTGGTAATTGCTCTTTGTTTCTTTACAATTATTTTGATGTGCGGAATTTTATGGTGGGATTTTTATATTTTGGAAATTGCGTCTTGCTTTTTCTTTATGGGTGTTTTTTCCGGAGTGATTGGAGGACTAAATTCAGGTAAGATTGTTTCGGAGTTTATGAAAGGAGCTTCCAGCTTATTATATGGAGCACTTATCATTGGTATGGCCAAATCGATTTTTGTGGTAATGCAATATGCTGGAATATTAGACACTGTCATTTATTATTTAGTGCAGCTCATTGAGAATTTTTCAGAATCAGTCAATATAATTTCAATGTTTTTGGTACAAAGTATTATTAACTTATTTATTACCTCAGGAAGTGGTCAGGCAGCCGTAACTATGCCTATAATGAAAAATATTGCAGATTTAACCGGAATACCTAGACAGTCGGCGATATTAGCGTTTCAATTTGGTGATGGGTTTTCCAATGTAATTAGTCCGACATCAGGTTATTTTATGGCGGCATTGGGTATCGCAGGTGTCAATTGGTGTGAATGGGTGAAATTTATGTTTCCATTGTTTGCCATCTGGTGTATGATAGGATGTGTAATATTAGTAGTATCTTTATATATATATTAAATCAATAATGTGGTGTTGAGGGAATGAAGAATGTCGGGTATGAACAACGATTATTTTGATTCTGAGATTTTCAAGGTTTTAGGGGAAGATGCCAGAATTGACATTTTAAATATACTTGGGAAACAAGAGTTGAATGTAAGTGAAATTGCAGATAAAATGAAAATTTCACGTCCTACTGTTTCTCATCATATGCAAGTTCTAAAGCGTGCAGGGATTGTTTCTTCAAGACGAGAGGGAAAAGAAATTTATTACTGTGTAAATATGACTGCATTTACTTCATTGGCCAGAGCCTTACTCGGTTTTGTAAACACAGGGCGATTTTAATTTTTTTGTATAACATGTTGACGTGTGTAAACATATAAACATATAAATAGAAAGGAGGGGAAAATTATTTAAATATATATTTGTTTTAAGTTAATTCATGGGTAGAAGGAGGCGTAAATGAATCTGTTTTCTTATGTAACAAAAGAGGAAATTCTGAAAATTTTAATGGATCTTATTTCAATTGAGAGTCATCGAGAGTATGAAGGAAAAGAAGAAGAGGTTGCTAAATACATTCATGAAAAGCTGCAAAAAGAAGGAATTGCTTCGAGCTTAGATTATGTGGAACCGAAGGAGCCGAATGTTTATGGATTTTTAGGTAAAACTGAGGATTCAGTGGAGCTAATGTTCAATGGACACATAGATACCATCCCTGGATTTCAGATGGATTATGAGCCATTTCAGCCATTTATTAAAGAAGGAAAGATTTATGGCAGAGGCTCTGCAGATATGAAAGGTGGAATTGCAGCGTACCTTGCCGCACTGATTGCGGCAAAACGAGCTGATTTTCAGCCGAAGAAGACTGTAATGTTTGCCGGAGTAACCGGAGAAGAAGAGAGATCGAATGGCACAGAGCATTTGATAAAGACAGGGAAGCGAGCAAAGTATGTTGTTATCGCTGAACCGACATCGTTGCATCCATGTATTGCACATAAGGGAATGGAATGGCTGGAAGTAAAATTCATTGGGCGTTCCACACATGGAAGCCGTCCGCATGACGGAATCAATGCAGTGTATGCAGGCGCTCAATTTTGCAGTCGGATTGAACGTGAGCTTCAGGATGAAATTGAGATGCGTTCCTATCCGATGCTGGGTGCAGGGACAATTAATGTCGGAAGTATAATAGGGGGAAACGATCCCAATATTGTTCCGGATGAATGTATCATTGCTATGGATCGCCGATGGCTTCCTTCTGAAACCTTGGAAATGGTGCATGGTGAAGTTGAAGAACTTGCAAAACAAATTGCAGAAGAGTATCAGTGCAAATATCAATTTCGAGCTATGCGGGAGTTTACGGCATCTATGATAAATGCACCGTATGCGTTAAAGGAAGAAGATGAATGGATACGTCTTGTATGTGATGCATCAGAGGATGTATTGAATTATAAAAAAGAAGTCGAAGCCTTTCCTGCATGGAGTGACGCCGGGATTCTTGGAGTACATACAGATGCAAAATGTATTATTTTAGGACCTGGAAATATCACGCAGGCACATGCAAACGATGAATTTTGTGATTTGCAAGAAGTATATCAAGCTGCTGAAATTTATTTAAAGCTTATAGAAAAAATTTGTGGTTAATTTGAAAGGAGTGAACATTTATGACATCTAATAATACAGAAAAAAGAAAATGGCATATACCGCATACTTATGTATTAATTTTTGCAATTATTGTGTTGGTAACGATATTAACTTATATTGTGCCGGCAGGGGAGTTTGATCGAGCGCAGGATGAGCAAACGGGCCGAATCTTTGTTGTTGCCGATAGTTTTCATCAGGTGGAAAGTGCTCCCATTTCTCCGTTTGATATGTTTCGATCGATACATATTGCAATGAACGAAGTGGGATACATTATTTTCTTTGTTTTAATTATAGGAGGATCTTTTGGAATCATTCAAGCGACAGGCGCAATTGATGCCGGTATCGGAAGCATGGTTAAAAAGACAAAAGGCAAAGAAAAATTAGTTATTCCGATTCTGATGTTCGTATTTTCCATTGCAGGAGCAATTCTAGGTTCTGCAGAAGAAATGCTTCCGTTTTATCCTATTATTATATCTTTAGCCATTGCATTGGGATTTGACTCCATCACAGGAACTGCGATTGTTTTACTGGGAGCTGGTGCTGGATTTGCAGGAGCCTTTTTAAATCCGTTTACAATTGGTATTGCACAGGGTATTGCAGGTCTGCCGTTGTTTTCCGGTATGAAATATCGTTTATTATGCTACTTCATAATTTTAAGTGTAACTATCATTTATGTATATCGTTATGCAAGCAAGATTCAAAAAAATCCGGAGTTGAGTTTGGTTTATCAAGAGGATAAAGAGAAGACAGATCTACTTGTAGATGAAGTAAATACATTGAATGGTCGTCAGAAAATGGTACTTCTGGTTTTCGCTTTGGGACTTATTATTCTTTCCTTCGGAGTAATTAAACTTGGCTTTTACGTTACCGAGCTTACCGCAGTCTTTTTAATCATTGGATTATTGGGAGGAATCATCGGAGGATTATCGGTTAATCAAGTCGCTGAAAAATTTGTAGATGGTGCAAAAGAATTGGTATATGGGGCTTTAATCATAGGTTTGGCAACGACAGTTATGGTAATCATGAGAGAAGGAAAAATCATGGATACATTGATTTATTATCTTGCCAATTTAGTCAAAGCATTACCGCCATCTTTAAGTGCAGTTGGAATGTTTTTCGTTCAAAGTATCATTAATGTTTTCGTTCCTTCCGGAAGCGGGCAAGCCGCAGTTTCCATGCCAATTATGGCACCAATGGCAGATGTTGTCGGAATTACAAGACAGACATCTGTATTGGCCTTCCAATTTGGAGACGGATTCTCCAACGTGATTTCACCAACTTCCGGATACTTCATGGCAGCATTAGCAATTGGTGGCATCAAATGGGATAAGTGGGCAAAATGGATGTGGCCATTGTTTTTAATCTGGTGTGTCATTGGATCCGTTTTAATATTTGCATCCGTATTAATAAATTATGGACCTTTCTAAGGGAAGAAATCGTAGACGGATATGGGGATGGAATACAGTTAGAAATTTATGAGGTTATTTTAGGATTGTTAATAAATAAATGGCTTTGGGCACAAAATTCTGTGAACAAAGCCATTTTTGTTATGCTTATATTAATCCAAATGTTTAAATCCTTTTCCAACTACATCGCCTGCTTCACAGCCGACTAAAAAGGCATTCTTATCAACTTCACGAGCAATATCACGGACTTTATAGAATTGTGGTTTGCTGACTACACAAAATATAATATTTTTTTGTCCATGGTCATATCCGCCTTCTCCTTTCATTACCGTTACTCCTCGGTGAAGCTCATTTAGAATTCGTTCTTGAATTTCTTTGCTTTGATCGGAGATAATAAATAAAAGACGATTAATGTTAAGCCCGTAAACCATGTTATCCATTACTAAACCGGATATATAGATACAAATTGCTGCAAAAATTGAAACATCAATATTACCGAATGCAAAAATAGATGCAATTACAACGATTAAATTTGTGCCGGTTAGAAGCTTCCCCATAGAAAAATGAGGAAATCGTTTTTGAACAATGGCGCTAATGATGGCAGTGCCGCCTGTTGTTGAGTGGCTCATATAAACAAGTGCATTGCCAGCTCCCATGAGAATCCCCCCGAAAATGGATGCTAAAAGAGGAGCAATGGGAGAGGTAGAAGGATAAGGTGGCATCCAAATAACCAGTACATCGATGCAAAAGCTAAAAATAAAAATAGAGACTGCCGTTCTTATAGTAAATCCCCTGGATACGTAAAACCATGATAAAATTAAAAGAGGAACATTGATTGAAAAAATCATCGTTCCAATAGGAATATGAAATAGGTGATTAATAATCGTAGCAATTCCGGTTACTCCGCCTGGTGCAATTTGAAATGGTTTGGTAAAAATCTGTACTCCCATAGCGTAGGAATAGGAGCCTAGTAGATTAATGAGAAAAAAGTTTAAATATTCTTTTGGCGTTTGAAGCTTCGAACGCATTTTGTTCACCTCTTAAATTGTTTTTTTTGTATGATAATAGTATACATTTTTTTATAAATTTTTACAAATCCTTTTTCAGCATAATAGTAAATTTAATTATACTGAAAAGGGTGTATTGAGGGATGGGAAAAGGAGGAAAAATTCATTTGGATATAGCAAAAAAGGTTCTTCAAAAAATATTGGATGCCGGTTATGAGGCGTATTTAGTCGGCGGTTGTGTACGTGATTATTTATTAAAAAAGATTCCAAAGGATTTTGACATTACAACCAATGCTTTACCAGAGGATATTGAAAAAGTGTTTTTCGATTATCGGATTATTCGAACAGGTATAAAACATGGCACGGTAACGGTTATTTTTGAAAATGAAGCATTTGAAATTACGACTTATCGTAGAGATGGTGTTTACAGCGATCACCGTAGACCGGATCAGGTATCCTTTAGTACATCTTTGGTAGATGATTTAGCCCGAAGGGATTTCACTATCAATGCGATGGCATACAATGAAATAGAAGGATTGGTTGATTTTTACGAAGGACAAAAGGACTTAGAAGAAGGAATATTACGGTGTGTCGGAACACCTGCGTTACGTTTTAAAGAAGATGCTTTGCGCATGCTTCGTCTTCTGCGTTTTTCATCCGAACTTGGTTTTAAGGTAGAAGAACAGACAGTGCAAGGACTTTTCGAACAAAAATCCCTCTTAGAGAAAGTATCAAAAGAACGAATCAGCGAGGAATGCACAAAGCTTCTATGTGGAAATAATGCAGGAAAAGTTGTTGTACGATGGATTGATGTTTTAGGAGTCGTTTTACCGGAGATTCTACCTATGAAGGGATTCAAACAAAGAAATCCTCATCATAAATATGATGTTCTTTGTCATACTGCGGTTGTAATTGATTCAATTCCTGCAATCCCTCATTTACGCTGGGCAGCATTGCTTCATGATATTGGAAAGCCATGGTGTTACACGGTTGATAAACGTGGAATCGGACATTTTTATGGGCATGCAAACGAAAGTGAAATCATGGCAGAAATGATTTTAAAAGGTCTGAAGATGGATCGTGATACGATAAAAAAAGTAACAACCTTAATACGATATCATGATGTTCGTATGGAGGCGCAGCCTGCAATTGTTAAAGAATGGCTGTGTAAATTAGGAAAAGAAACCTTTGAGGATTTATTATTATTAAAAAAAGCAGATTTAGCAGGTCAGAATCCATTGAATGGGAAAAAAGACCGTAAATTGGCTGAGTTATGCAATGTAACAAATAATATATTAGAGAGTGGTCAATGTTATCAGCTAAAAGATTTAAAAATAAATGGAAACGACTTAATTGAATATGGGGTTAAAGACGGAGAGCAAGTGGGTCGCATATTACGACACGCATTAAAGAATGTTATGAAGGATCAAGTAGCCAATGAAAAAGAAGAACTTTTACAATTTTTAAAAGAAGGAAGACTTATATAAAGTAAGTTATAATTCATAACATAAAAAAATTTTTAATATAGGATTGACAGAAAGAATAGGAGAGTTATAATTATCATGTGAACAAGTATTCATATGATAATATGAACACTTGTTTAAAAGAGTAAAAAATAAGGGGGACTATATATTGGAAAAGGAAAAAATTAAAATTGAATGCTGCGATTCTTTTCATGTACATGAAGAAGTCGTTAATAGCGTAACCGAAATGATGCCGGAAGAAGAAGTTTTATATGATTTAGCAGAGTTATATAAAGTTTTTGGTGATAGCACGCGGATAAAAATTCTATATGTATTATTTGAAGCCGATTTATGTGTCTGTGATATTGCGCAGTTATTGAATATGGGGCAATCCGCAATATCCCACCAACTACGCGTGTTGAAACAAGCACGCCTTGTTAAGTTTCGAAGAGAAGGAAAATCTGTTATTTATTCATTAGCAGATGATCACGTTAGAACAATTATTGATCAGGGAATGGAACATATTTCAGAATAGGAAAGGAAGAAAAAAATGAAAAAAACATTTAAAATGAAAGACTTGGATTGTGCAAATTGTGCTGCAAAGATGGAAAATGCGATTAAAAGAATTGAAGGTGTTCAGAATGCTCAAATAAGCTTTATGACACAAAAAATTACCTTAGAAGCTCCAGAAGAATTGTTTGAAAAGATATTGCAGGATGCAATGAAAATTTGTAAAAAGATTGAGCCTGATTGTGTAATTATAACAAAGTAACAAAATTAAGGAAGGAATTCGACATTATAAAGTTGACTTAGGGCAGGTGTTTGAATATGTCAAAGAAACAAAAAAGAGTTTTAATAAGAATTTTAATAAGTAGTGTTTTATTTGCTGCAGGTGAGGTACTTATAATAACAGGGAGTAATCCATTCAACGAAGCAAGTTTGTTTGCTTTCTTTTTAATCCCTTATTTGATTGTGGGTGGCGACGTTCTTTTAGATGCCATAAAAAATATAATCAGAGGCCAAATTTTTGACGAAAATTTTTTAATGGCTCTCGCAACTATAGGTGCTTTTGCAATTGGAGAATATCCCGAAGGGGTTGCAGTTATGCTCTTTTACCAAATTGGGGAACTTTTTCAGAGCTATGCGGTCAATGCATCCCGAAAGTCCATTGCAAGTCTCATGGACATTCGGCCAGATTATGCGAATATAGAAATTGATGGGGTTTTAAAGCAAGTTGATCCTGAGGAGGTTTCTGTTGGGGATATCATTATTGTAAAACCCGGAGAGAGAATCCCTCTGGACGGCGTTGTAAAAGAAGGAACTTCTTCTGTTGATACTTCTGCTTTAACAGGGGAATCGCTGCCACGTGATCTGAGTGAAGGGAACGAAGCATTAAGTGGCTGTATTAATTTAAATGGAGTGCTGTCAATTCAGGTTACGAAAGAATTTGGTGAATCTACCGTATCTAAAATATTAGACTTAGTAGAAAATGCAAGCAGTAAAAAAGCAAAAGCAGAGAACTTTATCACGAAATTTGCACGTTACTATACACCAGTTGTTGTTATAGGTGCTGCACTTTTAGCGATTATTCCTCCTTTATTGATTGATGGTGCGTTATTTTCTGAATGGATTCAGCGTGCTTTGATTTTTCTAGTGGTATCTTGCCCATGTGCATTGGTCATTTCCATTCCTTTGGGATTTTTTGGTGGGATTGGAGGGGCATCTAAATGTGGGGTGCTGATTAAAGGCAGTAATTACTTAGAAGTATTGGCGAAAACAGGGATGGTTGTATTTGATAAGACCGGAACTTTAACAAAGGGTAATTTTAAAGTAACAGAAATTTATCCTGCAAAAGGAGCGACAATACATAAAGATGAGATATTAAAGTTAGCAGCTACCGCTGAAAGTTATTCGGATCATCCAATTTCAACCTCTTTAAAAGAAGCTTACGGGATTAAGATTGATCGTAAGCAATTAGAAAGTGTCGAAGAGATTTCCGGATACGGTGTGAAAGCTATTGTCGACGGGAAAAGGGTTTACGTTGGAAATGCAAAGCTTATGGAGCAATGTTCAATAGACTTTGAAAGAAAAACGACTCCTGGAACTCTTGTATATGTTGCGATAGAGAATTCTTATGCTGGATGTATTGTTATTGCCGATGAGATAAAAGAAGACTCTGCAGATGCTGTAGTAAATTTAAAGAATGCTGGTGTTAAGCGTACGATTATGTTAACCGGTGATTCTAAGGCAGTCGGAAAAATGGTTGCTGAGGAATTAGGTTTGGATGAGGTCTATGCAGAGCTGCTGCCGGCAGATAAGGTAAACCAACTGGAAGAATTAATAAAGCAAAAGAGACTTTATGGGAATCTTGCTTTTGTTGGGGATGGAATCAATGATGCGCCGGTTTTGGCCGAAGCAGATGTTGGGATTGCTATGGGGGGATTAGGATCCGATGCGGCGATTGAAGCTGCAGATATTGTTATTATGGATGATCGGCCTTCCAAAATTGTGACTGCAATTGAAATTTCAAGAAAAACACTTAAGATTGTAAAACAAAATATTATTTTAGCTTTAGGCATAAAAGGAATTGTTTTATTATTAGGTGCGTTTGGTATGGCTACAATGTGGGAAGCCGTATTTGCTGACGTAGGGGTGTCGGTAATTGCTATATTAAATGCGATGAGAGCTTTGGATGTTTCAAGATACCAGGGCTGATTCAGCAGGAAAAGGAGAATCTATATGCAACAGGAAATACAATCAAATCAAGATATTATTACAAAAGAGATCCCTTGGATTGTTTTTAAAGCAGGGCATGGAGTTTTTGCCATATCAAGTGAGATCGTAAGTTCTATTTCGATTTTGTCGAAGGAGATAACCGGCATGCCGGAAGCGCCATCGTATGTAAGAGGACTCGTAAACTTGAGAGATGGCTGTATTCCCGTGGTTGATTTACGAAGTGTGTTAAATATGCAAACGCTTGAAGAAGAGATTCGTTTATTTGAGAGTATGCTTGAAGAGCGAAAGCAGGATCATCAAAAATGGGCATCAGAATTGGTTCGCAGCATCAATCAAAAAGAACCCTTTACATTAACCTCTGATCCACATCAATGTGCATTCGGAAAATGGTATGATAGTTATAAAACCGAAAATCCAATGGTACAATTTCATTTAAAGAAAATTGATGAACCTCATAAGAAACTTCATAATATGGCCGTTCGTTTACAAGATGCGTTAGATATACCGAATGAAGAGGAACGTATGAAAGCATTGGATGATATCCAAAAGCAATTGCAAGATGAAATATTGCCGATAATGTTACGTCTATTGGATGAAACAAAGCAGGTAATGGGTGAGAGTGTACGAGAGATGATGCTCGTCTTGGATGATGGGCAGAAACAAGGCGGTATAGCAGTCGATGAAGTACTTCGTGTTGAGCATTTAGAACCAATGAAGGATACAATTAAAATTGATGAATATCACCAAATGAACTTTGTTACTGGTGTATCAAGATCAAAAGAGCAAATAATCTTATTGATTGATGAAAAGAAGCTGATTGAGTTAATTTAAATAAAAATAAAATTTTTCTTTTCTTTTTGAAACAAGCAGTATATAATAGCACATAGAAAATTAAATATTGGATAAATTAATCTTCAGGGCAGGGTGCAATTCCCTACCGGTGGTATAGCCCACGAGCCGCAAGGCAGATTCGGTTAGATTCCGAAGCCGACAGTTACAGTCTGGATGGAAGAAGATAAGGGACGGTTGTAATATTTTTGCAATTGTTTTTTGTGCGATTTGCTCTGAGATGTCATTCATTTCAGAGCTTTTTTTATATCAATTTTTTAGAATAAACAACCGTAAAATTTCAACCATAGAATAATTTCGCTGTTAAAATGGAATTCATATAAAAAGCGAAATAATATGCTCGGATTTTTTATTCAAAGTACATTTGAGTAAGGGAGTGGTACTGTGAATGAACTGGATTATATGAGAAGAGCCATTCAATTGGCAAAAAAAGGAATTGGCTTTGTAAATCCCAATCCTTTGGTCGGCGCAGTCGTCGTAAAAAACGGTGAAATCATAGGTGAAGGATGGCATGAATGCTTTGGGGGACTTCATGCAGAGCGAAATGCACTATCGAACTGTAAAGAAGACCCCAGGGGTGCAGATCTTTATGTAACGCTTGAGCCGTGCTGTCATTATGGGAAGACACCGCCTTGTACGGAGGCTATTTTAGAAGCAGGAATACATCGCGTCATTATAGGTTCGAGAGATCCTAATGTATTAGTGGCAGGAAAAGGTGCCAAAATATTAAGAGAAAATGGAGTTAGCGTTGAAGAAGATTTTCTTCGAGAAGAATGTGACACTTTGAATTTTATCTTTTTTCGATACATTACAACCGGTCTTCCATATGTATCCATAAAGTATGCAATGACGTTAGACGGTAAAATTGCAACAAAAACAGGTGAATCCAAATGGATTACAGGGGAAATGGCGCGGGCTCATGTACAGAGATTACGTCATCAGTACCGTGCAATTATGGTAGGTATACAGACAGTGCTGGAAGACAATCCGCTTCTGACTTGTCGAATGGAGAATGGAAGAAACCCAATCCGTATTGTGTGTGACTCGTATTTGCGATTGCCTTTGGATTGCCAATTAGTTAATACCATTGACGAGGCTCCTGTTGTTGTAGCGCATTGCTGTGAAGATGAGGATCGGCAAAAGGAACTGAAAGATAAAGGTGTTCGTCTTATCAAAACACCTTGCAATCAAGGGAAAGTGGATTTGCATTTTTTATTTAAACGTTTGGCAGAAGAAAACATAGACAGTATCTTGATAGAGGGAGGCGCAACCTTAAATGGCAGTGTGCTTGATGAGCACCTTGCTCAAAGAGTTTTGGTCTACGTTGCACCAAAGATTTTCGGTGGTAGACAAGCAAAAACTCCGGTTGCAGGAAACGGTGTTGCAGCCCCGTCCGAAAGTTCCAAATTAGTATGTGTAAAAAACGAATGGATTGAACAAGATTTATTCTTAGAATATGAGGTGGAGGAAAACTAGATGTTTACCGGAATTGTTGAAGAAATAGGAACCATTTTTGGAGTAAAGTCCGGTGCAAATTCGGCACAAATGACAATACAAGGTAAAAAAGTTTTAGAGCGAACACAAATCGGTGACAGTATTTCCGTGAATGGAGTTTGTCTTACAGTGATTGCAATGAAAGGAAACAACTTTGTTGTAGATGTGATGGCAGAAACATTTCGAAGAAGCAATCTAGGGAAACTTAAGATTAACAGTAAAGTAAACCTTGAACGTGCGATGGCAGCGGATGGAAGATTTGGAGGTCATATCGTTTCCGGCCATATTGATGGAACCGGTACGATCGTGCATAAGGAACGTGAGGAAAATGCAGTATGGTTAACAATAAAAACAACGCCGAAGCTACTTCGATATATTGTAGAGAAGGGTTCTATTGCAATTGATGGGGTGAGTTTGACTGTAGCCGCTTTGCAGAAGGATGGATTTCAGGTTTCCATTATACCGCATACGGGATCGGAAACAACGCTGCTTCATAAGGCAATTGGAGATCCTGTTAATTTAGAAAACGATATCATAGGGAAATATGTGGAAAGATTGATGCAGCCGCTTGCAGACTCTCACAATACCGATCGTAAGATAGAGAATAAAGAAATTACTACAGAATTTTTAAGGATACATGGATTTTAAATAAAATTAAAGTATGAAGGATGAAATGTTAAACAGAACGAATAAGGAATATTTCATTAAAAGATAGAAAGGTAATAGGAGGAAAATATGTTTCAGTTTAATACAATTGAAGAAGCCCTTGCTGATTTGAGAGATGGGAAAATTATTTTAGTAACAGATGACCCGGAAAGAGAAAATGAAGGAGATTTTATATGTGCGGCAGAATTTGCAACACAAGAAAATGTAAATTTTATGGCGACGCATGGAAAAGGCTTGATTTGTATGCCGATGAGCCAAGAGATTGCAGAACGCTTGGATTTGCCACAGATGGTAAATGAAAATACGGATAACCATAGTACAGCGTTTACCGTTTCCATTGATCACGTTTCAACGACAACAGGGATTTCGGCAAAGGAACGCTCCGTAACGGCAATGGAATGTGTGGCAGATGATGCAAAACCACAGGATTTCAGACGACCCGGACATATGTTTCCACTGACAGCAAAAGACGGTGGCGTGTTAGTTCGTGAAGGGCACACGGAAGGCACGGTAGATCTTTTGAAACTTGCCGGATTAAAGGAGTGCGGGCTTTGCTGTGAAATTATGCGCGAAGACGGTACAATGATGCGAACACCGGAATTGATTGAACTTGCGCAAGAGCATGGATTGAAGTTCATCACCATTAAAGACTTGCAGGAATATAGACAGCGCTATACCAAGTTGGTAGAGCAAAAAGCTTGTGCAAAAATGCCAACGAAATATGGAGACTTTACGGTCTACGGCTATATCAATAAAATCAATGGAGAACACCATGTTGCCTTGGTTAAAGGTGATATTGGAGACGGGAAGTCTATACTTTGCCGTGTTCACTCAGAATGCTTAACGGGAGATGTATTTGGTTCTCTTCGGTGTGACTGTGGACAGCAGTTTGCCGCTGCTATGGAGAAAATCGCAAAAGAAGGTAGAGGGATTCTTCTTTATATGCGTCAAGAAGGACGTGGCATCGGATTAATTAATAAATTGCGCGCTTATGAATTACAGGATAAGGGAAGAGATACCGTAGAGGCAAATTTAGATTTGGGTTTTGCTGCTGATTTGAGAGAGTATTGGCCGGGCGCGCAGATATTAGCCGATTTAGGGGTAAAAGAAATTCGTCTATTGACCAATAATCCTAGTAAAATATATGGTCTTCAAGGATTTGGAATTGAAATAACGGAACGTGTTTCCATTGAAATGGAGGCACAAGAAGACGATGCTTTTTATTTAAAAACGAAGAAAGAAAAAATGGGACATCTGTTGCATTGCTGCGGGAAATAAATTTTAAACATATGAGAATGATTTAAGAAAGGAGTCGTATGGCGAATGCCATGCAAAGAGAAAGATGAAAGTAATACAAGGAAATATTGTTGCGGAAGGCATAAAGGTTGGAATTGTAGCTGCAAGGTTTAATGAATTTATTGTTGGAAAGCTTTTAAGCGGTACATTGGACGGTTTGGTACGTCATGGGGTAAAAGAAGAGGACATTACAACTGCATGGGTACCAGGTGCATTTGAAATTCCTTTGATTGCAAAGAAAATGGCTAAATCAGGGCATTATGATGCAGTGATTTGCCTTGGGGCAGTTATTAGAGGGGCAACCTCACACTATGATTATGTTTGTGCAGAAGTTTCCAAAGGCGTTGCACAAGTTGCATTGGATTCTCAAATTCCGGTTATGTTTGGTGTTTTAACAACGGATACCATTGAGCAGGCGATTGAACGTGCTGGAACGAAGAGTGGAAACAAAGGCTTTGACTGTGCTGCATCCGCTATTGAGATGGTCAATCTAATGAAGCAGATATAATTAAGGTAATCAATTTTATTTAAACTTAACTTATATCTAAAGTAGATTATTATTAAAATCATAATTTAAAACTCCAATATATATAAAATCTTCCAAAGTACATATCCTTTGGAAGATTTTATTATGGCAACTAATATTAATCTTTTCAGAACTTATTTTTGAATTTCAAATTCTTGAATTCCCATATATCCCGGTGCAATTTCATATTTATTAAAGACAATGACAGGGTTTCCAGTTTCATTTATATAGAAATTTTGTTGGTCGCTGATGGTATTAAATCCTGCAATGCCATCCGAGCCATCCCAATATATATTGTCCGGATCTTTGCTTCTTTCAGCAATTTCAGCTTTAATCTGTTCATCTGCAATGGATTTATAATCTGAACCTAAACAGTCTTTCAATGTAACATCCTTATTCGTTATTAAGTCAATGTTGTAATAAAATTGTTCGAAGTACGCACTGGCAGAAGTTTCTGTTTTACGTATGATAAAGGACAAAACATTGTCAGAAATATTTTTTACTTCGTAATTAACGATGACTTCACGTTGCATAAAATCTTCTTCTTTGCCGCCTGTTTCTACAAAGGCTTCTTTATCTTCGATAGCTCGCTGCTTAGATTCTTCGACGATGGCAGTCATTTTATCGTGAATTTCTTTATTGATACGGTCTTCTGTCGTTTTGTCAGAAAGACCTTCGACCTTTGGTAACGTCATTTCTACATGCACTACGGAATCGCCTTCGTCCATTTGTTCCCCGATTAAAACACGAACCAAATTCCCTAAAATAGGTACGTTGCTGACAGAGTCGGCAAAAGCCTCATTTGTGTGAATTCCTACAGAAAAAATACCGGTAACAATAATCAATGCAGCAGCAGTACTCGCAATGGTACGGTGTAATTTCTTATTTTTTTTGTTTTCGTTCATTCTTGTTTTTCCCTTATTCTCAAAAATCTCAGTTTTTAATGGTACGAATGGATCATCATCAAAATTTTCTCTTAAAGCACTTTGTACTACTTGAGAAAGTTCTTTGGGAATAGTTGTCCCTTCGTAGATTTTTTTCAATTCTTCAAGCTTATTCATCGTTGAACACCTCACTTTTCAACTGTAGCTTTAGTTTTTCCAAAGCACTATACAGTCTTGTTTTGACTGTGCTGATGTTTAAGTCTAAAATACTTGCAATTTCTTGAAGCTTCATATCTTCAAAATAACGAAGAATCACAATGGCTTTCATATCCGGATTTAATCCTTCTAAGGCTTGGTACAAATCCATAATTTCGTCCCGGGTGATGCTTTCCTGAACAATATTTTCCGGCATTTCAAATGGATCGGTTGAAAGGATACGCTTGTTTTTTCGAATTTCATCCAAAGAAGCGTTGACTAAAATACGATAGAATCAAGTCTTCATATAAGAAGGATCTTTTAAGGAGTTAATGGATCGAAGACCATTGTAAATTGCATTTTGTATGACATCCAATGATGTTTGCTGATTTTTTACGTAGCTGTAAGCCAAACGATAAAAGCGCTCTTGATTGGATTGTACATAGCTGACAAATTCATCGTAAATAATTTTATTTGGTTCTTTTAATGTCGACATTAATGTTTGCTCCTCCTTACATAGTATCGACGGTCTAAGTCAAAGAAAAGTTTGCAAGTTTGAAAAAGAATTAGGAAATATGTTTTTTTAATTTCTTTGTAAGGATGGTTGCTGTGATTATTTTTAGTGCATCTCCAAGAAGAAATGGGAAAACACATAGGCTCAGTGCCGGAAGTAATTTCGTATGTGTTACATACATAAACCATAACGTTCCCGGTAAATAACAGAACAGCATTCCTGCGGCTAAAGCCACTGGTAAGGTAAGAAAAGCATACCCTTGTTTTTGACTTAGTTCGATTAAAAGTCCACTGACAAGTGCAATAAGAACATAACCAATGAGATAGCCTCCTGTTGGACCCAAAACAATTGATGCACCGCCAGAAAAATGTGCAAAAACAGGAAGCCCAACAAGTCCGAGTAATAAATATAGGATTTGGCTAAGGGTACCATAGTATGTTCCTAATAACGTAGTAGAGAGAAATATAGCTAAGGTAGCTAGGTTAATTGGTACGGGAGTAAATGGTAAGGGGATTAATATTTGTGAAAAAATAGCAGTTAAGGCTGCAAATAATGCACAGAGAATTTGTTTTTTTAATTTTGAGTTGGACATTTTTAATCCTTTCTAGTATTGCAAGATAGTTTTTCGTTATTCCCATCCGGTGGTTAAATCTTCAGGGCGTATACTGATTTCACCGGATTGTAAAGTTTTTTTGCTGCCATCTGAGAGTTGAACAATAAGTCCTCCGGTTTCATTAATGTCAATTGCTAATGCAGGAATTGCTTCACTTGGTGACAAGACGGTAATGCGTTTGCCTAGGACGCAGGAGCGCTGCTTGTACTCTTTTAAAAAAGAACCATCGTTCAGTTGTGGTTGGATTTCAAACAGATGATCCAAAATAGAAGCAATCAACGCATTTTTTGAAGGAATTATTTGGGTTTGTTTTGATTTTTCGCAATTTAATAAGTCTTCCTTGCGATTGAATAAAGAGCCAAAGATCTCACTTAATTCTGTCGGGAATTCTTCTGTAGGAAAGGAAAAATTAATTCCTATACCTAAAATAATTGATTCTATGGCACTTGTTTCAAAATTAGTAATTCCTTCAGTAAGAATACCGCAGATTTTTTTGTTTTTATAATATAAATCGTTAACCCACTTTATTTTTATTTGTTTTCCTGTCATTTCTTCAATCGCACGGCATACCGCTACGGAAGCAGCGGTTGTGATCAAGATAGATGGATAAGTTGTTTGTTCGGTTTTGGAGGGCTTTAACAATATACTCATGTAAATACCGCTTCCCTTTGGTGAATAGAAGCTGCGGCCTAAACGACCTCGGCCATTGGTTTGCATTTCTGAAACAACGACGGTATTGTGACAGGCTCCGTCAGCTGCCAGCTTCTTAATTGTTTGATTTGTAGATTCCAAAGATTTGTATGTTAATATATCTTTCCCTAAATCTTTATTTTTTAAGTGAGAAAGAATTCCTTGCGTTGAAAGAAGATCACTCTCAGAAGGAAGAGAATACCCTTTGTTTGTGCTTGCTTGAATGTTATAGCCGTTTTGCCTGAGATCTTCAATTGCTTTCCATACTGCAGCACGTGAAATTTGCAATTCTTTTGCAATTTTACTTCCTGAAATGGTTTGCCCCTTATATTCTTCTAAAAGCTTTAAAACGTGTTCTTTTGTTGTCATGAGAAATCCTTTCTATGTTAAAAGATAGTATTAATTATAATAAAACAAAAATTATATGTCAACTAAACTAAAGTAAAAGGTTTACAATCAACCTTTTACTTTCCTACTATAGTTATTTTAAATTATCATATAAAAAGTCACAGATGAGATAAATAAACCTCAGCTGTGACTTTAATGTGGAAATCATTCAATGGAATGAGTTTTAATTAAATTTAAACGGTTTCTGTTTCCTTGCTTGGAAGTTGTGCTATGATGATTGCAGCAAACATGATGGCACAGCCTATAAGTTCACGGATGGTTAGTATTTCACTCAGTAAGAAGTAGCCGCCCAAAGCACCGAATACCGCTTCTAAACTTAAGATTAGAGAAGCAATGGTTGGATCCGTGTCTTTCTGCGCAACCATTTGAAGTGTGTATCCGATTCCTGCAGAAAAAACACCGCAGTACACAATCGGAATGGTACATTCAACAATGCCGGCCCAAGTAGGGGATTCAAATAAGAATGCAGCAATCACTGAAAAAACAAAGGTAACGAAAAACTGTACACAGGAAAGTTTTACAGGGTCGGATTTTTTGGTGAAGTAGTCACAGCATAAAATATGACCGGTCCAGAAAAAAGCACCGATAAATATAATTAGATCACCAAACTCATAAGTAAAGCCTTCTTTAATACAAAGTAGGTAAAGACCAATGGTTGCAAAAAGAACTCCAAGCCAAGTAAGACCACGAACTTTCTTTTTTAGGAAAATACCAAAAATAGGAACAAGAACTATGTAAAGAGCGGTTATAAAGCCTGCCTTGCCGGCACTTGTGTATACAAGTCCAATCTGTTGAAGAGAGGAAGCAATAAATAAAACACATCCGCATGTAGCACCACCCTTTAAATAAGCGAGCCGTTCTTCTTTTTTTTGTTCTGGAGTAAAATCAAAATTATTACTATTTGCTATCTCTGTTTTTCTTTTCTTAGATTCTAAGAAATAGATGATAGGAAGTAATGCAAAAGTAGCTAATATGTAGCGGGAAGCACCGAAAGTAAAAGGTTCAATGTGATCCATTCCGACTCTTTGCGCAACGAAAGCAGTACCCCAAATGAATGAAGTTGTAAGTAACATAATATTTCCGATTAGCGTTTTCTTGTTCATATGCTTCTGATTCTCCTTTATTCATGATGTAAAATAATAAAAAAAAGTGCATTCTTTCAATATAAATCATATAATAAATATCTTTGTAAAAATTATAAAGATATAACAATAAATTTGTAGAAATCACACAAAAGACTCGAGCTCATATATTTGAACTGCGAAACAAAGTTGAGGATAAAATGAACTGTTATCTTCGCCCATAGATAGAATTTCTTTAATTTTATTCAGCCGATATCGAATGGTGTTTTCATGCTGGAACAGAGCTTCCGCTGTTTTTCGTATATTACCATCATTATTTACATAGGAAATAGCTGTTTTTAATAAATCGGCAGAATATTTTTCATCGTATTGTTCGAGTGGACTGAGAATGCTTTTATAATAATGGTTAAGCCAAAAACTATCCTGAAAAGGTAAGATTACTTTATACAAACCAATTTCTTCATAAAGTCTTTGACGGTTTTGCTGAATTTCACAGACTTTACAAGCGTATAGACTTTGTTGTATCCCTTTGTCCAATTGGTGAAGTGCAAGAAGGCAATCACTAACACCTAAGATATAATTATCAGGATCCAAAGCTGTATATAACCAAAATTCTTGAGCTATTTTTTTTGAATTTATTTTTCTTAGATTATCAAATGTAAGAATGGCCAGCATACCTTGGTTATACTTAAAAATAGAATGTTCTTTTTTAAAGTAATCTAAGTTTTTTAAGCGTTCTAAGGCGCGAAAATGTGTCCCTTCACCGGTATGTTTCAACGTTTTACAATAAAGAACGACGAAGCGTTCTTTGAAATTGGAATTGATATCTAAAGCAAGTTCTCTTACCAGGGAACGGCTCAATTCATTTCCAATTAAATTGTCAACTTTCATTTCTAGCAGTTGGTTATTATCTATTAGCCTTAATGTATCTGTTACTTCTGTAATGATATCTTCGAAGTAAATATCGTGACCAAATAAAAAAATAGAGAATGATTTTTCTTTTGCATAGGAAATCAAGTCTTCGGGAAGATCTTTATAATAAACATTTTTAATACCAAGACAGGAAACACCATTATCAATTAGTGATTTCACTGCTGCAATCAGAAGGTTTACATCGTCTTTTGCAAATAAAAAACTTGAGAGAACAAAATCATTTTTAATGAATTCTCCTTGCATTTTATACGATATAAATTCATAGTCCAAAATAGACATGCGGTCAATTACATTTTGAAATCCACTTTGTCCAGTAAGTATTGTGACATTTTGCAAACTTTTTAATTTATAAGCATCAGCGATTGTTAATGACATAGATGCTTCTCCTTTCTAAATTGGAGCCATAAACATTGTTATTTTTACTAATATTATATTGGTTTGTTAGAATAAATACAATGATATATACCAAAAAAGCAAAGAATCACAGTCTCCTGTGATCCTTTGCCATCTTATCTTACTATTTTTTGATTCTTTTGCGAGTAGAATCATCCTTTGTAATATCATTATACCCAATAATAAATTGTAATAATCACAAAGATAATCAAATTGAGTTGTAATATTTATAAAAATCAATTTTGCGTGTAGGTGGAATCCCAAAGGTTTATCGATTATACTATAGGGAATAAGGAAAAAGGAGAAAATCAATGGCGATATTATTAGAAGAGTTTGATACCAATCAGAATGCAATCATAGAACCTGAGATGGTGGCACCTCCTTTGCAAGGTTTCCCAGAGATTGCAGTAACATGTTTTTCCAATCATTTGTTGCAAACGGCATTGGAGAAAGTAGAAAAAGAGCATATATGTACGCTTGATACAGAGGAAGGAGGAACGCCGGTTTATCGTGTTTGCTATAAAGGAACTAATATGGCAGTCTATATGTCACGAGTCGGTGCACCTGCATGTGCGGTACAGATGGAAGAAATGATTGCAAGAGGGGCAAAAAGCTTTGTCGTATTTGGTTCTTGCGGAGTGTTGGATCGTAATTTAGGTAAATGGCATATCATTCTTCCTACTTCTGCGATGAGAGATGAAGGTGTGAGTTATCATTATCTTCCCCCATCCGATGAGATAAGAGTAGAAACGGATTCCTTAGAACTTTTGAAAAGTGTTTTTGAAGAATATAATGAGCCTTATGTGTGTGGAAAGGTTTGGACGACAGATGCAATTTATCGTGAGACGGTAGAAAAAACAGCTCGCAGAAAGCAGCAAGGGTGTATTGCTGTTGATATGGAATGCGCTTCTCTTTTAGCCGTTTCTCGTTTTCGAGGAATAAGTTTAGCACAGTTTTTTTATGCAGAGGATAATCTTGATATGGAAGTATGGGATAATCGAGGTTTGAGTAAAGGGGTACATACCAGAGCAGAGCGTTTGTTTGAAATGGCACAGGCTTGTGCAAAAAAACAAAAAGAATTGATAGAAAAGAAAAAGGCTTTGTGATAGAATAACTCTAAAATATTTTTGACCAGGAAGGGAGCGTTGACTATGAGAGACGAGACAAAATGCCTACATTCCGGCTATGTACCGGAAAATGGTGGGCCTAGAGTAATGCCGATTGTGCAGAGCACAACATATGTATTTGACAGTACCGAGAAAATCGGTGCATTATTTGATATGCCAACCGCACATATGTATTCCCGTTTTTCGAATCCGACGGTAGAAGCTGTAGAGAAAAAGATAGCAGACTTAGAAGGCGGTATTGGTGCTATGTGTACGTCTTCGGGACAGGCTGCTTCCCTACTTTCTATTTTAAATTTGTGCAATAGTGGAGATAGTTTTATTAGTACCACAACTATTTATGGCGGTACAGTAAATCTTTTTGCAGTTACTTTAAAAAAATTAGGAATAGAGTGTATTTTTGTCGATTCAGAAGCAGATGAGGAAACCATTCAAAAAGCTTTTAAACCGAATACCAAGGCAGTTTTTGGAGAGACGTTAGCAAATCCGGCACTCGCTGTTTTGGATATTGAAAAATTCGCTAAAATTGCTCATGAAAATAAGGTCCCTTTAATTATTGATAATACCTTTGCAACACCAATTCTTTGTAAGCCAATTTCTTTTGGAGCAGACATTGTCATTCATTCTACTTCAAAATATATGGATGGTCATGCGTTACAAATTGGCGGTGTTATCGTTGACAGCGGGAATTTTGATTGGACTGCTTCGGGGAAATTTCCGGAGTTTACACAGCCTGATGAATCCTATCACGGTGTTGTATATACAAGAGACTTTGGGAAAATGGCTTACATCATTAAAGCGCGTATGCAGCTAATGCGAGATTTTGGAGCTTATCCGGCAGCCCATTCTGCATTCCTTTTAAATATAGGGCTGGAAACGTTACCAATTCGAATGAAGCAGTACTGTGAAAATGCATTGAAGATTGCAACGTTTTTTAAAGAATCAGATAAAATTGAAGCCGTACGTTATGCGGCTTTATCGGGAGACCAATATTACGAGCGAGCAAAAAAATATCTTCCGAAAGGAACATGTGGTGTCATTTCCATTGATATTAAAGGCGGGAAAGAGGCTGCAGTCAAATTTATGGATGGATTAAAGCTTGCTTCTAACGAAGTTCATGTGGCAGATATACGAACCTGTGTACTTCATCCGGCAAGCGCTACGCATAGACAGCTTACTGATGAACAACTCATTGCTGCCGGTGTGAATCCGGGTTTGATTCGTATCTCTGTCGGACTAGAAAATGTAGAAGATATACTAGATGATATCAAACAAAGTTTAAATCAATTATAAAAAGTGAAAGCACTCAAACATATGGAGTACATCTTCTAAATTGAGTGCTTTTTCATTTGATTGTAATATTAAATCCTTTGTTAAAGCATCTTAAAGTTAAGTTGCTTCTGTCAGGGATTCATATATGCTAGATATTTTATTCCAGCTAGGTGGTCCGATTAATCCGGTAACTGTTCCAACAAATTTCTGCTGAAATGCTTTTAAAGCGTTTTCCGTTTGCTCATCAAAGTAACCAGTAACCTCAACTTTTGGAATCTCAGGATAGGCTTCCGATATTTTTTGCAAATAAGTCTGCATTAGAGTGACATTTTTATCACCCATACCTTTTGAAAGGAGATAGCCTGGATAAATTGTTTTATTTTGTAGACATTCTTCGGGTAGCTTATCTAGTATTTTTTTATATTCCTTATCAAGTACGGCCCATGTTTGAATTCCAACCACCCCATCAATAATTAAGTTAAATTTTTTCTGAATTGCAATGACAGCTTGCGTAGTTTCTGCATCAAAATTACCCGTTATTTCTATAATTGGAATATCCGGATAATAGCATCCTAGAACACGTATGTAGTATTGGAGGACTTCTACCCATATGCCGGTATCACCTTCTTGCCAAGCGACTACAAATGGACTTTCAATTTCTTCGGGGGCAATGCCTTCTGAGACAAGTTCACCAAGACCTTTTACAGCATTATAAATGTATTTGATTTTATACCAAGTAGCACTGCCGACAATTCCATCTACAGTTAAGTTAAAAATTTGTTGAAATTGTCTTACCGCTGCTTCCGTTTCTGCACCAAATATACCGGGTTGATCATTGACAATTTTCGGGATAGAAGGATAATTTTGACTGATCCGGTTTAGCTCGTTTTGAATGACACTGACATCTTGCCCAAAGCTCCCTAATCGGAGTGGATAAAGGGGGTAGGACTCAAAATTTGCATTGATTGGAACGTCTCTTATAATATTGATGTCATCTCCATAATAATACTGCAAAATTTGGTATGGTGTTTTACCGTCCTCTGCAAGAGGTACCGTGCCCCACTGAGACAATCCTTCGCAGGTTACTTCTCTTCCATCGCAATAGGCAGTAAAAAGAGGTTCTATTCTACCTTGTCTTGCAACGTAGCTGTTAAAAATTTCATCTACTATTCTTGCAATGTTTTCGAAAACATCACGATTTGGAACAAAAGATTGATCGTATTTAGTTGAGTTGGTTATATCAAAATCATATCCACGGCTTCGGTACCATTCCGTATAAATACGATTTAATGCAAAAGTAATTTGTGCATAGATGTTTGCTCGGATTGCACTTTCGGGCCAAGTCGGATAAACTTCACTGGAAGCAACGTTTTTAATATAATCCGGAAAGGATAAGGTAATGTTTTCGGCAGGGGCATCTGGCTCTCCAAGATGTACCGTTATTTGCTCTGGGATAAATGGTTGATCCGGCCGACTGATTATGGCCATGCGTCTACCTCCTTTTATAAATTTTCATAAATCACTGCGATTTGGCTCCAAGTGTTTGGACCAACGAAACCTACGTTTATTCCTAAATATTTTTGTTGAATGGCCCGCACAGCAGCTTCCGTTTTTTCATCAAAAATACCGTTAACATCAACCCTTGGAATGTCAGAATCTGATTCGGATATTTTTTGTAAATATGTTTGAAGTAAGGTTACATTTTTATCGCCCATTCCTTTTGTTAGGATATAGCCGGGATAAATACTTTTATTCTCTAGGCAATCTTCCGGAATGTCGTTTAAAATTTTTTTATATTGGCTGTCTAAAAGAGCCCAAGTTTGAATTCCAACGATACCATCTACAATAAGATTAAACTTTTTTTCAAGCTCCATAATTGCAGCTTTTGTTTCTGGTCCATAGTATCCGGTGATTTCTATAACTGGAATATCAGGGTAATAGCATCCAACGACGCGTACATAGTACTGTATTATTTTTACCCAGATACCGGAGTCGCCTTCCTCCCATATTTCTTCAAATGGACTCTGGATTTCTTCAGAGATTAAACCTTCTGAAGCAAGATCTCCAAGACCTTTTACTGCATTATAAATATATTTTATTTTATACCAGGTAGAACTTCCAACGACACCGTCTACAGTTAAATTAAAGATTTTTTGAAATTGTTTTACAGCAGCTTCCGTCTCTGCACCAAAAATTCCGTTTTGGTCATTAACAATTTTCGGGATAGACGGATAATTTTGTCCGATTCGATTTAACTCATGCTGAATAATACTCACATCCTGGCCAAAGCTTCCTAGACGTAGGGGATAGAGTGGGTAGGATTCAAAATTAGCATTGACAGGAACGTCTCTTATAATATTGATGTCTTCTCCATAATAATGCTGTAGAATTTGGTAAGGAGTGTATCCATTCTCAGCAAGGGGGACTGTACCCCATTGCGATAGTCCTTCACAAGTTGTTTTCTTGCCATCACAATAGGCAGTAAAAAGAGGTTCAATCCTTCCTTGTCTTGCAACATAACTGTTAAACACCTCATCTACTATTTGTGCTATGTTTTCATAAACGTCCCGATTTGCAACAAATGATTGATCGTACTTTGTGGAGTTGGTTATGTCAAAGTCGTATCCGCGGCTTCGATACCATTCCGTATAAATACGATTTAATGCATAAGTAATTTGTGCATAGATATTTGCACGGATTGCACTTTCTGGCCATGTTGGATATACTTCACTCGAAGCAACGTTTTTAATGTAATCAGGAAAGGATACAGTTATGTTTTCGGCGGGTGCATCAGGTTCTCCGAGGTGCACGGTAATTTCTTCTGGTATAAATGGTTGATCCGGACGACTGATAATAGCCAAGCGTTTGCCCTCCCCTTTTGATATAAACTTTATGAATTTTCATAAAGTACTGCAATCTGATTCCAAGTAATTGGGCCAACTGCCCCGCTTACTTCCTTGGCTACATTCATAGAATATTGCTTTTGGATTGCACGTACGGCTTCTTTGGTTGTTTCATCAAAATAACCGGTCACCTCTACTTTAGGAATGTCAGAATCTGATTCGGATATTTTTTGTAAATATGTTTGAAGTAAGGTTACATTTTTATCGCCCATTCCTTTTGTTAGGATATAGCCGGGATAAAGTATGTTACTTTCAAAGCACCCTTCAGGAATTTGATTTAAAATCGATTTATATAATTTGTCGAGAAGAGCCCAAGTTTGAATTCCAATTATACCATCCACAATGATATTAAATTTTTTTTCAAGTGCCATTACGGCTTCTGTAGTCTCCGGTCCAAAATATCCGGTAATTTCTATCACCGGAACATCCGGATAATAGCAGCCGAGGGCACGTATATAGTATTGCAACGCTCTTACCATATAACCGGAATCACCTTCTTGCCAAGACACGGCAAATGGACTTTCCATTTCTTCTTCCGTAATGCCTTCGGAGATAAGCTCGCCTAATCCTTTGACACTGTTATAGATGTACTTTATTTTATACCAGGTAGAACTTCCGACCACACCATCTGCTGTTAAATTAAAAATTTTTTGAAATTGCTTAACAGCAGCTTCGGTTTCTGCACCGAATATACCTGGCAAATCATTTACTATCTTAGGTATAGAAGGATAGTTTTGACTAATTCGATTTAATTCATGCTGAATGATGCTTACATCCTGCCCAAAAGCACCAAGGCGAAGAGGATATAAGGGGTAGGATTCAAAATTGGCATTGACGGGAACGTCTCTTATAATGTTAATGTCTTCCCCATAATAATGCTGCAGAATTTGGTACGGTGTATATCCATTTTCTGCAAGGGGGACCGTACCCCATTGTGATAATCCTTCACAAGTTGTTCTTCTGCCGTCACAATAAGCAGTAAAAAGTGGCTCGATTCTTCCTTGTTTTGCTACGTAGCTGTTAAAAATCTCATCTACTATTTGCCCTATGTTTTCATAGACGTCTCGATTTGGCACAAAAGATTGATCGTATTTTGTTGAATTGCTTATATCAAAATCATATCCGCGGCTACGGTACCATTCGGTATAGATTCGATTTAGTGCATAAGTAATTTGTGCATAGATATTGGCTCGGATGGCACTTTCCGGCCATGTTGGATATACTTCACTGGAAGCAACGTTTTTAATATAATCGGGAAAAGAAACTGTTATATTTTCTGCAGCTTCATTAGGTTCCCCCAGGTGAACAGTGATTTCTTCTGGTATAAATGGCTGATCCGGACGACTGATTATGGGCATGTTTTTTCTCCTTTCTATAAATTTTCATAAATTACTGCAATCTGACTCCAAGTAATTGGGCCAACCAAACCAGTGTTTTCACCTAAATATTTTTGTTGAATTGCTCGTACGGCAGCTTCTGTTTTATCATCAAAGATGCCGTTTACATCTACATTTGGAATTTCAGGATCGGATTCAGAAATTTTTTGTAAATATGTTTGAAGTAAGGTAACATTTCTATCACCCATTCCTCTTGAGAGCATATAACCAGGATAAATGCTTTTATTCTGTAAACAGCCTTCTGGGATATTGTTAAAGATTTTTTTGTATTGTCTGTCAAGGAGTGCCCAAGTTTGAATTCCGACAATACCATCTACAATTAAATTAAATTTTTTTTGAATTTTAATCACCGCTTCTGCTGTTTCCGGTCCAAAATAACCGGTGATTTCAATGACAGGGATATCAGGGTAATAACATCCAAGAACACGTATATAATACTGTAATAATTTAATCCAAATACCGGAATCGCCTTCTTCCCAAGCCACTTCAAAGGGACTTTCGATTTCTTCCGGATAAACACCTTCAGAGACAAGATCTCCTAGTCCTTTTACTGCATTATAAATGTATTTTATTTTATACCAGGTAGAACTTCCAACAATACCATCAACGCTTAAATTGAAAATTCTTTGAAATTGCTTAACAGCATCTTCGGTTTCTGCACCAAAAATACCTGGTTGATCATTAATGATTTTAGGTATAGAAGGATAATTTTGACTGATACGGTTTAGTTCATTTTGAATAACACTTACATCCTGCCCGAAGCTTCCAAGGCGTAAAGGATAGAGTGGATAAGATTCAAAATTGGCATTAACAGGAACGTCTCTTATAATATTTATGTCATCCCCATAGTAATATTGCAGAATTTGATAAGGGGTGTATCCATTTTCTGCAAGAGGGACTGTACCCCATTGTGATAATCCTTCACAAGTTGTTTTTTTGCCGTCACAATAAGCAGTAAAGAGAGGCTCAATTCTACCTTGTCTTGCTACATAACTGTTAAAAGTTTCATCTACTATTTTTGCGATATTTTCAAAAACATCACGATCTGGTACAAAGGATTGATCATATTTTGTAGAATTGGTTATGTCGAAATCATATCCCCGGCTACGGTACCATTCCGTATAGATACGATTTAGTGCATAAGTAATTTGAGCGTAGATATTTGCACGGATGGCACTTTCCGGCCACGTTGGATATATTTCACTGGAAGCAACATTTTTAATGTAATTAGGAAAAGACACAGTTATGTTTTCGGCAGGGGTATCGGGATCTCCCAGGTGTACGGTAATTTCTTCTGGTATAAATGGTTGATCTGGACGACTGATTATGGCCATACATTTTTCTCCTTTTATAAGCTTTCATAGACAGCTGCGATATTACTCCAAGTATTTGGACCAATCAATCCAGAGCCTAATTTATCCCCCATGAATTTTTGCTGGAAAGCTCTCACTGCGGTTTCCATTTTTTCATCGAAAAGGCCATTTTTATTTACTTTAGGGATTTCAGAATAAACTTCTGAAATTTTATCAAGATAGGATTGCATTAATGCTACATTATTATCACCCATGCCTTTAGAAAGAAGATACCCGGGATAAATAGCCTTATTTTTTAAACAGCCTTCTGGAATATAACTTAAGATTTTTTTGTATTGACTGTCAAGGAGTGCCCATGTTTGAATACCGACAACACCATCTACAATTAAATTGAATTTTTTCTGAATCGCGATAACCGCCGCTGTTGTTTCCGGCCCAAAATATCCGGTAATTTCTATAATTGGTACATCTGGATAATAACAACCTAAAACTCTTACATAATATTGTATTAACCTTGGCCAAATCCCTGTGGATCCTTCTTGCCAAGCCACTTCAAACGGGCTTTCCAGTTCTTCCGGGGAAATTCCTTCAGATACAAGTTCACTCAATCCTTTAACACCATTATAAACGTATTTTATTTTATACCATGTTGAGCTGCCAACGATTCCATCGACCGTTAGATTAAAAATTCTTTGAAATTGTTTGACAGCAGCTTCCGTTTCTGCACCAAAAACTCCATTTCGATCATTAATGATTTTAGGAATAGAAGGATAATTTTGACTGATTCGGTTTAATTCATTTTGAATGACTGTTACATCCTGCCCAAAACTCCCTAGGCGTAAGGGGTAGAGTGGATAGGATTCGAAATTGGCATTAACAGGAACGTCTCTTATAATATTAATGTCATCTCCATAATAATGCTGTAGAATTTGATAGGGAGTATAGCCATTTTCTGCGAGAGGTACAGTACCCCATTGAGATAAACCTGCACAGGTAGTTCTTCTGCCGTCACAATATGAGGTAAAGATTGGCTCAATTCTACCTTGTCTTGCTACATAACTGTTAAAAATTTCATCTACTATTTTCGCAACATTTTCAAAAACATCACGATCCGGAACAAAAGATTGATCATATTTCGTTGAATTGGTTATGTCAAAATCGTATCCACGGCTACGGTACCATTCCGTATAAACTCGATTTAATGCATAAGTAATTTGTGCATAGATGTTGGCACGAATGGAACTTTCCGGCCAAGTAGGATAAATTTCACTGGAAGCAACATTTTTAATGTAATTTGGAAAGGATACGGTAACATTTTCTGCAGGAGCATCCGGCTCTCCAAGATGAACTGTAATTTCTTCGGGGATAAATGGCTGATCCGGCCGGCTGATAATAGCCATATATTATGTCCTTTCTGTATTACATAGTTTCTAAGTCTCCTTCGTAGGAGGGAGTGGGTGCAAATCCATAACTCGGAAATAAACTAACGGGTTGAATGGTTGTAATGCCTTCAAAAATAGGGATATCTTCTACACTTGCTGGCAAAAAGTTAGGTGCTTCTATATAGGCATCGTAGGTAGTATATACCTTATCATTGTCAGGACTCTGAGAAAGATTAGCACTTACGGTTCGCATGGCAATTTGATCTGTTTTCCCATCCGCATTCGTTCTTAAAACTTTAGAAATGTAATAGTCATCACCCATATCCTTGCATATAGTTATCGTTGCATCTGCTATTGGAAGAACACCTTCCAATGCAGAGTTTTGAAATACTTGGAAAACAAGATATCCGATTTTCGGATTTTCAGCAAGATAATTTTCGAGCAAGGGCATAACTCCAGCTTCATCAATGATAGTTCTGGTTTCTGTTTTGTTGGCTATAGAATTCATGTCAAAATCATTATCGGCTATGTTATCTAACATAGATAGTCCTCCTTTTAATATACAATGTTTTAAAGTCTGTCAGTATGATTACTTATACTATTATATTAGGCAGGTCTGTAAGAGTGACTTGTGATTTGTTGTAATTTTGCAGGAGCATTGTTAAGGAATATTTAATAAATAAACATATATAATATTATTGACATTTAATATTATACGACGTATAGTATTGATAAGACGATAATATTAGAATCAGAAAGGGGATAAAAAATGGCATTTCAAGTAGGTTCTGCATTTTTAGACGCTTGTGTGCTGGCTGTGTTGTCAAATGAAGATATGTATGGATATGTATTAACACAGAAAATGCGAGAAGCAACGGATATATCAGAATCAACGCTGTATCCGGTATTGCGAAGACTACAAAAGAGTGGTTATTTGACAACGTATGACCAGCCGTTTCAGGGGAGAAATCGAAGATATTATGCAATTACAGAAGAAGGAAAATTAAAAGTTGAGGCGTATCGGAGAGATTGGACGGATTATAAGAATCGTGTAGATCAAGTCATGTTTGGAGGATTGCAAGATGAGTAGAGCAGAGTTTATGAGGCAATTAGAGGATGCCCTTTCTAGGGTACCAAAGGATGAGCGGGACAGTGTACTTGCTTATTATAATGAATATTTTGATGAGGCAGGGGAAGAAAACGAACAGGAAGTTTTAAAAGAGCTTGATTCTCCACAGACCATTGCATCTAAAATCATGGCAGATGTTGCTGCAAAAACGATAGGTACGGATTCCATGCCTACAGTAAAAAAAGGAGTTTCTGCAATTTGGTTAATCATACTGGCTATTTTTGCGGCTCCCATTGCTTTGCCGGTTGCTATTGCTGTTGCAGCTTGTATTTTTGGATTAGTCGTGACGGTTGCCGCGGTAATGTTTGCAATGTTAGTCAGCGTATTGGCAGTTTTTATTGCGGGATTTGTTTGTCTGGGAACCGGTTTTATGGGGATGTTTGCACAGCCATTAATTGGTCTTGGAGTCGTTGGATTAGGATGTATAATGGTAGGTATTTCTTTGCTAATAGGAATTTTGGTTGTATTTGCCGGAAGAGCTATATTTGGTGCTTTAGCAAAGGTTTTAAGCCGAGCATTAAATAGTAAATCGAAGGGAGCGAAATGAAATGAATAAAACGTTTAAGATTATTACAATCATCGCTGCAGCATTAATAGGGGTGGGAATCCTTATGGTGGGATTGACTTTTGTTTTTGGGATGAATCCAACTCATCTTTTTGATGCGATCAAGCATAAGAATATATCTTCCATGGATCAGACGGTAAAAGAAGAACTTCAAGAATTTCAAAGTATTTCAGTTGATACAAATTATCAAGAAGTTGTATTAAAAGAGGGGGAAACTTTTCATATTGCATACAGCTATAACAGTGAATACAGTAAACTTTCTCATGAAATAAAAAATGGCACTTTAGTGATAAGCGAAGAGAGAAAGGATAAGGTTGGTTTATCAAATGATTTATTAGATATTATTAATGGAACGGAAGGAGTAGGAGTGATTGAAATCACTTATCCAAAGCAAACCGCTTTTCGAGATGTTCGAATTGTCAGTGACATGGGGGAAGTGGAAGCAGAGAATTTTTATTCAAACAATCTTCAGGTAGCGGTAGACCTTGGATCTATTGATTTGAAGGAAATAAACGTTCAAACATTACAGGTACGCGCAGCTGCCGGTGATGTATCACTTTCAAATGGAAGCGCTGATCGTGCTGAGCTTGAACTGGATTTGGGATCATTAGAAACAGAAAATTGGAATACAAAAGGATTGGTTGCAGACTTAAGCGGCGGGGAAGCTGATTTAAATGGTGTTTTTTTAGGGGAAACCAATATCGATTGTGATTTAGGGAGTATCGAGCTACAAGTATTGGATTCAAAAGACAACTATTCTTATCAGATTGATGTGGATTTGGGAGACATTCATGTAGATGGAAAAAAAGTAAAAAGCGGAAGTTCTGTTAATAAAAATGTTGAAAATAAAATAGATTTAAATGCCGGTGCAGGGGATATCAAACTTAATTTCGAACCAAGTGAAGAAAATTAAAAAAATCGTAAGATTTTGTTAAGAGGCATTTAACAAAAGGGTGTCATACTATCTTTGTAAGGGAAAAGGGGAAGAGAAAGCAAAAGAAAAAACAAGATATAAAGGGTAAAAGGATACAAGAGATAAAGAAGGATATTAGGGGGAAAAATGAACGTATTAATTCTAACGGGGAAATTTGGGATGGGCCACATTGCTGTGGCCCAAGCACTGAAGGAAGAGATTATGGAAAAATATCCGACGGCAAACATTGCTTGTTCGGATATTTTTGAGTATACGATGCCGGAGTATGCAGAAAGCATTTATAAAACATTTGCTTTGGTAGCGAAAAGCGGAAATTCGTTTTACAATTTAATTTATAAACAAACAGATCATAAGAATGTAAATGATACTTCGTTTTGGTGCCGATTTTTTAAAAAAAAGCTACAGAATCTTTTTTTGGAAACGCAGCCGGATGTTATCATATCAACGTTGCCGCTTTGTTCCAGATTGGTATCGTGGTATAAGGAAGAAGTTGGCGCGAGCTTTACATTAGTAACCTGTATTACTGACATTAGCAGCCATGAAGAGTGGATTCATAAAAATACCAATTATTATTTAGTTGGCAGTAAATTAGTAAAACGGATGTTATTACTAAAAGGGGTTTATGAAGAGAAGATTTTTGTGACGGGAATTCCGGTGAGAAAAGCTTTCCATAGGATTACAGATGATTTCGATGGGAAAAAGGTAAATAAGAAATTAGGACAAAAAGCCTCAAAACATTTATTGGTTATGGGCGGGGGATTAGGACTATTGCCTAGGACAAAGGAATTTTATGAAGGGCTGAATTCCCTGAATGGGGTACGTACGACAGTGATTACAGGAAACAATAAGAAATTATATAATCTTATAAATGGAAGATATGAGAATGTGGAAGCAGTTTCTTATACAAAAAATGTTGCAATGTACATGAATGATGCAGATGTTATTATGACAAAACCGGGAGGAATCAGTATTTTTGAAGCACTTTTTTGTGAAAAGCCACTTTTATTATTCCGACCATTTTTGCAGCAGGAAGTAAATAATATGCGTTTTGTTTTGCGAAATCATGTAGGAACGGTGATTAGCGGCAAAGAAGAAGAGTGTCTTGCGTTAATCAAAAAAACAATGCAGGATGAAACCAATTTAGAGAGAATGAAGGCAAATATTAAAACACTAAAGGAGCAATTCAATCAGAATGCAGTGGAATATATATTAAAACGCGTAGAACAGGGGATTCGTTCAAAGGATCCGATTAGAAAAGGAGACTGGGTGTCATGAAAAAAAAATCCGACCGTTTTCTTAGGAGTAACCTTGTTATTAATCGGAGCTACGTTCTATTTTTTACTGCGAAAAGCTCCTCTTAAGGAGATGGCGGCGGCAATCTTACAGGCAAATGTTTCTTATTTATTACTGGGTTTTTCGATTATGGTGATTTATGTCATCTTGGAAGGTGTTTGTATCAAAGCTACGATGCATCGTATGGGTGAACGGCCATCGATTTTACGATGTATAGGATATGCATTTGTCGGTTTCTATTTTAGTGGTATTACACCATCTGCATCAGGTGGACAGCCGGCACAGATTTATTTTATGGCAAAAGATCGGTGTAACGTTTCTCATTCAATGATTGCTTTGCTTTTAATCAGTAGTGTTTATCAGATTTCTATGCTTATTTATGGTGTATTTATGTATGCCTTACAATATCATTTTTTAGCACAGTCTGTCGTACAGATTAAATGGCTTCTTTTATTGAGTACAGCAATTAATATTATTTGCGTCATGTTAATTTTATTGGCTTTATTTTTTCCAAAGCGGCTGCGCGAATGTTCACATACTATTTTAAAAGGTCTGTATTATATTAAAGCATGCAAAAAAATAAATGTTTGGCAAGGAAAAATGGACAAACTATTTTCTGAATATGAAGCGGGTGCAATGTATATCCGCAATCATCCGTTGTTAATTGGAAAGCTATTTATAATTACAATGATTCGATTGACGTTATTATATTTAGTACCGTTTTTCGTATATCTTTCCTTAGGATTGAAAGGACATACGGCATTACAGATGGTGGCGATGCAGGCTATTTTAACCGTTGCTGTTTCAGCGCTTCCATTACCGGGTTCTGTGGGAGTGAGTGAAAGTGTCTTTCTCTTGCTTTTCGGAATGTTATTTACGCCGAGCTTTTTGTTGCCGGCAATGCTTTTAACCAGAGGTATAAGTTTTTATGCCGTACTGTTATTAAGCGGTGGAATTTTCTCTTTATCGTCTGGACTGAAACTCTATAAACAAAAAGAATGGGTGGTGTAAGAAATCTTACATCCCTATTTTTTTATTGAGTTGAAAAAAAGCGTACTAACCGATATGATAGTAAGAAGAAATTCATTTATTATGAAAATAACTTTAAGAGATATAATATAGGGAGGACATACATGAGATTAATATTTATACGGCATCCGGAAACGCAGGCAAACGTGAACAAATTAATTTATGGTAGAAGTGAATCGGATTATTCTGAAGCAGGGAGAACCAGCATTTTATGGGTAGTAGAGCAGATGAGAAATTTGGATTTCGATGTGATGTATGCAAGTCCTTCAAAAAGAACAACATTTTTAGCAGAGCAGATTGCAAAGGATCATAATTTTACTGATATTCGGTCTGAAGAGCGAATCCTCGAAATGCATTGCGGAATCTTTGAAAATATGTCAAACGAAGAGGCGAAGAAAAAGTATGAAAAAGAGTACGATGCGTTAATAAATAATTACACTCATTATGTGATTCCACAGGGAGAATCTTTTAAAATGGTACGGGATCGAGTGAAATTGTTTTTAGAAGAAATTTTTCAAAGACATTCGAAAGAGCAAACCATAGTATTTGTTACCCATTCCATGGTGATTCGATCCGCATTATCATATTTACTTAAAATTGATTTGGATGATATTTGGCATATTAAAATAGATCCGGCTTCGATTGTTGACATTCATTATGAGTCAGAATTTGCAATGCTGCAAGGCCTTAGGGCTCCAAGCAGTAAATAAGGATGATTGTTTCAAGAACCTATTGTAAACTATATTTTAAAAATAGTTTACAATAGGTTCTTTTCATATTATAATAAGAAAAATTACTGACAACAAAATAAAGTTTGTTTTCTATAAGGAGTAAATTATATGACATTAAAAAGAAAAATTAGATCAAAAGAATTAGTACTGTGTTCTTTGTTTTCTGCATTGATTGCAGTTGGAGCATTTATTCAAATACCGGTACCTTTTATGGACTATTTTACGTTACAATTTCTTTTTGTTCTGTTAGCAGGAATGATTCTAGGATCAAAAATGGGGATGATTTCAGTAGCTGTATATGTTGCGGCAGGGCTTGTAGGGTTTCCGATATTTGCAGCTGGTGGGGGAATTAGTTATGTATTTCGACCAAGCTTTGGATATTTGATAGGATTTATTGTAGCAGCTTTTATTGTCGGGCTGTTGTGTGAAAAGGTTGATACGTTAACGTTTAGGTATTCCTTGTATTCTGCATTGGTGGGCATGGTGACAACTTATATGATTGGCTTTATTTATAAATACGCCATTCTCAACTACTATATGGGCGAAGTCACTCCATTTTCTATTATATTACTTTCCGCTTTTCCTTTGGACATTCCAGGAGATACGGTTTTGTGTATTATAGCGGCTAGCCTTGCTCGGCGGATTATCTTCGCATTAAAGAAGGAGAACTTAAAATGGAGATAAAAAATTACAAAGAATTTGTGTTGTCTGGAGGGGAAATTGACCGACAACAGTCTTTCGATTTAGTTAAAAAAGATGTTGATTTGCTAGCTAGTGCGGCAAATGAAATCCGGAGTTTTTATTGTGGAAATGCATTTGATTTATGTACCATTATTAATGCAAAAAGTGGAGGATGCACAGAGGATTGTAAGTATTGTGCACAATCGTTACATTATAATGCCTGTATACAAGAGCATCCATTACTTACAAAAGAGCAGTTACAGAATGCTGCGCTTTATAATGAGAAGCAGGGAATCTTACGATTTTCAACGGTGACATCCGGGAAAACTTTATCAGATGAAGAAGTTGAAGTTTTAGTGGAAAGCTATCAAAGCATTGCAAGTATGTGCAAAATTTCCCTTTGCGCTTCACATGGGTTATTAACACAAGAACAATTTATAAAATTAAAGAAAGCAGGTCTTGGCCGTTACCATAATAATTTAGAAACTTCTCCAAATTATTTTAAAAATATTTGTACCACACATACCTATCAGGAAAAAATCGCTGCCATTCAGGCTGCTCAAAATGCAGGACTTGAGGTTTGCAGCGGCGGTATATTAGGACTTGGTGAGAGCATGGAAGATCGAATTGATATGGCATTTGCGTTAAAGGAACTTCACATTACTTCCATACCTATTAATATTTTAAATCCGATAAAGGGTACACCGTTTGGCAATTTGCCATTGTTAGAGTTAGAAGAAATTAGAAGAAGTATAGCGATTTTTCGTTTTATTCTTCCAAAGGCAGTGTTGCGAATTGCAGGAGGAAGAGGACGGCTTTCTGATAAGGGGAGGTCTCTCTTTCAAGGAGGCGCGAATGCAGCTATTTCAGGTGATATGCTTACCACTTCAGGAATCAGTATACTGGAAGATAAAAAAATGCTAAAAAAAATCGGATTTAAAATAAGGAGGCTAAAAGATGAAAGTTAGGAAGAAAGGAATTTTTATTACGGCAACCGGAACGGATATCGGTAAAACTTTTGTTTCTGCTCTTCTTGTAAAATATCTGCGAAAACAGGGAATTCATGCAGGCTATTTTAAACCAGTGCTAAGTGGTGCCGAAAAAAAAGAGGGAATATTGATTGACAGTGATGTTCATTATGTTTGCAGTACAGCAAGATTAGAGAAAAATGCAGAGGAGCTGGTAAGTTATGCATTTGAACCGGCCGTTTCTCCTCACTTAGCCGCAAAGCTGGAAAATAAGCTTATTAAAAAGGAAAAAATCTTAGAAGATTTTCTTAGAGTAAGCCAGGAATTTGATTATATGGTTGTAGAGGGCTGCGGGGGCATTGTTTGCCCTCTTAGGTTAGATGAAGACCCCTTAATGTTAGCGGATGTTATACAGATGCTTAAACTAGAGCTGATGATTGTTGCATCTGCAGGTTTGGGAACCATAAACACAGTTGTATTAACAGTCGATTTTGCAAAGAAACATAATATTTCAATTCAGGGGATTATATTAAATCATTATGAAGAGGGGAATTATTTGCATGAGGATAATCGAAGACAAATTGAACGCCTCACGGGGATTCCAGTGATTGCATTGGTGCGAGAAAACGCTGATGAACCGGAATTTTGTATAAAATTTGGCTAATTTATAAAGTAAGATGTGTATTTGCTTGCATTTTCCATAAGATATAGGTATAGTTTTTTAAAGAAGCAATCAAAAAACGACTGTGCTCATTCGCACGGCGTAAAAAGGAGAGAATGCAAATGACAAAAAAACCTTATTACATTACAACACCGATTTATTACCCAAGCTCCAATCTTCATATTGGACATACCTATTGTACGGTAATGACAGATGCGATGGCACGCTTTAAGCGTTTGACCGGCTATGACGTTATGTTTTTGACAGGAACGGATGAACATGGCCAAAAAATACAAAAAATTGCGGATGAAAACAATACCACGCCACAGGCTTATGTGGATCATGTCGTAGATGGAATCAAAGAACTTTGGAAAACAATGGAGATATCCTATGATGATTTTATTCGAACGACGGAAGAGCGACATGTAAAAAGGGTACAGGAAATTTTTAAAAAGATGTATGAAAAGGGAGACATCTATAAAAGTGAATACGAAGGACTTTACTGCACACCATGTGAATCATTTTGGACAGAGACACAAGCTGTGGACGGTAAGTGTCCCGATTGTGGAAGACCGGTAGAAAAAGCAAAGGAATCGGCTTACTTTTTTAGGCTTTCCAAATATCAAGATAAATTAATAGAACTTTTCGAGCAAAACCCTGAATTTTTACAGCCGGAATCCAGAAGAAATGAGATGTTAAATTTTGTAAAGCAGGGGTTGGAAGATCTTTGTATTTCTCGTTCCAGTTTTGATTGGGGTATTCAAGTTCCGATTGATGAAAAACATGTTATTTATGTGTGGCTGGATGCACTTTCAAACTACATCACTGCATTAGGCTATCCGGATGATCCGGAAAAGTATCAAAAGTATTGGCCTGCGGATGTGCATTTGGTTGGAAAGGAAATTGTACGTTTTCACTCCATTATTTGGCCTGCAATGTTGATGTCTCTTGAGATTCCTCTACCAAAGAAGGTATTGGGACACGGGTGGATTCTCTTAGAAGGCGGCAAAATGTCCAAATCGAGAGGAAATGTCGTAGACCCTGTGAAACTAATTGAGCGTTACGGGGTAGATGCATTAAAGTATTTCTTGTTACGTGAATATACCTTTGGACAGGATGGTTTATTTACCAATGAAGTGATGTTGAACCGTATGAACTTTGATTTGGCAAACGATCTTGGAAACCTAGTAAGTAGAACCGTATCCATGATAGAGAAATATAATGAAGGGATTGTTCCAGGAGCAGGTGCGGATGAAGGAACCGATGGTGAACTGAAAGCATTGGCAATCGGTACTGCTAGTAAGGTAGAAGCGCATATGGATAAGTTCAGCTTCAGCTTAGCCTTAGAAGAAATTTGGACACTCATTCGAAGAACAAATAAGTACATTGATGAAAATGCACCTTGGATTTTAGCAAAGGATGAAGCGAATAAAGATCGTTTAAATATAGTGCTTCATAATTTGGCAGAATCTCTTCGAATTGTTTCCATATTAATTTATCCGTTTATGCATACTACATCAACGAAGATTCGAAAGCAGCTCGGAATTTGGTATGCAGATGTTGCTTGGGAGGATGCATTTACCTTTGATATGATGAACGGAGACCAAGTAAAGAAGGGTGAAGGAATATTCCCTCGGTTAGATATTGAAAAAGAACTTGCAGAGCTTTCTGCAATGCAGGAACAAGCTAAGGCGGAAGCAGAAGCGAACAATGCTGTAAACGCAGAGAAGGAAGAAGGAGAAGCGGAAGGTGAGGCTCCGGAAGTTCCATATAAAGATGCGATTGAATATGATGATTTTGCAAAGATTGATTTCCGTGTTGGTAAAGTACTTTCTTGCGAAAAACATCCGAAAGCAGATAAATTACTCATTTTCCAAATAAAAATGGGAAAAGAAGTTCGTCAGATTATTTCTGGCGTGGCTGCGGATTTTAAACCGGAAGAATGCATCGGAAAAAAGGTCATTGTAGTAGCCAACTTAAAACCAAGAAAGCTGCGTGGAGAAGAATCCAATGGTATGCTTCTGTTTGCAGAAAATGGCGGACGATGTGAATTTGTTACAACCATTGCAAGAGATGGAGAAATTGTAAGCTAACAGTGCTGAATGAAATAAAGAATGAATGGCAGCTCGTCTCAATTTGGAGGACGAGCTGTTTTCACGATTTATGAGGAGGAGATATTATGTTATTTGACTCACATGCGCACATTAATGATGAGCGTTTTGACTTTGATAGGGAAAAGGTATGCAAGCAAATTGAAGATTCACAGATGTCCTATGTAATGGATGTTGGATTTGATTTTGAGAGCTCGATAAAGGCGATTGAAGATGCGAAGAAATACCCTTGGTGTTATGCAGCGGTTGGTTGTCATCCACATGACACGAAAAATATGGATGAAGAAATGTTATTGCTATTTAAAGGGCTTGCAAAAAAACCAAAGGTAAAGGCGATCGGAGAAATTGGTTTGGATTATCATTATGATAATTCGGAAAGAGAGGATCAGAAGTATTGGTTTCGCAGACAACTGCAATTGGCTTTAGAGTTAAAAATGCCGATTATTATTCATGATCGAGAAGCCAATGATGATGTACTTCGTATTTTAAAAGAGGAGGGGGTATTCGCTCCGGTACGGTTGCAGTGTTTCCCTAAAAAGCCATCAGGGCTGCCGGATGCGCGCTTACTTTTACATTGTTATTCCGGCAGCAGAGAACTGGCAGAGCAGTATGTTAAGTTAGGAGCAACTCTATCTATTGCAGGACCGATTACGTATAAAAATGCCAGAAAGACGGTAGAGGTAGTGGAAGCAATTGATTTAGAGCACTTATTGATTGAAACTGATTCTCCTTATTTGACGCCTGTGCCATTTCGAGGGAAAAGAAATCAACCTACATTTGTAGAACATACAGCAGCAAAAATTGCAGAAATTAAGGGAATGAGCTATGAGACAGTGGCAGAAATTACGTGTAAAAATGCCAAACGATTCTTTGATATTGAAGGGTAATAAGATAAGAAAGAAGGAAAAAATGGGAAAAAGGTAAGAGGAAAGGAATAAATTGTCATTAAATTATCCGAATTATGAGCAGATTTTTACAAAAAAAATACTTTCTTTTCGATATACTGAGGACAAGCTTTCGGTTCTGGATGGAATCATTAAGGGGAACAGGAGGAAAGAAAACATGGAATTGCTCATGGATAATTTAAAAACGGTATTAGCAGAAAGGCAAAAAATAAAAGGGGAAAATCTCTCGTTGATTTTTTCTATAATTGGGACGTTAGTATTTGCTTTTTTTGTATCACGAGTTTCATTTTTTTATTATATGTATCCTTGTGGGGTTGCGCTGGTTACCTTACTTATGAGTCGGGAAAAGGGGAATATTTATGTACTTCCCGTTATTCTTTTAAGTCTTCTGACAAATCAAAAGGTTGGATACCCGCTTTGGGGAGATTTGCTTGCAGTTGGTGTTTGCGGAGTGTTTTTCTTCTTTTGGAAAAAGAATTGGCTCTCTCTTTCAAAGCGTGCTATGTTTGCGGCTGGGATTACTATAATAATAAAAGTTGTGTATGGTTTGAATAGTCAAGTTTTTTATTTATACGATGGTGTAAAGATTGGAGGAGAAGGACTTCTCATATTGTTTTTTACACATATTTTTGCAAGAATGTTTACACTTATGGAGGAGAATACAAGCAAACAGAAGTCGACTGCCGAAAATATTGCAACGGTCACGATTGTGGCTTTGGTTTTCGTTGCAGGGGCTTTTCCTTCATTGATTTTTGAACTTTCTCCCGTTTACATAGGCGCTTTGTTGTTATCCATTATGATAGGTTATAAATTAGGAATTATGGAAGGAGCGGTTTGCGGTGTAGTAGGGGGACTCATGATTATGGGGCTTGCAAATGGGATGCCTTCGATTAGTGGAATCCTAGCTTGCGGTGGAATGACGGCTGGAGTTCTTCGTCGGGAACATCGAATTTTATGTGCACTGGGATTTATGGGAGTGTGCCTTTGTTTTGGTGTTCTTAGAGGAAATCCAGATTTATATATGGCAGTGTATGAACCGGTTTTGGCCGGTGCCATTTTTGTATTAATACCGAGTAGAATCTTACAAAAGGTAGACCTTCTATTGGCAAAAGTCGGTAGGCCCGGAGCACGTTATGAATTGGTTGCCAAAAAGCAGATGAAAGCAAAGCTTAAAAATTATTACGATACGTTTCAATATTTATCTTTGGCTTACGGAAAATCTCGAGGGGAAGCAAGACTTCGCAGTGCAGAAAACAGTCGTCAAGTAATGGCGTGTCAATTTCGGGGCATGGCAAAAGCAGTAGGCGGTATGATGGAGGAGATTGAAACCGTTGGACAAGGGGAACGTTTAATTCCTAAGGTTGTACGATACAGTGTGCAAAGGGGTGTTTCCACATATGCGAAGGCAGAGGGAATATCAGGAGACAGTTATCTTTGTACAGAGTTTCGACCTGGAGAATATATGATGGTTCTCAGTGATGGCATGGGAAAGGGAAAAAAAGCGGCTGAGGAAAGTGCTTTAACGGTTAATACTTTGCATTATTTAATGAAAGCAGGATTTGATGCGGAGTTGGCGCTTAAAATCATTAATTCCATTCTTCTTGTAAAATCCACTGAAGAAATATTTTCTACAGTTGATTTGGCATTGCTGAATTTATATACAGGGCGAATGAAATTATTTAAAATAGGAGGAGCTGCAACTTTTATTAAACGTGGCAATGAGGTGGATATGATTAAAGTTTCTGCTTTGCCAATCGGTATTATTGATCAGATTCCAATTGAATCCTTAGAAGTCACCTTACGAAAAGGCGATCAAATTATTCTTGTTTCCGATGGAATTACAGAAGCGGATCGAGGAGAATTGGGGCTTTTGTGGCTCAAAGAAGCGATTGCCGGAATTAAATCAACCGATCCGCAAACAGCAGCGGATTTGATTATTAATAAAGCAGTCGAACGCTGTGGGATTCGTGAACGTGATGATATGACTGTAATTGTAACGACCATCCTATAACAAGGATATTCTCTTTTCCAAATATCCTTCTTTACCTTTTAAAAAAGATTTCTCAAATTTATTTTGAGAAATCTTTTTTTTTTGTTAAACTAATAATAGAAGACTCTTAAAAAGGAGAGTGAAGATGGAAGTCATTCAAAAAGTAAAAAATACAATTAAAGAGCATGAATTAATTCGAGAAGGAACTCGAGTAGTTGTAGGATTTTCCGGCGGTCCGGATTCATTATGCTTGTTATCCGTATTACAAGAAATAAAAAAAGAGTTTTTTATACAAATTTTTGCAGTGCATGTAAATCATCAGCTTCGTGGTGAAGCTGCGGATCGAGATCAAGCTTTTGTAGAACGTGTATGCGCTTCTATGCAAATCCCTTGTAAAGTAGTTTCCTGTGATGTAGGAGAACTTGCAAAGAAGGAAGGATTAAGTACAGAAGATGCTGGGCGCAGAGTACGCTATCAAGCATTCTTTGAAGAAAAAAAACGAATTGAAGAAGAGTTGAAAAGACAGAATTCTCTTGATGACGTTGTGATTGCGGTTGCACAAAATCAAAATGATCAAGCCGAAACAATAATAATGAGGATTATGAGAGGGACAGGCCTCGATGGATTGATTGGAATTGAATATAAAAGAAAGGATGGTGTTATTCGTCCTCTTTTGGATGTTTCTCGAGAAGAGATTGAGCAATATTGCAACGAGAACCATTTGAATCCTTGTATTGATCATACGAATTTACAAACGGTGTATACCCGAAATCGAATTCGCTTGGAGTTAATTCCTTATATGGAGCAATATTTTAATCAAAACGTGATTGGTGCTTTAACACGTTTGTCTAAAATCGTATCTGAAGATGCATCGTATTTAAACGATGAAGCGAAAAAAGCATGGAATTATTGTCAGCTTCAAAGTTGTAAAGGGGATAAGATCGATATGCAGACCGAATTGACTTTTGTTGATTTAAAGCGTTTGCAGCAACAACCTGCGGCACTTAGAAAGAGGATTTTACTTTTAATGTTAAAAGAAAAAGGACTTTTTCAAAATGTATCCGCAGTTCATTTGGAGCATGCAGATCATTTAATTCAAACTGGAAGCCAACCCAGCACTGCGGAGTTTCCAAATGGTTATCGGTTAAGAATTGCATATGACAAAGTTGGAATCGTATATGAAGAAAATTTCATATTAAAAAATAAAAAAAATGATAAAACAATTTATATGGATAAGCAGATACAAGAGAATGCATTAAATGGAGAACTAAAGGAAAAACTGGTGAAGTGGGAAGATGTTCCGAATTTAAAAAAAATGGAAAAAAATAAACGAGCTTTTGATTATAATGCTGTAAAAGCAACTGGAATGCCGTTGGTACTTCGTACAAGAAAGCCAGGCGATTTTTTACGCCCATTTGGAATGAAAGGTACAAAAAAACTACAAAACTATTTTGTTGATCGGAAAATTCCGAAAGAATTACGTGATAAAATACCTTTGGTTGCATGCGGATCAGAAATTCTTTGGATTATCGGAGAAGCAACCAATGAAAACTACAAGGTGACCGAGAAATCAGAAGTCATCCTTTTGCTTGAATACGATGAAAGAATATGATAAAATAAAGCATTACTGAGTGTAATTAGAAAATGAAAAGTTAAGAGGTAGGAGGAACAATATTAAATTGAATAGAACAGCAAAAAATGTTGGGATATACTTACTAATCTTTGTCATAGTAGTTGTGATGGCATGGGTATATAAAGGAGTGCCAGCAAAAGAGATTAAATCGATTGAGTTTTCAGAGATGGTAACCTATTTGGAAAAACAACAGGTAACCGAGTTGACGATAAAGGACACACACCTTAAGGGAACCTTGAAAAATGGAACCATAGTAAGTGCTTATGCACCAACTCCTTATGAGTTGATGCAGGTTAGCCAGACCTATGTTATGCCGCAGGCCGCTGAGGGAATATTAAAAGTACCAAGTGTAAAACCGGATAATTCCGGATGGATTTGGAATCTGCTGCCTACGCTTGTAATGATTGTAATCTTCGCTTTTTTCTGGTTTTCATTTATGAATCAGGGGCAAGGCGGAGGAAAAGGTGTAATGACCTTTGGTAAGAGCCGAGCGCGTCTTCATAAAGAAGAAGATATGAAAAAAGTAACCTTTGCTGATGTGGCTGGGTTGGATGAAGAAAAAGAGGAATTAACAGAAGTTGTTGACTTCTTAAAAAATCCCAAAAAATATGTAAGCTTAGGAGCTAGAATTCCAAAGGGGATATTGCTTGTCGGTCCTCCAGGAACTGGAAAGACCTATTTATCAAAAGCTGCAGCAGGAGAAGCAGGTGTACCGTTTTTTACAATCAGTGGTTCTGACTTTGTAGAAATGTTTGTAGGTGTCGGTGCTTCCCGTGTTAGAGATCTGTTTGAGCAAGCAAAGAAAAATTCGCCGTGTATTGTTTTTATCGATGAAATTGATGCGGTTGGAAGAAGAAGAGGCGCTGGAATTGGCGGTGGAAATGATGAAAGAGAACAAACGTTAAATCAACTTTTAGTTGAAATGGATGGATTTGGCGTAAATGAAGGAATCATTATTCTTGCAGCAACCAACCGACCGGATGTATTGGATCCAGCGATTTTAAGACCGGGACGTTTTGACCGTCAGGTTGTAATAGGAGTACCGGATATTAAGGGCAGAGAGGCAATTTTCAAAGTGCATGCGAAAAATAAGCCGCTTGATGAAACAGTTGACCCTAAGGTATTAGCAAGAAGAACACCTGGATTTACTCCAGCGGACATTGAAAATTTATTGAATGAAGCAGCTTTGCTTACTGCAAGAAGAAATGGCAGTAAAATACACATGGCAGATATTGAAGAGGCGATTACAAAAGTAATTGCAGGTCCGGAAAAGAAAAGCAGAGTAATTAGTGAAGCAGAACGTAAGTTAACTGCATTTCATGAAGCCGGACACGCAATCGTTGCGAGAGTACTTCCTCATACGGACCCGGTTCATCAAATTACCATTATGCCGAGAGGCAGAGCTGGTGGTTTTACGATGATTTTACCAAAGGAAGACAAATACTATATGACCAAAACGGATATGGAAGAGCAGATTGCTCATCTCCTCGGTGGCCGTGTTGCTGAAAAGCTTACGTTAAATGACATCAGTACTGGTGCTAGCAATGACTTGGAACGTGCAACGAATATTGCAAGAGGTATGATTACGAAGTATGGTATGAGTGATGAGCTTGGACCAGTTAGCTACAGTGAATCGGATGAAGTTTTCTTAGGAAGAGATTTTACTTCTAAGAAGAATTACTCCGAGGAAGTTGCTTCAAGAATTGACCATGAGATAAGGACGATTGTAGAAGCGCAGTTTGAAAAGGTTGAGCAGATATTAAACGAGAATATGGAGAAACTTCACCAAGTAGCGCATGTGCTGCTTGAAATTGAAACCTTAGATGGTACTCAATTTGAAGATTTGTTCAGTGGAGATAAGACTTCTGAAGAGATTATCAAGGAAGTTCGAGATATGGAACAGGTAAAGGCAGAAGCGGATAAGGAAGAAGCAAAAGAGGCCGCATGGGATGTGGAGGAAACTTTAAACGACACAGAACCAGCCATTGAGGAATCGAGTGAAGAGCAATCCGAACTGAAAGAAATGGTAGATGACGCTGACTCTGATGACGAAGAATAGTGGATCTGAGGCGCAGGGGAAATCCCTGCGTTTCGTGTCTGTAAGGGGGCATTTTTAATGAGGGAAACGTTTTCCAACAGTTTAATTAGCAATACGATTTATCACTTGTTGAATTTTGAAAAACACAGTAGTTTTCAATCTGCAGCAAGAGAAGCAGCGATCAACAATAATTTTCAAATTGTTTTGTTTAGCCAAGATTTTAATACCGTTTTTTCAGTTGAAACACAGCATCGAGCCACAATTGAGGATGCCATCCGGCATGGGATTGAAAAAGATGTGGATAAAAATCAGATTAATACCCGTGTGGATGTAAATGGTGTGCTTACTTATTGGGGGCCGGTTAGCATCAATGGCATTCGTCATTATTTAATGCTAGTTGACAATGATGAATCTTATTCGCAGGAAGAAATTGCGAAGCTTGCGGAAATTATTGAGTTGGCAATGGGAATGTGGAAATATTCGCCGGAACGTGATTTGACTGCAGAATTTATTAAAGCACTCCGTAGGGGCAACAAGAGTCTAGCTTACAGCTTAAAGTCTGAAGCAGAATTCAGTGATGCGAAGATTGAAGGAATTTATGATATTCCTGAAGTGGACAAGGATGCTGGTTTGAAAATTTTAGCTAATTTTGAAAAAGAATATGAAATTCATAGTTTAAAAATTGCAGAGGGAGATGAAATTTGCGGTGTTTTGCTTTCTAATGCAGATGCGATTCAAATAGGAGAAGAAGAGTGGAAGAAGTTAGCCAAACAACTTGCAGGAGTTGGCGCAAAAAAAATCTTTTATTTTAATGGAATTGATGGTATTGAGGATGCTGGAAGTGCATTTCAAATTATCAATGAGACGGAACCATTCATTCAACTTATTTTTCCGCAGAAACGAGCCTTTTCTAAGTATGAACTAGCGCTTGCTTCGGATTGTGTGAACATCTCACTAAAAGGTGGACAAGTGAAAAAGAATTATTTGGATTTACTGAAACCGTTAAAAAGTGCAGGAGAGACAAAAGCAAAACAGTTGTTGGACACGTTAGAATCCTTCGTTTTGGATGCAGGTCTAAATACAGCGAAAACCTCTCGCCTTATGGATATTCACACAAATACAGTACAGTATCGATTAAAACGAATCAAAGAAATTTTGGGTGTAGACATTACTGGCAATACGATTGTACCTGGTTTGATGATGGCATTGGCAGTGAGTCGAATTGAAAAAATGGTAAAATCGTTATAAATACTTTCAGAAATTAAAGGAGAACTAGTAAATGTTATTAGCATTCGACGTGGGAAATACAAACATCGTACTTGGTGTTTTTAAAGACGGTGATTTGATCCAGAATTGGAGAATGGAAACAGACAAAGATAAGAGTGCAGATGAATACGGAATGGTTATCAATCAACTTTTTGCATATGAAGGGCTTGATATATCGGAAGTACGTGATGTGATTATTTCTACAGTAGTTCCGTCCATTCTTTATACGCTACAGCATCTGTCGCAAAAATACTTTAACAAACGTGCCATTGTGATCGGACCGGGGATTAAAACCGGACTGATTGTAAAATATGATAATCCAAAGCAAGTCGGAGCTGATCGTATTGTAAATGCGGTAGCTGCTTTGGCAAAGTATGGCGGTCCTTTAGTAATTATTGATTTTGGAACAGCTACGACTTTTTGTGCGGTTTCGGACAAATCCGAATACTTGGGAGGGACAATTGCTCCCGGAATTAAGATTTCTTCCGATGCTTTATTTGAGAAAACTTCAAAGCTGCCTCGTGTAGAATTAGAAGAGCCTGGGCATACCATTTGTAAAAATACCAATGAGAGTATGCAATCCGGTTTGGTCTATGGACATATGGGAGTCGTTGATTATATCGTAAAAAGAATGAAAAAAGAGTTGAAGGAATGCTGTGAAAGTGAGCGTGAACCAATTGTTGTTGCTACAGGGGGACTTGCAACGTTGATTGAAAGTGGCATTGACTGTATTGATTACGTAGATAAAATGTTAACGTTAGAGGGTCTTAAAATTATTTATGAGAAAAATCGTTGTTCTCATGGAAATGGAAAAGGCAAGCACCACGGATAGTGGGTATTGGTGAAGATTTTGAAAGTAAATAAAAATAAAAAATTAAGCATAGGCTCTGTCTCATTTGAAAATCCCTTTTTTCTGGCACCACTTGCGGGAATTACAGACGGAGCTTTTCGAAGCCTTTGTAAAAAACAGGGCGCAGGCCTTGTATATTCTGAAATGGTCAGTGGGAAAGGACTTTTCTATAATGACAAAGCCACAGAGCGCCTACTTCGTATTTACGATGAGGAAAAGCCCGTGGCCTTTCAGGTTTTTGGTGCCGACCCAAAGATTATGGAAATCACAGCGAAAACACTGGCGGAACGTGACAATTGCTTGCTTGACATCAATATGGGATGTCCAGTCCCTAAAGTAGTAAAGAATGGGGAAGGCGCAGCATTGTTAAAGGATGTTGAACTTGCTGTACAGCTTGTGGAAGCAGCGGTTGCAAATGCAGGGAAGCCTGTTACAGTAAAAACACGAATTGGATGGGATGAGAAGACAAAAAATGTCGTTGCCTTTGCAGAAGCAATGGAAAAAGCAGGAGCTTCTGCCATTGCAGTTCATGGAAGAACCCGAGAGCAATTTTATACCGGAAAGGCTGATTGGGCATATATAAAAGAAGTAAAAAATGCAGTAGGAATCCCTGTGATTGGAAATGGTGACATCTTTTGCGGGGAGGATGCCATACGGATGATGGAAGAAACCGGATGTGATTTTGTAATGATTGCTCGAGGTGCACTTGGAAATCCATGGATTTTCAAAGAAGCTCTAGCGCTTTGGAATGGAGAATCTCTGCCAGAGGCACCTTCGTTTGAAGAAAAAGTAGACACGATAAAAAAGCAACTGACGGATCTTTTAGCAGAAAAAGGTGAGTATGCTGCGGTAAGAGAAATGCGTAAACATGTGGGTTGGTATTTAAAGGGTGTATACGGTTCAGCAGAAATTCGGAGGCAGGTAAATGAGATACAAGAAGCGAAGCAATTACTGGAATTACTTGAGAATTTTAAGCGCCGGAACATTTAATTGACAAACTTTCACATTTGATTTATAATTTTATGAATATTGAATCGCTGGGTGTAAACCAGCAAAAAGAATATGGCTGATTTTATCATAAGGAAAATAAAAGAGCATAGAATTAGTAAATATGCGAAAATTATAAGAGTAGAAAAGGAGAACATGCTATGGCAGATGAAATCTTATTAACCAAAGAAGGCTATGATAAAATTGTAGCAGAGCATGAGGAATTGGTTTCGGTAAGAAGAGCTGAGGTTGCGGAGCGTATCAAGGAAGCCATTTCCTATGGAGACATTTCTGAGAACTCTGAATATGACGCTGCGAAAAATGAACAAGCTGAATTAGAAGAAAAGATATTAAAATTGGAAAATATGATCCGAAAGGGTAAGATTATTAATGATTCTGAATTAACTGGAGAACATGTTAATTTAGGATTAAAGGTTAAAGTAAAGGACTTGGATGAAGGGGAAGTTATGGAGTTCAGTATTGTTGGATCTACAGAAGCAGATCCTTTTGAAGGAAGAATTTCCAACGAGTCTAAGGTCGGAAAAGCACTGCTTGGAAAAGCAGTTGGTGATGTTGCTGAAGTTCAAGCTGAAATCGGTTTGATTCGTTATAAAATTATGGAAATTACCAAATAATAAAAAATACAATAGACTTAAAAAATACAATAGACAAAGGGATATTTTGTAATATCCGGGAAAGAGGGCATTTATGAGTGAAGAAATGAACACAATGACTCCTCAGACAGAGGAGCAAGAGCACAGCGAGCAGGTTCGAATCCGTCGTGAAAAGTTAACAAAATTGCAGGATATGGGAAGAAATCCTTTCTTAATTGAAAGATGGGATGTTGACCATCACAGCAAAGATATTAAAGATAACTTTGAACAAGTGGAAGGAAAATTTGTTGTTATGGCAGGTCGTATTATGGCCAAACGTCAAATGGGAAAAGCTTCCTTTGTGGATATTCAGGATAAACAGGGCCGCATTCAGTGCTATGTGAGACAGGATGCCATCACACCGGAAGAATATGAAGTATTTTTAACATACGATTTGGGTGATATTATTGGAATTAAAGGAGAAGTCTTTAAGACAAGACATGGAGAGATATCCATTAAAGTAAAGGAATTGGTATTGTTATCTAAGTCCTTACAGCCACTTCCGGATAAATGGCATGGTTTAAAAGACCAAGATATGCGTTATCGTCAGAGATATGTAGATTTAATTGTGAATCCTGAAGTGAGAGATACCTTTATTCTACGTTCTAAGATTATTCATGAAGTAAAGAGATTCTTAGAAGAAGAAAGAGGATTTTTGGAAGTTGATACACCAATTTTAACAACAATTGCGGGTGGAGCGAATGCACGTCCGTTTTCTACACACCATAACACTTTAGATATCGATATGAAAATGCGTATTTCCAACGAGCTATTCTTAAAAAGGCTTATTGTAGGTGGTTTGGATCGTGTCTATGAAATGGGAAAAATGTTCCGAAATGAAGGTATGGACCGTAACCACAATCCGGAATTTACCTCCATGGAATTATACCAGGCGTATGGTGATATGGATGATATGATGGATATTACCGAAAATGTATTTGCAAATGTAGCGAAGGTACTTTACGGCACGACCGTGATTGAATATCAAGGAAAGAAGTTTGATTTACAGCCACCTTGGCAGAGATTGGACATGGCACAAGCTGTTAAAAAATGGGTTGGTGTAGATTTTGATGAAATACAAACGGATGAAGAAGCAAGAAAAGCAGCAATCGCTCATGGAATTGATCCAGAAGAAGCAGAGACAATGACAAGAGGGACAATTATTGCTGAGCTTTTCGAGGAACATTGTGAAGAATATTTGGATGGTCCGGTATTTATTACAGGACATCCTGTTGAAATATCTCCGCTTGCGAAAAGAGATCCGAAAGATCCTAGAATCACAAGAAGATTTGAAGCATACATCAACACTTGGGAAGTAGCAAATGCATTTTCCGAGTTAAATGACCCAATTGATCAGTATCAGAGATTCAAAGATCAGCAGGCTCAACTTGAAGGCGGCGATGATGAAGCACATCCTATGGACGAAGACTTTGTTAATGCATTGGAAGTAGGACTTCCTCCAACCGGAGGTTTGGGTATTGGTATCGACCGAATGATTATATTAATGACGGATTCACCGTCCATTCGTGATATTATTTTATTCCCTACAATGAAACCGCTATAAACAAAAAGGAGTGTAACATAAGATGAAAGATATACAGCTGCGGGAACTGTTTCGAAATACCCAAGGTTATGAAGAGCAAGATATTGTGGTTCGGGGATGGGTAAGGACGAACCGCAGTTCCAATAAATTTGGTTTTATAGAATTAAATGATGGAAGTTTTTTTAAATCCGTTCAGGTTGTTTATGAAACGGAATTGATTGATAATTTTGAAGAAATTGCTAAGGCACCAATTGCAGCAGCTCTTTATGTGGAGGGGAAACTCGTTTTAACTCCTGAAGCAAAACAACCTTTTGAAATAAAAGCAAAGAAAGTAGTCATAGAAGCTGATTCAGCACCGGATTATCCTTTGCAAAAAAAGCGTCATAGCTTAGAATTTCTGAGAGAAATTGCACATTTAAGGCCAAGAAGCAATACGTTTTCAGCAGTATTTCGAGTAAGATCGCTGGTAGCTTATGCAATCCATAAATTTTTCCAAGACAATCATTTCGTTTACGTGCATACACCAATCGTTACGGGCAGTGATTGTGAAGGTGCAGGTGAAATGTTCCGTGTAACTACCTTAGATATTAACAATCTTCCTAAGAAAGAAGATGGTTCTATTGATTATTCGGAAGACTTCTTTGGAAAAGAGACGAGCTTAACGGTCAGCGGACAATTAGAAGCGGAAACCTTTGCTTTAGCTTTCCGAAATGTTTACACATTTGGCCCTACATTCCGTGCAGAAAACTCCAATACAGCAAGACATGCATCAGAATTTTGGATGATTGAACCGGAGGTAGCTTTTGCTGATTTAGAGGATAACATGGAGCTTGCGGAAGCAATGATAAAATACATCATTCGTTATGTTATTGAAAATGCACCGGAAGAAATGGAATTCTTTAATCAATTTATTGATAAGGGTTTATTAGAGCGTTTGGATCATATTGTAAATTCTGATTTTGCCAGAGTAACTTATACAGAAGCCGTTGATTTACTTCTTAAATCTGGTCAGGAATTCCAGTACCCAGTTTCTTGGGGGATTGATTTACAAACCGAACATGAACGTTTCCTTACCGAGCAAATTTTTAAGAAGCCGGTATTTGTAACCGATTATCCAAAAGAAATCAAAGCGTTTTATATGCGTATGAATGACGATAATAAGACGGTTGCGGCAATGGATTTATTGGTTCCAGGTGTAGGTGAAATCATTGGTGGAAGCCAGAGAGAAGAGCGCCTTGATCATTTAGTAAATAGAATTAAGGAGCTTGGTCTTCATGAAGAAGATTATAGTTGGTATTTAGATTTGAGAAAATATGGCGGTGTAAAACATGCCGGTTATGGTTTAGGATTTGAACGTATCATTATGTATATTACGGGAATGAGTAATATTCGAGATGTACTACCGTTCCCTAGAACACCAAAGAATGCTGAATTTTAATTGAATTATGAAATCTTAAGGAGAGTTAGAGTTAAATTCTAGCTCTCTTTTTTTATTATAGAAAAATAGATAGTGGACATATTCGGTAAAAATGAAATGGAATACAAAAAACAAATCGATTCATTAAAAAGAAAGAAAATTTTAAATTAAATGAATTTTGCTTGTGCATATATAATATATAATATATAATATATGAAACACAAGGGGGCGGGAACTAAAATAAAGAAGGAGTTGAAGTCATGAAAATCGGTAAAACTAAAAAAGGGTTCAAATTGCCAAGCAGTACAGTTATGCTATTTATACTTATATGTATTGTTACAATAATGACCTATGTTGTACCAGCTGGGCAGTTTGATACCATGATGAACGAGAAAACAGGTACGGAAATGATTAATGCCAGTTCTTATCATGTTGTAGATCAAAGTCCTGTAAGCCCATTCCGTATGTTTGTAGCAATTCAAGAAGGCTTTATTAATGGAGCATCCATTATTTTCTTGATTTTATTTGGGTATTTTTGGGTATATTCTATTATGCAAACTGGTGCCTTTTCAGCAATGATTCAACGTTTACTTGCAGGAAAGGCAAAAGATAGTAAATGGTTTATTCCTATTGTTATGACTATTTTTGCTTTGGCCGGATCTACGTATGGTGAATTTGAGACAATTTATGGACTCATACCAATTTTTATTGCTTTATCGATTGCATTAGGTTATGATGCACTGGTAGGATTAAGTATTTCGGGAATGGCTGTAGCAGTTGGATTTGCAGCAGCAACTACAAATCCATTTACGTTGGGTATTGCACAATCATTTGGTGAACTTCCTATTTTCTCAGGCCTTTGGCTGAGGTGGATTGTATTTTTTGTATTTTTAGCGACAGCAATTGCATGGGTTATGCATTATGCAGCAAAAATTAAGAAAGATCCATCCAGAAGTATTGTTTCTGAACTTGATTATTCGTCTTTTCGTTTAGAATTGAGTAAGGATACTGCAGAATTTACTGCAATACATAAAATATTAATGCTAGGTATGGTGTTAACGGTTGGTGTTATTGTATTTGGATCCTTAAATCGAGGCTGGTATATTAATGAAATGAGTGGAGTCTTTTTAATTTCTGGATTGTTGTCTTCTATTATTGCGGGTGATAAAGCAGAAAAAATTGCTTCTAACTTTTTAACAGCTTGTTCAGAGATGACCGTTGCAATGGTAGTAGTAGGCTTATCAAGAACAATATTGGTAATTCTTCAAGATGGGACAATTATTGATACGATTATCTATGCGTTAAATGCACCAATGAAATCTCTTCCAAACTGGATTACAGCAGAAGCAATGCTGATTGTGCAAAATATTTTAAATTTCTTTATCCCATCTGGAAGCGGGCAGGCAACTGCTATTATGCCAATTATGATTCCTTTGGCAGATTTAGCAGGATTAAATCGTCAAGTAGCGATTCTTGCTTATCAATTTGGAGACGGTTTTTCTAATCTTATATGGCCGACAGCTGCTTGTTCTATTATGTGTGGTATTGCAAAGATACCTCTTGGAAAGTGGTATCGTTATTTCTTGCCACTGTTTGGAATTATGTTCCTGTTACAGTCTGCATTTTTGATTTTTGCAGCACTGATAAATTATGGACCATTTTAAAGGGAATAGGAGAGCTTTATGTGGAGTAAAGAAACATTAATGCGATTAATTGAAAATAATATTCCTCAGGTAATGGATAAGATTTTTGAGTTAAATGATTATATAGCTTTACATCCTGAGTTAGGTAGTGAAGAGTTTGAATCATCAAAAAAAATTGTAAATCTACTTCAAAATGAAGGGTTAGATGTAATTTATCCATTTGACGGGATGGATACAGCATTTAAAGCATCTATTAATAAAGGAAAGAAAAACAAAGTAGCTTTGCTTGTAGAATACGATGCTCTTCCAGACATAGGTCATGCTTGTGGGCATTGTGCAAGCGGCATGGCAAGTATAATGGCAGGTTTGTCGTTATATTTGTCAAAGGATGAGATTGATGCACAGATTGATCTCATTGGAACTCCAGATGAGGAAATGAATGGAATGAAATGTCTCATGGCAGATCATCATGTTTTTGATGAATATGACTTTGCAGCCATGGTACACATGGGTGGTACCAATACATTAGAAGTTGATTTTATTGCATTAACTGGTTTGACATTTCAATTTTATGGACAAGCAGCTCATGCTGCACAAGCACCGGAAAAGGGAAGAAATGCATTAAATGCAGTTCGTTTACTGTTTGATAGTGTAGATATGATGCGCCAGCATGTTACTTCGGAAGCTCGCATTCATGGATATATTAAAAATGGAGGAAATGCATCCAATGTTGTACCAGATTATACAGAAGCGGAATTCTTAGCGAGAGCACCCCACACGGATGAAGTAAAAGACATTGTAGATTGGATGAAAGATTGCGGAAGAGCAGCAGCATTGGCTACGCGTACAGAAGTGAAAATACAGCCGTTAGGGGAACCATTTTTTGACCTGCATGTCAGTTCAGAAGAAAAAACGATATTGGAAGAGTGTTTCAAAGAAGTTGGATTGGAACTTTCCTATGAGAAATTTGTAGGTTCTTCCGATATAGGAAATGTAGATTATATTTGTCCCGCTTTTCATCCTGTGGTAAGTATTGGACAAGAATTGAATGTACATACAAAGGAGTTTGCAGATGCTATGACGAATGAGCAGACTCATACAGGAATCGTTAATGGGGCAAAAGTGCTTTTAAATTATATGGCAATCCTGCAAAACTAGAAAATATTAGGAAAGGACATCAGAAATATCGGGGATATTGATTGTATTTAAAAAAAGATAGAAAAGTACTTTAATGTGTTTTGAGAAAAAAATAAAGGAAACCTGCTTTTACGTATGTATGAGCAGGTTTTTTTTAAAATAATTATTAAAATTGCTTTAATTTTTTTAGGTAAACACAAGACAAACAATTCTGAAAAGGCGAACTATTTTGATTTTTATTTTGCTATTTCATATCTTGAATGCTATAATAAACCCAAGGTGAAAAGCTGAAAAAGAAAATAAAAAGTTTAGGAGGATGCTGAGATGAAAGGATATACAAGTGATGCGATCAGAAATGTTGCCCTTATCGGGCACGGAGGCTGTGGAAAGACTACGCTGCTCGAAGCTCTTTTATTTGATACCGGAGTCATTACCAGAATGGGTAAGGTAGAAGAAAAAAATACCGTATCCGATTATGACAAAATGGAAATGGAAAAAGGCTATTCCATCAACGCAACTATCGTTTCTGCAGAATACAATGACACTATGATCAACTTTGTAGATACTCCAGGTTATTTTGACTTTGTTGGTGAAATGAAGTCAGCACTACGCGCTGTGGAAAGCGCCATTGTAGTGGTTGATGCGTCGGCGGGAATTCAAGTTGGGACCGTAAAAGCATGGAAAGCTGTACATAGTGATATGCCTGCATTCTTCCTTATAAATAAAATGGATAAAGAAAACGTAGATTTTGAAAGCGTTTTATCCAGCCTAAGAGAAAAGTTCGGTAAAATTGTGACACCTTTTATGCTTCCGATTATGGATGGAGAAGAGCTGAAGGGTTATGTAAATGTTGTGAATCGAAAGGCTTACAAGTTTACAGGTAAAGGCTCAGAAGAGATTGAAGTACCAGAAGATAAAGAAGCTATGATGGAGGAATATCGTCAGTTGCTGATTGAATCTGTGGCAGAGTCAGATGAAGCACTTTTGGATAAATTCTTTGAAGGGGAAGAGTTTACCGATGAGGAAATCTTAAAAGGATTGCGTGCTGGGATTAATGCCGGAACGCTAGCACCGGTTATGGTTTGCTCTGCAACAAAAGTTGTAGGGATCAAAGCACTTTTGGAAATGATTTGTGATTACTTCCCAACGCCAAAAGAACATAAAGAATACACTGGTTTAAACGAAAAAGATGAAACAGAGGTACGTACATGCTCCTCTGATGAAAATACTTCCGCATTTATTTTTAAAACACTTGTTGACCCATTCGTAGGGAAAATTTCTATGATAAAAGTGATTTCCGGTACAATAAAGGCTGGAAATGAATATTACAATATGCATGCAGAAAAAAATGAAAAAATTGGAAAGCTGTTTTTTATGAGAGGAAAATCACAGTTTGATACACCGGCAGCTGAGGCTGGAGACATTGCAGCCATCGCAAAATTACAATATGCGAAAACTGGTGATACACTTTGTGATAAAGCGGCTCCGATTCGTTTTCCTGAAATTTTCTTCCCGGAACCATCTTTGCAAATGGCAATTGTTCCAAAGTCTAAGGGAGATGATGAAAAAATAGGAACTGGTTTAAATAAGCTGATGGAGGAAGATCCATCCTTTACGATTATCCGTAACCCGGAAACACATCAAATGCTAATTGGTGGTCAGGGTGAAATTCAGATCAGCATTATAATGGCAAAACTGAAAGAAAAATTTGGTGTTGATGTGGAAATTGAAGGCCAAAAAATTCCTTATAGAGAGACGATCAAAGGGAATTCCGATGTACAGGGTAAACATAAAAAACAATCCGGAGGTGCAGGGCAGTATGGTGATGTACACATTCGTTTTTCACCTTCCACAGAGGAATTTGAGTTTAGCGAAGCATTATTTGGCGGATCGGTTCCAAAATCTTATGTTCCTGCGGTTGAAAAGGGTTTAAGAGAATGTATGGCTAAGGGACCTTTGGCTGGATATCCGGTTGTAAATGTAAAGGCTGTATTATATGACGGATCGTACCATGATGTAGATTCTAATGAAATGGCATTTAAAATAGCAGCATCCTTAGCTTTCAAAAAGGGAATCGTTGAAGCAAAACCGATTTTATTAGAGCCAATCATGCATGTAGAAATATTGGTTCCAGATGAATACATGGGCGATGTTATGGGGGATCTCAATAAGCGAAGAGGAAAGATTTTAGGTATGGAGCCACTGTCCGACGAACAAAAGCTTATGGCCGAGGTACCGATGGCAGAAATGCTTTCCTATGCAATTACATTACGCTCAATGACACAGGCAAGAGCAAGCTTCCGTATGTGGTTCGAACGATATGAGGAAGTACCAATGCATCTAAGCCAAAAAATTATTGAAGAAGCAAAACAGAACGGCGAATAACCGTTAAATTTTGAATAACAAAAATACCGCGGGCCTCCAATTAACCGCGGTATTTTTGTTGATTCAATCATAATTATATTACAAAATATGACAAATAGTTGACGGGACTGAATCATCCGTTTATAATTTGGGCTGAGTAAATGAATAAAAAAAAATCACGCATTATACGCAATAAAGGAGTATTATTTATGAAATTAAGACAATTAAATCGGTTTTTTTTACCATTGATGCTCGGCACGATGGTTTTTTTATCAGGATGTGACCTGTTTGCCGAACAAATAGAAATAAATCCCGAAATACTGAAACAGGCAAGTACCCAGACAATTTCCTTATTGGGTGATCTGAACGATAAAGTGTCGGATTCAAATCGGGAGAAGTTAGAGGGTCTGGTAGCGGAGGCAATCTCTTTATGCCAAAAGCGTGAAAATAAACAAAATTATGAAATGGGAAAAACTGAGGGAAAATTATGGAATAAAATTTCCGGTATATTAGATAAAGAAACTATTCGTCAGTTTGGGAAAATAGAAGATGATGAGGATGAGTATGAGGAATCGCCTGATGTTGATTATGTAGAGGAAGTTCTTACTCGATTAAAGAAGACAATCTCAAAAGAAGATTATGCAGAGATTCATCAACTGATGGAGGTAGTGAACGCTGACGACTCCAGTGTAGAAGAGACAATTGATGCGCAGGATAAGATGAAATTAATATTACGAAAATATTCTCAGCTTGATGTGTCTGCAACTATTATGAACTTACTGGATGAACCCGCTCAAAATCATATAGCAGTATATCGAATTCAAAACGATTATTCGATTATTTATGAAAAGGGAAGTAAAAGTGGTTTAAATGATTTAAATATAGAAAAACAAAAGGAAATGGGGAGCCATTGGAATGAAATAAAGAGTATTTTACCGGAGAGTAAATTAAATCAGTTTAAATATTTTGCAGTAACCAGTGATGGTGAATGGGGAACGTGTGCTTATGTAATGCGTATCGATAAAACAGGAGAGAATTGGTGTATTAGTATTGACCCTGCAGATAAAATTGATGATGGCTTGTTCCCATATACCATTGTACATGAATATGCGCATTATCTTTCTTTAAATAATAATCAAGTGGAGTATTATGACAGTGATGTTGCTTATCCAATGGATACGTATTGGGATTATGAATGTATAGCAAAGAAAGATTCTTATCTGCAAGCGTATTACGAACAATTTTGGGAACCGATTTATATGGATTGGCTGTCGGATTCGGAAAATGAATACTTTTATTCAAGACATCAAAGTGAATTTCCAACTGAATATGCAGCTACGGATTGTTCTGAGGACTTCGCAGAAAGCTTTGCTGGTTATGTATTAGAAGAAAAAGCAAAATCTCCTCAGTTAAAAAATAAATATGATTTCTTTGATCAATATCCGGAATTTGTTGAATTGAAGAATGAAATTTTAAATAATGTAAAGAAAAATAAAATTGATCTTAGTCCGGAAATTGACCCGCTATATGAAGAAGAGGCGGCTTAAAAGGAGTAGTAATGGCAAAAAAATCAAAAACAGTGTTTGTGTGTCAACAGTGTGGATATGAAAGTGTAAAATGGATGGGACAATGCATTTGTGGTGCATGGAATACGATGGTAGAAGAAAAGGTAGTTGAAATTCAAACCGATGATAAGCGGAGACGAGGAACGAGCAATAGTAGTGTTTGTCCAAAAGCAATTCCGATTAATCAGGTACATTCTGGAGACTATAGCCGATTAGATACGGGAATTTCGGAGTTAAATCGAGTATTGGGAGGTGGTCTTGTAAAAGGTTCTCTTACCTTAATTTCAGGTGAACCGGGAATTGGAAAATCAACGATAATCATACAAGCAGCCTCAAAAATAGCAAAGAAGTATGGAAAAGTTCTTTATGTAAGCGGAGAAGAATCAGAGGAGCAGATTAAGATGAGAGCTGATCGTGTTTGTGAAGGCGATTTGCAGGATTTATTTCTTCTTGCGGAAACGAATATGGATGTGATTGCTAAGGTTGCGGAAGAGCTGCAGCCGACTTTTCTTATTATAGATTCCATCCAAACAATGTATTCTGAGGATTTGGACTCGGCGCCGGGTAGTGTATCACAGGTACGCATTTGTGGAAATATGTTAATGCGGATAGGAAAAAATGGACAACTTCCTATTTTTATTGTGGCACATGTCACAAAAAATGGTGATTTGGCAGGCCCCAAAATTGTAGAGCATCTTGTAGATTGTGTTTTACATTTTACAGGAGAGAGAAATCAAGAATTACGTATTTTACGTGCCTATAAAAATCGTTTCGGAACAACCAGTGAAATTGGGGCATTTGAAATGGAGGAAGAAGGCTTAATTGAGATAGAAAATCTTTCAAAAAGTTTTTTAGAAGGGTTAGAGGATGGAACAGAAGGTGCTATGGCGACTGCTGTTTATGAAGGAACACGGCCTTTGCTGTTAGAAGTGCAATCATTAACATCTCCGACTAATATCGGATTTGCCAGACGGACGGCTTTGGGCGTGGAATTATCCCGGTTAAACATGATCTTAGCCGTACTTGAGCGAAAAGCCGGTGTATCACTTGTCAATCAAGATGTATATATTAATGTGGTGGGAGGATTAAAACCTGAAGGAACGTCTACCGATTTAGCAGTAGCATTGGCAATTTATTCAACCTTAAAGGGTATGCCTGGATCTTCTAAAATGTTAGCGATGGGTGAAATCGGATTGACTGGTGATTTACGTTCTGTTCAAAATGCAGACAAAATTGTAAGAGAAGCTGCTCGAATGGGATTTGAAAGAATCTTATTGCCAAAAAAGAATGCAGAAAAAATAACTGAGATACCAAAAGGGATTACATTAATTGGTGTAATCAGTTTAAAGGAAGCCATTGAAAAAATATATAAGGCATAGTTTTTAAATAATCAATAGAAAATTATATAAAAAGAATAAGTATATGAATAAAATTAATAATTCTTATTAAAAATGGGAGCAAGGTGATTCGAGTGATAACTTCGAACATCTTGCTCCCTTGTTCAATTTTTAAATATTGTTATTCCATAATCCAATTCGGTTGGTTATTTATCGGGCATTTCCTTTGCTTCTATTTCAAACCAGAATGTGCTCCCTTTTCCTTCTTTGCTTTCGACGCCAAAGTGAGCTTTATGAAGGAGGAGAATTTCTTTTACAATAGAAAGACCGAGTCCGGAACCACCGGATAGTGAGCGTACTCGATTACTGCTGGCTTTATAATAACGATCCCAGATGTGATCGAGTTCTTCGGGTGGAATGCCTTGTCCGAAATCAGTTACGCTTAGTCGAACCCATTCATCTTCTCTATTCAGCGTTACAAGGATGTGCTTTGAATCGCCTCCATATCGAATTGCGTTATTCAGAAGATTTGAAACCACTTGTGTTAGTCTGGTTTCATCTCCTGATATCATATAACTCTCGGAATTCTCCATATTGCAATTAAATTCAAATTGATATCCTTCTTGTTCTTCTAAAATAAGATAGGTTTGAAGAAGGCTTGTCACTACACTTTTCAAATCGAAATCATGAATTTGCAAAGCTTCTACTCCTGATTGCATTTTAGAAATCGTGAGTAAATCACTTACCAATAGATTTAAACGATCCGCTTCATCAATGATTACTTGCAAATGTGCATTACGCTTTTTCGGATTTTCTCCCGATAAATCTCGAATCATTTCTGCATAGGATTTTACCATTGTAAGCGGTGTACGTAAATCATGAGAGACGTTTGCAATTAAATCTTTCTGTAAATTGCTTGTTTTTGCTAATTCTTGTGATGTATAAGTAAGCGTATCAGCAAGTGCAATCATTTCAGAATAATGCCCACCATCGAAGGTAACGTTATAATTACCTTTCGCAAGTTGCGCAGCTGAATTTTTAATATGAATAATAGACTTGGTAACTCGACGTGAAAGTAACAGAGAAAATACAAAGGCCAAGGTCAAAGAGATAATGGTTACGTAAATCAATTGATTGGCTAAGATATCTACCGTTGCTTCCACCGGCGAAAGCGGTGCAAAAATACAAAGAAAGGTTGTTTCATTCTTGTTATTCGTAATCAAACTACCGTATATCATCGTATCTTTTTCACCCGAAGGGCTTGCTGCGGTAAAAGAAACGGTATGTGTAGGACTTTGAGTTACTTGATGTTTGATTAAATTTATATCTTGCAATGGTTTATAAGAAGCACGCGTTGGAGGATAATCTCCACAGGAAGTAAGAATAATTCCTTCTGGAAACTCCATAAACACATACATATCATTTTTGTAAGAAATCTGAGTGATTTCTTCAATCATACTTGTAAAGGTTGATGCATCTGCAGATGCATAATCTTTGGAGATGGCATCTGCAATTTTTAAAATTTGGCGTGCTTTCATATCTTGATAATAGGTTTGTAGAAAAAATATTTGCAAAAACCACAAGATAACCAAAACGAAAGCTGCAAACAAGCCAAAATATAGCCATAACTTAAATTGAAGGCTTTTTGTATCTATCGTTTTATACGAACTCAAATTAAATTTCAAATTTATAACCTACCCCTCGAAGTGTCACGATATGATCGCGATATTTACCCAAGTTATTACGTAAATTTTTAATATGCGTATCAATGGTACGATCGTCTCCAAAGAAATCATATCCCCAGATATCACGCAGCAGCTTGTCCCTGGATAGAGCAATGTTTTTGTTTTGAACGAGATAAAATAAAAGATCGTATTCCTTTGGCGTTAATTCTATTTTTTCCCCATCAATTGTTACATTACGAGCAGGGATGTCAATTTCCAAGCCATCAAATGAAAGAATATCATTATTCTGTGCATCGCACTGCTTTCTTCGAGTCAATGCAACGTTAATACGCGCCATTAATTCCTTGGGGCTAAAGGGCTTTACTACATAATCATCAATACCGAGTTCAAATCCAAATAATTTGTCGTATTCTTCTCCGCGAGCGGAAAGCATGATAACAGGAATGTCGGTTGTTTTCTTTATCTCTTTGCAAGTTGAAAATCCATCCAGCTTTGGCATCATAATATCCATCACGATGAGATCGAAGTCAAATTGCTTGGTAAGTGCAATGGCTTCCATGCCATCTGCAGCTTCTTTGACTTCATAACCGTTGAATTCGGCATATTCGCGGATGACCTCACGAATTTTTTGTTCGTCATCTACAATTAAAATATGCGGCATAAAAATGTCTCCTTTCTCTTCGTGCTTTAGTTATATTTTTGATTATAACATTATAACATAACGATTTCTTTAAGAATAACTTTCCTTTGTGAAAAACAAGTGTTTTTTTAATAAAATATTTGTGTTGACACGCAAATTTCATTGTGATAAAATAAAAAATTGTTTTCTTGACATATTATGCTGCCGTCATTTATACTATAAATAGACTGGGGGCGTTTATTATGTTTACAATCGGTGAAAAAATCGTATATCCAATGCATGGTGCGGGTGTAATTGAAACCATTGAAGAAAAGAAAATCTTAGGAGAATCAAGGCGGTATTATATATTAAAGCTGTCTTGTAGTGACATTAAAATTATGATTCCAGTAGATACTTCTAATGATATAGGAGTAAGAGGGATCGTGTCAGAGGAAAAACTATCTTGTGTTTTTGAAATATTGCATAGTAAGTCTTCCGTTATGTCCACAAATTGGAATCGTAGATATCGAGAAAATATGGAAAAATTAAAAACGGGAGAAATTGAAGAAGTTGCAGAAGTTGTGAGAGATCTGACTCGTTGTGAGCGAGATAAAAAACTATCTACTGGAGAAAAGAAAATGCTTATCAATGCAAATCAGATTTTAGTTAGTGAAATTATTTTAGTCAAAGACATAGATCAAGATGCTGCAACGGCAATTGTTGATGCGGCAGTATGAACAAATAAGGAAAACAAAAAATAAAGGAGGGAGGTGAAAGCGTGTTCACTAAAATATTTCGGATTGTATTTACACTATGCGGGCTGTTATTTGGATACGGCGTTGCCTTATTAATTAATAAATTTTTAATGGTGAGTAATTTAAGTGTGGCATTGGGAATGAGTCATTCAGAAGAAGTTGTCATGTCTGTAGCTTTTGTTCTTTTGTCTGGTATTATATTTTTTAAATTGGCACCATTTGTTCGGAAACATGGCGTGAAAGTGGCCAGAGGAATTGAGTCGGATTTGGCAAAGGTTCCAACGAATGATATGGTTGCGGGAATTATTGGATTAATCATTGGATTAATCATCGCATTTTTTATTAGTCAAATATTGTATTCCATTACTGTTTTAAATGTTGCTTATATTAATACAATTTTGTCTGTTATTAGTTACTTATTCTTAGGATATCTAGGAATGAGTGTAGCGCAAAAGAAAAGCAAAGATGTGCCGGCTTATCAATGGATGACAACTTCAAAAAAACAATCCAAGGGTAAAGGTAAGGGTAACGATGCCAGCCCAAAGATTTTAGATACCAGTGTTATTATTGATGGTCGTATTGCCGATATCATGAAAACAGGGTTTATTGAAGGCAATATTGTCATTCCTGAATTTGTATTGGTGGAGCTTCGTCACATTGCAGATTCTTCGGACAGCCTAAAGCGAAATCGTGGACGAAGAGGTTTGGATATCCTCAACCGTATCCAAAATGATTATGGTATTGATATTTATAATACAAATTCTGAGAAATCTTTGGATGAAATTCCGGAGGTAGATGTAAAGCTTTTAAAGCTTGCACAGATTATGAACGGAAAGGTTGTTACCAATGATTTCAACTTGAACAAAGTAGCCATGATTAAAGGGGTTGAGGTTCTTAATATCAATGAATTGGCAAATACGTTAAAACCAGTTGTACTTCCGGGTGAGGACATGCAGCTCTTTCTTGTAAAAGAAGGAAAAGAAAATAATCAGGCAGTTGCTTATTTAGATGACGGAACGATGATTGTTGTAGAAGAGGGAAAAAGATATATTGGAAAAACAATTGATGTCACAGTAACCAGTGTGTTGCAAACATCTGCCGGACGTATGATTTTCGCAAAGCCAAAACGTTAGAAGTAGAAATCATAGGGATAATTATGTATCAAAATAAAAAAATTGCTGTTATTATTGCGGCCGCTGGTTCCGGAACGAGAATGGGCAGCGGTATCTCAAAACAGTTTAGAGAAATCAGCGGCCTGCCTGTATTGGTAAGAGCCGTTGGTGCTTTTTCTGAGCATCCTTTGGTTGATGAAGTTTATATTGTAACAAAAGAAGAACAGCGAGAGTTTGTCTTATCACATATGGTAAAAAAATATGGATTGCAAAAGGTAAAGGCGGTTATTGCTGGTGGAGAACAACGGCAGGATTCTGTCTATAAGGGAATCAATGCTTTAAGCCAAAGTGTTGATTTTGTTTTGGTTCATGATGGAGCGAGACCGTTTGTATCATCCGATATTATAACGCGAACGATTGAATCTTTGTTTCAGCATAATGCTGTGGCAGCAGCTGTACCGGTAAAGGATACCATAAAAACATGTGAGGAAGGTGTTTTTACAGGAACACCAAATCGTGATCTTCTTTTTGGAGTGCAAACACCACAGGGTTTTCATTTTTCTGTTTTAAAAGATGCTATAGAAAAAGCAAATGCAGATCGTTTTTATGGGACAGATGATGCGGTTTTGGTTGAAAGAATCGGTCAAAAAGTGTATCTTGTAGAAGGCAATTATAATAATATTAAAATTACTACAGAAGAAGACTTGATTTTTGGACAAGCAATTGCGGAGAGAGCGGATAAAGAAGGTGGAGTACTTTTGGAAGCAATCCATAATCAAAATAAATTCAGAGTTGGAACTGGATATGATGTTCACAGACTGGTTGAAGGAAGAAAGTTGATTTTAGGTGGCGTAGAAATTCCTTATGAAAAAGGTTTGCTGGGACACTCGGATGCAGATGTATTGCTGCATGCAATTATGGATGCTTTACTTGGTGCTGCAACATTGGGAGATATAGGGCGACATTTTCCGGATAACGATCCAGAATATTATGGTGTTTCCAGTTTGAAATTATTAAAAAAAGTAGAACAAGCAATTCGAGAAAGAGGGTTTTCAATTGGGAACATTGACGCTACAGTGATTGCCCAAAAACCAAAGATTGCCCCATTTTTACAAGAAATGAGACAAAAAATAGCCTTGACATTGCAAATAGAATTAGATTGCATTAATATAAAGGGGACAACGACAGAGCAACTTGGATTTTGCGGCCGTGGAGAAGGAATTGCGGCACAGGCTTCTGTTATTTTATATCGATAAGAAAACAAAACATATAGAAACTATAAAGATAGAAGGAGAATTCTTATATGAGACTTTCAAAGATGTACCTAAGAACGTTGAGAGAAGTTCCGGCTGAAGCAGAGATACCAAGCCATATCTTGCTTTTACGTGCCGGTATGATTCGAAAATTGGTTTCCGGTGTATATGGATTTATGCCTTTGGGCTATCGTTCTTTACGTAAAATTGAGCAAATTGTTCGTGAAGAAATGGATAAAAAGAACGCACAGGAGATATTGATGTCTGCGATTCAGCCAGCAGAATTGTGGGAAGAATCCGGAAGATGGGCTGCGTTTGGTCCGGAGATGTTCCGCCTTAAGGATCGAAATGAGAGACAGTTTTGTCTGGGGCCTACACATGAAGAGATATTTACGGATATTGTTCGCAACGAAGTGAATTCTTATCGACAGCTTCCTTTAAATCTATATCAGATTCAAACAAAATACAGAGATGAAAAAAGACCAAGATTTGGACTTATGAGAAGCCGTGAATTTATTATGAAGGATTCTTACTCCTTTGACCGGGATTGGGAAGGTTTGGATAAGAGCTATGATGATATGTATGATGCATATACGAAAATTTTTACACGTTGTGGCTTGACCTTCCGCGCTGTTGAAGCGGATACAGGTGCAATGGGTGGAAGTAACTCGCATGAATTTTGTGCACTATCAGAAGTCGGTGAAAGTGAAATTGCTTATTGTGAAAAATGTCAAATGGCTGCAACGACAGAACGTGCTGCTTGCGTTGATGACAAAGCACCAGATGAAGCGGAACTTCCGTTAGAAGAAGTATTGACTCCGGGAACAAAGAGCATTGCCGAGGTTGCTGAATTCTTAGGCATTCCGGAAACAAAGACGATGAAAGCACTCTTATTCCGTGTATACGATCAAGATTATAAATATGTAGCTGCTTTTATTCGAGGGGATCGAGAATTAAATATGACAAAGTTGATCAATGCTTTGAAGATTGCAGAGCATGAAATCGAATTTGCCGATGAAAATGAAATGCATCAAGAAACTGGATGCGTAGGTGGATTTACGGGACCGATTGGATTGCACGATTGTAAAATTGTCGTTGACACAGAATTAGTAGAGACTAAAAATTTGTGTGCCGGTGCATGTAAGACGGATCACCATATCAAGAATGTGAATTATGGAAGAGATTATAAAGGTGACGTTGTAACCGATTTAAAATTATTAAAAGAGGGAAATCCTTGTCCGGTATGCGGTGCGCCCGTCAAGCTTGCAAGAGGCATTGAGGTGGGGCAGGTATTTAAGCTTGGTACAAAATATAGTGAAGCAATGAATGCTTATTATAAAGACGAAAACATGAAAGACCAAGTAATGATTATGGGATGTTATGGAGTTGGAGTGAGCCGTACTCTAGCTGCAATCGTTGAACAGCACCATGACGAAAATGGTATTATTTGGCCAATGTCAGTTGCTCCTTATCATGTTGTAGTCACTATTGTAAATATAGGTGATGAGGAACAAGTTGCTCTTGCAGAAGAAATATATGAAGAATTACAGCGTGCAGGTGTAGAAGTGTTGCTGGATGATCGCAAAGAACGTCCTGGTGTTAAATTTAAGGACGCTGATTTATTAGGTATCCCGGTCCGTATTACAGTTGGGAAGAAGGCTTCCGATAAAATCGTTGAATTTAAGCTTCGTGAGTGTAGTGATTCTATCAATATGAATGCTACAGAAGCGGTAGAAGAAACGGTTGTTTTGGTAAATCAGAGAAAATAATCAAAAGGTAGGAGGGGTTAATATGTGGATTGGTGGTGTACGTGTTGTTATTTTAGATGAATACAAGCGTATTTTAATGGTAAAGCAGCATCATGAGGATAAAGACATTTGGATGGTGCCTGGTGGAGCCATTGAACAGGGAGAAGATGCATCACAAGCCGCAGTACGTGAGGTTAAGGAAGAAACTGGACTTGATGTTGAAGTAGTAAAGCTGCTTTGGCATGTAGAAGAAGTTTCGGAACAAAGGGGGCAACGTTTTGTTAATTTCTTTCTAGCGAATAAAGTCGGAGGGGAATTGCATCTTGGTGAAGATCCGGAATTTGATTCTGAACATCAGGTATTACGTGATATCAGATTTCTTACACAAAAAGAAGTTTTAGAGTTGGAGCATGTTTATCCAGACTACTTACGAGATGAGCTTTGGTATGCCATTGGACGTTATATTGACTGTGACGTATTGTCCAATTCAGTTCATAAACTTATGCTGGATCATTTTAAAGAGAAAGAAAATGGATATAATCCATTTAAACTAAGAAAATAATAAAATGATTTGTAATTTAGAAAAGGAGATGTTGTATGAAAAAGATTGTAACCATTGAAATGGAAAATGGCGATGTGATGAAGGCAGAACTTTATCCGGAGATTGCTCCTAAAACGGTAGAAAACTTTGTTGGTCTGATTGAAAAAAAGTTTTATGATGGGACTATTTTTCACAGAGTCATTCCAGGTTTTATGATTCAAGGTGGTGATCCGACCGGTACTGGAATGGGAGGACCGGGACATACCATTGAAGGAGAATTTGCGGCAAACGGTTTTAAAAATGACTTAAAACATACAGCTGGTGTTTTATCTATGGCAAGAGCTATGGATCCAAATTCAGCAGGATCACAGTTTTTTATTATGGTAGAGGATGCTCCGCATCTTGACGGCCAATATGCAGGCTTTGGAAAACTGATTGAAGGATTGGATGTAGCAAGAATGATTGTTTCTGTAAAAAGAGATGCAATGGATAAGCCGAAAGTTGAACAAAAAATGAAGAGTGTTACAGTTGAGGAAATGGAAGACTAACATATAATAAAGACTTAAAAGTAAGAGAATTCCCATTAATAGGATGCTCTTACTTTTTTTATGTAGGAATTATGAAATATTATGAAAAAATAGTGATTTGCTTGACTTTGTTGTAACATTCTTGTAACATTTAAATGTACTTTTTCATATGGTACATACATAAGAATAAATAGGAGAAACTACTAAAAGATTCTATAATTATTTTATAAAAGTTTAATACGAAATCCAGAAGCAAGGAGGTATGTAAATAAAACGGTAGATTTGCACAAAGGAGAGTAAAATGAACTTAAAAGATAATTTTAATAAAGAAAAGATTTTTAAAATACTTCAAATAATAAAGGACAAGGTATTGTACCATTCTCGCCAAAGAAAAAGTATTGCAATTGCAAGTGCTGCTGTGATTGGTATTGCAGCTGTATCGTTTGCAGCAATCAAGATGATGAGTCCGGATGCATATATGTTGGCGGTAAACGATGTGCCGTTTGCTTATATTGCGAATCAGACTGTAATGGAAGAAGCAATTGATGATATTAAGACAGAGATGAGTGAATCCAAAGGTGTAGAAGAAATCATTTTTGATGATTCCGCATTAAAATGCACTGCAGTAAGAAATTTAAAAAAGAATGCAAACATTTTATCCGAAGAGCAATTGAAGGAAAAGTTTTTGTTAACAAAGCTATTCACTGCAAATGCTTGGAGTATTACAGTAAATGATAATAATATTTTCGCATTGGCAACCGAAAAAGATGCAAAAAAAGTATTGGATTCGGTCATTGCAAATTATCAAACCGCAGGTTCACAAATTGTGAGTACGGTTTATAAAGAAAATGTAAAAGTTGTACAGAAGAAAGTTCCTGCTTCTGACGTTTTGACCATTGAAGATGGAGTAAATTTACTTCTTACGGGAAACGCTGAACCTAAAACCTATGTTGTTCAGTCCGGTGATACCGTTTGGGATATTGCTAAAGGAAATAATATGACAACCGATCAGCTTCAGCATATGAACCCGGGATTTGATCCGAATAAAATTCAAATCGGACAAACTTTAAATCTGGTTGAAATGCATCCTTATATTACAATTGTTACAAAAGAACAAGTTGCAAAAGAAGAAAAGATTAATTTTGAGACTGTTTTTGAAAACACAAATACGTTATATAAGGGAGAAGTAAAAGTAAAAACAGCTGGTGTATACGGCAAGAAAGAAACCATAACTGAGATAGTTAAAGAGAATGGTGTTCAAACTTCTGCCGTAGATTTAGGAACAACTGTTGTTTCAGAACCGCAGACACAGGTTGCTTATCGAGGGACAAAATCATTGTCTACGTTTGTAGGATCCGGAAGCTTTACAAGACCGGTACCTCTTAATGTTTCATCTCCGTTTGGTTCTAGAGGCGGAGGAAGACATACTGGTGTCGATCTACGAAATCCGAAAGGGACGCCGATTCATGTTGTTGATGATGGAGTCGTAACCTTTGCTGCTTATTCCGGAAGCTACGGTAATATTGTAAAGGTTTCTCATGGTAATGGTATTGAGACTTGGTATGCGCATTGTAATACAATGTTGGTATCGGTTGGTGAACGCGTGAGCAAAGGACAGCAAATTGCAACCGTAGGAATAACGGGAAGAGCAACAGGATACCATCTTCATCTTGAGGTGCGAAAGAATGGTGTGCCACAAAATCCAATGAATTATCTATAAGAATTCATTAGAACTTGAATTTTCAATAAGAAAACTTTTGATTAAAAATCAAATATGATATATAATTTTTAGAGCGAGTATCGTATACTCGCTCTAAACTGTTTACATAATAAAATCCGTGGTATTAATAATACTATGTGATTTTTTGTATAATAGGACATAGTAGTTCTTATTATCAGTTATAAGGTTTTTATACAGTAGTGGCGCAGTCATAAAGCAGGATGCGCAGTCTGTGAAACAGGCGCCGAGGGGAAGCTAGGGTTTCCAGCGGATTGGCGGAGCCACTTTTTTATATGGATGGAGGCAATGATGACTTTTTTTAGTGAAGTAAAGGAGGATATTCAGGCAGTACTGAATCGAGATCCTGCTGCAAGAACCGGTTTTGAAGTATTGCTTTGTTATCCAGGTGTTTGGGCGTTGATTTTACATAAACCGGCGCATTGGATGTATCATCATCATCTAAAGCTGATTGCACGAATATTGTCACAGTTGGTAAGATTTATTACTGGGATTGAAATACATCCTGGTGCTACAATCGGACGTCGATGTTTTATAGATCACGGTATGGCTGTGGTCATTGGAGAAACGACAGAAGTTGGAAATGATGTTACGATTTATCAAGCAGTTACTTTAGGAGGAACAGGGAAGGATAGCGGCAAACGGCATCCGACCATTGGCAATAATGTAATGATTAGTTCCGGAGCGAAGGTTTTAGGACCTTTTACAGTCGGCGACAATTCAAAGATTGGTGCAGGTGCCGTGGTGCTTGAAGCGGTGCCCCCTAATTGTACGGTAGTGGGCGTCCCAGGTAAGATTGTAAAACGTGGAAACCAAAAAGCAGAGGATTTAAACCAGGTAGATTTGCCAGATCCGATTGCAGTGGAGATGGAATGCTTACGCAGGCGTATTGTTATGTTAGAGAACAAGTTGCGTGAAACGGAAAAAGGCAAAGTGCACGAGACGTGCAATAGTGAGGAGGAAACAAAATGAAAATTTACAATACCTTGACACGACAAAAAGAAGAGTTTGTGCCTATTGATGAAAATGAGATTAAAATTTATGTATGTGGTCCGACGGTATATAATTATTTTCACATTGGAAATGCAAGACCTTTTGTAGTATTTGATACGTTAAGAAACTATTTGAAGTACCGTGGCAAGAATGTTAAATTTGTACAGAATTTTACAGATGTTGACGATAAAATTATTAATAAAGCTAGAGAAGAAGGCGTTTCTGCCGGAGAAATCAGTGAAAAATATATTGGAGAGTACTATAAGGATGCATCTGCATTAAATGTAAAGAAAGCAAGCGTACATCCAAAGGTAACTGAAAACATGAATGAAATTATTCATTTTGTACAAGGTTTGATTGAGAAGGGGTATGCGTATGAAGTAGATGGTGATGTTTATTATAGCACACGCAAGTTTGCTGATTACGGAAAATTATCGAAACAGAACATTGAGGATCTGGAATCAGGTGCACGTATTGAAATCGGGGAAAAGAAGAAAGATCCATTGGATTTTGCTCTATGGAAAGCACAGAAAACGGAGGATGAGCTGGCATGGCAGTCCCCTTGGGGATTGGGTAGACCCGGATGGCACATTGAGTGCTCGGTTATGTCTACAAAATACTTGGGTGAGACAATTGACATTCACGCAGGTGGACAAGATTTAACTTTCCCGCACCATGAAAATGAAATTGCTCAGACGGAGGCTCAAACAGGAAAACCGTTTGCAAACTATTGGATGCACAATGGTTATATCACCATTGATAATGAAAAAATGTCAAAGTCAAAGGGTAATTTTTTCACAGTAAGAGACATTTTGCAAAATTATGATGGAGAAGTAATGCGCTTTTTCTTACTTTCTGGTCATTATCGAAGTCCAATTAATTTTAGTAAAGAATTGATGGATCAAGCAAAAAATGGTTTGGCGCGCATGCAAAATGCAAAACTTCACTTACAGCATTTGATTCAAAATGGAAACGGTGAAATGACAGCGGAAGAATCTGCTCAATATACTGATCTAGAAAAGTATCGTCAAAAGTTTATTGATGCTATGGAAGATGATTTAAATACAGCTGATGCAATTAGCGTTGTATTTGAATTGATTCGAGACATTAATACTGTAACAAAAGAAGGTGCTTCTAAAGTATTTGCAGAGAAGTGTCTATTGTTATTAGATGAATTAACCGAAGTTTTAGGGTTGCTTCGTAAAGATGACGCTGGTGATTCTATTGATGAAGACATTCAGAAATTAATTGATGAAAGACAGGAAGCAAGAAAGGCAAAGAATTTTGCAAGAGCCGATGAAATCCGTGATTTGCTGAAAGAAAAAGGCATTACGTTAAAAGATACACCGCAAGGGATTCAAATTATTCGAGAATAAAATTTTATAAATACCATTAAGAAAAAGAGGAATGTATGAATCGCTATGATTTTCCCAAGGTAGATTTACATTTGCATTTAGATGGCTCTGTAAATCCCAAAAGTGCATATGAGATGGCGAAAGAACGAAAGCTTTTGATTGCAGATGTGCCATTTGAACAATTTCGAAAAGGTATGGTTTTAGAGGAAGAAATTGAAAGCCTTTATGATTATTTGAAAAAATTTGATGTTCCAACTGCAATTTTACAAGACACGGAGGCTTTGGAACGTGTCAGCTTTGAGCTTGTTTTGCATTTGGCGGATCTTGGATTGTGCTATGCTGAAATTCGCTTTGCTCCTCAGCTGCATACAAAAAAAGGTTGTACCCAAAGAGAGATTGTAGAATCCGTAATTCGTGGTGCTAAGAGGGCGATGCAGCAAAAAACAACGATTCAAGTGGGTATATTACTATGCACCATGACATTGATGACAGTAGAACAAAATCAAAAGGAAAACCTTGAGACGGTAGAACTGGCTAAAGAGTTTCTTGGACAGGGTGTGGTTGGTCTTGATATGGCAGGTGCGGAAGGGATTGTACCGCTCATTAAGCGTAAACCTCTTTTTTCTCGAGCGAAAGAACTGAATATACCGTTTACCATTCATGCCGGAGAGGTAGAGTGTGCGGAAAATGTGAAAACTGCCATAGAGTTTGGTGCAAGACGAATTGGACATGGACACCATTGCATTGATGATGCAAACGTGTTACGTCTTGTATTAGAAACAAAAACCCCACTTGAGATTTGTATTACAAGTAATATTCAATGCAAAAATCAGCCGTCTTATGAGGCGCATCCGATTAAGTTGCTCTATGAGATGGGAGCTGCGGTTACAATGAACACGGATAATATGGTACTTTCGAATGTGACACTGGATTCGGAGTATGCCATTGCACAAAAGGTATATGGATTTACAAGGTTGGATTTGATTACACTGAATGAAAACAGCATTCGGGCATCATTTTTATCTGAGGCGGAAAAGGCAGATTATCTTAATAGAATGAAATCATATCGTTAAGATTTACCCTTTTTTCCTTGAGGGATTATAAACTTGACAATAGAATATTTATTCGATACAATTTACAATGTATTATTAATAAAATTAGAAGGACTCACTAAACCGAGGACATCGAAGGAGGACTACTTTGAAAAATGTAAAAACAATTGCAAAACCTACATTAAAAACATCTGCTTGTCAGGGTGGCTGTGGCGAATGCCAGACTTCTTGCCAGTCTGCTTGTAAGACTTCTTGCACTGTTGCAAATCAGGAATGTGAAAATACTAGACGCAGATAGTTAAATTTGAAGTTAAAAAAACAGCAGTCTTGCTGTTTTTTTTATCTAGTAGGAAATATTAGGAGGGTGCTCAGCGAATGAAATGAGCGCCAAAGGGAACCATGGGGTTCCCTAGTGGCGTGGTAAAGCCACTTTTTTTATTCAATGACCCATTTATTTGATTGGATAATTTTTAATATATAAGTAATTAACGACTAAGGACAAATAGGAGGATAATTGTGGTACATAAATATAAATTTAAAGACCAAAATATTATTTTAGATGTTAACAGTGGGGCTATTCATCTTGTGAGTGACAGCATTTTTGACATTTTAGAAAGTTATAAAGAGAAAACAAAGGAAGAGATTATTTCTTCATTAAATAATAGATATGATGAAGAGGAGCTGGAAAAGGCATATGAAGACATTCAAACCTTGGAAAAGGAAAACATGCTTTTTTCAGACGATTCTCAAATTACGAATGAAATGTTAGAAGGACGTGGCTCTGTCATTAAAGCGATGTGTCTGCATGTAGCTCATGATTGCAATTTGCGCTGCAAATATTGTTTTGCCGATAAAGGTGCTTACGTTGGAGAACGTGCATTGATGTCTTTGGAAACCGGGAAAAAAGCAATTGATTTCTTGTTAAATCAATCAGGAAGCCGAAGAAATTTGGAACTTGATTTCTTTGGTGGAGAACCGCTTATGAATTTTGATGTCGTCAAAGAATTGGTCCGTTATGGGAGAGAAGCAGAAAAACCTTTGAATAAAAACATTCGTTTTACTATTACAACAAACGGTGTTTTATTAGATGAAGCAAAGATGGATTTCATTAACAAAGAGATGTCAAATGTTATTTTAAGTGTAGATGGAAGAAAAGAAGTAAACGATGAGATGCGGCAAACCATAAACGGTCAGGGAAGCTATGATGTAATTATGGACAACTATTTGCGTTTTGTAGAAAAGAGAGAGGGTCTTTATTATGTGAGAGGTACTTTCACGGCAAAAAATTTAGACTTTGCTGAAGATGTGAAACATTTAGTTGATTTAGGGTTTAAAAATGTATCGGTCGAGCCTGTAGTAACAGATCCTTCTTTAGATTATGCTCTTCATGACAGTGATGCAGAAACTATAAAAGCAGAGTATGATCGTTTGACAGAGTTGTTTTTGGAATATGAAAAACAGGGAAAGGAATTTTCTTTTTTCCACTTTAATTTAGATCTAAATCAAGGCCCATGCGTTTATAAGAGAGTGGCTGGCTGCGGAGCCGGAACGGAATACGTTGCTGTGTCGCCGGAAGGTGATGTTTATCCTTGTCACCAGTTTGTAGGCAATGAAGAATTTAAACTTGGTAATGTTTCGGATTCTGTGTTTGAAAACAAACTTTTTGACCGATTTAATAAAGCGCATATTTATAATAAAGAAGCTTGTCAGGAATGCTGGGCAAAATTTTATTGCAGTGGTGGATGTCATGCAAATGCATATCACAGCAATGGGGATGTTCTAAAGCCGTATGAACTTGGATGTGAACTGGAGAAGAAACGGTTGGAATGTGCGATTGGCATTAAGGCTATAGAGGCTTGTCAGGAATAGAGAAGGAAATTGGAAGGGAAGCAGGAGGAAACGATTGAGAATTTTAGTGGTAAGCGATACGCATGGGTATGTACAGTCTGCAATGGAGATATATCGTATGCAGCATGAATTACAGCCCATTGATTGCATTGTTCATTTAGGCGATTTGGTATCTGATGCTAACGCATTGAGAATAAGGCTTAATGCAAAGGTAATTAGCGTAAAGGGCAATATGGATGGAAGTCATTCGGAGGCGGATTATAAAATATTAGAAACTGAGTATGGGAAATTATTGCTGTGTCATGGACATATGCAAAATGTAAAAGTAACTACGCAGAATCTATTGTATCGGGCGGAGGAACTTGGCTGCAAGGCTGCCCTTTTTGGACACACCCATATACCTTCTTTTGTGGATGCAAATGGGATTTATTTATTGAATCCAGGAAGCTTATCTCTGCCTAAAGGGGGAAACCCAGGTTCTTATGCGATGGTCGAAATCGCGGAGGGTGAATTTAAAGCCTCTATTTTATTTGAACCTCCTAAAAAACCAAAGGTAACAGGAGGATATTTGCGAGATATCTTGAATAACAGTGATCGAGCATAAAGTTTTAAATTAAAAAGGCGCATTCTTGGGGAAGAATAATGGTAGCGGAGTAATTGGCTACGGATAGGAAATAAGATGGTAAAAGCAGAAAATATAGCATATATGAATACGACAGTGCTTGCTTATATGGGTGACGCTGTATATGAGGTTTTTGTTCGGGAACGCGTAATTGCAACCGGACAGATTCATGCGGATAAGCTTCATCATTCTGCAATCAAATATGTAAGAGCAGAGGGACAAGCAAAGGCTTTAAAGAGTATGTTAGAGGAATTATCCGAAACTGAATTGGCTCTAGTAAAGCGCGCTCGAAATAAAAAAATTACATCTAAACCGAAGAATGCAGACCCGATTACGTATAAATGGGCAACTGCCTTTGAAGCTTTAATTGGGTATTTGCATTTAAGTGAGCAACTGGATCGCAGGAATGAAATTATGGAAAAAACTGTTTCTATTATTGAGAAATCTTGAGGGAATATTATGAAACGAATTGCAGTCGTTGCGATGGAAAAGGAATATGCGAAATATTTAAGAGATAATCTGGCTCTTTATTTGGATCAGTATGCAGAAATTCGTTATTACACCGTAGCAGAGGTGGAACAAATGTTGCAAATTTCTGAGGAATTTGTAGTGGTATCTGCCTTCACGATTTTTCAAAGAGTAAAACAAAAAATCAAAGAATCTTCGGAATTAATTGTAATAAGTATTACTTTAAATAAAGAAAAGGTTGAGCCTTTGCGTAATCTCCCGAAAGGTACGCGTGCACTTCTTGTAAACATTGACGAACGAACCTGCATGCAAGTGATTACCTCTTTATATGCTGCCGGATTCCGTAATGTAGAGTTAATCCCTTATTGGGGAAAGAACGATTATGATCGAACCATTAAATTAGCAATCACGCCGGATGAAGAATGGTTAGTGCCAAATGATATGGATCGAATTATTAATATCGGTGAACGTATTGTTGATTTAAATTGTATTTATGACATTGCAGATAAGCTTGGTGCAGAGACTATTTTTGGTTCAAGAGAAGCGTTTGAAGCAAAAAATAACATGTATTTTGGCAATGCAAACATAGAACGTATTTTAGGTATTAATAAAAGTTTATCTGGACGTATAGGGGCTTTACTTCATCTTATGGATCAAGGGATTATTATTACGGATGTTCTTGGCAAAGTATGCTTACATAATGATAAGGCACAATCTCTTTTAAAGCATCGGTCAGAACTTTTAATGGGTTTTGATATGTTAGATCTTTTGCCTGAATTAAAACATTTAATTGATAAAAATGGAAAAGAATTTGGAGATAAAGAGCTTATTGAAATTAATGGAGAAAATTTAGTCGTTTCATTAACTGGTATTGTTCACGATGAAGAACGGTTAGGAAATGTAATTATTTTAGATGATTTTGAAAAGATTGAAGAACAGCAGCATGGACTTCGAACCAAACTAAGCGGTGTTGATCATGAAGCACGGTACCACTTTGAAGATATTAAAGGAAAAAGCGAGAGCCTTAAAGAAGTTATTTTGGCTGCAAGACGGATGGCATCGTCAGATTCATCCGTGCTTATTACAGGAGAAAGTGGTGTAGGAAAGGAAGTATTTGCACAAAGTATTCATAATGAGTCTTCTAGAGCAAGATATAATTTTGTTGCAGTTAATTGTGCTGCTATTCCTGAAAACTTATTAGAAAGCGAAATGTTTGGCTACGAAGAGGGTTCCTTTACGGGAGCAAAAAAAGGTGGTAAAATCGGTTATTTTGAATTAGCACATAAAGGAACCATTTTTTTAGATGAAATTGGTGAAATGCCGCTGCTGCTGCAGTCAAAGCTGCTTCGTGTTATTGAAGAAAGAAAGATTGTAAAAATAGGATCCCATAAAGTGATTAATGTGGATGTGCGAATTATTGCAGCGAGTAATAAAAACTTATTACAGCTGGTTCAAGAAGGAAAATTTCGAGAAGATTTGTATTATCGAATTAATGTACTTCCGTTACAGATACCAAGCCTTAGGGAGCGTTCTGAAGATATCATAGGATTATTAGAATGGTTTATGTTTCTTATGAGATGCCATTTTACCTTTAGTGATTTGGCAAAGAAAGTTATTGAACAGTATCCTTGGAAAGGAAACATTCGTGAATTGCGTAATGCTGCGGAATATATGGCGAATCTCGATAAAACAAATATTGACGTAACGGATTTGCCGCCAGCCATAAAGTATTTTGCAGAAGAACAGAAAGTCGAACAAAAAGTTATAAATACAATCCATTCATTGGAAGAACCGTCAATTATAGAAAAAAATCATTCAGAGCATTTTAATTCTCGGTTTCTTCTAAGAGAAGGGAAACGAATTGAACTGTTTGATTTTATATTATCAGAGCTGGCGGATGCATATAAACGTAGAGAACGTTTGGGGCGTGTCTCCTTAATGCAAAAGGCAATAAATAAAAATTTAATTTTTACTGAAGCTGAAATTCGAACTGCGCTTCGAAAATTAGATGATTTTGGATTTGTTTCTACAGGAGTTGGAAGAAGCGGTAGTGCGATTACCACTAGTGGTTTTATGTTATTAAATGATATAAAAGGTTTAATAGGTTAATAAATAGCCAATTAAACCTTTTGATTTATCTAATAATTCGAAATTAACTGTTGAATAAATGAATATAAAATATTTTTTCTATTAAAATTAGAAGCTTTAAAGTAGTTTATTTAAAATATGTATGGACGAAAATTATAGTTGGCATGGTGTTTGCTCTATTTAATACCAGTATGAAAAAGGAGGAATCATCATGGAAACATCTTATTTGGGAATTTTATCACTCATACCGGTAATCCTAACGATTGGTCTTGCAATTAAGACGAAAAATGTAATATTGTCTTTGGGAATCGGTGTGTTTTCCGGCGTGTTGTTACAGGTGGGTGGTAATCCGATTACTGCTACAACGACAATGGTTGGAGACTATTTGTTTGCTCAGCTTCAGGATAGCTATAATGCGGGCATTATTATTCTACTTGTTTTTATAGGAGGGTTTGTAACCTTAATTGAGCAGTCCGGAGGTGCTGAGGCCTTTGCAAAAAAGGTTGCAGGATTGGTAAACAATCGATGTAAAGTACAGCTAGCTGCATGGATTGGCGGTATTCTTGTATTTTTTTCTGAATTGGGAACACCGTTAATTGTAGGGCCTGTATTTTCACCTTTGTTTGAGAAACTTCGAGTTTCAAAAGAGAAACTTGCATGGATTATTGATACAACGGCTTCTCCGGTTTGTGTATTAATTCCGTTTATTGGATGGGGCGTCTACTCTATGGGGTTAATTCAAGAAGAATTTGATGCACTGAAGATTACAGAAATTACAGATTGGACTGCATTTATTTCTGCAATTCCATTTCAATTTTATCCAATATTATGCCTTGTGATTGTACCATTGGTTGCATTTTCCGGAAGGGAATTCAGCTTTATGGCAAAGGCAGAACAAAATGCACAAAAAGGTATTTTCAGTCAGCTTGATGAAAATGCAGTCAAGGCACCGACTATGTTAACGAATAATAACGTTTCACCACTAGTTGTTATTATCCCTTTGTTGGTATTATTTGTAACGTTATTTGGGATTTTAGCTCCTTTGGGTTTTCCTGTAAAACAGGTTCCCGGCAGTCAATTTCGTATTGCTTTGATCAGTGGATATTTCTACGGAGCAATTACAATGATATTAATGATGGCATGGTATAAGGTAAAAACCATTAAAGAGGGTATACGCATTTACTTTAAAGGATATGGTAAAATGTTTGAGTGTATCGTTATATTGATATTGGCTTGGTCGCTAAGTTCAGTGGGAAAAGCCATTGGAACGCCGGACTTTATCGTAAACATAGCAAAAGGAAATATACCGAGCTGGAGTATTCCTGCAATTATCTTTATTGTAGGTGCTTTAATTTCCTTTGCAACAGGTACTTCGTGGGGAACATTCGCAATTATGATGCCGATTGCTATCCCTATGGCATTTCATTTAGGAGCACCACTATATGTTTCTATTGCTGCAGTACTTTCTGGTGGATTATTTGGTGACCACTGTTCACCGATATCGGATACCACTATTTTAGCTGCAACGGGTTCCAATTGTTCTCTTTTGGATCACGTAAAAACGCAGTTCCCTTATGCATTACTTTGTGCATCGGTTTCAATTGTTGGTTATTTGTTTGCAGGATTCTTTGAAAGTGTAATTGTCACAATTGCATGTATTGCTGCAATAACAATCGTATATGCTTTAGCAGCAAAAATTTGGGGCATTAAGGTAGATAACTTAACTTTAGCTGATATAGAAAAAATAGAAGAATAATAGGAACTCGAAGAAAGGAAATGGAAAAATGGCAAATTTATGGAGCGGAAGATTTGAAAAAGGAATGGATGAAATTGTTGAAAAATTCAATGCATCCATTGGATTTGACGAGAGATTGTACGCTTGTGATATTCAGGGCAGCATTGCTCACGTAACTATGCTTTCTGAGCAAGGGATTGTAAGCAGCGAAGAAAAGGATAAGATTATTGATGGACTCAAGAGCATCAAAGAACGTATTGATAAGGGAGAATTGACTTTCACTGTTAAAAGTGAAGACATTCATATGGCAGTAGAAGGTACTTTAATTTCGGAACTTGGCGATGTTGGAAAAAAGCTCCATACTGCGAGAAGCCGTAATGACCAAGTGGCAGTAGATACAAGACTTTACTTAAAAGAGCAAATAAAAGAAATCCTTGAAAATTTAATTTACATGGAACGTGTTCTTTTAGAAAAAGCAGAAAGCTATGCAGATAAAATTATGATTGGGTTTACACATATGCAGCATGCACAGCCGGTTACAGTTGGATTTCATTTTATGGCTTATTTTCAAATGTTTAAAAGAGATATTCAGCGATTGCAGGATACCTATGAACGAATGGATTATTGCCCGCTTGGAGCTTGTGCATTAGCAGGGACTACGTTACCAACGAACCGTCATAGAACGGCAGAACTCTTAGGATTTAAAGCACCGACCCAAAATGCAATGGATAGTGTCAGTGATCGTGATTATATCATCGAATTTTTAAGTGATGCATCCATTTCAATGATGCATATCAGTCGTTTTGCAGAAGAATTTGTATGGTGGAATTCTCAAGAATTCAGCTATATTGCTATCGATGACAGCTTCTGTACCGGAAGCAGCATTATGCCGCAGAAAAAGAATCCGGATATGGCAGAGCTTCTTCGCGGTAAAGTAGGACGTGTTTATGGCCATTTGATGCAAATTCTTACTGTGATGAAAGGAACTCCACTTGCCTATAATAAGGATTTCCAAGAGGACAAAGAAGGGATGTTTGACACCATTGATACTTGGAAAGCTTCTTTGAGAATTTTTGCAAAGATGATAGAAAAAACAGAATTCCGAATGGATGTGATTGAAAAGCATTTAAGCAAAGGGTTCTTAAATGCAACGGATTTAGCAGAACACTTTGTTAAGCTTGAGATTCCATTTCGTGAAGCGCATGAAATTGTTGGGAAAATGGTTAAATACTGTGAACATCATAATAATGATTTTTGTGATTTAACAGAGAGTGATTTAAAGGAGATTGATGAACGTCTTTCTTTGGAGAAAATGCCGGATTTAAGCATTGAAGGCTGTGTGAATGCAAGAGTATCCTTTGGAGGAACAGCCCCAGATGAGGTTCGTCGTCAAATTCGACAAGAAGAAGATTGGCTTAACGCATTTGCATAAAATAAAATTTATGTTAAAATCGGAGTGTAGAGATAATATGGTATTTTTCAATGGAAGGCTCTTTTGACCTTCCATTGTTTCGTAGATAGAACAGAGGAGGAATTTCAGCATGACAAAAAAATCGGTTGCATTGGAGAAGCACTTGGAGTGGCAAGGAAAACTTGAGGTGATTACGAGAGCTCCCATTAATACAAGAGAAGAGTTGGCGATTGCTTATACGCCGGGGGTTGCAGAACCATGCTTGGAAATAGCGCGAGATGAAAATTTGGCTTATGATTATACTAGAAAAGGAAATTTGGTCGCGGTTATTACAGACGGTAGTGCTGTCTTAGGCTTGGGAGATATTGGACCGAGCGCCGGTATGCCGGTTATGGAAGGAAAATGCGCCTTATTTAAACGGTTTGCAGATATTGATGCATTCCCAATTTGCATTGATTCAAAAGATCCAAAAACAATTATAGATACGGTAGTTGCCATTTCTAAAAGTTTTGGTGGGATTAATCTTGAAGATATTTCTGCACCTCGTTGTTTTGAAATTGAAAAAGAATTGATTAAAAAATGCGATATTCCGGTTTTTCATGATGACCAGCATGGTACAGCAATCATTACATCAGCCGGGCTCCTAAATGCAATCCGTTTAACCGGGAAGAAAATGGGAGAATTAAAAATTGTGATTAGCGGTGCCGGTGCTGCAGGAATTTCTATTGCTCGATTGTTTTTACAAATGGGATTCGGAGATGTAATTCTTTGCGGTAGCAAAGGTACCATTTATGAAAATGCTCCTTATAATAATGAAGCACAACAGGAAATGGCAAAGGTTACAAACAAAGAAAAATTGGTTGGCAGCTTAGCGGATGCAATGAAGGGTGCTGATGTATTTATCGGTGTTTCTAAGCCGGGTATTGTGACACAGGATATGGTATGTTCTATGGCGAACGATCCAATTATTTTTGCTATGGCCAACCCAACCCCGGAAATTATGCCGGATTTGGCAAAGGAGGCAGGTGCAGCTGTTGTGGGAACTGGAAGAAGTGATTTTCCAAATCAAGTAAATAATGTGCTTGCTTTCCCCGGAATCTTTAAGGGTGTTTTATCGGTTCGTTCCAGAGAAATTACCGATTCCATGAAAGAAGCAGCGGCAAGAGCCATCGCAGGTGTCATTGATGAACAACATTTGAAAGCAGATTATGTGCTTCCGGATGCGTTTGATCCCAATGTAGTAAAGGCAGTTTCTGAAGCAGTGGCTAAAGAAGCGATCCGATTGGGTTTGAATCGAAAATAATTGAATGAAATATTGTAAAGGAGGAGTACGATGGAGTATCGAATTGAGCATGACACAATGGGAGAAGTCAAGGTACCGTCCGATAAATATTGGGGGGCACAAACGCAACGTAGTTTTGAAAATTTTAAAATCGGAGGCGAGAAAATGCCGATTGAGATCGTTCGTGCTTTCGGCGTTTTAAAAAAGGCTGCGGCGCTTACAAATTGTAAGCTTGGAATGCTGGATGAAAAACGAGCAAATGCCATTTCTGCTGTATGTGATGAAATCATGGAAGGAAAATTGGACGAGCATTTTCCTTTGGTTGTTTGGCAGACAGGAAGTGGTACACAGTCAAATATGAATGTAAATGAAGTGGTTGCAAATCGAGGGAATGAGATTTTGGGTGAGAAACTTTTACATCCAAATGATCACGTTAATAAATCACAAAGTTCAAATGATACCTTTCCTACAGCGATGCATATTGCGGCAATTATGGAAATCGAGAATGCATTGCTGCCGGCAATCTGGAAATTAGAAGAAACCTTTCATAAATTATCTGAGGATAACAAGGACATCATAAAGACCGGAAGAACCCATTTGCAGGATGCAACACCGCTTACACTTGGACAGGAAATCAGTGCATGGCGAGAAATGCTTTCAAAATGTGCAGATATGATTGTCGAATCTGAGAATGGATTAAGAGAGCTGGCTTTGGGTGGAACTGCTGTAGGGACAGGACTGAATGCCCATAAGCAATTCGGAATACTTGTTGCAGAGGAAATTTCAAATATAACACAGAAAGAATTCGAAACTGCACCGAATAAATTTCATTCCCTGACCAGCAAAGATGCATTGGTCTATTCCCATGGAGCTTTAAAAGCATTGGCTTGTGATTTGATGAAGATTGCAAATGATGTACGTTGGCTTGCGAGCGGACCTCGCTGTGGTATTGGTGAAATTCAAATTCCGGAGAATGAACCAGGGAGCTCCATTATGCCTGGAAAGGTAAATCCAACACAATGTGAAGCGATGACCATGGCGTGTGTACAAGTAATGGCAAACGATTTTGCGGTATCTATGGGAGCTTCACAAGGAAACTTTCAGTTAAATGTGTTTATGCCGATGATTATCCATAACTTTTTGCAGTCAGTGCGATTACTTTCTACCGCGTTAGTTTCATTCCGTGACAATTGTGCAATTGGGATTCAACCAAACGAAGAGAAAATTAAGGAAAATCTAAATCGTTCCTTGATGCTGGTAACATCATTAAATCCTTATATTGGTTATGAAAATGCAGCTAAGGTTGCTAAGACCGCTCATAAGGAGGGAATTACTCTGAAAGAGGCTGCAGTAAAACTGGGGTTATTAACAGCAGAAGAATTTGATAAGGCAGTGGTTCCGGCCAATATGGTAAAAACAATTGAATGTGATTCAACAATATAAAGGACTTCCAAGGCCTATTTATTTACTTTCTTTAGCACGAATGATTACAGCTATGGGGATGTTCATTTATCCTTTTTTATCATTATTGCTAAATACAAGGTTAGGCTATAATGAATTTCAAATCGGTCAAGTTATGCTTTATATTGCCGTTGCAAACATAATAGGAACCTTGCTTGCAGGAAAACTGGCTGATCGGTTTGGAAGAAAGAAAATATATCTTTATGCACTGATCGGCTGCGTTGCTTCCTTGTTTTTTGGAGGCTTTGTTTGTGAGAAGTTTTTAATAGTACCTGTGGTAGTGCTGGTTTACTTTTTTGTAAGTATGACCATGCCTGTTTTGGCTGCAATGATTACAGACTTATCAGATGAAAACAATCGAAGAGAATGTTTCTCTCTTTTATATTTAAGTACCAACATTGGATTTTCAATGGGCCCTTTAATTGCGGGAATGCTGTTTTATAATTATACTTCCTGGATTTTTTGGGGGCAGGGAATCAGCTGTATGGTAACAGCATTGATTGTATTTTTTACAATAAATGATACTATGCCTGACTCATCATTGAATATCACAAAGGAAGAAAACTTAGAAGATAATAGAAAGGACATAGATTTAAAAGATAGAAAAAGGGAAGATGCAGAAAAAAGCTTATTTTTGTTATTGTTAGAACGTCCTGTTTTACTGTGTTTTATTTTCTGTCTGGCAGTGCTGACATTTTGCTATATTGAAGTCGATTTTATTTTACCTTTGCAGGTGAAGGATATATTCGGTATAGAAGCCGGCGCAAAATATTTTGGGATTATGAGTGCTTGTAATGGCTTTGTGGTTGTAATAGCTTCTCCGATTCTAGTGTTAATGACAAAGAAAAAAGAGCCGTTGTTTAATATGTTTATTGCAGCATTGCTCTATGCTGTCGGATTTGGATTTTATGCGATAACACGTTCGCTTCTATTATATATGGTATTTGTAGCAATTTGGACGTCTGGAGAGATTTTGATTTCTACGTGCTCCGGCGAATACATAGCTTCTCATTCGCCAGAAAGTCATAGAGCGCGCTTTCAATCCTTATATGAGTTTGCCCGCGGTGTGGGAAAAGCCTTTGGACCTTTGGTATTTGGCTTGTTTCTTTTAAAACATAGTATGGCAGCGGCTTGGATTCTGATCGCATGGATTTGTGTTTTAACTGGGATTGTTCTTTTTATTCTTTTTCGGATTGAACAAACAATGAAACATAATTATAATAACATTAAGGATATCGCATGAATTTTAAGATTTTATATAATACATTTAAGCTAATATAGTTGAGAAATAGTAGAACTATGGTAAAATAAATTGAGAGATAAAGAATAATAGAATTGATCAATAAAATACGAAGTGAAAGATAAAGGAGGCGCCAGTGAGTAAGGCAGATCAGATTTTTGTAGGAATGTGTAACGACATCATTCAAAATGGGTATTCTTCCGAAGGACAGAGCGTTCGTGCTGTTTGGGAAGATGGAACACCGGCGCATACAATCAAAAAATTTGGTGTAGTAAATCGGTATAATTTGTCTGAGGAATTTCCAGCATTAACCCTAAGACCTACGCCAATGAAATCAGCGATAGATGAGCTTCTTTGGATTTGGAGCAAGAAATCAAACAATGTAAATGATTTAGCAAGCCATATTTGGGATGCTTGGGCGGATGAAACGGGTTCCATTGGGAAAGCATATGGGTATCAGTTATCCGTTAAGCATAAATACAGCGAGGGCGAGATGGATCAGGTTGATCGAGTACTTTATGATTTGAAGCATAATCCGTACAGCCGAAGAATTATGACCAATATTTATGTACACGAAGATCTTCATGAGATGAACTTATATCCATGTGCATATAGTATGACTTTTAATGTTGTGGATGGTCGATTGAATGCTATTTTGAATCAACGTTCTCAAGATATATTGGTTGCCAATAATTGGAACGTTGCCCAATATGCTGTTTTAGTGCACATGCTTGCACAGGTAAATGGTTTTCAGGTTGGAGAATTGGTACATGTTATTGCTGATGCGCATATTTATGATCGCCATATACCTTTGGTTAAAGAGTTGATCCAACGTCCGCAGTATTCTGCACCTAGATTAAAAATCAATCCTGATGTAAAAAACTTTTATGATTTTAAAGTCAGTGATTTTATATTTGAGGATTACGAAGCCGGACCGCAGATTAAAGGCATTCCGGTAGCGGTTTAAAATGAGGGGGTACTTAGGATGAAAGCAATTGTTGTAGTGGATCAAAACTGGGCCATTGGAAAAGACGGGGGGCTTTTGGTTCATCTTTCCGGTGATTTAAAACATTTTAAAGAGATTACTTTGGGAAAGACCGTAATAATGGGACGTGCGACCTTGCAATCCTTACCGAAGCAACAGCCATTACCTGGAAGAAAAAATATAGTGCTGACTGAAAATGCACGTTTGACTGAAGATTTCATGAAATGTGATTTTACAGTTTGTAGTTCCATGGGTACATTGTTTACTGAGCTAATTGCGAATGGAGATATGGAGGACTCCTTTGTCATTGGAGGAGAAAAAATATATAAGCAGCTTTTAGAGTATTGCACGGAAGTTTATATTACTAAGATTGATTTCGCATTTCCGGGAGCGGATAAGCATTTTCCAAATTTGGATATGCAGCCGGATATATGGGAAGTGATATCTGAGGAGGCCCCGATAACAGAAAATGGGCACTCCTATCATTTTATGGAATATAGGAGAAAATAGCTTTGGCGAAGCAGAACAATAATGTAAATCTATTAATTGGTAGAAATCCAATTATAGAAGCACTGAAAAGTGGTCGAAAAATTGATAAAATATTAATGCAAAAAGATGGGGAAGGTTCCATTAAAAAAATTGCTGCGATGGCTCGTGAACAAAAGATTATTATCCAATATGTTGATAAAGTGGCGTTGGATCGTGTTGCAGAAGGTGGAAGCCATCAAGGTGTTGCCGCCTACATTGCAGCTTATGAGTATTGTGAAATGGAAGATCTTTTGCATGTTGCAAGAGAAAAGGGAGAAGATCCGTTTCTTATTTTGTTGGACGGATTGGAAGACCCGCATAATTTGGGTGCCATTATGCGTACAGCCGACGCGGTCGGAGCGCATGGCGTGATCATACCTAATCGGCGGTCGGTGTCGCTGACAGATACTGTCGCAAAAGCTTCAGCTGGTGCAATAGAATACGTACCGGTTGCAAGGGTTTCAAATTTGGTACAGACAATAGAAAAATTAAAACAGGCTGGACTTTGGATTGGTGCTTGTGATATGAATGGACAAACGTTTTATGAAGCGAATTTGACCGGAGGAATCGGCATTGTTGTAGGTGGGGAAGGCCAAGGTGTAAGTCGCTTAGTTCGTGAAAAATGCGATTTTGTTCTTTCCATCCCGATGAAAGGAAAGATAACATCATTAAATGCATCAAATGCAGCCGCTGTTTTGATGTATGAAGTATTTCGGCAGAGAAAAAATACTGAGACAAAATAATGAAATTAGAATAGGGGAACGGGATTAGAAATATGAGCAAGGAAAATTTGGAACGTTTAAAGGAAAAAGAACTCCAGAAGAACGATGCAAATGATTGGATGTCATTCAGTGACCAATATACGGAAGAGGAATTGGTTCACTTGGCGCAGCAAGGCGATACGGATGCAGAGGAATATTTAATTCGGAAATATAAAGATGTGGTAAAAACAAAGGCTCACCTTTATTTTATGGTGGGAGCGGATCGCGAAGATGTTGTTCAAGAAGGAATGATTGGTATTTTTAAAGCGATTCGAAGTTATAAGACCGGTCGAAAGGCATCATTTCGTACCTTTGCAGAGCTTTGCATTAATCGTCAGATTATCACGGCGATTAAACGAGCAAGTCGGTTAAAGCATGCACCCTTAAATACCTCTATCTCTCTAAGTAAACCGCTTTCTGAAGAGAATGAAAATAATACATTGCAGGAAACCTTATTTTCTGACAGCAATTCCGATCCGGAGGCAAGATTGCTTCTAAAGGAAGTTGTTGATTATATACATGGGAATGGAGCTAATATTTTCAGTGAATTGGAGCTGAAGGTTTGGTATGAATATTTGCAAGGAAGTACCTATACACAAATTGCACATCGAATGGGAAAAAATCCGAAAACAATAGATAATGCAATACAAAGAACGAAAAGAAAAATTGCAGCCTACCTTAGAAATGGAAATTAAAAAGAAAATATAAAATAGGTTGACATTCATACCTAAACCATAGTAGAATATGTAACGATGTAGGCAAGTTGTCTATATTTGTTGATGCGCTGTTGTAGCTCAGTAGGTAGAGCACTTCCTTGGTAAGGAAGAGGTAGGCAGTTCGAACCTGCTCAACAGCTCCAATTTTAGTAATAAACGAAATTTATTTATGAAATGATATTTGCGAGAACACGCGAGTAAAAAGGGAGGAGTATTCAAATGGCAAAGGCTAAATTTGAGAGAACGAAACCACATGTAAACATTGGTACTATTGGTCACGTAGACCACGGAAAGACTACATTAACAGCTGCAATTACAAAGACTCTTCAACAGAGATATGGACTTGGCGAACAGGTTGCATTTGACCAGATTGACAAGGCACCAGAAGAAAGAGAAAGAGGTATTACAATTGCGACCGCTCACGTAGAGTATGAAACACCAAACAGACACTACGCACACGTAGACTGCCCGGGACATGCTGACTATGTAAAGAACATGATCACAGGAGCTGCACAGATGGATGGAGCTATCCTAGTAGTAGCAGCAACCGATGGTCCAATGCCACAGACTAGAGAGCACATTTTGCTTTCCAGACAGGTAGGCGTACCATACATCGTAGTATTCTTAAACAAGTGCGACATGGTAGACGACGAAGAATTACTTGACTTAGTAGAAATGGAAGTAAGAGAATTACTTGACTTATATGAATTCCCAGGAGATGATACACCAATCATCAGAGGATCTGCATTGGAAGCATTAAACAATCCAGAAGGTCCATGGGGAGATAAGATTGTTGAATTGTTCGAACAGGTTGATGTATACATTCCTGAACCAACAAGAGCAACTGATAAGCCATTCTTGATGCCAGTAGAAGACGTATTCTCCATCACAGGACGTGGAACAGTAGCAACAGGAAGAGTAGAAAGAGGTATCTTAAAGGTATCTGATGAAGTTGAAATCGTAGGACTTGCAGACGAAGCAAGAAAAGTAGTTGTAACAGGTATCGAAATGTTCCGTAAACTGTTAGATCAGGGTGAAGCAGGAGATAACATCGGTGCATTGCTTCGTGGTGTACAGAGAAGTGAAATCGAAAGAGGACAGGTACTTGCTGCTCCTGGAACGATTCATCCACACACAAAGTTCAGCTCTGAAGTATATGTATTAAAGAAGGAAGAAGGCGGACGTCATACTCCATTCTTTAACGGATACAGACCACAGTTCTATTTCAGAACAACAGACGTAACTGGAAATGTAACATTACCAGAAGGAACTGAAATGTGTATGCCTGGAGATAACATTCAAATGAAAATTGAATTGATTACTCCAATCGCAATTGAAGAAGGTTTACGTTTCGCTATTCGTGAAGGCGGAAGAACCGTAGCATCCGGAGTTGTAGCTAAGATTGAAGCTTAATTGCTCACAACAATAGATTTTTAAGAGCCCAATCCAATGATTGGGCTTTTTTTCTTTTAGATAAAGGGTGCAACGAACGTAAAGACTGGTTCCACTTTTATATGTTTTTTATAAAAGGAGTAATTGTATGACGTTTGAATTTTGGATAACACTATTAATTGTATGGAATACCATTTCCTTTTTTATAATGGGATGGGACAAACGATGTGCAATCAAACATAAGTGGCGTATTCCTGAAAAAACGCTCTTCCTTTTGGCATGGTGTTTTGCAGGAATTGGGATTGGGATGGGTATGCTTACTTTTCACCATAAAACGCGTCATTTGAGTTTTCGTATTTTAGTTCCTTTGGGAATTATTTTTGATTGTATTATAGTTCGACTTGTATTTTATTTCATTTAGGTGTAAAATAATAATAAGACATTGACCTACCGCTTCAGATGCGGAGGTCTTTTTAAATGGTATTAAATTTGAATGTTATTCTATATCTAATTCAAAAGTAAAACCGTTTTAAAATAAATGTATTGACATACGGGTACAACTATGATAGTTTTATAAAGTGAATCTATGGTTAATATGATAAAATTGTTCACAGTATGTCATAAATAAAAAGATAAGTTGCAATTAAATTGTGGCTTTGAAAATTTATAATGGAGGTCAGTCATGAGAGTAAAAGTTACATTAGCGTGCGCAGAATGCAAGCAAAGAAACTACAACACGACAAAAAACAAAAAGAACGATCCTGATCGTCTTGAGTTTGAAAAGTATTGCAAATTCTGTAAAAAGCACACACTTCATAAGGAAACCAAATAATAGGAGGTGTGAAATATGGCAGATAAAAACACAGCCGTTAAAAAGTCAGGCGGTACGCGTGAATATTTTAGAGGAATCAAGACAGAGATGAAAAAGGTAGTATGGCCAACAAAGAAGGAGCTTTCTTCTTATACTAGTGTGGTTATACTTACTTGTGCTGTTTCCGCTCTTGGAATTTGGCTGGTAGACAGCGTATTTCTAGCTGCATTGCAAGGCATTTTAAATATTACTTTCTAAGAGTTCAAGCGAAAAGGAAGGCAAAAATGTCAGATGAAAAAAACAGAGAATTTGTGGAAGAAGAAGTTCCTTTGATGGATTTTGAACCGGAAGAATCGAAAAACGATTGGAAGGAAGACGAAGCAATCAAAGATGGAAGACCGGATGATACCGATCCTTCCAAACTTGCAAAATGGTATGTTGTGCACACTTATTCTGGCCACGAAAACAAAGTAAAAGTTAATATTGAGAAGCTCGTTGAAAATAGAGGAATGCAAGATTTGGTCCTCGCTGTTGTGGTGCCTACAGAAGATCGAGTTGAAATTAAGAACGGTCAACGAAAGGTAAAAACTAGAAAAATGTTTCCGGGTTACGTTATTGTAAAAATGATTGTAACCAATGAATCATGGTATTTGGTAAGAAACACACAGGGTGTAACCGGTTTTGTTGGTCATTGTTCCGAGCCGATTCCGCTTTCGGATGAGGAAGTTCGAAGAATGGGTATCGAAAAGGTATACATTGATTTGGATATCGAACCTGGCGATAATGTTAAGGTAATCAACGGGCCGTTTGAAAGCTTTATGGGTGTTGTTGAAGAGGTCAATATGGATAAGCAGACTCTTAAGGTCAAGATATCTATGTTTGGAAGAGATACGCCGGTTGAGCTTGAATTTGGACAGGTTGATAAAATCTAGAACAAACATTGCAAATAAAATGATGAATTCGCATCAAAATCATTATTCTTTACAAGTATAATAGGCTGTATAAGAGCAGCTTTATTGTGTAAAGAAAGAAAGGAGACATAGAAATGGCAAAGAAAGTAGAAGGCTTAATTAAACTGCAGATTGCTGCGGGTAATGCAACCCCTGCACCACCAGTAGGTCCGGCTCTTGGACAAAAGGGCGTAAACATTATGGATTTCTGTAAGCAGTTTAATGCAAAGACAGCTGACCAACCAGGGATGATCATACCAGTTGTTATTACTGTATATTCTGATAGATCATTTACGTTCGTTACGAAGACTCCGCCTGCAGCAGTATTGCTGAAAAAGGCTGCAAATCTTCAATCCGCATCTGGTGAACCGAACAAAAAGAAGGTTGCAACGTTGACAACTGCACAGGTAGAAGAGATTGCTAAGCTCAAGATGCCTGACTTAAATGCTGCAAACCTTGAATCTGCAACTTCCATGATCAAGGGTACTGCAAGAAGCATGGGAATCGTTATTGAAGACTAAGAAGGTGGGAGGTTCGAGAAGAACCGTTTGTACCACGAGGAGGTAAGAAATGCCTAAAAGAGGTAAAAAGTATCAAGACTCTGCAAAATTAGTTGACAGAGCCACCTTTTATGAGGTGAATGATGCACTCGCATTGGTAGTGCAGACAGCAAAGGCTAAGTTTGATGAAACAGTTGAAGTTCATGTAAAGCTTGGTGTTGATGGAAGACACGCTGACCAGCAGGTTAGAGGCGCGATTGTTCTTCCACACGGAACTGGTAAATCCAAGAAAGTTCTTGTATTTGCAAAGGGCGACAAAGCAAAAGAAGCGGAAGCAGCTGGTGCTGATTACGTAGGTGCTGATGAATTAGCTCAAAAAATTCAAAAAGAAAATTGGTTTGATTTTGATGTAGTGGTTGCAACTCCTGATATGATGGGTGTTGTAGGTAGATTAGGTAAAGTGTTAGGTCCTAAGGGATTAATGCCAAATCCAAAGTCTGGAACCGTTACTATGGATGTTGAAAAAGCGCTTCAAGAAATTAAAGCCGGTAAAGTTGAGTATAGACTTGACAAAACAAACATCATCCACACACCAATTGGAAAGGTTTCTTTTGGACCGGAAAAATTGACTAATAACTTTAATGCATTGCTTGAAGCAATCTTAAAGGCAAAGCCATCCGTAGCAAAAGGACAGTATTTGAAGAGTGTAACCGTAGCTACAACTATGGGTCCTGGAGTAAAGGTGAATGCACTAAAGATTACCCTATAAGGGAAATCAATTAAAAAGTAAATAAGAACTGTAGACAGCCGGTGTCCGAAGACGGACTTAATATCCTGCCGAGGTTATTGTATCATATAATTTATGAGCCTTTTCCGTCTACAGAACCGAAAAGGCTTTTTTTATAAAAGCCGGAAAGGAGATTGAAATGTCAGTAGAACATTTACAGGCAAAACAGCTGATTATTGATGAAATCAAAGCAAAGCTTGAAAAAGCACAGTCTGCTGTTGTCATTGATTACATCGGAACCACCGTTGCGCAGGCGGATGCAATGAGAAGAAAGCTTCGTGAAGCAAACGTAGATTACACAGTTTATAAGAATACATTAATGGCTAGAGCCATTGAAGGAACTCCTTACGAAGGTCTAAAAGACGTTTTGGAAGGACCAAGTGCAATTGCGATTGGTTACGATGATGCAGTAGCACCTGCTAGAGTATTGAACGGAATTATCAAGGATTACAAGAAAATGTCGTTCAAAGCTGGTGTTATTGAAGGAACTTTGTTTGACGCAGAAGGCGTTCAAGCAATCGCAAATCTACCGTCCAGAGACGAAATGATTGCGAAATTTATGGGAAGCATCCAATCCCCTGTATCCAAGTTTGTTCGTACTTTACAGGCGATTGCAGATGAAAAGCCTGCTGAATAAAGCAGTTATATAAAAAATAAAAATGAAAATGTTAAGTAAAATTTTCTAAATGAAAAATCTATATGGAGGATTAAAAAATGAACAAAGATCAGATCATTGAAGCGATCAAAGCGATGACCGTTTTGGAATTAAATGAATTAGTTAAGGCTTGTGAAGAAGAATTCGGCGTATCTGCAGCTGCTCCAGTTGCTGTAGTTGGTGCTGCTGGTGGCGAAGCTGCTGCTGAAGAGCAGACTGAATTCAATGTAATCTTAACATCCGCTGGTGGAGAAAAGATTAAGGTTATCAAGGCAGTAAGAGAAATCACCGGTCTTGGACTTAAGGAAGCAAAAGACATGGTAGATGGCGCTCCTGCAACATTGAAGGAAGGCGTTACTAAGGAAGAAGCTAATGAAATCAAAACTAAGTTAGAAGAAGTTGGAGCTTCCGTAGAATTAAAGTAATTTGATTCTTTTTGGAAAGAAACTGATTATTAGCGAAATAAAAACCGTTGCATTCGAAAGAATGCAGCGGTTTTTTTATTGAATAAGAAGAATTTTGTCCAATAACAGCAATGATTGAAATAAGGTACAAATGGTTAAAATAAAGTTTTGAGTTGTAATATTGATTCGTCTATAGTAGAATAGTGGTACCTTAAGTTAAACGTTTAACTAATAGTATTTACAATATTTATAAAAGGAGATAAGTGTGAAAAGACAAGTGACCATGAAGGATATTGCCAAAGAAGCGGGAGTGTCAATCGCCACTGTTTCCATGATATGCAATAACAAAGATAAAAATATAAGTGAAGCAACAAGAACTCGGATCTTAGAATTAATCGCGAAACGAGGCTATGTACCTAATGTCATGGCACGTAGTTTAGTTACTAAAAAAACAAAAACAATCGGTTTGATTATTCCGGATATTACAAATCCATTTTTTCCTGAAATTGCAAGAGGTGCAGAAGACATGGCGAGTAAATCAGGATACAGCGTAATCTATTGTAATACCGATGATAAGATAAAGAGACAAGATAATTACATTAAGATATTAACAGAGAAAATGGTCGATGGGATTATTTTTGCACACTCTGCAGAAAAAGCAGAAGCAGATTTTAATAAATTTCGCATTCCAATTGTATTAATCGATCGAGATTCAAAAGCTGATAATGTGGTCGGAAGAGTTTTGGTGGACAATGAAGCAGCTTCAATGGCGGGTGTGAGCTACTTAATCCAGCAGGGATATAAAAAGATTGCATACATTGCCGGGTCAATGAAAACGAAAACGGCACAGGATCGTTTGGCAGGCTATCGTCGAGCACTGATGGAACATGGAATGCCATACGATTTAAAGTGGGTTAAGAAAGGCAGCTACCGAAGTCAATGGGGCTATGATGCCATTCAGGAATTTGAGAAGGAATCTCTGTCTTTTGATGCTATATTTTGCGGAAATGATTTAATTGCAATTGGTGCAATTAAGGCGTTGAAAGAAAAAGGGATTTATGTTCCAAAAGATGTGGGCATACTAGGCTTTGATGATGTTTATCTCGCACAAATGACAACGCCGCCGCTGACGACTATACGACAGCCAAAGTATGAGATGGGGTATAGGGCAGCAGAATTATTAATTGATGTTATTGAAAAAGAGAAAAAGCAAGAAGAGAAAAAAGAACGAATTATTTTAGATACCGAACTTGTTATAAGACAATCTACAAAATAAAGGAGGTCTTTATGATTACAGTTATAGGTAGTTTAAATATGGATTTGGTAATCAATACATCCAAGTTACCAAAACCAGGGGAAACTGTTATGGGTAAAGAGTTTAAGCAGGTACCTGGAGGAAAGGGCGGAAATCAAGCAGCGGCAATTGCAAGGTTGGGAGCTAATGTACAGATGATTGGCTGTATCGGCAAAGATGCAATGGGAGAAGTGCTGAAAAAGTCTTTAGAAAAGGATGGTGTTGATACGAATCACATTATTGAGAAAGAAAACATTTCTACTGGTGTTGCCGCAATCCTTGTTGAAGAGTCCGGAGGCAATATGATTACGGTTGCACCTGGTGCAAATTTTGAGCTTACGGTCGATGATTTAAATAGCAAAAAAGATATCATTCAAAATACTGACATTGTTCTTATGCAATTAGAAACAAAAATGGATGTCGTTGAAAATGCTTTGCATATAGCAAAGGAGGCTGGAAAAAAAACCATATTGAATCCTGCACCCGCTGCATCGTTGAGTCATACTTTCTTAAAAAACATTGATATCCTAACCCCAAATGAGACAGAACTAGAGACATTAACCGGGTGTGAAACGGATACAAAGGATCAGATTGTAAATGCAGCAAGAAAACTAATTAATAATGGTATAAGTGAAGTTATTGTTACACTTGGGGAAAAAGGCTGCATTTATGTCACAGAAAATACTGAAAAAGTATTTAAAGCTTATAAAGTAAAGAGTATTGACACTACTGCCGCAGGAGATAGCTTTAATGGTGCGTTAGCCGTTTCATTGAGCACGGGAGAAAACATAGAAACGGCAATTGAATTTGCGATGAAGGTCGGAGCAATGACTGTGACTACGGAAGGTGCACAGACATCACTTCCATATAAGGAAGAAGTAAAGGGATTTAATACTTGGCTAAAAGAAAGGGAGAAATAGCAATGAAAAAAACAAAACTGATTCATTCAGAAATTTCTTATCTTATAGCAAGAATGAGACATAAGGACAGTTTGGTGGTTGGTGATGCTGGACTTCCTATTTCAAATCAAGTTCAACAAATTGATTTGGCAGTTTCTGAAGGAGTACCGGATTTTTTAACCGTTTTAGAGGCAATATTATCGGAACAAAAAATTGAAAAGGTTATTATGGCAGAAGAATTTACGCAAATAAGCCCTGATTTACATCAGAAGGTAATTGTTTTGCTTTTTGAAATGGAGCAGAGAGAGGAAATTGAGTTGGAGGTTGTATATGTACCGCATGAAGTATTTAAAGAGGAAACTCAGCAATGTATGGGCGCTGTTAGAACGGGAGAATTTACTCCTTTTGCAAACATCATATTGGTCTCTGGTGTTGTATTTTAAAAGGAGGTGGAATGATTGCCAAGAAAGTTAATTGCAATGAAAGGTATCACCAAAAGCTTTTCTGGCGTTCCTGTTTTAAAGGGCGTTGATTTTAACGTGTATGAAGGTAGAATCATGGCACTGTTAGGTGAAAATGGAGCAGGAAAATCTACATTAATGAAAATTCTTACAGGTGCCTATCAGAAAAATCAGGGTGAAATCATCGTGGATGGTGAACCGATTGATTTTCAAAACATTCGGCAGTCCCAAGCCAAAGGAATTGCTATTATTCATCAAGAGTTAAATCTTGTAAAGGACTTGTCCATTGCAGAAAATATTTTTCTTGGAAGAGAGCCTCTGAGATTAGGTATGCAGGTTAATTGGAAAAAATTAAATGAAGATGCTTATTTATGGCTTGAGAAGTTAGGACTAAATGAGAATCCGAAAACCTTAGTAAAGAACATCAGTGTAGGGAAACAGCAATTGGTAGAAATTGCAAAAGCGCTTTCTTTGAATGCAAGAATTCTGATTATGGATGAACCTACAGGAGCGCTTACTGTTTCTGAAACAGAAAAATTGTTTCAGGTGATTCAGGAGTTAAAGGCAGAAGGGAAAAGTATCGTATATATTTCACACCGCTTAAAGGAAATTTTCGAAATATGCGATGATGTTACAATCTTGAGGGATGGCCAATTTGTGAGTGAACAACCCATCTCAGAATTGGATGAAGATAAAATAATTGAAAGTATGGTTGGAAGAAAGCTAACCGAACAATATCCCAGAGTTTCCTGCAAGGCGGGAGAGACTGTTTTAGAAGTAAAAAATATAAGCAATCAATTTGTGGAAAAGGTAAATTTATCTTTAAGAAAAAATGAAATTGTTGGCATATCAGGTCTTATGGGTTCTGGACGTACGGAGCTTGCAAGAACGATATATGGAATTTATAAAGCTAAGGAAGGGGATATTTACGTAAAGGGAGAAAAGATAAAAATCAATCATCCAACGGATGCATTAAATCATGGAATTGCTTATGTTTCAGAAGACCGTAAGAACAATGGAATTGTATTGGGAATGTGTGTTAGAGAGAATGTTACTCTGGCATCTCTTAAAAAATTCAGTGGAAGACTGGGAAATCTTCATAGAAAAAAGGAAGAGAGTTCTGCACAACAATATATGAAAGAGATGTCAATTAAAACTTCAGGCAGTAAGCAGCTTCTTAAACATTTGAGCGGAGGAAATCAGCAAAAAGTATCCTTGGCAAAAAATTTAAATGTTAGTCCGGAGGTATTAATTTTAGATGAACCGACACGAGGGGTGGATGTTGGTGCGAAAAAGGAAATTTATGATTTAATTAATACATTTAAAAAACAAGGCATGAGCATTTTAATGATATCATCAGAGATTCCGGAAATATTGGGAATGAGTGATCGCATTGTTGTTATGCATGAAGGAAGAATTATGGGTGAGCTTAGCCATGAAGAAGCGAACCAGGAAAAGATAATGAGCTTGGCAGTTGGAAAAGAGGTGAGAACAGCATGCGATATTTAAAAAAAGAAACTTCTATGAAGGAAATTTTATTAAAAAATAAGCCATTAATCGTATTATTTATTTTAGGACTTACTATGTCATTCTTGAATGATCGATTTTTCACATGGGGAAACATAATTACGGTTTTACGTCAAACTTCAATTAATGCAGTGATTGCTACAGGAATGACATTTGCAATTTTAATTGGGGGGATTGATCTTTCTGTAGGGTCGGTTTTGGGTATTTGCGGTGCAATTGCAGCAACGATGATTGCAGCAGGCATGGATGTAGTCCTGACGCTGTTTTTGACACTCCTTCTGGGGCTTGGCATTGGTGTTGTCAATGGTTTACTGATAAGCAAAGGACGATTACAGCCTTTTATTGCGACTTTGGGCACTATGACATTGCTTCGAGGCGCTACCTTGGTCTATACACAAGGAAAGCCAATCAGTACAAGCGGTGCAGAGGCAGCTGATGTGTTTGGTAAAATTGGGAAAGGATTTTTTGTTGGTATTCCGGTCCCTGTTTGTATCATGATTATCATTTTCGTCATTGCATACTATATTTTAAGACATATGAGAATTGGAAGATACATCTATTCTTTAGGGTCTAATGAAGAAGCAACGATTTATTCCGGGATCAAAGTGGATCGTATCAAGATATTTGTATATGGGACAGCTGGCTTATTGGCTGCCCTCGCTGGAATTTTAGTTACAGCGCGATTGGGTTCGGCACAGCCGACAGCTGGGGAAGGATATGAATTGGATGCGATTGCAGCCGTTGTATTAGGTGGAACCAGTATGTCTGGAGGTGTTGGTACTATTTTCGGCACGGCAATCGGTGCTCTGATTATTGGAATTTTAAATAATGCTTTAAATTTGATGCAAGTACCATCCTATTACCAAGGTGTTGCAAAAGGAGTTGTTATTTTAATTGCCGTATTGCTTGATCGACAACAAAAAGCATCTCGTTAAGGTTTTAATCCAATTGGATTAAGATAAATAAAAAAATTTCGAACCAAAGTGAGGAGGAGAAAAAAATGAAAAAAGGATTTCTTATTTTATTAGTAGTTGTTCTTACTTTCGGAATGGGTGCGTGTGGCGCTAACCAAACAACGGAAGAGAGCGACACACCTACAATCGGGCTAGTTGTTTCTACATTAAATAATCCATTCTTTGTAGATTTAAGAGATGGAGCACAGTCAAAAGCGGATGAATTAGGAGCCACTCTTGTTGTTTTGGATTCTCAGGATGATGCAGCAACAGAAATGTCAAATGTAGAAGATTTGATTACACAGGGGGTTGACCTGATTCTAATTAATCCGACTGATTCAGATGCCGTTGGAAGTGCTGTTGCAGCAGCAAATGAGGCGAATATTCCGGTTATTACATTAGATCGGGCAGCAAATTCTGGTGAGGTTGCAGTTCACATTGCATCGGATAATGTTGCAGGTGGTGAAATGGCTGGAAAGTATATCGTTGAACAGCTTGGTGGCAGTGGAAAGGTTGTTGAACTGGAAGGAATTCCGGGTGCTTCTGCAGCAAGAGATCGCGGCGAAGGTTTCAATAAAGCTATTGAAGGAAGTGGTTTGGAAGTTGTAGCAAAGCAGACTGCAAATTTTGACCGCGCAGAAGGTCTTTCCGTAATGGAAAATATTTTACAGGCACAGCCTGAAATCAATGCAGTATTTGCACATAATGATGAAATGGCTCTTGGAGCATTGGAAGCAATTAAAGATTCCGGGAGAGAAATTATGATTGTGGGATTCGACGCAACGGATGACGCTGTGGCAGCAGTAGAGGCTGGAACTATGGCTGCAACCGTGCAGCAGCTTCCGAAAGAAATTGGTGCAAATGGTGTGGATGCAGCATTTAAAGTAATTGCTGGAGAAGAAGTGGATTCTTACATTCCAGTTGAATTGGCACTTGTTACAAAAGAATAATGAGATTATCTTTATTCAAACGTATAAAATAAAATAGTAGATGCCGAGCAGATAATTTGCTCGGCATTTGTTTTTTGAAAAATATTATTTATTTGTGTACGTTATATTTTTTATTAATAGAATAAGATTCGTCGAAAAAAGGAAGTAAATTCTATTTGTAAAAATAATTTGAAATTGCGATACATTCTTTTTTGGGTAAGTGAACAGGCGACGATTTTACAAGATAAGTTTAGGAAATTCTGTAAAATAAGTATTCGACAGAATTATTTGTTGAAGAATTGGACATTTCATCAATTGAGAATGATTGACCTGTAAATAAAAGCAATATATTATACTAAGTATGATTGCATTAATGCAATATAATAATAAGAAAGGATGTGTTTTTAATGGCAGAAAGAGAAAAATTCGGATCACGGTTAGGATTTATTCTTGTTTCCGCAGGTTGCGCTGTTGGACTGGGAAATGTATGGAAATTCCCTTACATGGCTGGACAGTTTGGTGGCGCTGCATTTATCCTCATCTATTTAATTTTTTTAGTTATTTTGGGGTTACCAATTATGGTGTGCGAATTTTCAGTAGGGCGTGCCAGTCAAAAGAGTGTGGCATCCTCTTTCCATACATTAGAACCTCAAGGCAGCAAGTTTCATAATTTCGGATATTTTGGAATGATTGGAAACTATGTACTTATGATGTTTTATACCATGGTAGGCGGATGGATGATGTATTATTGTTACCGCATGATGAGTGGTGAATTTGTGGGTGCTTCACCAGATGAAGTGGCAAACGGATTCGGGAGTATGCTTGGAAGCCCAGGGACAATGACACTTTGGATGATCATTGCTGTTATACTTTCCTTTGGAATTTGTTCCATTGGATTGCAAAATGGAGTAGAGCGTATTACAAAAATTATGATGATTTGTCTTTTAGCAATCATGGTGGTATTAGTTATTCGTGTTTTGACTTTGCCTGGTGCCGAAGAAGGCATTAAATTCTATTTAATACCTGATTTTGAAAAGATGGTTGAAAATGGAGTAGGGAATGTTGTTTTTGGAGCTCTTTCACAGGCATTCTTTACATTAAGTATCGGTATCGGTTCTATGGCAATTTTCGGGAGTTACTTAGATAAATCTCGCTCTTTGGGTGGCGAAGCTGCGAGTATCACACTTTTGGATACCTTTGTTGCGATTATGGCAGGATTGATTGTTATTCCGGCCTGCTTTGCATTTGATGTAGAACCTGGCGCTGGCCCTGGTTTGGTATTTATTACACTGCCGAATATTTTTGAACAAATGGTAGGTGGACGTATTTGGGGAGCCTTTTTCTTCCTTTTCTTATCCTTTGCAGCATTGTCGACGATTATTGCAGTATTTGAAAACATTATTTCCTTTGCAATTGATTTATGGGGTTGGGAACGTAAAAAAGCTGTATTAGTTAATATGGTAGCTATCATTTTATTATCACTTCCTTGTATTTTAGGTTTTTCCACACTTTCTGCAATTCAGCCTCTTGGCGAAGGTACAAATATCATGGATCTAGAAGACTTTATTGTTTCTAGTAATCTGCTTCCTTTGGGTTCTATGGTATATTTGATTTTCTGTACGTCACGTTATGGATGGGGTTGGAATAATTTCATTGCAGAGGCAAATTCCGGAGAAGGTATGAGATTCCCTAATTCTATGAGAGGATATATGACCTATGTATTACCAATACTTGTAGTAGGAATTTACTTAAAAGGTTATTGGGATAAATTCCATTCTGTAGGTTGGATGCTTGTTGGATTTGCATTCTTAGCATATATTGGATATGTTTCTTTTGGCGGGAAAAAAAATAAAAAAGCTTAATAGAAATAATTAATAATAGAAGATAAAAAGAGGCTGTCTCCAAATGATTGAAAAAATCATTCAGAGACGACCTCTTTTTTCATTGAATAGAAATTATCGTGGCAAAATCACTTTTTTTTATATTAGAAGTATAATTTTTAATTATACTTTACGTATTTAGTAGTCATTTTCTTTTAAAATATAGTTTTTGGATTAATATTTTATGAAATAGTCAATAATTTCCTTGACTAGTTGAAAAACGTATGCTATTATAGTACATTGCCACGCAAAGTATTTTGTTTTCAATGCAAGGAGGGAAGAACATGCCTCAACCCGTTAAAATAGGTAAAAAAGAACGCATGAGCTACTCGCAAATTAATGTTGTAGCTCCTATGCCAAATCTGATTCAAATTCAGACAGATTCTTACAAATGGTTTTTGGAAGAGGGTTTGACAGAAGTTTTTGAAGACATATCCCCGATACGGGATTATGCCGACAATCTAGTACTAGAATTTATTGGACATTCCTTAACGGATGCACCAAAATATGATCAGGAAGAATGCAAGGAACGCGATGTAACATATGCGGCTCCTTTGAAGGTAAAGGTTCGTCTGGTCAATAAGGAAACCGGAGAGGTAAAGGAACAGGAAGTATTTATGGGAGATTTCCCGATTATGACCGAAAAGGGAACCTTTATCTATAATGGAGCAGAACGTGTTGTTGTTACACAGCTTGTAAGATCACCGGGACCTTATTATGATGTAGCAATTGATAAATCAAATAATAAGTTATATTCAACTACAATCATTCCGAATAGAGGAGCATGGTTGGAGTATGAAACAGACTCGAATGAAATTATCTCGGTTCGTGTAGACCGAACAAGAAAACAGCCGATTACCACCATTTTAAGAGCTTTGGCTTATAAATCCGTTGAGGACAAGGTGGAAACGGAACGAAGAAAGAACCCGAATATTACAGAAGCAGAAATTGCTAAGAAGATTCGCCGTTATAATGAATTTTCTACAGAGATTGCAAAAATTCTCTATGAAGGTAACAACGTAGAAATTGAACAAATTTTTGGTAGCCATGAGAGACTAAATAAGTCTATGGCAAAGGATGTTACAAGCAATTATGATGAAGGCTTAAAAGAAATATATAAAAAATTAAGACCTGGTGAACCTGCTACGTTTGATAGCGCTTATGATTTGATTGAAGCGTTGTTTTTTGATGCCAAGAGATATGACTTAGCTAAGGTTGGCCGTTACAAATATAATAAAAAGCTAGGATTAAGTAATCGTATTATAGGTTGTATCGCTGCTGAGGATGTATTTGATCCTTCCACAGGCGAGCTTTTAGTGGAAAAAGATACGAAAATTTCCAGAGAACTAGGATTTATGATTGAAAATGCTGGTGTTGAAAGCGTGATGGTCTACAGTAAGATTGATGAAGAAAAAGCCGTAAAAGTAATCGGTAATAATTTTGTCAGCTTGCAGAATTATGTAGACTTTGATCCGGAAGAAAATAAGCTTCCGAAAAAGGTTTTCTATCCGGTATTACGTTCTATTTTGGAAAATACGGATGAAGCTAACTTGAAAGAAACGTTGATATCTATGAAAAATCAACTTTCGCCAAAACATATTATTATAGATGATATTATTGCTTCGGTAAGTTACATTTTAAATCTTTCTGATGGCATTGGAATCATTGATGACATTGATCATTTGGGAAATCGTAGATTGAGAACGGTTGGTGAATTGCTTCAGAACCAATTCCGTATCGGTCTTGCTCGTATGGAACGTGTTGTAAAAGAAAGAATGACCATTCAGGACATTGAAGTAACAACACCGCAAGCTCTTATGAATATTCGACCGGTTACGGCTGCAATCAAAGAATTCTTTGGAAGTTCACAGTTATCACAGTTTATGGACCAGAACAATCCATTGGCAGAGTTGACTCATAAGAGAAGACTTTCTGCATTGGGACCGGGTGGTCTTTCTCGAGAAAGAGCTGGATTCGAGGTTCGTGACGTACATCATTCTCATTATGGAAGAATGTGTCCGATAGAAACTCCAGAAGGTCCAAACATTGGTTTGATCGGTTCCCTTACGACTTATGGAATTGTGAACGAATATGGTTTCATTGAAACGCCATATCGAAGAGTTGATAAAGAAGCTGGTATTGTAACCGAAGACATTCATTATTTGACTGCCGACGAAGAGGAACAGATTATTATTGCTCAGGCGAATGAACCATTGGATAGCGAAGGACATTTTGTTAATCGTAAGGTAGTAGCCAGAGGTGCCGGCGGAGAAATTGACCTTTACAATAAAGAAGTTGTAGATTTCATGGATGTATCTCCAAGACAGGTTGTATCTGTTGCGACAGCACTGATTCCATTCCTTGAAAATGATGACGCAAACCGTGCATTGATGGGAGCTAACATGCAACGTCAGGCCGTGCCTCTATTGATTAGTGATGCCCCAATCGTAGGTACGGGTATGGAATACAAGGCCGCTTGTGATTCCGGGGTTGTAATCTTAGCAAAGAATACAGGTGTCGTTGAATATGTAGATGCGGTTCGTATTAAAATCCGCAGAGATAAGGACGGCGGCCTAGATGAATATAAGATGCTTAAATATAAGAGATCCAATCAAGGTACTTGCATCAATCAAAAGCCGATTGTATCTCACGGTGAGTTTGTGGAAGCTGGTGAAGTCATTGCAGACGGTCCATCAACGGATTTAGGAGAAGTTGCACTTGGAAAGAACTTACTGATTGGCTTCATGACTTGGGAAGGATACAATTACGAAGACGCTGTTATTTTGAATGAACAGCTTCTTATGGAGGATGCCTTGACTTCCATTCATATTGAAGAATATGAATCAGAGGCCAGAGATACAAAGCTGGGACCGGAAGAAATCACAAGAGACATTCCGAATGTTGGTGAAGACGCGTTAAAAGATTTGGATGAAGAAGGTATTATCCGTATTGGTGCGGAGGTAGATGCATCCGATATTTTGGTTGGAAAAGTAACACCAAAAGGAGAAACCGAATTAACGGCAGAAGAAAGATTACTTCGTGCCATCTTTGGAGAGAAAGCCAGAGAAGTTCGTGATACTTCTTTGCGCGTACCTCACGGAGAAACCGGTATTATTGTCGATGTAAAGATTTTCTCAAGGGAGAACGGCGATGAGCTGCCTCCTGGTGTAAATAAATTGGTACGTTGCTATATTGCAACAAAGAGAAAAATTAATGTTGGAGACAAGATGGCAGGACGCCACGGAAATAAGGGTGTTATTTCCAGAATTCTGCCGCAGGAAGATATGCCATTTATGCAGGATGGTACACCGCTTCAAGTCATGTTAAATCCTCTTGGCGTACCTTCTCGTATGAATATCGGGCAGGTATTGGAAGTACATTTGGGTTTGGCTGCCAGATATAAAGGTTGGTATATTTCTACTCCTGTATTTGATGGCGCAAGCGAAATAGATATTATTGAATTATTAAAAGAATGTGGTTATCCGGAAAGCGGGAAGCTTTTGCTGCGTGATGGCAGAACCGGAGAAGAATTTGATAATCCGGTAACCGTAGGATATATGTATATGCTGAAACTGCATCACCTTGTTGATGACAAGATTCACGCAAGAAGTACGGGTCCGTATTCTCTTGTTACACAGCAGCCTTTGGGCGGTAAAGCTCAATTTGGCGGACAGCGTTTCGGAGAAATGGAAGTATGGGCGCTTGAGGCTTATGGCGCAGCGTATACACTACAAGAAATTTTAACCGTAAAATCCGATGATGTAGTGGGTCGTGTAAAAACATACGAAGCGATTGTAAAGGATGAAAACATTCCAGAACCAGGAATTCCGGAATCGTTTAAGGTATTGATCAAAGAAATGCAGAGTTTGGCCTTGGATGTAAAGGTTTTAACTGATGATGAGCAAGAGATTCAGATCAAAGAATCCGATGACTTAGACAGTGCTTCCGGCTTGGAAAGCATCATTGATATTGAGGCGGTTTCTTCTGAAGAAGAATTATTCGAAGAAGAGTCCGGATTCAGTGAAGAATTGATGGATGGGGATTTGGACGATGCCGACGGCGAGTTAGATCTGGAAGAAGATTTCGTAGACGACGATCTTGTTTAGACAATACAAAAGCATCCGTTGTTTCACTTGAGAACGAATAAAGGGAAGGGGAGACGCTCCTTGTACGAATTAAACAATTTTGAATCATTACAAATAAGTTTAGCTTCCACAGAAAAGATTCGAAGCTGGTCGCACGGTGAAGTCAAAAAGCCGGAAACCATTAACTACAGAACATTAAAACCGGAAAAAGAAGGTTTGTTTTGTGAAAAAATATTTGGTCCTACAAAAGACTGGGAATGCCATTGTGGTAAATACAAACGAATTCGCTATAAGGGAATTGTATGTGACCGTTGTGGTGTTGAAGTAACAAAGGCAAAGGTTAGAAGAGAGAGAATGGGGCACATTGAACTTGCTGCTCCAGTTTCTCACATTTGGTATTTTAAAGGTATTCCAAGCAGAATGGGCTTAGTACTTGATATTTCACCTAGAAATCTAGAAAAGGTCTTATATTTTGCGGCATATATTGTAACCGATTCGGGTGATTCCGGATTGGGTTACAAAGAAATACTAACCGAACAGCAATATAGAGAAGCAAAAGATAAATTTGGAAGCGGATTTAAAGCCGCTATGGGTGCGGAAGCGATTAAAGAATTGCTTTCTCAAATCGACTTGGTTGCCTTATCTGAGGACTTAAGAAATAAGTTGAAAGAAGCTTCCGGACAGAAGAAAATCCGAATTGTTCGTCGACTGGAAGTCATTGAAGCATTAAGAACTTCGGGAAATAAACCGGAATGGATGATTTTAGAAGTCATTCCTGTTATTCCACCGGATCTTAGACCGATGGTACAATTGGATGGCGGAAGATTCGCGACATCCGACTTAAACGATTTATATCGAAGAGTAATTAATAGAAACAATCGTCTAAAAAGACTTTTAGATTTGGGAGCACCAGACATCATTGTTCGAAATGAAAAAAGAATGCTTCAGGAAGCTGTCGATGCCTTGATTGATAATGGCAGAAGAGGCAGACCGGTAACTGGACCGGGAAGCAGACCATTGAAATCTTTATCAGATATGTTAAAGGGTAAGCAAGGACGTTTCCGTCAGAATCTGTTAGGTAAACGTGTTGACTACTCTGGACGTTCCGTAATCGTTGTAGGTCCAGAACTGAAATTCTATCAGTGTGGTCTTCCAAAAAAAATGGCATTGGAATTATTTAAGCCATTTATTATGAAAAAATTAGTTCAGGACGGTCATGCACACAATATTAAGAGTGCAAAGCGTATGGTAGAAAAAGTACGTCCGGAAGTATGGGATGTTTTAGATGAAGTTATTAAGGATCATCCGGTACTTTTAAATCGTGCACCGACGTTGCATCGATTGGGTATTCAGGCATTTGAACCAGTATTGGTAGAAGGAAAAGCAATTAAGCTTCATCCATTGGTATGTACTGCATACAATGCTGACTTTGACGGTGACCAGATGGCGGTACACGTTCCGCTTTCGGTAGAAGCACAGGCAGAAGCCAGATTCTTGATGCTTTCCGTCAACAATATCCTTGCGCCAAAAGATGGTTCTCCAATCACCACTCCAACACAGGACATGATTCTGGGAAGTTATTATTTGACTCATCCAGGTTTAGAGGACAGAAGCAGTAAGGCTGAAAAGGGCGATGGAAGAATCTTTACTGACTATGATGAACTTTTGATGGCTTATCAAACCGATGCAGTTGGAATTCACGCAAAAGTTAAGGTTCGAAAAAAGCTATCTAAGGAAGATTCCGGTAAATTGGTTGAATCAACCGTAGGACGTTTTATTTTTAATGATAAAATTCCTCAAGATTTGGGTTATATTGATAGAACTGTTGACCCATATTCTTTGGAGGTTGATTTCCTTTGTGATAAGAAAAAGTTAGGTCAAATTATTGATAAATGTTATCGTCGACATGGTAACACTGAGACGGTAAAGATGCTTGATCACATTAAGAGTACGGGGTTCCGTTATTCAACAAAGGCGGCAATTACCATCAGTGTTGCAGATATGGAAATGCCGAAGGAAAAGGCATCAATCATTGAACAGGCGCAGGCAACTGTTGATAAATATGAATCTGCTTATCGTCGTGGTTTGATGTCTAATGATGAACGCTATGAAAAGGTAATCCAGACATGGCATAAAGCAACGGATGATGTTGCAGATGCTTTGATGGCTTCCTTAGGAACTTTAAATAACTTATATATCATGGCTCATTCTGGAGCCCGTGGTAGTAAGAACCAGATTAAACAGGTCGGTGGTATGCGTGGTCTGATGGCAAACGCAACTGGTAAAACCATCGAAATTCCAATCACAGCAAACTTCCGTGAAGGACTTTCTGTTATGGAGTACTTCCTTTCCTCCAACGGAGCAAGAAAGGGTCTAGCTGATACGGCTCTTCGTACCGCTGACTCTGGATATTTGACAAGAAGATTAGTAGATGTCAGCCATAATGCTATCGTTCGTGAAGTGGATTGCGGAACAAGAGAAGGAATTGAAGTAAGAGCGTTTGTGGATGGAAAAGAGGTTATTGAAGCTTTAAAACTTCGTATTGTAGGAAGAACTGCAATGGAAGATATTTACGATCCAAAGGGCAATTTGATTGTCGCAGGTGGAGAGGAAATCAAAGAAGCTGCAGCAGAGGCAATTGAGAACGCTGGAATTGAAGCAGTTAAGATTCGTTCCGTAATAGCTTGTAAGAGCCAGTCTGGCATCTGTGCAAAATGTTACGGCAGAAATCTTGCTACGGGTGAGTCGGTTAATATCGGTGAGGCAGTCGGAATTACAGCTGCTCAGTCCATTGGTGAACCGGGTACTCAGTTGACAATGCGTACATTCCATACGGGCGGTGTATCCGTTGCAGGAAATGACATCACACAGGGTCTTCCAAGAGTTGAAGAATTGTTCGAAGCCAGAAAGCCAAAGGGTCTTGCCGAAGTTTGTGAAGCCGATGGTACGGTTGTATCCATCGAAAGCCGGAAAGATAATAAAACAGAGGTTAAGATTCAAGGTGAAGAAGAACATGTATATATCATTCCTTACGGTGCACGTTTGCGTGTATTGGAAGGTGATTTTATCAAAGCAGGTGATGCGATTACAAAAGGACCGCTTAATCCGCATGATATCTTAAGACTCAATGGTGTAGAAGGTGTATATCAGTATCTTCTGAAGGAAGTACAGAGAGTATATAAGCAGCAAGGTGTAGACATTAATGATAAACACGTTGAAGTAATTGTAAGTCAGATGCTTTCTAAGTGTAAGATTGAAGAAGCTGGTGACACGGCACTCCTTCCGGGAGGTCTTTACAGTCAAATGGAATTAGAAGAAGCAAATGCTGCATTGGAAGAGGGGCAGCAGCCGGCTGTCGGCAAGCGTGTGCTCCTTGGTATCACAAAGGCATCCCTTGCAACGAACTCTTTCTTATCAGCCGCATCCTTCCAGGAAACAACTCGAGTCCTAACTGATGCAGCAATTAAGGGTAAGAATGATAAGCTTCTTGGACTTAAGGAAAATGTTATCATCGGTAAGCTGATTCCGGCAGGAACTGGAATGAAACGTTATCGTAACATTAATTTGGACTATGGTGTAAATACTGAATACATGAATTCTTTTAAAACACATTCTGAAGAAGACGATGAATTTGAAGATGTTTTAGAAGATAACGCGCCATTTTTCAAGCCAGAGGATGAAACTGTAAACCTTGAGGTGGCTGCTGCAACAGAAACAAATGATGCAAGTGAAGATTTAGATTTAGGGTTTACTGAGGTTTAGTAAAAACAGATAAAAATTTGTAAAAAATAAAAGAATAAAAAATAATCATTGCTCAGTATGAAAAAAATTGACAACTTTGTTTGTTTAATGATATACTGAGCTTTGGTTCGCTATGGATTTAAACCATTTTGGTTTAAACATAAATTATTTAGTTTTTGCACGGTTAGATTTGTGCAAAGAAAGGAGATTTAGATGCCTACAATTAATCAACTGGTAAGACAGGGAAGAATCAGAGCTGAAAAGAAGTCCAACTCTCCGGCACTGTTAAGAGGTATGAATTCCATTAAGAGAGTACCTACCGAAACAGAAGCACCTCAGAAGAGAGGCGTATGTACTTCCGTAAAGACTGTAACTCCTAAGAAGCCAAACTCCGCACTAAGAAAAGTAGCAAGAGTTAAGCTTACTAACGGTATCGAAGTTACTGCTTATATCCCAGGTATTGGACACAATTTGCAAGAGCATAGTGTTGTGTTAATTCGTGGTGGTAGAGTTAAGGACCTTCCAGGTGTAAGATACCATATCGTTAGAGGTACACTTGATACAGCTGGAGTAGCTAACAGAAACCAGGCTCGTTCCAAGTATGGTGCGAAGAGAGCTAAGAAAAAATAAGAGTTATATTTAAGAAAGAATCGGGAAAACTAAAACGTGCCCTTAATATAGATATTGAGTGGCACCGCGGCACATGAATGCATTGTGTCGAGTACCGAAATAGGAGGGAAGAGAAGTGCCAAGAAGAGGAAATGTTCCAAAGAGAGAAGTGCTTCCTGATCCAGTGTACGGCAGTGTTGTTGTAGCGAAGCTAATCAACAGCATTATGTTGGATGGAAAAAAGGGCGTAGCGCAGTCGATCGTTTATGACGCTTTTGATAAAATTAAGGAAGTAACAAATGAAGAACCTTTAGAAGTGTTCGAAAAAGCAATGAACAACATTATGCCTGTTGTTGAAGTTAAGGCAAGACGTGTTGGTGGTGCAAACTATCAGGTTCCGGTTGAAGTAAGAGCAGAAAGACGTCAGACACTTGGTTTGAGATGGTTAACCAAATATACCAGACTTAGAGGCGAAAAGTATATGGCAGAAAGACTTGCAAAAGAACTTATGGATGCAGCTAATAATACCGGAGCTTCCGTAAAGAAGAAAGAAGATACCCATAAGATGGCTGAAGCAAATAAGGCATTTGCTCACTACAGATGGTAATCATAGAGAGAGGAGTCAGATATGCCTAGACAGTTTCCGTTAGAAAAGACTAGAAATATAGGTATCATGGCCCACATTGATGCAGGAAAAACCACAACAACAGAGAGAATTTTGTTTTACACAGGAAGAACTCACAAGATTGGTGAAACTCATGAAGGTGCGGCTACCATGGACTGGATGGCGCAAGAGCAGGAAAGAGGAATTACTATTACCTCTGCTGCAACAACTGCTCAGTGGAAGGATACCAGAATTAATATAATTGACACGCCAGGACACGTTGACTTTACCGTAGAAGTTGAAAGATCTCTTCGAGTATTGGATAGTGCTGTAACGGTATTGTGTGCAAAGGGCGGTGTTGAACCACAGTCCGAAACTGTTTGGAGACAAGCAGATAAATATGGAGTACCAAGAATGATCTTTATCAATAAGATGGACATTTTAGGTGCTGATTTCTATCATGTTATGAACATGATAGTAGATCGCCTTAAGGCAAATGCAGTAGCAATCCAATTGCCGATAGGAAAGGAAGATCATTTCGTTGGAATCATTGACTTGATTCAAATGAAAGCGGAAGTATACAAAGATGAGCTTGGAAGAGAACTTGAATTTGTAGAAATTCCGGATGATATGAAAGAAATTGCTGCAGAGTGGAGAGCAAAGATGGTCGAAGCGGTTGCAGAAGGTGACGAAGAACTTTTGATGAAGTATTTGGATGGCGAAGAGCTAACGAATGATGAAATCAAGACAACCATTCGTAAGATGACCATTGCAGGACAAATGGTTCCTGTAACTTGTGGTTCCGCATATAGAAACAAAGGTGTACAGCCTTTGCTTGATGCAGTACTTGACTTCTTACCATCTCCAATAGATATTCCTCCAATTAAGGGAATTCTACCGGATACAGAAGAAGAAGCGGAAAGAATCGCAGATGACAATGGACCGTTTTCGGCATTGGCATTTAAGATTATGGCTGACCCATTTGTTGGTAAGCTAGCATTTTTCCGTGTATATTCGGGTACATTATCTTCAGGTTCTTACGTTTATAATTCCACAAAAGGTAAAAAAGAAAGAATCGGAAGAATTCTACAGATGCATGCAAACAAGAGAGAAGAAATCGACATGGTTTATGCCGGTGATATTGCAGCAGCAGTAGGATTAAAAGATACAACAACTGGTGACACTCTGTGTGATGAAAAGGAAGAAATTATTCTGGAATCTATGGATTTTCCAGAACCGGTAATTGAAATCGCAATTGAGCCTAAAACAAAGGCCGGTCAAGAAAAAATGGGTATTGCTCTTGCTAAATTAGCAGAAGAAGACCCTACTTTTAAGACATTTACACATGAAGAAACCGGACAGACAATCATTGCTGGTATGGGTGAGCTTCACTTGGAAATCATTGTTGACAGACTTCTTCGTGAATTCAAAGTGGAAGCAAATGTAGGTAAACCGCAAGTATCCTACAAAGAAACTATTACTGGTAATGCTGATGTTGACCATAAATATGCGAAGCAGTCTGGTGGTCGTGGACAGTATGGTCACGTTAAAATTAGAATTTACCCAAGAAATCCGGGTGAAGGTTATGAATTTAAGAATGCCATTATCGGTGGTGCAATTCCGAAGGAATACATTCCAAAAATTGATGAAGGTATTCGTGAAGCAATGCAAAATGGTCCTTTAGCAGGCTACCAGGTTGTAGATGTTGGTGTTGAGTTATATGATGGTTCTTACCATGAAGTTGACTCCTCTGAAATGGCATTTAAAATTGCCGCTTCCATGGCATTCAGAGAAGCAGTTAAAAAATCAAAGCCAGCATTGCTTGAACCAATTATGAAGGTAGAAGTAAACGCTCCAGAAGATTATATGGGTGACGTTATCGGTGATATCAGTTCCAGAAGAGGAAGAATCGAAGGTTCTGAAATCAATAACGGAGCTGTAACCGTTCGTTCTTTTGTTCCGCTATCTGAAATGTTTGGATACGCAACAGACTTACGTTCTAAGACACAGGGCCGTGGCGTTTATGTAATGCAGATGGATCACTTTGAAAAGTTACCAGATAGCTTAATTGACAAAATTAATAAATAATGAAATATAAGAGACATTCCTTGCATGCATAAGCTGTGAGGAATGTCTGACATATTTATAAAATGGAGGAATTTTATAATGGCAAAGGCTAAATTTGAGAGAACAAAACCGCATGTAAACATCGGTACTATTGGTCACGTAGACCACGGAAAGACTACATTAACAGCTGCAATTACAAAGACTCTTCAACAGAGATATGGACTTGGCGAACAGGTTGCATTTGACCAGATTGACAAGGCACCAGAAGAAAGAGAAAGAGGTATTACAATTGCGACCGCTCACGTAGAGTATGAAACACCAAACAGACACTACGCACACGTAGACTGCCCGGGACATGCTGACTATGTAAAGAACATGATCACAGGAGCTGCACAGATGGATGGAGCTATCCTAGTAGTAGCAGCAACCGATGGTCCAATGCCACAGACTAGAGAGCACATTTTGCTTTCCAGACAGGTAGGCGTACCATACATCGTAGTATTCTTAAACAAGTGCGACATGGTAGACGACGAAGAATTACTTGACTTAGTAGAAATGGAAGTAAGAGAATTACTTGACTTATATGAATTCCCAGGAGATGATACACCAATCATCAGAGGATCTGCATTGGAAGCATTAAACAATCCAGAAGGTCCATGGGGAGATAAGATCGTTGAATTGTTCGAACAGGTTGATGTATACATTCCTGAACCAACAAGAGCAACTGATAAGCCATTCTTGATGCCGGTAGAAGACGTATTCTCCATCACAGGACGTGGAACAGTAGCAACAGGAAGAGTAGAAAGAGGTATCTTAAAGGTATCTGATGAAGTTGAAATCGTAGGACTTGCAGACGAAGCAAGAAAAGTAGTCGTAACAGGTATCGAAATGTTCCGTAAACTGTTAGATCAGGGCGAAGCAGGAGATAACATCGGTGCATTGCTTCGTGGTGTACAGAGAAGTGAAATCGAAAGAGGACAGGTACTTGCTGCTCCTGGAACGATTCATCCACACACAAAGTTCAGCTCTGAAGTATATGTATTAAAGAAGGAAGAAGGCGGACGTCATACTCCATTCTTTAACGGATACAGACCACAGTTCTATTTCAGAACAACAGACGTAACTGGAAATGTAACATTACCAGAAGGAACTGAAATGTGTATGCCTGGAGATAACATTCAAATGAAAATTGAATTGATTACTCCAATCGCAATTGAAGAAGGTTTACGTTTCGCTATTCGTGAAGGCGGAAGAACCGTAGCATCCGGAGTTGTAGCTAAAATTGAAGCGTAATTGCTTATAATAGAGACTTCCGGCGCTATTGAGGAAATCATTTAGCATAGAAAGCACGCTGGAATCAGCGTGCTTTTTTGTTATATGAAATATCGATTATATATTAATGGAATTTATACTTTTTTATATTTAAGTGTCAATTATTGTTGAAGATATGTAGAGAAGGATCAGATATGGAATCTTACGATTTTTTATTGTCTATAGCAATTATTTTGTTAGTTACCAAAATATTTAGTCTCATGTCGAGAAAGGTGCATATGCCGCAAGTGGTTGGTGCGCTGGTAGCAGGTGTCGTTTTAGGGCCAAGTGTTCTAGGACAGATCGCAGAAACGGACTTCTTGTTTAAGACTTCGGAAATAGGCGTGATTATTTTGATGTTCCTTGCCGGTCTGGATACTGAAATTAAGGAATTAAAAAAGACTGGCATTGCATCATTAGTGATTGCGATAATTGGTGTTATTGTACCGTTGATTGGCGGATATGGTGTATACCAAATGTTTTTTCAAGATACAACCGATCCGCAGCATTTTTTAAAAGCTGTATTTGTAGGCGTTATTTTAACCGCTACTTCTGTCAGCATTACGGTAGAAACACTTCGAGAAATGGGAAAATTAAATGGTAAAGTGGGGAGCAGTATTTTAGGAGCTGCTATTATTGATGATATTTTAGGCATCATCATCTTAAGCTTGGTTACAAGTTTTACGAATCCTAATGTTCAGCCAAAGCAAGTCTTTATAAAAATTGGACTCTATTTTGTCTTTTTATTTTTTGTTGGTATTTTTATTCCAAGAGTTTTTAAATCTTTAGAAAAATGGCATGGAACCGTAAGGCGTATGGCGATTTATGGATTTGCATATTGTTTGATTATGGCATATATTACAGAAGTCTTTTTTGGGATAGCAGATATCACAGGGGCTTATTTTGCCGGCTTATTCCTTTGTAATATTACCAAGACAAAAGAATATATTGTTAAAAAACTTACAGTTATATCTTATCTTATGTTTTCACCAATGTTTTTTGCAAGTATCGGAATCAAAACAGACATTCGAGGTCTAAGCGGGTCCATTCTTATTTTTTCCATTGTATTAACAGTGGTTGCTATTTTGACAAAGATGGTTGGCTGTGGCCTAGGTGCAAAGCTATGCAAATTTAGTAATAAAGAAGCAGTAGGTGTGGGAATCGGTATGGTATCCAGAGGTGAAGTTGCATTGATTGTAGCGCAAAAAGGTTCAGAAGCTGCTTTGGTTGATGAAGAACTATTTCCTGCTTTGGTATTAATGGTTATTGTAACAACACTCATCACACCAGTTCTTTTGGGATTAATAATGAAAGATCGGACAAAGATAGAAGGTGCAACCGGATAAATTTTATAAGAATTAAAATTTAAAAAGTGGGTGTGAAATTCGTCAAATGTTGTCATCTAAGGGAATTGACTGTTATGTAAAAGTGAGAAATTGCATCGGTTTATCCAATGATATAAGATAATTAAAAAGGCAAAGAAAGGTTATCAAAAACCATTTCTTTGCTTTTTTGTTTCGATTAATATTGTACTTCTCCGTCAGTTGTAATTGTAATGACTTGCCACGGAATGTGCTTTCCGCTATTTTCCATTGCGGTTTTTACAGCTTGTACAATACCGCCACAGCAAGGAACTTCCATACGGACAACGGTAACAGCCTGAATGTCATTGTTTGCTAGAATTGCAGTCAGCTTTTCGGCATAATTCACTGCATCGAGCTTTGGACATCCAATCAAGGTTACTTTATTTTTCATAAATGTATTGTGAAAATTACCATGTGCATATGCGGTGCAATCGGCTGCAATTAATAAATGCGCATTGGAAAAGTAAGGTGCATTGATAGGAGCTAATTTTATTTGAACTGGCCACTGATTCAATTGTGAGCCTTGCGGTGAATGATGCAGAGTTCTGGATTGTGAGCCGGGACAACCACCGGAAGCACATCCGCCTGCCGCTGCAGTTTTTTCCGCCTGGGCGGCCAAAACTGCGGCATGGTCGTAAGCCGGAACGTCTCGCTCCTCAAAGGTGATGGCTCCTGTCGGACAGGAAGGCAAACAATCGCCTAAGCCATCACAATAGTCTTCGCGAAGCAATTTTGCTTTGCCGTCGACCATGCCGATTGCCCCTTCGTGGCAAGCGGCAGCACAAATTCCACAACCATTGCATTTTTCTTCATTAATTTTTATAATTCGTCTTTTCATAATATCCTCCTTTGGATTTATATCTAAGTTATACTCATTTTTAATTTATTTTGTATTGCATATTGTAGCTTTAGTATAAAGTATTTTTTTTATTTATTCTGTTGTTTTTACAACGCAAAAACAATTTTTTTTTCTATTGAATTGCGAGCTTGAGAGAGTACATGACACAACTATAAAATAAAAAAAGCCTGTCTATTTCTGACAGGCTTGGAATATTGCAATAAAGAATTTAATTTTGATACATTTCATTCAAATATTCAATAATAGCTTCGGACACTGCATTTGCGTAGTTCTCGCGAAAAGTATCGGTTAGCATAAGCTGTAAATCGTCTGGATTGCTTAGAAAAGCGCCTTCCATAAGAATTGCAGGCATTTCTGTTCGGCGAAGAACAGACAATTCCGATCCGTTTTTTACACCCCGGTTGCGTGTGCCTAGATAGGCTGTCATCTTTTTTTGGACGGATGCAGCTAATTCCTTACTTGAGATACCATAAGCTGCTTTGCCTTCGGTTTCATTGTAAAATGTTTCTGTACCGGTTGCACTGGTTACGTTTCCTGCGGAATTGTTATGAATTGATACAAATAGAGTAGCATTTTCACTATTTGCCCAATTGGAGCGATAGATACGATCTTCAAGTGCATTTTTTGAATTAGGGCTTGCAGAATGATCACCGTTTCGAGACATTATCGTATTTAATCCTGCTGCCTGTAACTTTTCATTTAGTCGAGTTGCTACATCTAAATTTATATCTTTTTCATTCAATATTACAGCACCATTTGATTTTCCTTGTGCACCGGGATCGTTCCCCCCGTGACCAGGATCAATTACAATAAGTACTTCATTTAAGTTTGCTGGTTTTTTATTCACTGGGTTTATAGGATCGCTCGGAATTTCAATAGGGTCAGAGGTGTCATTATTATTATCTATATAAGGTTTTGAAAAATCAATGTATATATTTTTCTCATCTGGTGATAAGGTGATTGCGCCTGTTTGCTTGTCCTTTAAATCAACTACAACACGAACCGTATCAGGGGTAAATTGTGAGCTTCGAATTGCAGAAAAAACCTCATTGTTTGTTTCATCAGATGGTACAAGCTTTTCATTGATTGAAGCATCTAATGTAAATCCAGTTAAATCTAAAATATAACGATTTGGATCAGCCAATGTTGAATCCTGATATATCTTAATAGGCTCTGTCGCATCTATTTCAACACGGTAGAAATATTGAAGATCCTCATAGCTAACTTTTGAAACGGAACCATAAATCGGCTCTACCTTTGGTGAAGTTAATTGGATGATACGCTGATCTACGTCATATCCGACACCAAAGGATAAGGACTCCGATACAAAACGAACTGGAATCATTGTGCTATTGTTATGAAGTCTTGCCGGTACATCTAGCTTTTTTTCTTCCCCATTGACGTAAGCAATAGGAGAATTAAGAGTCAGAGACACCTGCGTATTTGCATAGGAGATACCCACATGATTTGGATCACTCGGTGACCAAGTAACATTGGCACCAATCGCTTCAAAAACTGCTCTTGCCGGAACCAAAGACCGATCATTTTCTATGTAAGGAGGTACTGATGTTTGAATCAGATTACCGTCAATTGTCAGTCGATGATCACTGCCATCGGGTGAACCAATAGCAAATGAAATCATAGTACTTAATAAAAGTAATGAAATTAGTAACAGAAGTTGTATTGTCATACGCAGAAGCGAATTTCTTCGTGATTGTTTCATAGTTTTTACCCCATTTCTATTTTCTTACTTATAGTATACTGCATTTCGTCAAAATGAAAAAGAAAAGACTGCAATGTTACATAATTGTAAGATATCCGACATCAATTTTTAAAAAAAGAAAAAATAGGTAATTCGACAGTCCCATAGGAACAAGATAAGAAACGTAAGTGCAAAGGTAGTTTGTGGCGTGTGTTTGACAAAGTACCAACTTTATGATAGCATTAAGTAGTTACTTTGTGATGTTAGTGCGTTGTGCACTAATTATTTTAGGGAAAGAAGACGTCGAATCGTTGATTCTGTCCCGAACAACAATGGAAGGAAGGTACTTTTACAATGAAGAGACTTAAAATAGCACTTATATTGGCGCTTGCCTTAGTTTTAGCGCTAACCGGCTGTGGCGGTTCAAATGGAGACGAAAGCGGCACAGCAGAGAAGACGACAATTTCCTTTGCTGATGTAGGTTGGGACTCCATCAAGCTGAACAATGCTTTAGCTGGTCTTGTTGCGGAAGAGGTGTTTGGTTATACATGGCAGGAAACGCCCGGGTCTACTCCAATTTCCCACGAGGCTTTGATAAAGAGTGAGGTGGATATACATATGGAGGAATGGACAAACAATATTCCCTCTTACGCTCCTGACTTGGAAGAAGGGAAATTCACCGAGCTAGGCATTAATTTTGACGATAACTATCAGGGCTTCTACATTCCCAGATATGTTGCCGACGAGTACCCGGATCTGAATTCCGTCCAGGATCTGGCCGAGTACCCGGAGCTTTTCCCAGACCCTGAGGATTCCTCCTTGGGCATCATTTATGGCGGCGTAACTGGCTGGGAAATTACAGAGATTATGGCGAAAAAAGTGGAACTCTATGGCTTAGATAAATTCTATAACTATTTTGAGAGTGGTAGTGATGCCATACTCAGTGCAGCAATGACCTCGGCGTGGGATAAGCAGGAGCCTATCGTTGCTTACTATTGGGAGCCGACCTGGCTGCTGGGAAAATATGATTTTGTTCTATTGGACGATGAAGCCTATGATGCCGAAAAATTTCAAACAGGTTATGGTGCCTGCCCGGCTGTGACTGTCACGATTGCAGTCAGCAACGATTTTGCCGCAACCAATCCAGAATACTGTGAATTTCTGAGTAGATTCAAAATGTCATCGGCTGTTATCAGCGAAACACTGGCATATATGAATGAGACGAATGCGGACTACGAGGAGGCGGCAAAATGGCTCCTCTCAGAAGCTCATCCTGAACTGATTGAGGAATGGCTTGATGAAGAGCAGGCTACTGAACTGAAAAACACACTGTAAGAAGACGACTGTTTGGCAAAGTCATACAAATAAAGGGGGTAGACTATGGAGTGGTTATTTAATTTTCCGGAGCTCTTTGATCTGGATACTACAGCGATTGATAATGCAGTGCGATCCTTTGCCGTAAGTGCGGAGGCTGTGCTGGATATGATAAAAGGAGGGCTTAATGGGCAGGTAAATTTCGTCAGTATGTTCTTAAGTTACATACCGTGGCCGATTTTCCTACTGTTGATTGTATTTTTAGGATGGCGCATACGAAAAAGCCTGAAAAGCGGCATCCTTTATGGAACCCTAGTCTTCTTGGTCGGCGCGGTAGGCCTTTGGGAGCTTATGCGAACTACACTGGCCGTGGTACTGGCCAGTGTGGCTATCGCCCTTGTGATAGGAATACCCATAGGGATACTGATATCAAATTCGGAAACGGCGAACAAAATCGTTCGCCCCATTCTGGACACCATGCAGACCATGCCGGTATTTGTGTATTTGATACCGGCGTTGCTTCTCTTTGGCACCGGAAACGCTTCCGGCGTCATTGCCACGGTCATCTATGCGGTGGTTCCAGTGATCCGCCTGACCAGCTTAGGTATTCGACAGGTCGATAAGGAAGTAATCGAGGCCGCAAAGTCCTTTGGATCAACCAGGTGGCAGTTGCTGCAAAAGGTTCAGGTACCTCAGGCGATGCCCACGATTATGACCGGTGTCAATCAGACTCTGATGATGGCCATGGCAATGGTGGTTACCACATCTATGATTGGTGTGCGTGGATTGGGTATGGAAGTGCTGAATGCCGTAAACCGCATCGAAATCGGCCGAGGGCTGGTTGCCGGCAGTGCTGTTGTGATTCTTGCCATTGTCCTTGACCGGTTGACGCAAGGTGGTGTTACGTCAGATAAAAATAAGTCTGCGGAGAAAGTAGAGAATATAAACGAGGGGGGGCAAGGGCAATGAAAAAAAATAATTTCATCTTAAAGATGGAGCATGTGACAAAGCTCTATGGTCCCAACCGTGCGGAGGCCTCAAAAATGATGACCAATGGCTCGAACAAGGATGAGGTGAATAAAAAAACTGGATGCACCGTTGCATTGTGGGATGTAAATCTGGAAATCCCCAAAGAAAAAATATTTGTTATCATTGGGCTTTCCGGCTCGGGTAAGTCTACCGCGGTACGCTGCTTTAACCGGCTGACCGATCCTACCGGTGGAAAGGTGGTCTATGAAGATCGGAATGTACATGAGATGAGCAAAAAAGAGCTCCTTGAATACCGCCGCAATAAAATATCCATGGTATTTCAGTCCTTTGGCTTGATGAGTCACAGAGACGTTTTGGGCAATGTGAGCTATGGTCTTGAGGTGAAAGGAATAGAGCAGAGCAAACGGGAGGAAATTGCAAAACGGTTTATCTCCATGATTGGACTTGACGGCTGGGAGCATCAGTCCTGTGGGAAGCTCTCTGGTGGAATGCGCCAGCGTGTGGGGATCGCTCGGGCACTGGTCAACGACCCGGAGGTACTTTTAATGGATGAGCCCTTTTCGGCACTGGATCCTCTGGTGCGCAGGGATATGCAGTTTGAGCTTCTGCAAATCCAACGGAAACTGAAAAAGACCATTGTATTCATCACCCACGATATCGACGAGGCGTTTAAGATGGGTGATACCGTCTGTATCATGAAGGATGGCAAGGTGGTGCAGACGGGCACGCCAGAGGAACTGAGCATGAATCCCACCGATGATTATGTGCGTGACTTTCTTGAGACGGCGGACAAAACGAAGGTGATGACCGTCCGTAATATTATGATAACTCCGTCGTGCATCGTTCGTCTTGGCGATAATATGGACAGAGCTGTTCATGAAATGCGTAAGAATAACCTGTCCTCCGTTATCGTTATGGACGATGAGCTTCACCCTAAGGGAATGCTTTTTATCGGTGAAGCCCTGCAAGCACGAAAAGATGGAAAGTCAATTGCCCAAGTGTTGCAAACGGGCATCGCAACTATTTCAGCGGATACGCTGGTCTCTGATGTAATTCTCATTGCTACCGAATCCGCCTATCCCATTGCCGTCACCGATGAGGACGGCGTTATGTTGGGTATCGTAACAAAAGCAAGTATCCTCTCATCCCTCAACTAAAAAGTCTTTGTGTAAGCACAAGTTAATAGTTGCAAAAAACGAGTGGACAATCCCGCTATTTCAATGGCAGGATTGCCCACTTTTTTAAACCCAACAGGATTATTAGACATATGAGTGTCTCATATTAATACTTTCTATTTATCTGTTTACAATGTTTTGGTACCCTTAACCTGCTGTATAAAACATTTATTCCTTTGAAGTAGCGGATGCTGCGGATGCAGTTGCAACGGAAGTGGCCGCTGCTGTTTTTGATACCGATGTGGATGTAGATCTTGGTGATGGCATTTTTGCATTGAAGTCCTCGTCATTAATTGCAGCACTTCGAATTTCCATAGTACCCTTGATACTAGCGCCATTTTCAACAGAAATACTTTTTGCTGTAATATTACCCATAACAATTGCATTTTCCTGTAGGATAACACTACCGGATACCATGACATTTCCTTTAATTTTACCATTTACACTTAAAGCTGCAGAGCGAACATCGCCAATAATAGTAGAAGAATTATCCAATACAAGATCGCCTTTTGCAATCACATTACCATTGATTGTAGAACCGGATAACGTTACACCGATACCTCTAACATTTCCATCTACAGTACCGGTTGAAATTAAAGAACCTTCACAAAGGATGTCTCCCTTGATGTATCCATTTAAACGAATATCGGATTTGGATTTCACATTTCCTTCGATGACTAAATCGGAGGAAATAATGGATATACCATTTTTAGGGATTGTATCCTCGACCACCTTTGTAAAAGTAGAGGAGGATGAATGCTCAGCATATAACGGTTTTGTTACCTCTGAGGTGTATGTAGCCCCTGTAGTTTCCTCGGTCTTTATTTTTCCGTTCATAAGGTCATTTACTGCACTTTTGAAGTTGTTTAAGGGTCTCTCTGCCATTGTTGTTCTCCTTTAAATTAATTAATATAGCTAAAACAGATGGGTTTTATAGTGTTATCCAGATTTGCAAATTGATAACCCTCCACCTGAAGGTTCCGAACTATTTTAGGAATGGCTGCTACAGTAGCAGTTTTAGAATAGGAATCATGCATTAAAACGATTGCTTTTTCTTTTTTATGGACACCATTTATTACATTGTTTGTAATTTTATCTACATTTATATTAGTAGAAGTATCGCTTGAAGCAACATTCCAATCATAGTAAGTATAACCACGACGAAGCATTTCTGCAATAAGTTCCTGATAAATTGTATGATTATAAGCATTAATGCTTCCACCCGGAAACCGGAAAATGGTTGGTTTTATACCGGTAACTTCCTCTAATAATAGAGCAGTCGTAGCAAAGTCATCTAAATAAGCTTCTACCGATTGATAAATAATGCTGTATTCGTGACAGGTACTATGAACGCCTAAGGTATGACCTTCATCAACAATTCTTTTATAAATAGCACGTGACTTTGCATCATTTTTATATATTACAAAGAAGGTTGCATGTACTTGAAGTTCTTTTAAAATATCTAAAATTTTTTCTGTATTTATAGAAGGACCATCATCAAATGTTAAATAAACGGTCTTGGGCATTTCTGTTTTATACTCGATTACACGTTTAATGTACAAGTCCTCATATTTTTTTTGATAGTCCATTTTATCCAAATTATTATTTAATTCTAAAGCATAAACCGCTTCGGGTTTTATGTCGCTCGCTGTATTCTTTGAAGAATTCTTTTCGGAAATTTCTTTTTCTAAAGTAAGATAAGCATTTCCCAATACAGCGCAACCAATTGTTGGAATAAGAATTAAAAGAAAAATAATACCAAAAATTAAATGTTTAAAAAAACGAACGCTGCCCCAATACATATTTTCTCCTTTAATCCTGCAATAAGCAGTGCAACTTTTTTCATATTTTTGTAAATCTGTTCGCTTAATAACTAATTATAACAAAAGAATTGTAAAAAACAAAGATAAAAACAAGAAATTTGCATAAGAATGAAGAATTTTTAGATTATTTTGTCACTGAAAAGATATTTTATATAAATAAATTAAATAATAATGATATAATTTTTTTCTTTTATCCTTATAATATTGGTTAATATTCAGAAAAAAATGATATTTTTTTCATAAAAAGAAACACTAGGATGCGTGTTCGACGAATTCGAAAGTGTATAATCGTCAAAAGCATTGAAAACATCAAGAAATCATCAATAAAAAAATTTTGAAAAAAATTGATTTTTTTTTAAAAAAAGCTTGCATTATGGGCTGTACTGTTTTATACTAAAAAAGCTTGCTTGTAATGCGATGAAGCAGGAAGTTGCTGAGCTATCAGGTAATTTCTGCAGAGAATTGTCCGTTCTAGAAACGGGCGAAGGGATTCTCATGCTTTTTGCTTTGAGTAAAAATTTATGAAACACACGGTGACGTGTGAATGATGAAAAAAGCAAAAAACCGTAAAGTCGGGAATGAAAACCCCTCGTACAGCATAGCGAAAACGTACGAAAATTAAGGAGGAAGAAAAATGAGCAGTCAGAAAATCAGAATCAAATTAAAGGCTTACGATCATAAATCTTTAGATCAGTCCGCAGCTAAAATTGTGGAAACAGCCAAGAAAACCGGAGTAGAAGTTTCCGGACCGATTCCACTACCAACTGAAAAGCAGGTAGTAACTATCTTGAGAGCGGTTCACAAGTATAAGGACTCCAGAGAGCAGTTCGAACAGAGAACCCACAAGAGATTGATTGATATCTTATGCCCAACACCAAAGACAATCGATTCTTTGATGAAGCTTGATATGCCAGCTGGCGTAGATATCGAAATTAAACTGTAAGTACTAAGAAAAGATAGATTCCAACTGAAAAATTTCACGAAATCGCAGATTTCGGAAATTTCTGTATGAGGCCTGCACGCCGTACAGGCAGGGCTTCAAAAGGATCTCCACCACTTAGTATGATTACGTAGCGTAATCCGCTGTAAGAAATTAGGAGGAAGAAAGAATGAAAACAATCTTAGGGAAAAAAGTCGGAATGACACAAATTTTTTCTGAGATGGGTGCAGCAATTCCGGTAACTGTAATCGAAGCAGGACCGGCAGTGGTTACCCAGATCAAGACTGTTGAGACAGACGGCTACAATGCTGTACAGATTGGTTTTGAAGATGCCAAAGAACACAGACTCAACAAGCCAACAAAAGGACATTTCGCAAAATGGCAGGCTCCTTTGAAGAAGCATTTAACAGAGATCAGACTTGCTGACGGCGAAAGCTATGAAGCTGGTCAAGTGATTACTGTTGCTGACTTTGAAGAAGGTGTAAAGCTTGACATAACCGGTACTTCAAAGGGTAAAGGTACTCAGGGTAACATTAAGAGACACGGACATCATAGAGGACCTATGACTCACGGTTCTAAGCATAAGAGATTGCCAGGCGGCTTGGCTGCTGGTACGTATCCTTCCAGAGTATTCAAAGGAAACGAAGGTCCTGGAAGAATGGGTAGAGAAACCATCACGGTTCAGAATGTAGAGCTTGTTAAAGTAATCGCAGACAGAAACGTAATGCTTGTTAAGGGAGCTGTTCCTGGACGCAAGGGTGGATTGCTTCGTATCCAATATGCAATAAAAGGACAGGAAAAATAAGAATCGACTCAGAAAGGAGGAAGTCAAATGGCAACAGTAACTATGCTGAACATGGCCGGAGCAGAAGCCGGTAAGATTGAATTGAAAGATGATATCTTTGGAATAGAAATTAATGAGTTTGCGGTACATGCCGTTGTTAAGAACTATTTAGCAAATCAAAGACAAGGTACACAGTCCGCAAAGACAAGATCTGAAGTTCGCGGAGGCGGAAGAAAGCCTTTCAGACAGAAGGGAACAGGCCGCGGTCGTCAGGGAAGTTTAACATCCCCGAACCAAATTGGTGGTGGTGTGGTATTTGCACCAAAGCCAAGAGATTACAGATACACATTACCTAAGAAGTTAAGAAGACTTGCAATGAAGTCTGCACTTTCTTCAAAGGTTTTAGAAAACGAAATCATTGTTTTGGATGAATTAAAGTTTGATGCTCCAAAAACAAAGGAAATGATTAAAGTATTAGAAAATGTAAAAGCTGCAAAGAAAGCCTTAATTATCACAGGCGAAAAGGATGAAAATGTAGTGAAGTCCGCAGCGAACATTCCTGGAGTTAAAACCACTATGGTATCCCAGATGAACGTGTATGAAATCGTAAATTATACAAGCTTCATCATTACAAAGGATGCGATTAATAAAATCGAGGAGGTGTACGCATAATGTCAACGCCTTATGATGTAATTATAAAGCCTGTAATCTCCGAAAGAAGTATGGATGATGCGCAGGAAAAGAAATACACGTTCAAGGTTGCAGTAGACGCTAACAAAACTCAAGTTAAGTTGGCAGTTGAAGAAATCTTTGGTGTAGAAGTTGCAAAAGTCAACATTATGAACGTTAACGGTAAATTAAAGAGAATGGGAAGAAATATAGGAAGACGGCCTGCTTCCAAGAAAGCAATCGTAACCCTTACAGATAACAGTAAGGAAATCGAATTCTTCCAGGGTCTATAAGGAGGGACGCTTAAATGGGTATTAAAAAGTACAAACCGACCTCTCCTGGAGTAAGAGGTATGACGGTTTCCACATTTGAAGAAATCACCACAAGCACACCGGAAAAATCTTTGACAGTCACACTTAAAAAGAATGCCGGTAGAAATGTAAGAGGTAAAATTACCGTAAGACATAGAGGTGGCGGTACAAGAGCAAAATACAGAATTATCGACTTTAAGAGAAATAAGGACGAAATTCCTGGTAAAGTTGCTACAATCGAATATGATCCAAACAGAAGTGCAAACATTGCATTAGTTGTGTATGCAGATGGTGAAAAGAGATATATTATTGCACCAAACAAATTAAACGTCGGTGATGTGATTTTCTCCGGTCCTGAAGCAGACATTAAGGTTGGTAACGCACTACCTCTTCGTAACATTCCAGTTGGTACAGTGATTCACTGTATCGAATTAAAAGCTGGAAAAGGAGCTCAATTAGTTCGTTCTGCAGGAAACGGTGCTCAGTTGATGGCAAAAGAAGGCAATTACTGCTCGGTTAGACTGCCATCCGGTGAAGTTCGTAAGATCAGAATTGAATGCAGAGCAACCATTGGTGAAGTTGGTAACTTAGATCATGGTAATATTATGATCGGTAAAGCTGGACGTAAAAGACACATGGGTATTCGACCTACTGTAAGAGGTTCCGTAATGAACCCGAACGATCACCCTCATGGTGGTGGTGAAGGTAAAGCTGGTATCGGTCGTGTGAGTCCGGTTACTCCTTGGGGTAAACCTGCTCTTGGATATAAGACCAGAAAGAAGAACAAAGCTTCTAACCAATATATTGTAAAAAGACGTAACGAAAAATAGTTGAGGGGAGGATAAATTAAATGGGTAGATCGCTAAAAAAAGGCCCTTTCGTCAATGCAAAGCTTTTGAAAGCAATTGAAGAGTTGAACGCAGCAAACGAAAAGAAAGTATTAAAGACATGGTCAAGACCATCAACTATATTTCCGCAGATGGTAGGACACACAATTGCTGTACATGACGGAAAGAAACATGTTCCAGTGTACATCACTGAAGATATGGTAGGACACAGACTTGGAGAGTTTGCTCCTACAAGAAACTATAGAGGACATGCGGATAAGTCTTCTAAGGTCAAGAGATAAGAAAGGAGATATGAAAGATGGAAGCAAAAGCAGTTGCAAAATACGTTAGAATGTCTCCGATCAAGCTTAAGCCTGTTACTGATTTAGTAAGAGGAAAGAGCCTGCAGGAGGCACTGACTATTTTAAAATTTACTCCGGGCAAAGGTGCGGAGTTGGTGGAAAACGTAGTAAAATCTGCAGCAGCAAACGCAGAAAATAATCACGATATGGACGTCGATAAGCTTTATGTTGCTGAAGTGTATGCACATCAGGGACCTACTATGAAGAGATGGAGAGCAGGATCTCAAGGACGTGCATCCGTTATTCTTAAGAGAAGCAGCCACATTGGCGTAACACTAAAGGAAAAATAATTTTCAGGACAGGAGGTTTATTGAATGGGTCAGAAAGTAAGTCCACATGGATTAAGAGTGGGCGTTATAAAAGACTGGGATTCCAAATGGTATGCAGATAAGAAAAACTTTGCTGATTATCTGGTAGAAGATCAGAAAATCAGAGAATTTGTAAAGAAAAAGCTATATGCCGCTGGAGTTTCTAAAGTAGTAATCGAAAGAGCAGCAAACAACCAGTTAAAGATTTCCGTACTGACAGGTAAGCCAGGTATGGTAATCGGTCGTGGCGGAGATGGCATTGACCAATTAAAGCGTGCGGTTGAAAAATTAACGAAAAAGACCACTCAAATTAACATTATAGAAGTAAGAAGAACCGAACTTGATGCGCAATTAACTGCAGAAAATATTACACAGGCTTTGGAAAAGAGAATTTCTTTCAGAAGAGCTATGAAGCAGGCAATCGGCAGAACAATGAAAGCTGGCGCAAAGGGAATTAAAGTTGTCGTTTCCGGTCGTGTTGGCGGTGCGGAAATTGCAAGAAGCGAAAAATACAGTGAAGGTAATGTTCCACTACACACTTTGAGAGCAGATATCGGATATGGTTTTGCAGAAGCAGACACTACTTATGGTAAGCTTGGTGTTAAGGTCTGGATTAACCATGGAGAAATTTTGACTAAAGGTTTAAAGAGCAATTTACCAGAAGAATCTGGAAAACCAGAAGGCCGTAGAAATAACCGCAATAACGACAGATCAAGAAGAGATCGTGGTGATCGCGGTGACAGAAGAGGCTCTAGAGGTGACAGAGACTTTAAAGAAGAAAAGAAGTTTGTAAACCCTAGAAAACGTCCTGCGAAACCGGCTCAGCCAGCACCTCAAGAAGAAGTAGCTGTAGAAGCAGAAGTTGCAAGCGTAGAAGAATAATCGTCAGAGAAAGGAGGAGTGAAACGATGTTAATGCCAAAAAGAGTAAAACGTCGTAGAGTCCACAGAGGAAGAATGAAGGGCGTAGCAACCAAGGGCAATACCATCACCTATGGTGTGTATGGATTAGTTGCACAGGAATGTGGTTGGATTCGTTCAAACCAAATAGAATCCGCACGTATCGCGATGACAAGATCCATCAAGAGAGGCGGTAAAGTATATATTAAGATTTTCCCGCACAAGTCAGTGACTAAGAAACCAGCTGAAGTACGTATGGGTTCCGGTAAAGGTGCTCCTGAGTATTGGGTAGCTGTTGTAAAACCGGGAAGAGTTATGTTCGAAATTGAGGGCGTATCGGAAGCAGCTGCAAGAGAAGCTATGCGACTTGCAATGCACAAACTCCCTGTAAAGTGTAAATTTGCCATCAAAGGCCAAGAGTTAGCAGAAGGTGGTGAAGCGTAATGAAAATTGAAAACATTAGAAATATGTCTGAGGTTGAACTGAACGCAGAGGTAAAGAAGCTTAAGAATGAATTATTCAACTTAAGATTCCAGCATGTAACTGGTCAGTTAGAAAACCCTATTAAATTGAGAGATATCAAGAAAGATATCGCTCGCGTAAAGACTATCTTAAGAGAAAAACAACTTAAGAAAGTAGAAGGTTAACCGGAAGGAGGGTGCAAACATGTTAGACAGAAACAGAAGAAAGACAAAAGTTGGCTTCGTTACCAGTGATAAGATGGATAAAACAATCGTTGTCGCTGTGGAACAGTCCGTTAGACATTCCCTTTACGGAAAATCAGTAAAGAGAACGAAGAACTTTAAGGCACATGATGAAGAAAATGAGTGCAATATCGGTGATAAAGTAAGAATTATGGAAACAAGACCTCTAAGTAAAGATAAGAGATGGAGACTTGTAAACATAATTGAAAAGGTAAAATAGTAGAAGGAGGCACCAATTATGATTCAGCCGGAAAGCAGATTAAAAGTTGCTGATAATTCAGGCGCTAAGGAATTATTGTGTATCCGTGTTCTCGGTGGAACACGCCGTAAATACGCGAACATTGGCGATATTATCGTATGTGCCGTTAAAGATGCAACACCTGGTGGTGTTGTAAAGAAGGGTGATGTTGTAAAGGCCGTAGTGGTACGTACTTGCAAGGGAGCCAGAAGAATTGACGGCAGTTATGTGAAGTTTGATCAAAATGCAGCAGTAATTATTAAGGATGATAAGAATCCTGTTGGGACTCGTATTTTCGGGCCTGTTGCAAGAGAACTAAGAGATAAGAGCTTCATGAAAATCGTGTCTTTGGCACCTGAAGTACTTTAATGGGAGGTGAGAAGATGCAGATTAGAAAAGATGATACGGTATTAGTAATTACCGGTAAAGATAAAGGTAAAAAGGGTAAGGTTTTAAAGGTATTCCCTAAGACTGAAAGAGTCATCGTAGAAGGTGTAAACATTCAGACAAAGCATCAGAAACAAACCAGAACGGCGCAGAGTGAAATCAAGCACCAGGAAGGTTCTATTCATGTTTCCAATGTAATGTACTACGATACAAAGGCTAAGGCTCCAACCAGAATTGGATACAAGGTTGAGAACGGTCATAAGAAGAGAGTATCCAAGAAAACGGGCCAGGTTTTGGACTAATCAGTTTGAAAGGAGGGAATAATCTTGGCAGTTAGACTAAGAGACAAATATAAGAATGAAGTATTTAACGGCTTAATGGATAAGTTTAAATACAAGAATGTTATGGAAGTTCCTAAGCTAGAGAAGATCACCATTAATATGGGCCTTGGAGATTCCAAAGACAATGCAAAGTTGGTTGAAATGGCAATTGAAGAGCTTGCTTTGATTAGCGGTCAAAAGCCAGTTGCTACAAAAGCAAGAAAATCTATCGCTAACTTTAAGCTTAGAGAAGGTATGACAATCGGTACAAAGGTAACCTTAAGAGGCGAAAGAATGTATGAATTTGCAGATAAATTCTTTAACATTTCACTTCCTCGCGTAAGAGACTTTAAGGGTGTAAGTAAAAATTCCTTCGATGGAAGAGGAAATTTTTCCATGGGTATCAAGGAACAATTAATTTTCCCTGAAATCTCCTATGATAAGGTAGAAAAAATCAGAGGCATGAACATTGTATTCACAACAACGGCTAAGACTGACGAAGAAGCGCAGGCGCTTTTGGAATTGCTCGGTATGCCGTTTGAAAAGTAGTAGGAGGGAATTATGGCAAAGACATCTCTCAAAGTAAAGCAACAGAGAAAAGCAAAGTATCGCACACAGGAATACACTAGATGCAGAATCTGTGGAAGACCGCATGCATACTTGAGAAAATACGGTATCTGCCGTATCTGTTTCAGAGAATTGGCTTATAAAGGAGAAATTCCTGGCGTAAGAAAAGCCAGCTGGTAGTATTAAAAAGGAAGGAGGCACTTGAACTATGACCATGACAGATCCTATAGCAGATATGCTTACAAGAATCAGAAATGCCAATACTGTAGGACACGCTACCGTTGATATTCCTGCTTCTAAGATGAAAAAAGCGATTGCAGGAATTTTAATCGAACAAGGTTATATTAAAGGGTACGATGTAATAGAGAACGAAGTTCAGGACGTAATTAGAGTTCAAATGAAATACGGTACTGACAAAGAAAGAGTAATTAGTGGAATCAAAAAGATCTCCAAACCGGGACTAAAAGTATATGCAAAAAGCGGCGAGGTGCCTAAGGTACTTGGTGGCTTAGGAATTGCAATCATCTCTACATCTAAGGGATTGATCAGCGACAAGGAAGCTAGAGAACTTGGTGTCGGCGGCGAAGTAATTTGCTACGTTTGGTAACAAGAGAAGGAATTAGGAGGTATAGCAAATGTCAAGAATAGGCAAGCTCCCTGTAACGATTCCTGCTGGTGTCGAAGTAAAAGTCAGTGACAGCAATCTTGTTACTGTAAAAGGACCAAAGGGAGAGCTGCAGGAGCAGATTAGCAATTTAATAAAAGTAGAAATGAATGACGGTGTGTTGACCGTAACGAGAGACAATGATGTTAAGGAAGCAAGATCCGCACACGGACTTTCCAGAACATTAATTCAGAACATGATTGTCGGTGTAACCAACGGATTTGAAAAGAAACTTCAATTGATTGGTGTTGGTTACAAGGCTGAGAAAAAGGTAAAGTACTTGTTCTTAATTTAGGATATTCACATCCAATCGAAATGCCGGATCCAGATGAAATCCAGACGGAGGTTACCTCTCCTACGGAAGTTACGGTAAAAGGCATCAGCAAGGCACTTGTTGGAAACTACGCAGCAAACATTCGTAAGTGGAGAAAGCCAGAACCTTATAAGGGCAAGGGCGTTCGTTACATTGATGAAGTAGTTCGTAGAAAAGAAGGCAAGGCCGGCGCTAAGAAAAAGTAGGAAGGAGTGAATAGAAATGGCAAAGAAAGATAGTAGAAATGATAGACGTCTGGCAAGACATGCCAGAGTTAGAAAAGATGTATCTGGAACTCCTGAAAGACCAAGAATGTGCGTTTATAGAAGCATAAAGAACATTTCCGTACAAATCATTGATGATGTTGCTGGAAAGACTTTAGTTGCTGCTTCTTCTTTGGATAATGACATCAAAGCACAGGCTGCTTATGGTGGGAACAAAGAAGCTGCAAAGCTAGTAGGCGCTGCAATTGCAAAGAGAGCTTTAGAGAAGGGTATCGAAACAGTATGCTTCGACAGAGGTGGATTCTTATATCACGGGAGAGTGAAAGAATTAGCTGACGGTGCTCGTGAAGCTGGACTCAAATTCTAACAGGAGGAGGAACAGAATGCGAAATATGATTGATGCATCCAAGCTTGACTTAAAAGAATCGATCGTAAACATCAGAAGAGTTGCGAAGGTTGTTAAAGGCGGTAAGAACTTCAGATTCAGCGTAACTGTAGTAATCGGTGACGGTGAAGGTCATGTAGGTTGCGGCCTTGGAAAAGCTCAGGAAATTCCTGAAGCAGTAAGAAAAGCAATCGAAGATGCTAAAAAGAATTTAATATTAGTTCCAATGGTTGGAACAACGATACCACATAGATCTTTAGGTGTATTTGGAGCAGGAAGAGTATTGATTATGCCTGCTGCACAGGGTACTGGAGTAATCGCGGGTGGTTCCGTTCGTACCGTATTGGAACATGCTGGACTGAAAGATGTAAGAGCGAAATCGATTGGTTCTAATAACAATGGAAATATGGCTTACGCGACAGTTGAAGGACTAAGAAACCTGAAAACACTTGATCAAGTATGCAGACTAAGAGGGAAAACTAAGGAAGAAATCTTAGGATAAGGAGGAAACGCAAAATGGCTAAGACAGTGAAAATCACACTGATTAAAAGTGTAATCGGCGCTTCCCCTGCTCAGAGAAAAGTGGTAGAAGCGTTAGGACTAAGAAAAATTCGACATACAGTTGAGCTCCCAGATACACCGCAAACGCGCGGAGCTGTAGCAAAAGTATCACATCTTTTAAAAGTAGAAGACTAAGAATGGGGGTGTATGAGAATGAAACTACATGAATTAAGAGCGGCTGAAGGGTCAACCAAAAAGCCGAAGAGAAAAGGTAGAGGTACTGCTACTGGTCAGGGTAAAACTGCCGGTAGAGGTATGAACGGTCAAAATTCTAGAAGTGGCGGCGGCGTTCGACTTGGTTTTGAAGGCGGACAGATGCCATTGTATCGTAGAATCCCGAAGAGAGGTTTTACAAACATCTGGAGAAAAGAATACGTTGGTGTTAATGTCGAAGCATTAAACGTATTTGAAAATGGAACCGTGGTTACACCTGAGCTACTAATGGAAAAAGGACTTGCGAAGCAGGTTGTTGACGGTATTAAAATTCTAGGAAATGGAACACTCGAGAAGAACGTAACCGTAAAGGCTCAGAAATTTAGTAAAACAGCAATTGAAAAAATCGAGTCTGCCGGAGGAAAGGCAGAGGTGATCTAATATGAGCATGATTAAAACAATGGCTCAAGCGTGGAAAATTTCAGATATTCGTAATAAAATTATGTTTACAGTATTTATGATGGTTGTTTTCCGCTTGGGATCGAACATTCCGGTACCGGGTATTAACAGAGCTACGTTGTCACAGTTATTTAACTCAAATGATGCGGGCCTATTTGGATTGTTTGACTTGTTTTCTGGCGGTGCGTTTAGTAACTTCACCATTTTTGCTCTCAGCATCACGCCGTACATTACGGCATCGATTATTCTTCAGTTACTCACCATTGCAATCCCTCGTCTTGAGGAAATTGCAAAGGAGGGTACCGAAGGTAAGAAAAAAATAGCACAATATACAAGATATTTAACAGTGGTTTTGGCTTTGGTTCAAGCAGTTGGATTGACAGTTGGCTTATTCCGTCGCGCATTGGTTAGCACAGATATTTTTTCTGTAATAGTCATTGTTATGACGTTATCAGCTGGTACGGCATTCCTTATGTGGCTCGGTGAACAGATTAATGAAAAAGGAATCGGAAACGGTATCTCTTTGATTATCTTTGCCGGTATTGTATCCAGAATGCCTGGTGGTATTGCTCAGACTTGGACGAAGCTTCAAGCTGGTGATGTATCTTGGCTTTCCGTTATTCTTTTTATCCTGTTTGCATTTGTTGTAGTCGTAGGTATTGTCCTTATACAACAGGGACAGAGAAAAATTCCTGTTCAGTATGCAAAGAGAGTGGTTGGAAGAAAGATGTATGGCGGACAAAGCACACACATTCCAATGAAGGTAAATCAGGCAGGTGTAATTCCGGTTATCTTTGCGATTTCCTTGTTACAGTTCCCATTGACCTTAACTTATTTCTGGCCAAATACGGGATTTGCTAATTTTGTGCATGCATGGTTATCTCCAGCAGCTCCAGCACCCGGTATATGGCTGTATGCAGCATTGGATGTACTGTTAATTATCTTCTTTACGTATTTCTATACGGCAGTTACATTTAATCCGATGGAAGTAGCTGATAATATGAAAGCAAATGGCGGTTTTATTCCTGGAATTCGTCCGGGAAGACCAACCGTTGATTATTTAAACAAAGTTATGACAAGAATTACTTTTGTAGGAGCAGTATTCTTAGCTGCCATTGCCATCATGCCAACCCTTCTGCAACAGTTTACACATTTGCAGATTGGTTTCGGTGGAACCTCCCTTCTGATTGCAGTCGGTGTTGCACTTGACACGATGAAGCAGCTGGAATCGCAAATGGTAATGAGAAACTACCAAGGCTTCTTGAAATAATTGGAGGATAAAAAAAATGAATTTAGTTTTGTTAGGCCCTCCGGGTGCCGGCAAAGGTACACAAGCAACCAAAATTGCTGAGAAATATAATATTCCTCATATCTCTACTGGTGATATTTTTCGAAAGAATGTAAAAGAAGGAACACCTCTTGGCAAAAAAGCGCAAGAGTATATGTCTAAGGGAGAGCTTGTTCCGGATGATTTAGTGATTGAATTAGTAGAGGATCGCTTGACAGAAGATGACTGCAAGGGCGGATTTTTATTGGATGGTTTTCCAAGAACCGTTTATCAGGCAGAAAAATTTGATGTTTATTTAAAAGAAAAAAATTCGGCAATCGATAAGGTTTTGGACATTGATGTAGAAAAAGATATATTGATTGACCGAATGATTGGTAGAAGAGTTTGCAAAAACTGTGGTGCAACTTATCACGTAAAAAATATGCCTCCGAAAAAGGAAGGTATATGCGATGTTTGCGGTGGAGAGATTTACCAGAGAGCGGACGATACATTGGAGACAGTAAGCAATCGTCTTCAAGTTTATCTTGAGCAAACGAGTCCACTGATTGATTATTATGAAAAAGCCGGAAACATTGCTCATATTAATGGAGCTGGCGCTTTAGACAAAGTCTTTAGCGAAATTGTGGAGGTTTTAGGAGCATAGAATGATTATTCTGAAATCACAAGAAGAAATTGATATTATGAGAGAAGCGGCTACTGTGACAAAGGCCATGCTGAAAGAACTCCCGAGCATCATTGTGCCGGGAATGAGTACAAAGGACATCGATGATTATGTGGAGGAAACCATTTTAAAAAATAATATGATTCCTGCATTTAAAGGTTACGGTGGATTCCCTGCGTGTGCTTGCATATCGGTAAACGACGAAGTTGTTCATGGCATTCCGACAAAGAAACGGAAGCTGATAGACGGAGATATTGTCAGTGTTGATTTAGGAACCATACACCATAAGTATTACAGCGATGCTGCAAGAACTTATGGTGTAGGAAAAATTTCTGAAGAAGCACAACGCTTAATCACAGTAACAGAACAGAGTTTTTTTGAAGGCTTAAAATTCTGCAAGCCAGGATTTCGTCTATCAGATGTATCTCATGCCATTCAGGTAACTGTTGAAGCCGCTGGATTTTCTGCCATAAGAGATTACGTTGGACATGGCATTGGAAGATCGATGCATGAGGATCCTCAGATTCCGAATTACGGAAAGCCCGGTAGAGGTCCAAAGCTTGTTCCGGGAATGGTACTTGCAATTGAGCCAATGATTAACCAAGGAAGCTATGAGGTAGATGTAATGCTGGACAATTGGACAGTAAAGACCTGTGATGGAAAGCTTTCCGCTCATTATGAGAATACGGTTGTGATTACGGAAGATGAACCTGAACTGCTGACTTTATAAAAGCAGCTAAGTAAAATCTATTGCAAATGAATGAATCGGTATTGTTAAATAAGTAGAACCGGGTAAAGGAGGAGGTGCGCCATATATGGCAAAAAAAGATGTCATAGAAGTATTTGGCACCGTGTTGGAAGCACAACCTAATGCTATGTTTGTTGTAAAACTTGAAAATGGTTATGAAGTGCTTGCACACATTTCCGGTAAGATTAGAATGAACTTTATCAGGATTCTACCGGGAGACAGAGTAAAGGTGGAATTGTCACCTTACGATCTTTCTAGAGGTAGAATTACCTGGAGAGACAAATAGAGCAGTTAAGGAGGATTAATATGAAAGTAAGAGCCTCAGTAAAGCCTATCTGCGAAAAGTGCAAGGTAATCAAGAGAAACGGTAAAGTTATGGTTATCTGCGAAAATCCAAAGCATAAGCAGAAACAAGGCTGATAAACGACAATCGTCACAAAATCAGAAGGATGTACCCTAGGGAGCGGCTGTGTTTTCTTGCCGGGAGGCAACGAAACAACTTAAGGGCATTCAAATAGAAGCAATTGGAGACTAGTAAATTGTTTTCCATAAAGTCCTGTATGGAAAGGACAAAAAAAGGAAAAAATAGGAGGTGTAAGGATGGCTCGTATAGCCGGTGTCGATTTACCAAGAGACAAAAGAGTAGAAATTGGACTCACCTATATATATGGTATCGGTAGAAAAACTTCTGCTAAAATTTTAGAAGAAGCTGGAATCAACCCAGATACCAGAATTAAAGACTTGTCTGAGGACGAGGTAGGTGCAATCAGAAAAATCATTGATAGCGAATACAACGTAGAAGGAGACCTTCGTAGAGAAGTTTCCTTAAACATTAAGAGATTGATGGAAATTGGTTGCTATAGAGGAATCAGACATAGAAGAGGTCTTCCTGTTCGCGGACAGAAGACAAAGACCAACGCAAGAACTCGTAAGGGTCCTAAGAAGACAGTTGGTAGAAAGAAGAAGAAGTAAGGAGGGGAGATTAAAATGGCAAAAGCAATAAAAAAGACGGTTCGTAAAAAGAGAAGAGAACGTAAAAATATTGAACGCGGTCAAGCTCATATCCAATCGACCTTCAATAACACTCTTGTAACTCTTACCGATTTAAGCGGTAATGCATTGTCTTGGTCCAGTGCTGGTTCTTTAGGATTTAAGGGTTCTAGAAAATCTACACCATTCGCAGCACAAATGGCGGCAGAAGAAGCTGCAAAAGGCGCTATGGAACATGGACTTAAGACCGTAGAAGTATACGTAAAGGGACCTGGTTCCGGACGTGAAGCTGCAATCAGAGCATTACAGACTGCAGGTCTTGAGATTAATATGATTAAAGATATTACTCCAATTCCACACAACGGATGCAGACCACCAAAGAGAAGAAGAGTTTAGTGAAAGGGAGGTGTAGTTAATATGGCTAGATATATAGGTCCTGCTTGTAGATTATGCAGAAGAGAAGGCCAAAAGATGTTCTTAAAGGGCGAAAGATGCTATAGCAGCAAATGTGCTATTGATAAGAGAAGCTACGCTCCGGGACAGCATGGTCAGAGCAGAAAGAAGATTTCTGATTATGGTCTACAGCTAAGAGAAAAGCAAAAAGCAAAGCGTTTCTATGGTATACTGGAAACTCAGTTTAGAAATTATTTTGATAAAGCAGAAAAGAAAAAGGGTATTGCCGGTGAAAACTTGTTAATCATGTTAGAAACAAGATTTGACAATGCAGTATATAGAATGGGATTTGCTTCTTCAAGAAAAGAAGCAAGACAACTCGTGAGACACGGACATTTTACGATTAATGGAAAGAAAGCAAACATTCCTTCCCTTGAAGTAAAACCGGGTGACGTAATTAAAGTAAAGGAAAAGAGTGCTTCTTCTCCTAAGTTTAAAGAAATTAGAGAAATGTCTATCAGCACTCCAAACTGGATTACGGTTGAGCCAGATAAGCTTGAAGGTAAAATTCTTGCAATGCCAAGAAGAGAAGACATCGATACACCGATCGCAGAACATCTCATCGTCGAATTGTACTCAAAGTAAGCCACGTAAGATGGTCCCATACGGGAATTCCGCGGCCTAGGCCGAGTGGGAATTCCTCCAGTTAATTCGATTAAAAAAGGAGGGATTTTGAGTGATCGAAATTGAAAAGCCAACAATCGAGTGTATCTATTCGGATGAGGATATGAGCTATGGTAAGTTTGTAGTTGAACCTCTGGAGAGAGGATATGGTACAACATTAGGTAACAGCTTGCGAAGAATTCTACTTTCTTCACTTCCTGGAGCCGCTGTAACATCTGTAAAAATTGATGGCATTCTTCATGAATTTTCAACCATTCCGGGTGTAAAAGAGGACGTTACCGAGATTATTCTTAATTTAAAGAAACTCGCTGTTCGCTTAAACAATGAAAGTACAAAAAGAGTAATCATCAATGCAGTTGGGCCGAAAGTGGTAACTGCAGCAGATATCATTGCTGACAGTGATTTGGATATCTTCAATCCGGATCTGCATATAGCAACCTTGGAGGAAAATGCGACTTTAGTAATGGAAATTAACATTGCAAAAGGAAGAGGTTATGTACCTGCAGATCAGAATAAAACAGAATCTACTCCGATTGCGGTGATTCCGGTGGATTCCATTTATACACCGGTTCGTAAAGTCAATTTTATGGTTGAGAATACTAGAGTTGGTCAGGTAACAGATTATGATAGACTGATTTTAGAGGTTTGGACTGATGGTAGCATTGCCCCTGATGAAGGCGTCTCTATTGGTGCAAAGATTATGCAAGAGCATTTGAAATTATTTATTGACTTAACAGATAGCATGGATTCGGTTGAAATCATGGTTGAAAAAGAAGAAGATCAGAAAGAAAAAGCTTTAGAGATGACTATTGAAGAGCTTGAACTTTCCGTTCGTTCTTTCAATTGTTTAAAACGTGCGGCAATTAATACTGTAGAAGAGCTGACTCATAGAACGGAAGATGATATGATGAAGGTTAGAAACCTTGGTAAGAAATCTTTGGATGAGGTAAAGCACAAGTTAGAAGAATTAGGCCTTGGATTAAAGCCGAGCGAAGAATAATTGCGGAAGGAGGATGAATTATGCCAGGTTATAGAAAATTAGGCAGACCGACTGCTCATAGAAAGCTTATGTTGAGAAACCTTGTAACCGATCTTCTGAGAGAAGGTCGTATTACAACGACTGATACAAGAGCAAAAGAAGCGAGAAGAGAAGCAGAAAAGATGATCACATTGGCAAAGCGTGGAGATTTGCATGCAAGAAGACAGGTACTTGCTTATGTCTTTGATGAAGATGTAGTAACAAAGCTGTTTGATGAAATTGCACCAAAATATGCAGAACGTAACGGTGGCTATACCAGAATTCTAAAGCTAGGACCTAGAAGAGGGGACTGTGCCGAATTGGTATTTTTAGAATTAGTATAAGCTGATTTTGTGAATCAAATACAGAGCCTGAAGGATTTCCTTCAGGCTTTTTTTATTATGTAAAAATATTTGTTTAATCATTCTTGCCCTTCCAAAATTTATTTAAATTATTAAATATTTTTAAAGTTTAAATAAATTATTGAAAATTTTAAATATTAACATATAATAAAACTATAAAATTATTTATTTACAATATGAAATTTGAAAGGGGAAAAAATGAAAAAAGTATTGATGTTTTTTTTGGTACTTTTGATGGTATCAGCAGGAAGCATAGTTTCATTTGCAGTTGAAATCAATCAGAATTTGCCGATTGATGTGGAAGGAACAAGATATGAAGATGCAGTACAGAATTTAATGAGCAGAGGGATTATCAAGGGATATGAAGATGGCACTTTTCGCCCAGAGTATGCCATTAACCGAGCTGAAGCTTGCATTGCAATTTTAAATTGTATGAACGTGAATAATGCTGCAATGATGAAGGCAAAAGATAGCGGATATGAAGATCTGCAAGGATATAAATGGGCTGAACAGGCAATCAATTATTTAGCACAAAACGGCATAGTAAGTGGATATGGTAACGGTACTTTTATGCCCCAGCAAAATGTAAATTATAACGAATTGTCTGCTATGCTTGTAAATGCCATGGGGTATAGAGGAAGTGATCTACAAGGGGAATGGCCAGAGAATTATTTAAACAAAGCTTTCGAACTTTCGTTTTTTAAAGAAATCAGCAGCGATTTAAGCCATTTTGATTCAGGCAAGCAAGTAAATAGAGGCGATGCAGTATTAATGATGAATGAATTTATCAATCAAATAGATAGAAAAAGTAAAATAGTGGATGATAGTGTAACCGTTAATCCGGCTACTTTAATACCAACCGAATCTGCAATAAAAGCAGACGAGAAGGAGCAAAAGAATACGGAAGACAAAAATCTTGTAATAAATGAAAAAAATACAGATAATAAGAAGGATGTTATAGAGGTAAAAGTAGGGATAATTTCAGATATAATGAAAGTAAATAACGCTAATAAGATACAAGTTTATGAGGTAAAATTAATATCAGCTAATCGAACATATTTATTAGTGACGGATGAGAACTGCAAAGTCCCATATCCAATTGTAAAAGATGGCGAACTGTATTGTTTAAAAGTGGTGAATGGCTTCATAACCGATATTAGTGCAGATGGCAAATTTATAAGTCATTTTAAAGAATTGACACACAAATGGGTAACTGTTACAGATAAAAAGGATGACATTATCACTCTGGAAGATGCTAATGCAACACAAATAAAATTATCGAAGTATGTTGATATTTATACAGCGGAATTTTATAAGGGGGCGATTGATGAATATGAAAATGGAAGGATTCATGCTATAGAGAAAGGTTGTTTAATTCGGGCTTATGATATCACAGATGATTCAATAGAAAGCGCAGATGTTATTATTATTGTAACGCAACAAGATGCCATTAATATGTAGCGCAAATATAAAATAAAAAGTTACAATACAAAGAAATATTATGAAAGAGCATAGATAGAAACTTCAATAAGGATTCCTATTAAGAGTATTTAAATTGAAATTTCTTATATGCTCTATTTTTTGTTATAAAAAAATATCGTGAGCATACCTTGTATGGAATAGAAAAGAATTTAAGGATTTGAAATTATAATAAGGAATGCTATAATTGACGAAACAGCAAAAATGAAAGGATGTTCTTCTTATGATAAAGAAAGAGATTACCTTAGAATCCTTAAAAGATAGTGGAAACAGTTTTCCTCGAATGATATTAGTAGGAAGATCTCATAGCGGTAAAACAACACTTTGTCAATATTTAACAAACCAACAACTACATTATCATAAAACCCAAACGGTACAGTTTATTGATCATTGCATTTTAGATACACCAGGTGAATATTTAGAGCAAAAGGGTTTTTATGGTGCACTTTCTGTCACAGCAGCCGACGCTCAGATAATTGTACTTGTACAAGATGCTACAGAAGATGGTACAATGTTTGCGCCCTCTTTCGGGATGATGTTTGCAGGAAAACCAATCATCGGTATAATAACAAAGAGTGATGCTGCAAATACAGAGCAAATTCAACAAGCAATCAGTCATTTAGTCCGTGCAGGTGCAGAAAAATGCTTTGTTACGAGCAGCATTAAGGGATTGGGTTTTGAACCCTTTCTAAAGTATATCAGAAATAAAGTGAAAGCAATATCCAATTCATAGAATATTGAGAAAAATTAATGAATAGATGCTTGACAACAAAAATACATTTCTATATAATGCTTACTATAAAGTTAAAGAGCACTGTGCGGCGTAGTAAAGGGCTCAATGGAAGAATGCGAAGTAGCATCTAGACAGAATACAATGTATTTGTTTAGGTGCTTTTTTTGTAAAATTGCTTGTACAATATCATGGTAAGCAACTCATTATCCTTAAGCAAGAAAGGTGTGTGAGGCATTTGGAAGAGGTAAAACAACGAATTATACAAGAATTTGTTCCTGGAAAACAGGTTACGTTAGCGCATGTTATTGCGAATCCGAACAAAGAGTTATATCCGAAGTTGGGAATGGTGCAAGAGAAGGGTGCAATCGGCATTTTAACAATTACACCAAGTGAAGGAGCAATGATCGCGGCGGATGTAGCATCCAAGGCAGCAAATATTTCCATTGGGTTTGTTGATCGATTTAATGGGACGCTGGTTATACTAGGTGATGTTGCAGCTGTCGAGGCTGCAATTAGAGATGTTATGGTAGTTTTATGTGACAAAATGGGGTTTGCGGCAACTGAGATTAGCAAAACATAATTGACATCGTGAGACTGGAAAAAACACATAATATAGCCCTTAGGAGTGATACCATGAAGGAAAATGGAAGAAAAGGAATTCGGGTAATCATCGCCGAAGATGAGCCCATAACTAGAATGGATTTACGTGAAATGCTCATTACCGCAGGTTACAATGTAGTCGGTGAAGCATCCGAAGGATTTGATGCAATCGAACTTTGTAAAAAAGAAAAACCAGATGTCGTCCTTCTAGATATTAAAATGCCCTTATTGGATGGATTGTCCGCTGCAAAAGTAATTTGCGAAGAAGGAAGTGCACAAACCATTTTATTACTTACTGCATACAGTGATAGCGAATTTATCCGAAGCGCTACAGATATAGGTGTTTCGGGATATATGGTCAAACCAATTGATGAAAAATCTCTAGTTCCAAATATTGAAATTGCCGTTGCTCGAAGTCGTGAAATGGCCCTAGTAAAAAAAGAATGTGAATGTATATCACAAAGATTAGAAAATAGGACAATAATCGAAAAGGCAAAAGGACTTTTGATGGAGTCTATGAAAATGTCGGAAGCAGAAGCTTACGAATACATTAAAAATTTAAGCAAAGAAAAAAAAGTCTCTATGAAGCGTATTGCAGAAATCATATTGACTTAGAAGGATTGTGATAGTATGCCAGATACCATTGAAAGACTATGTAAAGAATATACAGATTTAACAGGAGAAGAAATTGAGGTAATTAAACAGCTAGGCTTAGGTTTACAGCTGTTGGCAAATTTAGAGGATGCAGATTTTTTTATTGATTGTCCCACTACGGATGGTGTGGATGCAATCGTAGTTGCGGAAGCAAAACCGGAGAATGTTCCATCTTCTTATAAAAAAACAGTAGTAGGTCTATTGGCAAAACCGAATAATGAGCCAGCTGTTGCTAGAACCTTTCGGTTAGGGCTATCAACGAAACAGATGAAAGCAGTTACCCAAGAATCCACCATGGTAATACAGTCTGTAGAGCCCATTAAGCATGGGGATCGAGTGATTGGGGTACTGATTGAGGAAAAACGTGCCGATGAAAACAGCGAAATGAGTGAGCGCATTCGTTTTTCCGATGCGAGTTATGCAATTGTAGCAGATATGCTTACTCGTATGGATGAACAATCTTCATGGCTTACAGATTATATTGATGAAGCAGTCATTCTTGTAGACATGCAAGGGTATGTAAGCTTCCGAAATAAAATGGCGCGGGATATTTTTGAACGATTGGGCTATACGAATGATATTTTGGGGATGCCATATAAAGGTATTGCACTTCATGGATCAGATCTTGAATGGTTTGATCAAGATGCCAGCTATTCCGGTATAGAGGTTTCCGTTTCGAATTTAGATTTAACAGTAAAACAAATTTTTTTAAAGAATAATAATGTTGATTTTGCGATTATGATTCGAGATATTACACATATAAGAGAAAAAGAAAAAGAGCTGATTTTAAAATCTGTAGCGATTAAAGAGATGCACCACCGAGTAAAAAACAGTCTCCAAACGATTGCCAGCTTACTAAGGCTACAGGGAAGAAGAACAAAAAATGAAGAAGCAAAAATGATTTTAGATGAAAGTATGAATCGAATTTTAGCCATCGCTACCACGCATGAGTTGCTTGCTAAGGTAGGTGTCGATCAGGTTAATATTCGAGATGTATTAGAAAATATTAAAAATAACACCTTACAGTATTTTCAAAAACCAACAACAAAAGTAGCTATAAAAATTGAAGGTGATAATTTTCAAGTCGATTCCGAAATTTCCACTTCCGTTGCATTAGTTGTGAGTGAACTTATGCATAATTCTTTGCAACATGCGTTTCCGAATCGTCCTGAAGGGCTAATTCACATTCAAATTACACGAGGTCAAATGTATTCCAATATTGAAGTAAGCGATGATGGAAAAGGATTTGATTTTGAACTGGTTAAGGGTAGCAGTCTTGGACTGAACATAGTAATATCCATTATAAAAGAAAAGTTAAAAGGAAACTTACGAATTGATTCAGGAAATCTTGGAACGAAAATCAATTTTGATTTTAAAAATAAAATAGCGAATATGGATAATGTGACGTAACATTTTTCCGAGACTAAGTGAAGCAGCTTAGGTACAGATAGTAATTCTGTGTCTAGGCTGTTTTTTGTTTAAATACAATATTACTTTGCATTATGTTTTCAATAAAAGACGAATGGAAGGGATGTGATTTATTTGAGGGAAGTTGTGATAAGTGTAGGTATTGATATTGGAACTTCAACAACACAACTTATTTTTAGTCGATTAACCATTGAAAATCGAGCCTCTGCTTATGCAGTGCCTAGAGTAGAGATTGTAAATAAAGAAGTGATTTATTCCAGTGAAATTTATTTTACTCCTCTTCAATCTTCTACGGAAATTGATGCAGAAGCTGTCAGCCAAATAATACGAAATGAATACCAAAAAGCTGGCATGACTCCAGATCAAGTTACCACTGGAGCGGTAATCATTACGGGAGAAACTGCACGGAAACAAAATGCTAATTTGGTATTAAATCGACTCAGTGATTTAGCAGGTGATTTTGTAGTAGCAACTGCAGGACCTGATTTAGAGTCTGTTCTTTCCGGTAGGGGTGCCGGAGCTGACCGACTAAGCGAAGAAAATCGAAATATCGTTGCAAATTTAGATATTGGTGGAGGAACAACAAATATTTCTGTATTTCGAAAAGGAAGCCTTTATGCAGTAACTTGTCTTGATGTCGGAGGGCGTCTCGTAAAAGTGGAGAATGGAAAAATTACATATATCTATACGAAGTTAAAAGAATTGGCAGAAAGAAATGGAATCTTGATTCAAGTTGGAGAAAGTGCTGAGGAAGCAAAGCTAAGAAAAATTTGCAAGCTGATGGCAAATCAAATAAAAGAAGCCTTACAATTATCAAAAAATGTAGAAAAGAATTTTATTCTTTATACCAATGATGGGAAAGGTTTACCGGAAGACTTAAAAATCAGTGCAGTTACTTTTTCGGGCGGAGTTGCAGGATATGTCTATGAGCCAGAAGAGAAAGACTTATTCCGATATGGGGATGTTGGTGTTCTTCTTGGACAGGAAATAAACCGATGTGGAATTTTGGATCAGGTCCTTTGTTATAAAAGTGATGAAACCATACGCGCTACTGTGGTTGGAGCGGGAACCCATACCACGGAAGTGAGTGGAAGTACTATCTTTTATAAAAAAGAAAAGCTACCGATGAAAAACGTTCCAATACTTAGACTTGCTGATGCGGATGAGGAAACACCAGATTTGGTTTCTCAGGCAATTTTACGACAAATGCCCATTTATCAGTCGGAAGATAAGTTAGATCCGATCGCTATATCATTAACGGGAAGTCGGTATTCTTCTTTTACTTCTATTCAAAAACTTGCGGATGCAATTATAAATGCGACGGTCTCTATACAGAAAAAAGGGATACCTTTAATTGTAATGTTGGAATCCGATGTTGGTAAAGCCTTAGGTAATGCAATTAATATAAAGCTTCGAGGAAAGACCGATGTTGTTTGTATTGACGGAATTAAAGCGCAAGGTGGAGATTATGTCGATTTAGGAGAGCCTGTTGGGGGTGGTCATGTATTGCCTGTAGTAGTAAAAACATTAATTTTTAATTCGTAGATGGCTTCCATTTGGAAGAAATCAATATAGAGAAAGGAAAGGTGAAAAGGAGCATGATACTGAAAACAAAGCTATTTGGCCACAATTATGAGTTTAAATCGCTCAGAGAAGTAATGGCTAAGGCAAACGAGGAAAAGTCCGGTGACAAATTAGCGGGAATCGCTGCGGAAACCGCAGAAGAACGTGTAGCCGCTAAAGTTGTGCTATCTCACATTACATTGGAAGAACTGCGTAATCAACCAGCAGTTCCTTATGAGGAGGATGAAGTAACCAGAATCATACAAGATGCAGTGAATGAGTCTATTTTTAACGAAGTGAAACACATGACGGTTGCAGAATTCAGAGAATGGTTACTTGATGAAAAGACAACTTCAAGCATGATAAGGAGAGCGTCCCGAGGAATCACAAGTGAAATTGTTGCAGCAGTTTGTAAGCTGATGACGAATTTAGACCTTATTTACTGTGCAAGAAAAATGAGAGTTTCTGCACATTGTAATACGACCATTGGACTTCCGGGTACTTTTTCTTCTCGTCTTCAGCCAAATCATACGACTGATGATCCAAAAGGAATCATGGCATCCGTGATGGAAGGCTTAAGTTTAGGTTGTGGTGATGCGGTAATCGGATTAAATCCGGTTGATGATTCGGTAGAAAGTGTTGCAAGGATATTAAAGAGTTTTGATGAATTTAAAAATAAATGGGAAGTGCCAACTCAAATTTGTGTTTTGGCTCATGTAACGACACAAACAGAGGCAGCAGACAAATTTAATGCCCCAATTGACTTAATGTTTCAGTCCATCGCCGGTTCGCAAAAAGGAAATGAAGCTTTTGGATTGACAGCAACTATGTTAGATGAAGGTCACGACATGATGCTGAAAAAAGGAACGAGTACAGGGCCAAATGTTATGTATTTCGAAACCGGGCAAGGATCGGAATTGTCTTCAGAAGCACATAATGGATGGGATCAGGTGACAATGGAAGCACGGTGCTACGGTTTTGCAAAACGTTACAATCCATTCTTAGTAAATACAGTAGTTGGATTTATTGGACCAGAATACTTATATGATTCAAAGCAAGTCATTCGTGCAGGTTTAGAGGATCATTTTATGGGGAAACTCACAGGAATTCCTATGGGATGTGATGCTTGTTATACCAATCATATGAAAGCAGACCAAAATGACATTGAAAATCTAGCCACCCTTCTTGTTGCTTCCGGATGCAACTATATCATGGGTGTACCTCAGGGTGATGACTGTATGCTTATGTATCAGTGCACCGGATATCATGAAGCTGCTGCACTTCGAGAAGTTTTCGGATTAAGACCAATTAAAGAGTTTGATCTTTGGTTGGAAAAAATGGGATTTTCAGAGAATGGGAAGTTGACACCTTTGGCAGGAGATGCTTCTGTATTTTTGAAAAAATAGAAGGGAGGTAAAACAATGGAACAAAATGATTTAAAGCAAATTATTGAACAGGTGTTAAAGGAAATGCAGCTTTGCAGTGCACCAAATGAAAACCAGAAATGTGATGGTGAAGATGAGCAGAGGAGAATACCAGAAATAGAAGATGGATCGATTCCTGATGTAACTGAAGTGGATATTCGTGAACAATACCTTGTTGAAAATCCGCAAAATGGTGAGGTGTTTTATGAATTAAAACAATTTGCACCTTGTCGTCTTGGTATCGGAAAGTGTGGAGCACGTTACAAAACGGATCCTATGCTTCAATTTAAGGCAGCTCATTCTGCAGCACAGGATGCTGTTTTCAACGATGTTGATGAAGAGTTTTTAGAAAAGATGAATTTATTTGCAGTTCAAACGCAGTGTGAAAATAAAGATATTTATTTAACGAGACCGGATTTAGGTAGAAAGCTCAATGAAGATGCGGTAAATACAATTAAGGAAAAGTGTAAAAAGAATCCAACCGTACAGATTTACGTTTCAGATGGATTATCTTCCGCAGCGGTAGCAGCAAACATTGAAGATCTCCTTCCTGGAATCATGCAGGGATTGCAAAGTCAAGGTATTGATGTAGGTACACCATTCTTTGTAAAGTACGGACGTGTCGGTGTTATGGATCAAATTTCCGAAATTACAAATGCAGATGTTATTTGCGCCTTAATTGGAGAAAGACCTGGTTTAATTACCGCAGAATCTATGAGTGCATACATTGCTTACAAAGCAACCGTAGGTATGCCGGAAGCAAGAAGAACTGTAGTTTCCAATATTCATAAAGCTGGAACTATGCCGGTAGAAGCTGGCGCTCATATTGCTGAGATTATTAAGATAATGCTGGAAAAGAAAGCAAGTGGAACAAACTTGAAATTGTAATCAAAAAGGAGGAAATTAGGAAATGAAAAGAGATCCCCTGAAGGCCACGGTATTGGCTACAAAAGTGATTCCGAACGTTAATCCGGAATTGGCAAAAGAACTGAGATTGACCCCGGATCAGAGATCATTAGGTCTGATTACGGCTGATTGTGATGATGTTACATATACCGCTTTGGACGAAGCGACAAAAGCAGCCGATGTTAAAGTTGTTTATGCAAAAAGCTTTTATGGCGGTGCAGCAAATGCCAATACAAAATTAGCAGGAGAAATTATTGGTATTTTAGCTGGACCAAATCCTGCAGAAATTAAAAGCGGATTAAAAGCATGTGTTGATTTTATTGAAAATGTTGCACATTTCGTATCCGCAAATGAGGATGACTCTATTCCATATTATGCTCATTGCATTTCAAGAACAGGTTCTTATTTATCGGAAGGAGCAGGAATTAAAGAAGGCGAAGCTCTGGCTTATCTCATTGCACCTCCGCTTGAGGCAATGTATGGCGTTGATGCCGCTATGAAGGCTGCAGACGTTAGAATGTGTGTTTTATATGCACCACCATCCGAAACAAACTTCGGCGGTGCTTTGCTTACAGGCAGCCAGTCTGCATGTAAAGCTGCTTGCGAAGCGTTTGCTGCTGCAATTGAGTATGTTGCGGAAAACCCATTGGGTTAAAATGGAAGGATGCAGGTTATGAAAGCCATAGGAATGATAGAAGTGAAAGGGTTTTTAAGTGCAGTCGAGGCATTAGACAGTGCGTTGAAAGCTGCAAATGTAACCCTGCACAGCGTTACTAAGGTGAAAGGTGGGTTGGTATCGGTTATTATTATGGGTGACGTAGGAGCAGTAAAGGCTGCTATGGACGCTGCTGCCGCAGCCGCCAATCGTGTAGGAGAAATTGTGTCAGTGCATGTAATTCCAAGACCAAGTGAAGGTGTTATGAAGATGCTTGAAATTCAAAAACCGATATCGCATAAGAAAAATGAAACGGTTAAAAAAGAGGTTTCTTCTGAAACGACTAAGCCTGCAGCCGCATCAGAAGACGATTTGGCTCAAAAATCGGTTGAGGAATTGCGACATCTTGCACGAACCTTAGAAATAACAAATATGACAAAAAATGAAATCAAATTTGCGAAGAAGAGCGAATTAATTAAAGCAATCAGCGAATTTAATGAAGGGAGAGAAGACTGATGCTACTTTATGATAAGGATTTGCTGTCTGTGCAGGAAGTCAGAGAGTTAGTAGAGCGTGCGAAAGTAGCGCAGCTTGAGTTAGCACAAAAAAAACAAGAAGATGTCGACTTAATTGTAAAGTCGATTGCAGAGGCAGGCGTTCGAAATGCAAAAAGACTGGCACAGCTTGCTCATGATGAAACGGGTTTTGGCGTTGTAGCAGACAAAGAAATAAAAAATATTTTTGGGAGCAAAGGTGTTTATGATCGAATCAAGGATATGAAAACAATAGGCGTTCTGAAAGAGGATAAAGAAGCAAGAACGTATGCTTTGGCGATACCTATGGGGGTAATTGCAGGATTAATTCCTTCAACAAATCCAACCTCTACGGTATTTTACAAAGCAGAAATTGCAATTAAAGCAGGCAATGCGATTGTATTTTCTCCTCATCCGAATGCATTAAATTGTATTTTAGAGACGGTAAAGGTGATTCGTCAAGCTATTACAGAGGCGGGTGGAAACTGTGATCTTGTTGGATGCGTTTCTTTACCGACGATTCAAGCAACTGATGTGCTTATGAGTCATCCGGATACTTCTTTAATCCTTGCAACTGGGGGATCTGCAATGGTAAGAGCTGCTTATTCCTCTGGAACACCGGCTATTGGAGTCGGACCAGGCAATGGTCCTGCATATATTGAACGTTCTGCTAATTTGGAAAAGGCTGTTCGTTGCATTTTCGATTCCAAAACCTTTGATAATGGAACGATTTGCGCAACTGAGCAATCCGTAATCTGTGATTTGGATCAAAAAGAAGCGATTCAGGCGGAAATGAAACGTCAAGGTGCTTATTTCCTAAATCCTGAGGAGAAAGAAAAGCTTGGGAACTTTATTCTTCGTTCTAATGGAACGATGAACCCGATGATTGTCGGTAAGAGTGCACAAGACATTGCTACTCTTTCCGGAATTTCAATACCAGAAAGTACACGTGTTATTGTAGCAGAAGAGGATGGTGTAGGAAGAGGTCATCCGTATTCCAATGAAAAGCTGACTCCAATTTTAGCATTTTATGCAGAAAAGGATTATAAGGCGGTTTGTGATCGGTGCTGTGAAATCTTATATTATGAAGGAGCGGGTCATACATTTATCATTCATTCGGAAAATCAGGAGATCATAGACTACTTTGCAAAGCGTGTTCCGGTATCAAGATTCATTATAAATAGCCCGGGTGCTATGGGTGGTATTGGAGCATCGACAGGATTGATGCCATCGTTAACGTTAGGATGCGGAGCTGTTGGCGGAAGTGCAACCAGCGAAAATGTAGGACCAGAGCAATTGTATAATTTACGGCATATTGCGTATGGAACAAAGAATATGGAAAAGATCCGAAAGGAAGCTTCACAGCCAAGTGAAAATTTAAGTTGTGTACAATTACAAGCAAATCAAGTGAATGAGATTGTTCGAGAAATTATTCGACAATTGGAAGCTGTTTAGACAGTTATGATAAGGAGGAAATAATATGGCTACAATGCAAGCGTTAGGTATGATAGAAACAAAAGGCCTAGTAGGTTCCATTGAGGCAGCGGATGCTATGGTAAAAGCGGCAAACGTTACTTTGATTGGAAAAGAACACGTAGGCGGTGGATTGGTTACTGTTATGGTAAGAGGTGATGTGGGGGCTGTAAAAGCAGCTACGGATGCAGGTGCAGCAGCAGCGGAAAGAGTTGGCGAATTAATTTCTGTGCATGTCATTCCAAGACCACATGAAGAAGTGGAAATGATACTTCCAGTATTAAAGTAAGGAGGAGAGAATATGGCAACGATGCAAGCGTTGGGAATGATAGAAACAAAAGGCCTAGTAGGTTCCATTGAAGCTGCGGATGCTATGGTAAAGGCTGCAAACGTTACTTTAATCGGAAAAGAACACGTAGGCGGTGGATTGGTTACCGTTATGGTAAGAGGCGATGTGGGCGCTGTAAAAGCAGCAACCGATGCTGGTGCAGCAGCAGCGGAAAGAGTTGGCGAATTACTGTCTGTGCATGTCATTCCGAGACCACATGAAGAAGTGGAAATGATACTTCCGGCTTTGCAAAAATAAAGGAAGACTTTGCAGTGAGGCAGGAGGTGAGATGATTTGAAGGTAATAACGGAAGCTATTTTACGTGACGAGCTGAGAAACAAGGAACCTGAAATTTATTATATTCCGGAGGGGAAAATATTATCTCCGGCTGGTCGCGAATATCTACAGCAACGTAAAATAAAGATCGCTCCCAAAGGTGCCGAACCAAAACAAAATGAGAAGAGTGTTTCGGGGTCTATGAAACAGACTCCGGAGCCTCTAAAGCCTAACTATGTAGACTTTGAAAGCGGAGCTTACTATATTGATAAGCCCGAACATATGTGCCAGCTTTACGATAACGTTCTTGTAGTAAAAAACCATGCAAGGATTTACTTTCGAGGGAAGTTGGATTCCATACAATCACAGATTGTTTTGGATCAAGCCATGTTAGCAGAGAGTGGAGCTGCGCAGAATTTGTTAAAGGATTTGGATGGAATCCTATCCGTATTACAGGAAATTATGCGTTGTGATGTATTAAATGAGGGTTTTTACAATGACACTATAATTGGATTAAGTCATAAAGAATTAAGAGATCAATCTCACAATCCAATGAAGTATTTTAAAATCAAGCAGATGGTACTTCCTTCCTATCAGATGGGTAGTCGTTATGCGATCTTAAATCGACTTCGTTCCTCTATTCGTGAGGTAGAGGTCGCAGCAGCTATGGCTTTTATGGAAAATAGAAAATGTAGCCGAACGGATATTATAGAAGCATTGAATCGATTATCCAGTGCATTGCACATTATGATGTGTCGATATTTAGCAGGGATATATAAGTAGGGAGAATACAGATGGAAAATAACATAGTGGATATTGTAACCTCAGCAATACAAAAAAATGGTTTCATACAAGTAGAAGTTTCTGCAAGACATATACACCTGTGTCAGTCAGATTTGGAAGTCTTATTCGGTAAAGGAGCAAATTTAACGTGGAAACGAGATTTGTCACAACCTGGACAATATTTGGCAGAAGAAAAGGTGATTCTCATAGGACCGAAAGGGGAGAAGAAACTATCTGTTCTTGGACCTGTTCGTAAAGCAACGCAAGTAGAACTTGCTCAGAGTGATTGCTTATCTCTGGGAATTAAGGCACCGGTTCGTTTATCCGGAGATCTGAAGAACTCAGGAAACGCAATGTTAAAAGGACCTTATGGGGAAGTACCTTTGAAAGAAGGGGTAATTGTTGCAGAGGCACACGTTCATATGACGCCGGAAATGGGCAAAACCTTAGCATTGTCTGATCAACAGAAAGTAAAGTTGGAACTGTTAACATCTCGACCAACTGTAATAAATGCAGTTGTAAGAATTGATACGCAATCAAGATGCAAAGCACATATTGACACCGATGAAGCAAATGCATCGGGATGCAGCGGCTTTGTAATAGCAAGAATCCGAAAATGAAAAAAGGCGGGAGATATGATGGATTTGCAAAGAGTAAATAAATATATGGAACGGATTGCACAATCAGAGAAAAATACCTTTCTGCCTGTAGGAGAAAAATTAAAGGTAGGGGTAGATCTGGGGACTGCTTACATTGTTATGGTTGTGCTTGACGAGATGGATAACCCAATTGCTTGTGAAAAACAAGCCGCCAGTGTGTTAAAGGATGGCGTGGTGGTTGACTATTTAGGGGCTTTACAAATTGTAAGAGATTTAAAGGCAAAATTAGAGGAACGGCTAGGTGGAAGAGAACTGGTAAATTGTGCAATTGCAATGCCTGCCGGTACAGAGAGCAGTATACGCACACATACATATGTAGCAGAAGGTGCTGGGTTAGAAGTTACAAATATTTTAGATGAACCATCTGCAGCAAATGCCGTTTATCAAATCGACAATGGAGCCGTTGTAGACATTGGAGGTGGAACTACAGGAATTGCGATACTCCGTAATGGTGAGGTGATTCGTATGGAAGATGAACCAACTGGAGGAACACATATTTCTTTAGTTCTCGCAGGAAATTTTCACATTGATTTTGCTCAAGCAGAAGTAATTAAACAGGATTATCGTAAGCATAAAGAAATTTTACCTGTAGTAAAAGCGGTAGTAGAAAAAATGGCTACGATTGTAAAGCGGTATGTTCGATCTGAAGAAATTGATACGATTTACCTTTGTGGGGGGACCTGTTGTCTTACCGGAATCGAAGGAATTTTTGAAAAAGAGACAGGGGTTGCAACTATAAAGCCGGATAATCCATTTTTAGTGACTCCTGCAGGAATTGCTATGAATTGTATTGCCGGCTAGGAAGGAGGCGAGCGAATGGAATGGAACGAACTGGTTGATGAGATTGCAGCAAGAGTAAAAACAAAATTAGAAGAACGAAGCTCGTTGGAATGTCACACAACTTTAAATGAATGTAAGATGAAAAAAAGACTATTGATCTTGTCGCCGGAGCATAGTGAACCATGTCATGAATTATGGGATTGTATGGATTCCAATCAGGAATGGAATGTTGAATGTGCATTGACAAAAAATTATGACTGCAATATAGCTGCAGCTGATACAGTAGTGCTTCGTAAAGTTAGCAATGAACGATTAGTGAAGATTGCAAACGGTATCGGAGACACCCCTTTAACAGCATTAGCGATTCAGGCAATTTTAATGGGAAAAAGAGTGATTATTCCCACTGAGGAATTGGAACTGCTTTCTTATCAGAAAACCGCTCCAATAGCGTATTATGATCATATGCTTCAATATGTAGCACTTTTAAAACGGTCGGGTGTGCAATTGTGTGATATGGAGCAATTATATTCTGTTATTTGTGAGGAAAAAGTATGCAAGGATGAGCCATGTGAAAATAATGAGCAACCTTTAAATCCCATTAGGGGTAAAGAAGTATTGCGTGTTGTAAAAAGAGTGGTAACAGAGAGAGATATCCATGAAGCGTATGCAAAACAAATAACGGAACTTCAGATTAGTGGAAAGACAATTGTAACCGATCTTGCGAAGGATTATGCGAGAGAAAGAGGGATCACATTTACTGTACAATGAGACGCATATTAACAAGATGGATGGAGAGCAATGGAACTGTCGTAGAGAGGAAGGAAGGATATGCAGGTAGGGAAAGTCATTGGTACAATTTGGGCAACAAGAAAAGAAGAACGATTAGCTGGATTAAAGCTTCTTATTGTATTGCCGGTAGATCTACTAGAAAAAAAAGAAGAAATGAGCCCAATTGTTGCCGCAGATATCATTGGAGCGGGAGTGGGGGAAACGGTATTGATTGTTTCCGGGAGTTCTGCACGCAGTGCGGTTGGAGACTTGAAAACTCCTGTTGATGCTACTGTTGTAGGGATTGTAGATGATCAGGAAATTGATAAAAATGTGCTATAAATCGACTCAGGATAGTGAGGTGATTCTATGAAACTGATAGAAGCAGTAAGGTCTGCAGGGGTCGTAGGAGCCGGTGGTGCCGGGTTTCCTACTCATGTTAAGTTAAATGCAAAAGCAGATATATTTATTGTAAATGCTGCAGAATGTGAACCTTTGATCGAAACGGATAAATACTTAATGAGGACTTTTCCAGAGGAATTGATTGCTTCAGCTGAGCTAATCGCAGCTCATTTAGGATCAAAGAAAAAGATAATTGCATTAAAAAGTAAATACAAAGAAGAGATTGAAGCATTGTCTACAGCAATCCACAAAGTAAAATCTTCCTTTGAGTTGGTTCAAATGCCTTCCTTTTACCCTGCAGGTGATGAACAAATCTTGGTGCAATTCGTTACAGGAAGAACCGTACCTGAACGAGGATTGCCTTTGCATGTTGGTGCAGTCGTGGATAATGTCGGTACTGTTTTAAATGTAGGAGAGGCTGTTTGCGGAAAACCAGTAACGGATAAATTTCTTTCGGTAGTGGGTGAAGTAGAAAAACCTATGATGTTAAAGGTACCAATTGGAACTCCAATCAAAGAATGCATTGATATTGCAATGCCTATTTCTTCGGAATATGATTTTATCATAGGTGGTCCTATGATGGGAAAGGTACACAAAGGAGAAGAAGTATATAATGAGTTTGTTACTAAAACAACCGGTAACGTCATTGTATTACCAAAAGGGCACTATCTAGTTGAACGAGCAAGCCTATCTCTCTCTAGTATTGCCGCACAAGCTAGAAGTGCCTGTGTACAGTGTAAAATGTGTACAGATATGTGTCCTCGCTATTTAATTGGTCATGATATAAGACCAAATCAAATCATGCGAAATCTTTATAAGGAGAAAGTCATTTGTGAAAATGCGGAATATGAACGGGCATTTGGAAGTGCAGCAAACTGTTGTGATTGCGGAGTCTGTGAAATGTTTGCTTGTCCAATGGGGTTGTCTCCTCGAAAAGTAAATGGATATATCAAGAGTCAGCTAGCTGAAAGGAAAATTAGTCCAATAAAAAATCAATCACCTCAGGTGAGAGAGGATTTAAAATGGAGAAGAATTCCTACGGAAAGGCTGATCGCGAGATTGGGACTGACGAAATATGCATCTCTTCATGCAAAAGAACCTTGCAAGGAGTATGTGCCAAAATCAGTAACTCTTTATTTTAAACAGCATATTGGTGTGGGAGCGCAGGCTTGCAGAGAAGTTGGAGAATTTGTTCAAAAGGGTGATTTGATTGCAGTTACAGGCGAAAATGTTCTTTGTGCAAACTTACATGCCAGTATCAGTGGAAAAATTACATTAATTGATAGCGAAAAGGCTGTAATCATAGGAAGTGAGGAGTGAGGTCAATGGCAAATGCAATCGGCATGGTTGAATTGAACAGCATTGCAAGAGGAATTGAAGTATGTGATTACATGGTAAAAGCGGCACAGGTGGAACTATTGAGAGCATCTACCGTTTGTCCGGGAAAATATATTATTGTAGTCGGTGGTGAAACTGGAGCCGTAGAAGCTGCTATGAAGGAGGGTATACTGCGAAGCGGTGAATGTGCAGTGGATACTTTATTCATTCCGAATATTGATCAACAAGTAATTTTAGCGATTAATATGACAAATCCAGTGGAAAATCTGGGAGCAGTGGGAGTCCTTGAATTTTATTCCATTGCATCAACAATCATTGCTGCAGATGCGGCAGCAAAAGCGGCAAACATTACATTAATTGAAGTTCGTATGGGCTGTGCAATTGGAGGTAAAGGAATCGTAACGCTGACCGGAGATGTAGGAGCAGTAAGGGCTGCAGTAGCAGCTGCGCAAAAAGAAAGTGAACTTATGGTAGGAAGTACGGTAATACCAAGACCGTCACCAAAGCTACTTGAAAACTTATTATAGTATAAGTATGGAGGCATTTCACAGAAAAATGAAATAGGAGGTAATCTATGTTTAATGAACTAATAGAAGCTTTTGATGTGTCAGTATTGACATCGAGCTTACAATCGTATGTTTCAAATTTGACCGTAAATTCTATTATTGTAACAATTATGACGATTTTCATGTTAGTAGGTGCCGTAGATAAAATTAGAGGAAATAAACTCGGCTATGGAGAACAATTTGATGAAGGCTTTAATGCAATGGGACCTTTGGCAATCGCTATGGCAGGGGTAGTCGCAGCAGCACCGGTATTATCAATTTTATTAAAACCATTCATTGCACCGATTTATACTGTTTTCGGAGCTGACCCTGCAATGTTTGCAACGACCTTGCTAGCTTGTGACATGGGTGGTTATCCGTTGGCAATGGAGTTGGCGGCAGATGAAACGATTGGTAATTTCTCAGGATTGATTTTAGGTTCTATGATGGGACCGACCATCGTATTTACGATTCCGGTTGCATTATCTATTATAAAAAAGGAAGATCGTCCATATCTTGCCGCTGGTGTATTAGCAGGTTTGATTACCTTACCGCTAGGGTGTATAGCAGGTGGTTTAGTTATGAATATTACACCTTATAAGATTAGCCTCATTCGTATTCTAATTAACCTTATACCGGTTATCATTGTAGCTGGATTGATCGTACTGGGACTTTGGTTCAAGCCAACTTCTATGATTAATGGATTTAACCGTTTTGGAACCGGTGTTACCATTGTAATTACAGTTTTTACGGCAATTGCTATTTTCCAATATTTAACAGGAATTCGATTCCCACTCTTTGACATTATGGTAGATCCGGATAAGAATGGTGGTGTCGTCGGGTTAGAATCCGGTCTTTTGGTCTGCGGACAAATTGCAATTGTTTTAGCGGGTGCATTCCCTATGGTTCTATGGATTACCAATACCTTTGGTGGTGCTTTGGAACGAATCGGCAAAGTGCTTGGAATGAACGATAAGGGTTCTGCAGGTATGGTAGCTAATTTAGCAAATAACATTGCCATGTTTAATATTTTACATGAAATGAATCCAAAAGCAAAATTGTTGAATGTAGCCTTTGCTGTATCCGCAGCTTTTGTTTTCGGTGATCATCTTGGATTTACTGCAGGAAATAATCCTGACATGATTTTCCCTGTTGTTGTAGGTAAGTTGGTTGCAGGTGTAACTGCACTGATACTGGCAAATGCATTATCTCCTAAGTTATTAAGCAAAATTGACGAAGGAAATAGTGAAATCGCAGCATAAATACAAGGAGGAGGAAAATATGAATGTCAGTGAACAACTCATTCGTGAGATTGTGGAACGAGTTTTAATGCAATCACATGCTAATATGGAGAAAGAGTTTGAAAAAGAAGTAGATCAAAGCGGCATTTTAGTCGTTCGAGCGGATACTGTAAAAACAGAAGAATTTGAAGGAAGAACTGATGTTAAGCTTAAGGATATCGTTACGTTGGAAGAAGCGCCAAGAATGGGTGCGGGTATCATGGAGCTTTTTGATGGAGCGGAATTTGAATGGACGCTTACTTATGATGAGTTTGATTATGTGATTGATGGGACTTTAGAAATTTTAATCGACGGAGGACGTAAGATTACCGGCAAAAAAGGAGATATTATATTGATTCCAAAGGATAGCCATATATCTTTTAGTACTCCGGATTATACAAGATATGCATATTTTGTGTATCCAGCAAATTGGCAGGAACTGGGATAAAAGACAAGTAAGACTACATAAAAACCTAGAAAAAATTTTTCTAGGTTTTTTTCTTTCCGAACTATTTTAAATATTGTCGAATTTTGTATGCTATTTAAAATAATGTTACATACAAAAATAATATAAAAAATTTAGAAAATTCAAACTGTCAATATAGACGCATACCTTTTTCTATAGTAAAATAAAATCAAATGATTCCTAAATATTTAATAATGCTTTAAGGAGGCAAAAATATGAGGAGATTTAGAATCTTGGCGGTTGCGTTGATTGCGGCGCTAACTCTAAGTACAGCAAGTGCGTTTGCTTGTACTGCAGTTTACGTAGGAAAGGATGTAAGTACGGATGGAAGCACTATCCTTGCAAGAAGTGAGGATCAGGGTACAGGTGCTTATAACAAGATGTTTGTAGTTGTTGATCGAGTGGAAAATGTTCCGGGTCGAACCATCGATGATGTAAATGGATTTTCCTATAAATTACCGGCAACAACATACAAATACACAATGGTGCCGGATTATTCCGATGCTGGAGATGGAACTTATGCAGGGGCTTGTACAAACGAGTACGGACTATCCATTACGGCTACTGTATCGGCTTACGTAAAGCCGGAAATTGAGGAAGTTGATCCTTATGTTGAGGGATCTTTGCGTGAAGCTGCTCTTACCGGAATTATTGCAGCAACCTGTAAGACTGCAAAGGATGGGGTCAAGCTTCTGGCAGACATTATTGAAACATCCGGTTCGGAAGAAGGAAATGTAATCATGCTTGCCGACCAAAATGAGGCATGGATTTTTGAAGTTTATAGTGGACATTTGTGGGCAGCACAAAAAATGCCAACTGATAAAATAGCTGTGTTTGGAAATCAGTTTATGATAGAAACGGTCGACCCAAGTGATACAGAAAATTTTATGCACCATAAGGATTTATTTACAACAGCAGATAAAAATGGATGGACACAAAAAGTAGATGGTAAGGTACACCTAGCTCTAACCTTTGCAGCTCCAAGAGAGGACTATTCAAATATGCGTACTTGGATGGGGCATAGATTGTTAGCACCATCCACAGTAGGAGAATATAAGACAGAAACTATGTATCCATTGTTTTATAATCCGGACAAAAAAGTTTCTGCATTGGACGCGATGGATGTTCTTCGCAATCGTTATGAAGGCACAAAATATGATGGTGCACTGCCTGAAAATAAGGGACTTCGTTTTATCGGTGTAGAACGACAATCACAAATTCATGTAATTCAAGTAAAAGAAAATTATCCAGCTGAAATTTCAGCATTGCAGTGGCTTGCTTTTGGTAATGCAGAGCATTCTGTATTCTTACCGAATTTTAGTGGAATCAATGACACGTATTCCGCTTACAAAGTAGATGGTGAACGACCAAACTATGACGGTGCTTACTGGAAGTTTAAGAGAATTTGCGCGTTAGCAGAGCAAAACAGAAGTTTCTATGGACAGGGTGTACGAGACTATTGGAACTTATATGAGGAAAGTTTATACAAGGATATGCAAAAAGCAGAGAAACAGATGATTACTCTTTATGCAAAAGATCCAAAAGCAGCGAAAGATTATATAACGAAGCTGCATATGGACATTGCAAAGAAAGCTTGTTTTGATGCAGATTATCTTTATAATGAATTGCTGTATTTTGTTATGGATCGTAACGGACGCAAATTAGATCGGATCGGTGGACCGTTTGTTGCAAGTATGGCAATTCGAGATGCGGCACATATAAAGGGGTATAGTGTAAAATGGACGGCAAAGGATAAGCCGATTACTTTAACAAAGGGTTCTACGGTTTATAGCATTATTCCTGGAGATTTAGAATACAAAATTGCTAAGAATGGGGCAACGACAACCGAAAAAATGTCAGAGGCTCCTCGTGTAGAAAAAGGAATTACGTATTTACCATTGGATTTTGTATCTGGATTATAAGCACAAATAGTAAGCAAATAAATTAATTCTTTAAAGAGGCTGCTTTTTTTATAAAGATTGAAAAAACCAGTCTCTTTTAATTGCATAAGAGATCTTGCTATTAATTAATGATAAGAAAGGGAAAGGATGATTTATTATATAGGTTAATAAATCATATTGTTTTAAAATGCAACAAGAATACTTAAAAGAAAATGAAGAAAATAAAAATGAAGTCAGAGTTGTTGAACTTGAAGAAAAAACGGATAAAATATATGAAGGCTATGGAAAATATCGTTATTACCCAACTAATCCATGGCGAAGATATTTTTCAAGAATGATTGATGGTATTATTATTAATGCCATAATTTTATTAGTTACTGTATTGATAGTTAGAAATATAAACTCCAAAATTTATGAAACAGTATCTTTTTCTAATGTGTATATAATGATTACATTAATTATAATTTTTATTTTTTTCTTTATCGAGCCTCTCTTATTATATCAATTTGGAACAACCCCAGGACGTTGGATTCTTGGAATAAAACTTATCTCTGAAAAAGAACAGGTGCCTTTAACATTCAAGCGTCTTATTGTACGCAATTGGCAGTGCTTTCTTTATGGTTTCGGCTTGGGATTTCCAATAATAAGTCTTTTTACGATGCTTAACGCTTTTGATTATGTTAATCAAAATTCTAACGGTCAGTCAAAATGGGATGAAAAACAGGGAACGATTGTTTTATATAAAAATCTCTCATTTATAAATTATATAATGATTATATTGATGATTTTAATTGAAATAGGAGATGCTATTTGGAATTCTATAGTATAAAAAATAAAATGAGATAATGAATCTAATAAGAAATGATTTTCTAAAAGTGGAAATCATTTTTTTCTTTATTTATTTGAATTTTTATAGATAATAGCATAAAGTATAGTTTAAAAAATATTGGAGAATTTAACTGTGGATTGAATCCGTGTTATTTTGGGAATAAATCTTATGATAGGAAAAAAACTGGAAAATAGTTTGACAAACTAACTAATCAGTTTTATAATTAGTTCGTCAATCTAATTATTATTTTACATATCATTAAAAGAAATAGCATACAAGGAGGAAACAGAATGGATCTATTTTCCAGAGAGCTGAATGGTTTATTAGCAGATACCTTTCGTTCTATATTGAAAATAGAAGAGCAGGCAGTTAGGAATTCGGAGCAATCGGATCTTTCGATTAATGAATTGCATTTGTTGGAAGCAGTAGCAAAGGATAAAGAAAAGGGAAAAACCATTAGCGACATTGCTTTGGATATGAATATTACATTATCTTCTGTTACCGTTGCAATCAATAAGTTAGCCAGAAAAGGTTACGTTGAGAAAATTAAGTCTGAAAATGACGGAAGACGTGTTTTTGTGAAATTAACTCGATTGGGTCATAAGGTTAATGCCGGGCATCAGTATTTTCATGAGAATATGGTTCGAAATGTAGCTGCAGGCATGACGGAAGAAGAAAAAGAAATTTTGGTAAGAGGTATTACTAAATTAAACGAGTTTTTCAAGAAAAGACTGGAAGCGAGGAATAAAAAATGAGCTTTCGAATATTAGGAACCGGTAGTGGTCTACCGTCTCTTTGTAAAACAAATGATGATCTGGCAAAGATCATGGATACAGATGATGAATGGATTCGAACTCGAACTGGAATTGAGGAACGCCGGATTTGTGGAGAAGAAACCATAACTGATTTAGCTGAGTTAGCTGCAAAACGTGCATTAGAAGATAGTGGAGTTACAGCAGAAGAATTGGATTTGATTATTTGTGCTACATTATCTGGGGATTATATCACCCCTTCAATGGCGTGTGTGTTACAAGCTCGGATTGGAGCAAAATGCCCTGCATTTGATTTAAATGCAGCTTGTACTGGATTTTTATACGCTATGGATGTAGCGACAGGGTATTTTGCAAGAAATCCAAAAATGAAAATTTTAATTGTAGCAGCAGAAGCTATTTCAAAGCTGGTCGATTGGAGAGAACGCAACACTAGTGTCATCTTTGCCGATGGTGCAGGAGCGGTCGTTTTAGGAGAAGGAGAAGATCTATTGGCGATACGCTTGACTGCCAAAGGAAATACTCATGCACTTGCAGCTCCTAATGTTTCCGGGAATTGTCCGTTTCGTAAGGAAAGTGAACTAGAGCCTTTCCTTCAAATGGATGGAAAGGAAGTTTTCCGTTTTGCCGTATCTTCAATGTGTAGGGATATCAAAACGGTTATGAAGCTAGCCGGTGTTACTGGAGAAGAAATTGATTATGTTTTGCCGCATCAGGCAAATATGCGAATCTTGGATTCTGCGATAGGTCGATTGGATATTGATGGAGAAAAATTTCTCACCAATATAAATTGCAGAGGAAATACCTCGGCAGCAGCAGTTCCGTTATTGTTGGATGAAGTCAACAAAGCAGGAACATTAAAAAAAGGAAACTTATTAGCGATGAGCTCCTTTGGTGGAGGCCTTACAACAGGGGCATGTATCCTACGTTGGAGCAAATAAAGAAAGTAAATTGGAGGATAAGAATATGACAACATTTGAAAAGGTAGCAAACATTTTAGTAGATGCAAAGGATTGTGAAGCAGATAAAATTAAAATGGAAAGCACATGGGCTGAATTGGAATTGGATTCTTTAGACACTGTAGAATTAGTAATGAATTTAGAAGATGAATTTAGTATTTCTCTTGAAATGAACGAAGATATGAAAACGGTTGGAGACGTAGTAAAGGCAATTGATGCGGCATTGGAATAGGGGTTAATCATGATTAAGACACCAATTTGTGAGATATTAGGAATCGAATATCCCATTTTCCAGGGTGGAATGGCATGGATTGCGGATGCTGATTTGGCAGCCGCAGTTTCCAATGCTGGAGGTCTTGGGATTATTTCTGCAATGAATGCAGATGGGGAGTGGCTTAGAAAGGAAATTCGTAAGGCAAAATCGCTGACCGATAAACCTTTTGGTGTGAACATAATGCTGATGAGTCCCCACGTAGAAGAAGTTTCAAAGTTAGTTGCTGAGGAGAAAGTGGCTGTGGTAGTGACCGGAGCTGGAAATCCATCAAAATATATGAAGGATTGGATTAAAGCTGGTATAAAAGTCATTCCTGTTGTACCGTCAACAGGCATTGCGAAACTAGTAGCGAGAAATGGAGCGGTTGCTGTTATAGCAGAGGGTGGAGAATCCGGTGGCCATGTTGGAGAAATTACAACAATGTCTTTGGTACCACAGGTATGCGATGCGGTAGATATACCGGTTCTTGCGGCAGGAGGAATTGCCGATGGCAGAGGCATTGCTGCTTCCTTTATGCTTGGAGCGGTAGGCGTTCAATTGGGGACTCGATTTTTAGTGGCAAAAGAATGCAACGTACATCAAAATTATAAAAATAAGATATTAAAAGCTAAGGATATTGATACGATGACTACCGGAAAGCGGCTTGGCCATCCGGTTCGTGCTTTAAAAACGCCATTTTCAAGAGAGTTTTTGAAGATGGAATACAACAGCAATGTGTCTGATGCAGAATTAGAAGCATATGGAGCAGGTTCTTTATATGCAGCTGCTATATTGGGCGATGAAAAAAAAGGAAGCTTTATGTCAGGACAGATTGCCGCTATGGTAAAAAAAGAACAAACGGCAGCTGAAATTATTAAAGAAATTTTTGAAGATGCAGAAAAAGTACTTCGTGGAGGAACGAAATGGGTAAAATAGCTTTTGTATTTGCCGGTCAAGGAGCGCAATACCCTGGTATGGGAAAGGAACTTTATGAATGCAGTGACGCTGCGAAGGGCATTTTCGATCAGATAGAGGATATGCGTCAGGGAACAAAGGACCAATGTTTTTTTGGAACAAAAGAGGAACTTTCTATTACTGCAAATACGCAACCATGTTTGTTTGCTGTTGACTTAGCTATTGCAGAGGCTTTAAAAGCAAAAGGAATCGTTCCTGATGCAGTAGCAGGCTTTTCTTTGGGTGAAATTCCAGCTTTGGCTTTTTCTAATATGATTTCTTTAAAAGAAGGATTTGCTTTGGTTTATAAACGTGGCGAAGCTATGAACGATGCAGCAGCAAGGAATCCTGGTGGAATGGCTGCAGTATTAAAGTTAAAGCCGGAAATTGTTGTCTCTTTATGTGATGAAGAAGCAGGTACGTTTCCTGTTAACTTTAACAGTCCGGTACAAACGGTAGTGGCTGGAAAAAAGGAAGCGTTACCAGATCTTATAAAGGCAGTAAAGGAAGTAGGAGGAATGGCTGTACCACTTGCAGTTAGCGGTGCATTCCATAGTCCGTTTATGAAAGAGGCATCCTTAGAATTAGAGACATTTTTAAAAGATGTTTCTGTAGAGGATGCAATTTATCCTGTGTATGCAAATGCAACTGCAACACCATATACAAAAGAAAGATGTAAGGAATTAATAACCAAGCAGGTTATGAACCCGGTATTATGGCAAGCAACTATAGAAAATATGGTAGAAGAAGGCTTTGATACATTTATAGAAGTGGGACCGGGAAAGACACTTTCCGGGTTGATTAAAAAGATTGCACCGCAAGCATCCGTCTATAACGTGGAGAAAGAAGGCGACTTACATCGTGTTTTGGCAGAGCTAAAATAATACGCGGTGGTTTAGGAGAATATTATGTTAAAAAACAAAACGGCATTTATTACAGGTGCATCCAGAGGCTTAGGGAAAGCCATTGCAATTGCCATGGCGAAAAATGGAGCCAACATTGCATTTGCGTATGCGTCCAATCAATCTGCAGCTTTGGAAACCTGTGAAGAAATTCGAAGCTTCGGTGTTGAGGCGGAAGCTTTTTTATGTGATGTTACTGATTTTTCTCAGACAGGCGAAGTGGTTAAACAGGCAATTTCACGTTTTGGGAAAATAGATATTTTAGTAAATAATGCAGGGATCACAAAGGATGGATTGATTTTTTCTATGAAGGAGCAGGATTTTGATAAGGTCATTGACACGAATCTGAAAGGTGCCTTTCATATGATTAAGCATTTTTGCGGACCGTTTATGAAGCAGCGTCAGGGAACCATTATTAATATTTCTTCCGTATCCGGTTTAATGGGAAATCCTGGGCAGGCAAATTATTCCGCAGCTAAGGCAGGGCTCATTGGTTTAACAAAAACAGTTGCAAAAGAGTTTGCTTCAAGAGGTATCACCTGTAATGCCATAGCACCTGGGTTTATTGAAACGGATATGACAGCTAAGCTTTCTGAGAAGACGAAGGAAGCAGCGATTGAAGCCATTCCATTAAAGAGAATGGGAAAGCCGGAAGATATAGCCAATATTGCTGTTTTTCTTGCCAGTGATCAAGCAAACTATATTACGGGTGAAACGATTAAGGTAGATGGTGGACTTTATGTTTAATTGGTATGGGAAAGGTCTTAAAATCGGAGATTTACATCTCCCTACGCCCATTGTACAAGGTGGAATGGGTATTGGAGTATCCGGAAGGAAACTGGCCGTCGCAGTAGCGGAAGCCGGAGGAATTGGAGTTATATCTGCTGTAGGACTTGGCTATGTTGGAATTCCATGTGAAATTGAAGAAAATAAAGAAGAGAGTCGAAATATATCCATTCTAAGACAGGAAATTCGAAAGGCAAAGCTAGCGACAAAAGGTATTCTTGGTGTCAATATTATGGTTGCTATTTCTGAATTTGCTGAAACGGCAAGGGCTGCCGTCGAAGAGGGGATTGATGTTATTTTTGCTGGAGCAGGATTGCCTTTAAATTTGCCGACTGCCTTAATTGAAGGGAGCAAAACGAAATTAGTACCTATCGTTTCTTCGGCAAGAACAGCTAAATTGATTGCAAAACGTTGGATGAGTCATTATCAATATGCTCCGGATGCGTTTGTAGTTGAAGGGCCTATGGCCGGAGGTCATTTAGGGTTTTCCAAAGAACAAATTGATGACCCTGCTTATCGTCTGGAAAGCTTAGTTCCGGAAGTTGTTGAGGAAGTAAAAAAAATAGAAGAAGATGCGAAAAAGAGCATTCCCGTCATTGCTGCAGGCGGTGTTTATACAGGTGAAGATATTTATACAATGTTAAGCCTTGGTGCAAGTGGTGTACAAATGGCAACTCGTTTTGTAGCAACTGAAGAGTGCGATGCAGACCTTGCGTTCAAACAAGCTTATATTAATTGCACAAAAAAAGATATTGGAATAATAGAAAGTCCCGTGGGATTACCTGGAAGAGCAATCATAAATGAGTTTTTAACCGATGCAAAAAAAGGATTAAAGAATCCTAAAAATTGTAGTCGGCATTGTATTAAAACTTGCAAAGAAGAAGGGAGCCCTTATTGTATTTCTTCGGCACTAATTAATGCGGTTCACGGAAAAATAGAAAATGGATTTGCTTTTATCGGTGCAAATGGATATCGTGTGGATCGTATCTTAACGGTGGAACAGTTATTTAAAGAACTGGAAGAAGGTTTTCGTGCAAGGTACGAGCAAGAGACCGTAAGATAGGAGGAATAATATGAGAAGAGTTGTAGTAACCGGACTTGGAGCAATTTCTCCGGTAGGCAATCAAGTTGATGCATTTTGGAATGGCTTAATATCTGGAAAAAACGGCATTGATTTTATAACAAAATTTGATACAAGTAATTACAAGGTAAAAATAGCAGGTGAAGTAAAAGACTTTGATCCTCTAAAATATATGGAAAAAGCAGAGGCAAGAAAGCAAGACCTCTTTTCACAATATGCGATAGCTGCTGCTGTGCAAGCAGTAGAAGATGCAGGAATTACGGAAGAAAATACTGATCCGGCTCGTCTTGGTGTTTATGTGGGATCTGGAACTGGTGGAATGAGTACTTTTTTTGATGAAGCACAAAAACTTTTATCTAAGGGACCAAATCGAATTTCTCCGTTTTTTATTCCTATGATGATTGGAAATATGGCGACCGGGAACATTGCCATCCGTTTCCATGCACAAGGACCGAGTCTTCCAATAGTTACCGCTTGCGCTACGTCAACCAATGCGATTGGTGAAGCGTTCCGCACCATTAAATTTGGGTATGCAGATGCAATTATTGCTGGTGGAACGGAAGCAACCATTGTTCCTTTGGCAGTAGCTGGATTTACCAATTGTATGGCATTAACCCAAAAAAATGATCCTGATGCGAGCTCAATTCCGTTTGATAAAAATAGAGATGGGTTTGTTATGGGTGAAGGAGCCGCTATTTTAATTTTGGAAGAATATGAACATGCAATCAATCGTGGAGCTAACATATATGCTGAGATGGTCGGATACGGCAATACAAACGATGCTTATCATATGACAGCACCACATCCGGAAGCGATGGGTGGAGCGAAAGCGATTTCTTTGGCATTGGATGAAGCGGCGACACTTGATCCTGCTTTAATGAAAGAAGATCGAATATATATTAATGCACATGGTACCAGTACACCGCTTAATGATAAAACAGAAACGAAAGCAATTAAACTAGCTTTAGGTGAAGAGAAAGCCAAGAAAGTTTACATTAGTTCTACAAAGTCAATGACTGGACATATGCTTGGTGCCGCTGGTGCGATTGAAGCTGCTGCAACTGTGTTAGCATTGAAGAATGGAAAAATTCCACCAACGATTGGCTATAAAGAAATGGATCCGGAATGTGATTTAAACTATACACCAAATAAGAGTGTTGATGCAGATGTCAAACTTGGTATGTCAATATCTCTTGGATTTGGCGGACACAATGGTTGTATTGCATTTCGTAAAATAGAAGAGTAAGGAGCGGTTGCTAATGAATATTGAGGAAATCAAAGGATTAGTAAGACTGTTGGAAGAATCAAAATTAAGTTGTTTGGAAATTACAGAAGGATCAACTAAGATTCGACTGGAAAAAAACATAGCAAGCAATGCAATTTTAACATCATCGGCGCTTTCAACGGTTCAGAATGAAGCACAGAATGTTGTGCCAGATATTACTGCGCCATTAGTAGAAGCAAAACCAGAGGAAGCCAATCAAGCAAAGACAATGTCGGTAGGAACTCCGATTAAATCTCCAATGGTAGGTGTATTTTATGCGGCACCATCGCCGGACGATGTTCCTTATATAGCTGTAGGAGATACTGTAAAAAAAGGAGATGTAGTCTGCATTGTTGAGGCAATGAAGCTTCTCAATGAGATTGTTGCAGAGTGCGATGGGGTGATTTCTGAAATTTGTGTGGAAAACGGAGATGTAGTAGAATTTGGGCAGCCGTTATTTTATATCAAATAAAGATATACCCTACTTGAGGAGTGATTAGAATGAACAAGGAAGATATTAAGAAAATTATTCCACATAGAGAACCGATGCTTCTTGTTGATGAAGCATCCGTTGTAGAAGAAAATCAAGCCGTAGGCTTTTATAAAGTAAAAGGGGATGAATGGTTCTTACAAGGTCATTTTCCTGGTAACCCTGTTGTGCCGGGAGTTATACTTTGTGAAATAATGGCACAGACCTGTTGCGTATTGCTTCATGAAGAAAGGACTAATAAATCGGAAGAGGGAGAATTGCTTACTCCATATTATACAGGATTAAATAATGTTAAATTTCGAAATCCTGTAAAACCCGGTGATACTTTGAAACTGGAATGCAGTATAGATCGGGTAAAGGAACCTTTTTACTTTGCAAAAGGAAAGGGCAGTGTTGATGGGAAATTATGTGTGAGTGCAGAATTTTCCTTTGCATTGGTAAAAGGATGAGGAGATAATCCATGTTTTCAAAAATATTAATTGCAAACCGCGGAGAAATCGCGGTACGGATCATACGAGCTTGTAAAGAAATGGGCATTGCTACGGTGGCTGTTTTTTCAGAAGCAGACCGCGATGCTTTGCATGTAAGTCTTGCAGATGAAAGCATTTGTATTGGACCATCTGCACCTAAAGACAGTTATTTAAATATGAGTGCGATATTATCTGCTGCGGTAGCTACCGGAGCAGAAGGAATTCATCCGGGATATGGTTTGCTTTCTGAAAATGCAAGGTTTGCTCATCTCTGTGAAGAGTGCAGCATCGTATTTATCGGGCCTTCTGCAGGTGTTATTCGTAGAATGGGAGATAAAGATGAAGCAAGAAAAACTATGAAGCAGGCAGGTGTTCCGGTAACTCCAGGTTGTGATGTTATTGAAGATGTTAAGGCAGCTAAAAAAGAAGCGGAACAGATTGGGTTTCCTTTGCTTGTAAAAGCCAGGGCAGGCGGCGGTGGCAGAGGTATTCGTCTGGTTCGAGATGCAGAAGAGTTTGAAGCTGCTTTTAAAACCGCATCGGCAGAAGCAAGAACAGCATTTGGGGATGGTGCTGTTTATATGGAACGTTTTATATCGCCTGCAAAACATATAGAAATGCAGATTCTATGCGATAAACATGGAAATGTGGTTTGCCTCGGTGAACGTGAATGCTCCATTCAGAGAAAAAATCAGAAACTAATTGAGGAAAGTCCGTCTCCTGCAATGAGTGAGGAGACTCGAAATAAAATGATAGAAGTTGCTACAAAAGCGGCAAAGGCAGTAAATTATGAAAATGCCGGTACCATTGAGTTCCTTATGAGTAATGACGGCAGCTTTTATTTCATGGAAATGAATACAAGACTACAGGTGGAACATACCGTAACAGAAATGGTAACTGGAATTGATTTAGTCAAATGGCAAATTCGAATTGCAGCAGGAATTTCCTTGGATATGACACAAGAAGACATTCAGCTATCAGGTAGTGCTATCGAGTGTCGTATTAATGCAGAAGATCCAAGTCAAGGCTTTCGCCCTTGTGCAGGTCGTATTGATATGCTTCATATACCGGGTGGCCCTTGGGTTCGCTTTGATACAGCAGTTTATCAGGATTATATGGTGCCGCCTTTTTACGATTCTATGATTGGAAAACTTATTGTTCACGCAAAAACAAGAGAAGAAGCCATTCGAAAAATGCGAGCCGCTTTATGCGAGTTGATTATAGGTGGAATTTCCACCAATACAGAGCTGCAGCTTGCGATTTTAGAGGAAGCTGATTTTGTTCGGGGAGACTATTATACGAACTTCATGGAGACCAGAGAGAAAAGGGGGTAGTTCATGTTAAGAAAGGGTTTGTTTCGAAAACCGAAAAATGAATTAGAGCACCGAGGAATGGATCAGGCTTTTGCACAACCATTTATACCGGATGATGTATGTATTTTTTGCTCAAGTTGCAAAAATACTCTCTTTGTAACGGAAGTAAAGGATAACAATTATGTATGCCCTGTCTGCAGCACTCATTTTAAGGTAAGTGCGAGAGAACGGATTCATATGATATTAGATGATGGCTCGTTTGACGAATTTTATACAGATTTAACCTCCTTTAATCGCATTGATTTTCCGGGATATGAAGAGAAGCTAGAAAATGCAAAGGAAGAGAGCGGAGAAACAGAAAGTGTCATTTGTGGAAAAGGAACCATAGGAGGATTTGAAACAACCATTTTTGTTATGGATTCCAAATTTATGATGGGAAGCATGGGTACGGTGGTTGGAGAAAAGATTACGAGATTGTTTGAATATGCAACAAAAGAGAAACTGCCAGTAATCGGGTATACACTTTCCGGAGGGGCACGTATGCAAGAAGGCATTTTATCCTTAATGCAAATGGCAAAAACCAGTGGTGCTGTGAAACGTCACAGCGATGCTGGGAATCTTTATGTGACGGTACTTACAGATCCGACAACCGGTGGTGTCACGGCAAGTTTTGCAATGGAAGGTGACATTATTTTGGCAGAACCAAAAGCATTGATAGGGTTTGCAGGCCCAAGAGTTATTGAACAGACAATAAGACAGAAGCTGCCTCAGGGCTTTCAACGTTCTGAATTTTTACTGGAAAAAGGCTTTGTTGATGCAATTGTAGAAAGAAAGGATCAAAAGATCTATTTAAAAAACATATTGGCACTTCATAGTAAGGAGGTGCTGTTGTAATGGAAGCTTATAAAAGAGTGATGGCGGCTCGTGCAAAAGGCAGAGCAACGACTCAGGATTATATTGATAATTTAATCAGTGACTTCATGGAATTTCACGGAGATCGAAGATACGCAGACGATGCGGCTATCATAGGCGGAATCGGAAAATTAAAAAATATGCCGATCACAGTAATTGGCATTGAAAAAGGTCATACAACAAAAGAAAAGGTAAAACGTAACTTTGGATCTGCCCATCCGGAAGGATATCGTAAGGCTCTTAGACTGATGAAACAAGCAGAAAAATTTAATCGGCCGATACTTTGTTTGATTGATACCGCAGGTGCTTATTGCGGTATTGAGGCAGAGGAACGTGGGCAGGGTCTAGCCATTGCAGAAAATTTAATGGAAATGATGACGCTGAAGACACCAATTCTTTCTTTATTTATCGGAGAAGGTGGAAGTGGCGGCGCAATAGGGCTAGCTGTTGCAGATCAGGTTTGGATGCTTGAAAATGCAGTGTACTCTGTTATTTCACCGGAAGGATGTGCCAGTATCCTTTGGAAGGATGCTTCGAAAATGAAAGAAGCGGCACAATGTCTCAAACTGACAGCGAAAGAACTTTATGAATTAGGTGTAGTAGAAAAGGTTATTAAAGAGAAAGAGCAAGGAAAAGAGTTTAAGAAGGTATATTATCTGCTGGAAGATTTGCTGTTTGATGCATTTGAAAAGGCTTTAAAATTACCGAAAGAAGAACTTTTAGAAAGTCGTTATCAAAGATTTCGAAAAATAGGTGCTCAAGACGAACAATAAAATTAAAAACGAATAAAAAACCCATTGAATATCTCAATGGGTTTTTGTTTATTAAAAAGTAAAGTATATGGAGCTTAGTACCATTAAATTATGGTTCTGGCGTTGGTTCTGGCGTTGGTTCTGGCGGCTGAACTGCGGTAAATTGTAATCTTAAGGTATATTCTTTACTCTTTCCATTTGAAGTAATGGTGAAAGTAAGTTCCTGTGATTCTTTGATGTCATCCAAACGTAATGAATAACTGCCTGTGTTAGTACCGGTTAATCGAATTCGTGCATTTGGATCATCTGCTATGATATCGATGTCTGCACTAGTTGAAGTGCCGGAACCAAGGTCTGCTGTAAACGTTGAACCGCTCACACTTATTGAGCTGCCATTGACTGTAAGGTTTGACACTCCTGTATTGCCTGCTACGGTAATGTTGAGACGGTACGTGGAGTTTGTTTGTGCATCACCGGAAGCAACGATTGTGACCGTAGTTGTTTGACCAGGAGAAAGGTCGACGTTGCTGCTTACGGACGAATTTGCTGCATCACTGTTGATTTTTGCGTATCCATTGCTGTTTGTAGCATTTACAGTCGCTGTAGTAGAGCCAAATGGCATAACAACATCATACGTATCGGTATTACTGTTAAAGGCAGGTGAGAAGCTTTCTCTGCCGTCTACCGATAGGGATGATAGCTTAGCGGAAGGTATGGACGGAGCCTTGGTCGTTACCGTTTTTGTTGAAATAGAGGAATCACCGATACTACTCGAACGTAAAAATGCCACAATTTTATAAGTGCTGCTCGGACTTAATCCGCTAAATACTAATGATTTCGCAGAATTTGCTGAAACTGATACTGATTTTCCTGTACTAGTTCCATTATTTGAAATTATTTGATTAGCGGTAGGTGTAGCATCCGAAGCGCCCACGAGCATAACATAAGCTGTACCAGAATAGTTTCCCGTTACATTTACGGTGATAGTATTTTCGGTTGAGGTAGTAGTTAAACTTGTTACTTGTGGTCTAACAACACCTTTAGTTGTAAATGTAACATATGACGATGGTATTTTTGTTCTGTCAGCTGATGTTTTTAGTGTATTACTATTGATAGCTAAATAATATTTAGTATTTTCTGAGAGCGGTGATCGAGGGGTAATAGTAATGTTTCTTTCCGAACTGATGCTGGCGTCAAAACTAACTCGATTGCCACTGGAATTGTTGACACGGAAGTCGATGATATTTTTTAAATCGCTGGAGCGAATAGTGCTACTACCGCTATATTTAATCACACGTTCTGAGAAACGAATGGTTGGTTTTACCGTCGTTGAAACGTTGGTTTCACCATTTCTCGGGCTGTAAGTTGCATAAGTGTCATCATCATCTCCTGTGCTGAAGTATGCGGAGAAGGCATTGTTTCCATTGTTTCTTGAGTCTTTTAATTCACGACGATCAATGATGACATAATATCGCTCGTCATCATCCAATCTGGAACTAGGATCAATGGTAATGACTTTCTTCGAAGAGTTGATGGAAGCGCTGAAGCGTACTTTGCTTCCGCTGGTAGACCCTTCACGCAGCTCCACAAAATCATCAATATTTGAAGAAGTAATCGTGCGACCGTTATATAAAGTCATGGAATCTTTGAATGTCAATGTAATATCAGTATTTCTGGAAACATTCGACTTTTTCGGAGAAGGATACATCGTAATATCACCATCCTGATCATCGTCTCCAGTACTGAAGTATTCGGAGAATGCATCGTTTGCGTTGCCTCTTGAATCCTTTAATTCTCGTCGACCGATGATAACATAGTAGCGTTTGTCATCATCTAATCTAGAGTCAGGCTCAATGGTAATGACTTTTTTCGATGAATTGATGGAAGCATCAAAGCTTATTTTGCTTCCGTTTGTAGAGCCTTCTCGCAGTTCTACAAAATCATCAATGTTTGAAGAAGTAATTGTGTGACCGTTATATAAAGTCATGGAATCTTTGAATGTCAATGTAATGTCGGATCTAGTAGACACATTTGTTTCTCTCGGAGCTGGGTCCATAACAATATCACCATCCTGATCATCGTCTCCAGTACTGAAGTATTCGGAGAATGCATCGTTTGCGTTGCCTCTTGAATCTTTTAATTCTCGTCGATCAATGATGACATAGTAGCGTTCGTCATCATCTAATCTGGAGTCAGGCTCAATGGTAATGACTCTTTTCGATGAATTGATGGAAGCATTGAAGCTTATTTTGCTTCCATTTGCAGAGCCTTCTCGTAGTTCCACAAAATCATCAATATTTGAGGAAGAAATGGAACGTCCGTTATATAGAGTCATAGCATTTTTAAAGGTCAAAGTAATATCGGTTCTGGTAGAGACATTTGTTGAACGATTCGAAGGACTCATAGTAATCTCTGAATTTTCATCTTCTTCATTTGGTCTGACATTTACTTTTGAATGAATATAAACATTGGTTGGTCTCTTCGAATAGGTCACACCATTTGCATTCACTCGCATATTACGAATGTTACCGTTTCCATGGAATCCGCAGGAGGCATTGATGTTACTGTCAATGATACTTGCATTGGTTTCAACGGTAACATCGGTTGAACTTGCGTTTGATGCTACGTTTAAATTATTAACCGTACCCGAAGTAAATGTAACTTCTGCATTTGACCCATCTAAGTTGACTTCAGGAAAATTTCCGGTAAAGGTAACTTTGGCACTTCTTTGAACATTAATTTTTTTAAATCCTGGGCCAAAATTCCCGCCATATAGTGAGGACGTTTGTAGGATTGCATTGTTTGAAACGTTTATATGTTCGACATTAGTTTCGCCTTTTAAATAAACACGAACAGAATCGGAAGATTTTGCTACATCGGCATTTACAACTCGAGAATTTGAAATGTTAATGCTGTTTTCTCCTCCGCCTTGTACAGAGAGCTTTCCTAATACAACGCAATTTTCGATATATGCATTGCCATCACCTAAGGAACGGCTCATGGTTACTCCGTTCGAGTAAATTTTATTTGTAAGAGACATACCGTTTGAAGATACATTTGGATCATTTTTTACAATACTTTCTTTGTTTAAAATATCACTGATAATTTTTGCAGTTTGTGCACGAGTTAATTTATCAGTAGGATGGAGTTTACCATCATCATATGCACCAATGTAACCTTTTCCATTCATCCGCTGCATGGATTCTACGGCCCAGTTTTCTACTGATGCATGATCTTTAAAATGTTTTATATCAGAATTTTTTCCATAAGTAGGTACAATGCGTGAAAGCATGACTGCAGCTTCTTGTCTGCTGACTGGATTATTTGGTTTAAAACTACCGTCGCTGTAACCGGCAACATAACCGGCAGAGAGTGCTTTAGAGATATCGGTATAGTACCATTCGGACTTTGGAGTATCATTAAACGATACGGAAGTGGTCCCGGTATTTCCTAAAGCAGCATTAATCATATGCGAAAATTCCGCACGAGTGACCGGATTATCTGGCAGGAAAGTACCGTTTTCATAGCCCTTTACAATTCCGGCACTAATGATTTGATTGATATAGCGCTCTGCCCAATGGCCTTTGATATCCCGCATGGACGCGCCATAGACTTCAATATTCGGAATGGTGAGCGAACACACTAATGCAGCAGCCAAAAGCCCACTCCCCATTCTTTTTAGTATAGATACAAGCATTTTCTATTCCCTTCCCTTCAATTGTTTATACATTTAATTGGAACATATATCAGTGTCTTTTGATATTAATATAGCATTAGAGAGTGAAAATGGCAATAAAATGAAAAACCTGTAATTGGATTGTAATGAAAGACCGTTAGTTTTTCCTGCCCTCTCTTGGGTTTTTCATTGGTTGAATTTTTCCCTTTTTTAGGTTATAATAAATAAGATTAGGAGGATGATGTATGAAGTGGACGATAAAACGTAGCATTTTAGTGTTCTTTCTGCTCGCGATTATGTGCATCTTAGGGGCTTGCGGAAAAAATGCGGAAACGATTCAGAACGAGTTTGCAGAAATGCTGAACGGTGAGATTACTCCTGAAAAATTAGTGAGTGCTGATGCTTATTTAGATAAATATATTGGAAAATTAGATACAGAAAGAGCAAGCCATATGCTTGTAGAGTATGAAGATTATGCATTGCGTTTTATTAATTCTGAAGTAGATAAAACCTTGATTGAAGAAATGAAGGGTTTTTATGATGAGAACGATAAAACTCGTGAATTGGCTCAAAATATAGATGAGCTAAAGTCTTTTGATCAAGCGATGAAGGATGCTGATATCATAATTGGTTTGAAAAAGGATGAAATAAAGCTTACTCTGGATTATGCAAAGTTATCGATGGACTACCAGAAAAATATTTTACCTTCGTTATTCCATTTATATCAATTAAAAGCGCTGGAAGCTGAAAAGCCTTGCATTGAAAATGCGACCTTAATTCTTAATTGGCAGGAGTTGGCTCAAAGAGCCTATGAAGTTGAATTGCTTATGAATGAATATAAAGACGAACATTTAGTGGCAAATGATTTGAAAAGTTTGTACGAAATGTATATGAACTTTATATTGATGGGTGCTAATAATACTCCAATTTTTGACTATACTACAATGGAATTTTCAAGTGATGCAAAAAAAGCATATTTAGATTTTATAAAAGAATATCCTGATACTACTACTGGGTGGATATTGAAAGAATATTTTTCTTATTTAGATGAAACAGGTTATCGACTAAATTATAAAGACAGTACAGAAAGTAAAGCTTTTTTTAATCACTGCGCTTGGCTAGTAATAGAAGCAGAAAAGAGAGTTAAACAATAGATGAAAGATAAAATCATTCAAATTAAAGATTTGGTTTTCGAATATCAAAAAGACGAAAATGAAGAGGAAGTCGTTCGTGCTGTCAATGGTGTAAGCCTTGATGTAGAACGAGGTAGTTTTACTGCGATTATCGGAAAAAATGGTTCTGGAAAATCTACACTTGCAAAAAATTTAAATGCATTGTTACTTCCAAGTGGAGGTGCGGTGTACGTGAATGGTTATGATACAAAGGATGAAGAAAAATTATGGGATATTCGTCAGTCAGCAGGGATGGTATTTCAAAATCCAGATAATCAATTGGTTTCCTCTATTGTTGAGGATGATGTTGCATTTGGACCGGAAAATTTAGGAGTGGATCCAAAGGAAATTCGAAAGACAGTTGATGACGCTCTGAAAAGTGTTAATATGTATCCTTATCGAAAGAATGCACCGCATTTGTTGTCTGGTGGACAAAAACAGAGAATTGCAATTGCTGGTGTGGTTGCGATGCGCCCGGAATGTATTATATTAGATGAACCTACTGCTATGCTTGATCCGCATGGCCGGGAAGAGGTAATGGATATTATTGAGACCTTGCATCGAGAGGGAATTACGATATTGCTTATTACTCATTTTATGGAAGAAGCAGCTGTAGCAGATAGAGTGATAATAATGGATGCAGGTAATGTTGTCATGGATGGTACTCCGGTTGAAATCTTTTCTCAGTCCGAAAAAATCAAAGCTGTAAATCTGGATGTACCGTTAGCGGTAGAGATTGGAAATCGTTTGAGAAGCAATGGAATTCCAGTGCCGCAGGATATCATTGATACGGAAGGGTTGGTGGATTTTTTATGCCGCAAATACAAGTAAAAGAACTGACCCATATTTATGCAGAAGGAATGCCATTTGAAACCGTAGCATTGGATCATATCAATTTTGAGATTAAACAGGGTGAATTTGTAGGTATTATTGGACATACAGGTTCAGGAAAATCTACACTGATTCAGCATTTAAATGGATTGCTCAAACCCAAATCAGGACAAATTATCATTGATGGCATAGATATAACGGATAAAGCTGTTAAAATGCGTGACATTCGAAGAAAAATAGGTTTGGTGTTTCAATATCCGGAATATCAATTATTTGAAGAAACGGTTGAAAAGGATATTGCTTTTGGTCCTTTGAATATAGGCATTTCAAAAGAAGAAACCGAACAAAGGGTGAAAGAAGCAATGCAGCTTGTAGGTTTGGATTACGAGCATCTTGCAAAGCGTTCTCCCTTTGCACTTTCCGGAGGGCAAAAGCGAAGAGTGGCAATCGCCGGAGTGGTTGCTATGCGGCCAAGAGTATTAATTTTAGATGAACCTACTGCGGGATTGGACCCTAAAGCGCATCAGGATGTTTTACAGATGGTTGAGACCATTCATAAAAAGGAAGGCATTACAATTATATTGATATCGCATAATATGGGTGATATCGCAAGACTTGCAGGTAAAATCTTAGTTATGGATAGTGGACGATTGGTGATGACAGGAACTCCAAGTGAGGTGTTTCGCAGAGCGGAAGAATTAAAGAGTATGAATTTGGCTTTGCCACCTGCCACAGAATTTATGTATCGTTTACAAAGAAAGGGTGCACCTGTGCAGGCGGATGCATTGACGATTTCGGAAGCAGAGCAAGAAATTTATCGATGGATTGGAAAATAATAAACAATGATTCGAGATATAACATTAGGACAATATTATCCGGGGAGTTCGTGGATTCATAAATTAGATCCAAGAGTAAAGATTATTAGTACTTTTGTATTTTTGATTTCTTTATTTTTGGTAAGAGATTTTTGGGGATTTGGTATAGCCAGTATTTTTTTGGCGGTTTGTATCGCGATATCAAAAGTACCCCTTTCTTTTATAGTTCGCGGATTAAAACCTATTTTTTTGATTATTTTATTTACGTTTACAATAAATATGTTTATGACAAGAGGTACAATATTAATATCTCTTGGATTCCTTTCTATTACTAGAGAAGGGCTTTATAATGCCATTTTTATGGCTTTGCGTTTAATCCTTTTAATTATGGGTTCTTCAATTTTAACATTAGCGACCAAACCGATAAGTTTAACTGATGGAATTGAACGATTGCTTTCTCCGTTTCAGCGCTTTGGTATGCCGTCACATGAACTGGCCATGATGATGACAATCGCATTGCGTTTTATTCCGACTCTTTTAGAGGAAACGGATAAAATTATGAAGGCACAGATGGCTAGAGGTGCTGATTTTGAAAGTGGAAACCTTATGCAGAGAGCAAAAGCATTGATACCTCTTTTAGTACCGCTGTTTATCAGCGCATTCCGAATTGCTTCGGATCTTGCGATGGCAATGGAAGCTCGTTGCTATCGAGGGGGAGATTGCAGAACTCGAATGAATGGGATGAGTTTGGAAAAAAGAGATGCAGTTGCATTTTTTGTGTTAACTGTTTATTTTCTGGTTTTAATCTTGCAAGCTTATATCTTGTAAGTTAAAATAACATAGTAAAAAATGAATAAAAAAGCGAAGTAGAGGTGACATTATACCGAGCGGAAGATGAAAGGAAGAAACCACATGAAAGACAAACGTGTATTATTTCTTATTCAAGCAGCGGTAATTGCCGCCATTTATGCTGTTCTCACTTTAGTGCTGATGCCTTTTAGTTATGGTGTTATGCAGGTACGGGTCTCTGAAGCATTGACCATTTTGCCCTATTTTACACCAGCAGCCATTCCGGGGCTGTTTGTAGGGTGCCTGTTATCCAATATGATTGGACCATACGGCATGTTAGATATTATTTTTGGGAGTGCGACAACACTGATAGCAGCAATGGGATCCTATTTGCTTAGAAAGCGTCCTTTGCTTGTTCCTTTGCCTCCGGTGATTGCAAATGGAGTTATTATTGGATTGATGCTTCATTACGCATATGGCGTTCCGGTTGCTCCTTGGGCTTGCGTTCTTTGGGTAGGACTAGGGGAACTGATATCATGTTATGTGATTGGTTTACCTCTAATGAAATTATTAAAAAAATACGATTATATTTTTAAATAAGTATCTATAAAAAGAAAAAGAGTGTTTTTCATTTCCTTTAAAACACTCTTTTTTATTATGTAGGAAATATCGTTTTCAATTATGTCTATCTTGAAGGTCACTTGCATATAAAGTATTAAGTCCATTAGGATTATGAAGGATGGAGCGATGCCGATGAAGCTGATAAAATTTTTATGTGCGGGATGCGCAGCGATGCTTCTTATAAGCGTCGTTCTTTTATTGTCACAAAGAAACTCTTATGAAACAGAAATTTCTGTTTTAAAGGTTAGTAAGCAGACGAATGCGTTAAGAGAAGAAATCAAAGATAAACCTAAGATGGATTTTGTCGTTGAGGAGGAAATACAAGAGCCTAGTTTTTCCGTGCAATTAAAATATAATAGTTATCCTATGACGTTTACTTATTTGGTTTGTGAACACGAGGGTGTAAACATACGTACATTACCATCTATAGATGCTAAAATTTTAAGAAAATCTCAAAAATGGGAAAAGCTCCAATATATAGAAACAATAACATTATTTAATCACAAAGAAGAAAATAATAACGTGACAGAAGAGAAATGGTATCATGTGTATTGGTATGAAAATGACGATAAGAAGATTGTTCCGGATGGCAGTGGTACGATAGATCAAAATGGTGATGGAGCCATGTTAAAAAGGGTATTTGGCTTTGTTAGTGCAGATACAGTATCAAAAAGATTCTTTGATTTTGATCAAATGGAAGAGAAAATAAAACAGCTGGAAAAGGAAGAAAGTGAAGGGAATCTCACTTATGTGAGAAATTATAAGAATTATCATGGAAAACCTCCTTTGTGTGAGGGGAAAGAGATTGATGAGGGAGGAACCCCTCGAAGCCAAAGTGCTCCTGGCTATTTAAGTGCTTCAAAGGATAGTAAATTTATTTACATTCCAGATGGAACATTGATAAAAAGCTTGGAACGTAGCAATGGTTTTTGGCATATAGCTTTAGTGCAAAATGGGAAAGAATATTATATACCAGAGAAATATATAGCAAAGCAAGAGGCATTAAAAGTACTTTCTAAAATTATTATCATTGACCGCAAAAATCAAAACATAGCCTGCTTTGAAAAGAATCAAGGAATTTGGCAAATGGTTTCTTATTCTTTGGTAACGACCGGAACGACAAATAGGTATGCGCAACCGACTCCTTTGGGCTTTTATTTTATAATTGAAAAAAGACCTCAATTTTATTATATCAAGGATGGAACAAATGAAATACAAGGGTATGCACCATATACACTTCGGTTTTGTGGTGGAGCATATCTTCATGGAGTGTCTGCTACTTATAGATGGGAAAATGGCAATCGTATTGATCCTGGATTAAGAGAATTTTCTTCTTCAATCGGTACGGTCCCACTGTCTCATAAATGTGTAAGAAATTATACATCGCATGCAAAATTTCTCTACGATTGGTATACCAAGGATGAGACGGTTGTGGCAGTCATTGAGCCTTGAAAATACGAAAAATTTCCTTGCAATAAAGGTAGTAATCGGATACTATATATAGTAAGTGATAAAAGGAAAACAACGATAGACAGTGTAATTTTGGGTATCAGGAGGTAAAGAAAAATGAGCATAACCAAGGTACAAAAGCGAAATGGCGAGATTGTAGATTTTAATCTTTCAAAGATTCGCCACGCTATTTTTTCTGCAGCTAAAGCGGTAGGGGGGACCGATGAATTAGAAGCACAAAGATTGGCTGGTTTGGTAGAAGCTGTGATTAAAGAAAGTCACGCAGCAGGTATTCCTTCTGTGGAAGACATTCAAGATGTTGTAGAAAAAATTCTAATTGAAGAAGGCCATGCAAAAACCGCTAAGGCTTATATTCTTTACCGAAAAGAACATCAAGATATTCGTACTGCCAATAATTTATTTATGGATGCCGAACAGATGATTGAAGAATATGTATCTTTAGATGATTGGCGAGTAAATGAAAATTCAAATATGGGATATTCATTACAAGGTTTAAATAATCATATTGTAGAAAGCATTACTAAAAAATATTGGCTGAATAAAATATACAGAAAAGAGCTTCGGGATGCACACATGCGAGGGGATTTACACATCCACGATTTAGGCTTATTGGCTCCTTATTGCTGCGGATGGGACTTAGAGGCCTTTTTATTGCAAGGCTTTAAAGGGGCAAAAGGAAAAATTGAATCACTTCCCCCAAAGCATTTTGAATCGGCTTTAATGCAGCTTGTAAATTTACTGTTTACCTTACAGGGTGAAGCAGCCGGCGCACAGGCTGTTTCGAGTATAGATACCTATTTAGCACCTTTTATTTACTATGATAATTTAGAATATTCTCAGGTGAAAAAGGCCGTACAGCGATTTGTTTATAACTTAAATGTACCAACTCGTGTAGGTTTTCAGACACCGTTTACAAATATAACACTCGATATAGCTCCTCATCCACTTTTGAAAAATCAAGGCGTCATTATTGGCGGTAAAATGATGGACAAGACGTATGGAGAATTCCAAAAGGAAATGGATTTGTTTAATCGCGCTTATTGTGAAGTCATGATGGAGGGTGATGGTGCCGGAAGAGCATTCAGTTTTCCAATTCCAACAGTAAATATTACGAAAGATTTTCCTTGGGATTCTGAGGCAGCAAATTCAATAATGGAAATGACGAGAAAGTTTGGAACCCCGTACTTTGCAAACTTTTTAAATTCAGACTTATCTCCGGAAGACATTCGGTCAATGTGCTGTCGTTTACGCTTAGATAATCGTGAACTGCGTCATAGAGGAGGCGGGCTGTTTGGTGCAAATCCTTTGACCGGTTCCATTAATGTTGTAACTTTAAATATGGCAAGAATTGGATATGAAGCCAAGGATGTTGCTAGCTTTAAAAAGCAAGTAAGAAAGCTTATGGAATATGCAAAGGAAATTTGCGACTGTAAACGCATTGCTTTAGAGCGTTATATGGATCTAGGATTATATCCATATTCGAAACATTATTTGTCATCCGTAAAAAGTGCGACTGGTGAATACTTTAAGAACCATTTCTCTACCATTGGTTTAAATGGTATGAATGAAGCTTGTTTAAATCTTTTGGGTGAAGATTTAACAACCGAGGAAGGGAATGCGTTTGCAGTAGAAATCATGGACTTTATGAACCGTGTGATTCAGCTTTTCCAAGAGGAAACGGGAAGCCTTTGGAACTTGGAAGCATCTCCGGCTGAGGGGACAAGCTATCGGTTTGCACGTTTGGATAAAAAGTTATATCCTAGCATCATTGCACAGGGTACGGAAGAACCATATTATACCAATTCCACACAGCTTCCTGTAGGAGCAACGGATGATATTTTTGAAGCCATCGAGTTACAGGAGAAGCTTCAAACTGCATATACCGGAGGTACGGTGCTGCATGGTTTTATTGGTGAACAAATTGATGATGTAGAGACTTGTAAAGTGTTTATCAAAAAAATTATGGAGAATACCTCCATTCCTTATGTTACGGTTACACCGACTTTCTCCATTTGTGAAGACCACGGCTACATTGCTGGCGAGCATTTCCAATGCCCGACCTGCGGAAAAGATGCAGAAGTTTGGACTCGTGTCGTTGGATTCCATAGACCGGTACAGGCTTGGAATAAAGGGAAAAAGGAAGAGTATAAGGAACGAAAAGAATTTTCTGTATCCACTAGTTTAAGGAAAAGCCCTTCTATAAAAGAAAAAACGGAAATGAGTATAAACAATGAAGAATTAGAAATAAAGAAAGCTGTTGTACAATGAACATTGCAGGTATTATAAAAGCATCATTAATAGATTATCCTGGGAAAGCATCCGCCGTATTTTTTTTCGGCGGATGTAATTTTCGTTGTGGCTATTGCCATAATCCTGAAATTGTAAATTGTATACATTCCATAATGGAGATGGAAGAAGTTTTTGAATTTTTACAGAAAAGAAGGAGATTTTTAGATGCTGTTTGTATCTCCGGAGGTGAACCTACTTTACAAAAGGAATTATATTCCTTCATTGTACAGGTAAAAAAGATGGGGTATCTGATAAAATTAGATACCAATGGTACCGATTCAAATATCTTAAAAAAGCTAGTAGCAGAGAACCTCTTAGATTATGTGGCAATGGATGTAAAGGCACCTTTAAAAAGGTACGATGAAATTGTTTGTGTAAAAAGCGACAAGGAAGAGATTCGTAGGAGCATAGATTTTCTTTTGAGCAATGCCGTTGCTTATGAATTCCGTACGACTGTCTGCAAAGAACTGCTTAGCTTTAAGGACTTGTTGGTAATAAGTGAAGAACTAAAGGGTGCGAAAACTTGGTATTTGCAGACCTTTCAAAAACAGGGAGAATTATTGAATGAAAAAGCAACTTTTTCTGCGTACTCGGAAGAAGAGATGAAAGAGTTTGCAAAGAAGCTGAATGAAACAATGAAGCGAAATTTATACCCGATGGGTACGAATATAAAAGGAGAATTCACATGCGTCAACGTAAGGTGAAAAATGAAGAAGAAAAGATTGAAGCATTTGGGAATTATGTGATAAAGGATGCTGAAATGCATAAAGGACATTGGAGAGAACTCTTTGGAAATGATAATCCCATTTACATTGAAGTTGGATGTGGCAAAGGGCAATTTATTACCACTCTAGCAAGAGTAAACCCAAACGGTAACTACATTGCAGTAGAAGGAGCAGGAAGTGTTGTTTTACGTGCTTTGGAAAAGGCCTCCATGGAAGGTTTAAAAAACATTAAATTCATTACGAAGTATATTAATGAGATAACTGATTTTTTTGAAGAAGGGGAAGTTGATGGCATTTACCTCAATTTTAGTGATCCATGGCCAAAGGATCGCCATGCCAAACGACGTTTGACGCATACACGTTATATAAAAGGATATAAAAAAGTTTTGAAACAAGGCGGAAGTATTGAATTTAAAACAGATAACGATGGATTATTTGCATTTTCAGTGGAAGAGTTTTTTAAAAATGATATGCAATTAGTGGAATGCACCAATGATTTACACAAGACGGATTTTAAATCAAAACAATTTACTACAGAATATGAAGACAAATTTAATAAGATTGGAAAAAATATTCACTATCTTAGGGCAAAGTAAAGTTAAAACGATTTTCTATATAAAAAACAAGAGGGTCTGTTTCAATATTATTTGAGACAGACCCTTATTTTTTACTGTTATTATTTATTTAACATTTGAAATTGCTTCTGCGATTTTTGCTGGTATCATTTTACAAGCCTCTTCAGAAATAGAAGCAATGGATATGCGGATTCCGGCTCCGATTGGAACAGCAAAAATATTTGATTTTTGTAGTTCTTCTCCAACTTGATCTGCATTTTTACAAGGAATGGTGATGAAAAAGCCGGAGTCAAACGGGCAAGTTTTCAAATTACATTCTTTAGCAGCTTTCATAAAAGCATTTCCTCGTTTTGTAAGGATTGCTAAGTATTTATGACGTTCTTCAGTTACCTTTGCAAGAAGGTTTTCATTTGCAAAAATTTGAGAGAGCACTACCATGGATGCCCGAGTACCATTTGACCAAGACCCTCTGCTGGAGAAGGAAGCAACCATTTTGAATTCTTCGGCGATGTCTTTATTTGGTGTCAGGCAAAGCAATGCACCGCAGCGCATTCCATATAAGGTGTATCCCTTCGATGTACTGAATGCTATGAGAACCAATACGTTGTCTGGAAAATCTTCTAATTTTGAAAAGAATTCTCTATATTCATCTGCATCACCGGAAAAATCTAAGTATGCAATATCTACAAGCAGCGTAATTTTCTTAGTTTTATCCTCAGCAGCTTTTTTTAAGATTTCATTTACCTTATCCCAATCTTCTAAGGTGAAGGTATAACCTGTAGGGTTATGTGCCGGAGTATTAATGATAATAACGGTTTCATCTTGTATTTTTAAAATTTCATTTAGCTTCTGATCAAGAGAACTATAATTGAAATTTTGATTCTCATCAAATAAAGTATAGGTGTTTAATTTTCGCTCGATTTCAGTTGTGATGATATTGTATGGACTCCAATGCCAATCTGAAGTTAAAATAATATCGCCTCTTTTTGTATAATTTTGAATGGCATTACGAATCGCTCCAGTACCTCCTGGTGTAGCACAAGCCTCTACATATCCCGTTGGTTGATAGTTTCCAAATACCGCTTTTTTTACTGTAGTAAGGTATTCTGGAGTCCCTGCGATTGGAGCATATTCTGCGTAATCCGTAGGAGAAAGATTTTTTAAAACATCAATGACGGATGATAAAACAATTAAATTGCCGTCATCATCCAATAAGGCTCCAATGGTTGAATTCACCACATTTTCCTTGCCAATTTCTGCGATTCTTTTTTTTGCCAAAGTACTGACCCCAAAAATCTTATCTGGGCCGCCCATGATTCTTCCATTTTCTTGTGCCATGATCAATTTTGACATACGATCACCTCATCTTTCGTTATTTTTAATAAACATCACATAACTACATAAAGTAATTTGTGCTGCAATAAATTCAATTATTATTTTTTTTCATAATAGATTTAATTATATCATAAAGACTTTCCCACGCAAGAAATTTTATGTTAAAATAGGAATCGTATTTGTTTGTTGAAAATACATAATTATTTTTGAGCATTTTTTTTAGCTTAATGGAAAAAATAAAGAAAGAAGGTGAAAATCATTGTATATTAAACAACTTTTTATTCTTTTGGCAGCATTATTTATTGGATTTATTGCATCAGAAGGGTTCGGAATTCCGCTTCCATCTAATGTAATAGGATTGCTGCTACTGCTTTTTGCACTAATAATTGGTTTGATTAAATTAAAAGATGTGGAAGATACAGCTGATTTTATTATAAAACATTTGGCATTATTTTTCGTTGCACCAACCGTTGGTTTAATGCTATATTTTGACTTAATTAAAGAATCATTTTTACAGATTGCTCTGCCTTTATTCGGTTCAATTATTATCGGATTTTTTGTGGCTGGAAAAGTGACACAACTGGCGATTAATTTACAAATAAAATGGAAAAAAAGGAGGCAGGCGCGATGAAAGAATTGCTTTTAGCCAGTCCATACTGGGCAGTTTTATTAACTTTATTTACATATGCAATTGGTATGTGGGTACAACGTAAAACTGGATGGACTTTGCTGCAACCTATTTTAGTCTGTGCAGCATTAATCATAGCCTTTTTAATCATTACAGGAATTTCTTTTGAAGAATACAATGAAAAAAGTCAATTCCTTAATTTTATTTTGCCGATGACGGCGGTCGTTTTGGCAGTACCACTTTATCGAAATTTAGATGTACTAAAAAAATATGCAATTCCAATTTTTTCTGGAATCGTTGCCGGAACAATTGCAACTATTTTAAGCTTAATTGCAATTGGAAAAATAATAGGTACAAAGGAAATGATTTTGATTTCAATGCTTCCGAAAAGCGCTACGAATCCAATTGCATTAGAAGTTTCTGCACAAATAGGCGGAATTCCTTCGCTGACTGTAGCGATGGTTGTTGTTGCTGGTTGTTTTGGTGCAGTATGTGGACCAGAAATTTTAAAACTTATGGGTATCACGCATCCGGTAGCAAAAGGAATTGCTATTGGTACTTTATCACATGCTGTTGGAACTTCAAGAGCATTTAAAGAAGGAGAAATTGAAGGATCAATGAGTAGCTTAGCCATTGCACTTGCAGGTATGGCAACTGCAATATGTTCTCCGATTGCCGTAATGATTTTCTTTTAAAATCAAGACACCTTATTGTATGAATTCTTTTCAGAAAGGAAAGAATAGCAATGGAGGTGTTTTTATATGCGTTTAAAAAATGGAAATGAATACATTCCTCAGGAGGAGGAAAAAAAACAAAGCTTACGATATACGATGATTGCAGTGGTATGTGTATGTTTGATTCTCATTGGCACAGTCTTTGCCATTCGATCTTATCCGCAATGGATGGCGAGATATGGGAATAATGGTATAGATTTATCAAATGAACATCCACAGCAAACCGTACCGAACGATCAAAATGTAGTGAAACAAGTACCAACGGTGGATAGCCGGGATACTGGAAAAACGAATGATCCCGATTCAAATTCTCAAAAAAATAAAAGTGCATTTATCAGTCCGCTAAATGGAACAATTGTAAAAGACTTTGCAATGGATGTTCCGATTTATTCAAAAACATTGGATGAATTTACGGTGCATTCAGGAATTGACATTGAAGCTCCTTTGGATACACAAGTTTGCGCAGCTGCCGAAGGTACGGTGACAAAGGTTTATACAGATGATCGATTGGGCATTACCATCCAAATTACACATGGAGATGGAGTGGTTACTCAATATTCTAACTTAAGTACAAGCAAAATGGTGGAAGAGGGAGATGTAGTCAAACAGGGAGATGTAATCAGTGGAGTTGGAAATACTGCTTTATTTGAAAGCTTAGACGCACCGCATTTGCATTTCGAGATACAAAAAAATGGAGAGGTACAGGATCCTTCTTCTTATATAAAGTAGATTGCTAAGAGCTATCTCATACAAACTTTTTAGGTTTGGATTATGTGATAGCTTTTTTCTTTTTTTGCTTGCACAGAAAAATTTTATGTGATAAAATACCTTTAATATTTTAACGCAATAAAGCAATAGAGTAATAAAGCAAGTATATAATTTTAGAGAAATATTATTACATAAAGTAGAAAAGTAATGAAGCGATTAAAGGAGGAAAAAAATGAAGCTCCAAATTAAATCATTGAAGCCGGAGGAAACGGTTACGATACAATTACGCGGATTGTATGAATCGTATGGATATAAAAAATACCGTATGGGCCGCTTTGAAGAATATAGTTTATATGCGATGAACAAGCGATTTTTAGCGAGCGAAAATGTTATTACATTTACTGATTTAGATGGAAAACTTTTAGCGCTGAAGCCGGATGTAACACTTAGCATCGTGAAAAATACAAAAGCGAATCGAGAAAATACAGAAAAGTTATATTACATTGAAAATGTATATCGAGAAAGCAAGGAAAGTCACACATATAAGGAAATTAGTCAGATGGGACTGGAGATCATTGGGAATGTTGATCGGTATGCAGCCATTGAAGTTTTATCATTAGCGGAACATAGTTTGAATGCAATTAGTCCGCAATTTATCCTTTCCGTGTCACATATGAATTTTGTATTAGGTTTTTTCGACGAGTTACAATTGGATGAAGAGAAAAAGAAGAGGATTCTCCAATGTATCAGAAGTAAAAATACAAATGAATTAAAGTTGGCAGGCCAGGAAGCAAAGATCAAAGAAGAGCAGCTGAGTGTACTTTGTAAAATTCTTACGTTATATGGAGACTTCTCAAGCACTTTACGCAAGGCAAATGAAATTGCAGTAAATAATGTAATGAAAGAAACATTAAAGGAATTAGAGGCTATTTATAGAGTGCTTAGGACTTTAAATTTAGGAAAAAAGATTCAACTAGATTTTTCTATGATAAATGATATTGATTATTATAATGGGATTATCTTTCAAGGCTATATAGAAGGATTGCCAAGAAGCGTTTTAGCAGGTGGAGAATATTCTGTGATGATGGAAAAGATGGGAAGGGATGCAGAGGCTTTAGGTTTTGCTTTATACCTCAGTGAACTGCAGCATCTGCCGATGGAACCTTCCATATATGATGTTGAAGCGATGATATTATATGACAAGGATACAGATTATGGTAAATTGGCATCTGCAGTTCGTCAATTAATAAAAGAGGGAAATCGTGTAAGAGCAGCAGAAGCAATCCCTAAGGGATTAAGATACAAAACATTATATCGCTTTACCCAAGATGGATTAAGAGAGGAGAGAAAGGAATGTTAAATATAGCATTGCCAAAGGGGCGCTTGGGTGATCAGGTCTATGAACTATTAGAGCGCATTGGATACGATTGTAAAAGTATTTATGAGGAAAATCGTAAACTTGTATTTGAAAATATAGAGAATGGAGTTCGTTATCTTTTAGTAAAACCAAGTGATGTAGCCATTTATGTAGAGCATCATGCAGCAGACATCGGAATTGTAGGAAAGGATATTTTACTGGAGCATCAACCGGATGTATATGAACTTTTAGATCTAAATCTGGGAAAATGTCGTATGGCGGTTGCTGCAAAGAATAATTATGTGGAAGATAAAGATCGGACGTTACGAGTTGCAACTAAGTTTGTGAACATTGCAAAAGACTATTATGCTGGGATGAATCGTGATATTGATATTATTAAGCTAAACGGAAGCATAGAATTAGCGCCGATATTGGGCCTTTCGGATGTTATTGTAGATATTGTAGAATCTGGTAATACAATTCGAGAAAATAATTTAAAAATTATTGATGAATTTAAGCAGATAAGTGCGAGACTTATTGCAAATAAGAGTAGCTATATATTTAAAAATGAAATGATTGGTCAGATGGTTGAAAAGTTACAGACAATGGTTTAAGTTAAAAGAAAGGAAATCATATCATGATTCAAATATATGAAAGAGATAAAATATCTTTGGAAGATGTGCTCGATCGTGAAAGAAAACAAAACGAGGATGTATCAGAGTTAGTAGATGAAATCATATATCAGGTGCGTAAAAAAAAGGATGCAGCTCTTTTTGAATATGAAAAACGTTTCGATAAGGTTGAATTAAAGGACTTAGCAGTAACAGAGCAAGAAATCCAAACTGCATTAAATAATATAGATCCGATATTTTTAAATACCTTAAAGATGGCGAGTGAAAACATTAAACATTTTCATAGGCGGCAGATTCGAACTGATTTTATCATCAATGATAAAGAAGGCGTGATTATGGGACAAAAAATCACACCGATTGCAAAAGCTGGAATTTATGTACCGGGAGGGACTGCATCTTATCCAAGCAGTGTATTAATGAATGCAATACCAGCTAAACTTGCAGGCGTTAAAGAAATTATTATGGTAACACCGCCTGATAAGGAGGGAAGAATTGCAGATAGCATTCTAGCTGCAGCAAGTATTGCGGGAGTAACGAAGATTTTTAAAATTGGCGGTGCACAGGCCATTGCAGCTTTGGCTTACGGAACAGAAAGCATTCCTAAAGTGGATAAAATCGTGGGTCCGGGAAATATTTTTGTGGCAACTGCAAAAAGTAAAGTTTTTGGTCTGGTTGACATTGATATGATTGCAGGTCCTAGTGAAATTCTTGTTATAGCAGATAAAACATGTAATCCTAGCTTTGTTGCTGCGGATTTACTTAGCCAAGCAGAGCATGACAGACTGGCGAGTGCGATCTTAGTTACAAATAGCATGGATTTGGCAAAAAAAGTACAAGATGAAATTGAAAGACAGGTTTCTCTTCTTCCTAGAGAAGAGATCGCAAGGGCCAGCATTGACAGCAAAGGTAAGATTCTTTTGACTGCAAGCTTAGAGGAAGCCATTGAAATTGCAAATGATATTGCGCCGGAGCATTTAGAAATCTGTGTGGACGATCCATTTTCTCTGCTTTCAAAAGTAAAAAATGCAGGGTCGATTTTTCTTGGTAAATATGCACCTGAAGCTTTGGGAGATTATTTTGCCGGACCAAATCATGTACTTCCTACAAGTGGTACTGCTCGTTTTTCGAGTCCTTTAAGTGTGGATGATTTTATAAAAAAATCCAGTTATTTATACTATACAAAAGAAGCGTTGGAAAATGTAAAAGATCAAATTTCAGATTTTGCGAACCGTGAGGGATTAAGCGCACATGCAAAAAGTATTACTGTTCGTTTTGAGGAGGTGTAGTAATGAGTCGGTTTTTGAGTAAAAGTTTTCAATCTATGAAACCCTACACACCGGGGGAACAGCCTCAGAATATGCAATATATAAAATTAAATACAAATGAAAGTCCGTATGCTCCAAGTCCTAAAGTATTAGGTACAGCGAATATAGCATCCTTAGAAAACTTACGGCTTTATTCGGACCCTGAGGTAAAAGATTTGACGAATACAATTGCTGCTTATTATAAGGTTGAGTCGAATCAAATACTTGTAGGAAATGGGTCTGATGAGATTTTAGCGTTTGCTTTTCAAGCTTTTCATGATGAGAATACAGCAATTTGCTTTCCGGAAATTACTTATGGATTTTATAAAGTGTTTTCTAATCTTTATCAAATAGCGAACAAACAAATTTCTCTAACAAAGGATTTTAAAATCGATGTAGAAGACTACTTAAATTGTGGCAAGAATGTTATTCTTGCAAATCCCAATGCACCAACTGGTATTTGTTTGCCGCTTTCAGATATTGAAACGATTTTAAAGACAAATTCCAATCATCTGGTTATGATTGATGAAGCATACATTGATTTCGGCGGAGAAAGCTGTATTTCATTATTAAAAAAATATGATAATCTTTTAGTGATACAAACTTTTTCAAAATCAAGAAGTTTAGCAGGTGCCCGAATTGGATTTGCAATCTCCAGCAAAGAGATTATTGAAGACCTTAATAAAATAAAATTTAGTTTTAATCCATATAATGTAAACCGTTTGTCAATGGCATTGGGAAAAGCTGCGATGGAAGATGACGAATATTTTAAAAAGTGCACTGATGCGATTATAAAAACAAGAGAAAAAACCACTAAGAACTTAGAAACATTAGGATTTGAAGTTCTTCCGTCCAAAGCAAATTTCATATTTGTCCGCCATTCTAAAATAAAGGGTTCTGAATATTTTAAAGCGCTGAAACAAAAAGGAATATTAGTAAGGCATTGGGATGATGCACTTATTTCTGATTTTGTTAGAATTACCATTGGTACCGAAGCACAGATGGAATGTTTATATCAGGTGACAAAGGAGATTATAGGTCTTTAGGAGGAGTTATGCGAAAGAGTAAAGTAATCAGAGATACCAACGAAACAAAGATTGAATTGGAACTAAATTTAGATGGCAGCGGGATTTATCAAAATGATACGGGATGTGGATTTTTGAATCATATGCTGGATTTATTTGCAAAGCATGGACGATTTGACTTACAAGTTACTTGCAAAGGGGATATAGAGGTAGACGATCATCATACGGTCGAAGACGTTGGAATTGCACTTGGAAATGCTTTTTTACAAGCCATTGGAGATAAAAAAGGGATTCAACGCTATGGAAATTTTATTCTTCCTATGGATGAGGCTTTAATTTTATGTGCATTAGACATCAGTGGAAGAGATTGCTTGGTATTTAATGCAAACATTCCGACCCAGAAGGTAGGAACCTTTGATACGGAATTAGTCAAAGAATTTTTACTCGGATTTTGCAGAGCCTTTGGATTAACGTTACACATCAAACAATTGGCAGGAGAAAACAGTCATCATATTATAGAGGCAATCTTTAAGGGATTGGGAAAAGCTTTGGCTCAGGCGATTGCAGTCGATATCAAATATAAAGATGAAATTCCGTCCACAAAAGGTAGTTTATAGGAGGTAGAAAATGATTGCAATTATTGACTATGGCGTAGGAAATTTGTTTTCTTTACGTTCCTCTTTACAGTATTTAAATCTTGAAAATATAATTACGAATCGTGAAGAAGATATTTTAGAGGCAGATCGTATTTTACTTCCCGGAGTTGGTGCGTTTTCTGATGCCATTCAAAAACTAAATAATACAGGATTGGTTGATGTAATTAAAAATGAGACAGAAAAAGGAAAGCCTCTTTTAGGTATTTGCCTTGGCATGCAATTATTGTTTGATAAGAGTTTTGAGTTTGGAGAACATGAAGGACTGAGTCTCATAAAAGGAACGGTTTCTCCATTAAGGCCAATTGTTTCTGACGCATTAAAGATTCCACACATTGGATGGAATCGATTACAAAAGAAAAAGGAGCATCCTCTTTTGAAATATACCAAAGAAGGGGATTATGTATACTATGTACACAGCTTCTATGCGACAGATTGTGCAGAAAGCACCTTGGCAACTTCGGAATATCAGGTGGACATTCCAGGAGTCGTTGCGTATAAAAATATTTGCGGAACACAATTTCATCCGGAAAAGAGTGGTGAGGCGGGACTTCGAATATTGCAGGCTTTTTCGGAAGTATCTTAATAAATTTTACATTTAATTTTGTATCTTTGATTGATTTTGATCTATGGTAATATAAAAAGAAAAATAGTAAGTGACGCTAATGCGAGAAAGGGTATGTATGGATATTTTTGCGGCGATTGATATTTATAATGGAGAAGCAGTTCGTCTATTTCAAGGCGACTATCAAAGAATGACGGTATACGGGAAAAATCCGGTTGAGGTTGCAAGGGGATTAAAAGAAAAAGGTGCAACACATTTACATATTGTAGATTTAGATGGTGCAAAGGATGGAACCTTAACAAATTTTGATACGATAGCAGATATCGTAAAGATTGGTGGACTTTTTGTGCAAGTTGGTGGTGGAATTCGAGATGAAGAACGGATTCGGCGCTATCTAGATTTGGGAGTGAATCGTGTTGTGTTAGGTACAGTGGCTGCGACTAATCGAATCTTTTTAAAGGAAATGATTGAAAAGTATCGTGACAAAATTGCTGTTGGTGTAGATGTTCGAGGTGGCATGGTAGCAATCAAAGGTTGGAAAGAAATGACGAATACCGACGGCGTTACATTTTGTAGGGAGTTGCGTGATATGGGCGTAAAAACAGTTATCTATACGGACATTTCGAAGGATGGGATGTTAGAGGGCACCAATATGGATATCTATGAGGAATTGGCGAAAATAGAAGGTCTTGATGTGATTGCCTCAGGTGGGATTAGCTTTATATTAGAATTAATGCAATTAAAGAATTTTGTTTCCGCTGCAATTGTTGGAAAAGCACTTTATACAGGAGCGATTAAATTGGAAGAGGCGATGAAATTAATATAAAATGAAGGATAGGAGGCTTCCTATGATAACAAAAAGAATCATTCCATGCTTGGATGTACGAGATGCACGTGTTGTAAAAGGAACGAATTTTGAAGGGGTACAAGATGTTGCTGACCCTGTAGAGATGGCTCGTTTTTATAATGAGGCGGGTGCGGATGAACTAGTTTTCTATGATATTACTGCAAGTGTAGAAGAACGAGGCATATTTACAGATATATTAAAAAAGGTTGCCAGTCAGATTTTTATACCGTTAACGGTTGGCGGAGGTATTCGAACAATTGAAGATTTTGATCGTGTTCTTAAGTGTGGTGCAGATAAGGTCAGTGTCAATAGTGGGGCCATTCAAAATCCAGATTTGATTCAACGGGCAGCTGAAAAGTATGGAAAGCAATGTGTGGTGCTTAGCATGGATATAAAACGTGTAGATGGTGTGTTTCGTGTATTCTCCAAGGGAGGCAGAGAAAACACGGGAATCGACGCATTGGAATGGGCAGAGGATGGTGTGAAAAGAGGCGCCGGTGAGCTGGTTGTAAACAGTATTGATACCGATGGGGTAAAGGCAGGATTTGACATTGAAATGCTGCTTGCCATTGCAGAAAGAGTATCGGTTCCGATTGTTGCATCCGGTGGAGCAGGAAAAATGGAAGACTTTAAGGAGCTTTTTCAATATCCTCAAATGGATGCGGGGCTTGCGGCAAGTATTTTTCATTTTAAAGAGGTCAGCATTCATGACTTGAAGTGCTATTTAAGAGAAAATGGTGTAGAGGTACGTTGAAGGGAGAGGTATAATGGAATTAAAATTTGATGATAAAGGTTTAATTCCTGCAATCGTGCAGGATTACTATACCAAACAAGTATTGACCCTTGCTTATATGAATCAGGAAAGCTTGGAAATCAGTATACGAGAGAGAAAAACATGTTTTTTTAGTCGAAGTCGTCAGGAGTTATGGAGAAAGGGAGAAACGAGCGGAAACCGTCAGCATATCGTGAGCATTTTTGCAGATTGTGATACAGATGCACTTGTTGTAGAGGTGCTCAAGGATGGACCAGCTTGTCACACAGGTGCAGAAAGTTGTTTTTATCAACCCCTTTATTTAAGCGACGAGATTACACCGTTTTCATATGATGCATTATATGAATTAATTAAGGGACGGAAAGTCAATAAACAAGAAGGAAGCTATACAACCTATTTGTTTGAAAAAGGTATGGATAAAATTCTGAAAAAAATAGGCGAAGAATCGACCGAAGTAATTATTGCTGCAGCAAAAAAAGATCGAGAAGAAGCGGTATATGAAATTGCAGATTTAACATATCATATGATGGTTCTTATGGTTGAAATGGGAATTACATGCAGCGATGTCACGGCAGAGCTGGCAAAACGACATGTAATTGATCATAAAATAAAACAGGAGCGTATGAAATAATGTTGGTTTCTTCAAATGTACATACACATACAAGTTTTTGTGACGGAAGAGATAGTGCAGAACTTATGGTAAAATCTGCTATTAAAAAAGGGTTTAAATGTCTGGGATTTAGTGGACATTCTTATACCCCTTTTGATGACAGTTGCTGCATGACTCTTCAACGGACAAGAGACTATAGAGAAAATGTCAGTGCTTTGCAAGAAAAATACGAAGGGGAATTAGAAATTCTTTGTGGAATTGAATGGGATTATTATTCCGTAATTGATCCTTGTCAATGGGAATATACCATTGGTAGTGTTCATTATGTTCAAAGTCCGCTTACCGGTAAATATTATACAATTGATTATTGTGATTCTGAACTTGAAGCGTGTATCCAGGAAGGCTTTTGCGGAGATGTTGCGGCAATGGTAAAAGCTTATTATGAAAATGTTATAGATATGGCGTTTACCTATAAGCCAACAATTTTGGGTCATTTTGATTTAATTCGAAAGTTAAATCGCGGGAATCGTTTCTTTGATGAAGCGTCGCCGATTTATAAGGCGATTGCATTAAATGCAATGGAACAGGTAATCAAAGCAGGATCGGTTTTAGAAGTGAATACCGGCGGAATGTTTCGGGGTTATTGTGATACACCATATCCTGCGAGTTCACTTCTGCGATTGGTGAAAGAATTAGGTGGAAGTGTAATTTTAAGTTCGGATGCCCATGCAACAGAAGGATTAGACTATGCATTTGATGACGTAGAAAGAGAACTTCGTAAGCTGGGGTTTCAGGAAGTCTTGGAATTGAGAAGCTCCGGATTTATAAGTACAAAGTTATAGCCGCGAATAAGCTCGCGGCTACTCGTTTTCTTATTCATGTTTTCTCTTATATTTTTTCTGTGTAGCGAGTCCACCACGAATGTGACGTTCGGCTTTGTTATTGTCTAATACGTTTTTTACTTCCTGACAAAGTCCGGGATTTAATTCTTGAAGTCGTTCGGTTACGTCTTTATGTACAGTTGATTTGGATATACGATATTTTTTTGCAGCAGATCGAACTGTGGCTTTCGTTTCAATAATATATTTGGCAAGCTCCAAAACACGTTCTTCTATATAATCTTTCATAATGCACGACACTCCTTTAAAGATAATTTACCTGCACAAAAATTAGATTCTGTGTGAAAAATTTACCAGTTACCCTATGTATATGAAGGAAAGGACGAGGATATGATGTGATTGGAAAAAAAGTAAATTTGGAAATATTGACAGCCAACTATATTTTTGATAGGCTAAATGAGTTAAAGTAGGCTTTGCAATGTCAAAGCCTGCTATTTTTAGGGGGAAGACAGAATTCAAAGGGGTAGTGAAAGGTAAAGAGGAGAGAACTATGGACTTTATTGAAATCTTAAAAGCAGTCTTTTTAGGTATTGTTGAGGGAATAACGGAATGGCTTCCAATTAGCAGCACCGGACATATGATTTTGGTTGACGAATTTCTAAAGATGAATGTTAGCCGGGAATTTTGGAATATGTTTTTAGTTGTCATTCAGCTTGGCGCAATTTTAGCGGTCGTTGTACTTTATTGGAATAAATTGTTTCCATTTTCTTTTAAGAAAGGCGAACCATTTATTAAAAAAGATATTTTTAATCTGTGGTTTAAGATTATTTTTGCTGCCATTCCAGCTGCAGCCATCGGTCTTCCTTTAAATGACATGATAGAAGAGAAGTTTAACAATTATGTTGTGGTGGCGATTACACTTATTGTATATGGTGTTGCATTTATTTTAATAGAAAATTGGAATCGGGGAAAACGTTTTGCCATCAATGATATCTCAAAATTAAGTTATAAAACAGCATTTTTTATTGGTTTGTTCCAAGTGTTATCTTTAATTCCCGGTACTTCACGTTCCGGTTCCACCATTATTGGAGGTATGCTAATGGGAACATCAAGAACCATTGCAGCGGAATTTACTTTTTATCTTGCGATACCGGTAATGTTTGGAGCAAGTCTATTAAAGCTTCTAAAGTTTGGATTTGTTTTTACGGGTATAGAGATTGCACTTTTATTCACTGGAATGCTGGTTGCATTTGTGGTATCCATTTTATCCATTAAATTCTTAATGAATTATATTAAGAAGTATGACTTTAAAGTATTTGGATATTATCGTATTATACTGGGTATTTTAGTATTGGGTTATTTTATGGTTTTCGCCAGATAAATGAAAGAAAAGAATTTTGTGATTTTAGAGAATATAACAAATTATTAATACAAAACAAAGATTGATAAAAAAATATTTATTAAAATACTTTCTATTTCCTTAAGACTTTGGGGGCAATATATGTTAACATAGAAATAGCGGGCAAATTCGCCTAGTTTTGTGTTAGGAAAGGTTTTTTAAAGGAGGACACAAGTTAAAATGGCTATTAAAGTTGGTATTAACGGTTTTGGACGTATCGGAAGAGTTGTATTTCGTGCTGCAATGAAAGAAGAGGACATCGACATTTGCGGAATCAATGTAAGAAACGCCGATTTGGATTACATGGTATATATGATTAAATACGATACCATTTTCGGACGTTTTCAAGGAACTCTGGATACATATGAAAAAGGAATTATTGTAAATGGTAAAAAAATTCCGGTTTACGGTGAAAGTGATGCCGCTTCAATTCCTTGGTCTGAATGTGGTGCAGAGTATATTGTAGAAGCAACCGGAGCCTATGTTACCACGGAAGCAGCGTCAAAGCATTTAGCTGGCGGTGCAAAAAAAGTTATTATTTCAGCGCCGGCAAAGGATAAGGACACCCCTACTTTTGTAATGGGCGTAAACCATATGGAATATACGAAGGATATGAATGTAGTATCCAATGCTTCTTGTACAACAAATTGTTTAGCGCCTCTTGCTAAGATTATTGAGGACAACTTTGGAATTGAACAGGGCTTAATGTCTACCATTCATGCAGCGACTGCAAAACAGAAAGTTGTTGACTGCAGATCATTAAAGGACTGGCGTACAGGTCGATCCGTATTTGGAAATGTAATTCCATCTTCTACAGGAGCAGCAAAAGCAGTTGGATTGGTTATCCCATCCTTAAAAGGCAAGTTAACAGGTATTTCTTATCGTGTGCCGACAGCAGATGTATCAGTAGTGGATTTGAACATTATGCTCAAAAATCCTACGACATATGAAGAAATGTGTAAGGTAATTAAGGAAGCTTCGGAAACCTCTATGAAAGGAATTTTGGAATATGTAGATGATGAAGTGGTTTCCAGCGACTTTATCGGTGATCCGCATACTTCTATTTTCGATGCAAGAGAAGGAATTATGCTAAATGATCGTTTCTTTAAATTGATTGCATTTTATGACAATGAATGGGGTTATTCCAGCAAAATCTTGATGTTGATTCAGCATATGGCTTCTGTGGATAAGTAAGATAAAATTTAAAAAAATAAAGTTAAGAATCAAATCATAATATTATTCATTAAAAGCAAGCTAATTTCTTATTTTAAGATTTTGCTTGCTTTTGCTTTTTTATAAATTTACAAATGATATAAATTTGTGGAATTTTTTGACTTTTTATTGCTTATATGGTACAATATATCTTAAAAATGCACGAAAGACATAGGAGGAAGGCTTTGAAAGACGTACAGAAAAAGGGTAATCCGATTGCATTATTGCCGATCGGGGTTTTTTTAGTTATTTTTATTGGATCAGGTATTGTAACCAGTGATTTTTACAGTATGCCTGCTATTGTAGGATTTTTAATTGCATTATTCATAGCTTTTATGCAAAATAGACAAGTAAGTTTTTCAGAAAAATTCTCTATTGTTGCAAAGGGTGTAGGTGACGAGAACATTATTATCATGTGTTTGATATTTCTTGCTGCCGGAGGCTTTTCCGGAGCGGTAAAAGCTGCCGGAGGTGTTGAAAGTACAGTAAACTTGGGTTTATCAGTATTGCCATCTGAGGTCGCAGTGGTAGGATTATTTTTGATTGGATGTTTTATCTCGGTATCTATGGGAACCTCAATGGGAACAATTGCAGCACTTGCACCGATTGCTGTTGGAATCAGTGAAAAAGCAGGGTTTGCCTTACCTGTTTGCATTGGCGCAGTTGTTTGTGGAGCGATGTTTGGCGATAATTTGTCTATGATTTCGGATACTACCATCGCAGCAGTACGAACACAAGGTTGTCAAATGAAAGACAAGTTTAAGGCGAATTTTTTTATTGTTCTTCCAGCTGCAATCATAACAATTATTCTATTTCTGTTTTTAACAATGAATGGAAGCTTTGAAATCAGTCAAGACTTACCTTATAATATTTTCCGAGTAATCCCATATCTTTTAGTATTGATTGGAGCGCTTTTGGGCTTTAATGTATTTGGAGTATTGATTGGTGGAACAATCGCATCTCTTATTGTAGGTGTGGTAAGTGGTTCCATTCCTCTTGGGGATGTATTCAAAGTAGTTGGCAATGGGGTTACAGGAATGTATGACATTACCGTAATTTCGATTGTGGTTGCCGCTATTGTAGCACTCGTTAAGGAATATGGTGGAATTCAGTTCATTTTAGAATTAATTCATTCAAACATAAAAGGCCAAAAAGGTGGACAGCTTGGTATTGCGGCACTTGCTTCGATGGTAGATGCAGCAACCGCCAATAATACAGTAGCAATTGTTATGGCAGGTCCGATTGCGAAAGAAATCAGTGAAGAGTTTGATATTTCACCAATACGTTCCGCTTCTATTTTGGATATTTTTACTTCAGTATTTCAGGGACTGATTCCATATGGAGCCCAGCTTTTGTCTGCGGCGAGTTTAACTGGACTTACACCGTTTGATATTATACCTTATATGTACTATCCAGTTTTGATGGCTATAAGTGCCCTTTTATTTATCGTTTTTCGTAAAGAAAAAGCAAGCCAAAAATAAAAAAGGTTGGAGATGATAATCTATGAAAGAAGTTTTAATTGATACACTCTTTGATGGGATTCGAATGTTACCGTTTCTGTTAGCAGCGTATCTTTTAATTGAATTTATAGAACATCGTTCCAGTGAAAAGCTACAGAAAGTTCTTGTAGAATCCGGCAAGTATGGACCATTAGGGGGTGCCGCTTTAGGAGCTTTTCCACAATGTGGATTTTCCGTAGCAGCTGCAAATTTTTACAGTGGAAAAATGATTACGAGAGGTACGCTTCTTGCAGTGTTTTTATCGACTTCGGATGAAGCCATTCCTGTATTGCTGGCAGTTCCGGGCAGTGGCAAGGTTTTATTGAAGTTAATAGCGATCAAAATACTAATTGGTTTAATTGCGGGATTTGTTATTGACTATATAGATCGAAAACGTGGACTTGCCTCTGATATTATACAATCAGGTGAAGCATGCGAGCTTTGCGATGATTGTCATTGTGAAAAAGGGATTTTCTCCGCAGCGGTTCGTCATACTTCAACAATATTTTTATTTATTTTAGCCGTTTCATTTATACTTAATACTATTTTTTATTATGTAGACGAGGTGACAATGTCTGCATTTTTGATGGCAGATAGCATTTTGCAGCCATTTTTAACCGGGTTGTTTGGTTTAATACCTAATTGTGCAGCATCCTTAGTGTTAACACAGTTGTTTTTATCTGGTGGAATTCGTTTTGGATCCATAGTAGCTGGTTTGTGTACGGGTGCAGGCATTGGATTTGCAGTGTTGTTTAAGACAAACCGAAATTTAAAAGATAATCTTAAAATTACATTTCTCTTATATGCCATTGGTGTTGGAAGTGGATTATTAATAGATCTACTTAATATGTAAATTATAATTGCCAAATAAATTCTTTGGCAATTAATTTTGGGCAACATATGTAAAATTATTGAATTTGTAATAATAAATGTAATTCTGCTGGAAGGATAAGAATATGTGGGAAATATTTAGATGTACATTCGGAATTTTTATAGGAATGTTATGGATTATTATCTGGAAACAAATTCCCGAAACATGGCTTTGTGATTATGGACAAACAGTAGATAAATCTCATAAACAAGAGAAAATTCCAAGAGGCTTAGTTATTCTTGTAATGGTAATCTTATTTGTATTTAGTTTTTTAATACCTTGTGGAAAAATAGATTATTGTTTTTTGTTCGTTTTAAAAATGAGCTTTGTTTGGATTTTATTACAGATTGCAGTAACTGATTTCTATTATCAAATTATTCCGGATCAATGGGTTATTGCAAACATTATAATATCTTTTTTGCAATTTGTAGTAAATAACGAGGTGAAGATGATTGGGTCTGTACTACTTTCAGTATTTTTGCTAACCCTTTTTCTTTGGGTGTTTGCATTTTTTTTATCCTTCCTTTTTAAACAAGAGGTTTTAGGATTTGGTGATATTAAATTGTTTTTTTCCCTTGGTTTATATTTTGGATTCTCAGGAGTTCTATGGATATTGACATGGTCTATGATATTTTGTGGAGTAGGATGTACAATCCTGCTATTATTTAAAGTATACCAAAAGGATTCGACATGTGCGTATGCCCCTTACATAGTAACCGCTTCGTATATTCTTTTATTGTATCATCCTATATAATTAAAATCTTAAATGGCGAAAAATTGCCATTAAGCCATCGACTGGTCAATTATTGGACCAGTATTTTAAAATTAATGTGGCGAAATTTAGCCACTCTTTATTTTATAAATAGTTAAACGTTGAAAATTCAACGTTTATAACACTGGCATGATATTTGCTCATATAAATACTGTAAATTATTTTTTATTTCTTAAATGGTATCTAACATTAGGATATGTTTTAAGTTCATTAAGGAATGAAACATGGAACTAGGAGGAGAAAAAATGAAAGTAGCAGTATTAGGTTCTGGAAACGGAGCATGCGCAGTTGCATTTGAATGGGCAAAAGCAGGACATCGTGTTAATATGTTCGACTTTGAAGATTTCCCCAAAATCATTAATGAAATTGCAAATGTAGGGGGTATTTATGCAGAAGGAGAATTAGAAGGTTTTCAGAAAATCGCCTATGCAGGTCATGATATAGCTAAAGTTATGGATGGTGCAGAAGTAATACTAGCGGTAGGTCCTGCCTATTCAACAGCAGCATTTGGTAACGCATGTAAACCTTATGTGAAGGAAGGTCAAATCTATATCGTATGCCCCGGTTCTTGTGCTGGAAGCATTGTATTTAAAAATGCATTGGGTTTGGATTTTGAAGATGATATCGTAACTGTATCTGAAACCTCTACATTGCCATATGCAGTACGTATTGTAGGAGAAGCTAAAGTTGCAGTTTATAATCGGTTAAAAGGTGGTTACTTTTTTGCAACCATTCCGAGTCGCTTAAATGATCAAATTTATAAAGTATTTGCGTCGGTATATCCTGAATGTCAAAAAGCAGAAAATATATTACAGACAACACTTCAAAATGCAAATCCAATCATTCATCCATCTGTAACGATTTGCAATACTGCATTGATTGAGAGAACACATGGTAATTTTTTATTCTATGAGGAAGGAGTAACCGATGGAGTAGGCCGTGTGATTGAAGCATTAGATTTGGAAAGAGTTTTACTTGGTAAAAAGTTGGGAGTAGAAATTATTTCGGATCCAGTACTGGGAAAGATACAAGGTTATCAAGCAGTAGAAAATTATAGTGAAGGTTATTCAAAGGCTCCGGGATTTAAAGGAATAAAGGCGCAACCTCAGCTAGATTATAGATATTTTAATGAAGATGCTGGATTTGGATTGGTATTTTTTGCGGATTTAGCAGAACGAATTGGATTAGATGTACCTGCAATTGATGCTGTTTTAAAATTATCTTCTGTAATTATGGGTAGAGATTATAAAGCTGAAAAAGCCAGAACCATGGAGAGTTTAGGGCTTACAAAATACAGTATGGATGCGTTATTAAAGGTTTTATAATGGTTTGCTTATAGAAAGTAGATTTAAATGAATAGGGTATTAGGAGAGGTTATATCGACCTTTCCTAATATAAATAATTATAATTTCTATTGAAAAACAAATAAATGTATAGGAAAATTTCTATGCTATATGGGAAATAAAGAAAGGAGCACTTAATGGATCATTATGGAATTTTATCGTTGGCACCCGCCTTTATCGCTTTGGTATTGGCATTTGTGACTCGTAATGCACTTATTTCTATATTAATCGGTGTTTTTGTTGGAGTAGTAATTACTGGTGAAAATATAATAATGGGGTTTTCTTCTATTATGCAGAGTGCACTCGGTAATCCTGATTTTATCTGGGTTATAGCAATAGAAGTATTTATTGGTATTTTAGTTGCTTTATTTCAAAAATCAGGAGCAATTTACGCATTTTCTAATATGGTTGGAAAAAGAAATTTAAAACAGCGCGGTGCACAAATAATGGCTTGGCTTTTAGGAATCTTCATCTTTTTTTCAGATTACTTTTCACCTTTATATGTAGGTACTGTAATGAGAAATATTACGGACAAAGCAAAGGTATCCAGAGAAAAACTTGCCTTTATATGTGATTCTACATCCGCTCCGGTTTGTACCTTAATTCCATTTTCTGCTTGGGGCATTTATATGGCAGGGCTATTAGTTGGTATTGGAGTATTTACGGATGCTACCATTGCACAGGCAGCGGTTGTTAAAATGGTACCATATAATTTTTATGGAATTGCATCCGTTATCTTAGTCGGATGTATAGCCAGTGGAATTATTCCTGATTTTGGGCCAATGGCAAAAGCAGAGAAGAGAGCGAGAGAGGAAGGAAAGGTATTGGCTGAAGGAGCACACCCACTCCTTTCAAGTGAACTAGAAAAGATTCAACCGAATGAAGGTACAAAACCCAATTTAATACTTCACTTTTTTATGCCAGCACTTATTATTATCTGCATTACAATAGGAACATACATTGCATGGGGATCTGCGAAAACTTTAGAGGCATTTATTGTAGCAGTCATGTATTTGTTTATTTTAATGTTATTTCAAAGAATGGGAACTTTGACAGAACTCGTTGATACAGCGATTGAGGGAATTAAATCTGTAATGAATGCAATGTTAATATTAGCGCTAGCGTATTGCATTAACAACATTTCAAAAGACTTAGGTACTGCAAACTTTGTAATTGAAGTAACGGAAAAATGGATATCACCTGGCATAATCATTGTTGCAGCATTTTTAGTTTGTGCATTTATCTCTTTCTTTACAGGGACATCTTGGGGTACATATGCAATTATGACACCAATATGTGTTCCTCTCGCATTTAGCGTTACAGGCGGCGAAGCGAATGCAATTGTATATGCAACAATTGCAGCAGTAATGGGAGGAGGATGTTTTGGTGACCATTGCTCTCCGTTATCTGATACGACGATTCTGTCTTCGTTAGCTGCCGGAGCGGACCATATTGATCATGTTAAGACACAGATGTTTTACGCTTGTTGCTCAGCTATCGTAGCTTGTATCGGCTATTTAATCATCGGATTTTCATTTAGTTAACACTATAGATAATAAAAAAATAAATGAAGTACAATCTGGTTCTATACAAACAAATCTCTTATAATAGATCTCCTTTATAAGAGATTTGTTCGTTTCTGGTGTTATTACAATTTTTATTGTATAATTTTGTTAATCTCAATAGAGTCAGTAATTAATTTGTTTTAAAGGAGTTAATACAAAATTATAAAATTTAATGTATGATAGGAGGAATCGTCCGTGTTAAGTATTGGAGATTTAATTTTAAATAGCTTGGATTATGTCTTGATTGTGGATCGTAACTACAATATTGCTTTTAATACAAGGTATGACGAAAAAACAAACACTCCTATTTCGAATATAAAAAATGGTTTTATAAATCGTAATTTTTTTGAAGCATATCCAAATTTAAAAAGAGAAGAGAGCTCCGTAGTAAAATGTATGGAAACAGGAGAAATTGTTGTATGTAAAAACCAGACATATCAAGACTATTTAGGCAGAATTCGTACGACAAATAATGTAACAGTACCTATTCTGCGAGGCGATAGTATAGTTGGGGTCGTTGAATTAGTAAAAGATATTGAGGCTTTAGAGAATATTGAATCACAAAAAAGTGATACTGATTTTGATCGATTAGTAGAAAAGATTCAAAAAGAATCCGGACTGATTACTTTTGATTCTATTATGACAAAAAATAAAGAAATGCTAAAAAATATTGAAATAGGAAAGGTTTTAGCAAAACTTCCAAATCCTACATTAATTTATGGTGAAACAGGAACTGGAAAAGAGCTATTTGCGCAGTCAATCATTCATTATAGTGGTGTAAAGAAATCAAAGGTTGTCGTTCTTAATTGTGCAGCTGTTCCGGAAAATTTAGTAGAATCTATTTTATTTGGAACCAAAAGAGGTATTTATACAGGTGCAGAAAACAGAGTTGGATTATTTGAAGAAGCAGATGGCGGGATATTATTTTTAGATGAATTAAATTCAATGCCATATCATATTCAGGCTAAATTGCTTCGTGTCATTCAAGATGGTATTTTTCGTTCATTAGGAGATAATAAAGATAAATATGTAGATGTAAAGATTATTGGTGCAATGAATATAGACCCAATTGTTGCTATGGAAAACAATCAATTTAGAAAAGATTTATTTTATCGTTTTTCAAGTAGTATGATTCGTCTTGCACCATTAAGAGAGCGTAAAGAGGATATCGATTTATTTATTGAATATTATATCAAATATTTTGGAGATTTATATGGAAAGAAGATACGTGGAATCACACAAGATTTGCGAGAAATTATGATGGAATATTCATGGGAAGGAAATGTGCGTGAATTAAAAAACACAATTGAACTTATGATAAAGTTTGCAGAAAATAACGTTCTTTTAAGTGTAGAGTATTTACCAAAGTATTTGCAGCAGCGTATTGGGGAAGCTCATTCTAACCTGTTCGAGGAAAAGAAAGAAAATCAAGAATTAATTGAAAAAGAAATAATGAAAGATATAAAAAGTGATATAGAAGAGAAAACACAGGGTAGTGCTATTGCGTATACTGAAATAATAAACAGGGTTGAAAAGAATCTCATACAATCAGTTTTAGATAAGTGTAACGGAAATAAAAGTAAGGCTGCTAAAATGTTAATGTTACCTCGTCAGACTTTAAAATATAAATTAAAAAAGCTGCATATTCAATAGACAAATAATTAAATCAAGTGAAATAACATAGATTAAAAAAAGAATTATAAAAAGGAGCATAGACTAATTCATGCTCCTTTTTACTTTAAATAATAGTTTTTATATTATCTTTGATTGCTTGCATTTAACACATTTTTAATTTTATGCTGCACCATCGCTTGGATAGCATCTCTTGCAGGTCCCAAGTATTTTCTTGGATCAAAATCGCTTGGATTTTCTACGATGTATCGACGAACCTCAGCTGTCATTGCCAAACGCAAATCGGTATCGATGTTTACCTTACAAATTCCATATTTTGTTGCAGTACGGATCATGTTTTCCGGAACGCCTTGAGCGCCCGGAATGTTACCACCGTACTGGTTACATCGTGCTACGAATTCAGGAAGTACGGTTGATGCGCCATGAAGTACGAGTGGTGTATTTGGAATCAGAGAGTGAATTTTTTGTAATCGTTCAAAATCTAAATATGGATTTCCTTTAAACTTATAAGCACCATGACTAGTCCCAATCGCAATGGCTAGCGAATCTACTCCAGTTCGTTCTACAAATTCTGCAGCTTCGTCCGGATCGGTAAATGTTGCGGAACGACTGTCCACTTTAATATCATCCTCAATTCCTGCAAGCTTTCCGAGTTCAGCTTCTACTACAACACCGTGCTCATGTGCATATTCTACGACTTGTTTTGTTATAGCAATGTTTTCTTCAAATGAATGTTTTGAACCATCAATCATTACTGAAGTGAAACCATCATCCACACATTTTTTGCAGATTTCAAAATCTTCACCATGATCTAAGTGAAGTGCAATATCCAGACCGGAATCTTCAATTGCTGCTTCAACCAGCTTTAAAAGATAAACTGGTTTTGCGTATTTTCTTGCTCCGGCTGAAACCTGTAAAATAAGTGGGGCTTGTTCTTCCTGTGCTGCGTTTACAATACCTTGTATGATTTCCATATTGTTTACGTTGAAAGCACCGACTGCATGATCGCTTTTTAATGCTTTTGCAAACATATCCTTTGTTGTTACCAATGCCATAATAAATCCTCCTTCAATGGCTTTACGTAATGTGAAAAGGTAAGTTTTCACATATCTCTATGAAGAGTATACACCGAAAGAGGAAAAGTTGCTATCCCTAATTGTCATTTTCATTATTGCTGTTAAGCATAGATAGAATAGGTCCCATGTTGCTGATAAGGCTTTCCATGTTTTGAAATTGCTTTACACCTGAAATAGTATTGCTCAAAGTATCAATTTTTTTCTCAGCTTTCGTATCCGCTAAAAAACCTTTTGCAGCATCCAGTGACTCTTGAATGCGATTCATTGAATTTTCTTTGCTTGGAGGTAATGTTCGCATCTGATTTAAATGATTGATTTTATCGAGTGCTTCTGTAATTGCTTTTAAACGGTCTAAGAGCAGTTCCATTTTAAATGTATCAAAGTAGGTAATCGAAAAAGGCGATAGGAAGGATTTACTAATTGATGGAATGTTTATGTAAGGATTTCCTTTCAAAGATGATTTTCCTCCATTAGAAAATATTAAAAAAACAATTAAAAGTAATAATGGATTCATAGTAGCCTCCATTTTTATGTTTATTTCCTATTCTATGAAAGTGAAGCACAAAAGGTGCATATATATAAAGGAATCGTTAGAGAAAAAGGAGGATATTTTATGGATATTAATGAAAAGTTATTAAAGGAGCTTGCTAATCAAGTTGGTTTTTCCGGCGACAATGAAAAAAGCGTAAAACGTGCTGAGAGAATGGCGGAAAATTATAAAGGAAAAGGAGAAGATGAGCTATTGAAAGAAATTTTAAAATTAAAGCAAAGCATGAAGGCAGATCGTACACAGTATGAAAAACAAATAAGAGCCATCCGTTCCTTGCGTGGTATGATGAACGCAGAACAGAAGGCTCGTATGGATCGAGTATTACAACTATTAGAAGAAGATTGACATTTACCAGTTGTATTATTATTTGCTCAGAATTTGTACAATTTGTTCAGGTGTAGAACCCTCGGGAATAATAAAGTTCCCCGCTTTCAGCTTACTTTCTGCATTGGCGGCTGAAACAGCGTCATAAAATTCATTTTTGTCTTTAATTAGCCCAGAATCAATTAGCGTTTGCGCTATTTTTGATCCCGTGGAACCAGATTCTATGTAAACGGAATAGTTGACTTCAGCAGATTCTGCCGTTGTTTCATTGGAAACTGCATTGTTATTGCTTTTGTCCGATGGAGCTTCGGCAGGATTTTCTTTTTCCGGCTCTTTATTATTTTCTTTTGAGACATTTGAATCATCTGAGTCTGTAAGGTCACTGACTAAAACCGGTTCCTTGTTTTCTTTTTCATCTTGTGCAAGAACAATTTGTGGATAAGCCATAATTGCATCAATCCTATTTGATATAATCAATGCTGCAATGGCAAGTATAATAAGTACAACTAGAATGTCATTTTTATCATATAAAATATCTTTTAACTTATTCATATTGATTCCCCTTTTTGATGACTTTCGTCAAACTTCTCTTATAATTTATCATAATCGTCTAATAATCTCAATAAAAACACTTAATAGGATTATTAAATTTCAATTACAGGTTTCTTGTATTTCCCATTTCTTAAAAAATGATGTATAATAGCAAAGTAATAATTGCATCGGGAGGAAGTATGATAAAATTAGTCATTACGGAAAACGAAGAAAATCAAAGGTTGGATCGTTTTTTAAAAAAGTACTTTAGCGGTGCTTCGTTAAGCTATCTTTATAAGCTAATTCGTAAGGACATAAAAATAAATGGAAAACGAGGCAAGGCAGAGACTATTTTGAATCTAGGAGATGAGTTAACTGTCTATATCAGTGAAGATGAGGTAACTAATCTTCAAAAATCAAAAAAACTGCAGCACTCAAAAAAACAATTTAACATTGCTTATGAGGATGAACATATTCTTATTGTAGAAAAGCCTTTTGGACTTTTGGTGCATGGTGATCAAACGGAAAAGAAGAATACGTTAGCCAACCAAGTCGTTAGTTATTTAATTGAAAAAGGAGATTATCGTCCTCGTATCGAACGTACATTTGTGCCTTCACCAGTAAATCGACTTGATCGAAACACTACGGGTTTAGTAATATTCGGTAAAAATAATCGCGCTTTACAAACTTTAAATCAAATGATAAGAGAAAAAGACTGCGTGAAAAAATACTACTTAACGATTGTTTCTGGGGAATTAAAGCAGGAGATTCATTTAAAAGATAAGATGTCTAAAGATGAAAAAAGCAATAAAGTTACCGTACACAAACTATCGGATGCTATGGACGGTAAGATTATGGAAACCATTGCACGTCCCTTACAGTATGCCAATGGATACACTTTGGTAGAAATTGAATTGGTGACCGGTCGAACACATCAAATTCGTGCTCATATGCAGAAAGCAGGATATTGCGTAATTGGTGATGAAAAATATGGAAATGCAAAGGTGAATCGTGAATTGAAACATCGTTTTGGATTATCCACACAATTTTTACATGCATACAAACTGTATTTTAACGATGCGTATGAACCGGTAAAATACTTAAGCGGAAAAGAAGTTATAGCACCATTATCTTCCTATATGGAGTCGATTAAAAAAGATTTATTTGTACCCAAAAGAATAAGATAAGTAGTTACAAATGTAAAAATGAAAGGGAGTTGATTAATTTGAGTCAAAATGCCAAAGAATGGATTAAGGATATTGTATTTGCAATTGTAATCGGATTGATAATTATACAATTTATTAAACCAACTATAGTAAAAGAACATTCAATGATGCCCACACTAAATGAAAACGATTATATTTTTTTAAGCAAACAATCTTATACCTTTGGCGAACCAAAGTATGGTGATATAGTTGTATTCCACAGTGATTTAAAAACTGCGGAGGGGAAAGAAAAAATGCTAATTAAACGCATTATCGGATTACCGGGTGATGTCATCAGCATAGCGGATGGCGTCGTTTTTCGAAATGGACAACCATTGGATGAGCCGTATACTTTAGAGCAATATACTTCTACAATAATGTCGGATATAACAGTACCGGAAGACAGTTTGTTTGTAATGGGGGATAACAGACAAAATAGTATTGACAGTAGAGATCCGGACGTAGGATGTATTGAACAAAGTCGTTTGGTCGGTAAAGCATTTTTACGACTTTATCCATTTGATAAAATTGGGTTACTCAAATAATTAAGGAAAGGGATGATTGTTTTGAGCCAAAATATCAAGGAATGGATGAAAGATATAATATTTGCAGTCGCAATTGGAGTTATTATTATACAATTTATAAAGCCAACCATTGTACAAGGACATTCAATGATGCCTACATTAAATGAAAATGATTATATTTTTTTAAGTAAGCAATCCTATGTATTTGAAGAACCAAAGTATGGTGATATTGTTGTATTTCACAGTGATTTAAAAACTGCAGACGGAAAAGAAAAAATGTTAGTTAAGCGTATCGTAGGGTTGCCGGGGGATGTTATCAGCATAACGGATGGTGTTGTTTTTCGAAACGGACAGCCATTAAATGAACCCTTTACTTTAGAACAATATACCTCTACGATTATGTCGGAGGTTACGGTACCGGAGGACAGTTTGTTTGTAATGGGGGACAACAGGCAAGGCAGCATTGACAGTAGAGATCCAGACGTAGGATGTATTGGGCAGAGCCGTTTGGTCGGCAAAGCATTTTTACGTCTTTATCCATTTGATAAAATTGGATTACTTAAATAGTTTAACGATTAAAAGGGGAGAAAAGAATGAAGTCGGCAATTTGGGATTTTTTAAAAACAATATTAATGGCTTTGGTAATTGCCATTTTTATTACAAGTTTTATTAAGCCAACGTTAGTAAAAGGTTATTCGATGTATCCAACCATACAGCCTAACAGCTACATGATTGTGAATAAAATTCCTTATATTAAGGGTATGCCACAGCATGGGGATATTATTGTATTTAAGGCACATATTTATATGGAAAACGGCGAAGAAAAGGATCTAATTAAAAGAGTAATTGGTATACCCGGTGATCGCATTTCTGTAAGCAACGGAGTGGTATATCGAAATGGGGAAGCATTAAAAGAAGATTATACTTATGATGGCGTTACTCCTGGAGAGTTGGAGGAAATTACTGTTGCAGAAAATTGTATTTTTGTAATGGGTGATAATCGCGGAAACAGTTTGGATAGCAGAGATCCAAGTATTGGGCAAGTGGAAATAAAGGACATTCTGGGAAAGGTTGTTTTACGACTTTATCCATTTGATGAAATAGGCTTTCTATAGAGAAAAAGGAGGTAATTGCAGTGGGACAAAAGAAACTGATCGCCAATAACAAAAAAGCACGACACGATTACTTCATCGATGAAGTTTATGAAGCAGGAGTTGTACTGACAGGTACAGAAATCAAATCCGTTCGTCAGGGAAAAGTAAACTTAAAAGAAAGCTATGCAAAAATTGATAATGGGGAAGTGATGATTTATAATATGCACATCAGTCCCTACGAACAAGGGAATCGTTATAATGTTGACCCGATGCGTGAAAGAAAGCTGCTGCTTCACAAGCAGGAGATACGTAAATTAATTGGGTATACTACACAAAAAGGATTAACCATTGTTCCTCTTAAATTATATTTGAATGATCGTGGCTTGGTAAAGATGGAGATCGCTGTTGCAAGAGGAAAAAAATTGTTCGATAAGCGAGATGACATTGCGAAAAAAGACGCGGATCGCCGTATGGAAAAGCAAATGAAAAAGCATTGGCAGTAGCCAATGCTTTATTTTTTATTACAATTATAGGTTATTTTCATATATGAATATTTGATTATGTCATTTGAACTTTTATAAGAATAAGTATTTAAATAAGAATAACAATGCAACTATAATTATCATTGCATTTAGATCCTTTCTTTTTTCGGCACCGCCAGTTAGCTTTAATAAGCAATAAGAGATGACACCGAATCCAATTCCATCTGCAATACTGGAAGCAAACGGCATCATAGTAACGGTTAAAAATGCAGGGATTCCTTCTGAGTAATCATCAAAAGGGATGTCCTTTAGAGGAACAGCCATAAACAGTCCGACTAAAATAAGTGCCGGGGCAGTTGCTGCACTTGGAACCATTAAAATAATCGGGGATAAGAATAAAGCAAATACAAAACAAATTGCTGTTGTTAACGCAGTTAATCCGGTTCTACCGCCGGCCGCCATTCCTGCTGCGGATTCACCAAAGGTTGTAACAGTACTTGTTCCAAGGCAAGCACCTACTGTGGTTCCAATGGCATCACATAAAAGTGCTTTCTTTGCATGTGGAAAATTTCCGTTTTCATCCAATAGATCAGCTCGTGTTGCGAAGGCAATCAACGCTCCTGCTGTATCGAAAATATCAACCATAAGGAATGTGAAAACGACAAATAACATATCAGTGCTTAAAATGTTTGTGAAGTCAAACTGAAAAAATACAGGAGCAATGCTTGGCGGAGGACTGATAAAGGAGTCTGGAAGTGTTGTTACACCTAAGAAGAATCCAATGATTGTTGTAGTGATGATTCCCAGAAGCAGAGCTGCAGGAACTTTTCTTACAAGAAAAATTCCCGTGATCATTAAACCGATGCAAGCAAGCAATGCTGTTGGTTCAGAAAGATCTCCAAGTGTGACTAAATTAGAGGTATCTGCAACAATAATATGAGCATTTTTTAAGCCGATGCAGCAGATAAAAAAACCAATACCACCGGAAATAGCATTTTTTAGTGTTGCAGGCATTTTATTTATAATAGATTCACGTACATCAAATAAGGATAATAGCATAAAAATGATACCTTCGATTAGAATTGCCGTTAGGGCAAATTGCCAAGTATATCCTAAATGTAAGACAACATAATAAGTAAAAAAGGCATTTAGTCCCATTCCAGGGGCAAGGGCAATTGGAAGCTTGGCCCAAATTCCCATAAAAAATGTAGCTAAGATTGCAGAAATTGCGGTAGCTGTAAACACTGCTCCGAAATTCATACCCGATTCTTCTAAAATGATTGGGTTAACAATTAAAATGTAAGCCATAGCAACAAAGGTTGTAATTCCTGCAATGATTTCTGTTTGCAGTGTTGTTTTGTGTTCTTCAAGCTGAAAATATTGTGCCAATTTTTTAGTCATAAACATCTCCTTAGTCAAAAAATGAAATAAAATCGTTTTATTATATGTTTTTTTTACAAAAAAATCAATGTAAAATATATCCATAAATATTAAATATAACCTCGATATTTAATAAATTTTTAATGGTTAAAATAATAATTTTAAGGTATAATGTATATGTAAAGCAAAAGCTTTATCACTACCTGGGGGCGTAAAGGTTTCGACGGGGGTGTAGAAGCCGGATAAGCGAGCCGTAGTTGCCAAGTCTACGTTAAAAGTGGCACGTTTAAATATAAACGCTAAAAATAATAACAATTACGCTTTAGCTGCTTAAGCAGCTGCCGCAAAGCGGCGCGTCGTCAGCTCCGATTCACCTGTAGGTGGGAAATCTGGCGTCAATTATACAGGAAAACTCTGTGTGAGCTCCTAGTAGCACAGGGGAACAATAGGATAGCCGAGATGATAGCCTGCTGATGGGCGATTGTTAAGGCGAAGTTTTAAATCACCAGCTGCGCTCGGAGAAAGTCCTGTGGAAATGCTTTCGGACGTGAGTTCGACTCTCACCGCCTTCACCACAAAAAATAAAATAACCACCGAATTATTAAATATCGGTGGTTATTTTACTATTTTTTAATAGGCATAGATCATATGTCCGATTTGTATAGAGATGGGCTTCGATAAGATCCATTCATTGGTACAGTTATCATCATAATAGAACTGTGCACCGTTTGTTGGATCCACTCCACGCATAGCAGCTTTTGCTGCTTCAATGGACTCCGGTTTAGCAGGCTTATTAATCCATCCGTTTGCGACTGGAGTAAATTGATAATAGCCGTTAATCTTTTGGTAGATAACATCCTTGATTGTATTTGCCCATAAACCACTCTCTAATCTATTTATCACAACAGCACCCACTGCAACTTTTGCGTCGTATGGTTCACCTTGTGCTTCTGCAGTAATCAACCTTGCAAGCAAGTCCAAGTCATTATCAGATTGGGATTCAGTTTGTGACTGAGTACTTGGTACAGCTTGGGGAATCGTATTCGATGATACTTCAGTTGGAGCAGCGGATTTTGTAGCTGTTTTTTTAAGTTTCTCTTTTTCAGTAGAATATGTATTTCTATCACTTGTTCCTCGGGATACGACATTTTGGACACCGTTATTTTGTTCATCAAGTAACGATATTGGTTTATCTTCTTCTGTATCGAAAGAAGCATCTGGTAACTGTTCAATATTTGAGGTATTGTTTATTATTTCTTTATTTTCCGCGGATTTGGATAATTGACTTGCCTTTTGACTGGAATCAATGTCAATTAAAGTAATTGGTGATGAAGCATTAATTAAGAATAAAGTAATACTAAATATTAAGCAAATAGTTAAGTAGAATGGTCTGATTGCTTTTATCTTGTTCATGTTTCCTCCTTATGCCGTCTAGGCAAGCTTTTAAGAAATTCAACTCTATTACTATTTTAATAGGATAGCGGTGAACAATCTAATGGAAACATATGAGAATTAAGGTGACATTTACATAAAATCTATTATGGTACTATATTAAAAAGTAAATAATTATATAGATTTACAAAAATAAAAATATAGGGTCAAAGCCCTATATTTCAGACTGTAGACAAGGATATCTCTATCTTTGCCTACAGTTTTTTTTACATAATGTAATACATTTTATTGTATTTATGGTAAAATATATGTATAAATACATGGAGGTATTTGCTTTATGATGGGTAAGAAAGATTTATTAGGTCGTGATCAATTTCAAATGGTAACCTTGAATTCTCTTGTTCCACAAGATCATATTATTCGTAAGATAGATACTGCGATTAATCTCTCTTTCATTTATGACCTTGTAAAAGATTTGTATTCTGATGTGGGAAAAGAAAGCATCGACCCTGTCGTCTTAATTAAAATTACCCTCATTCAATATACCTTTGGTATTCGATCCATGAGGCAGACCATTAAAGAAATTCAAACGAATGTAGCTTATCGATGGTATCTTGGTTATAGTTTAGAGGAAGAAATTCCTCACTTTTCTACCTTTGGTAAAAACTACTCTCGTCGGTTTCAAAATACTGACTTATTCGAACAAATCTTTCAAAGAGTCATTGCTGAAATTATGGAATATGAATTCATTAATTCAGAAAGCATTTTCATTGACGGTACACATATTAAAGCAAGTGCAAATAACCATAACAGTGAAAAAGAAACCGTTTTGGAATCCGTTAAATACTATGAAAAAGAACTAATGAAAGAAATTAACGAAGATCGCATTGAACGAGGAAAACAAGCTTGTAAAAAAAAACGGAAGCCAAAGAAAAGACAAAAGTAATCAAGAAAAGTACCGTAGATCCGGATTGCGGTGTATTTCATAAAGGAAAGCATAAGGTAGTATTTGCTTATGCTGCAAATGTAGCTTGCGATCGAAACAATTACATACTTGCTTTTCATACAAATCCAGGAAATGTACATGACTCAGTTGCATTCCCAAAGATTTATGAAAAAGTAAAAAGATATAAAGGTGTAAAAAATATTGTAATGGATTCCGGATATAAAACACCTGCAATTGCTAGAGAAATACTCAAAGATAAACGAATTCCTATCCTACCATACAAACGACCTATGACAAAAAATGGTTATTTTAAAAAACACGAATATGCTTATGATGAATACTATGATTGCTTTGTATGCCCAGAAAACCAAGTGTTAAACTATACTACAACAAATAGAGAAGGGTATCGGGAATATAAGAGTAAAGGAGAAATTTGCAAGAGTTGCCCTTCCTTATCAGAATGCACAGCAAGTAAGGACCATGTAAAAGTAGTCACACGTCATATATGGGAAAACTACATAGAGCAATGTGAGGACATTCGTCATACTCCAAAGTATCGAGATCTTTACAAACTACGGAGTCAAACCATTGAGCGAGTCTTTGCAGATGCAAAAGAAAAACATAATATGCGTTATACACAATATCGAGGGATTCAGAAGATAGAAATGGAACTGAATCTTCTTTTTGCGTCCATGAATCTAAAAAAACTAGCAACATGGATTCATAAATCTGAAAGAAGGAATCAAATGGCATAGAGATATCCTTTTATTTTTTCTTTTTTTAAAAGCTTTATAGAAAAAATAGAAAATACCTTGCAGAAATTATAAGAATATAAATTTAGCAAGGTATTTTGTCTACAGTCTGAAATATAGGGTCAAAGCCCTATATTTTATTTTGTATAATAGATTTTAAAAAGGTAATAACATTAAAGGATTTTCTGCAAACAGAAACCCCATTCTTCCCACTGCCAAATGACAGTTCGTTTTGTTCCATTAGGATTAGCGGTGTATTTCTCTCCGACTATTTTTTTGTATTGACCCTCCTCAACAACCAATTCGTTTCGACCGTCACCATTATTATCTTTAATGTCGAAAGAAAGAATCGGATGATCTAAATTAGAGGAGCACCATACGTGACGGAATGTATTCTCCTTAAGTTGATATACAAATAGATGATTCTTATAATCGTTATCTTTTCCGGTGTGCCAGAATGGCTTCATCTCTCCAAAACTGCCTTTTTTCCAAAGGCTGACAACAAGATTAACTTCTCCATCATTATTGATATCTCCTAGAGCGAAACTGTCTATATAATAGTCCGAGGAGGATTTCCAAATTTCCTGTGAACCTTCCTTTACGGTGAGGACGTGATTAGTTAGCTTATATTCCTCTGTTATACCATCTCCATCAAGATCCCCTTTCGTACAAAGCTGAGCACCGAAGTTCCGAGAACCCGAAAGAAATAGAATGGAAGTTAGGAGCAACAGCAGCAACAGGAGCGATCTTGAAAGAATATTTTTATTTACCATTTGGATGACCCCTTTGGTGCAGTGTAGGTTTTAGTCCAAGAAGGTGCAGAAGGAGCTTTGTCGTTTTCTAGCATAGCCTTCCATTTTTCATTCGTCAGTCGGTCATTGGATAACCATGGGAATTCATAATAGGAATAAACAGAACCTTTGGCAATACGCAAACTTCCTGCAACAGGTACAACTACGTAGATATCACTGACATATCCGGTTGCTTCCTCAAGAACCTGTCCGTTGGGATCAGTTGCTACATCAGTAATTAAGGCAGCTGGATTTTCAACCACGGATGATGGACTGTCCACTCCTTCGTCTTTCAATGCTTCGAGCCAGAAATGCTCTAGCTGACCACCAAAGCTTCGGATTAAATCATATTCTTCATCACTAAGAGGCTGTTCAGTCAATTCCTTTTCAGAAATTGTTTTTAATTGTAAAGACAGCTCTTCCAGTTGTTCTAATGAAGTAATTATATTCTCATCCAGAAGACCTCGGCTTTGCAATCCATCGATCGTCATTCTTGTCAGGGAGGCAAGACGTCCATAAACTGCTGGATTTGGTTCCACATAACCTCTATCGTCCTGCTCCTCTCCGCCTCCGCCCATTTCAGCATAAACCTGCTTTGCATAGAGTACGGTATCGTGTTTGAGCTCAGTCCAGCTACCTAGATAAGTTTCCAGCTGCTTTCGAGTCCAACCTTGATTTTGCATGAAAGAGGGGTATCATAGATTGGAAGGGAATTTATAACCGGAGGATTTAATTTTTCTATTTCACTAAGGAATGTATCCCATTGCTTTGTATTTGCAGTCAAATCTTCTAGTGTAGGAACCTTACCGTAAACATCTTTTAACAGCGGATAATACTGGGTGAAGCCTAAATCATCGCTTTTTCCTACAAAAAAATTGGTGGGTTCGTATATATTGTTCCAGTGGTTATAGTCGTCTTGATTACTGAGAAGCAGGGTAAGTAAAGCTGCAGATTTTGTTTCATCGGTATTGGAAGCGCGGAAGGTCATACGGCCGTACCACATCATAGTCTTAAAATATGTTTTTAAGTCATCTGACTTGGTGTAATGTCCGCGTGGAATATATTGAGTATAATCCTCATTCAGTATTTCTGCTAATCCGGAACTGGTATTGCCTATATTCATAACTGGGGATGGAGTAAAAGATTGCTCATGATCGGTAATGAATTGATATTCTGTATTCACTTCTTCATGTACGTAGGAAGGAATGGCAGTCTCGGGATTTAAGAGTTTCGCTGCTACGGCAAAAAAAGCCACATTACGTTTTGCAGAATTTTCCCAGTTTGAGCCTTGTAATAAGTCATATTGTTTCTGACTTTTTTCTAGCATGGATTCTGTTAAAGCATGCAACTCATTGCTAAGGTTGTCCTTTTCTAAGGTTCTAAGTAAGTAATTGAAAAATAGATGATAGTTATGAAGCATTGCATCCGTTGTAATAAAATTAGGAGTTAAGTCGTAGCGATTTAACTCATAGGTAGTAAAGAATTCTTTATTATATCCAGGAATTACAACAAAACCATTTTTAATCAAATAATCCTGTGCTTCGGTAGAGAAAGCGAAGCGATCTTGGTTGGTAACGTTGCTTAGACCGTCAGATACTCGGTAGGCCTTTATTGATGGATGAACGTCTACAGGAACTTCGCGGTAAGACGCAAAATTAGTCTGTGAGACTAATGTCGGAATGGATTGATTTACTGCCTCCTTTACAGGTGGTTGACAGCCACTTAAACTTGTCACCAAAAGGGCCGTCACGGTGAGACTAACGATAGCATTCTTTTTTTTCTTCATATTTAAAACCTCCTGATTTATTTTTCATAAATTTAATGGTAATTTAAAACAATATGACTCAAGGTTATTTTAAATGAAAGGTAAGTTATAGAGCAAGAAGAAAACGCAAAATAATTAAAAAGTATGAAATATTCTGATTTTATTTTGTTTACTTTAATATTGCATTCGCAATGAAAGATCAAACTATGTGTATACCAGGAATTGGAATCGTATAAGAAGTCGCAGCTATCATTGTCATAATGATTATTAAATGTTAGAATGTGGGATAAAAGTAATTAAAATACCGGCAAGGAGTAAGTACTATGATAATAAAAGATTTACAATTTTCAACTAAAATGTATGGAAAAATAGATGCTATGCTTATTGTAAACAAGGATTGTATTATTGAATATTCTGCGATGATAACCGATGAAAGTAAGCAGCTTAGAGCAGAAAATATTATAGGAAGAAACTTGTTTGACGCTTACCCTGATTTAGAGTATGAAAAGAGTAGTCATGTACGTGTTATGAAATCCGGTAAACCTATTTTAAATGAATTGCAGACATTAACGGATTTAAATGGAAGAACGATTCAACTGATTAACAGCACTTTTCCTATTATTCATGATGAAAAAGTGATAGGAACGATGGATGTATCCGTATTTCCCAATAAGGTCAAAATTGATGAATGTCATAAATTATTTGAGATTGATGATATTATAACGAAAAATAAGCAGATGTTAAAAATAAAGGAAAAAATACTTAAGAGTGCGCTAACAAATTCTGCGGTATTGATCTATGGTGATTCTGGAACCGGAAAAGAATTAGTTGCACAATCACTGCATACATCGAGCAATAGAGCCTCAAAACCTTTTATGTCATTAAATTGTGCGGCAGTACCGGAAAATCTTCTTGAAAGTACCGTATTTGGTACTGTGAAAGGTAGTTTTACAGGTGCCGAAAATAAAAAAGGTATTTTTGAAATAGCGGATGGGGGTACTATTTTTTTTGATGAGATAAATTCAATGAATATTGAATTACAGGCAAAAATTCTTAAGGCAATTGAAGAAAAAAGATATATGAAGGTTGGCGGAGAAAAATATTTATCAACGGATGTCAGAATTATATCAGCGATGAACATAAATCCCTTTGATGCTATTAAAAATGGAAAATTGAGAAAAGATTTATTTTATCGATTGGGAGTTGTTCAGATTGAAATACCTCCATTAGAAAAAAGAAAAGAAGATATTTCGGAATTAGTGTCTTATTTTATTAAAGTTTTCAATAATGAAATGGATAAAAATATTACTGGTATTGACGGTATTGTAGCTGATATTCTTTATGATTATTCATGGCCGGGAAATGTAAGAGAATTAAAAAATGTGATAGAGTCAGCCTTTAATTTATCAATGGGTGGTATCATAAAAGTTTCTGATTTACCAGAATATTTACTATTAACTAATATGAAAGATATGGAGCAGGTGATTGAAATTGATGAAGATCTTAATTTGAATCAGATGGTAGATAACTTTGAAAAAGATATAATTATTAGAACCTTGAAGAATTCCAAAAATGTTACAATAGCAGCGAAGAAATTAAAAATAACAAGACAATCTTTACAATATAAAATTGATAAATATAATTTATAAAAACAAAAAAACTTGCCTTTTTATGCAAGTTTTTTTGCTTTTTTATTTTTTGAATTTTAGATCATAGAAATTGCAAGCCTTTTAAAGTTGGCATATATTTTGCGTTAAAAATAAGTGTAATAAATTATGAGGCGCCATTATTTATTAACAAAAAATGAGGAGTAAGATGACATGGAAAATGTTAAAAAAACTAAGGAAAAGAAAATGACAGTAGGCAAAGCGATATGTGCCGTTACATTTTTGGCACTTTCATTAGTATGGTCTTTAAAATGGGGGACGGGATTGTCACATATCCCTTTAATTACAAGCACTGCATTTGCAATGTTTTTAGCAGTGAGTAGTGGATGTTCTCTAAAAGACATGGAAAAAGGAATGGTGCGGACTATTAATACTGCTTCACAAGTATTTGTAATATTAATGATAGTAGGTATATTAATCGCATTATGGATGCTTTCCGGAGTAGTGCCTACGATGATCTATTATGGCTTATTAATCATATCGCCATCATTTTTCCTTCCAACAGCTATTATTTTGTGTGGTGTTGTTGCTATGTGTGTGGGAAGTTCATGGACGACGATGAGTACAGTAGGTATAGCATTATATGGTATATCAATGGGTCTGGGTATTTCTCCTATGATTACAGTAGGTGCAATTGTTTCAGGTTCGTATTTTGGTGATAAAATGTCACCACTGTCTGATACAACCAATTTGGCATCTGCCATTGCAGGCACAGATTTATTTGAGCATATTAAACATATGGTGTACACATCAGGAGTCAGTTTTACTTTAGCAATCATATTTTTCTTCATATTAGGTACAAAGCACAGTGCTGGAAGCAGTTCGATGGAAGAAGTACAGTTGATTACTAGTACTTTGCAGGAGAATTATGTAATATCACCTTTGTTAATCATACCGGTACTTGTTGTTGTAGTTTTAGCCGTAAAAAAAGTTCCTGCCATTACGACTTTGATGATTGGTGCTATTATTGGTGCTGCAGTAGCTATGGTGGTGCAGGGTTCTGATTTATATACAGTAGTAGATACCGCACATTACGGAAATGTTTCAACAACTGGTGTGGAATTAGTTGATAACCTTCTTTCAAGAGGAGGTTTGGATAGTATGATGTATCAGGTTTCATTAATCATATGTGCGATGATGTTTGGTGGGGTTCTTGAATCATCGGGAATGTTGCAGATTTTGGCAGATGAAATGTTAAAGCTGATCCATACAAAAGGTGGACTGATTACTGCTACAATTTTAACTTCATTCGGTACGAATGTCGTGACTGGAGACCAGGCATTAGCAATTATATTACCAGGAAAAATATTTAATTCAATGTATCTTAATTTCAATTTAAAACCTAAAAATTTATCGAGATGTCTTGAAGATGCTGGTACAATTACTTCACCGTTGATACCTTGGAATGTATGTGGAGCGTTTGTTTTTGGTGTATTTGGCGTTCCGACATTGGCTTATGTTCCATTTGCATTCTTTAATTACATTAACCCTATTGTATCGATAATATATGGATATACAGGATTTACGATTGAACAATTTAAAGAAGGCGAAAAAGAAGAATTTTTAGCGCAGCAGTTATAAAAAAGATTAATAAGATATTAAAGGAGTCAGATTATGTTAAAAAAAGATGAATTTGCAAAAAACAGTAAGGCATGGTGTGGTTTAAACAAACCGAATATGAAAGAAGAAGAAGCAGATGTTATATTGTTTGGAATCCCCTTTGATGGAGGAGTAAGCTATCGAGGTGGTGCGGCAGAAGCACCGGATATGTTAAGAAAAAATACATTGTCTTCAACGCCATCAACGGAAAGATTAAAATATTATGATGAATTAAACATTGTAGATGCAGGTGATTTTAAAGACGGTACAAGAGATGAAATATTCAAAGAAGTGGAAACTTACACTGAAAAGTTAGTAAGAGCAGGAAAAAAATTCATTATGGTTGGTGGAGACCATTCCGTAACCATTCCAGTTGAAAGAGGTATCAATAATGCATTGGATGAGGAATTTGGAATCATTCATATTGATGCGCATATGGACTTGTGTGAAGCATTAGAAGGAGATCCATTATCTCATGGGAGTACAGAAAGAAGAGCATTGGAATTAAAAAATATTTCAGGGTTAGAAAATTTATTTTTCATAGGAATTCGCTCAATTGAAGAGGATGAATTTTCTTTCATGCAAGAAAATAAGATTCAAGTAAAAACCGCATATGATTGTTATCATGAGGGCATTGAGAAAGTTGCTGATGACTGCATTAAAGCTATGAGTAAGTATAAGAAAACATATATTACTTTTGATATTGATGCATTAGATCCTGCATATGCAGCAGGAACTGGAACACCTCAGTTCGGAGGACTTACTTCACGTATGGTAATGACTTTAATCGAAAAATTATTTACAAACTTAAATGTAATTGGATTTGATGTTGTGGAAATTGCACCTTCATTAGACCCCTCTCTTGCTTCTATGTTTGCAGGAAGAAAATTGTTACAAGAAATCTGGGGATACTGGGCAGATGAAATTGGTAAGTTAAAAAAATAAAATATGGGGGCTTGTACCCCATATTTTTTTTATGCAGATACGGCTAGCATATATATTTGAGGGTGGTAATTTTATTAAAAGTGTGCATCGTAAATGAACGATTACTGTTGCAATGACAAGATTTTAAGGTTGTAAAGTCGAATTTTGAAATAGATGTAAACAATATATCTAGCTGCAGAAAAAGATATATTTACGCAACGTGAAGGTATTGGGGTATCCATTTAAATTAGTGTATAATAAAACTAGGAGTTTGAAATAGAAAGACACATAACTGGAATTAATTAAAAATAAAAGAAAGGGAGAAAAAATGAATGAAAAAGATATAAGTAGGAGCTGTGTTGATTGCGGAACCATAAATTGTGATTTTATGGATAAGGAATATCCTGATTTTTGTCCAACAACAAATATGGATAAGGAGATTCTAAAAGATGCCATGGAACTTTATTTAGAAAATGAAGATAATAGAAAAATTGCCAATGCATCGGCAGAAGTGGAAGCGGAAAATTATTGTAAGATGACCAGAATTGAAGAAATTATGGAATTTGCAAAAAAAATTGGTGCAAAAAAAATTGGTATTGCAAATTGTGTTGGTTTACTTGGAGAAGCGAGAATTGCGGCCAAAATTTTTCGAAAACATGGTTTTGAGGTGTATGGAGTTGGCTGTAAGGTAGGAGCTCAACTTAAAACGAAAATTGGCATCTCTGAAAAATGTGAAGTTGTAGGGAAAAATATGTGTAATCCTATTTTACAGGCCAAGATACTTAACAGTCAGCATACACAATTAAATGTAGTAATTGGATTGTGCGTGGGTCATGACAGCCTATTTTATAAATATTCAGATGCACTAGTAACTACTTTAATTGCAAAGGATAGAGTTCTAGGTCATAATCCTGTTGCTGCATTATATCAAGCAAATGCATATTATTCAAGATTGCTTGATGAAAAGTAAACAAAGGGGTCTTTTGTTTTAGATAAAATAAAAAATTAGACATAGTATGCTCTATTGTTGCTTCCATGTAAATACTTGAAAGGAGAAAACAATATGATGTGCGAAAAATTAAACAACTGCCTTTTTTATCATGATAAGATGCCAATGGAAAAAGGAATCGGTTCAATTTATAAGAAAAAATATTGTGAAGGGAACAATCAATTATGTGCAAGATATATGGTTTTTAATGAACTTGGAGAAGCATTTGTTCCAATTAGTCTTTTTCCAAATATGACTGATGTTGCAGAAAAAATAATAATGGATGAAAAAAATAAATAGTTTATCTCATTTATCGCTTATTCATCATTTGATGTTTATATTTTTAAGGACGTGTAAATATGGATGTATATATAGCAAGGCAACCAATATTTGATAGAAATATGGACGTATATGGATACGAATTGCTTTATCGGAAAAACAGTACTAACATGTATACGGGGATTGACGATGATCAGGCTACCGCTGAGCTAATCTGTAATTCTTTTCTTGTTTTTGGTATTAATAATTTAACAGATGGGACCAAAGCGTTTATAAACTTTTCTAAGGGTCTTATAAATAGCAGTGTTCCATTATTGCTTCCCCAAAATAATGTTGTTGTTGAAATTTTAGAACATGAGGATACCACTCAAGAAATCATAGATGCTTGTAAAAGAATGCGTTCTATGGGATATATGCTAGCGCTGGATGATTTTATTTTAGAAGATAAATTTATGTCTTTAATGGAAACAATTGATATTGTAAAGGTTGAATTTCCTTCTGTTAATTATAACATTCAACGTAATCTCATTCAGAAATATAAATCAAAGGTAAAATTTTTAGCAGAAAAAATTGAAACAAGAGAAGAGTATCAAAAAGCGTTTGATTTGGGATATGATTTATTCCAAGGCTATTTTTTCAGTAAGCCTTTTGTAATGAAAACAAGAGAGATAGCCAGTTTAAATAGTAATCTTTTTTGTATTATTGAAGAGCTTAATAAACCGGAACCGAGTTATAAAAAAATAGCTGAAATTATTCAAAGTGATCTTGGATTAACTTATAAGATTTTAAAACTTGCGAATTCTGCATATTTTGGGTCAAAAAATAAAATTACATCCATTCATCAGGCTTTATCCTATTTAGGAATGAACAAAATTTATCAATGGGTATCACTGATGATGCTGAAGGATTTTCAAAGCATAGAAAATTCGGAACTCATAAAGCTATCTCTTATACGTGGGAAGCTTATGGACTCACTGGCAATGGAGTTAGGAATGGATACCTCAAATTCAGAGTATTTTTTCGTAGGTATGTTTTCTTTTATAGATATCCTTCTAAATAAAAATATGGAGGAAATTATAAAATGGTTGCCTTTTACAGACAATGTTAAAATGGCATTGCTAGGGGTTGAAAATGATCAAAGAAAATTATTAAATTGCATTATCAATTATGAATCAGCTGCCTTAGATACAAATCAATCATCCTTGCTTTATAAAATTAGTTCAAAAAGGTATATGGAATTGTATCTGGATGCGCTTAAGTGGGCAAGCAGTTTAAATTATTAATCTGTTGTTTATAAAAATATTTAATCGGATAATTGAAAAAGAAAAATATGAGTATAAGACTCATATTTCAGACTGTAGACAAGGATATCTCTATCTTTGCCTACAGTTTTTTTTACATAATGTAATACATTTTATTGTATTTATGGTAAAATATATGTATAAATACATGGAGGTATTTGCTTTATGATGGGTAAGAAAGATTTATTAGGTCGTGATCAATTTCAAATGGTAACCTTGAATTCTCTTGTTCCACAAGATCATATTATTCGTAAGATAGATACTGCGATTAATCTCTCTTTCATTTATGACCTTGTAAAAGATTTGTATTCTGATGTGGGAAAAGAAAGCATCGACCCTGTCGTCTTAATTAAAATTACCCTCATTCAATATACCTTTGGTATTCGATCCATGAGGCAGACCATTAAAGAAATTCAAACGAATGTAGCTTATCGATGGTATCTTGGTTATAGTTTAGAGGAAGAAATTCCTCACTTTTCTACCTTTGGTAAAAACTACTCTCGTCGGTTTCAAAATACTGACTTATTCGAACAAATCTTTCAAAGAGTCATTGCTGAAATTATGGAATATGAATTCATTAATTCAGAAAGCATTTTCATTGACGGTACACATATTAAAGCAAGTGCAAATAACCATAACAGTGAAAAAGAAACCGTTTTGGAATCCGTTAAATACTATGAAAAAGAACTAATGAAAGAAATTAACGAAGATCGCATTGAACGAGGAAAACAAGCTTGTAAAAAAAAACGGAAGCCAAAGAAAAGACAAAAGTAATCAAGAAAAGTACCGTAGATCCGGATTGCGGTGTATTTCATAAAGGAAAGCATAAGGTAGTATTTGCTTATGCTGCAAATGTAGCTTGCGATCGAAACAATTACATACTTGCTTTTCATACAAATCCAGGAAATGTACATGACTCAGTTGCATTCCCAAAGATTTATGAAAAAGTAAAAAGATATAAAGGTGTAAAAAATATTGTAATGGATTCCGGATATAAAACACCTGCAATTGCTAGAGAAATACTCAAAGATAAACGAATTCCTATCCTACCATACAAACGACCTATGACAAAAAATGGTTATTTTAAAAAACACGAATATGCTTATGATGAATACTATGATTGCTTTGTATGCCCAGAAAACCAAGTGTTAAACTATACTACAACAAATAGAGAAGGGTATCGGGAATATAAGAGTAAAGGAGAAATTTGCAAGAGTTGCCCTTCCTTATCAGAATGCACAGCAAGTAAAGACCATGTAAAAGTAGTCACACGTCATATATGGGAAAACTACATAGAGCAATGTGAGGACATTCGTCATACTCCAAAGTATCGAGATCTTTACAAACTACGGAGTCAAACCATTGAGCGAGTCTTTGCCGATGCAAAAGAAAAACATAATATGCGTTATACACAATATCGAGGGATTCAGAAGATAGAAATGGAACTGAATCTTCTTTTTGCGTCCATGAATCTAAAAAAACTAGCAACATGGATTCATAAATCTGAAAGAAGGAATCAAATGGCATAGAGATATCCTTTTATTTTTTCTTTTTTTAAAAGCTTTATAGAAAAAATAGAAAATACCTTGCAGAAATTATAAGAATATAAATTTAGCAAGGTATTTTGTCTACAGTCTGAAATATGAGTATAAGACTCATATTTTTTTAATATAAGAAGTAAATAAATATTTAAGACAAAAGATATATTATATTGTAAATTGGCGATAAATGTTGCAAGAACTGAATTTACTCATTTAAGAGTGAAATCTATCTAAATTTATGATATTATGGAATGTAAAAGTTTTTAATTTAATTATAAAATTAGGAGAAAGTAACATGAGAACTTCTATTATAGATATTGTAAAACAGACGGAGGATTTATTGAATTCTTCTGAAATATGTGGGAAGGAAGCCGTAAGGGTTAGAGAATTAAGTGATAAGCTAAAAAATCAACAAATTACAGTTTCGGTTATTGGACAATTTAAAAGGGGAAAGAGTACTTTAGTAAATGAAATTCTTGGTGAGAAACTACTTCCGGTAGGCATCGTTCCTGTAACGTCTGCCGTTACCAGAATTCAATATGGAGAAAAATCAGCTGCTGTTCATTTTGAAAATGGTATTATTCGACCCGTAGCTTTTGAAGCTCTGTCAGAATATATCAGTGAACAGGAAAATCCAGATAACGAGCTAGGAGTTTCCTCAGTAACATTACAGACTCCTTCTGAGTTTTTAAAAGATGGTTTGACAGTTGTAGATACTCCTGGTGTGGGGTCTGTTCATAAACACAATTCTGATGCAGCGTATGCGTTTGTAAAAGAAAGTGATGCTGTAATCTTTACACTATCTGTTGATAGCCCAATTAATGAAATAGAAATTGAGTTTTTGAAGAATGCAAAAGAATATGCATCTAAATTTTACTTTGTAGTAAATAAGATAGATGTTGTATCTGAAGAGGAACTTTCCGCATATTTGAACTATTGTCGTAAATTACTTTGCCGTCTGATGGACGTTGAAAGTATAAATATGTATGCAGTAAGTGCAAAAAACGGGGATGGGATTGTTCAGTTAAAAGATAGTATTCTAAACGATTGCAAAGCTGCTGCAAAAAAAATTATAGAAGATTCGGTTGCTATGAAATTGAAAGATATCATCAGCTGTACTTTATCACAATTAGAATTATATTGGAATGCATTAAAAATGCCGATTGGTAGATTTGATAATCGATTTAATAAGATGGGAAAATATCTTAGTGATTTCCAAACAAGAAAGAATGAAGTTGTTTTTCAATTTGAGGAAGAAGCCGAAAGGCTTATCGAAGAACTAAAGAAGATGCTTTCCCTTCGTGGCGATCACATTCGAAAAGCAGAAGATGGCTTGATTAAGATTGAATTGATTCAACTTTACAAAGAGGGGATTCAAAAGATTGAGGATGCTTGTTGGGAAATGTCCAATGATTTGGAAGCAAATTTGAATGAAATAAAGCTTTCATTGGCATCTACCGTATCCGAGCTTTTTGGTATGGAGTATCACTATGAAATTAAAACCCTTAATCTAAATAGGGATAGTAGAATGGACCACTCAGAAAAGAATATAGATGTAGAATTTTTAGAGAAGACAATAGATAAAAATATTCAATTATCTAAAGATGATTTTGATCGTATTTTTGAGAAAATGATCTTGGATTATACCATTCTCTTAAAAAACAAAGTATCGGATCTTAGCAAACGATTTTCTAATGAGCTGGAACAGCTGTGCAGTGAACTGCATACTACGTTAAATCGAATCATGATGTATCGAGAGACTAGTACTTATGTAGTTGCTAGAAGAATTGAAGACTTGAATATACTAACGAGAAACTTAAAAAAAATCAAATCAATATTATAATAAATAACAAATAAAAAACGTCATCGTTCTCTTATAAGAGCGAATGACGTTTTTTAATTTACTATTTAAGAATTAATTCACAGCTGACTAATTTTAAATATTGACCTTCAGAAACCGTGATATTTTAATAAATTTATCTTTATAAAAAAACAAAAAAATGTTATAATATATTAGAACAATAGAAAGGAAAAAACACGCATATGAGTGATTTTGAGCGTATAATTGAAAATGTAAATGCTACGATGAGTATGGAAGATATGCCTCTTAAGCCTATTGATAAAGAACGAATTAAAAATTGCTTAGAGGGTTCGATTTCATTCCAAGATGCAGTTAAAAATTTAGTTACAAAATATTTCCGTAAGCAGGCGGTATAGTTATGGACGAAATGTATTTTTATGAGTATGATCGGGACAACTATTATTGCTACCCAAATTCTAATACTCTGAAAAATAAACTGAATATATTGGATGCAGATGAATTGAGGCATGTAGAACGCGAAATTACTGCACTTCGTACAGCACAAATTATGGTGGAAGGCATAGATGGGAAATTTGATTATGAACATTTAAAGGCTATCCATCATTTTCTTTTTCAAGATATTTATGAATGGGCTGGAAAGGTTAGAAATGTAAATATATCAAAAGGAAATCAATTTTGCTTATTTCAATACATTGATGAGCAGATGATTCAAATTTTTTTAACACTTAAACAAGAAAATTATTTAACAGACTGTAAGAGTATCGATGAAATTGGAAAGCGTCTTGCATATTATTTGAGTGAAATGAACGCGATACATCCTTTTCGGGAAGGAAATGGCCGAGCTCAGAGAATGTTTCTAGAAAAACTTGCTGCATTTAATGGATATCGATTGGATTTTATGAAAATAAGCAGTAAAGAGATGTTAGATGCAAGTGTAAAAGCATTTCATTTAGATTATTCTTTAATGGAGGATTTAATCATTCGTGCTTTATCAAAAAAATAAATGGTATAGAAAAATATAGAAGCTTAAATATAATTATATAAAAAATAGAAAAAACGCATAAATAATTAATTTGTGCGTTTTTTATTTTTTAAAATTTAAAAGATTTTCCATAATGAAAATTATAATAATATAATTTTGAAAAATATGTTTGATAAAATTCAAGGATTTAAATTATCTAATTGATCGAAATTATTTAGATTATCTGAACCATTTAAATTCTCTCGATCTTCCGTTAGGCTTGAAAGCAAATAAAGAGTGTTAGATAGATAGTAAAAGCAATCTGCTAAGCAATCTATTTCATCCGAAGACATATCTTTTGATATTATATTAGCAGTAAATGTAATAAAAGTAGTCACTTCTTGCGGAGTCATATAAATCACCTCGTATAATAAAGTCGTAGTTATTAAAGTCCCTCTTCAAGGACTAAATGCTATACTGTTATAGATACTGTGGATTAGTGTTAATCACCTACCACTTGATGGTTTTTAGAGAGGCTCTAACCACAGTCTCTTTGTACAGTTGTTAATTAGTTAGATACCGCATGACGGTTAATTTAGAACGAGGTTACAATTGCAAAGAGCAACCGTGGTCTAAAAACAGTATCAAATACTTTTATAAGGAGCGAATGATATGATTTTAGTAGGAATTGATGTAGCAAAGGACAAGCATGATTGTTTTATTATGAACAGTGAAGGGGAAGTTTTATTTAAATCATTTACCATCACGAACAACATGGAGGGATTTATTGATCTTTATCAGAAGATTTCATCTACCACAAAGGATTTAAGCAAAATAAAAGTAGGACTGGAAGCCACAGGACATTACTCCTACAACATTTTGGGTTATCTCCTAGATAAAGGTCTTCCCACCTTTGTCATCAATCCGTTACATACCAATCTTTATAGAAAAAGTCTAAGCCTTAGAAAGACGAAAACGGATAAAGTTGATTCCCGCACTATTGCAAGTATGTTAATGTCTGATGTGAACTTAAAGTCCTACACAGACACATTATACCATAATGAAGAATTAAAATCACTCACTCGCTATCGCTTTGATAAGGTAAATCAACGTGCAAAATTAAAACAATCTATTTCAAGGCTGGTAAACATACTCTTTCCTGAACTTGAAGGCTTAGTTGCAACATTGCATATGGTATCTATTTATGCACTTCTTTTTGAATTCCCAAGTGCGAAAGCTATATCAAATGCTCATTTATTAAAATTGACAAACCTACTTTCTGAATCCTCAAGAGGTCGTTTTACAAAAGAAACGGCAATTTTGTTTCGTGAAACCGCTAGAAATTCTATAGGTTCTCACATGCCTGCAAAATCTTTAGAACTCAAACATACCATAAAATCTATAGCCGAGCTTGATAGAGAAATTGAAGAAATTGAAACGGAAATCAAACGCATAATGGAAGAAATTAATTCACCCATTCTTTCAATCCCAGGTATCGGTTTAGCTACAGGAGCTATGATTATTGCTGAAATAGGTGACTTTACAAATTTTGGTTCACCTGACAAAATCCTTGCCTTCGCCGGATTGTCTCCGTCAACTTACCAATCGGGTCAGCTTTATTCCACTCATGCCAAGATGGAAAAACGTGGATCGAGATATTTAAGGTATGCTATTTTTAATGCTGCTAAATTTGTTTGTAAGTGGGATCCTACTTTTGCTGCCTATCTTGCAAAGAAACGTTCAGAAGGCAAACACTATAATGTTGCAATTTCTCATGCAGCAAAAAAACTTGTTCGAGTAATTTATCAGCTTGAGAAATCAGGTCAAATATATATTAGAGCAGCTTAACTTATTCTGTTTTAATATTGTTTTTAGAGCATTGTTACAATGCTCTTTTTGTTGTGCAATTTTAAAAGGTTAATTAGTTTTTATATTTTCACTTATTTTTAGCTTGACTTTTAATAGTTAGTCTCTTAACAAAGTATGCAGGATACGGACATACAATGTAAAAGAAAAATATCTAAAATCTGATTTAACGGTTATCGCAAATTGACGATAAAAGAAAAAAATAGCAAGAATATGATATAGTATTTTAATAATATTCGTTAAAAGGTTTTTAAGCTTAAAATTTTCTATTATAAAAGTAATTATGATATAATGCTTTTATAAATAATTTTTTGTAATAACTTAGTTAGAGGATTTTATGAAGAAGATAATAATTTTTATTGTTTTATTTGGAGTAATTGTGGTGCCGATTATATGGAGTCTCATACAAAAGGTCCCGGAGGGTACTTCCTTTGAAGGTGATTATCATCAAGTAAGCTCAATTGATTTTTTAGCTGATTTGACCTATCAAAAAGAAGGAGCTGTACTCCATGAATTAAATATTTTAACACAAGAATTGGATATGATTGAAGCAGCGCAGGAATTTATTTTAATGGATATGTTCCTATTTAACGATGCCTATGATCGAAGCATTATGGAATATCCAAAATCAGTTGAAAGTGTTACCAATGCACTGATTGGGAAAAAAAAGGACAATCCCGATATGATGATTGTTTTCATAACAGACCCAATCAATGGATTTTACGGTGCATACGAAGAAGCGAATATAAAGCGTATGAAAGAAAATGGAATTCAAGTAATTGTTACAGATTTAGATCAAATGAAAGACTCCAACCCACTTTTTTTCGGTTATTATAGATCTTATATCAAGTGGTTTGGAACAAGTGGCCCTGGTTGGATAAAAAATCCTACCGATAATAATAAGCCAAAAGTAACAATTCGAAATTTTTTAAGATTATTAAATCTAAAAGCAAATCATCGAAAGATTCTTGTTACGGATCAAGAAGGTATGATTACATCTGCAAATCCTCACGATCCAAGCAGTTACCATTCGAATATAGCAATAAGACTAAAAAGTGAAGTCATTAATGATATTATTGAGGCAGAAAGAACCATTGCAGCATTTTCTGGGGAAACGTTACCTTCTCTTGAGTATAAGCAAGCAAATCAAAATTATGTTCCTAATACAAAAGTAAGGTATTTAACGGAAAAAGCAATTTATACTCGGTTGCTTGAATGTATTAAAGCTACGAAAAAAGGGGATAAAATTCAAATTGGAATATTTTATCTCAGTGAGTTTTCTGTAATTGATGCATTGGAGGAAGCCGCAGAACGTGGAGTTTCTATAGAGATGATTGCTGACCCAAACAAAAATGCGTTTGGAGTTAAAATGAATGGATCACCCAATTGCCAATCCTTATCAAAACTTGGCGATAAATGGGATAATTTTAGTATCAAATGGTATAACATCGGTGATGAACAATATCATGCAAAGATAGCTTCCTTTACTTATCCGGTACATAATACAATTCTTATGGGTTCTGCAAATTATACCAGAAGAAATATGAAAGGATATAATTTGGAAAGTGATTTAGAAATTATTACTGTAAAAGATTCAGACATTTCAAAGGATATTCAATCTTATTTTGAGAGGATATGGAATAATGAGGATGGTGAATATACGGTAGAGTTTAATACCTATGTAGATAATAGCTTTTTTAAATATAAATTGTATCAGATACAAGAATTTACAGGTATATGTACTTACTAAAAAAAATAGAAAATGCTTTATGCATTTTCTATTTTTTAATTATTATTCAAAAATCGTACTTGGTAATTCCTCGATATCTGTGATGGTACCTGTAATGGTAACATTAAAGTAAGTACGATCTGTTGCAAGGTTTACGTCTGTATTTGCCAGATGGTCTGGTGTTAATAAACGAATTACTGGGCGTAAAATGTGTTCTTGTGAGTTTTGAATTACAACAGCCAAAGAACCATTACTGAGTTGAACGATAGTACCAACTGGATAAGCCGCAATGATTTTAAGGAATGCCTTTAAAATATCATGATCAAAATGGGTGCCTCCGCATCCCATCATATACTCTACCGCTTCGTTCGGTAACCATGCTCGTCGGTAAGAACGAGAGGAGGTTAATGCATCGTAAACGTCAGCCAAAGCTAAAATACGACCGTAAATTGGGATGTTATCTCCTTTTAGTCCATATGGATATCCTGTACCATTATACTTTTCATGGTGACTTTCTATAGCAGACAACACAATGTTTGGGATTTTTTGACTAAACTCCAAACGACTAACAGCTTTTTTGGGATGTGTTTTAATTTCATTAAATTCCTCAGGTGTTAGAGGACCTTTTTTGTTGATAATATCTAAAGAAATATCTAATTTTCCAATGTCATGAAAAAGCCCTGCCATAGCAAGCTGGAGAAGAAGGTTTTGTGAATAATTAAGCTGCATACCAATTAAAACACTTAAAGTACCTACATAAATACTGTGTGAGTAGGTATAGGTATCATAATCCTTTATATCAATGATGTTTAGTAGAAACTCTTCTTTTGAAGCTATGTAATTTAATAAATTTTCCGCGATGTTGCGCATGGAATCAATTGTAAAAGAAGAAAGTGGTACATTATGAATGTATCCGCTATAAAGTGTTCTCAAATCATTTGTAACCTGCTGTTTTACCTTTGGATCAATAAATTCTTTCACTTCGATGTCACTTGCAAATTTACTTTCAATATACACACCACAAATATTCAATTCAGTAAGTTTTCTTATCATTGCTGGAGATAGCTGCTGGCCTGCAACGATAAGCGGAAGACATGTCGGATGGTAATATACCGATCGTGCAAGTACCATACCTGGTTGTAGATGCTGCAATGGAAGATATATCATTGAAACTCCTCAATCCTTAAATGAATTTCCCCTAATTTGGGAATAATGTTAAATAAACTAATTAATAATATAGCATAAAATTAATTATTTTTCTACATATTAATACAGATAAATACAGCATTTGTGTGATTATTCCTGCAATTTTTTCTTATTTAGGATCTCGATGCCTCCACGAAATAAACGTACAATTCCTTCACTTTGAAAGTATTTCAACATACGGGTAACAACTTCCCTAGCAGAACCAATATTATTTGCAATTTTTTCATGCGTAATCATTATAGTATCACTTTGTTCAATATTGGATTGCTCTAATAAAAAATTAGATAGACGACGATCGAAACTGGCAAATAAAACTTGATCAATAACCCACATTACGTCAGAAAAGCGAGATTCCATCAAATCGTTCATGAATGCTTGCACAGAAATGGCTTCGTTTGCAAGTTGACGATAAGATGCTGTTGGTAAAAGAAAACAATCTGTGTCTTTTTCAATTTCAATGTAAACATCAAAAGTAATGTTTCGCATTATGCAGGAAGCAGAAAAAATGCATACATCTCGATCAAAAAGTCGGTAGAGAGTAACTTCTCTTCCACTTTCAGAAATCATGTATACACGGAGCTGTCCTGATTGGATCAAAAATAAACCGGAACAATTTTCTGAACCAGTATGTAAGGATTCTCCAACTGAAAAGTGTTGCTTTACAATATCTTTTTTTAGAGAATCCTGTTGCACTGGTGTTAAATGGTTCCAAAAAGGCAAGGTGGTTTGAAGAAATTCAATTTCTTTGCTTGTAAAAGGCATATGATTGACCTCCTTTATTGGATTAAATTATACCTTATCAAAGCCATTGTTACAAGCAAAGCAAACATTGAAAGAATCAAACCAATAAAGAGTTGTTTATTTTAACATTTGGATAAATTCTTGCTTTGATTTTACGCCGACGGATGTACGTGTGCATACACCATCTTTGAAAATCATTACTGTTGGGATGGACATAACCCGGTATTTTCTTGCAAGTTCCGGCTGTTCATCTACGTTAATTTTAGCAACAATTGCTTCCCCTTCGATTTCCTGAGAAAGTTCTTCCATGATAGGGCCAAGCTGTTGACAAGGTCCGCACCATGGTGCCCAGAAATCCAATAAAACCGGTTTGTTGCTTTTTAATACTTCCTGTTCGAAATTATTTTTTGTAATCTTCATAGTCATATCATTTCTCTCCTTTACATTCACATTTTTTAAGAGTGATTTTTAATTTTGCAGCCTTGAAAGCTGTTTGTTGAGATAAGTATAAGTCTAAAAAAAATGTTTTTCTGTAACTTAATCACGAAAAAATAATGAAATAAAGTGACTTTGTCACATACAAAAAAATAAAAATTGGCTATGCTAAATAAAGAAAAAAAGATTTTGATTTTTAAAATAAAGAAAGGAAGGCACAAAATGAAAATATGTATTGTTGGAGGCGTAGCAGGTGGTGCAAGTGCGGCAACACGTTTGCGTCGTTTAAATGAAAATGCGGAAATCGTTTTGTTTGAAAAGGGAGAATATATTTCTTATGCAAATTGCGGCTTACCTTATTATATAGGAGGAGTAATCAAAGAAAAGGAAAACTTAATTGTCACGAAGCCGGAATTGTTACGTAATCGTTTTGATGTAGATATGAGAATAAATAGTGAAGTACTTGCGATTCATCCGAAGGATAAAAAAATAGTGGTTAAAAATCATATTACCGGAGAGGAATATGAAGAAACTTATGATAAATTGATTCTTTCACCTGGAGCAGCGGCTAAAAAGCCTAGTTTTCCAGGGGTAGACGAAGATGGTATCTTTACTCTACGTACTGTTCCGGATACATTTAAGATTGATGAATATATAAAGGAACGTAATCCAAAATCGGCAGTCGTGATCGGCGGTGGTTTTATTGGGATTGAAATGGCAGAGAATTTAAAGGAAAAAGGTCTCGACGTTACTGTTGTGGAATACAGCAATCAAGTGGTAGCATCTTTGGATGTGGAAATGGCTAATATTTTACATCAGCATTTGATTGAAAATGGGATAAAGCTTCGTTTAAATACCGGAGTTACTTCCTTTAAAAAACAAGAGGATGGAAGTCTGGAACTTGAAACAACACAGCAAAAAACACTCCATTGTGAAATGGCAATATTAAGTATGGGGGTTGCTCCGGAAAGCCGTTTGGCCAAGGATGCTGGTCTGACACTTGGACTTGGAGGAAGTATTTCGGTCAATGATTCTTATCAGACTTCTGATCCGGATATTTATGCAGTGGGAGATGCAATTAGTATTGTAAACCTTGTAAGTGGAAAAGAGGGCTTGATTCCACTCTCAGGACCAGCAAACAAGCAAGGCCGTATTGCGGCAGAAAATGCGCTTGGTGCACAAAAAACCATTGGTATGGGTGTGCAGGGAAGTGCGGTGCTAAAGGTATTTGAATTAACAGCTGCATCGACCGGAATGAATGAGAAACAACTTAAAAAAGAAGGGATGGAGTACAAAAAAACGTATGTACATCCACAATCTCATGCTTCTTATTATCCGGGGGCAACTCCAATCAGCATGAAGCTCCTCTTTGATAAGGATGGAAAGATTTTAGGTGCTCAGGCTGTAGGTTATGAAGGCGTTGAAAAACGAATTGATGTTATTGCAACTGCTATGCGTTTTTCCGGAACGGTCTATGATTTAGAAAATTTGGAGCTATGTTATGCACCGCCGTTCTCTTCTGCAAAAGACCCGGTAAATATGTTGGGTTTCACTGCTGCAAACATTCTAAAAGGTGATATGCCAGTATGGTATGCAGAGGAATTAGAAACAATGGACTTAAATTCTGTAACCTTTTTAGACATCGGTACACCGGAAGAAATTATGATGGGAACATTACCGAACGCGGTTAATCTTAATCTTGATTCTTTACGTCAGCATCTTGATGAGATTGACAAAAGCAAGCCGGTATATGTAACTTGCAGAGTAGGACTTAGAGGCTACATTGCAACTCGTATGTTAAGACAAAATGGATTTGATGCTAGAAATTTAAGTGGTGGTTATCGAACCTATAGCCATGTAACTTATAAAATAGATGAGGAGGAACCTCTTTTGATTGAAAAAAGTGATTTTGAACCAGCACAGCAAGATGTGACTGAACAACAAAAAACTGCACAAACTACAAAAACTATCGAAGTTGATGCCTGCGGTTTACAGTGTCCGGGGCCGATTATGAAGGTGTCTTCGGCGATGAAAGAAATGAAAGACGGTGAGCATCTAATTATTCGTGCAAGTGATCCTGCATTTGCATCAGATATAAAGGTGTGGTGCGAACGTACTGGAAATCATCTGGAAGGAATTAAAAATCAAAAAGGTATTTATGAAGTTAAATTACAAAAGATGGAAGGATCAGTACCAGGCGCTTGCAGCAATGATCTCACACAGCCAATCGGTGGAAATGATAAAACGATGGTTGTATTCAGCGGTGATTTGGATAAAGCAATTGCAGCCTTTATTATTGCAAACGGTGCTGTAGCAATGGATCGTAAAGTGACCTTGTTCTTTACTTTCTGGGGCCTTAACATTCTTCGCAAACATCAGGCTGTAAAAGTCAATAAATCACTTGTGGAAGGAATGTTTGGAAAAATGATGCCACGAGGAAGTCAGAAGCTCGGATTATCACGAATGAATATGAGCGGTATGGGGGCAAAAATGATTCGTCGTGTTATGAAATCCAAGAACGTTTCTTCTTTGGAAGAGTTAATTCAGACAGCGATAGACAATGGTGTACGTATTGTAGCTTGTCAAATGTCAATGGATGTAATGGGAATACGTGCAGAGGAATTGATTGACGGTGTAGAAATCGGTGGTGTGGCCACTTTCCTTGGAGCAGCTGAAACTTCCGACACTAATTTGTTTATATAAATATTAAGTAGAAATAAGAAGAACTAAGCAAGATATTGTAGAAGGCTGTCCTAAAAAATGAGGGCAGTCTTTTATTTATCAGAAAACTATGCTAGAATAAAAAAAATAATAACAGCAATTATTCCTGTATGAAAGAAACGTAATGGAGGAAAAAAGCATTGAAGATTAAATTTTGCGGAGCAGCAACTTCGGTAACGGGTTCCTGCCATTTGATTACTACCGAAAAGTATAAAATTTTACTGGATTGTGGGCAATTTCAGGGTGGCAAAGCAATGGATGCCATGAATTATGAAGATTTCGGATTTAATCCGGCAGAAATTGACTATGTTTTACTCAGCCATGCTCACATTGATCATTGCGGGAGAATCCCTTTATTAGTAAAGAGTGGATTTAAAGGGAAAATATATTGCACAGATGCAACTGCTGATTTGGTTGAGGTAATGTTAAAGGATAGTGGATACATTCACGAGAAAGAGGCAGAGTGGAAAAACCGTAAGGCTGAACGTGCAGGAAAAGCATTGGTAGAACCTCTCTATACTTATAATGATGCTTTGGATTCTTTAAAATACATTACTCCTGTACTTTATGATCAACTAGTCGAAATCAATGAACAAATGAAAGTTGTATTCAATGATGCGGGGCATATTTTAGGTTCTTCTATCATAGAACTTTGGGTTGAGGAAGAAGAGCGAGTATCAAAAATTGTTTTTTCAGGTGATTTGGGTGTTATGAATCGGCCTATTTTAAGAAACCCAACGAAAATAAAAAAAGCAGATTACGTTATTATGGAAACAACATATGGAAACCGTCTTCATGAAAAAAATTCCATTAGTATTGACCGGTTAATTGACATTGTCTTAGAAACAACGAAGAGAGGCGGAAATGTTGTCATCCCTTCTTTTGCAGTTGGAAGGACACAAGAATTAATTTACGAATTTAATCGTTTTTATGAAGAAAATTCAAAGTATAAACAAGAGTTGGACAAACTTACTGTATATGTGGATAGCCCAATGGCAACCACAGCAACGGAGGTTTTCCGAAAAAATGCACAGGTTTTTGACGAAGAGACAAAAGCTTATATATTAAATGGTAACAATCCGCTTGATTTTAAGAATCTAGTATTTACCAGAACGAGTGATGAATCAAGAGCGATTAATTTTAATCATGAGCCCAAAATAATCATTTCTGCAAGTGGTATGTGTGAGGCAGGAAGGATTCGTCATCATTTAAAACATAATTTATGGGATTCTCGCAACAGCATTGTTTTTGTAGGATACCAAGCAGAAGGTACTTTAGGCAGATATCTTGTTGAGGGAGAAAAGGATATTACACTTTTTGGAGAGAAAATTCATGTGAATGCGGAAATTCATAATTTAGAAGGTTTTTCGGGTCATGCAGACAGAGAAGGCTTGCTGGATTGGCTGAGCGGATTTCAAAAGGCTCCTCACGACATTTTCTTAGTGCATGGTGAACAAGAATCAAAAAATGATTTTGCAGAGACGGTAAAGAAAGAATTGGGATATGATTGTACGGTTATTAATAGTGTATCCGAATATAAATTGAATCATGTTACCACACTTACATCACAAGAAGCAAATGCTGAAATCGTTGATAAAGAAGAAGTATTAAAAATGCGGGATCGCATTGCAGACATTCATGACGATTTAGAAAACATTCTATACCGTACCAATTTGGCGATGGGAGATTCCATTACCCCAGAGCGCCTCATAGAAATAAACAATATTATATTGGAATTGCAGAAGAGTACATTAAATTTAGGTTCAACGATCACGCTGGAAGAAGAACCGAGAACCATTGAGATAAAGGCACAAAAGATAAAGGAGGATTAATTTTTTGGAAGAGGTAATCGTTATTGGAATTGCAGGAGGAACGGGCTCAGGAAAAAGTACGTTAATCGATCGTATCAAAAATGAATTTGACAATGCAGTATCTATATTAAGTCATGATTTTTATTATAAGCGTCATGATGAATTGCCGTTTGAAGATAGGGAAAAACTTAATTATGATCATCCGGATGCTTTTGATACGGACTTGATGATTGAGCATATTATAGCTTTAAAAAAAGGAAAGACGATCCTTCGGCCCGTATACGATTTTGTAATTCATAATCGTACCAAAGAAACTATTTCTGTAGAACCCAAAAAAGTAATCTTAGTAGAAGGTATTTTGATTTTTGAAAACAAACAATTAAGAGACTTGTTTGACATTAAAGTTTTTGTTGATACGGATGCAGATGTAAGGATTATTCGAAGAATTTTAAGAGATGTCAGTGATCGAGGACGTAGTTTGGAATCCGTCATTCATCAATATCTAACAACGGTTAAATTGATGCACGAGGAATTTGTTGAGCCAAGTAAAAAATATGCCGACATTATCGTTCCAGAAGGCGGATATAACGTGGTTGCACTCCAAATGTTAAACGAACGAATCAAATCTTTACTTAAATAATAAATAATTATGAGAATTATTTTTGCAGAGCAATGCCCTTTTTTAAAAGGGCATTTTCTATACGCAAAAATGCAGAAATATCTTTACAACCAATCCGATGCAGATGAATTCCTTCGGTTAAATCGCTAAGCGGTTTGCCCTCTCCCTCTTGCACTCTTGCAACGAATAAATCAGCATCATAGCGGGAATGAATAGCAAGAGAACCGGATATTTGCCCGTAGATTGCATGCTCAATGGTTACATCAATGAGACAGCCGCCATAATCGACAACTGTATAAAGTTCTTCAATTAGCTGTGAAGCAGTATGTTTGCAAGCAATTACACCGATGTATCCAAAGGAATTTTGGGTATCATCCTCTGCAGTATAAAGGTATCCTCGAGGGGTAGCAGATATATTGTTGCCGGAAGCTCGTAAAATAGCAATATCTCCAACAATTACTTGACGACTTACCTTAAATTGGGAAGCCAGAGCTGTTGCGCTGATTGGTGAATCTGACTTTTGCAGCGCAGTTAGAATTTGCTGACGTCTTGTTTCTGTTTGCATGAACGATGCTCCCTTCATAATTTAATATGATTATGATAGCATACATAAACACATAGGTCAAATGACAACTTGATATGTGTCTTGACATGTATCTTGCTGTCTGATAAAATAAAAACGTTTTAGTACATAGATTTTTATTTGGAGGGAAGAATGGAGCGTGTAAAACAGTTTTTAAAACGAAAGGATATTGAGTTTTCTGCCAAGCGTTATTTTAATGATGCTTTATCGGCAATGGCCTTAGGTTTATTTGCCTCTCTTTTAATTGGATTAATTATAAAAACATTGGGGGAGCAAAGTGCTTTGCTTTTAGGTGGTAATGTAGTGTCTGACTTCTTTATTGCCACTGGGGGTACTGCAATGAAATTTATGGGTCCAGCGATTGGCGGTGCTGTTGCCTTTGGACTAAAATCACCACCTTTAGTACTCTTTGCAAGTATCATTACAGGAGGAATGGGTGCTGAATTAGGTGGACCGGCAGGTGCTTTTCTTGCCGCAGCATTTGGAGCAGAGTTTGGGAAAGCGGTTTCAAAAGAAACAAAGGTAGATATTATTGTAACACCATTTGTGACAATTGTTATGGGAGCGGTTGCTGCTCATTTTTTTGGACCTGTTGTTTCAGCATTGATGACTGGGCTTGGAAAAATTATTATGACAGCTACGGAGATGAGACCATTTTTGATGGGGATTATAGTTGCAGTTGTTGTTGGATTAGTTTTGACTGCACCGATTTCAAGTGCTGCACTTTGCATTATGCTGGATTTGAGCGGATTAGCCGGAGGCGCAGCAACGGTAGGGTGCTGTGCACAAATGATTGGATTTGCAGTCATTAGTTTTCGGGAAAATGGAGTTGGAGGATTACTGGCGCAAGGTATTGGTACTTCTATGCTGCAGGTATCAAATATTATAAAGAATCCTTGGATATTACTTCCACCAACGTTGGCGGGTGCAATCATCGGTCCGATTGCAACCAGTAAATACTTTACAATGACGAATATACCGGCTGGTTCAGGCATGGGAACATCTGGATTTGTTGGACAAATTGGAACATTTACCTCTATGGGATTTCATGGACAAGTCTTCTTTTTTATTTTAATTTTACATTTTATTCTTCCAGCTGTTATTGCTTGGATTACAGATTATGGTTTGAAAAAATTAGGAAAAATTAAAGTAGGCGATTATAAATTAGATCTATAATAGTTGTATGAAAAAGGACGTTTCAGTTGAAACGTCCTTTTAATTATTAAAATAAATATCAATCTATCTCATTAAATATGTAAATTAAGTGATTAATATTTTTCTTTCGCAACGTGAGAAGCAATTTCTGCTTTTACAAGCTGTTTAATTTGCCAAGCACGCTTTTTAGAGGCATAGAAAGCACTGTTGCATCCTGGATCTAGGTTGATTTCCAAGCCTTCTTTGCAAAGTGTATTGATTTTTGCTGCTAAAGCTGCAATTTCATGGTGAATATCATTGGTACGATCTGCCTTATATATCTTTTCAGATGCCTCTTCGGAAAGAGAAGTGAATTTTTCTGCTGGAGCACCACATTTTGGACAGGTACTTGGAGCGGAATCCCCTTCCGTAATATAACCACATACACTACATTTCCATAACATAATCATTTCCTCCTTTAATATAGGTTTATATTTTATTAATATTTTTATTATACCCACGATAAAAACCAAGCAAACATGATAATAAAATGTTTATTTCAATTTTATTCGACAAAACCAAACAAGAACTTTCAGTTGTAATATTGCTTAAAAAATGGTACTATCTAATAGTCTTCTTTTTCCAAAGAAGGAACTCTTACTGTGAAAACTGAAGAAAAAAAGGAAAAGGTCTTAAGATGGAAATAGAAATGAAATATGGCATAGGGGATAAAGAATGTGCCGAAAATATTTGGGATGACGAGGATCTTTTACGCATAGCAGACATAGAATCACGAGAAACTATTTTAATGAAAGCCGCGTATTTTGACACCGATGATTATGTCTTGTCTAAGCATGATATTGCTTTTCGTGTACGGATGGAAGGAAATCGAGTGGTAGCTTCCTTAAAATGGAACGGAAGCTGCGAAGAAGGACTTCATAGTAGAGAGGAAATTAATGTTCCAATCAACGATGAGGCATGTTTAATTATGCCGTCACCGGAAGTTTTTAAGGAAAGTGAACAAGGGAGAGCTGTCCTTGAACTTTTAGGGGATAAGCAGTTGCGTAGTTTAATTGAAACCTGTTTTTTACGCAAACGTATGCGCATTGATTCGGGAAATGCCATTTGTGAAGTTGCAATTGATGAAGGTGAAATTGTGACAGATTTTGGTACGGTACCGATTTGTGAACTGGAGATTGAATTATTCTCTGGTGAGGAGGAAGAAGTAAGCGTAATTGGGGAACGACTTGCACAAAAATACAATCTAAAGGCTGAGAATCGAAGTAAATATGCGAGAGGCCTGGATCTGTTAAAGGTAGGAATGGCCAAAAAAAACGATAAAAAATAGAAAAATAATGAGGGACTTGATGAAAAAATCGAGTCTCTTCTATTATTTTTAATAAAAAAAGGGTAATATAGGGTGATAAAGGGGTATAAATGTGGTCAAAAGCCTCTTTTTCGTAAATACTCTTTACTTTATAGTGGGAAAACGATATAATAATGTGCGCAGTTTATGCATTTTCGTAAATTAGACGTAGAAAATAAGAAAAAACAAGTGTAAAAAGATTTACACTTATACCCATTTGCTATTCTGCATATGGGAATAAAATAAAATAAAAATATAGCTAGGCAAATTTATGGTTATTCCTAAAGAGATATGGTCATTTTGTTTGCCTTGTTCGTTGAGATGGAGGACAAAAATGAAAGCAACTTTATTAACTAAAGAAAAAAATGACGCAAAATTCACTATGACCTTTTCTGCTGAAGATTTCGAAAAGGCATTGGAAGAGGCTTATCAGAAGAGCAAAGGTAAATTTGTAGTGGATGGTTTTCGTAAAGGAAAGGCTCCGAGAAAATTAATTGAATCTAAGTTTGGCGAAGATGTTTTTTATGAGGATGCAATCAACGAAATGTTTGCAGCAGGATATCCGCAGGCTTTAAAAGACTTGTCATTGAACCCGGTAGATCGACCATCTGCTGATTTTGGTGAGGATAAAATTGAAAAAGGTAAAGATTTTACAGTTACCATTACCGTAACTTGTATGCCTGAATTTGAAGTTAAGGATTATAAAGGCGTTAAGGTAGCAAAAATCGAACATCCAGTTACGGATGAAGATGTAAATAAAGAGTTAGAAGGATTACAGAAGAGAAATGCAAGAATGGTTGTTGTTGATAGAGCAGCAAAAGAAGGCGACACTGTATTAATTGATTATGCTGGTTTTGTAGGCGAAGAACAGTTTGAAGGTGGCACTGCAGAAAGACAGCCGTTAGCTTTAGGATCCAATACATTTATTCCTGGATTTGAGGAACAGTTGATTGGTGCAAATGCCGGTGAGGAAAGAGATGTGAAGGTTACTTTCCCTGAAGAATATCATGCAGAAAACTTAGCTGGAAAAGAAGCTGTTTTCAAATGCAAGGTACATGAAATTAAGGAACAGGAATTACCAGTACTTGATGATGACTTTGCAAAAGATGTAAGTGAATTTGACACTCTCGAAGAGTTAAAAAAGGAAACAATAGAAAAATTAGAAAAAGCAGCAGAAGAAGCGGTAGAATATGAAACAAAGAATGCTGTATTGGAAAAGGTATACGAAGCAAATGAAATTGATATTCCGGATTGCATGGTTGAAGATCAGTTAAATGAAATGCTTCAGGAGTTTGAGCAGCAGTTGTCACGCCAAGGACTAAATTTACAAATGTACTGTCAATATTTGAATAAGGAATTGAAAGATTTGAGAGAAGACCTTCGTCCAGATGCTCAGAAAAAGGTTAAAACTCGTCTTGTAATAGAAGCAGTTGCTGATGCAGAAAAAATGGAAGTTTCAAAAGAAGAAATGGAAAAAGAAATGCAGGCTATGGCTGATATGTATAAAATGGAACTGTCTAAGCTACAGGCTATGATGCAGATGGAAAACCTTGCTTACTTACAGCAGGATATAAAAATGAGAAAAGCCATCGAATTTATGTTTGAAAATGCGATAATTGAGTAATAAATAGTATATACATCAAAAAGAGAGGGGTAAAGAAAAAATGAGTTTAATTCCTATGGTAGTGGAACAAAGCAGCAGAGGCGAACGCTCCTATGATATTTATTCAAGATTATTGAAAGATAGAATTGTATTTTTAGGTGAGGAAGTAAATGAAACCACAGCAAGTCTTGTGGTTGCTCAGCTTTTGTTTTTAGAATCTGAGGATGCTGAAAAGGATATTAGCTTTTATATTAACAGCCCGGGAGGCTCAATTACCGCAGGGATGGCAATTTATGATACGATGCAGTACATCAAACCAGATGTTTCAACGATATGCATTGGTATGGCAGCAAGTATGGGGGCATTTCTGTTATCCTCGGGTGAAAAGGGAAAGAGATTTGCGCTGCCAAATGCAGAAATTATGATTCATCAGCCTTTGGGAGGTATGAAAGGTCAGGCAGAGGATTTAAGAATTCATGCAGAGCGGATTATCAAAACAAAAGATAAGCTGAATCGTATTTTAAGCTTAAACACAGGGCAGGATTTTGCTACCATTGAGCGTGACACCGATCGTGATAATTTCATGGATGCAGAAGATGCCTTGAAGTATGGGATTATTGACAAGGTGATTGCCACTAGAAAATGAGGGGAGGATATATGAGCAAGTATGATGAAAGCAAGCAGCTTCGATGCTCCTTCTGCGGGAAACCGCAAGACCAGGTTCGCAGATTAGTTGCAGGGCCCAATGTATATATTTGTGATGAATGTATCGAGTTATGTCAAGATATTATAAATGAAGAGTTCTCTGTGGTTGAAGAACAGGGAAAAAGTCAAATAGAATCTGGGTCCTTACCAAGACCTAAAGAAATTGCACAGATTTTATCCGATTACGTTATTGATCAGGATAGTGCAAAGAAAACGCTTGCTGTAGCAGTATACAACCATTACAAGAGAATTAACAGCATAAAAAAACAAAAGAGTGACGATGTTGAACTTCAAAAAAGTAATATTGTTATGATTGGACCAACTGGTTCAGGTAAAACATTGCTTGCACAGACATTGGCAAAGATATTAAATGTACCTTTTGCCATTGCTGATGCTACGGCACTTACAGAAGCTGGTTATGTTGGTGAGGATGTAGAAAATATACTCTTAAAATTAATCCAAGCCGCAGACTATGATGTAGATAAAGCTCAAAAAGGTATCATCTATGTGGATGAAATTGATAAAATTGCAAGGAAATCAGAAAATCCTTCCATTACACGTGATGTAAGTGGAGAAGGGGTTCAACAAGCATTGTTGAAAATCTTGGAGGGAACGGTTGCCAGTGTACCGCCGCAAGGTGGAAGAAAGCATCCACATCAAGACTTCATTCAATTTGATACAACCAACGTATTATTTATTTGCGGCGGTGCTTTTGATGGATTGGATAAAATCATTCAAAGAAGAATTGGTGAAAAAACCATTGGTTTTAATTCAGAGATTGTTCAAACTAAAGTTGACTCTTCTGATTTATTAAAGAAAGTACAACCAGAAGATTTACTGAAATTTGGTTTGATTCCAGAATTCATTGGACGTTTACCGGTTATGGTTACCTTGGAAGAACTTACCAGAGATGCTTTAGTAAGAATTATCAGAGAGCCTAAGAATGCAATTTTAAAACAATATAAAAAGCTTTTTGAACTGGATGATGTTGAATTAGAGATTGAAGAAGACGCAATTATGCGTGTAGCTGAAAAAGCGATTGAACGAAAAACCGGTGCTCGTGGATTACGAAGTATATTAGAGCAGGTTATGACAGATATTATGTATGAGATTCCGTCGAGAAACGATATACGCAAATGTATTATAACGAAAGGCACAATTGATTGTAACACTGGGCCGGCATTGGTGCTTTTGGAGGGAACCCAAAGCACTGAAGGCAGTGAAAAGGAAGAATCCGCATCATAAACAGACGGCTCTGCCGCCTGTTTTTGTTACTTTGCGCATCTAGTTTTTTTAAGAAGGAGGGGAACAACTATGGTAGAGAAAAAGAAAAAGGCTGCCCTAGAAGAACAAGAACCTGTTGAAATCAATACAAATATAGATGTTGAAATGAATGCCGATAATGAAAAACAAGATGAAATAGATAGAACACAGGAAAAAGGCTCCCATATTATGCCTTTGATTCCTCTTAGAGGATTGACTGTATTTCCAAATATGGTTCTTCATTTCGATATAGGCAGAGAAAAATCCATTGCAGCTTTAGAAAAAGCTATGATGATTAATCAAATGGTATTTTTGACTGCACAAAAAGATGCAGAAACAGATTTACCTACTAAAAAAGATTTTTATCATATAGGTACAGTAGCTAAAATTAAACAGATGCTAAAACTTCCAGGAGACAATATTCGTGTTTTGGTTGAGGGCGTGTGTCGTGGAGAAATGTGTAACTTATTAAAGGAAGTCCCTTATTTTAAATGTGAGGTTGATGAAATTTATGACGAACGTTTTGAAGTGCTGCCTCCACGGATTGTAGCACTTATGCGTACTGTTCTAAATGAATTTGAAGAATATCTTAGCTTTACACCGAAGGGCGGTATGGATGTTCTTTCTTCGGTTGCATCTGAGGATCAGCCGGGTAGACTCGCAGATATTATAACTTCTAACCTTGATGTTAAAATTGAGGAGAAACAATCCATTTTAAATGCCTTTGATATAGAAGAACGATTGGAGATTCTTGGATCATTGCTTAGCCGAGAAATTGAAATTCTTCATATTGAAAACGATATCAGTACAAAGGTAAAGACTCAAATGAATAAAACTCAGAAAGAGTATTATTTACGTGAGCAGATTCGTGCAATTCAAGAAGAATTGGGACAAGACGAGGGGATTGAGGATGAAATCCAAAAGTGGCTGAAACAATTAAAGAAATTAAAGTTGCCGGCAAAGTTGCATGAAAAAGTGGAAAAGGAAATAAAAAGACTGAATAAAATTCAGCCGTCATCCGCTGAAGGTGGCGTCATTCGTACGTATATCGAATGGGTTTTGGCTTTGCCTTGGAATAAATCTACAAAGGATAGCATTGATCTCAAAGAAGCAAAGAAGATTTTGGATCAGGATCATTATGGCTTAAATAAGGTTAAGGAACGTGTATTAGAGTACTTAGCTGTTATGAAGTTAGCAGGAAGTATGAAAGGACCTATTTTATGTTTAGTAGGGCCTCCAGGTGTGGGAAAAACTTCTGTCGCAAAATCCATCGCTCGAGCAGTAAATCGAAACTTTGTCCGTATGTCACTTGGTGGAGTACGCGATGAAGCAGAAATTCGCGGACACAGAAGAACTTACATTGGTGCGATACCGGGCAGAATCGTTTCCGCTATGAAGGATGCAGGAAGCAGTAACCCCGTTTTCTTATTTGATGAAGTGGACAAGATTGGTGCAGATTTCCGAGGAGATCCTGCTTCGGCACTTTTAGAGGTTTTAGATCCGGAGCAAAACAAAGAATTTATGGATCATTATTTAGAACTTCCATTTGATTTATCCAAGGTCATGTTTATTACGACAGCAAATTCAACGGAAACAATACCAAGACCGCTTCTTGATCGTATGGAAGTAATTTCTGTTTCCGGTTATACGGAAGAAGAAAAGGTGAAAATTGCACAGAAATATCTGCTTCCGAAACAAAGAAAAGAGCATGGTCTGAAAGAAAAGGATCTTACCATTTCCGAAGATGGAATACGTTCTCTCATAAATGACTATACAAGAGAATCTGGAGTAAGAAATTTGGAACGTGAACTTGCAAATGTGTGTCGTAAGGCTGCACGTCAAGTTGTTGAGGGAAAAGATAAAAAGAAGCGAGTTACTCCAAGGAATATCGAACACTACTTGGGAAAAAAGCGTTATCACTACGATCGCATCAAAGATAATGATGAAATTGGTGTTGCAACAGGGATGGCATGGACAATTGTAGGTGGAGATACTTTGTTTATTGAAACTACCGTAGTGCCGGGAACTGGAAAACTGGTTCTAACCGGTCAGCTTGGAGATGTTATGCAGGAATCAGCAAAGGCTGGTATCAGCTTCATTCGTTCTCAATGTAAAGAGTTTAGCATCAATGAAGACTTTTATAAGGAGAAAGATCTGCACATTCACATTCCGGAAGGGGCAACGCCAAAGGATGGCCCTTCGGCTGGTGTTACAATGTGTACTTCCGTAATTTCTGCTTTGACAAATACGCCAGTCAGAAAAGATGTTTCCATGACCGGAGAAATTACACTTAGGGGTAAAGTTCTTCCTGTGGGAGGAATTCGTGAAAAGGTCATGGCAGCACATCGTGCCGGCATCAAAAAAGTTCTTTTGCCAAGAGGCAATGAAAAGGATATTGAAGAAATTCCTTCTGCGGTACGAAAAGACTTAACTTTTGTTTTACTGGATACCGTGGAAGATGCATTGAAAGAAGCTTTGGTAAAGTAAAAGCAATAAAACGACGGAGGAAAGTTATGATTATTAAAAAGGCAGATTTGCTGGCGGTTGCAGTAAAAAAATCCCAGTATCCAGAGGACAACCAAAAAGAGATTGCTTTTGCTGGACGATCGAATGTTGGAAAGTCTTCACTCATCAATATGCTATTAAATCGAAGAAACTTTGCTCGTGTCAGTGGCAATCCAGGGAAAACAAGAACCATTAATTTTTATGAAATCAATGATAGCTTTCGCATTGTTGATCTTCCGGGATATGGATATGCAAAGGTATCAAAGTCTATTTCTGAGGGTTGGGGAGATATGATGGAAAATTATTTGTCCAACCGTCAGAATCTATTAAAAGTAATACAGCTTGTAGATATTCGTCATGCACCATCTGTGCAAGATGTGCAAATGTATGAATGGCTTCGGTATTATGATTTAGATGGTATCGTAGTGGCAACGAAGGCGGATAAAATTTCAAGAAATGAGATGTTTAAGAATATCTCAGTCATTCGAAAAACTTTAAAATTATCACAAGATGATTTGGTGATTCCGGTTTCCTCACTTAAGAAAACCGGAAGTACCGAATTGCTGGAGGTTTTTGATTTACTGCTGGAGGATTAAACCATGCAATTTATTAGCTGGAGTGTACTAATAAAGCGAATTAAGGCAATCATATATATGATGAAAGATAAGTCTGTGCCAAAAAGAAAGAAGGCATTGATTATAGCAGGTATTGTATATTTGATTCTTCCTTTTGATTTAATACCACCCATCATTCCTGTTTTGGGGTTTTTGGATGATATTGTTTTATGGTTATTTATCTTGAGCTACTTGAAGGACGAGCTGGACAAATATTGGGTTGGAGATGAAGAAATCAAAACAACTTCAAAAAAATATCGTGGAAAAAACATTATAAATGATGTAAACTTTGAAGTATGCGAGGATGAGGAGTGTACGAAACAGGAAAGTGATGAAGAATGCAAAGAAGATTGCATGAAAAGTAAGGAGAGACGATCGTGAAAGAAAAGCAATATGAATTTGGTGAAATTTTAATTAGCGAAGAGCAATTGAGAGCAAGAACCAAAGAATTAGGAAAGCAGATTACAGAGGATTATAAAGGTGAATCCATTTTAGCAGTATGCATCTTAAAAGGTGCCGTGTTGTTTATGACGGATTTGATTCGTGAAATCGATTTGGACGTTATGATTGACTTTATGTCTGTTTCCAGTTATGGGGCTTCTACAAAAAGTTCTGGTGTCGTACGTATTTTAAAGGATTTGGATACAGCGATAGAGGGTAAGAATGTTTTAATTGTAGAAGATATTGTTGATTCAGGATTGACTTTAAAATATCTTAAAGATTATTTATTAGGAAGAAAACCAAAGAGTTTAAAAATTTGTACGTTACTTGATAAACCAGCTAGAAGAACTGCGGATGTTACTGCAGATTATTCTGGTTTTGAAGTTGGAGATCAATTTATTGTTGGTTATGGACTTGATTACAATCAAAAATACCGTAACCTTCCTTATATCACTTCTCTTGTTGAAAAATAAATGTTTATGGAGACTCAATTCTGAGCCTTTTAATAATAGAATTTACGTACATAAAAAAGGAGAGTAAAAAAATGAGTTACAAAGCACCAATCGGATTATCCAATAAGCATCTGCACTTAAGTCAGGCAGATCTTGAAGCGTTGTTTGGAAAGGGTTATGAGCTGCACCCTACTAAAGATTTAAAGCAGCCGGGACAATTTGCATGTGAAGAAAAAGTTGATATTGTAGGACCTAAAAATACCTTAAAAGGAATTCGTGTATTGGGTCCGGTTCGCCCTGAAACTCAGATTGAACTTGCAATGACAGATGCAAGAACCATCGGTATTGCTGCCCCGATTCGTGAATCAGGAAAGCTTGAAGGAACTCCAGGAGTAAAGCTGGTTGGACCTGCAGGAGAAGTTGAGTTGGATCATGGAGTGATTGTAGCATTGCGTCACATTCACCTTTCTCCAGCACAGGCAGAGGAAGCTGGTGTAAAAGACAAGGACATCGTAAGCATTAAAGTTGAAGGCGATAGAGGTTTAATCTTCGACAACGTATTAGTACGTTCCGGAAATGGTCATGAATGTGAAATTCATTTGGATACAGATGAAGGAAACGCAGCTGGCCTTGGAAACAATTCTTTCGGTGAACTTCTAAAATAATTTAGCTTGATTAAAGGCATTACGTAGCATGTTTTGAATAAAATGCAAAGTAATGCCTCTTTTTTTCTTTGATTTTTATTTAGTATAAATAGAAGGGAGAACGAAGAATGAAACATCTAAATGAATACTTCGATCATACAATTTTAAAAGCAGAAGCGACTGAAGGCGATGTAATTAAAATTTGTGACGAAGCAAAAAAATATGGATTTTATGCGGTTTGTGTCAATGCATGTTACGTTAATTTAGCGAAAAAACAATTAGAAGGCAGTGAAGTAAAGGTAGCTTCTGTAATCGGTTTTCCTTTGGGTGCTTGTGGCACACCGGTAAAGGTTTTCGAAACTGAATGGGCTTGCTCTCAAGGGGCGAACGAAATTGATATGGTCATTTCAGTTGGAGCGTTAAAAGATGGTAAATTCGAAATGGTACGTGATGATATTCGCGCTGTTGTAGAAACAGCGAAAAAGCAGAATGCCATTGTTAAAGTTATTTTAGAAACTTGTCTTTTAAGCGATGAGGAAATTGTTATTGCCTGCAATCTTTCAAAAGAAGCGGGGGCTGCTTTTGTGAAGACATCAACGGGATTTTCAACCGGAGGTGCAACAGTTCATCATGTAGCACTAATGAAGAGAACAGTAGGAGATGGAATGCACGTAAAAGCATCTGGTGGAATTCGAACATTAGAGACAATGGAAAAAATGATTGAAGCTGGAGCGGACCGTATTGGAGCAAGTGCATCCGTCTCTATTTTAAAAGAGAATTAAAAAAAGACCTCCTTAACCATGGAGGCCTTTTTCTTTTGCTAATTTCATGAGATAACTATATTTTGTTTTTGCTGCCAGCATATCATAAATGGCTTGATCGATTAAATCAGCGTCAACCGCTTCATTAAAACGTGATTCTGCATCACGCCAATCTCTTTGCGCTTTATCGATCGAGTTGATTAATTTACTTTCTTCTGTGACTGTCTGAGGAAGATTAATAAAATTTTTCCACATTACTTTCACATCCCTTTCCGCTTTTTCATTCTATTTTATGCCAATTATCATAAATTATACGGGAGGGAGTGTGATTTTTATGGATATGCAAGCTGAAATCGGTATCTTACTAGCCTATGCAATGGGAATTTTATTACTTTATGTTTTAGGGTACATGTTTTTAGTACCAATTAAGCTAGTAGTTCGATTAATAATGAATAGTATTCTTGGTGGAATTACCATTTTGGTTTTAAATTGGATTGGTGGATGTTTTGGGTTCCATTTAGCTCTAAACCTTATTTCAGCAGCGGTTGTTGGATTGCTTGGTATACCTGGGATTATCCTATGGGTTATGTTGACAGCAATTCCTTTCTAGAGCATTCAAATTTTAATAGTAAATCTCTTTTCGGAGACGATGGTATAAAATTGTTACTAAGAGAGAGTATACAATTGTCATTAAAATGGTTACAGGCACTCTTGGAAAAAGCAATGCAAGGTAACTTGTTCCAAAGAGGATAGATAACCAGAGTGTATTAAGACCGATCGAGCATACACCTTCTGTTAGGAGTGTTATCAATAAAACGTTTTTCCATTTCATTTGACCGCCTATGATTGATTTTAATAGCCCCGGTAAAAAACCTGTAAGACACGCGGTCAAAGTAAAGCCCGGAAAATAAGGTCCTGCCGGAAATAAAGTAGCTCCGATTAAATCGGAAAGGATGCCTGTAATGGCACCGGATAAAGGACCTAAGAGAAAACCAGCCAGCATAAGAGGGATATTTCCTAAGCTAATACGAACGGAATTAAATCCGAGAAATGGAAGATAGAAGGCTAAAAATCGAGTCAATACAATACTGATCGTAGCAAAGAGTGTAATTAATAATAAATTTTTTGTGGTTAACTTTTTTTTCATACTAAAAAAATCCTTTCTATTCTAAATAGCTATAGCAAAAAACTACACTAAAGAGGAAAGGATTCCTTACGATTTCCTTATTCATTTCTCTAATGCAGTAGTGGACGCAACATTACATCGCAAGCTTCCGCTTTTCGTTCATAAGCAACATCCCATCTTATGACACTTAACGCGCAATATTTACTCTACTGCTTTTAGCATACTATGCTCAGAAAAGATTTTCAAGAGAGATTTTTTCATTTAAATAAAGGAATTTTAATTGTTCATGAATGCACGATAATTCTCCAAGTGCAAGTGATGAATCTTTAGACTTTATATAAGATTCTGCACGGCCAATGGAGAAATCTGTATCAAGCAATGCTCTACTGTCTAAGAAGAAAGTATAGATTTTTTTATTATCATGCCACTTGTCTGAAAAATCACTAAAATGCTTTTCTGCTGAACCCCAGTCGTCATTTTCAATTTCAATCATGATATTCTGTTCAAGATTTTTTGATAATTCGTCAATCGATTTTTCACAATAAAACATAAAGACAAGCCAAATTCCTAAAATCAAAAGGAGATTAATAATTGAAATAATAAAAGAACGCATTTTTATTTCCCCCCTTCTTTAACAATGTGTTTGATTGGATTTTTTGAATCATTGTGTTGATAAATATGAAGGTTTTTCTTTTCATCCGCATAGCAGAGGAAAACGTTTTTATAATGCGTAATTTGTTGTTTTAAAAGTTCACTTTTTAATTCATTTTCAGAGATGCCTAAGTGACAAAGATTTTGCATATATAGAACACCATCAGAAATGAGCACCATAGGAATTGTTTCTTCTTTCATAGTTATGGACAAATCCGATGGAGTAACAGGTCGTTTGTTTGGCGTTGGAATCACACTTAAATCACCATTTACCTCTAAAACGGCATAATCCAAATCTGCAATGGAAGGATAATTTTTTAGGCGAAGTTGTTCTACTAAATCATCAATGCTGATTCTCAAACGTTTCATTTCTCGCAAGTCAAGAGCTCCTTTGTCAATTAAAATAGATGGAGTTCCAGTTATAATTTTTTTAAAACGTTCACTTTTCAAAGACAACACTGAAATCAGCACTTGAAGAAAAAGTAAAGAAAATAATGCAGTAACACCGTTAAGCAGAGAGACGTCCGGAGATTCAATCGGCAAAGAAGCCAATTCTGCAATCATAAAAAGGATAACCATTTGGAAGGGATCCATTTTTGATAGCTCGCCTTTTCCCATTACTCGAAGCACAAATAATACAACTAAATATAATATGAATGTCCTTATTAATATAATAATCATTTTATACCTACCAATCACAGCTTATTTAAGTGAGATTAAATTACAATTATCAATTATTTTGTGCACAATTTTGTAGTCTATACAAAAATATGTTATATAATAAAAGATGAAAAAACAGATTCAACAGGAGATAAATATGAAACAAAATAGTTATAAATTTGCCTTGCTTTATATATTTGTGTATTCAGCCATGGGAGCGGTCTTTCCTTTAATTGGACAATATTTGATGAAATTGGGATTTACGGGTACTCAAATTGGTATTGTAACTGCCTCTGCAACTGCAATTGGTATTGTTGCAGCACCTTTTTGGGGAAGTGTATATCATAAAACAAATAACAGTAAACGAGTAGTATTGCTACTTTGTTTTGCAGCAGTTATCGTTCCTGTTCTTCTTTTGCCTATTTCTAATTTTGCACTATTTCTTATGGGTTATATTATTTTATTCTTTTTTCAAATTCCTATTTGCCCTTTAATTGACACAATGACTTTAGAGGGAAATCATGATTTTGGTTCCATTCGAAAATGGGGGGCTGTTGGATATGCCGGTGGGGTATTTGTTGCAGGTCAATTGGCGGCTTATCTTGGATTGCACTGGATTTTTATTATGTTTTCGATGACTTCTTTTGCGGCCGGAATTATGGTGTTATTCATTATGAGAGCAAAGACGGTTTTGAAAGAGGTTGAACATAAAAATGATATTTATAGTAAACGAAAAACTGTAAGTATACCAAAGTTATTATGCAATAAAAAATATGTGGCTATTTTATTAAGCGCATTTTTTGTAATGGGAACCAATATTGCAAATAATACTTTTTTTGGATTTTTATATACAAGCGGGGGTGGAACCATCAGCGGAATCGGATTGGTTTTTTTATTTATGGCAGGAAGTGAAGCACCTTGTATGGCTTGGGTGCATCGTTTTTCCAATCGATTTACATTGGAACGAATGATTTTGTTCGCGATGATATTGTCAGCTTGCCGCTTTTTTTGGTATGGAACGGGCCCTTCGGCTATTTTGTTAATGGCAACCTTTTTTTTGCAGGGAATTGTAAATGGTATTCTTCTAATTGAATTTATTCGTTATGCTGCTAAAGTTGTTGATGTTGCGTTTTTAGGACTTTCTATGACATTAATACAAGCCATATCTTGCAATGGGAGTACGATATTGTGCCAGCTGATTGGAGGTTATTTTATGGATCGATTTGGGAGTGGTGCAGTATATATCGGATTTGCAATTATGAATTTATTAGGGGTTTTGGTGTATTTATCATTTGGATTGCATAAAAAGCCACAAGAAAATTTTATTGATTAATTGTAATTTAAGTGATTTAACATGGAGGAGTCGATGGTTTCAATATTAATGGTAGATAGTAATCGAAGTCGTTGCGCTATGGTTGCCGGAATTGTGATTATGAACTTAACTGAGGAAGTAGAATTGCTAAGAACTTCTTGTGCAGAGGAAGCTTTATTTTTGATTTATCAAGAAGAACGGTATTTTGACTTGATTTTTTTAGCATCTATACAAAAAGAGGGTAATGGATTTCGATTGGCAGAGCAAATACGAAAAGAACCAAGGTATAAACAAATTCCAATTGTTTTTATTACAGAACGACCGTTTCATGGTTTAGCGCATATATCTCATAACCAAACAAACAGTTTTTTAATTAATCCATTATTAAACTCAGAATCAGAAAAGGCATTAAGTCAGTTTCTTGAAAGTTTAGTGAAAAAGAAAGTACGGCTGCAGGAATCCCGTGCAATTTATATACACCATTTAAGAGGAGAAACGTTTTTAAATACGGATTCAATTCTTTTTTTAGAAGTGAGGAACAAAGATTGTTATATATACACGGAACGAGAAATATTTCAATGTAAACGAGAAGGGCTTTCTAACTTCATTGAACGATTGGATGTACCGTATATTAAGAAATGTCATCGTTGCTTTGCGGTTAATACGAAGAAAGTGAGAGGGTGTACAAAGCTAGATCGTCGACTATGGACCCTTCATTTTAATGAGCGAAAAGATGTTTGTTATGTAAGTGCAACTTTTTACGAGGAAGTTAAAAAACAGTGCCATTTCATTCCATAGATTGCCCTTTCAGGCCAATCCACTTGTTCTTTAAAATTCATAACGTATAATAGAATGCAAGTTAATATGCGATGGAGGGGAATTTCATGAGTAAAAATAATATGAATATTCGTATGGCAAAAAAAGAAGATGCTCAACTAATTATAAAGTATATCAAAGATCTTGCAGATTATGAAAATGAGTTGGATCAGGTTTGTGTAACGACGCAACGGTTGGATCAAGAAATGTTTGCTGATCAGGGTGCAGAAGCATTAATCGCTGAAATTGACGGAGAGCCAGTAGGATTTGCCTTTTTCCATAGAAGTTTTTCTACTTTTTTAGGAAAACAAGGGCTTACATTGGTTGATTTATATGTAGAGCCGCAAATGAGAGGAAAAGGATGCGGCAAACAAATGTTAGCTTATTTAGCAGATTTGGCTGTGAGCAGTGGAATGGAACGTTTAGAATGGTGGGTTCATGATTGGAATCATGATGCCGCAGAACATTATCGTAATTGGGGGGCTTTTCAGGTACCTTACATTCGGGTATATCGACTTTGTGATGAGCCACTAAAAGCTTTAGCAGAGGAATGTTCGTATAAAACCAACGAAAACGAAGAATGTTTATTTGAAACAGAACGACTTCGAATATTAAGAGCAAAGGAAACGGATATAGACGATATTATCGCACTTGAAAGCCATCGAGAAAATCGAGATTATCTATGGATTGGTACATATGAGGAGCATAAAAATGAAATCAATGATCCGAATCATGAATTAGTAGTATTTCAGGAAAAAGTTAGCAAAGAAGTTGTTGGGTATGCATTGATACGTTTGGATTATGCTTCGAAAAAATGGGAATTACGACGTATTGCCATTTCTAAAAAAGGAAATGGTTTTGGAAAAGAAGTTATGAATGGTTTTTTTAAATATGCATTTGATAAATTAGAAATGAATCGTTTTTGGCTGGATGTATATCCGGATAATTTAATCGGCATTAAATTATATGAAGGATTGGGAATGCATTGTGACGGTACCCTTCGTCAGAATTACAAAAGCGAAAGAGGTTATCTGGATCAAATCATCTATTCTATGCTCTATGAGGAATATAAAAGACGAGAGCAGAAAGCTTAGAAGGTATATAAAAACTTATTTTCCTTTCGAAAATAAGTTTTTGTTTTCTCTTTTTTAATTAGTAATTGAAGAAATACCAGTTATTAACAATGTTGATTATGTTATAAATTTTGCACTTATTATTATATTTACAAGGAGTATACTATGGCTTTATTACCTTTTGTCTGTTTGGGAATTGGCATATTTTTAGGATTGTTTATAAAAAACCAAAAATTTTTAACAGTAGCTGATAAGGTTTCGACGGTTTCACTTATTTTACTTATGATTACTATAGGTACGAATATCGGACTTAATGATTCAATTATGAGTCGTTTTACAAGCATTGGATTTCATTGTATAGTTATTTCATTATCTGCGGTGTTCTTTAGTATTTTAATGACATACTTATGTGAAAAAACGGTGCTTCCATTGGAGGACATTGACAGAGAACTGAAGAATAGGAAATTAAGCTTGGATACTAACTCATTAAATGGATTGCAGGAAGTTAATTTAATTGAGGAAGGTGAAAACAAAACATCTCATTTAGTTTGGATTATGCCAGGCAGCATCATTTTAGGGTTGGTTTTCGGATTGTTATCTAGAGGAATGATTGAAAGCTCTAGTCTGGATTCTTTTTTTACTGTTTTTTTAATCATACTTTATATATGTGTAGGGATCAGTCAAGGCTCGAACAAAGAAGTATTTATCTTTGTAAAGGAATTAGGTCTTAGAGTGCTATGGCTTTCAGCCGCAATATTAGCAGGGAGTTTAATTGGCGGGATAGTTTCTGGAGTTTTGTTAAAAATCCCCCTCCATGTATCTGTTATATCGTCATCAGGTATGAGCTTTTATAGTATTACAGGTGCGTTTATGACACAAGCTTATGGAGTTGAGGTGGGAACCTATGGATTTATTGTAAATGTGCTTAGAGAGTTTTTTACTGTTCTTTTAATGCCGATGTTGATTAAAATCAGTAAAGGCAGTCCGATTGCTGGTGGAGCAGCTGGCAATATGGATACCATGCTTGCTCCGGTAACAAAGTTTGTAGGAGCGGAATTGGGACTGGTTACTTTAATAACCGGAACCATATTAACATTTTTAGTACCTTTTTTACTTCCAGCATTGTCAGCGATCCTGTAAGAGAATATTTTAGTTTTTTTTGTTCATTTGATTGGAAATCATGTATATAGTTTTATTTTTTGGAAAAGATATACTGGGAATGGAGTAGCAAGTAAATAACTTGACAGACTTAAGTTGTTGCAATTAAAGGAATTGAGAAATGTTTAATAAATATCGCATAAAAAAATGGAAAAAAGATTAGAAAATTGGTTGACAGATGCGAATTACTTTGCTATTCTAATATAGCTGTCTTGCACAGGCGGTTTCACGGAGTCCTTGATTGGTTCTTCATTAACTGAATGTGCACCGCGAAAAAAGTTGAAAAAACGAAAAAAAGTGGTTGACAGATGCAAAGAAAATTGATATTATAAATAAGCTGTCTCGTGAAGATGCGGCGCTCGAAACGTGAGAATCTCACCTTCGAAAGCCAAAACGGCGACCACGAAAAAAGTTGAAAAACAGAAAAAAGTGGTTGACAAAATGAGCGCAGTAAGCTATAATAAAAAAGCTTCGTTACCACGGAGCGGCGCTTGAAAAAAGCGCATCGGACGATAAAAATCTACAAATTAAAGTTTGTGATTTTTCAGTCCAGAGCCTTCTGGCATTTGCGCATTGCACAAATGAAGATAGGTTCACGAACCTTGAAAACTCCATAGTGTAGAAATTGAGTCAAAGAGATTTTTAAGTAAATCTCAAACGTCGAAACAGTGCAAACTGACAGAGACGAAAAAGACTTAAGTACAAAAACAATCTGCAAAAGATTGGTAAGAAACATTCAATGAATTGGATGGATCTTCGTACAATTTCTTAAAAACAATAATTTCAGATTCGTATGCAAATATGAAATGAAAAAAAGAAGCGAAACGCAATGCGTTTGGCTGAGCTAGATTTGAAGGCTCCGTAAGGAGCGTTTAGATACCAAATTTATTAAGAGTTTGATCCTGGCTCAGGATGAACGCTGGCGGCGTGCCTAACACATGCAAGTCGAGCGAGAAGCTCATGAATGAAACTTCGGTCGAATGATTGAGCGGAAAGCGGCGGACGGGTGAGTAACGCGTAGGCAACCTGCCCCATACAGAGGGATAGCCTCGGGAAACCGGGATTAATACCTCATAACGCGCGAGTGTCACATGACACTTTCGCCAAAGATTTATCGGTATGGGATGGGCCTGCGTCTGATTAGTTAGTTGGTGAGGTAACGGCTCACCAAGGCAGCGATCAGTAGCCGACCTGAGAGGGTAATCGGCCACATTGGAACTGAGACACGGTCCAAACTCCTACGGGAGGCAGCAGTGGGGAATATTGCACAATGGGCGCAAGCCTGATGCAGCAACGCCGCGTGAGCGATGAAGGCTTTCGGGTCGTAAAGCTCTGTCCTTGGGGAAGAAAAAAATGACGGTACCCTTGGAGGAAGCCCCGGCTAACTACGTGCCAGCAGCCGCGGTAATACGTAGGGGGCAAGCGTTATCCGGAATTATTGGGCGTAAAGAGTACGTAGGTGGTTATGTAAGCGTGGGGTGAAAGGCAATGGCTCAACCATTGTTAGCCTTACGAACTGCATGGCTTGAGTGCAGGAGAGGAAAGCGGAATTCCTAGTGTAGCGGTGAAATGCGTAGATATTAGGAGGAACACCAGTGGCGAAGGCGGCTTTCTGGACTGTAACTGACACTGAGGTACGAAAGCGTGGGGAGCAAACAGGATTAGATACCCTGGTAGTCCACGCCGTAAACGATGAGCACTAGGTGTCGGGGGAGCGATCCTTCGGTGCCGTAGTTAACGCATTAAGTGCTCCGCCTGGGGAGTACGCACGCAAGTGTGAAACTCAAAGGAATTGACGGGGACCCGCACAAGCAGCGGAGCATGTGGTTTAATTCGAAGCAACGCGAAGAACCTTACCAGGGCTTGACATCCCTCTGACCGTCTCTTAATCGAGACTTCTCTTCGGAGCAGAGGTGACAGGTGGTGCATGGTTGTCGTCAGCTCGTGTCGTGAGATGTTGGGTTAAGTCCCGCAACGAGCGCAACCCTTGTCATTAGTTGCCAGCAGTTCGGCTGGGCACTCTAGTGAGACTGCCGGGGATAACTCGGAGGAAGGTGGGGATGACGTCAAATCATCATGCCCCTTATGTTCTGGGCTACACACGTGCTACAATGGCCGGTACAGAGAGAAGCAATCTCGTGAGAAGGAGCAAAACTCTAAAACCGGTCCCAGTTCGGATTGTAGGCTGAAACTCGCCTACATGAAGTTGGAGTTGCTAGTAATCGCGGATCAGAATGTCGCGGTGAATGCGTTCCCGGGTCTTGTACACACCGCCCGTC
>NZ_JADQTL010000009.1 GCF_017168145.1 Anaerovorax sp. IOR16 | reverse complement strand
AAATTTTAGTTGAAAAATGTAAAATATATTAATAATAATTAATAAATATTTAATATTAGTCGTAATTTGTATTGTTTTTATACTTAATTTTATATTTTTTCGTAAAGGATTGGTGAAAGATGGCATTTTTAAGTAGCTTAAATATTAATGGTTCAGCTTTAACTGCACAACGACTTCGAATGAGCATTATTTCAGAGAATTTGACTAATATGGATACGACGAGGACGGAAGCTGGAGGACCTTATCGACGAAAGACGGTTGCTTTTGAAGCGATTGAAGAAGGAGATTTTAAATCTTTGCTTAATCGAGCTTTAGGAAAACGTCCTGCATTCGGAGAAGGAGCAGGAGGCGTTCGAGTGAGTGAGATTATTGAGGATCAATCGCCTTTTAAAACAGTTTATGATCCAACTCACCCAGATGCTGATGAAATGGGTTATGTAAATTTACCAAATGTAAATTTATTACAGGAAACTGTGGATGCAATGAGTGCTTCACGGTCTTATGAAGCAAATATAACAGCGATTAATGCAATTAAACTTATGGCAACAAAAGCCTTAGAGGTTGGGAAATAAATATTAATACCGATTGTAATGTGCGAGATACTTGAAAGTAATTGGGATGGAGGAGAAAAATGTTTATTACACCCATGCAACCGTTAGATGGAATTCGTTCCATACAAGATTCAGAAATTCAAAAAGATGCGGTGTCAAGCAGTACCCCTTTTAAATCAATTTTTGAAAATGCAGTTAATAATGTAAAAGATTCAGAAAATCAAGTAGCAATGGATACCGAAGCTTTAGCGCTGGGGAATGTGGATGACTTACACACCTTAGGAATTAATTCGACAAAAGCATACCTTTCCGTTCGGCTGTTGGTGGAGATGCGAAACAAAGCGCTGGATGCCTATTCGGAATTAATGCGAATTAACTTATAAAAATATAAAGAACGAATGGGGAATGGCTTTTGCGTGAGAGATTTGATAAAATAATTGAACAAATAAAAGAAATTAATAATAAGTTAAGCAATAGAAACCGTTATATTGTTATAGGCGGAGCTGTTGCAATTTTTCTGTTTGCAATAATATGTGCAATTCTGTTAAATTCAAAACCGTATGATACCATGTTTACGGGAGTCAATCAACAGGAAGCATCTGAGATTGTAGCTGCCTTACAAGATTTGGATGTTACTGCAAAATATGATAGTGATGGGAATATTTCTGTACCCAAAAATCAAGTGGACGAGTTAAGGGCAAAGCTGGTTATGGAGGGTTATCCAAAAAGTGGATTAACCTATAATACGTTTTCTACAAACGTAGATATGATGGCGACAGACTTTGAAAAAAATACATATAAAATTTATGAGCTGCAGGATCGTCTAGCAGCTACCATTGGCTTGTTTGATGGTGTTAGTGATGCAGTCGTAACCATCGCAGTTGGACAGGATCAGAAATATGTTCTGGAAAAAGAAAAAGTGGAACCGAGTGCAAGCGTAGTCATTATTACTCGGGGTGATACTTTAGACAATGAGCAAGTACAGGGCATTCAAAGATTAGTCGCTAAAAGTATCCCGAATATGAAGCCAGAGCAGGTTTTGATTACGGACAGCACAGGCAGGGATCTTACGTCTCTTGAAGATCTATCACAGACAGGCTCGGCAAAACTAAGATTGGCTTTGGAACGTGAGATGGAGAATATTGTACGGAGTGATGTTCTGCATCTCTTAACGGCACTTTTTGGTGAAGATTCTGTTCGTGTTACAGCAAAATGTACGATGGATGTCGATAAAAAAATAAAAGAAATCATTACCTATCTGCCAAGCACAGATGATAATAAAGGCATTATTTCTAAAGAAGACAATAATGTGGAAATTATCGGAGAAGGTACGGCTTCTGCCGGTGTTGTAGGGACAGACAGTAATGCTCAAGTTCCGGTCTATCCTAATATTACAACAGACGGAAATGAGATATATTACAAAGATGATAAATCTTTTGATTATTTAGTAAGCAGAATGAAAGAACAGATTCAAAGCGACTCTGGAGTTGTATCAGACTTAACGGTATCTGTTGTAATCAATGGGAAACAGTTGACCAAAACGGAATTGGCTGAGATAAAACGCTTAGTTGCTAATACAGCGGGAATCAGTACAGATATGGCTGATGAAAAGGTTGCTGTCTTTAAAGGTAGCTTCAATGAAGAAGCTATCCCTGCAAGCGGTTTCCTTAGTACTTTGGAGGAAAGTAAAATAGTGCCAATTGTTATTGGAATTCTTGCATTTCTTATAATTGCTGGATTGATAGCCTTAGTTATATTAAGGAAAATAAAGGCGAAAAAAGCTGCAGAAGCAGCAGCTTTGGCAGAAGAGAATAGTGAAGATAATCCGTTTGATGAACTGGTTAAATTGGATGAGTTGAAACAATCCAGAGAGCAGGAATTAAAAGGAGAAATTCGAGAGTTTGCTGATAAAAATCCAGAGATTTCAGCACAGCTTATTAAAACTTGGCTAAAGGGAGGCGATGGAAATGCCGACTGAGTTAACGCCGGGGCAGAAGGCTGCTGCCGTAATTATAGCTTTAGGAGCAGACAAAGCATCGAAAATTTATAAACATTTAAGTGAAGATGAGTTGGAGCAGCTTACGGTTGAAGTGGCTAGGCTTCGCAACTTATCTTCTGAACAGACAGAGAGTGCCTTAGATGATTTTTATAAATTATGCTTAACTCAAAAAGTAATTACGGATGGCGGTTTGGAATATGCCAGAACGATTTTAGAGAAAGCATTTGGTTCTCAAACAGCGACTTTTCTGCTTGAGCGAGTAACAAAGACATTAAAGGTTCGTTCATTCGAATTTATTCGTAAGACAGATAGTAAAAACTTAATTGCAATTATACAGCACGAAAGGCCACAAACGATTGCACTTATTTTATCTTATGCAAGATCTGATCAGGCAGCGGACGTAATCGCAGAACTGCCAAAAAGAAAACGATTAAAAGTGGTCGAGTGTATTGCAAACATGGACAGTGCTTCGCCAGATAATATTAAACTGGTAGAGAGCGTAATGGAAAAAAAGTTTGCTTCTGTTTTATCTACCGATTTCGCGCAAATTGGTGGCGTAGATTATATTGCAGATGTAATGAATCATATGGATCGTGGTAATGAAAAATATATTTTCGATGAATTGGGCAAAAAGGATGCAAAACTTGCCGATGAAATTCGTAAGAAGATGTTTGTATTTGAAGATATTGTTGTATTGGACAGTATGGCTATTCAAAAATGTCTTCACGAGGTGGATTCTCACGATTTGGTTTATGCGCTTAAAGGTGCAACAAGAGAAGTGTCCGATGTTATTTTTGCAAATATGTCCTCTCGTATGGCAGAGACTGTCCGATCCGATTTGGAATACACATACAATGTAAGGGTTAGAGACGTAGAAGAAGCACAGCAGCGCATTGTAGCTGTTATTCGCCGTTTGGAAGAAGAAGGAGAAATTGTTGTTTCCAAGGGTGGTAAAGATGAAATCATTGCTTAATGGTTCATTGTATGAATGCAAATCATAAATACGAGGGGGTGTAAAAACTGAAAGTCGAAGAATATAAATTCTTTCAGTATTTTGGGAACGACGAAACAGAAGAGGAAACTCCAATTGAACATAAGCAGTGCGATGAGCCTGATTTCAAGGAAGAGGAATCAGACAAAGGTACTTTAGGGGTAGAGGAAACAGAAGTCCTAGTAAATACAGAGAAAATAGATGAGCAATCAGATATGAAAGCTTGGCTGGAGGAAGCATCGATGAATGTTCCACAGGAAATCATAGAACAGGCAAGACAAGAAGCAGATGAAATCATGAGAAAAGCAGCTATGGATGCAAGTGAGGTCATGAATGCTGGGCGTCAGAGAGCTGTAGAGTTGCAGGAAGAAGCAAAAACTCAGGGTTATCAGGCAGGATATGATATAGGGAAAAATGAAGCTATTAAAAAGGTAGAAGACGAATATAAAAATCAATTAAGCCAAGAGTATTCTTCGTTTCTAGAAAGTATGTACACTGCAAGTATGCAGATTGAAGAAAAGAAGAAAGAAATGCAAATCCAATATCTAAAACAAATGAAAGAAATGGTATTGACAATTGCAGAAAAGGTTATAAATGTAAGTTTAAAATCCAGCGCAGAAGTCATTGAACGTATGATTCTTTTTGCATTAGAAACGAGTGGATCTTATCAGTGGGCAAAGGTTCGAATTTCAGCAGAAGATGCAAAAAGAATGCAGGAGGTAGGCGTGGATTTGGAATCAGCGCTAAAGCATGTTGCAGAGCGAGTAAAAATTGTTGTAATTGAAGATGCACCATCGGGAACTTGTTATGTAGAATTTCCTGATCAAATCATTGATGCGAGCGCACAGACGCAGCTCCAAAATATTCGAACACTGATAGAGACGTAGTAGTTTAGGAGGATCGATTTTGTTTTTTCAGGAAATGACCAACTTAATAAAGAAAGCAGAAACGGTCAGCCGTATCGGTAAAATTGAAAATGTAATTGGTATGACAATTGAAGCTTCCGGAAGTAAAGCCGGAGTCGGTGATATTTGTATGATCAGTGATGATGGAAAGCATGAAGTTATGGCTGAAGTAGTTGGTTTTAAGGATGAAAAAATTCTTTTGATGCCATATGCTGAGCTAAGTGGTATTGCTGTTGGAAATTATGTAAGGAATACTTATCAAAAATTACAAATACCTGTTGGTGATTTCTTGCAAGGCCGTGTGATTGATGCACTTGCAAATCCGATTGATGACATGCAAGATTTTCCAAAAGGAGAAAAGTACACTGTTGTAAATAAATACATTAATCCATTGTCACGACCGACGATATCGCAGCGTTTAGATTTTGGATTGAAAGCAATTGATGGACTTACAACTATTGGAAAAGGGCAAAGAATTGGTATTTTTGCAGGAAGTGGTGTTGGAAAAAGTACTCTAATGGGTATGATTGCAAGGAATGGCAAAGCGGATATTAATGTCATTGCTTTAGTTGGAGAGCGAGGTAGAGAAGTTCGAGAGTTTCTTCAAAAGGACCTAGGCGAAGAAGGATTGAAACGTTCCATTGTAATTGTAGCAACTTCAGACCAACCTGCAATGCTACGAATGAAATGCCCAATGGTAGCGACTACGATAGCGGAATATTTCAAAAACCAAGGAAAAGATGTATTATTAATGATGGATTCACTGACTCGATTTGCTATGGCTCATCGAGAAGTTGGACTAGCAGTCGGCGAACCACCGGTTGCAAGAGGTTATACTCCCTCTATTTATAGTGAGCTTCCCAAATTATTGGAACGAAGCGGTAATTTTGAAGAGGGATCGATTACGGGTATTTATACCGTTTTAGTAGAAGGCGATGATACCAATGAACCAATTTCTGATACGGTTCGCGGTATTGTAGACGGGCACATTGTTCTTTCTAGAAAATTAGCTCATAAGAACCATTTTCCGGCTATCGATGTGAGCAGCAGCATTTCAAGACTTATGGATTCCATTGTATCACAGGAACATAAACAAATTGCATCTAAGATGCGTGATCTTATGAGTACTTACCAGCAGAATGAGGATATGATTGCAATTGGTGCTTATAAACCAGGAAATAATCCTAAATTAGATGAAGCAGTTTCTAAGATGGATGCAATCAATACTTTTCTAAAGCAAGAAATTGATCTCTCTTTTCAATATGATGAAATATTAAATCAAATGCAAGCTATCATTCGATAAGATTAAAAGTAAGGTGAGTGGATAATGAAAAAATTCCAATTTTCATTAGAGAATGTTAAAAAATATAAGGAACAAATTTTAGATGGCTTACGAATGGAGCATGCTGTTCTTTTGGCAAAGATACAGCACCAAGAAAAGATAATTCAAGAGATGGAGCAGCAGTACCAGTCTTATAATAATGAATTAAGAGAAAAAAATGCAAAAGGCATTAGTACACTCGAAATACGTCAATATAAGCAATATTTAAGAATTATGCAAAATAGAATAAAAGAACAGTTTTCTTTGTTGGAGAAGTTAAAAAAGGAAGAATCAGAAAAGAAAGAACAAGTTTTGGAAGTAAAAAAAGAAGCTGCTTCCTTTGATAAATTAAAGGAGAGACGTTGGTTGGAATACAAAAAATTAGAACAAAAGGAAGAAGAGCTTCGTATCGATGAAATGATATCGAATAAAATGTATCGTGAGAAAGCATAAGATTATTAACATGAAGGGTAATCCTTTCAGTTAAATAATAATTAAATATGGAAAGGAGGTGAAAAAATGTACGCAGCAAGCAACCTAACACAAATTCAGCCTTATAAACCAAAAGCAAAGTCGGATATCAAAACAAAGGGAAGCGAAAAAAATTCTCAATTTGATCAATCTTTGTCTCTTGCCTTTGAAGGGTCTTCTGTTCAAAAGAGAATTTCTTCTGATTTAAAAAAAGAACCGAAGCCGACACAAAAAGCTTTTGATAAACAGGATGAAAGAGCTCTTACTGAAGCAGATTTAGTAAATGAACAGGTGGCTATGACTATGTTTGTTTTAAATGCGAATAATGAACCGTTATTTGATATAAATCAAAATAATCAGCTTTCTGGTCTATTCCAAAACAATGAGGAATTGATATCGCTTTTTAATGAACAGGGTGCTATAAAATTGGAATCTCCTTTTACAGCCGAAGAAATATTGATGCCTACTGATAATCTGGGGACAATTCAGAATTTATTAGGAAAAGGTAATGCATTATTTACAGCAAACATACAAGAAGGAATAGAAATTCCGTTTGAAATGAAAAACATCTTAGAGCCAACCGGATTAAATCAACCAATAAAAACGGAAACAACGTTGTCACAGTTCAATGAAACGCTGAATCAAAGCTTTATAAGTAAGCCATCTGAAATCAAGCCTTCAAAAAATGGCAATATAAAAAACAGCGCTGAGTTGATGATAAACACTCAAAAAGATGCATTGCAGGAAGAAAATAAAGCAGAAATGTTAAGTGAAATAAGTGGACGCAAACAAGAATCTTTAGATTATTCCAAGATCAATATTAAAGTCGGCGAAAGTACAATCAATGCAGACTCTAATTTATTTGGCAAAGACATTGCAGAAAAGATATTGCATCATGCCTCAAACGGTAAAAATATATTTGAAGTTCAGCTAAATCCAAAAGAATTAGGAAGCATTCAAATTAAATTAACTTTTGAATCCGGTAAAGCCTCTGTTGTCTTAAATTGTTCCAATCCAAAAACACAGGAGTTATTGATGGGACAATCAGAAAACATCCGTCATATTATTGAGCAGCAAACAGGTTCAGATACGATTGTAACTGTAAAAGAGGAAGCATATAGAAATCAACAAGATTTTGATGGAAGAGGGCAGAACAGCCGCCAAGAAGAGCAAAGACAGCAGCCGCAAAAAGACGATCCTGTTAATGCTGAACAATTTCTACAGCAGTTGAAACTGGGATTATTAGGAAGGGAGGATATGAACTATGGCTTCGATTGATTCAATTAGTCAGTTAGACAGTGCTTATAAAAATAGAACGATCAGTCCAGCTGAAACTAAGAATAGTAAGTTAGGAAATTCTGATTTGGGCCTTTCCGATTTTATTACGCTTTTAGTAGCGCAATTAAAGAACCAAGATATGATGAACCCGATGTCAGATACTGATTTTATTGCACAGATGGCACAGTTTTCAGGATTGCAAGCGATGACTACCCTTTCAGAAACCAATAACACTGCTTATGCTGCATCCTTAATTGGAAAAAAGGTAACAGCAGCGTCTTTGGATGAAAATGGAGCCTTGCAAAAAGTTGAAGGTAATGTAACGGGCGTTAGTCTATTTGAAGGAAAACCGATTATTTACATTGGCGATAAGGCATTTGATTTAAATCAGATAATGGTTGTTGGTGAACTGCCAACCATTGATGAATCGACAGATCCTGAAGACAATGGCGAATCAACTAACACAGATGGCAATGGTGAATCAACAAATGGTGATGACAAATGAATGGGATAAACGAATACAATCGAATCACACGTGTCGAACAAAATACAGCTAAGATTAATGAAGTGCTGCGCAGAAATTCTGGTGGTGCAAGCTTTGAAACCATACTAAAGGAACAATTAAATAAAAATGAAAGCTTACAATTCTCAAAGCATGCAAAAGAACGTGTGAATCAACGTGGTATTGAAATCACTGATGCGTTATTAAAAGACTTAAATAGCGCCGTTTCAAAAGCAAGAGATAAGGGTGCCAAGGATGTGGTGATTTTTGATGCAAAGAATGCGTTTATTGTAAACATCCCCAATAATATGGTGATAACAACAATGGCTGGAAGTGAACTAAAGGAAAATGTATTTACAAATATTGATAGTGCCGTAATTATATAGCTGGACCATTTTGGAGGTTATGGAGTCAAATCCGATTGATTTGATTCATACGGCAAATGAAAGGAGACCAAATGGTTAGATCAATGTTTGCTGCAGTAGCAGGTCTACGTGCACACCAAACAAAAATGGATGTAATAGGAAACAATATTGCCAATGTAAACACTTATGGATATAAAAAAGCAAGGGCTACTTTTAAAGATCAATTTTATGCTACATTGAAAGGTTCGAGTGCACCGGGAGAATTATATGGAGGTGGAAATCCTTCACAGATTGGGTATGGTTCTCAAATTGGTTCCATTGACGTGGCACATTCCACTGGGGGAATTGCAGCTACAGATATTGCTACGGATGTCATGATCTCCGGTAATGGATATTTTCTTGTAGGAGAATATAATAAAGCAGGTTATGATACCACAAGTAAAACGGATGGAAATAATCTTACTGCTTTAAATATGACCAGAGTTGGTATTTTTTATTTTGATGGTAACGGTAATTTGGTAGATGGCAATCGCAATCACGTGTATGGATTTAAAAACTATGCAGAGATTGGTACGGATCCAGACTATATAAAACCAGATGCAGGTGGCGGTGATCCAAAGAAGACATTAGAAGCTTTGCAAATTCCTCAGATTGTTATGAATAAGGATGGCAGTCCATTATTGGATGGAGACGGTAATTATACAATGGTTGAATACGATGAAACAACCGGCGATCCGACAAATCTTGGTACGGATGGATATGCTGCCAGCATGAAGTTAAATTCAGTTAGTATTGGAGCTGACGGTACTGTTTCCGGAATTAATGATAAGAAGCAAGTTGTTATTGTGGGAAGAATTACTGTTGCAAATGTACCGAATCCAAATGCACTGGAATCAACAAATAATTCTTATTTTAAAGCAAAGGAAAATACGGGTATTATTTCAGCTGAAGTACCGGGCGAAGGTGCTACCGGTACATTAGAATCCGGAAAGTTGGAAATGTCAAATGTAGACCTTTCTCAAGAATTTACCGATATGATTACGACACAAAGAGGTTTTCAAGCAAATACAAGAATCATTACAGTGACTGATCAGATGCTTGAAGAACTCGTTAATTTAAAGCGATAAATTATTTCTTAAGACAGGGTATCTTCTGCCCTGTCTTCTAAAAAAGAAAGGATAGCAAAATGATTAAACTCACAAAGCTTAACAATGAAGAGTTCATTGTTAATTCCAATCAAATTCAAATGATTGAATTAATTCCGGAGGCAAAAATAGTTTTGATGAATCGAGAATTTTTTGTTGTAAGAGAAAGCGCGGAAGAAATCATTGATAAAATCATTCAATATAATGCCAAAATTATAGATGCAGCAAACATCACTGTAGTAAAAAATCAAGAATAACCTAATATTTTAGGGTACGTGGAAGGAGCAAAGGGTATCAATGGATTTTACTAGTATAATCGGGATTATCAGTTGTATATTGCTAGTTATAAGCGGTATTATAGTTGAAAAAACAGGCATTAACGTTGGCTCTTTAATTAATTTTGCAGATCCTCAGAGTGCGCTTATTGTAATCGGTGGTACCTTTGCAGCTATTTTTGCATCTTTTTCAATATCTTCATTAAAAGCAATTCCAAAACATTTAAAGATTATTATAACAAAGGATAAACACAATCCGATTGATTATATTGATGCGATTGTAGGATGCGCTGAAATCGCGAGAAAAAATGGATTGCTTGCATTGGAAGAACATGCAAACGAGCAAGAAGATCCATTTTTAAAGTCCAGTTTGCTATTGATTGTTGACGCGATTGATGCGGACAAGGTAAGGGCAATGCTGGAAGGCGACTTGGGATATATGAGTACACGCCATGAGGAGGCAGTTTCTATTTATGAAAAAGGTGCAGCATTGGCGCCTGCTTTTGGAATGATAGGAACATTAATTGGGTTAATTAATATGCTTGCCGGATTGGATTTGAATGCTGAGAATGGTACGGATAGTTTGACAAGTGGTATGGCTGTTGCATTAATCACAACCTTTTATGGTTCTTTGTTGGCTAATGTTTTCTTTACTCCAGTTGCTAACAAATTACAGGTTCGACATGAGCGCGAGCTATTGTGTAAGCAAATCATTATTGAGGGCATTTTATCCATTCAATCGGGAGAAAATCCGAAATTTATTCGCGAAAAGTTGATGTCATTCTTATCAGAAAAGGATAAAATAAGTCTTTCCGGAGGCGGCGATGAGGATGATGGCGGTAAGAAAAAGAAAAAACCGAAAAAAGAGAAAAAGAAAAAATAAATGAATTGAGATACATAGAAATTATATTTGGAGGTGACACCAGAAATGCAAAAAAAACCCAAGAAACCGGTTGATAAGAATGCATGGATGAATACATACAGTGATATGGTAACGTTATTATTGTGTTTCTTTGTGTTGCTTTTTTCTGTATCCAGTGTTGATTCTGCAAAATGGTCTATCTTAGTGAAGGCATTGAATCCGAAGGCAAAGGAAGTATCACAAATTGTTACGGATTTAACGGAAAGTGAAGGCAATGATCCTCTTGATTCAGGAGGAAAGGGTCTAATGACGGATGTTACAGAATTTCAAGACTTGTATTATCAGATGCAGGAATATATAATAGAAAATAAATTGTCTGGTGATGTCGAAGTTCATCAGGGGGATGGGTATACATTTATTGTCTTTCGAAACGATGTTTTTTTTGATGGTGACAGTTCGGTTTTAAAACAAAGAGGAAAAGATGTAATAACTTTTCTTGCCTCTGGTATTCAGCCAATTCAAGATCAAATTAATGAAATGCGTATTTTGGGGCATACGAATCAAGCAGATCCCAAAAAACCTAATCCGATAATCGGCGATCGATTTTTATCCTCTGATCGTGCGACAACTGTTTTAGTGTTTATTCAGGAAAAGAATGTAATTGATCCTAAAAAGCTGATTTCCATTGGTTATGGACAACATTATCCCATTGCACCTTTTGTTAGAGAAGAAGACCGTGCAAAAAACAGAAGAGTAGAAATTCTAATTACACAAAGTAATAAAGTCAGTGTTACTTTAGAAGAAGTATATAGACAAATAGATGAGCATGAAAATGTGACGGCAGGTCCGGGAGAGCAAGGAGAGTCGGTAGGACAGCCATTAATTAATACAGAAAAACAATCACAATAAAGAGGAGAGCAGTATGGGTGATGTTTTAACACAAAGCCAGATAGATGCCTTATTAAATGCCGTACAAACAGAAGGATTTGACAAGCAATCTATGACTAGCAGTACTTCTGAGCCCAAGGTTCGAAAGTACGATTTTCATACACCGAAAAAATTTACAAAGGATCGCTTGAAATTAGTAAATAGTGTATATGAAAGCTATGCTAGAGTCATTGCTTCACACCTGACAAGCATGCTACGCTTAAGTTGTGAGGTGGAATTAGTCGATATTGAAGAACAGCGTTATTATGAGTTTAACAATGCACTAGGTGAAGATGATATAGTTGCTTTTATCGATGGGAAAATAACTGGAAGAGATGTGGATGATGAAGAACCAATAATGGTAGAAATATCTAAATCCATTATTTATGCAATCATTGACCGAATGCTTGGTGGTACAGGTGATTCGGATGCAGAAGATGAAAATGACGGATATACAGACATTGAATTGGTGTTGTATGAAAGTGTTATAAAGCATATCTCTCCTTTAATGAGTGACGTATGGCAGAATTATTTGGATATTGAATTTCAATTTCGCCGGTTGGAAACCAACCCGAGACTTGTTCAAGTAGTAGGAATGGACGAAATCGTTGTCATTGTTATTTTAACAATTAAATTAAAGGATACAGAAGGGAAAATCAATATCTGTTTACCTGGCAACATTTTAAATCATGTTTTTGAAGCTTTCGAAAAATCAAAAACAATTAATAAGAGAAAAGAGCAACAAGAAGAGCTAGAACGTATTTCGTTGGCTAGAAGTGTAGAGGATTCTGCATTAGATATCAAAGCATTATTAGGGGAAGCCCTAATTAGTTTGGAAGACTTGTATCAGCTTAAGGTGAATGACGTACTGAATTTACATGTACCAAAAGACTCGGATGTTTATGTATGCGTGGAAGAAGAGCCTTGGTTTAAAGGTAAATTGGGTGTCTACAAGGATAATATGGCAGTAAAGCTGAATGGAACTATAGTGAAAAACTAGGTCGTCGGAGGAAATGTTTATGAGTGAAAAAAATGCTAAATTATTCAATGAAATGGAAATAGATGCGATTGGTGAGATTCTAAATATTAGCTTAGGTTCTTCCGCTACTGCTGTTTCAGATATGTTAGAGCGACGTGTCGATATCACGACTCCTAAAGTTAGGGTGTTAGACATAGACGAATTTGAGTTTACATCTTTAGAACCTGCAATTGCTGTTGAAATTACATATGTAGAAGGTTTATCCGGAAACAACATTATGCTTTTAAAGCGAACCGATGTAAAAAATATATTAGAGCTGCTCATGCATACAGAAATTTCGGATGAAGAATTTGAACTGGATGAATTGAGTATGAGTGCAGTCTGCGAAGTCATGAATCAGATGATGGGTGCTTCTGCAACCGCTTTAGCAGAGTTTTTAGGAGAGGTAATTAATATTTCTACTCCGGTTTCTTTTGAAGTCGAAGAATCTATGGATTTTAAGAAGAAATATTTTGAACCAGAGCAACCAATGGTAGTGGTTTCTTTTAAATTAGACATTGAAGGATGCTTGCATAGTGAGTTTATGACTTTAATGGAGGTTCAACTTGCCAAACATTTGGTTTCCTCCTTTGGATTAAGTGATGTGAATGAAAATGGTGAAGTAAATTTAATTCAGCCGGTAGGAATGCAGATGACTCAAGAAACAGAGTCTAATGAAGATATACCACAACATGGAACACGTACAATGTCACAACAAGAAATTGAAGAAATGATGGCGCAAATGACAGGAGGATCTGATTCCGTTACTCCGGAACCGGAACCATCATCTTCAAAAACAATGTCACAGGAAGAGATTGAACGTATGATGGAACAGATGTCAGCGACATCAAATACGGATTCTATGGCACAGCCGATGCAGCAACAGCCCGCAATGCAGCAACAGCCCGCAATGCAGCAACAGCCTGCAATGCAGCAGCAGCCTATGATGCAGCAGCAGCCTATGATGCAGCAGCAGCCTATGATGCAACAGCAGCCTATGATGCAGCAACAGCCTATGATGCAACAACAGCCTATGATGCAGCAACAGCCTATGATGCAGCAACAGCCTATGATGCAGCAGGAACCGAAAATAATTGATATGAAATATATCTCTAAGGAAAATCAGGCTGGAGACTTAGTAAATTTGAATGTAGAGGAAAAATCCAATCTAGATTTAATTATGCAAGTTCCATTACAGGTATCCGTTGAAATTGGAAGGACGAAAAAGTCTGTAAAGGATATTTTAGGTTTTACAAAAGGTACATTAATTGTTTTGGATAAAATGGCTGGTGATCAAATTGATATTTATGTAAATGGCCAAGCCGTGGCCAAAGGTGATGTCGTTGTTGTTGATGACTCTTTTGGTGTAAAAATTACAGAGATTCTAAAGGGACATGAATTATTGTTTAAAAACACAAATATGAAAGCGTAAAGGTAGAATATTGTGACTGAACTAATTTTAGCAATGACTGCCATGGTAGGCGTTATTTATTTAAGTTATTTGTTTAGTAAATATCTGGCAACCGGTGCATCGAAGATAAACAGCGCAAAATATATGAAAATTATCGATCGGCTTCCTACAGGGCAAGACCGATCTGTTATTATATTGCAAATCGGCGATAAGCATTATCTGGTTGGGAATACATCTCAATCCATTAATATTTTGACAGAATTATCAAAAGATCAATTAATTGAGCTTCCAAGTGAAGGGCATATGTCTTTGCATACAGATTCGTTTAAAAATGCTTTAGAGGGAATGCTTAATAAAAAAACAAAGGAGAAATAAAATGAGAGGTAGTCTTTCATGCTAGATTCATTGGTAAATATCAACGGCAATCATGTACAAACTTTAGAGCTTTTAGTCTTACTTACAATTATTACATTATTACCTTCTATTATTGTAATGATGACTTCTTTTACGAGAATTATTATTGTGCTATCCATATTACGAAATGCGCTAGGATTGCAGCAGACACCTCCCAATATGGTATTGACTGGAATTGCTTTGTTTCTTTCATTGTTCATTATGACACCTGTTATGCAAGATATTAATACGCAGGCGTATCAACCATATCAGCAAGGTCAGATTACGCAAGAGGTTGCATTAGAGAAAGCATCTGTACCGATGAAGGAATTTATGTTAGCTCAAACAAAAATTGACACTTTAAATATGTTTTTGGAGTTTGCAGATAAAGAAGCTCCTGAGAATTTGGATGAACTTCCAATGACAATCGTAGTTCCGGCATTTATGACAAGTGAATTGAGCCGCGCTTTTACGATGGGATTTTTGATTTTCATTCCTTTTTTAATTATAGATATTATTGTTTCCAGTACGTTAATGTCAATGGGGATGATTATGCTTCCTCCTGCTATGATTTCATTACCGTTTAAAATATTATTATTTGTTGTGGTAAATGGATGGGATTTACTCTTTTCTACTTTGGTTAAAAGCTTTAATTGACAATAAACGATGTAAGAGTTAGGAGAACGAAGATGACAGTTTCAAATGCACTTCAGATCATGCAAGAGGCAATTGTTCTGGCTACAAAGTTAGCAGCGCCAATGCTATTAATTAGTATGCTGATTGGATTGATTATTTCTATTTTTCAAGCGGCAACTCAAATACATGAACAGACAATCACTTTTGTTCCTAAATTGCTTTTAATTGCAATTATATTATTAGCAGGCGGATCATGGATGTTGGAGTCACTGATGGACTTTACAAATCAAATTTTTTATTTGATGCAGAAATAATAGGATGGAAAATGGGTCTATGATTAATATGGCACAGCTAGCTGGAGTCGCTCTGGTATTCATGCGAATGACAGGATGTATTTTATTTAATCCGCTTTTAGGTGGGAAGAACTTTCCTTCTATATTTAAGGCAGGGCTTATTATTATGCTTACTCTTGTGATTGGATCTTTTGCACAGCCAGAAACAGTTGATAATATAAATTCCATTACTCTATTGATTTTGATGATAAAAGAATTTATAGTTGGGTATACTATCGGGTTTATCTGTACCTTGTTTACTTATATCATTGTTTTTGGTGGGGAATTGATGGACATGCAGATGGGTATTTCTATGTCTAAAATTTACGATCCTCAGAGTAATGTTTCGATGTCATTAAGTGCAACTTTTTTTAATATTACTTATATGTTCCTATTCTTTACAACAGATGCACATTTAAATTTAATAAAATTATTTTTAACATCAGGAGAAGTCATTCCTTATGGAGAACTGCAAATACATACTGAATTAACAGGTCAAATCATTGATGTTTTTTGTCAATGTACGGTTTTAGCGGTTAAATTAGCAATGCCGATTTTAGCGACACAGTTTCTTATGGAAATTGGAGTGGGAATTTTAATGAAAGCAATTCCTCAAATTAATGTATTTGTGGTAAATATACAGGCAAAATTATTTATTGGACTGCTTATTTTAGTTCTTGTTTTTTCTCCCGTTGTTTCTTTTTTGGGGAAATCCATAGAGTTAATGTTTGATGCAATTAATGCTAGTATGTATTTGTTAAAATAAAGGGGGGAGAGCTATTGGATAACGGTTCAAAAACCGAGAAAGCCACCCCGAAAAAACGAAGGGATGAGCGGAAAAAAGGTAATATATTTTCAAGTAAAGATATTACAACGGTTCTTTCACTCGCATTTGTATTTTTTACATTAAAAGCAATGTTTCCAATGATTTTTAAAAGAATTGCTGAGTGTATTCATATATATATCAATCGAATTGCTGAGATAAATATTCTTTCAGTAACTACAAGCCATGAAATATTAATGGATTCTATGGTAACCATTGCAATGATTATGATACCGATCTTTTCAGTATCTATCTTGGCTGCTGTTATCGGAACGGGTGCTCAAACGCGTTTTCTCTTTTCGAAGGATAGCTTAAAACCTAAATTCAATCGCCTAAATCCATTAGAAGGAATAAAGCGAATTTTTTCTTTGAAAAGTTTTATTGAAGTATTAAAAGGTTTAATTAAAATTGTTATTATTGGTTATATTTTATATCTGTTTTTTAAAGGACGTACCGGAGATATTTCAAAAACCTTATTTTTAGGAATTGAAGCTTCCATTTCTTATGTTTTAAGTTCAGCAATGAATATGGTATACATGGTATGTATTGTGTTTGTGTTTATTGCAGGCTTTGACTTCTTGTATCAGAGATGGGATTATGAACGTCAGATTCGTATGACGAAACAAGAAGTAAAAGAAGAATATAAGCAAATGGAAGGGGACCCTCAGGTTAAAGGGAAAATTAAGGAGTTACAGCGAAAAATGGCTATGTCCCGAATGATGCAAGCCGTCCCTGAAGCTGATGTAATAATTCGTAACCCAACACATTATGCGGTTGCGTTAAAATATGATATTGAAAAAGATGCTGCGCCTTATGTCGTAGCAAAAGGGCAGGATGAACTGGCACTGCGTATTGTCCAAGTTGCTGAGGAAGCTGGTGTCTACGTAATGGAGAACAAAGAACTGACTCGTGCAATTTATGCAGTAGCATCACTTAATGAAGAAATTCCATTGGAATATTACGGTGCCGTAGCAGAAATTTTAGCATTGGTATATCGAATCAGAGGGAAAAATGCATAACAGTATGAAGGAGTAAAAATATGGTGGATCTTTTAAGAGTAGACACGCCAGTAACCGGCAGTGAGAATGCAAGCAGATTAAAACCACATCAAAATCCACAGCAGGATCAATTATATAATGTAGCTGATCCTTCTAGAGTTTCTAAAACTCAAGATCAAAATGTTAATGCAGATCGGCAGCCAAATCAATATGCGCCAAATATGGATTCCAACTTTGATAAATTTATGCAAGCTGTTCGTAGTTTAACAAGCTTAACAGAAACTTATGGTGAAATCTTTTTTTCAAAGCTTGGAAGTCAAGTAAATGCCGGGCTTAGTTCTAATTTTACAGAAGAGCTTGCTCAATATATGAATTTATTAAAGATGACGGATAAAGAATTGCTTCACTTTCTTAAGAACCAAAAGAGCAGTGCTGTAAAGTTTTCCGGGCCTTTTTTTGATTTGCTTCGTCAAGCGATAAAAGAAAGTGGTTCTTCTGAATTAAAAGGTACTATATTGGATTTTTTACGTCGCTATGATAGTATGACTTCCGGAAATCATATATTAAAAAACATGGTATCTAATTTAAAAAATATTGCAATAAATATGCCTCAGTCTAGAGGTACTCAGCTAAATGGTATGATTGAAAAATTAGAGCTCCAGCATTTAAATGGACAAAATAGTAATAATTTAGCTATATTAAAAAATGAGATACTTCCTTTTCTTGCAAATTATGTAAGCAGTACAAAAGATTTTGGTATGGCACGTGATATTATGGCAGTATTAACTTTAAATATTGCTCGCTATGAATCGGGAGAAAAAGAGGCATTTTTACAATCATTTTTCACCTTAATGGGATTTCGTGAGATCAGCCGTAAGTTGCCAGGTGTAGATTTAGAAGCATTAAAAAACAGATTAATGAATACAGATGCTTTAAACGAGAATACAAACTTACTGGATCATCTTGTAGGTATTATTTCAAAAGGAATGAATGGGGCTGCCGGTGTCGAAAGTAAGGCAATCTTTGAAAACATGCTTTCGTCTTTATTATTAAATGAAAGTGTATATATGCCACTTGTACATATGACAATACCAGCCGAAGTGAATGGACGGCAATTTTTCTCTGAGGTTTGGATTGATCCGGATGATCAAAGTGAAAAGGGAGGCAATGGAGGCAGAGCAATAAAGATATTGGTGAAATTTGATATTCGTGATTTAGGCTATTTTGAGATGATATTGCTTTCTAAGGATGGAAAAGTAGATCTAGAGTTATATTATCCAGAAATATTAGCTCAAAAAGAAAAAGAAATATCCCAAGGTATTTCTGAGATTATTACTCGTAATCAATTATCTTTTCGTACGTTTGTCTTAGGGAAATGTGTCTCACCTAAAAGTATTTCTGAAGTCTTTCCAAAGCTTTATGAAGGGAGAAATGCAATCAATGTCACTGTATAATAAAGATTTAGTTCGAAGAGCGGTTGCCTTAAAATACCAAGAGGAAGAAGCAGCTCCAGTAGTAGTTGCCTCCGGACTTGGTCACATGGCTGAAAAAATTGTTGAGGTAGCGAATGAAAATAATGTTCCTGTTTTTGAGGATAGCTCGTTAAGCACTGTTTTATCACAATTAGAATTAGGAGCGGAGATTCCAGAAGAATTATACCGCGCAGTGATAGATATCTATGTGTACTTTTTAAACTACGCACCAGAACATAGAAAATAGAAATTTTAACCCATAGTTATTTATGGATTATTAATGTAGAATAAACTCTTATTTGCAATGAATATATTATTTTATTACTTTATAACTTTTACTTAGAATTGACTTTATTTGTGACAATTCTAAGTTTGAGTTTTCAAGTGCTTCTTTATTTGCTGATGTGGCTTCCACCAATTCTTTTCTTAGAATTTTTACTGTTTTTGGTGCGTCTATGGCGATTCTTACTTTATCTCCGCCAATTTCTGTTACGGTAATTTCAATGTCTTCGTTTATTAGAAAAGATTGATTTGCTTTTCTTGTTAATATGAGCAAGACAATCCCTCCTTTTCTTCAACGGAAACAATTGTTTCACGCATCGCATAATTACTGTTTTCTAAAATAACTTGTTTTGCTTTTTTCTTTTCTGGATTTACTGCGATTGGACACTTTAAATTAATGGTAGTATTCTGGAAAGGCTCATGTATTACAGCGATGACATAGTAGAATAAATCTGTACTTGTCGTTGCATCCAAATCTTGAAGTTCAGAGTTTGAGAGCATTGGCGTGTAGTTGGGGAATAGGTGAAAAGGATTCATTACTATAAAAGCCAGCTCTGATTCTTTTAAACTTTGTAAACAGAGAATAGTATCATCATCAAAACGAATTAAAATAAATTGTTTTTCCGATTCAAATCCAAAAAGTCCTTCCGTAAATGAAAGAACTTCTTCTGTATTGATTTCGAGTTCTCCAAAATATTTGGTATTTACTTTCATGTATTCACCTATGCTTTCACGTCTAAAGGTTCATAATCTGGATTTGCACTTTTTGGTACATAAATTGGAGAACCAATGTATTTAATAATAACTTGTGGTTGCTGTGTGATATTAAATTCAATGTTTGCCGGAATAAATTCAAAATTGCCTTGATTGGTTTTCCATTCAAAGTTTAATTTATCCATTTCATATTCAATTTGCATATCACCGGGCGTCCAGTTTAATTCAGGAGGAACGTTAGGAAGAAATTCAATGTTAAAGTCTTTTTCCTGTTGTGCAATTCTAGAAGCACCAATTTGATTTAGAGCATCTTCATTTAAGTGGATATCCAACAACATATTTCCCTCCCTTGCAAAACGTGCGGTTGCCGCATATGCTGCATCTTTTCCTTTTTTTGCAAAACTCTCTATGCTTTTTAATGGTGTTTCAAAAATGGAGTTTCGTGTTTCAAAGGTATCCACATTAAGTTGAATTGGCTGGCTTTTAATTCGAAGTCCATTTTTTTCTCTCGATATTTCCAATTCTGCAGTAGCATGTGTTTTTTGACGGGTTGCTGGCGTTACTTTAAATTCAATGGAAATAGGGACAGTTTGAATTTCCAATAACGGCTTCATAATATCACTCCTTTTTAATGTATTAAAAATCTCATTATATTATTTCATAAAATCAATGAATGAAGAACTGAGGATACGGTTGCCCATTTTTAATGCAGCTTGATATACATATTCCTGCATTTTAAAATCAGTAATAGCAGATTCTAAATCGATATACTCTGTCTGTACAATTTTATTATTAAGACCATATTCATTGTCCTCAAGACGGTTTTTAGTATTTTCTAAAAATGTAGTAGTACTACCAAGCTGTGTTACATTTACAAGAACTTTTGTACGTTCTTCTTCTAATTTATCAGTATAGGGTTTTAAATCCGAAGCATTAAACTCTTTGGATTCTAGGATGTTTGCAATTTCTCCCATAGTATTTATTAGATTGTTTGATATACCGCTTTCGTCTTGTCCAAAGCCTAAAAATTTAATACCCGGCATAGAAACATTAAAGGCGCTGCTTTCTTCGACTTGATTGTTTGAATCTAAACTCATACCAAAACCTAGGTCAATAAATATTTTTTCATTTGACATTTTTTCTAATGCTTTGTAATCATCGGATCCGACAGGGGCATTCACGTCAATACCACGAAATGTAAGTTTTCCATCATCGGATAATTGAAAAGGAAGTTCCTTTGTACTGCTTCCTCCAAAAAGGTATTCTCCTTCAAATTGTGCATTCAACTCCATGACTGCTGCTTTTTGAATACTACGAATTTCCGTTGCAATGATTTTTCTTTGATTTTGATTTTGAGAGATTGTGCCATTTACAGCTTCCAAAGATTTTATATGTACATCATCGGCATATTTAGAAATGGTCATCATGCTGCTTTCAATGTTATCATAGGTCGACTGTACGTTTTGTACATTTGATAAATAACTTTCTGTTTTAGACATTTCTCGTCGTAAACGATAAGCTTTTGCAGCATCAGCCGGTGATTCAGATGCTTTTAAATATTTTCTTTTTGTATTTACCTTTTCTCTTGCTACACTTAAATCTGATAAAACACGGTGTAAGCTACTGTTGTAGTTTCGCATGATAGAATGTGTTGTAATTCTCATAAAATCCTCCTATTATAAGCCTACGGTGCCCATGCGATTAATAATCGTGTCAAGTGCTTCGTCCAATGTAGTCATTAATCGAGCGGCGGCGTTATAAGATTTTTGATAGTGAAGAAGATTAACACCTTCTTCATCCAAAGATACGGCAGAGATATTGTCACGTAAATCGGCAATGTTATTTACCACGGATAAATAATTATCAAGAGAAGAATTCAGTGATTTTACGTTTAGAGCGAGTACATTGCTCGTATCGGCATTGAATTCCTCGAAAGTACCTTTAAATAAATTTTGTGTTGTACCATCCGACCGTGTTATGGTAAAATCAAAATCTTTATTAAACAAATCAATCATGTAAGAAATATTATCGTTGGCACCTGAATTATCTCCTGTGCCTACAGGAGGGGTTTTACTGCAGGTAATGCCATAGGTTCCTTCCAACCAACCAGACGCAATGGTGATGTTTTTCGCTGTAATCGGACCATTTGGATCCGTTTTAGAAACAAATAATGGTTTGTACTCTAAATATTTCTCATTGGTAGGACCGATTGGTAATGATGGATCAAAACTAGGGTTTGCAATAGAATTGGCATCATTAAATTTTTCTGCAAAAGTAGAGGCAAGTAAATCCATGCGTTTTTCATAATAACCGATACCTCTGATTTCATTTGGAGGAGTATCGAATTCACCGGATTTGTTCAAAGCATCCAAAGATCCTTTGAAAATTCCTGTAGTAAATTTTTCTGTAATATCCGTTAGATTTTGTGTAGCATCGTCCCCATCTGCATTAAAAGTATCTGTGATTGAAATATGAGTTAAACCATCGGCATCTTTTGCGGAAGAGAAGGAGACCATTTCTGTATCCTTAAGTAGGCAGACTGCACCATCACTTCCTAATAGGTCAATGCGTAGTTCATCCACCACAATACCTTTTGAAACTTCGGTTGGTGTAGAGGTAACATTGATGTTCATATAGGTAGATAATTCATCAATAAGTAAGTTTCTTTGATCTAACAATTCCAAGGATGCGTTACCAAAAATTTGACTTTCTTTTATTGTTTTATTCAAGTTTGAGATATCTTTAAGTAAATCATTTACTTTTGTAACCGTTACGTTCTCCATGTTATATTCTTCTTGCTCACGAATGGAGCTGAGCTCGGAAGAATATTGGGATAGAAGCTTTGTTAGAGATTCTGCAGAGGAACGAACAATGTGATCAAATTCCATAAAACCGGCATGATCAGAAAGTGTTTGAAACTGATTAATTAAATCTTGGAATTGTCCCTGTAAAGCTGTTTTTTGCGTTTCATCAAATAAGCTTTCCAAATCTTCCATGACTCCCAAATTAGCATCGGTTTCTCCAAGCTTAGCGGCTTCTCTTCGAAATCGGACATCCAAGAAAGGGTCTCTTGCCTGAGAAACATTTGTAACACCGACTCCTTGTCCGATAAAATGAGCATCTCTGCTTGCATAACGATCACCATAGCTTGCAGAACGAACACTATATAAATCCAATCGTTGTCTTGTATAACCGGCAGTATTCATATTTGCTATGTTTTGGCCGGTAACATCGAGTGCTTTCTGACTAATATTTAATGCTGATAATGCGGTTGTAAATCCATAAAAGGTTGAACGGAGCATTGAAAGTTACCTCCTTATTTCCTAAATTTTTATACGTGTAAATTTAGGTGACATTTCACGTGGTTGTTTTTCTCCAGTTTTATTATAATTTATATTGCTTTTACCATTTTGTAAGTTTGTAATTAAAAGATCTAAGCTATGTAAATGAAGTTCAATGTATTTTTTTGTACAATCAGTTACCGCTTTTACTTCTTTCATTTTTTCGTTCATTTCTTGATATACCCTAGAAAGTGTTTCCTTATTAGGTGATGGACTTTGTTCTATCATTTCACGAAAAGTAAGGGAAGAAAGTCCTAAGTCGACTTGAACTTGTTCTCGCTTCTTTTCTAATCCTCGAAATTGTAAGATGATTGCTTGTTCTTCTTTCATAATTACATCTAATTCGGTGATGTTGTTTGCAGCTATGAATTCCAGTTTTTTATTTTCTAAAGAAATAACAGAATCAAGAAGGCGTGTAATATCTTTCATTACGTTGCAAAAGTTTAAAATATCATTCATAATTATACCTCTTGATCCATAAGAATTTTTCTGGCAATTTCAGCAAGATTCTTATCGTATTTATCTAGCGCAATTTGTTTGCTTAAATCAACTATTTTATATTGAGAAGCTCCCGTTTTAACCTCAGAAGATAATTGGTTTTTTAATAATGAGATAAACTGTTCGTCGCTTTTCATTGTAGTAGGAGTTTGGCTGATCGTTAATTGATCAAATTCCGCATTTTTTTGTGATGATGAAGTTGAAATTTTATTCAATTTTTTCAAACTAGTGGAATTTACAATTCCAGATGTTCTATCATTATTTGTGATTTTCATGGTAATACCCCCATATTTGTAAAACAAATGCAATCATTGCATATGAAATACTATTATCATACAAACATTACATCGACCATTTTAGAAGAATCTTTATATTTTTAATTAAAAAAGATACATTTTTATAGAAAATGTATCTTTCAGACTGTAGACAAAATACCTTGCTAAATTTATATTCTTATAATTTCTGCAAGGTATTTTCTATTTTTTCTATAAAGCTTTTAAAAAAAGAAAAAATAAAAGGATATCTCTATGCCATTTGATTCCTTCTTTCAGATTTATGAATCCATGTTGCTAGTTTTTTTAGATTCATGGACGCAAAAAGAAGATTCAGTTCCATTTCTATCTTCTGAATCCCTCGATATTGTGTATAACGCATATTATGTTTTTCTTTTGCATCGGCAAAGACTCGCTCAATGGTTTGACTCCGTAGTTTGTAAAGATCTCGATACTTTGGAGTATGACGAATGTCCTCACATTGCTCTATGTAGTTTTCCCATATATGACGTGTGACTACTTTTACATGGTCTTTACTTGCTGTGCATTCTGATAAGGAAGGGCAACTCTTGCAAATTTCTCCTTTACTCTTATATTCCCGATACCCTTCTCTATTTGTTGTAGTATAGTTTAACACTTGGTTTTCTGGGCATACAAAGCAATCATAGTATTCATCATAAGCATATTCGTGTTTTTTAAAATAACCATTTTTTGTCATAGGTCGTTTGTATGGTAGGATAGGAATTCGTTTATCTTTGAGTATTTCTCTAGCAATTGCAGGTGTTTTATATCCGGAATCCATTACAATATTTTTTACACCTTTATATCTTTTTACTTTTTCATAAATCTTTGGGAATGCAACTGAGTCATGTACATTTCCTGGATTTGTATGAAAAGCAAGTATGTAATTGTTTCGATCGCAAGCTACATTTGCAGCATAAGCAAATACTACCTTATGCTTTCCTTTATGAAATACGCCGCAATCCGGATCTACGGTACTTTTCTTGATTACTTTTGTCTTTTCTTTGGCTTCCGTTTTTTTTTACAAGCTTGTTTTCCTCGTTCAATGCGATCTTCGTTAATTTCTTTCATTAGTTCTTTTTCATAGTATTTAACGGATTCCAAAACGGTTTCTTTTTCACTGTTATGGTTATTTGCACTTGCTTTAATATGTGTACCGTCAATGAAAATGCTTTCTGAATTAATGAATTCATATTCCATGATTTCAGCAATGACTCTTTGAAAGATTTGTTCGAATAAGTCAGTATTTTGAAACCGACGAGAGTAGTTTTTACCAAAGGTAGAAAAGTGAGGAATTTCTTCCTCTAAACTATAACCAAGATACCATCGATAAGCTACATTCGTTTGAATTTCTTTAATGGTCTGTCTCATGGATCGAATACCAAAGGTATATTGAATGAGGGTAATTTTAATTAAGACAACAGGATCGATGCTTTCTTTTCCCACATCAGAATACAAATCTTTTACAAGGTCATAAATGAAAGAGAGATTAATCGCAGTATCTATCTTACGAATAATATGATCTTGTGGAACAAGAGAATTCAAGGTTACCATTTGAAATTGATCACGACCTAATAAATCTTTCTTACCCATCATAAAGCAAATACCTCCATGTATTTATACATATATTTTACCATAAATACAATAAAATGTATTACATTATGTAAAAAAAACTGTAGGCAAAGATAGAGATATCCTTGTCTACAGTCTGAAAGATACATTTTTATAGAAAATGTATCTTTTAAATGAAGTTTATCTTTTTTCCCATCCAATTTCTGCATGATCCCCATCTTGAAGGGAAGTTACAAAGGATGCATCCAATCCGTTTAATTTTAAGAGTAGATTTCCCTGCGGATGTTCCGGATCAATATCGGAATAATTAAGTAAATCGAAAAAGCAAGGCGCTTGATTTGTAACATATGGAACTTCTATCCATTTATCGTTTAAGCATACAGATATTTTTTTTGTAATTGAGGGAACGCTTTTTTCTTCTTCTAATTCTTTTGGTGTTGGGTTTTGAAATTGTATTTCCTGCGATTCTGATGCGTTCTGAATCATTTCTGATTCTGAGATTTCTTCTACCGAGGTTTCAAATGCATGATTTAGAATTTGAGGCTTCGGAACGATCCAAATGTCATCCATTGATTTAACCATATACTCTTTTTCAACCGTAAATCCATTTACGGTAACATCCATTTCGGCTGTAAAATCTTTTAATAAATCTGCAATTGATATTTGAGGAGAAACTCCATTTATCGCAGTAATTGCAATAATAGAATCGCCTCTTTCTATCGCAGTTTCTATGGAAGCAGGTTGGCCATTTCGATATAATTCTCCCGCAACAGCTGGCGTGCCTCGATCTACATGTTTTTCACCATTCACATAAAAAGTTAAAGGGCGAGGGGAGACTCCCATTAAACTTGTTGCTTTAATCCCTGCTAAAAGTAATGCATCAAGTACGGTAATATGATTGGAATCCAATAGCATAATTTTTTTCTCATTAACAGTAATTGCAAAAAAATCTATGCCATGATAAAGCAGAGAAATTGCTCCAATTCCAATTGGTGTTACAAATTCTGGGCTGAGCAAAGCTTCGGAGCAAAGCTCGATATTTTTATATGGATTGAGACCACCAAGCGCAACTCGATTTTCCGGTAAATCTAACTTTTCAGATAAAATTTTGCAAAGACCGGGCGTCTGGCTTCCACCGCCGATTAGGAACGTGGCGACAGGTGAGCCTTCATTAAGTTGTATAATGCTTTTTGCAATAGAAGTACAGAGTTCCGACAATGCCGGTTGAATTACTTTCAGTATTTCTTCAGTAGATAAACGATATTGAGTACCCAAAATGTCAAAAAAGGATATTTCACCAGATGCATTACTAAGAGAACGTTTGACACGTTCACCTGTATCAAAATCTACTAAATAATGTTTCATTAGAGCCTCTGTAATTTCATCTCCGGCTGTGGTAACCATGTCATAAGCAATAATGCTTCCATTTTTTGAAATGGCAATATCTGTAGTACCCGCACCGATATCGGCGATGGCAATGTTCAGCAATCGAATATCTTTTGGAACAATGGCATTAATCGCAGCAATTGGCTCTAGAGTCATATTTTCAACGTCTAATCCACAGCGGCTGGTTACTGCATATAAGCTTCGCATTACAGTAAACGGTAAAAAAGCCGCAATAATTTCAGCACGAACATTTTTTCCTTTATGTCCACTTAAATTACTGATTGGGTATCCATCCAGCCAATAGCCTGAAACGCTGTAACCAACACAAGAAAATGTTTGTCCATCTTCCTGGGAGGACATTTCTTGTGAAAAATTTTCTTGAGCAGCAGAAATGGCATGATATTCAATGGAACGAATGGTTTCTGTTGTAATCGGCGTATCTTCTGGGATTTCTTGTTGTGCGGTTGCTTTTGCAGTTTTTAAAGCTCTTCCAGCGGCAGCAATAGAAGCACGCTTCAGAGAATAGCCAAAGCGCGCTTCTAAGGTGGATTTTACATGATTTACAGCCTGACAAACCAAATCAATATCTTCGATTTGACCATCACGCATGGCACGCACTTTATGAAAGGCTTGTTCATAATCCAAAACCTTATAGATATCATTTTCTTTGGTTCCAATCATACCTACAACGGAGCGAGTACCAATATCTAATGCAAAGAAAATGTTATCAGGCTGGATGTTTTCTTTTTTCAATTCTGTTTTTTCTATTTGTTCTATATTCGTTTCGTTTTTCAATCGAAATTACTCCTTTTCTTGTTTGCTTCTATTAAGATATTAATGATTATAAACGATTCAAATAATTTTTTAATGTTCCGGCAATGTTACCACAAGAAGTTTGGATTGTAACGGCTCCAATGTTGTATGCAACCATAGGCATGCCGTAAACAACGCAAGAAGCTTCGTCTTGGCCAATGGTGTATGCTCCTTTTTTTCGCATATTTAATAATCCTTCGGCACCATCTTTTCCCATACCGGTCATTATAATACCAACAGAATTTGCTCCTGCTGTTTCTGCTACAGAATTAAATAGTAAATCTACAGAAGGGCAATGGCCGCTGACCTTTTCACCGGGCTGACATTTAACAGAGTATTCGGATCCTATTTTTACAACACGCATCTGCAATTCACCTGGGGCCAGAAGGACTCTGCCACGAACGATTTTATCTCCGGTCACTGCTTCTTTTACTTCCATAGGGCAAAGTCGATTGAGGCGTTCAGCGTACATTTTAGTGAATCCGGCAGGCATGTGTTGGACAATAACCATACCGGGAGTATTTGCTGGCAAATTTTTTAATACTTCTAATGTTGCTTCGGTCCCACCAGTTGACGCGCCAAGTGCAATGATAATATTATCTAATTTTGGCGATTGTTTTAGCGATGTAATTTTGCTTAATAAAGAACTGTCTGGCTTTGGAGGAAGCGTTGATAATGGCGTTGGTGGTATAATTGCAGGTTTTATCGTAGGTGTAATTCTTACTTTAGATTTTGAAGCAATGGAAATTTTTCCGGCAAGTTCCTTAATAAAGGAATCTACTTTACTTTGTTCTTGCATGTCAGGTTTTCTTACAAAATCAATAGCTCCTGCGGATAAAGCATCAAAAACACTAATGTTTAAAGAGCTAACAAGAACCACTGGAATGGAATGACGTGGAAGGAGGTATTTTAAAAATTCAATACCTGTCATTTTAGGCATTTCTACATCTAAAGTAATGACATCCGGTTTTAGTGTTGGAATTTTTGACATCGCATCCATTGGGTCGATGGCATAACCAATTATTTCAAATTGCGGATACTTTGAAAGATTGTCAATAAGAACCTTTCGAAAAAAAACGGAATCATCCACAACAAGGATTTTTATTTTTTTTGTGGGAATCATGAAAAATCCCTCCTTATTTCATATGTTGGCAGATTATTTTTTCTGATACGTTGCGGGCATTAAATATTGATAAGGACAATTTTCCTTATTCAATGTTTCAGAATGCCCGATCAGTAAATAGCCGCCGGAGTTTGTCGCTTTATAAAAACGTTGTATTAAAGCATCTTTTGTAGGCTGGTCAAAATAAATCATTACATTTCTACAAAAAATAACATCAAAAGGTATTTTAAACTGAATCGGATTCATCAGGTTAAACTCCTTAAATATTACATTATTTTTAATTTTTGGAATAAAAGTATATTGATCTTCATTTAATGCAGTTAAGTAATTTCTTTGCCAGCTTTGTGGTAATTCTTTAATATCATCTTTTGTATAAATTGCTTCCTTTGCTTGGTTTAATACGTTCATAGAAATATCTGTGGCAAGAACGCGGGTATCCCAGCCAGGTTTATTTTTAAAATAATCAGATAATATCATTGAGAGTGTATAAGGCTCTTGCCCGCTTGAACAGCCAGCGCTCCAAATGCTTAAAGATTTTTTGGACCTCTTTAATTTTTCAATATTAGGTAAAATGGTATCGCGAAAAAAATCAAAGTGGCTATGTTCTCTCATAAAAAAAGTATGATTTGTCGTCAATTTATTTAATAGCACTTCTAAATCTTTTGGATTATTTGTATTAAGGATATATTCTACGTATTGTGAAAACGAAGTAAATCCTTTGGATTTTATTGTTGAAGCAAGTCTACTTTCAATTAGATGCTTTTTTTGCAGAAGATTAATTCCATAATTCTTTTGAACAAATTGAACCAAACGCAAAAAATCTTGTTGTGAAATAGTAAGTTTATCAAATGTTATCGTTGTATCGTTCATAATTACCTCTGTTAGTTAATGCCAAGAAGTAGGTGACAATCAAGAAGGAGATAAACAATATTATTGATTCTTGCAATACCGTTTACCATATCTTGATGTGTACTTAATGGCGGTGCACAAATCTGTGATTCATAAATATCAAGCATTTGAGAGACACTCTCTACTAATAGTCCAATTGAAATATTATCAACTGAAATAACTATAATGCAAGCTTCTCTACCATATTCAATTTCTGCACGATTCATTCTTAAACGCATATCCATAATAGGAATAATTTGACCACGCAAATTAATAATACCTTTAATAAAGTCAGGCGTTTTTGGCAGATGGGTAATGGAATGCCCATTAATGATTTCGATGACTGAATCTGCATCAATTGCAAAATGAAGACCATCCGATATAAAGGCTAAAAACTTTTTTGATGTTTCAGTGCTGTCTTTTGATTGCTCAAGATCTTCATCAAAATCAATATCAATTTCATTTGTCATTTGTGATAGGTTAGTCATTATAATGCACCTCCGATCGCTGCAGTGTGAAGATTGATAATATCTAAGATAATACTAATATTTCCGTCACCTAAGATGGTACAACCAGCTATTCCTGAATCCTTTATATTATATGTACTTAAGTAAGTTGGTAGCGGTTTTACAACCACTTGTTGTTCTCCTAAGAGTTCATCGACAAATAAGCAATAGGATTTTTCTCCGGCTTCTACCCATATCATAATTCCATCACTAACTGTTTCTGATTTTGATGGAATAGAGAAAAATTCATTCAATCTTATAATAGGATAAAAATTATCCATTTTTCGAATCATTTCACCCTGCCCGGCATCATGTACAATGTCTTCTTCATTGATTTTAAAGGATTGACGGATATTATGAATTGGAATGGTAAAGACAGAATTTCCAACGGAAATTTCCATACCATCAACGATTGCTAAGGTCAAAGGAATCTTAAAGATGGTAGAGGTTCCTTTACCTTCTTCGCTGGTCATTGTTACAATACCGCCGACTTTTTCAATGTTTTTCTTAACTACATCCATGCCAACACCTCTACCGGAATATTCCGTAACTTCATCGTTGGTAGAAAAACCAGGCAATAAGAGTAGTTGAAGCACTTCTCTTTGGGAGTATTCGTTTTCAGGTTTTGTAAGAAGGCCCCGGTCTCTTGCTTTTGCAAGTACTTTTTCAGCGTCAATGCCCTGTCCGTCATCACTGATTGTAATGATTACTTCGCTTCCGGTATGCTCTGCTTTTAAAGTAATGGTACCTTGTGGGTCTTTTCCTCGTGCAATTCTTTCTTCTACATTTTCTTCTAAGCCATGATCCATAGAATTACGAACCATGTGCATAATTGGGTCTCCAATGCTGTCTACAATTGTTTTGTCAACCTCGGTATCTGCTCCAATGGATACCAACCGTGCTTCTTTGCCTAACGCTTGGCTCATATCTCTTACTATTCGGTTCATCTTCTGGAATACACTGGAAACAGGCACCATGCGAATTGACATTGCGGTATCTTGTAAATCATCCGTTAATTTACGTAACTGACGAGCCGATTTCGTGAAATTATCAAGTTTAAACCCTTGTAAATCTGGACAAGAGGTAACCATAGATTCGGTAATAACTATTTCTCCTACTATATCCATTAAACGATCTAATTTTGAAAGATTAACACTAATCAAACTTTGTTTGCCTGAAGAAAGATGTATTGGAGCGTCTTCTGTTTTCTTTTTTGATGCAGGAGCTTTTTTTGTCTCAATTTGATTTGAATGTTTTTCTTCCTTCAAAGAAGGGGAATCTTCTTCTGTATTTTTTGTTGCTTCTGCTTTTTTTTCTTCTGGCTGATTATGTAGTATTTCATAGGTTCGAATGTTAAGTGAAGTTTTTAAAATACTTACGGCTGCATCCAAATCTTCACGATTGTTGAAATAAAGTGTAAATCCATTCTCAATGATATATGTTGATGTTGTTGGATCATTTTCTACATTTTGTGGATCATAGGAAAATGGACCACAGACATCCTGCATAGCTGTAATTAACATAAAGGAACGTAGATTTTCCATTCCGCATTCTTCATCAAAGAAAACTTTAATAGCGAGCATTGTATCTTGATTTTCTTCTGCTATATCAACAACTTCAGTATTTGTTTTTGAAGCTTGTATTTCTATTTCTGACTCAGTCTTACCTTTAATTTGTTGGAGAAAACTGTCAATATCTGATACCAGATCAGAGATTTCTTCGTTCAAAGGTTCATTATTTTCTATTTGCACGACTTGTGATTTAATAAAATCGCTTGCCTTAAATAATAAATCAAACAAGTCATGGCCAAATTCTTGATTTATATTATTTTCTCGAATAAAGAAAAATAAATTTTCTATCTGGTGGGATAATGCAGATAAGCTATTGAATTGCATCATAGCTGAAGAACCTTTAATTGTGTGCATGATACGAAAAATTTCGTTTACAGCATCTTGACTGAAATCCCCTTCTTGTTCCGCGTTTAATAGAATTTCGTCGAGTTGTTCAATGAGTGTATTTGTTTCGTACAAATACATGTCTAGCATATTTTGCATACTGTTGTCCATAATCGTTACACCGCCTTGTCTACTAATATAGAAAATTACTTCATACGTCTCGCATCATTTATTTTTATCGCTTTGAAAAAATATTCATACAATAAAAATGAATGGAATATTGTGAGAATGATTGAACCTAATAAAAGGATACGATATAATATTTTATTATATTGGAAGTATTATACCATAAAATCATATAATCCAACAAAAAAATATAAGTCAATACAATTTTTTTATGAAAGAGAGGAAGCACATTTGGAATCTGCTTATGTAACCATTGAGGAGAAATCCGAGTACAAATATGAACAACTTTATGAACGGCATAAGGAAGTTATTTATAAGATTGCAATTGAAAAGCTTAACGGGGATGAAGAATTAGCGATTTGTGTTGTAGAAGAAACTTTTTCCCGTGCTTTTAATAATATGAAATATATTGAAAAGCCAAACTCTTTTAAAGCACAGGCATTTTTGATTGCTAATTTAAGGAGTGTGCTTGAAGAAGTCTATCAAGAGGCTAGAGCGAAAATGGGGATTCCGGATTCCCCAGAGATAGATGATGGATTTTTCGGAAAAGAAGATTTTGATGTAGATCAAGTATTAGCAAGAAATGAAATGGTTGCAGATTTGGCCAAATATACAGATAAATTATTATTAAGAGAAAAAGAATTGCTTTTTTTCTTATTTTTCATAGGATTTTCTAAAAAAGATGCGGCTCGCCGATTTGAAATTTCAATGGATAATATTCAGGTACGTATCTATAAAATTAAACGTAAACTGGCTAAACTGATATTGGAAAGAGAGGGGCGAGCTTAATTGAAGACATTTGATGAGGAGTATAAGAAAACATCCCAAAAGATGGCCGATGTGGTGCTTGAATATGCAGCTCAGTTTGTTGCAGAAGACTATCTTGAAGAATATCGAAGAGCTAAAAAAAGACCACATACTATTTTTGTACCAAAAGAACTTGATGATAAACTTTATCAAAAGATAGATAAACTGGAGAAACGTGAAATTTCTCAGCGAAAACTAAGACTATTTAAGAAGGCAATAAAAAATATTATTTTTGGGATTGGGTGTATTGCGATTGTATTTGTGATTTTTGTATTTTCTGCGGATCCTATAAGGCAGGCAGTTTTTGAGTTTTTTCTAATCTAATCAGTAAAAAACTAATATTGCAATAGCAGGGATAGAAAGGAATTTGACTTTGGAAAAACGAAACACCACACTTGTGAAAGCTTTTATATGCGACTGGACAAAAAAAGAACCGATACCGGCATTTGTACTAGAATTAGATATTGAAAAAGAAGCTATTTTAAATATTAATTTACAAGATAAAGCTGAGGAAGAAATTGAAAGCGAAATTGAAGAACGTCTTTGGGAAGGAAAATTGGTTGAGCTTCGTGTTTTGGCAGGAAATAAAGGCGTAGTGTTATATACAGGAATTATTTCTTACATATTAAAAGAGCGTATACACATTCGTGAATTAAAAGAAAGAGGAAATCTTCAAAGAAGAAAAGATGTAAAAGCAAAGTTTGTTGCAGAAAGTGAACTTTGCTGTCTTTCCGTTGATATTCCAGAGGAAATAAAGATTACTTTAAGAGATATTAGTGCAGGTGGAATTGGGTTTTATGCAAATAAAGAAGATATCGATAAATTAATACTAAATGAGGAGTATCAAACAGTTTTTGATGGAGGAGATACTTCCATTACTTTACGTTTTGTTTTGCGATGGTTTATGGAAATGGAAAATGGAAAGATAAACTGTGGGGGTCAGTTTAACGGATTAAAGAAAATGGATGAAATGATTATCCGCAAGTTTGTATTCGATAAAGAACGAGAAGAGCGAAAGGCATTAAAAGAAGAATTAGAAAGAGAAGAAGAGTTACGAGCATTAATGAAAGAATTAGAGAAAGAAAAACAAACACAAGCTGAGGAGGTAAAATCATGATAAGCAAAAAAGAATGGTTTAAAAAATTTATCGCTTTTATTTCAGTCGTCACTATTTTCTTAAATCCCATTTTACCGATAGGGAGAGTAATGACCTCATCTGTTTATGGTGCGAGTTGGGCAGAACCTTACTTAAATAATTTAGTGAGCCGCAATATTATGCGAGGTGATGCTGCAGGGAACTTGCATCCGGAAAGAAACATTACCCGTGCAGAATTTGCAGCTATGGTAAATCGTTCATTTGGTTTTACTCAAAAAGGTAAAAAAACATTTTCAGATGTACCGAAAACTGCTTGGTATGCGGATGATATCTCGATTGCAGCAAATCAGGGTTATTTAGCCGGTACGGGACCAAGCACAGCAGGGCCAGAATTACCGTTAACAAGGGAACAAGCAGTAACACTTTTATGCCGTGCAGTAAAAATAGAAGAGAAAAATATAGATTCTTTGACGTTTGCTGATTCAAAAAAATTTAATAATTGGAGTAAGGGCAGTATTTTTGCGGCAACAGCGAAGGGTTTTATTTCAGGTTTTGCAGATCGAACCTTTAAACCACAAAAAGATATCACGCGTGCAGAGGTTGCTAAGATTTTGTCTGATATGTCAGGAGAAATTGTAAACGAATCCCGTATGGTACGAGTTAATTACATCAACGGCAATGTGACTTTGGCTAAAACCGGAGCAGGACTCAGAGACACGACAATTTATGGTGATTTGTACATAACAGAAGGAGTAGGACCTGGATATGTAACACTTGATAATGTAAAGGTACTTGGAGACGTTATTATTTCAGGCTGTGGTGAAAGCAATACCGGAGAAAGTAGTATCATTGCAAACGATTGTGATTTTAACAGAGTCATCATTGATGTTGGACATGATAAAAAGTTAAGTTTAATTGCTGAAGGGGATACAACAATCAAAAATACAATTGTTCGCAGTGATGCTTTTTTAGAGGAAAGAGGAAGAAGTTACGAAGCATTTGAAGACATTGAACTAGATGGCCCGGCAAAAACAATATTGGATTTAGCAGGAGAATTTGATACGGTAAAGATATTAGGACAGGAAAATCATCTCTCCTTAAGAGCGGGTAGTATTGAACGTTTAGTTGTAGATGAGGTTGCACAAAAAAGTACTGTTTATTTGGAAGACAAAACATATACAGAGGAGCTGTATACTGATGTTGGTACTGTGGTAAGTGGATTAGGTGAAATTGACTATGTAATTATCATGACCGATGGAACAAAGATTGAATCTTTGCCGAATGAAATTACAATAAGACCAGGGGTTACGGCGAATATTAATGGAAAAGAAATGACTAGCTCAGATGCGGAGTTGGACAAGGAAGATCCTGAAATTTGGGGTGGATATCCAGATGTCGATGAGATTGAAGCAACAAATATTACAGCCTTGCTGAAAGCAAATAAACCCGGAAAAATCTATTGGATGATAAAGCTATCAGATAGTGACAGACCTTCTGATGAAGAATTAATGAACCCTAAAAAAGATAAAGGTGCTATTAAATCCGGCAATTTAGGTGTGGCAGCAGAAAAAGAGGTTGCGGTAAAGGTTTCTGGATTAAAAAGTGGTGTGGACTATACTTTTTATGCAATTTTAGAGGACTTCCGAGAGAATATTTCCGATTTGGAATATGATACGTTTCAAACTGTTGATAACGTGATACCTGCTATGATTACGGGATATCCAAAAGCAGAGGCTCTTTATTATGATGAAGGGCATAAATTAAAATTTGAAGCAGTTTCAACAAAAGATGGGACAATCTATTGGGCCGTTTTACCGAAAAACAGTGTTGCTCCAACTGCTGATATTTTAATTCGTAATCCAATGCGAGTACCTGGCAGTGAAAAAATGGGAACCGCTTCTTGTTTGAAAAATGAATTAAGTACGTTCTACGCGGATGGTTTGGAGGAATCTACCGAGTATGATATTTATATGGCAATTTTAGATACTAGTGGGAATGAATCAAAAGTATTTAAACTTCAAGCATTAACAAAAGATGTAACACCACCAGAATTTTCAAAGCCGGTTTATCCAATCGTAGGGGCAGTAACAGAAAAAACGGTGCAGATGAAATTTATGACAAATGAAAGCTGTACGTTATATTGGGCAGTTTATCCTAGAGGTGCAAAGGTTCCGGCGCATTATGAACCGACGACTCCGCCTCCTTTGACAGAATTACATACGATAGAGGCACAGCAAGCGGTTATCAATGGAAGCAATGCATTAAAGAACGGAAAAACAAGTGCGATAGCAGATAAGGAAGGCAATTTTATTATCAGTGGATTAGAAGTACAAACACCTTATGATCTTTACTTTGTACTGGTTGACAAATCGGATAATAAATCAATGCCGGTATTAAAGAAGGAAATTATAACCAAGGATGAAATTCAACCGACTGCTGTCGTTGCTTTTGATGAATCTCTGGTTTCGGAAGCCGGCGAACCTCCGGTAGGTTCTGATATTCGTTTAGAATTTAGCGAAATTGTATATGACGCTACTTCAGAAGAAAAACGTATGCTTGCACAGATTCCGAATACTGAATTAACCAATTTTATTAAGCTGTTTAATACATCAAACAACCCAAGAACTGAGGTAAGCATTGATTTCACCCAAGCAAAGTTTTCTGAGGAAGACGGAAAAACAATCTTAACCTTTACGACGGGAGATCAAACGGCAGATAATCCAGCACTTCGTATTGCAAGCGGTAATCGGTATGTTTTTGAGCTAAAGAATATAGCCGATGCAGCAGCAAATAAAATGCAGGCAAATGCACAAGGAAATGTAACTCGTTTACCTGAATTTAAGACGATGGCACCTTTTGTAAACTTAAAGAATATTGGGTCTGAGGATGACAGTCACGATTTGGTCTTTCGAATTGAACCTAAGATTCAAAATGCAGCAGAAGAGTTGTGCTATGATACAATATTAGAGATTGATGCGAAAGTTACCTTCGATATTTCAATTAATGATGGGAGTGGTAGTGAAACAATAATTACCGGTCTTGAAATGGTTCCAGACCGTTACTATTCGCTGCAGGCTTTAATGGATGCCGATTTATATACGAGTTATACAAAGTTCAATGAATTAAAGAATACTACATATTCGATTAAAGTTACAAAATTGGAAGGTGTTGAAAATAAAAGCATTTGGAATCAGCGTGTAAATTTAACGGTAAGAGGAATTGCCGGAACAAGACAACAGTTGATTGATGCAGCATTTAACGGAGCAAACGGGTTATTTGAGGGGCAAGCCTCTTCTTTAGAAGCTTCGGTTGTGAGTGATCCTGCAAAGCTCCAGTGCACAAAATATTTTTCTGATGTAATTGCACCGCAATTTATTTCTAATTATCCAAAATTAGCGGCAGGAGATACCTCCATTCGAATTGATTATATGTTAGATAAGTCATGTACGGTGTATTGGCTCCTTTCGCCAAAAGGCGCAGTGGCTACCACACCGGATGCGATTAAGCTGATTGATGGAAGCATTCGTCCGCAAGGCAGCAAGGTAGGAAGCTTTTATGTAGGAAATCCAAATGTAGAATTTACCGAATTTATAAATGATTTAAAGGCAAATACAGATTATGAATTTTATTATACTGCAAAAGGAAATGTTGCTTCTGCAGTGGACAAAAAAGAAATTCGAACTGAGCCTGTTGTGATACCGGATTATAAGCCGGGCTATCCTCAGAAAAAAGGACAGGGTGGTTCAGAAGCTTATGTAGATATGGGTGTCATTGATGCCGATGCTGATGTTTATTGGGTTGTTTACGAAACCGGTACGGTAAGTTCACTGACTCCTGCTGAGATTGCCGGAATTGACGTAAAACCGGATTCTAGAGTCATCGATTCGGGAGAACTTTTCATTCATAAGGATGAGACTGCAACCATTACCGTTACAAATTTGAATCCGGAGCGGTTTTATGATATTTTCATTGTAATGAAAAATCCTATGTCAAATCCAAATGACGGAAATTGGTCATCCGTTGTATCTGTAACAGGAATCACTTCAGCCGATACGATTGCACCGTCAATCATTGACGGAAGTGTGATTACCAGCATTACGGAAATTAACGGAACGGTAATGAAGAAATATAATGGTTCCTTGTCTGTTATATTCAGTGAGCCTTTATATTATTTAGATGCATTAAGCGGAACTCGAAAGAAATTGGATAAATCTGTATTACAACAGATGTTGTCGGATAACATTTCGGTTGGAACGGTTACAGTTAAAAGTGCGCCTTCTTTAGAAACCGATGGTGGAATTATAAGTTTTGTTGTTACTTTTGAAAATGTTATGGCAAACAGTTCTATGAACATTCCAAATAGTATTATAGATGTGAGTGGAAACACAGCCGGGAAATTGAATATGAGATTTGCTGCTAACAAAGAAGATCCGGAAAGCAGTGAATGGATTGTAGAATTTGTGAAATAGAAATATTTAGCAGAACCGATATATTTGCGAAGGGAAAAAACGGTTGAGAAGACAATTTTTTCGTAGTATAATAATAAATATTATGCGTGAATTTTTTGAAAAGTAGATGCATAAGTGAAAAAGGAGGCGTTTTATGGATTGGCTTAATACAAATTCCATGCTGTTAACGGAAAAAACCTTAGATAATCTTTGGCAGCGTCAGCGTTTGACTTTACAGAACATTGCAAATGCAGAAACACCAGGGTATAAAGCGAAATATGCCACATTTGAGGAGGAACTGAACTTAAGCCTTTCAAAATTTGATAAAAAAAGGGCTTCTAAGGCAAAAGAAATTGGCAGCGAAATTCAGAATTCAAAGCTATGGATTCATCAAAGTTCTGAAGAAAGTATGCGTTTGGATGGCAATAATGTACAAGTTGATGTAGAAAATTTGGAATTAGCCAGAGCACAAATTCAATATGAATACGCATTGCGCCAAGCTACGGAAGAATTAAACCGTTTAAGAACGGTAATTACAGGAAGTTAATGTATCTATTATAAGCGTTGATTCGATGAATCATAAAAATATGTATCGTTAATTAAAAACAGAGGAGAATGATTATGGCAAAGATTTTACTAGTGGATGATGCGGCTTTTATGCGTATGATGATAAAAGATGTTTTAAAGAAGAATGGCATTGAGGACATACATGAAGCTGCAGATGGTGCACAAGCAATTGAGAAGTACAATGAAGTACATCCGGATTTAGTGTTTATGGACATTACAATGCCAAATGTAGATGGACTTGAGGCGTTAAAAGCGATTAAAGCAGCAGACCCGAATGCAGTTGTTGTAATGTGTTCTGCAATGGGACAGGAAGCTATGGTAATTGAAGCAATTAAAACAGGTGCAAAAGATTTTATTGTAAAACCATTTAAACCGGAACGTATTTTAAAGACTTTAACATCATTAAATATTCAGTAGAATGAAACCTATGTTAAATTTTGCTGAGGGAGATGGTGAAGTAAATTGAGAAAAATAATATCCGACAACATTATAGCCGTATTTGTTGTGCTTGTCATTTTGTTACTAATACTTCCCTTACCTCCATTTCTGCTTGATATGATGTTTATTATCAACCTCACCATTGCTTTGGTTATATTATTAATCACCATGTACATTATGGAAGCTCTGGAGTTTTCGATTTTTCCATCTTTGTTGTTGATTACTACATTATTTCGAATTTCATTGAATATATCTTCTACACGATTGATTTTAACGAATCAAGGACAAGCGGGAGCAGTGATTGCTACTTTTGGTTCTTTCGTTTTGCAAGGAAATATCGTTGTTGGTGTAATCATCTTTTTAATCATTGTTTTGGTACAGTTTATTGTTATCACAAAGGGTGCGGAAAGAGTTGCTGAGGTTGCTGCAAGATTTACACTGGATGCAATGCCAGGAAAACAAATGGCGATTGATGCAGATTTGAGCTCTGGGCTTATTACAGAGGAACAAGCGAGAGAACGAAGATATAAGATACAAAAAGAAGCAGACTTTTATGGAGCTATGGATGGTGCTACAAAGATTGTAAAAGGCGATGCCATTATGTCAATCGTTGTTACAATGATTAATTTTATCGGCGGTCTTTTAATTGGCGTAATTCAGGCAGGCATTCCTTTTCGTGAGGCAATCGGCATTTATTCGATTGCAACAATTGGAGATGGATTGGTCTCACAGATACCAGCTTTGTTAATTTCTACTGCAACAGGTATGATTGTAACAAGGGCTGTATCAGAAGGCAGTTTGAATCTTGATGTAAAAAAGCAATTTTTCTCACAGCCTACCGTTTTAATGATTGCCGGGGGAATTATGGCGGCAATGGTTTTTATCCCGGGAGCGCCCCCAATTCAGCCTCTTTTACTGGCTTCAGTTTTAATATTTTTAGGGATAAAATTAAAAGGTAAAAAAATAGAAGAGCAACGGATGCAAATTGCAGAGGCAGAAGAAGAGTACATACCAGAAGAATTTGATGAAAATTCTTATTTCAAAGATATAAATAATATTTATTCTTTATTAACAGTAGAACCGATCGAAATGGAATTTGGTTATAGTCTGATTCCGCTTGTAGATGAAAGCAGCGGTGGTAATTTAATCAATCGAATTGTAATATTTCGGCGTCAATTTGCGCAGGAAATGGGTTTTGTTGTACCATCTGTAAGACTAAGAGACAATGCCATGTTAAATGCGAATCAATATGTGGTAAAAATGAAAGGTGAAGAAATTGCTAAAGGTGAGTTGCTAGTCGATTATTACCTTGCATTAGAACCATCAAATCCAACCGGAGAAATTGATGGAATTGAGACAATAGAACCTGCATATGGCATTCCAAGCCGATGGATTACCCCAGATAAAAAGGAAGTGGCTGAAATATATGGTTATACTGTAATTGATCCTCTTTCCGTTATGTTAACTCATTTAACAGAAACCATTCGACGTCATGTACATGAACTTTTGACACGAAGTGAAGTGATACAATTGATCGAAAATGTAAAAAAACTTTCACCGGAATTGGTGGAAGAAACAATACCAAACATCATTTCTTATGCAAATTTTCAGAAAATACTGTATAATTTGTTAAAGGAAGGTGTTCCAATTCGTGATATGGTTACAATTTTAGAAACCATTGTAGATTCAGGTTCCAACACAAAAGATATGGATATGATTACTGAAAATGTTCGAATAGCATTAAAGAGAACCATAACTAGAAAATTTTGTGAGAGTGGTCAACTTAAAGTAATTACCTTAGATTCAGAAGTAGAAAAGGTTGTTTTATCCAGCTTAACCAGAAGTGAACAAGGTATTTATCTAGCATTGAGTCCTGATGTGATACAACGAATTGTTGGACAGCTATCTGAGTTAATGAAGAAATTTTCCTCATTCTCGCAAGCACCGGTTATTTTAACAAGCCATGTTATTCGGTTATATTTTTATCGCATGGTGGAACAATTTTATCCAAATGTGGCAGTGTTGTCATTTAGTGAGATTGCAAATGATGTTCAAATACAAGCATTAGGAAACATTGAACTATAATTTAGAAAACAAGAGGGATAGCTGGGTGATTAAATATGATGGCAGAAGGATTGACACAAAAAAGCAATGAAGATCTTTTGCATGAGTTTTTGGAAACTAGAGATAGTGATTTAAAGCGAGAATTGGTTTTGCGCCATAGAAATATGGTTCGTATGGTTGCAATGCAGATGCGCGGTGTTTATGTCAGTTTTGCAGATATAGATGACATTATTAATGAAGGTATTATTGCATTAATGGGTGCCTTGGAAAAATATGATCCATCTAAAAATGTAAAATTTGAAAGTTATGCTTCTTTACGAATTCGGGGAACCATTATTGATTTAGCTCGTAAACAGGATTGGGTTCCTCGCAGTGTTCGAAAAATGGCAAAAAAGATGGATGAGGCAGAAAGTGTGCTGTATCTATCATTAGGGAGATTCCCAACTGAAAAAGAAATTGCTGATCATTTAGGATTAAACTTAGATAAGTATCGGAAAATTCTTGGAGAAACGGGGATGTATAATGTACTATCCTTAGATGCACTTGTTGATGGAATGAACGGAGAAGCAGTTTCTTCCCATATTGTTGGATCATTTGATGAATCCCCCGGAGAAAAGTTGCAAAAAAAAGAGTTAAAGAAATTGTTACAAGATGGAATTGAAAAATTAAAAGAAAATGAACAGCTTGTACTTTCTCTTTATTATCGAAAAGAATTAAATATGAAAGAAATTGCAAAGGTAATTGGTGTTAGCGAACCACGTGTTTCGCAGATTCATGCCAATGCAATTCGAAAACTAAGATGTTTTATAAAAGGTTATTAAATTTATAAATCGAATGCTTAATCAAAGGAAGTGGTACTATGTTAAAAGGATTTTATACATTAACATCTGGAATGATGACACAGCAGCATCGTCTTGACACAATTAGTAACAATATGGTTAACGTATCAACACCGGGATATAAAAAGGATACGTTGACGAGCACTACATTTCGTGAAGAATTGACTTCAAGAACCGGTAGCATGGATAAAAGTAACACAAAAGCATTAAGTAATACTTCAACAATTCGAGTACCGGATGAGATAGTAACTAATCATGAGCAAGGAATGTTTGATGTTACGGGAAATGCCTTTGATTTTGCCATTGCAGGACCTGGTTTTTTTCAAATTAATACTTTAAATGGGCCGAGATATACAAGAAATGGTTCTTTTACTTTAGATAACGAAGGATTTTTATCTTTACAACCAATTGGGCGTGTCACAGGTGAAAAAGGTGAAATTTTATTGGAAAGCGATAAGTTTATGGTGGACTCAACCGGTTTAATTACGCTAGAGGATGGAACTGTTGTTGATCGGATTCAATGTGTTGATTTTCAAGATTACAATCAATTGGTAAAAAGTGGAGAAGGTGTGTTTTTAAATAATAATAATGCGAACATTTTACCGAATCAAAAATCATTGATAAAATGGAAGTCATTAGAGCGCTCAAATGTGATCGCAATGGAAGAAATGATTGATATGATGAGTAGCCAAAGAGCTTTGCAAAGTGGAAGTCAAATTTTAAAAATATATGATCAAATCATTCAAAAAGCAGTCAATGACATTGGTCGAGTCTAAGAATAGGAGGATCGAATTGTGAACATTGCTTTTTATACCGCTGCCGTTGGCGCAAATGCACAACAAGCACGCTTAGATACCATTGCCAATAATATGTCCAATCTGCAAACAGATGGCTACAAGGCACAGAGCATTGGTTTTTCTGATTTGCTTTACAATAATATGAAAGCACAGTCTCCGAACAACGGCGATTTAACAGTAGGAAGCGGCGTACGTGCTGGGCAAACTAATTTTAATTTCGATGGCGGAGCACTACTGACTACGGATAGAACTATGGATTATGCAATTATGGGGAATGGCTATTTTGCGATTTACAATATAGAAGAAGATCGCTTAAGCTATACTCGGAATGGAAGCTTTCACAGAGCACAAATGGGTGAAAATGCTTTTTATTTAGCAGCTCAAAATGGAGATTTTGTATTAGATAGTAATATGGAATTGATTCCGGTAAATTCTGATAATGACGATTTAGATATTGGAGTATTTGATTTTGCAAATAAAAACGGAATATTATTGCAGGGAGAAAATCGATTCATACCTGTTGAGCAAAATGGAGAACCAATATTACAAACAGATGTAACTTTAAAAAGAGGATATTTGGAAGGATCTAACGTCGAATTGCCTTATGAGATGACTAAAATGATTGAGACGGAAAGAGCCTATCAGTTATCTCTTCGTATGATTAAAACTTCTGATGAGATTGAAGAAACAATTAATACAATGAGGTAGTAAGAAAGTGAGGCGTTTGTTGTGAGCCAGATAGCTGAAAATTTGGATGCATTGGAAAATGAAAAAAATGTTACCCCACTTCCAAAACTGGATATAAAGGTCACTCCAGATAGGATGATGGCATTTTTACGCGTATCTAACGTTCAAGATGCTGATTATCAACTTGATAAGAAAGATATACTAGAAGCTTTGAAGGAAAAAGATATCATTTTTGGTATCCTTGAGAATGAAATCCAAGAGTATTGTTTACAAAAAAAATATTACAAGGAACTTAAGGTTTCAAAGGGAATTGAACCAATCAATGGAGAAAATGGGGATATTGTTTTTCATTTTGATACACAACCAAAGCATCTTCCAAAAGAACTAAATGATGGCTCAGTAGATTTTAAGGATATATCCTTAATTCAAAACGTACAAGCTGGAGATTTACTTTGTGAAATTATATTACCAACAAATGGAACACCGGGAAAAGACATATTTGGGAATGAAGTTATGCCAAAACCAGGTACAATGCCACTTATTTCAGCCGGGAAAAATATAACAATATCAGAGGACGAATTAAAATATACGGCAGCAGTGGATGGTCGCATTGAATATGTGAGAGATACCGTTTCAATCGAAGAGGTTTTTCATGTAAAAGGAGATGTTGGCCCGGAAACAGGGAATATATTTTTTAACGGCAGCGTTATTATTTCTGGAAACGTTACGGATGGCTTTCGCGTTGAGGCAAAAAAAGATATCATTATCAACGGGAGGGTTGAAGGTGCTGACATAAAGACCGATCAAAATGTATTAATCCGAAGTGGAATGAATGGCATGCAAAAGGGAACAATTACAGCCGGTGGTGATGTAACAAGTCGTTTTATAGAAAATGCAACGGTTATTTGCGGCGGTAATTTTTGCAGTGAATGTACTCTGAATGCCAAGATACATGCTGGAAGATCAATTATCATGAAAGGTAAACGCGCAGCAATGCTTGGCGGAACCTACATTGCAGGAGATTCTGTCATTGCAAAAGAAATTGGAAGTGAGTTAAATATTTCCATGGAAATTAACATTGAGCCTGAATGGTATGCAATGGAAATTGAAGGAAAGAGTTATGAAGATGTAGAATATGCATTTTTGGATCAGCAAGAGTTTATTGATCGAATCAATAAAATTGAAAAAGAAGCAGAAAAGTTTGGAAACGTCATTCAAGATGTCTTAAGCGGCAAAAAAAAGGTTCCTATTGAACAAAAAACATTATATATGAAACAATTGATGGGGATGCGAGAAGAAAAAATGCGATCCGTATACAGTTTACAACAAAAACTCGATCGAAGCATTGAGTACCAAAATAATCATGAATTTGCAATTACTAGTTTGGGGAATATTTATCCGGGTGTTCGAATGAAGATTTGCGGCACTATGATGCGGGTTGAGCGGACTGCAACACATCAAAAATATTTTGTTGATAAAGGAGAGATTATTGTTGGTGTACCAACAGCAAATGCCGAAGAGTAAGCTTTAAGAGTGAAAAGAGGAATATAAATGAAAATTAGCAGTTATGATCAGTTGAATGCTATCCAACTGGATGCGCTCAAGGAAATCGGAACCATCGGTTCGGGGAATGCAGCTACGGCTTTGTCTGGAGTTATTTCAAAAAAGGTACGTATTTCTGTTCCAAAGGTATCTATTTTGGACTTTAATACAGCATTAAATATTTTGGGTGGGCCTGAAAACATTGTTGCCGGTATTATGGTAAGAATGTCAGGCGATCTAAATGGAATTATGCTATATTTGCAAGAGATGGATTTTATAAACGTTGCTTTAGACAGTGTTTTGCATGAAACGATAAATAGTTATGATCAATTAAATGAATTAAGCCAATCAGCGCTTGTTGAGATTGGTAATATAATGATTTCAACTTATATGAATGCACTTTCATCTTTAGCAGGCCTTGAAGTAAGTTTGTCAGTTCCAGCAATGTGTATAAATATGGCGGGTGGAATTTTAAGTGTGCCAATGGTAGAATTTGGATATGAAACGGATAAAATTATGATGTTAGATGGGAGCTTTTCGTGTGATGGGCAAGAAGTTTCCAGTAAACTTTTAATGATGCCCGATTTTAAATCCTTAAATTATATGTTAGACAGATTAGGAGTGGGCAATATTGATTAGCAAACAAACAAGTGTTGGAATTGCCGATATGAAAATTACTAGGGCACCTGGCACTCTAATTACATACGCACTTGGCTCTTGTGTTGGAATTTGCATTTATGATCCAGTGCTTCGATTAGGTGGTATGGTTCATATTATGTTACCGGAAAAAATATCAAATCATGACGCCGGAAATATTTTTAAGTATGCAGACACAGGAATTTCAGAAATGATTCGTAAATTAGAAATTTTTGGTGGAGTTACCTCTCGAATGACGGCTAAAATAGCAGGTGGCGCTAAAATGTTCGATATTCCCGGGGATGCCAATTCCAGTGTGGGAAATATCGGAAAAAGAAATGTTGATTCTGTTCGTAAAATATTACAACAATGTAAAATTCGATTAATAAAGGAAGATGTGGGGTCCAATTATGCGAGAACGATGGTTTTTGATACAAATACTGGACAAGTAACCATTCGTTCCTTTGGACGCGCAGATAATGTATTTTAAAACCAAGTCTTATTATTTGACTTGGTTTTTATTATTGAGGAATATTAATGCTGTTATTCAGAATGATGTGGCATTGACTTTACTTGTAGGCATGCATTTGTTACTGCAGCTAACACATCGGCTTTATATTGTTTTTCATAAGCAAGAAGCTTTGATAATAAATATCCTTTTCGAGTAACAACATATTTAGGAGGCAAGTGGTTTAATGCCAAAGCAATTACATCATTTTTACACTTATTACAACAACATACTTCCATCTTATTCATAAGAGAGGAACATTCGTTTTTTACAAATTCTTCAATTATATTTACAAAGACATATTCACCCGTATCAAAGAAGTCTATCGTATTATGATCCAGTGTGCTCTGATTTTCAATTTCCGAAAAATTTGACATTAATGTGTTTCCTTTCTGACTAAAGTCCTCTGGTACAAATGGTAAAATCTCTGTTTCAAAATGTTGCTCTAATTCTTGACGTATCAAATCTGATAAAGGATCCTCGGAAGGAAGGGAATAAGAAGTCGATGCTTCAGAGGTGGTGTAAGAATCAATTATTTTTAAAGGTTCATTTTGAACGCTATCTATTTTTTCATCTGCATCTATTTGATGGACTTGAGCAGATTCTTGCATTTGCATAGAAACGGGTGCTTGTACTTGAGTGGCCTCCTGTGGTGTTACAGGCGGCTGTGTTTGTAAGGATTCTTGTTCATGTACAGAATTTTGTTCTTGTACATCTGCTTCCGATTGAATAGGCTCTTGTACATATTCCTGTTCTGGTGTTCCGATTCGATTTGTTAATAAATTTAGTACATGAGAAGTTTTACTGCTTTTTTTTGACATGAATTATAAGCTCCCTTCACAAACCTTTTTTGCAAGTCGGGCATAATCAAAGCCGGGATTAGAATATGGGGCATAGGTAATAATACTTTCTCCATGTGCCGGAGCCTCTGCAACGGTGACACTGTTTCGTATTTTTGTATCAAAAATAACAGTACCTAATTGTTTTGCAATTTCAGTGGTAAGTTCTTCAACTTCTTTTGTTAGATTGATGCGACTATTATATTTAGTTAATAAGATACCCAGAATCTTCAAATTTGGATTATAAAACTTTTTAACCGTGTCAATGGTCTCTTTTAGTTGTGTGATTCCAAGAAGACTTAATATTTCAGGAATCATAGGTATTATAAGTGCATTTGCCGCAACATAAGCATTGACCGTTAAAATATTTAAAGCGGGCGGGGTATCAATAATAATAAAATCATATTGATCTTGTATTGGAGCTAATAAATCTCGAAGCATATATTCACGTCCGGCTCGGTTAAATTCCAATTCTGCGGAACTAAGGAGAATATTGGATGAGATGATATCTCCATGAGGAGTATGTGAAATAGCGTCTTGTATAGAAATGGTACCTTTAAAAAGTTCATAAACACTAGGTCGTCCTTCAATATCGACTCCTAAACTAAAGCCTAGATTACCTTGAGGGTCTAAATCAACTCCTAAAACTTTTTTTTTCAATTGGGTAAGCCCACTTACTAAGGCACTGCTTGTAGTAGTTTTTCCAACACCACCTTTTTGATTGGTGATTGCAATAATTTGAGACAAGATTTTACCCTCCACTTCATTATTTAGACAAATTATATTAATTTATTTTATCATATGACGATATAAAAGTATAGAGAGAATCGATTAAGAACAAATCATTGAAAATTAATTATAATTTTTATTATTAGATAGAAGGGGGTATTACTATGTCAACAAGTATTAGCAGTTCATCGTCTGTTATAACCACATCTTCAAGCAAACGTTTAACAGGGCTTATGAGCAATATGGATACCGATCAAATTGTAAAAGATATGTCCAGTGGAACTTTAACTAAAATAGCGAAGCTGAAGCAGAAGAGACAGACATTAGAATGGAGGCAAAATGCATTCCGTTCTGTAACGACAAGTCTCTTAAATTTTAGCAATCAGTTCTTAAGCTCTACCTCTATGACAAACCTAAAAAAATCAAGCTTTTTTAAAAGTGCTGTCATTACTTCACTTGGTTCCAATGCTTCTGCAGCTAGCGTTTCGGGTACTGCGGATTCGATTCGTAATTTCTCAATTGGAAGTATTGACAAATTGGCTACAACTGCAGGGATTACTACTGATTCAAATCATAAAATATCTACACGTAACATCACAACTGGTGAGATTGATTTTTTAACCAGCAGAGATGTATCCGCATTGGAAGATACCAGCATTACACTTTCATACGGAAATGATACTTTTTTTATGAAGCTTTCGGATATTGAACTTAGCAGCAATGCAGACCCTTCAATTCAGGCACAAGAAAATGCTGAGAATCTGGAAGCCGCTTTAAATTCTGCTTTGAAAGCAGGAGGTTTAAATGATTTAGTATCTGCGGAACTTGGAACGGATGGAAAAATTACTTTTAGAGATTTAAAAAATGATGGAAATGAATTAAAGGTAACTGGGGGAAGTACAGCTTTATTAAATGTTTTAGGATTAGAAACTGGTGATTCTACATCAGATGGAACCTTAACAGGAACAAATGATTTACGAACTGAAGAACTCGTAAAACAGGTGACATTTGGTGAATCCATTGCAAATGGAAATGGGACATTTACTTTAGATTTAAATGGAGTAAAAGCAGTTGTTAATTTGAAAGAATTGGTAAATGAGGATGGCAGTTTTAAAGATCCGACAATGAATATGGAAAAACTTGCGACTCATATTAACGGAGAATTAGATAAGACTTATGGAACTGGAAAAGTCAACGTCAGTGCAGTTAATGTTGACGGTACACCAATTGCAGCGGATGCAACACAAGGGAAGCTGGTCTTTGAAACAACCAGCACAACATCTATTTTGTCAGTTGCTTCTGGAGATTCCGGAATCCTCGGTGCATCAGGTGCGATGAATATGAATTTGGGAGATGCGAATCGTCTATTGGTTTTTGAACCATTAACTTCCAGCAGAAATAATTTAAATGCAGCGCTTGATTTTTCTGGGGGCAATACGCATTCTATGACGATTAATGATGTGGACTTTGAAGTTGGCAGTGATTTTATTAAGGTAAATGGAGAGCAAAAAGATTTTGCGAAAGGTGTAACTGTAAATGATATTATTAATACAGTTAATAATTCTGATGCAGGCGTTGTAATGAAATATTTATCAACTTCAGACCGATTTAGCCTGACGGCAAGCCAGTCCGGCAGTGTTGGAAAAACTAATGTAACCGGAACATTGGGAGATGCTTTGTTCGGTGCAGAAGCAACTCGTATTGGTGAAACGGAAGGAACCGATTCTGAAATGAAGGTTAGCTTTGACGGAGGAAGAAGTTATGAAACAATAACACGTTCGAGTAATACATTTACTTTAGATGGAATGGATGTTACTTTAAATTCTACGTTTACAAGCCAAGCGGTGGATGCCGTAACTGGTACGGGAGATGCCATTACTTTTTCTTCAAAAGCGAATGCAGACGAAGTAGTGGATGCAGTAAAAAGTATGATAGAAGAGTATAACAAGATGATTGAGATGGTCAATACTACAGTATCTACGAAACCGGTTAGGAACAAATCAGGAGGAGGCTTAACGTACCAACCTCTTACTGATGAGCAGAAGGAAGAAATGTCAGATAAAGAAATTGAGAAATGGGAACAAAAGGCACAAGAAGGAATTTTATTCGCTGATCCTCTTTTACGTTCTTTGTCTTCAGATTTGCGTTTTGTTTTTGCAATTCAGGTAGATGGTGTATCGATGAATCAAATTGGGATTAAGACTGGGACATCTTATAAGGATAATGGTAAAATTTCTTTTGATGAAACCCAATTCCGTAAAGCATTAGAAGAGAAACCGGATGCAGTAGCTAAGCTTTTTAATGCGGACGGAAGTAACGCTTCTGGAGAAAAAGGAGCCATTTCAAAGATTGAGGAGATTATAACCCGCTATGCCAATACGTCGGGTTCCCAAAAAGGCAGTTTGATTCAAAAGGCAGGACATAGTGCGTCTCCAATGAGTGAACTGGATAATGTTATCTATAAAGAAATTCGATCACTATCGGATCAAATCGACACTTGGGAAGATAAACTTAAAATTGAGCAAGATAGATACTACAGTAAGTTTACCAATTTAGAAGTATATTTAAATAAAATGAATGCACAATCTGGTTGGTTAATGCAGCAAGTTGGTTCTTAATTGAATACTACTTTTGCTGGATACGCATAATGACAACTCATTAAAAAGGAGGCATTCCATGAACACATATGCAAACAATTATGAAAAGGGGTTCCAACATTACAAGGAACAATCAGTATTTACAATGACGAAAGGAGAAATGCTGATACTTCTGTATGATGAAATAGTTAAGAAATTGAATAAGGCGAAAATATTAGCAAATAATAAGGATTTTGCAAACTTTGAGGTAGAAATTGACAAAACTCGAAAAATTGTGCTATATTTAATCAATACCTTAGATTTAAAATATGCAGTAAGCACAAATTTATCAAGATTATATGAATTTTTTATCTTTGAATTATCTCGATTAAATGCAAGCCGTAATTTAGCGATTATTGATGAGATGATTCCGCTCATTATAGATTTAAGAGATACTTATAAGGAAGCGGATCGATTAGCAAGAAAGCAGAGTGCATTGGCAAAATAGTGATGGGAGTGTTAAATCAGTACGATGGATAACATGAATCAGATTCTTTCAATTTTACAAAAAAAATACCGACGTATGGATATGATTTTAACGATTACAAAAGAATTGGAAAAAGTTATCGCATCTGGTGACGAAACTTCACTTGGAATCATTTTAGAAACCCGTCAAAAAGAAATGAATGAAATTGATCAATTAGACCGTGAATTAAAGAGTATTCAAGGGAGTATGTCACCGATTCTTCAACAAAAAATGAATCAGATCCTTAAACCGGTATCGGGAGAAGCCATAAGACTTGAAAATCCCTTGGAGACCAATATTTTCGATACAAATAAACGTATCATAAAACTTGTTGAAAAAATAATCAATTTAGACACAGTAATTCGTAATAAAATGAAGAGAGCATAAAATAAAAGAGTGGAGGAAAGAAAATGGCAGCAGTTGATACTAAAATTTTATTAGAATCAGGAACAAATGAGATTGAAATTATGGAATTTACTATAGCTGGTGATTTATTTGGAATTAATGTCGCAAAGGTTCGAGAAATTCTGATGCCAAGTGCGATTAAACCAATGCCGCAATCTCATCCTGCTGTAGAAGGCGTTTTTAAGCCGAGAGATCGAGTGATTACCGTTATTAATTTGCCGAAGTATCTTGGTTTGCCGGAATCCTCTGAAAATGGACGAGACCTATTTATTATCACAAATTTTAATAAGTTGCATGTTGCTTTTCGTGTACATTCTGTTGAGGGCATAGACCGTATTTCTTGGAGTGCAATTCAAAAACCTGACAAGACGATTTATGGCGGTGATTCCGGAGTGGCTACGGGCCTAGCAGAATGCGGAAATCGCTTGGTAACTATATTAGATTTTGAAAAAATTGTTGCAGATATAGCACCAGAAACTGGAATACAACTTTCTGGAATTGATAAATTAGAAAGAAAAGATCGGGATCAAAGACCGATTATCGTTGCAGAAGATTCTATCCTATTATCAAAAATGATAGAAGAAGCTTTGGTAAAAGCAGGATATAACAATGTAATGATGTTCAACAACGGACAAGAAGCTTGGGATTATCTTACTGAAATTCGAAATGAAGATAACATTTATGATAAAGTTTCATGCATCATAACCGATATTGAAATGCCGCAAATGGATGGGCATCGTTTGACAAAACTTGTAAAGACAGATGCTATATTAAAAAAGATCCCATTGATTATATTCTCTTCTCTCATTAACGAAGAAATGCAGATAAAAGGGAAATCGTTAGGTGCTGACGAACAATTATCGAAACCAGAAATTGTACATTTAGTCACTGTTATCGATCATTTATTGGAAAAAAATTTAAAAAAATAAAATATTTAGATAAAAAAGTACGAACACAGCATAAATAGGGAGCAGGTTACTTTAAATCTGCTCCCGTTTTATGGTTAAAAGACTAGCATTGCAACGAAAGGCCTCAAGGTATGAATCGAAAGCGTTTAATGAATGAACAGGATGATTTGATTTACGTCAATGACTTGAAGACCCAAGAAATTCTATTTATAAATGATGCTGCAAAAATGCGAATGGGTCTAAAAGACATAGATTGTCTAGAAAAAAAATGTTATCAGTTGATTCAGGGTTTATCAAAACCCTGCGCTTGTTGTGAAAATCATCTCTTAACATCGAATGAAACCTATAAATGGGATTATGCAAATCATTTTATGGAAGGAAATTATCTATTAAGACATAAGCTGGTTGAATGGAACGGACAATTAGCAAGAATGGAAATTGCCATAGAAAATACAAAAGAAGAAAATAATAATCAAAGTGATTTAAGATGTAATATAGAGCTAATATTGTTACAAGCCATTCATGATTTAACCCAAAAAGAAGATTTTTTTGGTGCCATGGAATTGGTACTAAATAGAATTGGGCAAAGTTATGGTGCACAATCTGTTTATGTTGTAGAAATTAATCATACCAATCATGGTGAGATCCTTTATGGATGGTGTAAGAATTCGAACGATAAGAAGATTTCTTTGAATACACAAGATTCTTTAATTTTAGAAAGTTGGGACTATCTTTCCGGAGGGAAACAATGGAATGTGCTTAGCATTGGTGACACCTTGCATATAGTCCCGATGGTGGATGTTGAATATGGCGATGGGTATTTTGCAATCGAATGTGTTTGTGAAGAACTTGAGACTCTTTCTGACATCCTGTTAATCGGTCATATTATATTAAATGAAATCACCAAAAGAAGATTACAAAATCAAATTGAATATATTAATAATTATGATGCATTGACTGGAACATTTCGAAGAAGTCTTTATTTAAACCATTTGAAGCATATAGAGGAGAAAGAGCCTTCTTCAATGGGGGTGCTATTAGCTAATATAAATGGTTTAAAGAAAGTCAATGAATATTATGGAAACGAATATGGTGATAAAGTAGTACGAGCAACCGGGAGCATTTTAATTGATCAATTTGGAAACAAATGTGTTTTCCGTTTAAGTGGAGATGAATTCGTTGTATTATGCGAAAATATTAATAAAAAGAATTTTCATCTGAAGGTTCAAGCGGTGAAAGAAGAGTTCAGTCAAATGGATCATTTGGGTGTCTCTATTGGTTATACATGGGCAGAGGAAGAATTTGAATTAACACAGTTAATTGATCATGCCGATGAATTGATGTACATTGAAAAGCAGCAGTTTTACACCAATGAAGAGTTTTCGATAAAGCGAAATCGTCCAAAGCATGTAAAAGAGTTACTCAAGTCTATAGAGAATAAAGAATATGAAATGTATTTACAACCCAAAAACGATATGATAACTGGTGAACTTATCGGAGCAGAGGCACTTGTAAGGTATATACATCCACAAAATGGTGTAATTCCTCCTAGTAAATTTATTCCTACCCTAGAACGTGAAAGAACCATTCGTTATATCGATTTCTTTATGTATGAAGAAGTCTGTAAAATGATGGAGCAATGGCATAAGCAAGGAAGAAAGCTTCTTCCTGTTTCTCTAAACTTTTCAAGGGCTACCATATTAGAAAGAGATTTTATGGAGCAACTTCTTTTAATTTATGGGAAGTACGATATTCCATATAATTGTATTGAAATTGAAATTACAGAGAGTATGGGGGAATTGGAAAAGGAAACACTTGCAGAAATCAGTGCACAAATGAAATCCGAAGGATTTGCTGTTTCATTAGATGACTTTGGATCGGAATATACGAATATGGCTATTTTAACAATTATGGATTTTGATACTCTAAAACTGGATCGCAGTTTAGTTAGCCGTCTGGAAAAGAGCGAAGAAAATCGTATTGTTGTACAGCATGTCATTGAGATGTGCAAAGAGATGGGAGTTCGCTGCTTAGCTGAAGGAGTGGAGAACGAAAATCAAAAAAAGCTTTTACGTGAAATGGGCTGTGATTTTGCACAAGGATACTTATTTAATAAACCGTTACCGGTAAGTTCGTTTGAAGCGCATTATTATAATCATTAAATGATAAAAATAAGAGAAGAAAGAATTGGGTAGAAATATAAAATATTTTTAATTTTTTTGTTGAATTATTACAAAATATATGCAATAATAAGATAAATAAAAAGGAAAACTCGTTAGAATGAAAATTCATTAGCGAGTTTTTTTAAGGATAAAATTAGGAGGGTTTTTTGTGGAAAATCAAAGAAGTAATTTTTCAAGCAGAATAGGCTTTGTATTAGCTGCTGCCGGTTCTGCGGTAGGTTTAGGTAACATTTGGAGATTTCCATACTTAGCAGCAAAGTATGGCGGCGGAATATTTTTACTTGTATATTTTATTTTATTAGTAACTTTTGGTTTTTCTTTAATGATTGCTGAAATTGCAATCGGAAGAAAGACAAAGCTGAGTGCTGTAGAGGCTTATGGTGCATTAGATAAGCGGTTTGGATTTGTTGGTGCGTTAACGTCACTTGTACCGATTATCATATTCCCATATTATTGTGTAATTGGTGGTTGGGTTGTAAAATATTTTATTGCTTTTATAACTGGAGAAGCTGGTGCTGCTGCACAGGATGGATATTTTACAGATTTTATTACGCAAACGGCTCAGCCGATTATTTGGCTGTTGATTTTTATGGGAGCGACTGCTGCTGTTGTAATGTGCGGTGTAGAAAAGGGAATTGAAAGTGCAAGCAAAATCTTAATGCCGATTTTAGTTGTTCTTTCCATTATTGTTGCGGTATTTAGTATTACAATGCCGGGAGCATGGGATGGATTGCTTTACTATATAACTCCTGATTTCTCCAAATTCTCAATCAAGACTGTATTGGGTGCTTTGGGACAGCTTTTCTATTCCATGTCGCTTGCAATGGGCATTATGATTACATATGGATCTTATATGAAAAAAGAAGCAGATTTGGAATCCTCAGTTAAGCAAATTGAATGGTTTGATGCTGGAATTGCATTTATTGCAGGATTGATGATTGTGCCGGCTGTATATGCGTTTTCCGGTGGTGATGAATCCGCAATGAATGCTGGTGCAGGCCTAATGTTTATCACATTACCAAAGGTATTCGCAGCGATGAAGATGGGTACATTAATCGGAGGAATTTTCTTCTTGTTGGTATTGTTTGCTGCATTAACTTCTGCAATATCCTTAATGGAAACCGTTGTTTCCATTGCGCAGGATAAATTAAAATGGGGACGAATCAAGGCATCCATTATCATATTGATTGGATCTATGGCGATTGCATTGCCTTCGACATTAGGATTTGGTGTTTGGAGTCACATTGCTCCTATGGGTATGTCTCTACTGGATTTCTTTGATTTTATCAGTAACAGTGTTTTAATGCCAATTGTCGCATTCTTTACTTGTATCTTTGTAGGATACTTTATTAAGACAAAGACGATTTCAGATGAGGTAAAAGTATCCTCAGAGTTTAAGAGAGAAAATTTATTTATCGTTATTATCAAATACGTAGCACCGATTTGCTTGGTTGTAATTCTGGTAAGCTATGTAATGCAAGGATTAGGTTTTATCAGTATTTAATTTGTTCTTACTGCATATTTAATCGTATAGAAAACCGAAGGAAAAAGATCTTTTCTTTCGGTTTTTTTAAATACTAAATATTGTTGCATTACGATAGTAATCATGGGAAAATAAAGAAGGATTATATTGCAGAAAGGATAAGAGGTTAGAATGAAAGTTTGCGTTATTTTGGATAACAATACTTATGTAGATGAATACTACTATGGTGAGCCTGGAGTATGTTATTACATAGAAGATGAAGGCACGAAAATTATGTTGGATGTCGGTTACAGTGACATCTTTTTAAAAAATGCCAGCGCTCTTGGTGTTTCAATCTCAAATTTGGATATTTTGGTACTATCTCACGGGCATGATGATCATACGAAGGGATTGCCTTCATTTTTTAAGGAACGTGAAGCTTCTAAATTCACAAAAAAGATTATGCTTGTCACGCATCCTGCTACTTTTGATAAGAAACTTTTACATGGTCAGGAGATTGGAATACCAATAACACTAAGGGAAGCGGCAAAGCATTGTCGGCTTTTATTAATGAAGGAACCATTTAAGTTAAGCAAGAATGTCACATTTTTAGGGGAAATACCAAAAGTGGTCAATTTTGAAGAACCTTATAGCATTGGGACAAAGGTAGCAATGGATGAGGAAACAGAGGATTTTGTCATCGAAGACACTGCTTTGGTATTTCAAGGAAAAGAGGGAATTTACATTATTACTGGATGCTCACACAGTGGCATTTGCAATATCATTGAATATGCAAAAAAAGTGACCGGAGTGGATCAGGTTTGTGGTGTTCTTGGAGGATTTCATTTGTTTGAAAGCACCAGTAAAAGGGTACAAGAAACCATCAATTATTTAAAGAAACAAAATATATCAGAACTTTATCCGTGTCATTGTACCTCGTTTGAGGTAAAAGCAGCAATGCATCAAGAAATTAAAGTAAAAGAAGTCGGTGTAGGTTTAGAACTTGAGTGGGAATAAAATATTTGGAGGTGTTAGTATGGGAGCAAATACAAAAGATGAAATTACTACAATTGTACAAAAGTTATTTTCAGATCCAATGTTAGCTGTTACAAAAATAGGAGTGGCTTTGTTGATATTACTTTTTGGATATCTTTTGATTCGTATTTCAACAAAGATTTTGAAAAAAGCGATTGAACGAACTAAAATTGATGAAGTCCTTCATACCTTTTTTATAAATTGTTTAAAAATGTTATTATGGATCATACTGCTTATTACTACTTTAGATTATTTAGGGGTACCGCCGACGTCCTTTTTAACGGTACTTGGAGCGGCAGGTGTTGCAATTGCATTGGCATTAAAGGATAGCTTAAGTAATTTTGCGGGTGGAATTTTAATTATTATCACAAAGCCTTTTTCAAAAGGTGATTTTATTGAGGATATGGAAACATCCGGGAAAGTGGAAAAAATCGATTTGCTTTATACTACTTTAATGACTTTTGATAATAAGGTAATTACTATTCCTAACGGCAAATTAGCAAATTCAACGATAACTAATTATTCAAGAGAGTTACAGAGACGAGTTGATTGTACATTTAGTGTCGGATATGATGACGATATTGCGTTAGTTAAGGAGATTTTAGCTGTGGTAGCTGATTCCAATCCGAAAATTTATAAAGAGCCTATACCGGTAATCGGTGTGGCAGGGCATGGAGACAACGCGGTACAGTTTCATGTGAGAGTATGGTGTGCAACAGAAGATTACTGGGATGTCTTTTACTTTTTACAAGAGCAGGTAAAATTAGCATTTGATCTTCATAATATATCCATTCCTTATCCACAGATGGATATTCATATGAAAAAAAAGAAATAATAATATAGTAAGAATTATCGAAAAATAGTTAATATTTTTTTAAAATAAAATTTAATAAAATAGGCTTGACCTGTTTTCCTGCTTATGATAATATATTGAAGATTTAAGTAGAAAACGAAAGGAAATGCTTTATGATATTTAATAATCGTAAAAAAGAAACCAAAAAAAGCGCTTCTTACCCGACCATGATCGGGCAATTCGCATTTTCTATTTTTATCTTCAATACGTTCATTTGTTGATTAAAAGTCTTCCTTTTTGGAAGACTTTTTTTTATGGGCTTATCAATCTTTTCGCAATATTGTGGAAACGAAATTAACAGGCCTTATTTGAGAAAGGAGAAAGAAATATGTTAGCAGGAAGAAGTTTATTAGAACCAATGGATTTTACAGTAGAGGAAATGGATGAAATTTTTACATTGGCGGATAGAATTATAGAAGATCCAAAGAAATACGCACATGCATGTGATGGTAGATTACTTGCTACTTTGTTTTATGAACCAAGCACAAGAACGAGATTTAGTTTTGAAGCAGCGATGCTTCGTTTAGGAGGCGAAGTAATTGGATTTTCGGAACCAAATTCCAGTTCCGTAGCAAAGGGCGAGAGCATTGCCGATACAATTCGAACAGTAGCTTGCTATTGTGATATCGCAGTGATGCGTCATCCAAAAGAAGGAGCGCCAAAGGTAGCTGCATGGAGCACAGAGATGCCGGTAATCAATGCAGGAGATGGCGGTCATATGCATCCGACTCAAACCTTAACAGACTTGTTAACGATCCACCGTGAAAAAGGAAGCTTTGAAAATTTAACAGTTGGGCTTTGTGGTGATTTAAAATTTGGGAGAACGGTGCATTCCTTAATTAAAGCCCTCTCTCGTTATAAGAACGTAAAATTTGTGTTGATTTCACCGGAAGAATTGCGTATTCCAGAATATGTGAGAAAAGAGATTTTAATAAAAAATAACATACCGTTTAAAGAAGTTGAAAAGATGCAAGAAGTTCTTCCTGAACTGGATATGCTTTATATGACTCGTGTACAGAAGGAAAGATTTTTTAATGAGGAAGACTATATTCGCTTAAAGGACAGTTATATATTAGATCCAGCTAAGATGGAATTAGCAAAAGAGAATATGATGGTTTTACATCCATTGCCAAGAGTGAATGAAATTGCAGTTGAGGTGGATTCAGACCCGAGAGCACTTTATTTCAAGCAAGCAAAATATGGTATGTATGTTAGAATGGCTTTAATTATGAGCTTACTTGGAGTTGAAGTTTAATAGAAAATTATAAGGATATTTGTTTCCATAAGGACAGAAAATAAAAATGTAAAAAATAGGAGGGAATAGAATGGTAGTTATTAATAGTATAGAAAAAGGAATCGTTATTGACCATATTAAAGCTGGACAGGGTGCAAAAATTTTAAATTATTTAGACATCGATGCAGAAAAGCATTCCGTAGCCTTTTTAATGAATGCGAGCAGCGAGAAGCATGGAAAAAAGGATGTTATAAAAATAGATAAAGTAATCGATGTAGATTTGGCTGTATTAGGCTTAATTGATCCCGATTGCACAGTAAACATTATTGAAGACCATATCATTTCAAAGAAGATAAAACCGGAAATACCGAAAACAGTAACGAATGTGATTCGTTGTAAAAATCCAAGATGCGTAACATCAGTAGAAGTAAATGCTCCACACATTTTTCATCTGATTAATGAAGAAAACAGAGAATACCGATGTGAATATTGTGATGATATTGTGAGCATGAAGGGAGACAATGTAAATGAAATTGTGCATAAGAAATGGGATGGTAATCAGTCCGGCAAATAAGCTGGAGCAGCTTGCAGATGTATATATTGAGGATGGCATTATAACAGGTATTACCAATCCGGGGGAAAGAAATTTTCATGGTGAATATAAGGAAATTTCTGCCTCTGGGAAATGGGTTGTTCCAGGTTTGATTGATTTGCATGTACATTTTCGTGAACCGGGGTTTGAGTACAAAGAGGATATAGAAAGTGGATGCCGTGCGGCAGCGAAGGGCGGATTTACTACGGTTTGTCCAATGCCAAATACAAAACCTGCTATCGACAATCCGGAATTGGTTGCCTTTGTTGCGAAGAAAGCAATGGAAGCAAATGGTGTTGCAGTTCTTCCTATCGGAGCAATTACGTTAGGACAGGAAGGAAATGAATTAAGTGATTTTGAAGCTATGAAAAATGCTCCGGGTTCCATTTATGCATTGAGCGAGGATGGAAAATCAGTTATGGATTCTCAAATTATGATGCAGGCAATGAAAAAGGCGAAGGATTTGAATTTGCCGATTTTCTCTCATACAGAGGATCGAGAATTGGCAAAGGGTGGTGTGATGAATGAAGGAGAAACGGCACGTTCTCTTGGACTTTCTGGTATTCCTTCAGAAGCGGAAGAAATCATTGCCATTCGAGATATTCTTTTAGCAAAAAATACAGGTTGCCAATTACATTTGTGCCATATTAGTACAAAAGGAAGCGTTGAATTGATTCGTCAGGCAAAGTATTATGGAATTCCTGTCACTGCAGAAACGGCTCCTCATTATTTTCTTCTTACCGATAAGGATGTTATTAAGAATGGTCAGGAAACCGGGAGCAAGAGGCTAAAAGCTGATCCAAATTGGAAAATGAATCCACCTTTACGTTCTGAGGAAGATCGGTTGGAAATTATTAAGGGATTAAAGGATGGAACGATTGATGTGATTGCTACGGATCATGCACCGCACCATAGTGAAGAAAAAGCAAAAACGTTTCAGGAAGCACCCTTTGGTATTATCGGTTTGGAAACAAGCTTTGCATTAAGTTTTACCGCCCTGGTAAAAACAGGAATCCTTTCTCCAAAGGAGCTTATTTCAAGGATGAGTAAAACGCCGGCTGAGATTCTGGGGATTGACCGTGGTGTGATTGAAGTGGGAAAAACGGCGGATTTAGCTATTATTGATGTAGAGAAGGAATATGAAATCAATTTTGATTCTTTTGCTTCTAAATCAAGAAATACTCCTTTCATGGGAAAAAAAGTTTTTGGGCAGGTTTGCTATACAATGGTTGACGGAAAGGTCATTTACTCGTTAGAATAAAGAAAAGAGGAAGAGCTGTCCCAGTGCAGATTTATATTGGGGCAGCTCCGATTATGTATATAGAAAGCATGGAGGAAAAATATGATCGATTGTTTGTTAGAAAAAATAAAAGAAACGAAAAATCCAACGGTTGTGGGGCTGGACCCATCTTATGCAATGATTCCTAAGTATATAAAGGAAGAAATGTTGGAACGATATGGAAAAACACCAAAAGCCGTTGCACAGATGTTTTTGACTTTTAATAAGGCAATCATCGATCAAGTTTGGGATTTGATTCCTGCTGTTAAGCCTCAGATTGCAATGTATGAACGATATGGACTAGATGGAATTTCCGCCTATATGGAAACGATTGAATATGCAAAAGAAAAAGGCTTAATTATTATTGGCGATATTAAACGTGGAGATATTTCTTCCACTGCGGAAGCCTATGCTGCACACATCAATGGAGTAGAAATTGAAGGAGAAACGTTCGATCTTTGGAAAGAGGACTCTATCACAGTCAATCCCTACTTTGGCATCGATGGAATAAAGCCGTTTCTGGAACCTTGCATCAAAAAAGACAAAGGAATCTTTATTTTGGTGAAAACAAGTAATCCTGGAAGTGGTGAACTGCAAGATCGCATGATTGATGGAGAGCCACTTTATTGCAGAGTCGCAGATCTTGTTACCAAGTGGGGCGAAGAGGCTATGGGAACGATGGGGTATAGTAAGGTTGGTGCAGTAGTTGGAGCAACGCATAAGGAGCAGGGGATTGCTCTACGTAAGCGTATGCCGCATACCTTTTTCTTAGTACCCGGTTATGGTGCTCAGGGAGGCACTGGAGCGGATTTAAAAGGGTATTTTGATAAGGATGGACTTGGGATTATAGTTAATTCGTCAAGGGGGATCATTGCAGCTTATCAAAAGGATGATAACTTTGCAGATGCAGAAACGATAGGAGCAGAATTTGCTGAAGCTTCCAGAAAAGCTGTAATTAACATGAAGCAGGATTTAGAAAGAGCGTTATAGGAGTGAAGAGTATGGAAAAGTATAGAGTGGAGGCAAGAGTCCTATCGAATGAATGCATAGCTAAAGATGTTTATCAAATGACATTGGAATGTGTAGATGCAGCTCTTTCAGCTAAATGTGGTCAGTTTGTAAATCTGTATATGAAAAATGAGTCGTTGTTGCTTCCAAGGCCAATTAGTATTTGCTGGATTGACGGAGCAAAGTTGACATTAGTTTATGGTATGGTCGGAAAAGGGACTGAGGAACTTTCAACCTATGGATTTGGTGACCTTTTGCAGATGTCTATGCCAAGAGGAAACGGCTATGATTTAGAAGTTGTAAAGGAAGGTCAAAGTGCGCTGGTGATCGGCGGTGGAATTGGTGTACCTCCTTTGTTGGAATTAACTTATGCGTTGACCCAAAAAGGGATAAAGGTAACTGCAGTAATTGGCTTTCAAGAAGAACCATTTCTTATGAAACCTTTGATTAAAGCCGGAGCTGATTTGTATGTGGCAACCGATTCCGGTACGTCTGGTTTTCATGGAAATGTTGTAGACTTGATGGAGCAGGAAAAGTTAACTGCAGATGCTTATTTTGCTTGCGGACCAAAACCGATGTTGAACGCATTAACAAATTTTGTATTACAGCAGAAAAAAGACATTCAAATCTCTATGGAAGAGCGGATGGGCTGCGGTTATGGAGCATGTGTTGGATGTGTTTGCACAATTCGTGATAAAGAGAGCGGCTTAGAGGTACGAAAAAAGGTTTGTAAGGATGGACCGGTATTTTGGGGAAGCGAGGTGGTTTGGGATGCAAAATAACAACAATCCATCAAATAAAGAGATAGAAAATGAGGATTTAGACCTTCGAGTAAAAATTGCCGGCGTAGAATGGAAGAATCCGATTACAACCGCATCCGGTACTTTTTCTGCGAAAGAAAGCAGTGCTTTTTATGATTTAGGTAAATTAGGAGCAGTAACAACCAAAGGGGTTTCCGATGTACCTTGGAGCGGGAATCCTACACCGCGTATTGCCGAAACTTATGGAGGAATGCTGAATGCAGTTGGACTTCAAAATCCAGGCGTGGAAGCGTTCATTTCTGAGGAGATTCCATACATCAAAAAGTATGATACAAAGCTCATTGCAAATGTGGCAGGACATACATTAGAAGAATACTGCCGCACGGTAGAAAAATTAAACGATACGGATGTAGATATGATGGAGATTAATATTTCTTGCCCAAATGTAAAGGAGGGCGGTATCGGATTTGGTACTGATGCAAAAATGGCAGCTGAAGTTACAAAAGCTGTTAAATCACTTACAAAAAAACCCATAATTATTAAATTAACTCCAAATGTAACCAGCATATCTGAAATTGCAAAAGCAGTAGAAGCGGAAGGCGCTGATGCAGTTTCTTTAATTAATACTTTGCTTGGTATGCGCATAGATGTAAGACGCGGAAGGACTGTACTTGCGAATAAAACTGGCGGCCTTTCCGGACCGTCAGTTAAACCGGTAGCTGTTCGTATGGTGTATGAGGTACGTAAGGCGGTTCGTATTCCGATTATTGGATTAGGTGGCATTATGACCGGGGAAGATGCGGCAGAATTTCTAATGGCGGGAGCAAATGCTGTAGCTATTGGAACGGCAGCACTGATTAATCCGACTGCACCAATCGATATATTAGAAGGATTAAAAACCTATATGAAAGAAATGGGCTTTCAAAACATTCAACAAATACAAAATGCCTTTTGTGATTAAGTGGGAGAAAAAGAATGAATTATAAAAAGAATTTTATTGAGTTTATGGTGAAATCCGGTGTTTTAACCTTTGGTGATTTTATAACAAAAAGTGGAAGAAAAACCCCATATTTTATTAATACTGGAAATTATAAAACAGGTGAACAGGCTGCTAAGCTAGGTCAATTTTATGCAAAATGCATTGAAGAAAACCGAAAAACGGGGAAAATTACGGGAGACATTACTGCTTTATTTGGTCCGGCATATAAGGGAATTCCTTTAGCAGTAGCAACCTCCATATCATTAGCGACAGAATTTCAATGTAATGTAAATTATTGCTTTAACCGAAAAGAGGCAAAGGATCATGGAGAGGGCGGCACCATGGTAGGATATAAGCTTCAAGATGGAGATAAAGTGCTGATTATTGAAGATGTCATTACGGCAGGAACCGCTATCAGAGAGTGTTTTCCAATTTTAAAGTCCACAGCAGATGTTAAAATAGAAGGATTGATTATTTCAGTTGACCGTATGGAACGTGGTGCGGGGAATAAGACTGCAATTCAGGAGATTGAAGAAGAATTTGGCATTAAGACGTTTCCGATTGTAACCGTTCGTGAAATTATTGATACACTTTACAACACAGAGGTAGATGGTAAGGTATACATTAATGATGAAATGAAAGCTAGAATGGAAGCGTATTTACAGGAGTATTGTGTAAAATAAACGGAAAAGAATTGCTTTTCTATAATATAACTGATACACTTATATAAATTAAGTTATTTAATGTTTATTTGTACTACAGAAAAAGGATGTGATTGTATGGAGCTATCTTCTTTCATGGCTATGAACTTACAAAGTCTGCAGCAAACTCTTGCTATGGCAAATTTAAATCGTGCAATGAAGATAGAAACTGAGGGAGCGCTTAACTTAATTCAAAGTATGGAACAAGCAAATCCTCAGCAAAGTTTGGATCCTACAATGGGGAATCTGCTGGATGCCCGTGCATGATATTTATCAGACAAAGCTCACCGATTGTGAGCTTTCTTTTTTTTCATTAAAAATATCCCCCTGGATTAATATCATTTTAACATTAATCAAAGAGGATATATCTATTTGTACAAATTTAAGACAGACTTATGAAATAATAAAAAGTTTTTATAGTGAATCATATAATTTTTATATGATTTTAATATTATTTTTCGCTTTGTCTTTTAGTCAGTTCTACCAGTTCCTTAAATTTACTCATAATATAGCCGTAATTATCCTTCTTATGTGGTACCATACAATTACTGCAATCTTTTATACCATTTTCGGAATATTTAAAGTTTCCTCCGCAATTTTCCCCAAGTGCATAAAGCGGACAGTAACAAAACAGACAGTTGAATTCTTCCGGATGCTTTGTTTCATGACACGGAAAAAATTCACAAGATTTGTGATTAAAAAAGGAATAATTTTTGCCACGCCATTCATCCTTACCCATTTTTGCTGATTTTTCTTTTTCATTTTTTTCTCTAATCATTTCTGACATTCTTTAATACCTCTCCATAAATAAAAAAAATTGGCATAGCCCTTTATATTCATACAAAGAGATGATATCAGTCTTAGGAAAGTCTGTCAATCTTTGATCGTAATTTTATAAGAAAGTGCCGACTGCAGAATATCCTGCAGTCGGCGAAAGAAGAAGGAGGAATTGAAAGTAGATTCTTATATTATTATTGTAAGTTCTTATATGAAAAATCTAGGAATCTATAAGAATTTAGTTTATAATATGGTGGTATTGTCAAAAATGTGAGATATAAAATGCTTAGGAGAAAAAAATGAATTTAACAGGAATATTTCTTATTGCAGTGGGACTATCAATGGATGCATTCGCAGTTGCAGTTTGTAAAGGGTTATCAATGCAGCGGATGCGATGGAAAAATGCTTTTATTGTCGCTATTTATTTTGCTATATTTCAAGCACTCATGCCATTAATTGGGTATTATGTTGGTGTACAGTTCAGTGACAGCATAGTGCAAGTAGACCATTGGATTGCATTTGTCCTTTTAAGTTTAATTGGTGGGAATATGATTTTGGAATCTCGTAAAAAAGACGAGGTTTTTGATGATAGAATGAATTTTTCACACATGTTAGTACTTGCAGTTGCAACAAGCATTGATGCATTGGCTGTTGGTGTGACATTTGCATTTTTAAAGGTTCAAATTTTTGAAGCGGTATTGCAAATTGGGCTAGTAACGCTATTCCTTTCTCTCATTGGTGTTAAAATCGGTACTATTTTTGGAATTAAATATAAGTCCAAAGCAGAACTTTTCGGTGGCATTATTTTGATTCTCATGGGAATCAAAATTTTATTAGAGCATTTAGGGATGCTGCCTTTTTAAGAGAGAACACGAACATGATTCATCGTTGTATAACTTGACATAGTATGGAGTCAGTGACAAAATAAAGAGAGTGTTTTTTATTTTTAGTGGATAATCAAAAGAAAGGGATGGTTTCTAAATGGCACTGCGAAATATTGTTTTAGATGGAGATCCGATTTTAAGAAAAAAGTGTAAGCCGGTAGAAGAGGTTAATAATAAAGTTCGTCAAATTTTAGATGATATGGCAGAAACAATGTATGATTCAGAGAATGGAGCCGGGTTGGCTGCAAGCCAAGTTGGAATTCTAAAACGCCTTGTAGTAATTGATATGGGTAGTGGGTTGTTAAAGCTGGTAAATCCTGAAATTATCAGTGAGGAAGGTACGCAGAAGGTTATAGAGGGGTGTCTTAGCTTTCCTGGGCAATATGGTAAATTAATTCGCCCTCAAAAGGTAAAGGTAAAAGCTCTTAATGAAGACGGAGAACCTATTATTCTTGAAGGTGAGGGAGATTTGGCAAAATGTTTTTGTCATGAGATCGATCATTTGAATGGAGTTGTTTTTGTAGATAAAGTTACAGAATGGATTCATGCTTAAATATTATTTATAGAGCAAACTAATGTTAGCTCTATTTTTTTTTCCTTATCTTAATTATTTTTAGAGATTAAGCTTATATAGGTATTAACCTCATCATTTTAAAAATAGTGAATTTAAAATATTATTGACAAGAGAAACTAAAATTGATACTATTACGTTATGCAATATATCGCAATACATAATATCGTGATACGTAATATTTAAAGAGTAGCACAATCACTTTTATATTGATAAATCATATGGAAGGGGGGGAGAGAAGATGCCATATGCAGGAGGGCCGATGACAGAGGCTATGTATTATGTTCTTGTCGCCTTATTGAATCCAAATCATGGATATCAATTAATGAGTGCAGTAACTGAAGTTTCAAAGGGAAGAGTTCATATGGGACCGGGTACCTTATATGGTGTTTTGGGGAGAATGCAAAAGGATGAACTTATTTCACTTTCTGATGACGATGGAAGAAGAAAGACCTATACCATTACTGAGGCAGGGAAAGTCGCTTTAAAACGTGAATATGAGCGCTTAAAGGCATTAATAGAAGATGGGGTGGAGATTGAAAATGTGCAAGAATGAAAAAAGAAACGTAGTTTATCGCTTACGGCCGGATGAATATTACCGGATTGGTGAACATGAAAGCTGGTTCATGGATTTGGCAGAGCGAGGACTTCATTTAGAAAAGATGGGTGTGAGGTTTGCTCGTTTTCAAAGAGGGGAACCTAAGAAGATGCAGTATCGTGTGGATTTATTTCCCGGAATTGAAGATCCTTTGGGACAGCAACAAAAAGATTTCTATAAACAATATGGATGGGAATACGTAACGAAATATGGTAAATTTTGTGTTTATCGTTCACCAAATGACGCGAATGCTCCGGAGTTACATACAGATATGGAGGAGCAAGCTTATACAATAAAAGAGTTAGAAAAGACGTTGCGTAATACAACTTTATTTGTGTTGCTCATGGTTGCTTTGATCGTTGTTATGACCTTTTTGAATTGGTTCGTTTCTAAAACCCCAATTTTACATTTAATTGAAGGGGGTTCAATACAGCAGGCTTTTCTTATATTGGTAGAGGTTTATATAGCAATCACCAGCATTCTATCTTGGTTTGCCATTCGACGTTTGCGAAATGATTTAAAAGCGGGATATCCGATTAATCATCATGCTCCATGGAAGAAACGAAAATATTTTACTTTTGGAATTGCAGTAACTTTTACAGTACTGGCATTCATGACCTGTTTGATTCCCATCATGCAAATGACACAGACAAAAGAAGCAACGTTACCTCTTGATATAGAAAGTAAAATACCAGTGGTTCGTCTTGCAGAAATTGAGCAGGATGAAAGATTAGAACGACTGACTGAAGAAAATTTTGTAAAGAGTGCGGTAGATTTTAATAATAATTATGAATCAAAGTGGATGCTTCTTGCGAAGAGCAGCTTTGAGAGCAGAGAGTGTGGCATCATAAATACCGAAATTTGGAAAGATGGAAGTGGAGTGTATTCTCCAAGTATAACTTGCGATATGATTAATCTTCATTTTAAAATACTTGCTGTGCCACTTGCCAAAGAATGGATTTCCTATTATGGAAGACCGGAAGAACTCGCATACGAGGGGGAGCGTTTTGTGAATCAGGAAGACGAACGTTTTGATTTTCTTTCTGTTCATGAGTCGGATGCAAGTCTTCAAATCTGTGCGGTAAAAGAGAAAAAAGTTATGTTTGTAAGGTATTACGGTTATGCGGATACGCAAAACGTTATTAATGCAATTGCAAAATCGTTTAAAAACACATGACAATGTCAAAGGCATTGTCATTTTTTATGTTATTATGCCCGCGAATAAAAAGCTTATTGTCTTCGTATGCTTTGCCGATGGTAAAGGTATCATCAGGTCTTAGCTCTGAAATAAAATAAATTTCCATGCGCTTCATTTCAGAAAGTCGTTTCTTTTCTTCTTTGGAAAAAGCATCATAGGCAAATTCTCCATAACGGCAATTGTTTACATGCCCTAATGGATCGATATAGCTGTGATATACTTTTCGTTCTTCAATATTTTCAAAGGATAGATGGTTTTTAAAAGTAGGAGAAGCTTCAATGGTGAAGAGTTCTTCAGGAGCAGGGGATGTAAATGGAGACTCTTTTTTTCGATAGATCGTTCGCTTTTCTATTTCTAAAAGAACGGAAAAGCTGGAACCATGAAAAAGCAGATCACCTGCAGTATTTCTAAATTCCATTTCACGTCGAAAATAAGGACGTTTATATTGAGAATGCCATGTACGTGCATAGATGGTTTCACATGGAGGAACTGGATTTATTTGTTCAATTTCCAAAGAAATCAATGCCCATGCATAACCATATTTCATTGTTTCATCGACATTAAGATGATAGCGATTTAAATGCTGCTCTGCAATTTGTTCAAATAACATCTGATAGCCATATGGCTTTAAGATGTTATTTTCATTAAAAAGAGATACTTCGGTTTGTACTTCGTAAATACAATCACGTTCCGTTGTCATAGTAATACTCCTTTCAAAAGGTTTATTCTTCTTGATTATTTTGAGATGAAATGTTTTTTGAGACGATTAAATTTGGGTAAAGTGAAACCATTGAGCCTATAAGAATCAGTAAAATACCAATAATCATTGAAACTGGAATGATTTCGTGTAAAAAAATTGCAGCTAAAATGGGTGCTAGTACCGGCTTAAAGAAAAAAGTTAAAGAGGCTGTATTTGCAGATGTGGCTTCCATTGCAAGAAAATAAAAGGCATATCCGCCGCCGGTTACGCCGATGGCAATGTAGAGTACTATGAAAAAATTGTCTGCCGTATAACCGGATAATAATGGAATTTCAGAAAAGACAGAAAGGCCAATGCTTGATAAGCTTAGAGAAATGGTTTTTATATGACTTAACATTACGAATAAAAACATTTCAAAACTTCCCAAAATAAAACTAAAACAGGTAACGACAACGCCACCGTATTGTTGACATTTTTTCTTTCCAAAAACACCATAGAGTGAGAAGGTAACAGTGGCAAGAAGTGTAAATGAAATTCCTGCAGCACTGATTTCTGTATTTAATGGATTAATAATTACTAAAATCCCCAAAAGTTCTAAGAAAAGAGAGATTAGGTTTCTTTTATAGATCACTTCATGAAGGATAAAATAGGCAAATAGCATGACAAAAATGGGATTGCTGCTAAAAAGGACAGCAACAACGGAAGCCTTTGCATTTTCTACGGCCAATTGATAAAATGTCATACTGATAACAACGCCCATGAGACCAAGTAAAGCAAAGTATATCATACTTTGCTTATCAATGCTTACTTGCTTTTTTTTCAAGGTAGAAAGGGCAAAGGGTAATAGGAATATACCTCCTATAAAAAATCGGATTAAAGTAAGTTGAATTGGATGAAATTGACCTGCAATTGATTTTAATGCGATTTCCATGGTACTGAATAAAAACGTTGCAAAGGCAATATACAGATATCCTTTTTTCAAAGTTAAGACCCCTTTCTAATTAGCAATATTGCTTTAATGACTTGGTATATGCTGCTTTTTGATTTTTTTAATTAAGTTGATTGCTGGTTGATTTGTTCTGCTAAATCGTTTAGATAGAGCCAACGATCCATTTTCTCAGCTAATTTATTTTCTAGCTGCTCCTTTTCTGTATTTAGTTCTTGAAGCTTTGTATAGCTGCTTGCAGCTGCTGCCATTTGTACATCAAGATTGGATATTTGATTCTCTAGATCTGCAATTTCATCATCAATGGTATCAAACTCACGTTGTTCATTGAATGTAAATTTTAGCTTCCTCCGATTATTGTTATTGTTTGGTTCGCAGGAATCTTGAATTTGTTCTTTATTTATGGAAGTTGACGATTCTTTCTTTACTTTTAATTCTTTAGTTTCCAACTTTCGAATCTCAATGTAATCGGTATAGCCGCCGGGATAATGACCTATTTTTCCATCATCTTCATAAACAAAGGTTCGAATTGCAATGCGATCAACAAAGTATCGATCATGGGAAACGACCAAAACGGCGCCTGGAAAATGATCCAGATAATCTTCTAAAACGGTAAGTGTTTCAATATCCAAATCATTGGTTGGCTCATCAAATAGTAATACATTCGGCGCGCTCATTAAAATACTCAGTAGATACAAACGGCGTTTTTCCCCGCCGGATAGACGATTGATGCGAACTGAATGAAGACTGCTTGGAAACAGAAAACGCTCCAGCATCTGTGATGCAGTAATGGTTCCGTCTTCGGTTATAACGTTGTACGCGATGCTTTGAATATAGTCGATGACACGTAAATCTTCATTTAAAGATTCGTTTTCTTGTGAAAAATAACCAATTTTTACTGTTTCACCAATTTCTACAGATCCGCTGTCCGGTTGAATCAAGCCTTGAATTAATTTTAAAAGTGTAGATTTTCCACAACCATTTTGACCGATAATTCCAATGCGATCATTTCGTAGAATGGTATAAGTAAAATTGGAAATTAGATTTTTATCACCATAGCTTTTGGATACATTTTTTAGTTCAATTACCTTTTTTCCTAAACGACTAGCTACCGAGTTCATTTGTAGCTTTGTTTCATTGAGAATCAGTTTGTTCTTTTCTAATTCCTCAAATCGTTCGATTCTGGATTTCGCTTTGGTGCTTCTTGCTTGAGCCCCTCTTCGAATCCATTCTAATTCTCTACGGTAAAGTGTTTTTCTTTTTCGCTCAGAGGCAATCGCCATTTCTTCTCTTGCGGCTTTATTTTCCAGATAATAAGCATAGTTGCCCTCATGACGATAGATGGTTCCATTATTAAGTTCTAATATTTTGTTTGTCACACGATCTAAGAAATAACGATCGTGTGTAACCATTAAAATGGCACCTTTAAACTTAGAGAGATATTCTTCTAACCATTCTACCGTATCGCTGTCGATATGATTTGTTGGCTCGTCCAAGATAAGTAGCTCCACAGGACTGACAAAGATACTTGCCATTGCAACTCGTTTTCGTTCTCCGCCGGAAAGTTGATCCATAGGTTTATCAAATTCATGCATTCCAAGTTCTAATAGCATGGACTTGCATTCGTATTCCATCGATTCTCGATTGTTTTCTTCCACATTTTTTAAAACTTGTTCGAGTACAGTATTTTCACATGAAAAAACAGGCATTTGCGGTAAATATCCAATGCGTACACCTTTCGTTTTTGTAATTATGCCGGAATCGGATTCCTCTATTTCTGCCACAATTCGAAGCAGTGTGGATTTTCCGGTGCCGTTTACACCAATTAAACCGATTTTATCTCCCTCATTAATATAAAAGGATAGATTTTCTAACAGTGGTTTTTCTGTATATGATTTACATAGATTAGTAGCGTTTAATATAATCAAAATAAGCTCCTTATTGACAATGATACAACTTAATATTATACTTGTTAAAAATTATAAGAACAAGGGGGTGTGGATGAAATGCTAAAAGAAATGCTTGAGCATAATAAGGCATTTGTTGCAGAAGAACGGTATAAGGAATATCAAACGGATAAATATCCAAGTAAAAAAACGGCGATATTAGCATGTATGGATACGAGGTTAACGGCACTTTTACCTGCTGCTTTGGGGTTAAAAAACGGAGATGTAAAGTTGATTAAAAATGCAGGAGCCGTAGTTTCTCATCCATATGGAAGTGTAATACACAGTTTGATTGTCGCAATTTATGAGCTTGGCGTAGAGGAAATATTGGTAATTGGACACGATGATTGCGGTATGCAGAATATTAACAGTGAAAATCTGATTCAAAAAATGCATGAGCATGGTATTACAGATGTAGATATCGCGAGAAGTGACGGAGCAACTGGTGGCATTCAGGAATGGCTGGTTGGTTTTTGTAATGTCGAAGATGCGGTAAATGGTTCTGTAGAAATTATCAAAACACATCCATTAATTCCAAAGGATGTAAGGATTTATGGATTAATTATGAATCCAGAAACCGGAGAAGTTCGTCAGGTTTGTTAGAAAGATAGGTTAGAGAATAAATAAAGTGACATTGAATTAATTAAGGCTGTTTCAGGAGGAATTTTATTAAATCCTTTTTGAAACAGCCTTTTTCGTTAAAATCTTATATCGTTTACTAATGAATAGCTATATAAATGAATTTTTTATTTACAATTTACTGACCTTCTTCAATGAAAGCAAACTGCTGATAGAGCATCTTCACTTTAGGAAGCGATTCTTTTGCGATGGAATCCGGAAACACAGTGGAAATCAATACAATTTGTGTTTCATTTTCAATTGCCATTATATAATAGTTCATTGAAATATTATCAACGTTTCCTTTTATCGCAGTTAAGATTGCATTGTTACCATTTATAACTGCTTTTTTTGGTGGAGTAAAAGAGGCTTTGCTCATTTTTTTTGATAGCTCTTGTACACAAGAAGCATTGTATGATAAAAGATCGAAGCTTGCTGTATTATTTTTATTTGTTGTTATGGCGGCTAATTGACAAAGTCCATCGTAAGTACTTAGTTCTAAATTTGACTGAGAAGAATGATTTGGTTTGTTTTCAATCCAATCAGACGTAACAGATAGAGAAAAGGAACCATCGTTACTTTTGATGGATTGGTAGTTAGGTTTCAATGATTGATTACTTTTTTTCAGACTTAGTTTTTTTCGCTCACTTGGAATTACCATTCTTGTAAGAAGGACTGCAATTTCTGCCCGTGTAATTTGTTTATTCGGATAAAAAGTTCCAAAATCATCACTTCCTGAAAGAATGCCTGCGTTATAAAGGTACAAAATTGAGGCATGATAAGAATCTGAAGCTTTAATATCCGGAAGCTCAGTAATGTGATTTATTGCTTTTAATGCTGTTTGAGGCAATGCGTGAGAAAATAGATCTGCAACTTCTGCTCGTGTAGCTTTTTTCTCATAATTAGAGAATTGCCCTGCTTTTATGATATTGTTGTCAATGGCATAGATGATAGCACCATCGTACCACTTCGATCCCATCTTATTCATAATTCCGTCGCCTCCATAATAAATTTCATGAACGCGAGATGCAATTGAGAGAGCTTCCGCTATTGTTACGTATCCGTTTGGATCAAAGCGATCCGAGGTTCTTCCGCTGATGAGCCCCAATTCATAGCTTGGTTTCAGGGATTTTTTTATCCATTCCTTAGAGATGTCACAAAAGGTATCTTCCTTGTATTCATAACGTTTTGTAAAACAGTCAAACCCATATTGATTTATATTTGCTGCATTTGCTGCATAAGAAACGTTTGTCATGAACGTCATTAAAATGAGAAAAATAGTAAGTCTTTTATAATGTTTATGTTTTATGAATGTCATTGTTAATCCTTTCTCTTTTGATTGCGCTAAATGATTGTATTTTAATTTAGAGTAGCACACGTATTTAGTTTAGCTTATTTTTTGTGGTGAAACAAGAAAGAAAAGCAAGAACAAACTCGCATTTTAAAATAATTTCTGATAGAATAATTTTATAAAATGAATAAAGAAAGTGAGAAAAATTATGGGTTTTGTACATTTACATGTACATACAGAATACAGTCTTTTGGATGGTGCTTCACGCATCAAGGATTTGATTGCACAAACAAAAGAATTAGGCATGGACGCTGTGGCAATTACAGATCATGGTGTAATGTTTGGTGTCATTGATTTTTATAGAGAAGCTAAAAAACAAGGAATTAAGCCCATTATTGGATGCGAAGTCTATACATCGGCAAGAAGAATGCAAGATAAAGAAGTCGATAAAGATAAACAGCAGGGGCATTTGGTATTATTAGCTAAAAATGAAGTGGGATACCACAACTTAGTGAAAATTGTATCCGCTGGATTTACGGAAGGTTTTTACTATAAGCCTCGAGTGGATCATGAGTTTCTAAAAAATCACAGTGAAGGGTTGATTGCACTGACTGCATGTCTTGCTGGTAATGTACAGCAGAATTTATTAAAAGGAAATTATGAAGGAGCTAAAAAAGAAGTCCTCACTCTTTTAGATATCTTTGGGGAAGGAAACCTTTATTTGGAATTACAGGATCAAGGGTTAGAGGAAGAACAGCGCATATTTCCACAAATGCAGAAGCTGCATGAAGAAACGGGAGTACCGTTTATTGCTACAAACGATGTTCATTATGTAAAAAAAGAAGATGCAAGGGCACACGATGTACTTTTATGCATTCAGACTGCCAGCAGGGTGGATGATGAAGACCGTATGCGTTTTCCGAATGACCAATTTTATTTAAAATCAGAGCAGGAAATGCAATTGTTATTTGGACATATCCCAGAAGCATTGGAAAACACAGTAAAGGTTGCAGAAGAATGCAATGTAGAATTTGTATTTGGAGAACATCATTTGCCGGAGTTTCAAGCACCGGAGGGGAGAAACAATAGAGAATATCTGAGATGGTTATGTGCAGAAGGTATGAAAGAACGGTATGGGGTAGATTCTGCTGAACTTCATGAACGATTGGAATATGAGCTTTCTACCATTGAGAAAATGGGTTATGTAGAATATTTTTTAATTGTTTGGGATTTTATTAACTATGCTAGAAATAAAGGCATTGTGGTAGGACCGGGAAGAGGGTCAGCAGCCGGTAGTATTGTTGCTTACTGTCTACACATTACGAATATCGATCCAATTCGATACGGACTTATTTTTGAGCGATTTTTGAATCCTGAACGTATCAGTATGCCTGATATTGATATTGATTTCTGCTATGAAAGAAGGCAGGAAGTCATTAACTATGTCATTGAAAAATATGGTGAGGATAAGGTTGCTCAGATCATTACCTTTGGAACGATGAAGGCAAAGGCTGCCATACGTGATGTGGGTCGTGCTATGGATATGAGTTACAGTGAAGTGGATGCCATTGCAAAAAAAGTACCTTTTGAATTAAAAATGACAATTGATAAGGCTTTGGAAATGAACCCGGAGTTGAAGAAAGACTATGAAAGCAACTTGCGCATCAAAGAACTCATTGATACGGCACGAGCCTTAGAAGGTATGCCACGCCATGCTTCTACGCATGCTGCAGGAGTTGTAATTTCAAAAAAAAGCATCAATGAATATGTACCTCTTTATCTAGCAGAAAAAGGCGTATCTACTCAGTTTACAATGACAACCATTGAAGAGCTTGGCCTTTTAAAAATGGATTTTCTGGGACTTCGAAATTTAACCGTTATCAGGGATGCACTTGAGTTGATTTGGGAAAACCATAAAAAGAAAATTGATTTTTCTCATATGACCTATGATGATCCTAAGGTCTATGAGCTCATAAGCAGTGGAAATACTATGGGTGTTTTTCAGATGGAAAGCGGTGGTATGACACAGTTTATGAAAAATTTAAAACCGGATTGTTTTGAAGATATTGTGGCAGGAATTTCACTTTATCGTCCGGGACCAATGAATTCCATACCGACATACATTGAAAATAAAAAAAATCCGAAAAATATTTCATACATTGATTCTAGTTTACAGCCGATACTATCTGTAACTTATGGGTGTATGGTTTACCAAGAACAGGTTATGCAGATTGTACGAGACTTGGCTGGATATACGTATGGTAGAAGCGACTTGGTACGCCGCGCAATGAGTAAGAAAAAAAGAGAGGCTATGGAGGAGGAACGGAAGTATTTCATTTATGGAAAAACGGATCAAAATGGTAATGTTGAAATTGAAGGATGTGTGAGAAGAGGGATTTCAGAACAAGCGGCGGATGAGATTTATGGTCAGATGATTTCTTTTGCAGAATATGCGTTCAACAAATCCCATGCAGCAGCTTATGCCGTTTTAGCTTATGAAACTGCTTACTTAAAGACGTATTTTCCTGTAGAGTTTATGGCTGCTTTGATGACCAGTGTGATTGGAGATGCGGCACAGATTGCAAAATACATTCGAAACTGTAATGAAATGAAAATAGATGTACTCCCACCAGATGTTTGTGAAAGCGGAAAGAAATTTACTGTAAAAGATGGGAAAATTCGTTTTGGTCTTTTGGGTGTAAAAAATGTAGGAGAAGGAGTCATTGATGCTATCATTGATGCGAGAGAAAAAAATGGGAAGCCGAAAGATCTCTTTCAGATGATTGAAGAAGTGGATATTCATGAAATTAATAAAAAGGCAATCGAAAGCTTAATGAAAGCAGGGGCAATGGATTGCTTTACCGAGAATCGAGCATCACTCCTCGCTGTTTGTGAAAGTGTTGTGGAGTCGGCACAAAATAATTCTCGAAAAAACTTAGAAGGACAGATCTCTCTCTTTCAATCCAATACGGAGATCATGAATCAAGCTGGAATACAGTCAAAATTACCAAGAGTTGAAAATTTTGACCGAAAGATTTTGATTTCAATGGAGAAAGAAATGTTAGGGGTATATATAACCGGGCATCCTCTTGCAGAGTATAAAGAGCAAATTGAGAAAGTAGTTACCATTCGTACGGAGGATATATCACATGCAGAGGAAAACACAGTAATTCATGATGGAATGAGTGTCACTGTAGCAGGTGTTATCAATAGTAAAAAAACTTTAATTACAAAGAAGAATCAAATGATGGCCTTTGTAGAATTGGAAGATTTGCATGGTTGTGTTGAGGTCATTGTATTTCCGAATGTATATGAACGGTACTCCGAATTGGTTTATGAAGATGGCTTGGTTGTTGTGAAAGGAACCATTAATTTTAAAGAAGAGGAAGCACCTAAAATTTTAGCAAATTCAATTTTTTCTTTAGAAAATTATAATGAAGTAAATTCGCAAAAAATTATTAGATTAGTTATACCATATGATTTGGAAGAAAGTATAACGTTGGAGCGCATACGACAAATATTGCAAAGACATCCTGGAGAAACTCCTGTTATCATTCATTCGGATGCATCCGGAAAGAAGTACAAAACAAAATCGAATTTATGGGTGAATGGAAAGGAAGGATTTTTCAGGGAAATCATTAATTTAATTGGAAAAGATAATGTAAGATGATATAATAAACCGCGTGAGAAAAAGTGTTTCAAGGGTAAAATCGTTTGAGGAGGCAGGTGATTTCAATGAAAAGAATTGGAGTACTAACAAGTGGAGGAGACGCGCCTGGGATGAATGCTGCCATTCGTGCAGTTGTACGAACTGGAATCTATAACAAAATGGAAGTTTATGGAATTAAACGAGGGTTCGAAGGGCTGATAGACGGAGAGATTATGGAAATGACCGTTGATTCCGTTTCTGATATTATTCAAAGAGGTGGAACCATTCTTCAAACTGCAAGAAGTGAACGCTTTCAAACTCCAGAGGGGTTTAAAAGAGCATTGGATATGATGCAAAATTTTGAATTAGAGGGACTGGTTATTATTGGCGGAGATGGCTCTTTACATGGAGGTCTAGAACTTTCTCAAGCCGGAGTACCGATTATGGGACTTCCTGGAACAATTGATAATGACTTGTCTTACACCGATTTTACTTTAGGATTTGATACAGCAGTCAATACTGCATTAAATGCAATTGGTAACATTCGTGATACGTCTTCATCGCATGGTAGAACGACTGTTGTTGAAGTGATGGGAAGAAACTGTGGAGACATTGCTCTTTATGCAGGTCTGGCCGGTGGTGCAGAAACAGTATTAATCCCGGAAGAAACGGTTGACATCCATTTAGTATGTCGAAATTTGATTCAAAGAAGAAACCGAGGAAAACTCCATAGTATTATCATTCGCGCTGAGGGAGTCGAAATGACTTCGGACGAGTTGGCAAATGTGATACAAGATAGAACTGGATTAGAGACAAAAGTTGTAGTTTTAGGATATATTCAAAGAGGTGGAAGCCCGACTGCGAGAGATCGAATTCTTGCAAGTATGATGGGCTATCAAGCCGTGCAATTGTTGCTCCAAGATAGCAGCAGTAAGGCTATTGGAATTAGGGGATCCGAAATTGTTGATATTGAATTAGAGAAAGCTTTGCAAATGGAACGAAAAGTCGATTCTTGTACTGTGCGCTTAGCAGAAATGTTATCCATTTAATACTAATTCAAATCAAATAATAAAAGAATGGGAAAAACAAGAAGGTACAAAGGAGCATACGAATTATATGGGAAATGAAACAGTGCAAATGATATTTGGACTATTAGGTGGATTGGCTATTTTCATTTATGGCATGAATTTAATGAGTGATGGCTTGCAGAAAGCTGCCGGAGAAAAAATGCGGACAATACTCAGTTTGCTTACCAAAAATCCTCTAGTTGGTGTATTGGCCGGTGCATTAACGACGGCTGTATTACAAAGCAGCAGCGCTACTACGGTTATGGTTATAGGTTTTGTCAGTGCAGGGTTAATGAATCTGCCACAGGCTATTAGTATTATTTTAGGTGCAAACATTGGTACTACGATGACGGCACAGATTATTGCATTTAAAATTGATGATTATATCTGGCCAATCATTTTTATAGGTTTTCTTATGTTTTTTGTAGCAAAGAAAGAAAAAGTAAAATATGTTGGACAGACTATATTTGCATTTGGATTGTTATTTTTAGGAATTAAGTATATGGGATCTGTAATGAAACCTTTGGTTGCTTTACCGTTTTTCGAATCCATGATGCTTTATGTAAGAAATATACCAGCACTAGGTGTTCTTTTAGGAACTGCTATGACAGTAATCGTACAAAGCAGCAGTGCCGTGATTGCAGTACTTCAAAATTTAGCCGAGCAGTCCGGACCAGATGGTGTACATAGTATCGTTGGATTGCAAGGTGCATTGCCCATTTTATTTGGAAGTAATATTGGAACAACCATTACTGCAATCTTAGCTACGATTGGTGCGTCAACCAATGCAAAAAGAACTGCTATTGCACATACCATTTTTAATATATCAGGTACTTTGTTATTTATTTGGTTTGTTCCACAAATTTCTGCAATTGTACAGCTGGTTTCTCCTTCAGGGTCGGAAGTGCAGGTCATTGCTCGCCAAATTGCGAATGCGCATACGTTTTTTAATATAGTTTGCACATTAATTTGGATGCCGTTTATCGGATTCTTAGTAAGACTTGTAACCAGATTGATTCCAAGTAATGAAATTGAGATTGAAGGAAAAGAGTTGCATCCAATTTATTTGGATTATAAGATTTTGGATCAACCTGTATTTGCTTTACATCTAGCAACAAAAGAGTTGTCTCGCATTGCTGCAATCATAGTCCCAATGATGGAGAAAGCAGAAAAGAGCTTTGTGGAAGAAGATGAAATTGCAATTGAGAAAGTTTTGGAAATGGAAAATAACATAGACATTCTGCAAGATGCATCGGTTAAATATTTATCTTCCTTATTCTCAAACGGAGAATTGACAGAACATCAAGCAACACAGGTTGCTGGTCTAATGCATGTTGCCAGTGACATTGAACACATGGGAGATCAATGCCAAAATATTGCATTGTTTGCAAAAGATAAAATTAGAAATGAATATAAATTTTCACAGGAAGCTTTGGATGAAATTCGTGGTGCATTTGAACAAGTAAAAGAGATGGTGAGCCTTACCATTCGCGCGTTAAATGAAGGCAGCGCAGACTTAGCTCAAAATGTAATTCGTCAAGAAGATGAAATCGATCGTCTTGAAGTACGTTTACGTAAGCATCATATGAATCGTTTGGAGCAAGGAAAGTGTTCGCCGGAATTTACGGTAATTTATACGGATATCATTCATAATTTAGAAAAGATTAGTGACTATTGTAAGAACGTTGCAGAAGCAGTTATGAAAGATATTAATTTTGTTCATGAATCTTAAGAAAGTAATTTTATTTAATAGAAATGACCAACTCAAATAAGAGTTGGTCATTTTGTTAGGATGCAGGCACGACTATTACCTCGGCCTTCCCCTGTACTTTTTTCTCCAGTTTAAAAATCAAATTGCTGCATGGCTGCATTTCACCGGATTGCCCTAAGATAATATGAGTAATGTTATTTTTTTTAACTAAATCAACCAAAGTATGCAAAATATCATTGGAGCGGACTACAGTAAGGTTTGCACCGTATTCTAATGCCTTTTCATATAAGTATTCCAAAGCCTCGCCTTCCTTGCTGTTATTTAAAAATTTAAATTGGTAGTGTGCTACGTGAATAATAAACAGTTCTCCGTTGTCGTTTCCAAGAAATTCGTGGCCTCTTTGAATAAGACGATCACAAGTTTTTTGTTGCGTCACGCAGACCATAACGTTTTTCATAGGTTTCCTCCATTTTGCCGGATGCAATAACTATGTAACTATTATACATTGTATTGTGATATATTGCTATGATTCGATACAAATATTTAATGCAGTTTATAAAAAAAACATGTAAAATGAAAGAGGAGGATGTCCAATGGATCGAATTATTTTACATTGTGATATGAATGGATTTTATGCTTCGGTTGAGCTGCTTTCACTTCCTCAGTTGAGGAATCGCCCTATGGCTGTATGTGGCAATCCAGACAGTAGGCATGGTATTATATTGGCTAAAAATGAACCAGCTAAAGCTTATGGGATTGTAACGGCGGAAACCGTATGGCAGGCAAAGCGTAAATGTCCGGAATTGGTTTTGGTGCCACCGCATCATGATCAATATAAAAGCTATTCGAATCAAATTAATCATATTTATCATCGATTCACGGATTTGATTGAGCCGTTTAGTATTGATGAATCTTGGTTGGATGTAACAGCAAGTACAAATCTTTTTGGAGACGGATGTGAGATTGCAGATTGCATCCGAAGAACCGTTCGCAAGGAATTGGGGCTTACTCTTTCTGTCGGTGTATCCTTTAATAAAATTTTTGCAAAAATGGGCAGTGAATATAAAAAACCCGATGCAACAACTTTGATTTCAAGGGAAAATTTTAAGCAAATTTTATGGCCTTTACCTGTCGGACAGCTTTTTTTTGTGGGGAAAGCAACTGCAGAAAAGTTGATGGCAACGGGAATTCGAACAATCGGTGACTTAGCGATTGCAAATCGTAATGTAATCCATTCCTTACTGGGAAAACTTGGTGATCAGCTTTATGATTATGCAAATGGGCTGGAAGATAGTCCGGTAGCAAGGTTTTGTGAGAGACAAACATTAAAATCAGTCGGGAATTCAATTACTTTTCGACGTGATTTAGTCGGAAAAAGCGATATTAAAAAAGCGGTCACCGCTTTATCTGATACGGTTTCATCACGTCTTAGAAACTATAAATTGCAGTGCTGGGGTGTAAAGATAGATATTAAAGATCCTTATTTTAAAATCATTTCAAGGCAGAAGCAATTATATTTTGCAACGAATTTAGGAGAAGAAATTGCAAAAGCAGCAATGGAGTTGATTGAAAAAAACTGGAACCTTTTTGATCCTATTCGATTGCTTACAGTTACAGCGATTCATTTAGAAAAAGAAGGAGAGGAAGAGCAGCTTTCTCTATTTGCACAGGAAAATCACGATCGTAAAAAACAAGAAGGCATTGAACGAACGATGGATGCCATACGAAAGAAATATGGAGGTTCTGCCATTACTTTTGGCGGACTGATTCATAATGATATCGGAATTAGTTATGGGGAGGAAAAAGAAGATGAGTTTAAATCGTAAAAAAGGTATTACAGTATGGGGTTTATTTTTGGTAGTGTTGATTCTTATTGGAACTATTTTAACTGCGTGCAGTTCGAATAAAAACATAAAGGAAGAAAATGAAAAGGAATTAACTCAAACAATTAAAATTGCCAGCTTGAAAGGGCCTACAGGAATGGGGTTGGCCTATTTAATGACGCAGCCGAATCAGTATGAAATTACTACTTATCAAAGCCCTGAAGAAGCGGTTTCTAAGCTTCTGTCCGGTGAAGTAGATGTTGCTGGGGTATCCTCAAACTTAGGAGCTGTTCTTTACAATAAGACAAAGGGTGACATGAGATTGCTTTCTGTAAATACCGGAGGTGTTCTATATCTTGCAGAGAACGGTAATGAAATCAAGGGGTTACAGGATTTAAAAGGGAAAACGATTTTAGCAAGTGGAAAAGGTGGCACACCGGAATATGTGTTAAAATGTCTATTATTAAAAAATGGCTTGGATCCTGAAAAAGATTTAACCATTCATTGGCTGGGAAATCATACTGATGTGGCAGGTGCTCTTATGGCTCAAAAAGAGAGTATTGCATTGCTTCCGGAACCATTCGTGTCTGTGGTTACTGCGAAAAATAACGAAATAAATGTCCCTGTGGATTTAAATGCTGTTTGGAAAGAAGAATTTGATTCAGATTTGCCAATGGGGATATTTTTAGTATCAAAGAATTTTGCAGAAGAGAGGGCTTCGGACATAGAGACTTTTCTTTCCGATGTAAGGAATTCTGTAGAATCTGTGAATGAAAAACCAAAAGATGCAGCAAGTATTTTAGTAGAAAAAGGTGTCATGGATAATGAAGCAGTAGTAGAACAAGCAATTCCACGATGCAATATTATTGCTTTAGAGGGTCAAGATGCTTCTAATGCCTTAGATAATTTTTATCAAATTTTATTTAACATGGAACCAAGTTCAATTGGAGGCAAATTACCGGATAAGAATTTTTATTTAAACCTGGAGTAAGTGATGAGAAACTTTTTTAAATACCTGTTAGGAATTTTATTTTGGTTGGTTGTTTTTCAAACATTATCGATAATGGTTGACAGGACTTACATTTTTCCTTCTCCCATGCAAATAATTCAAGCAATGCTTGGATTATTGGAAACCAAGGAATTTTATTACAGTGTAGCTTCAACAATGCTTCGTGTTGTATTCGGGATCATATGTTCCTTTTTATTTGGTGTAGTATCGGTTTTTTTAGCATATGTTTTTCCACTTTTAAGAGGACAGTTTGGAGGACTGGTAGCGATTTTGAAATCGACTCCGGTCTTGGCTATCATCTTGTACCTTGTTTTGTGGATGCCCTCTTCAAAGGTGCCCGTTTTTGTATGCTTTCTAATGTGTTACCCTGTTGTATACACTAACTTACTTGCCGGATTGGATGCTATGAATTCCGAATTTTTAGAAATGTGTAAGGTATATCATATTGGATTAAGACAGAGAATAACAAAACTTTATTATCCGGACCTCAAACCTCACATAAAATCTGCGATGAGTTTAGTTTCCGGCCTTTCATGGAAAACGGTGGTTGCAGGTGAGGTGATCAGCATTCCTCATTATTCGATGGGATATCACTTAATGGATTCAAAAATATATTTTGAAACGGCAGAAATGTTTGCTTGGATTACAATGATTGTCGTGTTATCTGTTTGTTTTGAAAAGGGGATTAAGGTGGTTTTACGATGGATATAGAAATCAAAGGTTTATGTAAGCACTTTGGTAAAAATGATCTTTATAAAAATTTTAACCTTTCGTTTTCTGAAGGAAAAACGACTGCAATTATTGGACCTTCCGGTTGTGGGAAAACTACGTTGCTTCGGATATTAGCAGGATTGGAGGAATATGAGGCAGGAAGTATCACGGGATTGCCAGGTGCAACAACCAAAAATGAAGGAAGAATTGCTTTTTTATTTCAAGAGGATCGATTGCTTCCATGGTTGACAGTTTCAGAAAATATTTCCTTTATACTGGATTCTTTTTTACAGAAAAATGCACAGAAAATTCGAGTAAAAGATATGTTAGAACTTGTTAAAATGAAGGACTATGCAGAGGCCTATCCAAGGGAGCTATCAGGCGGTATGCAGAGGCGTGTTGCAATTGCAAGAGCACTTGCTTATGATGCAGATTTGATTTTAATGGATGAACCTTTTAAAGGTCTGGATGATGCTTTAAAATCAGAAATTCAAGAAAAAATGCAAGAACAGCATAAGGGTATAAAAAAAACCATTCTTCTGGTCACTCACGATTTAGAAGATGCACAGAAGATGGCGGATATTGTTTATCGTTTTCATAGCAGACCTGTGGATGTGTCTATAGAAGTTTAATGTCATTCATATTTAATTCAAATCGTAGGTCTAAATAGTCCGCTGCATTTCTGCACATAACCATACGGGTCAGAAAAATTTCAAAATACTCCATAACGGCACTGATTTCTGTATCAATTTTTAGGTTCAGTATAATTTTTTTCTCATTTGGTTCTACTAAAAGTATAGAATCAGTTACTGCATAATTTACACGATCATGAATGTCGGTTAAACTCTCTTTTTTTCGATATTTGTAACGTACTCGAGAACGGCGAACATCGGATTTATCAGCTAAGATTAAAGCTGCTGAAATAGGACTGAATGCTGTTCCGGTACCTTCATCGTGGTTACCAATGGCTCCTATAATATCGGCGAGTTCCTCTGGATCGAATCCTAAACGATCTAATATACGAAATGCCATAATGGCACCACTTTGCGCATGATCGTGGCGGTTGATACAATTTCCGATATCGTGCATATAAGCAGATATTTTAGCCAATTCAGTCATACGATTCGAATAGCCAAGCATTTTGAGTATTTCTCCAGCTTTTTCCGACACTTTACCCGCGTGCGCAAACCCATGTTCCGTAAATGCCAAAGCAGCTAAAAGGTCATTTCCTTTTTTATATAAGTGTTAATTTCTTTATTGTTTTTTATTTGTTCATAAGTAATCATTTTTTTCCTCCTTTTCTTTTATTTTATCATAACAAGGTATATTGTACCATTTTTTCATAAATTAAAACCAAAATTTGTGTTAAACTTGTGTTAATTATATTTGTAATTTTATGTTTTTTTTTGTTACAGTTGACGAAATTTTGTTTCGATACTATAATTATGAAGGGAAAGAAAAATAGGAGGATTTTATGAGAATTTTAACGATAATATCTGGCGTATTATTAACTGCGGCCGGAATTTTTTGTTTTATGAACCCAGGTGCTACTTTTTTATCGATTGCGTTTGTATTAGGAATTGCGATGTTGTTTTCCGGCATCAGCTCCATTACTTCGTTTTTTATTGATCGAAAAACAAGGATAAGGGAAGTAACGCAATGGAGGCTTGCAGATGGATTTGTAACTACGGTATTGGGATTGGTTGTATTAAGCAATCAATTAGTAACGGATGCAATGATTCCTATCTTTTTTGGAATGTGGGTTTTGTTTTCCGGTACATTGCGAATATTAGCATCGTATAATTTAAAGGAACGTGGAGTTGCTTCTTGGAAGTGGGGCGTGTTATGGGGGATTCTCAGTGTTATCGTGGGCATGGTATCTTTCATACGTCCAATTGTTGCAACTGTTGCAATAAGTATGATTGTAGGAGCCTTCTTTTTGTTGCAGGGAGTAAATGTCATCATTCTTGGCATACATATGAAACGGGTTCGAAAACGCAAAAAAGAAGACTTAGAAGATAATGATAGAAAAGAGGAAGAAATTGTTTAAGCAGTATATAGGAAATTTAAAAGCAGAATTTATTGGATATAATGTACAAGCATTTTCAAAGGATATTATGGCAGGGTTAACGGTTGCCGCCGTTGCTCTGCCATTAGCTTTGGCCTTTGGTGTAGGAAGCGGAGCGACTGCTGCAGCAGGATTGATTACAGCGATTATAGGAGGTATTGTGATAGGGATACTTTCAGGTGCTTCTTATCAAATCTCAGGGCCGACCGGTGCTATGACAGCAATACTTATAATGTTAGCGCAAAAATATGGATTAAACGGAATCTTTATTGCCGGCTTTATGGCCGGTATTTTGTTGGTTCTCGCTGGAATTTTTAAATTAGGAAGAATTATTGGTTTTATACCTTCTTCCGTTATAACAGGATTTACATCTGGAATTGCAGTTATTATTGCTTTAGGGCAATTGGATAATTTTTTCGGTGTAAAATCTCAAGGTGATATGGCTATTACAAAATTTTTCTCATATTTTACACACGGCTTTTCGCCTGATCTTCCAACGTTAGGACTTGGTTTAATCGTTATCTTAGTTATGATCATTTGGCCCAAAAAATGGGATGCAAAATTTCCTTCATCCTTGGCAGGTTTAATTTTTGTTTTGATTATTAATAGATTTTTCCAATTTGATGTGGCTGTTGTGGGAGAAATACCAAAAACATTATTTTTGCCTGAACGTTTAAATATATTTAAACTACCACTTAATCAATTTTGGGACTTTTTCGTTCCAGCACTTTCAATCGCAGCATTGGCAATGATAGAAAGCTTGCTTTGCGGAGCTTCAGCAGGTAAGCTGAAGAATGAAAAATTAGATGGAGATCAGGAACTGATTGCACAGGGAATTGGAAATATACTCATTCCAATTTTTGGAGGAGTACCGGCAACTGCGGCAATTGCAAGAACAAGTGTTGCAATTAAATCCGGAGGAGAAACAAGAATTTGCGGAATCATTCATGCGGTAGGATTGTTGCTTTCAATGTTTTTATTAGCTCCGATAATGTCAAAGATCCCACTGTCTGCATTAGCTGGTGTCTTGCTTATGACTTCGTGGAGAATGAATGATTGGAAAAACATTCATTATATCTTTGACCATAAGTTTAAATGGGGGATGCTAAAGTTTTTTATCACTATGGCAGCAACGGTAGTATTAGATTTGACACAGGCTATTATTATCGGAGTCGCTTTTTCAGCTTTTTTAATTGTAGTACGCTTAACAGATATCGATATTACAATCAGCAAGGTTGATAATGTGAGACTGCAAAAAATCGGAATTGATATCCCTACAGTACCGATGCACATTCGGGTTGCTTATCTTACCGGAACAATATTTTTTGCTGTGGTAGAAAAGTTAAATAAACAATTGGCACAATTAGAGGACACCTCTGTATTAATTTTGTCTATGCGCGGTGTACCAATGATGGATTTATCAGGTGTTCAGGGACTTGTGGAATTGGTAACCCACTTAAATGAAAATGGAACACAGGTGATACTTACCAGTGTACAGCCGAAGGTACTGGAACTTTTACGTAGAGGAAATTTAATTGAATTAATTGGTGAAGATCATGTGTTCCATAGTGCAGCCGATGCGATTGTTCATGCAAATGAAGAGTATCTGGAAGGCATTATAGAAGAAGACGTAAGCTATGCATAAATATTGGATTCATAAGAACAGCAGAAATGATATCTCATATAAATTAATATAAAACGAAAGAGTGGGCAAACCACTCTTTTTTATATTTTGCTTTTGAAAATACTGGGCTTATTATAAAATACTAATATAGAAATTTAAGAAAAATAATAGAACATAAAAAACAACCAAATAAAGGTTGTTTCAGACTGTAGACAAAATACCTTGCTAAATTTATATTCTTATAATTTCTGCAAGGTATTTTCTATTTTTTCTATAAAGCTTTTAAAAAAAGAAAAAATAAAAGGATATCTCTATGCCATTTGATTCCTTCTTTCAGATTTATGAATCCATGTTGCTAGTTTTTTTAGATTCATGGACGCAAAAAGAAGATTCAGTTCCATTTCTATCTTCTGAATCCCTCGATATTGTGTATAACGCATATTATGTTTTTCTTTTGCATCGGCAAAGACTCGCTCAATGGTTTGACTCCGTAGTTTGTAAAGATCTCGATACTTTGGAGTATGACGAATGTCCTCACATTGCTCTATGTAGTTTTCCCATATATGACGTGTGACTACTTTTACATGGTCTTTACTTGCTGTGCATTCTGATAAGGAAGGGCAACTCTTGCAAATTTCTCCTTTACTCTTATATTCCCGATACCCTTCTCTATTTGTTGTAGTATAGTTTAACACTTGGTTTTCTGGGCATACAAAGCAATCATAGTATTCATCATAAGCATATTCGTGTTTTTTAAAATAACCATTTTTTGTCATAGGTCGTTTGTATGGTAGGATAGGAATTCGTTTATCTTTGAGTATTTCTCTAGCAATTGCAGGTGTTTTATATCCGGAATCCATTACAATATTTTTTACACCTTTATATCTTTTTACTTTTTCATAAATCTTTGGGAATGCAACTGAGTCATGTACATTTCCTGGATTTGTATGAAAAGCAAGTATGTAATTGTTTCGATCGCAAGCTACATTTGCAGCATAAGCAAATACTACCTTATGCTTTCCTTTATGAAATACGCCGCAATCCGGATCTACGGTACTTTTCTTGATTACTTTTGTCTTTTCTTTGGCTTCCGTTTTTTTTTACAAGCTTGTTTTCCTCGTTCAATGCGATCTTCGTTAATTTCTTTCATTAGTTCTTTTTCATAGTATTTAACGGATTCCAAAACGGTTTCTTTTTCACTGTTATGGTTATTTGCACTTGCTTTAATATGTGTACCGTCAATGAAAATGCTTTCTGAATTAATGAATTCATATTCCATGATTTCAGCAATGACTCTTTGAAAGATTTGTTCGAATAAGTCAGTATTTTGAAACCGACGAGAGTAGTTTTTACCAAAGGTAGAAAAGTGAGGAATTTCTTCCTCTAAACTATAACCAAGATACCATCGATAAGCTACATTCGTTTGAATTTCTTTAATGGTCTGTCTCATGGATCGAATACCAAAGGTATATTGAATGAGGGTAATTTTAATTAAGACAACAGGATCGATGCTTTCTTTTCCCACATCAGAATACAAATCTTTTACAAGGTCATAAATGAAAGAGAGATTAATCGCAGTATCTATCTTACGAATAATATGATCTTGTGGAACAAGAGAATTCAAGGTTACCATTTGAAATTGATCACGACCTAATAAATCTTTCTTACCCATCATAAAGCAAATACCTCCATGTATTTATACATATATTTTACCATAAATACAATAAAATGTATTACATTATGTAAAAAAAACTGTAGGCAAAGATAGAGATATCCTTGTCTACAGTCTGAAACAACCAAATAAAGGTTGTTTTTTAGTAATATAAAATATTGTTGATGTCTAAAAAACACTGAGACATTGCATAAATTTATACAACACCTCAGTGTAATGATGATACATTTAAAAGTGAATGTGTACGTTTATTTTCTACGATTCATTGTTTTCCGATTGCAATATCACATGCGTAATCTCAGGTGGTGATAAAAATCGCAGAGGTAATTGTGTAGTACCAAGACCTGAGTTTACGTAAAGCTGTGTACCACGTTCGTTGTCAAACGTATAATGCCCTTTTGGATATTTTTGACCATAAGGCGGAAGGATATAATCATCAAAGATCTTGAAATCAACCTGTCTGCCATGTGTGTGCCCGGAAAGCATTAAATCAACGTTATAATCCAAAATTTCATCGATAACGTCAGGTTCATGACACAATACCAGATTAAAGTAATCAGAACGGCCATAGGAAGCAATTTCGCTGTTTCCATAACCAATTAACATATCGTCAATGCCTATGATACCGATACCATAATCATCCATCCCATAGTATTCATTGATTAATACCTGAAAACCTCCCTCATTCATAATCGTTTCATAATAATGTTCGGAACCACCGCCATAGTCATGATTTCCGAAGATTGCAAATTTCCCCATTGTTGCTTGAATCAAAGATAGCTGTTTGGAAATTTCTTCAGTATCTACATTGTAAGTATCATAATTATCAATCAAATCACCAAGGAAAAATACCAAGTCCGGCTGCAATTGATTGATCTGTTTTACTACCTTTTCAAAATCTTCACAGGTGTAATATTCACTGAAGTGTGTATCTGCAAAGGCAACGACAATGAGGTCTTCTGCTTGATTTTGAATGCGCATAGAGCTAACCATAATGTCTTTGGTTTGCAGCATTTTTGGTTCAAGGTATCGTGCATAGGTAAAAATCATGGCGCCAATGATAATACACAATACGAAGAGTCGAAGTATGGATTTTATAAATCGAAACAATGGAAATACCCCTTATATTAATTTTTTAAAGCTTGAAGTGGAGATGGTAATCTGCCGCCACGATTTATGAATACTTCCGGAGAATACGTACTAATCGGCATTACCGGTGCGTATCCTAGAAGACCTCCAAAATCAAGTTCATCACCAATTTGTTTTCCAATTGCAGGAATGACTCTTACTGCAGTGGTTTTGCTGTTTACCATGCCAATTGCAGCTTCATCTGCAATCAATGCACTAATGACTGCATCGGTTGTATCTCCGGGTATGATAACCATATCGATTCCTACTGAACAAACAGCTGTCATAGCCTCCAATTTTTCCATAGTAAGACTTCCTTTGCGTACTGCTTTAATCATGCCGTCGTCTTCACTGACTGGAATGAATGCACCGGAAAGTCCTCCTACATGATTGCTGGCCATAACGCCGCCTTTTTTCACTGCATCGTTCAGCATAGCAAGTGCTGCAGTTGTGCCGCAGCAGCCACAGCTTTCCAATCCAATTTCTTCTAAGATATTTGCGACACTATCACCGATTGCAGGAGTTGGTGCCAAGCTTAAATCAACAATTCCAAAAGGCACCCCTAAGGATTCAGCTGCCAGTGTGCCTACAAGCTGACCCATTCTGGTAATTTTAAATGCAGTTCGTTTAATAAGTTCTGCAACTTCGTCCGTACGGCAGCCTTTTGCATTTTTTTCAAGAGCTGCACGAACCGCACCTGGACCGCTAACACCTACATGAATGACGCAGTCAGGTTCACCAACACCATGAAAAGCACCAGCCATAAACGGATTATCTTCCGGAGCGTTGCAAAAAACAACTAACTTTGCAGCGCCTAAACATTGGTTGTCTTTTGTTAACTCAGCTGCACGCTTAATAATTGGGCCCATCATTTTTACTGCGTCCATATTGATTCCGCTTTTGGTAGAACCAATGTTAACCGAAGAACAGACAAAGTCAGTTTTTGATAAAGCTTCAGGTATGGATGCAATCAATTCTTGGTCACCGGCACTAAAACCCTTATGAACCAAAGCAGAAAAACCACCGATAAAGTTTACTCCAACTTTTTTTGCAGCTTGATCCAGGGCGATGGCATAATCTACTGGATTCGCATTTTTTGCACTCGCCAACAGCATGGAAATCGGAGTCACACTGATTCTTTTGTTTACAACAGGAATGCCGTATTCATTACTAATGCGTTCCACAATTGGAACTAAGTTTTTCGCTTTTTCAGTAATTTTATTATATATTTTTTTACAAGCTTTTTTAGGATCTTCATCCGCACAATCTAAAAGGGAAATACCCATTGTAACGGTTCTGACATCCAAATTTTCATCATTAATCATGTGAATGGTTTCTAAGATATCATTTGTATTAATCATTCGTTGTTTTAATCCTTTCTAATGATTTAGATTCGGTGCATTGCATCAAACACTTCAGTTCGCGTTAAGCGAATTTCAACGCCCATTTCTTTTTGTGCTTTTTCAAAGCTTTCTTTCAGTGCTGGGATATCTACAGTGCAATTGCTCATGTCTACAATCATAATCATGGCAAAAACGCCTTGAAGAATACTTTGTGTAACGTCTTCTACATTAATACCGTATTCTGCACAAATTCCACTCACTTTGGAAAGAATGCCGACTGTGTCGTTTCCTACGACAGTAATAACTGCTCTCATATTTTTTACCTCTCTGAATTTTATATTGCGCTATAGTTAAAAAGAAAGTGAATCGTTAAATCTTTTAAAAATTCACTAAGACTATAATTAATCTATTATAGCAAAATTAATACATAAAAACAAGCTGCCTCTATTCTAGAGATTCGAATAAAAGCAATGACCAAAGGATAAAAAAAGTGTATAATAATTTTACATGTTTATGATAAAAGGAGTCAGCTATGCAAGAAGAGAAGAGAAAACAATGGAAAATTATAATTGTAGGTGGCGGTGCATCTGGAATGATGGCAGCTATTTCATCTGCAAGGACTTTGGGAAAGGGCAACAAAATTCTTCTCTTGGAGAAAAACGAATTATTAGGGAAAAAACTTTTGGCAACTGGAAACGGACGTTGTAATTTTATGAATATATATTGCGCAGCATCTGATTTGAAAGGGAAAGAGGAAGACGGAATATATTCAGATGAAAAAAAGATTGAGCAATTTTTTTCACATGGTGCATTATCACAGTTAAGCGTTGAAGAGACAAGACAGTTATTTTTTCAAATGGGTATTTTATCAAGAGTCGAAGGAGAAGGTCGCGTATATCCATATTCCGGTCAGGGCATTGTTATAAAAGAAGCTTTGGAGGCAGAAATAAAACGCTTGGGTGTTTGTATTCGTTCTTCATCGAATGTGCAAAATGTTAAAAAACAGAAGGATTCTTTTGAAGTTGAGATGGACAATGGTGAATGTCTCTTTTCTTCAAATGTTATTTTAGCGACGGGAGGAAAAGCTGGTTTGCAATATGGTTCAACCGGTGATGGATTTGCTTTTGCAAAGTCGTTTGGACATCAAATAATGAAACCGATCCCTGCGTTGGTACAGCTTTTATGTGATAAGAAAAGCTTTGGCGGATGTAAAGGTGTAAGGGCTAAAGGAAAGGTATCCTTACTGCGTGAAAATAAAGTATTAGCAACCGACATCGGTGAAATTCAATTTACAGAAGAAGGCGTTTCAGGTATATGCGTGTTTAACATCAGCCGATATGTACGATTTGATAAGCTGGAGGATCGTCTTGAAGAAAAATATTCTGTTGAAATTGACTTATTTCCGGAATGGTCTAAAGATGAACTGTTTACCATTCTTACGGAGAAACAGAAACGAGAGGGTAAAGAAGCGATTGATTCGTTATTAAAGGGTATGATTCATGAAAAATTGGGTGCGGCTTTACTTAATCGTGTTGAAATAAAAAAGGAAGAAATTGCGTCGATGATTGCTGCCTCCAAGATGGAAGAGCTGAGTCATCTGATGAAACATTGGAACATTAAAATAAATGGAACAAAATCATTTAAAGACGCACAAGTTACATGCGGCGGGATATCGACAAGCGAGATTAATCCAACAACGATGGAATCTTTATTGGTACCGGGTTTATTTTTTGCAGGAGAGCTAATCGATATTGACGGTCGCTGTGGTGGTTATAATTTACAGTGGGCTTGGAGCTCTGGATATGGAGCCGGAAAAGCTGCTTCAAAGGAGTAAAAATGTTACGTATACATGAAATAAAATTAGATGTATTGGAACCGTTGTCGCATTTGCCGGATTGCATTGAAAAAAAATTAGGCTGTAAAGATTTAAAATTAAAATCTTGGAATGTAATAAAGGAATCTTTGGATGCGCGGGATAAAGGAAGTATCAAACGAGTTTATTCGATCGATTTTGAAATTGCGTCTTTCGATAATAAAGTAATCGAAACGGAAAAGGAACTGCAAAAAATAGAAGAAGTGTTGTTAAAAAGAAACCGAAAAATAAAAATGGATATTGTAATACCAAAATCATATGAATATCCTTTACCAAGAATAAGTGCAGAATCCATGCAAAAATCAAAAGAAAGGAAGGAAAATGGCAATGATTTAAGGCCATTGATAGTCGGATTTGGTCCTTGTGGAATGTTTTGTGCTCTGCTGTTAGCGCAAATGGGGCTTCAGCCTTTGGTTTTGGAACGTGGAAAAGAAATGGAAGAGCGTACAAAGGATGTAGAACGTTTTTGGAAGACTGGAGAATTGGACGTGCATTCCAACGTGCAATTCGGAGAGGGCGGAGCCGGTGCATTTTCGGATGGAAAACTGACAACACAAATTAAAGATCCAAGAGTACGAAAGGTATTGGAGGAATTGGTGGCTGCCGGAAGTGACAAGGATATCCTTTATAAGCAGAAACCTCACATTGGTACGGATGTGCTTCGTAATGTGGTTGTTAATATAAGAAAACAGATTATAGAACTTGGCGGAGAAATTCGATTTGAAAGTCAAGTAACTTCCTTAGAATTAGAAAATAAAAAAATGAAAGGCGTGTACATTAATCATAAAGAATTCATTCCTGCTGAATTTGTTGTATTGGCTTTGGGGCACAGTGCAAGAGATACCGTAAAAATGCTTTATGAGTCTGGTGTTGAGATCGTACAAAAGCCATTTTCCATGGGAGTAAGAATAGAACATCCGCAATCAATGATTGATGAATCACAATATGGGAAACGATACCGTGAGTATCACCTTGGGGCTGCAGATTATAAAATTTCACATCGTTGCAGCAGTGGAAGGGGAGTCTATACTTTTTGTATGTGTCCCGGTGGCTTAGTCATTGCAGCCGCATCGGAAGAGGGGGGAGTCGTCACCAATGGAATGAGTTATCATAGCCGAGATCTTGAAAATGCAAACAGTGGATTATTGGTGGATGTGAGAACAGAGGATTTTGCCTCCGATCATCCGCTTGCAGGGATACATTTTCAACAAAAATATGAGAAACTTACTTTTGAGCTCGGAGGATGTAATTATCATGCACCTGCGCAGCGTGTCGGTGATTTTATGAAAGATTGTGTATCCTTTGAAGAAACTAGTCATTCTATGTATAAAGTACAACCTTCCTATAAACCTGGAATTGTTTGGGAAAATTTAAAGGATTGCTTGCCCGAGTTTGTTACGGAATCTATCAAAGAAGCTTTGCCATTTTTAGGAAAAAAGATGAAAGGGTTTGATTGTGAAGATGCAGTTATGACCGCTTTAGAAAGCCGTAGCTCTTCTCCGGTTCGCATTGTAAGAGGAAAAGATTGTACGTGCAATATAAAAGGCGTTTATCCGGGAGGGGAAGGTGCCGGATATGCAGGTGGCATTGTTTCTGCAGCCGTAGATGGAATAAAAATTGCGGAAGAAATTGCATTGGTGTATAAAAATCGTATAGCGTATAAAGAAAGGAGAAATGAGAATGGGAATTGAAAAAGGGTACATTCAGCTTTATACCGGAAATGGAAAAGGAAAAACCACAGCTGCTTTGGGAATTTCTCTTCGTAGTCTGTGCGCCGGTAACAAAGTATTTTTTGGACAGTTTATGAAGGGAAAGCCCTATAGTGAATTAAAGGCGATGGACTATTTTAAAAATTTTAAAATGGAACAGTTTGGGAATGTATGCTTTGTCGGAAAAGAGCCTACAGAATGTGATTTTGAAGATGCAAAAAAAGGGCTTGCTCGTATGAAGCAGGTGCTCGCTTCTGGAGAGTATGATATGGTAGTCTTTGATGAGATCAATACGGCTTTGTTTTTTCATTTGGTTAAAATTGAGGAAGTTATGGAGGTTTTGGATTTAAAGCCAGAGAAGACGGAAGTAATTTTAACGGGTCGATATGCACCACAAGAACTGATTGAGCGTGCGGATTTGGTAACGGAAATGCGAGAGATTAAACATTACTATAATACAGGCATAGAAGCTCGAGAAGGAATTGAATATTAGAAATGAAAAATGGCTTCTATGATAACTATATTATCTTAGAAGCCATTTTTTAAGTATTTTTTATATATTTAATTTTAGACATTTAATATATTAATCAATAATTAAGCTGCTTCCAGTCATTTCTTCCGGTTTTTTCAATCCCATCAGGTCCAAAAGTGTTGGAGCAAGGTCTGCAAGTATGCCATGATCTTTCAGAGTCATTTCTTTTTCCGACATAACTAAAAGTGGAACCGGACTCAGTGAGTGCGCAGTCACTACATTCTCATTTTCATCAAGCATATAGTCGGCATTTCCATGATCTGCAGTCAAAAGCATTTGCCCATTATTCTTTTGAAGCGTTTTTGCAATTTCCCCAACACATTCATCCACTGTTTCAACTGCTTTTATTGCAGCATCCATCTCGCCCGTATGTCCTACCATATCGCAGTTTGCAAAGTTTAAAATAATCACATCATATGTTTTGGATTCAATTTGCTCGATAACGCGATCTGTCACTTCGTAGGCACTCATTTCCGGTTTTAAGTCATAAGTAGCAACCTTAGGAGAAGGGATTAAGATTCGATCTTCTCCTTTATTCGGAGCCTCAACACCGCCATTAAAAAAGAAAGTGACATGCGCATATTTTTCTGTTTCTGCAATACGAAGCTGATGCAAATCTAAGTCGGAAAGATATTCACCTAAGGTATTTTTTAAAGATTGAGGTGGAAAAGCGACCAAGACATTTGGCATTTCTGCATCGTATTGTGTAAAGCAGACATAACACAAATGATTCAATACTTTTTTTCGTGAAAAACCTGTAAAGGTAGAATCTACAAAGGCTCTGGTAATTTGTCTTGCACGGTCAGGTCGGAAATTAAAGAAAATAATGGAATCTTTATCATTTACCGTTGCTACAGGCTTATTGTTTTCTAAAATAACCGTTGGTCTTACAAACTCATCATTTTCATTTCTTTCATAAGCAGCAGAAAGGGCTTCGTGCACATTGTTGGCGATTTCCCCTTGTCCTAAAGTAAATGCGTTATAGGCCAATTCTTCTCGCTCCCAGCGACTATCACGATCCATTCCGTAATATCGACCACCGATTGTGGCAATCTTACCAATACCGATTTTTTCCATATGGTCTTCAAGCATAGAAAGATAGCGACCTGCGCATCTTGGCGGCACGTCTCTTCCGTCTAAAAGGCAATGAACAAAAACTTCAGAAATTCCTTTGCTTTTTGCAAGATCAAGCAATGCAAAGAGGTGATTGATATGACTGTGCACACCACCGTCAGATAAAAGACCTAATATATGAAGGGAAGAGTTGTTTTTCAATGAATGTTCCATAGCAGTAAGAATGGCTTCATTCTTTTGAAAGATGCCCTCTTTGATTGCTTTTGAAATTTTAGTCAGCTCTTGGTAGACGATGCGGCCTGCTCCTATATTGAGATGCCCTACTTCGGAGTTTCCCATTTGTCCTTCTGGAAGTCCTACATCTTCACCACTGGCACCAAGAAGTGTATTTGGAAAACGACAGAATAAATCATTCAAATTCGGTGTCTTTGCTTGCAAAATTGCATTACCATGAATAGATTTACGGTCGCCGAAACCATCTAAAATTAAAAGCATTGTCGTTTGTTTCATATTATAATACCTCGATTCTATTTATAATACGTCAATAGTATGAGCGTAAAAAGTTTTTTTCATAACCCATGCACATTATATCAAAAGAAATGTTTAAAATATATAGAAGAGTAGGGAAAAATTATATATAATAAAGCGTGACGTCAAATTGGATTGTATTAATATTTTTTAAAAATCAGAAAGGGGAAACGGAGTAATCTGTTTTAGAAAGAAACAAATGAGGAAGAAAACATTCTTAAAAGGTGCAGCAATATTGGGGATTGCAGGATTAATGGTACAAGTTATGGGGGCGATTTTCCGTATTCCGCTTGCGAATATTATCGGCGATGAAGGTATGGGATATTACCAAACCGCTTACCCGATTTACATATTTTTATTGGTATTTTCAACCAACGGAGCTCCGGCTGCGATATCGAAAATGGTTTCAGAGCGCATAGCGGTCGGAAAACATGCAGAGGCACATACTGTCTTTCGCATTTCCTTTCTTGTTATGCTCATTCTTGGCGTGGTATCTTCTGCGATTGTTTTTTTCGGAGCAAAGCCAATTGTAACAATGCTAGGAAATCCACATGCGTATTATGCAATGGCAGCCATTGCTCCGGCACTTTTGTTTGTTCCGATTATGGCTGTCTTTCGTGGTTATTTTCAGGGAATGCAGGAAATGGCACCAACGGCTTTTTCACAGCTGGTTGAGCAAGCCATTCGAGTTGGTATCGGGCTTATCTTAGCAGTGCTATTAGTGGAAAAAGGGATTGAGTATGCCGCAGGAGGGGCTTGCTTTGGTACAAGCATTGGTCCGATTGCCGGAACTTTAATTTTAATCATTGTGTATTTACGGAAAAGTAATAAAATTAAAAAGCAAATGCTTGCAGAAAATGTAGTTACAAAGGAATCATCCAAAAGTATTTTTAAGAGATTGGTTTATTTGACGGTTCCGATTACAATCGGGGTATCTATTTTACCAATTATGAATATAGCGGACGTTGGGATTGTAATGAATCGTATGCAAAGCATTGGTTTTAGCTATGAAGCGTCAAATGCCCTTTACGGGCAGTTAACTGGAATGGCTGGTCCGATTATTAACATTCCTCAGGCTTTAGCGTTAAGCATTGCATTGAGTATGGTACCGGCAGTTGCAGCAGCGCAAAGTACAAAGGACAAATCTTTTTTAAAGGATAATGTACGTTTAGGCTTCCGAACTGCAATGATGCTTGGAGTTCCATGTGCCTTTGGATTAATGAGTCTTTCAGAACCGATTATGCTGCTTCTGTATCCTATGCAGGCGGAAAGTGCAGCAAGTGCGGCACCAAGTTTGTTTTATTTATCGATTGGAATCGTTTTTTTGGCAATAGCACAAACAATGGCAGGTATCCTTCAGGGATTGGATAAGGCATCTGCTGCTGTATACTCTCTTTTGGCAGGATTGGTTGTAAAAATTATTTTAACTTATTTATTGACGGGAATTCCTCAATTAAACGTACAAGGCGCAGCAATTGGAAGTTCAGTAGCATACGGTGTGGTTGGAATTTTAAATTTATGGGCAGTTAAACGAGTGTGTGAAACAGAGTTTGATTGGAAGTTAACGGTTATAAAACCGATTTTATGCGGTATACTTATGAGCGTTTGTGTATTGATAAGCTACTCTTTGCTTATTGGTATTTTAGGAAATACTTTAGCAACTGCTTTATCCATTTGCGTTGGTGCCGGAGTGTATGGCATTTCATTGATTTTCAGTAAATCTATCTTACCAAATGAAATCAAAGCTTTACCTAAGGGGGAGATGTTATATCGTCTATTGCATAAAATTCATTTGATTTAGACGGTAGGAGGACATAGAAAATGAAATGGACAGAAGAACAAGAGAAAGCAATCCGATTACGTGAAAAAAATATTTTAGTTTCTGCAGCAGCAGGATCTGGAAAAACAGCTGTACTGGTTGAACGAATTAAAGGATTAATTCTAGAAGATGAAATTGATTTAAATCAAATGCTTATTGTTACCTTTAGTAATGCAGCAGCTGCGGAAATGAAAGAAAAGATTGTTCGAGCCATTTCAAATGAGATGGAAGAATTGGAACAAAATCAGAAAAAGGAATTATTTTTGCGCAGGCAGCTTAGCCTTATACATAAAGCAAATATCAGTACCTTTCATGCATTTGCCATGGAAGTGATACGTAGATATTTTCATTTTATTAATATTGAGCCTAATTTTAAGATTTGTGATGAAGCTCAAAAAACCATCTTGCAAGCAGAAGCAATGGAAGAATTATTCCATGAACGATTTCAAAGAAAGGACCAAGAGTTTCTTTCTTTTTTACGTGCATACGCCGGAAGTAAAAATGAAAAATCAGCGAAAGAAATGATTCTTTATACTTATCAGTTTATACAGAGTATACCAAATTCATTTGAATGGTTATCACAAAATGTTGGTAAACTGAAAGAAGGAATGGAAGAGTTTGAAAATAGTACTGTTTTTCAGCAATTAAAAGAAAATATCAATGATAAACTTTTCCTTTCTTTAAGTTATTTTAAGCAAGCTGAAAGCTTACTACTTGAATTTGGACTTGAGAGATTAAGTAAAAAGTGTGCTTTGGATATTTTCGAGTTGGAAGAAATGCAATCTGCCTTAAAAATACATTCTTTTGAAGATACGATGCAGAAGATGAATGCTTATAAAGGAAAATTTCAACGCCTTGTAGCAGGTAAGGATGAGAAGGAAATTTATCAAGAAATTAAGGACCGCGTAAGTGCATTTCGTGACAAAGGAAAAGAAATTTTTAATCGCCTTTGTGAACAATTTGGAACTCGTTCATTAAAAGAATTAACGGAAGAAATGCAAGAAACTTATCCATATGCAAACATACTTTATTGCTTAGTAGAAGATTTTGAGAAAAAATATACAGAAAGAAAACAGAAAAAAGGGTTAATTGACTTTAATGACATTGAACACCATGCTTTAAAAATTTTAGAACATGAAGAAGCTGCTTCCGAATACCGAGATAAATTCCGATACATATTTATTGATGAATACCAAGACAGTAACATAGTTCAGGAAACCTTAATCAATCGTATTAAAAGAGATAATAATGTGTTTATGGTAGGGGATGTCAAACAGAGTATTTATAAATTTCGGCTGGCAGAGCCGGAACTTTTTATCTGGAAATACGAATTATTTCAAAAAGGAACGAAAGAAGAAAATGAAAAAATTGATTTGAATCGAAACTTTCGAAGCAAAGACACCATTATTAATGGGAGTAATCATGTTTTTTCAAAGATCATGCAAAAGCGAACCACAGGTTTGGCATATGATAAAGATGCAGCCTTATATAAAGGGGTTAATTATGAAGGTGAATTGGCATATCCGTTATCTCTTCATGTAGTGGATGATGCACAAATTGAGGAAGAAGACATTGATGATCTCATCAAAGAAATGAAACGTGCAGAAGTGGAAGCTTATGCCGCTGTACAGATTATAAAAGAGGCAAAAGGAAAAGAAATTTTTGATTGCAAGAAAGAATGCGTACGTAACTTGGAGAACAGAGATATTGTAATTCTGTTAAGAGGAGCAAAAACGGATGGACAAATCTATTTTCAAGCACTAATGGATGCTGGAATTCCTGCGTTTGTTGATAACAGTGATGGGTATTTTGATACCGTAGAAATTCAGATTTTTTTAAATTTATTGCGACTGATTGATAATAAAAAACAAGATTTATGTCTGTTAAGTGTAATGCGATCTCCTATTTTTGATTTTACGATTGATGAAATGGCGAAAGTAAGAATTGCACATAAACAAGGCTCCTACTATGATGCTTTTTTACAGTATAGTCAGAATGGTGAACACGAAGGGCTGAGGCAAAAATGTAGTGTTGCTTTGAATGCATTGCAGCTTTGGGGGAAGATTGCGACATATATGTCTTTAGAAAATCTCCTTTGGAAGTTAATTGAAGAAACTGGATATTATCAATATATAGGAAGCATTCCAGGAGGAATTCAGCGGCAAGCAAATTTACGTTTTCTTGTTGATAAGGCAGTGCAGTATCAATCTTCTCAGGGTAAAGGTTTATTTTCTTTTATTCGTTATATAGAAGCATTACAGGAGAAAAAAATCAGTACGGGACAAGTAAAGCTCATTGGAGAAAACGATGACGTTGTACGTATTATGACCATACATAAGAGTAAGGGGCTTGAATTTCCTTTTGTTTTAGTAGGAGGATTAGCAAAGCGATTTCAATTGGGACAGAAATCCACCGCTTTGAGTTTAGATAAGGACTTAGGTATTGGTTTACGTTTGGTTGATGTTGAGAATCATTGTTATTGCAAAACAATCCTTCAATATTTAATGGATGAAAAAAAGAAAAAAGACGATATGGCGGAAGAAATTCGTATCCTATATGTAGCTTTTACACGTGCGATGGATGAACTTGTGCTTTTAGGAACTGTCACGGATATTGATAGAACTTTGGAAAAATATGAGTTAAGGGAATCAGAGGATGCAGCAGGTGCAAAATGTTATATGGATTTGATTTTTCCTGCCATTGTGGATTCTAATATAAAAATATTTCGTCATGATCGAAGCGGGATGAGTCTGATAAAAGAAGAGCTCGATATACAAAGAGAGGAGATTTCTTTTGCCCTTGCAAAGGGATTTTCTACGAATTTCAAAGAGGAAGATCAAAAGATGATCTATAGTCGCTTAGAATATCAATATCCTTATCTCTTTGCAAATCAGATGAAATCAAAGTATAGTGTATCCGAGCTTGCAAAAGAAAAGGTTGGGGAGGTAAGTAAAAGAAGAACAAATTTATCAAAAATGCCGCCTAAATTTTTGCAAGGGAAAAAGGTTTATTCTGGTGCAGAACGAGGAACCATTTTGCATCGTATTATGGAATACTTACCATTTCATGAGTTCCTTTTTTCACAAAAAGAAGACATGCCTGCAATCCGAAGAAAAATTTCTCAGTTCATTGAAAGTATGGTAGAACGAGAAATTCTGTTTGATGAAGAGGCACAAGTTGCTGACTTAGATAAACTTACCGCATTTTTTGTCTCTGATATTGGAAGAAGAGCTTGTAAAGCAAAGGAAATTTATAAAGAGGTTTCTTTTAATTTAAAAAAGAAGAAAGAAAAAGAAGATATTATTATCCAAGGCACCATTGATTGTTATTTTTTAGAAGACAATGAATATGTACTTTTGGATTATAAATCTAATTTTACGCAAGATACACAATCCTCACTTGAAGGAATAAAGAGGCAATATGAAGGGCAATTAGCTCTTTACAAGGAAGCATTGGAAAAAATAAAGGGGATTAAGGTAAAGGAAACTTATTTATATCTATTTTCCATTGACAAAGAGATTAGAATTTAGGACTTTTCTTCTTAGGTATCCTATAAACTATAAAAAGAAAAAGGATGGAAAAAATCCATCCTTTCAGACTGTAGACAAGGATATCTCTATCTTTGCCTACAGTTTTTTTTACATAATGTAATACATTTTATTGTATTTATGGTAAAATATATGTATAAATACATGGAGGTATTTGCTTTATGATGGGTAAGAAAGATTTATTAGGTCGTGATCAATTTCAAATGGTAACCTTGAATTCTCTTGTTCCACAAGATCATATTATTCGTAAGATAGATACTGCGATTAATCTCTCTTTCATTTATGACCTTGTAAAAGATTTGTATTCTGATGTGGGAAAAGAAAGCATCGACCCTGTCGTCTTAATTAAAATTACCCTCATTCAATATACCTTTGGTATTCGATCCATGAGGCAGACCATTAAAGAAATTCAAACGAATGTAGCTTATCGATGGTATCTTGGTTATAGTTTAGAGGAAGAAATTCCTCACTTTTCTACCTTTGGTAAAAACTACTCTCGTCGGTTTCAAAATACTGACTTATTCGAACAAATCTTTCAAAGAGTCATTGCTGAAATTATGGAATATGAATTCATTAATTCAGAAAGCATTTTCATTGACGGTACACATATTAAAGCAAGTGCAAATAACCATAACAGTGAAAAAGAAACCGTTTTGGAATCCGTTAAATACTATGAAAAAGAACTAATGAAAGAAATTAACGAAGATCGCATTGAACGAGGAAAACAAGCTTGTAAAAAAAAACGGAAGCCAAAGAAAAGACAAAAGTAATCAAGAAAAGTACCGTAGATCCGGATTGCGGTGTATTTCATAAAGGAAAGCATAAGGTAGTATTTGCTTATGCTGCAAATGTAGCTTGCGATCGAAACAATTACATACTTGCTTTTCATACAAATCCAGGAAATGTACATGACTCAGTTGCATTCCCAAAGATTTATGAAAAAGTAAAAAGATATAAAGGTGTAAAAAATATTGTAATGGATTCCGGATATAAAACACCTGCAATTGCTAGAGAAATACTCAAAGATAAACGAATTCCTATCCTACCATACAAACGACCTATGACAAAAAATGGTTATTTTAAAAAACACGAATATGCTTATGATGAATACTATGATTGCTTTGTATGCCCAGAAAACCAAGTGTTAAACTATACTACAACAAATAGAGAAGGGTATCGGGAATATAAGAGTAAAGGAGAAATTTGCAAGAGTTGCCCTTCCTTATCAGAATGCACAGCAAGTAAAGACCATGTAAAAGTAGTCACACGTCATATATGGGAAAACTACATAGAGCAATGTGAGGACATTCGTCATACTCCAAAGTATCGAGATCTTTACAAACTACGGAGTCAAACCATTGAGCGAGTCTTTGCAGATGCAAAAGAAAAACATAATATGCGTTATACACAATATCGAGGGATTCAGAAGATAGAAATGGAACTGAATCTTCTTTTTGCGTCCATGAATCTAAAAAAACTAGCAACATGGATTCATAAATCTGAAAGAAGGAATCAAATGGCATAGAGATATCCTTTTATTTTTTCTTTTTTTAAAAGCTTTATAGAAAAAATAGAAAATACCTTGCAGAAATTATAAGAATATAAATTTAGCAAGGTATTTTGTCTACAGTCTGAAAGGATGGAAAAAATCCATCCTTTTTTTATTTTTAAGGTTTTAATTAAACGACACCTTGTGCCATCATAGCCTGTGCTACTTTTAAGAATCCAGCAATGTTTGCACCTGCAACCAGGTTATAACCAAAGCCATATTCATTGGAAGCTTCTTCACAAGCATCATGAATGTGCTGCATAATTCCTTCTAACTGTGCATATACCTGTTCAGCAGTATAAGGCATCTTTAAGGAGTTTTGGCTCATTTCAATTGCAGAGCAAGCTACACCGCCTGCATTTGCAGCTTTGGAAGGTCCAACAATGATACCGCTGTCCTGTAAGTATTTAAGAGCTTCATTTGTAGTAGGCATATTTGCACCTTCACAAACGAATTTTGTGCCATTAGCAACAATTTTCTTAGCATCTTCGATGTGAATTTCGTTCTGAGTTGCGCATGGAATGTATAAGTCTGCTTTTACACCCCAAGGCTTTTCACCAGGGAAGAACTTAGCGTTAGGGAACTTCTCTGCATAAGGAGCAACGATGTTCTTTCCGCTTCCTCTTAATTCAAGCATGTAGTCAACTTTTTCTCCGGATATACCTTCTTCATCCAGAATGTAACCGTCTGGACCGGAAATTGTAATTAACTTAGCACCTAATTCATTTAATTTTGTTGCAGTACCCCAAGATACATTACCAAAACCAGAAATAACAACTGTTTTACCAGCAAGTGATTCGCCGTTTGCTTTCAGCATATTTCTTGCAAAGAATACAATACCAAATCCAGTTGCTTCGGTTCTGCCAAGAAGACCACCGTAAGGAATGCCTTTTCCGGTTAAAACACCTTCAAATCTGTTAGCTAATCTCTTGTACTGACCGTATAAGTAACCAATTTCTCTTGCACCTACGCCGATGTCTCCTGCCGGAACATCAGTTTCAGGTCCGATATGTCTAAATAATTCGGTCATAAAGCTTTGGCAGAATCTCATGATTTCAGCATCAGATTTTCCGTTTGGATTGAAATCGGAACCACCCTTGCCGCCGCCAATTGGAAGACCGGTTAGTGAGTTTTTGAAAATTTGTTCAAATCCTAAGAATTTGATGATACCTGGGTATACATTGGATGCAAAACGAAGGCCGCCTTTGTAAGGGCCGATTGCACTATTAAATTGGTATCTGTAACCTCTGTTAACTTGTACTTTGCCATTGTCATCCACCCAAGTTACGCGGAAGCTAATGCCTCTTTCTGGTTCAATGAGTCTTTCGATCAGTCCGGCTTCAATGTATTCCGGATGTTTCTCAAGAACCGGTTCTAAAGAAGTTAATACTTCTTCCACTGTCTGGAGAAATTCAGGCTCACCTGGGTTTCTCTTTGCTGCAATATCAATGTACTTCTGAACGATACTTGCCATTTTTTGTCTCCTCTTTCTGTTTAAAATTAAAAATGTGCGATTTTCAGATTGAATTTTCTCCGCAATTTCAATTTATCACACTAGATTTTTATAGTCAATAGCAAGAAACACAAAAAATGTAAAACTATTTTTAAAAAATCAAAGAATAATAATTAGGTGAAAATTATATATTGAAAATTCAACCTTTTTGAGAAATATTCCGTTCTAATTAAAAAAAACCATAAAAATTTTTTTTAATGAAAAATTAATTCTAACTGAAAATATTTATATTCGCTTGAATTGAATGAAGCAAAGCGTTATACTAAATGAATTAAAATAGGTATAATGAAAGGAAATCTATTATTATATGATAACTACCAAACAAAGAAGTTTTTTAAAAAGTCTTGCGCATGATTTGGATCCTACTGTATATATCGGTAAATCAGGTGTTACTGAGAACATAATAAAAGAAATGGATACTGGATTTGAATGTAGAGAGCTGGTAAAAGTAAAAATTCAAGAAGGATGCGATTTAAAGCCGAAAGAAGTGGCAAATGATATCGCAAATAAATTAAATGCAGAATTCGTACAAGCCATTGGAAAAAAATTTACTTTATATCGTCAATCAAAGGATCGTAAGCAAATTGTGCTTCCTAAATAATGAGTATCATTTTATAAAAGTAAGTATGTTATAAAAAAATAGAAAGTGAGATTTGGAATTTTATGGAAGTGTATTTATCCTTAAAAGACCACGTTTATAATTACATTGCGGAAGAGATTAATAAGGGGAATTTAAAACCGGAAGAAAAAATTAATGAACAAAAGATAAGTGATCTTTTAAACATTAGTCGTACACCTGTTAGAGAAGCATTAATACAGTTGGCCAGTGAAGGTTTTTTGGAGAATGTGCCTAGAAAAGGTTTTCTGATTCGACCTTTGAGTGAAAAAGAAGCGGGAGAAATTTATTTGATTTTAGGTGTACTGGACGGTCTTGCTGTTTCATTGGCATGTCCGCGCATTACGGAAAAAGAAATTCGAGATATGCAATTTTACATTGGAAGTATGAGTCTTGCAATTGATTCAGGTAATTTTGATATGTATTATAGGCAACAAGAAGAATTTCACCAAATTTATTTAAATCTTTGTGGAAATGAAAGCTTAATCAATTTAATGAATCGAACAAAGAAAAAATTTCTCAAAAAATCCTATATTATGGATGTAGGTGATGCTGCAGACGATAACGTTAAGGAAGTTCTTCGAAGTACAAACGATGAACACCGTACGATGCTCACTTTGTTTGAACAGAAAAACGCATTAGAGTTAGAACGTTTCATGAAAGAGGTTCATTGGAAACCAGATCTTGCTTATATGGAAACGATATAGTGAATTTTAAATATGTTCAAAATTGTAAAAGTGTATAAAAATACCTGGAACGCAGTTTCAGGTATTTTTTTTAATATCAAATATCATCTCTATTTTATCTAAAAAAATAAGTTATGATTTTTCAAAAACAAATTTTTTGTAATAGCTTGCAAAAAAAACGTAGTTTAGGTATAATTTCAGAGTTGATGTATAACATAATTTCGAAAAAAAGGAGTGAGAGTAGATGGAAACAGTTCCGAGTCATAAACAAATGTATGGTGAACTGAATAATAGTAATAAGTCCCTGCTTTCGCTTTGTCTTTTTTTGAGATAGGATTCTCTATCTTTCTATAAAATTCATTGTTTTCAGCAGGGAAAATCCCAAAGATAAGTTGAAGTTAGCTTTGACAAATTCGAAAGGAGAAAACCAATGGAAAACGAAAAAATGAATCAAATTATTGAAAACGTATTGGCGTTATTAGAAGATAAAAAATACGTAAAAGCCCGAGAAGAAGTCTTACAATTAAATGAGGTTGACATTGCAGAGGTCATAGAAGAAATTATTGACGAGCTTGATATTGACAAGGCCGTTGTTTTGTTTCGCTCTTTTCCTAAAAACATTGCTGCGGAAGTGTTTTCATATTTACCTTCTGATGATCAAGTTAATATTATTTCTGCAATTACCGATAAGGAAATTCAACACATTGTCGATGAATTAGCGTTTGATGATATGATTGACTTATTAGAAGAGCTACCGGCTAATGTTGTCGATAAGATTCTAGAGCATGCTACAAAAGCAGAAAGAAAGCTCATTAATACATTTCTAAATTATCCGGAAACCAGTGCAGGGAGTTTAATGACCATTGACTATATCAGTCTTCGGAAAGATATGACCATTTCGGAAGCAATGGCTCATATTAAAGAGGTCGGTATGGATAGTGAAACTGTTTATACCTGCTATGTGAAGGACAAAGAAAGAAAACTTTTAGGAATCGTTTCCCTACGTACCTTAGTTGTAGCACCTGATCATGATTTGGTAGAAAAATACATGCATGAAGATATGGTTTATGTTAATGCCTTAGACGATCAGGAAGACGTATCTAATATCTTTAAAAAATATGGGTATTTAGCACTGCCTGTTGTTGATAATGAGCATCGTCTTGTTGGAATTATTACCTTTGATGATATTTTAGATGTCATTGATGAAGAGACAACAGAAGACTTTGAAAGAATGGCGGGCGTTATTGATGATAGTGACATGGAATACTTAGACATGAGCGTATGGCGTCATATAAAAAACAGAATACCTTGGCTTTTTGTCTTGATGTGTTCCTATGTGATTACAGGAGGTATCATTTCAAGTTTTGAAGGGGTACTTTCTAAAGTAATTTCTTTGGTTGCTTATATGCCAATGCTAATGGGTACCGGTGGAAATTCCGGTTCTCAATCTGCAACGTTAGTGATTCGTGGTATGGCAGTAGACGATATTCATCTTTCAGATGCATGGAAGGTACTTTGGAAAGAAATCAGAATTAGTTTTTTAATTGGCATTGTTTTAAGTGCTTTAAATTTTGCAAGAATTTGTTGGATGGATCAGGAAGGAATTTGGGTTGCTTTAACGGTAAGCGGTGCGATGCTCGTTATTGTAGTTGCAGCAAAATCAATCGGAAGCATGCTTCCGATGGCTGCCAAAAAAGTCGGTATTGACCCCGCTTTGATGGCTAGCCCTATGATTTCGTCTTTGACAGATATGGTATCTGTGGTTACTTATTTTGCAATGGCGACTTGGATATTAGGTATATAATAAACGAAATAAGAAATAAAAAGAACCCGTTGTGTGAAAGCAGACGGGTTCTATGTACATTTAGAAAAAATTAAAGAAGGAGATAAGAAAATGGAAAAACCTTGTTTAATTACAGCTTCATTTGTCAATACTTTTCTTAAGAAGCGAGAAAGGGAATTACATAAAGGAGATTGCGGAACGGTTTTAATCATAGCGGGCTCCTTTGGGATGGCAGGTGCAGCAGTGTTATGTGCACGTGGTGCTTTGCGAAGCGGAGCGGGACTAGTACGAATATCGGTACCGGAGTTTCTTTTCCCTATCATGCAGACAAGCATAGTGGAAGCTACTTGTTTGACTCGCGAATTAACCCATGAGATGATTTCGGGCCTGGATGCGATTGCCATTGGACCGGGATTGGGGAAGGAGGATGACTATGGTTCCTTAATTCGTAAGGTGTTACAGGGTTGCAACGGAACGGTTGTTTTGGATGCCGATGCACTCAATCTAATAGCGAAAGATCGGACGATTCTTCATAATAAAAAAGCAAATTTAATCTTAACACCTCATCCGGGTGAGGCTGGACGACTCCTCGGAAAAAGTGCAAAAGAAATAAATGAAAATCGTGAAAGTGCTGTAAGAGAGCTAGCAGAGTCTTTTAAGGGGATTGTAGTGTTAAAAGGTTCAGGAACCCTTGTGGCAACACCAGAGGGAAAAACATATATTAACACAACAGGAAATCCCGGAATGGCGACGGGAGGATGTGGAGATGTTCTATCTGGCGTCATTGCAGCACTGGCAGGACAAGGTTGTTCGCCAGAACAAGCTGCTACAGCAGGCGTTTATCTTCATGGAAAGTCTGGAGATTTAGGCGCTGAAATGTTGGGAGAGTATGGTTTGACAGCATCGGACATCGCTTCGATGATGGCACTTGCTATAAAGAAAACTTTAGAGGAGCAGAATTTGGAGAAATAAGGCATTTGACACCAAACGACAAAGTATATATAATCAGATATATAAACGTATATCGCTTATATAACTTATGGATGTTTAAAAATGAGGTGAATGCAGTATGTCGAATTCAAAGCGAATCATATTGAGCTTGAAGCCAGAAATGCTCTGCGAGGTCGATGCACAATCTAAAATAAGAAAAATGAATAGAAGCGAATGGATTCGAGAGGCAATCGCCCTATATCTGAAAGAGGGAGAAAAAATTCGAATCAGAGAACAGATGAGGAATGGGTACCAGGAAATGGGACTGTTAAATCTTCAACTTTCCGAGGAGGGATTGGCCCAGGATCAAAAGGATTTTGCTTTCTATGAAAATAGACTGAATATTGGAGAGTGAATGACTTGATTGTAAAAAAAGGTGATATCTTTTTTGCCGACTTAAGTCCGGTCATAGGCTCAGAGCAAGGCGGTGTACGTCCTGTGCTCGTGGTGCAAAATGACGTTGGTAATAAATATAGCCCTACGATTATTGTAGCGGCAGTAACTTCTCAGATTAACAAAGCGAAGTTACCCACACACGTGGAAATTAAAGCGAAAGAACACGGTTTAAATAAAGATTCTGTGATTTTGCTTGAACAACTTAGAACAATCGACAAAAAAAGATTGCGAGAAAAAATAGGTCATGTGGATGATGCGGTTATGGAAGAGACCGAAAAGGCTCTTACCATAAGTCTGGGAATGATTGATTTTTAATACGAAAGAGGAAAAGGAGTAACTTCATGAAAAAGAAATGGGCAACTGTTTTAATTGCGACATTATTGGTAGTATCGTTTTCTGTGATAGCAGCTACGGCTGCTGGATCACCCGGCTCAGAGGATGATCCGGTAGTTACAAAAAGTTATGTGGACGATAAAATTGCAAGCTTATCGCAGGGAGGGACTTCTGCGGCAACGTATAAGGCCATTTCTGTCGAAGCCGGTCAGACACTTTTGGGTAAAGAAGGAACGGAAATCATTCTGCGAAGCGGTGAGGCAACCGCTTTGGATAATGGTACCAATGGGATTTCTGATGTAACGGCAGGGACAGATCTTTGGAGCGGTAATGCAGTTGCTGCCAATCATTTGCTTTTAGTACCTCGTGAAGATGGAAGAGGAATTAAAGCAAAAACCATTATTTGGGTTATGGTTCGCGGAGGTTACACCATTCAATAATAAAAAAATATTGCTTATACAGACCGGTGCCAGTGCCTTTTCGCTGATATCGGTCTTTTTTCGTTATGTATTTTATTTTTTTGTTAGATTTTTCTTTTGTTTGTCAGGAAGTATTTACTCTTTGACAAAAAAACAGTAAAATGTATTTTGGCATTGCTTGTCCTGAAGCTGAATAAATAAAGTTCAGTTTGAGATAAAAAACAAAGATAACTAAAAGGAGATTGGGATGAGAACGTTTTTGAAAGAGAATAGAATTCTATTATTTTTTGTAGCAATCGGTTTGCTTGCCGCTATCGTTGCCTTAGGCGGTCGTATGCAAACAGAGGCAAAGAATAAAAATTATGATGTAGTATTGGATTATCAGGAGATTGAAAATATGGCAGCACAGTCTGATGAAAATTTAGACTGGTGGTTTGCGCAGTTTCAAGAGATGGGCATTAACAAGGTTGGGGTACTTGAAGAGAGTCTTAATACCATTATGGAATATACTCAAATGCCTGTTTCCGCTAACGTAATGTATCAAATTACAAAAGATGCATCTTGGAAAAATGAATATCCACAAAGTTTTATTGCAGAAATGGAAGCAAGAGGATATGACGATTACGATGTATTAGTAGAGAGTAATTCCAAAGACTCTTTTTTGTTTATTACTAAGGCATTCGAAATGCGTTGGGATAAGAAAAGATATTTGATTCAGGAAACGGAAAATGGTGGGTACATATGGATTGATGGTACAGCTAAAGATGCATTGTATTCTGAAAAATATAAGAATATGGATTCGGCTCGAAAAGGATTTTCGGAGCAAGACGAAGTGGTCAGCTCCAGAATTATGTATTTGAGTCTTGGACTTCTTCCGGAGCGTTTGCAACGATTGGAAGAAGAGGGATTGGAGGTTATTCCACGTACGGCTAGCTATAAAGGTTGGAACGATACACGTTATGCCAAAGCTGTTTTAGAAGGGTATCAAAAACTTAAAAAGGTACCGACTTATATGATTGTTGCAGGTGAGGCTGCTATTGGAAGTGATGATGGAACTGATCTTTTGACGAATTATATTAAGGATACAGGGGTTGCCATTTCTTTAATCGAAAATACGACACAGCTTCAGAATATTTTACAAGCAGGTCTTGATGAGGTTGTGTGGAAATCAGGTTACCAGGCTGTTCGTGTGTTCAGCGTCTGGGATTATATTCAAAATCGTTATCAATATTACGGATATGAAGGTGCCAAAGAAATTGAAAACACATTATTTCGAGCAATTACAGAACGAAATATTCGTGTCATTTATTATAAACCAATTCGCGAATTTAAGGACTATCATGTTTATGTAACGGATATCGATGAATATAAGACGATGTTTGAGAACTTGAATACTCGTTTACAGCGTCACGGAATTGAAATAGGGCAAGCTTCCGTAATGGATGTTTATTCCGTTCGACGTCTTTTGAAGGTGCTTATTGGATTTGGATGTGCGGCTGCAGCAATACTTTTGCTTGGAAGCTTTTTGCCGATAAAGAGAAAGCTATCCTTAGCGTTATTTACGCTTGGGGCCATTGGTGTTTTGGGAGCTTACGTGGTAATGCCAACCTTAGCACAACTTCTCAGCAGTTTTGCGGCAGCGGTTGTATTTCCTTGCTTAGCGGTGGTATACCTAATACGAAAAGGAAAAGGATATGCAGATTTGCAAAATGAAACTGTTCGAATCGATAAAATCATAGGTCTTTCAGCATTATCTCTGGCGATTGGAGTATTGATATCTTTGGCAGGGGGAATGATGACAGCGGCACCACTTTCAGAAATAAATTTTATGATGGAAATTGACATTTTCCGTGGTGTAAAAGCAGCGCAGCTTTTACCGTTAGCATTTTTCATTGTGGCATATTTGGCTTATTTTGGATTTGGTAAAAAGAAAACAGTTGTGGGACGTTTGGAGTTTCATGACATTAAAGATATGATGACGACAAACATTCAAGTTTGGATGGTTGCATTAGGGGTGTTAATGGCAGGAGTCGGAGCTTATTACATCATCCGTACTGGACATGACACTGCTGTACAACCTTCCACATTAGAAATGTTGTTCCGAAATGAATTAGAAGACTTATTATTGGCAAGACCGAGGAATAAGGAATTTTTGTTTGCATTTCCTGCGGTAATGATGCTTATTTATTCGTGCTTCCGAAAGTTTAAGTTGTGGACTGTTTTATTTGGAGTTTGCTCGGTTATTGGTATGACTTCAGTTGTAAATACCTTTATGCATATTCGTACACCACTTTATTTAGGTTTTGCAAGAACAGCATATTCTTTATGCTTTGGTGTTATCATAGGAATAGTTGGAATTGCATTGTTTGAAGTTTTCTATCGACTATATAAAAAAGCGGAGGCAAAGTTTTCTTAATGTATAAAATATTAATTTCCGGCTATTATGGCTTTAATAATATAGGAGATGAATCCATTCTTCGTGCCGTGATTGCAAGCTTAAAATTAAAACTACCTGATATTGATATTACGGTGCTTTCGAAGAACCCGGAATCGACCGCTGAACGCTATCAAGTAAAATCGGTAAATCGCAAATCCATATCGGCTATTTTAAATGCAGTTAGAGAGTGTGATTTGTTGATTAGTGGCGGCGGCAGCTTGCTTCAGGATGTAACAAGCAAGCGAAGCATTCTTTATTATTTACTAATTATGTGGTTAGGGATTCTTCTTCGTAAGAAAGTTTTCATTTATAGTCAGGGAATTGGACCGATTGTATCAAAATTAAATCGTAGATTAACCGCATGGACTTTACGAAGAGCAGATGGTATTGTAGTAAGAGACAAAGCATCAAAGGAATTACTGGTAGAAATCGGTTTGCCGTCTCAAAAAATATATGTAACAACAGATCCGGTACTTCGAATTCCAAAGGCTGACTTGAAAAAAGGACAGCAAATATTGGAAAAAGAAGGAATTACTCTAGATAAAAACAAAATAACGGTTGGATTTGCGATTCGTGAACGAAAAATTAACAGTTGTTTTGTTAATGAACTATGTACTTCTATTCGAAGATTGATTGCGGAAAAAGACGCACAAATTGTATTGATTCCGTTTCATTATTCAGAGGATATGGCAGTTATTGATGAAATAGAAAAAAGATTGTCCGGTGAGGTAGGATGCGTAAAGCATAAATATTTGACAGAAGAGATGATGAGTATTATAGGAAATATGGATGTATTGGTTGGCGTTAGACTACACTCTATCATTCATGCTGCAGTTATGGACATTCCAATTATTGCGATTTCTTATGATCCTAAAATCAATTCTTTTATGCATTCCATTGATATGAAAGCGATGAGCAGTATTTATGACTTTAAAAGTGATTTTTTTATAGAAGAATTTGAAAAGACAATAAAAAATCAAGAAGAAATTCGAATGCGAGTTCGGAAGTCTATGAAGGAACTTTTAATGAAATTGGATACGAATGAAGAGTTGATTCTTGCAATTATGGAAAATAGAAAGGAAAGGCCTCCGATTTCATAGCAATTTACGAATCATTGGAAAAGAGGAATAAGTATGGAAGAAAGAGAAATATTGGATATATTAGGAATTTCCGTAGACAAGGTTGATATGCGTAAAGCGATTTCTATTTTTTCAAATTTAATGGAGACCGAGGAATGCAGCTTGATTGTAACGCCCAATTCGGAGATTATTATGAACGCAACAAAAGATGAATCACTGCGTAAAATTATTGCATCAGCGGATTTAGTCATCCCGGATGGAATTGGACTTGTCTATGCATCAAAATTATTAGGACAACCATTAAAAGAGAGAGTAACGGGAATTGATTTTATGGAAATGATTTTAATTTGGTTGCAGGAGAATGAAAAATCTATCTATTTATTTGGAAGTAAACCTGAAAATGAAGAACGAGAAGCAGTTTGTGATCTTGCAGCAAAAAAGAAACAGATACAATATCCAAATTTAAAAATTGCAGGAACACACCACGGATATTTTAAGCCGGAAGAAGAAAATTCTATCGTGGAGCATATTAATGCTTCTGGCGCTGACTTTTTATGTGTTGCTTTAGGGTCCCCGAAGCAAGAAGAATTTATTGCACGACACAGAGAGAGTCTTAAGGTGAAAGCTGCAATTGGTGTAGGTGGTAGCTTTGATGTTTGGGCAGGCACATTGAAACGTGCACCTGAATTTTACCAAAATCATGGATTGGAATGGCTTTATCGTTTTATTCAAGAGCCTACCCGTTATAAAAGAATGGCTGCTTTGCCTACCTTTATGATAAAGGTTATGGCAGCTAAAACGAAAGCTTAACGCTTAAATTTGTTATTTTTATATAGAATTTGGTTGAATAGAAAAGAACCATTGTTCAACCATAAATGCAGAGAAGAGGAGAGAAACAAAAAATGACAGTGAATTATGGTGAGCTGGCCAAGAAGGCAGCAGACATCAGAGTCGACATTATTAAAGGTGTGTTTTCTGCAAATTCAGGACACCCCGGTGGGTCGTTATCTGCGGCAGATATTTTAGCAGTGTTGTATTTTCATGAAATGAAGATTGATCCGAAAAACCCGAAATGGGAAGAAAGAGATAAGTTTGTATTATCAAAAGGTCATGCAGCACCAGTACTTTATGCAGCATTAGCGGAAAGAGGTTATTTTGAAAAGGAAAGCCTTACAACGTTACGTCATATAGGAAGCAAATTACAAGGGCATCCTGACTGTAAAAAGGTACCCGGAGTAGAAATGTCAACCGGGTCTTTGGGACAGGGATTGTCTGCAGCTGTTGGTATGGCTTTGGCAAATAAACTTGATAAAAAGGAAAACCGTGTTTATGCGCTTTTGGGTGATGGAGAAATTCAAGAAGGAATTATTTGGGAAGCAGCAATGTCAGCGGCACATTATAAGTTAGATAATCTCTGTGCTGTTTTGGATTGGAATGGTTTACAGATTGATGGGAAAAACGATGTTGTAATGAAGGTTACACCAATTGATGAAAAATTTAAAGCATTTGGTTGGAATGTCATTGCCATTGATGGACATAATCTTGAAGAAATTATAAAAGGTTTTGAAAAGGCGAGAGAAAGTAAGGGAATGCCGACACTGCTTCTAGCAAAAACAGTGAAAGGGAAAGGCGTTTCCTTCATGGAAAACGAGGCTGGTTGGCATGGAAAGGCACCAAGTGAAGAGCAAGCAAAACAAGCGGTGCAAGAGTTAGGAGGCACATGGTAATGGCAGAAAAAATGGCAACAAGACAAGCGTACGGGGAAGCGTTAGCGGAACTGGGAGCAAAAAATCCAAACATTGTTGTTTTGGATGCAGACCTATCTAAGTCTACAATGACAGTAAATTTTTCAAAAGCATTCCCAGATCGTTTTCTAAATATGGGCATAGCAGAACAAAATATGTATGGGGTTGCAGCAGGACTTGCACTATCCGGAAAAATTCCATTTGCAAGTACCTTTGCAATGTTCGCGGCAGGAAGAGCTTTTGAAATTATACGTAATTCTATTGGTTACCCAAAAGCAAATGTAAAAATTTGTGCAACGCATGCTGGTGTAACGGTAGGAGAGGATGGGGCAAGTCACCAAGCGATTGAAGACATTGCTTTAATGCGTACTATACCTGGAATGACTGTGCTTAATCCAGCAGATGGTGTTTCTGCAAAGAAACTTTTGGAAGATGCAGCATCATTGAATGGACCTGTATATGTTCGGCTTGGACGAGCTGCTGTACCAATGCTTTATAATGAGGATACAAAAGTTGAAATTGGAAAAGGAAATTGTGTGAAAGACGGAAATGATTACACAGTGATTGCTACCGGTATTATGGTTAATGAGGCCTTGATTGCGGCAAAACAATTGGAAGAAGAAGGAGTTCAGGTACGTGTGATTGACATGCATACCATAAAGCCAATTGATCAGGAAATTATCATAAAAGCAGCAAAAGAAACCAAAGGTATTGTTACTGCTGAAGAGCATTCCATTATTGGAGGACTTGGTTCTGCGGTTTCGGAAGTTGTAACACAGAATTGCCCAGTTAAAATGAAGTTGATTGGTGTAAAAGATTGCTTCGGAGAGTCCGGCAAACCTGCAGAATTAATGGAAAAATATGGATTAACTGCAAAAGATATTTATGAGGCAGTAAAGAGCCTATAAATAAAAAATAGTACGAATAATAAACTCCCTTCCCGAATAGATTGAAGTAAGATTAACGGAGGAGGGAGTTTTTATTGTGGGAAAGATTGGTATCTTACAAAAAATAAAAATGCCGAAAAAGAATACGGCAATAAAATGGATGATTCTTATTTTGTTGATCATTGTCGTGGTTGCCGCGGCTTTGTACATGTTTAAAGGTGAGGATAACGTGGAATTTAGAATTTTAGGTGAGAAAGAAATCCCAGCACAAATAACCAGTCAGGTGATACCGGAGTACCGGCAATTAGAACGGGCGTTGGCATGTGTAGTAGACGATAAGGTATATGTAATGGCTTCCCGTGGTGAAAAACCAACCTCTGGTTATGAAATTCAGATTGAAAAAATGAAATTATCTGATAAGAATGGAGTCAATCTTTTAACTGTGTATACACAATTTAAAGATCCTCAGCCTGGAACGGCTCTGACGCAGGCATTGACTTATCCAATTCAAATTGCAGAGACTGATCTTACGGCATTGCCGGATCAAATTGAGTTAAAAGTGCAATATGTAGAATAGTTGCATTGGCTTCCATTAAAAAACACTGAAGGTTACTTTGTAAAACCCTCAGTGTTTTTTTTATAAGGGAAAAGCGGTTTCTATTAATTAAATGAAAATAGGTATTTTTTATTAAAAGATAAATTTAAAATTTTATAAATAATTTTTATGAAACACATTAACATATAATTTTAATTATGGTAAAATATAGAAAAATATATAAAGAAAGGGAATGTGTGTTTGCACTAAGGTTAATATGGATCGTTTTAAAATAGGGATTATTAGTACATCAAATCATTCGGGCGTCAGTTTTCTAACCACAATTTTAGCTGCATATTTTGCAGAGCAAAAAAAAATTACCCCTGTAGTTTTGGAATTAGGAAGTGGTTCTCTTTATTATTCTTTAGGTATAGAAAAATATTTTTCAGGAAGATCCTTTATATCCGTTTTTGAGGAAGAAAGAAATCAAGAAAATGTAAGAAATATATGGAATTTGCATAAAGGCATTAATTGGGCATTGCAAACCCCACAGGATTATCGAAAAAACTATGATTTTATCAATAAATTTCGATTAATTTATAATGTACCTGGAGATTTGCTGCTTTGTGATTTTTCAGGATGTAAGGTGGGTTTATCAGGAAAAAATATTGAAAGAAATGAAAGAAATCAATTGGATGAGACATGGCAGCTCTTGCGGGAAATGGATCACATTTTTTTAGTTATCGACCCTTTACCTTCAAAGTTACTCGAAGGGTCTGAGCAGTTTGCCCATTACCAACTTTCTCGGCTACCAATTAAGATTGTTATAAATAAGGACAACCAAGGTGTACAGCATAAAGAATTACAAAATTATTTACAGACTAAGGACGTGATTTGGATTCCTTATTTACAGCCAGAACTGTTGTATGAGGCAGAATATTGCTGTCTGGAACCATATGGAATGGATAAAATAAAAAATGCGTTAAAAGAGCCTCTTAGTAAGCTGGAATCGCTTTTAGGCGTGGATTATTTTATAAATCCGCTCTTCGGTCAGAATGAAGTCCATAGGAACATCCGTTATTTCAGAAGGAATATTTTTTGACAATTGAAATTCATAAGAAAGACCTACCTTTACAGCATCAGGACGAAGGTTTGGAAGAAACGAATCATAGCAGCCTTTACCAAAACCAATTCGATTACCATTGTAGTCAAATACAACGCCCGGAATTAAAATGAGGTCAATTTCTTTTGGATTTGCAACTGGACATATAAGCGAATTAGGTTCTATAATCCCTAAACTGGAAGTAATTAAACTTTCTTTTCCGACTAGTTTATAAGGTGTTATTCTAAAATTATCATCGGTAACCGGCAGAATTATATTTTTATTCCTTTGCAAAGCATCATTTATTATTTGATTTGTAGGTGCTTCATTTCGATAATCCATATAAATCATTATCGTTTTTGCATCAAGATAGAAGGGAAACTCTTTTATAAGCTGAAGAATCTTCCTTTCACTTTTTTTTATAAAATCTTCTTTTAATTCTTTTCTTTTAAGAAGCATCTGTTTTCGAAGCGCTGATTTTTCAATTGATTTGCACATAAATGTTTCTCCTAATTCACATTCCCAACACTCTGCTGTAATGAAGTTGTAATACTATTACTATTTATTCTAAACTTGTTTTATATTATAATATTATGTAAATATATGCGCAAGAGTATGTCTTATTTTGTGAAAAAGAATCGAGGGAGGACCTCTTTAGATGATAGTATATCAGAATGTCACCAAATATTATGGAAATAACATTGGTATTGAGAATGTTAATATTCACATTAATAAAGGTGATTTTGTATTTTTGGTTGGGCCTAGCGGGGCTGGAAAATCTACTTTTATTAAATTACTTCTAAAAGAATTGAATGCAGATAGTGGTTCCATAAAAATGAACGATATGGAGATTACAAATCTATCAAACCGTTTAATTCCTAAATTACGTCGAAGTACGGGGATTGTATTTCAAGACTTCCGTTTGTTGCCCAAAAAAACAGTTTTTGAGAATGTAGCGTTTGCTATGGAAATTATACATATGAGTTCACGCACGATTCGCAGACAGGTTCCGCAGGTGTTGAGTTTGGTCGGTATTAGCTCAAAAGCGGACAAGTACCCACATGAGCTTTCTGCAGGAGAACAGCAGAGGGTTGCGATTGCGCGCGCAATTGTAAATAATCCCGCTGTGTTAATTGCAGATGAACCGACGGGAAATCTTGATCCGGAAACAGCTTGGGATATCATGCGTCTTTTGGATAAAATTAATCGTCGAGGAACGACGATTTTAATGGTGACGCATGCAAAGGATATTGTAGATCGTATGGGAAAACGCGTTGTGGCAATTGAAAAAGGTCGAATTGTCAGAGATGACGCAGAAGGAGCGTATGGCATAAATGATTAGAAGTATAGGCTATGCCATTAAGCAGGCAGTAACACAAGTTTTTAGAAATCGAACAATGACAATTGCATCTATGTTTTCCATTACCGCAATGTTATTGATTTTAGGACTCTTTTTTATACTGGTCGTAAATGTAAATTTAGCGAGCGAAAATGTGAAAAAGCAGTTTGATTCGATTCAGCTTTATCTATTGGAAACAACGGACAAAAATACAGCACAGGGCATGATTGATAGTTTAAATAGTATGCCTGAGGTTAACGAAGCCATTTATGTTGATAAAGATACCGCAATGCAGGAATTCCGAAATAGCTGGGGTAATAAGGCTTATTTATTAGATGGAGTCGATCCTAATCCCCTTCCTAATTCTATCAAAATTACCGTTTCTAATTTGGAAGATGCTGATTTAGTCGTTGAAGTGGCAAAGACCTTTCAAGGTGTAGAGGATATAAAATATTATCAAACGGAAGTGAATCAAGTACTTAAAATTACTGATTATATTCAGGTTGGAGCTCTTGTAATTATTGTATTCTTGATTTTTGTATCAGTCGTTGTAGTTTCTAACACGGTTAAATTAACCGTACTGGCAAGAGAACGCGAAATTAGCATTATGAAATACATTGGAGCAACCAATTGGTTTATCCGGGGTCCTTTTTTAGCGGAAGGAATGTTGATTGGATGTTTTTCTGCAATCCTTTCTGCAGGTTTAATTTCATTTATTTATTATAAAATTTGTGAATTATTTTCATTGAGAGCATTAGCATTGTTATCAACTAGTTTGGTACCTTTAAACTTTTTAATCTGGAATTTAGTTTGGATTTTTATTTCACTGGGAGTCTGCATTGGTGCTTTCGGGAGCATTGTTTCAATGAGAAGGTTTTTGGATACATAAGGGGGAAAAATAATGAAGAAAAGTAGAATCATTGCGTACACTTTAACTGCTGTTATGGTTTGTTCCATTTGGTCATTGAGTTTAGGCTATGCAATTACGGACAGTGAAAAATTAGACAATGTAAATAATCAAATAAGTCAAACGCAAAAACAACTCAATGAAGGAAAGAAGAAGGTTAATGCTCTGAATTCTGAAATTATGAACTTAGAGAAAAAAATTAATGCTACTGAAACGGAAATTGCTAATCTTCAAGGGGATATCGGAAAAACGAAGCAAACCATTTCGGATACACAGGATACACTCAATCAATTGAAATCACAGATGGACGAGCAGAATACAAATATGAACAGCCGATTACGTGCAATGTATAAAAATGGTGATGTTGACATACTAGGAATTTTGTTGGGATCAGCAGATATTTCTGAATTCATGACAAATATGGATATGGTTCAGAAGATATACGATAATGATATGCAAGTTTTAGAAACGATGCAGCAAAGATATGAAAAAATTGATTTACAAAAAAAACAATTAGAAGCTTTGAATCAGCAATTGGCTTCTCAACAAGCAGTTGCCAAAGATAAACAGGATACATTAGAGGCGAATCGAGGTACGGTAGCGAGCAAGAAAGCAGAGGTTTTAAAAGATAATAAAGCATTAACAGAACAGATTGATGCTTTGAATGCAGAAGCAGATGCTTTGGTCGCAAGGATTCGAGCTTTACAGGATGATAGTGCTGTTTACAGCGGAGGTGCATTGGCATGGCCGGTTCCCGGGAAAACACGAATCACTTCGCCGTTTGGATATCGCATTCATCCAATATTAAAAAAGAAAAAATTACATACTGGAATTGATATTTCTGCGGGAACCGGATCAAAGGTTGTTGCGGCAGCGGATGGCAAGGTAATTATGGCAGGTTGGAATAATAGCTATGGAAATGTTGTTATGGTTGATCATGGAAGCGGTATTGTTACCGTTTATGCACATAATAGTAAGCTGCTAGTCAGTACCGGAACTCCTGTAGTTCGTGGTCAGCAAATCGCAAGTTCCGGATCGACCGGTATGTCGACAGGCCCACATGTACATTTTGAAGTTCGTGTAAATGGTGCGTATAAGAACCCAAAAGAGTATCTATAATGAATGAAATGATAGCGAAGCAACAAAGGTAACAAATATACTGCATACGAGATAAGTTTTCTGAATTAAGTGGGGGAATTATGAAACGTGAACGATGTATTACATATATAGTCCTTATACTGCTGTTTTGTTCCATTTGTCCTTTGGGTACGACTTATGCATTGACTGATAGTGAAAAATTACAGAATGTTAACAGTCAAATAAGTGAAACTCAAAAAAAACTTGATGAAGGAAAGAAAAAGATTAATGCTCTGAATTCTGAAATTACAAGTTTAGAAAAAAAGATTAATGCAACAGAATCGGAAATCGAGAAAATTCAAGGTAATATTGGGGAAACAAAGCAAAAAATTACGGATACACAGAATGCACTTAATCTACTTAAAACAGAAATGGATGATCAGAATACAAATATGAATGGTAGATTGCGTGCGATGTATAAGAATGGTGATGTTGACATATTGGGAATTTTGTTAGGGTCAGCAGATATTTCTGAATTCATGACAAATATGGATATGGTTCAGAAGATTTATGATAACGATTTGCAGGTTTTAGAGTCAATGCAGCAAAGATATGACAAAATAGAAATTCAAAAAAAGGAATTGCAATCCTTAAATCAAAAATTAATTTCTCAGCAAGTTACTGTAAAGGACAAGCAAGATATACTTGAAGGAAATCGTGGCAAGGTTGCTGAAAAAAAAGCACAGGCTTTAAAAGATAATGAAGCATTGACTGCACAGATGGACGCATTTAATGAAGAAGCAAATGCGTTGATTGCAAAGATTCGCACATTACAGGATGATTCTGCAGTATATAGCGGAGGAACTCTCGGATGGCCGGTACCGGGTCATAGCCGTATTACTTCAAAATTTGGAAATCGTATTCATCCAATCACTAAATTAAATAATTTTCATCATGGTATCGATATTTCGGCACCTTCCGGCTCTAAAGTAGTGGCAGCAGCTGATGGCAAAGTTATCACATCTGGATGGAATAATAGCTACGGAAATTATATTATGATTGATCATGGCAGTAGCATTGTTACGGTTTATGCACATAATAGTAAGCTGTTAGTCAGCACCGGAGCAACAGTAATTCGAGGACAGCAAATTGCGAATGCTGGTTCTACAGGTGTATCTACAGGACCGCATGTGCATTTTGAAGTGCGTTTAGATGGAGTTTATAAGGATCCAAAAACATATTTATAAGAATAATAAGGTAAGGAAGGGGGCAAATGCCCTCTTTTTGTCTCGTTGAAGCCACATTTTTTCCATTGAGGTATTGAGGTATAATATGAAAAAAAAATGGATTTATCCAAAAAAATATAACAATAATTGCGGAGAAAAATTAGATTCTTCTGTTGTTTTACGGTTACTCAAACAAAGAGGTTTGGGGGATGCTAAGGAACAAGAAGAATTTTTATCAGAAAAACCGAAAAAAACATATGATCCTTTTTTATTAAAAAATATGAAGGAAGCAGTACATGCTATCTTAGATACTTTAAACGCTGAACAAACCATTTGCATTTACGGTGACTATGATGCAGATGGTGTGACTTCTTGCAGTTTACTTTTGGAGATTTTGGGTAAATTAACTTCCAATCTATTTTATTATATTCCATCTCGGTTTGAAGAGGGATACGGCTTTCATAAGACGGCAATTGATAAAATTAAGGATCTGGGAGCGAATCTTATTATTACTGTAGATTGCGGAAGCACATCGCTGGATGAAGTAGAGTATGCAAAAGAGATGGGGATTTCTGTAATTGTTACCGATCACCATACGATTGTGAATGGAAAAGTGCCAGACTGTATTTTCATTAATCCAAAACAAGAAGATTGTAATTATCCATTTTCAGGGCTTTCTGGTTGTGGAGTAGCTTTTAAATTAGCGCAGGCGATTCAACGTACTTTAGAAAATGAGCGAGATGCACGATCCTCATTGTTGACTAAGAAGGAATTGAATCGTGTGTTAGATTTGGTTGCAATATCTACAATTGGAGATATTGTACCATTGGTAGATGAAAATCGAACACTCGTAAAATATGGTTTAAAACGCATACAAAAAGGAAATCGGTATGGTCTAGAAAAACTTATAGAAGCAATTGGACTTTCAAAAAAAATTATAAAATCAGATAATATTGCATATAGTATAGTGCCGCATTTAAATGCAGCAGGAAGAATGGAATCTGCAAAAATTGGAGTAGAGCTCTTAGTTACTTCTGGAAATAATAAAGAAGAAATACAAAAAATTAAGAATGCTGTGAATCAGTTACTTGAAAAAAATAATGAAAGAAAAAGAGTTCAGGAAGAAACTTTTAGTGATTGTATGCAAATTGCGGAACGTATTAACGAAAGTGATTTGTTTTTATTGATTGATTCAGAAAAAATACATGAGGGTATCGCCGGAATTGTTGCAGGGAAGTTAAAGGATTGCTTTTCGAAACCCACTGCTCTTGTTACTCTTTGTGAAGATGGAATCCATTACAAAGGTACAGGGAGAAGCATTGAAGGAATTGATCTTTATAAATTATTGCATACACAAAGTTTATGTTTTGAAAGATTTGGAGGGCATGCAGGTGCCTGTGGATTTTTATTGAAGAAGGAGAATATAGCGCAACTAAGAGATGGTTTAAATGCGCACATGGGTGAGTTGATAAAAGAAAATCCGATGCTTCTTTCTCCGACACTTTACATTAACGAAAGATTAGAGGCAGAAGAACTGACAGAGCAATTAATTGAACAATTAGAGTGTTTTGAGCCTTTCGGACATTGTAATGAAAAGCCGCTCTTTTTAATTGAAAAATTAATAATAAGGGAATTTCGTTATATGGGGGAGAGTAAGGAACATATTCGTTTTAAAGCTATGTCTTTAACAGGAGAATACCGCGATTTTATACTTTTTTCAAAGGCGTCTGATTATAAGGAAACAATAAAAATTGGAGCAATGATTGATGTAGTTGGTTATCCGACAATAAATCAATTTCGCGGTGTTACAAACGTACAATTTATAGTATATGATATGAAGTGAATGTTATTGCACAATTAATGGAAAGGGGAAATGATAGAAAATATGCAAAAGGAAGCAACAAAGAAAATGGTAATCATTAAGAAGAGGAATCTTATTTTTTTATTAATTGTTGCATTGTTGGTTGGTAGTGGTTTTACAACCTTATTATACAATCAGAAATTAGATACTTCAAATGGAGTTACAATTAGTAAGCAAGATTATGATGCCTATAAAAAAATGGAGGGGAAGTATGCAAAACTTGAGCAATTAACAAGTTATATTGAAGACAATTATTACGTTCCTGTCGATGAGACTCAATTAGAGGAAGGGTTATATAAAGGCCTTTTTTATGGAGTTGGTGATCCATATTCCGCTTATTTAAATAAAGAAGAATATAATGAGCTATTAATTGCAACCACCGGAGAATATTCAGGTATTGGTGTAACTATTGTACCGGATTCAAAGGGATTTATTAATGTTATTGCACCCATTGATGATAGTCCGGCAGCAAAAGCTGGTATAAAAAGCGGAGATAAAATATTAAAAGTAGATGATAAAGAATACACTGCAGATACCATTGATGCAGCTGTCTCTGCAATGAGAGGCGCAAAAGGAAGCAAAGTTTCAATTACCATTTTACGAAATGGAGAGGTTAATAGCTTTGATATGCGGCGTGCAACTATTGTGACAAAGACTATAAAATCAGAAATAAAAGACGGTAATATTGGATATTTGCGTATTACCAGTTTTGAGGAAAAAACAGCAGAGGACTTTGCGAAAGCTTTGCGTGATATGGAAGTTAAGGGAGTAGACGGCCTTGTTATTGATTTACGTGATAATCCGGGAGGGCTCGTTGAGATCAGCGTAAATATTGCGGATATGTTATTGGATTCCGGTACTGTTACGTATACGGAGGACCGAAAAGGAGAAAAAACATATTATAAATCGAAAGAAGGAAAGACTAGTTTGCCATATGTAGTATTGGTGAATGGTGGTTCTGCAAGTTCTTCTGAGATATTAGCAGCGGCAATTAAAGACAATCATGGTGGGAAATTAGTAGGAACAACTACTTTTGGGAAAGGAATTATACAAGAAATTAATGAACTTCCGAATGGAGATGCCATGAAATTAACTGTTATGCAATATTTTTCACCAAAAGGCAACGTGATTCATGGAAAGGGTATTCAACCTGACGTAAGTATTTCTTTAGAAGAAAGCGATTTTACCGATGGAGTGTTAACCAATGATAGACAATTGCAAAAGGCAATGGAATTACTAATTAAAAAATAAAGGGTGAATCATTGTGATTCATCCTCAAGTCTTGATAAAATCGTAGTATAGCCATCTGCACCATATAGCAGGCATTTATTGATACGGCTTATAGTAGCAGTACTGGCTTTCGTAATTTCTTCGATTTCGTTATAAGTCTTTTTTTCACGTAGGAGTTTTGCAACCTGCAGTCTTTGTGCTATAGATTGCAGCTCCTTTATTGTACAAAGGTCTTCAAAAAAACGGTAGCATTCTTCTTCCGTCTGTAATGCTAATATTGCACGAAATAAATCGTCAGTTTCTTTACCTTTAATCTTCGAATGATAAGTCATTGCAATTACTCCTCTCATCAGCTGTATTTGCTTATATAAAATAATATGTCATCACTTTATCGCTTTACAGTATTATTATACAATGTTTTTTTCTCCTTGACAATCATACATTTTTCCAGTATGATACAATTTAATAAAAGGGAGTAGTTTTAAGTTTATGATCAACATCCGGTTTTGTTAAGCCTGGTCATAGACCCGAAAGGTAACAAGACTTTTAGCATATATTTTACTGTTTTTGTGAAAATTATGTTAAGAGTTATTTTTTTTGCAAGGATTTTCACAAGACATAATAATTAAAATAAAATAGGAAATAAGTAAAACCATTAGGAGGCTTACATGTTTGAAAAACAGAAAAAGGAAGAAGTATTACAAAATTTGAATATAGATGTTAATGTAGGGCTGTCCCAAGAAGAGGCAAAGAAGAGACTGAATGAAAATGGTCCTAACTCCTTTGATGAAAAAAAGGGAAAAACTAAGATACAGTTATTTTTATCACAGTTGCAAGACCCTATGATTTATATTCTTATGGGGGCAGTTGTAATTTCTGCTATTCTGAAAGAGTTTAGTGATGCATTTATTATTATAGCAGTTATATTGCTTAACGCAGTCATAGGTATGATTCAAGAGGAGAAAGCTGAAAAATCCTTAGAGGCGTTAAAACAGCTTTCCAGTCCTATGGCATTGGTGCGTAGGGATGGTAAAGCGATAGAAATTCCGGCAAAAGAATTGGTTTTAGGGGATATTGTATTATTAGAGGCAGGACGAGTCGTTCCAGCTGATTTACGCCTTTTAAGCAGCATCAATTTAAAGATTGAAGAATCTGCATTAACCGGAGAATCAGTTCCAGTTGAGAAGGATGCCTCGTTTATAGCTGAAGGTGAGATTCCTTTGGGAGACCGTGTAAATATGGCTTATTTATCAACAAATGTGTCCTATGGAAGAGGAGAAGGTGTTGTTGTATATACGGGAATGCAAACTGAGATTGGTAAAATTGCAAAGATGATCAACGAATCGAAAGAAGAAATGACTCCTTTACAGATTCGACTTGCAGACCTTGGAAAGCTTCTCGGTATCATTGCAGTTATTCTTTGCTTGGCCCTGTTTGGTTTGGCTATCTTTCAAGGAAGAGACATTGCGGAGATGTTGTTAACAGCAATATCTTTGGCGGTTGCTGCAATTCCCGAAGGACTTCCGGCAGTCGTTACGATTGTTTTGGCTTTAGGTGTGCAACGAATGGTCAAGGTGAATACCATTGTGCGAAAATTACCGGCTGTAGAGACTTTGGGATCGGTTAGCGTTGTTTGTTCAGATAAAACGGGAACCTTGACACAGAATAAAATGACGGTTACACAGGTATTTTTAAATGAAAGGCTGACATCTGAGAATGATTTGAATTATGTAAAAGATGCTATTTTGATTGATGGTTTTATTCTTTGTACCGATGCTTCCATTGAGGGAGAAAATCGCATTGGTGATCCGACAGAATTAGCCCTTTTAGATATGGGTATACCACTTTCTGTAACGAAAGCAGAATTGGAAGCAAAATCTCCTCGTGTCAATGAACAACCATTTGATTCTGACCGTAAAATGATGACCACGGTGCATAAAAACCAAGACGGCAGCATCATTGCTTATACCAAAGGTGCGATGGATCAAATTTTAAAAAATTGCACCCATATTTTAATGAATGGCCAAACAAGAGATATCACAAGCAGTGATATGGAAGCGGTTCATACCGCAGCTAAGACAATGGCTGGGGATGCATTACGTGTATTGGCTTTAGCTATCAAAACAGACGATTCTTCTGCAGAGGAAACGAATTTGACGTTTGTCGGTTTAGTTGGGATGATTGATCCGCCTCGTCCAGAAGCAAAGGCAGCTGTTGAAATCTTTAAACAAGCTTCGGTAACCACTATTATGATAACAGGTGATCATAAAGATACAGCATTCGCTATTGCAAAGGAACTTGGAATTGCAGAAACTCCGGATCAATGCATTGCGGGCGAAGAACTCAATGAAATGACCCAGGAAGAACTAAATAAAGCAGTACTTCATTTACGTGTTTTTGCACGTGTTTCCCCAGAAAATAAGGTGATGATTGTAAATGCATTTCGTTCACATGGAAACATTGTTTCTATGACAGGAGATGGTGTCAATGATGCTCCGTCTCTGAAAGCTGCGGATATAGGCGTTGCTATGGGTATTACGGGAACGGATGTTGCAAAAGGTGCAGCAGATATGGTATTAACCGATGATAATTTTGCAACAATTGAAAAAGCAATTCATGAAGGTCGAAACATTTATAACAATATTAAGAAATCGGTATTGTTCTTACTTTCATCGAATTTTGGTGAAATCATTACTATGTTTACAGCAATCGTAGCTGGATTGCTTTCACCGTTAAAGGCAATTCACATTTTATGGGTTAATTTGATTACCGATTCTCTTCCGGGATTGGCCCTTGGTGTTGATAGTGGAGATGAGGATGTAATGAAGGAAGCACCTCGTCAGCCGAAAGAAAGTTTATTTGCGCATGGGGGCTTGGCACTGACCATTTTTTATGGGGTAGTCATTGGTTTCTTAACCTTAAGTGCATTCCTTTATGTACCAATTGAGACATTAATTTTACAGGGAAGTTCGGTAACTTATACTACAGTGAAAGAAATCCTATTGAATCCATTGATTTATGTAAAATCTCAAACGTATGCTTTTACAATTTTGGCTATTTCTCAGTTATTCCATGCGATTGGTATGCGTAATGTAAAAAAATCTATTTTTAGGATAAATCACCTTGCCAATCGAATGATGATCATTGCATTTGTAGTTGGATTTACACTACAGATTGCTGTAACTGAGATTTCATTTTTAACTAATTTATTTGGAACAGTTGCCCTTTCCTTAAGGGAATGGTGCATTTTAACTGGTCTTGCAACAGTTCCGCTTTGGTTCCATGAACTATTTGTATTATTTGGATATCTAAAGAAAAAAACTATATAAAAAATAAAAACGTTAAAAACTCTACAAATTACAATTTGTAGAGTTTTTTCGAAATAATTATGGCGGTTTGTGGGGTTGACGATAAGTCTTATAGCTTGTATAATATAATGGCTTATAAGATTCGGGGGAAATCGAATTTGCAGACAGAAAAACACAAAAGCTAGGAAGGAGACTATATACTATGGTAAATGATATAAAGGTCGAGGTTTGTGTTTGCACGGAATGTGTGATGCGAGGCGCAATGGATTTGGTGGAATCCGTAGAAAGCTTAAAAAAGCTAAAAAGATATTTGGGCTTTGAGGGTAATATTAACGTAGAAACAAATAAATGTTTGGGTAATAAAAAAGATGGGCACCATTCTCTGGTGGCTGCAATAAATGGAAAAATAATGGAAAATGCGGATAGTGAAACTGTAATGGAAAAAGTAATTAGTATGATAAAGAAGGACGTGAAGTAATCTTGAGAGGCATTTATACACCAGTAACAAACATTAGGAGACAAGTATTTGCAGAGGTTGCAAGGTTGGCATATGAGGGCGGAGAATACGCTCGTGTTGAGGAGATTCCTTTTCGAATTATTCCTGGAGAAGTACCTACGTATCGGGATAGTATTTTTTTAGAAAGAGCAATTGTAGGAGAACGAATTCGTCTGGCAATTGGTCTTCCATTGTATCCGGCAGATCAGCCGACTCATATTTCGAAAGGTGTAGAAGAAAGTGCCATTGCTGAGAAGGTTTATGAACCTCCACTCATTAATGTCATTCCTTTTGCTTGCAATGCATGTAAAGAAAAAAGTGTTGAAGTAACTGACAATTGCAGAGGGTGCTTGGCTCATCCATGTACTTCTGTTTGTCCGGTAAAAGCCATTAGTATTCAAAATGGAAGATCGGTGATTGATAATGAAAAATGCATCCGCTGTGGACGTTGCGTTGATATCTGTCCATATCATGCAATTGTAAAATTTGACCGACCATGCGCGGCTGCTTGCGGAGTGGACGCAATTGAAAGCGATCATCTTGGCCGTGCCAAAATCAATTATGATAAATGCGTTTCCTGTGGTATGTGTTTGGTAAATTGCCCATTTGGAGCGATTGCAGATAAGTCTCAATTGTTTCAGTTAATTCATGCGATTAAAAATGGAGAAGATGTGATAGCGGAAATTGCACCGGCCTTTGTCGGACAGTTTGGACCGCTTGCGACACCGGAAAAAGTGAAGGCAGCTCTTAAGTTATTAGGATTTTCTAAAGTTGTAGAGGTTGCAATTGGTGCGGATTTGGGGGCAATTGAGGAAGCACATCATTACATTCATAAGATTGCCAGTGGTGAAGAACCGTTTTTAGCTACCTCTTGTTGTCCGGCTTGGTCGGTTATGGCTAAAAGGGATTTTCCAGAAGTTGCACCTTATGTTTCTGACTCACTCACACCTATGGTCGCAACTGCCCGTATTATAAAAAATGAAAATCCAGATTCAAAGGTTGTTTTCATCGGACCTTGTGCAGCAAAAAAATTGGAAGCTTCGAGAAAATCAGTTCGAAGTGATGTAGACTTTGTTATTACTTTTGAAGAATTGATGGGTATGTTTGTTGCGAAAGGCATTGAATTTGGCGATATAGAAACGAATGAAGTCTTTGATGATGCAACTGCTGCAGGTCGTGGTTATAGTGTTGCCGGAGGTGTTGCAGATGCGATTGCAAATTGTGTTGACGAACTTTATCCGGATAGTGATATTAAGATTGATCGTGCAGAAGGCTTACGAGAATGTGCAAAGATGCTTCGAATTGCAAAAGCCGGTAAAAGAGACGGGTACCTCATGGAGGGAATGGCGTGTCCCGGCGGTTGTGTTGGCGGAGCCGGAACTATGATGTCCTTTGCGAAAGCATCGACTGCAGTAAAAGAGTTTCAAAATGCAAGTGAAGATAAAATTGCTACAAAGAGCAAGTATGCAAACAAAGAAGATTGATACGATTAGACGTAGGCAGATTTGCCTGCGTCTTTTTCCATAAGTAATACGGTTTTAGAGGGGAGTCAGCCATGTATTTGTATTATACAAAAAATATACCTGAGAAGGAAAGTCGGAATCTCCTTTATCAAGTATTAAAAAAATATGGAATGCAGACAGGGATAAAAGATTTATTTGAGAAAGAAATTATTATAAGAGAAGGACTTCATGGGAAACCTTATATTAAACAGCCTTATATTGAGGATATTCATTTTTCAGTTTCTCATAGCAAATCTTATTGGATATGCTTAATTGGTAGAGATACCGTTGGAATAGATATTGAAGATAAATACAGAAATCTTTCAAATGAACGAATTTTGCGTCTGGCAAAACGGTTTTTTACAAAGGAAGAGTACGCCTTTGTAAGGGAGTTTGGTAATGATGCTTTTTATCAAGTTTGGGTAAGAAAGGAAGCCTTTATTAAATGCAAAGGAACCGGACTATCAGAAAATCTAAAAAGCTTTTCTGTCATTGATAATCAAGGTGAGTTTCAGCAACAAATAGAAGGGCTTTGGATAAACGCACTTACTTTACCGATACCGATTTATAATGCTTATTGCTGCAAATTAAAAGAAACACAAATACAAGTTATAGAGAATTTTTAGGAGGCAGCAAAAAATGCAAAAAAAATCTATCAATTCAGGAAGAACTGCAAAGGATGAAGCAATGATATTTTTAAGATATCGTGATCATACCGCCTTGGAAATTTCAAATCATTTAAAACAAAAAGAATATAATGAGAAAGAAATAGAAGAATGTCTGGAATTTCTTTTGGATTCTCATTTTATTGATGATAACCGATATTGTGAAAATTATCTTCGTTATGCCTTAACTAAAGGAAAAGGATCATTACGATTACGGCAAGAACTTTTGAATAAAGGTTTGGATGATGAGGTCATTCGGATTCACATGGAAGAAATTTTGGATGCGGAAATGGAATACTCGAATGCTATGAAGCAGGTTGAGAAAATCGTTGCTGGTGTTAAAGTCGATGAGAAGTTGATTGCAAAAGTTGGAAGAAGATTGTCCTATTTAGGTTATCCTACAGGATTGATTTATCGTATTCTAAATCAGCTTCGTGGCGATTGATGACAAATGGTTGACAAGTTAGTCGCCTTTCGTTACAATGAAAGAGTTATAGGTAAAAAAGCGATGATAGAGAGAGTACGCTGTATGCAAATACCTTACAGAGAGGCGTTGATGGTGAGATAATGCCGGAAAGCAACAGACGGAAAATCACTCTTTAGCTGATTTTCTGAACGATTCAAATTTTATTTTAAATAATACTTTGAATGAGTAAGAAAATCCGTTTCTGCCCGTTAAGCAGATAAAAGTGGCTGGCATTTTTGCTGGCTATTAGGGTGGTACCGCGGTTTATAATCGTCCCTAAATTTTCCAATGGGAAAATTTAGGGATTTTTTTTATCTAATAATTAATTTATTTGATTTATTACTAGATAAATAGAGTTTCAGAGTGGCGATGTCACTTTTTTAGAAAGGGAAAAAGCATGTTTAAAAACTTATCAGAAAAACCCATTGCTGAACTTCAAATGGAACAGGCTGATCAATGGGATAAGGAAAAATTACTAGACAAGTGTGTTACAACAAGAGAAGGAATGCCATCTTTTATTTTTTATGAGGGACCTCCAACTGCAAATGGAAGACCGGGCATCCATCATGTCATTGCAAGAACTTTAAAGGATTCGGTATGTCGTTATAAGACAATGCAAGGTTATGCAGTAAACCGAAAAGCCGGGTGGGATACTCATGGATTACCGGTTGAAATTGAAGTAGAAAAGCAGCTGCAAATGAGCGGTAAGCAAGATATTGAAAAATATGGAATTAAGGAATTTAATCAGAAATGTAAGGAATCTGTATTCACTTATGAAAAACAGTGGAGAGAAATGACAAAGCGAATGGGGTATCTCATTGATTTGGATAACCCTTACATTACCTTAGATAATGATTACATTGAAACAGGTTGGTGGATTTTAAAGGAATTCTTTAAGGCTGGTATGATTTATGAAGGACATAAGATTCTTCCTTATTGTCCAAGATGTGGAACTGGGCTTGCTTCTCATGAGGTTGCGCAGGGATATAAAGAAGTAAAGGTAAATACGATTACTGCAAAGTTCAAGAAAAAGGATGCAGAAAATGAGTATTTTCTCGCATGGACAACAACTCCTTGGACCCTAGCTTCCAATGTTGCTTTAACGGTAGGACCAACAGTTGATTATATTAAAGCAGAAAAAGATGGTGAAATTTATTATGTAGCGAAAGCATTGGCAGATAAAGTTTTAGGAAAAAGTAAGGATGGCGAGGAACAATATAAGATTCTTTCTAAATTCAAAGGAAAGGATATGGAATATATGGAGTATGAACAGCTTATGCCATTCGTTACTCCGGATAAAAAAGCGTTCTTTGTAACTTGTGCTGATTATGTTACTATTGAGGATGGTACAGGTATTGTACACACTGCTCCTGCGTTTGGTGAAGATGACTACCAAACAGGAAGAAGATACAATTTGCCTGTTGTAAATCCTGTAGATGAAGAAGGAAAATATACAGAAACTCCTTGGAAGGGTACGTTCGTTATGGACCCTGAGCTAGATGTAAAAATCATTAAATGGCTTGCTGCTGAAAATAAGATTTTTACAAAAGAAAAGCTAGAGCATAACTATCCACACTGTTGGAGATGCAATACACCTTTGATTTATTATGCAAAGCCTAGCTGGTATATTGAAATGACAAAGTTGAAGGATCAGCTTGTTGCAAATAACAATACAGTAAATTGGTTCCCGGAATTTGTTGGTGAAGGACGTTTTGGAAATTGGTTAGCTGAAGTTAAAGACTGGGCAATTTCCAGAAATCGTTACTGGGGTACACCGATTAATATTTGGCGTTGTGAATGCGGTCACTTGGAGTCCATTGGTTCTAGAGCAGAACTTGCTGAAAAAGCGTTGGAAGACATTGATGATACGATTGAATTACACCGTCCTTATGTCGATGATGTGCATATTGAATGTCCAGAATGCGGTAAGAAGATGAGTCGTATTCCAGAGGTTATGGACTGTTGGTTTGACAGCGGAGCTATGCCTTTTGCACAAAGACATTATCCATTTGAGAATAGAGAAAACTTTGATGAAGAACTATTTCCGGCAGATTTTATTTGTGAGGGTATTGACCAGACAAGAGGATGGTTCTATTCCTTACTTGCAATTTCTACCTTTATAAAGGGAAAAGCACCATATAAAAATGTTCTGGTAAATGATTTAATCTTAGATAAAACCGGCAAAAAAATGTCAAAGAGTAAGGGGAACACGGTTGATCCATTCCAATTGTTTGATAAATACGGTGCGGATGCGACAAGATGGTATCTGTTGTATGTATCCCCAGCTTGGTCGCCGACAAAATTTGATGAGGATGGTCTGATTGAAATTCAGAGCAAATTCTTCGGTACATTGAAAAATGTATATAATTTCTTTGTTCTTTACTCAAACAATGATAAGTTTGATGTAAATAGCTTAGTTGTTGATTATGAGAAGAGACCAGAATTAGATCGTTGGGTTTTATCCAAATACAATAAGCTCGTTAAAGAAGTTACCTATGAGATGGAACATTACGATCACATGAAAACGGTTCGTAAGATACAGGAATTTGTAACAGAGGATTTGTCAAACTGGTACATCCGTAGAGCAAGAAGACGTTTCTATGGTGAAGAAATGAATGACGATAAGAAATCAGTGTATTTGACAACGTATGAAGTGCTTACAGGTGTTGTACAGCTTGCTGCACCATTTGCACCGTTTATTACAGATGAAATTTATACGAATTTAACTGGAGCGGAATCCGTACATCTTTCCTTCTATCCAAAAGCAAATGAAGCGTTGATTGATGAAAACGTAGAAGAAAGAATGGATTTGGTTCGTGCAATTGTTGCACTAGGTCGTGGAACGAGAGAAAAAGAAAGAATCAAGGTTCGTCAGCCATTGAAAGAAATTTTAATTGATGGTAAATATGAGGCGTTAATTTCTGATATGGTAGATCTGATTAAAGAAGAGTTGAATGTAAAAGAAGTCGTATTTGAAAGTAATCTGGACAAATTTATCAATTACACCTTAAAACCGAACTTTAAAGTAGCAGGGCCTGTACTTGGTGGAAAAATCAAGAGCTTTACCGGTGTTTTAATGAAACAAAATGCTGCAGAATTGGTTTCAATGCTGGAACAAAATGAATCTGTCGACATAGAAATTGATGGTGAGACGTTTGCAATTACCAAGGAATTTGTTGATGTTAAAATTTCTGCAAAAGAAGGATTTACCGCAGCGATGGAAAACAATGTCTTTACCATTTTAGAAACGACCATTACAGAAGAATTAATGTATGAGGGATTGGCAAGAGAATTGATTTCAAAGGTTCAGCAGATGCGTAAACAGAAGGATTTTGAAATGATGGATCACATTCATATTTTCTATCATGCAGATGAAGAAGTGAAAAAAGCAATTGAGAAATATGAAGATTACATTAAGAGTGAAACTTTAGCAGAAAAATTAATTGCTGATGATAAATCATTCGATGAATATGATTTGAATGGTCATAAAACCGGAATTAATGTGGAACGAATTTAATTAATTCTCCTCATATGTAAAAGGGGGCAGGGGACATTGAAGAATCATTTATTTGTTCGACTAATGAAAGGTTTTATCATTGGAGCATCAATGTTGATTCCTGGTGTGAGCGGCGGTACGATGGCTATCATACTGGGAATCTATGATGAATTAATTCATTCGGTAAGTTGCTTTCGTGAGAATATCAGAGAAAATCTAAAATTATTAATGGAATACGGGGTTTCCGGAGCAATCGGTGTACTATTACTGGCAGGACCTATGCTAAAAGCTTTAACTGCTTTTCGACAACCCATGATGTTTTTCTTTATGGGTGCAATTTTAGGGAGTTTGCCGCCACTTTATAAAAAGGCTACGATTAGTCATTTGAAATTTTCAAATATAATTGTTGCTTTTATTGGTGGCATTTCAGGGGTAATGCTTACATTGCTTCCAGAAGGATTGTTTGTCTATAATTCAGAAAACATTCTGCATAGTTATCTTATTTTGTTTTGTGCTGGCGTTGTAGTTGCTATTGCATTGGTATTACCGGGAATCAGTGGTTCCTATGTACTTTTAATGATGGGGATATATGATACGACACTTTGGGCACTAAAGAGTGCAGATTTGTATTTTTTAACACCCATTGCCGTTGGAGCTTTAGCAGGAACCTTTTTTACTGCTGAGTTACTTGAAAAAGAGATGAAGCGGCATCCGCAGTTCACATATATGCTAATTATTGGATTTATGCTTGGTTCATTGCTTCAAGTATTTCCGGGCATCCCAACTGCTAGTAATTTTCTGCTTTGTAGCATAACATTTTGCGTAGGACTTTGTGTGATTTTATTCATTGGAAGAAAAAATAGAATCTAAAATAAGAACAAAATATAAAACAGCTTTGATGATCATAGTGATTCGAAGCTGTTTTTTATATTAAGGGAATCTTGTTTCGCCATTTTTTTTAATTCAGCAAGTTTTTCGGTTAATTCTAATACATTTTTAAATCGCTGTGTGTTATTTGTAAGTAACACACAAGTAAAAGTCATTAACGGATAATTTTCTGCGTTGCCATGTCGGTTAAAAGTAGAGATATATTTTTTTTTAAGATCAGCTTTCTGATAGAAGTTCAGAATTTTATTTTCAAATTCTTTTTTTATGTTATTAAAATAGTTTTCTGATACAATATGATTCAAAATGACAATAAAATCATCACCGCCGATATGGCCAATGAATTGTTCTTGAGGAATAGAACTTCTTAAAAGACTTGCAAATAACTTTATTACTAAATCTCCTTTTTCAAAACCATAGACATCATTATATGCTTTAAAATTGTTAAGATCTAGATATGCGATGGTATAATTACTATTCTCCAGAATACATTTATTTAGTTTTTGTTCAATGAGTAAATTACCAGGTAGTCCTGTTAATGGATTCTGATGTTTTGCAACAGATATTTCAATTTCAGTAGTTTTTTGGAGTAGATCTTTAATTGTAACAACTCCAATATATTTACCTTTTTTTGTTACAACAATGAAATCATAGAGTTTATCATATTTTCGTGACATTGCCATAGAAGAGACAATGTTCACTGGTGTTGTATACTCTACGGATAAAAAATCATTGTCCATAATTTGAGGAATTTTTTTATTTTGATACAATGAAAAACCGTAATGACCGCTTAACTTTAATGTTAATTTTTCTCGAGTAATAATACCAATAGGCTTTTCCTGATCAATAATACATAATCCATAACAATCAGTATTTTTTTTAAACATATCATATACATCAATTATCTTTTTCTCAGGACAAATAGTATCTATCTTACTGCATAAATTTTCAATGTAAATATTAGCAATCATGTTTTGAGAGGTGTAATTTTTTTTATTATTTATATTTTTTATCTGATATAACAGGTCAATACTTATTTCTTCTATTTCTTCTTTTGGATTTTGGATATAATAACCTTGACCATAATGTATTCCCAAATTGATTAGGGTTTCTAATTCTTCATAAGTTTCAATGCCTTCTGCAATTAAATAAGTTTTTGATACTTTTGAGAACTCAACCATTCCTTTTACGAGTGCATATTTTTGACTGTCCAGGTTTATGTTACGTATTAAATTCATATCTAGTTTTATATAATTCGGATGAAGATCACTAATTAAATTAAGTCCGGAATATCCGGCACCAGCATCATCAATAGCAATTTTGTAATCTTGACCTTTATAGTGTTCAACGGATAACCGAAAACTTGTGATATCAGTAATTACGCTTTTTTCTGTAATTTCAAATATTACATTGCTGGGAGAAATTTTATAATGCAATAAAAAGGATTTTGTAAATCCTTTTTTAAATTTATCATCATGTATTATTTTAGGATTTACATTTAGAAATAATTTATTGCTATAACGTGGAATCATAAAATCGAACGCCATTTCCAATGACTTTGTTCTGCATACTTGTTCTAGGTCCCAGATACGATTGTATTTTTCCGCACAGGCAAACAACATATCAAGACTATTTATTTCACTTTCGCAAGTGATTCTGCTTAGTGCTTCATGTCCTAAAATGCTTCCATCTCTTAGAGATATAATCGGTTGAAAGACGGTTTTGATTTGTTTGTTTTCAATGATATAGTCCAAAGCTTCCCTTTTTCGATCAGTCATGATCAACCTCCATCTATAGTATTATTAAAATATCTATTTATCGTTAGACGATTATTTGTTAAATTTATAATAGCAATTTTTTATAAATAAGAAGAAGCAAAAGTATGTAAAAATTATGTAAAATAAAATTATGGAAACTTAACATAGTCTTTACATACCCTTAAACAATGAATCGTAAGAAATCTCCTATAATTTAAGCATGAATAATAATAGGAGGTTTATCAGATGAAGATAAAAACAATATTCAGCAAAATAAAAAGAAAAACATTAAGTTCGCATAGAAGTATTGTAGCTAAAATGATTCTATTTTTAGTGGCGGCAATGCTTCTTTTTAGTTTTTTCGCTATTTCCATAATCAGCGTTATTGTAGGGAATATGTGGGAAAGTAAAGAAAAAGAAAATATACGTCAGGTTACAACAACGATTACATCGTTGACAGAAAATTATATTGATAAATATGTATCCATTGCCGTGACATTATCAAAGAATGGAGAAATTATATCTCTATTAGAAAATACAAATAAAGATAATCCTATGAGGAGTTACAATAAATACTCGGATATTGTAAATAGCTTACTTGATGTAAAGGTAAACTTTAATGACATAAACTCTCTGTATATTGGAAGTGTGGAAGAAGACAGTTATATAGATGAGGTAAAGACATACTTGCCGGAAAACTTTTCTTTAAGAAGCCGTCCTTATTACCGTGCTGTGAAAGAGAAAAAAAGGATATTAACAGAACCTTATGAAGATACAATAACCGGTAAATTATGCATTACAATTGCGGTTCCTGTTTTTCGTTGTAACACTTCAAAAGTAATCGGTTTGATTGGTCTTGATATCAACCTTTCTAATATTGAGAAATTTCTTTTAGAAAATCAATTTGGAAAGACTGGAAGAAGTATGATCGTTGATTCAAATCATAAAGTTGTCGCTTATGGAAATTCTGATTTTTCCGGAAAAGATATTTCTGATGTGGGTTTGGATTCTCGTTTGTTGAGTGAAATAGATAAAGCAGAAAATAGTTTAATAAATTATAATTTTTTAGGAAAAAAGAGAGTAGGACTTGTGCAGAAAGATACGAAATTTAATTGGACACTTGTAACAGGAATTGACAAAAGTGAATATAAAAAAAATACTTATAAAGTTATAGGGATATTGACGATAATACAGCTTATTATGATTTGTACTCTTGCAATATTATTATGTCGCTGCATTCGACGTTTTCTTATTCCATTTCAGGAACTTGAATTCGGGATGAAAAATATAGCAAATGGTTTTTTAAATATTAATATTCAACATAAAAGTAATGATGAATTTGGGAGATTGGCAGATAATATGAGATCAATGACAGAAAGCCTAGCCATGTATATTAGTGAAATTGATAAAGCAATGTCTGCTTTGGCAACAGGGAACTTTGATATACATTTTCTACATACCTTTCATGGTGATTTTAAACATATTGAAGACTGCTTTTCAGAATTCATATATAAAATATCAAAGGACTTGCTTCAGGTTAATCAAGTTTCAGAAGAGGTATATCTAGGATCAGAACAGGTTTCCCTTGCTTCACAATCGCTGGCTGAAGGTACAGAGGAACAGGCAAGCAGTGTGCAAGAATTAAACGCTGCGCTTGGTGAAGTATCCAATCATATTGCTGCAAATACGCAAAATGCAAAAGATGCTAATAAAGCCGTGCAGGGGGTTGAACGGAAAGTATCAGATAGTAATGGACAGATGGAAAAAATGCTTTTAGCGATGAATGATATAAATCAGCACTCAGAAGAAATAAGAAAAATTATTAAAACAATTGAAGATATAGCATTTCAGACAAAGATATTAGCATTGAATGCAGCAGTAGAGTCAGCAAGAGCTGGTAGTGCAGGTAAAGGATTTTCTGTGGTAGCTGACGAAGTACGAAATCTTGCTATCAAAACAAGTGATTCTGCAAAACATACTACTTTGCTGATCGAGAATTCTATCAAGGCAATTCAAAACGGATCAACGATTGCAAATGATACTGCAGATTCATTAAAGAGTGTCGTTTTAGGGACAAAAAGGATTGTAACTATGATAGAAGAAATTTCGGATGCTTCACAGGTACAGTCAGATTCAATTTCTAAAATCAGTATGGGTTTGGAACAGATTTCGGCAGTTGTTCAAACAAATTCCGCTACAAGTGAAGAATCGGCAGCGGCCAGCGAGCAATTATCCGTACAGGCACAGATTATGAACCAGTTAGTAAACAAATTTACATTAATCAGTGAAATAGAGAGTTAGGTTCATCTTCAAGGGCATATAACATATTATATTGTAGACTCAAATGAAAGATTTTTAGTTTACAATGTACTTCCAATAGGATTATAAGGAGGAGTTACCTTGATTAAAAATTATATCCTAGATACAAATGTTTTAATTCATTTTCCGGGCAGTATTTATACTTTTGAGGACAATAATATTATTATTCCAATCATATGTTTAGAAGAGTTAGATAATTTAAAGAAAAAAGAAGGGATACTGGGTTATCAAGCAAGAGAAGCCATTAGAGAAATAAATAGCATAAGACAATATGGCGATGTTTATGGAGGAGTAAAATTACCAAATGGAGGTACGTTAAGAGTAGAATTAAACCATATGAATGCGATTTCCGTACCTGATGGTATGGATTTGAGTAAAAATGACAATAAGATTTTAACCATTGCCATAAATATAAAAAATGAATCAAAAGATATGGATACGATTCTTGTAACAAAGGACCTTTGTGTAGCGATTAAAGCAGAGGCAATGAATTTACAAGTTCAGGATTATCAAAATGATAAAATCGATGTGGATCAAATATATCGAGGTTACAAAGAAGTATCTTTATCTTCATCACAAATTGATAAAATTTATCAAGGCGGATTAAAGTTAAATAAAAAAACCGGAGATGCATTCCCAAATGAGTTTTTTTGCATCAAAAGCAATGATCGAAATTCTCATGAAACGCTTGCAAAATTTGATGGGAACAAAATTGTTCCATTAAAATATGCAAATGATAAAGCATGGGGCTTAACTCCCAGAAATCGAGAACAGAGAATGGCTTTTGAATTACTTATGGATGATGATATTCATTTGGTAACGCTTAGTGGAGGTGCAGGAACTGGAAAATCCATTCTTTCTGTGGCAACTGCACTTCAAAAGGTCATTGAAAATAATGTTTATGATAAGATTATATTGATAAAGCCCGTTGTATCAGCAGGAGATTCCATTGGATACTTACCCGGTAAAGAAGCTGCAAAATTAAAACCGTTTATGGATTCTTTTGGAGATGCCATTGAGAGTTTAATGACGGAACGTAATAAGAAGCAATATGCAAGTAAAAGTGATAAGTTAGAAAAAAATGCGAAAAAAAGAAAAGAATATAGTGAAAAACCACTTTTTTCAGCAGAGAGTTTTTTAGAGCAATATAAAGAAGCCGGCATAATTGAAATGAAAACATTTGCATTTATGAGAGGAAGAACCTTGTCAAATGCAATGGTAATCATTGATGAAGCGCAAGAAATGACACCGCATCTGGCAAAATTAATGCTGACAAGAGCAGGGCAGGATGCAAAGTTTGTTATGATAGGGGATCCTTCCGACAACCAGATTGATAATACACTTGTAGATTCAAAATCAAATGGACTTGTTTATGTTATTGAGAAAATGAAACCTTATAATATAACCGGGCATGTTTACCTTGAAGAAGTAGAGCGGAGTGCACTTGCTAAGGTAGCCGAAGAATGTTTATAAGATTTAAAAAGACAGGAGACCATCTAAATAGGATTATTTCAATCCCATTTAGATGGTTTCTCTTGTTAAAACCCATATTGATCATTCATCTATTCTAAAATGAGGTTACATAGAAACTTTGGTACGTTAATGGAAGATGTTTCATATTATGTGATAAGGGAGGGATTATCATGTCTGATCAATATAGTAGCTGTGAAAAACTAATTCGTCAATTATTAGAAGTGCAAGCTCAGATTACAGTTAAACCACTTGTAGAACATGGTAAGCCAAATGTTTACTGTGTTGATTCCAGCATTGCACCAAATCCCGATTGCTGCAATTGTGATTGCAATTCTTCTGTCGATAATTGTTATGACTGTGATTGCAATTCTAGTGTTCATGATTCTTATGACTGTGATTGCAATTATTGCGACTGTACTTGTTATGACTGGGGTTCTAATTATAATGCAGATTGGGAATCAGAGAGATCAAGACATCAATGTAACTATACCCTTACTCAAGTAATCTGTGTTGAAATTCCTATATATATAGAGGCAGATGTTGAGATTGATAAAGGAATTGTCTGCTGTGACAGCCCTGAGATTGAGTCATGTTAAATGGATCAATGTTTAGATGATATATATTAGATAATGAGTCATACATACGCAATAAAGGGAGTAAATGTTTGTATGTATATGAAGAACCTAAAAGATTGAAAGGCGTGAGAATATGTCAGTTTGTACTGATTGTGATAAAAACAAGACGGTTACAACTCTTCAAAATGGAGATACAGTATGTGAAACCACTGTTCATGAAGAGGTTTGTGTCCAGGGTGTTGTAACGATTAGACCGAAAGTGGAATGCGTAGCATGTAAATCCTATTGCATAGGTAATCCTATGATTGGCAGTTGTTCGGGGGAATTAAAGGATAAATGCAGATTTACAGTAAGTCAAAAGCTGTGTGTTGAAATTCCTTTGATTTTTTCAGCAACTTCTACTGCTGTAGAGAAGGGGATTGTGTGCACTCAGGCAGAAATTGGACCATGTCAAGGAACAGATGCATGTACCCATACAATTGGATATTTTAGAAATCACCCTAACATTACCAACAATTTAATAACGGAAGCTGGTGGATTCATTATTTTAGGGGTTGATGATGAGGGCCTTAGTTTTACGGTTACAACGAGCAATTCACACGATGTGTTGACTTTTAATACTCCGACACCTCCTGAATTAGTCCCACCTCTTTATCAGAAATATCAAAACCTTTATGCGCAGTTGCTGGCGGCTCATTTAAACATTGTAGCTATAGAGGCTCAAGGTGTTGAAATTTGTACGTTTATCTTAGAAGCAATCAATGCTGCAAATAATTTTCTTAGAACATCTCCTCCAGAAGGAAAGACAGGAGCTGATGATTATCAAGAACCATTAGAGCTATTTAATTCAGGTAATGCACCAGGATGTCCGGTACATTGTGAAGAATAAGATAATGAAATCATGTGCATACTTCCGAAATGGAAGTATGTTTTCTATTTAAGCGTTCATAAAAATTAGCTTGAGAATAAAAGAAAACCTCCAATGTTAGGATAATGTTGGTATGTTGACCACATTAAAACAAAGGAGGCTTTTTGGGTTATGATTAACCTAGTTTTGCGCGTTTTTTTGCATTTTCAAGATGAATCGTAATGGCTTCTGCACCTGCATCCGGATCTTTTGCAATAAAAGCATCGAAGATTTTTTTATGTTCATTTAATACTTCATCCAAATACTGATCTACATATGCCAAATTCACTTTTGTTTGTTTTGTATAAAACTGATAAGAGGATAAAACATGTTTTAACATGCGGTTATGCGCGGCATTATATATTAATTCATGAAAATGCATGTTGATATTCAGCATCTTATCCATGTCTTTTTTCATGGTATAAAATTCCATAAATTCATAGGCTTCCTGCAATTCCTCAAATTCTTCTTTTGTAATACGTTCAATTGCCCATTTTACAGCAATGGCTTCATAGGCTTTTCTCAGAACATACATATCCTGAATATCTTCTGTTGTTACACCTAAGACGAAAGCACCACGATTTGGAATGGTTTCAATCAGACCATCCAGTTCCAATTGTCGAAATGCTTCGCGCACAGGAGTTCGGCTTACAGCGTATTCATCACAGATACGTTGTTCCGTTAGTTTTTCACCAGACTTTAATTTTCCTTGAAGAATGTCTGAACGAAGTTGTATAAATAAGTTTGAAGAAAGAGGAAGTCCGGTAACCTTAATTCCGGCAGTATCCTTAAACATGAAATATTACCTCCTAATGGTATCCAGAATATAGTCTGCAAATTCAGCACCGGTAGCACCATCTGATTTTCCAGTAATAACTAATTTTTTTTCTGTAACCGTACAAATATCTAGAGCTGAAAATAAAGCATCGGCTTGCTTCTGATATCCGATATGACTCAGAAGCATTGCAGCAGCACGAATGACACTGCAAGGATCGGCATAAATGTCACGGCCTTCTTCTACCATTCTTGGTGCAGATCCGTGTACTGCTTCAAACATCGCATAATGTTTTCCTAAATTTGCACTGCCTGCTGTACCAACTCCACCTTGGAATTCTGCAGCTTCATCGGTTAAGATATCTCCATAAAGGTTTGGAAGAATAAACACTTCAAATTGACTTCTTCTTTTTTCGTCAATTAGTTTCGCTGTCATAATATCGATGTACCAATCATCTACTTCAATATCCGGATACTCTTCGCCGATTTTTTTGCATATTTCTAAGAATTTTCCATCGGTTGCTTTCACAATGTTTGCTTTTGTGACAATCGATACTCGTTTTTTACCGTTTGCCTTGGCATATTCAAAGGCTTGACGTGCAATTCGCTCCGTTCCCGGATTTGTAATAACACGAAAATCAATGGCCAAGTCATCACTGATGTGCACACCTTGGCTGCCCATCGCATAGAGACATTCTGTATTTTCACGGAAGAAAGTCCAATCAATTCCAAGTTCAGGAACCTTTACAGGTCTTACATTAGCGAATAAGTCCAATTCCTTTCGCATAGCCACATTTGCACTTTCAATGTTTCCCCATTGATCGCCTTTTCTAGGTGTAGTCGTAGGACCTTTTAGCAACACATGACATTTTTTTATTTCTTCTAACACATCCGTAGGAATGGCTGCTTTTTCAGCTGCTCTGTTTTCAATGGTAAGTCCGTTGATTGTACGAAGTTCAACTTTACCTGCTTCGACTTCATCAACCAGCAAGTTTTCTAAGATTCTTTTTGCATGTGCGGTAATTGCAGGACCAATACCGTCTCCGCCAATGACTCCGATGATAATTTTATCTAAAGAGTGATAATCGATAAAATTAGTATCATTTTTCATTTTTTCTACTCTTGCAAGTTGTTGTGCTACAATTTGTTCAAAGCTTTTTAAATACTGCAATGGAGCACCTCCTTATTTTCCTTTAATTTGACTTATTTTTCCACCAGCTAAAATCATTTCAATTTCTAGATCAGAGAGGTGAGCGAGTAACGTATATTCTTTTCCAGTAGACTGATTTTTAAGAATGACAGTTGAGCTTTTGATTTGTACAGCTGCATTTTCAATTACCAGTTCTTGACCAAGTTCAAAGTCTTTATAATCAGCAGGATCTTCAAATACTAAAGGAAGAATACCACTATTGATTAAATTAGAACGATGGATTCTTGCGAAGGACTTTGCAACGACAAAACGGATTCCAAGATAAAGAGGAACCAAAGCTGCATGTTCACGACTGGAACCTTGTCCATAATTTTCACCACCGATTATAATACCATCTTTTGCTTCCTTGCAACGAGCAGGAAATTCCGGATCAATTTTTTCGAAACAGTAATTCGACAGATGCGGAATGTTTGAGCGATAAGGCAGTAAACGTGAGTCTGACGGCATGATATCATCAGTTGTAATGTTATTTCCTGTTTTTAGTACTATGGTACCGGAAATCTTATTTTTTAATCTTGTATTTTGAGGAAATGGTTTAATGTTTGGTCCCATTGCCACGGAAATATCATTTTTGTTTTCCCCTTTTGGATATACCATAAAGCTGTCATTGCTGTGGAAGGTTTCTGCTTTGATTTCAGGAAGTGCAGCTCCTGTTGTCATACCATCGGTTAAATGTCCTGTAATTGCAGAGATTGCTGCAGTTTCTGGACTGACTAGGTATACCGAAGCATCTGCAGTACCGCTTCTGCCTTTAAAGTTACGATTAAAGGTACGTAAGGAAACACCTCCCGATTGCGGAGACTGTCCCATACCAATGCATGGACCGCAAGCATTTTCAATGATACGAGCACCTGCTTCAATCATATCAGCCAAAGCGCCATTTTGTGCGAGTTTGCTTAAAATCTTGCTGGAACCTGGTGAAATAACAAGGCTTACATTTTCGTGAACATGTTTTCCCTTAAGTATGGAGGCAACCTTCATAAGATCTGTATAGGAAGAGTTCGTACAGCTTCCAATGGCAACTTGATTGATTGCAATTGGGCCAATATTTCCTATTGTATCTACATTGTCTGGACTATGAGGTTTTGCTGCTAAAGGAACAAGCTCAGAAAGGTTTACTTCTAATATTTCATCATAAACTGCATCTTTATCTGCCGTCATTTCTACGTAATCCTTTTCTCTACCTTGCGATGCTAAAAATGCTTTTGTATTATCATCACTTGGGAATACAGAAGTAGTTGCACCAAGTTCAGCCCCCATATTTGTAATCGTTGCACGATCCGTAACACTTAAGTTAGCAACACCGTCTCCAAAATATTCTACAATTTTACCAACGCCACCTTTTACGGTAAGTTTCTGCAGTACATATAAAATAACATCCTTTGCGGAAACCCAAGGGCGAAGGCTGCCGGTAAGCTTAACACCGATTACACTTGGAACGGTAAGACTATAGGTTCCTTTTGCCATAGCAACGGCAACATCAAGTCCGCCAGCACCGATTGCTATCATGCCAAGTCCGCCTCCGGTTGGTGTGTGACTGTCTGAACCTAAAAGAGTTTTGCCCGGAATACCAAAGCTTTCTAAATGAAGCTGATGACAAATCCCATTGCCTGGCTTCGAAAACAAAACGCCATGACGTTTTGCAACGCTCTTTATAAATGCATGATCATCGGCATTCTCAAAACCAGTCTGCAATGTATTGTGATCAATATAGGCTACGGATAGTTCCGTTTTGATTTTTTCAACATCCATAGCTTCAAGTTGCAGATATACCATGGTACCAGTGGAATCTTGTGTTAGTGTTTGATCCATTTTGATGGTTATTTCTTCACCGGGAATCATCTGACCGTTAATAAGATGATTTTCCAGTATTTTATAGGCTAAAGTTTTCCCCATTACAATTTTCTCCTTATCTAAATTAGTCAGTTTGTTTACTTGTATACAATTATACGTTTTTTATCTTTTCTTGTAAAGAGGAGAAGGTATTATATTCATAAAAAAAACTCAAATCTTTGAATGAATAACGGTTGAAATAATGATTAAGATACTATATAATGGGGAAGTCATTAAATGCGTCACCATATATAGGGATGAATGAATTGTTATAACGGTTTTGGGAGAAGGGTACCTTTTGTTGAAATCTAAGACGTTTACAAGGAGGATAACATGAAGACGGTAATAAAAAGAGATGGCACAGAAGTCGATTTTAATGGAAAAAAAATTAAAAATGCCATTGAAAACGCCATGATGGAAACAAGGCTGGGGGTAGATACTACTTTAGCAGAAAATATTGCTTCTGCTATTTTAAAACAAGTTGAAAAGTCAGAAAGAAGAGTAAATGTCGAAGACATTCAAGATTTGGTTGAAGACTTTTTAATGGCAAGTGAAAGAAAAGATGCAGCGAAAAAGTTTATTATTTATCGCTATGAAAGAGATAAAACAAGAGATGCTAGAAAACGTCGTGATGGGAGAGTTATTTCCGAAGAATTTGTCAGTAAATATAAACACAAGCCATCTCCGATGAGTCAATTAGGGAATTTTGTTTATTACCGAACGTATTCACGTTGGATGCCGGAAGAAATGCGTCGAGAGTACTGGTGGGAAACGGTAAGACGTTCGGTGGAATATAATTGCAGTCTTATTCCTACCTCAAAAGAAGAAGCAGAAAAACTATATCGAAATGTATATGATTTAAAACAGTTTTTATCCGGAAGAACGTTTTGGGTAGGGAGTACAGACGTATCTAAGTACTATCCTATGTCAAATTTCAATTGCTCGTTTCAGGTAATTGATAGTTTTGCTTCTTTCCGTGATGTATTTTATTTATTAATGGTTGGTTCGGGTGTCGGGATACGTATTTTAAAGTCTGATGTGGAAAAGCTTCCGCCGGTTAGAACGGATGTGGAAATCATTCATGAATCGTATACTCCTGTTTTGAAAAGCTTACGTCAAGACAGTACTGCACTTGAATTTACACATAATGATACTGTAAAGATTACAATCGGAGATAGTAAGGAAGGTTGGGTACAATCTTTAGATTATTATTTAAAAGTGCTTTATAGTACGGAATATCGTAAAATCAAAACGATTATTTTAAATTATGACCATGTAAGAGCCAAAGGTGAAAAACTTAAAACATTTGGAGGAACTGCCAGCGGTCACTCCAGTATGAAGAATATGTTTATTAAAATTAATAAAGTAATTGAAAAGGCAGGACACCGTTCTACTACTAATAAAATTAAGTTTAAACCAATTGATTGTTTAGATATCGCAAATGTTATTGGTGAAAATGTGGTAGTTGGAGGTGTACGCCGTACTGCAGAAATTGTTTTGATTGATCAAGATGATAAAGAATGTATCCAGGCAAAGAGTGATCTTTATAAGAAGGTAGATGAAAAGTGGGTTATTGATCAAGAAATCTCTCATCGTCAGATGAGCAATAATTCCATTTACTATACAACAAAGCCTACTAGAGAACAGCTTCACTGGCATTTGCAGCAAATGCGTTATTCTGGTGAACCTGGATGGGTAAATGAAGAGGCTGGGTTAAAGCGACGACCGAATTTTGCAGGGGTAAATCCTTGTGCGGAAATCCTTCTTGATTCTAAGGGACTTTGTAATTTAACCACAGTGAATGTAATGGCCTTTGTAAGAGAGGATAATACTCTGGATTATAAAGGTTTAATGGAAGCACAACGACTTTCTGCAAGGGCTGGCTATCGAATGACCTGTACCGAACTTGAAATACCGGAATGGAATGCCGTACAACAGAGAGATAAGCTGTTGGGTTGTTCGTTAACAGGGTGGCAGGATATGGTCAATGCAATGAATTATAGCAAGGAAGATCAAATCGCCTTGTTAAAGGATTTGAGAGAAACAGCACGAAAGGCTTCAGAAGAATATGCAAAGGAATTGGGTATGAAAGCGCCACTTCTTGTTACTACGATAAAGCCGGAAGGCACTTTAAGTTTGCTTCCTGTTGTGTCAAGTGGTGTTCATTTTTCACATGCACCATATTTCGTAAGAAGAATTCGAATCAGCAGCGATGATCCATTAACGAAGGTTTGTGAAGAACTTGAATATCCAGTATACCCAGAAGTTGGGCAGGATAGAGAAACCTGTGTTACAAAAGTCGTAGAGTTTCCTATAAAGGCACCAGAAGGCAAATTTAAGGCAGATGTTAGTGCAATTGAGCAATTAGAAATCTATAAAATGTTTATGACCCATTATGTTGAACATAACTGTTCCATTACTGTACATGTGCGTGATAACGAATGGGATGATGTAGAGGAATGGGTTTGGGAAAACTGGGAGGATACGGTTGCTTTATCTTTCTTATCCTTCGAAGATAATTTCTATGAACTTTTACCTTTTGAAGCGATAACTAAAGAAGAATATGAACAGCGAAAAAAGGAAATGAATCCGTTTGTACCATCTTTAATTAGTAAATATGAAAAAGAAGAAGTACAGTATGACATCGGAAATGAAGGCTGTGAAGCAGGTGTTTGTCCGATTCGTTAATATAGAACTATGCAGTCATTAATTGGAGGATGATATGCGGACGTTGACTTTAAAGGAAGTGCAGAAGAGTAAAGCAATTTTAAGGAAGATTGCAGAAAAAGCAATTACTTCTCAAAATTTAGATTATGGAAAAGACAATAAAAATTCTCTTATTTTTAAGAATTTTTCAACAAGCTCTTCAATGGGGCAAGCAATTTATCTTAGTTTTTCAGATGGTGAACTTTTGGACTTGTTGAGGCAGGAAGCAAAAAGACTTGGACATTCTCCGGCGCAAAAAGAAGTTTTTTGGATCTATCGATTTTATATCCGAAATCGTTTTCAAAAATGGCCTTATGCACTTGAAAAAGCAGGACTTTCAAGAAGTGCGGGAAAATCAGGAAAGACGGTAGAAGCAATGCTTGAGGAACGTCAAAGTTATGAATACTGGCTAAAAAAAGTAAAAGAGCTTGCTTTAGAATTGGAACGTCCGCCTCATGCGATTGAAATGCCGGAAGCTTGTGAAGCACTAAAGAGGTATTTTAAGACTTGGGCAGAGGTTTTACGAGCCGCTGGCGTAAATCGGAATTGGATGAGAAAAAAAGTAGTAAATCGCATTCCTGATTTGGAGGAAGAATATCTATTACTGTTGAAAGATATTCAAAAAAAAGCAATCGAGTTAGGCAGAGCCCCTTTAAAAGTGGAAATTAATTCAGACATCAGAACAAAATTGAGGCAACGATGTGGTTCTTGGCGTAATGTATTATTTCAGATTGGTTTAGAGCCAGTTACGAAAATTTCTCCTTTTTCTAGTTCGTATTTGGATGAAAAAGATCAGATCCAAAATCGACCGCACAAGGAGATTTTGCAAGACAGTTTATACAGAGTATTAAATTTAGATCAAAAAGCTAGAAAATATCTTGTTTATTTAAAGAAAAAAGCGGAAGAACTTGGTAGAGCACCGATAAAGGAAGAAATTTCAAAAGAAATAGTACAGCACTTAATAGTTTTTTGTGGTACATGGTCAAATACACTGTATCAAATTGGTTACAAACCACTTCGCGGAGATAAATTAAAAGCAGTAAAAAAAGAGAATCGTAAACAAATAGTACGTAAATAAATAAAGCCTTTATTCATAAACGGGTAGTCCTGGTGGCAGACGGTTTATGAATGAAGGCTTTTGTCTTAATCGTTAAATTCCATAAAGATAACTAGGATCTAATAGAATGATTTCCTGAACTACAGTATCTTCTTTTATATCTTCGATTGCGTTTATAGTTCCATATTTATTAAAAATTAATTGAACTGCAATACCTTTTTTTATTTCGTATATACCAAAAAGCAGTTCGTTTTCTATGCCATGTGGATTTTTAATAGGTTGGTAGTGCTCTTCGCAATATTCTAATACATCCAAAGCAGAATCCCCAACAGAAAATCCTAAGTTGGCAGAGATTTTGTTGGTAGAGATTAGTAAATGGTTTGCAGTATGATTTTTTCCGTTCAATCCTACTGTTATTCCATCAAATATAAGGGATGTGTATGTGCCGTCTTCTTCAAATTCATCTTCGTATGATTCTTCTTTGTAATTTGTACCAAGGATAGAAATCAGCTCTTCTTTTGTCATTCCTAAATGAACGATTTTTATAGTTGTGTTCTTGTCTAAAGGCTCCATTTCAAATTTTGAAGCATATTTTCCATTTAATACATCTAATTTCTTTAGAGACTCAATTTGAATCCCTACTATTTCATCTTTTGCATAGCAAGAATTATCATAGCATTCTACAAAGTATGTATCAGTCGTAGTATTGGATTTTTTTAATTCATTGATATCCATTCCAAAATGAATTCCAGAAATATTTATTTCTGGATAGCGGAAGATGGTCTCAGTTTCATCATCATATAAATCATTGGATAGATTTAAGCTAATTGATGTGATTGCATTTTCATCAATGCCTGCACGTTTAAAATCTTCTTCGTACATTTTAAGGGAACCTTCATCCGTTGTGCTAAAATAAATGGTATAACCATCGTAATCATAGCTTAAGGTTTGCCCAAAATCATTGTTATAGGTTCCGTTGCTGACTTCTTTTCTTAGAGTTGAAATATCTTTATTTAGATAGCCCAAAGTCCAATCCAAATTATTTTTAGTAGTGCTTGATTTGTTTTCGTCCGTTTTGTTGGATGGATTAGAAGTACAAGCAACAAGTGTAAAAATCATCATTAATGCAAGAAATAAAATGAATATTTTTTTCATAAAGCCCTCCAATTTTATGTTATAACTTACTTAATATTTTTTCATAGAAGAGGAGAGGGGTCAATAATAATATAAAAAAATAAATAATTTTATTTGAGTTATTAATATAAAAAACCTCTTGCGTTTCATATGAACACAAGAGGTTTTTAAATTTAATATTGAGATCGCTTTTTTTTATTACGGCGTTCTTTTCCGTTATTGCTTTTATTACGCTGACGTTTTGTGGCTTTTTCCATTGTTACTTTGCGGCCATGGTGCGTGAAATTTCGCATAGCATACATTACTTCATCCACATAATCCTTAGGCAATTCAACAAAACTAAAGTTTTTATGAATATCAATCGAGCCAATGAGCTTGCCTGGTATGGTGGATAAAGAAGCAATGCCCTGTACAATATTTTTGGGCTGTATTTTGTCCATTGAACCTACATTCAAGAAGACGCGAACCATATTTCCACGCGCGTATTGACTATGCTGTTCATCTAAATCGGAATGTTCATAATTCCGACTTTCCAGCTCTTCAAAAGCCATTTGAAACAATACGGCAGCAATATCAAGAGTTGTGGTGTTATATGCATCTTCTAAAATCTTTTCAATGACTGGTGTATATTTTGAATAGCCTCCATTTTCTAAGGCTCTTACTACTTTTTCAGCTGCCAAACTTAAGCGTACTTCTTCCACATCGGAAATAGTAGGTGGCTTCATCGGCAAAATCTCACTTTTTGTGTAACGTTGGATGTCTTTCAGCTTATAAATATCTCTTCCAAAGACAAAGGAGTAGGATACACCAGATTTTCCTGCACGTCCGGTTCTTCCAATTCTGTGTACATAATATTCTTCATCACTTGGAATGTCGTAATTGAAAACTGCATCAATGTTGTTAACATCAATACCTCTTGCAGCTACATCTGTTGCAACCAAAATATCAATTAGGCGCTTTCGAAATTTATTCATAACTCGATCACGTTCTGACTGTTTCATATCTCCGTGAAGTGCATCTGCAGAGTAGCCTCTTGCTTGAAGGGAAGCAGTCACTTCATCCACTCTTCGTTTGGTATTACAGAAAACGATACCAAGTTCTACGTTTTTCGCATCAATCAAGCGGCATAGTAATTCTAGTTTTGAAGATTCTCTAACTTCTAAATAGTATTGTTCAATATTTGGTACAGTTAATTCTTTGTGGGCTGCTTGCACATGAATGGCATTTTTTTGATAGAGTTTTGCTAAATCTTTAATTTCTTTTGGCATAGTTGCAGAGAAAAGCAGAGTTTGTCTGTTCTCTGGCAAATCCTGTAAAATTACATCGATGTCTTCTCGGAATCCCATATTAAGCATTTCGTCTGCTTCATCTAAAATAATCATTTTTAAATTAGAAAGCTTTAAAGTACGACGACGCATATGATCCATAACACGGCCAGGTGTACCAATAATAATTTGCGGCTTTTTCTTTAGCGCCATAATCTGGCGATCAATAGACTGCCCGCCATAAATTGGTAATATTTGAATCCCTTTTTTATATTTCGTTAAATGACGCAGCTCTTCTGCTACTTGAATTGCAAGCTCTCTGGTAGGGCAAAGTGCAAGAACTTGTATTCCAGAAATTGCTGGATCAATTTTTTCAATTGCAGGAATACCAAAAGCACATGTTTTTCCGGTTCCTGTTTGTGCTTGACCAATGATGTCTTCTCCGTCAAGTACATGTGGAATTGCCATAGACTGAATTGGTGTTGCTTCTTCAAAACCCATTTCATTCAAGGCTTTTTGAACCTCTTCTGAGAGATTTAAGTTTTTAAATATTAAGTTTTCCATAAAAAATTCCTTTTCTTTTTATCGTTCTGTCATCGATTCCATTTCATCTGATAATACCAGAGAATGGGGTGACGTTTTCATTAAAATTGGATAAATGATAAGCGAAATAAAAAAGCTAATCAAATATCCATTGTTTGTCATCCAATGGAGAGATGAGATTATTTTGCCTAAAATAGGAGGAATGCATCCGCATAACCAAGAAAAAAAGGCAATATAGTTAAAACCTTTTTTATACCAATAGCGTCCCTCTTCAGCTTGAAATAAAGACATAACATCCATATTTTTCTTTTTTACAATATAATAGTCAGCCAGAAATATACCTGCAATCGGAGCAAGCATAACACCATAAAGACCCAACCAATCATAAATAAAAACATTCCCGTCTTTCATAAACTGCCAAGGCTGCATTATCATTGCTAAAATACCAGTAATAATAACGCCAATTTTATAGGAGATTTTTTTAGGTGCTAAATTGGAAAAACCATTGGCAGGTGCAACAAAATTTGCTGCAATGTTTGTCGTTAACGTTGCAATAATAATTCCTGCAGCACCCAATACTGTAGCTACAGAGTTTGAAATAAGGGTTACTACTTCTGCCGGATCTGTTATCATAGAACCATCAGGAGTAATAAAGCTAGTTGCCGCAGTTACATAGGCACTGATTAATGCAAAAATACCCAAGGTAGTAGGCATCCCATATAATTGACCTAAAAATTGTGTTCTTTGAGATTTTGCATAACGAGAAAAATCTGGAATGTTCAAAGCAAGAGTTGACCAAAAAGCAAGATTGCTTGTCAAACCAGCTGCAAATACTGCCCAGAAACCTCCACCTTCTGCCAGTTTATCTTGATTCATCGGTAAATTTAAAATGTCCATTGCTTCAATGTTTCCATGAGCTTTTGCAGCAAGAGTTGCCCAAATCAGAAGAGCAATGGTTAGGATCCCGAGAAATGGTGCACCCCATGATTCCAATTTTCTTATCCATTCAGGACCACGATATGCTAACGAAATGTTAATGCTCCAAAATATAAAGCAAGTAACAAATAGAGTTGCTTGATTTCCAGAAAAATTAGGAATTAGAGTCATTAAAATTAAATGGAGCGCTTTACCTCCAAACCATGTTTGAATTCCGACCCAACCGCACCCGACAATACCACGAGCAATAGAGGCGATGTGTGCACCTCTTGGACCAAATGCTAAACGGGCAAATACAGGATACGGAACACCATATTTGGTTCCTGCATGAGAGTTTAATTGCATAGGGATTAATACAAGCAGGTTGCCAATGGTGACATTGATCAATGCAGCTAAAGGGGATAATCCTAGAGCAACTAAACTTGCAGATAAAGCGTAGGTTGGTAAACAAATAGACATACCAATCCAAAGGGATGAAACGTTGTAAGTTGTCCAAGTTCTTTGAGATATGGAAGTGGGTGCCAAATCACCATTGTAATACTTAGAGTCAATTAGTTCCGCACGAGCGACATCAGTTAGTTCGTATAGTCCATTGTGTTCTCGTTGTGTATAAATAGACATAAATCCCTCCGTGATCTTGTTCAAGTCTTCTTAAAATTATCATTTTCATACATACAAAAAACTATTTCTGAACAATTATATCATTATACAACATATCTCTTTATTGTACTATTGTTTTTTTATTTATTCTATGTTTGTATTGTTTTTTTGAAGTCCATTTAAAATTAAAGATAGAAGATCTTCAATATTCCAATTTTTGATTGAAATATCTTTTAGAATGTTCGGTATACAATGTCGATTGTATACATCATTATAAAATGCGATGGAGCCAAAGATTCCGATTGTATACATTGAAGCATCTCCGTTTTGAAATTCACCGGAGGTGATCCCATTTGTAATTATATCTAGTAAGCAGTGATAACGATACTTCATAAAAAGTTCAAAAAGGCTTGATAATTCAACGTTTTTAAATAATTCCATAATAAATAGATGAGGAGGAAGTTTTTTTGTATGACACATGTAATGAGCAACATTCGCTTCAAACATTATAAAAGCTTTTAACTGTTCAGCAGCACTTCTATTTTGATTTGCTTCTTTTACTTGTTCATAATTATTTTTATATTCATTAGATAGATAGTCAAAGAGGGCCATGAAGATGGCCTCTTTGCTTTCAAAATACTCATATACAGTTCCTTTTCCAATTCCTGCATGTTCTGCAATGTCAATAATTTTTGTATTTGCATAACCTTTTTCTATGAAAATATCATAAGTAGACTCTAAAATTAGTTCTCGTTTTTGTTTTTTTCTTAATTTCATTGGTATATCCGCCTTTTTTAGTAATGAAGAAGATTCTGATTTTCATCTTTATTCCATTCGTCTTCTAAAGCTCTTATTTTTTCAGCTCGCTGTTCTTTTTTAATAGTGGCTTTTTTCTTACGATCGTCATTAATCGAATACAGTACCGGAATTAAAATCAGAGTGACAAGTGTAGAACCTAGTAAACCTCCGATAATGGTAGTACCCATTGGTGCAAGCATTTCACCGCCATCGCCAAGTCCTAATGAAAGTGGGATCATACCAACGCAAGTAGTGACTGTAGTCATTAGAATTGGACGAAGTCTAGATCTTCCGGCTAATGCAATTGCTTCGTTTCTTTCCATCTTTTTCTCATTCAATTTAATAAACTCAATTAATAGAATTGAATTGTTAACAACAATACCGATTAACATAATTAATGCAATGAAGGCTGGCATAGAGAGTCTCATTCCTGTAATAAATAAAGCTAAGAAGGAACCTGACATAGCAAAAGGAATGGCCATCATTACAACGATTGGAAGAATCAATGATTCAAATTGTGCAGCTAAAAGCATATATACAAGTAATGTAGAAGTTAGTAATGCAAGAAGCAAGGAGCCGAATGCTTCAATCATTTCTTCTTGCTGTCCTCCGTTTTCATAGGAATAGCCATCTGGAAACGGATAATTTTCAACAAGTTTCATTACATCTTTAGAAACAGAGCCCAAATCTTTTCCTTCAACAGATATATCGAGTGTTACCGTTCTCTCTTGGTTGGTATGATTGATAACAGATGGAGAATTGTCGTATTCAAAAGTGGCGATTTCTCCTACCGGAACCGTCTGACCGGAGTTTCCTTTAATTAGTATTTGTTTCATATTGTCAAGACTATTTTGGTAAGTATCGTTTAAGGAAAGGTTAATTTCTATTTCTTCCCCGTTTAATTTTAGTTTTGTTGCCGTACTTCCGGATAAGCCGGATTTTAAATCATTGGCTAATTGAAATGCAGTAACACCATAGTGAGCAGCTGTATTTCGGTTTAGAGATACGCGAACTTCAGGGTTTCCCTCAGTCACTCCTAATAAAGCTTCAGAAACGCCTTCTACATTATTAATATCTACAAGTAAGTCGTTTCCAATTTGCTCCAATACTTCCAGTTCAGTTCCGCTAAAAGTTAATGACATATCTGAGCCGCCCATCATCATTCCGGTTGAAGAGGATTCTGTTACTTTAATATCTGAACCAGAAAAATTATTTAATTGACGTCTTACATCTTTTACGATTTCTGCGGTACTCCGCTTTCTTTTATTTTTGTCGACTAGAGTTACATTAATCGTAGTTGTACTTGAGGAACTTCCTAGGAAGTCAGAAGAAGCAATATCTACAGCACAGTGTTCCATTTCAGGAATGCTTAGAAGATAGTTTTCCATTTTAGCTGCAATTTTATCACGATCTTGCAAGCTTGTTCCATAAGGACTTTCGATTGTAACAGAAAAACTGCCTTCGTCGGAATGAGGGATTAATTCCATACCAACAAGACCAACTAAGATTGATGATGAAATAAAAATAATGACACAAACAATACAAGTGCGCTTTCTATTTTTTAAAGCCCATCGAATGACTCGTTCATAGTATTTTGTAAGTGCTTCTATACCACGAGTAAAGTATGGAAGAATTCGAAATTTATACCGATGTTTTCCAATGCGTAGGTAGGTGATATGCAAACTTTTTTGTAAAATTCTCGAACAAAGCATTGGAACTACTGTTAATGATACAAGTAAGGATGCAATTAACGCGAAAATAATGGTATAACAAAAATCACGAAACATCATTGCGGAAATACCACCACTTAAGGCAATCGGAAGATATACGACTAAGCTAGTAAGTGTAGAAGCAATAACGGCGGTATATACCTGTTTACTACCGACAATGGCAGCTGATTGTGGGTTATCCATTTCATGGCTTAAACTATATATATTTTCTAAAACAACAACAGAATTATCAACAAGCATACCAACTCCAAGTGTCAAGGCACATAGGGTAATCATGTTTAAAGTAATCCCCATAAAGTGCATTAAAGCAAAGGGAGCAAGGAAAGAAGCAGGTATAGATATTGCGATTACCATTGTAGAGCCAAAATTTCGTAAAAAAAGGAAGATAACAATGATTGCTAATATGGCACCTGTTATTCCGGATGTAGCTACGGATGAAACGGCATTTTGAATAAAGTCTGCCTGATTAAATCCGATGGTAAAATGTAAATCCGGATTTTTTTCTTCTAATTTTTGTAAAGTTTTTTGTACTGCTTTACATACATCGACTGTGTTGCCAACGGATTGCTTTGTAATAATAACACCAATGCCTGTTCGGCCATCTACACGGCTGATCGATTCTTGCTCTTTTTGTTGCATTGATATGGTTGCAATATCTTGAAGATTAATGATTTCCCTTGTTGGAAGTGTAATCGGATACTTTGCTAATTCTTCGATATTTTTAAATTCTCCCATGGTACGTACAATGACTTCAGTGGAGCCTTTTGAAATAGTACCGCTTGGGCGATTAAGATTTTCAGCTGAAAGCATTTGACTCATAGCAGAGAGGGTAAGACCATAGCCATTTAAACGCTCTTGGTCAAAGTTAATTGCTACTTCTTCTTCAAGTCCGCCAATGAGTGAAACCGATGCTACGCCGTCCACTCGCTTAAACTCATTGGTAATGTCTCCATCAACTTTATTGTATAAATCCGTTAATGACATATCTCCGGAAATATAAATTTGCATGATAGGTGCAGCATTCATATCCATTTTCATAACGATTGGATCTGAGGCTTCGTCCGGTAGATAATCTTGAACAAGTGCGATTTTTTCACGCATATTAAGTGTGGCAAAATTCATATCGGTATCTGAGGAAAATTTAACTGCAGTTACAGAACTACCGGCACTGCATAGGGAATAGATACTGTCAAGATTTTCAACAGCTGCCAGTTGTTCTTCAATTGGTTTAGTAATCATTGTCTCTACTTCTTCCGGAGATGCATTTGGATAATTAATCATAACTAAAGCAATTGGAAGTTGTATATCAGGAAAAAGGTCTTGGGGAATTTTTACAAGAGATACTGTACCAATTAAAAACACCATTAATAGAACCATTATCGTAGTAATGGGGCGTTTTACAGAAATATGGGATAGATTCATATGTGCCTCCTACTTTATTATATTTACTTCTTCGCCTTCAATGATATAGTGCTGTCCTTCGGTAACTACCAAATCACCAGCCTTCAAGCCGGACTTAATTTCAACATAAGAACCATTATCTAAACCGGTTTCTACTGAAACATAAGACGGAATTCCTTTTTTTAAAATAGCAACTTTTGTTTCACTTGCTTTTATGATAACTGAATCAGAGGGCACACAAAGAACATCTGCTTTACGATCAGAAATTAAGTTTACTTCAGCAAACATACCAGCTTTGATTCCTTCCGGTGCCTGATCTAAGGCAATCGTAATTGGATAAGTAAGACTTCCACTTGCCGGAGCGGGGGAAATCGTTTTTATTGTGCCTTCAAAAGGTTTGTCAGAAAGTGATTTTGCAGTAATGCTAACCTTGTCTCCAAGTTTTACTTTCCCAATTAAGTATTCAGAGACATTTGTATTTAATTCTAGTGTTGTTGTATTAGCAATAGATATTGCAGCTATAGCGGGAGAAGGATAAGCACCTTCAGTTACATTTACTTCTGTCACATAACCGTTGATTGGTGCTGTCATTGTTCCGTTTGAAAGCATTGTTTGTGCAGAATCTTGCGAAGCCTGTGCGGATTTCAGTTGTCCCTGAGAGGTTTTATATTGCGTTTCTGCCTGCTCATACTGTTGCTGTGAAACAGCACCTTCTTTATAAAGAATTGCCATGCGGTCATAATTTGTTTTTGCACTGTTTAGCGTTTCTTCCATAATAGCGACATTTGCAGATGCTTGATTGTAAGAAGCCTGCACTTGGTCTATATTTTGTGTAAATAATATGTCGCCTTTTGAAACGTAATCACCAACTTTTACGTTCACATGGGTAACTTCGGTTTGAAGAGTTGCGATTAAAGAGACTTGATCTTCAGCGGAGATAATGCCACTTAATGGTGTTGTAACTTCAATGGTTGAGATAGCGGCTTCCGCTGTTTTTACATTTACAGCAATTTTTTCTGTGACTTCGGTATTCAGTCTAGATGAAATAATACGAAAAGCTGCTAAAAGAATAAATCCAATGAGGATAATAAGCATAATTTTCTTTTTTTTCGAAAGTCCTGAAATTTTTTGTACGATTTGGTTGCTCATGTGGTAACCCTCCTAAATAAATTTAAATAATATTTTTTAATATCATGAAATTTCTCTATAAAATTTCCAAAACTGACCAATGGGTCAGAACGATTTAATACTACTTTAGTGATTACAAAATGTCAATAGAAAATTTGACCCGGCGGTCAGTTTTGTTTAAAATATATGCTGACGGATATATATATTCTATTAAAGATCATAATATCTACTATTATTAAAAGTCTTCAGCAAGAAATTATTACTTTAAATTTCATATAAATTTTTATATATTTTATTAACATAAAGATGCAAATAAAAAGTGAGGATTTTATAATTTATAAAAAGGAAAGAAAAGGAACGAATATATGAAGAAATTAAATAAGAAACAACGTGAAGAATTGTTAGTACGTTTATTAACGTTATATCCAAATGCAGAATGTGCACTTCATTATAAAACCATATATCAATTACTGATTGCAGTGGTTTTATCGGCACAAACAACCGATAGAAGCGTTAATGAGGTAACACCGGAACTTTTTGAGCGGTGTCCGGATGCAAAGTCTATGTCTAAAATTTCAGAAGAAGAATTGCAGAAATATTTAAAGCGGCTTGGAATGTATAAGACAAAAGCAAGAAATATACGAAATTTATCCATGATATTAGTCGATAAATATGATGGACAAGTACCAAGAGATTATGAACAGTTAATTGCGTTGCCGGGAGTTGGAAGAAAAACAGCTAATGTTGTGTTATCAGTCGGATTTGGTGAACCTCGAATTGCAGTTGATACCCATGTGTTCCGACTGGCAAACCGAATCGGAATTGTAAATGAAAAAAATGTATTAAATACCGAACTAGCATTAATGAAATGCATACCAAAAGAACAGTGGAGTGACTCTCATCATGCATTAATTTGGCATGGCCGATTAGTTTGCATGGCTAGAAATCCAAAATGTGAAGAATGCAGCCTTAATAATTTGTGTGCAAAAAATAATCTCAACAAAAAATAACAAAATTTATGTTATTTTTTGTTGAAAACACAAACAATTTTCACTATTTCGAATAATTTTGGAAAATATTGATAAAATAGTTTGAAATATATGCCAAATTCTTGTATAATTTGATACAAAGTCTTTGTTATGTGTTGTAAAAATCTGATCAATTCTAAGACTAATTTGAAGCAATGGGGGAAGCAAAAATGAAAAAAGGTATACATTTCAAAAGCAGTATACATCGAATGAAAAGTATTCAAACCAAAATTGTTACAGTTATTGGTGGCATTGTAATCATTGCGATGATTCTTGCCGGTGTCGTTGTAGTTAATCTTGCATCAAAAACAGCAATTAGGGATGAAAGCAGTATCGCTCAAATATCTCAAGAAAAATTGGTGGCTGAGTTGGATAACTATTTTACTCTATACATTACAGTCACAAAGCAACTGGCACATGATGATAATGTGAGAAATTTACTACAAAACGTAACAGATATCAATCAATTAAAAAGTTCTCCTTATTGGATAGGAGCTCATGATATGTTAACACGGACAGAGTTTGCAAATGTAGAAAATAATTTTGAACCATTTATCGTTGACCTAGATGCACAGGTTGGATTTGATGGTGAAAATTGGGTTGACAGCTATGATTTAACGACACGTGATTATTGGTTTGCTGATGAGGCGGATATTGAAAGGGGATATATCATTACAGAACCTTATGTGGATCTAGATACGGGGGATCAAGTTATAACCGTTTCCGCTCCGATTTACAATCCAGCAGGAAATAAAATTATAGGTATTGCAGGAATTGACGTACATACCATTAAAATTAATGAAATGATTGCTGGACATAAAACTTCTTATGAGTCTGGCCAAACAGTACTTTTCTCCAAGACTGGGTTAGTATTGGCAAGTAATGACGAAAAAGAAATTTTAAAAGACATAAGTGAAATTGGACTTAGTCAGACAATGCTTGATGACCTTGCAAATCCAAGTGGAGAAGTCATTCAGTTTGAAGATAACGAAGTTCCTTCTTATGGGGTAAGCGGTATGATTAACGCTGCGGGTTGGAAGGTTCTATTATCCATTCCGGAAAAAGAATTTATCAGTACAGTAAAGACAACAACAAGGACAGTAACCATTTTCTTCGTGTTAGTAGCAATTATCCTATTGGCGGTTATGATTTTGATATCAAAAAGTATTACAGCTCCGCTAAAAAGATTAACGTTAGTAACCGATGAAATGGCAAAAGGAAATTTGGACGCGGAGATTAATATTCATTCGGATGATGAAGTAGGAAGACTTGCAGATTCCATGAGAGCTTTAACACAGCGTTTGCATAGTTATGTAGACTATATTGCTGAAATTTCGGATGCACTTTATGAATTTGGAAAAGGAAACTTAACATTATACTTAGAGCAAGCGTATGACGGTGAGTTTGAACGAATTAAAGAAGCAATGTTAAATGCATCTACTGTTTTTAAGCATACAATCGGAGAAATGGTGGAAATTGCATCGCAGGTTGCAACTAGTTCTGAGCAAGTAGCAAGTGGTTCACAGATGCTAGCGCAAGGAACAACGGAGCAGGCAAGCTCTATAGAGGAATTGTCGGCAACCATTCAGGAAATTTCTGAAAATGTTAATAAAAATGCACAGAATGCAATTCATGCGGCAACACAGGTTCAGACAGTTGGAGAAGCAGCTGATAAGAGTAATGAACAAATGCTTCAGATGATGAAGGCAATTGATGAAATAAACGTAAAATCTTCAGAAATTGGAAAAATAATTAAAACAATCGATGATATTGCATTCCAAACAAATATTTTAGCATTGAATGCAGCAGTAGAAGCTGCAAGAGCAGGAGCTGCCGGAAAAGGGTTTGCGGTAGTAGCTGATGAAGTAAGAAACCTTGCCAGCAAGTCAGCAGAAGCTGCTAAGAATACTACGATATTGATTGAAGATTCCATCCGTGCGGTAGAAAATGGGACAACAATTGCAAATGAAACAAGTCAGGTTCTAAGTGAAGTATTAGATGGAGTAACACAGACGGTTGACTTGATTCATGAAATTTCAAATGCTTCCAGTGATCAAGCGGATTCGCTATCAAGTACCCTACAGGGTGTAGAGCAAATCAGTGCTGTTGTACAAACTAATTCGGCAACAGCAGAAGAAAGTTCTGCGGCTAGTGAAGAATTATCCAGTCAGGCAGCAATGTTAAAACAGTTATCGAACAAGTTTAATTTAAATTAAAAATTTAGATACGAAAAAAACACAGATTGATTTCAATCTGTGTTTCAGACTGTAGACAAGGATATCTCTATCTTTGCCTACAGTTTTTTTTACATAATGTAATACATTTTATTGTATTTATGGTAAAATATATGTATAAATACATGGAGGTATTTGCTTTATGATGGGTAAGAAAGATTTATTAGGTCGTGATCAATTTCAAATGGTAACCTTGAATTCTCTTGTTCCACAAGATCATATTATTCGTAAGATAGATACTGCGATTAATCTCTCTTTCATTTATGACCTTGTAAAAGATTTGTATTCTGATGTGGGAAAAGAAAGCATCGATCCTGTTGTCTTAATTAAAATTACCCTCATTCAATATACCTTTGGTATTCGATCCATGAGACAGACCATTAAAGAAATTCAAACGAATGTAGCTTATCGATGGTATCTTGGTTATAGTTTAGAGGAAGAAATTCCTCACTTTTCTACCTTTGGTAAAAACTACTCTCGTCGGTTTCAAAATACTGACTTATTCGAACAAATCTTTCAAAGAGTCATTGCTGAAATCATGGAATATGAATTCATTAATTCAGAAAGCATTTTCATTGACGGTACACATATTAAAGCAAGTGCAAATAACCATAACAGTGAAAAAGAAACCGTTTTGGAATCCGTTAAATACTATGAAAAAGAACTAATGAAAGAAATTAACGAAGATCGCATTGAACGAGGAAAACAAGCTTGTAAAAAAAAACGGAAGCCAAAGAAAAGACAAAAGTAATCAAGAAAAGTACCGTAGATCCGGATTGCGGCGTATTTCATAAAGGAAAGCATAAGGTAGTATTTGCTTATGCTGCAAATGTAGCTTGCGATCGAAACAATTACATACTTGCTTTTCATACAAATCCAGGAAATGTACATGACTCAGTTGCATTCCCAAAGATTTATGAAAAAGTAAAAAGATATAAAGGTGTAAAAAATATTGTAATGGATTCCGGATATAAAACACCTGCAATTGCTAGAGAAATACTCAAAGATAAACGAATTCCTATCCTACCATACAAACGACCTATGACAAAAAATGGTTATTTTAAAAAACACGAATATGCTTATGATGAATACTATGATTGCTTTGTATGCCCAGAAAACCAAGTGTTAAACTATACTACAACAAATAGAGAAGGGTATCGGGAATATAAGAGTAAAGGAGAAATTTGCAAGAGTTGCCCTTCCTTATCAGAATGCACAGCAAGTAAAGACCATGTAAAAGTAGTCACACGTCATATATGGGAAAACTACATAGAGCAATGTGAGGACATTCGTCATACTCCAAAGTATCGAGATCTTTACAAACTACGGAGTCAAACCATTGAGCGAGTCTTTGCAGATGCAAAAGAAAAACATAATATGCGTTATACACAATATCGAGGGATTCAGAAGATAGAAATGGAACTGAATCTTCTTTTTGCGTCCATGAATCTAAAAAAACTAGCAACATGGATTCATAAATCTGAAAGAAGGAATCAAATGGCATAGAGATATCCTTTTATTTTTTCTTTTTTTAAAAGCTTTATAGAAAAAATAGAAAATACCTTGCAGAAATTATAAGAATATAAATTTAGCAAGGTATTTTGTCTACAGTCTGAAACACAGATTGATTTCAATCTGTGTTTTTTTTATATTTATTTTACTAATTAGTAAATAAAAAGTGGTTAATTGTAAAATAAGGTAGCATAATATCGAAATTATTTGAAAGTTCCATTAATAAGGAATATAATGAAAAAAAGAATTAACAGTAATAGAAATGGGGGAAGCAAAATGAAAAAATGTATACAAAACATGAAAAGTATACAAACAAAGATTGTAGCAGTTATTGGCGGCATTATAATTATTGCGATGATAATTGCTGGAGCAGTTGTAGTAAACTTTACTTCAAAAACTGTTATGAATGATCAAAGTCACATTGCTAAATTGTCTACACAAAAACTAGTTTCCGATGTAGATAATTATTTTACCCATTATGTTGCAGTTACGCAACATATGGCTTTGGATGCAAACGTTCAAAGCTTATTAGAAACAGTTACTGAGAAATCACAATTAACGGCTTCTCCGTATTGGCAAGGCTCTTACCAAATGTTAAAGAAAACAATGGATGGTGATACGGAAAATATCTTATCAGCATATGTTGCGGATGTAGATGCAAAGCTTGGATTTGATGGAGGCGATTGGGTTTCCGATGATGATTTCGACTTAACACAAAGAGATTACTGGTTTGAAGATACTGCGGATATTGAAAAGGGTTTTATCATTACAGAGCCATATGTTGATGTAGATACAGGAAGTATGGTAATCACTGTTTCAACGCCTGTTTATAACAAAGCAGACAATAAAATTATTGGAATTGCAGGGATAGACGTACAGATTACAAAGATAAATCAAATGATTACACAGCAGGAATCTGTTTATAAAACCGGCGAGACAATTTTATGTGCAACGAGTGGTCAAGTGTTAGCCAGCAAAGATGAAGAAGAAATATTAAAGCAGGTTACAGAAATTGGATTGAGCCAGTCAATGCTTGATGATATTGCAGAGCCGAGCGGTGAAGTGGTTAAGTTTGATAATAACAGTAAGGCTTCTTACGGTGTGAGCGGTACCATTAAGGACGCAGGGTGGAAGGTTGCTTTACTGATTCCGGAAAAGGAGTTTTCAAGTACGGTAAAATCTGCAACAAGAACAGTCATATTATTTTTCGCTTTAGTGGTTCTAATTTTGCTTGCAGCTATGATATTGATTGCAAGAGGGATTACAGCACCGTTAAAGAAATTAACTGCTGTAACCGATGAAATGGCGAAAGGTAATCTAGATGCTGAAATTGATATTGTTTCAGGTGATGAGGTTGGAAGACTTGCAGATTCTATGCGTGCATTAACGCAACGGTTACATAGCTATGTAGATTATATTGATGAGATTTCTAATGCACTCCATGAATTTGGAGAAGGAAATTTAACGTTACATCTAGAACAGGCATATGATGGTGAGTTTGAACAAATTAAAGTTGCGTTGCTTAATGCTTCTAATATTTTTAAAGAAACCATTGGACAGATGACGGAAATTGCATCACAGGTTGCAAACGGATCGGAGCAAGTAGCAAGCGGTTCTCAGATGTTAGCACAGGGAACTACAGAGCAGGCAAGCTCGATAGAGGAATTGTCCGCAACCATTCAGGATATTTCAGAAAATGTAAATAAGAATGCTCAAAATGCAATGCATGCAGCTTCGCAGGTAAAAACGGTAGGAGATGCAGCAGATAAAAGTAATGAACAGATGATTCATATGATGAAGGCAATTGATGAAATAAATGTAAAATCTTCAGAAATCGGGAAAATCATTAAAACTATCGATGATATTGCTTTTCAGACGAATATCTTAGCATTAAACGCAGCGGTAGAAGCGGCAAGAGCTGGAGCTGCAGGAAAAGGTTTTGCAGTGGTAGCAGATGAGGTTCGTAATCTCGCAAGTAAGTCAGCAGAGGCAGCGAAAAATACGACCATATTAATTGAGGATTCCATTCGTGCAGTTGAAAATGGAACTGAGATTGCAAATGAAACGAGTCAGGTGTTGAGCGAAGTATTAAAAGGAGTTACACAGACGGTCGATTTGATTCATGAGATTTCAGATGCTTCTAGCAATCAAGCTGATTCACTGGCAAATACTTTACATGGTGTAGAGCAAATTAGTTCTGTTGTACAGACAAATTCTGCAACAGCTGAAGAGAGTTCGGCTGCCAGTGAAGAGCTTTCCAGTCAAGCTACAATGTTAAAGCAGTTATCCAATAAATTCAATTTGAAATAGTTTTAAGCAATAAAAATACGGCAGTTTGTTTTGAACAAACTGCCGTATTAATTTTTTTAAAGCAATTTAAGTAGAATATTATTTACCACAACACTTTTTATATTTTTTTCCGCTTCCACAAGGACATAAATCATTTCTGCCAGGTGTTTTTTCTTTTACAACAGTTTTAGAACGTTTATAGTTTTTTACTATTTCTTCTCTTTTTTCTGCGGAAAGGATGGTTTCCCATTGTGGCAATCCATATAGATAATCTGCTTCTGCAGCAAGCATGTTATAATATAGCTTTTCCAAATCAATATCAAGTTCAATTTGTGAAGTTTCATCAAATTTTTCGATGTCGTGTCCCTTTTTTAAGCTTGACTGTATGCCATCCAAAAATCCCATAAAGATTATAGGGTCTGCAGAATACTTTGCAACCAGTTCATCAAAGGTACCGGTTACCTTTTCGGTTGGATGGTCTAAAATTGAACTGTAGATTTTTTTTTCTGTGGAACTATAATTTTCCCAGAATGTAGGGAAAGTTTCATCCGTTTGATTCCCAATCAAGTCTTGCCATTGTTCAAATAAACTCATAATATTATGTTCTCCTTATTAATAATATACCTTTTATTTTAGTCAAGTAAGGCTACACTGATAATACTTTTTACTTCTTTTACAAAGCTGAAGTTAGAAACTTCTTCTAATGCTTCATTTAAGCGGTCTCTTGTTACTTCATGAAGAATGTAAATCAAAGGAACATTTCTGCCTGTTTGACGCCCTCTTGAACGCTGTAAAAATGTATCAATACTGATGCCGTATTTTCCAAGTGTAGTAGCAATGTTTCCAAGAACCCCTGGCATATCTTCTGCAATTAAATTGACATAGTACATATTTTGTCCTTCACCATCAAAAGCAAGGTTTTTATTATCATTTAATGCGGTTGGCACAGCCATAGCTGTGGAGTTGGTTGCATAAGCTCGTGCGATTTCTACAAGATCTCCTACAACTGCACTTCCAGAAGGCATTGCACCTGCACCTTTACCATAAAGCATAACATCATCCACCGCATTCCCTTTTGCAAAAATAGCATTGAATTCATTATTTACGGTTGCTAATGGATGATTCATAGGAATCATAGCAGGCTGTACATGACATTCTAATGTATTACGGTATCTTTTTGCCATTGCTATCAGTTTAATTTTATATCCAAATTGCAGCGCAAAGTCAATGTCTTCTTCGGTAATATGTGTAATTCCCTTTCTTGGTATGTCTTCTGGAGGTACATGAAGTCCAAAAGCAGTGGTTGCAAGAATTGAAAGTTTATTTGCTGCGTCGATTCCTTCTACATCATTTGTTGGGTCTGCTTCTGCAAAACCTTTCAACTGTGCATCGTGCAAAGCATCCTCATAGCTTAATCCATTTTCAGACATTTGTGTTAAAATATAATTTGTTGTACCATTTACGATACCAACAATTTGTGTAAACTCATTGGCTTGAAGTGACGTAGAAATGGCATTTAAAATTGGGATTCCACCACCTACGCTTGCTTCATAGCGGAGCATTACCTTATTTTTAATAGATAGATTTGTTAGTTCTTCACCTTTGGATGCAATGACCTCTTTGTTCGCTGTGACTACATGTTTTTTATTGTTTAATGCTTCTACCATATAATCGTAAGCGGGTTTCATACCGCCTAATAACTCTACAACTACATCAATCGAAGGGTCTTTTAAGATCTCATCTGGATTATCGGTTAAAAGCTCCTGTGGGATGTCCACCTCTCGTTTTTTTGTTTTATCGTGAACCAAAACTTTTGCCACCTCAATGGCTACACCAGTTGTGGATGTGATGATTTGTTCATTTGTGCAGAGCATTCGATAGGTTCCGCTTCCTACGGTTCCTAGACCTAACAATCCAATTTTCAGCTTTTTATTGTTCATATTTCTCCCTCCTGGATTTTGATATGACAATATTATATTATATTATTGCTTATTCTGCAAAAATTATCTTTTAAAAGTTCCAAAAATTTATTATGATATAAGAAGTTATGTGTAAACTTAAAGAATATGGAGACAAAAAGAGAAACGGAGTAATATTATGGCAATGCATATTGTATTGGTGGAACCAGAAATTCCACCAAACACAGGAAATATAGCAAGAACTTGTGCTGCAACAGGGACTACGTTGCATTTGGTCAAGCCACTGGGTTTTTCCATTGACGATGCACATTTAAAACGAGCAGGACTGGATTACTGGCCTTATGTAAACATTGAAGTGCATGAAAGTTTAGAAGATTTTTTAAAAAAATACGGCAAAAGAAATTTTTATTTAGCTACAACAAAAGGTGGAAAGATTTATACAGATGTTGTATTTCAAGATGAGGATATGATTCTTTTTGGAAAAGAAACCGCTGGATTGCCAAGGGATTTTATTCAAGCAAATGAAGAAAAGGCAATTCGGATACCAATGAGTCAGGATACAAGATTACGTTCCTTAAATTTAGCAAACTCAGCAAATATTATTTTATTTGAAGCATTAAGGCAGTTGAAGTTTCCGGATTTAAGATAATTTCAAGTTGAAATGAAAATTAACGAATTGATACAAACAATAAGAAAGAAGGAATTGCTTTGATGTTAACGATTATTTTTTTTCAAGTTCTTGGTGGAGCCGGGCTGCTGCTTTATGGAATTGAGATCATGAAGGATTCACTCGAACTTTGTACAGAAGGAAGAACGGTAAAGTTATTAGAATTATCTAGCAAAAATACTTTAAATAGTATTCTTGCTGGTGCAGTGGTTACAATGATAAATCAGAAGAGCAGTGCCACTACAGTTATGGTAGTTGGTCTTGTTAATGCAGGTATGATGTCTCTTGTGCAGGCAACCGGCGTTATCATGGGAGCCAACATTGGAACTACGGTTACCGCGCAAATATTAGCTTTTCGAATTGAGCTTTTGGCTCCTTGTATTGTTGGTGTTGCTGCAATATTTTGGAAGTATGTGAGCAATAAACGAGTGCAGTATATCGCAGAGATATTTATTGGCTGTGGCATTATGTTTATTGGAATTATTTTTATTGAAAGTGCAATGGAACCTCTTAAAATGACCCCTCAGATGCAGCCAATTCTGCAACGTTTGAGTCATCTTGATTTGATCGGGTATTTATATGTGGTCGGATTTGGTTTTCTATTGACTGCATTGGTTCGAAGCAGCAGTGTAATTACTGGCGTGATGATTGCAATGGCGGCGCAGGGGATGCTTACGATTGAAGCTGGAATTCCACTTATTTTAGGTCTTAACATAGGAAAATGCCTATCTGCATTGCTATCCAGCCTTGGAACGACAAGGACTGCAAAAAGAGCTGCAGTGATTCATTTGTTGTTTAACACCTTTGGAGCCTTATTAGTGGTTCTTTTTTTTCGAAACCCTATGGAAGATGCCATGCTTTATCTGGCCCCACACAGCATTCCGCGGCAGATTGCCAATGCACATACTTTTTTTAATTTAGGAACTACTATTATTTGTGCCCCTTTTGTAAGTGCTCTGGTTAAGGCTTCCGATAAATTAATACCATTAAAGAGGAAGGCAGAGACACATGAAGTCAGCAACTTAAATGTACGTATGCTAGAAACACCTAGCATTGCGTTGGCGCAAGTGAATAATGAGATTTATCAGATGGCTTCTTTGGCATGTGATATCTATGATCAAAGTTTTCAGGCAGTTCAAAAAACATCTGAAAGAATCGTTGAATGGGTTCATCAGGAAGAAGAAAATGTAATGAGAATGCAAAAAGAAATTGAAATCTATTTAGTAAAGCTTTCTCAAAAAAATATTACAGATGAACAACATAAGAGCTTAAATTTATTGTTAGGTGTAACTGGAGATGTGGAACGAATTAGTGATGTTTCTTTCAATATTTCAAAATTAGCACTATTTAAAAAGAAGAATAGCATTCATTTAAGTCAAAATGCAAAGGAAGAATTGGATGATCTTCATAATCGTATTATGGAGGTAGCAAATGGTATGGTTGCTTCCATTAAGGATGGAGATGCGGATCGTGCAAATAATTTGCTTGCAGTAGAAATTAAGATTAAAGCAATGGAAGAAGTCCTTCGTGAGAATCATGTAAAGAGATTGAACCAAGGCTTTTGTACTCCGGGATCCGGTGTTTTATACTTAGATTTAATCGGTCATATGGAACGTGTAGCTGAACATTTACGAAAAATAGGTATTTTTATTATTGAAAATGCAAAATACTAAAACGGTTTGCTAATTTGACGAATTCTTTTTTTTTCGTTAAATTTGTGGTATACTATATATCATAAGGAAATTTTTTCTTGACCTAAGCTAGATGGTATTTTCATAAAAAGAAAGGACGGGAATCATGAGACTTGGTTATGACTTAACAATTGAACAATCACAGAAACTAGTAATGACTCCTGAACTGATTCAAGCCATTCAGATATTGCAGTTTAATACCCAGGAACTGGATACTTATGTGGAAGAACAATTACTCATCAACCCTATTTTAGAAATTGATGGTAATCATTATGAAGCAAAAGAACGTGCAGGAGATTCTGATAATGAAATGGATCGGAGCATCGATGAGAAAGACTATAAAAAAAAGGACGAAGAATTTGATTGGGCCGAACATTTTAAAGAAAGAGAATACGATGACATCAGTTACAAACAGTGGGAATATGGTAGCTCAGGGAAAGAAGAGTATTCTTTTGAACAATTTGTTTCTTCGGATATCACACTTACAGAGCATTTAATGTTTCAACTGCAATTTGTTTCTATGAGAAAAAGTTGCCGTATGTTAGCTAAATATATGATTGAAGGGCTCGATGAGAACGGATATTTAACACAGAGTGTTGAGGAAATTGCAAAGCAATTTTCAATTATACCTGATAAGGTGGAAGAGGTTCTTAGGATTTTACAGGGCTTTGAACCTACGGGAGTTGCTGCAAGAGATTTAATTGAATGTTTGAAAATACAATTGCATAGTCAGGGAAACGATAGTCCGGTAATCGATAAAATTGTTGAGAATCATTTGGAAGATTTAGCTGGAAATCGTCTTTGTGCCATTGCAAAAGCAGTAAATTTATCGGTTAAAGAAGTGCAGGAGATTTGTGACTTAATAAAATCTTTAGAACCGAAACCGGGAAGACAATTCGGTTCTGCGCAAGAGACTCGTTATATTGTTCCGGACGTAACAGTAGAAAAAGTGGATGGTGAATATATAATTACGGTTAATGATAGTACAGCGCCACGTTTGAATATAAGCAGTTATTATCAAAAAATGCTTACACAATCGGATAAAGAGTCCAGTATTTCAAAGTTTTTAACCAGCCGTTTAAATTCAGCGCTTTGGCTTATTAAGAGCATTGAACAAAGAAGGCAAACCATTTATAACGTAGTAAGTGCGGTAGTAAAATATCAAGTGGATTTTTTTGAACAAGGTCAAAAACATCTTAAGACTTTAACTTTAAAACAAATCGCAGACGAGGTGGGGATTCATGAATCCACCGTAAGTCGTTCCATTAACGGGAAATATATGCAAAGCCCTAGAGGGGTGTTTGAGATTAAATATTTCTTTACTAGCGGCGTTTCAGCCAGCAGTGGTGAAGGAATTGCATCGGAAAGTATAAAAACTTTTATAAAGGAAATCGTAGATAGCGAAGACCCAAAAACACCATATAGTGATCAAGCCATGGTAGAATTACTTAAAGAAAGAGGAATTGACATTTCAAGAAGAACCGTCGCAAAATATCGAGATGAAATGCACATTCTTTCTTCCTCAAAAAGAAAGCGTTACTAGGTAATATAACCTAGAGGATTAGGGAGGTACAAAGGATGAAGACAAAAGTAGGAATCAATGGATTCGGAAGAATTGGAAGAAATGCCTTTAAAATTGCACAGGATAAGAATGTTGATTATGAGATTGTCGCTATCAATGATCTGACAACACCGTCAACACTTGCACATCTTTTAAAGTATGATAGTTGTTTTGGAAAGTTTCATGGCACTGTTGAAGCAACAGAAGATTCCATGATTGTAAATGGAAAAGAAATCAAAGTATATGCGGAAAAAGATCCTGAAAACATTCCATGGAAGGAGCTTGGCGTAGAAGTTGTATTGGAAGCAACCGGTATCTTTACAAAGAGAGCGGGCGCTGAAAAGCACATTAAGGCAGGTGTAAAGAAAGTTGTAATTTCTGCCCCGGCTACCGATGAAGACATTACGATTGTTATGGGAGTAAATGAAGAGAAGTATGATCCAACTGAGCATCATATTATTTCAAATGCTTCTTGTACGACAAATTGTCTTGCACCGTTTGCGAAAGTAATTGACAAAGAATTTGAAATAAAAAAGGGACTTATGACAACAGTACATTCTTATACGAATGATCAAAGAATTTTAGATCTTCCACATAGAGACTTAAGAAGATCAAGGGCTGCTTGTCTTTCTATGATTCCCACAACAACAGGTGCAGCGAGAGCTGTATCGCTTGTTTTACCTCAGTTAGCCGGAAAATTAAATGGTATGGCACTTCGTGTACCCACACCTGCTGTTTCCGTTGTTGACATTGTTATAGAGCTTGGAAGAAGTACAGATGTAAAGGAAGTAAATGCAGTCTTAAAGAGTGCTGCAGAGAATGAGCTGAAAGGTATTTTAGGTTTCTGCGAAGAATCTTTGGTTTCCATTGATTTTAAGCAAGATGATCGATCTTCCATTATTGACTCACAAGCGACTATGATGTTAGGTGATAATATGGTTAAGATTCTTTCGTGGTATGACAATGAATGGGGCTATTCTAACCGTGTGGTCGATTTAATTCAATACGTGATCACAAAAGGATTATAAAATGCAGTACTAATTAAATGGAGGAAAGAAATGAAAAAAACAGTCAGGGATATTGATGTAAAAGGAAAACATGTCATCGTACGTTGTGATTTTAACGTACCATTGAATGACGAAGGGACCATTACCGACGACATCCGTATCACTAGTGCAATGCCAACGGTAAATTACTTGATTCAGCAAGGGGCAAAAGTAATTCTTATGTCTCATTTAGGTAGACCGGATGGTGAGTCAAATCCAAAGTATTCTTTAAAACCAGTTGCAAAGCGTTTATGCGAACTTTTGGGAAAAGAAGTAAAATTTTCATCTGTCCCAGAGGTTGTAAATGATGAAGTGAAAAAAAATGCAGAGGCTTTACAGGCTGGAGATGTTATGCTTCTTGAAAATGTGAGATATCGGAAAGAAGAGACGAAAAACGGAGAAGGCTTTTCCAAAGAACTTGCACAGCTTGCTGACATTTTTGTAAATGATGCTTTTGGAACCGCACATAGAGCGCACTCTTCAACGGCTGGAATTGCATCGTTTATTCCTGCTGTATCCGGATTTTTAATTGAAAAAGAGATTCAGTTTTTAGGAAATGCAGTTGAAAAGCCAGAGCGTCCTTTCCTTGCAATTATGGGAGGAGCAAAGGTCAGCGATAAAATATCAGTTATCGAAAATTTATTAGATAAAGTTGATAGTCTAATTATTGCAGGCGGGATGGCGTATACTTTCTTTAATGCCTTAGGCTATGAAATTGGAACTTCCATTTTGGAAGCGGATAAAGTTGAGTTAGCATCATCCTTAATGAATAAGGCAAAGGAAAAAGGAGTCAAATTGCAGCTGCCTGTCGACATTCGTGTTGCAAAAGAATTTAAAAATGATTCTCCATCGACAATTTATGAAATGGATCAGATTCCGAGCGACTCTATGGGTATGGATATCGGGAAAAAGAGTATTGATATTTTTTCAAATATGATATCAGAAGCTAAAACTATCATTTGGAATGGACCGGTAGGTGTTTTTGAAATGCCGAAATTTGCAGAAGGAACAAAGGCCATTGCAGAAGCAATGGCGAAGAGTGATGCAGTTACTATCATTGGCGGTGGTGATTCTGCAGCTGCGGTAAAACAATTTGGAATGGAAGAAAAAATGACACATATTTCTACCGGTGGTGGTGCTTCTTTAGAATTTTTAGAAGGCAAGGAACTTCCGGGAGTTGCTGTATTACAGGATAAATAGGAGGAAAATCATGAGAACGCCTTTTATAGCCGGCAATTGGAAAATGTTTAAGACAACAAAGGATGCGGTTGCGTTTGCAACCGTGTTTCGCGAGTTATATAAAGATACCGATGTGAAAACAGCTATTTGTGCGCCGTTTACGCAGCTTGCTGCCTTGAAGGAAGCTTTTTCAGGAACTTCCATTAAGTTGGGGGCTCAAAATATGCATTTTGAAGAAAATGGTGCTTATACGGGAGAAATATCCGCAGCTATGCTGAATGAAATTGGTATTGATTATTGTATTATTGGGCATTCCGAACGTCGTCAATATTTTTGCGAAACCGATGAAACGGTTAATAAAAAATTACATAAGTGTTTTGAACATAATATTACGCCGATTCTTTGTGTAGGGGAAACCTTAGAACAAAGAGATGACGGACTAGCACTAGATGTCGTTCGTATACAAATGAAAGAAGATTTAAAGGGGCTTACTGCACAGCAGATAGTGAAACTTGTAGTTGCATATGAACCAATATGGGCAATTGGAACCGGAAGAACAGCGACTCCAGAACAAGCGAACGAAATGTGTGGTTTGATTCGTACGTCGATTGAAGAGCTTTATGGAGATGAGGTTTCTGAAGAAGTTATCATTCAATATGGAGGAAGTGTAAAACCTTCCAATGCAACTGAACTAATGAATATGGAAGAGATTGATGGTGCATTGGTTGGTGGTGCCAGCTTAAAGCCGGAAGATTTTATTCAAATTGTAGATTTTTAAATCTTAATAAAAGAAAAATGCGGATATAATATAACGCAATTAAGGAGGAAAGAAAACATGTCGTACATTGAAGACGTCCTAGCTCGTGAAGTGCTGGATTCAAGAGGAAACCCAACCGTTGAGGTGGAGGTGTATCTGGAAGATGGAAGTATGGGGAGAGCCATTGTGCCTTCCGGTGCGTCTACTGGCGTTCATGAAGCGGTTGAGCTTCGGGACGGCGACAAAAGTCGTTACCTTGGAAAAGGTGTAGAAAAAGCTGTAGAAAATGTAAATGATATCATTGCGGAAGCTATCGTTGGTATGAGTGCATTTGATCAGGTTGGATTGGATCAATTTTTAATTGAATTAGATGGTACACCAAACAAAGGTAAACTAGGTGCAAATGCCATTTTAGCCGTATCTATGGCAGTTGCTCATGCAGCAGCAGATAGTTTGGGTCTGCCGTTGTTCCAATACTTAGGAGGCGTAAACGGAAAGCTTTTGCCTACACCAATGATGAACATTTTAAATGGAGGAGAGCATGCGGACAATACTGTAGACATTCAAGAGTTTATGGTAATGCCGGTTGGCGCAGATAGTTTTAGAGAAGCACTTCGTATGGGTACGGAAGTATTTCATAGCTTAAAGGCAGTATTAAAAGGAAAAGGCTTAAATACTGCAGTTGGAGATGAAGGTGGATTTGCTCCAAATCTTGCAACTAACGAAGAAGCCATTCAGGTAATTTTGGAAGCCATTGAAAAAGCCGGTTACAAAGCTGGTGAAGATATCAAGATTGCACTTGATGTGGCGGCTTCTGAAATGTATGATGCAGATAAGAAGATTTATAATTTAAAGGGTGAAGGTGTTTCTAAGACAGCAGAAGAAATGGTTGCTTACTATGAAATGCTTGTTGATAAGTATCCGGTTATTTCAATTGAAGATGGTCTTGCTGAAGATGATTGGGATGGTTGGAAGCTTATGACTGACAGAATCGGTAAAAAAGTACAATTGGTTGGCGATGATCTCTTTGTAACGAATACGAAGAGATTGGAAGAAGGAATCAAGAAAGGCATTGCAAATTCTATTTTGATTAAGGTAAACCAGATTGGAACTTTGACTGAAACCTTTGATGCAATTGAAATGGCTAAGAAAGCAGGATACACTGCAATTGTTTCACATCGTTCCGGAGAAACAGAAGATGTTACGATTTCTGATATTGTAGTTGGCTTAAATGCAGGTCAGATTAAAACTGGATCTCTTTCCAGAACCGATCGTATTGCAAAATATAACCAGTTGCTTCGTATTGAAGAACTTTTGGATGTTTCTGCACAGTATGCTGGAGAAAAAGCGTTTTATAATTTAAGATAAAATATAATAATATTTTGTTTTGTTAGATTTACATTTTTTCTCGATGATTGTGGAAATTCAGGGAATTTGTGTTGATTTTTGCTTGATAATATGATAAACTCAAATAGTTAATCTAACAGAGGAGGTGCGAAGGTGGATTTATTCTTAAAGATTGTACTTTTAATTGTCAGTGTTGTATTGATTGGAAGCATTTTGTTGCAATCAGGTAACAGCGCAGGCCTTTCCGGTTCCATCGGTGGTGGTGCGGAGCAGCTTTTCGGAAAAAAGAAGAGCCAGGGCTATGAGGCGATTCTAAGTAAGATAAGCACCGCTGCTGCAATAGTCTTTATTATATGCTCGCTGGTATTGGTAGCATTTGAATAAGGACAGGACGGAAAAACAAAATATTTTTGCTGACAATATTAAGAGGTGTGTTTGCGCCTCTTAATCTTTTGGTTAGCGCACATTTTAATGGTACAAGTTGTACAAAAACAAACAGTTGAAGGAGGACAAAGTTAAAATGGAAGCATTAAAATTTGCCGCCCCTGTGGTCGGCATATTTGCTCTGATTGTTGCTTATGGTTTATCTGCATGGATTAGTAAGGTAGACGAAGGTACCGATCGTATGAAGGAAATCGCTGGATACATTCGTGAGGGTGCGATGGCATTCCTGAATAGAGAATACAAGACAATGGTCATTGTAATCGTGGTATTATTTATTGTTTTAGGAGTTGGTCTTCATAATTGGACTACAGCAGTACTTTATTTAATTGGTGCATTATTTTCTGTACTTGCAGGGTACTGTGGTATGAGAGTTGCTACTAAGGGAAATGTAAGAACTGCAAATGCGGCTCGTGAAGGCGGCATGAACAAAGCGTTAAAAGTAGCTTTCCGTAGTGGTGCCGTTATGGGTCTTTGTGTAGTAGGTCTTGGACTTTTAGGTATTGGCGGAGTTTTCGTTCTTTTAGGTGTAGACAGTGCAGAAGTAATCACTGGATTTGGGCTTGGTGCATCATCTATGGCATTGTTTGGTCGTGTCGGTGGTGGTATCTATACAAAAGCTGCTGACGTTGGTGCTGACCTTGTAGGTAAAGTAGAAGCTGGTATTCCGGAAGATGATCCAAGAAATCCGGCTGTAATTGCAGATAACGTTGGTGATAATGTTGGTGACGTTGCTGGTATGGGTTCTGACTTGTTTGAATCTTATGTTGGTTCTATCATTTCTGCTATTACATTAGCTGTCGTTATTCCAAGCATTACTCCTGCATTTGGCAGCGCTTTTGAATTGGATCCATTTTTAGGTTCTGTATTCCCGCTTGTACTTTCTGCAGTAGGTATTTTAGCCTCTATCGTTGGAATTATGTTTGTAAAAGGCGATGAGAAATCAAACCCGGCTTCTGCATTGAACATGGGAACTTATTTGAGTGCAGTACTTGTAATTATTGCATCTTTTATCATGAGTAAGATGTTCTTTAACAATTATAACTGTGCAATTGCCATTGTTTCCGGTTTGGTTGTAGGTACTGCAATCGGAAAAATTACAGAAATTTATACATCTGCAGATTATAACTCTGTTAAGAAAATTGCTGAGCAGTCTCAGACTGGAGCAGCAACTACAATTATTAGTGGACTTGGTGTTGGTATGCTTTCCACCGTATGGCCAATTATCATCGTTGCAGTTGGCATTTTAGTTGCAAATGCAACAGCAGGACTTTATGGTATCGCTCTTGCTGCTGTTGGTATGCTTTCCACAGCAGGTATGACTGTTGCAGTAGACGCATATGGTCCGGTATCCGATAATGCTGGTGGTATCGCTGAAATGTCTGAGCTTCCTCATGAAGTCAGAGAAATCACGGATACATTAGACTCTGTTGGTAACACAACTGCTGCAATCGGTAAAGGATTTGCAATTGGATCTGCTGCATTGACTGCATTGGCATTATTTGCATCTTATTCTCAGCTTGTTAAGTTAGATAAGATTGACTTACTTGATCCGTTTGTAATTGCTGGTTTGTTTATTGGAGCAATGCTTCCATTCTTATTCTCCGCTTTAACTATGAATTCTGTAGGTAAAGCTGCAAATCAAATGATTGAAGAAGTTAGAAGACAGTTTAGAGAAAACAAGGGCATCATGGAAGGAACTACAAAGCCAGATTATGCTCGTTGTGTTGATATTTCTACTGGTGCTGCATTGAAAGAAATGGTAGCTCCTGGTTTATTGGCAGTAATCGCTCCTTTGGCAGTTGGTATCATTATGGGACCTGCAGCTTTAGGCGGTATGCTTGCCGGTGCATTGGCTGCGGGTGTACTTCTTGCTATCATGATGGCAAATGCAGGTGGTGCTTGGGACAATGCTAAGAAGTATGTTGAAGCTGGTAATTATGGTGGAAAAGGAAGCGAAACTCATAAAGCTGCTGTTGTTGGTGACACAGTAGGTGATCCGTTCAAGGATACTTCCGGTCCATCCATTAATATCTTAATTAAGTTAATGACGATTGTAGCTGTTGTATTTGCTCCATTATTCCTATCTATTGGTGGAATTCTATAAAGCTTAATTGACAGAGCAATCAAATAAGAATTATATTATAAATTCATTGGCACTTTACCTTAAAACTTTTTAAGGTAAAGTGCTTTTTTATTATGTAGATAATATTGTAAAGCTACTTTTTAATATTGTAGCTTTTTTTAATTTTTGAAATTATAAATTAATTGTTGTTTTAAAACAAAAAAATATAAAAATATATGTTGACATTACCATAAAAAAAGGATATTATAAGAACAATTTAAAAAATAAATCAATTTTGAAAAAGGTGGTGTATTTCCAATGAAAAAATTTATGAGAGTTGCACTAGTGTTTACACTGGTGTTGAGCATGGCACTAGCCGGCTGTGGTGGTGATGCCAATAATGGTAGCGCAGAAAGTGACACAATTAAGATTGGTCTCAATTATGAATTATCTGGTGGTGTTGCTACATATGGTCAGAGTTCTGTTGATGGCATTAAATTAGCTATCGAAGAAATCAATGCAGCTGGTGGCGTTCTTGGCAAACAGGTTGAATTAGTAGAAGTTGATAACAAGTCAGATGCGGCTGAGGTTGTATCGGTAGCGACTAAATTGATGTCACAAGATGGTGTAGTCGCTGTAATCGGACCTGCAACTTCTGGAAACTTTAAAGCAGAAGAGCCAATTGCTACACAGTATGGTATTCCGGTTCTTTCCGGTTCTGCTACTGCGGATGATGTAACTGTGGGTAAGGACGGTGTAAAGGATTATGTTTTCCGTCTATGCTTCAGTGATTCCTTCCAGGGTACAGCAATGGCTACCTATGCTAAGGATAAATTAGCGGCAACAAAGGCTGTAATTGTGAAAGACAGCTCCAGTGATTATGCAGCTGGATTGGCAGAAAACTTCCGTGCAACATTTGAGAAAAATGGTGGAGAAATTGTAGCAGAAGAAGCTTATGCACAAAACGATAAAGATTTCAATGCCATTTTAACTAAGATTAAAAAAGAATCCTATGATGTTATTTTCTTACCAGGCTATTACCAAGAAGCTGGATTAATCATCAAGCAAGCTCGTGACTTAGGAATTACAGCACCAGTACTTGGCGCAGATGGATTCGACTCTCCAAAATTAACGGATTTAGCAGGAACAGCTGCGTTAAACGATGTATATTATTCCAACCACTATTCTTCGTTGGATGAAGATCCTGCAGTAACGGCATTCATAGAAGCTTTTAAGGCAAAGTTTGATAGAGATCCAGATGCCTTCAATGCACTTGGCTATGACTGTGGTAAATTCATTGTTGATGCAATCACTAGAGCTGGAGAAGCAAATCCAGAAAAAATTAAAGAAGCACTTGCTGCAACTGAAGATTTTGCAGGTGTAACTGGTTCTTTCAGTATGGATGAGAATCACAATCCAGTGAAGTCCATCGTTGTAATTAAACTTACCGATGGCGTACAGTCTTCTTCTGAAAAGGTTGGGTTATAAGGTAGAAGATTAAAAATATGAATTTAACGGGTACACTTAAAAAATAACGAATATGACATCTGGCGTAGGCTAGTTAAAGAATTGAGTTAGGGTGGAGTCGCTTCACCCTAATTCAATTCTTATTAAAATATTTCGCAGTAGAAATGGGGGTGGATGCCTTGGAACAATTAATGCAGCAAATTGTAAATGGAATTTCTTTAGGAAGCATTTATGCGCTGATTGCTCTTGGGTATACGATGGTTTACGGAATCATCAAATTAATAAATTTTGCACATGGTGATATCTACATGATTGGAGCTTATATAGGTTATGCAGCAATTACTTTTGCACATTTAGGTTTTTTTCCTGCAATGGTAATTTCTATGATAGCCTGTGGGCTTTTAGGTGTTATTACAGAAAAAGTTGCATATAAACCATTACGAAATGCATCACGAATTGCTGTTTTGATTACAGCAATTGGTGTTTCACTCCTAATGGAATATGTAATGATGTTTTTTGTATCTCCTGATGTAAGATCTTATCCGGCTGTACTTAATAATAAAGTGTTTCACATTGGAAATGTTATTGTGAATACACAGCAGATTTATATTATTGTGACAGCGATTGTATTAATGGTAGTTTTACAATTTATTGTTCACAAAACAAAAGTTGGAAAAGCAATGCGTGCTGTATCCATTGATAAGGATGCAGCAGAACTAATGGGAATCAAAGTAGATCAAACGATTTCCTATACCTTTGCAATCGGTTCTGCAATGGCAGGAGCAGCAGGGGTATTGGTAGGTCTTTATTATAACTCAATCGATCCTCTAATGGGAATTATGCCCGGTTTAAAAGCATTTGTAGCAGCTGTTTTTGGCGGCATTGGTATTATTCCGGGAGCAATGCTTGGAGGTTTGTCCATTGGAGTGATTGAGACGATGGTATCTGGATATGGAAGTTCACTTTTTAAAGATGCTGTTGTATTTGCGATATTAATTTTAATATTAATTTTAAAGCCAGCAGGAATTCTTGGCAAAAATACAAGGGAGAAGGTGTAAGATATGAAAAAAATGCTTTCAAAAAATACCTTTATAACATTGATTTGCTTGGGCGTTTCTTTTGGCTTGATACAACTGTTGATTAGTCAAAATATTATTAATGCTTATTATCAAGTTACACTTGCGCTCATTTGCATTAATATTATTATGGCAGTAGGCTTAAATCTTGTGACCGGTTTTACAGGGCAATTTTCTTTAGGGCATGCAGGATTTATGTCCATTGGCGCTTATACGTGTGCTATTGTCACAACCTCAATGCCAACGACAACTGGATTTTTGCTGGGAACGTTTGCAGGAGCGATTATGGCAGCAATATTTGGGATATTAATTGGAATTCCAACGTTGCGTTTACGTGGAGATTATCTAGCTATTGCAACACTTGGTATGGCTGAAATTATTCGTATTATATTTTTGAATATGAAGATTACAGGTGGAGCCGCCGGCTTAAACGGAATTCCTAAATTTACAAATTGGCCATGGCTTTGGTTTTTCACAGCAGGAACCATTCTTTTAGTAAATAACTTTATACATTCTTCACATGGTCGTGCTTGCATTTCGATTCGTGAAGATGAGATTGCCGCTGAGTCGATGGGTATTAATACTACAAAATATAAGGTAATGGCTTTTGCAATTGGTGCGTTTTTTGCAGGCATCGGCGGTGCACTCTATGCTTCTACCTTTTTCATCCTAAAGCCGAATATGTTTGGATTTTTAAAGTCAATCGACATTTTAGTAATTGTTGTTTTAGGAGGGATGGGCAGCATCACCGGGTCTGTCATTGCAGCCATTTTACTTGCAGTGCTTACTACGTATTTACAAGCTTTTACGGCTCTTCGTATGATTATATACGCAGCCTTGCTTGTGGTTGTTATGATTTTCCGTCCACAAGGTCTTATGGCTTCAAAAGAATTGGATTTTACTAAGTTCTTTCGAATTAAAACAAAAGATGGAGAGAAAGTAGAATAGGAGGTGTCAAATATGCCATTGCTTTCAGTGGAAAAACTCACAAAGTCTTTCGGCGGTTTGACTGCCGTTTCAAATGTAAATATGGAGATTCAGGAAGGAGAACTTGTTGGTTTAATCGGGCCAAATGGAGCTGGTAAAACAACGTTATTTAACCTTTTGACAGGTGTTTACGAACCAACAAAAGGTACCGTTACTCTGGATATTAAGGGACATTCTCGAGAAATACAAGGACGCAAGCCATATAATATTACAAAAGAGGGCGTTGCTCGTACCTTTCAAAACATTCGTCTTTTTAAGGATTTAACTGTATTGGATAATGTTAGAATTGCGATGCATCAAAACATACGCTATCAAATGTTCGAAGCTTTCTTCCATACATTTGGCTATCATAAAGAAGAAAAAAGGTTGATTGAGGAAGCGGAATCTTTACTTGAAATATTTAATCTAACACATAAAAAAATGGAATTAGCAAAAAATTTACCTTATGGTGAACAACGACATTTGGAGATTGCAAGAGCTTTAGCGACAAAACCATCATTGCTTCTTTTAGATGAGCCTGCCGCTGGTATGAATCCAAATGAAACCGCAGAATTAACAGATACCATCGCTTGGCTAAGAGAAAAATTTAATTTAAGTATTCTTTTGATTGAACACGATATGTCTTTGGTCATGAAGGTTTGTGAACGAATCTATGTTTTAGATTACGGCATGATGATTGCAAACGGTACACCTGAGGAAATCCGTTCGAATAAGAGAGTTATAGAAGCTTATTTGGGGGAGGATGTTAACAATGCTTGAGATTAAAGATTTAAATGTTCATTACGGTGTGATCCATGCGTTAAAAAATATCTCTTTAACAGTAAACGATGGAGAAATTGTTACACTTATAGGCGCCAATGGTGCGGGAAAGACCACCACCCTCCGCACCATTTCGGGTCTGAAAAAGATCACGAGCGGCGAAATTATACTTGATGGGAAGCAGATTGGTTTACTTTCTGCTCCCCAAAGAGTATCATTAGGATTATCACAAGTACCGGAAGGCAGAAGAATTTTTCCGGAAATGAGTGTTTTAGAGAATTTAGAAATGGGTGCTTTCCTACGGAAAGATAAAGATGAGATTCGTAAGGATATGCAGAGTGTTTATGAGCGCTTTCCAATTCTGGGGGATCGAAAAAAACAATTGGCTGGTACTTTATCCGGTGGAGAGCAACAAATGCTTGCTATGGGAAGAGCCCTTATGTCTCGTCCTAAGATTTTACTTTTGGATGAACCATCTATGGGACTTGCGCCACTTTTAGTACGCGAGATTTTTGAAATTATTAAAGATATTAATAAAAGTGGGACTACAGTTCTTTTAGTAGAGCAAAATGCAAGTATGGCTTTGTCCATTGCGCATCGAGGTTATGTAATTGAGACGGGCTCTATTGTGCTGACTGGAAGCGGCGAGGAATTGATGAAGAGTAATGAAGTGCAAAAAGCTTACTTAGGAGGGGAATAAAATGTATGTTAAAAATCGGATGACAAAGGATCCTTATACCATTCAAGCCGATGCTCCAATTACCGAAGTAATCGAGTTAATGCGGGTAAAAAATTTAAAGAGAATACCCGTATTGGATGGGGAACGTGTAGTCGGTATTTTGACCGATGGAGACATTCAAAAGGTTTCACCTACAAAAGCGACGGCACTCAGTGTTTTTGAAATTAATTATTTATTAGCTAAAACGACAGTACGAGATGCTATGACAAAAAAAGTAGTAACAATATCTCCTGAGGATATTTTGGAAGAAGCAGCAGTTTTAATGCGTGCAAATCGAATTAGTTCGTTGCCTGTTGTCGATGGTACTAAGCTTGTAGGAATTATTACGGAAAGTGATATTTTTGATGCGTTTCTAGATTTATTAGGTGCTAGAGATATTGGAACTCGTCTTGTTATTGAAGCAGATGATAAACCGGGTATTCTTTCCGATGTTGCCAATACGGTGAGTGAGTATGGAGCGAACATCAACCACATTGCAGCATACCGACGGGAAGAAGATAGACGTAGCGATGTAGTGATTCGAGTAAATACCTTGGATTCAGAACCAATGATTCAGTCATTAGAAGAAAAAGGGTATAAAGTTTTAAGTGTAACAAAAAATCGTAATTAAGAATGTAAAAGAAATAAAAAGCACAGGATAAAGATGGAGTATCCTGTGCTTTGTTTTTTATTTGTGAAATTAAATTTTTTAAAAAATATTTATTAAAAAAAAATTGTAATTAAAATCGAAACATAAAAATTGCCATTAAATAAATGTCTAAAATTTTTAAATATCGTTCATAATAAAATTGAGAAAAGAGAGGAGATGAAACCGTGAAAAAAACAAGAATTTTTTTGGCAATTTTATTGATTCTAGCTTTATTCACTTTTGTGGGATGCACAAACAAAAATGTTGATTTAAATCCAGATAATGGAACAGACAATGGTGTAGTCGATAATGATCTAAATAACGACGGCGTTGATGATAATTACGACAACACAGTTGATGATTTGGATAATGATGGCATTGATAACAACGGTGATGCTTTAACTGAAGGTGCTATCACTGAAAATGATGCAAAAAATGAATAAAGAATAGAAATCAAAAGGAGGAGGCTGGCTCAAATTTTTTGAGTCAGTCTTTTTCATTCATTTATAAAATATTTTTTTAAAATAAGTTTTTACATATTATTTTAAATAAGATTAATTTTGTGTGGTATGATAAAAGAAGATATTACCAATATATTATTTAACTATAAGCAAAAGATGGAGAGAAAGAATGGAAAGAGATTATAAAAATGACATTTTAGATAAATTAGCTGAAAAAAATTACGATCCAATGTTAGAAGAAGAATTGGCTAATTTTTATGGCTTAAAGGGTAAAGAAATAGGAAATTTTATTTCACAATTAGATGAACTTTATGAAGAAGGAAGGGTTTTTCGAACGAAAAAAAATAAGTATTTATTGCCCAAAAGTTTAGGGATTATTGTAGGAATTTTATCAAAACATCGTAAAGGATTTGGTTTTGTAATTCCTTTAGAAGAAACACAGGAAGATGTTTTTATTGGTCCAAAAGATTTAAATTACGCCATGCATGGAGATTTAGTAGCTGTCAAATTAAGTAATCAAAATACAGGAGATGGAAAGAGAGAGGGTGTAATTACTCGTATTCTAAAGCGTAATACAATAGAAATTGTTGGCACATTTCAATTGCAAAGAAAATATGGGTTTGTTGTTTCAGATGATCCAAAAGAAAGAGATGATATTTTTGTTGCAGAACGGAATATCAACGGAGCTAAAACCGGTGATAAAGTAGTCGTACGCATTACCCAATGGCCAGAAAAAAATTTAAATGCCGAAGGAATTATTACAGAAATCATTAGCCGAAAAGGAGACCAAGGTGCAGATATTAAAGCGCTTATTCGACAGCACCGTTTAACGACTGATTTTCCATACGCAGTGCAAGAAGAAGCGAATCATATGGAAATGACTGTAAATGAACAAATGCAACATGGAAGAGTCGATTTACGTGATAAAACAATTATTACTATTGATGGAGCCGATTCAAAAGATTTTGATGATGCAGTATGTGTAGAACGATTGGATAATGGGAATTACTTGTTAGGCGTTCATATCGCAGATGTTTCACATTACGTCAAGGAAGGAAGTTATTTGGATCAGGAGGCTCTGAAAAGAGGGAATAGTGTTTATTTATTAGATCAAGTAATTCCAATGCTGCCGAAAGAGCTTTCTAATGGAATTTGCAGTTTAAATCCAAAGGTAGACCGTTTAACGTTATCAATAGATATGGAAGTGAATCCACAAGGAGTGGTAATAAATCATGAGATTTATGAAAGTATAATTTGCTCAACTGAAAGAATGGTTTATACAGATGTATCAGATATGCTAGAAAAGAATGATAAAGAATTAATTGAAAAATATAAGTCAATATATCCTGATTTACTTTTAATGCAGGAATTAGCTTCAATTTTGCGTGATGTACGTGATAAACGTGGCAGTTTAGATTTTGATTTTGATGAAGCTTATATTAAATTAAATGATAAAGGCATACCTACTTCTGTTGAAACTGCAGAGAGAAGAGTAGCAAATAGAATTATTGAAGAATTTATGTTATTAGCAAATGAAACAATTGCGGAACATTTTTATTGGATGGAAATTCCTTTTGTATATCGAATTCATGAGAAACCGGCTTTAGAAAAAATAGAAGCATTAAAACAATTTTTACAAAGCTTCAGTATTCTTTTAAAGGGAAATTCTGAAAATATTCATCCACGAGCTTTAAATGAGGTTATAAAGCTGGTAGAGGGAAAACCAGAAGAGCATGTTGTAAATACAGTTATGCTTCGTTCTATGAAAAAAGCTTTTTATGGTGTTGATTGTGAAGGGCATTTTGGTTTAGGAGTAAAATATTATTGTCATTTTACATCTCCTATTCGTCGATATCCCGATTTAATTATTCATCGAATTATTAAAGAATCTCTGTCAGGTAAATTAAATGAAAAACGCATTCGGACATTAAAAAAGAAAACTATGGAGGCTGCTGAAATTTCTTCTAAAACAGAAAGAGAAGCTCAAGAATTGGAACGGGAAGTAGAAAAATTGAAAATGGCCGAATACATGTCATATCACTTGGGTGAAGAATATGAAGGTATCATTAGTGGTGTTGCACAATTTGGATTTTTTGTAGAAATTGAAAATACAATAGAAGGTATGGTAAGGGCATCAGAAATGAATGATGATTTTTATGATTATGAACCAACGAAATATCGATTAATAGGACGTCGAACACACAAGATTTACGGCCTTGGTGATCGTGTAAAAATTCATGTTGATTCGGTTAATATTGCGAATCGTGAGATTAATTTTACCTTATGTTAAAATATATAAATAAATAGAAAAAGACGCTTTAATAAGTGTCTTTTTTTTGTATCTAGATTTTTATAAAAATAAAGTATATTTCTACAAAAAAGACTGAAAGCTATAAAATGAAAAGTATTACTTTTTATTCGTAATTAATTTTTAAATAATATTAAAAAGGAGAAAAAATGAAAAAAATAGAACAATTTTTAGGATTTATTTTGATATTTTTAGTTCTTATACTAGGTGCCACTTTATTAAAGTCAAATGATTTATTTTTTAGACTTTTGGTAGGAACTGGATTTGGATATGCTCTCACAAGAGCCTATACGGGATTTGCTGGTAGTATCAACCGTGCATTTCATACAGGCTCTACAAAATTAATGAGAACAATGATGTTACTTTTTTTTAGTACATGTCTATTGACCACTGCATTTTTATTTAAAGCCGATCCTGCCGCCTACGATCTTTGGGTAAATCCAATTAATTTTGGACTACTTTTAGGAGGAATCCTTTTTGGATTTGGAATGGCATTTTCTTCGTGCTGTGCCTCCGGTGTACTAACTGATTTAGTAACCGGATTACCAAGAGCCTTCATTACATTGTTATTCTTTGGGATTGGTGTATTTTTAGCATTTCCAATACAGAATTCTGCATCATGGATTAATGACTCTTGGTTTACATCTCAAATTGGAGAACAATTATATGGAGGTATATTTTTACCGGATCTATTTAAATGGGATCGATTAGAAGGTTATTTAGGTGCATTAATTTTAACAGCTATATTTTGTGGAATTGTGGTCTTTATCGCATATTCTTATGAAAAAAGACGGATAAAGAATAATACTTTCATAGGTCATAAAACAGAAATGGAACAAGATCAAAAGGATGTTTTCAATAGTTCGGATTATAATTTTTTAAATGAAAAAACTTATAATAGAATTTTTGTAAAGCCTTGGACTTTGGCGGAAGGTGCAGTTGTTATCAGCATTCTATTCACCTTGTTAATGGGTGTTACGAAAGCAGGTTGGGGAGCCTCAACTCCTTATGGCATTTGGTTTGGAAAATTATTAATGTTATTTGGGATATCAGCAGAGTCTTTATCCGAGTTCTCACTTATGCCCGCAGAAGTTTATGCTTTGCCATTCTTTGAGCATAGTATTTCAGTACAAAATTTTGGAATACTTCTAGGAACCTTGATTTATCTACTAACAGCAGGAAAGTTTATTAGAATATTCAAAACAGGAATGGAAATTACTGTGAAAGAAGGTTTCTTATATGTTCTAGGCGGTATTACGATGGGAGTCGGTACCAGATTCGCTAATGGATGTAATGTGGGAGCATTGTATACTCCAATTGCAAACTTTTCCTTATCAGGATGGATTTTTTTAATATTTATGGTTTTCGGTGGCATTATGGGAAATGTATTGGTTAGCAAATGGACAAAATAATTTAAAATATTTGGAATGATAGGAGAGTATTTATGAGTAAACGAATTTTAATTGTTGGCGGAGTTGCTGGAGGGGCATCCGCTGCAGCAAGGGCAAGAAGAATTGATGAGAGTGCTGAGATTATTATGTTTGAGAGAGGTCCTCATGTATCTTTTTCAAATTGTTCTTTGCCATATCATTTAAGTGGTATTGTAGAAAATAGTGATGATTTGATTTTAATGAATCCGGAAAAATTCAAAAAACAATACAATATTGAGGCTAGAGTAAACAGTGAAGTAATTAAGATAAATAAAGAAGAGAAAAATATTCTTGTCAGAGATGCGTCCGGACAAGCATATGAAGAAAGCTATGATTATCTTGTTTTATCACCTGGTGCAAGTCCAATTCTTCCTTCAAGTATAGAAGGAATAAACGGTTCCAATGTATTTACAGTAAGAAATGTTGTGGATATAGAAAAATTAAAATCATACATTGATAAACATCAGATAGCGGATATCGCTGTGATTGGTGGAGGATACGTTGGAGTTGAAGTTGCCGAGAATTTATGCTTAGCAGGTAAAAATGTAAGCTTAGTTGAAGCACTTAACCAAATTATGAATCCTTTTGATTATGATATGGTACAGATTCTTCATAAAGAGATGATGGACAAGGGTATTAATCTCATATTGAGTGATGGTGTAAAAAATATTAACAAGGATTCTATTGTATTGCAATCAGGTAAAACTGTATCGGCACAAGCGGTTGTAATGGCAATTGGTGTAAAACCGGAGACAAGTTTAGCGCAAGAAGCAGGGCTTGAAATTGGGAGCACTGGCGGCATTAAGGTCGACCACAATTATTTAACAAGTGATCCCAATATTTATGCCGTTGGAGATGCGATTGAAGTGTATCATCAGTTAAAACAACAGCCATCGAGATTGGCATTAGCAGGACCGGCACAGAGGCAAGCAAGAGCGGCGTCCGATCATATTTATAAAATACCTCATAATAATAAAGGGGTTATTGGATCAGCTGTCATTCAAATTTTTGATTTAAATGCAGCATGTACCGGTATTAATGAAAAATATGCGAAAGAAGCTGGAATTTCTTACGATTTCGTATATATCATACCAAGTGATAAAGTTGGTTTGATGCCAGAAAGTAACCCTTTGCATTTTAAGTTGATTTATGAATATCCTACCGGTCGAGTACTTGGTGCACAAGCAATTGGAAAAGGAAATGTAGATAAGAGGGTAGATGTAATTGCTGCAATTATTCAAATGGGTGGAACATTGGAAGATCTTAAGGAAATTGAATTATGTTATGCTCCATTGTTTGGAACTGCTAGGGATGTTGTTAACCATGCAGCTCTGGTAAGCTTAAATCTTTTGTATGGAAGATTTAAACAGATTCCGGTTACAAAAGTTAGAGAATTAGTGGAGAATAATGCATTTATCGTAGATGTCAGAGAAAGAGATGAATTTGAGCTAGGTCATCTAAACAATGCAATTAATATTCCATTAAGCGAACTTCGAAATAGAGTAGATGAGATTCCAAAGGATAAGCCGGTTTATCTGCATTGCCGCTCTAGCCAAAGAAGTTATAATGCAGCAATGGCTCTGCAAAATATTGGTTATCATAATGTAATTAATATATCTGGTTCTTTCTTGGGTGTTTGTTGTTACGAATATTTTCTGGATCAAATAAGTGGACGGGAAAAGATCGTTACCGAGTATAATTTTAGTTAAAGGTTTATTAAATGAAAAAAAAGCTTAATCGAATAGACATATTATCCTTAACATTAGGGTCTATTATTGGATGGGGGGCATTTACCCTCCCAGGTTCAAAGTTTCTTCCTGAAAGCGGTATTATTAGCACGGCCATCGGTTTTATACTTGGTGGTCTTGCTATTGTTTTTATACAGGAAGGTTACCATGTGATGCTCGAGAATCATCATGAGGATGGCGGAGAATTTTCATATACTTATAAAAATATGGGTAGAGTACATGGTTTTATAGTAGGGTGGTCTTTGACTTTATGTTATATTAGTATGGTACCGCTTAATGCAACGGCATTTGTATTAGTACTTCGGAAGTTATTCGGAACAAAAATGGATGTGATATATCTATACCATATAGCAGGAGAACCGGTATATTTGTCCAATATTTTTTTTGCTGCTTTAATAATTGTTATATTTTCGTATATTAATATCAAAGGACTAAGACCAAGTTCTCGTATACAAAATAGTATGATTTTTTTAATGGTAATTAATGTGATTATTATTTTTGTTATTTTGTATAGGAAGACAGATACTAGTTTAATAATGAATACTTATATCAATAGCTATAAATTTAATATTATGGAAGTTGCAAAAGTTTTTGCAATTATTCCTTTTTTATTTATAGGATTTGATGTAATACCACAGGTATCTACGGAACTTAATTTTAAGCCTTCAAAGGCTACTTCAATTGCAATATTATCCATTGTTTTAGGGGTTGTTTTCTATAATCTTCTTAACTTAATTACAGGCCTAGTTTATACACCACAGCAAGCAATTTCGGAAGAATGGGCACTTGGAAGTGCTGTATTGGAGAACATTGGTTACTTTGGATTTTTATTATTGATTTTATCATTATTAGGAGCTGTATCCGGTGGTATCAATGGTTTTTTATTAGGTAGTAGTAAATTAATTGGTTCTTTATCCGGTTATCGATTGATTCCTTCAAAATATAATAAGAAAAATAAGAATGGAGTTTTTGAAAATGGAGTTAAATTTGTAGCTATAATAAGCTTTATTGCTCCTTGGTTTGGCAGAAAGGTTATTCTATATATTGTAGAGATATCTTCTTTATTCGCAGCGATCGCTTATTGTTATGTATGTTATATAGTCGCGAGACATTCCAAAGGGATGTATCGATATTTTTCAATGATAGGGACGTTTATTAGTCTTTTATTTATAGTATTATTAATCATGCCTAGTTCCCCTGCGAAATTAAGCAAACCATCTTTTGTACTAATGATTTTATGGACATTAATGGGTTGTTTTTATTACAATAAATACGCAAAAAGAATTGGTTAATAAAAGATTTTAATATAGAAAAAGGCAAAATACCTTATAGATTAGATATTTCACCTTTTCATTTTTTAGATATTTTGTTTCGTAAATGATAGAAACGTTTTAATTGATTGTGCTAGGCTTTGAAATAGCATTCAAAGCGTCTCCGGCTTCATCAACATAGATCGGTTTTCTTGCAATATCAGCCATAGCAAGCATTCCAACTAATTTGCTGTTTTCTACTACCGGTAAGCGTCGAACTTGATGTTTTGCTAATAGCATTGATGCTTCATGTGTATTCATCTCTGGGTTTGCATAAACTAAATTTTTGGTCATAATATCTTGGGCTGTTTTTTCTTGTCCCGGTTCTGTCATAGCACGAAGAACCATGTCACGGTCAGTAATGATGCCAACAGGTTCACCACGATCTGTGCAAACTGGAAGAGAGCCAATGTTTTCTTGCTTCATATACTTAGCAATTTCCGACAAGGAAGTGTCTGGACGAACCCAAGTAACGGATGTTGTCATTAATTCTTTAACTTTCATAAAAAACCTCCTTTTTGATTAGTATGCCAAAAAAAAGGTGATTTTATTTATAGGAATAGTCATAAACGAACTATTTTTAACGATCCGGATTCCAAAAGAGTTTAGCAAATAACAACATAATGGTAAATAGCTCTAATCGGCCGATTAACATATAAAATGATAAAAACATCTTTGAAAAATCAGAGAATGCACTATAATTTGCAGAGGGCCCAACCAGTTCAAAACCGGGTCCGATGTTTCCAAGACATGCAGCAACAGAGCTGATACTTGTTAACATATCGAAATTTTCCAAAGAAATGATAAGACTTCCAAACAAAAGCAAACATACATATAAAACAGCAAAACTAGTGATACCTGAAACGGTAGCGGAAGGAATTGATTTTCCTTGAATCTTAACAGGTACAACAGCGCGAGGGTGCAGTTTTCGATACATGCCTCTTCGAATCAGTTTTAATAAAATTAAAACTCGGATTACCTTAACACCGCCTCCTGTGGAAGATGAACAGCCACCGACAAACATGAGTAAGAAAAGAACCATTTTGCTAAAAGTTGGCCACAAATCAAAATTCGTTGTTGAGTATCCTGTGGTAGTGGTAATGGAAGCTGCTTGAAAAACGGAATAACGTAAAGATTCTCCTATAGTATCATAAGTTTTTGTGCTCCAAAGGTTCCATGCAATTAAGACTGTTGCAATGGCAATAATAATAAAATAACCTCGCAGCTCATAATCTGAGAAAAAATCTTTGATTTTTCTTTGCAAAAGAAGATAGTAAAGATTAAAATTTACGCCAGCTAAAATCATGAATATAGTAATGACAATATCTACGTATATACTATCAAAATGTGCGATGCTGTTATTATAACTGGATAAACCGCCGGTACCTACAGTACCGAAGGTATGTATGAGTGCATCATATAAGTTAACTCCACCAATACAAAGGAGGATTACCTCTAAAACAGTCATACCAAGATACATAGAATATAAAATTCGTGCAGAGTCTGAGATTTTAGGAGATAACTTATCTAAAGTAGGTCCAGGGGTTTCTGCACGTATAATACGTTGACCTCCAATTCCTAATGCAGGCAATAATGCGATTGCAAAAACAAGAATACCCATACCACCTAGCCAATGTGTAAAAGAACGCCAAAATAAAATTCCTTTTGGAAGAGCTTCAATATCAGTAAGGATGGATGCACCTGTAGTAGAAAATCCTGAAGCTGTTTCAAAAAAAGCATCAATAAACGACGGTATGGAATTGGATAATAAAAATGGAAATGCGCCAAATATGGATGCTAAAATCCAACAAGATGCTACAATTAAAAATCCATCACGCATACGCAGTGTGGATGAAGTCGGTTTTGTTTTGTATACGACAAAGGCACCTAGGAATAACATAGGTACAATACAGTGCGCAAATGAAATGGCCACATCGATTTCATTATATAGCAATGATACAATTAACGATGGAATCATTGCTGCTGCTAAAAGAACACCAATGGCAGCATCTACTTTTAATATTAGTTTGTAATTCAGAACCATAGCAAAGTACCTTTCTTATTTGAAGAAGCGTGAACGCTTGGAACGGAATAATTTTTCCAGACGAGGAATGTTGGATAGCAAGGATAGAATAATTATGCGATCTCCATTCTTAATTACAGTGTCCCCATTTGGAATAATTGCTTCATCACCACGATGGACGGCAGCAATAATGACACCTTCCGGCAACTCCAAATTTTTAAGCGGTTGATTTAAAAGGCGCATTTTTTGATCGGCAACCAATTCAATAAATTCTGCTTGTCCTTGAATTAGTTGCGAAAAAATAATGTGTGTAGACCCCTGAATGTAACGTAAAATATTTGTAGCGGACATATCTAGAGGATTAAGTGCCATGCTGATTCCCATATTTTCAATCAAATCTGCATAGCTTTTTCGACTTACTTTAGCAACAACATCCTCAATGTTATGCTGTTTTGCCATCAAAGCGAGCAGAAGATTTTCTTCATCAAATCCGGTAAGCGTTATAAAGGCATCCATTTCATTTATGTTCTCTTCCTCTAATAAATTAGGATCGGTTGCATCCCCATGAAGTACCATGACATTATCCAGATGTTCAGAGAGATATTGGCAACGTAATTTGTCAATTTCAATAATTTTAACCGCCACACCAAAAGCAGATAGTTTTTGTGCGAGATAAAATCCAGATTTTCCTCCACCTGCAATCATAACACGTTGCAAATCAGTATATTGATTTTTATCGTGTACAATATCATTTAGCTTTTGAATGTGCTCGTCGAGTCCTAAAACATAAAGGCGATCCCCGTTTAATATGATAGTATCTCCTCTTGGTATAATTACTTTTCCATTTCTTGATATTGCAGTCACCTGCATATCTCCCAGTATTTTTGTAACATTATGAATTGGTTTGTCAACCAGTACCGGGAGTTTATCGGTTGAAAATTCAATCACTGCAATTTTTCCGCTGGAATAGCAGCCATTATTAAGCGTATATTTTTCAACAAGATATTTATATATTTCATTTGAAATAGACATATCTGGGTTTACTATAAAGTCAATGTTTAATGCTTCCTTAATGATTTGGATTTGTTTTACATGCTCCGGATCACGAATACGAGCAATGACCTTTGGACAACCCAAATGCTTTGCAAAAGAACAAATGACCATATTTTTTTCATCATTATCAGTAACTGCAACTAGGTAATCGTAAGTCCATATTTTTATTTCTTTCATAAATGAAATTTGTTTCGCATTTGCATTTACGGTTAATAAATCAAGCTGACCATTTATTTTTTGCAGCAAATCACTGTTTTTATCAACTAAGGTAACCTCATTGTCACCACTTAATAGCGCTTCTGTAATTGTGATGCCTAATTTACCGGCACCAATAATTGCCACTTTCATTTGTTTTCTCCTTGAAATATAAAAACGATTATTGTATATACATCTTAATATTTTACCATTATTTTTGATGAAATCAATAAAAAATTGTATTTTTCAACGAAATAAGGTAAAATCAAATTTACAAATAAATTCTACATTAATAGTATGGAGGCTAAGATGAAAATCAAACGATTTATCGGAGGAAATTTAGAGAGCAATGGCTATGTGCTTTACGATAAAGAAGGCGGTGAAGCTTTTATTATAGATCCGGGTTACCTTCCGGAACGTTTTTTAAAGGCATGTGCCTCTTTTGGATTGACAGTGAAAGGAATTTTATTAACGCATCATCATTATGATCATGTCGGAGCAGTAGAACGTTTGAAAAAAGAATGGGATTGCAACGTTTACCTTCACTGGCAGGATGTGGAGCATTATAAGAAAACTGTGGACGTAATGCTAGAAGATGGGGAAGTCTTTTTTTTAGGAACTGAAGAATTACATGTGGTACACACTCCGGGGCATACGCATGGCAGTGTATGCTTTTTTTCGGAAAAAAGTAAATGTGTTTTTACGGGTGATACGATTTTTAATATTGACCTCGGCCGTACGGATTTAGAGGATGGATCAGAGACAGAAATGCGTCATTCGATAAGAAATATCATTTCAAACTGGAGTAACGATATTACTATTTATCCAGGTCATGGAGACAGTGCGACGATGAAGTATGTACGTGCCCATAATAGGGAATACTTAGATTTGTTATAAAGAGTTGTGCTTACTTGCCAGGGAACGATTTTATTGCTATAATAGGCATTTTCTGCTATAATCATTCTGATTGGGCAAGATAAATAAGCAAGGGATTATTTTTTTATTTGTTTTAATATAGGAAAAACAAGAGAAAGATGGAGTGAAAGAATTATGAACAAACCAATTGTTGCTGTCGTAGGTAGACCTAACGTAGGTAAATCGACATTTTTTAATAAAATAGTAGGACGGCGGGTATCCATTGTAGAGGATACACCGGGAGTAACTCGAGATCGTATTTATGCGGAAGCAGAATGGAACGGAACTCCGTTTATTTTAATTGATACTGGTGGAATTGAGCCAGATTCTGATGATATTATTTTATCCCAGATGCGTAATCAAGCAGAGATTGCTATGGAGACTGCACAGGTTATTTTGTTTTTGGTTGACGGTAGAGCTGGTGTAACGTCAGCAGATCGAGAAGTGGCATCCATGCTACGAAGGAAAGGCAAGGATGTTATTTTAGTTGCAAATAAAATTGATACATCTAAGCTTCCAGATGATTTTTATGATTTTTATGAATTGGGATTGGGTGATCCGATTGCAATTTCTGCAGCAAATATGCTGGGACTGGGTGACCTCTTACAAATGATTGTGGAAAAATTTCCAACGGATAATGATGATGACGAAGAGGATGATAGGACGAACATTGCAATTATTGGAAAACCAAATGTCGGAAAATCTTCTTTGATAAATGCATTTTTAGGAGAAAATCGGGTTATTGTCAGCAATATTGCGGGTACCACACGTGATTCTATCGATACTCCATTTACACATGGAGAAGATTCTTTTTTACTTATCGATACTGCTGGGATTCGAAGAAAAAGTAAAGTAACACAGGATATTGAACGTTATAGTGTCATTCGAGCTATTACAGCGATTGAGCGTTGCGATGTTTGTTTTTTGATGTTGGATGCACAAGAAGGTGTGACGGAGCAAGACAAAAAAATTGCGGGTGTTGCGCATGAAGCCGGAAAAGGTATTGTTGTTGTTGTAAATAAGTGGGATTTAATTGAAAAAGAAACCAATACGATGCGAGATTTTGAAAAAGAAATCCGTAATGAACTTTCTTTTATGCCATATGCACCGATTTTATTTGTTTCTGTTTTAAAAAACCAAAGATTAGAAAAATTAATTAATATAGCGAAGATGGTTGCAGACAAACGAGCAATGCGTGTTCCAACAGGTCAGCTTAATAGTTTGATTGTCGACGCTACCATGATGCAAGCGCCGCCTTCCGATAAAGGAAGACGTTTAAAGATTTATTATGTGACACAGGTTGCTGTAAAACCACCTCTTTTCTCGTTCAAAATAAATGATAGAGAATTGATGCATTTTTCTTATGCTCGCTATTTAGAGAACAAAATACGAGAAGGATTTGGATTTGAAGGCACTTCAATAAAATTTGTATTTAGAGAGAAAGGTGAGACCATTAATGAGTAATCCACTTTATTTGATAATTCCAGTGGTGATTGCGTATTTTATAGGTAATATTTCACCTGCTATTTTAATTGCAAAATCATTTGGAATTGATATTCGGTCACAGGGAAGCGGTAATGCAGGCAGCACCAATGTTCTTCGAGTACTTGGTAAAAAAGCTGCTATAGCGACACTTGCTATCGATATTTTAAAAGGTGTTGTTGCGGTTCTTTTGGGCCGTTACATAGGAGGTCAATCCTTAGCTGTTTTTTGCGGGATAGCAGTATTTATCGGTCATATTTGGCCCCTCCTGTTTGGGTTTCGTGGAGGAAAGGGCATCGCAACAGGGTTTGGAGCCATTGTAGCCATTGAGCCGATTCTTGGCTTAGAGATTGCCGTGATAGCTCTTCTGGGAATTGTTTTTTCAAAGCGGGTTGCCGTAGGATCGATTTTAGCTGCTGTAGCATTGCCGCTTTTAGCATATTTCATTCACCCAGAGTATTTGCTTTGGTCATCAGTAATGGGAGCGATTGCTATTTTTAAGCATCGGCAAAATATAAAACGACTTTTGCATGGAGAAGAGACGAAAATTAATTTTAAGAAATAAATTTTGGAGGCAGAAAATGAATAAAAAAATTGCGGTATTGGGTGCCGGAAGCTGGGGAACCGCTTTGGCAGTGACTTTAAGTACAAATGGTCATGCAGTAAATATGTGGGATATTAATGCAGAGCATGCACAGGAATTGAAGGAGAATCGTGAAAATAAAAGATATTTACCGGAAGTTTCTTTCAATGAATTGTTAAACATTTCTATGGAGGCAGAGGAAGCCATTCAGGGTGCAGATATTGTATTATTTTCTGCGCCGGCACAGCATTTTCGAAATGCATTGGAGAATGCAATGCCGTATTTAAAAAAGGATATGGTTCTTGTCAATGTTGCAAAGGGAATAGAGCAAAAAACTTTACTTCGTATGTCTCAAATTGCAATGGAAAAGTTACCGGATGCAAATTATGTTGTGCTTTCCGGTCCTTCTCATGCAGAAGAAGTGGGAAGAGCTATGCCTACGACTGTAGTTTCTGCTTCAAAGGATATTAAATTAGCAGAATACATTCAGGATGTATTTATGTCAGATACGTTTCGTGTTTATACCAACACTGATGTGGTTGGTGTTGAGCTTGGGGGCGCATTAAAAAATATTATTGCTTTGGGTGCTGGTATATCGGATGGTATGGGATTTGGTGATAATGCAAAGGCTGCAATGATGACCAGAGGTATGACAGAGATGGCTCGCTTAGGAGTGAAGTTGGGGGCGGAGGAAAAAACGTTTTCTGGATTAACCGGCATGGGAGACTTGATTGTAACCTGTACAAGTATGCATAGCAGAAACCGTCGCTGTGGAATCATGATTGGAGAAGGAATGAAGCCTTCGGAAGCGACAAAAAAAGTCGGTATGGTTGTAGAGGGGATGTTCACAACGGAAGCCGCTTATGAGCTTGCTCAAAAAAATAAAGTAGAAATGCCAATTACCGAAGCTATTTATCAAGTTGTAAATGAAAAAATCGATGCAAGAGAAGCAGTAACTGCATTAATGAGTCGAAGTAAGAAACATGAAACAGAAGATTTAATGATTCGATAAAATCAATGAATTTGGAGAAGAGTGAATGGAAAATAATCAACCAAATAGATTTTTTATACAAACCTTTGGTTGCCAAATGAATGAACGTGATTCTGAAACCATCGCCGGTATGCTTATCGAACGGGGATATGTACCGACAAATAATAAAAAAGATGCAGATATCGTTCTTTTAAATACCTGCAGTGTGCGAGAAAATGCAGATCAACGTTTTTTTGGAATCTTAGGACAGTTAAAAAAAATAAAAGAAGAAAGATCGTCTTTTATTGTAGGAGTATGTGGTTGCATGATGCAGCAGCAACATATTATTGATACCTTAAAAAGTAAGTACCCATGGGTCGATTTGGTCTTTGGAACACATAATATTCATACCTTCCCACAGCTTATTGAAGGTGTTCTTTCAGAGCGAAGAAAGATTGTAGATGTTTGGGAAGAAGCTGGCGAAGTCGTGGAAGGATTGCCGGCCAAAAGACTATATCCTTTTAAGGCTTTTGTCAATATTATGTATGGGTGTAATAATTTTTGTACCTATTGTATTGTACCTTATACGAGAGGAAGAGAACGAAGCAGAAGACCGGAGGAGGTTATTTCTGAGGTAAAGCAATTAGTTGCTTCCGGTGTAAAAGAAGTAACTCTTTTGGGACAAAATGTAAATTCTTACGGCGTAAGTTCGCATGGAAGTGATTATTGTGCCGAAGAAGAAAATGGAATGGATTTCGCAGGTCTTATTTATGCTTTAAATGAAGTGGAAGGATTGGAACGAATTCGATTTATGACATCCCATCCAAAAGATTTATCAGATGGATTGATTCAGGCATATAAGGATTGTGATAAACTTTGCAATCATATTCATCTTCCAGTACAATCGGGAAGCACGAATTTATTAAAGAAAATGAACCGAAAATATACGAAGGAACATTATCTGCTTTTAATTGAAAAATTACGTAAATCAGTTCCGGATATTGCAATTACTACTGATATTATTGTAGGATTTCCAGGTGAAACGGAAGAAGATTTTTTAGAAACCTTAGATTTGGTACAAACCGTTCAGTATGATTCTGCTTTTACGTTTTTGTATTCCATAAGAAAAGGAACTCCCGCTGCCGAATATGAAGATCAAATTCCGGAAGAAATAAAGCATGAACGGTTTAACCGTTTGGTAGAACTTTTAAATGATATAACAGCAAAAATTAATAAAACATATGAGGGAACGGTGCAAAAGGTACTTGTTGAAGGAACCAGCAAAACAGATAAAACGACTTATACCGGTCGAACTGATTCGTTGAAGGTAGTAAATTTTAAAGGGAACGAAGAACAAATCGGCACCATTGTAAATGTCAAAATAACAGAGGGAAAAACCTTTAGCCTGACCGGCGAAGTCGTATAATTAGTAAAACGATTTAGAAAAATAGAAAATATTAAGAAAAGCCAATGTATTATAAGTTTACATTGGCTTTTTTTATCTAATAGGAAATATCGTTAGATTTTCCTATTAGATAAAAAGGGAAGTGCAGAGGGGCGGGAAGCCTCTTTGCCCATAAAGGAGGGTGCTCAGCGAATGAAATGAGCAAACAGCCAACATGTGCAAATAGAAATCTTGATTTCGTCATTTGTACTTTTTTTATTTTTTGTGAATAAAGAGGACATTCGTCTAATATATTGTACAGACATCAGTGGAAATAATATGGAGGAGGGGTAGAGCTTGGAGAACCTGAATATATATGAAAACATTGCGGAACGTTCACAGGGCGATATTTATATCGGCGTAGTCGGGCCGGTACGAACTGGGAAATCCACTTTTATTAAAAGGTTTATGGATTTAATGGTGATGCCGAATGTAACAAACCGTTATGTAAAGGAGCGCATTCAAGATGAATTGCCGCAAAGTGGTGGTGGAAAGACCATTATGACAACAGAACCCAAATTTGTTCCAGCAGAGGCAGTTGCGTTGGAATTACCGGGTAAAGTGAATTTACGTGTACGTATGGTAGATTGTGTTGGATATTTAGTGAACAATGCTTTGGGACATATGGAGGATGGTAGTCCGAGAATGGTCAGTACACCATGGCAGTCAAATCAAATTCCTTTCAAGGAAGCAGCTGAAATAGGGACACGAAAAGTAATTCGTGATCATTCTACCATTGGAATTGTAGTAACAACGGATGGATCCATTGGTGAAATTGATCGGGAAAGTTATATACCGGCAGAGGAACGTGTGGTAGCAGAATTGAAAGAGTTACACAAACCGTTTGCAATGGTTCTAAATACTTTAAATCCAACAGACGAATCGGTATTAGATCTTCAAAAAAATTTAGAAGAAAAATATAACGTTCCGGTAATTGCAGCGAATTGTGCGAAGATGAGCACGAAGGTTATGGGGCACATTTTAAACGAGACTTTGTACGAATTTCCTGCAACTGAAATTCGTTTCCATCTCCCTGGATTTATTGAAGGGCTTGGAAATGATCATTGGATCAAAGCTACCATTATAAATAATTTGAAAGAGTGGAGTAAGGGCTTTGATAATTTAAAGGATATTAGAGAGAGCATTGCCTCTTTAGCAGATGGAAATGTTATTGAGGATGTTACAATCAAAGGTATGGAGCTTGGTAACGGTGAAATTGAAGTAGAGATGGCAGTTGTTAAAGGGCTCTATTATCAGGTAATCGGCGAGATTATGGAATGTGAAATTGAGAATGATTACGAATTCTTCTCCTTGATTAAAAAGTTCTCGCAAGCCAAAAAAGCATACGATAAGCTGGAAGAGGCCATGGGTCAGGTCGAAAATTCCGGATACGGTATTGTGCAACCTAAACTTTCGGAAATGGTTTTGGAGGAGCCTGAAATCTTTAAACAAGGGAATAAGTTTGGTGTACGCTTAAAAGCAAAAGCACCTAGCCTTCATATAATAGCAATCAAACAGACGTTAAACAAACGTTGGAAAATCAACAGAGTATCTTAATAGATACAAAAGAGTATAAATTATTAAGAGGATTAACTACTAGAAATAATTGGCATGAACACACGTATTTTATAGAGATACATTTTGTTAATAATTTATAAAGCGAAAAAAAATAGGGGAGTCCGAAAACTCCCCATAAAATGCAATAGCAGCCTAAATAAATAGACCGCCATTGCACAACCATTATTTAACCAATCATTAACAGAAAGGTTATTTTAATTATATCACTGTAAGTATTTAAGTCAATATACTATCTCTTAATAGCTTTCGCTAATCTAACGAGTAAACTATCTCTCCAAATATAACTATCAAGATAATCCATCGTATCATCTGCAAACCCACAAACGTCTTTAATAATTTGTTTTGCTTCTTGTCGAGTCAATTCCTTCACTTCTTCCTTATATTCAAACTTCTCAAAGTCAACATAATCAGCATTGTAATACTGATTCCATTTATTATTTAACTTAATCCAACTCCAATGCAAATGTTCCCCAGTGCTTCTTCCAGTTGAACCTACCGCCCCGATTATATCACCCTTATTTAATCGTTGACCAACCTTGCAAATAATCTTACTACAATGATAAGCAAGTCCAACATAACCTAAATCTTTAAAAGCAATATAGACGAATAAAGCACCAAATCTATCACTACCAACTCTTAATACCTTACCGTTATTAAAAGGGCAGTAAATAGGCGGTTTTTTGCCATATGTAGCATAATCTACGCCATTGTGAAAACTTTTTTCCTCAGTAACAGGATGGATACGATAACCAAATGGACTTGAAACATAATGTGGAATCTCTCTTAATAATAAGAAACCATTTACGCTTTTCATTTCATCACTTCCTTATTGTTCTAATATCATAATTTTCTTTTCTGTTTCAATCCAATCAATTTTTATACCTAAATATTCACAATATCTAATAGGAGTAAAACTTCTATAATTTCTTTGATATGGAGATACATCCATATATTCTTTTTTGCCATTCATAATCAAAACGTTATTATCTATTGTAAATATGATTGTTTTTTCACCTTTAGAAATAATAGCGGTTTTAGCCTGTTCATTCCATTTAACATCAAATCCCAATTCTTCCGAAATAAACCTCAATGGGACAAAAGTTCTATATTTTACCTGTTCTGGTTCAACATCTATTAATTTCTTTTCGCCATTTACAAAATAATGTTTTTCACCAATATTCATGGTAATATACTTTTTACCCCATTTTGGAAGAACAGGAATTCCCCAGCCAGTCTTAATATCTCTGCCAATATCTTCAATATCTAATGCACACATCTTAAAATATTTATAAATTTCTTCTTGTGATAAGTCTCCGTATCTTTCAATTAATAAATTTGCCATTCCGCAAGCCATAGGACAACTAAAAGATGTTCCATATTGATATCCCATGAAAAAAGAGAAGTCTATTGCTTCTCCTTGACTAAATCTATTTACAAATTCTATATTTCCATTACGATTAAATTGGCAAGCAGATATATAAATAGCCACATCTGAAGGAATAGAACCGTTAGCAATTTGGTCTGAATAATTTCCAGAAATATTAAACATCGTAAGATTATATTTCTTCTTTAAATCATTCAATAAATGACTTTCTTGGGTATCAGTTAACACATCGCCATGATTAGAACTTGTAATTGTCTTGATTTTGTATTTGTTAATAAATTCTTCAACTGTATGTTGTTTTTTTTGATATGTAACTAATGTTTCATAATTATCACTATTTACATTCCCACGTTCGCCACGAGATACATTGATAATATTGGCATTGGGAGATACGTCTAAAATTCTTTTTCTTGTTGATTGACCATGAGAAGAGCCACTGCTTTCACAATTCCAAACATTAACCCCTAATCCAGTGATTCCATGTTCTTGCCATTCTGTGATATTACAAAAGTCATTTTGTCTTTTTATTTGTCTTTCATTATCGTTCATATAAACACTTCTTTCTTTAAATTAAGTGTAAATTTTATGTTCTGTAATATACTGGTCAATTTCAGCTTTTAAATCCGGTCTTGCAGTAACCACATCTTCATAAATCTCTTTACTTTCTAAAATTCGTTTTGCCATAAATATTGCTCTAATATTCAAATCAAGCACCACCTTTTATTAATTCTGCAATAACATTTTCTAGCTCCATTATACGTTCTATATCAGTTGGCTGTGGCGTGATTACTGGTCTATCTGCTTCCATTTCTTCCGCTGTACGTTCAATTACCGCCCCGTCTATATATTTGTATTTAGGTACACCATATTCATCATATAATGATGGATTCGCTTTACCATCAACAAATAACCGAAACTGATATCCACCTTGCTCATTGATGCAAATATCTGTATCGCTAGGAACTTTAAAAGCATCGGAAAAACCATCTATGATACGGTTTTTATCATCAATAACAATGTAATGTTTATTATAAAATTGTTCCATATCTACACCTCACTTTATAAATTTGCATCAAAATCAATATAATTATTAGCTTCTGATTGGACTAAATGCCATACTTGTGAAGATGCTATTGTGTCTGTTGCAATTACAGCAAACTCTATATGAGTGGAATACGCTATACCACTCGAAGGGAAGGACGCAACAGGATTTGCAGCACTATTTACGCCATTGAAAAGTCGCCAACTTCCATAAGGTATTATAGTAGGGTTTGCTCTCATGGATACCGGTGTTATAACTGGAACAGATACCCTTTTATCCATACTTGAACTTATGTTACCACAAGCAAGACTTCTAGTATTTACTCTTAAAAAATATCTCTGACACTTACGTAATTCTTCGCCATAATCTTGTGGCGGGTCGTTGAGTATTGTTGAGACTGTGCCTTTTTCAAGTTTAACTCGCTGTATAATATGTTTTATGGTATCGTAAAAAAGAATTCTAGCTGCTTTCTTATCATAATAAGTAAGCACTGTAAGTCCTATATTTGTTCCAATTTGCGCACTCCATGTGCTTGCATCAAAAGTTACGGAATGCACAGCACCATCAATTATCGCAGAAAAAGTATACATTCCTTCTGTTGGTGGAAATTCAAGCATTTCAATAAATCCGCCATAACCTTCCGATACTTGTACCCCCAATCCGTTAGGTTCAAATGTATAGGTAGTATTGTTAGCTATATTTATATAACTTCTCCACCTGTCTATAAAATACATAGATGTTGGAGCAATCCACCCACTTGCTATGCCTTTTTGATTCACAATTACTTCCTCAATTCTAAAATCAGCATTATCTAACAGGTTCGGATTCCATAATTTACTGTGCACTTCGTTAGTCGCACCAACTACACTTGATTTGTCTGTTGTTTGCAGGGTGGTTAAATCGCCTATTTTATCATTTAATATTTTACCTTGTACTGCATCCAATGCACTTCCTGTGATTGTTTGGTTTAAATTATTAACAAGATTTATAATTTTAGCGATTTCATCGAAATATCTTTGAAGAGCTATAATTTCCTGTGATTGTTTATTATAAGATTTTGCATCAAATACTACATCTTTTAAACTAGGATTATTTTCTAATACAGTATATGCACCAACTAAGTTTCCACTATTTATATAACTATAATACTGCTGTATAGCTGGTAGCTCTTCCGTCTTTGGTTCACGCTTTTGCTTAATTACCGCCACACTCTCAGGAAATGTTGCTTCTGGTAAATCAGGATATTTTTCACTCAATTTTTCACTTCCTTTTCAAAAAAATAAAAAATCTATAAAATCATAACTGAAATTATAGATTTATATAAAAATAGCACTTTAATATAATAAAGTTGACGTTGAGATTTCAACGTTTTGAATGACATAAATTCGCATCAAACGTGTATTTGATATTAATTATCAGGATATAATTCTCTTATGTATTCTTTTGCAATTTGAATCAATCCTTGAAGTTTGTTGGCGATTTCAGTATTTCCTTCTGCTGAATAATCAAGCCACTTTTTATTTGCTTGGTCTACAGTGAGATTTTCATTCTCCCATAAAATCAATGGAGTATTATCTTCTTTTGAAATCATTGTCTCATAGGCTTGTTCACGTTGTTCTTGTGATGTAATAATTGGATGGGGGCTTTCAATCTCAATTATATCAACCAACTCTTCATTTTCTAAAACAAAATCATAATATGGATATAACCTCATTATTTTATTTGCCAATTCTGTACCATCTTCTACAACATATAAGGCTTCGTCTGTCCAGTCTTCGTTTGGTTTATCAGAACGAGTTTGATAACCTTTATTTCCAAATATAATCATATTAACCTCCTAAAAAACTGCAATATAATTAAATATAATATTATTAATATTAGTATCGGCTCTATAACTATAAGAGCCATCCATTTTATAATCATTGTACACTTCAAATCCATTGGTAACTATTTTGATTGCAGTTGGGTAATTCACTCCGAACATACATGGTGAATTAGTAGTCGCTAGTCCACCTACTATATGAAACTCACTACCAGAAGGATAAAACATTTTACCTTCATTGCTTACTACAAGCACAGCCTTTGGTGTGACTGAAAGATTTATCAATCTAGTGGTTGCACCATCTCCAGTATAAGACCCTGTAATCACTCTTGATTTTAAATCAGTAGTTATCTTTAACGTTTTTAAAATTTCATTCATGTTGTCAGTTTCATATAACGTTTGAACCTCAGATGATAATATAATATTTTCTGCTACGGGTAGAGAATTTATTTTTCCTCTAACACTAGAAGCTGATTCTTGATTTTCTATAGGTATATATGCCATAATCTAATTCCTCCTTTAATTTTTTACAACGAATGGATAATCTGGGTAAAATCTAACCATTTGTATTGTTTGTATCCCACTAGAAAAAGAACCACTTATATTCTTAATTATATATTGCTCTGTAGTTTTTAAAGAAGGGGAATACCATTCGATTTTTTTATTCACATCTAACCAAGGAATTGTTTTAATTGTAATTGTAATATCGCTATTTAATCGAGTCGATTTCCAATTCTCGTAATCTGAACGCATTATTGCCAATTCTTCAGAATAAATATTAGCATACTCATCATCAGATAAAACTTGTCTTTTTTCTCCAATTAAGTCAACTCCAAAAGGTGATAAACTGTTAAATATATAATGTATATTCTCACAATTTTCATTAATTTTATCTTGCATTATTTGCTCTGGTGTCAATGGATTGCAATATAATTTTGTAATACCATGTATTTGTGTTCTACCTAAAAATAAAAAACTCTTATCACGATATTCTACGACAACAGGCTTTCCGCTTTGTATAATACCATCTTTTATCGAATTTCCTTTATCGTCAATAATGGGATATGAGGCAAGTGAATTGATTTTAATTTGCTGATTTAAACCATTTGTAGTATCTGGTTTAAATCCATATCTGTCATATTTTTTTAATTCTGTTACTCCGTCAATTGATAAATTATATGTAGTTTCAGAAGATGTACAAATTTCTGTATAATAATCCGTATCTAACGACTGCCCCCAAATATCTGAAATGTTTTTTATTTTAGTTAAATCAATATTTAATTCTTCTGAATTATTTTCATCAATGACTAATTGTTTCATAGTTTCTGCGTCTATTATAACTTCATCAGATTCTAAAGTAGGAATTTTTTGTATTACAAACGTATCTTCGTCAAAAAACATTTCCCAACCTGAATATAAATCTATAAGTTCTTTTAATACTGTGTATGGATTTGTTCCAGTGGGGAATTTTAAATCATATGGTACTGTTTTGCCAATATCATCAATTCTAAATTTATTTAATCCAAGTTCTTTAGTTATAATAGAAATTTCAGCATCTCGAATATTAGTTCCGACCAATATTTCATTTTCTAAGCCTTTTAATTGACTGCCAATTAAACCAGTTGCTAAACCCATCATATCTACAATAGAAAGAGTCAGAACACAAGCGGAATTATTATATTTATATGAAGAGGTGGCAATTATATAGATTCCTGCTGGATAATAAACATACTCTTTTTGCCGTATATTATAAAATCCAACAGATAATTTAATATATTTATTTATCCATATTTTAGTTTTGCTGCCCAATATATACAAATCATCTTTAGCCAGTATGGTTAAATTTGCAGTACGTCTTATATCTGATTCTGCCGTTATTGAAAAACTATCATCTATCAATTCTCCATCTAATTTATCAATAGTTTTAAAATTCATATCTAATATTTCTGCTTTTATTTTTATTTTCATTATAGCTTGATGTAACATAAGAACATCCTCTTGCTTAATTTGATAACTCATATCACACCACCTAATTATTTATATAAATATCAATAAAATTATTTGCATATAATTCTTTTGCATTTTCACAATCGCCAATTTCATTCCAATTGAATGTAGTAATAATACCTTGCCAATGATTTGATTCATTTTCACTAATATCATCTACAATCATTATCATCCACATTCTTCCGTCATAATGCTTTAATATTTTTGGCTCTCCATTCAATGCAAATTCAACAAATCCACTTCGATATTCCCACTCACTATCAAATTTATATATACATTTGCTCTCATCTTTTTCAACGAAGGTTGCTGACATTGTACCTTTATAAAATCCTCCATCTCCTTTAGATAAAACAACAGGATATTTTTTATTCATCAATTTAAACGTAGACGAAGTATTTACTTTTATACAAGAAAATGACATGTTTAATTCCGTTTTAAACTTTTTATCTTTTTCAATAATAAAAACTTCATCAAATTCACTTAGAATACTATAGAAAATAATATCTCCTTCAATACCATTAATGACTGGAACATACCCATATTCATATTCAACACCAGAACGGGCATAGTCATCATAAAAAAATGTATTAAAATCTTCTACTTTTTTTATTTCTTTTTCAAATAAAGTAATCCATTTGAATTCACCTTTTTTACGTCTTTTTATTCTTATTTTTTCAACTTGCGAAACAGAATAATCCGTATTCCCTGCAACTAATGTATTATCAAAAGTTGCGTGTAATATTGTATTGAAATCCCATTCGGTAGGAATAGGGTCGTCTATATTGAAGGATGTATCTTTGGTAATATATACATCATCAAAAATACCATTTTTAATAACTAGGTTTGATACATTGCTTAAATTTAAAGGTGTTGAATCCATTGTATTAACACCAGAAGCAAAAGTTTGTCCTAATATAAACATAGATTAAGCACCTCCTGTAGTTATATTTTTTACTTTAAAATCACAAATGTTATTATCTATTTTTAAATATAATAAAAGAATATCAGTAGTATTAGGAATATCGATATAGTTTGTAATAGTTGTATAAGAAACAACACTATTAGCTATATCAAGTTGAAAATAAGCCTTTTCAATATCACTTCCTTCAAAAATACCTTTAAGATACTTAATAGATAAATGATATTTTTCTGTATCTGCTTCTGCAACTTCTGTAAAATATTGAAAATTGCTACCTTTAAAACAAATTACTGCATTATCATCAATTTTAAAACCTTCATTATATGTAATAGAAGGGGATAAACTTCCTAAAAAATTACCATTTTCATCATAATATTTTCTGTTTGTTTCAGTCCACTTTTTTGTATCATTATATATAGCATTATCATCCCATACATAATGAACATAATCTCTCGGAATTCCATCATCAGTTAAAAGCCAACTTAATTTAAATGGTGTTAAATCTATTTTGGAATTATCTATAAAAATAGGGTAGTCCATACTCGCCTTACCAGTAATTGGTCTAACATTCATACCTATTTCTACACGACCCTGTTCTCTAATGTTTTTTAAAGATAATAGTCCACTAATGCTTGGTTCTTGATAAGATACAGATACTGGTATTAAATTCGTAGATATGGATATCTTATTAACCGTTTCGCCGATTGCCTGAAAAAAATATTGACTATTATTTAAAAGCCCCTCTATTGTTGTTTTTAATGTAGATATATCGTATGAAATATCTGTTTTATATAGAATATTCTGAGCGTAATCATATAAGATAACTTGCCAAGAATTCAATTGCTCGTTTTCTAATTGAGAGTATAATAATTGAACTTCTATAGATGAATTTTTAATTATCTGATTGGGTGATATATTAGAAAATCCAAATATAGGAGTAGACAAACAATTAAATACAGCAGCAACACTTGGTGTACTTGCGACATCAACATTGTCATAAACAATTACAGATACATTATAAAATTTACCATTTACAAGAGTATTCTCAGGTATTGTATGTTCTAATTGAAATGTAATATTGGTGCTATTGTAAACAGTTGCATTTGTTATATTATCTTTAATTGTAATCGTATGTTTTACAACTTGATTACCAACATATATAAACTTTATACTATATGGCTTTGTGGCATCAAAAGGTATTATTGTTTGTATAATAGGCTGTCCCAAATTATCCCCTCCTTCCTAATATAAACATATCACGCCAATTATTGCATGGTATAGTAACCCATACGGGTTGGTTGACCGTATAGTTTGTATCAAATAAAGAGGGTAGAGAAGTATATACTCTACCCTGAATCTCCACATCACAAGTCGAATCTGAGTTTATTTGTTTTATGATGCCTCTGACAGTTTTATCATATTTATAAGAGGATTCATATTCTTTAATTACTTCAATGATTATATTGGATATTACTTTTATGGCTTGTTTATCATAATTCACATTAATCCCCCTTATCTGCGTTTATATAAATCTTGTAAAATCTGTTGTGGCAATTCATTAACAATAGCTTTAGATAATCCGCTGGTATCCTTAACCCCATACACGTTAATATCACCAATAGTAATTTTAGTTACTGTAGAAGAATTATTAGGAGTAATAGGCTTAGTTTTGTTAATAATACCACCGAATATTTCATTTACTAAATTTTTAGATTGATGGACTAAATCATACAATTTCTTAGCATCAGTAGAATTAAAAATAACTTCATTTTTGCTTGGTGAACCGTCCAATTGTGCGAAAGCAGTAAAATCTACAGTTCCACCTTCAGAATATTTCTTTTTCTTTAACTGGTCTTTAGCCCAAGTTTGCTGTCCAGAATTAGCTTTACTTCCATCAGGGTTTCTACCATTTGCAAGGTTAGTCAAATATTTCTTCTGATTATCAGAAGACGATTTACTGCCCGACGAACTATTTTTAGAACCACCAGAGGACGAACCTCTACCAGAATTAGAAATATTGCTTGTGCTAGTAGATGGATTTTTAGTTTGGTTATCAAGATTAGTTTGAGCGTCTGTAATATCACGCATTAATTTTAAATAATCATCACGAAAATCTGATAATTTATCTAATCTTTGCTTTAAGATATCAGCTTCAAAATCAGCAGTCCATAATTCACTTGCTTCAAGGCGTTTGGATTCAATTTCATAATCATCAACTACATTTTTCCATTCTTGGCGATATTCTTCCCACTTATCAATCTGCTCATTATAGCTTTCAATAATATCATCTATCGCACTAATTTCTTTATCAATTGCTATAATTTTTTCTTCAGCATAAAAATTATCTAATGCCTTATTAGCGTCTTTAATAGCACTCTGGTCTGCTTCCCAAACAAAACCTTCGTTGGTTTTAAAAACACGTTTGTTATTTTGGTCTTCAGCTCTTGCAAGATTGTATTGCAATTCCTGCAATTCAATCGCACGTTGACGTTCTTTATTTGCATCTTCGAGAGCCTTTTTTTCATCTTCTAATGCTTTTTTCTTTTCATTTTGGGCATCGATTAATTGATTGATATGTTTGATTTCATTATCTATCGTTTTATCAATCATATCTAATACTGCATCATAGTTTGACTTTTCTTTATTTAAATCATTTAGTGTATCTTGCCAATACTTTTTAATAGCTTCACATAAATTCTTTTCAAATTGGTCACGTTGTTCGACAAATGTTTTATGATTGATTAAACCTTTTTTATAATAATCATTTTCCATCCACTCAATTACACGTTTCCAAGATGCTATTTCGCTATCCGAACCCCAAGTATTATAATAATTTTTATTATCAATATATTTTTTAGCTAATTCAAGCTGTTCGTTATAAAGTGTTTCACCGCCCTTATATACCTCTTCTTCATATTGACGATATTGTTCTAAATATTTAGTTCTGCCTTTAAAATATTGATTGTTAAGGTAAGAAAGGGTAGAGTAATATTCTTTTACAGAAATTAAATCCATTTCACGATTATGTTTTAATTCTGCTAATTTCTTATTAAATTCTTCAAGCCATTTATCTTCACTTTTGCTTTTTCCCGATTTTGAACCGCCAGAAATAGTTTTTGTAGTTATATGTTCGACATCTTTTAAAGCTTGGTTACTTGAATCAACTAATTTTCTATAATTTAAATATTGGTCATAAAGAGACTTTTGCTCTTCATTCATTTCAACGCCACGAGAACTCCCTTGGAATTTACCCCCAAACATTGCTTTAATAAATTGGGCTTGTGTTGTTGCTTCATCAATAATAATTTTAGTACGGAATTTAGATTGATTTAAAGCTTCTAATGATTTCCTTTTTTCAGCTTCAATATAATCAATCGCTGTTTTCTTAGCAGTAGAAGACAGACTGTTTAATGCAGAACCCTCAATAATCCAACCATCTGTTGTTTGATGTATATATGGGATTAATTCAGAATATTTGTCTCTCAATTCTGACATTTCATCATAGCTTAATGAGACACCGTCAGACATTTTCTTTTGAGCTTCAGATATATCTTTAATTTTAGCGACATATTCATCTACTGTTGAATTAATATTTTTAATTCCTGCATCATAATCATACGAAGCACCAGAAGCATTTGCAAAATCAGTATAACTTTTAGCAATTAGCCTTAAAAATTCAGAAAGTAGGGGATTGGTCTTTTCATAAGATTGGGCTAAAGTCTCAATTTCTGTTACATTTGATTGAATACCTTTGTTGTAAGCTTCTACATCGCCATTTTTCTTAAATTGCTCCTGCAATTCTTCAAAAGCTTTTGTTGGAATTTTATCTTGAACGTCTTCAAATGAATTAGCCAATCCATAAACTTTGTCTTGAGCATCTTCAAATGATGTAACATTTTTAGCAATATCCTCAAGTGATAAATTAAATTCATCAATGTAATCAGAATTAATATTAGAACCAATATTATTATAAGAAGCATAAAGCGATAAAAATGATGCAAAATCTTTAGTGTAACTATCAGTTTTTTGAACCTGAATTTCTATTAATCCAATGGTTTCTCTTAATTTCTGTTGTGCTTTTTCATCTAAATTAAGTTGAGTTTTTGCCAATTCAATAATTGATTCTTTTTTATCTATAATATTTTGCAAAGATTTATCTGAGAGAATACCTTGTTTCTCGTTTAAATCAATTCCAAGATTATCAAGAGGTAAGTATCCCATTGTTTCATCTACTTGCAATTGATTCCTAATATCTCTTGTCAGATTTCTTTTAGCATTTGTTAAATCTCCAACACTACTTAAATTAGCCTTATAGCCTTTAAATATATCTTTTCCAGAAGCTAAATATTCTTTTGTTTTTAAATCATTTAGTTCTTTTTGATATTTGATAGCGTCTTGAATAGCAGTATTATTGTTGACAATTGCTTTGCCTTCTTCAGTATATCCTTTAATTAATTGAGGGGATATGCCAACAATTTGAGATACAATATCATGATATCTTTCATATTGTTCAGATGTTAATCCAACATTCTTACCATTTTCGTCTACGCCTTCAGAAAGGGTAGAGAACTCATCTTTTAATGATTTCAATGTTGATATATTTGATTTAGCACTATCCTTAGAGCTTGCATAAGCTTCTTTTAATTGAGTTGCGGTTTCAATAGCTTCTTTATTGGCATTGACGAGTTTCATAATTCCAGCGATTGCTAAATTAATTGCACCCATTATGGCAATCATAATACCCATATTAATAGCTGCTGCTTTTATAGTTTGTCCAATTAAAGCTGCCTGAGATGTAAATGCCATCTTGCTTAAACTTCTGTTATATCCTTCAACAGAAGCGGTTGCATCACCAAGATTTTTAATATATTTTTTAAAACCTTCATCTTTAATTTTTTTTAAAAATTTTTCTTGTGACATTGCCCCATTTACAACGGTTTTATTATAATCTGCAATATTTTTTGCCGCATCTTTAAATGGTGTTGTATCAAATTTTCTAGTAAAATCGCCAAATCCATAGCTCATCTTTTTTCCAGATAAACTATTTCCACTATCATCATCTATTAATTTTGCTACCGACTTGTTACTTCTTAGTGTTGACTAGATACTATTTTGAATATAATATGTATATATTAGAAAATTAGTTATAATATATACTAATATATTGATACGAGGTGATTATATGGATAATGATATTATATATATGTATATCTGTCCTAAATGTGGAAGTTTTGGCATTGGATTTACTAAAAATAAATGTGATAGATGTAACACCGATGTCATAAATACAAATATAAATTGGGACAACTATCTTAATCTATCAGATGAAGACCAAGATAAGATTGAATCTGAACTCTATGAAAAATATGTGTTCAATAATCCACTTTATAGCGAAACCGCTTTTAACCGAAGAATCCAATTAGAAGCCGAAGAAGATGCTGAATATGATAGGGAAGAGGAAGAACGAAAACACATTCCTCATTGTCCTATATGTGGTTCTGCAAATGTTCATAAAATTTCTCTAGGGAACAAAGTAGGGGCTGCTGCAATTTTTAATGTGTTTAGTATTGGACATATTAGCAAAACATTTAAGTGTAAGAATTGTGGTGCTAAATTTTAATAAAGAGCATAATAAAAGACCTTCGGTTAATTCCAAAGGTCTTTATAAATTATGTACAATATTGTTCAATAATCCGTTTAATCTCGTTGTTACTAGGAATATTTTTATCATCTTTCTTGTAATAAACTGTTAAAAGATATATCTCTAAATTATCTGTAACTGCATAATAAACCAATCTATATCCGTTTGATTTACCCATTTTGGTGTCTGAATTCGCAATTCTAACTTTATAAGTTTTATTATTAGCATCAACATCCTCTAATGGTGTACCAATAAATTCGCCTTGTTCTAGTTTTTCAATAATAAAATCTAAATCATCTTCAATATGAGCAAATTTTTTCTTGTAAAATTTAATATCATTTTTAAATTTTTTAGTAATTACTATTTCGTAACTCATTGATTATTTTCCTTCTGCTTCCTCATTTTTTAATTCAGCACGTAGTTCTTTCCAAGTTTTCTTAGGTAATTTACCTTCACGCATTAATTTTACTTCTTTACATGATTCAATTAGAGATTCACGAACTGTACAATATCTTTCAGCAATTTGCATATTAATCATATAGCTCACTCCATTCTTTAGTTTTTTTCTTCTAATTTCATACATAATACCACCTCATTATTGAGTCTAAACATATTGATACATATATATACTCAATTTAGATATTTATTATGTCGATACTAGATATCTAAATTGTTTTCTTTATTGTATCACTTTTGTGATATCCATTGCAATATAATTTTCAACAAATTACTACAAATATTAACACAATTACACATAATTTATTTGATAAATTTATATTTTATTTAAAAATAGTATTGACAATCATTAACAATAGAAATATAATGCAGTTGCAATCATTTTTAATAGCAATGAAAGGTGGTGTGAATATGTTATCTAAAAAATATGTTGTTCAAAAAAGCTTCAGAATTGATGCTAAATTAGAAAATGATTTAGAAAAATTATCTGAACAATTAGGTAGACCGCAAAACGAATTAGTAAATCTTTCATTAGAAAATTTAATGAAAGATAATAAGCATTGGTTTATTTTAAATGCTCTTGCCGATATGGCAGAACATTTCATTGAAGGAGGTAATGATAAATGTGAATTTACATTATCAAATATTACAATCAAGTTGAAAGTTTTAGAAGATTGTTCTGTTGATTTGTACTATAAAAATATACATGATGATGGAGAAATCGAAGAATTTAATCAGAAATTCAAAGATAGTCCAAATCTTTCCGAAACACTACGAAAACGTCTTATAGAACTAGGAATTTATATTAATATACATTCAGAAGATATTAATGAATACCTAACAGAACGACTTAATTACAGATAATATAAAATAAGAGACAATCAACAAACTTGCCAGTAGGGATTATCTCTTATATACACTATCACACAATAGTATATATTTATTATATACTGCTTGTTTTAAAAAATCAATGATTGCAAATAAAAACAAGGAGATATAAAATGAATAATTTAATGATTTTTAAAAATGAAAATTTTGGACAAGTTAGAGTTCTTGAACAAAATGGAGAACCTTGGTTTGTTGGCAAAGATGTAGCTTTAATACTTGGATATAATGAACCACGAAGTGCTGTGTCGAAAAAAGTTGATATTGAAGACAGAGGTGTTGCCAAAATGGCAACACCTTCAGGAATCCAGAATATGACCATCATTAATGAAAGTGGTCTTTATTCTCTTATTCTCTCCAGTAAATTACCAAGTGCTAAACAATTTAAACGTTGGGTAACATCCGAAGTATTACCACAGATACATAAAACTGGTGGATATATACCAATCACAAATGAAGATGATGAAAAATCAATTTTAATTAAAGCTGTAGGTATATATGAAAGAACTATCAAAGAAAAGGATAATTTTATCTCTCAACTAAAACCTAAAGCAGATGAATATGATATATATCTAAATTGTGACGGAACTTATAGCGTTAATCAAGCAGGAAAAATACTTGGTCTTGGTGAAAAAGTATTATTCCAAAAATTACGTGATATTAAGCTTTTATTTTATCAAGGTAAAGATAGTGTTCCATATGAAAGATATATAAAATCAGGATATTTCACTACCGTTGGTACATATGACAGAAGGGGAGTAGCACACACCACAACTAGGGTCACGCCAAAAGGTGTTTCGTGTATTTGTAAGAAACTTAAACTTACAATCAAGGAGGTAGCATAAATGATTTTTGCAATACCTCAAACAGAAAATTTAGAAGTTTACAGTTTACCAATTACAAATGAAACACTAACAAATGATACATATTATGAATCAATCGCTTTATTTAGATTTCGTAACTATATATGTATTCGTTTATTAATTCCAAAATCATATGTTTTAGATGCTTATAATTTTGATGTTTATATAGTAACAAATGGTAGAAAAGCAAGTGTAATTTGTATAAATAATGATACATTTAATAATGTTTCTAAATACATCAACAAAACTCCAATATTTGAAGGAAATGAAGAAGAATTAATCTTTGCAAAATATCGGGGACAGTTTCAAGTTTTGTGTAAACTCAAAAATCTGATATAAGATATGTGAATAGTTACTTAAGGGCAGAGTCAATTTTGGGATTCTACCCTTGTTTGCATTATACAATGATTTTTTTGCATGTCAATAAAACTTGCCGAACAAGTTGTTTTTTAGAAGTTGAGATTTTTTAGTCTTTCCTCAAAATAAATCTCTAACTGGGAATATATCCGTCCCCAGTCCCTACGATATCCTGTCCACTTTTTTGTGATATCTATCGTTGCCAGATATAGCATTTTTAAAAGGCTATCGTCAGAAGGAAAAATTGTCTTGCTTTTTGTTACTTTACGAAGTTGACGATTAAATCCCTCAATGGCATTTGTGGTATAAATAAGCCGCCTAACAGCTTCAGGATATTTAAAATAGGTTGCTAAAGTTGACCAATTATCATGCCAAGATTTATAGATTTTCGGATATTTTACATCCCATTTTTCTTGAAACAACTCCAATTCATTTAGGGCTAATTCTTCTGTTGGGGCAGTATAGACTCGCTTCAAATCAGCCATCAGAGCTTTCAAATCTTTGTAGGATACAAATTTAGTGGAGTTACGGATTTGATGAATAATGCACTGCTGTATCTCTGTTTCAGGATAGACTGCTTCAATTGCTTGTGGAAATCCACTTAGTCCATCAATACATGTTATTAAGATATCTTTTACACCACGATTTTTTAGCCCATTCAGTATAGAAAGCCAGAATTTAGCATTTTCATTTTCACCAACATACATACCTAAAACGTCCTTTCTACCATTCATATCAATTCCCAAAGCAATATACACAGCCTTTTTTCGTATTCTTCCTTCACTACGAACGTGGAAATGAATTGCATCCATAAAAACAACCGCATATACTTCTTCCAAAGGACGTTCCTGCCATTCCTTTACAATCGGTATAATTTTATCAGTAACTCGGCTAATCGTACTGTCAGAAATATCAATGTCATATAACTCACGCATATGGGATTCAATATCATTTGTAGTCATACCTTTTGCATACATGGAAAGTATCCTTTCTTCCATATCTTGCGTAACGGTATTTTGATATTTCTTGATAAGCTGGGGTTCATATTCTCCATTACGGTCACGAGGAATAGCAACATTCATATCTCCATAGTTTGTATGCATGATTTTAGAAGAATATCCATTCCGACTATTGTCGGTTTCCTTATTCCGATAGTCATATTTTGAGTATCCCAGTTCGTCTTCTAATTCTCCTTCCAGAGAACCCTCCAGTAATACAGACATCATATCACGCATAACAGAATTGACATCTGTACCATTTTTGATAGGAATATCATTCTCTTTTAAGTATTCCTGCATCATTTTTCTGATTGCTTGTTTTTGGGGTGATTCTTTTCTTCTTTTGGGCATAAATAAAACCTCCAAACTGATATATTTATCTTACATCAGTTTAGAGGTTTACACAAACTTTAGGATACTCCCAAATATCGTGAGCTTTTATCTAAATAATAATATGAGAGCCATCTTTATGATGGTTCTTATTTTCTCATTAACCCAAGAGAGGGGAGTCTTATAGAAGTAAGTATGCAGTCTTTAAACTCATACATAGACCTATCCATTTTGGTCTACCAGTCCGACTTTACATCAATACATATAAAATGTACAACCCATTGAAGCCTGTGAAAGTTCTCCATATCATTTTTGACTTAGGAGATTTCTCTGCTGACCCTAAATTAGTCTAATATCTTACGTGGATAGACATAGCACTTAGGTTCTCACCATATGCTTAATTATCTGTTTTCTTTATTCATCACTGAATTGGTTTCCCTAATACGTTCACGCTTATCGTTTCCAATTACGTTGTAGTCAGATAATAATTTTTATTTAGTTCCCAGCATTTTCGGGTTTACGCCACCGTACTCATAGAGTAGGGCAGGGCATATTTCACGTTTGAAATACCAGTATTTGATAATGCAGATAATGCACCAGATGCAACAACTGCAAGAGTTGGAATTGTATGTAGATTTTTTACAAGTGCATTTAAAAGTCCTAAAAATCCTGTGCCAGTATCTATAGTTCCTTTTACAAACTCACCATCTAAAATATTAGAGGATAATTCTTCATATTGAGCTGAAAATTGAGCCTGTTTCCCTTTAACTGAATCTAAATATTTTTCATTTTCTTCAAGTGAACTCAATAAATTCAACAAGAATCGCAAATTCTTGTCAGTTATTAACTATATAATTTACCAAAGTAGTTGATTAAGCTACTTCTATTGGTTTTATTGCACCATATTTTTCTAATTTACACCACAAAAAATATTCCATATCATCTTTTTCCCAATAAGGTATACGAATAAGTGGAATATCATTTTCTTCGCAATATTTATTTTTAATACTATCATGTAATTTTACATATTTTAATTGTTCTTCAGCTTCTTTATCAGACATAGAACCATATCTTATTGGTTTATAATGACCTTCACCATCATATTCTATTAAAATATTAAAATCTGTCAAATACCTATCAAATGGTAAAACATATTTATCTTTACAATCTTTAAATGTTTTCTGTGCTTCACTATTATATCCCCATTTATTTAAAATTTCATCAATTTTATTTTCACCTGTATAAATAGCATATTTTGGACATCCAGTTTTACTATTTAAAATTTTAGCTGGAGCAACATACCAATCATAATTATGAATTAAACACCTTACTTTGATTTTTGTATTATAATTATAATATTTTTCAAGTGGAAATAAATTTGGATTTATTTCTTTAAGTTGCTTTAAAAATGTTTCATTTGATTTAACTTGAGCATTATAACTTTTTATTTTATTACATTCTGAACATCCAGACTTCCCGTGTAATAAACTATTTGGTGTGGTATACCATATATTTTCACAAATCTTACATTTTACTTTCATTTTAATAAAAACCCCTAAATATTCTTCCAGTGGTTCTATATTTTTATTTATAATACTTAACTCTCTTAAAAACTTATCGTGAGTTTTCGTTGAATTTATGTTTGAAATAATTTGACCACAAATTGGGCATCCTTGTCCACATAATAAACTATTTGGCGTTGGTTCCCATTTATAATTATGTATGTTACATAAACATAAAATTGGTGTTTTTGCATCTATATATTCACCCAATACAGTTATGTTATTGTTTATATTATATAATTCATCTTTAAATTCTTTTGTGGATTTGTATCTGCCAATACAATATTGACATCCAGCTTTATTTCTCTTTATGCTAGCGTAATTTGTAAGCTGAATTCCTTTATCTCTATGTCTGTTGCAAATATAATAAACATAAGTTTTTCCTTTTATCGCTTCAGATTTAACAAATTCAAACCCTTTGCTTTCGCATAATGTTTTAATAATAGAGTCTTTAATTCGCCTTTTGTTTATTCTTTCCTTCGAACAATATTTACATCCTTGATTTCTATAATGAAAATGGCTATAATCTATTTTTTGAATTCCAAATTCTTTATGCTTATTACATATATAATCTAATTTATCATTTATTTTAGCATATTTAGTACTAATTAACGTATAGCCACGTTCTTCGAATTCTATTTTTATTTTTTCAATTGCATATTTTTTAGGTATTTCTAATCACTCTACTTTCTATCATTTGATATCTTTATAAAATATTCCTAATGCATTAAATAAATCTAAATTTTTAGTATATTTATAAGTGCTTATATTATTTATTTCTTTTACAAAGGAATATTTAATTCCGATACTATCTAAATATCTAACTTCTTTTAAGTATTGAGTTGAATATTCTTTATCAAATTTTTTCATATTGTTTCTCCTTAGAGATTAATCACTTCTCTATTACAAATATTTTATAGTTAATAACATCTTATACTTTCATATAAGTTTAGACCATTTCTTCACCTACCGACCTTTACGGTTTAGGGCATACCTTTTCCATTTAAGGGATTTTCACCCACTCCATAAGCTTGAGCCGTACTCCTATTGAGGAATTTCCTCCCGACTTGGGGATGGTCGTTGAACGTTTTCCATATTGTATAAAACAACTTAGGAACTTCGCTGCACGAACAGCCAATCCCTACGTTTTAAAACCTTCATAATGTGATTTCTCCATTATTGTGGTGTAGGGCTCTGTTATATCATATTAAATTAAGCGTATATGATATAACGATAGGATTGTCCTATCGAGGCATTACCTGCAATTAAATATGTTCTATTATGCACATTTCTGTACATACTGGCAGTTTTGTTTGCCAGCGGCATCAGAAGATGACTTTAATGCATTTTGTGCATCCTTCATATTTTTCAATATTGATGCACCAACATTGGCTTGCCTCTTACCAAACATTAGCTCTAATGCATCCATTTGGTCTTTTTGAGTCATACTATCCCAAACTTTAGACATTTCAAGGAATATTTGATAAGTTGATTTAAATGTATCAGCATCTAACATTATATCGACTTTGCCTTTAGTAAGGTTTAGTAGTTGAGTCTGTAATTTAGTAACTGATTCTGCCGCACCTTCTGCATCTTCGCCAAGTTCCTCCAACTTGCCTCGACTTGAAGTAAGCCTTAAAGCTGCGGTACGCAATGCAGTTCCTACAATTTCAGGATTCTGAACTATTGCGTTAGCACTTGTAATTAATGCAATAGATTCATTAATATCATTCCCTGCTGTAGACAATGCTGAAGCAGAACGCTTTAATGCAGTACCAATTCCTTGAGAGGTTATTGCAAAATTATTGCCCACTTCATTAAATTTATCTACAATAGACATAGATTTAGAAGCTTCGATGTTGAAAGCTTTCATAGTAGAAATTATACTTTCGCTTGCTTCGCTAATATCAGTAATTCCATCACCAACATTTTTGTATATAATTGCGGAGTCGGCAATTGATTTAGCTTGGTCTAATGAATAACCTAATCTTGCAAAGTCGGCAGTAGCATTAACTCCATCTACAATTGTAGCACCAAGGTCTTTTGCTCTTTTTGAAGCATTATCTAAAAATTGAGTATAAACCTTATCTGTCTCTTCTGTAACTTTCTTTAGCTCTGTCATGGCGGTATCTAACTGAATAACATGTGTAACCATTTGCTTTAGTTGTATCCAAGCACCAAGCATCACTGAAGCAGCACTAAAATACACAGTTAATTTCTTAAATTGTTCTCCAAGTTTGGTAATATACCTTTGTCCAGTCAATCCACGCTGAATAATCTCTGTATCTAATTTTTTAAAATTATTCCTATATTCTTCAAGATTTCTCACATCTTTATTAGATAGGTCGGTTTGAACATCGGATAGTAAAGAGCCAAATTTTGATTTAAACCCACTATCTGTTTTTAATCTATCGTTTGTTTTTATGTATTTTAAAATTTCTATTTCAAGATTCTTTAAAGCTTTAGTTTTATCGTTGATTTTATTAACATTTGCACTAAAAGTTTTATCAAGTGACAGATTACCTTTAGCTAATTTCATTGCACTATCTACTCGATGAATATTATTTATAAACTCTTGCAACTTTTTAGGGTCGCCAACTATTTCTTCCGACAAAGATTTAATTGACTTCTTACCTGTTGGGTTATATTTTTGAATACCATCTAGCGATTTTTTAAAATTATCAAGAGCATTAATAGATTCTGGTTTAATATCCGTCAATCCTGAAAGAGTGTCAAATTGATTTTGAAATTTATCAAAACTATTCTTATATTGACCGCTATAAATTTTATTTAAATTAGATTGAACTGATTTTAAAAGTTTTTCATTTAAATCATTGTTTTTATTAGACTTAACTTCTTTTTTATCTTTTTTATCTAATTCTTCATTTAGCTTCTTTATATTTTTGCTTACGGTTGTATACGCAAGACCTAATTCTTTGACTTTCTTATTTGATTCGTCAGCGGATTTTTGCATCTTGTAATGTTCAACTACAACCTCTTGAGCACCTTTTTTATAATATTGTATAGTTGCAGACAAACCGCCTTTTTTTGAATTCTTTATATCGACTTTTCCTATATCGAAACCTTGTAATTTTGCTTTTTCTGTAGCAAAACTATTAAGCTGTTTATATAGGGATTTCATGTCTTTTGTATCTAAATTTACTTTAATTTCTGGATTTTTTACATTTTTAAAAGCATTATCTACTTTTTTTTGAATGTCGCCAGCATTAATATCTGGGGATAAAGCATAAGCGTCTGTTGCTTTTAAATTTTTTAATACAGAACCAAGCTGCTGACTTAATATATTTTTTGTTTTATTTATATCAATAGAAACTTGAATACGTGGCATTTTACTACCAGTAATCTGTGTTGCTATTGTTTTTAACTCTTTTTGTATTCGTTTTCCTGTGTCACCATCGGCACTAGCACCGCCAGTAACACCAAAATCGACTCGAAAAATTTCATCAGCCATATTGCATAAATCACTCCTTTATCAAAAAAATAAAAAACGTGATTCATGCAACCACGTTTACTTTATTTGTCATATGAAATTTCCGTTTCATCACCATAATAGGTCTTTTTATGTATCCTTATTGACACCCCTTTAGGTGCAGATTGTAAATATTTTTCAACTCCATTTTCTACGAATGGATAACCACTAAAGTCTGTGAATCTATCTATTTTTTGATGTGATTTATTCCAATGCCATCCATCTTCAATAAGCAACGGAACGTATGCTTGTGTATCTTTATACACGACAGAATCATGATAAACTAATCTTTCATCAAATGTTATAGAAAATCCATTTAGAGTTTGCACAATAACTAAAGAATTTTTCAAATTGTCTGTACGAGAATAAATGGTAGGGGAGTATGAAGTATAATAATTATCAATTTCTTGTTGAATGCGATCTTTTAATTTATCAACTTCATCCTTGACATTTTTAGCAATTCCACTATTGCCATTTTTAACATTTTTTTCTACAAACCTATCATATCTATCTTGAAATTCTTTAGTTTTCATATATTGGTTTAATTGTTCTTGAATACTTTTTGCCACTATATCACTTCAATCCGTGTTGAGTTATCTCACTAGAATAATAGAGTAGAGTAGCCAAACCAAGAGACAACCAAAACCATTTATTTTTTATCCAAAGACGAATATTAAATTTACCTTCATCATCAACTTTGTCTATCTTTTCTCTTGTGTCAGTTACTTGATTTTTCAATGAATCCACGTTTCTTTCTAATGCGTCCATTTTTGTACTAGAGTCTCTTATTTCTCTTTGCATCTCAACCATTGTATTTTTCATCGATTCCATTGTTTCTGGGATTTTTGACAAAGCTTCTAAAATGGTAAATATTTTTTCTTGCTTAACAGCAGTAGATTTATCTAGTTTAGTAAACTGATTATCTAAATCTTCTACATCTTTTTCCAACTTTTTTATTCTATTCTCGTGGTCTGGATGGAATGGGCATTTATTTTCACTCATAGCATTTACCTTTCTGTTTAGTTAAAAATAATACCTACTGCTAATTAAACAGTAGGTATTTAATGGTTGTTTATGTATTACTTCAATTCACGATATGTCATTGCTCTATCGCTATCATTTAAGGTGGATGTTGTAGGGTCGTTAGTAACACCTAAAAATGTTAATACCGCCATGAAAGCAGTTCCAATCAAATAAGGATTCGATACGAATGTTTTCAACACATCTAATATGCTATTCCATGTGGATAAATCTACTGTCTTAATACCCATAGCAGCCAAAACAGGGGAGAAGATAACACCAATTAAACTAATCCAAAATAACGGATTCTTTACTCTAACTTTCCAATTCACTTTCATAATTTTACCTCTTTCTTTAATTATTTCATAGAAATGACTTTGTTATTTTTTTCTTTTAAGTTTTCACGAACAATTTTCAACGATTCATTCTTAAACTCATCAATAAAGCCATTAATCTTTTTAGGAGTGATTTGTTTTAAAATCTTATTACCACCACTTTCTAAAATTGTTGTAAATTTATCAGTCAAATTTGTAACAGATATAATAAAATCATTGATATTTTCTAACGTTTCTACCTCAGTTGAATTTTGAGATAAGACTGCACAAATTTTTCTTTTATGAAATTCAATCTTTTCATCAATATTTCTATTTATTCTTGCATACACATCGCCACACAAATTTTTCACATTACTAACTATATTTAATTTACAAATAATTTCATAAATAGCGTAGGTATCTTCAATGTCATCTGGAATATCAACACCATTTTCTATAAAAATTTTAGCAAACATGATTTCCATTAAACATTCACGCAGAGTAGGGGAGTAATTCATTCCAATAAAAGAATTTTCAGCAACAATGTCAATAATTAAGCATTCCTCTGATTTAGTGATATTCTCTTTGATTCCAAATTTAAAGTTACCACAATCAAATTCAATCCCATAATTTGTTTCAATTTCTCCACCGATATATTCTAAATTCTCAATCTGTTCTAATGTAATTTTTCCCATATATATATCCTCATCTTTCATATTTTATTTAAAAATATTACCAATATTTACTTGTATGATAATTCTGAATATTATTTTATAATTAACTTGTAAATGGGAATCCTAACCACCCGAATAGTACCCCATTTACAAAAGGGATGAGAGTATTTTCCATACTTCTTATCCCTTATTTCTTTATTTAAATTTACTACAAACACCATCTTGTATCTCTTCTTGAATTCTTCCTTTTTTTGCTTTTATTAAAAGACTACAATTATTTTTATATCTACTACAAGTGATGCAATTACTTTCAAACGATTGTAATTGTTCAACTGATTGGAATATCCCAACATAATCGACAGGATAAATAGTAATATCAATATGAGGATTTTTTGAATCATAAAATATACCATTTACTCTTTCACATGTAACATTATCATCTACCCAAATTTTTTGAGTCTCCGTAATTGCGTCTAAGAGCAACTTAAAGTAGTTATTTGGGTCTTTATCAATTCGGTCAAAATAAAAAACACAATCAATATAAAAATGTTGTGTTTTATTTGGAATTATATTCCATTGTTGTTTCTCTATTTCTTCATTTATGTATTTTGCAAAATCTTTCTTATATTTTTTAGCTTCTGCTGTTTCATACATTGACACCATTGGCTTCTTACCAGACATAAAAACTCGTGGTTTTATGTAGTGGTTCACCGAAACAGGTATAGGTGACACTAATTTTAATTTTTTCATGCAATCTCCTTATTTTCTTCATAATATGCAAACCTATATCCACCAGTTGTCTTTCTTTCACCTTTACATACTTTTACAATATTTCCACTATGTATATTATAGAATTTTGCACATTCTATTAATGAACCAAAAATTTTATTTGTATTTAAATTAATAATTGATTTTGCACATGGACTTTTTGAGCCCACAAATTTACCTAAACTATTTTGTCGTAATTTTTCTTTAGTTTCTTCACTATGATGTTTTCCATAAAATGGATTCAACTCTCTTACCATTTTTTTATGAGCTTCACTTATAGCTTGTCTAGCTTTTAATGAGTGTTTTTTACCATAATTAGGAGCTAATTCGCCATATTTATGTACATCATATAATGGATGGTTTACACCACATAATCCATTACCTGTATCCCCACCTTTTGAAATGTTATAACCATAATTCCTATTTGTTGTGTTATATTTTTCAATTAATTTAATTTAATTTCAATTTCCTTTGCTTCATTAACTTCTAAATTTTTGTGTAAAATATTATGTTCAAAATTATCCCACCCATATTTTTTAATTGAATTTTTAAAATATTTATTTTTATAATTTTGACCTTGTGTTCCGCATCTTCCATTAAGCGTTTGACATGTAATACCAATATATCTCTTACCATTAATCTTATTCACATGTTCGTATACTATATATGGCTTACTCAATATTTATCATCCTTTTCTTTGAAAAAAATAGGGATAGACAGCACATTTAATGCCATGCTATCCCTATAATTTATTTTTTAAATTTATTAGTTTTCTGTGGTTTTATCTCTTGAGTTTTAACATTGTCTATTTCATTATTAAATAGAGTAGGGGGCTCATATATATCTTTAATAGCCCTATCTTCAAGAACGAGCTTTAAAAACTCTCTCCCACATTCTTCAGAACATGCTACTGCTCTCCAATGAAAAGCATTTTTATCTTGAATACAATCAAAGCATGGAGTAAACATCTTTCCACATACCTTACATGGTCTTTGAACCTTAGTCATTTAATCACTACTTTCTCTACTGAAATACAATGAAATCCCATAATTGGTTTCCACCTGTACATCCACCAGCTAAAGATTCTGCTTCAAAAGCCTGAGTGGAAGGGTCTTTACCCATAGTGATATCAAAAGTACCATTAAAGTCTGCACGATTAAAAATAAACTGACCATGATACATATTGTCACAATTATCTTGACAAGTCACATCAATATACAATTTCAACACCTTACTGTACTTATCGGACTCATTGGAAACTTTTGCAGACTCTACTTCAACATCATAAAATCCAACAACTTCAGAACCATCTGTCAAATCTCCTGTGAAGAAAGCTAACGCCTTTGTAGTTGGGTTATATGTAAATTCTCCAGTTTTTAAGGTTTCTCCACTTGCAACTTGTACAATTTTTTCACCCATCGCACCAGTAGATGTTTTCTTGTATAGAGTTCCAATCTCAGCACCAGTGACACCTTTTGCTTCAAGTTGTGTTACACCTGCATTTCCCGTAACTGTGATGATATCAGTGGTTCTTATCTTATTGGTACCAGATGTAACAGTACCGCCAGTCATAGCAGCTAATGCTCCACCTACCAATAAACCATTAGTCCCTTTGACAATTACTGCCTTATTCTTCTTTAGAGATGCAATTTTTCTACCACCTCTACCAGTCACATCAACCTTTTCTTCAGTGTTGGAAATAGTTGCATCAGTCAATTCGTCCATGATTAATTCTAATTCATTTGCATTGTTAAAACCTGTAATTTTATCAATTTCTGTAATTATTAATTTATCAATATTAATCATTGTTTTCCTCCTTATTTATTGCAATAAAAAAGACTATTGCTAATAGTCTTAACTTTGTATAGACAACCATGATAAACATGATTTATCTGATATTTTAGAAGTATCAATATTCCCCGTATAAACTCCAACCATAGTATTATCAAACGATATTTTTGATTGTATCTGCTTGAAGCTTTGATTAAATTTATACAAAGACAAATTCATGACTTCTTCGTAATTATATTTAAATTCTGTAGTATTTACCAATGCTATAACTAAGCTTTCTAAATATGGTTTATATCCTTCACGCATACTACGTTTTAGTTTTTTCTTTTCTTTTTCAAGAAGATATCTTTTTGCTTCTTCATTAGCTGGTTTAATCACTTTTTTTTCTGATAATGTTATTTTACGTAATATTTCAACTATCTGCGAGTATACGAACATATCTATCATAATGTTATTTGTTTCATTATAAAAAACAGTTTCGCCATTTTGATTGTTTATACCCATCTCAAAATTAGATGTATTCATGTCACCGAAAAACAATGATAAATCTTCAGATTTCAACATATCAAACAACATTAAAAATAAATCGTAATCTTTTATTTCTGTAAAATCTATTCCCACCTTATCAAGCTGAACCATATGAGAAGATGGAGTTGCAATTAACGATGAAAGTATAGAAAAATATGTTTGTTCATCATCTAATACTTCTCCAACGGTTGGGATTCTTACATATAATTGAGGTGTTATCGGAACTTTGCCGCATTTTAATAAACTTATTTTATTTCCCATTTTTCTTACCGTCATAGTAATCTTTTGCTTTAAAAATAAGAATACGACCCTTAAAATTATCAGCCAGAGTATATGGGGCATTGCTTATTAGTTTCACTTCATTTATACCAAGAACATTTTCTTGTGCTATTAAATTATCCAATACACAAACAACTCTGTCATACCAAAGAGATGTAGAATCTACTAAGTTGTCTATATGTGTTGAAATAAAAAACCATATTGTAACAGTTTTATATGTAGGATTCATTACATCAGAATCGGTTCTTAATTCGAAATTAATAAAACTCTTTTTTGTTTCTGTTGTATCTGGTATAAATTCATATGGATAAATAGCATTATGCCAAAGTGATTGTGGGCTTTCTGTATTTCCTAGCAATTCGCAAATACTATCAGATTCAAGAAGATATTTCTTAATTAAATCTCTATATTCAATTACTTCATAACTTTTAGATTTCCCCAAACAATCACCCCTTAATATAATCCTTTTATCTGCATAGAAATTTCGGCTTGCATATTTATATTTGTTACTTGAAGTTTAACGATAGAACCAATTGCATTATCGTTATCAATTGACAAAATAATTTTATTATTATCTATTATTTTTGTTATATCATAATTGCAAATTACATTCCAAGAAGCCACAATATCTGGTACTATATTTCCGTCTATATCCTTAAATACTGCATTAAATTCTTTTGAAGAACCACCACTTGTCAGACTTAAACTCTTATAAATAATTTCACATGAAATATCACTTCTATCTTGATTTTCAGATGGGGTAGGGGAGTTGGATATATAATCACATATCATATGTTCCAAACTATCCTTATCTTCATCAAATAGACCAGATTCCACATTCAATATAAGTAATTTATTATCACCATAACTATTTGTTTCACTATCAAAACCAGTAACATTATAAACAATACCAATTTCGTCACCATCTTTGTCGTATGTTTTTTCAATCAAGAAACGCATATCTTTGTAGATTTTCATTGTATATTCATTGTATGGTAATATAATTTGAGTTTTACCGACTGGAACAGGTATTTTAGTATCTTCTTTTGATATATATTCCGAATATGTTTTAGTGATAATTCCCCAATAAGAATAAATAGTGGGGGAGTTGAGTTGAAATTTAAATAGGTGATTGCAAGGTTTTATAATATGGTTTTGATAAATATTATCATGTAAAATTTTCTCTACAACCAACCAATATAAATTATTCCAGAATAATGTATCACCAACATTTAAAGTTTCATTTGGCTTTGGTTTAATATTACAGTTTTTATCTTTATCAAAAGTGATAATAAAATCTTGTGCAATTCCATTTCTTAAAATTTCATGCTCAATATTTATTGAATCATAAAAACTATCATTAAATTGACGTTTAACATCTGCAATTTGTGCATCTTTTACATTTGTAAAGTCGGTCATTCCTTGAATAGCACGAAAATAATTAATGTCTAAATTCAAAGTTATCACCGCCTATTCATCATATAAAGGATAATTGATGCCTTTTAATTTCCCAGTGATTCTATCTCTATTAGAGTATTCATCTAGGAGTTTTCCATTCTTTTCACATACATCCTTGTACATTTCCATAAATGTTGAACGTGCATTACTTGGGTCGAACACTTTTAAATCAGATGAAGTAAAATTTACATTCAAACATTTCAATTTCGCAATATCTCTATCTAAATGCATCTCATACATCAATGAAGATATTAAAAATATTTCTTGACCAGTCCAGTCATTATTAAAAATTTCCGATATATCATCATAATCGTAAAAATTAATATCAGGAGCACAGCATAATGTCAATTTTCCAATTGCTTCTTTTAAATATCCCTTTGCTCTTTCTTTAGCTATTTCTAATGATTGCTCTGGTGTGAGATTAATATAATTAAAAAAATCCCTATCTTTTTCAATCCTTCTTAAAAAGGCTTCAATAGGAATTTTATATGGAGTTGACATTTAATACACCTCCATTCTTATTTATTTTTAGGCGGTCTTCCAGCGGATTTTTTAGTTTCTTTTTCTTTCTGAGGTTCATCCTCTTTAGTAACTTCAGCACTATTAGAGTTTATTTGAGATTCAAATATCTTTTTCATTTCTTCCATTTGATGCATCAATTCCTCATTTTGTTTCTTTAGTAAATCAACATCTTCTGAAATTTTAGGAGATGCTTTTAAACTATCATTTTTAGATAGTACGATTTCTGTCTTTCTCTTTTTTTCAGACAATTCTTTTTCTCTAAGAGAAATTACCAATTCTACACGATTAGAAATATCGATGCCAGCATTTTTTAATCCTGTATAAATACCAACAATTCTGTCAAAATAAATCTCATTATCTATTAATAAAATTTCTTCAAGCTTTTCTTTAGTCGGATTTAAAATAATATCTTCAATTTGTAGGTTAGTTAAAATATTTTTCCAATCCTTAATTCTTAATTCTTCATATATATCTTCTTGATATTCTTCTTCAAAAAATAACAATCCATATTTAAAAGCGTATCCATTACTATTTGCAGTTATAATTTCATCAATTGTTAATGGAAGAACAGAGGGGGATTCATTTGACCCACCATCAATTAAATAGCTGTCATGTCTAGTAGAAATAGAAACTGGATTAGTATTATAATTTAAAACCAAATATGATTTTTCTTTTGCTAACGCCATTTTATTCTCCTTAAAATTTATCTCTCTCTTTTTGATAGAGATAGTCCTTATAATAATTCAATTCAAAAGTTCCTTCAAATAAATAAAATTTCTGATTATTGCGTTTATTAATTCCAATACATATAGGAGTAAACCCATTTGAAATTAAAGCACGTTTCAATCTATTTGAATAACAGAAAAATAATTTTTCCATAATAATATCCTTAATATAGGGAGCATATAATAACTCCCTATATAATTAATTTTACGCTAATACAACCTTGCAAATCTTTTCAAGAGTATCGGCATTAAAAGAATATCCAAATTCAAAACCAGTGACTTTAATTTTAACGATTTCATTATCATCATCCATCGTTTCATAGACACGAACATCGCCCTTCATATCACAATCACCAATTTTGCCAGCAATACCATACATTCTTTTATCTTTTAACTGTGTAGAACCATCGGCTAATTTGTGAGCACCAGAAATCTGTGCCATTGTAACTCCATCATAAGAGCCAAGTCTACCTGTTCTATGTACTTCATTTCTCATCTCATCAGAAACAAAACCAGTCAATTTACTTGCTGCTTGGATATACTTAGACAATGTCACAATCACGCCTTGACCATCTGCTCTATCATTAATATATAAAGCCATAGCATCCATAGTTGCTTGAGTTGGTTTAGCCGTAGTTTCATTAATATAGTTTTCTGCACCAGACTTAATTCCAGTATCAACAATATTAAATAAAATCTGGAACATTTTATTTTTCAGTGTTTCTACAGCAAAATTAGTAAGAGTAGCTACTGTTTTCCATCCATTTCTTCTTAAATCAGCATAAGAAATATCAGTTTCAACCTGAAGATGCTTCCATGCTGGTTTTAATACAGAAATATCTAAGTAGCTTCTATCTACATTACCGCCTTTAGCAGCTTCGTATGCTTGTAACTTATTCTTAGCCATGACCGTTGCTTTATAATCATCAAATTCACCAATAGAACCACGATTAAACATCATGTCCAAAATTTCTTCTGGAGCATTATATACTTCCTCTTCTACGGTTTTTCTAATAAAAGAAGCAATCTGACGGTCTGGGTCTGCTCCCGTCTCACCGATTTCTTTAGCCCATTTATCAAGTTCAGCTACAATTTCTTTTTCATCATTGGTTAAGAGATTTGCTTTATATTCAGTCTTCTGTGCAATCTCAAACATATTTACATTTGCAATCTTTTCTGCAATTTCATGTTTCAACATATTCATTTTCCTTCTTTCTTATTTAATATTATTATCTATTAAGCATTTTTAATAGGTGTATCAAGAATCTGAATTTTAATTAACGCATGACCATTATCAATATAATCATCAGCATATAAATATCTTGATGCAACTGTAGACGCAGCATCAATCCAAGTACCATCCGTATCAGCCATCAAAACCTTACCCCTTGTAGGCTTCTTGGCGTCTGTACCGACAGCATCAGTTGCTATAATTTCACCATCGGTATATTTAGGAAGCTTAATAAATTCTCCAACTTTAACATCTACAAACTCTTCGTCATAATCAGAAAAATCAGTTCTTGCAGTATTGATACCAGTTGGGATTCGTTCTTTATTTACTAAAAATAAATTATCTGCTGTACCAGTCGTAGGGAATTTAGCTTCCTTTGTAGTATAATCTTTCACTACAGCCATCCCAGTTTTCATAGTAGTCTTTGCTTTAAAATCTGCGGCAATATTTTTACCATTAATTACCTGTAATTCTCTTAACATTTAATTACCTTCTTTCTTAAATTAGCCTAAAATGGCTTTCATAACGTCTTTTGAAGTTGCTTCATCTTCATCAGATGTAATATCAGCTTTTACAGAAGAAGTTTCAGGGTTTTCTTTTATCTCACTTACTTCTGTAGTCGTTTCTTGATTTGTTTCAAGAGAAGCCATAAACTTATCAGCCATTAAATTTTTTATTCCAGATTCATCAATATTTTCAATCATCTGTTTAATTTCTGCCGATTCCAGTTCTTCTGCTGTAAAAAGATTACTTTTTTCGATTTTATGTAATAAATCTTTACGTTTCTGGACTGTTTCAGCTTCAATTCTTTCTTGTTCTGCCTTTTCGCAAGCTTCTTTAAATGGAGTAAGGTTTGCAATTTCAGTAGATAATTCCTGATTTTTTTCATTTGCTTTTACAAGTGCGTCATCCTTTTGAGATAATTGTGAAACGATATTATTAATTTCTCTTACCGAAACAGATAGTTTTACATCTTTAGGTTCAGATAATGTAACTTCATCATTTGTCACTTCATATGTAAATAAAACAAAATCCAATTCACTTTCTCTGTCATCACGTTCTACCCAAATCGTTTTATCAATAGGGAAGTGGAATGCAATATAACACCAAACATCCAATTTCGCTCTACAAGCATTTCTTAATTTTTTTCTTAAATCCCATTCTGTTAAAGAAGCTTGTTCGACTTTTTCTTTTTCCTGTTCACTTTTGTCAACAGGAGTTTCAATAGTAGAATCTGATACTTCTGTTTTTACAGTGGTTTCTACTCTTTCTTTCTTTCCATCCAAAATATTTTCCTCCTGTTCTTTAGATGTGTTATTTGAACTTAATGCAATATCTTGAGATAAAGCATTAAACAATTCAAAACTACTATTTTCTTCTGCCACTTCTAACAATCTTGAACTGTCATAAGCAGGAGAAACATTTTTACCTAAAATGCAATGTGCTGTAAATTTGCCATTATCAATAACTTTTACATCAGAATCCAAATGTGCTTCACTTACTAAAATTTCCCAACTACTATATAAAGTTCCGCTATTAATTCTATCTATAATTAATTGGCAAGCTTTTGGATATCTTCTCCAGATTTCTGCTGTTGCAGTAATACATTCAATACCATTTATCTCTTCAATTGCACAGCTTATAAATGTACCAAATGCATTAGTATCAAATTCAACAAACTTTATTAAATTTCCATTTTTATCAATTTTAGAAATAATTTTCATATTATGCCCTGAAAAATCAGAAGTGCCATCATATGAAGTAACTATTTTGCCAACTAAAGGTTGATTTATAATCGTCGCAAACCAATTTTCAATCGTTTCACGGTTTAATTTCACTTTATTTTTATTAACATCAAAATCACACAACACAAATTTTGCTATGATATTTTCATCTTCAGATGCTTCACTCAATTCAACATAATTTGAGAATAAAGTAATTTTATCCATCGCTATTCACCTCCTTAGTTATCCCAAATTCATAACCAAGCTTAGATAATTCATCTCTGTCAATTTCTTCATTTTCTCCATTAAAAAAATCAGTAGATATTTTTCCACTGACCAAATCAATTTCAATGATATTGCCACAACAAGGGCATCTAATTTGAACTCTATTCATTTATTATTTTCTCACTTTTTTATTGTAGTTTTTATCATCAGATTGTTTGTCTAAATTTTTACTATCTGAAGGAGCACCTACATTTTTATTTAAACCACTGTTTGTATATTGTGAATTATGAGGTAAAAATACTTCTGAATCTAAATTTTGTTCATTTTCGGAAATACGTTTTTGTTTTTCGTCTTCAAGAGAATATCCTAAAATATCAAGAGCCGTACTCATTGAACAATTTAATTTACTATAAAGTAATTCAACTAAATCTTTTTTCATTTCCATATCCATTGCTTCACTGTCTATAATTTGTATAGTAGGAAGGTATTCTAAATCGATTCCTTCATTTTCAAACAATACTTCATACCAATCTTGAACAATTCTTTCAAGTTGTTGAGATATAGAATTAATAGTCTTCATTAGCTGGTCTAATGATATATTCGCTACAGAAAAATTAGCTACATTAGTGTCTATAAACCCTATACCAAGTGTTGTCATAATCTTACTTCGATAAATATTAATTTTATCAGCATTAGTATCATCTACTTTAGGTTCTACATAAACAACTTTTTCAACTTGCGGAATAGAAGTATATACGACAGTTTTATTTTTCCACGCACTGCATAATTCGTTATGTGCGTGAATAGCATATTCGAAACCCTTTTTGTTTAAATCAGAGCCCAGACATTCTTTACGCATAATTTGATGTATAATTTTCTTAGCTTTAGCTTTAGCATTAGTATTATCACTTTTCTCAAAATTTTCAAGCATAAGGGCTGATTTTAACGCTCGAAGAATAGGGGATACCCCATACCTTCTACCCATATTTCCAATTCTTATTACTCCAGTATATTTTGTATCCAATCTAACAACAGTTTCTTTATTTTTATAAGCTTTATAAACTTCTGGTGGATAATTTGCTTGGATATCCTTTTCGATATTTTCAAAGAAAATTGGTTTTTTCTTTTTATCTTTTTCATATGTCTTTTTCAATCTTGTTTCAAGTTCTTTGATATTAATTTCAACAACTGGTTTCCCACCGTATGTATATTCACTCATATATGCAACACCGATAGGATAATGGTCTACAATATAACTATTTCCGTTATTTCTTAAACAAACAATATAAGTACCGTAATACAAAAGTTATAAAACTCTATAAATTTTATAAAATTTCATTTCTTAACTTTATACTTTCTGTTTCATTGTTCTCTATTTCGATAAATCTACTCTAGTTTGATGTAGAACTCCACAGACTTAAAATCCTCAGTACGGTCTGAGTACATATTTAACATGTAGTTAAATTACATTGCTAAATTTCTTAAATTTATGCTTGCGTTCAAATCTCTATCTATAATTAGACCGCAATCTTCACAAACATATATACGTTCACTTAAACTTAATTTTTCTTTGATACAACCACAATTTGAACAAGTTTTACTACTAGGATACCATCTATCAGCAATAACTAAATTAATTCCATACCAATTACATTTATATACTAATTGCCTACGTGTTTCATAAAATTTAGCTTCATTTATAGATTTAGATAAATGTCTATTTTTTCTCATACCATTAACATCTAAGTCTTCAATTACAATAGCTTGTGGATTTAAATTAATTAATGATTTTGTGAAAGTATGTATATTTGTCGTTAACTTATTGTTAATTTTTTGATATTGTTTCAAAATTTGTTTTTCAAGTTTAAGCAAATTCTTTGATTTCTCTAATTTTACAAACTTGATTTTCGTTTGCTTAGAATAATCAATCATTTTTTGATATCGTTTTGATGCTCTTTTCTTCAATCTTTTTAATTTCTTTTGTTCTTTCTTTATATTAGGTTTTTTGCATATTATTCCATTAGAACATGTCGCTAAAGTTTTAATTCCTAAATCAATGCCAACAGATTCTGTTTTTGGTTTAGTATTTTTATAATCTTCTAATTCTACTGATACACTAAACCAAAAATTTATACCGTCAAAAGATAATTTGTGGTTATAATATTTTATATTTTCACCAATAGGAATATTATGTTTATGACTTGGAATCCAACCTAATTTTTCACATCTAATTCTTTTCTTTTCGATTATAGTAGTTCCTTCATGTGTTGCACATGACTTTTTACTTCTTTTTTTAGATTTAAAGTTAGGATACTTAGCTCTGCCTTTAAAGAAATTTTCATAAGATTGTCCAGCATTTAAAATAGCAACTTTTAAAGCACGTCCAGATATTTCCTTTAACCATTCATTACCTTCTTGTTTTTTAAATTGAGTAAACATTTTAGTTAAATTATATCCAGATATAAATTTTCCTCCATTTTTATAATTATCTTGTTCTATTGCAATAGCCCAATTATACGCAAATCGACTAGCGTTACAAAACCTAATTATCTTCTCCTGTTGTTCTTTATTTGGATAAATTTGTGTTTTAAACCCTTTTATCATAAATTTACCTCCTTTCTCTTAAAATTAAATATAATAAAACAGTAGTTCATCACGCTACTGCTCAAATAAAATCTTATAAAATTTATAGAGCATATAACTCTTATATATTTACTTATAATCGCAACTTATAAGCATTATTTCGCTCACGCTAATAATCACTCTTTTTCAAGACGTGCGTAGACTATTTGTTCATCCTTATTTTCTATAAGGAGTCGGATTTTTCTTCCGCCATTAGCTTGCGGTTTTACTCTCCCACAAGGAGATAGTCGTTGAAGCTTTCCCATCGACTTTACGTTAAGGGAAGTGCCTGCATGAACAGGGATTATTTATAGACCTTAGGACTGTATCACCTAAATACAGCTTTTATTTCACCATAGTCCATCCTTACGTTTTTTCTACTTTCGTACCATTCCCGTTTTAACTTTCGTTATCCGTTTTGGTGTAAGGCTTTACCCATTACCTGCAATTAACCCGAAGTACACACCAATTACTTGGTATGCAAGGCTCTCTGTTAATTCGGTTCTATCTAAAACTTATAAATATTGTTAAGTTTTATAACTATTTATAAGTTATTTTTAACAGTTTAGTTACCTTCAGCATATGTAAGAGGAATACTTTCACGTATTAATTGTTTTAAATTAATTTGTTTATTAAAAATATTTACTGTATTTTTAACATCATCAAGTTTTTTTGATTTATTTCTTTGTGTGCTATAATCGCCATATGAAAGTCTATAATTTGTATTTACATTACTTTCGATACTCTCATATGTTTTTCCTATAATATCATCTGTTATAATATATCTTCTGATAAGATTATTTGCCGTCTGCACTTTAGATACATCCGAATGGATTCCATTTGCTAATTCATCAATAAATTCAATAGTTAACGTATCATTTGATGCTTTATCTTTAAGATATGCTGAATATTGACGTTTTGTAGAATCATAATCTTTTAATGCAGATAATAAAATATCATTTTCGTATTTAGATATTTCATCTTCATATGATGTTTCAATAACAGTAGCGTTATCTTCGTCATTTATAACTGTAATAATAAAATCTTCTTTATTCTCTGTCATCTATTCACCACCTTTCTTTTAAAAATCTACAGATGAAACACAAGAGGGCAGGGAAGAGAGGTCTGCTTCGTTATTTGTTTTATTAATTATTTGCCCACGTCTAATTTCATGTAACCTATGAGCTAACATAATAGCCACATAAAATCTATCATCGTGCATTTTATTTTCTTTCTCTTTAGATAAAGCGTAAGATACCGATGTGCCTTCGGGGTTTTTAAATCGATGAATTGATGTGATTTCATTTTTCATTAAATCAATTTGAGTTAAGCTTAACATCTCATCATCACTCAAATCATACGTTTCAAATTCTTCTTCATCAATATTATTATCTTCTTTTTTTATTATCTTAATAAAATCTTGCCCTTTAAATTCATATGGGAGTTTAATAACTCCTAAGTTCATTAATTCAATAAACTCTTCTACCATTTGAGTTCTATATTTTCTAGGACTTATTAAACGAAGTTTATCTATTGCATTAGGATATATATCAGAGTAACCAGCATATATATCATGATTAGCATCAATCAAACCTCTATGGGTGCGACCTGTTTTATCATTCCAATCATTTAGTAATCCATCTGCATATGTACTTGTTCCACCACCACCTGCCCCTTGGTCAATCATTAAGGAATCAAGATATTCATAATCAGGGTGGTTGCCATTATAATTCAATATAATTTGTCTAATTTCATCCAATTGTCTATTAGAGTCTAATTTATATTTCTTTTTACTTGCAATATCTATAAAGTTAACATAATTAACAATATCTCCACACCAACCTAATTCATCATCTTGATATAAATTCATCGCTCCTAAAATAGAATTATCCATTGTTCTAGCAGGGTCAAATGCTAATGCAATTTTATTATTTGGTTTCCAATATAATTGCGGTAAATAAAACGATTCGTTTCTGCGAATAACATGCCATTTAATAATTTGTGAAACTCCACCATCTCTTGTAGGTTGATTATAATATTCCCTTAAAGCTTTTTCTTTATTTGCTTTCATAGCTGAGTCGACTTTTGACTGAGTAAGAAGTGGAACATAAGGCTTCCCATCCATAAATGTTTTTATTGCTGTATCGCAAATCATATCACATACAAAATAGTTTCTATCTCCAGCCAACATTCTTTTTGCATAATTCTTATAGTGTTTATAAAACATTTTATCCATCTCGTCTTGAGATGAAGCATATATTAATTGAGTTGGAACTTTTCTTGTTTCTGTCTCTGGATTATAACTTTCATCAGTAGATGTTGTAAAATCAGTATTTTGTGTTGCAAATGCTTCGCAAGCAGAAATTAATTCATCTGAACTAAATGCTGCTTCATCAAAAAAAACTAAAGTTGAACGTTTACTTCTATTATTATCAGGCTTTCCATTTAATGTAAAAATTTCACTTCCATTGTAAAATTCAACAGTATAACTTTCAGGAGCATGGCTAAATCCAGTTTTATTATTTGGGGACTTTTTAGTTTCTTTTCTTACAATATCTTTTAAAGATTTAATGGATGCAGCGGTTTTCCCGATATTTAAAACAATTTCTTCAATTTTACCAAATGTTTCTTTTGATTGAGAACCTACACTAGATACAATATAAATAGCCTGATTCTCATAAAGAATTGCTTTCAATATCATAAATATTGCACCAATAAATGATTTTCCAAAGTTACGTGAGCAACACCAAACACAATGAGGAGTATTCCAAGATGATTGTAATATATAACGTTGTGCGTCGATTAACTTAATTCCAAGCAAATCTTCAGAAGCAATACAAGGATTCCTTCTATAATAAGCTATTGATTCTGCATCTAATTCGCAAATTCTTCTTTTAAATTCAGTCATAAGAACTTTTTTTCTAATTTTATTCATTTTTATCACCGTCTTTATTTGATTTCAAATCTGCGTTTTCTATTAATAATAATCTATTCTTTTCCAACACTTCATCTAATTCAGATTGTAATTTTTGAATTGTTTCTCTTTGTATATCAAAAATCTCTTGTTTATCATTTTCGTCAAACATTCCATTTTGTTTTATAGCTTTATTTGACATTGATATAGCCCATAAAGTACCTTCAGATTTTAATTGGTCGTAATAATTTGCTTCAGCTTTTTTAAAATCTTTCTCTCTCAAATCTCTCATAAGATAGGTAAGTGTAGACTTGCCAATGTCTTTATTTGAACGATTTTTCACAGATATTTCATTTTCTTTTGCAATTTTATCATTACTATCAACACAATTTTTCTTTAAAATACCAAGCATTTTTATATCATTTGCATCTCTAATTGGATTTAATGAAGATATTAATAAATCGTATTGACGAATTTGATTGTTATTATTTACAATTTGAATAATTTGAGAAAGTTTAAATGTATCCTCCGAAATATCATCATCAAAATATTTAACAAGTTCACCAAATAAAAAACGACGGTCATTACTTGAATAACCATCGAAAGGGTCATAGCCGATTATGTTAATTGCATCATTCTTATTTTTTATTTTATCAGCAGTCCATTTTACTTCTTTTTCTTCTCGTATATCGTCATCTGTTTTATATAACTCTTCATTAAGAATTGTTTGTTGAAATGATTGAAATTGATATTGCTTATTGTTTAATTGTCTCTTATATACACCTATAGAAAATATATTATTATTTTTAACAATACTATCATATAAACTATGATAAAACGGGATGTCCATCATATAACATAAAATAATACAAGCAGTTTCGGTTCCGTATTTATTTGATATATTACTAAAAATTTCATTAACACATTTAATACATAAAGGAACATATCTATCATTTTTTAAAAACAATTCAGACCATTCAGACCTATAAAATTTTTTTACTGGATTTTGATGTTCAGCACCACAACGTAAACATTTATATGTATGGCTATCGTCAAATGTATCTGTAGCTTCTGCAATTCTTGGTTTTCTGGCTATAGCCATCACATCCTTTCAATATCAAATTATTGTTTTATTTTATTTATTATAATTATCCCATCCAAAGGAAAAACAGATAGGTGTGCCTTATGATAGTTTTATTAAACATTAGTTTAATCTGTGTTTTACCGAACACTCCTAATTTGTGTACCACTTTTGCTTGGCGACCTAGTGGTGTTTTAATACATTCTCAGATATTCTATCTAAGACTTCTTTGTTTTGGATTCTCACCGTATTCAATATACTATCAGTAACCCAATAGTAATACATCTAATTAAAAAATGATTTTTCGCAGTTTACTCTGTAATGGGAATGAGTTTTAGGTCTTCATCCCGACCATATACGTTAATTGTTAATTTCTATCATTGGCTAACATAACCAACCCACCGCTATAGAATATCAATTCTCTCGCCCCGATTGATAGCACATTGTACGAGTAAGGTTGTCTCCGTTATTATTTAAAGTCGTATGACCTCACGACACATCAATTCGAGCAATTAATGGTTAGTTCTCTACTATGCAATGTATAGTTTTTCAATGCTACTCTATTTCGCATAATTTAATTATAATTTTATTATTATATCTCAAACTTATCTTTATTTGCTTGTAATTGAGTAGTATCAGTCTTAATGTAAAACTTAGTAGTAACATCTGTACTCTTATGATTCAGCAATTTTGACACTTCTTCTAATTCCATACCTTTATTTTTAAGCAAAGTAGCACCACTGTGTCTCCAATCATGACAATGAAGGGTAGGGACATCAATCATATTTCCAATTACCTTACACCATTGGTTTAATGTTCCTGTAGTGGTAACATCAGTTTTTTTATCATATGTAGTTACAAATACATATCCATTATCATCAATATCGTTTTCTTTACGATATTTTTGTAGTTTTAACAATATATCTTTCACTTCTTTTGAGAAAAATAAATCTACAATATATCCTTCTTTTTCCAAAACATCTTTAACAACACGATTTTCAAAATCTATTTGTTCCCATCTTGTATTACTTACAGCAGTAACCCTTGCCATTGTTGACAAAGAGAATAGGGCGTAACATTGAAGTTGTAAAGCATGGTGAAACCTTCCATCAGTACAATTTTTAATATGCTCTATTAATTTTTCTTTCATTAATTCAACTTGTTCGGGGGTTAAAAATGTCTGTGTAATAATATCGGTATCTTTCTTTGGTCTTTCTATAAATTCCATCGGATTTTCTTTAATAATTTTCTTTCTTCGTAAAAATTTATAAAATGCTGCAATAGATGACATTCTACGTTTCATTCTTCTTGAATTATTACCTTGGGTTTTACAAAAATATAAAAATTCAGTAATATCATCTTCGTCTAAATCTGTAATACATTGATTTCCTTGTTTATCATAAATATATATCCACCAATGCTGCAAATCGTTTTCATATCCATCAACTGTTCTTTGACTTAACTCACGAATTGACATGTCAATTTTATACTTATTCCATAATTTTAATGTTTCTGAATTAATTTTTTCTAATTTTTCCTTATTATAAAATCTAATTTTAGGACTTATTTCAGCCATTAAAGCACCATCCTTTCTATATTTATTACTGGTGGATATAGAGAATTTCGAAATCTCGACCCTACGATTAAAAGTCGTATGCTCTACCCCTGAGCTATATATCCATATCAAAAGAGGGGAGGCATATAGCCACCCCTCAAACAAAAGGAAGAATTTTACTTATACTCTTTCTTTAAAAGCTTTCGATGCTCTAAACTTTGGAGCAAAACCATCTTCTTTTGACCACTTAACCCCATTTGTTTCACCAGTTCTAGCCTTAGTTTCTCTTGCTTCAAAGACACCAAATCCAGACAATGATACTTTTTCATGTGCCTCAACTGTTTCCATAATAGTGTCTAAAACTGTATCTACATATGTAGCAGCATCCTTCTTTGCAATATTCATTTTTTCTGCAACTGCACTCGTTAATTCAACTTTATTCATAATAATTTCTCCTTGTTTTCCTTAAAATAATTTTAAAATAACAAAAGACACAATTAACATTGTATCTTTTAAAACTTTTATAAATAGGGTAGGGAAGAGGTCAGTTTAATTTAATATTATATGTACATTCTCTACCTTCGTTTTTTGTAAAAAACATTAATGTTTGTCCAGCATTTGAATATAATCTATGATTATTAGCATACTCATCAGTTCCACACAAACTTCGTACTAAAATATTTTCAATATCAAATGATTCAAATTCTTCTAAATGATGCTTATCACCTGAAATCGTATAGTCAATGGTTTCACCGTATAACTTAGTAAAAATTGTATTAACTGTGATTCCTAAATCTTTTATTTTATCCAAATCACCGTGACAACAAACAACATTATATCCACAAACATTAAGCTTAATGAATTCTTTGAATTCCGAATCAATAATTTCAACATCATTTCTATGGTTTAATCTAGGTTTCAGCCACCAAGATATGAGTTTTTCCATATTATCAGAATGGATACTGTCTTTTTTATTTTGTATTGTTCTAAGATGATTTCCATATGTAGAATATACAAATGTTTTATTTACATCATCAGCTAATTCATTGACACTTTCCGCAATAATTTCAGCTACATTCATTATTTGGTCGCAAGTATCTTCTTCAGAAGCAACACGACAACCAGTATGAATAGACCCGTGAGCAGCGTCTCCTAAAAGAATAATATGTAAATTCTTTGGTTTGTGAAAATCTATATACTTTTTTGTTTTAACTACTAATTCCTCAACTCGTTTTCTACAGATAGCAGTATCATATTCATTCCATATATTATTTGTAACCATACCATAATGCCAATCTGAAAATACTAAAACAGCCTCTTTATCCTCATATTCTGTGTTGCTCTTATTGAATTTCAACGGGATAAAATCATTTAATTCTTTCGCACAATTTATTAGGTGTTTTGTAAGATAATCCGCTCTTGCATCAGATGTAAGTAGTTTATTATATTCACGCCTTTGGTCAAAGAATTGACGTTTAACTTTAGTTAATTCATCTTTTTGTATTCGTACTTGTTTTAAATATTCGTCGCCTTGCATCATAGAAGCAAAGACATTATCATAAAATCTTTTTGCATATGCCACTGGTTTGCGATAGGAAGATTCATCATAATATTTATCTTCTTCACGCCATTGCTGATTTACAAAATTTACAATTTCTTTCCAATTCTGATATTTTCCACTGTCTATGTACCCTTGAACACGCCACAGGTATCGTTCTTCATTTTCACCATCTAATCTTTTTAATTCGTTTGGAATATTTATAATTACACCGCCTTACGCAATTTCTTCAGACTGAGCCAAACTAATCTTTACTTCCAATCCGTTAAAATCCTTAATTAAATCAGCTAAATTCATAGGCTTATCAATATCCTGTACTTCAATGAAGATTCCATTATTCTCTTTAATATCAATAGTCCCTAAAATATCAATTCCCATTTTCTTTTTAATTTTTGCAGCCATAATTTTCTCTCCTTAAAATCTTTAATTCTTTAAAATAATTTATTATTGTTATTCTATAATCACAAATGACACACTGTGCCTTTTACAGTAGAAATAACTCTTGTAGTTTTATTTAATTTTGTATATTCTTCTTCAAGAATTTCTTTAAATTGAAGTTTCCCTTTTTCTTCTCCATGTACTAAATACACCTTATTAGTTTTAATGTCTTTTAGATAATCTAACAATTCTTTATGCTGAATATGTGAAGAGTAACTATTTAAGATAGTTATTCCACATTTATTTTTATAGGATTTTCCATCAATTGAAATATTCTTTTGTCCACTTTTAATTTTTCCAGCAATGCTATTAGGTGGGGCATAGCCGCATATAATTACTGCATCTTTAGTGTGTTTTATATACTCAGACAAATAATTAATAGACCGACCTTTTGTAAGAAACCCTGAACTACTTAAAATAATTTTTGGAGTAGGGTCACTCACACATAATTGACTTTCTCTATAATCTTTGATAAATTTTACATTCTTCCAATTACACGCCTTTTCAAATAAATCTAAATTATCTTTATCTAAAACTTCTTTGTAAATTTTTGTAATTCCCCAAATTAAAGGGCTATCTAAAATTACAGGTATTTTAAAATTTGGGTTATCACCATATAATAAATACAAATCAGTCAAAATTTGTTGTGACCTAGATAAACTAAACACTGGAATCAGAATTCTTCCTTCTCGAACATTACAAACTTGTTCTACTGTAGTTTTAATCTTCTCTAAATCTTTATTTCTATCAGTTTTTATATTCTTATCAATACTTCCATATGTGCATTCGCTAATCACAACGCTTGCATTTTTACATTTTTCTAAATTATCTACATAGTGATTTTTTAAATTTATTCTACCTAAATCACTTGTATATAAAATTTTATCAATATGTCCTGATTCGTTCTTTATAAATAATTCAAGCTGACAAGCACCGATGATATGGGAATTATGTAGAAACTTAAAACTAATATTATCATCCAACTGATGTATATCGTCACACACATAGCTTTCAGTTAACTCTAACATTCTGTAAATATCATTCTCGGTATAATAAGGATAGATTTCTTTACCACGTTTTCTTGATAAATACTCTGCATCACGCCTTACAATGTTAGCTGAATCTAAACCCATAGGTTTCATTAAAGCTTTTGTAATTGGTGTACAAATTATCTTCCCATTAAATCCATCATGTATTAATTTAGGAACTCTACCAAAATGGTCAATATGAACATGATTAATAAATACATAGTCAATATTTTTTGGTTTGAAAGGGAAGGATTTTGCGTTTGATTTGTAATCTTCTATTTGACTATTTGTTTGAATCATTCCACATTCTAATAATATATTTTTATCAATAGTTTCAATCAAAATCATACTACCTGTAACTGCTTCACTGTTATTCCCTAAAAAGGTTATTTTGGTTTTATTTTTTCGTTTGCTCATATAATTACCTAAATCCAATCTGTGACTTTTGTTTTAATTTACATCAATCCAATCTTTTATTTAAAAATAGGGTATTGCAATTTAATTTTAGTGTGGTATGGTATAATTGGGAAATTATACTAATATTTAATATTTTTAAATAATAAAATACCCATGATTAATTTCATAGGTATTTTTAGGTTTATAAAATAATGTATATATCTCCATATACAAGGAATTAGCAGAAGCCTAAACACATTGCAATTACTTGGTTTGAGAGGTGTTAAAAAATTTTTGCCTTGCAATTACTATAATTTTAACTCATTTAACGTAATTTTCTGATACTTATTTCCAAAGATATTATAATCATAATTATCTTTAATCTTCATTAAAATTTCATCTAATTGTATATTATTGTTTTTAAAGCATTTTAACACTTTTATTTTTTTTGAACTAAATAATAAATTCAATGTTAACATTCCATAAGGTTTAAATCCCAAAATATCATTTTCTTTTTTATTTAAAGCTTGGTTTAAAATAGACAAAATTGTAGCTTCACTAGGATTAAGCTTATTTAATTTGGCAATAGCTTCTTGTTTAGTCTTTTTTTCAACCGTTATTTTTGCCTTATCATTTAAAATACAATCTTTTAATTTTAATCCGTTTATTTTTTTTCCACACTGTTCAATAATTTTAAAAATCGCCACAGCACTATTAATCTGATAAATTCCTTCTAATTCTTTACTTTTAACTAGCAATTCTCCAAAATTCTTATTCTTTTCACCCTTTAATCTTTTCCCACCCTCAAACACTAAAGCCTTTTGTAATATATCTAATGGAGTATTAAATTCTTCAAATACTCTATATTCATTAAAATCTGAAATCATACTAAAAAATTTTGGAACAATCATTTTCCTTGCCATTTGACCATATTTATCTTTTTCTTCTATGTATTTTAAATATGGAATTTTTCTAATATTACTTAATTCTTTCCCCATATTTACATTATCAAATACTTTTTTACTTTTATCAATCTCAATCTGACTCAAACTTGATAATTTACTACTTGCGGCATATAAAGTTTCAATAATATCTTTTGAAGTATTATTATAAATCGCATCATTTAAATAAGAATTAATAATCTGTGAAAGATTAATAATCTTACCAATATAATTATCGCTTAAAATTACATCTAACTTTTGAAGTTCTGCCATATTATACTTTCTCAATTTAGAACTCCCACAAACATCATTGATAGGAGTAGGGAAGTGAGCTTCACAATATTTGGCTGCTCTACATAATATAGGATGTGGCATTACTAAATTTGTATCACTATCTGTATCTTCGCCTTGTAATCTATCGGGCATATCATTATCATGAAAATTAACTGCCATTATATTATCGGTAAAATTAAACCAACTATATTCTTCATGATTTATATTCTGAGCAAACATAACATTTCCGGCATTAATATGGGGGTTTCGTGATACACAAAATTCTTGATTGTCGTTGTAATACGGACAATAGACCTCTCTGTCTTTCATTATAGACCGACCATTATAATCTCCAATTGTGGCTAATAACATTTCATACGGGTTTGAAATTATAGTAACATATTTAGTATCTTTTAAACGTATCTTACCCTTTTTTAAATATTTAATATAATTAGATATTAAATTACTTTTCATCTTTTTGAATTTTTTGGTATATTGAATATCAGAATTAACAAGTAATAATGCATTCAGCAAATCAACATTTTCATATAATTCAATATTCTCATCTTCTAATGCTTGTTCTATTTTCAAAGCATATTCAACATCAGAACATAAATAATTTCTAAAAACAGCATTGTCATTTTTTAATAACATCACATATTCACGTTCTTCTTTTGTAATTTCCATTAAGTCATCGTATGTTAAAGTTGGTATGCTGTTTAGTAATTGATAAGTAGTCCTATTATATGTTCCATAATTACCTTCTTTGTCACACTTAACTACTCCAAATATATCGTCTATATTGTTCAGCCAATATTCATAACATATTTTTTCGTAATGTTTCTTTTCTTCTGAATTCAATTTATTATATTTTTCTTTATCTTGCGATTCAGTAAATTTATATGCAAATTTTAAGAATTTCAAAGAATTTGGAGTGATTATTAGTTTAATTTTAGAGGAATCATATATATTCCCAAACATATCTGTTAGTTTATCTATATTATTTTCTCTAAACCATTTTTGAAGTTTAGTATTAAAAGCACAATCTTTAAACATATCGCTTCTGAGCAACATAAATCCTTTGTCTTGTTTTTTGTATTCTATAAATACAGATTCATCCAATAGCCCTTGACCGTCTGTTAAACAATTTATTAATTTAATTCTCTCATTTTGAGTTACTATTTTACCATCTATTTCTCTTGTTACGCTTGCTAAATTTTCAAATTCTTTACCGTAAATATCATCAATCAATAATATTTCAGTTTTGGGGTCTAGTTTAATAGTAAATTCAATTCCAGAAGATACTAAAGATTCATATGCCAATAAAGAAGTTAGGTCTAACAATTCATTTTTATTAAATTTTAATCCTAATCTACTTCTTAATAATAATTTATATTTTAATTCTTCTTGGATATATAGTGCGTATCCATTTTTAGCTTTTCCAGCTCCACGTTTATAAAAAACGTATTTGATACCATCCATCATAAATCCATTTTCATATAAATATTTCCTAATTTTCTTTTTAGTAGCAACAATTTTTCTTTTTCCTTTTTTTAATTCTCCCTGTCTATTTTTATATTCACAATTTTCATCCCATACAGTATAGTGTTTATCAAAAGTCAGATTGATTACCTTTCTTGTATACTGTTTTCCATTTATCGCATAAAACGTGTCAGAGAAATAATTGTCCATTCTTATAGTTTCTAAACTGTAGGGTATCGTAGCTGAGAACAATTTTGCTAAATCTCGTTTTTTATATGTTAATTTCTTTTCTTCAATAATGTCTTTATAAATATAACAAGCTTCTAAATTCATTATATAAGTATTTTCTAATTTCAATTACTACCTCCGTTAATCTAATAAATCTGGATTGCACTTGCACATATCTTCCCAAATACAATTTGGAAGTTCGTCATTCTCGAAATCACTATCAATTTCATCATCTTCACAGTTATTCAATCTATATTCCATAATTTCAGTATCCTTTCTTTTGTATATCAAATTCCTATTTCATGTAAACATACGCCCATCCGTAACAAAGTAGGGTAGGGCGATATAACTAATATCCAATTTCTTCTAAAACAATGTATTGATTTTCTTGTACTCCAACAGAATATTCTCCTGTTTCTCTATATGTATCAATTGCATTAATAAAAACCCCGTAGTCAATTGCGTCTATTCCACCAGATTTATAACACTTCCCAACTGCCCAATCTCCAAGAATAGGTGAGGGGAGTGTTATAAAAATTAACTCGCCTTCTTTGGCTTCTCGATTTGCAATATTGAAAACTTTCATTTTTTTATTTATAATACAAATCAGACGATTATCTTTATCAATAATGACATTTCCTATATTAACCTCTGATTGTTTTAAATCCATCTCTTGCCATATCGAGAATTTCAATAATTCTTCTTGCATCAATACATCCGACTCCCTAAAAATCTTTTTCAATAACTCATAATTTTCTTCAGTAAATTGTAAATTCATTTTATTCCTCCACAATAATGATTTTAATTTAATAATATTATTTATTATTATTCATTGTTATGTAATAAACACCATCACAAACAGATAGTGAGACATCTTGCTCAAATTTAAGTATTTCAGTGACCTGAGATATTTTATATAAGTATGCAGTTCCACCAGAACGAATGATTTTCAAAGAATCATTAATAATAGAAACGTAATATCTATACAGCTCTGTTACGCCGTCATTTGTAATATGGGTAGAATGATGAGAATATCCTATTTTTAAAAACTTCTCTTCTGTAGGTTTATTGCATCGTAATAAATATTGCAATAATATATTAGATTTATCCTTATCATCTGGAACAGGAGATATGTATTCGCATTTAAACTTAGGGCAAGTGTCATTATACTGACAATGCTTACAGTTTTTATATGATAATTTATTTTTATTATTATCTTTTGTTTTGTTTTTAATTTTCTCCACCATCTTTATTTAATTCCTTTCTGCTATTTATCATTTTCTTTCACTCCTTTTTATTGTTTGTATATTATCTTCTTTCCACTATTTAGTAAACTAACACCCCATTCAAGTTCTTGCTCCCATCCGTCATACTTATCAACAAATAGAGTAATGCCAGTGTGCCAATTACCTTTAACATCTTTATATCTTTTCATTTTCTTTGAAACTATAATATTTAATTTTTCTAAAATAACGATTCCACTAGAAACAGTTTTTTTATTTATCTCTAAATCTTCAGCAATATCTTTGATTTGTTTGAAAAAGAATTCTGGTTTTCTATTTGGATATGCTTCTTGGTTATCCGCTCTTCGTAATTTATTCATTCTAATATATGTAAGAATATATAATAATTTATCTGGCATTACATTACGTTCATTTTTATCAAGAGTAATATAATCTTTATAGTTTAAAATTTTGTCTACTTCAGATAATAGAATTTGGCAAAACGAATCTGGAGCATCAAAATAATCTTTATTTGGATATAATCGTACATAATAATTTTGTGATAGTTTGTTATAATTATTGTCTATTTCAATCAAACCATTATCTTGAAAGTAAGAGAGGGTAGTGTTTATTCTATTAATAATATTTGTTTTAATTTTTATATTAGAATAGCCAACATTATAAATAATATCATCTAAACAACAACCAATAGTATCATCTAAACTTACTTTTCTATATAAATATATAAATATCGGTATTCTCAACAAATCAGTCTCAAGCCTTTCTAAAATAAATCTTGGTATTTGTATATAATTACCTTCAAATTTCACTTCTTTTCTATTCACCTCCTATACTAAGAGACATTGGGTATTTTTAAAACGTTGAAATTTAGCCATTTTGTATTTTAGTGAAGTCCATTTTTGCGAGACATCACCTCTATATTGATTGTTGAAATTTAGCCATTTTTAAAAAAGGCGAAGTCTCATCAAGAACAATAGAATAATCTATATAACAATAGAATAATTATACGAGCACCTAACGGCACTCGCTGGCGTGGCGTTGCCACTTGGGTGTTGTTGTCTTGTTTCGTGTCTGTGTTTTGTTTTATATGGGGTCTTGTACATATTAGTTTTCCCTTCCTGTTTTGTTTCATTTTGTAATATGTTTCTTGTCATATTATTAGTTCTTGTTGTTGTTGATATTTTTCTTGTAATATTTGTGTTGTTTTGTTTATTATTATACACTATTATTTTTGTTTGTCTAGTATTAATTTTAAAAAAATATTTATTATTATCTTTTGTGGTGTTTTATGTTGTGTGTTTTGGTATGGTAGAGTACATACATTTCTTTATATAGATTTACTTATTATTTGACATGTTTTGATACTTATTTCATGCAATAATAGCTTTTAGGTGTAATGTATCCATTATTATATTTTCGTTCATTTTAGCTCTCTGTAGATGTGTTTTTTACTATACTTTCATAAAGTTGTTGATATTTCAATGTTTATATTGTCTTATTGCATCTAGTCCAAGATTTAGATTTAGATATGCTGCCTTAATTTCATCTTCTGTAAATCCTGCATAGTGCAACGTTGTTGTTTGATTACTGTGACCGAATATTTTTTGCAAGAACTCTATTTGACGTTCATTATGATTTGTATTGTTTTCTTGTAATAATATATGATATGCAAATGTCTTTCTGTAGCTGTGTGTTGAAAATCTACCTTTAATTCTAAGATATTCCGTTGCCTGTTTTAGTATAGGATTCATTGCTCTTATCGTAATTGGTGCTTGCACTGTTTTATATTTTATTTCTTCATTATCTACATATTCAATTTGTCTTGTTTTAATATTGTTTGTTCCTTCAGCAACGAATAAATAATCATCTAATGACTTATATACGCCATTCTCAGCCATTTGTGTTAGATAGATTGTTACTATTTCTTTGACAGCATCATTGATATATATATGACGTAAATTATTTGTTTTCTTTTCATTTGGTTGGAATTCTTTTCTGAATCCTTTGTTATTATCTATTAAATCCTTGAATCTAATTTCACTTAAATCTGAATATCTTAAACCAAAATTAATACCTACAACAAATAACATAGCATTGCGGTATTGATTGTTTGACAAGAAATATTTAATGATTGCATTAATGTCCTCTAATGATTTAATAGGGTGAGCATCTTGTTCTTTTTTAGTTGTCTTTTCTTCTATTGGATTAATAGAATCCATAATAGGTAACGGCTCTTGTGTGGGATTTAATAAGTGATTTATATCAATAATATTAGATTGTTGTTTGTTATCAGTGGGGTGCAGCTCTGTTTGTAATACTGTATTCATATTCATTAACCTCCTTTGAATCGTTGAAATTTCAATGTTTAACTATACTTATATTATATCATATTGACGCAATAAGTCAATAAATATAATGAAATTAATTATTGTTATTTTTTGTTGTGTTTTGATGGTGCTTCGGTGGAGTAAGTTTAATGTAAGTGAAAAATATGGAATATATAATGGTATTTTTGATTTAGATGTTTTTGGGTAAATTTTGATTGATTTTCATTAAAAATGAGTTGATTTTGATTGAAATATAGTACGTTCGGGAGAAATGTGGATTTTACTTGGTTTATTGGGTGTGCTGGTGTAATTGGGATTTTGTGGGATATATGGATTATAGTTGGATATTCTGGGGTGTATTGTGGATTTGGGTTATGGATAGGTGGATTATGTAATTTTGTGGTGAAATGGGTGTAATCGTTGGAATTGATGGGTTTTGCCGAAAGCAGTACCGAAGTGGTGTGGTGGATTTTACGGGCTTTTTTCGGAATTGAAATTTAATTGTGTGAGTGGTGTGGAACTACTCATGGCTTTCCCGATGCGTGAAAAGTTGTAAAAAATGTAAATATGCCCCCGTTTTTCAACTTCCACTTTTGGGAGAACTGGAAGTTGGATTACTTAATTGTATACAATAATAAAAACTGTATACAATTTATGCCTTATAATTTCATCGGTGAAAAAGTTAAAATTGTATACAATAATTTTTTCAATTCTTCCATAATAGTAACTAACCACACCAATACCAACCAATTACATAAAAAGTGTAAATTTACACTATAAACCAAACCATTACAAATACAATCCAAACCCAACACTCACCAATCACACAAACAATGTAATTTTACACTATAACGCATAATTACACATAAAAACGTATAACAATACAAACTACATACACTCACAAACCCACAATTTCCAACGTTTCTAAGCCTTCCATAAAATAGAAGCTCTATTCTTTGATTTAAGCGACTTTTTACCATAGTAACGATATATAATACCTTAAAACCATGAATTATTATACATTTATTCATAAATAAAACATTGATATTCCAACACTTATAAATAATATACAGTATAAACATACAATAATATGTATAAATAGTACACAATGAATAACAGTGCATAACAATAAATAATAAATCTCACCCAATACACCTCGATTTCTACCCAACAAATTACAGTATAAATACATCTAAACAATAGATAATAATAATTAAAATAACACTTGTAATATCTCACCAATGATATATACTATTATATAGGTAGTATTTACCTACTACCCACTAACTAAACCATTATTTAATCAGTGGACGCAACCCACGTAAAAAAGCAGAGAGGGAAGAACCATGAAAAAATTGAATGAAAAGCAAGTTACCATTATCGCCCAAGCAAGTGCTAAAATCACATATAAGGCACTCAAAACGATGGAAAGCAGAGGAAACTCTAAAGCAAGTGAGATATTAAACACGTTCCGACATACATTGCTTGACGACTTGAAACAAGAAGTAACACTCACAATATTGGAAAACTTGAAAGAAATCAAAATAGACAGCAGAGCAAACAACCTTGTTTTTCTTACCGACGATGTGAAGAAAACAGTATTTCAGACAGTACAAAATACAATGTATCAAATGGAGCAAAAACACTATAAGCATTTATGGGTAACAAACCGCAATGCCTTAAATAGTAAAGGTGAAGAAATGAGTGAAGAAGAAGCAACCGAGAACGTCATGTACACCAAAGCTGTCAGAGAGTACCATAAGAGCCTAGAGGACGTGGAAATCCAAGAATTAATAAGCGAACTATTAGAAATCCTTACCGATAAACAAGCCGAAACACTCCAGTTACTATTGCAAGGTTGCACCATTGCAGAAATAGCACGTATTTTATGCATCTCTCATAATACTGCAAAGGATAGAGTTTTATATATTCGTAAAAAGTTATCTAAAATCATGTAATAACAAAACATGAAAACACCTCAAACCGTTGGAATTTAAACAATTCTGACGGTTTTTTATTTTCTAAAAATATTTTTAAAATGACACCTCAATAAATGCACTTTAAATTACAGTGTATATGTAAGCGAGAGAGACACGCACAAATAACGTGTAAAAAAATCTCACATACACACCTCAATAATATACTGGTCAAATACAGTATATATAAGAGAACATGCTATAACTCATAACTGATACAGTGGGTAGTAACCATACAGGACGGATAGGAAAGACATGAAGTCAATCACAATAGCAGTTTATACATTCCAAGTGGTTGATGAGGTATGATGGTAAGCATGGTATGAAAGCCAGTCCAAACGGACAAGTGACGAACCACTAAGTCTATTGCCACTTGCTTGGTAAGAAAACAAATGAAGCAAGGCTCTACGAGCAAAGTATGATAGTTATAATAATTGAACGCTGTCTGACAGGTAGTGAATGTCAGAGGGAAGCAGGAAATCCCAAACTCGGCTTGAGGAATCTGTAAGCTGTGAACAGTAAAGTCGGTTCAATACAAATTTATAAGGCTGTTACAAGCATTCAATAACCGTATATTAGTTAGTCCTGTATTCCGTGAAACGATGCAGGTTTAGTCATTGCGACACTAACACTATACAACTTTTGAACTGTAAAGGGCGGTAGGTTTGTAAAGAAAAGGTTTTTAATATAAACCGCTAGTTTTATACTGGCGGTTGCTTAATGCAACTTACAATTTGTAAACGGTCACAAGTCCGTAAAATGCAGAGTGAGCAAATAGTTATTTTAAGGCACATAATTCCATGTGTCTTTTATTATTTTAATTAGTCCCAAAAGGACGGAAAGAGGTTTATTATGACTGCTAAAGCAAAGAGAAATGATTCTTACAACATTAATTACATGAGAAAGGCATTTGTCTTGGCTCGTGAAAAGGGAAACAAAGGTCTGATTTCAAAGAAGATGATTTCTGAACTTGAAATTGACGAGGTTTGGTTCAAAGTGTATCTTTCCAACATTGAAAAGCTTTACAAGGCTACTTGTAATTACATCACCGTTAAGCATAATCCATTAACTTTGGAAAATGAGAAGCTTGTTGCCCGTGAACCGCTCTACCCATTGTGGAAGGAATTGCTTTCCAGTGGTGAGAAGGATAAGACTTCAAAAGATATGCGTTGCAGCGAGACTGATATTGACAGTATTGTCGGTTATTCTGAAATGTTCATGGATGATTCTGTAAATATTGATGATGATAAAGATTTCGTGGCATTCAAGGAAATTGCTCACACGAAATTGAGCCGATTCCGTAAAGATATTGAGACTTTGCTTGGTATCAAAATTTGTAATGCGGAAGTTATGGACGATTCCCAAAGGGATTTCTTGACTTCTCAGAGAAAAATTATTAGTGGCAGAAAAAAGGCAGAGTCTAAGATTGAGTCCGTTAAGGTGCAAATTGCTACGTTAAAAACCTTGAATCAATCAGATGATGTCTTAGCGAAAATTGCAGAGTTTGAAAAGATTATTGAATCTTGTAATGAGACGATTAAACTTTCTAACCAATCACTTAAAGAGTTGATTGAGAAGCATGAAAAGGCTTTGACTGAACAAAATACCAAACAGGAACAAAAGGTGGCATAAGTCACCTTTTTAGGTTATAATTGAGTTGATTTTAACCTAATATTTGGGAGGATTGTTATGGATTTAAAAGAAATGAGTATTGAAGAACTTGATGCTTGGATTGAGAATTTAAAAATTGAATGTTCAGAGTCAGAATTGGAAACTCAAAGAAAATTGGCATTAAGTGAAGCTATTTCTGAATTAAATAATCGTCATTAATGGAGGTCTATCATGAAAGTTCTTCGTAGTGTTTTATGTGAAGTGTCGAGTTCAAACAAGAAAAATATATTTATTTTAGGGAAAATTCGTAAAAAAATATTAGAAGATATCGAACTTTATGATGATATGAAGGACGATTTTTCTCCTAGAATGCAGGAAAGATTTGATTTGTTAAAGTCTGATATCGTTTGTGTTGAAAAAATGATTCGAAAAGCTAATGGATACAAGAATATTTGTATTGACTATGATGGTGATTATGATGAAACTATTATGCGTATTGTGTTTCCAAAAGGAACGACTAAGAAGTTCAAATACAATTGGCTATTAAATAATGATTTGCCACTTTATTCAGAACATTATCCTACTAATTCAATGTACGATTGTACTGGTCAATGTTTTGCTAGATATGTAAAAATGAAAGGAAATGTTTATACAGTTTCTAGTCATTATGATTTATAGGAGGTTTATTATGGACGAAACATATAACGAAGACATTATGGAAAATGTCAGACAAAATTTAGGAATCGAACCAGACGATGAAAGTATGGATTCAGAAATTATGGAGATGGACAAGCGTGAAGTCTTGGAAAGGTATTTTAATTGGCTTGGGGTAATTGGGTTTGCTGACACAATTGTTAATGCCGTTGATGGTATCTTTGGAACTACTTTAGAGGATGATTTTTAAAGTCTGTTTGAGTGCATATGGAGGATTACTATGGATAAACAATTGATAATGCAGTATGTTGAACAAATCTGTAACATGGAATCGACTGATTGCAGGAGTTTGAACAAAGCTGACGTTGCAAGAAAGTTAATGAACCTTGCTAGTATTCCACAAGAAGCAACTATTCAAGAAATTCCTGTTGACTGGGGTAATGCCGTTGTGATTAATTTTCTAATTCCAAACGATACAAATTATTATAATTTATTTGCAGGTATTGGAAATGATAAAAGGTTTTATTTTGAATTAAACATTGATGGAATACTTAAAGAAGGTAATCATTTTGATTTCTATGATGAACCTATCAAATTATCTATTAATCACTTTGTAAAATGACCGCATGAAATATGCATTCTATAGAGATTTTAAAAGTTAATTTTATAGGAGGTTTATGTTATGAATTGTCCAGCAGTTGTTCAGTATAAAGTTGTTTTAGCTAACGGTGAAGTTTTATTTCCAAAGCTTACTGGAAGTGTTAATGTTTATGCAGTTGCAGAAAGTTATGCTAAAAACAAAGGCACAACAGTTATTTCTATATCATAATAAGAAGTCAATTTGGGAGGTTTTATTCATGATTATTATTAAAAATTCTATGTATACAAATCTATTTCACATTTGTTTATATGAACGAAATAAGTTTGTGATGGATATTGTAAATCCATTCAACAATATTGGTGATGCTATTAGTTATTGCAAATCCAACAATGTCAAATTTCAATGTGAAAGAACATTGTTATCTAATCAAATAAAAGCCTAATTTTTATGTCATTATTCAAGGGCAGCTACATTCAACATACACACGCCTTCAGTCTTTAAAACAGCGAGGTGAATAGTATGTTTGAAATTACTATTACAATTAAGTTTAGAATTCGTAAAAGTACAATAAAAAAGATTAAACAAATTTTCTCTGCATTTAAGCGGATAATAAGATGTTTAATCCTATAGGTTGAGTACATAATAACAAAGTTTTAAAATTTAGTCAATAGCGTGTGGCTGTCCTTTAATCATGATATAATGGTTTAAAAGTGATTATCGAAAGGAGAATTGGAATGAAAAAGGAAATTAAATTTTGGATGTCAAGCGACAACACAAGAGGAGATAATTATACAGTCGAAACCGACTCTACAGATGTAATTGACATTGCATATGAATTTGGTCGTGCAGAATCAGGTGAAGTAATAGAGCTTGAGGATGGACAAAGGGCAATGTGGGATAGTCAATATAGAAAATACAGAAAATGGAATGGCTATGGGTGGTTATAATTAAAATCAAAGAGTTATTTTATGTGGAAGGTTAAAGGTGAATAAAAATGAATGATGAATTATTAAGTTTAATTGAAGAATTGAAACAATTTTCTGAAATGCTTGAATCAGATTCGAAAGTTGTGAAAAAAAACAACAAATCATCTACCAATTGATAAGATAATAAAAAATTACAAAACTGATATTGACGAAATTATCTCAAAATATGATAAAGTGGAGGAATTGTAGTGGAAGACAATAATATCAAAGTAGGAGATAAAATTAAAGTTAATAACGAAATTGTAACAGTTGAAGAAATCGCTATTGAGGATGAAGTTCCGTTTTATGGAGTCACAAAATATGGATTTACACGATGGGTAAAAGACGGACAATTTGAAAGAGTTTAAAGGAGGATTAAAATGAGTGTAACAACAAAATATGGGGAAATGACAAAACCTGAAGCTATCAAAACTATATTAGAAGATTATCCAAATGACATTGGAAAAGCAATGGAAGAATGTTTTCGTGATGGATTTTTAAGAGGTGAAGCATATACCAAAGACTACTACAAAGAAGAGATTTCTAAATATCATCAATATAAACATTTAATACTTGCTAATGACGAAGAATAAATTAACGATTGTTGTTGATTAACACCTTATCAAATCAGCATTTGATATTAAAGAAAGGAATTTTAATCATGAATACAACTTTGTTTGACAAAACTGAATATGGCTATGATATGAAAAAAGATACATCTAAAAAGTCACTTGTTATTCAGATTGAAAAAATAATTACTTATTCAGATATTGAAAATATTGTCATAACGGCATTAGAAGATGGGATTGGTTATTGGGCTTGCCTTAATAATACGACTACCGAATGGAATGAAAAGCCTGAAAATATGCCAATTTCACAATGGGCAACAGAATTGCTGCTAACTGGAAAATCAATTACATTTGATGATGCTGAATGGGATAATTTTAAAGATGAAAAGTTAAATCTCGAAAAGTTATTAAAAGGAATAGCGTTAAATATTCAAGAAAGACCAGATGATTGTGATTTAGATAACATGGATGCTACAACAGCAGACTGTATTATTCAATTTGCTTTATTTGGTGAAGTTATTTATGGTTGATTAAAAGGAGAGAAATTATGACTAAAAAAGAAACTGCTGAAAAAGTTATTGCCGTGATAGACGATTGCCTAGAAAAGTCTAAAATCAATGGGAAAAATATGATTGCTGACAAGGCTGAACAATTTGCAAAAGTGCGTGATTTAGCTCTTGAATTATTCGAAGATGCAGATATTGTATCAGATATTCCAACTGATAACACTCAAAAATCTCATTTTGTTCAGGCATTCATGGAAGAATTTGAATTAAATGAAATTACAAAACCTAAATTTATAGAACTTGTAAATCTTGCAGACGAAGTAATTGTAAGAGGTGGCGGTGAGGACAACCTTCAAATCTCTTTCTATGTAAATGGAATTTGGGAAGAATAGGGAAAATATACCTTGCATTCACCGAATTATTGTGTTATATTAGTAGCACAATACATAATAATAAATAATATTTAAAATTTAATAAGGAGAAAATGAGATGATTAAACAAAAGATAGCAGGGTTAGGGCTGATATTTATTTCTATAGTCATTATCATACTAGCAGTAACTTCAACAGATACTAATCCCGAATCACATAATGTAAATGCTGCATTATTCACTCTTCCATTAGGACTATATTCTTTATTTACAAAGAGAAATCTTGAAGAAGTGTATGAAGAAGATGAACAGCCTAAAAGAAAAAGATTACATACAAGACATAATAATAATAAATATGAAAGGAATATAATTGATGGGAAATTTGTCTCTTAGTAGTTGTTTGAAGATTTTTAGACAGCTAGATTATAATATGTATTCCTATTTGAGAAGGCATAAGGCTTCTGAAGTTAATATGCTGGAAGTTAGCAATTATGCTTTGAATTTACAAAGAAGTAATTAAGGAGTGTGATGAAATGTATACAATTGAAACATTAAAAGAAATAAATCTATCATATGATTACCAACATAGAGTTACTCAATCCGACATTGAAAAAGCTAATATGTATGTAAAAATCATCGAGGAAAGTCGTACTGATAATCAGATTCAAGTTGGAGATATTATTGAATTTACAAATAAGCATGGAGATTATTACCGTAATGCACATGTTGAATCTTTGGATAGATTCGAGGAAGATAGTTGCTATATTTGTGAACAGCCTTATATTCCATTTATTGGTTTGAAAGATGATAAAAGAAATATTTATTGTAGTACATCTGGTGGGGCGTGGTGCAATATCCCTAATAATCTAAAATTGTTTGGTAAAAGATTAAAGACATTTAAAGATTGGGGACATTGCGGCGGTTGTGCTAATGGTGCATTTAATTTCCATGCATTAGTTAATGTTTGGGAATATAAAGAACCTAATTCTCTTTACGGTGAATATAGTACAAAGGATTATGTTAAACAATATATTTCATATAATCCAGATGCTCCAAAACAAAAATCTATGTGTGAACCTTATATTTATTTTGCAGATGGACATGCATGGGTAAGCAAAGAAGAATTAAATGCTTATTTAGAAACCTATAGAGCAAAAATATTTAAAGGCAATTGGGAAAATCAAACAGTTGCATTTCTTTATAAAGAAAGAGAGTATCTTATTACTCGTGAAGAGTGGGATGGATTGGATTTGCCAGTAGACACAAGAATGTGCAATGGAATTATATTTGTAAAGGTAAAATATGATGATGAAAATCATTGTATTGACACTTATAGATATACAAATGACGGTTCTGAAAATTGGAAAACTCATAAACCTTATGAATTAATAAGAAAACAAATGTGTAAATAGGAGTGTATAATAATGGACAGAAATTGGAAACTTGGTGACGACCTTAATGTATGTGATAATGTTCTTGATAATATCACTTTTGGTGACTTGATTTTAATGGCACAAAATATTAATCCATCAAGTGGCAGAACATTACAAAGTGAATTTGAGGAATTACTTCAAGAAAAAATAAGCGAAGCCCGTGAAATGTTTGAAAGTAATTATGAAGAAATTATGTCAGCAGCATTTCCAGAAGAGGAACAAAAATCATTTAGATTATCTGAAGAAGAAATCGAGAAACTTGTTTATGAAATTCGTCAGCTTCTTCTTGAAAAAGAAATGTGGACAGATGTCTGTATTTATTTCAATGGCAAACGAATGACAACACACGATGCAGAAACAAATAAGTATTACTACAATGATAAGGACAAAATTATCATTGAAGAGAATAAAGAAGCAAGTGATTATTTTGATTATGCTGGCGGCTGCTTGTCGATGTCATTTGAAGGTGATTTTTATGAAGTTTTAAACGGTTATTTGGGTGAATATGGATGTAGAATAGAAGGAGAATTCCGCAGCTTATTATCTAAGTACGGTTTATATTACGAGCTTGGGAACGCTTGGAATTTGAGTTGTTATGACAATTAAAATGAAAGAACAGTTTTATGAGGAGGGATGTTTCTGTGATTAAACTAACCTATACTGAAGAAATGCAAAAACAAGATAACCTATGGGATGAAAATCGAGAGAATTTAGTTGATATGGAAAAATTATTAAATCTAATTATGCAAGAAGCTATTAAAAAAGGTTATAAGGGCAAATATCAAGTTTTTGCAGTAGATAATATAGAAGTAATTTGCGAAATTTATGAAAGAGAAGATGATAGGCATGACAATTATGTTATGGGTAAAGATTGTAGATTTAGTAATTGCAAACAGCTAATCAAGCAATTAGAAGAGATACTAAATTAACATCAAACAAACAATTCATAAGGAGTAATAATATGAAATTAGAATATATAGGTAAAGATGACTGGGGTAAACATACTTATAAAGATGAAAATGGACGATATTGGAAGGATGAAACTCCACATCAAGAAGCTTGTTTATCTTTGTATAGTGTAATTCCAAACACATATGATGGCGAACTTGCATATCCAATAAGTCAAATATATAAAGACAAAGATATTGAAATTGAGTTTATAAATGGGCGTGTAATTGATAGTCCTTATCAGTTTGAGTATATGTTATTAGGTCGTTTGCAGATGGATTGTGATTATTATTTAGGCAACGGAAACAGATATGCAAATCACTTGTGGGCTAAGAATGAAATAGAACAAATCCAAAAAATGAAAGAGTTATGGAATGGTTTTCCTGATAATGAAAAGCCTGAATGGTTGACTTATGAACAGATTTTAGAATATGAAAGAAAAATGATTACAGATATAATTTAAGGAGATGAAATTATGTTAAAAGTTAAAATTTATAGTTATTCCACATATGACAATTATACAGTTAAATCTTGTAGTAAAAACGTTTCAAACATTGTTGATAAACTAATTAGGCTTGCTGCGAAAATTACTGAATCGTATGCTGGTGATATTATTTATGATATTGATGAATATTTAAAATGCGTTGATGAAGGTGTCCAATATTCGGGATTTATTGCTTTCAGAGAATCAGGTGTATGTTCTAAAGAATATACGGATGAAAATGCGGCAATTTTACTACAGAGTGGGGGGGGTTATATTCAATATTGGCATTTGACGTATAATCCAGAAATCGAAGAGGGCAAGCTTGAACGAATAAGCATCACAAAAGTGTAAAGGAGATAATAATATGTTTAAAATTACGAGTAAACAATGGAATAAAACAAGCAAAGATTATAAATCAATTATTAATGATACTAAATATATAATGAAAGATTGTTCATTAATACCAGTAGAAATTGACGATGTAAACGGGCAAGAATTAGAGAGTTATTTATTTGATGAACTTGGGATGCCTTCAGTAATGGTTAGGATACCAAAATTCAACTTATCTGATGTGATTGACGGTGCTCCTAATACAACGCATCCAGCCTTTATCGTGGATGGTGTTGTTAAGGATGAAATCCTGATATCTAAGTATCAAAACATAGTTGTAAATGATAGAGCTTACTCACTTCCAATGAAAGACCCTAGAGTCTATGTGAACTTTGACCAAGCGGTGCAATACTGCAAAAACAAAGGGGCAGGCTGGCATCTTATGACGAATGCTGAATGGACTGCAATAGCCTTATGGTGCAAGAAAAACGGATACATGCCAAGGGGTAACAATTATTGTGGAGGTGAACACAGTGCACTACATGAGGTCGGAGTTCAAACTTACGATTGGTTACTAGACTATAACTGGAACAACAGAGCCAATGAATTTGATGGCACTAAATATCATCATACTGGTAGAGTTGCAACTGGTTCAGGTTCAGCAGCATGGGCTCATGATGGAACAAATGAAGGTATATTCGACTTGAACGGTAATGTCTGGGAGTGGACTGCTGGACTAAGACTTAAGAATGGTGAAATACAGATTGTAAAGGACAATGATGCTGCAATGGCAAACGCTGACTTTGGAGATACAAGCTCTTGGTGGAAAGCTGTCTTACAGGATGGTAATTTGGCAGCACCAGGCACAGCTTCAACTCTTAAAATTGACAATACAACTCCTGGTACTGCGGACAAAGATGGAAACAATGTAGGAGGAGACCCAATCATAAATACTGTAAGGGATAATCCTAACTACACTGGTGGAGATGTTAACGAATACTATAGATACAGCCATTGTAATTTTGAGACTTTAGCTGCTAAGAGCGGTGTAACAGTACCGACGTTGTTAAAAGCTTTAGGGATTGCTCCAGTAGATGCTTCGTGTGGAGGAGATGGCTTCTGGGTTCGTAACTACGGAGAAAGGCTTCCGATTCGTGGTGGCTACTGGAACGACGGTTCTGTTGCTGGGGTTTTCGCCTTGAACTTGAACAACCTTCGTTCGAACTCGAGCAACAACATTGGTTTCCGCTCCGCTCTGCTCTCATTGTCAGATGTTGCAAGCTCAAGGGCTTGCATCCAGTACAGAGAGGACAAAGGGGCTCATTTCCCTGCTGACAAAGCAAAATATTAAATTGCTATGGAAGCACCAAGTAAGAAATGAAAAGTGCTACACATAGCCATATGACTAATTATTATGAGGAAGTGTGCTTTATGGCTAAAAAACTAAGAAATATATTTTCTGAAATAATAGACTTTGAAAATCTTTATATAGCAACAAATGAAGCAAAGAAAGGCAAACGATACAGACGTGATGTACTGGAGTTCAATACAAACCTTGAAGAGAATTTAATCACGATTCAAAATGAATTAATATATAAGACTTATGAGGTTGGTAGGTATAGAGAATTCTTTGTCTATGACCCTAAAAAGCGGTTAATAATGGCATTACCCTTTAAGGACAGAGTTGTCCAATGGGCTATATACAGGGTCTTATATCCGATATATGACAAGCAATTCATTTATGATAGTTATGGGTGCAGAGTTGGAAAAGGTACTCATAAGGCTGCTGATAGGCTTCAATATTGGTTAAGGCAAGTAAACAGGAAGCCACAGAAATACTATTATTTAAAACTGGATATATCAAAATATTTCTACAGGATTAATCATAAAATACTATTGGATATCCTGAAAAATAAGATTGAGGATGAAGACCTTATTTGGCTTTTAGATACGATTATAAACAGTGAAGATGTTCCTTTTGGACTTCCTGCTGGAATGGAGCCTGACCAATGCAGTGAAGAAGATAGGCTTTTTGATGTAGGGATACCGATAGGAAATTTAACCTCTCAGCTATTCGCTAACATATATCTCAATGAGCTTGACCAGTATGTTAAGCATAAGCTTGGAATACACTACTATGTAAGATACATGGATGATATAATAATACTGGCAGATGATAAAAAATACTTACATGAGATTAAAACCGATATTGAAGTATTCTTAAAAGAAGTTCTCGACCTAGACTTGAATAATAAGACCGCTATAAGACCCATATCGTGCGGTATTGAGTTTGTAGGCTTTAGAGTATGGGCTACACATAGAAAACTAAAGAAAAAGACCTTAAAGAAGATTAAGAGGAAGTTTAAAATGCTTCAGAAAGCTTATTCGGAAGGTTCTAAGGACTTTGAAGAGATAAACCAGTCCGTACAGTCATATCTTGGTATCATGCAGCATTTTGACAGTTATAACTTCAAGGCTAAGCTGTTGAATGATACTATATTCAGGAGGGACAACTAGGAACCAATAATCTCAAACTAAGTGGCAAAAAACTAAAAATCTCACGCTATGGCAGATATGAAAAGTTTGCCAAAAAGCGTGAGAAGATTTGCCAAAAAATTTTCGAAGCTACAATTAAATAATGTAGATTGGAAATTGATAAAGGGTGTGATAAAATGAGTTGGAAAGAATTATTTTGGAGATAATTTAAATCCGTTGTTTGTATAAAGGAGATTAAAAAAATGAAACAAGTTAACAAATTAGCAACCAACACTTATCAAGCAGAGCATAACACAAACAAACATTCTTATGCTACGATTGTACCGATTAATAACATGATTCAAGTTAAAATCTATAATGACAATGTTTGTGTTAATGAAGTCAAGCGAAAGGATATGGACACAGTTTTAAGAGAGTTATCCCAAAAAGGATATAATACAACTTTTGAAGAAGGATATATGTTTTAAAGGAGATAATTATGGAAAAGTATTGTGTTGAGTTTTTAGAATCAGTGAAAACTTGCGATAATTATGAAACTGCGAAACTTGAAAAAGATAAAATCATAGATGATATTAACAACGGAGTTTATGACAATGAAGAGACACCATTTGATTTTTTAAATTCTTTTTTAAATCCCGATATGGAAATAACAAAAGAAGAAATACGTTCAAACGCAATAAGTAGTATAACAGTAACAAAGAAAATGTATACAGCAAGTGGCATATTAAAACGTATCATCAATTTAGACAAGGATGGGAAAGAATTGAATTATGAAAGACTAATTATAATTGATGATATACCTATCAACTTAAAAAACAAAGACGATGTAGTCTATATAGATGGTGGTATGATATGCCATGTATGTCCATTTTTCGATATCCCATTACAGTTATCTATTTGTATATGTCCCAATGGTGATATATTGCACAGAGGGTGGGATTGGATAAATATCAGTAACTGGAACTCGTATTTGCATACAATAAGTAAAAAAAACGAAGTGTTGGTAACAGAAGAAATGAAAAATACAGTCGGAGGCTTGTTTAGTGGTAGAATAAAGTTTGAAGGGTTTAAATTGGCTGTAGGTGGTACTGTTCAAGAAATCTGTCCAATAGATATAGCAGAAGAAGAAAAAAAGAGTTGATAAGAAAATATATTGTACTTAAATGTGAAGATATAAAGGAGTATAACATTATGACAATAAATGACTTGTTAGAACAGAGTATCATCATCCAAGGTGCTTTTACTATTAAACATTGGGATGACGATACAGAAACTTACGATATATTAGCAGAAGGTAGTATGTTTGAGGATAAATCCAAAGGTATTTCAAAAGAATATTTGAATGCAGAAATCAAATACGTGTACTGTCAAGATAATGTGTTAAATATTGAGGTATAACAGCCAAAGGAGGCGAAACGATGTTGGATTACAGTTATAAAGAATATCTACAGAAAACAGGAAAGAAAGATAGTAGAGAATCATGGATAGATTGGAAAGTTGAAATTTGTGGTATGGATTATGAAGAAGCCAGAATTGCTTCCATAGACCCAGACTGGGGTTGGGAAGAAGGATTAGGAGAATAACAACGAATAAAATTGTAGATTTATAGGGATAGAAAGAAGGTAACAGCAATGAGCAATCAAGAATTTGAAAACCTTACAGATGAAATACTTGCTGAAATAATACAAGAGGAAAATCAAAAAGAAATTGAAAAACAAGAAATTATTAAAAATGGTTGTCCTCATGTAAATAAAACTGAAAGAGTTGGAACTATATCAAAAGTACATTTTTTAGAATGTGACATATGTAAAAAACAATTTGATATGATGGGGAATCCAATTAAATAACAGAGTAGATAAAATATTGAATTGATGCTAAATTGTGAAAGGATAGAGTAAATAAAATGGGAATAAAAATTAGTGCTTCAAGTTCAAAAAATTTTGCTAAAATTGAAGAAGCTATAAATAAATTTGATAATGATTTTATTAAACAGTTTGAAACAGCAGAATATATTCTTGATGGGTATAATAATGATATAAAATTATTTTCTAACAGATATTATAGAGAAAAAATTGAATTACCGAATGGATTTACTTTTAAAGGAATAAAGATAGATACTAATATAAATTATGAAAAAGATAGCGAAAACAATATTACAGAAAAAGAAATATATATGATTAATATAACAGGAATTTATGAAGGGCAAGGGTATAGTATTTTATTTGATGGATTAATGAATAAGAATTTAGAAATAAATATTAAGAGTCGATAAAACGATTATTTGATGAAGATAAAGGAGAAAAGCATATGAAAACAACAGGAATTGTGAGAAAGATAGATAACGTAGGTCGTATAGTTATTCCAACGGAAATTCGAAAGGTTCTACAAATTAAAACCAATGATTCATTGGAAATTATTTTAGATGCTAAAAATGAAAGCGTGACATTTAAAAAATATTACCCAAAACAATATCAAAATAGCATTGACAGAATCATTGAATCAATTGAAGACGGTGATTTGGAATCAAAAGGAGAAGCTGTTCAGCTATTGCAACAAGTGAAAAATCTTCTAGCAGAAAAATAAAAAGCAAATGAACATTTGATTTGCTTTAATTACATAATAATAAATAAAATAAAAATAATATATTGAATGAGGTGGGCGAAATGAGTAGTTATGAAGCAATTAAAAGAGGAATTATAAAACGTATACGAGCAATTGGTAATGATTTAAGCAAACAGAATTTCGATGGAGAACTTGAAGACTTACTGATGTGCTATGAAAGGTTGGTTTAATAGATAATAATATTGAAAGGAGTTTATAAATATGGATATAGTACGTTGTAACTGGTGTGAACATATTTATATTGATTCTGAATCTGCTCATTGCCCAGTATGCGAACGAAACGATTGTATTGTAGATTTAGATGGAACTGAAAAATATACAGATAAACAATTAGAATTACTTTGGGAAATTTTTGGTGATATTCCTATGAATCCTGAGACAGAAGAAATTGAAGATGATTTTTTATATTTTCCAATTAATACACATAGAGAAGAAATTTGGTATTGGTTTGATGAAAACCACAGTAAAGGTGTTGGTTGGTTAATGAATGAATATAAAAGAATATGAAATGTAACTTTCATGTGGAGGTGTGAAAATGAAATATTATGAAATATGGTTTTATTATTACGGTGACGATGATAATAGAACTGATTATTTTAATGAGTTTACTTTTTATTGTAAGACTGAAAAACCTATCACAACAGATAATGAAATGATTGCTCATTTAAAAAGTAAGTTTCCAATGACGGATGAATATTATTGGGACAAAATGAACTGTATTTATGAAGAACATTATAAATATATGTCAAAATGGTTTGAAATAACAGCAGAAGAATTTGAAGACGGTTGTGGTATTCCTGCATAACAATAAATAACAACATAAAAGTATAATTTTATGGTAAATTTAGTGAAATAGAACGTTAAAATTCAACGTTTGTGGAGGGTGAGAAAATGAGAAAAATTATATATAATGATGTCTTATATGGAATCGTAACTAAAAATAGTCGAGGTGGCATGACTGCTGATACTTATGTAAAAAAGGATAGTGCGATAAAAAGGTCACAAGAAATAATTAAACATATAACAGAAAATCATATAGAAAACATGAAAGTTTATTTATCAAGGATTGGATATGATAATCATAATAATGTTATGAGTGGTAATTTGATTAACGACAAGTCTGAACTATTATTTATAAATTAATAATATTAACTTGAAAGAACTATTTCATTAAAAATTGGAGGTATTAATATGAACGAATTAAAATATAGTGACTTGCAAAAAGGACAAAAAGTATTTGTTGAATATGAAAAAGATGGTTGTGTATGGATGGAAGAGACAAGAGAATGTATACATGATGGAATTGAAACTGTTAAAAAAGATGAAGAAGGTAGATTGTATACAATTGATGCTGAAGGAAGTATTTTAACAGATTTAGAACATTATTTAGAAATTGGTGGTATAAAGATTTATGCCTTTAATCAAAGCCTATAAAATGGAGATTTGACGTTGAATGAGAGGAAAGAAAAATGCCGAATATGAGAGAAAAAGTAATAAAGTATATTACAGAGCTTGATGAAGAAATTAAACGATTACAAAAATGGATTGATGATAATTTTCAAGATGAAATTCAAGAAACAATAGTTACAATGATAGCAAGATTAACAGCGTTATCAGAAGTTAGAAATGATTTAAAAAACAGATTAGAAGAAGAATATAATAGCTTAAAATTAACGATTGATTCTGATTATTTCTCAAATTTGTATTTGAGATAAACAGAGAAAGGAAGTGATAATATGGGGCGTAACTCAAAAGAGTATTTGATGAATTTTAATAACCAATTATACTTTGCTTCCTTTATGGAATACTTTGAAGCTAATTCCACTAATAAGAATAGCGTTTATACATATAAGAAAACGCTTGGAAACTTCTTAGAGTATCTAAATGATATGGATTTAGCACAAATAAGTCCGAAAGACATAACAGATTACACAAGTAATAACAATCAAATAGCACATATTAGAGCAATGTTAAAGTATATAGCCAAAAATAACTCAAATGGTGCTTTGAGAAAAATGAGTAAAGAGTTGTTAGTTTGGTTGATATAACTCAAATGGGTATTTGAGGAATAACAATATTAAATAGGGAGGAAATGTAATATGAAACCATATGCACTGGCAATTAGAATTTATCACGATAGTACAAAAACTTCAATGGCAGATATAAAAATGAATGATGGAGTAGTAGAACATATTGAATGGACTAATATAAAACAAAGAGAACAGTTTATGAAATATATAAATGGCTATACGTTAATATATGATGAGAGAGAAAAAGTAAGTTTTAGCGAGGTGTAATAGCAATGAGATATTCAAATAAAAACTTCAAGGAGTCAAAGCTTAATCAAATTTTAACTCCATTGTTTAATCAAAAACAAAAGATAAATAACAGTAAAAAATATACTAATGAAGAAAAGAAAATGATTATGAAGGGGTTAGATATGGCTATAGATAGCATATGGAGAAATAATAGTGATAGGCATTGGCTTTAAATTAAGTCTTTTAAAGGTTATTGGAAAGGAAGAAGTTAAATGAAAGGGCAAGTATTTATTAGAAAAACTGGTCAAATGATAAATGGAAAAGAAGCTGTAATTATTGCAGGAATTGTTACACTAGATGCATTAGAAGATTTTACAATTCAAACAGAGACTCAATATACAATATCTAATGCAACTTTATCAGAACCTATTAACAGGAGAGAAGAAGCAAGAGGAAATGCAGTTGATAGTATATTACGAATGCCGATTTGGAGAGTATGAAATCAATGATTTAAAGAGAATTAAAGGAGAAATAAAGATGAATAAGAAATATAAAGAAATAGATTTTATAATTGGAAATACTATCGAACAAGCTGTAAATGAATTATTGTATTATAAGAGACAAGGTATATTAGCATGTGGAACTTTTAATGGTCATGTACTATATTCAGACACAGTAAGTATGGATAGTGCGTATTTAGAAATTATAGGTAAAACTAAAAATCAGTTTGAATTGGAGCAAAAAGAAAGAAGAGAAAAACAAGAAAAAGCTGAACAAGAATTTAAAGAAGCCTTACCACAATATATTGAAAATTGGAAAGATAAAGGTAGAAAAATATTATCAGAAGATAAATGGGAGTATTGGGATAAAATTGTACCTATTAGAGCAAATGACTTATATCATGGGATGGAATTAGATAATACGTTAGATATTATATGTTCGTTAAAAGAAAATAACTTTAAGGAAGCAAAAGAAAAATTCGACAAACAAGGACACTCTGGAATGTCTGCAAGTCTAGTATTTAGCATGGTAAGAGAGTTTTATGATGATGGCGATAAGTTCGTTGAATATATGAAATAAACCAATGAAATGGATGTTTTTAAATAGATATAGAAAGGAAAGTGTTATGAATAGATGGATATTAACAGAAGATATAAAGAGAAAATGGAAGCCATATATTAAAGAATTTATTGATAAAATGTCAGCTTTAACTATAGAAGATGTAGAAAATATGTCAAATGATGAATTTACAATAGAACTAAGTGATACTGAGTTAAGACCATATACACTACTTGAATTGATGAAAGAGTTTGGATATGATAATGCTGATTTTGATGATAATGGTTGGGAATTAGATTATTGGATAACTATAGAAAAATCCGATAAAGCCATTCCTTCAGGTTGTGAAGTTCTGTGTATACATGGATGTGGCATGACATTTGAATTGAATTTATCAGTGAAACAGTTTATGTAAAATATATCAAAACGATATTTGGTATACATAGAAAGGGAAATTAAAGATATGGAAGATAAATTTATAGTGTTTTTCTCTGATGAAGAAGATATTGAGGATTTAGCTTGTGAGTTCAAACATGGATTCTATGAAACAGAAATAGCTATAATTGATAGTGAGACTCAAATTTATACTACACAAATGGGTTTATTGAATACAAGGCTGTTTGAATTAGGATATAGAGTATTTGTAAGAGAAATGAATAATGATATGTTTGAAATTAAGTTAGGGGATAACGAAAGAACAAATAGAGAAATTAGAATGGGGCATAATCTATTTAAAATGTGGTGTGCAGGTGAATTTCGTAAAAATTAATATAAAAGGTTTATTTGATATAAAATTAGGAGGATAATATATGTCAAAATACAAAGTTGAAATAGGTGGTTTTGTTTCTACTTATAGACAGAGAAATATAATAGTGTATGCAGACAACGAAGCTGAAGCAGAAGAAAAAGCTATTGATAAATTTATAGAGATGCAACAAGAGAAAGTAGGAAATATATGTAACGAAGCACGAGCTGATTCTATAGAGGAATTATAGATATAAAACTTTATGAAGGAGAAATGAAATGAAAATTACTTATAATACACAAAAGGGTAATAGATATAAATGTAGTAGTGAAAAACTTAATAAAAATTATAATCATAAATACCATAGACTTCCTATATTTTGTGGAGTATTTTGTAGGGGTGTAAGTTATTGGTGGGTTGAAGATTTAAAAAAATGGTGCAAGTCAAGCGATATTCCTAAAAATGTAGATGCTATGAGTGATAACTGTAATATTACAAATATTAAACAATTTGTTAGACATTTAAAAAAGTGTGAAAAATATTTACCTAAAGGAACAATTTTTGTTTTACGGAGTAATTTTGTAGGAGTTAAAAATATTATTGGGAGGATATAAAATGAAAGAAGTAGATTGTAATAAGTGTAAAAATAAGAATACTAAATGGTGTAGTGGATGTGAATATAATTTTCCAAGTGTTGATAATTTTGATTTTTATAGTGAAATAAAAGATGAAACAAGAGAGGATAATAATAATGAATATTAAACAACTTAAAATAGTGGAATTAGAATAAAATCTGTATTTGCTGCGATGTGTTTGTATGTAATATATAATTTTTATTATTCTAAAAAAAATGGTATAATTATGTAATGGAAATGGAGTGTTTATATGATTAGCATTGGTGGGATAACACCTGATTTAGACGAGGTTTATAATAGTTTAAATTATAAACCAAAAACAATTAATGAAATGTGTCAGGATAGAGTTGACCAGATTCAAGAGATGTTGGATTATTATGAAGAGCATAATTTGTACGGCATGTATGATTGTGAAATTGGGGTATGGACAAGAATACAAGACAATTGGAAAAGGCTGATAGAATTATGATTGAAAGGAGTAAAAATGAATATCAAACTCGAAACTTATTTGGAACAGCATAAAAACTGGTCAAGCGATGAACAAATTGAAATAGAAATTAAACTTTTACAAAAAAGAGCGAATAGAATATGTGTTGCATTAGAGAATTATACATTAACTACTGAACAAGCAGATAAGAAGTATAAACCTATCGCATTAAAATTAGCAGGATTGCATCAAATTCAAAGAGAACGAAATAAACAAAAATGTATGATAATTGATGGATTAGTTGGGTATTTAAATGAATCATTTAAAATCAATGCATGATTTCATGGTGAATTGAAAGGAGATTAAGATGTCTACTAAAAATGTGAATGAGGGTATAATTGTTGCAGGAGAAAACAGCAGAAAATTTAAGGGTAATAATATTCCAATTAACTATGATAGTGTTGATAAAATTGCAAGCGATATAAAAAAACAACATGAATGCTTCAACAATGGGAACGACCGTGATTACAAGGAGAAAATTAAAATGGCAAGACTAAATAAAACTGAGAAGAATCTACAAAAGGTTTGGGATGATTTAGATAAGGCATATGAACACTTAGAATTTGCTATATATGATATAAGTCGAATGACCGATATACCAGAAGGTATTAAACAAAGTATTAAAGCATTAGATATTACAGCTATACCAGTTATAAAAGAACAAATAGAACTGTTGATAGAAAATAAATAATTAAAATGAATCATTTAATGTATGATTTTAAGTGGAGTTAAGGAGGATTAAAAATGTTAAGAGATTTTATAGGTGATAATATTAGTATTGATGGCAGAATGATTGAATATAGAATAGTAACGGTTTATGATTATTTAGAAGCTAAAAATTATACGAACGAACAAATAGAAGAATTTTGTAATAATTATTATGAAATATACCAACGTATCAATCAAATTTTAGCATTAAAACAATCTTGTTATTTACTTAGAAGAACTTCACATAGTTGTGGTAGTTTATCAGATGATTTATTTCAACTTAAATTAAGACTAATAAAAGAATTGAAAGAACGATATAATTTTGAATTTGATGATGATTTTGTTGAACGTGATGGAAATAAAGAAAGCATTTAAAATAAGAATTTGAAAGGGTTATTAAAAATGGAACAAAATTATTTAGCGACATATAAAGATGGTTCAAATTGGAGTTTTTCTTGGTTTATGACTGAAGAAGAAGCTCGAGAATGGATTGAAAATGAATCGGGGTCATATGAAGAAGTGGAAGTTATTGAAATTGTGACAATTAGAAAAATAAAGTAAGGCTTTAAAAATACTATTTCAGATTGAATTTCGAAATGAGGTGTAAAGATGAGACAAAATTTATGGGCTTGGAGCGGTGAATATGTAGGTTATAGAGATGGGGATAATTTATGGCTTAAAAATGGCAAGCATATGGGCAAATTCCACGAAAATGAAGTTTATGATAAAGATGGACACTATATGGGTGAGATAAAAAATGAAAAGCGTTTAATATATAATATTGGAAAATCTGGAAGAAGGAAATATGCATTTGCTCCATATGGGAATAGATGTGGAATAAATTATGGTAATTATGGAGCATACGGAATGTATGGAGGATATAAAGATTTTCCATTAAAAAAATACTTATAAAAGAGGGATTTGATATGGATATTAAAGACGTAGTAAAAGTTTTAAACGAGTTTAATTTTTCGCCACTACACGATTATGATTTAAAAGAAAATTGTATTGAGTGGTTAGGATTGTTTGAAGATACTATGGAACTTTTAAAAACCAAATTAACTGATGAATGGGAAATCGTTGAACGCAAAAGAAACTCTGATAATGATTTTCTGAGAGTAGATATTGTTAGAAAATAGAATGAAAGGATTTGATATGAAATTTAAATTTATATTATTTGGGTTTAATTATTATGACAGTCGTGGGGGATTTAATGATTCTATCTTCACTTTTAATGATTTTGAAGATTTTCAAAACAAATTAAAAGTAATTAATAATAAAGATATTTATTATGATTTCTTTGAAATTCTCGATATTACTACATTAGAGAATTTTAGAATACTAGATATAAAAAATCTTAAAAATGAATATTTAAAAAAGAATGATGATAGCAGTGTAAATGTAAAAAGTAAGTTAAAGAGGGCTGTTAAAGGATATTTTCAATATGATAATAACAGGTGAAAGGATTTAATGATGTTTAAAAGATTATTTTGCAAACATAAATGGAATAAAATATCATTTGAACAGATTTATGATAAAGATGTCAGATATAGTTTAAGGACTTACAAATGTAGTAAATGCGGAAGAGAAACTAAAGTTGATGGTAGGTATGATAATATAAGCGAATGAAAGGCGAAATTCATTGGAAATTAGGAGACGGAAAATGTTAAGATTAGATTTAGAAAAAGAAAATTTTAAAAGATATAATAATAAAAAAGGTTATGAAATTACTGCTGATTCGAGTGGAGATAAAAAACGCTATAATGTATTTCGAGTAAATGGTTTTGAGGAAATAAAGTATTTACCAGATATCACAGTTGAAAATTATAATAAAGACAAGGACTATACTTTTGGAATTATTAACAATATTTCTATTAATGAAAACAACGTCGATACAATGATTGAAGAATTGGAAAAATATTTACAAGGATATAGAATTGCTAAAGAATCCATTGAAGAGTTTAGAGAAGCTATCAAGAAAGATTTAATATAAGCGAATTTCATAAGGAGTATTGGAGAATGGCAGTACCAAAATGTAAGGAATGTGAATATGCGGATTTTTATGTAATTGGTAAACATACATATGCCGAATGTTATCATCCTGACAATTATATAGCAGGTGGACGGAAAATATATTCTACAACTTTAAAAACAAGCCCCAAGTGGTGTATAAAGAGAGAAACGAGAAAGGGTTGATGTTGATGGAATATAAAATATTTAAAAATTTAATGATTGATAGTTATAATAAATCAAAACAAGAAGGAAATCTAGTTGGTATTATTTACGGAGCGATATCTACATATGGTTTCTCTGATATTAAAGATATTAATGAATTTGCAGATGCATCTCATCCAGATATGTTATATCTAAAATCAAAACTTACAGATGTAGAAATTGATGTTTATTCTTGGGAATTAGAAAATTATAAAATAAAAGAAAGTGAAAGCACAATTTATATAAAACTTAAAAATAAATGGGAAATAGGGCTGATGTATTAAAGGGGTGGAATAAAAGAGGAAAATAGTATGAAAAAATATAAAGTAAAGATAAGACAATGTAGACCGACAGAAGTGTGGGCAGATAATGAAGATGAAGCTTTTAATTTAGCAATGGAAGCAAGTGAGTGGGATGACGATTATGAAGTAATTGACGAAGCCGATGAGGAAGACCAAGATGGTTGGAATAAAATTATAAGCGATTAAACCAATAGTAAGAATTTGAAAGGGAATTGACAGATATGGATAGAGAATTAGCGAAGAACTTATCTAATGATATATTGATACAAATGTGTAACGAAATATATGATTGGAAAAATGGAAATGGTGATTTACTAGATGGAATATTTAGAGTAACATTTTTAAAACTTTATGATGATAAAAAATATAGTGATATTCGTGATTTTGAAAATGATATTTTAATTGAAGCACACGAACGTTTCGGGAAAATAGTAAAAGGTTTGTTTGTAGATAGACCTAGATTATATTTGAGACGATAAAACAGACATTTGATGAAGATAACAATAAATAAAAACCCGTTCTCAATCACTGAGAACGGAGTTTATAATCATTCAAGAATGGCTTGAAGATTTTAACAAGGTCATTATCAAATGCGGTTTTAACATGATGTGTTTTCCATTTTTCATATTGCTCAAATCTATTTTCTGAAGCTGAAATAGATAAATCAAATATATTTTGAATATCGAGTGGTTCTGTTATTTTTAAATGCTTGTATATTTGAAATGGACATAATATAGTTGCTGCAAAATAATCTGCTTCTTGTTCAAAAATTGTACAAGATGAATTATCTAGTCTATTTTCTGCAACCATTTTTTCAGATAAATATAATAAGTGCTTCAACTTAACATGACCTAATTCATGGGCAAGAGTCCAAATTTGTCTGCCACGAACATTGTAGTTTTTTGAAGAGTTGTTATATAAAATTAAATATTTATTTTTCGCCTCGTCATAGTGAGTGCATCCGCTTTGACTATTACACAAAGATATAACATCATTAATACTTACATTGTAGTGATTTGCAAAATATGAATATGATGAAAGATTGCAATTTGGAATTAATTGAATAATTTTTTTTATATCCAACGGGAAACATAATAAATTGTCTGGTAAAGATTTTAACAATTTTAAAATTTCAGAGTTGATATACTGGTATCTAATTCTAGTCATACTAATTATCCTCTTTAAAGTCTTCATCGAAAGCAGTTTTAAGAATTGTCATCATTTTTTCTCTAGTGCTATTGTTCATTTTATTATAAGCACGTTGGATAGATATTATGTTTTCATCATAAACACTCCTTTCCAAAAGAAAGTCAATCGAGACATTGAAATAATCTGCAATTTTCAACAATGCTTGTGTTGACGGAATATTAGTATTATTCCAACGACTAATTGTTGATTTATCAACTCCTATTTTATCAGCTAAATCACTCATTGTCATCTCATGTTCTTTGCATAATTTTTTAATTTGTTCGATAATCATAACAGCCCCCTTGGTAAAACCACTAAATTGTTTGCACAAAATCAACAAAACGTGTTGACAATTTGGAAAATATAAACTAAAATGAATTTGAAGTTGATTATGTGCAAATTTTTATTCATTAATTTTAATACTTTTTACATAAAAAGTCAATATAATGATGGAGGAATAAAAATGAAAAATTTAACAAAAGTGAAAAATTTGAAAAATACGCTAGATGAGATTAATAATTTGGCTGAATGCGTTAGCAAAGAAGAAATATTGCGATATAGTGAAAACTTCTATGCTGCAAAATCCAGTTTGATTAATAAATTAGAAGCTATGATAGATGGCTATAATATATTAGCTGATAAAAAATATAAATTAATAAAAGATAAGTTGATTGTTGAATCAGTTCCCTACATGATGAATACTGAATGGTATACATATAAATTAGAGGAAGTGTATAATATTAATGAAAATATATTAAATGAAACACTAAAAACTATCAATGAAATGAGCTGTATGTTGATAGAAGCTGAAACAAAAATAAAATTTATTGATGATAAGATAATATTATTACATAAGCAGTTAATTGAAAGAATAGAATATATGATAGAAGGGTATAATCTAATTTCTAATAAAGAGCTTAAATTGGTTGCTGATGTTGATTTAGTAATACAAAATAATATATTTAGTCATCATAATATTTTTGTTTATAAATTGCAGTTAGTTTGACTATATAATTATCTTGTGTTACAATATTAGTATTATTATGTTGTGAATACAGGAGGTAATTATAATGTTAAACGAGAACAGCAAAAAAGATTTAATTGATATAATTAAAGATAAGTTGATTGAAGCAATAAATAGTGAATTTTTTGATAATATAAAAAATCTTTTAATACAAAATGATAAATTTGGCAGAGAAGATTTTTTCAAGATTGTAATGTATCCTGAAACATTATATCACATTCCGCTTGCTGAATTATATTGGTTTGCTGAAGCGATAGAAAAAGTTAATCCAAAAATAATTAAAGTTACTGACTATTTTACTGAGCATGAATTAAAAGAGTTTAAAACATATGTACGAGATAAAATAGATGTCGCTAAATTTTTAGTATTAAAAAATGCTTTTAAATTAGATGAAAATCAATGGAGCTGTATTGCTTCGATAGAACAAATTGCCATGCTGAGAAAGCATAATATTATAAGAATAGACCCCAACTTGCAAAGACAAAGCAAAATTGTTGGCGAAGTAGATGAAACAGGAGAGATTTTAAGGAAAATAAAAATAAATCATGAAAGAGTCGCAGAAATTGAAGAAGCGATTGTTGATGGAACTTATAATTACAACACAATAAGAATTAATTTAATGGATGATGGTAAATTCGCCCCAAATGTGAATAAGGAAGGTAAAATTATTATTCCAATTGGAGCAGATTGTATTATTCCAGACGGAAATCATAGAACGTTAGCTGCTGAACACGCTTATTTTAACCATCCAGAACTAAAGAGCGTGTTCAGAAATAAGTATTTTCAAGTAGTATTTACATTCTATACAGCAAAAAGAGTAAAGGAATGTATTTCACAAGAATGGAATGTGGAACCTGTAAAGAAAGACCATATTGAATCTATGAAAATGACATTTGCAAATGAAGTAGTTAATGAAATTCAGCGAAATGAAAATGCAGAAAGAATATATGCGGATAAAATAGTAACAACATTTTGGGATAATGGATTTATTTCTTATTCTATTTTATCGAAAGCAATTGATAAATTTTATGATGCAAATAGTTTTAAATTAAAGAAACAAGCAATTGATTTAGCTGAATGGTTAATAGAGTATTTTAATTATTTGGCTGAATTTTTCGTTGATGATTTTTCAGACTTTAGAAAAGCAAGGAGATATGGAAGAGTCAGCGTAAATAAAAATATTTGGTATGGATTTGTTTATTTATCTATGATTTTACGAAACAATCCTAACTGGAAGGATGCAACGAGAAACATTATAGAAAATATGGATTGGTCAAGAAATAATCAAATATCTGGAAACAATACTCCAGATAATATAATCAAAACATTTTCTCAGAAGGTTGGTGAATTGGATGTATAATAAAGAACAAAAAATGCAATTCATTAACTATTCTTTAAAAAAAAGCGATGGAGATATCGAAAATTTAAAAAAGAGTTGGGAGAATTTCTTTAATAGGATTGGAAAAATTGAAAAAGATTTTGATGATGATATTTCAAATTTTTCCTATGAGACTATAATGCTTGCATTACATCTTTTCCTTAAAGGAAGTGTTATCTATCAAGAAACAGAATTAAGCAAATTAAAATTGTATATAGATTGGTGTATTATAAATGGGAAAACTCCAAACACAGAAAATAAAATTGAATATATTTCGCTGAATGATATAGATGTGAGTGTTGCTTATAAGTTATCTATGGTAAAAGATGAAGAACATTTAAATAATTATTTAGATGAAGCTCTTCGTGAAGTTGAATTAGACACTATTGATAATTTATACAGGACATATTTTCTTTTGTTATTCAATGGAATAAAATCTAATGACATATTTGAACTTAAAGAGAGTGATGTTAATTATGAAAATAAAATGATTACATTTAATGACAAATCAATTCAATTATATCCTGAAGCGTTTAAAAATGTTTCAAAATTATCTTCTATGGATTATTATGTAGGAAAAATACGTGGGAATAAAACATGTGAAACCGAAAGATATAGAATGGGATATCTAATAGAAAATACAACTGAAAATAGAGATTTGTTGAAAATATACACACGTATAAAAATGTCAAGAATGAATGTGGTATTGAGAAAAAAACTTGGTAAGACAATTTCTTTAAATTCAAATAATATATATATATCAGGTATTTTTTATAGAATACATCAAAATGAATTATTGACCAAAACAGTGGATATTACTGAATATGTAGAAAATTATATTAATCCCAAAGCATCTGAAGCGAGTAAGAATAGATATATTAATGCATTCAAAACTCAATATGAGATTTGGAAAAAAGCATTTAATCTATTATAAAAATTCAAGTGCCATTATGTAATATGATGGCACTTTTAATATAAATAAAAAATAATTATAAATAATTTTTAAAAAATGTATTGACAAATAATTATACCTATGATACTCTTCTAACATAAAGAACAAAAGATAATAATAAATACATTGACATAAATAAAAATGAAAGGGGATGTATGTTCATATGTTAGTTAGACGAGGTGAAATTTGGTATGCTGACTTATCTGACGCAATAGGTTCAGAGCAAGGCGGTGTACGTCCTGTACTTATTGTTCAAAATGATATTGGTAATAAATATAGCCCTACAATTATAGCAGCGGCTATTACATCACAAACTAAAAATAATTTACCTACGCACATAGGATTAAAAAAGGAGACTACTGGTTTAAAAGTTGATTCTACTGTTATGATGGAGCAAGTGAGAACGTTAGACAAAAGCAGGTTAAGAAAAAAGGTGGGATATGTTAATATGGATAATATCGATAGGGCGTTAGCTATAAGTGTTGGTATTTTAAGCATAATGCAGTCTCAACAAAATGCAAGAGTTTCTTATGCCTATTAAGGGATAATTATATATAATTTGGTAGAAGTATATTCGTATATTTCTGCCAAATAAAGGTTTGATTTTAATTTTTGAGAAAATACCGTTGATATTTTTTAACGTTTATATAGATAATAATATTAAATACGAAAGGAAGAATACATATGAGTGAAATGATTTTAAAGAATTTAAAAGTTCCAACAGGAGACATCTGCATTATGCAAGGAGAAAAGGGCAAATTAGAATTTTTATCAATAGGAGATTATGGTAAAAATGCGAATGTAAAAGCTGATTTTTTAGGTATTACTAGAGATATTGATGGTGTTCCAAATGGTGAAATTCAGCCGTTAGAAGAAAAATGGGTAGTAACAATATCTACTCAATATGGATGTAATTCAAAATGTAGATTCTGTGATGTACCTAAAGTCGGGAATGGGATTAATGCTACTTATGATGATTTAAAAAATCAAGTTGAGCAAGCATTGTTGCTACATCCAGAGGTTCAGTCTACTAAAAGATTAAATATTCACTATGCAAGAATGGGAGAACCTTCTTGGAATCCAAATGTAATAGAATTCACAAAAGATATTCAGAAAATTGTAAGACCATATATCGGAAGAAGCTTAGTTCATCCAGTGTTTACTACTATGTTACCAAGAGGAAATAATTTATTAGTGAAACACTTAAACGATTGGACTATAGATGTTAAAAATGATTTATTCAGAGGTGATGCTGGGTTACAATTCAGTATTAATTCAACAAATGAAAACCAACGCACTGACATGTTTGGTGGAAGTGCTATTTCTATTGAAGAAATTTCAAAAATTGGTAAAGATTTAATTATGCCAAAAGGAAGAAAATATTGCCTAAATTTCGCACTTGCAGATGAATATGAAGTTAATGCAGAAAAACTAAGAGATTTATTTAATCCTGATAAATTTATGGTTAAAATTACACCTTTACATAAAACAATATCATGTGAAGAAAATGATATCAAAACAACTGGTGGGTATGTATCGTATACTCCATATAAGGAAGTAGAAAATGATTTAAAGTCTGTTGGGTTTGATGTGCTTGTATTTATTCCAAGCTATGACGAAGATTTAGGTAGAATTACATGTGGGAACGTTATATTGAGTGGAAGTATGCCTGAATGTAAATATAACGTTGTTAAATAGAAGCGGAGGACTAATCATGAGTGTAGATAACGGAGTTTACATATTGCAATGTAAAGACCAATATAGAGTTAAACATTTACAAGCGATTGATAATTTATATTGGGATGATAAGGAAGGTGTAATGGATGACATTGTTCCTTTAAGAGCTGTAGAAATGTTTGGAGATTGTAAATACACAAGAGATTTTGATAAGGCTGTGAAAATTGCTTCATACATATTGAGAGATTTAAGCACATGCGAATATGGTATACAAATTATACCTTGTAATAAGAAATGGAAGCACATTTTACGAAAAGCGGACAGCACATATAAGCAAAATGAAGAAAATATCAATAAAATGAATTTTATAGAAGCTGTAGAATTATTAACAAGAAGTCCACAAGGAACAAAAATAAAGGCTAGTAATTGGTATAATGATTATATTTATATGGATAGATATAATCTCAATATTATCAAAACACAAAGTGGAGAAGCATATTCACCATGTGCTTGGACTTTAATTAATGATACTTTTGAAATAGTAAAAGATTAAGAAGTACAAACGTTGAAATTCCAACGTTTTAAAATTAGAAAAAGGCTATGAAACTTATGTTTTATGTAAATTAGAAAGGAAAAGTTATGAAAAGAAGAAATTACAATAAAGGATTTTTTACATATCATGATAAAATTGATAATTTTCATATAGGGTTATTTATATGTCATGATAAATATGTAAAAGAATTATATCTATTTTTCTGCCTTGGGAAACATGATTTTTCAATTGGATATAAATATAAAAGTATGAATTAGGAAGGAGAAAAAATAACATGAAAGATGAAAATAAAAATATATGTGATTTAGATTATAAAAAAGAATATTGCAGACAACAAGAACAATTATGCAAGGCATTACAAGAAAATGAACAACTTAAAAAGGCATTATTAAATCTTGCATTACTAGCTGGAGAAAAGTAAAAAAGTACATAAATTGCAAAATTGATAGTAAAAGAAAGGGAAATAAATAAAATGACTTTATTAGGATGGTTGTTAGTTACATTTATATTTTTAAAATTGATTGGTATAGTTACTTGGAGTTGGGGAATTGTTCTTTTCCCTTTATGGGTGGCATTTTGTAAAGCTATGCTCGAAACTATAGCAGCTAAATTAAAATAAATTGATTAGAAAGGAAAATAAAATGGTATTGAAGGAAAAAGGATTCTTTAGTGTTAATAATACGGAAGATGTTATAAAAGTTACAAAAGCCCTCGAAAACGCAGGATACATATTAAATTTTGACTATAACGATAAATATAAAATAATGTCCTTTCAAGGAATGCATACTGAAATAAAAATATTTAGTGAAGGAAAAAATAATGAGCAACATTAAAAAAGTTATAGAAAACTTAGAGGATTTAAAAAACGAAATTTCAAATATACCCGAAACAAGATTTCATTTGTCTTTAGTTGTTGCTATTCAAATTTTACAGGAGCAGATAGACCGTAATAAGGCTTGTGTAGGATGCAAATATGAATTTGTAGGACATCCAATGAAAAAGCCTTTACCACCTTGTGATATTTGTGAAAGACGTTTTGAAGATTTTTATGAAGAAAAGGAGAAATAATAATATGAAAATTGATATTAACGTAGTAAAGAAGTTAGAAGTTTGTGTTAATGATGAAGAAGATGAAAGAGATGATTATTTTGAATTTGTAGTGGATGATGGTATTGAAATAACTATTAAAGATGGAAGAATATATTGTGGAAATATAGAAGAAATAATGCCAAATTCTATTTTAATCATGGATGAAGATAGAGGAAGTTTAGAAAAAATTAAATTTAAAGATATCGTAGAAATTAACGAATACTAAATAGAATGGAAAGGAATTAATATGTTAACTTCAGTAAAAGATAAAAAGATTGAGCTTCTTCCGCAAGTTCCAAAAGAAAATCAGAAGTTATGTGACATTTGTGAAGGTGTTGGGTGGTTACAGGATGATAGAGGATACATAGAATTATGCAGAAATTGTAGTAATGGAATGATTGAGTGTTGCCCTCATTGTGGTAAGCCTTATAGTAAAAGATATTATCATCATTGTGATAATGAAGAATGTCAAAGAATTGAAAGGTTTGAAAGAGAAAAAAGATATCAAGAACAAGAGAAACAACGATTTGAGAAGGCGATTAAAATAGGATATAACGATGCAGATGAAGACAAGACTGGAATGTTATATATAGAGGGATACGGAAATGACGGCTATATAGCAGATTTAGATGAATTTTTCGAATGTCATTATGATAGAAACCAAGAAAATTTAGAAGTGTACGGAGAGCCGCTCGAAAGACCAGAATATGTATGGGCTACGTCATGTAGCAAAATTTATTTAAATGCAGATAGCATTTTAGAGCAAGCAACAGATGATTTACATGAAGACGCAAGAGATAGAATAGTAGATGAAGATGAATTACAAAGATTTTTGGATAAGTGGTGTAAGAAACAAACTGGGACAGAAACATATTATCCTGATTATAGATATGCTATTTTGATTCCTTGGGATAGATATTAAGGAGAGTAAATATGAGATTATTTAAATGTAAACATAAGTATGAGAAAGAAAATTCTATTGCAAAGTATTATAAAATTTATTTCTCTCCCTATTTAAATGGGAAAGATTGTATTTATGGATATAAGGTTTATAAGTGTTTAAGGTGCGGATATAGTATTCATAAAATGGTCTACAGAAGAGATTTGCCTGTTTGTACAATTAGTAAAACTGAAAGAACTAATATTATCTCATCTGAGATAAATAAAATGAAACGGTTTGGTTTTATTTCAGAATTGGATTATACATGCGGATTGTGATTGAAATTTAGAATCAAAACATTGTTTGATAGGGATAGAGGTAATCCTAATCAAGACAACACCAGATGTAAAATCAGATAGTTAATGGTCACATTATTTGGTGAAAGGAGAAAATTAAAATGGCAACAACAGAAGTGAGTTTATTATTAGGTATAGGTTTGGTAGCTTATATGTTTTGTTGGTTATTCCATTATTGTATGTGTGCAGATGAGGGTATGTCTTATGGATATGCTACTTTTTCACAATTTATAAACGTGTTTAATAGTTGTAAAGGAACATTGAAATATAAACAATCATGTCCTAATTCAATATTCATTTGTAAATACAACGATGAATACACATATGAATGTTATATACATAATGGCATTATTAAATTTAATGAACAATGTATGATTATCAAACCTTATGATTATTGGAGATTTGTAATTTGGAAATATAATTACATCAAACCTTTAAAACCTAAAAGAATTAATTGGGAGTGGAATTATTCAGAAATAGACACCAAGAAAAAGGATGTATAGAATTATGGGCAAACTATACAGATTAAGGAAATGAAAGAAGTAGTTGGTGGTAAAATCAGAAAGAAGGAATTGTAAGTGATTAATGAATTTAGAGGTAAGTATTATTTTTTAAGTAATTTTTATTCTGCTTTTGTAGAGTATGAGGGTATTGTATATTTGAATAATGAATCAGCTTTCCAGAGTGCGAAAGTAACTGATTATAATACTAGATTAAAATTTGCCAATTTAGACCCATCATCTGCAAAAAGAAAAGGTAGACACATTCAATTAAGACATGGATGGGATGATATTAAATTTGATATTATGCATGAAATTTGCAAAGCTAAATTTACTCAAAATTTAGCTTTAAAATCAAAACTATTAGCTACAGAAAATGAATATTTAGAAGAAGGTAATACGTGGGGCGATAGAATCTGGGGTACTGTTAATGGTAAAGGTCAAAATAATCTTGGTAAAATTCTTATGAGAATTAGAGAAGAATTAAAATAAAATAATCATTTGCTTTGAAAGGGAAATTATGATAAAAGAAATGTTGGGCTATTATGTTTTTCTAATAACAATTCTTTGTATGGTATGCGTATGCATCGCATTAAAATGTCATTACATAATAAAAAATGTTAATCGCTACTGTAAAGAATGTGAAGAAAAACATTTAGAAAAAATTAAAGAAACAGAAGAAAAATATATTGATGGATATTGGCATACTTCATGGCTAAAAGAAGCAGTAGAAAATTACGATAAAGAGCATTCTACAATTCAAGGCAATATGAGTATTTCAGAGTTTATTAATAATAATTGTAGAGATATTCTTAATCGAATGAATAAAGATTAGAGGTTGGTATGGGATTAAAAGAGTTACTTGAGTTGTTTGGAATATATGGAATTGAATATAAGTTAGATGCTTCTGAGGAAGAAGTTGAAGAATCTATAGAATCAATTAGAGAAGCATGTGATGATTTTTTAGAGAGTGACAATTAAAACATGGAAATTCCCATGTTTTTAGGATGTAAATTACGAATCAAAGACAGGTTTGATGTAGATGGAAAGGAGAAAATATATGGGATTAGCTAATGGTATAGCATGGGAGGATGAATATGGAAAACCAAAAGATATTAAACATCAAAATGAATTACTAGAACCAATGACTGAAGAAGTAAAATCATATAAATGTAATTGGTGTGGTAAATTACATAAAAAAGAGACAGATGCAGATATTTGTGCATTAAAACACGCAAAATATAATTTAGCTAATTCGCTTTTAAAAGCAGGGTATCCATTAGAATCTATTGAATTTTGGTGTAGATTTGGTTGGAAACTCAAAGATGAACAAAAATCTATTACAAGAGATAATTGTTTTATTATTTCACATTGGCAATGCTGTAATAAACCTGCATATCAAATTACTTCAATTGATGAAAATGGCAACTTATTTTTATCAGGTTGTGGAAGTTGGAGTGGTTATTATGGAAATGATGTTTCAGTTAATAATCTACCTAAACCACATTCAAAAGAAGAATTATTTATTGATAAGAGGTATTAATGGGAAATAGAAATAATAATAAAGCAAGAAAGGAATAGTCATGGTTGAAATTTTAGGCGGGGGATGGATTAGAAAATGCTTTTCAAGCATTGAATATCAAAGCTAATTGTACATATAAAAGAATTATGCACCAGATGACGGAATGTATCATGGTGAAGCATATGAAGTCTGGGAATTGAATGAAGAGGATTTTCAATCAAGGATAATTGAATATACTTCATGGGAAGACTATTTAAACATATTTAAGAATTATAATGTTGATAAAAGATATACAGCTCATGGAATTTTAGGAAGTATGCATGGAATTGTAATTCATAAGAATTCTAAAGTTAGTAATTTAAAATATGATGATTTTCATCTAAGTTGTGACATTAAACATATTGATGGATTTATAGATAGAAAAATAGCTTATTTAATAAAAGTATGAAATTTGTGGAAAAGTATTTGTAGATTAAAATAAAAGGAGAAATATATGAACTATATTAAATGTAATGGTACTTGTGTAAAAGACTGTTTTGATTGTAATAAATATTATTCTTTTCATAGTAGCCATTATGATAGTTTTTATAACAGAAGAATAATTGAAATTAGCTGCTGTATTGGAGGTAATAGAATATATGAAGACAATGATGATAATACTGGCAGAAGATTGGTATAAAGCACAGCAAATTTCACTTTTATGGAGATTTAAGAAAGGATGGTATAAAAATAAATGGAATTAAATAACACTAAGAAATATTTAAGCGAAACAATTGATGCATTTGATACTTCATTCCAAAATGAATGTAACGATTTAATTAATAGAATATCACGTACATTTAAAGAAAATGGGTTTACAGATAGATATGAAGCTTATTATAAGAGACATGCTATTAGCCTTGATGAATTTGATGATTTTGTATATGAGATACTTATTAAATTATCTAAAGCTGAACAATGGGATTTCCATATGATGGCTAAAATGTTATCAGAGGGCAATTGTTATTTTATTGACTATTATATTGGAAGACGCATACATGATATTTTAATAAATAGAGTTTGGAAAACAGATGACGAATTAGAAAAGGAGATAATATAATTGAACACTAAAATAGAATATGAATATGGATGTGAAGGTAAAAAATATCATGTAGAATATTATCCTAATCAGCTAGAACGGCAAGAGCGCTATGGAGCAAGTTGCAAGGTTGAGGGTACTATTGAAAATTTTAATCCATCTGCCCAAACTGCAATAAAAAATAAAAATGGAGATTTGATTTTAATAGATAGCAGATTAATTGCTGTGATGCGACCAATGAACAAATTTGAATTGAAGGAATTTGAGAAAGGAAATAAAGATAATGAGAATAAAGAAAATAATTAGTCAGAACAGAAGAGACTTTTGGGCAGATTATGAATGTGAAAATTGTGGTCATATTGAAGAACATAAGAATGGCTATGACGATGCTAATTTTCATAATAATGTTATTCCTGCTATGAAGTGTTCTAAGTGTGGAGAAAGTGCTAATAGTTTAGATAGTGACTATAGACCATTAACAACCAAATATCCTGAAGGTTATCAGATTTAAAGAAAGGAAGAATACATATGAAAAAAGTAATTTTATGTGATAAATGTAAGGGGTGGGGATTCGTAGAAATCTCTAATAGAGGTTGTGCTTACGAAACAGAGGTAAAAGAAGAGATTTGTAATAAATGCAAAGGCACTGGCAGATTAATAATTGAAACAACTATAAATGAAATGCCGTATCGTTCAGACAACCTAGCTAATAAAGCTATGGATTAATTAGAGAGGAGATAACATGACTTTATTGACAATGATATTTTTACATATAGTAGATGATTATTATTTACAAGGATGGTTAGCGAGTGCGAAACAAAAGCAATGGTGGAAAGATAACGCCCCACAAGACTTATATAGATATGATTATTTATGGGCGTTATTAATGCATTCCTTTAGTTGGACTTTTATGATTATGATTCCAATTATGTTTAAAATTAACTTTGAATTCAATTCATTATTTTATATTTTCTTTATTGGAAATGTTTTGATTCATTTTGCTACAGATAATTTAAAAGCGAATATAAAAAAGATAAACTTAATTCAAGACCAGTTAATTCATATGTGTCAAATTCTATTGACGTGGTTTATATTAATATCAATTTAGCAATTGATTAAGAAGGGAATCAAATGAATAAAGTAGAAAATTTACTAACAACAATGTCAGAAGAATGTGCAGAAATTCAGCAAGCAATATCTAAATCTTTAAGATTTGGATTTAATAATTATAATCCACAAACACCAAATAAAACCAATGTGGATGATATTATGGTTGAATTTTATCAACTATGTGCTGTATTTGAATTATTACAAGATAATAAAGTTTTACCTATTTTATCAGATAACATTATTTTAACGATTAAAAATAGTAAAAAAGAAAAGATAGTACAGTATCAAAAATTATCTACTGATATTGGAACAATACAAGGAGAATAAAATGGAAAGAGCATTTATTATAAACAAAGAAAGTAAATACTATAAAGATTTACATACATATTATGATTTGTTAAATAATCAAAAAGATTTTATCTGTAAATTTTTCAATGAAAATAATATTGAATCTAAAATGTATAGAATGGGTGGGAATGGCAGGATTAACGAGCCTTTTAAAGAATGTGATAAAAAAGAGATTTATTTGTCAATTATACCTACCAAACAAGATTTAGTTAATTTTGAAAGTATATTAAACAAAAAAGAAGACAGTAATGGTTGTCGTAGTTTTAAAAAGAATTGTAATTTGGCTAAAAAATTTGCTCAAGAGTGTATTGAAAACCAAATTGTTATTAATGCATTTGAACCAAGAGTAGCTGATTATTTTGATTGTATTTATGGATGTAGATATAGTAGATTTGAATATAATCATAAACTATATGTGAAAATTGATAATGAACTATTAAATAGTATTGAAACACCTGAAGGATTTCAAGAAATTAAATTAAGCGAGTTTCATTCTATGTTAGAAATATTCGAACAAGAAAATAAAGACGAGGAGCAATAATAGCTAGAACAAAAGAAGATAATAATACGAATAAAAATACTATTAAACTTAAAGATTTTATAGAAGAATTTAAATTTGAATCTGATGAAACTGTTTTCATTCATGTACATAATGTGGCTGGATATGAAAAATATAAAATATCTGATTTAAATAACATCTTATTAAATAAAAAGGTGATTACTATGTCTAATCATTTTGGCGGTCAGGAACATGGATATAATGCCACTATGATTATTGTGGAGTAAAGGAGAATAATTAAAATATGGGTGTTGATTTTTTAGTTTGCAGAAATTGTGGAGAAACGTTTCCAGATTGTGGAAATTTTGTTAGATGTGAATGTGGGAATAGTTGGTGTGATGAATATTGTGCAGAGCAAGACGGATTTGTATATGAATCTTGTAAATTGGGATTTGAGCCTAATTCAGAACAGTGCCAAGCAAAATATTATTCTGATACTTGTAGGTATCACATTATGACAAGTTGTTCATATTGTAGAAACGAAAAATTTGAAGATAGCGAATTGTTAGATTACGCCTTAAAATTATTAAACAAGACAAAAGAGAATTTGATAGCTGAATATCAAAATAAAAGGTAAATTTGATTTCAATTTTAGAAAGGGAGATTATTATATGACTTGTATTATTGGATATGCTGATAAAGAAAATGATTGTACTTGGATTGGTGGAGATAGTTTAGGTAGTAATGGCTTTACAAAAGATGTGCAAACTCCAAGCAAGGTATTTAGAAACAAGGTATTTAAAAATGTTGTAATGGGTTCAACAAGTACATTTAGGCATATTGATTTACTAAAATATTCAGACAAATTATTCGATGAAATTGACATGTATAAAAATACTGAATTAAACCATGAGTATATGGTAACAAAGTTTATACCAAAACTTATCACTCTATTTAAAGATGGTGTAGTATCTTATCCAGAACAGGGTAGAGGAGCAAATTTTATTATAGGAGCAGGTAATAAAATATTTGAAATTCAAGGAGATTATTCTGTATTAGAACCGACATTAGGTTTTACTGCTGTTGGTTGTGGCGAATATACTGCAATGGGAAGCTTAACCACTACTAAAAATATGGATATATCAATTCCAGAAAGAATTACGTTAGCATTAGAATCAGCAGAGGAATGTTGTTGTGGCGTACAAAGACCATTTGTAATTATGAATACAAAAGATGAAGAAGTTATTGTGATTGAATAGTTTTTAAATCTAACCCATCAAGATTTAATATATAAGTTATAGTAAATAATAATAATTAATAGGAGAAAATACATATGGAAAATTTTAACGAGAGAGCAGAGAGAGAATATAAAGAATGGAATGAAAGATATATCATTCCGCATGATAAGGAATTTCAGGTAAAAACATTATTAAAATTACAGGCTGAATATAATAATACTGAATGCAATTCATCTACGACATTAACTAGAAGAGATTTATTGGAGATGATTACAAGACTGCAAAGGGATTTAAAATTTGAAAAGAAATATGAAGTTGGAAAATCAATGTATGTTAGTTGCAGTAAAGAAAAAATTATAATGTATTTAAATGATGCTATGTATATTTATGAAAATGATGAAAATGATTTAAATGTAGAAAATTATGTGAGTTTAATAAGAAGTAAAGCAACTAGAAGAGAAACAATTATATACATAGACAAAAGTGATTTAGGGACAAAGCTATATGATTTATTAAGCAAATATGAAGATATAAACGTTAAACAATTAGATGTTTTAAAGTTCAGATAAAAGGATAAATTTAGCCTATTGTGATGGGTAGTAGGCTAATAATTAAAAAGGTGATTGTAATTATGAATGCAAATTATATTATGGGTTGTGATGTAAGCCGCTCAAAAGATAGTTCGATTTTATGCTATAAAGGTTTTTACGGTTCAATCGAGTATAGTGATGAAGATAAAATGTATTATGGTGAATTGTTATATATCAATGATTTAGTAAACTATGCCTCAAAGGAATTATCGACCATACAAAGTGAATTTATAAAAGCTGTAGATGATTATTTGTTGTTTGGAAGGAAGTGGTTAAATAATTGGATAGAAAATTAATTATAGGAATTATATCGTATGATTTACGCAGAAGTGTGAGTATATTGGATTCAATTGCTAGAATGGAAACCGAAACGGTAAAAATCAATGAACTAAGTGGATTCGTTGAAACGAGGAATGCAATATATCAAATTATTCCGAACCTAGAAACGAGCATTAAAGGAAAAAGAGTAGACCAGTTAATATGGGATTTTGCACTTCCTATAGATAATGCTTATCATATGTTGCTTCACTCATATATACCAGAACAATTTCAAATTATAGATGATAGAATATTTTTAGGCTGTTAAAGGAGCGAATATAAATATGGATACAATTATCTTACATAGTGATACTTTAAAAGTAATTAAAATCAACCGCAAAACAAAAGCTAAAATGTTTAAAAATTTAAAAGTAGGGGACACAGTTCAATTCTCTGTACCAATTAAGAAGGTGGGCAGAGGTCGCAGCGGAACTTATGCTACATATATTAAAGCGTTGAATATAAAAACAGGTGAAGAAACTGAGAGTTCATTCAATCAAATTCCTATTATTTTAGATGCTTTTGAATTTGAAAATCAGAATGAAAAGTAGATTTGATGTTAATTAAAGAAAGGATAATAATATGGTAAAAAATAAATTCATACAAGGTTCAATACATATATTGCAAAACATGACAGAAGATAAATTAAAACAATTATGTAAGCCTATTATTAAGTGGGCTGATATCCACTATTTAGATTTAAACTTCGGATATGATAAAAACAATGAATTATGTTGCAATTATAAATTCGAAGGTTATACACAGCAGTTTTGTAAAGGGTGTGCTCAAGAACTAAAATTTTTATTAAAACAATATTTTGGGAAAATAGAAGTTTTATATGAAGCATGGTAATAATGAAATTATTAAAATCAAATGCGTGATTGATATGGAGTTAAAGAAGGAGATACTATGGCAAAATATAAATCAAAACCAAGAATAGTAGAAGCTATACCATATGAAACTGGAATAGGAGATGGATGGATTGTTTTGTATAGCGGTAATTTCGAAGATTATGAAGCAAAATTTGACGACTTAGATTCAGCAAAAGAATTTATTAAAAGAGACGGTGGGAAAGATAAAGATAGATATGCTTATTCAGATGGTATTACAAATGACAAAACCCATCTAATGATATACGAAGAACCTATGATTTATATAACTACTACTGAAGGCAAAGAAATATATTTAGATGAAGATTGTGATTATATGCTTATTCTAGACGAAGAGAAAAATGTTAAACGGGTCTTACTTAAAGTCGCTTTTGATATGATTTATGAATCAGTTGATTAATAGAAAGGAAATAATATTATGGAAAAAAATATTAAATTTGCAGAATTAAAAAAGGATTTAATGCAATTTACAAATTCATCAGAGAATAAGATTAATGAAATTAAAAAATTAATTATTGATATATATCTTTCTGAGATGGAAGAACTTAACGACCTTAATTTTGAACCTGATTATGAATGTGACGAAGATGAAAGAGCTTATGAAACAGCATTTAATCATGGTCATGCAATGGGAATGTGGTCTTTGGCTTGCGATATTGGAGAAATCTTGAATTTAAAGCTGCCTTTACCCGATGAAGTAGATTTTGAATGTTAGACGATATGAAAAGGAGAAGTTATGCTAGGGAATTTTAATTGGGATGACTTTAGAAACAATAAGATTGTCGTTAAATGTAATACAAAAGAAGAAGAAGACGATTTTATATGTAAAATATATGAAAAAGGTTACTGGACAATGGGTGATGGGGTTTTCCGCTGGCTAAAAGGACAAATGAGAAAAAATAATAATTTTGATAAACAATCGGTATATTTTATATACGGATGTATTAAACAATTTGGAACTTTTCTATCAAAACATGAATTTGCAGATAATAGATATAAAATTATAGAATGGTCTGACTATATGAACAGTGTAATAAAGACAAAAAATTATTATTCAAAATATATATGTTCCAAATGTAGAACTGAAGTATATCTGAATGATAAGTTTTGTAGAAATTGTGGGATTGAACTTAAATTCGATGAAAATGACATTTTAATATAATAAAGTGTATGTTGGAATTTCAACGTTTTGAATGACATAAATTCGCATAAAACAAGGCTTTGATTTTAAAATTACAAAACAATAAATAACAATAAATAATATTTAAAAAACATATTGACTTTCTTTTTCGTTATGCTATAATAACATTATACTAAAGAAAGAGAGGTGAGTAAATTGGATGTTGTTATAGTCAGCACAAATGATAAATACTATCTAGGAAGGGATAGAACTGGCAGATACATAAAAAGAACTTCTATTAGTCAAGCTGATGTGCATGAGTCTATGTTAAAAGCAAATAATGTAATCAAAAATTGTTTAACAAAAACAGAACAAAATAAATGGGTCGCAAAATACATAGATGATATAAATAAAGTTAAAGAAAAACAAAAGATAACAATAAATAATAATCAAAATATTAATATAGATAATTTTGATTTTGAAAAATGCTTAGATGATATTATAACAATAGTAGAAAAATGCGAAGAGCAAAGAAAGATTCTCTGTAAGCAATTGTCAAATGTTGATTTAGAAATATCTGATATAGAACATTTTATACAAACTGAGAAAATCAATGTATGCAAATGGGTTAAAATATTTAAAATCTTTTCAGAAAAAAGAAATGAAAGAGCATTGATTAAACAGAAGCAAAGAAAAATTAATATCCTGATTGACAATTTAAATCAATCATTTGATAAATCATCTATTGGACTAATTAAAGCCAAGCTTGAAGAAGTGGAATATAATACATATAACCCAAGAACAGAAATGTGGAATACATTACTAGAACTATAAAATTACATATAAGGAGAGTTAAATGAAAATTAATAAGGACATGTTAAAGGTCAAGGAAGCAAAATTAAATGAGTTAAATAGAAAATCTGCTGATGCCGTTGATATAGTAACAGGAACTATCCAGAATTTGCAGATTGTAAATGATGAAATTAATGCTACTGTAGAAGATATTGAAGATTATAGAAACAAGCTAAATGACACAAAGTGTAGTCTTGAGACAACTCGTTTAAATAACAGTAGAATTATTTCTAATTTTAAAAAGTTGTTGGAAGTTTAATACATAATAGGAGATAATAATATGAATAATAACGACAAGTATAGATGCTTAATTTGCGGAACGCCATATGATACAGTAAGAGAAATGGCAGATTGCATTGTAAGATGCGATGAAAAAAGAAAGGCTGAAGAAGCTGCCAATGAGAAAAAGAAGTTAGAACAAGAAAGACGTAAAGAATTAGTAGAAATTGAAAAAACAAGACAGATATTATTTAAACAAATTAAAGATTATCAAGTAAAACACTCAAACACTGTATCCGCAACTTTCTCATTAAAGGAATTGGATGAATTTGCAAAATCACTACCGCCGACATTTGGACTCCGTTGGTAATAAAAATGTATATTTGTTTAGACTGTAGAAAAATATTTGACGAACCAGAAATAGAATACGGTGAGCAGTTAGAATATTTTGGAGTTCCATGTAGAGAGGAAACGCTAGTATGTCCAAACTGCAAAGGGGTAATTAAAGAAACATTAAAATGTGACTATTGTGGAGAGTACATAGAAGGTGATTATATTAAATTACCAGACGGTCAAATTGTTTGTGACGAGTGTTATACGGTCAAGAATATTTTAGACTAACCACATAGTCAATAATCAGGGTTGAAATCCTGTTTATATAGAATTAACATATTAGTTCTTTCTATGTTCCGATTAAAATTGAATAAACTTTAGTATAATAAAGTGCAGAAAAAGGTGGGAATTTCCACGTTTTTAGACTTGAATATTCGAATCAAAGTAGAGTTTGATTTCAATTTTAATCGTTAAAAATATATAGATAATTATAATAACAAAAGGAGAAATGTATTTAATGGCAAAAAAGGAAGATGTTAAAAAAGCATTAAAAAAAGGCAAATCTAGTTTTAATTTAATTGGAAGAGTAAAAATTACCGATAAAACATTTAGTTTAGGCAATACATATGATTCTGGATGGACTGATAATCAAATGTATGTTGGTATTGATTGTGGATTTGGGAATATTGTATATGCAGAAATGAAGGGTGGATATTTCCCAGATAAAGACAATGCATTATATGGGTATGATAAAAACGAGAAAAATGATGACGGTAAGAGTAAGCAAATTGAAATCGATTGGGAAGACAGATTAGATGAAAGTTTATTAGATAATATTTCTGATAGTAGCTTTATTACTGTAGGTGTTGAAAAAGATGTAAAGAAGAAGACTGTTTATAAAAAGTTTTTATCGGCATATGATGCAGTAGAATATATTTCTGAACACTTAGAAGATGGTGTAATCTTAAATGTAAAAGGTAATTTAAAATATAATACATATAATGACAACGTATCAATCAATAAGGAAATTACTTCCATTGTACTCTCCAAAGTTGAAAATGAAGAGGATTTTAAAGCTACTTTCACACAAACATTACTTCTTGATTCTAAAAGTATTGGTAAAAAAGATAATGAGAAAAATACTATGAGTATTAATGCCTATGTTGTTGATTATGTTGGTAAACCTAAAATCGATGGCGAAAAAGTAGTGATTAAGAAAAATGTAACATATCCGAAAGCATTTGAATTAGCAATTAATGAAGAAAAGCCAGATATTACAAGTAAAATGTTAACAAAGTTTTTTAAAGTTGTCAAAAAGGATGATATTTTTGAATTAACTGTAGATGGGAATATTATTGAAGGTGCTGCTATTATTGAAATTTCAGACGATGATATTCCTGACGATATTAAAGAATTAATTGAAATGGGAATTTATACAGAAGAAGAAGCTAAAAAGGCGTGTGCTGTAGGGAATAATAATAGAGAAAAGCGTTTAGTTATCACTAGACCATCTATTACATATGTCGGTGATGGCGAAGATAGAAAGCCTACCGTCCCTTTAGAAAAAGGCAAATATAAGTTATCCGATTTGTATTTTTATGAACAAGCATTACAGGATGCAGGTGTTGATTTAGAATCGGGAGGTGACAACGGAAATTCAGAAGATGACGAAACAGATTTAAGTGATGAAGATTTATTAGCTATGTTATCAGAGTAATTAAAGGAGAGATTTTTATATATGGCATTTAGAAATGCAAAGGAAGCAAAGATTGGTGGAAAATTTTTAGCATTTGGTGATACTTCAACTGGTAAATCACTTTTTGCACTTACATTCCCAAAAGTGGCGTGTATCGATTCCGAAACTGGTGTTGCACACTACGAAGGAAAAGACATTAAATTAAATAATGGTAATACATATAACAATTTGGTACTGGTAGATAATACATCTGATTTAGATGAATTAGAAAACGATTTAGATTTGTTTCTAGCTGGCGAATATGATGACAAAATTGAAACATTATCAATTGACTCTGAAACAAAATTTTATGGAACAATGCAAGTTGGAGCACAGGAGGTAGAAGAAAATAGAGCAAGAAGAAAAGGTGGAAACGAAGATGATGCAAATATCAGTCAACGCTCATGGGGTAGAATTAAAATTTTAAATCTTAAACTACAGCAAGCTAAAATTGATTTATCTTCAAAAGGTATTCATGTCGTTTCTATTGCACAGGCAGTTGATGAGAGAGACAAAAAGGGCGAAAACGTTATTGGTGTTAAACCAGATATGCATAAATCTGTAAAATTTGATTATGATACTACTCTTGAATTTTACACCGAAGAAATTAATGGAGAAACTCATTATTATGCGAAGGTTTTAAAAGATAGAACAAACGTAACAAAACGTGGTGATATTATTGAAAACCCCTGCTATGATATTTGGAAACCTTATTTTGATAAAATGAATGGGTTGGCTACAAATGAAACTTCATATAAAAAAGACATTAAAAGTTCAACCGATTCAATGTGTGATGAAGCTATAAAAGTAGAATCTTTAGTATCAGAATGGAAAGATATGATGAAGCAACTAAAAGACGATAAAAATATGGATGCCATTAGCAAGATTAATACATTGTTAAAAGAAAAGAAGTTTGACATTAAGAAATTAGAATTACATTCTTTAGCAGACATAACAGAGTTAGTCGACTTTACAAAATTGCAATTGTAAAGATAATAATAAATATATCTCGGTGTTATTAATTTAACACTGGGATATATAACAAATGGTGTGGTATGCGTAAAATAAACAAAAAAACTAAAAATAAAGAATGGGACGAATTGTGTGAATATGTTAAAAAGGAAATTTTGAACTATGATGACAATATGAAATTCCCAACATATTTAGCATTAAAATTACAGGGCTTAAAAAAAGGTCAGCATATTGCAAACAATAATGCTAATAAAAATGCGAATTATGACGACTATACATTATTGTGTGCATTTAAAATATGCAAACCTAAAATTATCAATTATTTAAATAATAATTATTTAAAAATTAAAGATGAACAACATAAAATAAATCTAATTGTCAAAATGGTTGAACCTGTTATTAATGATGTTTATGTAAGAATACAACAAACAAAAATGAGTGAAGAAAGAGTAATACAATCTTCATTTGAAAATCAATATAACAAGGGTGCAGATTATAAAAAGAAAACAAAAGCAGAAAATGATAGATTAAAAGAACTATGGTAAAAGGGGAGATTTTTTGGCAAAGACCAAACAAAATAAAAAATTAACTCCATATGAAGAAGAATTATTAAAAGCAGCAAAGAAAGTTAAAGAATATAAATTAGCGTGTGAAGCCAATATTGTATCAATTTTTTATAAACAGCCAGATTTGATGTACGATTATCAATTAAAACTTGAAGATTTTTCAGAAAACACATGGAGGGTATACTGGCAAATTGCTTACGATATTATAATTAAAGAAAAGAAGTCCAGTCTTGATGATATTACAGTTGGTTTATATTTAGAAAAACATTCTAAACTTAAACAAAAATATGATGAGTATGGTGGATATGACACTATAGATAAAACTAAAGAATATGTAGTTATTGATAATATAAATGGTTATATAAATGAGTTCAATAAATGGAATACTGTATTACTTTTATTGAAAAATAAATTCCCCGTATTTGATAAACTAAGCGATTTTGCCGATATGCAAATTGACGATGTCTATTCACAATATGAAGCAATGCTAAATCATATTTTTATCAATGCTAACAATACTGTTGAAAGTTACAACGGTTGTGAAGGACTCCATGAGTATATTGACAATTTAAACAATGGCATTAGTGTTGGTATGCCGTTTCACAATTGTGATATTTTAAATCGTGAAATAGGTGGTTTTAATTGTCAGGGGAATATATATGGTTTGGGTGCTAATTCTGGAATTGGTAAATCTACAACAGCGATAAACTATATTATACCATCAATTATTAAATATGATGAAAAAGTTGTCTTTTTTATAAATGAAGAAGACCAAACAAAAATACAAAGAGAACTTCTTATATGGGTAGCAAATAATATCTTTAAAAATGAATTACATAAATATATTCTTCGTGACGGTAATTTTGAACCAGAGACGTTACAACTATTACGCAAATGTGCAGACTGGCTTGAGGAAAAGAAAGAAAAAAGAAATATTACTATAATTCCTTTAGAGCATTATTCAGCGAAAATAGTAATTAAATTAATAAAAAAATATTCAAGTTTAGGTGTTAAATATTTTGTACTAGATACATTAAAGGAGAGTTGTGATTCTAAGACAGACGAAATATATAAATCAATGACAAGGGATATGGTTGCACTATACGACGTAGTAAAACCATCAGTAAAAAATGTAGGTTTATTTGTTACATATCAGTTGGGTAAAGCAAGTATTAAAATGCGATATTTGACTAACAACGAAATTGGACTTGGTAAAAGTATAGTGGATGTTATGAGCGTAAATCTTATGATGCGTAGACCATTTGATGATGAATTTGAAGGTGACAAACGTGAGATTATAGGATATAGGTTTGAAGGTAAAAATGGTAAAACAAAAATACCATTTAAATTAAAACGTGATAAGCATTATATGATTACATTTATACCGAAAAACAGATTTGGTGCAACAGATGCATTTCAAATTATCAGTGAATACGATTTAAGCACTAATACAAATAAAGATTTAGGAATTTGTACAATAGCACAAGATTGGTGAAGACAATTTGTAAGGCGGTGAACGTAAATTAATGCAAATGATTTAAAAGAGTATATAGTTGAAAATAATTTAATAGCGGATATTTTACATTCATTAGATTGTCATAGTATAAAAGAATATGCAACCGAATGGAGAGCCGCCTTGCCTGAAAAAAGAAATAAAACAGCAGTATGTATAAAAAAAGATTCATTATCAGTTGCTATTAGAACTGAAAATGGTAGTGTTTTGGGTGATATATTTACACTTGTAATGGAAATTAAGAATATTTCATTTGGTAAGGCGAATAAATTTATTCATAAAATACTAGGTCTAAAATATGAATTTAAAACAAAAAAATTAAAAGAAGATATTGAAAAAAAAGACCCATTGCAAATATTTAAAAAGGTGAAAAGACATAAATACATAGTTAATAAAGATATTCCTGTATATGACAATAGTTGTTTGAAAGAATATATAAAGCTTCCGCATATTAATTGGGTTCGTGAAGGTATAATGCCGTTTGCTTGTGAAAGATTTAATATTGGATATTCTTATGACAGAAAAAGAATAGTAATCCCAGAGAGGAAATGGGATGGCGATGATAATGAATATATTGGAATTGGTGGACGTACCACCATTGAAAATTATGAACTATTAGATATACCAAAGTATTTCAAACTATCAGATACATATCCAAAAGGTAATAATATTTATGGCTTAAATGAAAATTATAAAACAATACAAGAAACTGGATATGTTGTAGTATTTGAATCACAGAAGTCGGTTTTAAAAAGATATTCGAGAAAAGATGGTACAGGTACATCAATAGGAAATTGTGAAATAACTGGTGAGCAAGTAAAAATATTATTAAGTTTAAATGTAGGTATTATTCTATGTTTTGATGAAGGAATCGATATTAATCATATAAGAAAAGAATGTGATAAATTTTATCCAATTAGAAATATTTACTATATGTATGATATATGGGGATTAATAACTAAAGGAAGCAAAGATAGCCCAGCAGATTTAGAAGATAAAAAATATCGTTTTATGTTGAAGCATAAGGTAAAATATGATGCTAATGAGAGGAAGTTGTATAAAGATTGGCAAGAAAAACAAAAGAAGAATTAGAAAAGATTAAAAAGAAGTTTGGAGTAAATACATTATGGTCTTGGAGTAAATACAATACATATAAAACAGATACATATGAATATTTTTTAAAATATATACTCCATTTAAAAGAAGATAGAACAAATGGTATATACGCTGTTTCTGGTGGATATACACATCAAATTATTGAAGATTTCTATAATAAAAAAATAGAATATAAAGATATGTTATCACAATACGAAGATTATTTACTCACTATGAATTTAGCAGAATTAAAATACAATAGAAATGATAATGAAAAAAATGAAAAGATTGCAAATAAATACAAAAATTGTTTACGGCATTTTTTTGAAAATCATCAAATTATCCCTTTTAAAAATAAAATTGAACACTTCATTGTAATTAATATAAATGGAATAATATTACAAGGATATATTGATTTTTTACATATTGAAAAATACAAAGATAATAACGGGAATGAAAAAAACAAGGTAGTCATAACAGATTGGAAAACATCTACAATTTATAAAGGTAAAAAAGTAGAAAAAGAATGTGGTCAATTAGTAATATATGCTGAAGGTATTAGGCAGGCATTGAAAATTCCACTGGAAGATATTATTTGTAGATGGAATTTCCTTAAATATGTTTCTGTGAAATATCTGCAAGCCAATGGTAAATGGAAAGAAAGACAAATTGAGCGTCATATTCTAGGCGAAAGTTTAATTAATACTGTAAAGATGTGGTTAAAAAAAGAAGGTTATGAAGAAAATGAAATTGAAAAACATATAGAAAATATTGTATTAAAAAATGACATTTCTTCACTACCAGAAGAAATAAAAGATAAGTTTGTGATATCAGATTGTTATGTGGAAGTTTCTTTATCAGAAGAAAGAATAAATGAATTAAAAGATGAATTTACATCTACTATTAAGGAAATAGAAGAAAAAACTAAAGAGTATGAAAAAACCAAAGACGAAAATATATTTTGGCAGGAAGTAACACAAGAAAATGAATTTTATTTAAGTACCTTATGTGGATACAGTAGGAAACTACATAAACCATATGATGCTTATTTAAAAGAAAAAGAATTATTCGTAGATGACGAAATTCAAAAAGATACAGAAGATAATAATAATGAAAATGATTTATTGGAATTCCTAAATGATTTATAATAGGTGGTGATTAATATAAAATATTACACGGTTCATCATTGCCATGATGATACAAGTAATTGTAATGGATATGCGGATTCATGCACAAAATATAAAGAATATATAAAACTTGCTAAAAAACAAGGGATGAAAGCCATAGCATTCTCAAATCATGGTGGAATATATGATTGGATTAAAAAGAAGCAAGATTGTGATAAAGCTGGAATTAAATACATACACGGAATTGAATTGTATTTATGCAGAAGATTGGAAGACGATGATAGAGGTAGTCATATTGGATTATATGCAAAAAATTTTAATGGAGTTTTAGAACTTAATAATCTAATATCAATAGCAAGTTCTAAAGGGGTAATGGAAGATAATAGTGATAGACATATGTATTATAATCCACGTATATCACTAGAGGAACTTATGAACACAAGTGATAATATAATTGTGACTACTGCTTGCTTGGCTTCGCCTTTAAACAGATGGAATATAAACAATGATGAAGAATTTAGATTTGCATTAGATAAACTAATTAATTGGTTGCATAAAAATCGTCATAGATGTTTTCTTGAGGTTCAATATCATAATTATAAATCACAAATTGAATATAATAAATATCTTTTTAAAATATCAAAAGAGAAAAATATTCCATTGATAGCTGGGACTGATACGCATTCTTCAAGTCAATACAAAGCAGAATGTAGAAAAATATATCAGATTTACAAAGATAATTTTTATGGTGAAGAAGATGAATTTGATTTAACGTGGAAGACATATGATGAATTAGTTGAAGCGTTTAAAATACAAAACGCATTGGATGAAAAAATCTATTTAGAAGCGATAGAAAATACAAATATTCTAGCAAATATGGTTGAAGAATTTGAATTAGATAAATCATTTAAATATCCAACATTATATGGTGATAATGTTAGAGAACAATGGAAAGAATTAATTTGTACTGAATTCAATAAAAAACGCAAATCTGGTGCATTAAATCTATCAAGTAAAATCATTTTAACTTATGAAAATTATTTAAAGAGTGGATTACCAATAGATGAAAATCCGATAAGTGAAGATGTATACAAAACTGCATTAAAAACACCAGATTCAGAATCTATAAAAAAATATTATTTGAAAATTGCAGAAGAGTTTAAAGTTATGTGTAAATTGGGTATGGAAAGCTTTATGATGTTTATGTCTGAATTAGTAAATTGGTGTGAAGAAAATGACATCCCACGAGGAACAGGTAGAGGTAGCGTATGTGGTAGTACAATTGCCTATATTACAAACATAACAGATGTTGACCCTTTGTTATGGAATACCGTATTTTCAAGATTTTGTAATGAAGATAGAGTTAGTCTTGGCGATATAGATATTGATTTTGCATCCGAAGATAGAGAAAAAGTCTACAAATATATTATAGATAGATTTACTCCACAAAAAACAGCATACATAGCTGCGTTTAGTACATTGCAAGATAGGGGCTGTATAGATGTATTGGCTGGTGGTCTTGGGTATAAAGATTTAGATAAGGTAAAAGAGATTAAAAATAAATTCGAAGAGTTATATTTATCTTATGGAAAAATTATTCAAGAAGAAGTAAATATTGAAGATTTAATAGAGGATAAAATATTAGACTCGTCTACAATTACTTTTGATAATCATAATATATATATATCAAGAATTAACCAACAAAATATTAAAAATAAAGCAGATAAACTAAAACATGAATACGATAATTTAATTAAAGAAAATCAAGATTTATTTTATTATTTAGATGGATTAAAAGGGACTATTGTGGCAAAAGGGGTTCATCCTAGTGGTATTATTGGTTCACCAGTAACTTTAGCTGATAATATAGGTTTGTTTTATAGGGACGGAGATTTAAATACTCCTGTGTCAACATGTGCTATGAAATCAGTTGATTCCTTAAACTATGTTAAATTTGATATTTTAGGATTGAAAACTGTAGGCATAATTAAAGATGCATGTAAATATGCTGGCATACCATATCCAAAATCTTATGATGTAAATTGGAACGATAGAAATATTTGGAATAACATGATTACATCGCAACAAGGAGTATTTCAATTTGAAGGGGATTATGCATTTTCGTTACTTAAAGATTTTAAGCCTACAACAATTAATCATATGTCGATGGTAAATGCAGCATTACGACCATCTGGAAAATCATATAGAGATAGATTAATTGCTGGGGAGTTTAATAACAATCCGTCTAAGGAAATTGATGAATTATTAAAAGATAATAGAGGATTTTTGATATTCCAAGAAGACACAATTAAATTTTTGACTGATATATGTGATTTTAGTGGTTCGTCTGCTGATACTACGAGAAGATGTGTAGATGAGAATACTTTAATAATGATGGGTAACGGGGATTATAAAAAAATTAAAGATATTAAGGTAGGAGATATAGTTCAAAGTTATAATCAAAATAATATATCAGAACCACAATCTGTTGTGAATGTATTCAATAATGGTTTTAAACAGACTTATAGCGTAGAAACACAACATGGATATATTATAAATGCAACCGATAATCATAAAATGTTGACACAAAGAGGGTGGGTTCAAATTAAAGAACTTACTACAAATGATTTTATTATGACACCTAAATCTATTAATCCTCAGACGGACAATTTAAAGCCGTCTAATAGACTTAGTGAAACAGATATGTTTTTGATTGGTATGTTGATGGGTGATGGAACTATAGGCAAAGATAGTAATTTACATTTTACTAATTCAGAATTGATTTTAATTAATAAATTTAAAGACTGTGTAAACAAAAGATTACGTAATAAAAACTTATGTAAATTTTATACGAATACACAAAACGGAGTAGATGTAGACTTTATTTATAGTATTTATATAAAAAGTGACAACTATAAAAAATCAGTTATTAACTTATTAGATAAATATAATTTGAGACAAAAGGCAGACAACAAACATTTACCAGATGAAATTATGTTATATCCAAAAGGAAGTAAATTATCAAATTTACTTGCTGGATTATTTAATACTGACGGAGGATATAATTTTTCGCAATCTATGATTGAATATTATACTACAAGTGAAATGTTGGCATTACAAATTAAATCATTGTTATTGAAACATAATATTTATTCATACATAGATAAACAATTTATTTCGGATTATAATTATTATTCATATAGACTATATATTAGGCAGGTAAATTCCCTGATGAATTTTCAGAATAAAATTTTACCATATATAATTGGAAAAAAATATAATGAATTTTCAACTATAATTAATAATGCTAAAAATAATTTATCTAAGTTTAATTATTTGTTACCTAATGAATGTAAAAAAGAAATTTTAAGTATGAGTAAAAAAACAAATACGAGTTTACGTTCAGTTGGATATAAAATTGGAGATAGGTATAATACATCTGATTTAGAAGTCCATAAAAATGAGTTTGGAATTAGTGATATTAAGGCTAAAAATATAATTCAACATTTATATTGCCCATATACATATAGGTTGTTATTTGCAGAATACTTACCAGTTAGAGTTAAATCGATTAAGTTTTTAGGTGAAAATAATGTTTTTGATATAGAAGTTAAAAATAATCATAACTACATAGCTAATAATTTAATTGTTCATAACTGTATAGGAAAAAAAGATATGGATGGTTTAAAAGAGCAATTACCTAAAATATTAAAAGGTTATTGTAACCATTCACCAAAAGAAAGAAATATTGCGGAAGAAGAAGCCAAACAATTTGTTCAAATAATTAGCGATTCTAGTGAGTATCAATTTGGATATAACCATTCTACAGCATATTCAATGAACGGGTATGAATGTGTGGCATTAAGAACGTATTACCCAATTGAATTTATAGCAGCATATCTAAACAGAGCAGAAAATAAAGAGGATACAAATAACGGCATTGAATTAGCAAAACAATATAATATAAAAATAAAACCGATACAATTCGGAAAATCTTTATCTGATTATACAATTGATAAAGATAATAATACTATATATAAAGGAATTCGTTCTATTAAATATTGTAATGCTATAATAGCAAATGAATTATTGGATTTAGCAAATAATAATACATATAAATCATTTATTGAATTATTAGATGATATTCATAGTAAAACATCGGTTGATGCAAGACAGTTGAAGATTTTAACTATATTAAATTTCTTCAGTGTATTTGGTAAAAATAAATACCTATTAAATATTATCGGTATATATGATGATTTTAGACACTGTAGACAAATTAATAAATCAAAACTTGATAAATTAAATCTAAGTGAAGATGTTATTGGTAGGTATTCAAATAAAGAAACCAAAGCTTTATATAAAGAAATTGATAATATGGGATTGATTAATGAATTATGTAAAGATATCGAAAACAAGCCACTATCAATTAAAGAGCAAATTAAGTATGAAATCAATTATTTGGAGTACATTATATACATTAATCCGAAAGCACCTAAAGATATGTATTATGTAGTTGAAACAAAGTTCTACAAAGATAAAAGTAAGCCGTATTTAACATTGTATAATTTAAGAATAGGTGAAACTTTAAAAACTAAGATTACACAAGGTAAAAGATTTATTGAAAATCCTTTTAAAGATGGAAATGTAATCAATATAAAAGAATTTAAAGAAAAAAATAAGATGAAAATGATAAATGGCAAGTGGACTAAAACAAACGAAATAGAACAGATTGTGGCATTATGGGAGGTTTATTAAGGTGGTGATAAAATGGATAAAATATTAGAATTCAAATGTACTATTGATAGGTGCGTATATTCTAGCGATGATTTTAAAATATATGGTGTTTTAGTAAATTCTCTTGAATATCCAGATGTAAAAATTACAAAATATGGAACAGCCACAATCAAAGGGAATATTCAAGAGCTTAATTTAGGTGTTGAATATTTAGTAAAAGGTTTAGAAGTAGCTGATAATAATGGAATTGGATATAAGGCAATCAATATAAAAAGAGAAAAACCAACCACACTTTCTGCACAAAGAAATTTTTTATATGAAATTTTAACTGTAAATCAAGCCAACACATTGTTAAGTGTGTATCCTGATATCGTAGACAGAATTATAAAGGATAAATTAAATGATATCGATTTGTCAAAAACAAAAGGAATAAAAGAATACACGTTTAATGTTATAAAAAATAAGGTAATAGAAAATTTCAAATTAGCCGATTTAGTTGAAGAATTTCAAGGACTATTTAGCATTTCAATCTTAAAGAAACTTTATGAAAAATATCCATCTATTGAAAAAGTAAGAGAAGTAATTAGAGATAAGCCTTACGATTGCTTATGTGGATTAAGCAGAATAGGATTTAAAACAGCCGATGAATTATTATTACGAATTGATAAAGAATCTAAAAAAAATATTAAACAAGGCAAAAAACCAATATTATACTTTAATTTTGATTTAAAAACATCTTATCAAAGAATGAAAGCCTGTGTAGATTATATATTAGACGAAAATGAAAATAATGGAAATACATTTATAAATATAAAAGAATTAAAAAATGAATGTGAAATACTTACTAAGGATGCAATACATCATTTTCTGTCTATTATAAAATCAAAAAATAATAATATATATTTTGATATAAACACATTAAGGGTTTGTAAACTTGATACATATGAAACAGAAAAATATATAGCTGAAAAAATACTAAAAGGGTTGAGTATAAATACTCAATGGAATTGTGATTACAAGAAATACAATAAATTAGACGATTTTGAACTTACAGAAAATCAATGTAAAACATCAGAATATATTTGTAATTATAATATTGTAATCTTAAATGGATTTGGCGGTAGTGGCAAATCTTCATCAAGTAAAGCATTAATTAATATGTTAAAAGATTATAATAAAAGCCTTCTATTATTAGCACCGACAGGAAGGGCGTCCAAAGTCTTGGCTGGATACGCCAAAAGACATGCAAGCACAATTCATAGGGGATTGGGATATATGCCACCATCAAATTGGTTTTATAATGAAGATAATCCATTACCATACGATGTTGTAATAGTAGACGAGTCTTCAATGATAGATGTTTTCTTGTTTAAAAGATTATTAGAAGCGATTGATTTTTCAAGAACAAAATTACTGATAATCGGTGACGATGCACAAATACCTTCAGTTGGTGCAGGGAACGTATTATATGATTTATTACATTGCAATTTAATACCTACTGTTACTCTTGATAAAATATTCAGATACGGCGAAGGTGGGTTAATGACAGTTGCTACGGATATACGAATGCAAAAAGAATATCTTGATAAGAACAAAAAAGGGCTACAGGTATTCGGGAAAGATAAATCATATGCATTTATGCCAATTACACAAGATAAAATTGTAGATTATACCGTTAGTGTTTATAAAAAAATATTATCACAAGGATATAAACTAGACGAAATTGCAGTATTATCATGCTATAACAAGGGCGAATATGGGACAGTGAAGATTAATAAATCAACGCAAAATGCAGTTAATAAAAATCCTGAATCATATATTAAATTCGGTGAAACAGAATTTAGAATAAATGATATTGTAATAAATATTAATAATGATTATAAGGCAATTAAATATAATCAAGAATTTATTAATGAAGACGATACTACATTTATCGCTAATGGTGAAATCGGTAAAATAATTAAAATTGAAAAAAATGCAATTGTAATAGATTACGATAACGTATTAATTTATTGCAAGAAAAATAATTTGTCAAATATTCGATTAGCATATTCTATTTCAACCCATAAATCACAAGGGGGACAATTTAAAGTAGTTATATTAGTAACGCCAAAGGCTCACACATACATGCTTAATTCCAATTTATTATATGTTGGTGCAAGTAGAGCGACAGAAAAATGTTTTCATTTAGGCGATATCAAAACTATTAATACTGCACTAAAAAAGAAAGAAAATTTTGATAGAAACACAATGCTTGAGACGCTTTTAAAAAACGGAGTAAAGGAGAGTTAATGGAGAATCTAAAACAAATTTTTATGAAGCTGCAACAAGCTTCAGGAAGAAAAGATAAGGAAAATATTCTTAGAGAACAGCAAGAAAATGAAACTTTTAAGAAGGTTATTTATTTCCTACTCAACTCTTACATAGTAACTGGATTAAGTAAAAAGAAAATTAATAAAAACATTGGTGTCATCCCAAACATTGATTATTCGAGTCTACTTAATCTAGGTTCACACCAAAATAAAACAGAAGGATTCTTAAATCTTCTTAGATATTTAGAAGATAATAATACTGGAAGAGATATTGATATATCAGTTTGTGAAATGTACTTTACAAACTTTGATAAAGACATGCAAGAATTCATTAAATCCATCCTAACAAAGTCAATCAAATTAGGGATTGATGCGAAAACAGTAAATAAGGTTTATGGCAAAGGATTCATACCTACATGGGATGTTCAACGAGCATATTCTATAAAAGAAAAGCCATTAAAAGACGGCACATGGTTCTCTTTGTCACAAAAATTAAATGGAAATAGAGCGTCTTATTATAATGGTAAATTAATTAGTAGACAAGGAAATCCTTTTAATGGATTAGAACATATTTTAAATGATATAAAAACTTTAGAGTTAGAGGATATGTTTATTGATGGAGAACTAATTAGAGACAATGTTGATAATGTATCTGACAATGAAAATTTTAGAATAGGCAATGGAATTTCAAAATCTGATAATGAAGATAAAAGAATGATGAATCTTGTTGTATTTGATATATTCCCAGCATCGGAATTTAAAAGCGGTAAAAGTAAAGAAATATATAGAAAACGATTGGAATTTTTAAATAAATTAAGGTGCAGAATAGATGATTTAAATATAGCCAATATAGCCGTGGTTGAACATTTCTACAGTGGCACAGACCAAACAATGATAGATATTTAAATAAGATGGTAAAAGAAGACAAAGAGGGATGCATTGTAAATAAGGACGACTATTACAAATGTAAGAAACATAGTGGAATACTAAAGGTAAAATTATTTTATACAATCGATTTAAAGATTATAGGATATAAAGAAGGAGAAGGTAGAAATAAGGGGAGATTAGGTTCATTAATAGTAGATTATCATGGTAATAAATTAGCATTAGGTGAAAAATATAATGATAAAACTAGAGAGGAATTTTGGAATAAAAAAGATGAGCTAATTGGAAGAATTGTTGAAGTTGAATATAAAGAAGAAAGTAAAAACAAAAAGACAAAACAAAAAAGTCTGCAATTTGCAAAATTTGTAAGACTAAGAGAGATAGGTAAAGAAGTAAGCTACAGCTAGTGGGGTATTTTATATGATGGCGAAATCAGAAGCGATTCATTATTTAGCAAACAAATTATCAAGCATTTATTGTAATACATGTGTTCATCAAATTTCAGCAAGAAAATGTGAAACATGCCATAGAAAAAATATGAATTATGGATTATCACATACTGAAGCTGCTACAATAATCAATAAAATTTACGGAAAGGGATGACTTTTATTTACATCAAAAGTAAGGATGAATTATATTATGAAAGAGAAAAACACCGCAAAGAACGAGGTAATCATTATGCTTATAAAAGGGTGTTAGAACTCGAAAAGAAGAATAGAGAACAACCAGTTATTACATATAAGTTAACAGAGGAAGAAAGGAAGGCGTATGCGACATAGATTCAATAAAAAGGCGGCACTAATCAGTTTAATTATTTTGGTTTCAGTAGTATTTATACTAACGCATAATAATATTGAAAAAGAAAAAATCAATAAGAAAAACATAGAAGAAAATCAAGTAAAAATTAATAATGAAGAAAATATTAAAGCGGAATCCAATAATATCGAAGAAGTTAAAGAAGAAATCAGTATCAAAGAATCATTCGATAATAATTACACTGAAGACGAAAAAATTATTTTAGCCAAAGCAATAACAGCAGAAGCAGGATGTTGGTGGTTATCAGAAGAGCATAAATTACTTGCAGGTAGTGTTGTTCTCAATAGAGTAGAGCATGAATTATTTCCAAATACAATTGAAGATGTTGTATATGCTGAAGGGCAATATGCTTCAGTAAAAAATGGAAAGTTTGATAAAATTATTCCTTCTGATGAATCATTAAAATTAGCTGAAAAATTATTAGAAGATGGTTCAATATGTCCTGATAATGTAGTTTTCCAAGCAGAATTCAAACAAGGAGATGGCGTATATAAGAAAATATATGATGAAACTCTAGGGACGACAACATATTTCTGTTACAAAAATGATTAGGAAGTGATTTAAAATAGCAGGATATTTAAAAAAGTATATAGGAGAATATAGAATTGTATCTGATTATGATTTGGATACAAACGATTTCCCAAGACTACCAACAGAAGACCCAGATGAGATTGGTGATATAGACCCATCATTTGATGATTATCGTATTAAATGTAAGAATAACATAGCAATTAGACATGGATGTCAAAATATTTTATCGTGTTATATTCCGTCGTTAGGTAGAGGACTTAACATTTTAAGAAAAATATATAATGATAACATCGAACCATATAAAAAACAATCGAATGATGAAATTGTTAAAGCCTTAGAAAATAACATATTACTCGATATTGATATACTAAGTTCAGAAATTTACTTTACATTTAAAACTGATAAATTAAAATATATAGCTGAATTAGTCGGAGCTATTAAGTCAGGTGCAAACATTTCACCATTTAGTACAAAAAATCTACCTAAAAATAGATACACAATACCAGATAATAATATGAAAGACTATAAAAATGTATTGGGCAATGTAAAATTTGGTGATAGCAAAGCAATAAAATTAAATAGTATCAATAAATCATTTGAAAACGTATTAATTGAAAAATGTGGTGACGGATATAAAAAAGAACGTAAGAAATTGGCATTAGATAACAAATCATACATCCATTACAAAGGATTATGGAATGAATATTTAGAATTTATAAAGAAAAATATGGAGGATAATTAATGGATTTAAAGACACAGATTTTAAAGATTAAAGGTACTTGGCAAGATGTAGTAGATGATTGTAGAAACACAGTTTCTAAGCCACCGTTAGGTAAAGAGCCTAGCAAGGAATTTAAGAGAAATATTTTAATTTCCGAACATTCACCAATCCGTGATATTAGTATTAGATGGAAATGGGAAGCTATTAAATCGTGGATTTCAGTACACTGGGTTAGACATAAATGGGAATGTTTTGTATCTACACAAAGAACTGATAGAACAGGAGTAAATAGAGATAATCTTCCTCAGTCAACATTACTTGATTTCGTAGGGGATGCAAACATTCAGCAACTTATTGATACTATGAGAAAAAGATTATGTTTTCAAGCATCAAAAGAAACAAGAGAATATGCGGAAGATTTTAAGTCTGAATTGCATAAATATGAACCAGAAATTGCCGATGTTTTAGTTCCAAACTGCGTATATAGATGTGGTTGCCCCGAATGCACAGGCGAAAATAAATGTAAAGCATTTGAAAATTTATTGGTAAATATGCAGTTAAAAGATGTAAACGTATTTAATATTCAAGAAAGATACGATGCTTATAATGAGTGGTTTTATTCAACTCACAAATAAAGATAATAATAAATAATTAGTAAATATATAAAAGAAGAGGTGTTTTATGAAAGTTACTATTATTAATCAACCAACAGAATTAAATTTAAAAACAAAACCGTTTGAATTTAAGATTGAAGATATTTCAATTTCATGTCTTTTGCAATTTGCAAACTATAATTACATAGACAAATTTAATACAACAAAATACGTTATTCCAGATGGTATTCAAGAACAAGATAGAGAGAAATACGTTTCTTTTATTGAAACCTCTCTTGCTTTATATGATGTACTAGAGCAATCTTCTGGAAAAGAAGTAGCAGAATATGTGTTACCAAACGGCGTATGCTGTGAAGTAACTTCACTCATGACAACTAGAGAATTACTATATTTCTTCTCAATGTGTTGTGACGATAATACTCAGAGCGAGTTATTGGAATTAGCATGTGAAATGTTAAAGCAGGTTAGAGAGTTGTTTCCAGAAACATTTAAATATATTTAAGGAGTGATTTATATTAAAGTAATTTTAATTTCGGGTAAGGCGAGACACGGTAAGGACACCACAGCAGAAATTATGCAACAAATTTTAAAAGACAATAATAAAAATGTATTGCTTGCTCATTATGGGGATTTAGTAAAATACATATGTCAAAAATTCTGGGGGTGGAATGGATTAAAGGATGAAAATGGAAGACATATTCTGCAAAATGTAGGGACTGACTTAATTAGAAAAGTATTTCCTAATTATTGGGTGGATTTCATAATTCAACAAGTCAAATTTACAGATAATAAGTATGATTATGTATTAGTTCCAGATACTAGATTCCCTAATGAAATTGAAAGATGGAAGGAAACTGGACTTAATATTATTACTGTTAGAGTAAATAGACCAAATTTTGAAAGTGACTTAACAGAAGAACAAAAGAACCATCCATCTGAGACAGCACTGGATAACTATAAATTCGATTACATAATTTCGGCTGAAGGATTAGATAATTTAGTTGCCCCGATTAGAGAAATATTAAAGAGAGAGGATGAAAGTATTACATGTTAATTATTGGGATTGATGTTGATGAAACATTAAATACGATGATGTCAGATATATTAATTCCATATAATAATAAATATAATGACTATCTTAATATCAATGATTTTACTGATTATGATGTTAGAAAATTTATTAAAAAAGAATGTAAAAATATATTCTCTGAGTTTTGCTCAAATGAATTTGTATCAAATATAGGAGTACAACCATATTGCCAAGATGTAATCAGTGAATTATCAAAGTTTCATAATATATATTATGTCACAGCTACTTCGCCCGAAACTGTTTTTGGAAAACATCAATGGCTCTCTAAAAATATTCAATCATATAATAGTGGAAAATTAATCATTATGAGCGATAAAACAAGATTTAATGGTGATGTGCTTATAGATGACCACTTTGATAATTTAATTAACTTTAATGGCTTCAAAATACTATTGACTAAGCCTTAGAATGAACATATTGATATTAAAAATTTACATAATTTTTATCGTGCAAATGATTTATTAGATGTTATTACTATCATAGATAAATTAGATGAACAAATAGGGAGATAAGATGAACAGACAAGAAAGAAGAAAATATATTAGAGAATTAAGGAAATTTGGAATCAGCGGTAAGCAGATTGAAGATATTTTGTTTTTAAAAGAAGCGTCTGAAAACGTATGTTTACAAGAGGGGCAAAAGGTAAAACTCAACTTAGAAAAAATTAAATCAAATGTTAACTATGAAAATATGTCAGATAAATATAAAAAGTTTATCGAGCTACATAAAGATGATATTTTTACGGTTGAGTACGACAAGAATCATATGAATAATCCAGTTGTAGTTTGTTTCAAAGAAGATACCACAGACCCAAAATGGTTGTTTTGGGATGGTGATTTAGAAGTTATTAAGCAGTAAGAAAAGGAGATTAGATGGCAAAAACGGTACAAGAATGGCTAGGTAATGATAATCAAATAGGAATTGACATATGGAAAAATAAATACCCATATGAAAATGAAAGTTTTGATGAATGGCTTAATAGAATTTGTAATGGCAATGAAGATTTAAAAGAATTAATTATAACTAAAAAATTTCTATTTGGAGGAAGAATTTTATCTAACAGGGGATTACATAAATTAGGGAACAAAGTTACATATTCAAACTGTTATGTTGTTTCAGCTCCTGAAGACAATATTGAATCTATATTTGATTGTGCAAAAGCATTAGCAAGAACTTTTAGTTATGGTGGTGGAGTTGGTGTAGATATATCTAAGCTTGCTCCCAATGGTGCAAAAGTAAATAATACTGCAAAAAAAACAAGTGGAGCAGTAAGTTTTATGGATTTGTATTCTCATGTAACTGAATTAATAGGGCAGAATGGAAGACGTGGAGCATTAATGATTTCGTTAGATTGCCATCATCCAGACCTTGAAAACTTTATTGAAATTAAATCAGATTTAGATAAGGTTACAAAAGCCAATATTTCAATTCGTGTCACAAATGATTTTCTTGAAGCTGTACAAAATAATACAGATTTTAAATTATCTTTCACGAGAAGTGAAACTAATGAAGTAATAAAAAAGACTATAAAAGCTCAAGAAGTATTTCATAAGTTTTGTGAAATGAATTGGGATTATGCTGAACCAGCTTTCCTATTTTGGGATAGAATTGAACAGTGGAATTTATTAGCTAAAACTCATGGCTTTAAATTTGCAGGAACAAATCCATGTGCAGAAGAGCCTTTACCAGCAGGAGGGTCTTGTTTATTAGGTTCAATTAATTTATCAGAGTTTGTTGTCAATGGTATGTTTGATTTTGATGATTTTGGTAAGACAGTTAGAATTGCAACTAGAGCGTTAAATGAAGTTTTAGATGAAGGGTTGCCATTACACCCATTAAAAGAACAAAGAGAAAGTGTTAAAAATTGGAGACAAATAGGTTTAGGTATTTTTGGTCTTGCGGATATGTTGATTAAATTACAATTAACTTATGGTGATATAGAATCTCTTGAATTATGCGATAAAATAGGCATAATAATGATTAATGAAGCGGTAAAAGAATCTGCTTATTTAGCACGAGAATTTGGTTCATATCCAAAATATAACTATGAAGAAGTATCCAATACTGAATTTTATAAGTATAATATTGATACATATGTAGATTCGTTAGTAAAAAAATACGGATTAAGAAATTCACAATTATTAACAATAGCTCCTACTGGAAGTTTATCCACAATGTTAGGAGTGTCAGGTGGAATTGAACCTATTTTTGCTAATTATTATACTAGAAAAACAGAATCTTTACATGATAAGGAAGTAAGTTATAAAGTATATACACCAATAGTAAAACAATATATTGAAGAAAATAATTTAGTAGACGATAATAACTTACCTAAATTCTTTATTACTGCTCAAGATTTAAACTATAGAAAACGTATTAACATGCAATCAATATGGCAATCTCATATTGACGCTTCTATTAGTTCCACAATTAACATACCTAATGAATTTACAGTAGAAGAAGTTGAAGATTTATATTTATATGCTTGGGAACAAGGATTAAAAGGAGTAACTATTTTTAGAGACGGTTGTAAAAGAGATGGTATCTTAACTACAAATAAGAATAATAAAACTGAATTTAACAATACATTAAATCGTGGCGATATTCTTTGTGTGAATGATGACTTACTTAGTTGCAAACGTACAATAATAAATGGATGTGGTAAATTTTATCTTCATTGTGATTTTGATGAATTTACAGGTGAGCCATTAGAAACATTTATTGATATTGGTTCTGGTGGTGGATGTGAACGCAATTTACAATTTATTTCAAGGTTAATTTCATTATTGCTAAGAGCAGGAGTTCCAGTTGAAGAAATTATAGACCAAGCTATGAGTATTAGACCATGCAAGGCATATACAGATAGAACTAAATCTAAAGGCGATACATCAAAAGGTACTTCTTGTCCTTCGGCTATTGGATATGCATTAAAAGAACTTCAAGAAAAAATTCATAATCGATGCTTTGTAGATGAATCAGAATCAACATTAATTGAAGAAATTAATGAAAATAATAACCCAATAAATTATACAAATGCGTGTCCCGAATGTGGTGCTAAAATGCAGTTTGAAGGTGGATGTAGTGTATGTAAAGAATGTGGATTTAGTCATTGCGGATAAAAATATAATATAAAACATACCATATGTAGTATTTTGTATTATTTATTTATACTACATATGGTATATAAATTGAATCGAAATGAAAGGATGATTTCATATGAATACAGAGAGAGAAAAGATTTATTTTGCAAAGGTAAGAGAAAATGCAGTTATTCCATCTAAGATTGAGGAGAATGCAGGATACGATATATACGCCAATTTCGAAGAGTTTTATATGGTGATAAACCCTCATGAAACTAAAATGATTCCAACTGGAATTGCTAGTGCTTGTTCTTCAGACTATTACTTTCAGTTATTTGAAAGAGGGTCTACTGGAACTAAGGGCATTGGTCAAAGATGTGGTGTAATTGATTCAGGATATCGAAATGAATGGTTTGTACCTATTACAAATCATAATGATTATAAAGTCATTATTGCAAAAGAAGGAATTACAGCTGGAATGATTTATGGAAATACGGTTAGTGCTCCAGCTCATATTATTTACCCATATGAAAAAGCAATTTGTCAAGCTGTATTATTGCCAGTTCCTAAAACCGAAGTAATTGAAATGTCATATGAACATTTATGTGAAATAAAATCCAAACGTGGAATGGACAAATTGGGGTCTAGTGGAAAGTAAAAAGAATAAAGCATATTCAATCTTAATATATTATATAAAACAAATACAAAGGAGATGATTTTACATATGAATGAGCGACAACCAACCAAAGACAATACTCAAATAGGCTTAGAGTTGCGTGCATTAATAGGAATAAAAAAACAAATAAATGAAAACTTATATAAAAAAGGGATTATAACACGAACTATGTATAGTGGGATGAAGGATTACTTAAATAGTAAAGAAGCATTAAAACGTAATTATTTAAAAATTTAATAAAAAAAATAACCTCTATTTTCTATGTTGACCATATTATATACATGATTTATAATAAATACATAGCATCAAACAGAGGTTATTTTGTATTACAGGAAGGATAAATAATGGATTTATATTCGATAAGAAACGAATTGATAAAAGGTAAATCTATTTTCGATATACCGATGAGAGTTACTTTTTATGCAAGAGTATCAACAGATAAGGATGAACAAAAAAATTCATTAGATAATCAGATAGATTATTATCCTAAATACATCAAAGAACAAAAAAATTGGATATATATTCAAGGATACTTTGATGAAGGAATAAGTGGAACAAAAATTAATAAACGTGAAGATTTTTTAAAAATGATTGACGATGCAAAAGATGGGAAATTTGATTTTATACTTACAAAAGAAATATCACGTTTTGCTAGAAATACGGTAGATAGTATCAAATCAACACAAGAATTATTAAAATGCGGCGTAGGTGTTTTATTCGAATCTGATAATATTAATACTTTATTGCCAGATAGTGAATTAAGACTAACTATTATGTCTGCAATTGCACAGGATGAAGTTCGTAAAATTTCTGAACGTGTAAAATTTGGCTTCAAAAGAGCAATAGAAAATGGAAGAGTTTTAGGAGCATCTAATATATGGGGGTATGATAAAGATAACGGAAAACTTGTAATTAATGAAAAAGAAGCAGAGGTGGTCAGACTTATTTTTAATATGTATGTTGATAATAGATATGGAATGCGAACTATTGCAGAGAAATTAGCTGAACAAGGTCATTTTAATAGAAATGGAAGACAATTTAGTTTGACTACGATTAGATATATTCTTACTAATCCTAAATACAAAGGATATTATTGTGGAAATAAAATTACAAAATATGATTATATGTTAGATAATGTAAAATGGAAAGATAAAAAAGATTGGGTAATATATGAGGATAATAAAAATGTGCCACCTATTGTAAGTAAAGAATTGTGGGAAAAGGCTAATAAAATATATAATTCAAGAAGTGAAAAACTAACTGAAAATAATTCGACTGGATATACAAATAAATATAGCTATAGTGGAAAAATATGGTGTTCTGAACATAATGTATTATTTTATCGTGGAGAATATAAATATAAAAATGGGAATAAAGAAGTTTGGCAATGTAAATTATTTAAGGAAAAAGGGAAACAATATTGCAACAGCCCTACATTATATACAACAGAATTAAATGAAGTATTAAAAATGTCATATGAATCTTTAGTAGAGAACAAATCAAATATCTTAAATGATATGATTGATGAGTATAAATTAACGACAAAAAAATCAGATACTATTAAAAATATTAACAAGATTGAAAAGCAAATCAATGATATTTTAATTAAAAAAGATAAATTACTTGATTTAAGCATTGATAAAACAATATCTAATGAAGAATTTAAAGAAAGAAATATTAGATTCAATAATGAAGTTATGAAGCTAAAAAATGAATTAGGAGAACTTAGAAAGCAAGAAAAACAAAATAATAATTATGAAGAAACAATTAAAGTTTTAAAAAAATCAATTAATATTGAATTAAATAATATTTTTTCAGAAAAAAATATGCAACAAATTATAGATGATTTACTTGATAAAATTGTTGTTTATAAAACAGAAGACGAAAACGTAGTACATTTAAAATTATATTTTAAAGCATTAAAACATCAAGATTCGTATGACATTGTAAAAGGAAAGAAGGGCAAAAAATCAGAGGTTTTAAAACATCAGTTTGATACTCAGTACACATATCATTAAAACAGATATAACCACTGAGGTTTCACCAGTCGTTGGTTCGGAAAAACAATCTGAGGATCTGATTCGTTACTTATTGACAGAGTTTGAAAATGATCCATCAAAGATTTGGGAAACAAATCTCTTTGGTAAATCTCTGTATGAAATGGTAACGGAACAAATGGAACATAAACTTTCTAATGTACCGGAGCATATTCGATTGAAAGTACAACGTTCCTTACAGAAAATTTCCGATGAGGGTAAAGATTATTTTATTTGTATTGTTTTGTAAATATAAATCAATCATAATTATTTTAAGAAATGAAGTACACCTACAAATTAGATGAAAAAGATCTAATTTTAGTAGGTGTACTTTTCTTTAAAATAGGTATACTCAATGGCATTAGTAGGGCAGATGCTTTTGCATTTGCCACATCTTATACATTCCAAATCATTTGCATTCTTCACTGGATCAACGTTCATTTTGCATTCCGTTGCACAAGCATGGCAGTGAATGCATTTTTCAGGATTGACTCGATATTTAAAAATAGAAATCGGATTAAATATTGAATAGATTGCGCCAAGTGGACAGATGTATTTGCAAAATGGGCGATAAATAATAATAGAAGCAATAATAGTTATAACTAAAAGAATGTTTTTCCAAGCATAAAGCCATCCAACCGTTTTTTGGAGTGTTTCATTCATCAGTACAAGCGGAATGCCGCCTTCTAAGGTTCCCGCCGGACAAATTAATTTACAAAAATAGGGAGTGCCTTGCCCGATGATATCGACGATAAATAATGGCATTAATATAACAAATACAATTAATATAATGTATTTTAGTTTTCGCAAAGGTCGGTCACCTTTGAAGGTTTTTGGTTTCTTATAAAAAGGGATTTTATGAAGCATATCTTGAAAAAATCCAAAGGGACAGAGATAACCGCAAACAAAACGACCCATAATTGAGCCAATCACAATCATAAATCCAGCGACATAAAAGGCAAATTTAAATTCATAGCTGCCAATCACTGCTTGCAAGGAACCAATTGGACAAGATGCTACTGCACCTGGACAGGAATAACAGTTTAATCCTGGTACGCATACATTTTTTATTTTTCCTTGATAGATTTTTCCTTGGATAAAACCAATCAGGAAGCTGTTTGTAATCAGTGCCCATATTCCTTGCACAAAATAACGTGAACGATCGTTGCTTCTTATACTTTCTTTAGCCAATTCCAATACACTCCAGACAAATATTTATGGATTTTTCAAACATAACAGGTACTTCACCACGGTAAATCCCGAAAACCATGAAAAAGATACCAATGAAAATAAGGAAGATTGTAACTATATTTGTATTTTTCTTTTTTTTCCTACGCATAGCATTTCCCTCATATTATTTTTTGATTTTATTCAGTTCATCATTTACAATTTTAATCCATTCATCTTTGGAATGTGAACCAACATAAGTTTCACCGACAATATTCCCATTTTTATCAACAAAGAAGGATCCTGGTACGGAATCAACATTTTTTAAACGTCCTTCCCTTAGCACTTTATCGGGTAAAATAATATCATATTCTGCTTTTGTAGATTTAATGATTTCATTTAATTTATCTAATTTTTTATCATCAATTTTTCCATCCTCATTCACATCTAAGACAATACCGATTACATTTACTGCTTTATCAGCCAGTTCTTTATCGACTTGATTTAAATAAGGAATTTCTTCTATACAAGGTGAACACCATGTTGTAAATAAATTTACAAGAGTTAGATCATAATTAGAAAATATATCCTTTGTTACTTCGTTTCCTTTAAGATCTTGGGCTTTAAAATCACCAAGCTGTACTTCATCCGCGGCAACTGGGGAAATAGTATTCGTTGTGTCCATATCATTTTGAGTCGTACATCCAATTAAACTGGAGATACTGAGAATCGTGATGAGTAATAATAAACATATTTTTTTAATCATTTCATTTTCTCCTTTTTTTAATTATTTTATTGTAATATTAAGATATAATATTTTTTAAAAGGAAATGCTATCTTATAGTTAGTATTTCTAAAATTAAAAACTTTACACAGATTTTATGAAGCTTCTTTTTCAATCCATTTATGCGTGATATACTAGTTAAAAGTTTAATAAATGAATAAAAACGCAAGGCATGCGTAGAAAGAGGTATAAAATGAAAAGAAAAGTAGCTTTTATGTTTGTAAACGGAGCAATGACTGAACCAAGACGAATGGTTATGGATTTTGAAGTCGGAGAAATGATTACGATTGGTGTAAAAAACTATGAAATGGCATGTGAAGAGGCAAAAAAACTTGCGGAAGAAGGAGTTTTACTTTTGGAACTATGTGGCGGTTTTGGTTCAATTGGACATGCAAAAGTAACAGAAGCCGTTTGTGGAAAGGTTCAAGTAGGAGTCGTACGTTTTGATAATCATCCTGGTTATGATGGACTTTCCGGTGATGTAAAATGGATGTAATTTTTATCTTGACTGTTTTTATCTGAATCAATTAGGATTCAAAGGGATTTCCATTTGAATAAGATTACACCGGCAATCATTAGTGCGATTCCTGTATATTTTGTCCACCCAAAATGAATTTGCTCGGAACCAAAAAGAGCGAAAGCATCAATGATAGCTGCAACCAAAAGTTGACTGATTAGAATAATGGAGATGGCATAAGTAGGACTAAGATGGCCGATAGCCAGCATAACGGTTATTGTAATGACAAGACCCAATACACCGCCAAGCCAATAAATCTTATTTACATGCAATAAATCTGTGAAATTCCCTTTTCCAAGCAGAAACATTGTAATGATAGCGAGAAGAAAAGCGGTTCCTTGTACAAATGTGTTAGATTCATACAGACCGATTTTTTCTCCTAATCGAGTATTGATTACGCCTTGTAAACTCATAGCAGCACCTGCTACGATACTCATAAGAATTCCCAACATAAAAAAAATCACCTCGAGGACAGTATTGCCCATGAGGTGATTTTTATACTATTTTAAAAGCATACGATCGTTTTGAATTTCAAATTGCTCAATTAATTTTTCAACGGTCATTTTTTCGCGTTCTTCTCCGGAAATATCCATGATAATACGACCGCTATCCATAAGAATGGTTCTTGTACCGTGACGTAATGCATCACTCATATTATGTGTAATCATCATCGTGCAAAGATCTTTTGAATTTGCAAATTGGTCGGTAAGATCTAAGACTTTTTTTGCCGTCGCCGGATCTAATGCAGCAGTATGCTCGTCTAATAACAATAGCTTTGGGTTGACAAGAATGGCCATAAATAACGTAAGTGCTTGCCTTTGTCCTCCGGAAAGCAATTTTACTTTTTGCGTCATTCGATCCTCTAAACCCATGCCCAATAGTGATAAGCGTTCACGAAAAAACGCTTTTTCTTTTTTTGATATACCTTTCTGTAAACCTCGGAATTTGTCTTTGTTGTATGCAATGGCCAAATTTTGCTCGATGGTCATATCAAAGGCAGTTCCTTTCATTGGATCTTGAAATACACGGCCAATATAGCGAGAGCGTTTGTGTTCCGGATACTTTGTAATATTAATATCATTTAAAAATATATTACCATGATCGGTTTTTTCTACTCCGGATAGGCAATTCATTAATGTGGATTTGCCGGCACCGTTACTGCCGATAATAGTGATAAACTCTCCCGGATGCATGGTAAGACTGACATCCTGCAAGGCAAGTTTTTCATTGACGGTTCCATAGCCAAAGATTTTATAAAGATGTTCAATGCATATCATAGGATTCACCGTCCTTTGCAGGTTTTATTGAGTTTGAAGTAAAAGAAATCTTCTTTTTCAGAAAAGAATCCTTCATTACTCCGGTTGATAAAGCAATGGCAACGATTACCGCGGAAATCAGTTTCAAATCCGTGGCCGGCATACCACAGCTTAAGGCAAACGCAAGAGCTAATCGGTAAAGGATTGCTCCTACTGAAACGGCGAGTAGACGTATTAGAAGAGGAACGGTCTTTGTAAAAAGTTCAAAAATAGTTTCTCCTACAATAACGGAGGCAAGCCCGATGACTACCATGCCAACACCCATTTGAACATCTGAATAGGACTGGTACTGTGCCAAAAGGCCACCGGCAAGACCAACAAAGCCGTTAGACAAAGAAAGACCCAAAAGCTTCATAAGATTGCTGTTTACGCCAGATGCACGTACCATGTACTCATTATCTCCAGTAGCACGAAGTGCAAATCCCAAACGTGTATTTAAAAAGAAATACAAGCTGAGCGTAGCGATGCTTAAAATAATAATTCCTAAAATTAACGATGAGTAATTACTTTGTACGGCTGCATGAAAACTTTTATAAAGCGTGTTGCTTTGCGTAAGTGCAATGTTTGATCTTGAGCCCATCAAACGTAAATTTAAAGAATATAAGGCAAGCATTACTAGGATGCCTGCCAATAGTGGCTCGATTTTCAATTTAATGTTTAATAAAGCAGTGACCGCACCAGCCAAAGAGGCTAGTATAAAAGAAGCAAGCAACGCGACAAGGGGAGAGTGTCCCGTACTGCAAAGTATGGCAGAAGCAGCAGCACCTGTCACGATGCTTCCGTCTACGGTCAGATCGGGTGTGTTCAGCGTACGAAAGGAAAGGAATACACCCAGGGCTAAAATAGCATAGATTAAACCCAATTCAAAAGAGTCAAGGATTGCGGTAATTGTCATATAAAATACCTAGCTTTCTATTTCTGTTTTTGTTAAATTTCTAATCTATTTTAAAATGATTTTTAATCTACTTGATTTCACTTACTTATTGTAATTTTTTTAGTAATAGATTATTGATTTTGAGAGGAATCTGCATCGGTAAAGATGGTAGCCTTTTTCATAATAGATTCAGGGATGGTAACTCCGATTTTCTTTGCAGTATCGGTATTGATGTAAATATTCATATCGGACATGGTTTCAACATCAATGGACCCAGGAGCACTTCCATTTAAGATCGCGGTTACCATTTCGCCGGTTTTTGCACCTAATATTTCATAATTAATACCGTAGGTTGCTAGACCGCCGTCCATAACCATAGAGTCTGCACTTACGTAGAATGGAATTTTTGCTTCATTTAGAGTTTGTGTAATAATTGGCATAGCAGAAGCTATCGTATTATCAATTGGGGCAAATACAACGTCAGCTTTATCAACCAACGATGCTGCTGCTTGTTGCACTTCACTGCCGTTCATAACCGGAGCTTCTAAAACATTAATATTGTTTTTGTCTGCATATTCTTTCAAATTGTTAATAACTGAAATGGAATTTGTTTCACCGGAGTTGTATAAAACACCGATATTTTTGAAATCAGGTGTAATTTGTTTTGCCAATTCCATAATTTGTTCCGGAGAGACAGCATCTGAAGTTCCGGTAATATTGCCACCTGGCTGTTGCATCGTTGTAACAAGACCCGCTGCAATTGGATCGGTAACGGCGGAAAATACAATTGGAATTTCTGTTGTTTCTCCCAACGCGACCTGTGCAGATGGAGTTGCAATTGCTACAATCAAATCATAATTTTTAGAGGTAAATTGTTGGCAGATTGTTTTTAAGTTATTTTGATCACCTTGCGCATTTTGATAATCAATGTGCACCGTTTCACCATCAGTAAATCCATCTGCTTCTAATTGCGCAACAATTGATTCACGAATCATATTGAGAGAAGTATGCTCAATAATTTGAACAATACCAATTGTAGGCAGATTGTCTGCAGTGTCATTGGATTGATTGGTTCCGCAGCCTGTAAAAGCGGAAAGAATCATTAAAGTGATAACCAATACCATTGTTACTTTTTTGTTTAATTTTTTCATTTTTTTCTCCTTTTCTTTTCCGATAATTGTTTGAAAAGGGGTTTCTTTCTCTGCGAGAGGGGCATCAGTGAAATAAAAAAACACTTATCCCAATTTCAAGGACAAGTGTCAACCTGCGGTACCACCTTGTTTAATGTATCTTTCATACATTCTCTTTGCAGAGTGCCATCACACCCTTAGCCAATAACGCTAGCTTCGCGTCGCAACTACTAAGAATTTTGAGAAATCCTGTTCGCCTTGCCCTCGGAGGACCATTATACTGTAGCGTTATCTGTCCGGCTTGCACCACCCCGGATTCGCTGTAAGATCGTTTTACAGTTTTACTCCCTCGTCGTAGGTTTATAGCTATATTAGCATTAGTTTTTTTTGTTGTCAATCTTTTTTTCGTCATTGTGTAGTAATTTTCTGATTTTATTACAACAAGTCCGATAAGAGTCTTGCGATGGATTCTTTAAATTGAATCAAGTGGGAACGGTTACGATAAAGCTGTTTTGTTAATTCGTGACTCTTTTCCATATCTGCTTCAAAAATGGATTCCAATTTATAAGCGAGCTCACTATCATATATAAATGCATTTGCTTCAAAATTAAGTCGGAAACTTCGTATATCAAAGTTAGCAGAACCGATAGACGCGACTTCTCCATCTACACATATTGTTTTTGCATGTAAAAAACCGTTGTCGTAGATAAAGATACGAGCGCCTGCACTTAAAAGAATACCTACATACGAATAAGTAGCCCAATAGACAAACATATGATCCGGTTTGCATGGAATCATAATACGAACATCAACGCCGGAAAGAGTTGCCATTTTTAAAGCTTCCAAGATACTGGAATCTGGAATAAAATAAGGTGTTTGAATATAAATGTTTTTCTTTGCATTACAAATCATCTTTAAATATCCAAGTTCTACTTCTGATTTTGGAGAATCTGGACCACAGGAAACAATTTGCATTCCGGTTGTGCCACTATGAGTTACTTTTGGATAATATGAATGAGAAATGATTAATTGCTCTTTTGACGCAAAACGCCAATCTAAAATAAATCGAGCATTCATATCTTCAATACTGCCTCCGGTTACGCGAAGGTGAGTGTCACGCCAATAACCAAATTTTTTATTTTTGCCAATGTATTCATTTGCTACATTAAAGCCACCTAAATACCCAATCTCATTGTCAATGATGACAAGTTTTCGATGATTTCTGTAATTAAGCTTCATATTGACATATTTAAGCTTTGGTGGAAAGAAAAATGCAAATTGCCCTCCAGCTGCTTTGAAATGCTCTAAGGCTTTTCGATTTAATTGTCTTCCACCTAGACCATCAACTAAAAATCTTACTTCAACACCTTCTTGTGCTTTTTTTGTTAGAAGATCAATAAAGGCACGACCCAAAGTATCATTTTTTACTATGTAATACATAATATTAATGGAAATGGTCGCCTTTTTAATATCCTGCAGCAAAGAATTAAATTTATGATTGCCATCAGTGAGAATGGTTATATGATTATCTTGTGTAAAATAGGCTTCGCTGTAGGTTTGATTTAGACGAATCATATCTTGCCATTTTTTTGCTTCCAACTTTGCAAATTCAAAATGACCATTTCTAATATCATTCATTTGCTCATAAAGAGCATTACTAATGGATGCTTCTTCAAATTTAGACAGACGGAAGATTTTCTGGCGTGATATATTTTGAGAAAACAAAAAATAAAAAACGATACCCACACCAGGCAGTAAGAATAGTATCATAAGCCAAGCGAGGGTAGCGGATGGGTCTTTACGTTCAAGAAAAATAATGGTAAATGCAATAAAGAAATTAATGACGTAAAGACCGGTTATAATAGCTGACATATTTAAAAAGCCAATCGGGAACATGAAGACCTCCTGTGGATCTTACAGTATAGCATCTAATTTTTCTTCTAATGCTGCTTGTGGTAATGCTCCTGTAACACGCTCTACAATGGTTCCATTTTTAACAAAGAATAAGGTAGGAATACTCATTACCTTATTAGATAAAGCAAGTTTTCTTTGTTCATCAATATTAATCTTACATATCTTTGCTTTACCTGCATATTTTGCAGCTAATTCATCCATAATGGGAGCAACCATTTTACAAGGTCCACACCAATCTGCATAAAAATCAATTAGAACTGGTAAATCGGATTGCATCGCTTCCGATTCATAAGTTTCTTCTGTTAAGTAGATGATTTGATCTGACATAATTTTTCCTCCTAGTATACATGGTAATCATTTCATACATTGCATTTTACTTCTAATTTTATCGCTGTGTATTTATTATTATACCATAGTCTTTGATTCTTCAAACAGTTTTATTTTACCCGAAAAATAAAAGTTTATGTTGAATCGAAAAGTTAAGTCGAATATAATATAAGGAAAAAATACAAAACGGTAGCGAAAATGCTTAGAAGTGGAGGAGAAAGAATGTATTTTAATAGTATAGACCAAATTGATCCAGAGGTAGGCTCTTTTATTCGACAAGAAATGAATCGACAAGAAAATAAAATTGAATTGATTGCGTCGGAAAATTTTACAAGCTTAGCGGTAATGGAAGCTTGTGGAAGCGCGCTTACCAATAAATATGCAGAAGGTTATCCGTCAAAGCGCTATTATGGTGGCTGTGAATGTGTAGATCTTGTAGAAAACATAGCAATTGAGAGGGCAAAAAAATTATTTGGTGCAGATCACGCAAATGTTCAACCACATTCCGGTTCCAATGCAAACATTGGTGTATACGTGGCTCTTTTAGAGCATGGGGATACCGTTTTGGGTATGGACTTATCGAACGGAGGACATTTAACACATGGTTCTCCTGTAAATCTTTCAGGAAAATATTTAAATTTTGTTTCTTATAAATTAAATGAGAAAACAGAACGTATTGATTTTGAAGAAGTACGAAGATTAGCCCACGAGCATAAACCTAAGATGATTGTTGCTGGTTACAGTGCTTATCCTAGAAAATTAGAGACAGAAAAATTCAGAGAAATTGCAGATGAAGTGGGCGCTATTTTAATGGTAGACATGGCTCATTTTGCAGGACTTGTTGCAGCAGGTCTTCTTGATAATCCTATGAAATATGCAGATGTTGTTACAACAACGACACATAAGACTTTACGAGGACCTAGAGGTGGGATGATTCTTTGTAAGGAGAAGTATGCAAAGCAAATAGATAAAGCTATTTTTCCAGGAATTCAAGGTGGACCTTTGATGCATATTATTGCAGGAAAAGCGATTTGTCTTAAAGAGGCTGCAACACCGGAATTTGTGGAATATCAAAAACAAGTTATGGCAAATGCAAAAGTAATGGCGGACGAGCTGATATCTCGTGGCTTTGAACTTGTTTCCGAAGGAACCGACAATCATCTTGTATTAGTAAAACTTACAAATAAAGGTATTACCGGTAAAGAAGCGGAAAAGCTTTTAGATGAAGCAGGAATTACTACAAATAAAAATACCATTCCAAATGATCCGAACGGACCTTTTGTGACGAGTGGTATTCGTTTGGGTACTCCGGCAATGACAACTAGAGGTTTTAAAGAAGCAGAATTTAAAAAAGTAGTTGAGGCGATTGCTTTGATTTTAGATCATCCGACTTGTGAAACATCGAAAGGACAAGCACAAGCGATTGTAAAGGAACTTTGTGAAGCATTTCCACTTTATAAATAATTAAGAAAGTTAATATGAAAAACAATAGAGGATAGAAAAGAATGAACTACCTTGTTTGGCAGTATTTTGATTACCAAACAAGGTAGTGTTCTTCTTTTTGGCTATTATTTTGGAATACAAATTTTTGTGCCCGGCACGGAAAAATCAGTCACCGTTAATTTTGGATTTGAAATAAGTAAGCTGTCAGATACAATCAAAAGTTTTTGACTTATGGAGTCTAAAGAGTCTCCCGATTTTACAAAGTAGGCATCCGACAGAGGACAGTTCTCTTTTTCCATCATTCCGGGAATACATAGCTCTAAGCCGTCTAAAGATTTTGAGAAATCAATATTTGGGTTTGCATTTTGCAAAGTTTCGTATGTCATCCCAAAACGTTCTAAGATGCGGGATAATGTATCACCTCTTTGTGTTTGATAAACATTTCCAATTGGGCAACTTGGAGCGACAGAGCCGTTTTCTTCTTCCATTTCATTTCCAGCTTCTTCTTCCATTTCGCCTTCCATTCCACCGTCCATTCCATTTTGCGGTGTTTCTTCTACCGGCATGGTAGGAATGCAGAGTTTCATACCTACTTGCAAATCATATGGATCCATGTTTGGATTTGCTCTAATAATTGCAGAAAGAGGTAGTTTGTATTTTTTTGCAATCATGTAAAGCGTATCACCTTCAACGATTACGTGGTAGGTACCACTGCATGTAGGTGGAACTGCGTCTTTAGCACCCGGAATGCAAAGTTTCATGCCAATTTTTAAAGCATAAGGGTTTAAAATACGGTTCACTTGCATAAGTACTGGAACGGGAACACCAAATGTTTGTGAGATTCCATAGAGTGTATCACTTGATTTTACAGTGTATACCTCTTTGCACGTGTAATTTGGAGGAATCATGGGACTTTTCGGAAAAATTGGGCATTGATTTTTATATGCCATAATGTCATTTCACCTCTATTTCTTTGAGAAAAAACTCAATTGTTATAGGAAACTTGTTTGTTACACTTGCTATCATAATATTTCAATGATAGGGAATATGTGATAGAATATAAAATAAAATTTAGAGAAGCAAATAAAATAAAGGATAGGAAGGAATTAAGAGATTGAAACGATTTTTACAAAATCCAATTGGGATATTATTTATTATATTGTTATTGGCAGAGGCGCTTTTGGATCACTATTACGGAACGCCTATGGAATGGATTATGGATAAAATCATGATTCTGCCGGGTATTATTATTGGACTTTCTTTTCATGAATTTGCTCATGCAAAAGTAGCAGATCTGTGTGGAGATCCAACACCAAGACTGCAAGGACGTGTTACCATTAACCCGCTGGCGCACATTGATTTGTTTGGTTTTATTGCACTGTTTTTTATTGGATTTGGTTGGGGGCGTGCTGTAGAAATTGATCCTCGAAATTTTAAAAATCCAAGAAGAGATGAGCTGTTAGTTGGTTTGGCTGGAGTAACAATGAACTTGATTTTAGCTATTTTATTTACTGCAATTATGAAGATGCTTTTTACATTCTCTCCTCATTTTTTGTATACTGGTTTAGGTGAGATTGTAATTTCCATTTTGCAAAAGGTAGTTTTGATTAATTTGGTGCTTATGGTATTTAACCTAATTCCAGTGCCACCATTAGATGGATTTAACGTAGCGGCTGAGCTATTTCATTTCCGATACAAACAAATTTATTACACACTTTACGATAAGGGCTTTCTTATTTTGATGGTTTTAATCTTATTTAATATTACAGGTATGATTTTAAGTCCAATTGTTACATCTATTTATCGGTTGCTTTTATTTATTTTTCAATTAATTTAGGGCGAAAGAAAAGAAAGATTATTTTTAAATTTTTTTATTTATTTTTTGTTTAAACCTTTTCTTATGGGGTAAAAAAATAGTATAACGAACAAAACTTAATCTTCTTATTATTATGGTATGTAAAACGTCAAGCTGCTTTTAGAAGCTTGTCGTTTTTCAATTAAAAAGTTTTTAGATGAGGGGAGATGAAATCATGAATTTTGAAAAATGGACTGAAAAAGCGCAAGGAGCAATTATGGATGCTCAAAATATTGGGATACAGGAGGGCCATCAACAATTGGATGGGGAACATTTGCATGTGGCACTTTTGTTGCAGCAGGATGGCTTGATTCCAAAGCTCCTCAGTTATATGGGGATTAACTTAGGAGAAGTAGTTGGAGACCTACAGGAGGAGTTGGACAAACTGCCAAAGGTTCAGGGTGGCGGTGATTCTATGTATTCGACTCGGCGATTGAACCAATTGGTTATGAGTGCGGAAAAGATTGCTCATAATTTTAAAGATGAATACATCAGTGTGGAACATCTTTATCTTGCATTGCTTGAAGAGAAGAATACTCCATCTGGTCAAATTCTTAAAAAATATAATATAACAAAGGAAGGCTTTTTACAGGCATTAACAAAAGTAAGAGGAAACCAGAGAGTTACCAGCCAAAATCCAGAGGATAATTATGAAGCTTTAGAAAAGTATGGACGTGATTTGGTTGAGGAAGCAAGAAAAGGAAAACTGGATCCCGTAATTGGACGGGACAGCGAAATACGTCATGCAATTCAAATTCTTTCAAGAAGAACAAAAAACAATCCGGTTCTGATCGGAGAACCGGGTGTAGGTAAAACTGCGGTTGTAGAAGGCTTGGCACAGCGTATTTTAAATGGAGACGTGCCGGAAGGATTAAAGGATAAAACCATTTATGCCTTGGATATGGGGGCTTTAATCGCCGGAGCAAAATTTAGAGGTGAGTTTGAAGAACGTTTGAAGGCAGTGCTGAATGAAATTGAAAAGTCTGAGGGAAGAGTGATTCTTTTCATCGATGAAATTCATAACATTGTAGGAGCAGGAAGAACAGAAGGATCTATGGACGCGGGCAATCTTCTAAAGCCAAAACTTGCTCGGGGAGAATTGCACTGTATTGGCGCTACTACATTGGATGAATATCGTAAGTACATTGAAAAAGATGCAGCACTGGAACGTCGTTTTCAGAAGGTGCTTGTAGATCAGCCGACGGTCGAAGACACCATCTCTATTCTGAGAGGGTTGAAAGAACGATTTGAAATTCATCATGGTGTCCGCATTACGGATAATGCATTGATTGCATGTGCAACACTTTCGGATCGTTATATCAGTGATCGTTTTTTACCGGATAAGGCGATTGACCTTATGGATGAGGCAGCGGCACGTATTCGTACAGAGATCGACAGCGTTCCGGCAGAGTTGGATGAAATTTCGAGAAAAATTATGCAGTTAGAGATTGAAAAGCAGGCATTGGCAAAGGAAAAGGATGCTGCATCCAAAGCACGTCTTTCCAATATTGAAAAAGAGCTATCTCAGTTAAATGAAACCAACGCAGGGATGCGCGCACAATGGGAGAAGGAAAAACAAGTCATTACGGAACAAAAGGCAACCAAGCAGAGATTAGAAGAAGTAAAGCATGAAATAGAAGTGGCAGAACGTAATTATGATTTAGAACGTTTGGCACAATTAAAATATGGGATTTTGCCTGAATTGGAAAAGAAGCTGGAGGCAGAAAAAGCAAATGCACTGCAAGAAGACGAAAATCGTTTATTAAAGGAAGAGGTTTCGGAGGAAGAAATTGCAGAGGTTGTATCGAAGTGGACAGGTATTCCTGTTAGCAAGCTTGTGGAAGCAGAGCGGGAAAAACTTTTGAAGCTGAATGAAGTATTGCATGAGAGGGTCATTGGACAAGATGAAGCAGTAACGGCGGTTTCAGAGGCTGTATTACGTGCACGAGCTGGACTTAAAGATGAAAATCGTCCGATTGGTTCCTTTATTTTCTTAGGACCTACCGGTGTAGGGAAAACAGAATTGGCAAAGGCATTATCGGAAGCATTGTTTGACAGCGAGAAAAACATGATTCGTATTGATATGTCAGAATATATGGAAAAGCATGCCGTATCCAGACTGGTTGGAGCACCTCCGGGGTATGTCGGCTATGATGAAGGGGGGCAATTAACGGAGGCTGTCCGAAGAAGACCATATAGTGTCATCTTGTTTGATGAAATTGAAAAAGCCCATCCGGATGTATTTAATATTCTTTTACAGCTTTTGGATGATGGACGCTTGACGGACAATCAAGGAAGAACGGTAAATTTTAAAAATACCATAGTGATTATGACTTCTAACATCGGAAGTAATGATTTGATTGAAAACATTCAAGCTGATGGAAGCATTACGGAAGAAGCAAAGAAGCAAGTGGAAGTAGAAATGAAACGTCATTTCCGTCCTGAGTTTATGAATCGTATCGATGATATCATTGTATTTTCACCATTGACTGAGGAGCAAATTAAGAAAATTATCGATATCGCAATGGAACATCTGCTTGCAAAGCTCTTTGAGAGAAACATTCATTTACAATTAACCGATCCTGCAAAACGATTGATTGCTTTGGAAAGCTATTCTCCGGTTTATGGCGCAAGACCAGTAAAACGTTATTTGCAAAAACATGTTGAAACGGAGTTAGCCGCGAAGCTGATTGGCGGTGAAATCAAAGATGGTGATCATGTAATCATTGATGAAGAGGATGGCAAATTAGTATTTAAATAATTTTCAGTTATGGAAATAAAAAAGAGACAGGGGAGCGAATAAAAACCGTTTCATCTGTCTCTTTTTGGATAATAGAAAATATTTTTTTATTATAATGTTTCATTTTCCCAGATTTCTTGTGCCTTTGCTGCTTGTTCGTAGAGCATGAGGTTTCCATTTATAGTTTTCATTCCCAACTCTTTTGCATATTTTAAAAACAACGTTTCTTCGGGATTGTAAATCACATCTACAGCTATTTTTGCTCTCATCAAAGCTTTTGGGAGGGGTGAAGCGTTAATATTGGGATACATGCCAACTGGTGTGCAGTTTACTAAAATATCCGTTTTTGGACGTTTTTCTTTATAAAAATCATAGGATACGGTATATTGGTTATGAAAATTTTCTTTTCCTCGGCTGACTACGGTTAAATCAAAGATACCCATATCGCAAAGTGCTTTTTGTACAGCTTTTGCTACGCCGCCTGCTCCTAATACGATGGCATTGCAGCCTTTTGCTTTAATGTTGTTATGTTCAAAAAGTGCACGAAAACCAAAGTAATCAGTATTAAAACCTTTTGCTTTGCCGTTTGAAAAAAGGATGGTATTAACTGCTCCAATGTATTTTGCTTGTGGGGAAATTTCATCAAGAAAGGGGATAACTGTTTCTTTATAAGGAATAGTTACATTGACACCACGGAAATCGCTGTTTTTTAGGGATAAAAATGTATCTTCAAAGGCATCTTTTGAGATTTCTATCAATTCATAAGTACCATCAATGCCTTTATCTTTCATAAGTTGTTGGTGAAGCTTGGGCGACTGACTGTGTTCGAGTTTTTCGCCTAATAATCCAAATTTTAGCATAATTGCTCCTTTCTTGGCATGTTTTTTCATACAAGCTTATTTCTCTGAATCACGTATATATTACTTCTAATATAAATAGTATACACTAAAATTCTTTTTTCGCAAAGTAAAGGAAAAATGGAGAAAAAAGGGACAAATATTTGCATTTTTATTTTAAAGAAGATATAATTATATGGATATTGTTCATTTTTGACAAATTAAAATCAGAAGGGAAGATTAGTAGATGGAACAAAACGTGATTGTAAACGAAAGCAGCAGTGATTTAAGAACGCTTGGGAGGCAAGCATTGACAGGAAATTGGACTGTAGCTGTTTTGGGTACTTTAATTCAATTGGTTATTGTAGTGATACCTGTTATTGTAGTAACTATCTTTTTCGAATCTCAATTTACGGAAAATATTGTTAATTTATATTCTTTTTTAATTAGTGGACCGGTTACATTGGGATATGCAATATTTACGATTCATATTTTTCGAAGAATACAAACAACTCCGTCAGAAGTTTTTTCTGGATTTGAATATTTCGGTAAATCCTTAGGTTTATATTTTATGACTACATTATTTACCTTTTTATGGGCTTTATTATTTATCATTCCGGGAATTATTGCAGCATATCGCTATTCTATGGTGTATTACATCTTAGCAGATAATCCGGAGAAAGGGATTATGCAGTGCATTCGTGAAAGTAAACAAATGATGGTAGGAAACAAATGGAAGTTATTCTGTTTAGAAATTTCCTTTATTGGATGGGCTATTCTTTGTGTTTTTACATTAGGTATCGGAACGTTATGGCTTACCCCATATATGAGCGTTTCTACAGTTGCCTTTTATGAAATTGCAAAAGGGAATTTAAAAATTCGAAGAATTCCAAACGATGGTAGCTTTGCAAATAATAATTCAAATTACGATGCATCTCCATTTGAACCGGTTGTAGTAGATGATGAGGAAAACAAGGAACCTTCACAGGAAGACATTCAGCAACAACCTAAGAAAGAAGAACACAAAATAGAAAATCCATTTGAAATAAAATAAAATACTAAAAAATCCCTTATTAGTTTATATCGATAAGGGATTTTTTTAATGGTATCAATTTAGAAATTAAAATATAGTTATGTAGATTATATGGAAAAATCAAAATACCGTTTAGATATTGTGTTTCGATTTTTCATAGAATTGCTATTATTTTTTTCTTCTATTTGGATACTTTTTTCTAAAATTTGTCCACAAAATGATGAGTTTCCATTAAAAATCTTTTCTAAATCTTCTATATTGGCTTTTGATAAAACTCTTGGATCTACGGTAAGTTTTCCTCCCTTTAATACGGTAATTCCTACTGTGCTTAAAGCTGTTTTTTCTTTTTCTGCACAATTGGAGAGGAATTGAAGCTCACGGCTGTTCTCTGAAAGGTTAAATTTGCTCATGCAAGATACCATATTATTATAATTCTTTATAAAGTCAGAGACATTTTTTATGATTTCCTTTGTATTATTCGATTTTTTTCCTTGTTCGAAAATAGAATTTTTTTCGGTTTCTGTTAATTTTTCTGCGTACTTGTTTACTCCTTTTGCAGCATTGTAAGTTATGTCTTTATACATTTCATTTTTTAAATCCGTGTTCGTATCACTGGAGATATTTTTAGCGGATAATTTTTTATTTCCTTGACGATATGCTAATATACGAGAATAAGTACGATTTCCCGTGTGATTTACGGAATTCCTTTGATTCTGACGTCGAGAAGCTCCATTCCGTGCCGCTATGGTAACATTTCCACCTCTTAATATTCTCATTATAAGCTAACTCCTTCCCATTTCCCCCTAATTTAGTTGATTCCTATATTATACCAGTTGTTTTCATAATTTTCTATAAATAGCTATGATTTTCGACAAAGATAGATTTATAATGGTATTTTTTCTCTCTTGAAAAAAGAACGTATGTTCTATATAATTAGTATGCAAATTATATAGCTTATAAGTCTCAGAATTAAATTTTTAATTTAAAAGTAGCTTTGAGGAAGGTGATGCTTTGGTTATTATGCATATTGATGCAAATTCTGCGTATTTGAGTTGGACTGCAGTGAATTTGCTTGAGAGTGGGTATCCTTTAGATGTTCGCAAAGTGCCTTCTGTGATTGCAGGTGATCCAAATAACCGTCACGGAATTATTTTGGCAAAATCCATTCCTGCAAAGAAATTTGGGATTAAGACCGGAGAAAGCTTATTCGAAGCCAAACAGAAGTGCAATGAACTTTTGGTATTTCCACCGAATTATGATCTTTATTTACTATGCAGTGATGCCATGTTTTCTATTTTATCAGAGTACAGTCCAAAGATTCAAAGGTACAGTGTAGATGAATGCTTTCTTGATTTTACCAATTCTTTAAAACGCTTTGGAAACGCGGTAGCAATCGCTTATGAAATGAAAGAGCGAATCAAAGAAGAGTTGGGATTTACAGTTAATATTGGGGTATCATGCAATAAGGTGCTTGCTAAGATGGCATCTGAGCTGAAAAAGCCTGATCAAGTGCATACTCTTTTTCCGGAGGAAATTCCCGCAAAGATGTGGCCTTTATCCGTGGAAGAGCTTTTTATGGTAGGGAAGGCTACTTCAAAAAAATTAAGAAGGATTAATATAAATACCATTGGAGATTTAGCAAAAGCTGACCCCATTCACATGAAAGCACTCTTAAAGTCCCATGGTGAGATGGTATGGAGATTTGCAAATGGAATGGATGAATCACCTGTGGTTTTAAACTCTGATGTAATACAAAAAGGTGTTGGAAATAGTACAACAATTGCTTATGATGTTACGACCCAAAGGGAAGCGCATATGGTATTATTGGCACTTTGTGAACGTACGGCGATGCGGCTTCGGAAACTAAGGAAAAAGGCTTCTCTAATAAGTATTTCCGTGAAGAGTCATACATTTATACGGTACAGCCATCAAATTCAGCTATATGATTTTTTGGATTCAACAATGGATATTTATCATTATGCTTGTCTCTTGTTTGATGAATCCTGGAAAGGGGAAGGTGTTCGCCAGATTGGTGTGTCGGTATCAAATTTTGGGGAGATGAATCACGAACAACTGTCTATGTTTTCTAATGATCGTGCAAAGATTGAAAAAAACAGTTGTTTGGATCAAACATTAGATCAAATTCGAAGTCGATTTGGTGAACGATCCATTGTACGAGGAAGCTTTGCAAATGGAAACGTAGATCCCATACAAGGCGGTGTTAACGATGGAAATTATTTAATGATGGGAGGATATAAGCAATGAAAATTGTTGCAGAGCCCATAGATGCAGTTGTACTTTTCAGAGGAAAGGATAAACCGATTCCTTATAAGTTTAAATATACGGATTGCGCGGGAGAACGGTATGAAGTGAAAATCGGAAAGATTTTATCTAGCGAAGAACGAAAGACAGCAGGAATACGAACCTATATTTATAATTGTCAGAGTGTTATTAATGATATAGAAAAGCGGTTTGAGTTGAAATATATCATTCATGAATGCCGATGGGAACTTTATAAAATATGAAAGGTCAAGGAGCCCTATTTTAAAATATTATATTTAAGCACTAAAAATAACATTTCAAATGTTTACTATTGTTAAAGAAGAAAATATATTATAACATATGAGTAATGGATGATTTTGGTAACATGTTTCGTCTTGCTAGATAAGGAAGCAATATTTTGTTCAAAAGAGGATCTTTTATGACTGCAAAGCTTAAATTCGTATCAGCTATGTTGATTTTCGGCAGCATAGGTATTTTTGTGAAAAACATCAATATTCCAAGTGCTGAAATCGTACAATGGAGAACAATTATCGGGAGTATTTTTTTGCTTCTTGTTTTTGTTATAAAAAAGAAACCGATAGATTATACAGGTGTTAAAAGAAACTGGATTCCTCTGATTATTGCAGGCATCGTCTTGGGCGGAGGTTGGGCATTCTTGTTTGAAGCCTTTCAACATACTTCGGTAGGTGTCGCAACAATGTTATATTATTGTGCACCGATTATCGTGTTTTCCCTCGCACCGGTAATCTTTAAAGAGAAGGTTACGACACAACAAGTTATCGGCATTGCTGCGGCGGTTATCGGAATGCTTATCGTCAATCTTGTCGGAACAAGAGTCGGTGAGTTTTCTTCAGGTGCATTGTATGCATTGATTGCTGCACTCCTGTATGCCGCACTTATGATTGTGAATAAATATATCCATGAAGTTTCAGGGCTTGAAAGCACCTTTGTTCAACTTATCGTTGCAGCCCTTATTATGACAATTTATTGTTTCGCAACAACCGGGAAACTATTGTATCTTCCTGCAGGTAAAGATATTTTACTCATTTCTATTTTAGGTATCTTACATACGGGCATCGCTTTTTCTATGTACATCACAGCTATGAAACACTTGTCCGGGCAAAATATTTCACTTTTTAGCTATATAGACCCTGCTTCTGCATTGATATTTGCCTTTATATTTCTTGAAGAAAGCTTAAAATGGTATCAGATACTAGGAGCAATCCTTATTTTCGGAGGCACTTTGTTCAGCCAAATGAAAAAATATAATATAAAAGATTTAGGAGGACAAGATGATGGATAAAAATAAATTGATAAATACTCTTCAAACAAAGGGATTTCATGTGGAATATTTTGATACATCGAAAGAAGCTGTTAAATATATGACAGATTCATTATCGGGAAAAACGATTGGTATCGGGGGAGCACAAACCGTAAAGCAAATGGAATTAGACAAGGCACTTATGCAGAATAATACTGTTTATTGGCATTGGCTGCCTGAATTAATAGAAAAATATGGTGGTTCTAAAGAGGTAAATAAATTGGCTGGCAGCGCAGAAATATATATTAGTTCCGCGAATGCGATTGCTGAAACAGGTGAGATTGTAAATATTGACGGAACTGGCAATAGAATTTCATCGATAGCATATGGACATGAGAAAGTTTATTTTATTATAGGTATAAATAAAGTAACAGAAAATTTGAATGAGGCTATATGGAGAGCAAGAAATATTGCAGCGCCAAAAAATGCAAAAAGATTGAATCAAAAGACACCTTGTGCTAAAAATGCAGATAAATGCTACGACTGTAACAGTCCAGACCGAATTTGTAATGGATTTCTGATATTAGAAAGACCTATGAGTGGGGTAGAAATGACAGTTATAATAGTCAATGAAGAGTTGGGAGCATAAATGACTAAATTACATGTTTGTAAATTTGATTGAAACGATGAAGTATAAGTTATAAAAATAAAGTATAATACTCAAAAAATACAAAATAATCAAAATAGTTATGGTTCTCTTTCATAAATTAATGTATAATAGTATACGATTATCGGTATGCAAAATGATTTTGCAAAATAGGGAATCAGGTGTGAATCCTGAACAGTCCTGCTGACGTATTGATGTAGTTGCTTTCTGAATGCCACTGGTTTTTTCCGGGAAGGCGAAAGTGATGTTTGATGTCTAAGTCGTAAGACCTGCCGATATGGGTTCCAAACATTGTCTTACAGGAATTAAGGCTAGGATTATAAGTGCATATATAACGTGAAAGATAGATTTTGTTATATTGTTTTTTATGAATCAAGTTCTTGTTCTGAGACAAGAACTTTTTATTATGCTTTTAAAAAGTTTTTGAAGAGCGGTAAATGTAGTAAGTATAATAAAAACAGCTTAGAGATGAGGAATTGTAAAAATGAAAAAAAGAATAGTAATCTTATTGGCAGTATTGTTGATAACATCAATGTTTGCAGGTTGCCAAAACAATAATGGGGACAATCTTTCTGATAATAACCAGTCGCAGATGACAACAGATCTTTTAGGAAATGAAATTGTTTTGCCTACGAAAACGGATAAAATTATTTCGTTAGGTACTTCTAACACGGATATCCTTGTTGATTTAGGATTGACTGATCATCTGATCGCGATTGATAGCTACTCTACTTCCATCGAAGGAATTCCTGAAAATTTGTTGCAGTTTGACATGATGAAGCCGGATACTGAGCAAATCATTGCCTTAGATGCGGATATTGTTTTTGTTACAGGCATGAGTAATATAGGTGGCGGTGAAGATATATTCAAGCCAATTAGAGATGCAGGGGTTTGCGTTGTTGCAATTCCTAGTGCCAATAGCATTGATGAAATTAAAAAAAGTATCTTATTTATTGGAGAGCTTGTTAATGAAGCTGAAGAAGCAGAAACGATTATAAAATCTATGGAGTCTGAAATTGATAAGGTTAAAGAAGCATCAAATTCTGTCACAACAAAGAAAAAAGTATATTTTGAAATCGCGTCAGAGCCAACACTTTGTACTTTTGGTCAAGATACTTTTATAAATGAAATGCTTGAAATCGTAGGCGCAGAAAATGTTTTTGCACAACAATCGGGCTGGGTTAATGTTTCCGAAGAATCTATAATCAATGCGAATCCGGATGTGATTTTCACAAACTGTGATTATACAGAGGATCCTACAGGTAAGATATTGAAAAGAAACGGATGGGAAAGTATTCAAGCAATCAAAGAGAAGCAAGTTTATTATATTGATAAAAATGCAAGCTCCTTATCCACTCATAATATTGTTATCGCATTGAAGCAAATGGCAAAGGCATTGTATCCGGAAGTGTATAAAGATTGATTATGAAAAAAAGTATAAAATTTATTATTTTACTAATCGTTGCTGTATTAGTTTTAATGTTAGCTATCTGTATTGGAAGTGTTTTTATAACACCATCTGATATTTTCAAAATCATAGTATCAAAGTTGTTTGATATTCATTTTGATGTACCTCCAATCGAATCAAATATGGTTATTTTTTTGAAAATACGTTTGCCGAGAGCATTACTGTCATTTATAGTAGGAGGCATGTTGGCTGTTAGCGGTGTACTTTCTCAATCGGTTCTTCGCAACCCGCTGGCATCTTCGTATACTTTGGGAATATCTTCAGGTGCTGCCGTTGGAGCAAGTATTGCCATACTATTTGGGTTTTCATTTTTCGGTATATTAACACTTCCTTTTTTTGGATTGTCCTTTGGACTTCTTACTGTATTTTTAGCAGTAGCACTTGCCACAAAACTAGATAGAAACATGGGGAATATTACAATTATCCTTACGGGTATGGCGTTTTCTATGTTTGCGAATGCAGTGATTGCTTTTATAATGGCTTTTGCCAACCAAACGGCAAAGCAAATAACATTTTGGCAGCTTGGAAGTTTTGCACTCAAAGACTGGACGCATCCTATTTTGCTTTTCCCGATTGCAATGATTGGGATATTTGTAGTGATGTTCTTTTCCAGTGAAATGGATCTAATGACATTTGGTGAAGAACAAGCAAAAGCTTCTGGAGTCAATGTATTAAGTGTGAAATGGATGTTGTTGGCAGTTGGAGCGATTCTAACCGGCTGTGCAGTTTCTATTGCAGGAGTGATTGGTTTTGTTGATTTATTTACGCCGCATATGGCACGTCGTATTTTTGGTTCAAGACATAAAATTGTAATTCCTGCAACTGCATTAATGGGTGGGATTTTTATGACATTGTGTGATTTAGTAGCAAGAACAATAGTAGCACCTGTGGAATTACCGGTTGGTGCAGTTACATCAGCGATTGGTGCACCATTTTTTATATTCCTCTATTTTCAAGGTAAGGGAGGTCAAAGGAATGCTTAACGTACAAAATGTTTCCGCTGGATATGATGAGAGAAAAGTTTTACATGACATTTCTTTTTCAGTTCCGACAGGTGAAAATTTATCTATTATAGGACCAAATGGCTGCGGAAAAACAACATTGCTTCGAACGATTGCAAATATCATTAAATTTGATGGAGATATTTATATAGATAATCAAAATATAAAAAATATGAATCGAAAGTCATTGGCAGGGAAAATTGCTTTGTTTAGTCAAATGACAACCATCTATTTTGATTATTCAATCTATGATACGGTGATGATGGGACGATATTCTAAAAAAAAGCGACGTCTTTTATCGGATATTGATGAGAGTGATGTTACGTCTGTGAAATCTGCGTTAAAAACAGTCGGGCTTTTAGATATTTCTTCTCAAAGTATCAGCACACTTTCCGGTGGACAGCTTCAAAGAGTTCTGTTGGCAAAAGCTTTGGTACAAGAGCCTGATATGATTTTGCTGGATGAGCCTACGAATCATCTTGATTTATATTTTCAAATTGAATTAATTGATTTTTTAAGGAGTTGGGCGAAAAAGAACGGAAAAAGCGTCATCGGTGTACTTCATGATATTAATCTTGCAGTACGGTTATCGGATCGGATTTTATTGATGAATAATGGGAGAATTCAAGCAATTGGAACTCCTGAGGAAGTTTTAAATTCACGAATTATTGAACCGGTTTATAAAATTAATGTAGGAAATTATATGAGGGAGTCGTTAAGAATATGGGAAAGTCTATCATGATTCAAGGAACATCATCTGGAGCAGGAAAGTCGACTTTGGTCACAGGACTCTGCAGAGTGTTAAAACAGGCAGGGTATTCAGTAGCTCCTTTTAAAGCACAAAATTTATCATCCAATGCACATGTTTTTGAGGATGGAATGGAAATGGCGAGGTCACAGGCAATCGCTGCTTATGCTTGTGGAATAAGCCCTAAAACAGATATGAACCCGGTATTGTTAAAGCCAACTGATATTGGAGGATCGGAAGTAATATTGAATGGTAAGTCGATTGGATATCTTAAAGATTTTGAATACAAAAGGTTAAAGAAACGGCTGGCTGAGAATATTTTTGAAGCATACAACCGATTGGTACACCAATATGATATTGTTGTTGTAGAAGGTGCTGGTAGTCCTGTTGAATTGAATATAAAGCAAGAAGATGTTGTCAATATGGGATTTGCAAGAAAAGCGAAGTGTCCTGTTTTGTTGGTTTCAGATATCAGTCGTGGCGGTATTTTTGCATCCATTTATGGTACGATTATGTTACTTGATGAAGAAGAAAGAGAACTGGTAAAAGGAATTGTTGTAAATAAGTTTCGTGGGAAAACGGAATATTTTAAATCAGGAGTTGACATTCTGGAAGAATTAACGCAGAAGCCTATTATGGGTATCTTGCCATATACTTCAATAGAAATCGAAGATGAAGATAGCTTAGTTGATGGCAAGATGAAAACAGAAAAGGACATAACAGAAAAACTCAATGGTGAAATGAGTTATGCTGAGTATATAGAGATTCAGTTTGATAAACTGGCCAATGTAGTACGACAAAATATCGATATAACACAAATTCTTAAAATATTGGGAGAATGATTATGAACATGAAAAATAAGAAATTTGTTGCTTCGTATAGTGGAGGGAAAGACAGCATATTAGCAATCTATCGTGCTATAAAGCAAGGTATGAAGCCAATGGCATTAATCATAACCTATAACACTGATGTGGATCGTTCTTGGTTTCACGGCATGCCAGAGCATACATTAGATGAGGTATCAAAATCTTTAAACATACCGATTAAACTAATAAAAACATCAGGGAAAGAGTATGCAGATAATTTCAAGAAAGAGCTTCGCGAACAAAAGAAGAATGGTGCAGAGGTCTGCGTGTTCGGGGGATATTGATATTGAAGGACATTTAGAGTGGTGTACTAATATTTGCAAAGAAGCTGATATTGAAGCATATTTTCCTTTATGGCAGGAATCACGCGAAAAGCTCGTACGGGAATTTATTGCAGAAGGCTTCACTGCCAATATTACCGTTGTTGATACAACAAGATTAAGTGATAATCACCTGGGTATGATTTTATCCGAAGAAACAATTCAATCAATATCCGAGGAGGGAGCCGATATCTGCGGCGAAAATGGAGAATACCACAGTTTTGTATCGGATGGCCCTATTTTTTCCTATCCCATTCCCTTTTCTTACGGCGAGAAAATAGTTCAAGATCAATTTGCTCGTTTACCCATTTGTGAATAACTGCAAATAAGGGAGTAGCTAGGTAAGGTTATTATAACTTGTGTTATGGTGGTATGAAGATTATTTAGAGAGAGAAGGCTTAAATGAATATTGATAAAGCTATTAAATCATTAAGACTTAACGGTTATGAGGTTTCATTTTTTAAAAATGCAGAAGATGCAGCTATATATCTAAATAATAATATAGATAATAAATTAGTTGGTTTTGGAGATTCCATTACTCTATTGAGTATGAATTTATTTGAAATTCTTTCTTCTCATAATAAAATTTTTGACCCGCAGCATTGTACAGTTAATACAAACTTTATTGATATAGCAAAAAAATCCTTAATATCAGATATATACATCACTTCAATAAATGCTTTGGCAGAAACAGGAGAACTTGTTAATATTGACGGTACTGGAAATCGTATAGCTGGGTCCATATTTGGTCATAAAAAGGTTTATTTTATTGTAGGAACCAATAAATTGGTTCCTACACTTCAAGAGGCTATTTGGCGTGCCAGAAATATTGCTGCACCCCAAAATGCTATGAGATTGGGTTTGAAAACTCCTTGTGCAAAAAAGGGAGGCCACTGTTTTGATTGCTCTAGTCCGGATCGGATTTGTAACGGAATGATGATTTATATGAAAAAAATGGACGATATTGATATGGAAATTGTATTAATTAATGAAGCGCTTGGTTTTTAATAAACTCATTGCGATGGTTCTCTTAAGTTTATGTTAAAATGGTTTCATAGAGATTATTATTTTTGACGTGGAGGATATGGCTTATGAAAAAGATAATAGCTGTTTTAATTATTGCGATACTGGCAGTTATGGCTGCAGGTTGCTCGAACGAGGATACCCAATTAGGTGGATTTTATCAAAGTGATTTTATCGGAAGTGAGATTGTGCAGATTTCAGTTAATAGTGATAATGGTGAATTTGTACAGTATATATCAAGCCGACAGGTTAATAGTGGCATCTATACAAAAAACAAAGAAGGTTTATACGAATTTGATGGGGATGTTCATTCTTTTACGGTCACATTAATTGCGGATGATTCTTTTGAAGTTGTTATACCTAAATTGAACGGAGATACTCCAATTAAATTAAGCCAAATAAGCGAAAACAAAAGTGTCTTTACTACTATTGGAGGACAGGAAAATTATAATGACATTGAAGAATATAAAGACCTCTTAGAATAAAGATGAATGGATTTTATATATGGTACTGGGGGGGATAATTTGATTTGGAAAGAAAATTTATCGATAGTATAATTTTAAATGAAAATATAGATAGAGATTCTTATCTTTATCATTTACCAATTGTAAAATATCTTATGAAAAATAAATCTCTTTCCTTGAAAAATGATGTGACATTTTTAGTGGGAGAAAATGGAACAGGGAAATCGACATTATTGGAAGCAATAGCGATTGCATACGGTTTTAATGCCGAAGGAGGGACTAAGAACTTTAATTTTTCTACGAATAGTACTCATTCTGAATTGTATAATTCTTTAACAATTTCTAAGTCTAAATTTGCAAAAGATGGTTTTTTTCTTCGCGCGGAAAGTTTTTATAATGTAGCTACAAATATTGATGAATTAGATAAAGAATTACCGTTGCTTCAAAGTTATGGAGGCATATCATTACATAAACAATCACATGGTGAAAGTTTCTTAGCATTAATACAAAATCGTTTTTTAGGAAATGGAATATATATTCTTGATGAACCTGAAGCGGCACTTTCTCCATTAAGAATTTTAACTTTAATTGCGGAGATAGATCGTTTAGTTAAAAATAATTCTCAATTTATTATTGCAACACATTCGCCTATACTTATGACATTTCCAAACGCATGTATATATCAATTTACAGAAAATCAGGTAGAAACTGTTTCATATGAGCAAACGGAACATTATCAATTAACAAAAAGATATTTGGAAAATCCGGAACAAATGTTGAAATATTTATTAGAAGACTAATGTTTACTGTTTCTTTAAAAGAAGAATAACGAATTTGAGTAGCTTTTTATGATATTCACGGAAATAAATATGAATAGATACTATTATTCATCAGATAAAAATATTATTTATGATTATTTTTCGTTAAAATAGGAGGTAGGATAATGGATATTCAACGATGTATTAAGAATTCATTTTCTGTTATTGGTAAAGAGGGTTCAACGATGGACGGTAATGGATTCATTCAGAATTTATGGAAGGATGCTAATTCTCATTTTAATGAAGTCGTAGATTTAACAAAAAAAGATGAGAATGGGAAGCTTCTTGGAATTTGGGGTGCTATGTCTGATTTCACTCGTTCTTTTAAACCTTGGGAAGATAATTTTACAAAAGGACTTTATCTTGCAGGTGTAGAGGTAGAAGATGATGCGCAACCTCCTGCGGGATGGGTAAAATGGATAATTCCCGCATATGAATATCTTTACGTTAAAAATGAATACCCAAATACATTTAAGAATGTAATCACATATCTGAATGAGAATGGTATCAAGCTAGCTGGTGCAGTTCATGATTATAATTGCCCTGAAAGCGGCCAAGCTTATATGTTTTTTCCTATACGAAAATTATGAAGTCTATGATCTTCATTTGAGATATATAGGTGATAACAGCGAATTATATTTAAGGGATTATGGGAATAGGTATTAGATTCCAGTTTATAGGATGGATTCTGAGCATAATACGAAATTTATTTTGTATAAATGAAAATTGGAAAGGAGAATCGATATGGGAATTTGGATTGAGTAGCAAGGCTACAATTTTTGAGATAGCCTTGCTGATTTTAATATTTTAAAATACATTTATAATTAGGAGGCAAATTATGTCATATTTTCAATATCAATCGAAAAATATATATTTTGAAGAAATAGGGACAGGAAGACCGTTGTTACTTTTACATGGAAATACTGCTTCGTCGAATATGTTTACAAGTATTGCCATGCAATATGCTCGTGAATACAAGGTGATTTTATTTGATTTTCTAGGGCATGGAAAATCTGATAGACTTGAACGCTTTCCTGTAGATTTGTGGTATGAAGAAGCCCAACAGGTGATTGAGTTTTTGAGACAGAAAAAATATCGTGATCTTCTCATTCTTGGCAGCAGCGGTGGAGCATTGGTTGCTATCAACGTGGCTTTAGAAAGGCCAGATCTTGTTAGAAAAGTTATTGCTGATAGCTTTGAGGGAGAACACTCACTAGCTGCTTTTACTGCAACTATTATGAATGACAGAGAGTTGTCAAAACAAGATGCTGGAGCAAGAATGTTTTATCAGGCTATGCACGGTAATGACTGGGAACATATTGTTGACAATGACACGAATGCGATTGCTGAACACGCAAAACTAATCGATAGATTTTTTCATAAACCGCTTTCTGAATTGAAGGCAGATATTTTAATGACAGGTAGTAATGAAGATGAATTCGTTACATGTGTGGATAAGGATTTCTATAGTAAGACATATTCAAGGATGATAAGAGAAATTGGTCACGGAGATTTGTTCATTTTTGAACATGGAGGGCATCCGGCAATGTTATCGAATCAAGACGAGTTTTTTAAAGAAACCTTGGTATTTTTAGAAAATGACTAATCTATAAGTACAATTAAATTATGAATAAATTGGTAAGGGAATCATGGCGATGATTCCCTTACTTAACTAATTAAATGGATTCGTTTGCTTATTTATCCTGAATGATATCCTATTTTATACGTATTATATTGTTCTAGAAGAAAAAATATTATAAGATAAATTATTATGGATTATTTCGATATTTATCTATAAAGTTGATGGATAAGCTAAGGGTGTGTCTTATGATCAAAAAGGAATTAATAAATCAAAGTATTGATTACATCTTGCAGCATTTTGACGAGAATATTTCGATTGAAGATGTAGCAAAACACTTTCATTTCTCAAAATTTTATTTTTGTAGAGCTTTCAAAGAGGTAACAGGCGAAAGTGTCTATGCATTTATGAAACGTCTGAAAATGGATCAAAGTGCTGTTGCTATCAAGTTGGAAAAGAATAAAACAATTACGGATATTGGGTTGGATTATGGATATAGTTCATCAAATTATAGCTCTGCATTTAAAAAGCACCATCGCGTTTCTCCAGCTAAATTTCGCAAATCTACAAATGCAACAAGTAGGTTTAATCCATTTTATCCCAAAGAACTTGCTAGCTTTAAAACATTTGACGACTATGCCAAAAGAATTAAAATAGAGGAAATGAATGATGTTTTAGTTATTTATGAAAGAATTATTGGGAATTATATTGAACTAAAGGAAAAATGGTTTTGCTTTATGGATACATACAAAGATCATATTAAAGCAGAGACTCTTATGATAGAAAGGTTTTATGATGATCCTACGATTACCAGTCTGAACCGATGCATATGTGATTTATGTATGACAGTTACTGAAGTTTGTGAATTAGACAATATGACAACAATCAAAGGTGGGAAATTTGCAACGTATCGCTTTGAGGGGGAAATACAGGATATTTTTTGTACTCTTCAGGGAATATTTAGTATTTGGCTGCCTAAGAGCGGTTATGAAATGGATGAAAGATATGGACTAAATATTTATCGGAAAATTGACAGAAATAATGGACAGGTAATCATGGATTTATGTATTCCAATTAAATAGAGCAAGAATTCAGAAGTAAGTATAAAGACTTTTTTCTATAATGAGAATGATCCAAGCTAGGTAGTTCTCTTAGAAAGAAGTCTATTTTTATGAGTAAAGTAAAAGAAGATGGAGATATTGAAATGTTTGATATAAGAAAAATTCAGGAACAAGTTATTTATGAAGCAGTTAAAAACAAAAGTGACGCTGAAACAGCAAAAGCAATTGTGTATGGAAATGATGCATTGTCAAAAACCGAAGATAATGCCAGCTGGGTGAAGTCAACAATGCATAGATTGGAAAATAAATTCAATCAAGAAACGACGAAGCAGATTCGAATGGGTTGCCAGTGTGGATATGGAATGGATGAAAAATTGACACTTGTTAAAGAGCTAGTAGCAGCTGCATCAAGTATGGAGGACTTCGCAAATTTAGATAAGGCAAAAGAAGCTGGTCTATTTTGTAAAGAGGGCATACTTTATCTGCAATTCTCATTTTGCCCTTGTCCAATGCTTGCGGATGTAGATAAATTGGATACAGATACATGGTGTCAGTGTACTACAGGATATAGTAAAGTTCTTTTTGAAAAAGGCTTTGGATGTGAAGTTGAGGTAGAATTATTAAAAAGTATAAAAATGGGTGATGATATTTGTCTTATGAAAATTATTCCTCATGATTCAATTTGGAAATAAAATAACAAATCTGCTAATAAAAGTTGATTGAAAGTGTTATTGAACAAGGAGGTTGTTTCTATGCTGAATCCAATCGTTATGATTGCATATCCGTTTTATAAAAAGGAGATGCAATATGAGTTATTTAGAATCTAAGAAATATGAGATTGTTCCTACTGAAACATATAAAATAATTCGCAATTGTTCTGGCTGTGGGAATAAAAGTGTCTATCATAATACTAATAAAATTAGAGTGAATGCCAACGGAAAACAGATTGATGTTTGGTTGATTTATCAATGTAGTAAATGTAAACATACGTATAATCTACCAGTTTATTCTCGTATTAACAGAGATACACTTGATAAATCGGAGTACGAAGCATTACAAAGAAGCAATCAAGAAATTGTAAATCGACTTGGTTTGGATAGAAATCTATTTCAGAGAAAAGGTGCAAAGATTTTTAGGGAACCGACCTATATGCTTAAGTATATAGGTGGCGATAGTAAAGAAAATGTAATACAGTTTCGTAATCCGTATCAAATTAGAATTCGTCACGATAAGCTAATCGCAGAGTGTTTAGAAATTTCTCGCACACAAGCTAAAAAGATATTAGAAACTGGTGTGCTAAAAGTAAGTAAACTTTCCGATGATGAAGTGAAATTTGTATACTAATAGAATTTCTATGAAAATGAATAATGAGATTTGAATAAAATTTATAAAGAAAAAGTAAGGGGATCATTGAATGATTCCCTTACTTTTTATGGGGATTATAAAAATTTAAATTAATGATAGTAAAAAAGATTGCTTATTAACTTAAACTTTCTATTGACATTCTTAATAAATATCATACAATATATATCAAATGATATATAAAAGGAGGGTGAAATATTATGCCACCAAAAAATAAATTTACAAAAAAACAATTGATTGATGTAGCTTTTGATATTGCTAATAAAGAAGGCTTTAATACCATAACAATTCGTAAAATTGCGGATAAATTGGGCTGCTCCATTGCCCCTATCTATGTTAATTTTAAAGATGTTGATGAACTTAAAAATGAAGTAGTATTAAAAGTAATAGATATCAGTAAACAGTTAATATTAGAGCAAAATTCAGGAAATCCATTTTTAGATATAGGTATTGCTTCGGTTATTTTTGCCAAGAAATATCCACTTTTGTTTGATGAATTTGGTTTAAAACATAATGAGTTTTACGCGAAACAAAATGAAGCAATTGATTTCGCAATAAACCAAATGAAAAAAGACAAAGAATTATCAAATTTCACTGAACAAGAATTAGAACTAATATTATTTAAGATGAAAGCCTTTCAAGCAGGTCTTTCTGTATTAGCACGAAACGAACAATTATCTGCTATATTAACAGATGAAATGATTATTCAGATGTTAGATGAAACTGCTCAAGATATTATTGATGGAATGAGGCGACGTGGAGGACATGATAATGAGCTTCGATAAATGTGAAAAAATATTTGACCGCCTAAGTCAAACTGCAAAAATACATGAAGCAATCGCATATATTGAGAATACAGATGGAAGCATATCCTGGAATAAAGGATATCATAGAACAATTGATTCTCCAATTAATATGGCAAGCATAACAAAGTTATTTACGACAACATGCATATTAATTTTGTGCCAACAAGGTAAGTTATCATTAAATGATAAAATTAAAACATTTTTAGATAAAGAAATAATGAATGGACTACATGTATATAAAGGAATCGATTATTCAAATGATTTGAGAATATCTGATTTAATGTTTCAAGTAAGTGGATTGCCAGATTACTTTTTAGAGGGCAATGAACCTTTTGAAAAGAAAATGCTTAAAGAAGATTTTTATGTAGACCTAGAAGAAATGATTGCAATAAACAAAACAATGAATCCTAAATTTGCACCTCGTATGGGATCTAGAAGTTATTATGCCGATATTAATTTTGATCTTTTAGGGAAGATTATTGAACGAATAACACAAAAAACACTATCTGAAGTTTTTTGCATGTTTATCTTTAAACCACTAAACTTAAAGTCAACATATATAGTTACAGCAGATACAGATTATGTTCCTAACGTTTATTATAAAGAAAAAAAGTTATCTCTCGTTAAGTTTTTAAGATCTTGTCCTGCGAGTGGAGGAGGGGTTACAACAGCTAGAGAGCTTATGATATTTATTAAAGCTTTTTGGGGTGGAAAACTATTTAATAAGCAGGTATTTGAGCAATTACAAAATCATAAAAGATTACAAATTACTTTTGGAGGCATTCATTATGCAGGGGGGTATATGTATTTAAAAAGTGGGATGCTTTTTATTAAGAAAAATCAATTGATTGGTCATTCAGGGTCCACGGGCTCATATGCGTTTTATTGTCCTGAAACAGATTTATTCTTTGTGGGTGATGTAAATCAAGGCAGTAGTCCCTCAATACCAATTCGATTACTTTTAATGATGGAAATGAATACTCGTAATATATTGTCAGCATAAGTTGGATTATTACAAGTTAGAGATTATTTATATAACCTTACATGGAAAGGATGATAAATATGAAAACGAAAGAGCAAATATTAATAATCACATTTCCACATTCAAAAACAACATTTCAGCTCTTTCGTATTGTAACTTTGAATCTAAAATGATATGGTTTAACAATCGATAAATTTTACGTAAAAAACATTAATGTTTAATAATAGAGTCTATAAAGGAATTGCAAATTTAGGAGTAAAATAATGGGTAAAAAAAAATATTATATTATATTTTGTTTCATTTTTTTGATTTTTACATTAGTAGTTGATGTTTTATCACCAGATTTTTTTAATATTCACCGAAGAAATTATTCAGAGCATTTAAAGTATATTTCGGAAGAAGATTATTTGTCTCAATATAGAATCGTGAAGGAAGCATCTAGAAATGATGATTTTTTAGAAATAGAAACTATTTTACAAAATTATATGGAGAATAAGTCAGAGGTAAATATACAACCAATTGAAATCACAAAAAGAATAGTTAGTGATAATATTGTTTTTGAATGTAAAGTCATAGCTTTACTGGATTTAAATGAAGAAAATAAGATTGTTGTTATACCCAAAAGTGTATTTTTAGTGCAGGCAGTTCCACTAGACAAAGGAATTAAATTTAAACTTGCAGGACCACATTGTGATATTTGGGAGGAAGAGCCAACGATTTTGATTATGGAGGTAGGAAGAATTGATATAACAGAAGAAGCTGCAAAAAGAAATAACATTGACTTAAGTACATATGTAAAAGACGCTTTTATCGAAAATAATTATTGTAAGCGTATAGATATTTATGGAGAATATGTATTCACTAAATAGACCTCACTTTAACGCTTTTAATAGAAGTGATAATATGATCTATTTAAATGATAATAACAAGGGAATTATAAAAACTACTAAATAGGGGGAATTTAATGGATAAGATAAAGTATCATAATTTTCAATTTTATGAAACGGATGAAATTGAAAATTATTTGACCAGTATGGCAAAATACGGCTTCGCCCTTTCTCAAATAGATGGTAATTTTTTTCGTTTTATTAATTCTCCAATAAATAATACAGATACCAAATATAAAGTTTTATATTATACAAAACAAAAGGCAGATAAAATAATAGAAGATATGATACAGGGTGGTTGGGATTTTGTATGTAAAAATCACTATTTAATCGTATTCCGATCAAGAAATCAAATTCCCTTGGATTTTAATAAAAAAACGATTGAACAAAATCAATACACATTAAGACAGAAAGCAATAAAGAATAATATAATATTTGGATTGATATACTTTCTGCTTGTTTTATGCCTTAGCTTCTTATATCTCTATGGTATGACAGTTGATGGATATGAAATCTATTCAAGAGAATTTTTAATCAATTCATATGCATTTATAGTAGGTATTATGTTGGTTATTAATTTTATAATTTACTATGTAGCAGAAGTGAGCGATTATATTCTTTGGAGGAAAACTATAAATAATAATTTTAACCAAAACTTAAAATATAAGCGTACAAATTTTAAAAAAATGATGTTTCGATTAGGAAGTATATATGAAATATTTACTTTACTTTTTAGTATTATTTTGGGTATTTTTATACTTTTTAACACCACATCTTGGATTATTACATTAAATATTTATGTTTCGTGGGCAGTTCTTATAATTATTGCTATATCATACAAGGTTTATATGAAAACATCATTTGTAAATTTACTTTATTTTTGGATGGTATTAATGATATATTTTTCTTTTGCGAATAATTGATAAACTTTAAAAGCCAATGTCCTTTTTTGAGGTAGAAGTACAATGAAAAAAATGATTATTACGATTATATTCATCTTATTATTAACTCCAATTTTAATTTATATTGGTGGGAAACTATATTTTTCTGAAACTAAGCTTTTTAAGTTAAATTGGGGGATAGATATACCTGCAAGTTTTAAAGTATCATATAAAATCAAAGAAATTGGCTTTCATGGTGATGGAGACCGTTATACAGTTTTTAGAATAAAAGATGAAAATTTATCATTTATTAATAGTTTTGGAGTAGAAAAAAATATAGAAATAGAAACTTTTGTACGGGAAGTCTTAGATTCTTTAAAGGTTCCAATGGAATATAGGATTTCTTTTAATCAATATTATATATGGTGGAAAGAGTATAAATATAAGGATGGAAGTACTTTGGTGATTATTTATTTCCCAAACCCAGATATTAATCAAATATATTTTATTGAAAGAATTATGTAAATGTATATAATCAATTCCTAATTATTTATAATATATGGATGTATAGTAATTAAAAATAATAAAAGATACATAGAGGAAACCATGAAAAGAAAATTATTTAAGTTTAAGAGGGACAGTTTCAAGTTTTGTGTAAACTCAAAAATCTGATATAAGATATGTGAATAGTTACTTAAGGGCAGAGTCAATTTTGGGATTCTACCCTTGTTTGCATTATACAATGATTTTTTTGCATGTCAATAAAACTTGCCGAACAAGTTGTTTTTTAGAAGTTGAGATTTTTTAGTCTTTCCTCAAAATAAATCTCTAACTGGGAATATATCCGTCCCCAGTCCCTACGATATCCTGTCCACTTTTTTGTGATATCTATCGTTGCCAGATATAGCATTTTTAAAAGGCTATCGTCAGAAGGAAAAATTGTCTTGCTTTTTGTTACTTTACGAAGTTGACGATTAAATCCCTCAATGGCATTTGTGGTATAAATAAGCCGCCTAACAGCTTCAGGATATTTAAAATAGGTTGCTAAAGTTGACCAATTATCATGCCAAGATTTATAGATTTTCGGATATTTTACATCCCATTTTTCTTGAAACAACTCCAATTCATTTAGGGCTAATTCTTCTGTTGGGGCAGTATAGACTCGCTTCAAATCAGCCATCAGAGCTTTCAAATCTTTGTAGGATACAAATTTAGTGGAGTTACGGATTTGATGAATAATGCACTGCTGTATCTCTGTTTCAGGATAGACTGCTTCAATTGCTTGTGGAAATCCACTTAGTCCATCAATACATGTTATTAAGATATCTTTTACACCACGATTTTTTAGCCCATTCAGTATAGAAAGCCAGAATTTAGCATTTTCATTTTCACCAACATACATACCTAAAACGTCCTTTCTACCATTCATATCAATTCCCAAAGCAATATACACAGCCTTTTTTCGTATTCTTCCTTCACTACGAACGTGGAAATGAATTGCATCCATAAAAACAACCGCATATACTTCTTCCAAAGGACGTTCCTGCCATTCCTTTACAATCGGTATAATTTTATCAGTAACTCGGCTAATCGTACTGTCAGAAATATCAATGTCATATAACTCACGCATATGGGATTCAATATCATTTGTAGTCATACCTTTTGCATACATGGAAAGTATCCTTTCTTCCATATCTTGCGTAACGGTATTTTGATATTTCTTGATAAGCTGGGGTTCATATTCTCCATTACGGTCACGAGGAATAGCAACATTCATATCTCCATAGTTTGTATGCATGATTTTAGAAGAATATCCATTCCGACTATTGTCGGTTTCCTTATTCCGATAGTCATATTTTGAGTATCCCAGTTCGTCTTCTAATTCTCCTTCCAGAGAACCCTCCAGTAATACAGACATCATATCACGCATAACAGAATTGACATCTGTACCATTTTTGATAGGAATATCATTCTCTTTTAAGTATTCCTGCATCATTTTTCTGATTGCTTGTTTTTGGGGTGATTCTTTTCTTCTTTTGGGCATAAATAAAACCTCCAAACTGATATATTTATCTTACATCAGTTTAGAGGTTTACACAAACTTTAGGATACTCCCGTTTAAGAGTATAAAAGTTAAGAAGATGCTAGATGAATCGTTTATGTGTACCTTTTATAATTTTTTTAGCAATAAAACTAATAGAGTTTTTTCTCATACAGTTTAAATTTGGGGTAAATATTTCAAAAGACGGATTTGTTTTAACATGGTTAATAAAGCATTTTCAAATTAGCTACAAATCTGACCAAATTATTTTGAAAGATGAAACCATCTTATTACTATTAGAGTTGATTTTTTGCATATTTGGATTCTTTGTTGAACTAAAATGGTTTGTTTTGGGTATATTAGGGATGTTTTTTTACTTTAGTCTCTACATAGCTTTAAGTTATCAGGATCTTAGGAATATTATAAATAGAACCTACTGAAGTAGATATATTTAAAAAAGCTTTCTATGTTGAACAGGAAGCTTTTTTAAATAACTAAAAATTAAAAAAATATTGCTTATTACTTTAGGGGCTAGCAACAATCCTTTTTGCATCAATCACCGAAGTGATTATATATTGTTAAAGATGAAAATTTATTATAAGATAGGTTATAGTGGATTATTTTGGTATTTATATTTTGTAGGGGATGTGAATGGAGAAAAAGAATAAACAAGCCGTAATGGTTCTTCATGAGATTTATGGAATCAATGAATTTATAGAAGACACATGCCAGAAGTTTAAGAATGCTGGATTTGATGTCTTTTGTCCTAATATGATTGGCAGACCACCATTTCCCTATGAGGAATCGGAAAAGGCGTACGACCATTTTGTTAAACATGTAGGGTTTGATATATATAGAGAAATTAGTGACGCAGTCAATCAGCTAAAGAAAGAATATGAAAAAGTATTTATTGTTGGATTTAGTATAGGCGCAACGGTTGCATGGAGGTGCTGCGAAAATTCATTGTGCGATGGCATTGTTGGATGTTACGGTTCGCGTATCAGAGATTATAAAAATTTAAATCCTGTTTGTCCAACACTTTTGCTGTTTGCAAAAAATGATTCTTTTGATGTATTAACAATGGTTAGTCAATTAGAAAAAAAGGCGAATTTAATAATTAAGACCTTTGATGCCACACATGGATTCATGGATCCTCATTCTAAATATTATAATGAGTGCCAATCAAAAAAAACAGAAACATTCATTACTCACTTTATAAGTGAATTTATAAAGTAGGCTATAGAGATGATTTATATTTAATGAAGGAGATATAGTTATGAAAAAAATAGGTGTAATGCTATTAGCAACTATGATATTAGTATCAGCTACGGCTTGTTCTAACAATGATACTCAAAACCAAAGTAATTCCATTACTCTTTATAAAAAAGGGGTGGAGATGACAATGCAAATGGATTTGCTGGCAGAAAGTAAGGATTTTACTGATTTATTTACAGTAAGTGATGAAATAAGCAAGAATGCAATTGATATTGGTGATCAGGATTACAGTAAACCTAAAGCTGTCTATGAAATTGTAGGACTTGAAGATTCAGCACTTCAATCTTTATTAAGAGAAAGTGGTATTAAAGTTGATTCAGAAATTCAAGATATTATAAAAGGAAGATTTGGAATAGCAGTTGCTTCTCAAATCAATGCTCAAAACGGAGCTGAATTTTTGGCTACAACTTCTATACTCACTGTTGAAGATAGTTTTCTTTACAATGAATTGGATGAACAAAAAACATATCTCTATCTTTATGACGGCAAATATAATAGTATGGTAACATTTATACCTTTTGAAGATAATATTGTAGCAACTTCTGCAAATATTGTAATGGAAGAATCTTTTACAGGATTTGCAACAGCAGATGATGTTACTTCATTCTTTGAAGAAACAATGGGATTTAAAGGATTAACGGTCTCACCTGTTAAAGAGTAAAATGAACATAACAGCTATAGAGATTATTTATATAATATAAATATTGGAGGATGATAATATGACACAAGCAGTTGTGCACATTGCTTTAGTTGTGAAAGATTATGATGATGCTATCGATTTTTATACAAAGAAGCTTCATTTTACATTGATTGAAGATACATATCAAGCAGAGCAAGATAAACGATGGGTCGTCATATCTCCGCCCGGCTCTTCTGGAACTACAATTTTATTAGCAAGGGCTTCAAAACCAGAGCAAGAACCTTTTATTGGAAATCAAGCTGGTGGAAGAGTGTTCTTGTTTTTAGGAACTGACGATTTTTGGAGAGATTATAATGAAATGAAAACTATGGGAATAGAATTTACCAGACAACCAAAAGAAGAAGATTATGGTACGGTTGCTGTATTTAAGGATTTGTATGGGAATCCTTGGGATTTGGTTCAATTCAAAGAAAATCACCCTATGTTTAACCGAACAAAATGAGCATAACACGAAAGAGACTGTTTTAAACGAAAGGGTTTTATTATAGTTGTTATAATATATAGGAATTGTTTATATATTAGGAGGATTTATAAATAGTATGGTTATGCTCAGAGCATTAAACGATAATGACATAGCTTTGTTTAAAAAGTGGTTATATACGCCTCATGTTGCAGCGTGGTATCATGACCCTTTGGATTGGATTGATGAGATAGAAAAACGAAATAGTAATTTTACTTGGTTGAATCACTTTATTGTCGAGTATAAGGATAAGCCGATTGGGTTTTGTCAGTATTATGAGTATTTCAACAGCGGTGAAACATGGCATGGTAACATAGAAGTCAGTGGTACATACAGCATTGATTATATGATTGGCGAAATAGAGTATCTAGGCAAAGGGTTTGGAAAACAAATAATTGGAGCTTTAATTGGTAAAATAAAGATTCATGAAAATGCAAAACGAGTTATTGTTCAACCTGAGCCTGAGAATAAAGCATCATGTAAGACACTGTTGTCTTGTGGATTTGAATTTGATAGCGAGAATGAAATCTATATAAGCTTGTTATGATCATTTGTTTATGCAGGTGATTTTTTGGGCTTTCTATGGATGAATATACTGTATTAAATGCACCACAATGACGCTCGGATAAGCATATTGGTATACTAAAAAACAGGGATACCGTACAATATACAAGATTGTTTATATTAGACGAAAGGACTGGTGAGGTGAAAAAAATAGGAAAATATTTTGGTATTGCTCTTATAGTGATGGTGATAGCTATTTGCTTCCTGTACTTTAATAATGACATTGGTATAAGCCGGACTAACATAGAAAAGGATGCGCGTTATTCACAAAAGATTGAAGATAATTGGCAAGTCGCGAAAGATACCACAGATACTATGTCTGCTATGATTTTCTATTCTGAGGATTTTTCTGACCACACATTTTCGATTTATGTGAATCGGCCTGGGTTATCCTTTGGATATTTTTTTATAAGTGGTGGTTCAGTGATTGAAACAGAAGAGTATGTTGCAGAATTTTCTGCTGAAGGTTATGATGAGCGAGCATTTGTTTCGATGAACAAACAGCAAGTCAGCAAAGTGGATATCGACGATGGAAATACCATTCAAACGATTAAGATTGATAGTAAAAAACCATTTGCTTTTATTCTGCCTAATAACTGTGGAAGCGTAACGATTTACGATATAAACGGCAATATTGTTGAAAGTGTCTCACACTAGTAATTGCAATCAATTATTATTATGAATATCAGCTATATTAAAATTTAAGGTTTAAAAAAAACCACTTTTATAATTATAGTTGCTGTAATAAGGTGTTTAATATGAGTAAGAATTTAATTTATTTAAAGATAATTTATTTGTTCTGTACTTTAATATTTCTCTTTTGGGGAATATGGTGTAATGATAATATAGCCATATATATATTAGGAGGATTTATCTTATTAACAATATTACACTATATTTGTATTGCAATTAAATCTAACGATAATTTTATTCTTGTAATTAAGTTGTGTCTACTTATATTTTGTGTAGTAGTTACTATATATTGTAACTTTATTTCAAACACTTTACTTTCTAGGGAGAATGTAATTTTTCTTAATATTTCCGTTGGATTGATATTTGTTAACGATTATATAGGTTACTTTTTTGCAAAGCATAAAAAATAGTGATTTATTACAAAAGAAAGGCCAATGGAACTAAGATAAAAATGAAAGTAAAAAATTCAATTCAAATCTTGTCTTAAATGGGTGTGATTAATCATTATATTTTTTTTAAAAGGGGGTAATCAGATATTAATTATATATCTGTATAATGGTTATGAAGAGAGTAAAGATATTTTTAATTCTATTTGCCATAATAATTTTAAGTATGGTAACAATATTTGCATCGGGAAATAGTCCAACACAGATGGGACATAAAATTGGAAAAGCAATAAAAGAAAATATAATGGTAACTCAATCTCAATCAAAAACAATTTCAAGCGATAAAGGTGGTTCTAATCGAATTGTTGGAACTGTTTTAGGCGAAAATATTACTGCAAATGAAGTAGAAATAAAAGCGAATTTATTTAAATTTACTGAAACAAGTACTCCGTTACAAGATGCTTGGGATGCAATTAAGGTTCAAGTATATGAAAGACAATTTGCGGAAGAACATAATCTTTTACCAACGCAGAAAGAGATTGTTGATTTCACAAATGAAATGAGGGATATGGTAGAATCGAGTGATGAAGGACGAGAGTTTGAAAAAGCTGTTCTTGAGGCTGCAGGTATGACTGAGGATGAGTATTGGAATGAATATAAACCTATTTATGAAAGTCCTGCGCATCTTTTTAAAATAAAAATTCAACAATATAATACTGAGTATAATTTGCCTCATATTAATCCAGATGAAATTAGTGGTGAAATCACAGATCAAATTTTACTAGACAAATATCAATAAGATAATTAAGCAGTCAGCTCTTAAATAAAATAAGAGTACCTTAAAAAAATAGGTGCTCTTATTTTATTGTGTAGCAAAAGAGAAGGAGGGTTACAGATGGACTACAGAATGATTTTGGAGAATGGGCAATATGCTCCTTATCGGACGCTAGAAGAAAATGGAGGGGTATATTACCTAAAGGAAAAGCACATTTCAGCTCTAGAAAACCACATTTCGTCATTCCGGTATTGTTAATAAATATTAAAGAGATATTATATAAGTATCACATGGAAAAAGGAGAATTTTTTTGCAATTAAGAAAGGAAAATAGATAGAATGAAAAAAGCATTGTTTATACTGTCCATTATTATATTTATTATAGCTATAAAGGGAAATTTTGATGTTATGTTGATGGGCAGAACAGTTACAAAATGGAATACTGTAATAACGGGTTGTTTTGTAATTTTTTGGTCGATCTTTCTCATATATGCAAAAAATATAGATAGTTTATTAAAGTATTCTTTGACATTAGGAATATTAACTTTTTTTACTGCAATCACTGGGTTAATACTTAATATTTTTGACTTTTCTTTAACTATCATAATTATTCCTATATTAATATTTTTAACTCCACTGTATGGAATGAAAATGTTTGTTAATAACAATATACATTTGATAATTGCAATGATAATTATTTCTTTTTTTTGGAGTTTTTTAAGCTTTATGTCAGTAAAGCGAATAAAAACGGGTGTCTCTTAAAGAAAACGGGGTGAGAATTGTTAGGATATAGAAACTTCTAAATATTTTGTTTGATTATATGTCTGTATATAGTAGTTTAAGCAAGGGGGAACAATGAATAAAAAGGTATATTGGGGCATAGTTGTTGCAGTTTTATTGGTATTTATTATAGGTTTGTTGTTTATTTCTCATCAAAATAGACAAAAGGGAAATATGAATATTGAACAAGTTGTAAATTCAATAAGTGATGAATCGGTTAAAAAAATTGCACTGGATTTATATGTTTGCCCAGTTTTTGGAATTACTACTACTTATGAAGAGGTTGATGAAGCAGAGCAGGAGATTGCTAATGATGAAATTAGCGTTGATGATGAAGAAGTAATTGCAGAAATTGAAAAATTATCAAAATTAAAGGGTGATGAATTAGAAGAAGAAGTAAGAGGAATTGTTGAAAAAATATTATTACAAAATATAGATAATCCGAACATTCGATGGGAACAATCATTTATTAAAAACTATGTATTAAAATATTGTCCTGAATACATGGAAAGAATTGAAGAAAATGGAATGAGGATAGTTAGATATGTTTAATTTTATGCAAAAAAAGAATTTAGTTGCATCAATTATATTAATTATATTAGTAGCAATTTTTGCTTTATTAATAATACGAGATAACTTACCATATCCGGAAAATCAATTCGGAATTGTAGGAGAGGAATCTTTTCATTTATCACATCATTATAAAGTAAATAGGGTTGAAGGATTTGAAAAAACTAACTTTAGGCCGGGACAAAAACGAAAAATAATGTTTTTTCTTTCGAATCTTAATTATACAGAAACTCCTCCTACACAAACTGCTGGTAATGAAGATATTAAATACGGACTTCCAGTAGTTCTTGAGGTGAAGAAGCAAGATGGAAGTAGAATAAAATTTTTGTTTTTTAAAGATATTGAGGTAATAAAGTATGATCAAGATAAAAATATAATAAGCCAAGAAGTCTATGCTACCACAGAAAAAGATAAAAAAGACATGTATAAAATAATTGGATTGTCATATGAGTAGTTAATCATATCTATAACTTCAATGAAGTTGTAAAATGAAAGTAGATAAGGAGTGATGTGACCCCAATAAGTTAGACTTTATAGCGTAGTAGTTTTATCTGCTACGCTATTTCTTTATGCAGCTAAGAGGTTAAGTCTGTATTCTACTGGACTCATCCATCCTAGTTTTTCTTTAATTCTTTGCTCGTTGTAATATTTTATATATTTCTCAATAGCTTTCTTGAGTTCTTCTAGACATACTTTGAAAAATCCTTTTTTCTTTAAGCGTATGGGCATAAGCATTCATCTGATAAGCCCAGCCTTGATCTGAATGGAATGTACGTCTGTATTTACAATTACTTGTAGGAAGCTAGAAGAAAATGAAGGGGTATAAGATGGACGACAGGGATCAGTGCCATGTTTAAACCAAGGAGGTAAAATAACGAAAACCACATTTCAGCTCTAGAAAACCACATTTCGTCATTCTGGTATTGTTAATAAATATTAAAGAGATATTATATAGTAGAAACTACTTATTAAAGATGAGAATTAAATATTTACAAGGGGGTGAGTTGGTTGAATAAAACAAAGTATCTATTTTATATAGGATTAATAATTATTCTTTTCAGTCCATTTTTTGCTGGTTTAATCATGGAAACTATTTATTTGCACGAGCCTAATTATTTAGATTTACGTTTTTTCGGATTTCAAACATCAGGTCAAATATGTGGCATTTTATTATCTTATGCAAGCATAAAACTAATGAGGTAAAAGGTTATAAAAGAAAATATAATTCTCCGGAAGTGATTTGAAATGTTTACCTTTTATTATTCCTATATTAATATTTTTAACTCCACTGAAAAAAGGGTGAGAATTGTTAGAATATAGAAATTTCTAAATATTTTGTTTGATTATGCGTTTTATATTGTAAAAGAAGAAAACATATTATAGGATAGGCACATGATGGATTATTTGTGATATTTATTCATTAAATAGTTGGACGAACTAGAAGCATTTTTCTTATAACTTGTATGCCGCCAAAAGATTGGATACTCTGTTTTTACTTAGGGAGATATAAAAATGAAAAGAAAAGTATCAATATGTACATATATGCTAATTTTGTGCATGGTTTTAATTATAACAGGATGTGTCAAAAACAGTAAGAATAATATTGAATATGAAAAAAATTTTGAACAAATGATAAGTGACAGATTTACTGTCGCAGAAGAGGTATATTCATGGTTTACCGGATATGGTGAAATTGAGATGGATCATGATGATAAGATAGAATTTGAACTGGGATATCATGTGGGATACTATGCACGTGTGATTCAGAATGATATTTCTACAATGAAAGAGCTTTCGGATTATGTGCAACTATATTTTGAAGATGATTTATGTAATGAATTATTAAATTATAATGTAGAAGAAGGTATACCATTATTCAGAGAGTATGATGGTGTGTTGTATTGCTTTGCAGGATATGTAGGTTTATTGTCATATGATGATGGAGATAAGGTTATTTCAATTGACGGTTCAAAGGAAGAAGACAGTATTACGGTACATGTTCATTACACAGTTACAATTTTTGAAGAATCAAGAGAGCTTGAATTATACTACACGATAGAAAAAGGGAATGATGGTATTTGGAGATTTGACAGTAATTTTGTTTTACCGATCGAAGCTGCTGCCAAACTGTAAAGGAAGATTATTCAAGAATCTTTTGCAGAATTTGAAATAGCAAACGATGTTACTTTCAGATGCCTGTAACCCTGGGATGTGGTTGAATTAGACTGAAAGAAAGGATTCTTGATAGGCAACGCTCGTGTGTCTATCCAAGTGTTGAAGAATTACAGTGTTTCGGAATACATTGTATGTGGAGCTTTTAGTTGGGTTGTGTAATAACCTAGAAAAGGAGGGCATTATGATACGTTTTTTAAAAGAATATTATATTCGTCTTTTTTTAATAATATTAACAATCTGTATTATTGCTGCATGGATATTTAAAGGAAATATATTTCATAACCCTTATTTGCTTTTATTATATCTCATAGTTTTAACAATTTATATCTTTCAAAAAAAGAAGTTCTAAATAACCATTTTGCTTTAGTTGTAGCCATATATTTTTTTGTAGAAGTAATAGGATTGAAAGGATTAGCGGTCTCAACGATTAAAGAGTAAAATGAGCATAACACGAAAGAGATAGTTTTCTAATTTTTTGCTTTCTATATTCAAACTATAGGAAGCTTTTTTTATGGCAAAATTATAAATATTGATTTGGTAAGAGTACTTTTATATTTTGAATATGAGAATAGACTCCTTGTTCTAGTTTTCGTATAAGGTAGCTATATCATGTATTCTACGCTTCATTTCTGTGCGGATATGTAACGGCTCTAAACACTCGCATTTATCCCCAAAACTGAGAAGAATATTGTAGTAGTAATCGTTCTCTATGAAAGGAAAACTAACAATGTAATGCTCATCACCGTCTGGCGAAAAGTGTTCATAAGCGCAAAAATCAAGTACCCTATCCATCACAGATTTATGAATACGGATTTTGATTTTTGTTTGCATAGTTTCCAAAATTTCCACAAAGTCTAAAATCGGTTTTTGATAATCTCTTGGTGTAAAAGTTTCCTCTTGCATTTGTAGGTTTGACATGCGGGATAGTTTGAATAAGCGATAATCATTTCTTTTATGGCAATACCCTTGCCAATACCAATGACTACTTTTCAATACAAGCTGATACGGCTCGGCTGTTCGTGCGGTTTTATTTCCGTAGAGGTCTGCATATTCAAACGAAAGTAGCTTGCTTTCCTGTAAAGCTGTTTTGATAATTTCTAAATATGGTTGTATGTTCCTGTTGCTCGTCCACGGACTTAAATCTATATATATTTGATTTGCTTTTAATTCAATGTCTTTAGTTCTTTCGGCGGGGATAAAGCTCTTGACTTTCGCAAGGGCGTTTACTAGTTCATCCCCTCGTATCATGTTTGAAAGACTGGAAAGCCCCATCAAGATAGCGGAAAGGTCGGCAGTCGAAAAAACTTTTTTATCAATCTTGTATTTCTGCATGATTTCAAAGCCGCCGCCCACTCCCGATGTTGAGTGAACAGGAATACCCGCCATGTTGATAGTGTCTATGTCGCGATAGATTGTGCGGGGTGAAACTTCAAACATATCTGCTAACTCCTGTGCCCCTATACGCTCTTTATCAAGGAGTATCATAATAATGCTAACAAGTCTGTCAACTTTCATCTGATAACCGCCTTCCCAAATTTCTTTTTTTCATTATAGATTGTTGCCATACTGTTGTCAACAATTGCATGGTAGAATAAAAAAGCAAACAAATTAATAAAGCAATGAAAATGGAGGAAATTTATGTTTACAATCTATGTTTACGTTCTTGATACTTTAGCCGACTGGGAACTGGGGTATGTTATTTCAGAGCTGAATTCTGGTCGATTTTTCAAAAAGGGCGTGCAACGTGTATCACTCAAAACGGTTAGTTATTCTAAAGAGCCAATCAATACAATGGGCGGGCTGACAATAGTGCCCAATTGCTTAATTGATGATATTGTTGTGAGTGAAACAAGCATGTTGCTATTACCGGGCGCAGATACATGGAACGACCCAAAGCATGGCGCTATCATCGAAAAAGCAAGCGAATTTCTCTCTTTAGGCGGTACGGTGTGTGCAATCTGTGGGGCTACCGCTGCGCTTGCCAACTTTGGGCTATTGGATAAGCGTCCGCATACCAGTAATGGACCGGGATTTCTTGAAATGGTTTCTCCTGGTTATAAAGGGCAAAGTTTTTATATAGACAAGCCATCTGTAGCGGATAACAACCTTATTACTGCAAGTTCCACCGGAGCTTTGTTGTGGGCGAAACAAATTATTGGGCATTTAGGTGTTTTTCAATCAAACACACTGGAATCTTGGTATGAATATTTTAGTACCGGTGAGCCTAAACATTTCTTTGCCCTCATGCAAACTTTGCCGTCTAGCAATGAAAACAATAGAAAATTAAATATTTAGTTCCTCACTGATTAAAAAGAGCTGTTTGATTATTTACCTTTAAAGATAGCACATTTCATGTGTTTTGTATTGTGAAAGAAGAACATATAATGTAAGATAGACAGTTATAGGGGATTATTTATAATAGTTTCACTATCAAAAAACAACATTGCAACTGTCAGTTGACATATCTCCAAGTCTAAATGGTGGTTATGCAACCGATTGGTTTCGTATAATTAAACCATAAGAGAAAGGAGTGCTGACTATGAATATGGCAGATAGAATTCAATATTTAAGAAAAACAAAAGGGATTTCTCAAGAGGAACTTGCAGACAAAGTCGGAGTATCAAGACAAGCTGTATCTAAGTGGGAAAGTGAACAAAGTGTACCTGATATAGAAAAAGTAATGATACTTAGTGATTATTTTGAAGTAACAACAGATTATCTATTAAAAGGAATAGAATCCAAGCCGGATGTGCCAAATAAAACACCCGATGCACGAATTTTTTCATTAATGGGTACAATATTCAATTTTATTGGTATCGTTGTTGCAATCATGGTTTGGATAGAAAAACAAACAACGATGTCTGTAGCTATTGGTTTAATTTTAATGGCAATGGGATGTATGATTCATTTTATAGGACAATTTATTGGAAATAATAAAAAAATATCTTCTAAATATTTTTTTATGCTTAATATTTGGACATTATCTTTAATCCCTATTTCATGTATTTTTAATTTCATTGATGGCATGATGGGAATGCATTGGTGGACTTTTTCCCCATTGCCGCAACTTGGAAACTCAGTAATTTCTTATAGACTTTGCTGGTTGTTCTATATTGGACTCTGTATTTTTACAGATGTAATTTTATCGAAAAATCGAAATCTTAAGTTATAAGATTATGAGCATAACAAGGAAGGGGCAGTTTCCGATAGCATAAATAATAATCTAAGCTTTCTTAAATAATAGGAAGCTTTTTTAATAATTAAATATGAAATAGTTAAATTAAAAAAAGATTGCTTACTACTTTGACGGGTGTTAGCAATCTTTTTTGCATCTATCACCGAAGTGATTCTGTAAAATGACGAAAACATTTCATATTTTCAATATTGAAAAGGGATGTTGCTAGAAATAGTGTTATATAAAATGATTGGATTATCGTATGACTAGTTAAATAATTATCTGTCTTTAAAAAGCACTTTCAAAGGAAGTCCTAAATTCACGTTTGCTTTTCTTTTTGCATAGTATAATGATGGCTCTATAATCCAGAGAGAATGGAAAGGGGAAAGCAGATGGCAGGAAAGCAGAGACATATGTTTCCGGGAAATAATACACCGGAAGGCTTTTTTTCATATTATCAATACATTTTAAGCCAAAAGGAAGCAGACAAAATCTTTTGTATCAAGGGTGGCCCGGGAGTGGGTAAATCAACCTTTATGAAAAATTAGGTGAAGAACTTTTAAATGATGGGCATGATGTAGATTTTTTACACTGTTCTTCCGATAACCATTCTTTGGATGGAATTGTCCTTCGAGATAAAAAAATTGCATTTATTGATGCGACAAGTCCGCACATAGTCGATCCAATTAGCCCTGGAGCAGTAGATACGATTTTACATTTAGGTGAATATTGGAATGAAGAAGGCATTCGAAAGAATAAAAATACTGTTTTAAAATGTCAGGCAGATTTAAAGATGCTGTTTGGATGTGCTTATCATTACTTAGGTGCTGCAGGCCAAATGTATCATAATCTAAATGATTTTTATCAAAGGGCACTTAGAAAAGAAGAACTTTTTAAACTGGCTGCAGATATCATCAATCGTGAACTGATTCATAAGGAATTAAGTGCAGAGCAGGGGGAAGTAAAAAAATATTTTGCCAGTGGTATTACACCAAATGGCTGTGTCAATTATTTAGACTCTCTACTGTCTGGCTATAAAAAGGTTTATTTAATGAAAGCACCAGTTGGAATTGGTGCAGAAAAGCTAATGGAACTTTTTGCGGAAAGCGCTTTGTATCGTGGGTATAATGTAGAAGAGTACTATTGCCCATTGCATCCGACAAAAAAATTAGAGCATCTTTTAATTCCTGATCTTGGTGTAGCATTTGTTACAAGCAATGCCTTCCATGTGATTGATGAAAGCAAGCTGGAAGGAACGATTGTGACTATTTTCTTAGAAAATATGATTCATGAGAACTATGATGAAACCCAGAAACAGATTAAAGAAGACAGCGCATTAGGGCTAGAGGAAAATATAAAAAAAGCAATTCAATGTTTAAAACAAGCTAAAGCAAAACATGATAAGCTTGAACAAAATTATATACCAAATATGGATTTCTCTAAAATTGAAGCTTTACGACAAGAAGTTTTAGAAGAAGTCCGCAGAAGATAAAATTAAAAGACATAATAGTTAATAAAAAGCAGCCTTGCTGAATGGATTAATATCTGTTTTGCAAGGCTTTTTTTATTGTATTTATATAACACATTTTAACCACGAAAATACGTAAGTGCAAGTAAGCGTAAGACCATAGAGTGGTTCTAAAGTAAACAATGAATGAAAAATGCTCTTGTAGGTAACTTTGTTAACGATTTGAGTATCAATTATTATGACAAAAACTACAGAACAACTAGACAGCTATGGATATTCAAAATAAGCGAACTAAAACGGAAAAGTGGTGTAATAGTAAAAAGATAAAGATCAGCACACTTAGATATTAGATGAGAAAATTAATGGTAACCCATCAGTTATGAAATTATATTTTATTCTAAATTGTCAAAAATAACTAATTATTCACATTTCAACACCCTAAAACAACATTTCGGCTCTATAAGGTAGTAAATAATTATTATTAATGGTATGCTTATTTTATAGAAATTTCTAATAAATAAATTGCGCAATAAAATAAGGATAATATAAGAGGGTGATAATTTACTAATTAGATATTAAAATGAGACTTATTAAATGAAAAAGGAGTTTGAAATGAAAAAAATTTTATCTTTAATGTTAGTGTTACTATTTGCTTTAGGCATGACAACTATATCTTTTGCAGATAGTTATTCTTTTAATAATAATTGTGGAATTCATATGAAACAATTAACAGATGAACAGGCAATTCAAAGAATCAGTGAAATAAATGCAATATCAATAGAAGAAGCAAGAGAGTTGTTTCAAAAGGATTTAGATAAATCAAAAGCCTTTATGACTAGAGGCTATGAAAATGTAGAAGTATACTATAGCCATCGAGTTGCTGAAGGATACGAAGTAACTGTAGGTGCAATTGTACGGATGATCATGTCTGCAGGTTACAGCGAATATTCATCTGTAATTTCAGGTAGTGAATATGCTGTAGCATCTGGAATTGGGAATTATACATATAATGCGGGTAATGCATCCGTAATTATATTAAGTCCTAAAAAAATTCAATTTTTAACAGCCGGTACATTTGAGATAGCCATTAATTCAGCTATAACAACAGAGATAAAAAATGAATTAATAGGTGCTGGTTTTAGTTATACTTCTTCTTCTAATACATATCTTAGAAAATTTATAACTGTGGATTACATTGAGACACTTGCAAGATAGATTTGTTTTAGATAGTAAAATATACACGATTTGTACACAACATATCGTGTATATTATTTTGTGCTTTTAGCACTCACTCCCGAGTAATAAAAGTAAGAAGAGAATCTATAGAAAATTAAAGCGAAGATAGGGAAAATTCTAAGACTATGAATAAAACTACTATCGGCTGAGCCGGTAGTCATGAGTAGAGAAATATAATTTAAGCTGATAGGATAGTAAATATGAGTTTATAATCATTGAAAGGTGAGAGTTGTGAAAAGAATAAAGATGGGAAAGATGAAACCGGAGACAATAGCATTAAGTATTTTTATATTAGTTGCAATTATATTGTTCTTTGAACCTTTTTTATTACAAATAAGGCTAATATTCTTTAGATATGAAATTCAGGCACCACTATCAATAGGAGAAAAAATATATTTTCTAATTGAAGATAGTTTCATACGGTATATAAAACCAGTTTTATCAATAGGATTAATTTGGCTTTGTTGCGAAGCTTTGTGTAAGTTTATTAAAGCGGCACAAGCAATGATAGATAAAAATTTTAAAAATGGTATGTAATTTTAAGCAATGTGTTTCAAAGATTTACAACAAAAGTTTTAAAAGAAGTCCATAGAAGATAAAATTATAACATAGCAGATTTTTAAAAAGATATAATAGCCTTGCTGAATGGATTAATATCTGTTTTGCAAGGCTTTCTTTATTGTATTAGCTTGACTTTTAAGAAGTAGAATTGAAATTTTCTAGAACAGATCATAATGCTATTAATTACCCTTTGTATTAAAAATTTATATAAAAGGAAAGAAGATATTTTCCAATTTGGACTATTTTTCATGAAATACTATCTAATTTACATTTCAATTTGAACTATTATATATCGACATATTTTATCATAAAATCATGGATAAATGTAAAATAATTTACTTAATTATTGTTAAATTTATTTTATTCTAAATAATTTGACAAATAAAATATTATATGATAGTTTCAATTTAAATACTACTTAGTTTAATACTATCTATGGAAAAATTTAATGTAATACTTTTATAAGAAGGGAGGTGGTAATATGAGAATTTGTTTAGAATTTCAACTGGAAAAGCCGGAGTTAGATAAGGATTACCGAAGATTTTTTTTAAGTATCATTAAATCAGCACTTTCAAAATATAGTGAAGGAATTTTGATGAATCATTATTATAACGGCACCAAACAAAAAGATTTTACATGGAGTGTAGTTTTATCCAAACCAATTTTTAAGAAAGATAGCATCTCTTTGGAAAATAATCAGGTCAAAATGATTCTTTCAACTGATGATACGAAAAAAACAGGTTACTTACTCTTTTCTGCTTTTTTAAAATTAAAAAATATAGCCCTGCCATTAGCAAATGAAAATAAAATTGTTTTAAAAAATATTCGCCAATTACCTCAAAAAATAATTGATCAAAGAACCTTAACATTAAAAATGGCGGCAGGATCTCCGCTTGTAGTCAGAAAACATGATGAAGCCAGTAATATAGATACTTATTACTCCGTTGAGGACAAGCAATTTGGGGTAGAATTATTGGATAATTTAAAAAGGCAAGCATTCGAAGCAGGTTTTTCGGAAACATATATTTCAAGCCTTAAAGTTAATCCGGTTACTTGTAAAAAAATAGTTGTTTATAATTACGGTATTTTTTTTGACGCAACTGTAGGGTTGTTCGATATAGAAGGGGAACCAATCTTGTTGCAGCATTATTATCAAAACGGAATCGGTAGTAAACGCTCTGCTGGATTTGGTATGATCGATGTAATTTCAACAAAATAAAAGAGAAAGGAGGGGCTTTGTAAATGTTAAATAATAACGGCATAGAAAAATTTGATGGATCGATTGAATCTATTGATTGGAGAAGTTCTGCTGCTATTGTCGGTCTAATTGAGTATTTAAATTATTTTGATTGTGAATATGATTCTGAATCGAATCCGGATGTGCTTTATTACCATATAGACGATATAGATGAAGACAATTATTTCTCTTTTGTAGAATCAAAATATCCGTATGACATGCATCACTTTATATTGGAAAATTTATTGAAGCAAGATGATTTTACAGAAGAAGACATAAAAGAAATAAACGAAAAGTTAAAAGCAAATACCATTATGAAAAAAATTTTTTCAAAATTAAAATTTAATGGTGAGAATAAAGAAGAAATTTTATCAGTAATTTCTAAGAATCGTTTGGTACTTACGAAGGAAACCTATCGGAACAAATTGAATTTGTATCGTAATTTTGCAAATGAAAATCTTTTATTTAGTAAGCCAATACCTTATGCAAGATTAGTAGGGTATTATGTTGATGGACCGAAAAAAGGAAAATCAGTTGGATATAATTTTAATAAAAATACTTATTTTGCATCGGATTTGCAAGAATATGATTTTATTCCTTTTGCATTCACAATCGGAAGGGAATCTCTGTTTATTAATGATAATTCTTCAATTCAAGATTTGGTTGCAACAAATAATCAATTGAAATCTTTAGTGAAACGAATAATAGAAGAAGAAAAATTCCCAGATGTTCGTAAAGTATTTTTTCAAGCGATGGTACTATCCGGAGAATATATTGATTTTGATGTGGAAGTAATAGTTAAAAATCAAAACAAGGATTATTTTGAAACGTTATTTTTAAGAAAAAAAAGCATTGAAATTTTTAATAAGTTAACTGATTTTAAATGTTTTTGCTTTTTCTTCAAGTATGACAAGATAAATGATTACATAAATATTCAAAAAGAAGTATCAGATGCTATTGTTAATCTGACTACTCTTGATTATTTAATTGAAATCTTTCTAAAAGAGGATCATCAAAGATATGAATATTTGATTCAAAGACTGATTGAAGTAAATGTAAGAGTTCGCGGGGGTGAGAGAATGTTTTCAGAAATTAAGCAGGCGAAAGAATGTGCAAAGAAAATTGTGCAAACAAAAAAATTATTAAATCCTCAAAAAGTAAAGAGTTATCGTACCAAATTATCAAGCGCTCTTGTCTTTAAAGATTATATACGATATTGTGATATATTAATTCAACTAGCAAATTATGCAGAGGTTGAATTAGATTTTGCCTATAAATTGTTTGATAACTTTGAGGAAAACAAAGAAATTGCATATGCATTTGTAAATGCATTAGGTACTGGATTAAATAATAAGGAGGACGGTAAAAATGAGTAAAAAAGCGTTAACAATGACAGTTGTTGCACATATGACTTCAAATTATTCAGAAGGATTAGGAAACATTGCAAGTGTACAGAAAGTTTTTAAAAAAGGAAAAGTTTATTCTATGAGAAGTAGAGAAAGCTTAAAAAATGCAATTATGGTTCAAAGCGGGATGTATGACGATTTAGAAACCGAAGTAGATGGTGCGACGCAAAAGCTTGCAAACGAAGAAAAAAATGCAACAAATATAAAAGCTTTAGAGGGCGGGTATATGAGTACAAGTGGAATTACATATGTTCGAAACAGCTCTTTTTATTTAACCGATGCAATTTCCACAGAGCCATTCGTAAATGAAACCAGATTTCATAATAATTTATATCTTGCAGCGAATCGTGCAAAAGCGGAGGGAATTAGTGTTCAAGAGGATTCAAAGAAAGCCGGCTTAATGCCATATCAGTATGAGTATGATAAATCACTTAAAGTATATAGTTTGACAATTGATTTAACGAAAATTGGAGTTGATGAGAACTTTGAAACAAAAGAAGCTTCAGCACAGGAAAAAGCGGATCGTGTCATTGCTTTATTAGAAGGAGTGCAACATTTATCTTTAATTGTTAAAGGTAATTTGGATAATGCAGAGCCAATTTTTATTGTAGGAGGCTTATCAGAGCGGAAAACGCATTATTTTGAAAATTTGATTCAAGTAAAACAAAATAATTTACAAATATCTGCTGATTTAATAACTCGGATTCAAGAGGGATTTCAGGTTGGTTTATTAAATGGCATGAACTTAGATAATGAAAAAGAAATTATAACAGAATTAAATCCGGTTAGTGTCACAGAATTTTTCGATCAATTAAAACAACAGGTACGAGAATATTATAAAATTTAGAAAGCAGGTGAAAGGATGAAAGCATTACGGATAATTCTTCGTCAATCCAGTGCGAATTACCGAAAAGAAGAAACGGTTTTAAATAAAATGACCTATCCTCTTCCACCACTTTCAACTGTTATAGGGGCATTGCATAAAGCCTGTGGGTATACTTCATATCATGATATGGATATCAGTATTCAGGGAGACTATGAGTCCATGCATAAAGAGCCTTATACGGATTATTGTTTTTTTAAATTCAACAATGGATGATAGGGGTATTTTAGTAAAAATGAAAAATAGTACTATGTTATCCAATGCTTTTGTTAAAGTAGCAAAAGCTTTAAAATCCCAAGGCAACAGTTTTCGAAACAATACTACAATTCAAGTTTATTCATCAGAGTTGTTAGAAGAATATCAACAATTGAAAAAACTTGGAGAGGAAATTGACGAATTTAAAAAAAAGCGTATTAATCCGGTAATAAAAATTATAAAGAAAAGGAAGAATACTTTAAATGCCGAAAAGAAACAATTTAATAAAGCTTCTTCTCAATTTCAAAAGATATTAAGACGTGAAAATCAAATTAAAGAATTAGAAAATATGATCAAGGATAAGTTGAAAGAGTTTGAAACAAAACAATATTTAGAGCCTATTTCACAATTTCGCTCGTTAACAACTTCATTGAAATATTATGAGGTTTTGGATGGAATCACGTTAATCCTTCATGTAAAAGCAGATGAATCCGTGTTAAATGATATTATGGATAATAAATGGAATTTAACAGCAATTGGTCGAAGCGAAGATTTTATTGATGTGCAAGAAGTAACTTTTATTGAGTTGGATTCAAATACAGAAATAGACACTATGACTTCGAACTATGCAGCCTATATTGATATAGATTTAATTAGAAGTGATTTGGTTTTCTCTAAAGATAAAGGAATGCGAACGTGTATTGGCACAAAATATATGCTAAATAAGAAGTATGAGCTTATAAATAATCAACGTGTATTTGAACAAAAGAAAGTGGTATATGTTTCGGGGCATAGTATAGATGAAATTAATTCAACAAAAAATTTATACGTTGACGGAGAGTATATTGTAAATTTTTTATAATGTTATTGAGATTGCCTATTTGAAATGAATTCAATAGGCAATCTTATTAGGAGATAAAATGAATTTAGAAAAATATATGGCAAAACCGGATCAAACAATAAAAGAACATAATGAGAATTTGTTTTATTGTTTAGATCAACTTTGGAATTACGGATATATTAAAGATGAAAAGTTGTATCAATTAGCTAAGAGAGCTTGCTATTATCATGATTTTGGAAAAGCCAATGCTGAATTTCAGAAACGAGTGAAATCCGATAAGAAAATACGGTTTAATGAAAATCGAGAAGTATCGCATAACGTATTGTCTTTATATTTTATAAATCCAAAGGAATTTGAAACAGAAGATTATTATTATCGTGTGGCATTTGCAGTTGCTTTTCATCATAACTATTGTGATGTATTGCAAACGATAGGAGAAAAAAAGAAAATCATTGAAAATTTATTGCTTGATTTTCAAGAAGAGATTATCCCTATAAATAAGAAATGTATAAGAGGAATTCAAAAAATATATTTGAAAAAAGATAGTATTTTACTTAAAGGATATTTACATAAATGTGATTATTGTGCCAGTGCAAATTGTCCAGTAGAATTACCGAATGATTTTCTAAAAGGTTCTTTGGAGAACCTTCTAATAGAATGGAAAAAGGAAGATGCAAAATGTAATTGGAATGAGATGCAAGAATATTGTATGAATCATGAAGGTGAGAATGTAATTGTAGTAGCACAAACAGGGATGGGTAAAACGGAAGGTGCCTTGCGGTGGATAGGGGATCATAAAGGTTTTTTTGTTCTACCGTTACGAACTGCGATTAATGCCATGTATTCTAGAATTAGTGATGAGATTATTAAAGAAAAAATTGAGAATAGGATTGCTTTAATGCATTCCGAATCCCTTTCTTATCTATTAATGAATCAAAAAGAAGAGGATATGGATGTAATGGATTATTACAAAAAAGCAAAGCAACTTTCAATGCCTTTAACGATTACAACAATGGATCAATTATTTGATTTTGTCTTTCGGTATAATGGATATGAAATGAAATTAACGACATTTGCTTATTCTCGTAATGTTATCGATGAAATTCAAATGTATGGACCGGATTTATTGGCATATTTGATTTTTGGAATTCAAATGATTATTGAAAATGGGGGGAAGGTTGCAATTTTTACAGCTACTTTAGCACCTTTTATTCGTAAGGAATTTAAAAAGATGGGATTTCGATACGAAGAATTTTTAGATAAAAATCATTTGAGCCGACATCATATGAGTATAAAAAAAGAAAAGATCAACATTGTAGACATTTTAAACAAATATATAGAAAACAAAAAAGGAGATAAGAAAAATAATAATATACTTGTAATTTGTAATACAGTAAAAAAGGCACAACAATTTTATTGGGAATTGCGAGAAGAATTAAAAAATGAAGGAATGGATGAAAATGATGTTCATATACTTCACAGTAAATTTACAAGACATTGTAGAAGAAATTTGGAAAAGGAAATTTTAGATGTTGGAAAAGATGTAAATAGTAATAAAAATCAAATTTGGATTTCTACCTCTGTTGTAGAAGCAAGTTTAGATATTGATTTTGATTATTTATTTACGGAATTACAAGACTTAAATTCGTTATTTCAAAGAATGGGAAGATGTAACAGAAAGGGAGAAAAAAAGGTTGTTGAACCTAATTGTTATATCTATATAGAAATTGATTCTGAATTGCTTGAAAGCGGTAAAAAAGGGTTTATTGATGAAACAATTTATAACTTATCAAAAGAAGCCATACATACACGAACAGATGGAATCATTACCGAGCAAGAGAAAATAGAGTTGTTGGAAACGTATTTTTCAATTGAGAATATAGAGAAGAGTTCGTTTTGGAAGAAATATCGTGAAATTTATAAAGAACTTGAAGACTTAAGATGTTATGAGATAAAACAAAAGGAGATTAATATAAGAAAAATAGAAACAGAAAATGTAATTCCAAAGCCAATTTACGAAAAAAGAAGAGAAAAATATAAAGATTTATTAAATAAGTGGAATTCAGAAAAAGACTATTTAACAAAGAAGCAACTTGAAGAACAAGTAAAAGAAGATATGCTTTCTATTTCAAAATGGGAATTTATTCTGGCAAGAAAAAATGGTTGGATTATTGAAGTGCCAGAATTAAATTGGTATGGTAGGGGTTCTATACCAGTAATCGATTGTATATACGATGACGCTGGATTCCGACGAAAGAAAGAGGATACAGAACATGCAATTTTTTGCTAATAAGATAGAGAGGAGGAAATACCGAATACAATGAATTCAGTATGTTAAAAAGATGGAAAAAACGATTACAGGGATTATGGTATATTATCATCAAGTATGTCCTAAAAAATTATGGTATTTTTATCATGAATTAAATATGGAACATAATAGTGAAGATGTTGCAATTGGGAAAATCATTGATGAAGCAAGCTATTCTCGTGAAAAGAAACATATTAATATTGATAATACAATTAATATTGATTTTATTCAAAGAAAAGCATTACTTCATGAAGTGAAGAAAAGTAAAAAAATCGAAGAAGCTGGAATCTGGCAAGTAAAATATTATTTATTTTATTTGGAGCAAAAAGGCGTATTTGTGAATGCTCAAATTGATTATCCTTTGTTAAAACAAACTTTATCAATAAAATTAGAAGAAGATGATAGAATTAAATTAGAATGGATTCTAAAAGAAATCAAAACTATTTGTATGAAATCAATTCCACCGTTAGTAATAAAGAAAAAATTTTGTTCAAAATGTGCTTTTTATGATTTGTATTTTATATGAAAGTTGGAGGAAATTCATGAAACGAAGTTTATATATTTATAATGATGGAATATTACAACGCCATGATAATACAATTCGATTTATAACAGAAAATAATGATAAGAAGGATATTCCAATTGAAACAATTTCTGAAATTAATATTATGTCGCAAATGAATTTTAATACAAGCTTAATTAATCTTTTAGCGCAACAAGGGATTATGGTTCATTTTTTTAATTACTATGATTTTTATATTGGAAGTTTTTGTCCAAGAGAAAAATTATTATCAGGACAATTATTAGTGAAACAAGTAAATGCTTATACAAATCAACAAGAAAGAATTTTGATTGCTAGAAAATTTGTTGAAGGTGCCTCAGCAAATATATTTCGAAATCTTCGGTATTATAATGAAAGAGGCAAGGATGTAAAACAAGAGTTGAATGAAATAGATTCATTGAGAAAAAATCTAAATCGAGCAAGAAATATAACAGAGCTAATGGGTTATGAAGGGAATATTCATAAAATATATTATTCGGCATGGAATACAGTGATTGATCAAGAAATTGATTTTCAAAAAAGAGTAAAGAATCCACCAGATAATTTAATTAATACTATGATTTCTTATGTTAATACCTTAATATATACAAAAGTTTTAACTGAAATTTATCAAACCCAATTAAATCCAACAATTAGTTACTTACATGAGCCTGGAGTAAGACGTTTTTCTCTTAGCTTAGATATTGCCGAAATATTCAAACCATTGATTGGAGATCGGCTTATTTTTTCATTATTAAATCGAAAACAAATTACAGAGAAAAGTTTTACGAAGAAAATGAATTATTTGCATTTAACTAAAGAATCTTCAATGCTCATTGCATCTGAATTAGATGCAAAACTAAAAACTACGATTCAACATAAGGGTTTAAATAAAAAAGTATCTTATCAATATTTAATTCGTTTAGAATGTTATAAATTAATTAAGCATTTATTTGGTGAAAAGGAATATGAGCCTTTTAAAATTTGGTGGTGAAGATAATATGTATGTGATTTTAGTATATGATATTTCTGGGGATGAAAAAGGACAAAAGGTTTTAACAAAAACACACAAATTATGTAAGAAGTATTTAACGCATGTTCAGAACTCTGTTTTTGAAGGGGAATTGTCAGAAGCACAAATTATGAAATTACATAATGAATTAAATCAAAATTATAAGAAAAAAATTAGATTCTGTTATTTTATTTAAAAGTCGAAATAGTCGATGGTTGGAGAAAGAAATGTGGGCGAAACAAGATAATGCATTAAGTAATTTTTTATAACTGTCGATGTAAGAAAAAGCATTTTGACCGAGAGGTTGACAAGTGTTGTAATTGTAAGAAAAAGCGGAGCTTTTATTAAAAACAGATTTAGAATTATTAGAAAAAAAGAGTGAAATTGAAAACATCGACAATTTATGGTATTGTAATAGTTAAAAATAGAGTTGTTCAAAGGAACGCCTTTTAATAGAACCATATTGGAATGTAAATGTGAACTCTGCATCATAATACGAAAATCACCCTTCTTTTAATAGAACCATATTGGAATGTAAATATTAATATTCTTAAGAGGGGTTTTGAGTATTCTCCTTTTAATAGAACCATATTGGAATGTAAATATTACAGTAACAGGTAATTATGATGCGGCAGACTTTCTTTAAATAGAACCATAATGGAATGTAAATATTATTAATAACCTTGACCAAGGTTTAATGAACCCTTACATTAGAAGATAAGACATTAACTTAAATTTCTGTTAATATCAGATGGGCGTTTATATCTTTGACTTAAGGAGTAAAAAATGAATCTTAAAACACAAACTTTTTTTAAAAAAAGGAAATGGTTATGTGTTTTATTAATCTTATTAGTGTGTCTTCCATTGCTTTGTCTAAAGTGGTATGAATTTGAACATGGAAAAGAAAAGATTTATCAGAGTCAATTTTCTATAGATGAATTGACTATGGATTGGATAGATCCTCAGATTACAATCGATGAATTGGAAAAAAATCAAGAATACATTGATAAAGTAGTTTCAGAAGATACCATGTATATAACATACGAGATGGATCACTTTTTATATACATTTACGACTGATAAGGATAATTGGGGAAATTTATCTCACAAATTAATCTTAGTTGAAATATTTAAAAATAAAGATCAATTTTCAGGACCTAGAGATATTAAAATTGGAGATGATTTTAATAGTGTAATTGAAAAATTCCCGCAAGATTATAATTGGGAGGATAACGCAGAAGGTCTGTTTTATGGTGAAAGTGGTGTAATCTATGACTCGAAATTTGAAAAAGGAAGTGTAACAAAATTAGAAAATGGAATGATTGAATTTATCACTTTAGTTCCAAAAGGTTATCCTCCATTTATGAAAATATATTTTGAAAATAATAAAGTGACGCATATGATCATTTACTACATATTAGATTAAAAATTGTAGTGTTATATGTTATGATTATTCTGGTAAACTAGCGGCATTCAGACAGTTTTATATATTAGAAGCAATTTAATTAGTATTATATTTTATTAAGGAGAAATCACAATGTATGAATTAGTGCAGGTTGGAGAAAAAACTTACTATATAGATTGTCCTGCAAAAATGGGAATTTATAAAATAAATGATACCGATGTTTGTTTGATAGATAGCGGCAATGATAAGGACGCGGGGAAAAAGATTTTAAAAATCCTTGATGCAAACAAGTGGAAACTAACAATGATTATTAATACGCATTCCCATGCTGACCATATTGGCGGTAATAATCTATTGCAGCAAAGAACAGGGTGTAAGATTTTTTCGGTTGGAGTGGATACCGCATTTGTTCAACATCCAATTTTAGAGCCGTCATTTCTATATGGGGGCTACCCTTGCAAAGAAATCAGAAACAAATTTCTGCTTGCTCAACCGAGTAAAGTTGAAGAATTAACTGAAGATTTTTTGCCGGAGGGTATGAGAATGCTTCGTATTGATGGACATTCATTTTCTATGGTTGCATTAAAAACAGAGGATGATATTTGGTTTTTAGCGGATTGTCTTACAAGTGAAAATATTATCCAAAAATATCATATTTCTTTCATATATGATGTAAAGGCTTACATAGAAAGTCTTCAAATTGTAAAGACATTGTCAGGTAAATTGTTCATTCCTGCTCATGCAGAGCCTACAGAGGATATACAAAAGTTAGTTCATATTAATCTTGAAAAAGTAACAGAAGTTATTTCTAATTTAAAAGACATTTGTTTCAATCCAATTAGCTTTGATGATATTTTAAAAGCAATTTTTGATAAATATGATCTGACTATGGATTTTAATCAGTACGTTTTAGTTGGAAGTACCATTCGCTCTTATCTAACTTATCTTCGAGATTTGCAAATTGTAGGGATACAGTTTGTTGATAACAAACTTCTATGGTATACAATGAAATAATTATACGGAAGTAAGAAAATATATATACCAGAAAGAATTAGATTCATATCTGAGATATATTAATTAGTCGAAGATGATGATTTACAAAAATTAAGTGTAGAGAGGGATTATATTTTGAAGATTATTATTTCACCGGCAAAGAAAATGAAACAGGATACGGATTCTTTGGAAGTTAGAAATCTTCCTGCTTTTTTAGATAAAACACAGTTCCTTATGGAATATTTGAAGAGTTTAAATTATGAGGAGGCAAAAGCACTTTGGCAATGTAACGATTCCATCGCTAAGCTTAATTATGATCGATTGAAAGATATGAATCTTTATAAAAATTTGACACCGGCCCTTTTGGCGTATGAAGGCATACAGTATCAGTATATGGCACCAAATGTTTTCGAATATAAGCAGTGGGATTACATAGAAGAACATTTATACATTCTATCTGGATTTTATGGACTAGTGAAACCTTTTGACGGAATTGTGCCATATCGGCTTGAAATGCAGGCAAAAGTTTCATTATCAGGCTATAAAAATCTATACGATTATTGGGGGAGTCAAATATATGACAAAATAAAGGATGAGACAAATACCATACTTAATTTAGCTTCCAAAGAGTATAGTAAGTGCATTGAGAAGTATCTATCGAATGAAATTAAGTTTGTAACGTGTATATTTGGTGAATATATAAATGGAAAAGTAGTGGAAAAAGGAACTCAGGTAAAAATGGCCAGAGGTGAGATGGTTCGGTATATGGCTGAAAATAGTATTGAAAATTTGTCAGACCTAATTAAGTTTGAACGATTAGGGTATCATTATAATAAAGAATTATCCAGTGAAAAGAATTTTGTGTTCTTGAAAGGAGAGGAACGTTTATGTTAGAAGTAGGTACAAAAGCACCAGAGTTTACATTATTGGACAAGGAAAATAAAGAAGTATCGTTATCGGATTTTAAAGGTAAGCGGGTTGTATTATATTTTTATCCGAAAGACAATACTCCAGGTTGTACAAAACAGGCTTGTGGATTTGCAGAGCTTTATCCGCATTTTCAGGAAAAAGGTGCAGAGGTTATTGGAATCAGCAAGGATTCTGTAACATCTCATGGTAAATTTGCAGAGAAATATCAGTTGCCTTTTGTATTGCTTTCCGATCCGGAACTGCAAGCAATACAGGCTTATGATGTATGGAAAGAGAAAAATATGTATGGGAAAAAAACAATGGGAGTTGTTAGAACAACTTATCTTATCAATGAAGAGGGAATCATTGAAAAAGTAATTGGAAAGGTAAAAGCAGCAGAAAATCCAGAAGAAATGCTGGGATTACTTTAAAAAATCATATTCATCTAAATTTTAGTAAGCATAATATCTTTTAATAAAAAGAAGAGGAAGAATACATAAGAGTACCTGTAAATCAATGATGCACAAAGGTACTCTTATTTTATTGTGTATGGTGATCGGTTGGAAAAGAGTTTTCTTAGAAATATTATTAATATCCAGATAATCAGAAATTATTTTAATAATGCAACAGGCTTAACCCATATTTCCATTTTTGAAGTTTCTTTATCGTGACTTTCATAACGTTCGATACAGAATGCTTCTGTTGTGAGGCTATGGCTTGGAAGCCACGTTTCAAAAAGATATCGCTGTACCTTATAAAGTACATCCATAATTAAACTTTCAAAATTCTCTGCTTCAAATGAACAGATAATATATTCACCGGCAGGCAGTTTCCAACTGTGTAAATCTTTTGATATGGAAGCAGAATTGGCCTGTGCTCCGGCAAAGTAACTGAAATATCCCTCTTCTGCACAAGGGTGAGAAACACCGATTTCAACCCCGCCGTCAATCAAATTTGAAATGTCTGCTTTCCGACTATGAAAGTTGTCCCATACCTCAACAAGTGGATCCACACCGGATTCTATACCTAATCCAGCAATAAACTGAACAGGAGCTTTTGTTTCCAACCCGATAAATTGTTCCGGCAACGTAATTTGTTTTCTGGTAATTTCCAGGACGATCCCATCGCTGATTAATGGTACATTTTCATCAATCAGTGTATAGTTTAGAAGAAGCTGTGGTTTTGTCATTCGATTTAAAGTAATTGGGGCTTTCCGATAAGATTCTGGCGTAGTGCCAAAGGTATCCTTAAACGTGCGGGTAAATTGTTCATGTGAAGAAAATCCTAAATCCAAGGCTACATCTAATATCCGTTTATCCTTATGCAGCAAATCTTCCGTTGCTCTTGCCATACGGCGCAGCTTAATATATTCCATTACCGGTTTTTTTACTAATCGACTGAACAATCGTTGATAATAGAAAGGTGATAAAGCTGCTATTTTTGAAAGGGTATCAATGTCTATTTCCTCAGAAAGATGTTTTTCAATGTAGTCTATGGTTTTTTGTATTTGTTCCCATGCGTGCATGATAAGCACCTCCTTTTAGAATAGAATAATACAGGAGAGTCGGTATACGCTTGACTGTGAATGCCCTCTTTGAAAAATATGAGATATTCTTCTTACAGCAATTCGATCGCTTCTTTTTTACAGTAATCTATCGTGTCTTGATCCCAGATGGATACTTGAACTTCCCCTATGTGTGCCTTTTCAAGAAGAAGCATAGAGAGTCTTGATTGTCCGATACCTCCGCCAATGGTTAGAGGTAATTTTCCATTAAGAAGCATTGTATGAAAAGGAAGACTTTTCCGATTGTTACATCCAGCTTTGTCTAGCTGTTCATCCATTGCTTTTTCATCCACTCGTATACCCATTGAAGACACTTCAAATGCACATTCAAGGGTATCGTTCCAAAATACAATGTCTCCATTCAGTTTCCAATCATCATAATCAGGTGCTCTGCCATCATGTCTTACACCAGATTGCAATATATCTCCGATTTGCATAATGAAAGCTGTTTTGTGTTCTTTTAAATACAGGTTTTCCCGTTCCTTTGGCGATTGTATTGGGTAGAGATTCTCTAACTCTTGTGTTGTAATAAAGTTAATCTTTCTGGAAAGTTTTTTCGTTAGCTGCGGTATTTTTTCATCAATAAATCTTGTGTGTCACAGATAGAATCTACAATTTTTTGAACAATCATCTTTAAGTATATGACATTACGATTACTTTGTTCAATGACTTTTTCCCAATCCCATTGATCTACATAAATGGAATGCAGATTATCCATTTCTTCATCTCTTCGAATGGCATTCATGTCTGTATAGATACCTTCACCTACAGGAAATCCATATCGATGCAGTGCCATCCTCTTCCATTTTGCTAAAGAATGAACAACTTGTGCGGTTTCTTTTGTTTGTGCAATATCAAATTCGACAGCACGTTCAATGCCGTTTAGGTCGTCGTTTAAGCCAGTTTTAGGATCTACAAATAATGGGGCAGAAACTCTTTTTAAATTTAATCGTGTACTTAAATAATCCTCAAAAGCTCTCTTTAAAGTACCGATTGCGGTTTGAGTTTCATAGAGGAATAATGTTCCCTTATACTCTTTCGTCAATATAAACTGTTTCATCATTATCATTCCTTTCCTAGTGAAATTATCAAAAAAGAAAAAGACGCAGTGGAATTAAGATTCCACAGCGCCTTTGCTGTAAATATTAAAAAAGAGTTTAGCATGGAAGCAAATGTTTGTCTACCTTTTTAATAAATTTTTTTACCAATGAAAAGATTCTATTGACAAGAGAGAATGCTTTGTTTATTCTAATAGAATGAACAAAGGCGTTCATCAAAATACATGTCTAATTAATATAATTAGTCTTTTTGGCTAATTCTAATTTTTGACCGTAATTTGATGATCGTTTTTTCTTTTTTTTAAGTTATTTTATATTTTATTAGCTTATGAATAGGGATTAAATGCTCAAAACCAAAGGAGGAGATCAGATGTCTATTTCGATTAACGAGATGTTAGAGTATGTCAAGGTGAATGATGTGAAATTTATACGCCTTGCTTTTTGTGATTTATTTGGTACGGAAAAGCAAATATCCATTATGCCTGATGAACTGGAGCGTGCATTTGAAAATGGCATCTCTTTTGATGCTTCTGCAATAAAGGGTTATGAAGACATATCAAACTCAGATTTGTTTCTTTTTCCTGATTCCTCCACTTTAAGTTTAGTACCATGGAGACCACAGCAGGGGAGAGTGGCAAAATTTCTTTGTGACATAAAAAATCCAGATGGATCGGAATATATGTTTGATGCAAGAAACCTTTTAAAAAAAGCAGTACGAAGATGCAGGGATATGGGCTACCTATGTTTGATCGGAGCAGAGTGTGAATTTTATCTTTTTCAGACAAATGAAAATGGTGATCCCACAACGATTACACATGATCAAGGTGGTTATCTTGACATTGCTCCATTGGATAAAGGGGAAAATGTAAGACGGGAAATCTGCCTGTCGCTTGAGGATATGGGAATTAAACCGGAAACATCGCATCATGAACAAGGACCGGGACAAAATGAAATTGATTTTAAATACAGTGATGCGTTAACAGCTGCAGATAATTTTTTAACTTATAAGTCAGTAATTAAAGCCATTGCTTCCAAAAATGGACTGTATGCTTCTTTTATGCCAAAACCGATTTCAAATAAGAGCGGAAGCGGTCTGCACATAAATTTATCTCTTGCGAAAAATGGGTTGAATATTTTTGGAAATGAACATGGAGAATATGACCATATTGTAAAAAGCTTTATTGAAGGAATTTTAGATAAAACAACTGAAATATCGGCATTTTTAAATCCTACTGTTAATTCTTATGATCGTTTAGGAAGTTTTGAAGCACCTAAATATATATCATGGTCTCATCAAAACCGCTCGCAGTTGGTACGTATACCAGCAGAAGCAGGAGAAAAAACAAGGATGGAGCTTCGTTCCCCTGATCCTGCGGTAAACCCGTATCTTGCTTTTGCCTTAATTCTGCATGCAGGTTTGGATGGAATTGAGTCAGGTTATAAATTAAGACAACCTTTAGATTTAAATTTATATACTGCTGATAAAAGTATTTTAAAACAATTATCAAAGCTGCCTGATGACATGATGAACGCATTAACTCTGACAAAAAACAGTGAATTTGTGAAAAGAGTGATAGGAAAAGAAATGTTAGAAAAATATATTTTAATGAAAGAGGAAGAATATAAAGAGTATTTAGCTGAGGATAAAAACAACTTTTATTTTGAACGTTATTTCAGAATACTGTAATCATTTTTGAGAGGTTCAAATAAAAGGAGTGATGATTGAATGGAACGTGTTCTCATCGTATCGAATTCAAAAAATATAATATCAGATGTCTTAGAATTACTTTATCATGATTCCTTTTCTGAAGTGGTTACCTTGGATAATTGCGGGGAAGCGAGACGTTTATTATTAGATCACAGCTTTGATTTATGTATTATCAATACCCCATTGTCAGATGAATTTGGAGAAAGCTTGGCGCTGGACATCGTATCAGACAGCATTACACAGATAATTTTGATTGTAAAGGGGGAGTTGTTTGAACTGGTTGCAGAAAAAGCCGAGATAAGTGGAATTTTTACGGTTGCAAGACCAATTGATCAGCTGAGTTTTTGGAGTGTTTTAAGAATAACAAATGCAGTATATCACCGATTGTTAAATCTGAAAACGGAAAATAAAAGACTAATGCAAAGTATAGAGGATATGAGATTAATCGATCGGGCAAAATGTATTTTAATCGAATATCTAAATATGAGCGAAGAGGAAGCACATAAATATATAGAAAAGCAGGCGATGGATATGCGGATTACAAAGAGGGTTGTATCGGAACGTATTTTAAAAACATATGATATTTAAAGAAAATAGAAAGTTAGGTGAAACGAAATGAAATATATATTTGTAACGGGTGGTGTTGTTTCCGGTCTTGGAAAAGGAATCACAGCCGCTTCTTTAGGACGATTATTAAAAGAAAGAGGTTTGAAAGTTGCAGCACAGAAGTTAGACCCGTATATCAATGTAGACCCTGGTACCATCAATCCATTTCAACATGGAGAGGTCTTTGTTACAGAGGATGGGGCGGAGACAGATCTGGACTTAGGGCATTATGAACGATTTATTGATGAAAATTTAAATAAGCTTTCGAATCTTACCACTGGGAAGGTATATTGGAATGTATTGAATAAAGAACGCCGGGGTGAGTACTTAGGGGAAACAATTCAGGTGATTCCACACATCACCAATGAAATAAAGGAATTTATTTATGAAGTATCCAAGAAAACAGATGCCGATGTTGTAATAACCGAAATCGGAGGAACAATCGGTGACATTGAAAGTCAGCCTTTTTTAGAAGCCATTCGTCAAATACGTAATGAAGTGGGAAAAGAAAATTGTATCTTCATTCATGTGACGCTGGTGCCATATATCAAAGGTTCGAATGAACATAAATCCAAGCCAACACAGCATTCAGTGAAAGAATTAAGGTCTATGGGGATAACCCCGGACGTTATCGTCACAAGGTCAGATGAAAAAATTGATGATAGCATCAAACAGAAAATTTCTCTTTTTTGTGATGTTAAACCGGATTGTGTTATTGAAAATGACACGGTTTCTAATTTATATGAAGCACCGATTATGCTCCATGAAAACGGTTTGGATCATGTGGTCTGCAGAGCACTGCATTTAGAAACCGCTGAGCCTGATTTAATCAAATGGCAGGAAATGCTGTCCCGTATGAACGCTTGCACAGAAGAAGTTGAAATTGCGATTGTAGGAAAATATGTCAAACTGCAAGATGCGTATTTATCGGTTGTAGAGGCTTTGTCGCATGCTGGCTATGAAACTGGAGTTAAAGTGAATGTTCATTGGGTCGACAGCGAGGATATTTCAGATGATGAGGCTGCAAGGCGTCTTTTAGAACATTGTAAAGGAATTTTAGTGCCGGGAGGATTTGGAGATCGAGGAATTGAAGGCAAAATCAGAGCTTGCAAATTTGCGCGCGATAATAATGTTCCTTATTTTGGAATATGTTTGGGAATGCAGATTGCAGTCATTGAATTTGCAAGAAATGTTTGTGAAATTATGGATGCAACATCAAGAGAATTTACAAATCAAAACAACAATCTTGTGATTGATTTTATGCCGGGGCAAGATGGGAATATTCGAAAGGGCGGTACAATGAGACTTGGAACCTATCCTTGTAAAATCAAAGAGGATACCATTTTGCAACGTGTCTATGGTACAAATCTGATTGGTGAACGGCATCGTCATCGTTATGAATTCAATAATACTTATAGAGAACAGATGGAAGAGAAAGGATTGTTGATTAGTGGTACTTCTCCCGATGATCGTATTGTAGAAGTTATTGAATATCCGAATAATGATTTTTTTGTTGCAGTGCAATTTCATCCTGAGTTTAAAAGTCGTCCGAATAAAGCCCACCCTCTATTTGTGGAGTTTGTTAAAGCTGCAGCAAATGCAGAAAAATAAGATATTAAAGCTTTATAAAAAGAGAACCATTCTTTTATAAAGCTTTTTTTAATCAATAGGATAAAAAATCGTAGAGAGGATATTCGATTCCGTTTCTATAAATGAAGATAAATGAAAAAGAAAATGAAGAATTTTATACCATTTATGGTATACTAAAAAAATAAGTATTATAGAAAAATAAATTAAAATATATCTATTACGGAGGCTAAATTATGGAAGAAAAATCATTTATTCCGTTGCTTTTTGCAGGGGATATTAATGTATACAGCGTAGCAAGAGCGTTTCATGAAGCATACGGTATTTCTAGCTATGTTTATGGAAAATACAGCTCGGGTCCTTGCTTTGAAAGTAAAATCATTCATTATACTGCAAATGAGAAGGCAGATGAACAGGAAACTTTTTTGCATTTAATCAATGACTTTGCTAAAAAACATGAAGATAAAAAAATATTACTAATTGGATGTGGAGATAGTTATGTACAGCTTGCAAGTGAAAATAAAGATCGGTTTCCTGCCAATGTAATTGCTCCTTATATTGATATTGAATTAATGAATGCATTGATTCATAAAGAAAAGTTTTATGCTATGTGTGAACGCGTTGGAGTAGATTATCCCAATACCTTTGTGCATCATCCGCAGGATGGAATGGATTTTACTCTTCCTTTTGAGGCACCATTCATTATTAAGCCGTCAAATGGCATTGAATATTGGAGACACCCGTTTGCGACCCAAAAGAAGGTTTATAAGGTAGATAGCCGAGAAGAATTAAACCAAGTTCTGACCGAAATCTATGGAGCAGGCTATTCTGATTCTATTATTATTCAGGATTTTATACCAGGTGATGATACGTATATGCGTGTTTTGACTAATTATTCGGACAAGCATGGAAGCGTAAAAATGATGTGTTTGGGCCACGTTCTTTTAGAAGAACATACGCCTCATGGAATCGGAAACCATGCTGTTATCATTACCGAGCATAATGAAGAATTGGAAAACAAACTCCGAAGATTATTGGAAGAAATGCATTATGTGGGATTTTCTAATTTTGATATTAAATATGATCAAAGAGACGGGAAATATAAGGTTTTTGAGATTAATACGAGACAGGGAAGAAGCAATTTCTATGTAACGGGAGCTGGGGCTAACATTGCAAAGCTTGTGGTTGAAGATTATATTTTGGGTCATGATTTAAATTTAGAAGTAGTAACCGAAGAGTCACTTTGGTGGGTAGTACCAAAGAAAGTTGCTTATACGTATATCAAGCCAAACGAATACAAAGAGAAAATGAAACGTTTGGTTGCATCAGGAAAAGCAGTTAATCCATTATTTTATAAACCAGACAATGGATTGAAACGAAAATTAAAATTATTTAAAAATTTAATGGGACATCATTTAAAATATAAAAAATATCTAGGGAAATAAGTAAAAAAGATCAGTGATAAAACGTATGAAGGAATTATTACAAAAAGGATTAGAGTTTTCAAAATAAATTAGAAACCAATTAGGAGAAAATGGGGAAAGGTGGGATTATTGATGGATAACCAAATAAAAAGTAGTATGGAACCACCCTACGTGTTAGAGCAATATTTGAATTTGCTAAAAGCAAACGGATTGGTTGCGGATTATAAAATCCAAGAGGAAAATTTAAAACGAGAAGTTGATTTTCTTACTTACGATTCAAAAGAGGTTCAAAAAAATACTTTATTTGTATGCAAAGGTATACATTTTTTAGAAAAATATTTAATTTCTGCAGTGGAAAATGGTGCTTTTTGTTATGTTTCAGAAAAGAAATATGAAAGTGATTTTGACTATATCATCGTAAAAGATATTCGTCAGACCATGGCACTACTGGCTAATTTATTTTATGAAGAGCCTTGGCGTAATTTGAATTTAATCGGAATTACTGGTACAAAGGGAAAATCAACAACGACATACTTTGTACATTCTATTTTAGATCATTATTTAAAGCGAGTAAATAAACCACTTAGCGCGATTGTTTCTGGTATTGATACGTATGACGGGGTAATTTCAGAAGAATCGCATTTAACCACACCGGAAGCAATGATGCTTCAGAGGCATTTTCGAAATGCTGTAAACAGTGGCATTGAATATTTAACCATGGAAGTTTCCAGTCAGGCTTTAAAATACAACCGTGTACAGGGAACGGTATTCGATATAGGCTGCTTTTTAAACATTGGCGAGGATCACATCAGTGATGCGGAGCATAGAGATTTTGACGATTATTTTGAATCAAAGCTCATGCTGTTTGCACAAAGCAGCACAGCTTGTATTAATTTGGATTCAAACCATATTGAGGAAGTGCTTTATTCAGCGGAAGGCTGTGAACGTATTATAACGTTTGGAACAACGGATAAAGCAGAAGTTTACGGATCAAGGATTATTAAAAAGAAGGAGGGAATCTCCTTTATAGTACGTACGCCAAGCTTTGAACAAGAGTTTTTATTAACGATGCCCGGTCTCTTTAATGTAGAGAATGCGTTAGCTGCGATTGCGATATGCTACGCATTGCATATCCCAACCGATGATATTTATGAAGGACTTCGCTGGGCGCGAGTAAGCGGAAGGATGGAGGTATATCAAAACAAAGATAAAAATGTAACAGTGATTGTAGATTATGCGCATAATCGTCTGAGCTTTGAAAAACTTTATGCTTCCATTCGCGAAGAGTATCCGGATTGTCATATGGTATCCATTTTTGGCTGTCCAGGTGGGAAAGCATTTCGGAGAAGGCAGGAATTAGGTGAAATAGCCGCACGCTATGCAAAAAAAGTATATCTGACAGAAGAGGATGCGGGAGAAGAATCGGTTGATGAAATTTCAAATGAAATTGCAAATTATATCAAAGCGCAAAATTGTCCGTTTGAAATTATAGAAGACCGCGAAACATGTATTAGAAAAGCAATTGATGAAGCAGAGGAGAATACTGTGATTCTTTTGACAGGCAAAGGAAGGGAGACCCGTCAAAAGCGAGGAACGCAATATGTGGATTACCCTTCCGATGTTGAGTGCGTAGAAAAATATTTATAAATTAATATTCGTCTTCGTATTCTCCGTCAATGACTGGATTTTCTCGATTCACAAGACCTTCAGTGTAAGAGTCATCGTCACCATCATCATCATCCATGTCTTCCTCTTTCTCGTAAGTGGAGTCCATTAAGGAAGATAAATTCATACTGTACGAATCCAGTTCGTATTCCAGACAGTCGGAGAAATCGTATTCGTAGCTGTCTTCGTTCAGCTTTTCCAGACGGCAAAGTGCAAGTGCCTCAAAAATTGGGACATGAAGCATGACGCCGTCTTTTTTTCTGAGACAATGTACAATTCCTTCAAGCGCATACCAATTGTGAAATTTGTAAAGTTCATCTACAAACAGACGACGATCTTCTTGAGTTTCTTCACTGGATGCTAAGCCGATCAGGCATTTTTGAATATTTGTTAATATCGTATAAATATCTACAATATTATCCGGTAGATTTGCTAATATTTCTTCAAAATAGGTTTCACTTAATTCACATAGTACATCCGATGGAGCCTCCGAAAGTACCATATAAAAATCTTCGTATTCAATGAATTCCTGACATTCCACTAAATCAGCGAAGTGCTCAAAATAGGAAAAGTCATAAGGAGATTCTAAATCCAAAAGTTCCAATAATTCGTTTAATTCCATACTATTTTTCCTCCAATTTTTTTTCGCTGGTATCTAAATCAAAATTTTTAAAGGCCACTTTAAATTCCGAATTTTCGAAAATACGATTAATCATATTTACAAAATTTTCAGAGAGATCGCTTGCAAAAAACGTGTTTTCTGCATCTGAGTTTTGTGCAAATAGCTCTTTTTCTTTCAGAACTTTTTTAATTTGAGAGACAATCTCCTCCGAAGGATTGATGATTCGGAGGTTTGAATAAAGTTTTTCAATATTTTTTCGTATTAAAGGATAGTGTGTACAACCTAATACCAAAGTATCAATTTGATGATAGGATATAAAGTGATCCATGTAATATTGGATGGTTAAATCCATAATTTCATGCTGTAAAATTCCTTCTTCAATTAAAGGAACCAAAGCGGGACAAGGCGTAGTATGAATGTTTAAGTCTGGATTCAACTCTTGGATGGAATCTTCGTAAGTATGACTTTTAATTGTGACCTTTGTACCAATAATGCCGATATGATTGTCCTTTGTGCATGTTTTAGCAACAGTTTCTGCTGCTGGATCAATAATGCCTAAAATAGGCACATCCGGATGGCGTTTTCTTAAGTCATTTAGACAAGTAGCACTGACGGTATTACATGCAATGACAATCATTTTTACATTTTGTTGGATCAAAAAATCTGAAATTTGACGGGAAAAGGTTTTAATGGTATTTGGGCTTTTTGAACCGTAGGGGGTTCTTGCGGTATCTCCGTAATAAATGATACGTTCTTCCGGCAATGCACGACGTAATGGTGCAATGCTGGTTAAACCTCCTAAGCCTGAATCAAAAAAACCGATGGGTCGATTGTCCATATATAATAAATTCCTTTCGTAGTTGTTTTCTTTTATTATTTATAAATATTGTCCTGTTTCTATACAAGTATATATGAGGTTCTGATAGATGAACATACTTATTTTGTAACATTTTTTTTTATTTGTCCAGTGAAAAATGTCGTAATGAAAATTTAAAAATTTTTTATAGTTACAATTATGAAGGAAACGATGGGGTATTTTACTTGTATAAGCAGTGGAAAAAGTTGTATAATATAAAGATAAGACAAAGGGAAAACTTTGAAAAAAGCTTGTACGGAAAGGGTTTAAAAATGGGAAATAATAAAAAAACAAGACAAAGAAGTGAAATAGCACAGGAATATAAATGGAAAATTGAAGCAATGTACGACGATGAAGCAAAATGGGATGAAGATTCTGTAATGGTATTAAAAATGGCAGAAAGCTTTACTGACTTTTCCGGTAAGTTGGGAGAGTCGGCAGATGTGCTTCTCAGTGCTTTTGAAAAGAGAGATGAAATCTGGCTTGTGGCAGAGCGAATTTTTGTCTATGCAAGAATGAAACGGGATGAAGACAACCGAATCAGCCGTTATCAAGCAATGTGTGACAAGTCTCATGCGTTGATTGCTAAGATTTCTGCAAATACATCCTTTTTTACACCAGAACTTCTTGAAGTTTCAGAGGAGAAAATCAGAGGATTTCTCAGAGAAAATAAAAGCTTGCAAAAATACACGTTTGTTGTGGATGAGCTGTTTCGTTTAAAAGATCATGTTCTCACCAAGCAAGAGGAAAATATTTTAGCACAATTCAGTGAACTTACCTCAGCGACCAATGATATTTTCAGTATGATTAATAATGCGGATATCAAGTTTGGTACAATTCTTGATGAGGATGGGGATGAAGTAGAAGTTACACATGGACGATACATTGGTCTTATGGAGTCGTCTGATAGACGAGTTCGTAAGGAAGCTTTTGAGCATATGTATGCAGCATATGAGAAACAAAAAAATACGTTGGCTACTACTTATAATTATAATACAAAATCGGATATTGTAACTGCTCGTATCCGCAAATATGAATCTTCTATAAAATGTGCTTTAGCAGGTGACAACATTCCACTTTCGGTGTATGATAATTTGATCGATATTGTAAATAAGAATCTGCCGCTCATGTATCGATACGTAGAAATTCGCAAGAAGATGTTAAATTTAGACGAATTGCACATGTATGATATGTATACACCGCTTGTAGAAATGCCAAAAGAAGAGATTCCATATGAAAAGGCATTGGAAATGATTCGAGAAGCGTTGATCCCAATGGGCGAAGATTATTTAGAGAGAATGAACAACGGCTTTGCTTCCGGCTGGGTGGATGTTTATGAAAACGAAGGTAAGACAAGTGGGGCTTACTCCTTTGGAACCTATGACAGTATGCCTTACATTCTTTTAAATTATAATGGCAGACTTAAGGATGTGTTTACAGTAATTCATGAAATGGGACACTCTATGCATTCGAATTACACAAGAGAATTCCAACCGTTTGTTTACGGAGGACACTCTATTTTTACAGCAGAAGTAGCTTCAACCGTTAATGAATCACTTTTGATGAAGCATTTATTAAAAAATGCACAAAATGATGAGGTAAAGAAGTATATTTTAAATCTTTATATTGAGGAATTCCGTACAACTTTGTTCCGTCAAACAATGTTTGCTGAATTCGAGAAGATGACACATGAAGCGGTAGAGCAAGGAGAAGTATTGACAGCAGAATGGTTATCTGAAGAATATGGTAAACTCAATCAAAAATATTTTGGAGAAAATGTAGTATACGATCCCGAAATTAAAATGGAATGGGCACGCATTCCTCATTTCTACAATGCATTTTATGTCTATAAGTATGCAACCGGATATTCTGCTGCGGCAGCTTTGTCAGAACTAATTTTAACAGGAGGGGAAAAAGCTCAAGAAGATTATATTACTTTCTTAAAGTCAGGGGAAAGTGATTATCCAATTAATTTGTTAAAGCTTGCAGGTGTTGATATGAGTGAGACAGCTCCGATTGAAAAGGCAATGGAAACATTTGCTTCGTTAATTGATCAATTGGAAGCCTTAATATAATAAACAGAGTTTAAAAAGTTTAATCTAAGTAAAATAAAGCATTAAACAAAATATTAATTTATACTTTGGAGGAATCCGTATGGAAAAGAACAGAATTATTAATATTTTTGCTAACAATTACGAATTATCAAAGGAAACCAAACGGATTCTGAAACAAAAACTGGAAAAAAGCGGATTTATTGTACCTTGCCAATTTGATCCTGAGGCTGAATTGATTGTTTGTGTAGGGGGAGATGGTTCTTTTTTAAAAACTCTGCATAAGTATCAATTCCCTGACATTCCGTTCATTGGTGTAAATACAGGTCATTTGGGCTTTTTTCAAGAATTGCACCCAGATCAGTTAGACGAATTTATTTTTAAATATAAGCAAAAATCATATGAAGTGCAAAGCTTAAAAACGGTAAAGGCAGAAATCGAGGTGTGTGAAAATACGTATACTCATCTCGCTTTGAATGAAGTTATTATAAAGGGAGATCGTTCACAATCCGTACATCTAAACCTTTCCATCGGCGATAGCTTTATTGAACGATTTAGTGGAGATGGACTACTCATTGCAACACCAGCTGGAAGTACTGCTTATAATTATGCTTTGGGTGGAAGTATCGTCGATCCAAGATTAAAGCTCTTACAAGTCACTCCAATTGGTCCGATGAATACAACCGCTTATCGTTCCTTTACTTCTAGTGTAATTCTCCCTGCGGATCTTTTTGTAACGATTTTTCCGGAGACAAAAGAGGAACGAGGTATTGTAATTGTTGCAGACGGCATGGAATACCGCTATGGAAATATTGATCAAGTAAAGGTAGGTTTTGCTCAAAATATTGTAAAACTCTTGCGATTTGAAAACTATGATTTCTGGACAAAGGTTAAAAGTAAATTTTTATAATACGGAGAAAAGATGAAGAATAAATTTGAGTATGTAATAAAGGAAAGTGATGAAGGGCTCCAAATTAAGGAGCTTCTTCGTCGTCATTATGGGTTTTCTTCCCGTCTTATGAGGAAATTTAAAGTAGTTGGCGGTGTGTGCTTAAATGGAGAGCCGGTTAAGTTGTACCATAAAGGGGTTACAGGGGACTTGATTTCCGTCAATTTACCGGAAGAAAGCAGTGATTTTGAACCAGAAGATATTTCAATTTGTGCTGCATATGAAGATGAAGATTTATTGGTTGTTAATAAGCAGCCTGGATATGTTGTACACCCAACAAAAGGACATCCAAACCATACGATTGCCAATGGCATTATGAAATATATGGTTTCTCGGGGAGAAAAATATAAGATTCGTTTTATTAACCGTTTGGATATGGATACTTCTGGGCTTCTTATTGTAGCAAAAAATTCTCATTGTCAGGATGATTTATCTAAGCAAATGGCAAAAAATATAGTAACGAAAAAATACGTTGCTATCGTGCATGGTTCGTTTGATGAAGAAGAAGGTATTATTGATTTACCAATTAATCGTGTTTCAGAAGATCATGTAATTCGTGGAGTTATGGAAAACGGTTATCCATCTATTACACGATATCGTGTTTTAGAAAGGTTTCTGGAGTATTCTTTTTTAGAGCTACACTTGGAAACAGGCCGGACTCATCAAATTCGTGTGCATATGTCACACATTGGGCATCCTCTCGTAAGTGATGCGCTTTATGGTAAAGAAGAACCAGAATTGATTGAAAGGCAGGCTCTGCATGCAGCATATCTGTCATTTCGACATCCTGTTAGCGGCGAGTTTATGAATATCGAAGCACCAATTCCAAAAGATATGCAAAATTTACTTAAGAAATTGAGAGAGAAATAATAGCACCCTTTGCTTCCTTACCACATATGATAAAAGGTCAGAAACTTTTATGATAGAAAGTAGGGAGGTGCTTTTACGGTGAATGACGAATACATAAAGCCGAGCATGGAAAGAGATCGAAGAGGTTTTCGTGAGGATAATTGTGACGTTCATAAGGACGTATACAATGAACCGCATAAAGATTGTTGCTGTGAGCCGCAGCATGATTGCTGCTGTGAACCAAAGTTTGATTGCAAGGATCCTTGTCACGATGATAATGATTTTGGGAGTTGGCTGCCTATTCTTATTTTAATATTCTTACTTTGTGGTGGAACAGGTAGTTTCTTTGGCGGCGGTGGTCATGGAGATTGCTGTGATAATAACAACGGAGGAATTTGGATTATCATTTTAATCATTGTTTTCTTCTTTTGGAATAATCAGGACGGAGGATGCAAAGACGGATTTTTCGGCGGTCTCTTCGGCTAAAAAATAATAACGAAAAAGATATTATTACAATAAGACTGCCCCTTGTCATTTTGACAAGGGGCATGTCACTGTTGCTCAGTTTTTCTGTTTATCGCTTGCTCTTTTCTGTTTTTCGAGATAGAATAAAAAAGTATGGAAAAAAAATGTTTTTTTAAAATGATTCTTCAGAAATTTTGTAAATTTATCTCAATTTTAAAAACGGAAAGGCTTTTATAGGGTGTAGATAATGAATCAGGAAATGCATAATAAGACAGAGTATAAAAAAGGCTTGGCATGTGCACTGGGATGTTCTTTGTTATGGGGGATTTTACCAATTTACTGGAAATCACTGCAAGCGGTTGATCCTCTTTTGATTATGTTTTATCGATTGGTTCTTTGTTTTGTATTGGTACTCTTCATTGACTTATTTTTGTTTGGTTGGGATGCTATCATGGAACCATTAAGGAAGAAGGGTGCAAAACTAACCTTTTTTCTAGCCGGAACTTTGATTTCTTCGAATTGGGGTATTTACATTTGGGCGGTTAACAGTGGATATATTATTCAAACAAGCATTGGCTATTACATAGAGCCTCTTATGGTTTGTGTTTTTGGAGTCATCTTCTTTCATGAAAAGCTTGATAAATACAAGATTGCCGCGTTTGTACTAGCGATTGCAGGTGTTGTGTTTATGTTGGTATCCTATCGACAAATTCCATTCATTGCGATCGGATTGGCATTAACATTTGCTACTTATGCCGCGATTAAGAAGAAAGTTCAAGTTAACTCACTTTTGGCGCTTCTTTATGAAACTATGTTTTTGGTTCCTATTATATTACCTATTATTATTTATATGGAATGGTCAGGGCAGGGGGCCTTTTCTACAGCAACCTATGGTCAAATTGTTCTATTAAGCTTTGCAGGCGCATTTACTGCAGTTCCTTTAATGCTCTTTGCTATGGCTGCAAATCGTATCGATTTTATTACACTAGGTGTTACAGAATATTTTTCACCGTCTATGGGATTGATTTTAGGTATATTTATCTATAAAGAGCCATTTGATTATATTCAATTTATTGCCTTTGTCTTTATTTGGATTGGATTGGTTATTTTTACAATCGGAAGTATAAAGATTAGCAGGGAACCACAAATTGAAGGCACTTCAAATAATAATATACTTAATGATACCATTAGCGAGGAAGAGCAAATTAACAAGTCGGAGGCGAATTTATAATGGATGAAGAAAAGAAAGTAGAGTTATCTGCATTACATATTGGCTTTCTATATATTGGAGCTTTGATGGGTGCAGGATTTGCATCCGGAAAGGAAATGTGGCAGTTTTTTGGTGTATTTGGACAGCATGGCATTTTTGGAATCTTTTTAACTACCTTGATTTTTATAGGATTTGGCTATATGACGGTAACGATTGCGAGAGTTCTTCAGACAAACGATATGAGTAAGCTGATTTTTCCTATGGATAACAAAGCATCTGAAACTATGGTAGGAATCATAATGTCGATCTTTCTTTTTATGGCGTATTTTTCCATGCTGGCAGCTGGAGGGGCTTTGTTTTATGAACAGTTTGGAATTCATCGCTTTCTTGGAAGTTTAGTACTGATGTTTTTAGCCGTATTTACAGCAGTAAATGGTTTTGAAATGGTATCAAAGAGATTGCAAAAGGTAACTCCGATACTAGTTTTGGGTACTTTAATTTTATGTTTACTTATTATAATAAGAAACGATTTTAACTTCCATAAAGAGGTAAAGATTGCAGCAAGTCCTTTGGCTTCAAATTGGCTTGTGGCGGCAATCGCATTTGTATCTTATAATTTAACGGGTGCCATACCTATGCTGGGAAGTTGTTCGATTCACGCAAAAAGCAAGAATACCGCGCAAAAAGGAGCGATTCTTGGCGGAGTTTTTTTGGGTACCTGTTCTTTGATTTTATATTTAACGACATTAACGGATCCGATAAGAGCTTCGGAAAGTGCATTACCTATGTTAGTACTTTGTGAGCAGCTGGCACCTTGGGTACGTGCGATTTATGCTCTGGTGCTTTTGATTGCAGTATTTAGTACAGCAACCAGTACTTTTTATGGTATTACTACAAAACTACCGGAAACGAAAAACAGAAAGATTTATATATGGACCTTAGCAGTGATTGGATTTGGTATGAGTTTGTTTGGATTTTCAAATTTGGTAGCGTTTTTGTATCCAATTGGTGGATATTGCGGCTTGATCTTCCTTGTGTTTATGGTTGTTAATTTTGTAAGAGTGCAGACCGGAAAACGCAGTATAAATGCAGAAGGCAGTATAAATACAGAAAATGATAAAATAGTAAAATAGATAAGAGACAGTAAAAGAAACAAAATTTGTTTTATGAATCACAAAAAAGTAAAAAATAAAAGGATAGAAAAATGATAAAAGGTATAACACGTGTTGCCGGCGGGCCGGGCGGCGATGCTTTGGTTTTAATTGGCAGTGAAAAAACAGCGGTGATTGATTGCGGAATGGCGTATTGTGCACCGCTTATGGTTGAAAAAGTAAAGAAGGTATTGGAAGGACGACCATTGGACTATATGCTTTCTTCTCATACCCATTATGATCATATTGGTGGATTGGCATATTTAAGACAAGAATGGCCAAACTTAATTTGTGTAGGAAATACACATGGACAAGCTGTTCTAAAAAGAGAAGGGGCATTAAAAGCGATAAGAAATCTTTCGGAAAGTGCTGCTAAAAAATATCTAAATGAATCCTATCAGCCTTTAACTTATCGTGATGAGGACCTTCGTATTGATCAAGTTGTTAAGGATGGAGATATTATTTCCCTTGGCGACCGTCATCTTTTCGTGCTTGAAACACCGGGACATACAAATTGTTCCCTTTCCTATTATTTGGAGGAGGAGCGTTTCATGATTCCTTGCGAAAGTGTCGGATGTTATGTAGGAAATCGTCATATGGTTGTCCCTATTTTGACTGGATTTCAAGATACAATTACATCGATAGAACGTTGTAGAGATTTTAATCCTCAATTGATTTCATCGCCGCATTATGGCATGGTTCGCAATATTACACCACAACAATATTTTGAGTTAGCCTTAAACGCTGCAATGGATATGCGAGATTTTATACTAGAATTATATCGGCAAGGAATGACGCAAGAGGAAATGGTTCAAGCTTGTCAAGAACGCTATTGGAAAGGAGAAACTGCAAAGGAACAGCCTTTAATGGCATTTCTGATAAACGCAAAAGCAGCCATTACTGTCATTTGTAGGGAATTTGGTGAAAACCAATAAATACCGATTCTATGAAAAAAGCAAAAACAACTTTTCTTGTAGCAACTTGCATTGCACTTGCATCGCAGGTTAGCATCAATTTATATACGCCGGGGTTTACCATTACATTAGCGGCTTTGTTATTGCCGGTATTTTTGTATTTTAATCGGGAATTCAATCCCATTGAAATTACGTTTATAACCGGAATTGTATCTCCGGTTTATCGCGGTTTGATCATGTATATCAGTGATGTTGCCATTTCGGATGTTGCAGCAACTGTACTTTCTGATGTTTTATTTTACGTTACTTATGGTTCTTTGTTTTATCTTCTTTTTTGGCAGAGGTATCATGCCAGTTTAACCAGTTTTTTCGTTGCTACTATGATTTCTGATTTTCTATCTAATGTCGTGGAAATCAGTGTATTGATGCATTTTCAAAATTATCATTATGAAATCTTCCAGACGTTAGCTATCATCGGTTTTTCTAGGGCAACCATTGCTGTATGTATTGTACTTTTCTATAGTTATTATAAATCATTGTTATCCGCAAATGAACATGAAGAACGGTATCGAAGGCTGGTTCTAATCACCTCTAAAATCAAAAGTGAAATCTATTTTATGAATAAAAATAACGCTGACATCGAAACTGTAATGAAAAAGGCATATAATTTATATAAGGAATTATCGGGAAGTCAATATAATGAAAGTTTACGAAATAATTCGCTTGAGGTTGCTAAGGATGTTCACGAAATAAAGAAAGATTATCTGAGTGTCATTCGTGGCTTGGAAGAGATGTTTGATGGAAGTTATGATGATACTAAAATGAGCATTGCAGATATTGCAGCCATTATTATTCCGGATGTGAAGGAATACATTCGTCGAAATCGCTTAAATATTTCTTTTGATTTTAAGATTGAAAGCCATTTTAATGTTCATAAACATTATTATCTGGTTTCTGTTTTGCGAAATCTCATTTTTAACAGCATTGAGTCCATGGAAGGACAGTCTCGTGGTTATATTCGAATCACAGTTAAAAAAGAAGATGGGAGTTGTTCTATTTCGGTAGAGGATAATGGGAGCGGTATTTCCCAGGAAAACCTAGAATACATTTTCAATATGGGCTTTTCAACAAAATTTAATTTGGAGACAGGAGACATCTGTCGAGGAATTGGACTATATCATGTAAAAGACATAGTAGAAGGCGTATTTTCGGGCAAAATAGCAGTAGACTCAGTGTTGGGAAAAGGTACAAAGTTTACCATTACCATTGATGCAGAAGAGCTTGACGGGAGGAACGAATGAAATACTATATAGTGGATGATGACAAAAATATTGTACGTATTCTCACCAGTATTATTGAGGAAAATGGAGAAGCGGAAGTTGTGGGGAGCTCTTACGAGGGAGAGACTGCTTTTCATGAAATTTTGTTGTCCAAGCCAGACATTGTACTAGCAGATTTGTTGATGCCGGTAATGGATGGCACCACATTAGTAAAAAGATTAAAACCATTAATGCCAAATCTTTGTTTCATTATGATATCTCAAGTACTTGATCATGATTTGCGAGCCGAAGCGTATGAGGCCGGGATTGAATTTTTTATCGGAAAGCCAATTAATAAAATTGAAGTAAGGAATGTTGTTTTAAAGGTAGCGGAACGGATTGAAATGGAGCAGACCTTAAATCATATTAAACGCTTATTTAAAAATGAAACGCAAACAATACAAAAAGAAGAACAGGATATATTAAAAATTAAACATATTTTAGGAATGCTTGGTATGCTGGGAGAAAAGGGAACCAATGATATTTTAACTATTTGCATCTATCTTTTGGCGAATAATAAAAGTGTTTCGGAATGTGAAGATAATGAGATTCAAAGTTTGATTGGAGACAGTCCGCAAATGGTCAAGCAGAGAATTCGAAGAGCCATAAAGGGTGGTCTTACAAATATCGCTAGTTTGGGAATCGAGGATTACAGCAATGAATTTTTTCAGACGCATGCGGGAGTCTTATTTGATTTTGCAAGTGTAAGGGCTGAAATGGATGCATTAAGCAGAAATGCCAGCACTGGGGGTAAAATTTCCGTTAATAAATTTTTTGAAGGATTGCTCTTAATGTGCAGTAAGGATGAATAAAAAATATGGAATAAAACCAAGTGATTAAAAATAGGCGATCAAAATATTTGATCGCCTCAGACTGTAGACAAGGATATCTCTATCTTTGCCTACAGTTTTTTTTACATAATGTAATACATTTTATTGTATTTATGGTAAAATATATGTATAAATACATGGAGGTATTTGCTTTATGATGGGTAAGAAAGATTTATTAGGTCGTGATCAATTTCAAATGGTAACCTTGAATTCTCTTGTTCCACAAGATCATATTATTCGTAAGATAGATACTGCGATTAATCTCTCTTTCATTTATGACCTTGTAAAAGATTTGTATTCTGATGTGGGAAAAGAAAGCATCGACCCTGTCGTCTTAATTAAAATTACCCTCATTCAATATACCTTTGGTATTCGATCCATGAGGCAGACCATTAAAGAAATTCAAACGAATGTAGCTTATCGATGGTATCTTGGTTATAGTTTAGAGGAAGAAATTCCTCACTTTTCTACCTTTGGTAAAAACTACTCTCGTCGGTTTCAAAATACTGACTTATTCGAACAAATCTTTCAAAGAGTCATTGCTGAAATTATGGAATATGAATTCATTAATTCAGAAAGCATTTTCATTGACGGTACACATATTAAAGCAAGTGCAAATAACCATAACAGTGAAAAAGAAACCGTTTTGGAATCCGTTAAATACTATGAAAAAGAACTAATGAAAGAAATTAACGAAGATCGCATTGAACGAGGAAAACAAGCTTGTAAAAAAAAACGGAAGCCAAAGAAAAGACAAAAGTAATCAAGAAAAGTACCGTAGATCCGGATTGCGGTGTATTTCATAAAGGAAAGCATAAGGTAGTATTTGCTTATGCTGCAAATGTAGCTTGCGATCGAAACAATTACATACTTGCTTTTCATACAAATCCAGGAAATGTACATGACTCAGTTGCATTCCCAAAGATTTATGAAAAAGTAAAAAGATATAAAGGTGTAAAAAATATTGTAATGGATTCCGGATATAAAACACCTGCAATTGCTAGAGAAATACTCAAAGATAAACGAATTCCTATCCTACCATACAAACGACCTATGACAAAAAATGGTTATTTTAAAAAACACGAATATGCTTATGATGAATACTATGATTGCTTTGTATGCCCAGAAAACCAAGTGTTAAACTATACTACAACAAATAGAGAAGGGTATCGGGAATATAAGAGTAAAGGAGAAATTTGCAAGAGTTGCCCTTCCTTATCAGAATGCACAGCAAGTAAGGACCATGTAAAAGTAGTCACACGTCATATATGGGAAAACTACATAGAGCAATGTGAGGACATTCGTCATACTCCAAAGTATCGAGATCTTTACAAACTACGGAGTCAAACCATTGAGCGAGTCTTTGCAGATGCAAAAGAAAAACATAATATGCGTTATACACAATATCGAGGGATTCAGAAGATAGAAATGGAACTGAATCTTCTTTTTGCGTCCATGAATCTAAAAAAACTAGCAACATGGATTCATAAATCTGAAAGAAGGAATCAAATGGCATAGAGATATCCTTTTATTTTTTCTTTTTTTAAAAGCTTTATAGAAAAAATAGAAAATACCTTGCAGAAATTATAAGAATATAAATTTAGCAAGGTATTTTGTCTACAGTCTGAGGCGATCAAAATATTTGATCGCCTATTTTTAATAAATAAATATTATTAATTTCATTTAGCTAGACATTTCATTTCATTTACTCCAAATCCAGTTTGTGATTTAAAAGCCAAATGTTACTGATGCTAAATAATGTTGTAAGAATTATACTATAAAGGATTCCGCTCGCTATTAAGCCGTTAAATAATCCGAAGGCAGCATCAATATTGTTTGTATCTACTATTTCTTCTATTTGATAAATGAATTGACTACCTTTTGTAATAAAGCTTAAAGTAAAGAATCCTATTTGTACAAATAAAGTTTCCATCCAAGAAAAAGCGAAATAAGAGAGAATTCCTGCCGGAACTCGGAAACGGTTAAATTGTTTTAAATGAGCAATGCTGCAGGATAAAAATAGCTTTGCCATTTCCTTAATGCAGGTAAAAATCATTGCAAGAACGAATAATAGAAGTGTTGAAATATGATATACATCCAGCTGCTTTAGCGCTTCCGATAGTTGCAGTATATCTGTAATAGATCCCTTTTCAACGATGACTGCAAAGAGTAAAAGTGAAAAAATAGCAACCAAAGAAGTTAAGAGTATCCACATAGTACTGACGATCAGCTTTGATATTACGATGTCACGTGAAGTTACTGGCAGTGTTAGAGTGAGATATCCTTGTTTGGAATACAAATTTGTATTGAAGAGTTGAAATAAATTAGTTATGACAACTACAACAACAGCAACTGAAATACCGAATGCGACAAATCCCGTAATCATCTTTATAAATTCATTTCCTATTGTATTAAAAATAATTGGGATAATGGTTATTCCAAGAAGAATTGCTAAATAAATTCCTAAAAAAGATCTATAAGTGGATTTGATGTCATATTTTATTAATTTAGTTAACATTTGAATACCTCCCGAAATAGTTGATCTATGGATTTTCCTTCTGAAGAGCGAATGTTATCTATATCATCCTGCAAAACAATTTCTCCATCCTTTAGGAAAATTACGGTATCGAAAATTCGTTCAACATCAGAGATTAGATGTGTTGACATGAAGATAGTCGCATCTTCATTATAATTTGTTAAAATAGTATCCAAGATGAAATCTCTGGAAGCTGGATCAATGCCGCCTAAAGGTTCGTCTAATATATAAAGCTTAGCATTTCTGAACATCACTAGGCATAATTGAAACCGTTCTATCATTCCTTTTGACATTTGAGTAATCTTTTGTTTTGGATTAAGTCCTAAACGTCGAAGCATTTCGAGACATTTATTTTCATCAAAATCGGAATAGAAATCTTTAAAGATAGAGATCACATCCAAAGGGTTCATCCATTTAGAAAAGTAAGAATTATCCGGCAAATAAGATACCAATGCTTTTGTAGCTGGACCTATCACATTTCCATGAATGGTTACAGATCCGTTATATTCCTTAATAATTCCTGTTAATATTTTTATTAAGGTTGTTTTTCCGCTTCCGTTAGGGCCTAGTAAACCGACAATATGCCCTGGCTCTAACGTAAGGTTAATATTCGATAAAACTTGTTTCTTTTGATATCTTTTTGATAAATTTTCTATTTTAATCAATTCGTTTGTTTGATTCGATTCCATGCTATTTATTTGACTCATTTTATCATTCCTTTCTCTATTTTATTTTGAAACAACTCCATAGCTTCCTGATTTGAAAATCCTAAGCTTTTCATTTGCAATATAAATTGTTCAATGATTTCTTCGGCAAGGGTATCTCTCATTTTATGGATTCGTTTCGTATCTTTTGTAATGAAACGCCCGCTTGTACGTTCTGCATATACAAGGCCATCCCGTTCTAGTTCTGTAAGTGCTCGCTGCATGGTATTTGGATTAACTTCAAAACGAATAGCGAGATCACGTACAGATTCAAGCTTAGAACCGGCTTTTAATTCCCCTGAGACGATTCTGTGCTTGAATTTGTGAACCAATTGCAAATAGATCGGGATATTGGATTGAAATTGGTTTGGCATTTTATATAAACCCCCTTTTCTATTGTATTATTGTACTATGACACTAATACAATAATACAAAGGTTTTTATATGTCAATACAAAAAATAAAAGATTTAGTCATAAATTTTATATTTTTTTGTTTGACCACTGTGGTCAGCGTGTGATAAGATGAATAAAATGGAATTGACCACTATGGTCGATTTCTTAGTAGATATAATTGGAGATAGATAAATGGATAATGTTTTTAAAAATATAGATCCGGAAAAAAGAGATCGTATTATTAATAGTGCGCTTGAAGAATTTAGTAGAAATCAATTTGACAAAGCTTCAACAAATAATATCGTAAAGAATGCAAAAATATCAAAGGGATTACTTTTTCATTATTTTAACAGTAAGAAAGAACTATATGAAAAGCTGGAGGAATTTACGATTCAACTAATCATAGATGCGATTCAAGAAAATATTGATTGGAATATAACGGATTTTTTTGAGCGGGTAAAACAAGTATCAATGATAAAAGGGGAGCTGATTTATCAGTATCCGTATCTTTATGATTTTATGATTATGATGATTGAAAACACGTCAGTCGAGGAACTGCGGCAAAAATCAGAAGAACAGTCTGGAGATTTGGTACAAAAAATTTACAAATATAATATTGACTTTTTAAAGTTTCGATCTGATATCAATTTAGAAGCTGCGATGACAATTATTCGATGGACGTTTGAAAAATTTGGGGAAGAGTCAATGGGAGCTCTGATAAAAACAGAGAAAGAATTTGATTTCAAGCAATTGGAACAAGAAGCAGAAAAGTATATTGAATTATTAAGAAAAGCCTTTTATAAAAAGGAGGAAAAATCAGAATGAAAATTTTAAGTGCTGAGACTTTATCAAAAAGTTATGAAATGGGTGAAATTCAAGTAAATGCACTGGATGATGTTTCTTTTTCCATCGAAGAAGGAGAATTTGTTGTCGTATTAGGTCCCAGCGGTTCCGGCAAAAGTACGCTTCTTAATATCATCGGAGGTATGGATCAACCAACATCAGGAAAGGTGTTCCTGTATTCAGAAGAAGTTACAAGCTATGATGAAAAAAAGCTAACGGAATACCGAAGAAACAAAATTGGGTTTGTATTCCAATTTTATAACATCATGGCAAATTTAACCGCAGAAGAAAATGTAGAGTTGGCAACTGAGATTTCAGAAGACCCACTTGATGTTTTAGAAATGTTAACGGCGGTCGGTCTCAATGAGCGGAAGGATCATTTTCCAGCACAAATGAGCGGAGGTGAGCAACAGAGAGTATCCATAGCTCGTGCTGTTGCGAAGAATCCTGCGATTTTACTTTGTGATGAACCAACCGGTGCTTTAGATTTTAATACAGGTATTTCGATTTTAGGCTTATTAAAAAAAGTAAATCGTGAAATGAAAAAGACAGTTATTGTTATTACACATAATACAGACATTGCTTTTATGGCTGATCGAGTGATAAAAATGAGAAGCGGAAAAATTATAAGCAATGAGATCAATGAAAATCCGATGAGTGTAGAGGAAATTAAATGGTAAAGTTAAATAAATTGGATACTATGCTGTTTCGCATGATAAAAAACTCAAAAGGTCAATTCATTGCAGCGCTTGTCATCATTGTCGTAGGCATTAGTGTTTATACGTCTTTGAGTATGACTGCTGTAAACATGCGGAATACAGTAAATAGTTATTATGCGGAAAATAATTTTCCGAATTTATTCATTGAAGCTACCATCGTACCGAATCAAAAGATTGAAAAATTAAAAAAGATAAAAGGCGTTCAAAACGTTACTGGGAGAGTTTCTTTGGATGTGCCATTGGTTACGGAAAATCTGAATGAACGTGTAAATCTCCGTATGATAACGATGAATGGAGAGCGAGAAGAACTCAGTCAGTCTACCTTGATAAAGGGCCGAATGATTTCCGATTTCGGTAAAGAAGCATTGCTTATTCAGCAATTTGCAGATGCAAGAGGTATCAAGGTTAATGACGTAATTAAAGTCCAAATAAAGGGCGTGCAATATTCTTTGGATGTGGTAGGCATTGTTGAAAATCCAGAGTATATCTATCTTATGGAAAATGCCCAGAGCATTATGCCGGATCAGGATGATTTTGGAGTCTGCTATGTTTCGGAAAAATTTGGTCAGCAGGCTTTTGGCAGTTCAGGAAGCTATAATCAAGTATTAGTCAGCTATGTAAATGATGTGGATGAAGATACATTGATTGAGGATATAAAGAATGAATTGGATCAAAATGGTATCAAACAAACTATAAAGCGTAAAGATCAACTTAGTAATAGTATGATTGATGAAGAGTTGAATCAATTGGACTCGATGTCTAGCTCCTTACCAATTTTATTTTTACTTGTAGCTGGATTCATGCTGATGATGATGCTTGGACGTATGGTAAAAAAAGATCGAATGAAAATTGGTATACTGCAGGCTATGGGATATACGAGCCATCAGGTGCTTTTTCATTACATAAAGTATGCTTTGATTGTAGGAGTAATCGGAGGATTTTTGGGCTCGTTGATTGGGATGGCACTAGCAGGAGGTATGACAAAAATGTACCTTCAATTTTATCATATTCCATTACTGAAAATTGAATTTTATTATTCTTATATTGCACTGGCAATGATTTTATCAGCAATTTTTTGTACCGTATCGGGTTTAATTGGATCAAGAGAAGTACTTAAAATAACTCCTGCGGATGCAATGAGAGCGGAAGCACCAAAAATAGGGAAACGAATTTTACTTGAGAAATTTTCCCTTCTTTGGAAAAATCTATCTTTTAGTAACAAAATGATAGCTAAAAATATTTTTCGTAATAAAAAGAGAACTATTTTTATATTAGTAGGTGTAATTCTTACTTATGGAATGATGTTGTTTACTACTAGCATGCCTAGTGTCATGGATCAAATGATGAATAAGCATTTTGTTGAGTTTCAAAAAATGGATTATAATATTAGTTTTATCTATCCAATTCATGAGTCTGCAATGCAAGATATGACACATTTAATCGATGTGGATTATATGGAAGGAAAAATCGAATATCCTTTTGAGCTTACAAATGGAAATAAAAAGCAATCGGTTATAATTGTGGGGATTGATAAAGATACTTCTTTCTATTCCTTCAAAGAAAAAAATGGTACTCCTATTATGGTTCCTCAAAACGGTATCTTGTTATCTGAAAATTTAGCGAAAGCCTTACAGGTAGAAAAAGGAGATGCGGTTCGGATTAAAAGTTTTTTGCATGGAAGGGAGGATGTTTACCTAAGAGTTAAGGGTATTATAAAACAGGCCTTGGGGATGAATGCATATATGGAAATTGGAGCTATGGGTGAACAACTACTAGAAAAAAATATTATAACTGGTGTTTATGTTAACTCAAAGGACGAAAAAATAAATGAAAAGTTGCTTCATGCATCCAATGTTGCTACGGTTATGTCGGTTGCAGATACCCTAGCTGTTTATGAAGAATATATGGAGCTTATGGCCCTGTCTATGGGATTCATGGTACTGTTTTCCGGAATATTAGGTTTTTGTATTGTTTATAATGCAACAATTATAAGTGTTATGGAACGACAAATGGAATTTTCTTCATTAAGAGTTCTAGGATTTCGTAAAAAAGAGATATTCTTTATGATAGTTCGAGAAAACAATATCATAATGATCTTAGGTATTCTTATAGGAATTCCAATCGGAAAGATGTTTTTAGAATATAGTTCTTCCGCTTTTAGTACGGATCTATATACATTTGATATGAGTCCTACATTAATGGCTGGAATCTTAGCCGGAGTTTATACGGTTGGTTTTATCTTAGCAGCACAACTTGCCACATATCGAAAAATCAATCAATTGGATTTTTTACAGGCATTAAAAAATAGAGAAGCTTAAAAATTATGAAAGTTAAAACTTAGAACGATGTTGTTTGGTGAAAGGAAGAGATCACAATGAAACAATCAAAGAAGAAGAAGAAAAAATGGATTTTACTATCCGGAGGAATGATTGCGGTTTTTATCGTTGCTGTGATTGGCATTTCTTCAAAAGGTATTTTAGTAGACACTGCAATGGTTGAAACTGGTTCGGTTGTAAAACTAATAAAAGAATCCGGGACTATGGAATCTGAGAGTGCAATCATAGTAACTGCACAAAATACGGCAGAGATACAGGAATTACTGGTATCGGAGGGAGATTCGGTAAAGATTGGTGATGCCTTAATGAAAAGGAAAGAAACAAGTGCAGATTTTGATATTAAGAGCCTACAATCTGAATTGTCCGGCTTGCAAGCTCAATACAATCAAGCGGAAGACCTTGCAATCAAAAATAAAATATTATATGATGAGGGTGCATTGAGCTATGAAGAATATAACCAATCCGATACTACAGTAAAGAAGCTTAGCGCACAAATAGATGCTTTAAATTATTCCATACAAAGTCGGATGAAAGGGGCTGAATTATCAGGGATAACGGCTCCAATTGAAGGTATTGTTACTGCGGTTTTTGTAAAAGAGGGGGAGACCGTTGCTCCCGGATCGCAGCTGTTCGAAATTTCTAATTTGAATGATACGTATGTAAAGGTAGATTTAATTGCTGAGGATGCTGAGTTTGTGAAAGCAGGAGATTCGGTTCGAGTTTTTAATGAGGATGCGAAATTTTCCGATGATAAGGCTGCAATAAAAAAAGTTCATCTGAAAGCACAAGAAAAGTTATCAGATTTGGGAGTGAAGCAGAAGCGAGTTACCGTTGAAATTGCTGTTAGCTCTAATGTATCCATTCGATTGGGAAGTAATGTGGATGTAGAAATTGTAGTGGATCAAAAAAAGGATGTATTACGTATTTCCGATATGGCTCTTTTTGAAATGGATTATAAAGATTATGTTTACGTTATTAGGGATGGGAAAGCTGAGCTGCGTGAAGTAAAAATCGGATTAGAGGGAGAAGATTTTACTGAGATTATTTCAGGATTGTCTGAAGGAGAGACAGTGATTCTATCACCAAACGAAGAAATTCAACAAGGCAGTAGAGTAAAAATAGAAGGATAAAGTGATGTTTGTTATAGTTTTTTAATAAAATTTAGTTCGTTAGTCGAATTGTGGAGGGGGATTATGACACTATCAAACAAAAACTATCCAGTGTTAGAAATTAACTTGGAAGGCATTTATCACAACACAAAAAAAGCAGTTGAAATGTGCAGAGAAAAAGGGGTTGAAGTTACCGGTGTTGTAAAAGGAACCGATTCCTATGAAAATTCCTATTTTCAAGTTTCAAAGCAAATGTTAAGAGCCGGCTGTACAACAATTGGTGATTCTCGTATGAATACGATAAAACGTATGCGTGAATTGGGTATGGATGCTCCGGTACTATTGATTCGAGTTCCTATGCCGTCAGAGCTTGAGGATGTCGTTAAATATGCTGATATCAGTTTAAATTCTGAAATAGAAATGATTAAACAGTTAAATGAAATTGCCGAAAAATATCATAAACAACATAAAGTAATTTTAATGATGGATCTGGGTGATTTAAGAGAAGGTTATTTTGACGAAAATGAGTTAATAAAAGATGCTGTTCTTATTGAAAATGAACTAAAGAACATTAAGTTATATGGTATTGGTACGAATCTAGGCTGTTTTGGGTCTATTAAACCGGATGTAACGAATTTATCGCGATTGGTATCCATTGCAAATAAAATTTCAAACTCAATAGGACGAAAACTTGATGTAGTATCAGGTGGTGCAACTTCTACTTTGCCTTTAATTATGGACAATACGATTCCGGAAGGGATTAATCATATAAGAGTTGGTGAAGGTATTGTTATTGCAAGAGACCTTCAGGATATATGGGGGCTAGATCTTCCAATGTTGCGAAGAGATAATTATATATTGAAAGCGCAAGTGATTGAAGTAAAAGAAAAGCCTTCTTATCCGATCGGTGAAATTTTTGTTGATGCCTTTGGTCATAAACAAACTTATGTTGACAAAGGGATTCGGAAAAGAGCATTGGTAGCATTAGGGAAAAGGGATATCGGTGATATTTTCAGTGTAGTTCCATGCATTGATGGAGTGACCATTGAAGGAGGAAGCAGTGATCACATGATTTTAGATATTACGGATGCGAAAGTAGAAATCAAGCTGGGGGATATTCTTCAGTTTGAAGCATGCTACGGAGCAATGATACATTCTACATATTCAAGTTCCGTCACTAAGGAATACATATTTCCATCCGAAGAATAGAGAGTAATATATATGGAACATTTTAATCAATATAAAGATATTAAAAATGCAATAGACAATCATGAGATAATTTTACTTTTCGGCAAATCAAACCGTTGTACTGTTTGTGATGCTGTCTTACCAAAGATACAGCAAATTGTGAAAAAACATTCAATCTATAGTGCTATAATTGCAATCGAAGATGTACCGGAATTTTCGGGACAATTTTCTGTCTTTACAGCACCGACTGTTTTATTGTTTGCTTTAGGTAAAGAGGTTTTTAGGCAATCAAGATTTATTTTATTTGAAGAGCTTGAAAAAGAGATTATCAAGTGGAGAACTATGCATGCAGAGGGGGAAGATTCGTGTTTGACCAATTAATAATTCAACCATGTAAATTAGAAGATGAAGAGTTCTATGTAAAATTAAATTTAGATTTTATGAAAGCGGTTAAAGAGGAACATCCATATTGGGATAGTTTGAAACTGCCATCAGAAGATGAGATGAAAAAACATTCAGAGAAGCTTTCGATTCCGAATACATTACTATTTTTATTGCAAAAGTTAATAATGAAGTTGTCGGATTTGCTAATGTTTGGACTGTTTATAGTATATGGTCTGGGGGAAAAGGCTTAACGGTTGATGATTTATATGTATTGCCTTCTTATCGAAAAAATGGGATTGGCAAAAAAATAATGAATTATATCGTTGAATATGCTAAAGACCATGATTATAAAAGAGTACAGCTGCATGCAGAAATGGATAATGAAAAAGCCCATAATCTATATAGAGGACTGGGGTTTAATGAAGAGGAAATGTTATTTTTTATGAGAAAATTGGATTAGTACAAGACAACGTGATACGTTGTCTCAGACTGTAGACAAGGATATCTCTATCTTTGCCTACAGTTTTTTTTACATAATGTAATACATTTTATTGTATTTATGGTAAAATATATGTATAAATACATGGAGGTATTTGCTTTATGATGGGTAAGAAAGATTTATTAGGTCGTGATCAATTTCAAATGGTAACCTTGAATTCTCTTGTTCCACAAGATCATATTATTCGTAAGATAGATACTGCGATTAATCTCTCTTTCATTTATGACCTTGTAAAAGATTTGTATTCTGATGTGGGAAAAGAAAGCATCGATCCTGTTGTCTTAATTAAAATTACCCTCATTCAATATACCTTTGGTATTCGATCCATGAGACAGACCATTAAAGAAATTCAAACGAATGTAGCTTATCGATGGTATCTTGGTTATAGTTTAGAGGAAGAAATTCCTCACTTTTCTACCTTTGGTAAAACTACTCTCGTCGGTTTCAAAATACTGACTTATTCGAACAAATCTTTCAAAGAGTCATTGCTGAAATCATGGAATATGAATTCATTAATTCAGAAAGCATTTTCATTGACGGTACACATATTAAAGCAAGTGCAAATAACCATAACAGTGAAAAAGAAACCGTTTTGGAATCCGTTAAATACTATGAAAAAGAACTAATGAAAGAAATTAACGAAGATCGCATTGAACGAGGAAAACAAGCTTGTAAAAAAAACGGAAGCCAAAGAAAAGACAAAAGTAATCAAGAAAAGTACCGTAGATCCGGATTGCGGCGTATTTCATAAAGGAAAGCATAAGGTAGTATTTGCTTATGCTGCAAATGTAGCTTGCGATCGAAACAATTACATACTTGCTTTTCATACAAATCCAGGAAATGTACATGACTCAGTTGCATTCCCAAAGATTTATGAAAAAGTAAAAAGATATAAAGGTGTAAAAAATATTGTAATGGATTCCGGATATAAAACACCTGCAATTGCTAGAGAAATACTCAAAGATAAACGAATTCCTATCCTACCATACAAACGACCTATGACAAAAAATGGTTATTTTAAAAAACACGAATATGCTTATGATGAATACTATGATTGCTTTGTATGCCCAGAAAACCAAGTGTTAAACTATACTACAACAAATAGAGAAGGGTATCGGGAATATAAGAGTAAAGGAGAAATTTGCAAGAGTTGCCCTTCCTTATCAGAATGCACAGCAAGTAAGGACCATGTAAAAGTAGTCACACGTCATATATGGGAAAACTACATAGAGCAATGTGAGGACATTCGTCATACTCCAAAGTATCGAGATCTTTACAAACTACGGAGTCAAACCATTGAGCGAGTCTTTGCAGATGCAAAAGAAAAACATAATATGCGTTATACACAATATCGAGGGATTCAGAAGATAGAAATGGAACTGAATCTTCTTTTTGCGTCCATGAATCTAAAAAAACTAGCAACATGGATTCATAAATCTGAAAGAAGGAATCAAATGGCATAGAGATATCCTTTTATTTTTTCTTTTTTTAAAAGCTTTATAGAAAAAATAGAAAATACCTTGCAGAAATTATAAGAATATAAATTTAGCAAGGTATTTTGTCTACAGTCTGAAACAACGTGATACGTTGTCTTTTTTTAGGAAAAATTAATTTAAAACGAATATTATACTAACTTTTAAGGAACTTATTTTTAATTTATGCATATGTATTATTGTATTAAAAGATTCAAATGTAAGAAAGGAAAACTAGAATTGAAAAAAAACAAAATAATCTTGCATATGCATTAAGAAAATTAGTCATGGATACATCATCATTGATTCCAACGAATAATGGAACTTTAAATAGTATTTATTTTGATAATGCTGGTACAACACCTCCCTTTAAATCTGTTATGAATGAATTGGAAAAATATTTGCCATGGTATAAATATGTATCAGATAAATCGAGAAAAGCAAAGTTTCTATCAGAGTTATATGAAGACAGTCGAACCAGTCTTATGAACTTTTTCAATGCAGATATCGAAAACAATACTGTAATTTATACGAAAAATACGACGGAAGCAATTAACATACTAAGCAATGTAATCTGTCAGCAAAATTCAGATATGAACCCTGTGGTGCTTACAACTTATATGGAGCATTTATCGGATTATTTGCCATGGAAATATAGATGTGAAACTGATTTGGTTAATGTAGACCAAGATGGCAGACTATCTATTCTTGATTTAGAGCAAAAGCTATTAAAGTATAGAGGAAGAGTAAAGTTAGTGGCAGTTACTGGTGCAAGTAATGTAACCGGATACGTTAATCCGATTCACGAAATTGCGAGATTAGCGCATATACATAATGCAGAAATTCTAGTAGATGCTGCACAATTGATGCAGCATCGTAAAATTAATATGAATCCAGCAGATGCAATGGAGAGCATTGATTATATAGCGTTTAGTGCGCATAAAACGTATGCGCCATTCTTTACCGGTGCTCTTGTAGGAAATAAACATGTTCTAAATATGGGTTACCCTCTTTGTTACGGAGCAGGGATTACAGAACTAGTTACAGACAATGAAATTATATTGAAAGATAGCCCGCAGCGATATGAAGCTGGTTCTAACAATATATTAGGGGTAATTGCTTTAGCGACTGCAATACAAACAATGGCACAAATAAATATGGATGTTATAGAAAAACATGAATCTGAATTGCTTTCTTATGCAATGCATCACTTAAATTTGAATCCCAATATAATCATTTATGGAGACAATAAGCATTTAGAAGATAGAATACCAATTATTGCATTCAATGTAAAAGATAAAACGCACGAAGAAGTAGCAAAGTACCTATATGAAGATTATGGAATCATAGTGAAAAATGGACTTTGTGGTGCAGATTTATATGTAAAGAAGCTAATCGGTGGAAGCCCATATACAGGTATTGTTCGAATCAGTATGGGTTTGTATAATCAGGATTTTGAGATTGATCGTTTGATAAAAGCTTTACATTGAAAAGACTTTCCATCTCATTAATTAATAAACTGAAAAAGATTAGAATGAAAGGATGTGATCGTGTTGGGTATCATTGCAATAATTAATTGTCTGCTCTTAGAAGTTTGCATATTTTTCTTAGTAACATGGATTTTTTGGTGGCTTTGGAATATGACTATGCCACAAGTATTCAATCTTAATAAAATTACATGTTGGCAAGCTTTCAGGCTTTTGCTGATTGCTGGAATTGTTTTTGGTGGTACATACTTTAAATTCTTTAGTGTTACTTTAGCGCAATTTGGTAATTACTTATAATTTTTATTAAGTATACTGGAACATTTTCTCTGCGTAACCGTCTATATGTAAAAGAGGTTAATTATGCCTCTTACCTGATGAGCATATAGAAAAGGAGCAATAATGTATGAAGAAGAATTTAGTTGCAATAGCTTTGACCGGCGCTTTGCTCTGTACGATGAGTGTCCAAGCCGTGGCGGCGGAAGTCCCAAATCCTACACTGTCCGCTATACCCACAACAGAGAAATCCCAGTCCCTGAGCGACAGCGTTCTATACTATGGGCAAGTCAAGAAGATTGTCACGAATAAGGACGGGACAATCTCTCAGCTTCGACTGGATTCGGAGCGTTTCGGCGAATATGTAGTAAACCTTTCTGCGGAAACTGTTTGGATTGACAGCGGAAACCATTCTGCAGATGATCCGTCTGATCTAAAGGAAGGCGAGGGGATTTATGTGTTCCACAGTCCTGTGGAAACAGCCTCTCTTCCTCCACAGTCCTCCGCTTTTGCCATTGTGCGCAATATCCCCCAGGATGTGGGTTGCGCTCAATATCATGAAGTCGAAGCCATTAGAGAAGAGGATGGAAAGCTGAAGATAACCACAGACAATGGCGGTTTATTCATCTTGGCTGACGAGGAAACGAAAATTTCTTCTTATCTCGAAGATGCTTCCACAACCCTGAACGATATTCAGCCCAACACTTATATTATGGCATGGTATGAAAGCTATGCGACGGTTTATCCCGGACAGACCTATGCAAACCATATTATGCTACTGGAAGAGGCAGATGCCGAAGCTCTTACCCGAGCTGGTTTGGTTTCACTTCTGCACAACATGGAAGGCAACCCGGTTGTAAACTATGCTATGAGTTACACTGATGTAAACGGCAATGATTCTTATGCGGAGGCAATCCGCTGGGCAAGTAGTAAAGGCTTGGTTAGCGGATATGGCAATGGCAGTTTTTGCCCGAATGATGTGGTAAGCCGTGAGCAGTTGGTTACCATATTGTGGCGTTATGCTGGTAGTCCGATGCTGATGGACTATCCTGGTCTGACACAGTTTAGTGATGCCGGTGATATTTCTGCCTTTGCTCGCCAGGCTATGGCTTGGGCACACCAGAAAGGATTGATTTCTGCCACTAATGATGGGCTTCTCGCCCCTCATGGCACGGCAACAGCAGGAGAAGTCGAAAAGATCATCCAACTACTTGATAACTAAGAGTAAGCAAATGGTACGTTCAGCTCCTAATTTGCTTTGTTGATTTACTTGTGATATACTAAAGAAGTACTTAAAAACAGAATAATGAAAAGAACCGTCTAAAGAGATACAGAAGGGCTTTTGGTATTGTTGTCGTTTGGCACTGATATGAAAAGCCTTTTTTTTATAATCTGTTTGCGTAGATAAAATGAGTATACCGATTAAGATATGAATATAATTGATAATAATTAGAATTGCAAAAATAGTTATTAACCGAGAAAGGCTTTATGGAGTGGAGGAGAAGATTATGAAAAAGCAACTATTATTTTTGGTTCTTAATAAAATAGGCGTTCTTAATAAATTGCTTATGGACCTAAATACAAATGGAATTAAAGGTGCAACTGTGATGAATTCTGTCGGTATGGCAGGAGCCCTTGCATCTGCTGAGGAAGGTATGTCTTTTGCACCATTTAAGATGATGTTTTCCGGTATTGCAGAGGATAATAAAACAATTTTAATGGTTATCGATGAGGACCAAATTCCAATTGTACAAAAAGTTATTACCGAGCTTGTGGGTGATTTGTCAAACCCTAATACAGCTTTTATGTTTGCAGTTCCTATAACCTTTGTTGATGGGATAACTTGCATGAAATAGGGGGAGAGAAAATGCCGCAGTTCACTACTTTATTATATGTTGGATCAATACTACTATTTGGATTGTTATTTGGGCGGTTTGTTAAAATTTTCAAGTTCCCGAATGTTACAGGTTATCTTTTATCAGGTCTTATATTAGGCCCACATATTTTGAGTTTTTATTCTTTGGAAGTAATTCAAGACTGTTCAATCGTATCGGAAATGGCACTGGCTTTTATTGCATTTATTATAGGCTGTGAATTCAAAAGAAGCTTTTTAAAAAAGCTAGGGATTACGCCTGTAGTGATTGCTTTTTTTGAAGCACTTTTGGCTGTTGTTATTGTAGATACAATCTTAATTGTAACAGGGCATAATGTTGCATTTTCTATTGTTCTTGGTTCCATTGCAGCAGCAACAGCTCCGGCAGCAACGGTAATGATAATCAAGCAATATCGTGCTAAGGGGCCTGTTACTGATATGCTCATGAGTGTCGTTGCTTTAGATGATTCTGTGGCTCTTATTGCTTTTGCAATATCTGTTTCTGTAGCTAAGAGCCTTAACGGCAATGGCGATCTAAGTGTTGTACAAGCTATTTTAACACCTATGGTTGAAATATTTTTTACACTCATAATGGGTACGATATTTGGAATATCCATTTACATTCTCATGAAATTCTTTAAAAAGCAAAACAATCAATTGATTATTACAGTTTCTGTAATATTTATTTGCTCTTCATTGAGTTCGTTTTTTGGATTGTCTTCTTTGCTGTCGTGTATGATGTGTGGAATGTTATTTTGCAATATCAGCAGTGAAAGTGATGAAATTGTGTCATTGCTGGGTACTTGTACACCGCCAATATATGTAATGTTTTTTGTTGTATCTGGTGCCCAACTTAATATTGAATTAATACCTCAAATAGGTAGTATAGGTTTAATTTATGTTATAGGAAGAGTAATCGGAAAGTTGCTTGGTGCTAGAATTGGTGCAGAAATCATGAGAGCAAACAAAGCAATATGTCGTTATGTTGGACCAGCTTTAATTCCGCAAGCAGGTGTTGCGATAGGGCTCATTGTAGTTGCAGAGACTGTTGTGCCAGAATATTCAGATCAAATACGTACGATCATACTTTGCGCTACAATGTTATATGAAATAGTAGGTCCGGTTATTGCTAAATCAGCTTTGAAAAAAGCAGGAGAAATTCAAGAGACTTAAAAGATATGAATAGAATTAAAAAGTTAATAATTTTTGTAGTTTTGTAGTTTAATTATTTTTATTGTCAGCATGTATAAATCAAGAAATAGATTAAAACAGTATTAAAAAAAACACTGTACATAATTTAAACTGAGGAGAGGCTAACTATAGAGTTAACGGACAGAAGGGTTCTTTTCATAAAAATTTACTTATTAATAGACTCTGGATCGTGGGACTAACTCTGAAAAATATAATTTTAATTAATATGATTACAGTTTTTGAATATAACTGACAATGGGTAATATTGTTGATCTATCAGTAAAATCGACAGCTTTGCCATAGGTAGATATGAATTCCTTATCCTCAATTCGCAAGGAATCATAATCTTTTTTATTAATCATTCTATAAAGCATTGCCATCATTGCCTTATGCGCAATGCTGAGTTTAGCGTAATCTATAGCGCCACGTAAATGAAATAATTTGATTTTATTCTGCATTTGAGTTGTAAGAACTTTATTAAGGCTTTGCTTAATACTATCAGTATTTTCTTTATCCATAGGATCAGCCAACCCACAAGTAAACAGAATCAGATTTTTATTGCTAAGTTGATCAAAGTTCTTTGTTACTATGTCAATTCCGCTTACACCACCGGCGTATAGTCCACCACCATAAATGATGGTATCATATGGTTCCAGATCAGCTAATTTAATGTTTTTCCGCTCAAATAAATCACAAGATAATTCTTCTGAAATCCACTCAGCATATTTTTTAGTCGCTCCATACTTGGACTGATATACAACTACAATTTTTCTCATATATCTACTCCTTTTCACCTTGGTGCAACGTTTTCATTTTTTAATATCTTCGCGTTTTTTTCTACTTAAGTATATTCACCTCAACATGCAATTAACATTATAAATAATATTTACAGTGTTAATTGTATTTCTTATAAATTACTTTATCAAGAAAATTATTTTAGGAGGGCAAATCACTTATGAACTTTAATGTCTTTTCCATAGAGATAATTCTGGATAAGTAAAAGGGGGTGAGTAATTTTTATCATGATTTTCTATCCATTTGTTTATTTCTTGTATTTCTTCTGCTGTTAAATTATTTGAAGAAATAGATTCAGAACATACCTCTCCGTATTCTTCCCATACAACTTTAAATGACACCTTAATAATGTTTTTATCTTTAAAATAAAAATACCAACGCCTTTCACCGATAAAGAAATGCCTGTCGCTATTAAGGTACCAATCGATATCCATTGTATCAATTTCATCATTGTCCTTATAATATATTTTACCAATTATATAAGGAAATAGATCCATATTTAAAGCTCCTTTATATGTAAAATATGGTGTAAGACTGTCTTTTTCAGGGATACAGAATTCCCAATTATCACTTTTAGCTATGGTTTGTTTTGAAGAGATAGAAAACACATCGGCATATGTAGAAGTAATGTTAAAAAAGCCTGAAGCAAATAATTGTATGAGATTAATAATAAAGAATATAAAAAATATTAGTGTAACTTTTTTTAGAATACTTTTGTTTTTGTTTGTCATAATTAGTTCCTCCATTTATTTTATTACTTGTTTCATTGAAACGAAATGGGTATAATTCTACGACAATTATTTTCAATAATTACATAATATTATATATTTTAGATATTTCAAGTATAATTACAATACTTTTAAATTATTAATACATATTTATACTTTATACGTGATTTAAAAGGGAAAGAAGTAGTGCTTCTACTGATTAAATTAAAATTAAATGTAAACAAACAAAAGTCCTTCTGTATGTATGGAAGGGCTTTTGTATCATTTCGTTATCTTCTTCTATTATTGTTATAAAAATCTATAATTAGAGTTATCTAGTATTACTAATTGGCCAGCTTGATAATTTATTTAATATAGGATAAACTTGGAGGCAAAGAATATGAAATATATGGTAGTAATTATACTATTAGAAGATAAGCTCAGAAATTGAGAAAGGTTAACTTTATGATGAATTTTATTAAAAAATGGAAGTATTGGATTATAGCTTTAATAAGTACTTTGTTATCTGTTAAATTCAATGGGTTTATACATATAAATTCTCAGCAAATTAGTGGAATGAATACTTATTCGGGAGGGCTTCCGATTACATGGTTTGAATTTTATTATCCAGAGGGCACTGATTTAACATTTAGCTATATAATTAATAATTGGTGGGGACATCACTTTATTCAATTAGGAGCAATGTTTCTGAATGTAGCTCTCATTGTTTTTATTATTCATATAATAAAAGAATTATTCATTAAATTCATCTCTAAAAATTCAAGTAATTCTTAGGGAGAATATACCCGAAGGGGAGAGGGGTTATATGAAACGATGTATTGTTTTATTATTGTTAATATTGTTTTTAGCTATTTTTTCACATTACTATTTTGAGCCGTCATTAGAGCTAATAAGCTCGAATGTTACGATTCTTAATGATAAAGAAGTAGTGGGTTCTATAGGTATTAATGTAGGTGAACAAAAGGAACGAGAAGTTGTCCCAACTGCATTGTATTACGAATTTAAAATTAAAAATGTTGGTAATAAGAATATTAATATTAATGACACTTATGATTTAAAGGTGAAGCTTGAACCGAATAATAAATTAAAGGAAGTATCGGAAGAGACAGTTGGAATTAATATATTTGACCCATCTTCTTATATGGCGACTGGTCTAGGATATGGGGAATCGTCTTCTTATGATTTTATGAAAAAAGGAGAAGAAGGAGAGGTTACTTTTACATTTGATTTAGGCGTAAGTGAGAGAATTCCAGAAGTAAGACTTATTACTCCATCAGAGGAAAAGTTGGAAAAACTATTGAACTATGCTTTAGATGCATCTTTAATTGTAATATTTGAAGATGAAGAAATAGCACGTTTTAACTTAAATGAAAAATAATACTATATTTTATGATTTAAATATATGTAAGAGGACGAGTTATGAACTTAAATGTCTTTTTCATAGAGATTATTCTAGATAAATTAAATTTAAATGTAAACAAACAAAAGCCCTTCTGTATGTATGGAAGGGCTTTTGTATCATTTCGTTATCTTCTTCTATTATTGTTGTTATTATTTGGTCGGCAAGGATCACAGCAATCATTGAAATTATTATCTCTGCATGGGTCGCAGCAAGGATCACAGCAAGGATCGCAAATGCATTGACAATCATCTTCTTCCTCTTCTACTTCCGGATTGTATTTGCTTTGGATTTGATTTGGAAATAGTTGAGGGAAGCTATCGCAAATTGAAGAGGATTCTGGTAACAATTGAACATAACCAGTAGAAAGTACGCAAAGCTGAACAGGAACTATGATTTTCTTTTCACAAGTAACACATAACGCGATGATCAGATTGGCTTTTACTGTACCGTCTGGGCAGATGGTTAAATCACGGCCCATATTATTGGTTGCCAGTCTTGTTTCGCATGCTGGATTACAGAATTCAGTAAAGCGTGGAAGGAATGCACTGTTTTGTGTAGATGGGATACAAAGTTCAAAGAAGTTTGTAAGTAACAGCGGAGCACATTCCTGTGCAATATTTACCTTAGTGTAAACAGTAAAGGTAACTTCATGATCATATCTGTCACAGAGTAACAGATCCAAATATACCATTACATCACCAGTAATGGAAATGTTTTGTGTACCGAAAATAGGGGTTCCCCTGCCCTTATCATCACAATCCTGAGTATCTGCATAAACAATTTTTTCTGAATAAGTACCGTCTGGACCTACAACAGTTACATCGTCGCCGTTTGCACATTTAATAAAGGTTCCGCCTGAAATTGTCGTATTGATATTTAGCTTTAAATTAGTAGGGTCTTCTACGTTTTGAGGGTTGAAGGCTCTTTTACAGCGAATATCTACAATACGTTTTAAGCGGTGGCCTCTAGGAATTGCTGGAGTGAAGCATTGATTGTTGACTGTTTTTAACCCTTGAAGATTAAACAGTACAGCATCAAAAACCTTTTGTACATAAATCGGCTCCGAGACAACGTTGTTTAAATTACCGTCGAACTCACACATATCGTGTCCGTTGCAGCAATTTGAAAAGAGGTCCGGCGATATACGTCCACCGAAACAACTCATATATTTACCTCCTTTTTTTGGTCAATTAAGTAATTGGTTTCACAGATAGTATATTCAAACACAAAATATGTGTTACGGATTCTAGCTTTCTTGGCAATAAAAATATATAATAAAATTATAAAAAACGTAAATGTACAAGTTAATTAGCCTGCAAATAAAAAGTCAATAGTAAAAAGTTGATTTTTTTCAAAAGTACAATGAGGAAATATGACCATCACAAAAAGACCACCGGATATGGCTGGTCTGAAATAAGGGTATGTATGTGGTAATTACTGCGGAAGAGATGCTAAGTATTCTTTCACTCGTCCATAGTAGATACGTAAGAACTTATTGGCACCTGCAGTCATGTAGACATAATAAGGTTTACCTTGAGCACGTTTCTTGTCCATAAATAGATACACGGCATCATCCTGTGGCTTATTTTTGATAAGAGCGTCCATGACCTGAAACAAAGTTTTACGCAAGGTAGAAGATCCTCTTTTGGAAGCATGAACACTCTTTTGTTCATAGGTTCCAGATTGATTTACACCTGGATCGACACCAGCAAATGCTGTAATGGCGCCTTTGTGAGTAAAGCGTGTAACATCTCCAATTTCAGCAATTAGCTGAGGACCTAGAGACGAACCAACGCCTTTCATTTCCATGACGATAAAGTACTCTGGCAGTTTAGATGCAGTTTCATGCATTAAAGAACGAAGTTGTTCCACTGTTTGAGAGGCGATATTTAGCTGTTCTACAGCCTGTTTAACAATCAGTTTGGTTAAGTCATCTTTAGGAAGTACGGGAATAAGCTCCTTAGCTGCACCATAGATTTCTTCAGCTTTTGATTTACTGAAGTTGTACTTCTTTCTCTTGCACCATTTCTGATAATGGTCGGTGAAAGCATTTAGAGACATTTTACGAACACAGTCCACATGCCAGTATGTAGTGGCGAAATCAACCCATTTCTGACTACCATCATTACGGGCAGGGCTATCGAAGTAAGTATTAACACCTGGATAGGTTTGATCAAGAATGCCGATAAAGTTGTTTTTCATAGCCGTTTTGTGCTTTATATAGAAACCAAACTGACGGTTCATTGTTTTTAACTGATTGCGTATTTCATCCATAAGACAATACTGTTTCAAATCAGTCCAGCTGTCAAGAGCATAACGAGCTATTTTAACAGCATCTGCCTTATCAGACTTGACTTTACGGAGAGAATTATCTCCGAAATCTTTAATAAGTTTTGGATTTACGGCACTTACGAAAAGATTTGCCTGAGAAAGCTCATGAGCTAATGGTTCGTAATAACGACCAGTATGCTCCATGACAATCCGTGATTCACCTTCAATGGATTTGATTTGTTCAATTAAGAAACTAATTTCACTTGAAGTGTGGTGAATCTCAAAAGGTGAAGAAACAATCTCACCATATGGGCGGAGAATAGCAATCATGCTTTTGCCCTTAGAAACATCAATACCTACTGCGTTCATAAATTTGTCACTCCTATAGATTATTGCAATGGATAAACACCAGTTTTACTCATTGCCTATTCCATCTACTGTGGTGTGACCCGAACGTACTGTAGGAAGCAGTTCAACCTGCATAAAACGAACGCTGCGAATGAGGAGCTGGTTAGCAGTCTAATTTACGGACGCGAAGTCCAAGAAAGGAAGACGCCATACCTATTGCTCCATACATTCTAACAGCTTAAGCAACAAGATGGATAGTGACCTGACTGGCTGTCAAGCACATTAACCATAAATATATTGTAGTAGAAAGGAGGATAATTTCAGATTTTCCTTCTCATAATTTCGAACTGCCGGAAATGGAAATTGCTCAGGCTCGTCAGTTACCTTTTCACCATCCCAAGGTACATCCTGCACCAGTTCCTCTTTCACGGCATATTCATTGTCTCCTATATATAGCGCATACTCATACTTCTCAGGTAGTTGTGATTGTTCGTTTTCGCTCTTTTCTACCTCTGCTTTACAGCCAGTCAGCATTATACTTCCTGTTACTAGGATTATGCAAAGTAATATGTAATTTAATCTTTTCATAAATTCCTCCAATAGGCAAACTATTTATAATTAGTAGGAAAATACTTCTTTCCTACTTGCCAAAGGTATTTATCAATCATTTTTAAATTATAACTCTTAAGCTTATAAAATGATTGAAATTGTAATAAAATCTGCTTAAATTTCTTATAATTTTTTAACTCGTCCCCTTTAAATTCAGAAAACCCGTCTACATCTCTGAAATAGCAGAGAACTTTATCCACATATCTGTCATAGATTGGATAAGCATTCGGATTGTGATGACTACAATATTTTGTAGCAAAAGAATAAAAATTCTTTTCATGTCCATTAATGTTAATGCACTTAATATCATCTACCAACGTTTCATCATTTTTTTGCAATCTTTCATCAATATCAAGATCTACAATGTGTTTTGCAACGGGAAAAATTGAAAATATATTCGTACTGTAAAAGTCATTCAGCGTAGATGCTTTCAGTAAAACATCAGAAATATCTTTATTGTTTGGACAGAGTTCAAAAAACAGCTTGTTCAATGCATTTTCTTGTAGATAATAATTTTCTAGTTTATCCCATGCAACCAAATATTTCTCAACCTCTGTAATAGATGGGTAAGGAACATCTACCCTCTTTCTCTGTTTACTCGGTCTTTTTGCTTTAGATATTGAACTTTTCTGTAAAGTATATTTAGGATTATCTGTTTTAATGGCTTTATCAATACCCCATTTAGAAAAGTATCTGCCATTTTTCCATTCGCCAACAATTTCTACTTCACCTGTCCCTTTTGGTGTATGATAAACTTTTCCTGAATATGGATAGTTTTTACCAAGATATTTATATTTTCCTCTCAAAACATACTCAAAAATATAAAACTTATTCATCTCTTTATCTGCTTGTTTACCCAAATTTGTAATATTATAGCAATATCCACTTGGGATAATACTTGATTTATTAATCCCATGCTTTACGTAAATTGTATGAATTATCTCATCTCTAGTAAAAAGAGTTCCAATGGGATAATTAGAAAAAGTTTGCTCAATAAGTTCTAAAATAGTAGGTTTATTCATAAGTATACCCCCGACCTCAACTATATAATTGGTTTCCAATTTAATTAAAAATTATTTCATTCTATAATATCCGCACATAATAACACTATTAGGCGGTATTTTTAATAAAATATATAAAAATAAAAACTTGTCTCCCCCCATGTAAAAGAGTCAATCGACACCAGACCATCATTTAAACCGTCAAAATGTTTTACAAGATGATATGAGAAATTTAAGGGAAACTTGCCGCTCGTAGCTTTATTTAATTTAGACCCGACACTTTGATAAAAAACATTAGGAGCATCCACGATTGTTTCATTTCTTTTTTTACAAGAAGACACTGTCAGGTCATTCACTGCAGCCAAAAAATCCGGATTATTATCTCCTAATTTTTTGAGTGCCAGATTATATTTTTGTGCAATAAAATCCCGAGAGCTTTCAGGAATTTTTGAGAGTAAATACTCTGCAAAAAGACATCCTCGGTGAGGCGTATTAATGGTTGTAACTGAAGCAACCCACTTTTCTGCACCAAATTTACTGATAGCATATCTGCAATCCAACCCGCCCTTTGAATGCGCAATGATATTCACTTTTTTACAACCAGTTTCATGGACAATCTGGCTTATTCTTTCGGATATTTCTTTTCCACAGTCAGCAACGGATGCAGCGGACTGTTGGTTACCATAATATATAATTGCTCCGTTCCTTTCCAGTTCACTCGGAATTCTGCCCCAGTAATTTAAATATTTAAAATCCCGAAAAAAAACACCATGTACGAGAAGAAGAGGATATTTAGTTCGACAAATATAATTCTTTTGCCGTTCAATGTTAATCCATATTTTTGCACTTTCAAAAGCCGTTTCTTTTAAAACAATATGAATAATTTTACATAGGACAAACAAATGAACTATCGGAATCCAACCACAGAGAATTCCGATCAGGCGCCATTTAATAGCAAGCTGCAAAGAAGTAATATAGACCCTGACTATGCCATTCCAAAAAACTATTGATTCCATGACAATTGCAAATAATAGACCTACTATCCATGAAGAAGTTAAGCCAAAATGCATCCTAAAAATAAAAAACATCGTTGATAGAAATGTGGATATAAGGAAAATAATCAAAAGCTCGCATCCGTCACCACAAACCCGTAGCCTTAGCGTTGGCATTTTTCTTTTATAGAACGATGGAGTTATATTAACAAGAACAAAGCCGATAGTCAGTATCACCACAAGATATGTATGTTCCCGGATTGCAGGTAGACTGTATATATTAGCAGCACAAAATACAATCCATGTATTAATTGTTGTTGTAAGTATTTTCATTAAAGTTGATACCTCTATAAAGTAAAGTGACATTAAATTGATTTTAAAAATATACCGTTCGAAAACGGAAAATTGGACTGCGTAATCTTTCGTTATCTGCTGCCATCTATTAGATATTTATAGTAAGCAGGAAACTCTCTTAAAAGCGAATAAATATCACGGACTTCATAGCTTGTGGAATGGGCTGAATATACATCATCTAATCCAACCCTATAAAATGCTAATTTTGTTCTTGTGATATGATAAAACTGAGAAATTATTGTAACGGTATGAAAATCCATCTGCTCCATAATCTTTTTTGTATTCTTTGCTGTCATATAGGAATTATTTCCTACTCCATCCACTAGAATTCTATCACCAGATATTCCTTTTTCTATCAAGTATTCTTTCATTACTATTGCTTCGCTGAATCCTTCTTTCCCAAAGCCTCCACTGACGATAATGTAATCAAAATATCCTTTCTCATACAGTTCGATTGCTTTGTCTAACCTCCCCTGCAATCTCACAGAAGGGGTTCCGTCTAGCTCGACTTTATTCCCTAACACGACTGCAGCATCAGACTTCCCAAGATCGTCATTTAACCCGTCAATAGTAATTATCAGCGTATGGATCCCAAACCAAAGTAGAAATATTAAAATTAGAATGTATATTATTTTTTTATGTTTTTTCAAAGCATCACCAGTATAACTATTCCTTCCTTTGCATGCAATATACCTTAATTCTTTACCAAATTGCCTTAAATTTCACGAACTAATGAAGACTAGTTCGTCATTAACCTCTCTGCAAGTCACATACTGTCGAGAGCATAAATAGGAAATAAACACTTTTGGTATCATCAGTCAGCTAATACATGGTACAAAGCCCCATCCTTGCCAGGTATATATAAATTCTCTTTGCTCGTCTCTTGAATAATCTTCCGTATATTCGCCCTCAACGGTTCTTAAGACCGCGCCGGTAGACACAGGATTTGAAATGCCTTCACTGATTTCAAAACTGTAGATTGGTCGTGGAAGATTTGATGATGCCCATAACGTTTTCGCGTATCCGCCACGAATGGTATATAAAAACAGATGATTTCTGACTCGTGGGTCGTCGTTTTCATCGAAATTCTTATAAAAGCTATAGGATTTCCACAGGGAAAATAAGCAATCGGTATTCCCATCCCCATCAATGTCAAAAAGACTAAAATCATCGACAAACCAGTATTTATCCGAGCGCCAGATTTCCTTCCCATTTTGATCAAGGAAAGAGAGAACGCCGTCCTCAAGGACATAAGTATAATCTCCCGACGTCTCTACCTTGTTAACTGATTCGTAAAGAGCTTTTTCCTTTATGAATTCTCTATACTCATCAGTGTCTCCGTATTCCCGAGAACAACCCGGTAAAAGCACGCTTATCATGAGCACCACCGCGATAAGCACGCATAATGCTTTATAACTCATTGAACAATAAAGGCGTTTTTCCACTCGGAGAGAGGTGGGATATTATTGCTGTTGAGAGCCTGGTGCCACTCTTCGTCGGTCATCCGCTTATCAATAGGCACCGTAAACTCATATTGGGAGTAAACTAGCCCTACGCCGAGAACTACACCCTCGTCTCTTGGAAAGGCAACGACAATGGTTTTGGCAAAGCCGGTAGCTTCTTCAAGGATAAACCCGTTGGGATCGGTGGCCACGTCGGCCACAATAGCATCTGGGTGCTCATACAAATACGAATCCTTATCGGCATATCCATACTGAGCTTCTAAGGCTTCCAATTCGTCTTTTTTCGCCGCGTCCCAAATATGCTCAAGCTCTCCACCATAATTGCGGATAAAATCATATTCCTCACTTGTCAGCTTTTTATACGCCAGTTCCTTTTGGGAAATTTCTGTAAGCTTGTTTGCAACTCCATATAAGTTTTCCAGAGCATCGGCCGTTTCATCTGTTATTAAATTCGCTACTGTAAGCCCATCCCTAGTCTGACTAACAAGCAAAGCCAATCGGCCGAAAAGCTCAGGGTTTGGTTCCACATATCCCCTGTCATCCGGTGGTAATGGTGGTTCATCACCGCCTCCACCCCTCTCTGCCATTGGTTGCTTTGCGTAAAGCAGGGTATCGTGTTTTAGCTCCGTCCAGCTTCCCAAAAACGTATTCAGCTCCTTGCGCGTCCAAGCCACATTCTGCATGAAGAAGGGATACCCCGTTCTATCAATATTACTTGCCAATGGATGCAACATATTGAGCCACGACCAATAGAGATTAGACGTCCAAACATCATCCTTTACTGTGCTTATATATTCTCTCACATTCCCAAGATTTCCGTCATAATCTGGATATTTATCCACACTATAATCGCTTTTGAGGATATTGTAAGCTTCATCTGAACCAAAAGCCGCTGGCACATCCAAGGCATTTGGTAGCATACGGTACTTGGTTTCCCGATCAATCAAACGCTGAAAGATGCTGGCATCTATTGTAAAGCGCTGTCCCAAGAAACGGAACCCAGTAATTGCCTTATCGCGATTCGGCTGGATGGTATCTTCATATACAGGAATAGAATTTATGGTTGGAGATGGCAAATCTTTTATCACCTCAAGGGTCTGCTCAAATTTGATCTTATCCGTCACAACCGGCAGAGAGGCAACATCGTCGCCATAAATGTCCGACAGACTTTGGGTATAATCCACCGGTGTAATGTCGTCACATTCACCCACAAAGAAATTAATAGTTTGAAAAATCGTATTCCAGTCCTGTGAATTTTCCACAGTTTGAATAGCGGAAGTCATCAGAAGCGCCGAACGCACCTCATCGGGATAGGCCGAACGAAGCGTCATCTGGCCATACCACATCGATGCCTTGAAATAATCCTGCAGTTCCTCTGACTGGGTATAATGGCCACGGGGAATAAACTGGGAATAATCGACACTATAATAATCGATCGGACTCATGAAGATTTGACCAAAATTAATCAACGGAGACTTTTTAATTCCCTCATGAGCTTCGATTAAGGCAATTTCCTTGTCGACAAGATCCACAACTTCTTTTTTCACAGTAAAATCACTGTCAAGGAGTTTGCCGCCCACACAAAAAAAGGCCACGTTTCGAAATGCCGCGTTTTCAAATTCCGTCCCCTTTAGCTCCAAATACTGCTGATAGGACGCTTTTGCCATATTGTATGACAGCTTCTTCAAACAAAGCATTAGACTGCTTCGCTCAACGTCTTTCAGCACATAATCATACATTAAATGGAAGGTGTGGACAACGGAATCGGTGGTAATAAAACTGGGAATATAGTCGTACCGATTGCTTTCATATTGACTATAGTATTCATTGTGATTCAATGAATCAATTACAACAAAGCCATTTTGTTCGATGCGATTGGCGGCTTCGTCCGACAGTTGAAGGGCGAAATAGTAATCTCCTACATCATTGGTGCCATATTTAAACTGATTTTTATTGACAATATTGTCAAGTCCAGGCAATACGGTGTACTCTGGAACATTTGCGACACCGTCGTAAATGAACATATTGGTGCTTGGGAATACTGCTTCGGTACTAATGGCGCGGTATCCCACTTTATCAACCGGGTTGTTGATGACACCTTTATCGCTATCTGCAGTGCTTTGCCCTGGACTTTCTTCTTTACATGCTGTCAAAGACAACAGCATAACGAGGGTCAAGACAATTGCTATGACTCTTTTCATGTTGTTGATTCCTCCTTTTTATAATCTCGCTCCATACGGAGTTTAGGACCATTCTATTTATAAAATGTTTCAAAGCATCATAAACATAATAGAAATTAAATTTGCTACGGGATATGCTCATAATTAGAGCTTTACAAAAAACTCAAAAACATCCCCTTGATTAATATTTTCAAAACCAGATTCTGTAATGGTTAACACCGCCATATTGTCTTGAATGATAATTGTACCCTTTACTTGCCTATCTTGATCTTCAAAAAAAAGTGTTTCTCCATCGGTCTTAGCAACTCCTTCTAATTCTGTCAAACGGTAGAGAGCAACAGTGGCTTCATATGACTCATCTCCCTGATATGTTAAATCCAATTTACTATATATGTCTGCTGTTCCCTGCGTATCTACATACGAACCCGAATAATCATCTTTCTTTGGAAGTATAACTGTTTCTTCCGATTCTTCCTTATCAATGTTTTCAGTCGTTTCGTTCAGGATGGGCGCTACTTCATCTGTCATAATCCATACATCATTAACCTTTGAAAATTCCAATGTTTCCGTATGGTCAAACTCATCAAAGAGCTTAAAATCAACAGTAACATATTGTTTACCATCTTTTTCTTCTACATACTTCACGCTTTCCAAATCACATGTCACAGCCCCGTAGCCCCTTGAACCTCTTACCAAATAGAGCTGTCCCTCATATTCCAAAAAGTCGTTTAAAAACCATTTATCGATGACATCATCAGATAAATATTTTTTTAAATAATCCCTTACCTCAGAATTTGTTTTGAAGTTTGTTACGGTATCATATGAGGAATATGTAGGGTCAATAAAGAAGTCATCATATTTGCTCTCTTCACCCGGTTTAAAAAGCAGGGCAATTTCACCCATGCCATCAGCATATGCACTCTTGCTTTCATATGCAGCTAAATAGCTATCATCAAAGTCCACCTCTGCACAAAACATCTCCTGCACACAGGAATCAAGATAGAGTACGTTAGGAGCAATATCCTCCAAAAAATTTTCCTCACTAAACACCTTTACCTTAGATGAGTCATTGCACGAAGCCATAGAAAAAAGCATAAATACAGATAAGGCTAATATTGCTATTTTTTTCATAGTCATTCTCTCCTCTAGCTGTAGCATAAAGATGAACACAATATAAATAATTAGTATTTCGCTTATCTTAAAATTGTGGTTATCTAATTTCACGATAAATGTCTAGGATTTCACCTTCCGTATGATCCTCAATGAATGTAATGACACCATCAATTATGCTATCTGCAAATTTGGTCGTGTTGGTAACACAGGCAATTCCCAAAACAATTGTTTGGTGTATATCCTGCGCATCTATCTCCGATATGGATATATTAAATTTATTTTGCACTTTGAAAATGATACTCTTAACCACCATACGCTTTTCTTTCAAAGAGTGTACCCAAGGCACATAAATCTTAACGGATGCAACGCCAATAATCATTCTGCAGTCTCCTTTATATAAGTTGATTTTAGGATGTACCATTCGTCAAATAATATAATTGGTCAATTTAAACATAATGGGAAGCTAATTTTGTAAGTTGATTTCAGATTATGACAATCTACAGATTCCTTCAATTAATTCTTTTTCACTAATATAATTTACATTTTCATATCCTTTAGACAGAGCATAACTGTATATCATTGATATTAATTGAATATCTTTACTCAAAATTATGACACCAGAACAATCATATACTGTAAGAAATATTTTGCACTTACTATCTATGAATTCTTTGTAATTTGTTATGTGTTGAATAGTCTCACCTTTGTTAAAAGCCATTAATGTAACAAAAACCATATAATACTTATTATCTTTTGCAATATTATATAATTCATTTCCAGTTAATAGATTATCGTTAAACAAAGGCTGATTAATAAATTCGTTACCATGTAATAGATGTATCTCATCATAATCAATTAACCACTGATAGTCACTATATGGCAGAGGCTCTAATAAATACGAAAGATAATTCCCGTATTCATTTGGGATTTGAAAACTAACTCCCTTATTCTTCATTTGAAATATCTCCCTCTCACTAATTAAAAATTCTTCCTCATTTTCATCAATTATCTAATATCCTTTTGTTCTCCTGCACTTTAAGTAATATATAAGAACGATCACAAATGAAATGGTTTGCGCAATTGTAATCCTTAGAAACATAAGTTCATCTGCTCCTTTATTAGATACAACATGCAATATATTTACTATTGTATTATTTACAAAATGATCTCCCATGGCCATATAAAGAGAACCGGTTATCTTTGTTAGTAGGGCAAACTTGAAACCAACCAGCGCTGAAGTGATTACTAGCATTGAAATATTTATAATCATTCCCTCAAAGCTGCTAATTCCGTCATAATAATTCCGAACAGGACCAATAAGATGCCATAAACCAAATAGTATGGATGCAATTACTGCTGAAAGAATAAAGTTATATTTCTTTTCCAAAATTGTTTGAAAAAGACCTCTGAAGATACCCTCTTCCATTACTACATTTATGATATTGCCTGCAATGCAAATTAAAAAGAAGCTTATACTTGTTTGATTTCCTATATTTCCATCCACTGCATAGCTACTTACATATAGCTCTAATGACTGAAACTTGCCCTGCATAACGGAAATAAAAATCTCCACACCATAAGCCACTAAAAATACAGCAGTACCCAAAATCAGGCCTTGAAAAGTTCGCTTTAGGATATTATTTTTTGTAAAACCGATTTCTTGCGCAGTAATTGTCAATAATCTCACTGCCATAAGCAAAACAAAAATACCTATGAGCTTATGTAAAAACGCTTCCCCCAAAAAGTTTTATCGGTTCGTAAAATAAAATATTCTATTGTACGGAATATCCAACATATAAGATAAATTATTGTTATTATCCATATGGTTTGCTTGTATCTCTGCATATTTATCTATTACTCCATAAAAGAAAGTCAATTTTCTTAGTATCTGTTATCATTACATTTTTGTTTGTGACTAAAATTACATTCATAATCTTGAGTTACAATTTCTTCTTATAACCTTTGTTGTTTTTTTGAAATCCATATTTTTCATAAAAATTACAAGCATCTATTCTATCAATTTCAGTTACTAAGAGCATTTGGGTACATTCTCTTTCCTTTGCTCGATCTTCTAATTTAGAAAGGAGCATATGTCCGATGCCATTCTTTCGGAATGCCTTGTCAACAATCATATTTTCTACCAGTAAAAAAGGTCTGCAATCTCCATATAATTCTTTGCATACAATCCCCATAACAGAAGCAATAATTTGATTGTCTATTTGTGCCACAAGGATAATGTGATTATTTTCAATTTCAAGAGCATCAAACTGCAATGCCATCTTGCTAACGTCAGACTTTTCTCCCCAAAACTGTTCATAGAGGTTTGATAGCTCAATTAAATCGTGCTTTTGTAAATTTCTTATTATTATATTATTTCCCATTAAATTCATCCCCCTTGCTCATTTTATTCATCAAGTACATATTTTCCTTTTGTACCATCAGGATTAATATAGAATCCATCGATGATCGTATTTATTCCTCCTCCGAATGACCAGCCATTCACCTCTATGAATTCAATAAACTTATCCATAAATTCATCTTCCGACAATTCAGCCGGAACTTCCACGCATCCCTGAAATTCGAATTCTTTTCTCATGCAAATCACCTCTTTAGCAATATCAACAAACTGGGAAGCTTAACTCTGGTTTGCTCAAAATATAAACCCGATAATAGTACCTATTACAGCTAATGTAAAAATAATAATTTCTAATTTATTTAAAAGAATAGTTTTAACGTTCTTTGTATACCGCTTATATTCTTCACCAAAGATCGGAATAAGTTGATGTTTCTCTTCAATAATCGCATTCATATATTGAGCGATTACAATTATTAACGCAAGTATCATTGCAGCAAGGGAACGAAGTGACATCAGAAAGCCTGCCTGCAAAATTATAAATGTTCCATACATAGGATGACGTACTTTTGCATAATAGCCATTAACCAGCAATTTTCTTTGTTCATTGCTGCCTTCTTTTTTTGCACTATGATTCTGCACTGATATTTGTGACAGTCTTACTGTTCCATAAGAGAAAATAATTAGCCCACATACGAAGTAGACTAAATCAACTTTTATAAACCTTATGCCTCCAAGAGCAAACCACGTATCAAAATCATTCCAAGGTTGAACGTCCGGAATATATAATAGAACATACTTTATCAGAAAAAACAATAAAGTATAGCCTGCAACTCCCCATACGAATGCTATGATTTTTTGTAAAGAACGATTTGATTGCAACATGTTATATTGCTTATCAAATTGAAGTTTCTTCTCATATTTTAACATAATTCTTTTCCTTTTATCATTATCTGCTTGAACTTCTTTTAGTTTCACAGTATTGGTATTCTAAGCTTGTTCATTATAAACATAATTAGAAGGTCAACAAAAATTAAGTGACGATGATAGCAACTCTTTTTCTCTTGTAATCAAGTCATTAAAATACTCGCGAGGTGAGTTTCCAAAGTCTGGTTTGATTCTATTTGTACCAGATTTTTGTTGGATTAAATCACATATTCTTTTTCCGTCCTTAGAAGATAATACAGCATGAATAAGACCAGATAAACCGCTTGATGAATATGTATTTATAAAAATCTTCTTTAGCATGACGTCATTTGTAGTAAACAAGAAAATCTCATTGTTTTCTGTTGGTTCATTATAGTGAAAAGTACTCCAAGTTGAAAGATAATTTAAATCCCAAGCCTGATTTTTGCATCCAGAAAGTATTTTTTCATAGTCATTCGTCATAACTCCCTTTGGAGCTTTTATGCCATTTTGATTTGTAAATAGCAGCAGCATATATGTTATTGTGCTTTCGGATATTAGAAGATTCTCATAATTCCACTTTAAATAGGCTTCAATTTTTTCAATTGTGGGCATATCTTTTTTACGATACAGGTAAACTATATGAAGCATTTCCGCAATATGCATAAGCAAATGATCGTCATATTCCGGATAGTTAATATCTGTTTCATAATTTTCGAATGCTCTATCAACAGGTGGTATTTTATCAATCACGCCTTCTGCTAATCTTAACCAGATAATGCTGGGATAATATTCGAATAGACCTTTGAATTCACATAATTCTTGTAAAGCGTTATCTTGGGACATTGTTCTATTTGCGAATTCTTTAATTGCCAATCCAGCACTTATTGGGAAATTATTAGTAAGTGCCCATGACATTACCAATGCGATAACTCTCATTTCATTTTCATCTTTCAACGAGCCTTCTTTGAATAGTCGTAATAAGCTACTTAACATATTTCGATCGAGTATTAGTATATAATTATATTTGTGTTTATTTTGGATTAGTGCATTATGATCTAACTGCCCATCAGGAGAATATCGTGGATGAAAGACAATTTGAAGTTTGCTAACAGTTTCCCAAATAAACTCGTATTCCTCACTGTCAAGATACATAAAGCTCATAATAATTCTCTCTTTCCTCCAGTCATTGGTTCACTATAATATTCAGTATCTATGTAACGATTTATTCATCATAAACATAATGGGAAGTTTGCCGAACTGTATCTAATATGGATAATCAAAAGTATTGATTTAATTAATTACCATAGGTAATCAAAAAGAAACACTACTAAACGGCAAAGTTATTTAATTATAACTATATTCTTTTTTAGATTTCCAATCACATACAAATCCTACTATAAAATCATCTCCTTTATATTCATCTGTTAATAGCATATGTGCATGCCATTCATTATAAAAAGATACGTATGAAAATATATTATTACCTTTGGAAACTATATAAATGCAATGTGCATACTCAGGCATTTGAGGGATATTTTTACTAAATATCTCTTCATGCATATCGCTTGGTTTTATATAAGAAGACATATTTTTGCATCCAACAATATCATTACGTAATTTATCGAATATATTTAACAAAACAAAGTCTTGCCCCATTAGATAGGATAGGGCATTAAAAGCAGTTTTTACAAACATAAATGAAAAAGAATCATCTGAAATATCAATAGTTTGTCGATATTTAAACTTAATTTTTTCAAACTCTTTAACAACATTTTTTGTAGTACTCTTTTTAAAACTAATAGAATTTTGAAAGATATGAGTCAAAATCTTTTTAGCAATATTATTCACATCAAATAACGGTATATTAGTTGATAAATACCATTTTCCTTTATAAAATCCAATATTTATTGTATCTTTACTCTTTTTGAATTCATCTTTTACAAAAATATAATGTTTATTCTTATCTATTAAAAAATTTATTAATTTAACTCTAAACTCTAAAAGGTATTGTTCATAATCTTTTACTTCAAAATTATCTCCTAAATAATTAATTGACATCGTGTCCGAAACATAACCAAAAGAACAACATATTTGTGGAAGAATATATGCATCTCCTAAAAATATATATCCTAGTAAATAATATTGATTATTACTGGTTTCATCTTTTAGAAGTCTAATTATAGGCACTTTTTCCTTTTTCACATTTTGATTTCCTCTCTTACCAGGGCCATGCCTTATTCTATTTCCAATAAGTAATGAACTTCTTATTGCTCTTAATTCGTATTTAGAAAAAATATTATTAACTTGATCAGATACAAATCCCTTTGGTAACTTTGATATTCCACCAAGTCCTGCAGGAATAACATGTTCCCCACTGCTATATGTGAGTTCATCTGTACATTCTACTAAATATATACATTTGTTCATAAAAGTCACCTTTCTAATTAATGTTAGTATAAATTAGTGGACATAGGTTCAAAGTTTTATATATAACTTATAATGAATAGCGGATATAAGCTTGCCTTATTAATAATTTTTTACAAGGTTCATATGTAATTTTCCACTGACGATCAACAAAATCAGCATAACCTTTTATATAAAATTTATCCTGTGACCAATTTGAACAATATCATTTGTGATTTCTTGATTAACTAGTGCAATGAAGTTTTGTTCATCCTTATATGCACTTGGTGAATATAATACTTTAGGATTAAAGTTCCACGTTAAAAGAAACATGTCAATAAAGCAATTGGAAAAAGCATCACAGACTAAATAAATAAATTGTAACTCATTATCTAACATCGGTAATACAGTGGCACCTACTAATTTTTAGCTAAACCTGCAAAAATTGCGACTATTGCTAATGGTGTATATACTTTTTCATTTATTCCTCCAACATTTCTTTTAAACATAGGTCATCATTAATCTTTAGTACAATTATTATAAGTAACTTAAGTATTGAATAATAGTCTGATTCATACTTCCTCTCGTCATTCATATTAGTACCATGAAGATAACTATTCCTAATGTCATACCCATTTGTAAACTTTGACTTATTTAAGTAGAAATCAAGATAGTCTTGTTCATTTCTAGTAAGTAACGAGCTTTCAAACTTTACAATTTCATTTTCCTCAAAAGAATCAATTATTTCCCTTAAGTCAGATTCATAACGGAAATAGTTTAAGACATCTTCATTGTATAACTCTTTTAAGATGAAAATAGTCTTGATATCAACAATCTTTATAAATCCTTCTTCATTTTCAAAAACTATCCCATTGTCAAATAACCAATTCATTCTTTGGATTTGATACTCTTGAAAATCTTTTTTACTCACATTATCACGAACAATTAATTCTAGAAAGTTCTTAAACTTTTCATCTTTATCAGGTAGATAAAAAATACTACTTTGGTCTGAGAATAAGAGAAAAGTAGCTGTCTGATACCATTCGCCAATGGGATATGCATACTTTCGTGATATGAATGATTTCACTTCATTTACTTTTACACTTGAGGACGATATTTGAATTAGTTCTTGGTCAATTTCACCATCTTCTATCAACACATTATACTGTTTAAATATTCTATCTATCTCAGGTAGAATTGTTCTACATTTTTCAAAATAAGAAGATGAATCCGAAGGTAATTTTATAATGAAATCAGTAATTGAAAATTCGTCTGCTAAATAGCTATTAAAGAACCATTCAATCATATTCTCAACTCTTATACCAAGAACATTTAGAACTTGAATATAACTATATAATTGTGCATTGGCAACCATCTCTTTGAAGCCAAATATAAATGAAGTTCTATAGAGATGGGTTCCCGATGGCATAAAGGCTGATGCCAAAGCACTAACTTCATTCTTTTTTGATACCATAGTAAGTCTTGCTTTACTATCAACTATTCCAAATAGATATATAAAATTGTTCCAAAGTGTCGGATAATCCTTATTTTTTTCAATCCAATCTCGACTAACCACAATAGACACTTTCGTCGCACTACCATTTGTATCAAATTTTATTGCCTCATCTAGACCTTTTTCGTAACTTACAGAGACGCTTGATTCAATACCAGTCCCTTGGCCAAATATTTTTTCCGACTCTTCTTTTTCCTTCCTAGTTGCATGTAATCGTATCTTGTCAGTTATATTTAAACCTACACCGACAGGAAAATGAATAATTTTCCTTAGAACATTTATATTGACTCTTTCTGCATCCAACTCAATATAGTCATCTATTAGCTTCAATATATCTTTTTCTGTTAAAGACGGTGGTAAATATAAACCTTTATCATCTAAAAACCTTGAAAGTATTGTTTCAGCATTATAGGAATCACTTATTATTTTATCCTTGATAATATCATCAAAGTACTCAACTAATTTCTTATATTTCAAAACAATGTAAAGTGGAACGTTATCTTTATTTAAGAAAATCTTAAACTCAGAACTAGGAATTTCTTTATAGATTCCATATTTTTCGATTACTTCTAGAAAATCATCAGTTCCAATAATATCAATCTCCTCATGTTTCGAAATGATAACAGATTTATTAGCACCTAAGAACATTCCAATTTTAGCTTTGATTTTCTTAATGTAATCTGTGCAAGTAACATTAGTTTTTTCCTGTATATAATCTGCAAATCTTTCTACTTGCAAGTACTTTAAAATGTTAAAAAACTCAATTACATCTTCTAAAGTCCATTCCTTATCAATAGAATCGTCATTAATTCTTTCAATAACTTTATTAATTTCCCAGCCAGAAGCCATATCGTATTCCGAATAAAATTTTACTCTATCCATTTTCACCTCATTTATGTCCAAAATGGTATTATGTTAAGTTCTCTCATCTAACCGTATCAATGCAAAAACACACGCCTAAACATACGGTTCAAATGCCTTAAACCCCTAATTTTACAATGTAATTTAAAACGTATGTTTTTATTTATGATACGGTTCATTGTATCATATTCTACTTTTTTTATATCATTCTCTAGATTATAGCCTATACTCATATTAAACTATATTCCAACTTTGTGTTATTCCTATAACCCGTACTTACTCCCCAACAATAAACCTTATCCCCTCTCTACGCTCCAATTTTAAATGAGGGTAACTTTTTAATCCCAAAAAAATAACTGGGTAACACTATTTCGCATTACCCAGTTGTCTAATCATTTTCCGTGCAACTACATTTTACGCCAGAAACTAAACTTATTCAACCGTAATTTACATAATTTTCATATTAACTGTTTTTATTTAAAAATCAATCAATTGTGCTTCACTTATTAAACTGACATTATTCCGTCTAAAGATAAATCATTATAACTTATTTTCTCTTATTATAATTTCCCTTTTTTAGTTATAACAACTCAATTTCCTCCACCACAGGATTTTTTAGATCAGATATTACAGTGGTGCAAAATCCAAACGGTGTAAGTTTTGAATCTGTATTTACTTTTAAACCACCCTTTTCATTAAGCAAATATCCATAGTATTTTACTCCCTCATACTCCGGATATCTTGGAATTCCACAATAATGCGATTCATATAATGCCATATTATTGGAAGGATATTTATCTGAGCCATCTGAAATAGTAATCGCTGCCATTTCAAACAAAATACTGCTTACTCTGAAATCCGTATATTGCTTTTGGCTGTTATTCGGATAATATTTATAAAAAAATTTGTTTTCCGAATAAATCTGAAGTCCAATACCATCATTGAAATTATTATAAATATTAAACGCTTCTGTTGTAAATTTAAATGTTAAAGGAAAATATGTTATATTCCTAAACCTCAAAAATGGGTATTTTTCTTTACTATTATCTATTAATTTACCATTTATGGTAACTGGCGTTTCTACAACAGACGCAGTTACCTTTGATGAATTTTTTTTATGATTTTGGGGCTCAGTGATTGTTGGAATTTCATCATTATTTCTAACTGAAACCTTCAATCCTTCTTCTTTCGTCCAACTACTTTCCAATCCGATCAAATTACAGAAATCATATGTCATCGGCATATATGTAATATCTTTATATACAAGTAAGGGAAACTCTGCAATGGTACTGTCTACAATAGTACCGTTTATCTGCACTCTAAATGTGGGAAGTTTCGCAGTTACAGTTCTTTCAGCGCCATAACTCACAGCAGGCATTACCTGTAGAATCAATAAAATTACAATGAATAAAATCCTCACCATATTTCTCTTCATATCATTTACCTCCTTCATAATTAAGTAAGTACCTTGAACGCTTTTTCGTTAATAGAATCAGACTGATATAATATCCTTCCATGAAATTTTAAAACTGAAATGCCATAGAAGAACGATTAACACCAAAGAAATCCCGATATTAATTGCTAACCCGTAAGGAATCCATGCAACTGCAGCATAATGAACAAAAGCACAGACAGTACAAAAGATAAACGAAAGCATTACATTAAGCAAATTGTTTCCATTCTGTATATTGAAATCTTTATAAAAAGGCAGTTCCTTCTGTGAAAACAGGAAAAATGCAATCATTAGCAGCAATAGATTAAGAAAAATCAAGATCAAGTTAGGAATTACTCTCAATCGAAATATAGCTATAAATAATATACTAATCAACAAATAAGCCGGAATAATGTATTGATACAGGAACCCTTTAAATGCGCCTCTCATTACCATTCCGGGATTATCAATAGGCAGAGTCTTATAAATCCATGCTCCCTTATAATTTTCACTTGAGTTTATCATTGAAAAGGAGGAATCAAGAAAAGCAACGGAAAAGTATAGCATAAGATAGTATTTCCCATTTGCAATTTCTGAAAATGACTCAGCAAATGATTGATTGCTATTGAAAAAGTTTAGTAAAAAAATAAGTGGAAGAATCACAGCAAAAGCCAGATTCGGATATAATTTGAGTTTTAATTTTCGTTCATTGCCCATCATTTGCAATGTAAATCTGAAAAATACTTTTTCAATCGGATGGCTGCAAATGATGTTAGAAACAGCTCTTTGAAACGATTCTTTTCGTAAACTTATTGGTCTGACGCTGCCGCCGCTGTTCAGTTTCTGCAATTTTTTTTCAAAACGAGGTGCAACAACCTTGACATATAGCGTTACGGTTATTAAAGGAACAACCAATCCAATAAGGCTAAGCGATCGGTAATGCCAACTAGTATCCATTTCTATCAGAATCTTAAAAGGAGCCGAAAACCATGCTGATGGAAGGAAAAAATCCCATACATGCGGAGTAACATTTAGATTCAAATTTGAAATATCGAAGATACGTCCTATTAGCTGGTACATAATTGTCATAACAGTAACTAAAACAATTTGAAAATAATTTATGATATCCTTTAGCTTTTCACCACTAAATATAGTTAGAATTGCATAGTAGAAAAGTGCGGTAAATAAAATTGCAAAACCACAAAGCAGTATAATTTCTAACAATAAAAGAAGAAAAAAAACAACGCCGTAACGAATCAGCCCAAAAACAAGCGATCCTCCTGAGATTGCCATTGTTATGCTGAAAAGATAGACAATAATGTGTATTAATTTTGCTGTATTTAACGTTTTGGCATTGATTGGTTTCGGTAAAAGAATATTTTTATCATCCACATCTAAAAGCACCGAAGAAAAATCTGAAATCATACTCGTCATAAGCATAAAAAGAATCATACCAGTGATAAGATTCATTTTATAAAATAACGGCAATGGCAAAAACATGAAAACTCCTATTACAATCCCCATGATTGCATAAATGATTAAAGCAGACCGAAATGTATTCTTCTCGGCTTGCTTCTTTTCATTCATCATAATGGTTGGGACTCTTCTCTCATCCATTGTAAATTTAATTTGTAAAATCTTTCTCATAATCGGATAGTCAATTCCATTCATTTGAAAAATAGAACTGATCTTATCTAAAAATTTTAAAATAGCAAATTCTTTCATTTTACCCCTCATTTAAAACAGAAATAAACGCCTGAGCGATTTCTTTGTATTGATTAAATCCCGTCAGTTGATTAAAGATTTCTTCAAGGGAACCCTCACTGTTTTTTTCCTTTAAATCCAAAAATGTACCGTCTGCTATGACTTCGCCATCCTTAATCAGAATGATTCTGTCACTGATTTTTTCGACGACCTCCATGATATGTGATGAGTAGAAAATAGTTTTTCCCTGCTCCGCAAGTTCTGTAATAATTTCTTTGAAAATCATTACACTGTTTGCATCCAACCCACTTAAAGGCTCATCAAAAAATAAGATATCAGGATTATGCAGAAGGCTTGCAATAATCAATACTTTTTGCTTCATACCCTTTGAAAAGGATGAAATTCTGGTATGAAAAAACTCCTCCACTCCAAATAAAGACATCAATTTTTTTGCCTTTTTATAAACCTTGGAATAGTCCATACCATATATTTCTCCGATAAAGGTAAGATACTCCTGTGCAGTAAGGGTATCATACAATTCAGCCGTTTCAGGAACATACCCGATTCTTTTCTTATATTTGATACTGCCGGTTGAGATGTCTTCCCCAAAAACCTTCACTTCACCTTGAAATCCTTCTAAGATTCCTAATAGAATTTTTACAGTCGTACTTTTCCCTGCACCATTAGGACCAATGTATCCGATAATTTGTCCACTCTGTATTTCAAGATTGATTCCTTTCAAAACCTGTTTATCCCCAAAGTTCATTTTCAGGTCTTTGATAGAAATTACCGATTCATTTTGTAAACTCATAAGTTATTCCCCCTGAATATAAAATCAAATTAATCTGGAAGTCTCTTTCCACATTTACCGCAAAAATCAAAATCAACACTTACCTTAGTTCCACAATATGGACAAAACGCAATTTCATTTCCGCTTTCTTCTGTTCCCATATTTTGTTTCATTGAATTAATTTCAGACTTGCTCTTAGTTGTCATTTTATGACTTATGTACTGCTGCATTGGGTCTGTTTCTTCGAACTCATCCACAATATCAAACTCCGAAAATCGATTTTTACTTGTTGCATTATTAAAATTATAAATTGCTTGCGTAATAGCAATAAAGATAAAAACCACTCCAAACAATCCAAAGAACCAAGGCGCTCCCATATTAACGGCTCCGATTGTCCAAAACACACCAAAGATCCCTACTGCAACAGAAGCAATGCCACCCATCATCGACGGTCCTCTACCTGGTTTAATACTTTTCAATTTTCTTCCACCTTCCTTAAATCATATATGATTGATTTTTCCCGTTATTTTTCGCTTCATATAATCCTTGATCTGCACGAATCATCAAAGAATCCGGAGTATCAAGACTTTGAACCTCAGTCAGCCCTAAACTAATTGTGATACCATATTCCTTCAGTTCTTTTACCGAATCAATGTATGCAATTAAGTCCGATCCTATCTTTTCAGCCTGTTCCTTAGATGCATAGATAATGCCTGCAAATTCATCGCCGCCCCATCGAGTTACTATAGCTGCACTTCCCAATCTTTTTTTCGTTAATGTTCCAATCAGCGCAAGTACTTGATCGCCGAAGATGTGTCCATGTGTATCATTTACTTTTTTAAAATTATCTACATCAAATACAAAGGCAGTAAATGTTTGTTCGTTCTTATTAAACTGTTCCAATGCATCCTGAATCGACTCCTCAAAAGCTCTCCGATTTGGAAATCGTGTCAGTTGATCAATCTTGATTAGTTCTGTAATCTGCCGTTCGTATCGGCGAATCAAATTATTGCTTAGTAAAATCAAAACAAGAATAACCAATAGGATAATGAAAAAGTCACTTGCCATTTGAGAATGAAATGACTTTTTTAGTATGGATGTGTCTTTTTTAATCATTAAATACCAGTCCAGCTCTGGAATATAACGAGTAATTAAATAACCATCTAATTTTTCCTGTTGATATTGAAATGTTTCCATGGATTCTTTGTTTTCTATTATTTGATCCCTAAATTGATTGATGACCGGTTCATTAAACATGTTTACACGTTCAATGAATTTACTATGAGTATGTACCTGAGTCAAGCCATCGTGATCGATTAAACAAGCCTCTAAATCAAAGTTATCCTCAAATTTTTTAAGAATATTTTGTACTTCATTCATTTCAACGCCGACACCGACTACACCCATTAAAGAACCATTGTCGTCTTCGATTCTGCAATTAATAAAAACGGTCAAGGTGTTGTCCGCTGCTTCATCCGTATCAACATCCAAATCATAAAACTCATTCTCATCGATAAAGGCATAATACCATTGATCATGCTCATTGTCTTTGGAAATGGATTTGTGTATGCCTTCAAAGTGATAGTAATTATTTGTTTGTGCAGACACCAAAAAGACAGAATTGTAATTATATTTGAGTTTGATTCCAATCAGAAAGTCCTGCAATTTTTTTATGTAGGCTTCATCATTAAGTGAGGTTTGTTCATCCGATAACCAATCTTTTAAAAAATGATCATTTGCCATGGTTAATGATACAAAGATTGGTTTCGTTAATTCATTGTTAATATCAGAATATATATTTGTGGAGGTTAATTTAGAAATATTTTTAATATCATCTTTTATCACCTTGCCATAGGTATAATAATTAATTAAAGAAACTGATATGAATCCTACTACAATGATTAAACTTATAATTAAACTAATACGCATTTTTAAATATTTTTTCATATATTGCACCATTTAATCCTTACTTTAGCTTTTCTGCATATTCAATTATACACGAATGAAATCAACTTTGTTTGATCTATTTCATTTATTTACAAACAAGCTTAGTTTCTTTAACATAAAAAAAGAACTGGGTAACGTTTTTCGTATCACCCAGTCGTCATTTTTATCTCACAAGCATTAATATTTTACGCTTAAAATTAAAAGAATACAACTTATTTTTTTATTTTAATTTTGATATTTTTTATCCTCTTTAAATAAGTTATAAGAAATAGTTAACCAATTCTAATTGAACTCCATTATTTTAGATCAATTGATAATATAACCCATGTTTGGTGCAGTAAAAAAATAATTTACCATGCCCAAATTTCGGAAGTCGGAATTGCAATCCCCATTCCGGATACTGTTTTACAAGGAAAACCTTATCTCCTGTTGCAAATGCCGCAAATGAAATATAATGATCTTTCGTCATTTCATGTTCAGCAGAAACGTATAATTCATCTTCAATATGCTCTATGTTTAACTTATGCTCTTCATTGGCTTTTTCTGCAGTTAATTCATTTAACTTTCTTCCACAGCAAGAAACAACCGGCTCTCCTGTAGCAGTTAATAAATTACCGCATTGCGGACACACATAAAATTTAATCCTTTTCATATTTCCTCCTACAATATCATTGGGATTAACCCCACCCAACAGTATTTCTTCAATATTTACACCAAGTATCTTTGATAATGCAGAAAGCAATGAAACGTCTGGACACCCGAGGCCTCGTTCCCATTTACTGATTGTCTTATCGCTAATATTCATGAGGTCTGCAATTTCTTTTTGTGTCATTCCTTTTTCTTTTCTTAATGTATAAATTAAACTTCCTACTTTTTTACAATCCATATTTTTCACCCCTTTCTACCTTTATTATATAAAATTTAAACGTTTCTTTTTTCTTTAATCATCTGATTTCTCTTTCCAATATCTTTTGCCATCCCATGTTCTTGATAGAAAATGGCAATCAATGAGCTCTCGCCGCAGCAAAAAATAATCCCCAAAAGTATGCCACCGATCAATGATTGAATTTACTTCTTTTTCCGTATAATCTATATCACACGAAAATTTCGTTGCAAGATATTGCAATACTTCTCGCTTTTTTTCATCTTTTGCAGGCAGTTTAACAATTTTTCCTGTTTCATCTAAAAAAGCCTCTATCTTTTTCATAACTATCAAATACCCCTTCTTTAATACAGTATACCAGAGTCAAGCTTTTCCATCCAAATTTCTTCTAATGTTTTTATATCCTCACTAAATTCCTTTGGAGTCTGTGTCTCTTTTTTAGTAAGTTCTTCTAATACCTTAAAAACAAAAACATCTTTGCCGAATTCCTCCCAGTCCTTCTTTAACTTATAGATCATACAGCTACCTGTATGACAAGAAAATTCAAATCTATTTTTGCTTCCTGCTAGATCAGTTGAACTTTGTAGAAGGCTTTTTCCATTCACAGTGTTTTTAATTAGATAAACGCCACCTATAACTTTCCGCTGCTTATATTCTTCTATTTTTTCTTTACGGCTTTGTCGATCCATAAGAATATACCTCTCTTTCAAAACGAATACCATTTACGTCCATTTAATAGTATAGCAATGAATGGAAAGCGGAATCAATCAACGAACCGTAGAGTTTTCGGAGCAATATATCTATCTTAGGGAGAAAAATTTACACTTTGCGAATAAACGAAAGACAACCCCAAACGGAGTTGCCCTGTTTCGCTATTATTAAGATTGCTGTCGTGAAAACAAACCAGCGATTATGAATTTCGCACTGGTCTGATATACTTAAAATGCCGTTCAGGATTAAAATAAAAGTAAATTATTCTACCAGGGGAAGTGTCAAAGCAGTAATCCGTGCTTTCAAAATCAAAAGTTGCCATTGCCTTTTCAATCTTTTCCTCCACGCTACGATTTTCCTGCTCATAATCGAATGGCCCATGTTCAAAAACAATATACTCCGCTTCAGGAACATCAATCATAAGCATTTGTGGTGGTACATCGCCTTTATAATCAAAAGGAAGACGTACACCATAACACTCTGTACGTGGAATACCCCAATCGCAGAGTCTGCCGTCCGGGTCATTAATGTATGCCATAATCTGACCACTGCCGCTGTTAGATTCGCTCCCACCATCGTCATCCAATTTGCCCTTGATACTATCGAGTAATCCGCAAATTGTTTCGCAGTCCTGCTCCGGAATAAGACTTTGCTTTTGCCAAAAATCCCAATACCCATTACTCTCATAGTTTTTAATGTGCAAAAATTTGTGTGCAGGAATGGTTACAAAATAAATTTTAACATCATCTGTAGATTTCATCATACCTATCTCTCCAAATCCTAAAAAGTAGCGATCGAAAGGGTTTATTTTTGTACGAAGAACGACAGGCTTAGGCTTTTTTCGGTATTCACTTGGAGTTACACCATAGGATCCCTTGAAAGCTCTGGTAAACGCTTCATGTGATGAAAAACCATAATCAAAAGCAATGTCCAAAATACTTTTTTGACTATCCCGAATCTCTTTTAGTGCAAAGGCTAACTTTCTAAGCCGCAAATAATCCCTAAACTTCATACCAGATATCTCCTTAAATTTTCTGGTAGTATGAAATTCAGAATAACCCAACTTGTGAGAAAGAAACCGGAGCGTTAATGCTTCATCGTGATGATGTCTGATACACTCGTCAATTTCATCAACGATTATTTGGATCTGCTTATGCCACTCGTACATTCGTTCTACTCACCTCGTTTCAATCACCCTGTAACAATTATAGTGTAATGGAAATTGCATTGCTTGATTTTACTTGCGGAAATCAATGTTATATAATCGGACTCTATCGATAAATTTTTAAAGCAGCCAATAAGCAACCCTGAATATACGGGATATTTTGTTCATTCAAATAAGATAAAAGTGCATCATTATCTGCATGAGGTTGAATCACAATGCATTTGAATGATTTTTCACATTCTTTAATTATCTTTAATCCGTCTATGGGATTGATGCAAAGATCAATAATATCAATCTCCTCTGCAATCTCATTAATGGACTTTTTTTTTTCCAACACCAAAAGCTTTATAACCACGTTCTAATAAACTACTTTTAATTTTATAGGCATATTTTTTCTCATTCAATGTATCACCGACTACAACAAATGATTTTTGATCTAATATTTCCAGCATGTCCATCTTGTATCCTCCTAATTGCTAACAAATCACATCTTATTAAATATACCCGGTTCTAACTCAAATTCTTCAAAATGATCATCCAATTTTATCTTTACAGGTATTATTTCATCCGAACTAACTATAGATCCGGAACCTCCGGAACGCATACTATAGGTTTTACATTCCATATTCTTTCCTTTATCAATAAAAGTAATACAACCTTTTACCCAATATTCTCCAACCCAATTTTCACTCTCACCCCTAAAGAAATAATTATCTCCATCATTCTTCTTTCAAATTTTCTTAGATTATAGGATGATAATAAACAATTGCTTCATATTAATACTTTTAATCAAATCCAAATTACTTTCTTTAAATATTTTAATCTCTCTATACTGTAACTATATCATAATTTTTTCCAACAGTGTCTAGTTTATCAATATTTGCATACATTATTAGTACCTTGAAAGGGGAATCACATCGTGTATGAATTTAAAAAAATAACCCCATTAAACGGGTTTGATTATAATGATTTAAACAACGCAAGACAAAACAATTATGCTTGGTCTATGTGTGAATTAGACGATTATATCTATATCGGTACCGGAAGAAATATTCCTTATTCGATAATTAAAAGCTTTGAACCATCTGCACAAATACCGCATCTCATTAAACCAAACAATCCAGTAGATGATTTAGCAGAAATATGGAGATATAAAAAAGATGGAACCCAAAAATGGGAAAGAGTATTTCGGGCAGAAACCGGATCTAAACTCTCAGGGTTTCGTTTTATGATACAAGATAACCCACTTAATGGCGCTCCTTGTATTTATGCGGCAGCTGTTGGCTCAGGTGTTTCGATGCAAATATTGAAATCTACGAATGGTGTAAACTGGTTCTTTGTTCAGATGTACCAACTTCCAGGAACTTCAACAAGAGCTACGATTACGCATCATAATCATGTATACGTTGCACCAATCAATGAGTTCAGTTCAAGTGTTTTTCCACTACTTTACCGCAGTCATGACCCAGAATTTTTTGATTGGGAAGTCGTAATTGATCCATCAGCCACAGGCTTTGATCCTCAATACAATCCACATTCACAGATAACAAATATGGCAGTATTCCATCATAAAATATACGTTGCAACCGCAAACAGTGATGGTGTTCAAATTTGGAGAACAAATGGCCATGAACCTCAAATAAATGATTGGACATTAATCGTTGATAAAGGATTTGGGGATTCGTTAAACAAATATACCTTAAGTATTGGTCAATTCAGCAATTATCTTTATGTAAGTGCAACCAAAGAATTACCATTTGCATGGCTCATTCCACTGGGCTGCGATCTAATACGAATTGACAAAGATGACAATTGGGAATTGGTTGTTGGCGGAATGCCGCTTTCTCCTTCTACCCCATCAAAAGGCGAAAGAAAAAAAAGCTTGTCAGGACTCGGTTCGGGATTTAATAATCCATTCAATGTATATGCATGGCAGATACAAGAATTTAATCATCAATTGCTCATCAGTACGTTTGATGATTCCAGTAATATGGAAGTGATCCTCTCCGTAATTTTAGCAAACAAAACCGAAATAGAAAATTTAATTGGAACACAAAAAACAAAGATTCTTATTTCAATCTATGAAAGTATTGTATGGATACTGCATCACTTTAAATACCCAATCGGATTTGATGTTTATGCATCAAACGATGGCATCAATTTCGAATGGATCACTTTAAGAGGCTTATGTAATCCAAATAATTATGGCGGACGAATGCTTTATGTGGATTCGTATAATGATCTTTATCTTGGAACGGCAAATCCATTCCAAGGCTGTGAGGTGTTTAAAGCAGACGCATGCTCTTGCTTTGAAGGCTGTCCAATTGAAAAGCTACACTATGATTATTTGGTGGATATCGAAGAAAGAATTGCAGAACATTGGGACCTTTTATCTGAATCGATTCCAATAATTTCTAAGCATATAGATTTATTCACGAAAAACTAGTCGTAAAACAAATTGTTAAAGCTCCATTTATCAAACACAGCAACGATAAGGTTGATGTCGAAACGATTGAATGGAGCTTTTTAGTCTGATCTTTTATTCTTTACAAATCTTTTTTATTTACAAAATGTCAATGTATTCTCCGGAAAGTGCTTTATTCATACTTCTTACCGCGCAGAACTTTCCACACATAGAGCAAGTATCATCGTGTTCCGGTTTTCTTTCCTCACGAATGCTTTTTGCTATCTCAGGATCGATTGCACACTCCCATTGCGCTTCCCAATCCAAAGCACGTCTGGCATCTGCCATTTTATCATCCAGTTCTCTTGCACCACGAACGCCTTTTGCAATGTCTGCTGCATGCGCCGCTATTTTTGATGCGATAATACCTTGCTTTACATCCTCTACATTCGGTAAAGCAAGATGCTCCGCAGGTGTTACATAACATAAGAAAGCCGCTCCGGAAGCTGCGGCAATGGCACCACCAATTGCTGCGGTAATATGGTCGTAACCCGGTGCAATATCCGTTACGATTGGACCAAGTACATAAAAAGGGGCACCCATGCAGAGGGTTTGCTGAATTTTCATATTTGCTTCGATCTGATCCATCGGCAGATGTCCGGGACCCTCTACCATTACTTGGACATCCTGCTCCCATGCTCGCTTTGTTAATTCGCCAAGCCGAACCAATTCCTCAATTTGGCAAACATCTGAACCATCAGCCAGACAGCCTGGGCGGCAAGCATCTCCTAAAGAAATGGTCACATCATATTCTCTGCAAATCTTCAAAATTTCATCATAATACTCATAAAATGGATTTTCGTTTCCGGTCATACACATCCATGCAAAAACCAAAGAACCCCCACGAGATACAATGTTCATCTTTCTTTTATGCTTTCGGATTTGATCAATTGTTTTTCGAGTTATCCCACAATGTAATGTTACAAAATCTACGCCATCCTCTGCATGAAGTCGGATGACATCGATAAAGTCCTTTGCTGTTAACGTTGCCAAATCTCTTTGATAATGGATGACAGAATCATAAATCGGAACAGTTCCAATCATAGCCGGACATTCCGACGTCAGCTTTCTTCGAAATGGAATGGTATCGCCGTGAGAAGATAGATCCATAATCGCATGAGCACCAAGTCTTATCGATTCCATCACCTTTTCCATTTCAATCTCGTAATCTTTGCAATCACGCGATACTCCAAGATTTACATTAATTTTCGTACGAAGCATGGATCCGATTCCTTCCGGATCAAGACATTTATGATTTTTATTTGCACAGATTACAACCTTACCCGATGCGACAAGGGGTAATAGTTCTTCTACAGTCATACGTTCTTTTTCAGCTACTTTTTTTAATTGTTCCGTAATGATGCCTTTTCGAGCAGCCTCCATTTGTGTTGCATAGTTTCTCATTTTATTCTCCTATCTTATAACAATGGTTTAAAGGACCATTTCCCTTTCCTAAATTTAAATTTGCTTTTATTGCTTCCGATATGTATTCCTTTGCCTTTTTCACACTTTCCTCTAAAGAAAGTCCTTTAGCAAGACCACAGGCAATGGCAGAGCTAAGAGTACAGCCGGTCCCATGTGTATTGCTGTTTTTTAATTTTTCTCCTTTAAACCATTCCATTTGTCCATTAAAATACAATAAATCATCTGCATTGTTATCACTATGTCCACCTTTTACTAAAACAGCTGCATCACATTTTTTTGAAATGATTTGAGCTGCTTTTTCCATTAAGAATGGGGATTCAATGGCAATTCCACTTAATACTTCTGCTTCACTGATATTGGGAGTAAGAACGGTTGCTAACGGCGCAAGCAAATTTATCATTGAATCCATAGCACCATCGGATAACAACTTACTTCCACTCGTAGAGACCATTACTGGATCTAGAACGATATTCTTTGCGTGATACTGACTTAATTTATTTGCAATTACAGAAATTAAAGCTATACTGCTGACCATGCCTATTTTTACGGCATCGGGAAAAATATCAGTAAAAATACAATCCAGCTGTTGTTCCAAAAAAGAAGGGGTACATTCAAAAATACCTTGCACTCCGGTCGTGTTTTGTGCAGTTAATGCGGTGATTGCACTCATTGCATAAACCCCATGTGCAGTCATGGTTTTTATATCTGCTTGAATACCGGCTCCACCACTGCAATCAGACCCGGCAATGGTCAATGCTGTATTCATACCAATTCCTCCATAGAAAGAATACTTTGATCCGCAATTTTTTTTAGTTCTTCCCAATCATCCTTCGCACTTTCTTCATAAACACCAATTACCTTAAAGCCTGCATTTTTTGCTGTAATACCTGCATGCAGTGCATCCTCGAAAACATACGTTCTTTTTTTATCTGTCTGAAGCAGCTCTCTAGCAGATTCAAATATGGTTGGGTCATCCTTGCCGCAGCCAATCTCCTGACAGGTAAGAATACCTTTAAAGTACTGCAAAATATCCAATCGTTTCAAAGAAGCTTCTGCCAAATATTTATCTGTGGCGGTTGCAACGCACATTGGAATGCGATACTTATGAAGCATTTGCAAATATGGCTCTACTCCTGCTTTTAATGGGATTTTATTAAAATAACTATATTCAATCGTCTGATTAATTCCTGTTTCAATTTCTTCGTTCGTTTCCGGTAAAAGATACTTCTCTTTTATATAAGCAACGCCTTGTGAAAGACTTAAAAATTTCAATGCTTCCCAAAGATTTGGCTCAGGTTCGTAACCTTTTTTTCTTAAATAGGAAGATGCTACATTGTTCCATATCGGCATAGAATCCAAAAGTGTCCCATCCATATCAAAAATAACACCGTTCATGTTCATTGGTTTATTCATTTCAAACAATCGCCTCAATTTCTTTCTTTAAACATTTTGCAGCTTCACGAATGCTTTCATTGGAAAAGAGTGCGGAAATGACCGCAATTCCTTCAATGCCAGACCCTGCAAGCTGGCCTACATTATTCGAATCGATGCCGCCAATTGCAACCACCGGAATCGAAACAGCTTTACATATTTCTTTCAAAGTCATATATGAAACGTCAGCCGCATCGGTTTTGGTAGATGTGTTAAACACGGCTCCAACACCAAGATAGTCCGCACCCCTTTGTTCTGCAACCTTTGCCTGTTCAACCGTTTGTACTGAAACTCCTAAAATTTTTTCATTTCCCAAGAGTTTTCTCACATTGTCAGCTTCCATATCACTTTGACCCACATGTACGCCGTCTGCATCACTTTGAAGGGCTACTTGTACATTATCATTTATAACAAATGGTACATTATATTTTTTTGCTAATTTCTTTATTTCACTTGCCTCTGATAAGAATCGTTCATCACTCATTTCTTTTTCTCGCAATTGTAAAAAAGTAACCCCAGCAGCCAACGCTTCTTCCACTTGCTCTAAAAAGGTTTGTCTGCCAACCCAAGAACGATCCGTAACCGCATATAGGAGCAATGATTTTTTATCGAATTTCAAATTTTGCACCTTCCCTCAATTGTTCATCATCCATTTGACTCATAGCATCCATAAAGAAGATTTTAAAACTGCCATTTCCACCTTTTATTTCCTCCACTTTTTCCCGGGCAATTTCACCGGAAAGCCCAATGGCACATACTGCTGCTGCCGTAGCTTCTAAAATTCGATCTGGATTTGCTACTCCATAAGCGGCAATGACAGCGGTCAGCATACAGCCGGTTCCGGTAATCTGAGACATAATTGGATGTCCGTTTCGAATCACATACGTCGTTTTCTCATCTGAAACAAGATCAATTGCTCCGGTGATTGCAATAACTGCACCTGTTTTTTTACTTAAACTTTTTGCAAAAGCAACGGCTTCCGAAAGATTTTCTTCGGTAATTGCATCTTTTATATCGGCATCTACGCCTTGTGTCGTTCCACTGCCATTTGCGACTGTTTTAATTTCTGAGATATTACCACGAATCACAGAAAATTTCACCTCATCCAAAAGCTGAAATGTTGTCTTCGTTCGTAATGCAGACGCACCGGCACCAACTGGATCAAGGATTGTAAAATGCTTCAAATCATTTGCTTTTTTTCCGGCTAAAATCATTGATTTTATAGTTCTTTCATTTAATGTCCCAATATTAATGTTTAATCCACCGCAAATACTTGTGATTTCTTCCACTTCATTTATGTCATCTGCCATAATGGGAGCACCCCCACTTGCCAAAAGCATATTCGCGACATCCAATACCGTTACATAATTTGTAATGCAATGAATCAATGGTTTATTGGTTCGAACTGTTTCAATTATTTTTTGATGCATTTTATAAAACCTCCTTACAAAAAAGTGGATTCACCACCTACTAAAACAAAAAAAGAGTTCATATCCGTAGAAATATGAACTCAAAAATAAAATTTACTTTTGTGCTTATGTTCCCTACGTTGGCATTATCCAAATCAGGTAATATAGGTCGAAGTTCGATTACTTCCTCTCAGCCTGCTTACAAGCTCCCTGTTTTTTTTCAATGTATCATAGAATGTTTTATTTGTCAAACGGCAAACAAGTTTTATTCAACATAAGCCGTTCTTGTATTGTTATGCCACTCTTTGATGCGGCATCCGGCATTCTCAAAAAATGCACGCATAGGAATATACGTTCTATTATTATAGATCACGGCCTGTGTATCCAAAGCGATGGTTGTACCGTCAACTATAATATTGGGCTGACCAATTGGAATTTGTATGGTTTTTCCGTTTCCTGTTGCAGTAGCTATTTGGTTGACAGCATCATAGCTTACCGTCATTCCAACCGTTTCCGCACTTTTTCGAAACGGTACCATCGTACGATTTGCAACATCAATAAAAGGATAACCGGAAGATGCATCAAATTTGATTTCACGATTTTTATATATAACCGTTGGTTTATTTACAAAATTTGATACACCCATTGCTTCTGCTTCTTTTATCGTATCATAAATCAATGCCGTTAGACTTTGTTCTCCGGGTGCATCGACATTAACAACCCAACTGAACATGCCGCCTCCATTTTGTAAGCTAAGCTTTGTTTTCTCACGAATGGTATTAATGCCATTGTAATTCGATTCCTGTGTTTCATCGGCTCCCAATACCTGATCAATGTAGGCAGCTTCTGGGTTTTCTGCAATCAAATCACGGTATGTTTTCCAGCTTGGTAATGCATAAAACGGAACACCGATTACCAATCGATCTGTACTGATTCCTCTTACATTGTGCCAATATTGAAGAGAAACATCCGGAAACCATAAAGGACTGTTTGTTCTTTGTAAGCTATAGGTCATGACATGAATCCAATCGAAGGTATCAAGGCAAGCATCTGTAAATCCATTGGTGCTGTCGATGCCTTTATCCGGTTTGTATGTTCCGGAAACCGCACATGTAAAATACTTACCCTTTGCCTTTAATTCCTTACTTAACTGTTGCATTAAAGCTTCACAATTTTTAGCGGATTGACCGACCAACGGGCTTTCCCAATCGATATCAATTCCATCTAAATCATATTCTTCAAAAAGACCCATGGTTGATTTGATGAAACGAATGACGGAATCTTTGTCCGAGGCTAGAATATCAAAATCCATTGCCGTGGAACCCCCACCAATTCCCATAAAAACCTTTACATCATGTGCATGTGCTCTTTGAATCAACTCTTTTACCTGTTCCGGTTTCTCCAAAGGCCGAAAGTTTCCATCCGCATAAGGTTCAACAAAAGCATAAATGATATAATCTAACTTATCAAAACGAATGTCATCCAAATTCGTTTTATAAGAATAGTGAAAATATGCTCCGGATCTAAATTTACTATTCAGCCTCTCGTTCTGATCACTTCCATAAACAGAAACAGGAAGGCATAAAGTTAAAAGACAGACACACAGTGCCCATAAAATACTTTTCTTAATTTTCTGTTGTATACACATACTACTCTCTTTTCTCCCATTCTTATTTAATTTCTAAATTAATCCCCATTAATAATAATTCATTTTCATTACTTTATTATTTCTTATTCATTTTCTTGATTTTCTTCATTTTTCTTTTTCTGATTCTGATAGCGATCCAAATAGCTCTGTAATATGATTACAGCTGCCTGTTTGTCAATCACTTCTTTTCGTTTTTTACGGCTAACATCTGCTTGAATTAAAACATTTTCTGCAATGACTGTAGTAAAACGTTCATCTTCATAAACAATTTCAACATCAGCCATCCCTGTACTGCGAAGTTTATTTTCAAGCATTGTTTTAAAGGTATACACCTTTTCTGTCTGTACACTGTCTGTTCCATTTAAATTTTTGGGAAGTCCAACGACTACGGTACTGCAATCATGCTCTTTAATGAGTTGAATTACTTTATCTGCGTCCTTGCGAATTCCTACTCTTTCAATGGTCATTAACCCTTGTGCAGTCAAAAGTAAACCATCGCTCACGGCGACACCAATGGTTTTATCGCCTACATCCAGTGAAATACATTTCAAATTTCTTTCCTCCATCCCCTCTGCCTATTATTTTTTCTCTTTTAGTATCACAACTTCCTACTTACAAAATAAAAAAGGAGCGGACAAAAATGTCCGCTTTACTTTTTATTTCTTTAAAAAGCTTCTCAACAATTCTTCAACCAAATCATCTCTTTCAATATGACGAATACGGTTTCTAGCATTGTTGTGACCAGTAATGTAGGAAGGATCACCCGATAGAATGTAGCCTACCATCTGATCGATTGCATTGTACCCTTTTTCTTCCAACGCATTATAAACCGTTCTTAATATTTCTTCGGTCGTTTGTTGTTCGCCTTTTTCCGGGCTATTAAACAGTATGGTATTTCTGTCCATTCTTTCACCTTCTTTCCTATTGAATTCATTATAGCAAAATCAAAAATAGAAACAAGGAGTTTTTCAATTCTTAATATTGTTGTAATATTTTACAGTAAGGTCTCTGCCAAAGCAAATGCATCTTCCACTTTTGAAGGATCTTTTGCTCCTGCTTGTGCCATATCTGCTTTACCGCCGCCACCGCCGCCAGCTGCTGCAGCAATCTTTTTAATCATGTTCCCTGCATGGTAGCCACGATCCAACAAATCATTTGCAACTGATACCATAAAGGTTACCTTGTTTCCATTTACTGTCGCAAATAATACAACAATGCCTTTTTCTTTTTCTTTAATCTCATCGGAAAGCTTTCTTAAGTCATTAATGTCGCAATCTTCAAAACGTTTGGTGATCAATCGAACACCATTGATTTCTTTTGCACTTGCAATCATATCATCAAGCTCTGAACCCATAGCCTGCATTTTAATCTGTTCTAACTCTTTTTTACAATTTTTAAGTTCTTCGTTTAAGCTCTGGATACGAGATACTAAATTAGAAGGATTTGCTTTTAAGCTTTCAGCTGCAGAGGTTATTATAGCTTCTTCCTCTATTAATTTCATATAAAGTCCAGTCCCTGTAATTGCTTCAATACGGCGAACACCGGAAGCAACACCGGATTCGGAAAGAATCTTAAATGCACCAATTTGTCCAGAATTGGAAACATGGGTTCCTCCACAAAATTCGATACTGTAATCCCCTACCGAAACCACTCGAACTGTTTCTCCATACTTTTCTCCGAATAACGCCATCGCGCCAAGCTGCTCCGCTTCTTTAATTGGCATTTCCTTGCATACAACTGGTAAAAATTCAATAATTTTTTTATTAACAGCCTGTTCAATCTGATTCAAAACATCTTTTGGAATTGCCTCAAAATGAGTAAAATCAAAGCGAAGTCCATCTGCAGTCACATTGGAACCAGCCTGTTGTACATGATCACCCAAAATTGTTTTTAATACTTTCTGAAGAATGTGGGTTGCTGTATGGTTGCATGCTGTTTTATTTCTGTTTTCTGCTTGAACCGAAACATCCAGCATATCTCCTACATGAAGCTCTCCGCTTGTAACCTCAATCTTGTGTAAGAAGATATTTTTAAATTTCGTTACTCCAGCTATCTTAGTCTGGCATTTCTCATTTTCTGCCATCCCTTTATCACTAGCTTGTCCACCGCCTTCTGCATAGAATGGAGAGCAATCAAAAACAACGCGTCCGGATTCCCCTTCCTTTAATACATCTAAGGAAGCTTTCTCTGAGAAAATACCTTCTACCTTTACTTTAGCATTGAGTGTTGTATAGCCTATAAATTCCGTATCCGGTAAATTTGCATACAGCATGGAATCGTCTGACCATCCTGCATCTGTTTCTGACTTTCTTGCCGCTCTTGCCATTTCCTTTTGATGCTGCATATGCTGGTTGAACCCATCAATATCCACCGTTAAATTTTCTTCTGCTGCAATTTCCTGTGTTAATTCCAAAGGAAAGCCATACGTATCATATAACTTAAATGCTTGTTCACCGGATAAGCAAGTCTTATTTTCCTTTTTTGCACGATTAATGTAATCATTTAAAATTAGATTACCCTGGTCAATGGTAGTACTGAACTTTTCCTCTTCCACAGAAATAACACGATAGATGTATTCTCTTTTTTCCTGAATTTCGGGATAAGCAGCTCCAGATGATTCCATTACTTTATTGGATAAATCAGCAAGGAAAGGTCCTTCCAATCCTAAGAGCTTTCCATGACGGGCAGCGCGGCGAAGCAATCGTCGAAGTACGTATCCGCGTCCTTCATTGCTTGGTAAAATGCCATCACCAACCATAAATGTTACAGAACGAATATGATCGGTAATAATTCGTATGGAAACATCCGTCGATGCTTCTCCATTATGATAAGAAACTCCACTGATTCGTACAACCTCATCTAAAATTGTCCGAATCGTATCAATATCAAAAATAGAATCGACTCCCTGCATGATGCAAGCCAAACGCTCAAGTCCCATCCCGGTATCAATATTTGGATGTGCAAGCGGAGAATACGTACCGTCTTCTTCTTTATTAAACTGCGTAAATACGTGATTCCAGAATTCAATGTATCGATCACATTCACAACCAGGCTTGCAATCTTCACTATCACATCCATATTCTTCACCACGATCAAAATAAATTTCCGAACATGGTCCGCATGGACCAGTACCGATTTCCCAGAAATTATCGTCTTTTCCAAGAGGTACGATTCGTTCTTCCGGCATTCCTATGATATTTTTCCAAATATCACGTGCTTCCATATCATCCTCATAAATGGTTGCCCATACACGATCTTCTGGCATATGAAGCACTTGAGTAATGAATTCCCAACCCCAACGTATGGATTGCTCTTTAAAATAGTCACCAAATGAAAAGCTTCCAAGCATTTCAAAAAAAGTACCATGTCTTGATGTTATACCTACATTTTCAATATCACCGGTACGAATGCATTTTTGACAAGTTGTCATTCGTTTGCTAGGCGGTGTTTCGATTCCTGCAAAATATGGCTTTAGCGGTGCCATTCCGGAATTAATAATCAATAAGCTCTTATCCTTATCAGGAACCAAAGAAAAGCTTTTTCTTGCATAATGATCTTTTGTTTCATAAAATTCTTGAAATTTCTTTCTGAGTTCATTTAAACCCATCTTTTCCATATCATTTCCTCCCTTATCAAACCTTATCAAAAAAATAAAAAACCTCATCCCACATAGGGACGAAGCTTGCTCGCGGTACCACCCTAATTACCTTGGTAAAGGTCTCTCATTCAAATATGACTCCAAGGCAGCTTCCCAATCTATCGTACAGAAGGCTCCCACCATCCCTTCTTCTCTTTGCTACGCATTAAAAGGTACTTATCCTTTTCATTGTCATTGTATTAAGCTTTTAACAGTAAGATTATAATCAATATTTCTTATAGTGTCAAATGTTTCCCGAGAAATATCTTATGTAAAAACAGAAAACCCTATTTTACAAAATCTTTTATGAAAATAGGGTTTTTTGCCTTTGATTCTTAGGCCTGTTTCCCGTTTTGTACTTTTTGATTAGTCCATCATAGTGATATTGTTTAAACGATCTCCTACTTCTTGCATAAGATCATTTAATTGATCGGCTGCATTTTTAACACTTTTTTGAAGTTGACGCTGTGATTTTGGTGTCATACGTTGATAAAATTGCATACCGGCAATCGCACCAGCTACTCCCAGACCAATTCCGTACGTTAAATTACGATTGTTCATATACTCATTCCTTTCTATATAGAATAAGTATAGGTTTCCCGTGTAATCTTTTACTTATTCGCATTGCAGCAGTAATCATGATAGTCCAAAAATTGCTTTTCTGGGATAGAAGTTGGTTCTTTTCCATCTATTTGCAAAGCGTAAAAATAAAGCTGTGCAACGTCTTCAACATAAGTAATTTTTTGACGTGCATCTTCGCTGTTTTTCCCACCTGTTAAAACACCATGATTTTTAAGCAAGACTACATCTGCTATTTGAAGTGGCTTTTTTACGCTTTCAGCAAGCTCTTTACTTCCCGGCAAAAAAGCATCCGCAAGTTCTGTTTTCCAGCCATAAAAATAGGCTTCAAATGCAACAGGGGAAATTTTTTTCCCGCAAATAGCAAAAGAAGTTGCAAAATGAGAATGCGTGTGCGCAACTGCAAAAAAATCATTACGCGTTTCATAAGCTGCAAGATGCATTTTCCATTCACTGGATGGTTTTAATCCGGATTTATTCTCTATGACCTCTCCATTCCAATTTAAAACAGGGATATCATCTACACTAAGATCCTTTCGTTCAGAACCGGAAGGTGTAATAACCATGAACTTTCTCTTTTGATCTATGGCACTAAAGTTTCCGGATTTATTTTTACAAAGTCCGTCTTTTTCTGCCTGAATTGCTGCTTGTATGAGTTCTTCTTTTAAAGTTTCAAGCATCGCTACCTCCTTAATTCATCAGAAATATATCGATTATTGCTATTTATTTGTAATAAACCCTCCGCCAATCAGACGGTCGCCCAAATAAAATACCATAGATTGTCCCGGAGTCGCTGCTCTTTGTTTTTCCTCAAATTCTGCTCTTATCATTCCATTTTCGTCTCTATATATTTTTGCTTTGGCAGGCTTTGAAGCATAACGCACCTTTGCAAGAACGGAAATGCCATCATATTCGTTTGGAAATCCTTCTTCACCTTGGTTTTGAATGGTAAAGCGACAATCCTTTGCATAAATGATTTTTTGGAACAAGTCTTCGTTTTCACCTAGTACCACTTGATTCTTTTTTTCATCCATTTTAATTACAAACATCGGTTTTCCAAAAGTAACTCCAAGACCTTTTCTCTGTCCGATTGTATAGTTTATGATTCCACTGTGCTTCCCAAGAATATTCCCTTCTTTATCAATAAAGTCTCCATTTTTTCCCAAATATCCTCTTTCATTCAGATAATCGATGTAATTGCCTTGTTTGATAAAACAAATTTCCTGACTATCCTTTGCATCGGCATTATGAATTTGATGTTCACGAACAAAATCTCTGATTAAACCCTTTGATTCAACATTTCCTAAAGGAAAAATCAAACGCCGAATAATGGATTGCGGCAGTCGATAAAGCATATAAGACTGATCTTTTTTCTCATTATCTGCACGCTTAATAAAATGACAATTTGTATCCTCATCAAATTCTATATTTGCATAGTGTCCGGTAGCTAAATGGTATGCTCCCAATCGATTCGCTTCCTCTTCCATAAGCTTAAATTTTATAGTTGGATTACATATTATACATGGATTTGGCGTTTCACCTTTTTGATAGGATTCACAAAAATAGGAGATAACATTCTCAGAAAAAGCTTCCTTAATGTCTTTATATACAAATGGGATATCTAACTCTTTAGCAGCCTGTTCCGCACGTTCTTTTTCCTTTACTTGATTTCCAAGCACATCAAAATATAATCCGGTTACTTCATAGCCTTTTTCTTTTAACAACAAAGCAGCGGCAGTGCTATCCACACCGCCGCTCAACCCTAATACAACTTTCTTATTCTTTTCCATGGTTTTTGTCATGGTATTATTCTCCATCCTCTTCATCATGCTCATGCAGATGATCGTCTTCCGATGCATTTGGATCGTAATCTTTTAAGCCTTCAAATTCTAATCCATGCTTTTGTGCATAATCATAAATGGCAGCTTTAATCGCTTGTTCTGATAATACGGAACAATGGATTTTAGGACCCGGCAGTCCGCCAAGTTCTTTCAACACATCTTTATTGGTAATGTTTAAAGCTTCATCAATCGTCTTACCAATAATCATTTCGGTTGCCATGCTAGAAGAAGCAATGGCAGATCCGCATCCAAATGTTTTAAATTTAGCATCTACAATTACATTATTCTCAATTTTTAAAGACATCTTCATCATGTCACCACAAACAGGGCTTCCGTAAGTACCAACCCCATCCGCATTTTCAATTTCGCCGACATTTTGTGGGTTCATAAAAAGATCCATAACTTTATCATTATACATTGCCATATCGTTTACCAACCTTTCTCGCTCGAAACCGAAGAAATGGTTCTCAGCTTCGCTACAATCTCAATCAAATTTTCTACTGTATAGTCCAAATCTTCCTTCGTTGTAAAATCTCCGATAGAAAAACGAAGAGATCCATGTATTTTCTCGACCGGTACTCCCAATGCTGATAATACATGCGATGGAACCAATGATGCTGAAGAGCAAGCCGAACCTGTTGAAATACAAATTCCTTTCATATCCAATAAAATAAGTAAGGATTCTCCTTCAATAAAATTAAATGTTAGATTTACATTGCCTGGATGTCTGTATTTCATTCCTCCGTTTACGTCTACATCCGGAATTTTTGTTGTTACCTCTTTAATAAAGTAATCTCTTAATTCCGAAAGTCGCGCAATGTGTTCGGAAAGATTTTCCTTAGCTAATTCTGCAGCCTTTCCAAAGCCTACAATATTTGGAACACTTTCAGTACCAGCACGTTTTTTAAACTCCTGTGCACCTCCGTGAATAAAGCCAGGAAGCACAACACCTTTTCGAAGATACATAGCTCCGATTCCTTTTGGCCCATATATTTTATGTGCAGACATTGACATCATATCAACGCCGAGTTCTTTTACATCAATTTCAACGTTTCCTAAAGCTTGGACAGCATCGGTATGAAACCAGATTCCATGTTTTTTCGCAATGGCTGCAGCTTCTTTAATTGGTTGGATTGCACCCATTTCATTGTTGATAAACATAATACTGATTAAAATCGTTTTATCCGTAATAGCAGCTTCTAATTCAGAAAGATTAATTCTTCCATCCTCATCCACACCTAAATAGGTCACTTCAAAGCCATGTTTTTCTAAGTACTTGCAAGTATGCAAAACAGCATGATGCTCAATCGCAGTTGTTATGATATGATTACCTTTATCCTTTTTTGCTTCTGCAGTACCTATCAAAGCCCAATTATCCGATTCAGAACCGCAAGAAGTAAAAATAATTTCTTTTTCTCCTGCACCAATCAGACCAGCAACTTGTCCTCTTGCTTTCGTGATTGCTTCCTTCGAATCTGCGCCTATTTCATATAAACTTGACGGATTACCAAACTTTTCTGTAAAGTATGGAATCATTTCATCAAGAACTTCTTTTTTTACAGGTGTGGTAGCGGAATAATCCAAATATACTTTTTGCATTGCCACCTCTCCTTTCAAATATTCATTGATTTATTTCATATATGCAATACTTATATATTATACCAACAAATTTGAAAAGATAAACAGAATTTTTTTGGATTCTGCTAAAAAGAACTAATTTCCTTCATAATCTGTCAAAATCGGTTCAAATTCAGATAGCTTTGCCTCTCCATCAACTGTTTTTAGCACGATAAAATAATCCCCTTGAGAAATATAATCTTCACAGAGCCCCTTCATATACCATTTTAAATTTACTTCAAAAGATTGGTAATGGAACAAGTGCATCTTTCGCTCGATCGACTTCATTTCCATTTTTTGTACCAAATCCAATTGACAAGGGTCTGCATCCTTAAGTGCAGTAATGTCTTCGCCTAATAACGGCTGTGTCTCAATTTTCTGCAATTGGTTTTGTGCTTTCTCAAAGGATAGTTCACCATAATATGCTTGTTGTAGAATATCCGTCCGCTGTTCAATCAAATGTCGAACATTTGCACTCTCTGAATTGGTACCAAACCCTGAGAAAATACTGATAAAAAGTACCGCAATACATGGGATTACAATGAATTTATAGCGTCGGTACAAAATCTCCACCTCTTTCTTGTTTATAAATAAAAGATTATTGTATACCTCTACTATAAAAGAAAAGCAGCGAGAAAAATGTTCCTTCTCGCTGCTTATTACAAGTTTTTTAATTCTTATCTCTATTTTTTTCGACACTCTTATTCTCTTCTTGAATGTCCTCTACAAATTCAATGTTATCTAATTGTTGTTTAAAGCGTGCTCGAAAATCAGCTAAAAATTCTTCACGTAAAATTCGTTGTTCTTTTTTCTCTTGGGATGTAAGGCCTACTGTTTTTGATTTTTTAGCCAAATAATTAATTCGATCTATTTTTTCTTTTACTAACATAACTTTTCGTTTCTTCCTCTCATTTTTCCATTCTATATAAAAATGGAAATAAAATATCTATTTCTTATTATAATGAAACATTTGGTGATTTACAACATAAAAACTCCTTTTATCAATTAAGTAGTTTTACCCAATTGACAAAAGGAGTTTATTTGGAATAAAAATAGTAAAAGGCAATTATGAATGTTTAGCTTACTTTTCTCTCTAATCTTAATTTGTCGGCAATAATAGCAATGAATTCCGAATTAGTCGGTTTTCCCTTGTCATTATGTACCGTATATCCAAATAGATTGTTAAGCGTTTCAATTTTCCCCCTGTTCCATGCTACCTCTATCGCATGTCGAATCGCTCTTTCTACACGACTTGGTGTCGTATTGTTCATTTTTGCTATTGCAGGATATAATTCTTTTGTTACAGCACTAAGTAAATCCATATCATTGACAACCATAGTAATGGCATCTCTCAAATATTGGTACCCCTTAATGTGCGCCGGCACACCTACCTCATGAATCATATTAGTAATGTCCATTTCCAAATCAATTGTCTTTGTCTCTTCCCTTTTAATAATCGCTTTTGTGGAATTATTCCGATTTCCGCTGTTGCTCGTTTTTTCCAGTCCAGCCAGCTGATTAATACGCTTTGCTAAAATGGTGAGATCAAAAGGCTTAACAACATAATACTCTGCACCTAAATGGATTGCTTTTTGTGTAATGGACTCCTGTCCAACTGCAGAAAGCATAATTACCTTTGGAAAAGTCTCCAAATCCATTCCGTCTAATCGCTCCAAAACTCCTAATCCGTCCAAGTAAGGCATAATCATGTCCAAAATCAGAACATCCGGTTTTTCCTTCAGTACTGCATCGACAGTTTGGATTCCGTCATGAGCGGTAAAAACGATTTCCATGTTCTGTTGGGCCTCAAAAAAATCCGTTAAAATCTCACAGAAGTCTTTGTTATCATCGGCTATGCCCACTCTGATTTTTGTCATAAACATTTCCCCCTTTAATCTTCTTTTTAGTAAGAATTTTATGTTTATTCAAACAATTTTCTAACTAAAGTATAATGAAATTTATCCTATTTTGCAATAGAATTCGGAAATTCGCTGTCATTTTTTACCTACAATCCACGAGTCTTTCCGACAATCTTTGACATTAGTTCGAGTCAATTTCATATGGTTCGATTTTTTCTGATTCCTGTAGCATCCATTCGATAAAAATCCCGTATCCCCTTTCAGGATCATTTACAAATACATGTGTCACCGCTCCAACGATTTTATTATTCTGTATAATGGGGCTGCCACTCATGCCCTGAACAATGCCGCCGCTCTTTTTTAATAGGCGCTTATCCGTGACGCGAATAACCATACTTTTCGTATCTGGTTTTAATTGATGATTGATTTTCTCAATGTTTACACTATATTTTTCAACTTTATTGCCTTCTAAAGTACTCAAAATATATGCCGAACCTTTTTTTACTTGATCTTGATAACCAACTGCTATGGGCTTTGGGAAAATAGGGTTATCAATTGGAGAATATAAATTTCCAAAGATACCGAAATTGCCATTGTTTTTTAAAGCCCCAAGGGGTTCATCTGCTTCATAGAAAATACCTCTTATTTCGCCGGGGTCTCCCGCTTTTCCTTGTTTCACCGATTCTACCTTAGAATCAACTAGCTCTCCCTCAGCAACTGATAATACATCTCCGGTATCCGGATCGGTAATGGCATGTCCCAATGCACCAAAAACATTTCTCTCAGGATCATAGAAAGTCATAGTCCCAAGTCCAGCTGTTTTATCTCTTACCCAAATGCCCATTTTATACATATTATCATCAGCTGATAATACGGGACTTAAATAAATAATTTTGGCTTCGCCTTTTCGCATAATCTTTAAGCGAACTTTTTCTTTCACTTTATTTATTTTCTTCTGTACTTCTCTTGCATTATTTACCGTTTCTCCATTAATAGTAAGAATACTGTCACCAATTTCCAGTCCGGCTTTTAATCCAGGATTTATACTTTTGCCGTCTGGTGTATCAATCTCCTCAAGGCCAACAACTAAAATACCCTTTACGTCCATTTTCACACCAACGGACTGACCACCGGGCAGAAGTACTTTTTCACTTACGACTCCAACTGTTGTTTCTTCTAATGGCAGAGTATTGATTCCAACATTATCTTTAAATATAGCCTCATGCTTATAAAATCCGGTATACCAAATTCCAAAAGCTACCCAAATAATAATACTCATGCCAATAAAGCCATAAAAGAATTTGCGAATTGCTACTTTATTCATTTCTTTCCCCCTTTAGCTCTCGAAGTCTTGTAAAAGTTCAATCAAATCGTCCTCTGTTTTCTTTACAATTCCCTTTTCAAACAGAATTTGATCCCCTTCACTTAAAAGAGAAAAAGATATCGCTGTGGTACGTACCAAATGGCTTTCTCCATTGCTATTAAAATAAAACACCTTGACGAGACCATCTTGTTCCTGAACTAAATAACAAGGATAATCTTCCTCAGAAATCATTACTTCTTCGTCTTCTTCCTCTACTACAGCCTCTTCCGAGTCTTGATATTCCGGAACGAATTCATCTGTATTCGATTTCTGATTTCCATGTGCATCCTGCTGATACTCTGCTACTGGTGTATTCCTCGTAGCCTCCTTTGATTTTTGCTCATCGGAAGGTCCTGCATTCATCCAAATTCCAAATGCAAAAACACAAACACCTAATGAAATATAAAATAATTTTGTTTCATAAAATTTCTTTCTTTGACTAAACATTGCTATCACCTCAGTGATATTTTTGGCAATTTTAATCAATACTATACAAAAATCAATCAATATATAGGTTATTTTTTAATTTTTCGAAGGTTTTTTCTCCAATTCCTTTTACATTTTTCAGTTCTTCAATACTTTTAAACGAACCATATTCCCTTCGATACTCCAAGATACGTTCCGCTGTTGAGGGTCCAACTCCTTTCAGTTTTTGAAGTTCAATGGAATCTGCTTGATTTAAATTAACTTTATTATCATTTACTGTTTCAATTTTACGATTCGTAATTGATGAATCTACCTTTACTTTAGATGAAGCTTCCTCTTTTGTTTGAACATAAATTTTTTCCCCATCTGTTAAAGACTGAGCCAAATTTAAGTTCTTAGTATCCGCATTTTCCATAATCCCACCTGCTAAGTCTATGGCTTCAAAAACACGACTGCCCTCTGGCACTTTTACTACCATAGGATTGTGAACCGCGCCGCTGACATCTATAAATAAAAATTTTGTCTCCGATTCTTCGTTAGTGTTTATTTCATCCATATTATTATTTTTATCTGTACCCTCATCAATTCTTCTATTAGCATCTGTTTGTTCTGTGTTTATTATTTCATTATCAGAAAATGCTTCAATCTTAAGTTCATCAGTTGGCTGAAGCTTCTCGCCAAAATAAATAAAAAAAGCAATTCCAAACAGCAACAACCATGGAATTACTTTCTTCATTTGATGTAAATTATTTTTATTTTTTAGCATAAGTACATCTCCTATTTAAATGTAATTTTTTTACATTATATTAAAAAGAGATTGGTATGTCAAATATTTACAATTTTTTAATTTTTGAATTCAATTTTTAGTATTGGAACTAAACCATTTCCTTCAGATGTGGAGCAGTATAATTCCTTTCTTTCAATTGAAATAGCTTCTTTTTCAAATGGAATATCTAAAAAAGTACAAAAACTCTTCATTAAATTTTCCGGATTTAAATTAAAATTACTTCCTGCACTTATCGTTGTTGTTAACGTAATAATATTATTGTCAACAATAGAATCTTTTAGAATGATATCGCGAATCATTGGTTTGATATCCTGTTCAACAAGATTTTTACTTTTTTTCTGCTTTTTCAAAATAATAATTTTATCTTGTTGCAAAAACTCTTCTAACTTTTCATTCCAGTCACATATATGGTTTGTCTTAAATTTCAATTCATAACTTGCATATTCCACCATAGCAGCAAGCGTTTTCTTTGATGGAGGAATCGCACGGCATGCTGCAATACCAATTCCATCCGGCATAGCCTCATTCAGCTTTTGTATAATATGATTCGGTTCCTCGTACTCATTGGTTTCAAACTCCAAGTATTCAGAAACACTAGTGTAACCCAATGAAAGTGGCTGCACAAAGCTCATTTTCGGATGCGGATTAAAACCTTGCGAATGTTGCAGCTTGATTTCCATACGTTTAAAGCTTCGTTTAAACAAACGTAAAAGATCTAAGTGAGAAATATATTTCATGTATCCTTGTTTATAAAATTGCAGCACATATCGACTCATAGTGTTCCCTCCTGTTTGCATTCCGTATGCGTATTGATTCCACAGCCAACACAGCCACGTCTACAATCCTGTGTTTGCTCACAGTGATTTGCCTTATTCCACTCAGAAATCAAAAATTCTTTTGATACGCCACAGTCAATATGATCCCAAGGCAAAATATCTTCCGGATTTCCTGCCTTAAATGCGTAAGAATTATCATCAATTCCGGTTTCCTTAAATGCCTGCAGCCATTTATCGTATTTAAAATGCTCTCTCCAACCATCAAATTTGCAACCTAAAGACCAAGCCTTAATTAAGGTTTCGCACACATGGCGATCTCCTCTTGCGAAAACAGCTTCCATATGACTGGTTTCTGTTCCATGATAATTAAAATTAACACCCTTTATTTTTCTTAATTTTTCACGAAGATATCGATGTTTTTCTTCAAAGCTTTCCATCGTATCCTGCGCGCACCATTGAAACGGCGTATGTGCTTTTGGTACAAAATTGGATACACTTACCGTAACATTGAAACGGCCACGTTTGTTTCCATTCATGCGATATGCAATGTCCATGATATTTTTAGCAATTTCTGCAATGCCATCTAAATCTTCATAAGTCTCTGTTGGAAGTCCGACCATAAAATAAAGCTTTACGCTTGTCCAACCTAATGAAATTGCTTGTTCCATACCGCTGTAAATATCCTTATCCGTAATGCATTTATTAATTACATCACGAAGTCTTTGTGTGCCTGCTTCCGGTGCAAACGTAAGCCCTGTCTTCTTATAGCCCTGTATTTGTTCCAAAACATTAAAAGAAAAGGAATCCAAACGTAAAGATGGTAAGGACAAAGAAACATTATTTTGCTTACACATTCCCATCAAATCTGTAACCAATGGTTCAATCTTTGAGTAATCGCTGGTCGATAAAGATAAGATGGACATTTCTTCGTAGCCGGTAGAAGCAATTTGATTTTTTGCAATGTCAATAATCCGATCTTGAGAACGTTCGCGCACTGGACGATAAATCATCCCAGCCTGGCAAAAACGACATCCTCTGGTACAGCCTCTGAAAATTTCTACTACTGCACGGTCGTGAACGACCTCAATCAGAGGAACCACATTGCTGTTTGGAAAATCAACCGTATCCAAATCTTCAATGATATTTTTCTCTATTTTGTCCGGTGCTTTTTCATATTTCTTTTCAATTGCCTGCAGAACACCGTTTTCATTATAAATAGGTTCATAAAACGCAGGAACATATATACCTTTTAATTGGCAAACTTCTTCCAAAAACTCTCGTTTATTGCCATTTCTAGCTTTCCAGCTCTGATGAATTTCGCAAACCTTCTTTAAGACTTCTTCGCCATCACCAAGCATAAAAAAGTCAACAATGTCTGCCAAGGGCTCTGGATTAAATGCACATGGTCCACCCGCAGCAATAATCGGATCAGACTCTGATCGATCCTTACTCTTAAATGGAATCCCAGCTAAATCTAACATATTAATAATATTTGTAAAAGAAAGCTCATACTGCAGCGTAAATCCTAGAATGTCCATTTCTTTTGCCGGTGTTTTCGTTTCCAAGGTAAACAAAGGAAGGTTCTCTTCCCTCATTAATCCTTCCATATCAATTCCAGGTGCAAATATGCGTTCGCAAAAAACGGAATCTGTATTGTTTAATATGTGATAAATTATTTGAAGCCCCAGATAAGACATCCCTATTTCATAAGTATCTGGAAATGCAAATCCAAATCTCGTCTTAACGTTGTTTAAGTCCTTGTTTACCGAATGTAATTCACCGCCAATGTAACGAGCAGGTTTTTCTACCTTCATCAGTAGCTTATCCAGTTGTTCTGTTAAAGTCATTGATTATTCTCCATTCTTTTGTTTTTTCTTTCGTTTCCAAATTAGTAATTTGTGAAAATCCACATAAATCCCACAATCGTAGATTCCCGACAAAACTTCTTCCTCACTAAGTTGCCCTTTATAACTCCCCTTACGATTTACAATGGTAAATAACCGTGCCTCGTAGGGGCGATATGCTTGTAATATTTTTATTGCCTGTATGTGCTGGTTGCATACAACCATTTTCGGTTTATAATTTTGTCTTCTGTCTTCAATGCGTTTTGTTAACTTATAGAAGAGGAAGCGGTTATCCGCCCTTGTAACCATAGCCAAATTTACTGCCAATGCACAAATCAACAAATTCATCAAATTATATTGTACCAAGTATAGCCCAAAAAGGAAAAGTAAAACTGAAAAGATTCTTGAAAAAATTTCAGAAAACCGTTCTGCCTTTCCGTATCCGAAAAAATAAGCTAAATATAACCCAATTATTTTACCACCATCCAGCGGATAAAACGGCATTAAATTAAAAATTCCTAATATGATATTGCATAAAATCAGCTCACAAACCCAATTTTTCCAATAGAAAAAAGAAAAGGCATAGAGAAGTGCGGCAACCAAGATATTAAATGCTGGTCCCGCTAAATGAATCCATAATTCATGCAATGGTTTAATCGCTGTTTCAGATAAGTAAAGCACACCACCAAACAAACCTGCAGATATCTTTTGTGGATGGTATCCAAAGGCTCGCGCAACAGCTCCATGTGCCAATTCATGTAACAATGAAAAAAAAGCGGAGGAAAATGCAATCAAACAATTTCCTGTCAAAATAACAAGGATAATTAACAGAAAAAAGCTATAATGAACCTCCGTTTTTATCCCTCTAAGATAAAATTGAATCATAGGAGAACCTAAAATGAAATATAACTAGCAGGGTTTACGATTTCTTGATTAACCCACAATTGAAAGGAGAGATAATTCCCATTATCCGGAACTACTGACGCAATAAGCTGCCCTCTCTTTACTTTTTGCAAAGGTTTTACATAAATCTGAGTGCACCCTTCATACCTAGAATCAATTTTATTTCCATGGCTAATTTGCAGAGTAGTTCCTCTTTGTGTATTTTCTTGGACTTCTGCAACAGTCCCTCCAGCTACCGCATAAACCTGTAATTCACTGTCTGAAGAAAATTTCATTCCTCGTTCAAAGCCACTTGTTTCACTTCCAAAATATGCTTTTTTTTCTCCAAAGGTAGAAACAACAGCTTCTTCATCCGTAGGCGGAACAAAGCTAAGATTTTTTTCACTGTCTTTTATCTTCTCATTAACTTTCTTAGGCAACTCTAAAGCACGCGAAAAAACCGTTTTTCCAGAATCGATTAGTTCGATACTTGTATAGTCTTTATCCATATATGATTGAAACGTTTGCATGGATTGGTTCAACAATGCCAAGTCTAATTTTTTTATTACAATAACTAGCAGTAAAATAAGAATTGAAATAAGAATTTGTCTTATTACGATTTGCATCCAATTTTTTCTCCCACGGTTCGATCCCCATCGGTCGTATCGCTGTATCATAAAATCACCCCTTCGTTCCTATGTTTAAACATATGACAAAGCAGGCATTGACATTCCTATTTCATAATTTCAAACAAACTTCTTCCAATCAAATTCTCTATGTATCTTACAAAATGATTTGTCTGTTCAAAGCTTTTTCGTATTCGTTCTTCTGCTGTTAAATCCTCTTTCGATTTATTTATAATATACTCCATTCTTAAATCTAACCCTACGAATTTGTCTTCCAGAACCATCCGGTCTGCCAAACATAATAAGTCCAGCTCTGTAATGTCTTTTTTTTCACCATCAATTCGGTAAGACATATGCACTAAAATTAAATCTGCTATGTCAGCGTATCCCAAATCTCTGGCAATTTTTGCACCTTTTTCCCAATGTGCTTCCTCAACTCTTTTGATATCATGCAGCCATCCTGCACTTTGCACCAAAGGAATATTCAAATTAATACCATGCTCCTTTAATGATTCAGCAAGCAGTGTCGCTACACGGGAAACCTCTTTGCAGTGTCCAATTACGTGTTTCGGTGTATTGTACTTCTTCCATAATTGTTCACATTGTTCTATGGTTGGATATTTTTTTATTAAATTTTTTTCCATCATTGACATCACTTTCTTTTTCACAGCAATACGTCATCATTGTATCATTATAAATATTAATCATGAATCTGTCAAACAGCCATAACCGTATCTTGTGTATCATTCATAGATATAAGTTTTATTTCAGCAACATATAGTAAACAAATTGACATTATACGACACTTAATGGTATAGTTAATTGTCTACTGAACCATGAATTAGGAGGAAGTTTTATATGAATTATGCAAAAATGCTCGAACAAATCATCGAGAAAAGCGAATTGTCCTTACGTCAAATTTCAAAGCGGTGTGCCGACTTGAATTTAACTATAACGCCATCTTATATATCACAATTAAAAAATGGAAAATTACCCCCTCCTTCAGAAGAAGTTTCACTTATTTTAGCAAAAGTATGTGGTTCAAAAGAGCAATCTCAGCTAGTTTTTCAAGGCTATATGGAAAAAGCTCCGGAGTTAGTACGAGAATATATGTTAGCCTCTTCTACTTTAAATAAAATTATGCTTGAAAGTTTATGCCGAGCCGATAATAATGGAGAAATATCAGCAGAATTTCGAAAGCACATTGAACAATTAGACGTTCTTTCCACTTTAGAGCTTTCCTCCAAATACATAAGTCTCGATGATACTTCAAAAGCAGGTGAACTTATAAAAGAAATCTCTTTATCAAGTGGATGCGTCACAAAATGTGATACCAATGGTGAACTTTTAAATGTATTTTTAGGTGATACTTCAATGGTTCCTACGATTCCGAACCATTCATATCTATATATCATTCCAACAAAAACGTCTTTATTAAAAGACCGTGATGTGATTGCCTTTTACCCTGTTGGACGTAAAATACCTACGCTTCGCCGTCTTTTTCATGTAAGAGATAAAGTATTGTTGATTCCTGACGAGCGTTCGCATGAAATCTTTTGTTATGACAGCATTGATGATATCGACTATATTGGAAAAGTTGTTTCCTATAAAGTTGACTTATAATCCTTGAAAAACAGAATTAATTTGGATTAAAAAAAGCGGATTCGCCACTCTGCTAGGAAATCCTACATTTAATAAAAAAGGCAATGATATGACTCACTGCCTTTTTTTATATAATTCTGTACTTTATAATGGAACTGATCTTTATTCATCAATGTATTCAAACTCATAATCAATGATTCGAATGACATCTCCGTCTTCCAATCCCATTTCCTTCATACGCTCAATCGCACCTTTTTTCTCTACATATTTATACAAGTATCGCAGTGATCCTGCATCATTAAAATTCGTAGAATTAAAGATTTTTTCCAACTGTTTACCAGTAAGAACATAAATCGGACCATCTTTGGAAATATATAATTCTCGATAATCTTCATCCTCATCATCTTTTTCAAAATCAAAGAATTCATAAGGTAATTCTTCTTCTGGTAAATCTTTTAATATTTCTAATTCTTTCAGTGCAGCGGTTAAAAGCTCTGTAACGCCTTCGTTAATCGGGGCACAGATCGGAAATACCTGATATCCTTTTTCTAGAACATAATCAGCAAATTCCTTATATTGCTCTTCAGATGCCATGTCCATTTTATTGGCAGCTACCAGCTGTACCTTTGAAGGTAATTTCTTTCCATAGGAAGCCAGCTCCTGATTGATCTTTTCAAAATCTTCAATCGGATTTCGTCCTTCCGAACCGGAAACATCAACGACGTGAATGAGCATCTTTGTACGTTCAATGTGCTTTAAGAAATCCAAGCCCAATCCAGCGCCTGTATGTGCGCCCTCGATCAGTCCCGGAATATCTGCCATTACAAAACTTGTATCATATAATTGGACCACTCCTAAATTGGGAGCAATGGTTGTAAAATGATAATTGGCAATTTTCGGAGATGCACTTGTACTAACGGACAACAACGTTGATTTTCCCACATTCGGGAATCCGACAAGCCCTACATCTGCGATCAATTTTAGTACCAAAGTCACTTGTCTGTCTTGTGCAAAGCCTCCAGCTTCAGCAAAATTTGGTGCTTGGCGAACAGAGTTTTTGAAATTTACATTTCCTTTTCCTCCTTTTCCGCCTTTTGCTGCTACAAAAGAATCTCCATGATGTACCAAATCTTTCATTACTAAATTGGTTGCATCATCAATAACAACGGTTCCAGGAGGTACTTTAATAATGAGATTTTCTCCCTGCTTGCCAAATTGTTTCTTCTTGCGACCATCTTCACCGTTTTGCGCCTCATATTTTCTTTTGTAACGAAAATCCATTAAGGTTCTTAAATTATTATCGGCTTGGATGATAACATCACCACCCTTGCCACCATCGCCACCATCCGGACCACCTTGTGGTACAAAAGGTTCTCTTCGAAAGGATACGGCACCATTTCCACCCTTTCCAGATTTTATGGTTATTTTGGCTCTATCTACAAACATGGGCCACCTCAATTCTTAAATTCACTAATTTTTCTTTTTCTCTTATTTGTCAAATTTCGTCAAAAAAGCCCCTATAAAATATAGGGGCTTGATTTTTAAGCTTCTTTTGGATAAACGCTTACTTGCTTTCTAGTTTTGTCATATCTTTCGAATTTAACAATACCAGACTCTTTTGCAAATAAAGTATCGTCTCCGCCAATGCCTACATTATTTCCGGGATGAAATTTAGTCCCTCTCTGTCGAACCAAAATGCTGCCAGCGTTAACATACTGACCGTCTGCTCTCTTGACACCTAATCGTTTCGACTCACTATCTCGACCGTTCTTGGAACTACCGACTCCCTTTTTACTTGCCATAGATCAGACACCTCCTTACTATTTCTGAATAAGAAATTATTTGATTGCTGCTTCAATGGTTGCAATCAACTCTGCATTTGTTGCTTTTTCATTGATTTCAACATTCATTTCTTTTGCATATGCGATAAGTTCTGCTTTTTTCATGGACTTCAAAGAAGTCTTTGCCGGTTTTTCTTCTACAGCTTTTGCTGTTTCTTCAACTTGCGCTGCTGCTTTTTCGGATTTACCGTTAACAGAAACCTCATCAATCTTAATCATTGTGTAAGGCTGTCTGTGACCCTGCTTCTTTCTGAAATCCTTCTTGGATTTGTACTTAAAGATGATAACCTTTTTACCTTTACCATTTTCAACTACGGTTCCGGAAACTTTTGCTGCTTCTACAACCGGAGTTCCGATTTCAAGAGCGGTTCCATCACTTGCAAGCAAAATACGATCAAAATCAACCTTAGCACCTGCTTCTACGTTTAATTTTTCAACGGAGATTACATCGCCAGGTTGTACTCTGTACTGTTTGCCACCTGTTTCAATTACTGCATACATTCTTTTTTACCTCCTCTATCCAGTCTCGCCATCCTAGGTAAGCTTACGCTTTTACTGAAACCTATTCTGAGCGGCTTACAGTCAATTATAATATCATACAAGGCATGTACTGTCAATTGATTTTATTAAAAAGAGAGACTTTTTCGATAAAAATGTCAGAAATCATTACTCTAACACAACGCCATCTTCGTCAACAACCAAATCTTCAGAGTCTGCATCTGGTTTTTTCAAGCTTTCTTTTAAACGTCGTTCCAGTTCATCCATAATTTCAGTATGTTCTGCTAAGTAATTTTTTACATTTTCTCTTCCTTGTCCAATGCGATTACCATCAAAGCTGTACCAAGCACCTGCTTTGTCTACAATTTTAGCTTCAACTGCACAATCCAGTAAATCTCCTTGTCTTGAAATTCCCTGACCATACATTATATCAAATTCAGCTTGCTTGAATGGAGGTGCCACTTTATTTTTTACAATTTTTACACGGGTACGGTTTCCTAAAATTTGATCACCTGATTTTATACTCTCTATTCTCCTAACATCCAGACGCATAGAAGAATAGAATTTCAGTGCACGCCCACCGGTTGTGACTTCTGGATTACCGAACATAACTCCTACTTTTTCACGCAGCTGATTAATAAAGATAACAGAGGTGTTGGATTTATTAATTGCGCCTGTAAGTTTACGAAGAGCCTGTGACATCAATCGAGCCTGCAAGCCTACATGGCTGTCACCCATATCGCCTTGAATTTCTGCCTTGGGAACAAGAGCCGCAACCGAATCGACAACTACTATATCAATCGCACCACTGCGTACAAGCATTTCACAAATTTCCAATGCCTGTTCACCGGTATCCGGCTGTGATACCAAAAGATCATCAATATCTACTCCTAAATTGCCTGCATATTCCGGGTCCAAAGCATGTTCCGCATCGATAAAGGCTGCTTTTCCTCCTGCTTTTTGCGCCTCGGCAATAATATGTAATGTCAAGGTTGTCTTTCCGGATGATTCCGGACCAAAAACTTCGGTAATTCTACCCTTTGGAACTCCACCAATTCCTGTAGCAATATCCAAACTAACCGATCCTGTGGAAATAGCACCGACATTCAGCCTCATGGAATCATCTCCAAGCTTCATAATGGCACCTTTTCCAAATTGCTTTTGTATTTGCAGCATCGCTGCTTCTAATGCCTTTTCTTTCTCATCCTTATTAACTGCCACAATATCCTCCATTCCACTTCTGATTACCTTTAATATTTTTACTATACTTACACTCAACAATTTTTCAATTGTATCTTTTTACAAACAAGAACAAACGTTCTTATTTATAATATAATTCATGATTGAAAAAAGGTCAAGTGATTTTAATGGATTTTACGCCGACACTTATACATTCCAAAATATACCATATTATATTTATTCTGTCAATTATTCTCATTAAGAATTTTAAATATAAGAAATAGCATATGTAAAAGTGTATAATTCCGATTCCAAAGGCGATCCTGATTTCCAGTGCGCAGCTCCTTGCAAACTGTTTTTTCACCATAGCGAACACAAATATAAATAAGTCCTACTGGTTTGCCCTCGACAGCACCTCCAGGCCCTGCAATGCCCGTAACGGATATACAAAGCTCCGATCCTGTAACCTTTTGCAGTCCCTCTGCCATTTCAACTGCCGTCTGTTCACTGACTGCACCAAAAGTATTCAATGTACTCTCCGAAACGTCCAATTCATCCATCTTAGCACGATTACTATAGGTAACAATCCCACGGTCAAATACTTCAGAGATTCCCGGTATTTTAGTTATTGTTTCAGCAAATAATCCTCCGGTACAAGATTCTGCACAAGAAAGAGTGATGTGTTTTTGCAAAAGTGTTTTTCCAACCACTTCATATAGTTCTTCTCCATCCATGCTATAGATATACTGTCCAACTTTTTCTTTTACTCTTTCAGCCATTTCTTTTACAGCATTCTCCGCTTCTTCCTTCGACTTCCTTTTTGAAGCAATTCGAAGAGTGACTTCACCCTGCTTTGCATACGTTGCCAAAGTTGGATCAGTTTGTTCGTCAATCAAATCCAAAAGAACCGTTTCCAGCGACGACTCACCGATTCCAAATAATCGAAGCATTTGAAATGCAAGAAATCCATCTCGGTTTTTATCTAAGAACGGTCTTACCTGATTGACAAACATAGGTTGCATTTCTCTAGGAGGTCCCGGCATACAAACAATCGTTTTTATACCTTCCTCTAAAGCAAAACCCGGTGCAGTACCACAATTATTCTCAAAAATAACCGCTCTTGATGGGAAGTACGCTTGCTTTCGATTATTATCCGTCATCTTCCAGTTACGTCTCTTAAATTGTTCTTCCAGTGCCTTTAATATTGATTCATTAAGAATTAATTCATCATGCAGCATCTCCGTTACGATTTCCTTCGTCATATCATCCTGAGTCGGACCTAAACCTCCAGTCGTCAAAATCAAATCACATTTATTTAATGCATCGTTAATTGTTTCTGCTAGGCGTTTTGGATTGTCGCCTACCGTATAATGATACATTACATCAATTCCCAACTCATTTAGCTGCTGTGATAAATACTTTGTATTCGTATTTAATATTTCCCCAAAAAGGAGTTCTGTTCCTACACTTAAAATCGCTGCTTTCATGTTCTTCTCCATTTCCTTTTGCAATTTACCGAATGAAAATAAACAATTTCCTATTCGGACAAAAAATGATTGCTTGAAACGATTGGTTTCAAGCAATTTTTCTAATTTTATGCAGAAAAAATATTTTTGTTCTTTACAATATATTCAATACCCGAATAAATGGTCATAAACACCGCTGCCCATAATACAATGACATCCACACGAACAGATGTAAACAAAGAAAATGGATAATTTTGCAACAGCAATAAAATAATAGCTAACATTTGTAAAATTGTTTTTAGTTTTCCGGAATTCGCTGCAGCAATAACAATGCCATCTCCTGCTGCCACGGCACGTAAACTCGTAATTGCAAATTCTCTGGCTAAAATTACAATAAGCATCCAGCTTGCAACCTGTCCCAATTCAACCAAGCAAGATAGTGCAGAAACCACCAAAAGCTTATCTGCTAAGGGATCCATGATCTTACCAAAATTAGTAACCAAGTTGTATTTTCTTGCGATGTGTCCATCCAAAGCATCGGTTAAAGAGGCCAGAACAAAAATGCCGCAGGCAATAAAGGAATAGCCTGTCATTAAAGTAATAATAAATACAGGAATTAATAGCATTCTTAACATCGTCAATTTATTGGGTAGATTCATTTTTCTTCCTCCGCTTCTCCAATTAAGTCATAATCAAAAGCATCTGTAATTTTCACTTGTAAAAAAGTACCAGGTTCATACTCGCCTTGAGCAGTAAAGATTACCTCATTATCGATTTCCGGTGCATCATAAGCGCTCCTTCCGATATAAGTACCATCTTCTTCTCGATCCACTACTAGCACTTCAAGAATTTGACCAATATGTTGTCGATTGCATTCCAAGGAAATCTCACGCTGCATAGACATAATCAGATCTTTTCTTTTTAATTTTGTTTCTTCCCGAACCTGACCTTTCATAGAGGCCGCTGCAGTCCCCTCTTCCTTAGAATAGGAGAATACTCCTAATCGTTCAAACCGCATTTCGTTTACAAAATCAACCAATTCATCAAATTCTGCTTTTCTCTCTCCCGGAAACCCCGTAATCATTGTCGTACGAATATGAATATCTGGAATTGCCTCACGCAAGCGATGAATCGTATTGGTAATCGAAGCTCTGGTAGAATGACGATTCATACTTTTTAGGATGACATCACTTCCATGCTGTATCGGAATGTCAATATAATGACATACCTTTTTTTGATTTGCCATAGTTGCAATCAATTCATCCGTGATACGATCTTCATAACAATACATGAGTCTTATCCAATGCAGCTGCTCAATCTCACAAAGCGCATTGACCAATTCCGGCAAGCAATACTCTCCATAAAGATCTTTTCCATATGCCGTAACATCTTGCGCAATCAAAATCAATTCTTTACATCCATTTTCAGATAGTTCTCTTGCTTCCGCTAAAATATCTTCTTTTTTTCGGCTTCGGTATCTACCTCGAATGGCAGGAATAATACAATAAGCACACACATTATCACAGCCCTCTGCGATTTTTAAGTAAGCGCTGTATGATGGATTGGTTCGCTTCCGCTTTCCCAGTTCCATATAGGCCTTCTCGTACGTATTTATATGCTTTGCCCTTTTTCCATTTTTATGCTGTTCCAGAATTTGAGGCAAGTTTTGATAATCATTGACTCCTAAGAAAATGTCCACTTCCGGCATTTGTTCATACAATTTTTCTCCGTATCGTTGACTTAAACATCCGGAAACAATTAAGATACCTCCGTTTTTCTTATATTCTGCCATGTCAAAAATACGATCAATGGACTCCTCCTTTGCATCATTTATAAAACCGCACGTATTAACCATAATGGCTTCTGCCTGCATCGGCGATGATACAATCTCATGGCCCGCGCGTTCCAAAATTCCTGCAGCACTCTCTGAATCCGCCGTATTTTTTTCGCATCCAAGCGTTTCAATAAATATTTTCAATCAGCTGTTCCTTTCTCTTCTTCCTTTTTTTCATTTAAACCCATTAATTCATCTAAAGTCATTAAAACTTTACGAGGTCTGCTTCCATCTGCAGGACCAATAATGCCTCTTGATTCCATCATATCAACCAATCTTGCTGCTCGGTTATATCCAATACGGAAGCGACGCTGCAGCATCGAAACGGAAGCCTGCTCTGCACGTACAACCGTTTCAATGGCATCGGACAAGAGTTCATCCACATCCTCCTCACGCGCATCCGACTTGACTCGTTCAATGCTATGCAATACATCTGAAGCATATTGTGGCTCTTCTCCGTTTTGTTTTAAAAACTCAATAACATTATGTACTTCACTATCTGAAATAAAACATCCTTGTACACGAGTCGGTTTCGACATACCAATTGGACTAAATAACATATCTCCTTTTCCCACCAGTTTCTCTGCTCCGCTCATATCCAAAATCGTTCTGGAATCAAACTGAGAAGAAACTGCAAAAGCAATACGAGATGGAATATTTGCTTTGATGACTCCAGTAATAATGTCTACGGATGGTCTCTGCGTTGCTACAATCAAATGCATGCCGGCTGCTCGAGCCATTTGTGCCAAGCGGCATATAGCTTCTTCCACCTGAGATGGTGCTGCCATCATCAAATCAGCCAATTCATCAATAATAATGACAATTTGCGGTAAAACACGATCTTCTTCCTTTTTTTCTTTTACACTCTTATTAAAGGACTCCAGATCTCGCACACCTTCTTCCGCAAATTTCTTATAACGGTCTGTCATTTCGGCTACCGCCCAATTCAATGCAGCAGCTGCTTTACTCGGCTCGGTTACTACCGGAATTAATAAATGAGGAATCCCATTATAATTGCTCAGTTCTACCACCTTTGGATCAATCAGTACAAATTTTACCTCTTCCGGTTTCGCTTTGTATAAAATACTTACAATTAAACTATTGATGCAAACACTCTTTCCGGAACCCGTCGATCCTGCAATCAACATATGAGGCATACCTTTTAAATCTGCTACGATGGCTTTTCCGGCAATGTCCTTTCCAACTGCAAAGGTTATTTTGGATTTTGCTTTTTTAAATTCACCCGATTCAATAATCTCTCGAATCGAAACCATATTCACACGGTCATTTTCCACCTCAATACCAACAGCCGCCTTCCCCGGAATCGGTGCTTCCATACGAATGCTCTTTGCTTCCAAATTTAAAGCAATATCATCTGCCAAACGTACGATACTACTTACCTTTACTCCAGTATTTGGCTGTATTTCATAACGAGTGACTGCCGGTCCTTTTGTAACCTGTGATACTTTTGCGTTGACTCCGAAATTATGTAAAGTTTCTTCTAATTTTACTGCTTTCGCTTGTAATGCGACTTTTTCACCAATATTTTTATCCGAAGACACCTTATTTAGTAAATCAATAGGAGGTTCTTTATAGACAACCGATTTTGAAGGTGAAGAGGATGGACTAGCAACAGGAATCTCCTCAACTTCTTTTTCTTTAAATGGAGGAACATAATTCCCTTTCGCAGGTCCTTCCATAATTTCGCTTGGCATTTTAGATGGTGTCACCAGTTCGCTCGATTCAGAAGCTGGTTCGCCAAATTCAGTTAATCCCTTTCCCTGTTCCTGTAAGCGCGGCTCTTCAATTCCGTTCTCAAATAAAGATGATTCTCCTTTTTCGAAAAGGTCATCATCCTTCATATAATCAATAATCTTCATTTGACCCACTGACATACGAGCCGGAACATCAGATGTAGGTTTTACCTCCGGATCACGAACAGGGATGTCACGTAAATCATCCATAGTTTTAACGGAAATGGAATCCGAAGTGAGATCTTTCTTGCTTTTCGATACATCCAAGCCTTTCTCTGCAAAAGCATGAACCGTATCCATTTTTGCAACTGTTTTTGCTTCTTCCTCTTGCAGCACCTCTTCTTCTGCTTCCTTTTCCTCTTCACGCTGCTTTATCATTGCTTGACGTTTTATTTTTAACTCATCTAAATAATGGGAAACAGGTGTGTCTAAAACCAACAAAATACAAATTGCAATGCCAACCACCGAAAAAATATACAAACCGGTTTTACCAATTAAAGTAATTAGGAAGAAGCCAAGTGTCATACCAAAGACACCCCCACTTTCCGTTCCGGTATCAAATACAGTCTTTAAAAATTTAAGACCAAAAACTTCAGAAGCATCCGTACTCAAATGCAAGGAAGCGTTTAATATGGTTAACAATAATAATATTAAGGCAACACATGTCGTAGATCGTTTTCCAATATGCGCTGTATTTTTTGTAAAAAGCAAAAGCGCGTACAAAATTAAATAATACGGCAATATATACGCAACACTTCCTAAAAAACCCATGAGAAAAACCTTAATGGCATGTCCAAATTGTCCAGCTGCCTCTGTTTGTAATGAAACAACAAGAAATATGCCAATCGCCATAAAAAGGATGGACCATATTTCATCTCGCAATCGTTTCTTTGCTGCTAGCTTTTCAATTTCTTCTTTGCTTTTCCCTCTTTTTTTATTTTTAGTACCAGGTGGTCTCCCCCGTTTTTTCTTTTGTTCGGTCATGAATATTCCTCTCTATCTTTTTGATTATTTTCGAAGTTTGAATCCGAATACAACCAAAATTATAATAAACGGTTTTTTGTCGAAAATCACTCTTATTTAGTAATTATTAAGACAATTTACCTGTTTTATCGTAATTACATTACTAACTTTATATTATATCATAAAACATTCTTTCTTTTAACAAAAAATAACTATTGTGCTTAAAAAAAGTCATTAACATTCCCATTGAAATAAGATATAATGGAAAAATATAATTATATTAACAATTCAAATCATATTGAATATACATGATAGGAGGAAAACGATTATGAACAAAAAACCAAATGTTGCAGTTGTAGGCGCTACAGGGCTAGTAGGCAGTACTTTCTTAAAGGTCCTTGAAGAGAGAGATTTCCCATTCGAGAACCTTTATCTTATGGCTTCTGCCAAATCTGCAGGAAAAACAATAACCTTCCGAGGCAAAGAATACGTTGTGGAAGAATTAAATGAGCATTCCTTTGATAAACCAATTGATATTGCATTGTTTTCCGCAGGCGGAACTGCAAGTGAAAAATATGCTCCAATTGCAGCTTCCCATGGTGTAACCGTTGTAGATAACAGCAGTGCATGGAGAATGGATAAAGAAGTGCCACTTGTTGTACCTGAGGTAAATCCGGAGGATATTTCTTGGAACAAAGGCATCATTGCAAATCCAAACTGTTCTACAATTCAAGCAATGGTAGCTTTAAAACCGCTTGATGACAAATTTAAATTAAAGAGAGTCATCTACTCAACATATCAAGCTGTATCCGGATCCGGATTAAAAGGAATCAATGATTTAAAAGAAGGTTTACAGGGAAATGATGTAATGCAAGCATACCCTCACCCAATTGCAGGAAATTGCTTGCCTCAAATCGATGTGTTCCTTGATAATGGTTATACAAAAGAAGAAATGAAAATGATCAATGAAACACACAAAATACTAGGAAACAAAGACATGAAGGTAACCGCAACGACCGTTCGTGTTCCTGTCTTTGCAAGCCACAGTGAATCCATCAATTTAGAATTTGAAAAGCCATTTGAGATTGAGGAAGTGAAAAAAATATTAGCAGCTGCTCCTGGCGTTGTTGTAGTTGATGACATTGAACAAAGCCAATACCCACTTGCAAGAGATGCTGCTGGTAAAGATGAAGTATTTATCGGAAGAATCCGTAGAGATTTCAGCGTAGAAAACGGAATCAACCTTTGGGTTGTAGCAGATAATATCAGAAAGGGCGCAGCAACGAATGCTGTTCAAATTGCCGAATTATTAGTAAAATAAAGTTCGGAAAGAAGGGATGTCTATATGGCATTGTTCTCAGGTGCCGGTGTTGCACTTGTAACACCGTTTTCAAATGGAAAAGTTGATTTTCCAAGGCTTGGAGAACTCATTGAATGGCAAATTTCTCACGATATCGATGCAATTATTTCATGTGGTACAACCGGAGAAGCCTCTACACTAAACGATGAAGAACATATAGAAACCGTCAGATATACAATCAATAAGGTAGCCGGCCGTGTGCCTGTTATTGCAGGCGCTGGAAGCAATGATACCGCTCATGCAATTAAAATGAGCCTGGCACTCCAAGAAGCCGGTGCAGATGGTCTATTAATGGTCACACCTTATTATAATAAATGTACACAAAAAGGACTGATAAAGCACTATGCTGCCATTGCAGATCAGATAAAGATTCCTATGATTCTATATTCTGTTCCCGGGAGAACTGGTGTAAATATCAGTCCTTTTGCTGTTTCTGTATTATGCCGTCATCCAAACATCGCCGGTATTAAAGAAGCAAGCGGCGATATGTCGCAAGTAGTAGAAATTGCAAAATATGCTTCTAATCAATTTGCCTTATATTCCGGCAATGACGATATGACCGTTGCACTTCTTTCTATGGGAGGAATCGGAGTTATTTCAACGGTTGCCAATATTATTCCAAAAGATATGCACTTAATGGTTGAAAATTACTTGAATGGCAATGTAAAAGAAGCTTGTAAAATGCAGCTTGAAATGAAATCACTAATTGATGCAATGTTTATAGAAGTCAATCCAATACCGGTAAAAGCAGCACTTCACCTTATGGGAAAAATAGAAAAGGAATATCGTTTACCTATGTGTGAACCAACAGAAGAATCTTTGAAGAAAATTGAAAAGGAAATGTTAAACTATGGAGTTATTCCTCCCTATCCTTGTTCATAGATTTATTCATAAGACATAAAGTTGGTTAAATAAAAATGTTGTTATTAAATGATTAAAACGAAATAAAAAATAATCGTCGGCTGAATCAGCCGACGATTATTTTATTGTCTTTTTTGTGCTTTGATTTCTTCTAATACTCTTAATATCTTGTTCAGCGTAAATTGTATCGATGCCAAGATGATAAGTACTACGGCCACAACAAAAATGATGAAGCCATCATTAATCATACCCATATCCTCTATGCTTCCGTAGCAACAACTTCCTTACCGTCATAGTAATTGCAATTCGGACAAACTCTATGAGGAAGCTTAGGCTCATGGCACTGTGGGCATACAGATAATGCCGGTGCAGACATTTTCATGTTCGGAGATCTTCTCTTATCTCTTCTTGCTTTCGATGTTTTTCTCTTAGGTACTGCCATTCTTGACACCTCCTTTGCTGATTAAATTTCCGCTTTATTGCTTAACTCTTCGCTAATTTTCTCTTAAAACTAACTATTAAATTATATAGTCAAGCTCATTACTTGTCAATAGTTATTTACCTTGTTTTCCAAAAGAAACTATTTTATTATGTCATTTGTCAATTCCACCGTATCTCTTGCAATCATCAATTCCTCGTTTGTTGGAATTAATAGAATTTTTACTCTGGAATCATCGGAACTGATTACGGTTTCTTTTCCTCTTACTTTATTCTTGATTAAGTCAAGACGAATTCCTAAATTGCTTAAATCCTGGCAGATGATGTCACGCATACCCATATCATTTTCACCAACACCAGCTGTAAATACAATGGCATCTACACCATTCATTTCTGCCATGTAAGCACCGATATAGAAACGCACTTTGTGAGCGAACACTCTCTGTGCCAGCTGTGCTCTTTCATGACCCTCTTCCGCAGCCATTTCAATGTCTCTAAAATCACTACTGATTCCGGAAATACCAAGAACACCGGATTTTTTATTTAAGATATTATTCATTTCGCCCTGAGGAAGGTTTTCTTTTTGACGAATGTACGTAACGATGGCTGGGTCAATGTCTCCGGATCTGGTACCCATTACCAATCCTTCCAATGGAGTAAATCCCATACTAGTGTCAACGCATACGCCGCGTTTAATTGCAGACACACTTGCACCATTTCCTAAATGGCAAGTAATAATCTTCAAATCTTCAATTGGTTGTCCCAACATTTCAGCTGCTCTGTTAGCAACATACTTATGGCTGGTTCCGTGGAATCCATATCTTCTTACTTTATACTTTGTATAATAATCATATGGAATTGCATAGATATAAGATTCTGGAGGCATAGTCTGGTGGAATGCCGTATCAAATACACCTACCATTGGTGTGCTTGGCATTAATTCCTGGCAAGCACGAATACCTAAAATATTAGGTGGATTGTGCAAAGGCGCTAAATCGGTACATTCTTGCAATGCATCCATAACGCTTTCTGTGATTAAAACAGACGAAGCATATTTTTCTCCGGCATGTACAACACGATGTCCAACAGCACCAATTTCATCCATTGATTTTGCAACACCCTGTACCGGATCAACAACTGTATTTAACACATGCTCAATAGCATCCTTATGATCTCTCATCGGAGTCTGAAGAATAAATTTATCCAAGCCTTCCTTCTCATGCTTCAATACAGATCCTTCGATACCGATTCTTTCTACTAAACCTTTGCATAGCAACGCTTCGTTATCCATCTCTAAAACCTGGTATTTTAAAGATGAGCTGCCGCAATTAATGACTAATACCTTCATTTTATTATACTCTCCTTTGTATTGTTAAATTATTCTCAATCCTCTACAAAAACAGAACGCCCCATCTTTCGATGTGGCATTTAAGCTGAGGATTTTTTCAAAACAATTTGTTCCTATAAATTATAGACCATTTTTCATAAAAAATCCAGTATTATTTCATAGAATTACATAAATTGGCTCATTTCTTATAATATGGAGACACGACAAAGTCCGATTTTCTATAAATATTATCATAAAAAAGCAAATTATATAAGTCAGAAGCTAAAATATCATATTGAAACAATAAATTTTGACTGCTTTTCATTAATTCTTGTTTTTTTAAATTTGTATAGATTGGGTATTGCGCTATGTTCGTTTTCTTTAATAAATGCAATAATTCAATCCCTTTTTTACTAAAACCAAGGACTCGCCCGTATAAAATTTCTTCCTTTTTTATTCTTTCATAATCACTTCTTTGGAAACGCAATAGACTATGAAGCAGCATTCTTTTGATTCTGGTCTCCGTATATCGTTTGCTTTTAATATGATTAATCAGGTCTTCTATATTTTCTGAAACTAGTACTGCTTGCTTGATGCGATTCTCCAAGCCCTCTGTTACCGAATAAATCTCACTCAATTCGGTCGCATCCATTGAATGAAGTTGATAAAGAAGTATTTTATCCAATTGCTTTCTTTTTTGAGATGTATTTATTACACTTTTCTCTATTACCTCTATCGTTTTCAAAGGTAAAAAATCAGTTATCTCATCGATTCTTTGATTGTGATCCCACTGTTTCCGAATCGCCGTTGCACTCGCAAAATTTCCTTCTAAATTTAAACTATGATACCCTTTATCTTCTCTTTTTATCGTCCAAGGCTTCATGGCCTGTCCCACAAGAATCCACTGCTTTAAGTATTCTACAGCCAATATATTATTAGAGCTTTGAAGCAAATTCGCTTCCAAATCAATCCCACACACACGCAAAGCCTCACTTCTTGCCGATGGAAAAGAAAGGCCTGTTTTTAACAATTCATTTAATTTATTTCGATACTCCATTGGCTCTTTAATTAGAAATTCAGCAATTTTTTTTAAGGCTTCCAAATCTCCGCTTTCACTGCCAAAAGAAAAGTCTGTAACACAACCTAATCCATTTAATAAATGTACACCACCATACGCAAATTCTTCCGCATTATTGCACGCAAACGCAAAGGGCAATTCTAATACCAAGTCCACCCCATTGTCAACCGCCATTTTTGCTCTCTGCCATTTATCCCAATCAGCCAATTCGCCTCTTTGCATAAAGTTACCACTCATGACACAAACACAAAAGTCTGCGCCGGTAAACTCCAAAGATTTCTTTAAATGATATTGATGCCCATTATGAAAAGGATTATATTCTGCTATGATTCCTAGAACTCTCATGGGATTTCTCCTTTTTTATGATCCATTCATTTAGTCCAATGAATATAAGAATTAATAGTACCATCATTATAACCATTTTTGTTGAAAATAACAAACCATAGGCAATGCTAAAATTAGCATCGGATAAAGAGACTCCAAAAGCACCCGTAACAACTGCACTTTTGAGACAATGCGGTGTAATCAATAGTGCAATGAAAGCAGAAAGAATCCCATGTGAAAGCTTCATTCCTAAATATGTCCAAGGTGTAATTCCAACTCCAGATAATAAACTCATCGACTGTGCCATAATGGATAATCCCCCAAAAGAAATCAGAAATGAGGCAACAGCACATTTTGAAACAGCGGAAACACCTTCAGCTAATGCAATGCTATTACAACCAACTGTCATCTCAAAAAAACCTCGAAATAAACTTTTTCCTATTTGACTTGGAAACAATTGAAGTAAACCGCAAAATTGCATAAAATCTGTTAATAAACAGAATAAAACCAAATATCCACAAATAATTCCCAAGGTACGCAATGCTGATAAAATTGCTTCCGTAAAACAAACCAGCAAATTGATGCAGCCAATTTCATCTAAATTATTTTGAGAAATTCTATTTGAACGAAGTCCGGAATTCTCATACTTCGCAGTTGGAATATGACAAAATACAATACCATTTAATATAGCACCCGCATAGTGAGAGATGGCAATCGATACACCGAGTGCTGCGGAATGTAACATTGATACTCCTACCGTTCCAAGTAAAAAGAGAGGCCCTGAGGTACTGCAAAATGACAGCATACGTTTTGCGTCCAGTTTAGTGATTTGCTTTTCCCGATATAAGTCTGAAATTATTTTCGGTCCCATTGGATATCCGGAAGTTATGCTAACTAGAAATACAAAGGCTGCATTTCCCGGAACACGAAAGACAGTACGAAACAAAGGTTCAAAATACCGTCCAATAATTTTCGGCACACCAAGAGATACCATAAATCCTGCACAAATAAAGAATGGAAGCAATGCAGGAAGTACCGAAGTTGCCCATAGTGAAATACCCCTGCTTGCAGATTCCAATGCAATTTCAGGAAACAGCACCATAACAATACAGCCGACACCTGAAAAGATGCCGGCTGCTATGTAATTCATTTTCATTTTTTTTAAATGCTCATATCTTTTCATACCAAAAACTATTCTTTTGATACGAGAAATATGCTATGTATTTTTAAGATTCTTCATTTTCCATTTGTGCACGGTAAATCATATCTTTGATTTCATTTCGGTTAGAAGAAATGGTTCCATTGATCTGATCAAATGTGTTCTGCAAACTATTAAACATGTCAGTAAAATAAATCGCATTCATCTGCTCCATTTTATCCTGAAAATTATATAAAATACTATCAATATAATCAAACGTACTCATTTTTAAATTAATGGCATTTGCATTTGCTACTGACATAATTTCATCGGCACGTACCTTCGCCTTCATTGTAATATCATCATTTTCTATTAGAGCCTCTGCTTGCAGTTTAGCATCCTTCAATATAGTTTCTGCTTCCCCTTTTGCCTCATCTAAAATGCGCTGACGTTCGTCTTTAATCCATTGAGCCTGTTGAATTTCATCGGGAAGTTCAATGCGAATTTCTTTTACGATTTCTAATATCTCTTCAGCATCCACTAATATTTTGCCCGTCAACGGAAATCCAGAACTTGTATCTACAATCTCTTCGATCTCTTCCAGTAATTCTAATACCTTCATTTTTCAATCCCTCCCGTTTTTTCTGCCAACTTGCTTTCCATACATTCTAAAATTACATCCGGAACCAAACCTTTAATGTTCCCCTTTAACGAAAATACTTCTTTTATCATACTCGAACTAATAAACGAATAATCCGGACTCGTCATTAAAAAAATAGTTTCAACATCCTTTTTAAAAAGCCGGGCATTCATCTGTGCCATTTGAATTTCATACTCAAAATCCATAGTCGCACGAAGTCCCCTTACCACGGCAGAAATATTATGCGCATTTACGTAATCGGCCAATAAGCCGCAAAAGCTATCCACTTTTACATTCTTTAAATGCTTTGTAGCCTTTTCAATCATTCCCGTTCTCTCTTCAATTGTAAAAAAAGGAATCTTTGATTTATTTTCAATTACACCAACCACTAACTCATCACATAATTTAGACGCACGGTTAATGAGATCCAAATGCCCATTTGTAATGGGATCAAAGGAGCCGGTATACAAAACTCGCTTCATTTAAATATCCTCCTGTGCGACATAGATTGTAATTGCGATGTTTCCATATTCCCTTTGCTTTAAAATGCTATAACCCGCTAATGGATCGGGCAGTTTCTCTTTTGAATCGTGTTCTGCAACAATAATCCCTTCCGGTGCTAATAAATCCAATTCAAAAATCGTTTGAATGCAATCCGTAAGAATCCCATCATGATAAGGTGGATCTAGAAAGAACACATCGACTTTATCATTGATGCGGTTAAGTACCTGTTTGTAATCTCCGGATACTACTACCGTTTGTCCCTCTACTTTACAATAAGAAATGTTTTGACGTGTCAATGCAAGACTCTCTCTTGACCGATCGCCGAAATAAACAAGCTCTGCTCCTCGGCTAATTGCCTCTAAACCTAAATTCCCGGTACCGGAAAAAACATCCGCTGCAACAATTCCTTCTCCGATATAATCAGCAATCATACTGAATATTGCTTCTTTTACTTTATCTGAAGTCGGTCGAATTTGCCGATTCAACGGCGTATATAATCGACGACCTTTTAATTTACCTGAAATAATGCGCAAAAAATCGCTCCCTTCTTTTTATTATTTTAGCATATCTTCAAAAAAAAGCAAATAAATATCCAGCAGTTCAGCTGCTGGATATTTATTTTTTTGAAAAAAAATTTCCTTATTTTCCTGCCATCTGTTGTTCAGCCATTTCAACTAACTTCTTAGTCATATAGCCGCCTACATAGCCATTCTGTCTTGCAGTTAAATTTCCCTTATCCATAGTATTGTAGTTAGCAAGACCTAATTCGTTAGCTACTTCAGTTTTCATGCTGTCTAATGCTGGTTTTGCATTGACGTTCATTTTACTCTGTAATGTCATTTGTAATCACCTCCTGTTACGTTATTATGTTATCCTCAGAAGATGAAACTATGTAATGTAATAATTTCTTGTACTGGCTAGTTTTGGCATGCACTTCAAATGCTTATTTTTTCAACGTTTTCAAACATTTTTTCTATTTTATTTCGCAATATTTTATTTTCAGAATTTCTTAAAAATGGATCTTCTTCTAATATTAACATGGATTCTTTTTTTACTTCTTTTAATATTTTTATATGTTTCCCCAAATCGGCGAGTTTTAGTTCCGGAATTCCATGCTGACGCATGCCAAAAAATTCACCTGGGCCACGTAATTTTAAATCTTCTTCCGCAATATAAAATCCATCATTGCTATGTGCCATAATTTTTGCGCGCTCTTTTGCCAGTAGACTTTTTTGATCAGAAATCAGCAAACAAAAAGATTGTTCACCCCCTCGTCCTACTCTGCCACGCAATTGATGAAGCTGTGCAAGTCCAAATCGTTCCGCATTTTCAATAAGCATAACCGTAGCATTGGGTACATTTATCCCAACCTCAATTACCACAGTTGCAAATAAAACATCAATCTTATTTTCATAAAAATACTGCATCACTTCATCTTTTTCCGCTTGCTTCATTTCACCATGAATCAATCCTACACGAAACTGAGGATAATTTTTTTGGAACTCTTCAAATGCATATACTGCAGATCGACATTCCAATGATTCTGATTCTTCAATAAGCGGTGCTACAACATACGCCTGTCGTCCTTTTTTTATCTCAGAAATTAAAAAAGCATACGCTTGATCTCGTTGCGAAAGTGACAATGCTTTTGTCACAATCGGTTTTCTTCCCGGTGGCATTTCGTCAATCACAGAGCAGTCCAAATCACCATATAAAATAATCGCTAAAGTACGAGGAATTGGAGTCGCGGTCATAACTAAAACATCTGGGTGCAATCCTTTTTCTGTTAACAAAGTTCTTTGATTAACACCAAATCGGTGCTGCTCATCCGTAACAACCAGCCCCAGATTATAAAAATTGACCTTTTTTTGTATTAAAGCATGTGTGCCAACAAGTAAATGAATCATGCCATTTTCCAAATCTAAAAGAACTTGCTTTTTCTGTTTTGTCGTAAGGCTTCCGGATAAGAATCCGACCTTTATGTCAAATGGCTCAAATTGTTCTTTTAAGCTCTCATAGTGCTGTTTTGCCAAAAGCTCTGTTGGAGCCATCATTGCCGCTTGAAATCCGCTTTTTACGGCCTTAAATATAGCAGCAGCAGCAACAGCGGTTTTACCTGATCCAACATCTCCCTGCACCAATCGATTCATAACTTTTTGGGACTCCATATCGTCATTGATTTCTGAAATCACTCTCATCTGTGCTTTCGTTAACGAGTAAGGAAATGATTTTGTAAAATCAGCAATATTAACCTCTTTAGAAAATGAAATGCCATCCTGTAATTTCGTTAAACGATTTTTAGTAAGCATAAGACCAGTTTGCAGCAATAATAATTCTTCAAAAACAAGACGAAATTTTGCTTCCTTTAATTTTTGAGGTGTTTGCGGAAAATGAATATTGGTTATTGCATAAGTGAGACTGCAAAGTCGATTTCTATTTAAGATATCTTCAGAAAAAGGGTCTTCCAGTTTAGAGATTAAGGGCTTTATAATCATTTGCCATTTTCTTAATTCTTTCTGTGTCAAACCTAAAGTGAGAGGATAAATTGGCAGAATTTGATTTTCCGCTTTCCCTTCAAAAATGTGAAAATCCGGCTGAATCATTTGCAATCGTCCGTTTTGAACTGTAACCTTACCAAAAAAAATATATTCTTGATTACGAAGCAATGTTTTTTCCAAATAAATCATTTGAAAAAAAACAATTTCAATCGTTCCGCTTGCATCTTCTACTAAAACACGCAATGTTTGTTTTTTTCCATAAGTTCTTCTACCTTTAATGATTAATTGGATTTTCCCTCGGATAACAGCATTTTCCCCTTCTTGTAATGTGTTTATACTTTTTATATTTCTTCGATCTTCATAATCTCTGGGATAAAAAAGCAGCAAATCTTCCACATAATGAACATTTAATTTTTGCAGAGCTGCGTATTTTTTGGGACCAATTCCCTTTAAACTTTTGATTTCACTTTGTAATTCCATTAAAAGCCTCGCGTTTCTTTTTTTATTTCAATATTGCGTCTTGCAACTTGCTTTGAAACAACTCCTGTAATGACTACAGAAACACTGTTTACAGGAATGTCCGTTCCCTTCTCCACTTCTGTTTTAATTTGATCAATAATAAGTTCCGTTGTTTTATTTATGCTGCTTCCGAATCGAATTAATACATAAATACGAATGTCCAATCCTTTTTTTCCATTTGTAATTTCAATGGTGCCGCCATCCTCTTTTCCTCCGATTTTGGCCATTAAATTAGAAAATTTTCCTTTTTGGTTAGCAATCAATACCTTCCCATCAAATTGTTCCATTACTCTAGTGATAATAGCAGCAATCGCTTCTTTAAAAACCGTAATGGTTCCATTTTCTGTCTGAACCTTATATAACACAACCAAATCCTCCTATTTTTACTATTTTAACATAATTATTTTTCTTTATATATTTATTTTAAAAAAATGTTTTACAGTTGGAAATTTGTATGCTATAATGACATTTGTTCGATGCGTAAATTAATTGCTTTAAGCATTTGATAAGTATACTTACGTCCCCCTGGGATGAAAGAAGGAGGTGCAGCAGATGTCAAGAAAATGCGAAATATGTGGTAAGGGTCAGGTTTCTGGAAATAATGTGTCCCATTCCAATAGACATACAAGAAGAAAATGGAACGCAAACATTCAAACTGTTAAAGTGAATGAAAACGGTACGGTTACTCGAAAGAACGTATGCACAAGATGCATCAGATCGAACAAAATTACAAGAGCAATCTAAAAAATGAAACCTGCAGATCTGCAGGTTTTTTTATATTATCTCCTATGAACTGCATCCAATGATCGAAGTGCTTTCTTTGATATTCCGTCAATATCGCAAACGATATTTCCTACCTAATAAAAAAAGTAGGCATCGCCTACTCTTCTTTTTCTTCTAACAATTCGGATTCTTCATTTTGAGCATTTTCTTTGTCATCTTCGTCTTCCAAAATAGTTTCTGATCCCGGTTCTGATTTTTTATCCACTTCATGTTCTTTGATATAGATTTTAGCAACCTTAATTCCATAAAACATCATAGCGATAAAAAAGATTAATGCGACTACGCTCAACAAAAAACAAACAAACGAAACAATCATCGTAGCAATTTGTACGTTTTGTAAAAATAAATAAATACCATCATTCATCATTTTTGCGTCCTCCCTTTCTAAATAATTCCTTTCTATTATAGCCTTTGCATAACTGCCTGTCCAATGGAATTGAAAAAAACACACACTTTTTCACAAAATCTTTATCTTCTTCGATTCTTCCACATTAAATCAACACCGAAATAATTTATAACCGCAGAAAATCATAATAAATCCCATAATAAGCAGCCATATTTTAGAAGGAAGCAAAAAAGCACAAATTGTAACTACACCTATGATTAAAAGAATCAATCCGAATAACTCAATTTCTCCCGGTCTTCTGCAACATTTTTTTTTGTAATTGCAGTTATGATTTCCCATATGATTTCCCATAATTCTACCCCTTTTTTATGTTTTAACCATGCATTCCCCAATAAAATATTAAGATTAAAGCGACAACCATAATAAAAAGTAATCCATACCATACAGCAAGAGGTATAATCCTCACTATAATCATACATCCAATCATAGCAAGTGCAACTCCGAGGAATTTGGCTCTATTTTTTGATCTTCTTATTTTTCTCAAAAAAACCACCCACTATAGTCTATGTGGGTGGTAAAGCATTTGTTCCAAGAATCTATTTTGATTCTATTTTAGTTTTCAGATTCCGTCTCAGATTCTTTTGCAGCTGTGTCAAGCGTAAGAATTGCTTTAAATAAATCTCCATCTACTACAATATCGAATTTTGCCTTCTGTATCTGCATTAAATCCTTTGCAATAGAGAGCCCAAGACCACTTCCTTCCGTACTTCTTGATATATCACCTCGTTTAAAACGTTCCAGCAATTCTTCTGCCGGAATGTTAAGCGGATTTTCTGATACATTTTTAATCTCTAAAACTGCTGTATTTGAAGAACCTTCTTCCATCTCTTCTCTTAAATCAATATACACTCTTGAGTTCTGCTGTGCGTATTTAATAATATTTCCAAAGAGATTCTCAACCACACGCCAAAGCAGCTGACCATCCGCTAAAACATAATACTTTTCTTTCTCCGCTTTTATGATAACCTCTAAACCCCGTTGTTGGAATCGATCATTCATTTCACCAAGCCCCTGATTAATTAAGGATAGCAATTCAACCTCATGCATATTAACAGGCATATCACCGCTGGAAGCCTTTGCTGCTTCAAATAAATCCTCTGTTAATTTCTTTAATCGAATGCTTTTTTGATCTAAAACCTCTAAATATTTTGGAGCGTCTTCTGAATCAAGTCCTTCCTTTTTTAATAAATCAACATAGGTAATGATTGAAGTTAACGGTGTTTTTATATCATGAGATACATTTGAAATCAATTCTGTTTTGAGTCTTTGGTTTTTCAATTCTTGTTTTACCGCCACATCAAATCCTTCTGATATGTCATTGATGTCTCTTGCCAATTGCTCAAATTCACCTAACCCATTCCCTTTTATATTAATTTTATAGGTCAAATTCCCATTTTTTACTTCATCGACTCCTTTTTTAATTGCCTCATATTGTTTTACAATCTTTGTACAGTATAACAAGGCTATGATAAGCACTACAGGCAACATGACAATGCTTGCCGAGCAAACACACATCACAATAAGGACAAAAGCCACTTTTCGAATGGTATTACTTCCATGATATAATTCCTTAAACGTGATAAATACGGTTTGCACGATGCGCCATAAGATAAAATCAGCTAAAAAACGGTTCGCTTTTATTTTTCTTACTAAGCTAAGCACAAAGAACAACCCAATGGAAGCTATCAGATATGCACCAACATAGAAAAACAGCATTACCGGAGAATAAAAATTTCCGTAATATTCCAGATTGTAGAACTCTCTGAATGTAGCAAATACAAATGCTCCTCCTAAAAACAAGATAGCGGTAATAATAGCAAGCTGAATTTCTGTAAACCAACGATCCACCTTACATAAAATTATGCTTCCTTCCTCATTTTTTTTACCGGTAGTTACCAAAAGATATACAAACAGCACTACCGTCATAAGAAATGAAAACAATATAATACTGATATCCTTTATCAGGCGATTTCGAATATCTTGGAACAGTTTGCTTTGTTGTTCAATATATGTGGTATCATAGGCCATATAAATAGAAATATTTTCATTATAATTGTTACGCAAAAAATTTTCCAGTTCATTTTCCCAATATAATTGTGCTCGGCCTGTCTCAGGATAACTAAAATATTCTCCATCTTGATATATACGATACGCATACTTATTTTGAAAAAACTTTAATAAATCATTTTTGGAGCTGTAAGTCTTTTCCTGAAGATTAGTAAAAATATTATTCCCATCGATTGCATAATAATAAAATCCATCCGTTTTATTTAAAAATGATAAGCTATTTCGGTATTCTCTTAAGTCTTTTTCAATCAAACTATTTTTTAATGTCTCAATTTCAGAGGAACATATTGTTTCAAATAATTTTCTCGCATTCGCATTCTCATATTCTAGTACAATTGTATCGTTTTCATCTTCTGCTACCATAGCATCATATTCTTCACTATAATAACGATTTTGATACTTTTCGTAAAATATATTATAGAATAAATCACGCTTTGCATTATCAAATTCATTTTGATTGATTGTATTGCCGTTTTTAATATTTTCCTCATTTTCTAACCAATGCAGCGTACTAAAAATTTCTGTCGTTTTATTATAAAAATCCAATTCCAAAGCATTGCTTTCCATGTAATTTTGAGAAGAAAGTACATCAAACGGCTCTCCATAATATAAACCATCCTGTTGGTCTATCAACAAAATCGCTGCCATCGATGATACAATCGTTGTTATAAAAAATGTAACACAAAGTAAAAAAGCAATCACTTTTCCAAGCGGATTATGACCCAAGTTTTTCAATTTTGTATCCAATTCCCCACACCACCTTTAAATACTTCGGGTTTTTCGGATTGATCTCAATCTTTTCCCGAATCCTTCGAATATGAACCGCCACTGTATTCTCCGGATTATAAGCAGTTTCTTTCCAAACCGCTTCATAAATTTGCTCCATAGAAAATACTTTTCCTGCGTTCTGTGTTAATAATTTTAAAATACCATATTCAATCGGTGTAACCGGAACCTGTTCATCATCCAAAGTTACAGACTTTGTTTCATCATCAACTACAAGTCCTCCCGATCGATACATTCCCGTCTTTTTTTCCATACTGCCAAGATTTACATAACGACGTAATTGTGATTTAACTCTGGCAATCAGCTCTAACGGATTAAAAGGTTTTGTAATGTAATCATCTGCTCCAAGGTTCAATCCGGTTATTTTATCATAATCCTCTGATTTTGCAGAAAGCATAATAATTGGGATGTTTTTTTCCTCTCGAATTTTCATGGTTGCACGCATACCGTCCATACGCGGCATCATGATATCCATAAGTACCAAATGCACTTCATTCTTATCAAGAATATCTAATGCCTCTATCCCATCGTATGCCTTTAGAATGTCATATCCTTCATTTTTTAAGTAAACTTCGATTGCTGCTACAATTTCTCGATCATCATCACAAACTAAAATGTTCATATCATTAATCCTTTCATTTTGTTATAAAAAATAGGTACCCCCTTTCTTTTATTAGAAGGCCAAAACTGAATTCTGTCTTTCTAATTAAGAGGATACCTTTTATTTCTTACTAAACGTTCTATAAAATTCTTAATATATTCTTACAGATCACCGTTTTTCATATTTTTAAAATACTCCGAACGTAGCATAGACATAAGATGCAAGTCTACATATTTGCCATCTTTTTTTCCAGCATGACGCGCAATTCCTTCATATTGAAACCCTAATTTTAGGTATAAATTTGCTGCTCGCCGATTTTCAGGCACATGATCCAACGTAACTCGTTCCATATGTAAATAAATAAAGCAATATTCCAAAAGTAAACGAAGTGCTTCTTCACCAAGACCTTTTCCGCGATAGGAGTCCTCACCAATATAAATGCGAGTGATATCAAGAGAATCAGCATGTTGATCCAATCGACTGATAAAAACACGCCCTATCGGCTTATCTTCATCCTTCATAACAATTGTTAATTGTAACATGCTGGAGTCTAACGTTCTTTTAACGAATTCTTGCGCGATTTCATTATAATCTCTTCCTTGACTTATCGTGAAAAACTCAATAATATACGGTTGTGCCTCCCACTTTGCAAACAAGGTGCAGTCTTCAAATGTAGAAGGACGTATTAGTAAATGATTTGATTGCATAACTGCCTCCTGTCTTCACGCATATTTATTCGTGATGTCTGTAAAATTAAATCTAAGTTAACTTTATCACAATTGATGATAAAAGAAAAGGAAAAGCACGTACAATCTATTTTAATTCGTATTTAATTTGATACAAATGCGACAATTAATCCTATGATTGCAATCACTATCTTTAACAACGTTAAAGATTGGTTTTCCTCCGAATCTTCCGAATTTGGATCAAAGTTTTCATCATATTCCTCTTCGTAATCTTGTTCATACTCTTCGATTTCGTTCTCGTTATCATTGTCGTTATCTTCTATATGGCTTTGCATTTGTATTTCGGCAGTATTTTCTTCTTGAGCAGTTAGTTCTTCACCCAACTCTTTTAATTTTTGAACGGAATCTTTCATTGACGATTTTAAATCATTTATATGTAACTTTACCGATTCCGATTTGATCAAACCCTCAGCTATTTTTCTCGTAGAAATGGCTTTGTTTTTTATGCCATACATTTTTACACTAAATTCCTTTTCCAAAGAAAAGTCTTCCAAATCGCCAAGATACCTAGATGTTAATCTCCGTTCCCATTTTTCTTCGATGGGATTATAGATTGCATCGCTTCTTCTGGCAGAAGAAGCATTGTTTCGCTCTATCATCTCAAATCCTCCCTTTAAAGATAACGCTCCAATACAATGAAAATTCGATCTTTTCTGGTCTCTTTTCCAATTTCTTTTACAATCGCCTTGCCCTTACCTCTTAAAACAAGCTTATCTCCTTGCCTAAGAAGATTATCAGGCTTTAGCTTCTGTACACCATTTACGGAAACAATCCCTTTTGAAACGGCTTCTGCCGCCTTTGATCGGGACATTGAAAATGCAGAGGCAACTATATTATCCAATCGCAAAGAAGCGACGGTATCTATTATTTCTTTCCGTTTTCCTATCGGTACAACGAGCTGATTAATGGAACACAACTCTGTTTTCAATCGCATGTTTGCAGCTTTTTCATAATGCAGCAACAGGAAATTCGCGATATCCTCAAAAGCAATGATATCACACCCTTTTTTTTGAACGATAATATCACCTACTTTTTCCCTTTTTATCCCTAAACTTAGCAGAGATCCTAAATAATCACGATGCGAAAGTTCCTGATAACCATCATAAGTAATATGTAAAAGAACAAGCGGATTTTCGTCTGGATTTTTTAAAAAATAATCTTCTATCCCTAAATCTTTTTTAAGCGAAATATAATCAGGTAAAAATAACACGATATTTCGCTCTGCATCCTCATATCCACCATAAATTGCATAACGCAATCCTTTTTGACTTCTGCAATACTGCTCAATCACATTACGCTGCCGTACATCAAAAAATGCCGAATGCGTAATCCGATACTGTTCACTGCATTGGCTGATTTTATCTTTTATTCCTGCTATTAGTATTTGATCTTCTTTTATCATATATCGACTTTATATTTCCTTTAAATTTTAATTTCCAAGCTTATTATACATAATTGACTTTATTTTTACAAATGTTACAATGAAATCTATATGTGGTTTTAAAGAATTCGTAAAGGAGATCCTCGATTGAATAAAAAAATTATCTTTGCTGACTTAGGATTAATACTGCTTGCCATCATTTGGGGCGCCGGATTTGTTGCGGGAAAAATTGGTCTTGAATCATTAACACCATTTTATCTAAATGCTTTTCGTTATCTTATCGCAAGTTCAGTATTATTTATATTTTCCTTTTCTCAATTAAAATATATTAATCGAAAAACACTTCTGTATAGTTCTCTCATTGGATTGTGCATGTTTACGGGCAATGCCTTTCAAACCACTGGGCTGCAATACACAACCCCAGCTATGCAAAGCTTTATTGTTTCTTCATATACTGTAATCGTACCATTTATTTCATGGATTCTATTAAAACAAAAACCTTCAAAGCAAATAGTATTTGCAGCAGTCATCGCAATGTTCGGCATTGGAATTCTAACTTTAAATAAAAACTTATCTATGGGTTTTGGTGATTTTTTAACACTTATTTTTGCTTTTACCTTTTCTCTTCAAATTGTTTTTACAGGTGTTCTTATTAAACAATTAAATTTAATGCTATATACTTTTTTATCCCTTTTCACAGCTGGGCTATTATCCTTCTTTTGTGCATTGGTTCTTGAAGAACCAATTCTATTTTCAAGCATTTCAGAAAGAAGTATTCTTGCAGTGCTTTACTTATCTATTTTAAATACAACGGTTGCATTTTTACTCCAAAATATTACACAAAGATATGCGCCTGCTACTCATGCAGCCTTATTGATGTCTTTAGAAACTGTCTTTGGAACTATTTTTTCTATTTTATTGGCAGGAGAAGTTTTCCCCATAAAAAAAATAATTGGGTGTATTATTATGTTTATAGCCATCATCATATCAAAAATACCGATTGGTGTACATACACCGCAAAGTACACCAAATGTAGAAACTATAGACTAACAATTCTGCTTTACTGCAGCAAATCCAAAAGTGCTTTTGGTTCGTCTATGATATAATCTGCACCTACCTTTTTCAGCAGTTCCTTGGTACGAAATCCCCAAGTTACACCAACACTTTTCAGTCCTGCATTTTTTGCCGTTAATATATCAACATCCGAATCTCCGACCATGATTGCATTCTGCGAATCGGAATTTAAGGATTTTAACACCGTTTTTATCCCATCCGGAGCCGGTTTTTTCGGTATCCCTTCTTTTTCTCCAACGGAAACATCAAAGAAGTTTCCAAAGTAATGCGCAGTCAAGGCACATACGGCTTCATGGTACTTGTTTGAAATAACTGCTGTCTTATACCCTTGTTTTTTTAATGCCTGCAGGAGTTCTACGATTCCTTCGTAAGGTCTTGTTTTATTTTCTTTATTTTTTTCATAATGTGTTTCAAAAAGTCTGAAGCACCGACCAACGTCTTCCTTACTACTATGATTGGGAACTGCTCTTTCAATCAACTTCCAAACACCATTCCCTACAAAAATACGAATTTCATCTAACGTTCGAATTGGGTATCCCATTTCCTTCAATGCAGCATTAGTACTATCGCACAAATCCTCTAAAGAATTCAATAAGGTACCATCTAAATCAAAAATTACGGTATCAAATTTTTTCATCTTCTTTTGCTCTTTCTATTTTTTCAGGCCAAATAATTTTATCTCTGGTAATATCCTTTAAAGTATTACAACCTGTCATTTTCATTGCATCCTTTAACTCGTTTATTATTTTCTTTGTATAAATTATTTCCACCATAAGCAGCCACTACATATGGTCTTCCGATAAGTACTCCATCCGCTCCTAATGCAAGAACTTTAAATACATCCAAGCCTGTTCGGATGGCTCCGTCTATAAGAATCGTCATACGATCTCCAATTGCCTCTTTAATATTAGGCAGTACTTCTACCGGTGCCAATGCATGATCCAATACTCTGCCTCCGTGGTTTGAAACTATGATTGCATCCGCTCCAGATTCTAATGCTTTTAAAGCACCTTTTACTGACATTACCCCTTTAATGATAAAAGGAACCTGTATTTTTGAGCGAATTTCTGACAGTTCTCTAATATTTTTAGGTCCAACTTCCTTATCTGAATCAAATATTAATGGTAATCCTGCAGAATCTACATCCATAGCAATCGCAAAAACACCCGCTTTTTTAGCTTGTTCAATTTTATTAAAGATTGTCTCTTGATCCCATGGTTTGATCGTTGGAATTCCCATTCCACCTGCTTTTTCAATCACAGACAACGGATCATTAAAAAAATGACTTGAAACACCGTCACCTGTAAATGCTACACAACCTACGTTTAACATTCCATGGATTAATTTTTCTGCATAGCTTTTTTCAGTAAAGTGTCCAGTATAATTACTTGCCATACCACTGATTGGTGCTGCAAAAATAGGCGCTGCAAATTGTTTTCCAAATAAAGTAACCGAACAATCTTGTTCTTTCTTTTTATAAATGGTATCCATAGAAACTTTAATTTCTGCTAATTTTTCATAACTTCGAACAAAAGACTGCCCTGTACCTTTTCCGCCTGTCCCCGGAATTTCTCCACGGCAAGCAAGACCGTTACAATACTTACAAACCCAGCAACTCGGAGGCATTAATTTCTTAGCTTTTTCTAAAACTTCTTCATAAATCATAGTACCATTCTCCTTATCAACTTTTTGTCAAGAAACGAAATAATAACGGGCGTTTTATTTCAACAGCTTTTTTCGGACAAAGCTCTTGGCAACAAAAACAGCGAATGCATTTTTCCAAATCTACATATGGACGCCGCTCCTTCATATAAATAGCGGAAGGTGGACAATTTTTATAGCAATCTTCACATCCTATGCATTTCTGATGTAAAAATATTGGTCTTGGCTGACAAGTGGAATCAACCAATTTTCTTATAAAATGAGGATAATCTCCAGATAACGGATTAATTAATTTCACCACTGGAGCTTTAAAATCGTCTAAAATAAACGACTGTAACGAATCACCGACAAACGAAATATTAGAAATATCCGTTTCGCATAATCCGCGATCTATACTTCTTTTTACAGTCGGAATGGATTGTGGTGCAGCACCAATTATGGCAGAAGCTGCGAAATCCATTGCAAACGCATCTTGAGAAGCAATGACAACACCTACATTCCGTGGCGTTCCCGAAGTTGGTCCATCACCTTCCATTGCAACAATACCATCAATGAAAGAAAGGACAGGATTTGCACACAAATAAATATCAATAAGAGCATCCGCAAAGTCCTCAGGTTCAGAACGGTTTAAGTGGTATTCCGCCTTTAATGTTCCAGGAATCGTACCAAACATATTCTTTACTGCACCTGTCATTCGCATCATTCCATGTGTTTTCAGTTTACTTAAATTGATTACCTTATCGACCTCACGTAATACATTAATATTCGTTAGTCTTTTAAGTAATCGCCCATTCGGATTTTTCACCTCCGAATATCCTACGTTATAATTTAACTTTGCCCCACTTTTCTCAGCAGCTTCTTTCATGCCACAAACCTGATAGATTGCCTTTAATCGGTTTTCAGTAAAAAGTCCTCCGGGGCTATCCCCAATAATAACCTGTACTCCTTGTTCCATTAAAAGATCTGAAACTGCCTGTACAAAAACTGGGTGACTGGTTGCTGCAAGTTCCGGTGCCTTTTTCATCACTAAATTTACTTTAAGAAGAACTTTCTCTCCAGGAGAAACAAACAATGACCATCCGCCTAAATTTTCTACAGACCGATTAATCACAGACCTAACTGCATCATATTTATATTCATAAGATTTGCAAGAAAGGAGAGAAACTAAATTTTTATTATCATTTTGCACAAAACATTTCCTCACTATTTTTTTCTTTTTCACTAAGATCAAATTTTAAATTATCTTTTAAAGTAGTAGTTCTTTTACTTTTTCTTCTTGTTCAAAAAGAACACAGCCTCCAATGTGATCCATATCTATAACATTTTCTTCACCTAGTTTCATAAATAAAGGAGAATGTAACGCTTCCATTAAAGAAGTTTCCACTACATTAACATCGGAAAATGGAGAGAATGGACACGGTTCTGCGCCTCCTTTGGCATTAATATGAAAAAAACCTCTTCCCGCTGCAAGGCATCCACCTGAAGCTTTCTCATCCCCAGGGAACGACAGAAAGACCATATCATCCCACTTTTTTCGAAGCTCATACAGCTGCTCGGATAAATATTCCCGTTCCTCTTCGTTTGGAGTCAATTCTCTTGTCGAAGTATCCACTGGTACATACTCTACATAAATGATACCTTTGCAGCCCTTTTTATGTAAAGTATCAACAAAAGCATATTCTGAAACATCTTTTATATTGCGCTTTGTAACTGTTAACGATACCCCATATAAAATACCTTTCTGATTCATTTCATCCATTACATGCATCAGTTTTTTATAAACCCCATCACCTCGGCGTTCATCCGTAATATGAGCGGTACCTTCAAGACTTAATAATGGAATTATATTACGGTATTTTTGAAGTGTTTTAATATAAGATTCATTAATCATTGTCCCATTCGTGAAGATAGGAAATAAAATTTCGGGATACTTTGCCGCTTCTTCGATTATATCTTTTCTTAAAAGCGGCTCCCCTCCGGCCAAAAGAATAAAGCCAATTCCAAGATTTTTAGCTTGATCAAAAATATGACTCCATTCATTACTTGTTAAAGTATCTTCCCCTAAATTTTCTCCACAGGAATGATTTTCTCTTGCATAACATCCTCTGCAATGCAGATTGCACTTTTTTGTTATGCTTGCAATTAAAAATGCCGGAATGTGTTGTCCTGCACATTTGGCATCTGCTCTTCGTTTTTTTAATTTATTTACTGAAAATAAATACTTCGCAAAAAATGCACTTTGCTTTGGATTTTTAATCACAGCTTTCATAATATTTTTTAAAATATTTTCTACTCCATTATTTAAATATTGTTCCAAATCAAATTCTGTTTGCATTTCAAAACCCTCTCTTTTTAGATAGATCGAAATTTATTTTTAAATTCTTTTTGTAAAAGCAACTCAATTCCCTTAGAAGTTTCCTTATCCATATCCTTTTTTCGAATTAATGATGCCATGCTTGCATTGTAATATAAAATAAAATAAGATTTACTGGAATAGACTCTATAAAATTGATCATAACGCACTTTACTGGTCCCTTCCACATGCGGGCTTTGTGAAATTAAATAATCTTGATAAAAAGAAATGCTTTCCGAAGAACCAAATGTTCCGGTATGGTCTGTTTGCACTCTTCTTTTTTTCTTCCACTCCACCTTATAGCAAAGAGTTGCAATCATAATACCTAATAAACAAACCCAAGTAATCAAAAAGCCCATCCATTCAAAAGATTCAACAAAATATCGACTTATAAGTGCCAATAATCCCGATAAAACAAAAAGCATAGGAATAGTAAAGCGGTTTTTTCTAAATGTAGCAAAATATAAAAAATTTCTATAGTCATCTTGTTCCATCGTTGTTTTAACGGTAAACAATGCTGTTTCCTGCATAAATAATTCTCCTTGTCATAAATATTAATACTTATGAAATTATACCGCAATTTTAAATATTTTCCCAGTATATTATTCTTATTTAATAATACTGTAAATTAACACTTTATATATTGCAACATATATTGTATCGATTACGAAAAAAATTAAATCTCCTAATAATTATAAGAGGTGATGTTATGAATAATTTTAAAATGTTTGAAAAAAATCCATATTTAGATCATATGAAAAATCGTAATTTGGGTTGTTTTCGCATTGTACACGCTCATCCAGGAGCACCGAATGCTGATATTTACCTAAATGATAAATTAATTGCAGAAAATCTGACCTATTGCTCCTATACGAACTATTTTCCTATGTGCTGTGGAGATTTTAAGCTATCAGTTAACATAACAGGATCAAAAAAACCGCCTATGGTAGTCGATCTTTTAAAAATAGAAGATAATGAAATGCAAACTTTATCCTTAATAAAAACATACTATAAAGCGGGTTTAATTAAAAACATTGATTATCCTACATCATCAAAAGCGAATATGTCTATGGTTCGATTTGTCCATCTATCTCCGGATACACCTCCAGTAGATATTACATTGCCAGATGGAACGATACTTTTTGAAAACGTATCTTATCAGCAATCAACACCTTACCTCTCAGTCCTGCCTGCAACCTATACGCTTGAAGCACGTGTAACCGGAACTCCAGATGTTGTTCTAACCATTCCGAATGTTGCTTTAGAACCAAACAAATCTTACTCCGTTAATGCAATTGGTCTTATCAATGGTATGCCTGAACTAGAATCACTTATTTTATTGGACGAATATTATTAAATAGAGAACAAATTATATACTTAGAACATAAAAATTAAAAGACATCCATTTGATGTCTTTTTTCGTCGTTTGAATATTTAATATATTTTAGTAAAAAATAAAGACAATTTTATTTTTAGGGAGCTTACTATGCATTATATTATTTTTGATTTAGAATTTAATCAGTGTTTACCTTCTATCCATTACTCTAATGCAAAGCCTTCCCAATGTCCATTCGAAATCATTCAAATCGGTGCAATTAAATTAGACTCTAATTACAATACCGTTTCGACGTTTAGCCGTTATGTAAAGCCAACAATTTATACAGAAATAAGTCCCTTCATCACTGAACTGACCGGTATTACCAAAGAACAACTCTTACCAGAAGCCCCTTTCTTTAAAATATTTAACTCTTTTATTAAGTTTATTGGCTCAAAAGATTATATTTTCTGTGTTTGGGGAACGGCTGACATGAAAGAACTATTTCGTAATACCTCTTATCATAATTTAAACCTAGATTTTTTATCAAAACGTTATCTTAATCTACAGCCCTTTGTTTCCATGCATTTAAAACGCCCTGCAAATAAATTAATCAAACTTGAACATGCAGTGGAATCTTTTAATATATCGAAAATTTATCCATTTCATAATGCACTGTATGATGCTTATTATACTGCGGAACTGTTCAAAAAAACATATAACCCATCCATGCAGACAAGCATCTATGAACCAAATGAAGTTAAAAGTCAACTGCGTCAAAAAAGAAAAGTTATTGATCGTGAAAGACTCTTTATTCAGTTTGAAAAGATGTATGCTCGTGAAATTACAAAAGAGGAGCAAGAAATGATACTTCTTGCATATAAAATGGGAAAAACAAATCAGTTTTTAAAATAAGTACTGTTACTCATAATTGCTTTGGCTGAAACCACTTTATTTCTTCCAGTTTTTTTTGCTTCATACAATGCCTTATCTGCAAACTGAATCATTGATTCTAAGTTTTGATCCGTTCCACTATACACTCCAAACGATGATGTAATATGAATAATTTCATTATTATAATTTATTTTTAATTGCTCAATCTGAACTCGCAAACCCTCTGCAATCTGCATGGCTTCATCTTCCATTACACCTTCTAGTAAAAGAATAAACTCTTCGCCTCCATAACGTCCAATATAAGCTTCCGGTCCTAAAGTTGCCAAGCAAGTCCGCATAACTTTTTTTAAAATCAAATCTCCAGCACTATGGCCATATGTATCATTTACGACCTTAAAAAGATCCAAATCCATCATAATGATACTTATAAGTTTAGAATCTTTACTAAAATCCACCTTTTCCTTTGCAATCTTATAAAAATAATTTCTATTATAAACTCCAGTTAACAAGTCAGTCGTTCCATAATATTCTAATTTTTTAATTAGTAAAACTTGTTCTGTGTTTTCACTGAGAACAACCACTTTCCCTTTATTCTCACGGCAATGAATTGGAGTTACTTCACATTTAAAATAACGGATACTGTTTTTTATTTGCATTTCACATTCAAACTTGACAGCAGCCTCATTGCATAGCTGTTTTATAAAGAGCGGATTATCTTGGAATATCTCCTCAATCTTCTTACTAAAAACTAAAACAGACTTAATATCAAATGTCTCCTCTGCTTTTCGATTCATATCAATGATTTGATTATTTTCATCTAAAACAAAGATTGATTCAGCAATGTTATCAAAAACAAAAGATCTTGCAATTACTGTTGTTTCAAAAATATTTGAGCGGAATATAGCACACGTATAGACTAAACTAAGGATTGCCAAAAAGATTGGAACAAAATCGATCTTTATTGGTATTAGTTTTAACATATAAATCCAATACCCAGTCCATGGAATAAACGATGTAGCTAAAATAATAAGGCTTCGTTTTTTATAAACCTTACTGCCTTTAAAATAGAAATGCAGATAAAAAAAATTACCAATAAAGAAACAAACATTGATATATCCCATTGAGATTCGGTAACCCAAACCCGGTTCAATCTCTGCAATCGAAAGATTATTTATGATATCCGCCGAATAATTCAAATAAAACAAATGATGATGATCATTGGTAATATTTAAAAGAACTAAAAATACTGGTAATACAAACAATGCTGTATATAAATATTTATTAATATATTTTCCCTTATTTGTATATTGAAGTGACATGATTACCCAAAAAGCCGGTATTGACAAAATTCCAATGTATTGTACACTAGCAAATAATTTCATCCAGCTTAAAGAAGGCGCAAGTATCTCAAATAAATAAAACAAACTATAAAGAAACACAGCGCAAATAAGCCCTAGAAAGCCTTTTAAATGAATTTTATTTCTGTTAAAAATTAAAAATAAGACTAATTGAGCTGATATAAAGGATGTTAAAGAAATAATTGCAAAAATAATATAATTCAATTCCTTCTCCTCTTACTCTAATTTTTATTTATTATACTATTATCCGGATTCACCTACAATAGAAACATATCTAACCTATAATTTCCTCCTTTTTTCTTTTACTATATCATTTAAATGAATTAAAAGAGTTTTCTAACGAAATCGTTAGAAAACTTTTATTTTGTATTTTTATGGTATAATAAATCGAGGTAATATATATGAAGAGAAAACTACTTTTAGCTATTATTTTACTTTTAAATATTGGATTGGCGATTTTTTCAATTAATTATTTTAATACGAACATCCCCATTTCAAACAATGGTATATTTTCACTTGAAAAGAAGGATTTTATAAATGGATTTGTTGCATTAGAAGGAGATTTTTTGGTTTATGATGGGCTATATGAGGATATAAAGAATAGCAATATCACACCCAAAAATATGAGTTTAAATCAAATACGAACTTACTCCTTTCCAGAAGGAGTAGTTACGGCAACAATGACAATTAAAAATCCCGACCACCTTCCTTTAAACAGCATCATGATAGAAGAAATTTACACAGCAAACGAAGTCTATATCAATGGTAACCTAATCAGCTCTGCCGGGGTAGTCAGCGATAAAAAAGATAAGGCTAAAGTAGAAAAAACAAGCTATTTTCTTCCTTTTAACGATAATTCGGATGAATTGCATCTCGTTTTAAAAATTTCAAACCATACACAAATCAGCGGTCAATACAATCGATATATTTTTATTGGAGAATATACAAAGTTAAATAATTTTTATATTCAAAAATTGCTAATAAAGATTGTACTTGCTACCTTTTATTTTGTAATGTCCCTGTTCTTAATTACATTATATTTAAAAAATAAAAAATACACCTATTTAGCAACTTTAGCCATTGCAAGTTTCTCTAATTTTTATACCGTATTAACACATTTTGAACCGATTGTTCTTTTTCAATTAACTGGATGGTTTTATGTTATTAACACCGTGCTTTATACATTGCCAACACTTATTGGACAATTTTTCAGTGCTTTAACTATTTTATTATTTTATAAGGAAGATAAAATAAATAAACATCTAAAAAAGATACTCTTATATCACGGCTTTGTTACTTTTACAGTCATTACAACGCTTGTTATTTGGGATGAACATGCAACTAATATCTATCTTCTTGCATTGCTTTATGTACTTCTTTTTATGTGTTATGCGCTATGGATTTGTTCAAAGCATGGCGAAGAAAAAAGTCCTTCCGGCCTTTTACTTTTTACGGGACTAAGTTGTTATCTAGTATCCTATTGCCTTCTCGTTTATATTAATCTTTATAATGAAGAAGGACAAATATTGGTGTATTATAACAGTCATCTTATGTTATTTCAGTTGTTCTATTTTTTGTCCATTGCAACCACTTCTATCAGTAATTATGCACAAATTTTTTCAGATACACAAATTTCCGAAACACATCTAACTCATTTGGTTAAACAAAAAACTAAAGAATTAGAACAATCTTATGAGGAAAAAACCCAAATGATAACCGATATTTCTCATGATCTTCGCTCTCCTATCACTATTGTAAAAGGATACCTTGAATTGATGAAAAATGGAAGTATAAAAGAACAAGACTATAAAAAGTATCTTGATATCGTCTATGATAAAATTCTTTATACATCAAAATTGCTGGAATCACTTTTTCTACTTATTCGATTTGAAAATAAAACAAATTTACCAAAAGAAACAGAAAATCTTTATGACATACTTTCGGCTGTAATTCAGTCATATCCTAATAAAAATATCAAATTAGACTTAATGAGAAATCTATATATGCCTTGTTATGAGAAGCAGCTGTATCGACTCTTTCATAATTTAATTGATAATGCAATCGAACATGGAGGGGAAAACTGTAATATTTCATTGAAATCTGAATACATCGAAAATGATCTTGTTATTACAATCTCAGACGATGGCGCCGGTATTGAAGAAAAGCTGATTCCGAATATTTTTAATCGTTTTTCAAGAGAAGATACCGCCAGAAGCTCTGAGAATAGCCATTTTGGATTAGGTCTTGCAATTTGTAAAACTATTGTTGAAAATCACAACGGAATCATTACTTGTACAAGTAAAAAATCATATGGAACCACCTTCAAAATTGTATTCAAAGGAGGATATTATGAAAATACTGATTGTTGATGATGACCCAAATATAAGTAATATCTTAGATATTGCCCTCTCAGAACAGGGATATGAAATCACCACCTTAAATGACAGTAATCTGGCAAAAGATATCATTGCTACACAAGAGTTTGATCTTCTTATGTTAGATATTATGATGCCCAATGTCAGTGGATTTCACCTATGTAAACACGCAAGACACTTTACCGATAATCCTATATTATTTATCACTTGTTTGGACGACGAGAACAGTCTTATTTCTGCACTCGATTACGGAGGTGATGATTACATAAAAAAACCCTTTAATCTCAATGAGGTAATTGCTCGAGTCAATGCACATCTAAGAAGGCATGAAATTCATAAAAAAATGGAAAATCAAATTTACAAAACTAAATTTATTACTTTTTATGCTTCCAGAAATACAGTTTTATATAAAGATGAAAAAATATATCTTTCCCCTCTGGAGTGTGATTTATTAACTTATTTTTTTACACATCAAAATCAAATTATTACCTTTAAAGAACTTTATGAGGCCATTTGGCATGAGCCTTATATCATGGATAAGTCTACAATCATGACTCGTGTCAGTGCCGTTCGAAAGAAACTTCCTTCACTCGATATTACTTCTGTAAGAGGCAAGGGCTATCAGTTTAATGCATAAAGTAAAAACAATAATTTAGTAGAAATTTATAAATAATTAAAAATGAGCTCGCTTAACTAGCAAGCTCATTTCAGACTGTAGACAAAATACCTTGCTAAATTTATATTCTTATAATTTCTGCAAGGTATTTTCTATTTTTTCTATAAAGCTTTTAAAAAAAGAAAAAATAAAAGGATATCTCTATGCCATTTGATTCCTTCTTTCAGATTTATGAATCCATGTTGCTAGTTTTTTTAGATTCATGGACGCAAAAAGAAGATTCAGTTCCATTTCTATCTTCTGAATCCCTCGATATTGTGTATAACGCATATTATGTTTTTCTTTTGCATCGGCAAAGACTCGCTCAATGGTTTGACTCCGTAGTTTGTAAAGATCTCGATACTTTGGAGTATGACGAATGTCCTCACATTGCTCTATGTAGTTTTCCCATATATGACGTGTGACTACTTTTACATGGTCTTTACTTGCTGTGCATTCTGATAAGGAAGGGCAACTCTTGCAAATTTCTCCTTTACTCTTATATTCCCGATACCCTTCTCTATTTGTTGTAGTATAGTTTAACACTTGGTTTTCTGGGCATACAAAGCAATCATAGTATTCATCATAAGCATATTCGTGTTTTTTAAAATAACCATTTTTTGTCATAGGTCGTTTGTATGGTAGGATAGGAATTCGTTTATCTTTGAGTATTTCTCTAGCAATTGCAGGTGTTTTATATCCGGAATCCATTACAATATTTTTTACACCTTTATATCTTTTTACTTTTTCATAAATCTTTGGGAATGCAACTGAGTCATGTACATTTCCTGGATTTGTATGAAAAGCAAGTATGTAATTGTTTCGATCGCAAGCTACATTTGCAGCATAAGCAAATACTACCTTATGCTTTCCTTTATGAAATACGCCGCAATCCGGATCTACGGTACTTTTCTTGATTACTTTTGTCTTTTCTTTGGCTTCCGTTTTTTTTTACAAGCTTGTTTTCCTCGTTCAATGCGATCTTCGTTAATTTCTTTCATTAGTTCTTTTTCATAGTATTTAACGGATTCCAAAACGGTTTCTTTTTCACTGTTATGGTTATTTGCACTTGCTTTAATATGTGTACCGTCAATGAAAATGCTTTCTGAATTAATGAATTCATATTCCATGATTTCAGCAATGACTCTTTGAAAGATTTGTTCGAATAAGTCAGTATTTTGAAACCGACGAGAGTAGTTTTTACCAAAGGTAGAAAAGTGAGGAATTTCTTCCTCTAAACTATAACCAAGATACCATCGATAAGCTACATTCGTTTGAATTTCTTTAATGGTCTGTCTCATGGATCGAATACCAAAGGTATATTGAATGAGGGTAATTTTAATTAAGACAACAGGATCGATGCTTTCTTTTCCCACATCAGAATACAAATCTTTTACAAGGTCATAAATGAAAGAGAGATTAATCGCAGTATCTATCTTACGAATAATATGATCTTGTGGAACAAGAGAATTCAAGGTTACCATTTGAAATTGATCACGACCTAATAAATCTTTCTTACCCATCATAAAGCAAATACCTCCATGTATTTATACATATATTTTACCATAAATACAATAAAATGTATTACATTATGTAAAAAAAACTGTAGGCAAAGATAGAGATATCCTTGTCTACAGTCTGAAATGAGCTCGCTTAACTAGCAAGCTCATTTTCCTTTTAAAATAGATTATTGAAAATTATCAGAAGCACTCATGATTTCATCATATGCCCAGTGATTTTTAGATAAATCATAATACGGATTTTCTTTTTTTATACTATTGCGGTGAATCAATCGATTAATAATTGATACAGCTTCGGCTCTAGTAATTTTATCATTTGGTCTAAACTTATTACCATTTCCACTGACAATTCCCAGTTTGTAACAAATTTCAATTTCCTTCTTTGCCCAACAGTTTTCAATATCTGTAAATTGCACATTTTTATATGATTCTATGTTTTCTACATTAAAAATATTTACAATAATCCTTACGAACTCAGCTCTCGAAATTCCGCTGTTTGGACGGAAAGTACCGTCAGGATACCCACTTATATAACCTAAACTTTCTATTTTTAAAATGTCATTTTTTGCCCACATATTAATATCACTGAAAGTTTTATTGTCACTAAATTTCTTTGCTTTCAATAGATTTGATAAAATAGTTGCTGTTTCTGCTCTCGTGACAAATTTATCTGGTTCAAATCTACCATTCTTATATCCCCTTACATATGCAATATCGTCAATCTCATCTATATATATATCCTTTTCCGGAATAATGAAATCACTTAAAATATAGTCACCACCATAATCAATTTCAAATGATATTACGCCATCCCCCGTTTTAAATAACCCGATAATTACAAGCCTGTTTGTATCTTCATCATATCTATATACAAAGGTTTCCTTTCCTAAATTATCTTTTAACTGTAATGTTATTTTTGCTTTAGACGGAAATTCTGATTTATGATTAAAACGGATGTTTACTGTATCTTTGTCAATTATCGTGTTCCACTTTCCTTCATCCAAAGATAAAATTGATACTCCTAAATCAATAAAATCTGAATCAATTCGATCAACATCATTATTCCCATTAAAATGATATGAGTAAAAATTACCGGTGAAATCTATGTCCATTCCTTGTTTTATAAGTTCAAAGAATTCTGGTGTTATTTTGCTGTTATCTTTAATATTTATTTCTCTTAAGTTTTTTAAATCTTTTGGAGATATCGGTAATACTATATCATTTTTCGAATGCCGTTTTCTTCTAGTGGAAGTTGGTTGCTCATCAGAAGAATCTTCTTTCTCCCTAAAAATCGGTCCCTTCTCTCCCATAATCCAAATCTTACTAAAATTCCAAACCATGCCGCCATTTTCTGTATCCCAATTTACAAGGTTCTTATAAAAAGAGAGGTCTTTATATATTTCATTCGATATTTCTATTCCACTCTCAATATGATCACCTTGTTCAGAAATATTCATATCTACATTGGTATAACAATGGTTAACCTTTACATCTTCGCCTTTGCACATTCCTACAATCTTCCCAATATTAAAATTATCAGAAGATAAAACATTTTGGTTAAATGCTATACAATTCCTTATAATAATTGCCCCATGTGTTGTTGTCATGGTTCCTCCGGCAAGTTTTTTCTGATGTAACCCAACAAGACCACCTACGCTTGTACTCCCAGTAACATTACTTGTCGTATAGGAGTTTTCAATTGTCCCAAGATTATTGTGCCCTACCAATCCACCTGTATTTTGTTTTCCGATAACTTCTCCCGTTGAATAAGTGTTTCTTATTTGAGCAAAAACATGGTTATATCCTACCAACCCTCCAACACCGTTTTCCGATGAAGTTCGATTTCCGGTTACCGCACCTGATGCATAACAATTTTCTATTTTTGAATAAATAAAACGATAAATAGGAGGCATACCGCCCATTTTCATGGCTGTACCAATATTACATCCTGCTAATCCGCCAATAAATTGATCCCCAGTGATATCTCCTGTTGAAAAGCTATCCTTTATTTCATTTCCATAATTATAACCAACAAGTCCCCCTACAGCATCAGTGCCGTATACCGTCGCACTGGATGAGCAGTGATATATACCGCTGCCTTTTACGTATGTCATACCAAGCATTCCACCTGTGGAGGTTGTTCGTCCTACAAAATCTTCAATGCTTGTTTCTGCCGAAGGAAATGCAGTTCCTTTAACAGTTCCTCCAGATATTTTGCAATTCTCGAATTTTGTAAACATCGCAGCTGCAGCCAATGCTCCCACACGATTTGCTCCCGTAATATTAGGACTTAATAATTCCAAATCCTTAATTATGACGGGAGAGTTCATACTTCCCATAACACCACCAAAAAGTCCGACAGTAATCCCACCTTCTGTTATATTATCTGGATCAAAAATCGCCCGATTAATATAAAGATTTGCGATGGTTTTATTGTTTCCATCAAAACTTCCACTAAAAGGAATATGTACATTCGGATCAAAGTCCATTGCTTCAATATCTCCGATTGGCTTAAACCCTTTGCCCGTTGTAAAAACAGACATATTAGCAATATCCATATAGCTATCTTTATTATTGAAATCAAGATTTTCCATTAGTTTATAATGCTTATTCAAAGATTCTTGATTTCCTCCAATCAACTGCAATTCTTCAATTTTCGTAATTAAATAAGGATCATCCGGAGTACCTCTTCCTCCTGTAAATGAGACTTCCAAAGCTTCTCCGCTCATTATAGCCAGATCATTTGAATTCTCGTTCTTTGCAAATGAATGGAAAGGAATTCCCATTACATATATAACTACAGCTATTAAAAACAATAAGAACATTTTTTTTTGAATATTATTTTTCACCATATCCTCCTTTTTCACAATCTACACACATCAAAATTAATTCTTTTTTAAACTTCAACCTATTAAAGAAAGGTTTCTATAAAAAAGTTTTTTTCTTAATGACAATTTTATCAGCGACACAACAAAAAAAGAGTTTTCTCACCAAATTGTTAGTAAACTCTTTTAATTAAAAATAATTCTTCAATTATTAATGTTATTCAATTCTTTTTTTACTTCTTTCCAATCAGGAAAATAAAGATCCATATATCCTTTAAATTTTGCATTATGATTTCGCTCAAGCAAATGACATAATTCATGTACAACAACATATTCAAGACATATCGGATGTTTTTTTGCAAGTTTCAAATTCAACCAAATTCGTTTTACAGTGATATTGCAAGTTCCCCAACGGGTTTTCATGCTTTTCGTTTTCCATTCCTCTGCATGAACACCCATTCTATTTTCATATTTTTCTATGATAGCAGGAAGCGCATCCTGTAATTGCTTCCGATACCATTCCTTTATCAAACGTTCTCGCTGCTCAAATGTACTTCCTTCATGTATCCTTAGTATCATTTTATTATCTTCTAAAGAAATGGAGCGACAAGCATTAGATGAGATTACCTCTAATTGATAGCTTTGCCCCCATACACAAACGGTTTCTCCTGATACGAATTCTCTCTTCTTAGGCATAGGTTTGTTTAAAAATTTTTGCTGGTGCTTTTTAATCCAAGATAATTTTAATTGCAAGAAAGCTCGAATTTGCTCATCACTCAATCGTTTGGGAGCGGAAACAAATACTTCCCCAAGTGGTGGTTTTACATATAAATGAAGATGCTTTATTGTTTTTTTTTCAATATTTATTTCTATTTTATCTAAAATTATTTTCTTCATCTATCCCCTTTCCTATCAATGCTTGCAAAATTCTCATAGCTTTTATTTCTGTTTTTCCATTTCTTCTCTTTTATTTCTCATTTAAATTTATTTTAATTTTAATTGGTTTATCCAATTGAACCATACGTGAGTATACCGGTGATAGATATACTACATCAAAAGGATAGTCTTGTAAAGAAAACTCTGAATAAAATCGATCCGGATTCTCTATATACGTTTCTTTTATCTCATCAAAATATCCAGTTTCAGATGACCAACTATGATAGGAATATTCCTTTCCCTCTTCGTCATAATAATTCGTTAGAAATAACTGATAGGAATGATTCTCTTCTATTCTTTTTGAAGAAAAACCTACAATCCAATCATTACGTTGACGTTCAGCATGTTCAAATATTATGTTTTGAGGCAAAGACTCTGCAGATTTTTCTTTCAGATTAATACGAATTTTTTCCATATCCTTATCAAGCCATGTAACTCCGGTAATATATAAAGTAAGATTTTTACTTTTAGAAAAAAATGGGCTTTCGAGTCTATGAGACTGCATCATTGGGGAATCAATACTTCCGGTAGCCGTAATTCCATTGGAAATCGCTTCAAATCGTCTTCCCTTTTCATTCACCAAATAGAATTCTAATGCTTTCAGCCATGCTGTATTATTTTTATCATCCGCAAAATTTAATCGTATGTGTGTGGGATAAAGCTCCATTGTGGTAACTGTTAATCTTTGATCATCCAATTCAAAGTTTTGATTTAATGAAATTATCTTTCCTTGCGCTGTAAAAAAAGGATCAAACTTGAGTTCAAAATTAAATTCCGCCACAGGCTCCGGTAAATCTAATTCAGAGATTGAATCATATTTTGAATCTTCCTTCTCATCCAGAAACTCTGATTCCTCTAAAGGTTCTTCTTCATTTATACTCCCATAATCTCGTATCTTTAAAATAAGCTGCATTGAACTCGGCATATTTGTTTCCATAAAATCTACCGTCAATTGTCTCAACTCACCATTTTTACGGTCAAAGGAATCTGAAGAAATAGAATAACCCTCAAAATTATTCCCATTAATGTCTCTTATTTCAGGTGTAACATCTATATTTGAATAAATGCTTGAATCAAGAGTATAGAAAATAGCGAGTTGTTTTTGATCAACAATAACATACTCTACTCTTGCTGCAATTTTATTTTTCGTTTGTTCCATTTCGATTGGCTGAACGTATTCATTTTCGACTGCAGCCGATAACGATGGTGATGATGCTACAAATTGAGCCAAATCTTTAATCAATGGAATTTTACCACAAGCATAAGCAAAAGTAATGGAGCAATTTACAAATATAGTAAAAAGGATCAAAAAAGATGCTATGCTGCTAATCGGAAGAATGAGAAAATGATTCCTTCGCTTATTCCTCAGTTTACTTTCTGCTCTTATAAGTGTATATTCAAGCTCAACAGGGCTATCATCCAACTCATTTAAGAGTTCAAAATATTCGTCGTTTCGATTCACAGTGCTTCCTCCTCCTCTGATAAATCAAGTTTCAAAAGCTCTAGGGCCCGACGCTGTCTAGTAACAACCGTTCCCTGTGGTATATTCAGGCTTTCTGCAGTCTGCGTCAATGTAAATCCTGAAAAATATCTTAATATCACTACCATACGCAAATCTGTCGGAAGCTTCCCGATTGCTTCCTTAAGAGGCAGAACATCGTAATTGTACTCCTCATTTCCTTCCTCCGGCAGATATTCCATTGGATGTACTCGAGTCAGTCTTTTTAATTCTTTTTTACATTCATTGATTAAGATTCGTGTAAGCCATGTATCAAAATATTCAGGTTGTCTCAGCTGATTAAGGGCCTTCAATCCCTTATAAACGGCTTCGTCTACCGCTTCTAATGCACTTGCTTCATTACCAAGATATAAATATGCTGTTCGATAAAGTCGCTTTTTTAATAGCTCTATACGAGCAGCAAACTCATTTTTGTCCATCACGCAAGGGCTCCTTTCTAGTTTGAATCAGAATTCCGTTCTTATATTAGATTAATTACTACAGGGTTTTGATTTCTTTTTAAGGATTTTTTTTAATATTTTTATATTTCTTGTATTTGCAACTCTCTTATTTCATCTATTTATATTATTTAATAAAAAAGCGCTACCTTAAAGCAGCACTTTTTTTATAAATTAACGTTCCGATAAATATTTCTTTACTCCATTCCATGCATTACCTTTGCACAATTTAATGATATCCGTTTCCTGATCCTCAACATTAATATGACTTATTTTTTTAAGATCAAAACCTTTTTTAAAAATAATAGATCGAGCTATTTTGGGAAACAGAGCATTATTAGGGCAGCCGTAAATACACTTCAAACAAAGATGGCATTTTGAATCAAAATGCGGTATACCATTTTTCATAGTAATATTACCTGCTGGACAGTTTTGGCTGCACCAGCCGCATCCGCTACACTTATTTGTTACTTGAATGCTTTTTCCAATCCATTTTGCGCCATACGTTTCAATTCTTCCGCAAAACGTGAAAAAACGATCAATAAAATAAGGAGTCGTTCTATTATCGATACCATTTAATATATCCTCTACAATTTTTGATACTTTATCAGGTAAAATTTGTATCAGTAATGCTGCAACAGACTCAGGTGTTGGTATGATACAATTGGAAGGCATCACAAGCATTTTTTCATAGCATATATGATACCCCTTATCTTCAAGTAATTTGATACTTTTTAATCTACATGCGGTGTTAGGTATAATCTCGCCTCCACCAGATACAGAAATAACAGCTGCATACGTTCCATTTACCTTATCCATATCTCGAATCCATTGGTAAACCATATCGGGAGCATTCATTGCATGGACGGGAAAAATTAATAATAGAAAATCATGTTTTTGTGATGAATACTCCATCTTATATGTAATTTTTTCAGTAAATGTGAAGCACTTTTTTTGCATAAATGATTCAAAAAAGCAATCTGCAACTTTTTCGGTACAACCCGTACCTGTGTAATAAACAATTTTTAAATTATTGTATTTATTTTCACATGGATTCATTTTCTTACTTCCTTTATCTATTTAATTTTGTTTCGTCCATTCACGACACTTCATTTTAACACACTTTTTACCATTTAAAAAAGAAACAGTAATATTTATTTTTCAATAACATTCAATTTTATAAATGAATACAAAAGAGCATCATCGATGATTACGATGACGCTCTAATTACATCCTTATAGAAAGTACCCTTATACCCCTTAATCTTAATTTGATTTTGAATCAACGCACCCATAGGTTTTGGCAATTCTTTATCGTCGATTCGATTCATACGACAAAAATATTCTAAAAAGCGCTGAGCAAACTCTTTCTCCTCCTGATTCTTTTTCAGCGAAACAATATCGCTTAGAATCTGAGCCATCCAAATATTATTAAAATATCGGTACTTTCCAGCATTCCAGGTTATATTATTAGGATATTTTTCATTTAAATAATAATTCCAAAAAAGCAATTGATCCGACTCTTCTTTAGAAAGCTGCAGTCTGTACTGTGAATCAGCAGGAACATATCCGTCTTCACATAGTTTACCGATAAAAGATTCATCTACCATAAAAACGCCTATGATAGAGCGACCTTTTTCAGACATATTCGAATTTCTAGCTGTTAAAAGGCAAGCACTATTTTTATTAAGACGAATTGGCCGATTTGGCTGTCCCTTTTTACTTCCACTCTTAGCTACACCTGTAAAAACTTTCCAATCAGTAAATATCTTATCATAATCTTTTTCTTCGCACCAAAAAACTGCCTGTGAACTCGGATGAACTTTAAAATTTTCCATAAATCTTTCTCGCTCTAAGAGAAGTTGCTGTTCTTTCCGTTGTATTTCTCTTTCTTTTTCAATTATCAATGCTTCCTGCTCAAGTTCCTCTTGCTTTTTCTGTATCATTTTACTTACTGAATTAGCAGCTTTTGGATCCGTTAAAGTTAAAAATCTTCCAAAAGCATCAGGAAAAAGAAACTTTTTATTTCCTGATTTAAAATTTATTTCTATACGAGAATCTGTGTATTTTACTACACTCCCTTTTCCAAAACTCTTATGCAAAACTTGTTTATTGAGTAGATTCATTTCTCTGCCCCCCTATATCTTCCATATCCTCTCTTATAGAATATATATTACCATAAACAAAAAAATAAATCAAATTTTTATTGACAAGAATATTTATTTGGGTGTAAAATAAAATTTTATTTTATTTTATATATAAAACGTAGATGAATCAACTCTTTTTCTGAGATAAAATAGGAACATTTCTCTTTTTCTGAGATAAAACCATTTTTTTCATAGAATTTTTTACTTTTAAAATTTTCTTCCAAAACCCATAAATATATTTTATTAAAGCCCATATATTCCAGGTCGTTCAAAGCATTTTTTATTAGTTTTGTCCCATAACCTTTGCCATAATATTGAGGTAACATATACAAAGAAACAATTTCTCCCCAATCTTCGAATTTTTCATCTCTTGATTTTCCATATGCAATACACCCAAGCATTTTTTCTTCATCACAAATCACTTTTACATTTAATATTTCATTCGAAATCCAATCACTAAATGCAGATACCCAAAAATCTTCTCTTAAATTGTCCAAATATGTTTGTGGAACCATTCCTTTATATGCAGCTTTCCAACTGAGTGCATAAATGCGGCTTATATCTTCTACATCATAAATATTTGCTTCTCTGATCTTCATTCACTTACCCCCTCATGTTTTATTATAATTTCATTTTAGCATATTTTTATCTGATAATTTACAATATTAATGCATCTTTTTATTTCTATAATAGCAACGCATCCTTCTTAATAAAAATGGGTTAGATGCATTGATCTAACCCAAACTTTTTATTTCTTTACTTCTTTATGCCAAACGTAAAATAGTGAAAACGTATAAAGATATTGCATTAGGAATTGCGGTATCTCTGGCTTTGAATACCATCCAAACAACACATATAAAGGCAGTCCAATAACTCCTTCTTTATGATTAAAAATTGTTTCTGATAAATCAAACGCTTTTACTAAAAATAAATGTTCACTGGAAATTAAATTCAATGCATGTAGTGCTGAAAGTCCTTCGTGAATCCCATAGCCAAGTAAGAAACCTGCTTGAAGGATTAAATAACCTAATGTTAAGTTAAATAGTACTTTTAAATTCACTTTCACAAGAGAATAATTAATTAATATCGTCAATACCATAGCAGTTAATATACCTGATAAGATAGGCATAATTGTATATTTTCCTGCAAATGTAAATATTGCAACTTCTACGCCTTCACGAGCAACCATAATAAAAGCAATGCTGGTAATCCCAAACGCTGATAAATTTGTGCTAACCTTATTTTCAACGGTTGTTACCATGTTTCTACCATGCTTAATCATCCAGTATATAAAAGTTGTTACCAGCACTAAAGCAATAAAGCTTGCAGCACTTTCCCATAGCTTTGCAACTTCGTCCATTCTGTCAATGGCTTTAGAAAGAATGTAAAGAATACCTCCAATAGCAAGGGAAGAAGAAATTCCCATTATAGTTCCATAATAAACGTTTTTTCTAAAAGATTCGTTTTTGCTTTTCTTTAAATACTGAAGGATAATAACCACAATCAAGAATGCTTCTAACCCTTCTCGAAAACCCATTATATATCCTGGTAAAAATGTTTCCATTTCCAATCTCCTTTTATAAAAAAATTATAATTAAATCATTTTAAAATCTAATTTCTAATAAGAAATACGTAATGCCTCCTTTCCATTTTTTAAAGTTAGTTACGGCTAACCATTAAGAAAAAAATATGCGACCAACTAGTTAGTCACCGCTTACTTTTAGTTTATAGAATTAATTCCGACTTGTCAAAAGGTAAATAATGGATTTTAATTACTCGTATTTAAAAAGGATCTTATTTACTGCTATAATAAGATCCTTTTAACAAGGTTTCTATAAATACAATCTCTTCATATTTTATACTTTTAAAGGTCTTGCCCAATTATATTTAGAGTTCTAATTTCTTCGGAAAGGCCTCCTTTCGCATCAGACTCCACATTTGATCGATATAGGAAAGCGTGTAATAATTTTCATAGTAATGATAGTAGTACGCACCTTTCATCGTCATTTCATAATAGTCATCTTTTCTTTTTAATAATCCAAAAATTTTTGCAAGCCATAATTCAAAGCCATATTGATTTTCCAGCTTGACACCAAAGAACTTTTTAAACTCTTTGGGATTAATTATCATTGTGTATGCTGTCCAAAATAAATAATAAATCATTCGCTGTCTTAAGGTAAATCGAACCGTTAATGAAGTTGGCAATTGATTCTTTTCAATTCGTTTTATATACGCTTCAATGGAAAAGGTGTTAATTTTAAATTGCTTTTCAAGCAAGGTTGTAGCAGAACAACCAAATCCCAAAAAATTATCCCGTGTCATTGAAGAGTATTTCTTTGTTTTAGATTTAGCAAAGGTCCATATAGAATCTCGAATATACCCTTTTTCCCTGCAATACTCTGTAATAGTATCTAGCAGCTTTCTCTTCTCCTTTGAATTCATTTTAATTGCTGCACTATTCGTAAAAGAAAAATCAATAAAAGGATAAATTGCAATATGATTTGCTCCATTTTGAAAAGCCATATCAATATCACGTTTTACTAATTCAAAAGTCTGATTCGGTAAAGCAAAGATAAAATCCATGGATATAGTCTCAAATTCAACCATTTTTAATGCATAAAACATGCTTGTATAATCGGTTTTTTCTCTACCTAAAATTTGTAAAAATTCATCTTGAAACGACTGAATTCCTATACTAATTTTTGTAATGCCAGCCTCTTTCAGTGTTTTTAATTTCTGAACAGACACATCATTCGGATGAAGTTCAATACCAATTCCCTCTGTAATAATAAAATGTTGTTCAATCGCGGAAATAATGTCTCTTATCCGATTTGCGATAAGTGCAGGCGAACCACCACCAAAATATAAACTCGTTACTTCTTTTCTCTCCTTGTTTGCAGCTCCAACAAGATGAATTTCTTTTATCAACGCATCTACATAATCATTTGCAATTCTATCTTCATACAACACTTTACAATATGGACAAAAATCACAAATGAGTTTACAAAATGGTATATGTATATAAAGTCCCAGATGATTTGTTTTTCTATATAATAATTGATTGTCATATTCATTGGTAAATAAAAATGGTTTTACTGACCTTGTAAGCCACATTCTTGTAGCAGTAGTTAATAGACTCATTTCCTCCCTTTATCCCCCTTATATATATCGCAAATATGTTTTTAACATTTCTAAAATTACATATATGTTTCCTTTAAAAATCAATGCATATTCAGCTGCAAAAAAATAGCCGCATTTTTCGCATAAACCCGGTACATCAACACATCTACCACAAATAGACTGTTTTCCATTTTCCATAACAACGCATTGATAACATGGTGTTGGAAAAGTATTATTGATCAAATGTGAAAATGCACTTTTTAAATTAAAAATCGGATACCCTTCTTTCATCATTCTTTCAATCTCTTTACAACATTTTTCTTTTTCGAGAGAACTTAATTCCAAATCTTCTGTGTCAGGATATGGCGTATGAAAATTAAAAGAGACTGCCCTTATTTTTTCTTTCTTTTTTGCAACTTTGCAAACACTTTCAATCATATTCTTATTTATCTGATTGATTGCCATATACAAACAAATATTATCCGATGTTGCAGAATCAATGTTTCCCATTATTGTATCATAGGTATCATCACGAATGAAATTATGCTTTTCCTTGTCTCCGTCTAAACTTAGTAAAATAAGATCCGCTTCCGGTAAATCTATTTTAAAAGTTCCATTCGTTACTACATTTACAATCAAAAAACCCATTGACCTTGCCTCGATAACCAAATCTCTTATATTCTTATCTCCATCCTTCCATAAAAAAGTTTCACCTCCACAAAAAAATAAAATACGAATTCCCTGTTGATAAAGTAACTCCATTTCTGATTTAATTTGTCTATATGGATGTATAACCCCGGTAAGATTATTTACGGAACAATGTTTGCAAGATAGATTACACTGATCTGTTACAATAATGGTTCCCAGTATGGCTTTTTTACGATGAAATAGGATAGTACTAATACCAAATAACGAAAACCTTATTAAAGACGATAGTTTCATTTTTACCCCCATTCAGTAATCAATTATCTCTGCAATATTACTTTACTATATAAGTAATATTAAAAATGCAGTTTAACACATATAGTGTAATATTACACTATATAATTCAAAAAGTAAATGACATTATAAAATGATTAAAGAAAAAGCTTCGCTGTCGCGAAGCTCTCAGACTGTAGACAAGGATATCTCTATCTTTGCCTACAGTTTTTTTTACATAATGTAATACATTTTATTGTATTTATGGTAAAATATATGTATAAATACATGGAGGTATTTGCTTTATGATGGGTAAGAAAGATTTATTAGGTCGTGATCAATTTCAAATGGTAACCTTGAATTCTCTTGTTCCACAAGATCATATTATTCGTAAGATAGATACTGCGATTAATCTCTCTTTCATTTATGACCTTGTAAAAGATTTGTATTCTGATGTGGGAAAAGAAAGCATCGATCCTGTTGTCTTAATTAAAATTACCCTCATTCAATATACCTTTGGTATTCGATCCATGAGACAGACCATTAAAGAAATTCAAACGAATGTAGCTTATCGATGGTATCTTGGTTATAGTTTAGAGGAAGAAATTCCTCACTTTTCTACCTTTGGTAAAAACTACTCTCGTCGGTTTCAAAATACTGACTTATTCGAACAAATCTTTCAAAGAGTCATTGCTGAAATCATGGAATATGAATTCATTAATTCAGAAAGCATTTTCATTGACGGTACACATATTAAAGCAAGTGCAAATAACCATAACAGTGAAAAAGAAACCGTTTTGGAATCCGTTAAATACTATGAAAAAGAACTAATGAAAGAAATTAACGAAGATCGCATTGAACGAGGAAAACAAGCTTGTAAAAAAAAACGGAAGCCAAAGAAAAGACAAAAGTAATCAAGAAAAGTACCGTAGATCCGGATTGCGGCGTATTTCATAAAGGAAAGCATAAGGTAGTATTTGCTTATGCTGCAAATGTAGCTTGCGATCGAAACAATTACATACTTGCTTTTCATACAAATCCAGGAAATGTACATGACTCAGTTGCATTCCCAAAGATTTATGAAAAAGTAAAAAGATATAAAGGTGTAAAAAATATTGTAATGGATTCCGGATATAAAACACCTGCAATTGCTAGAGAAATACTCAAAGATAAACGAATTCCTATCCTACCATACAAACGACCTATGACAAAAAATGGTTATTTTAAAAAACACGAATATGCTTATGATGAATACTATGATTGCTTTGTATGCCCAGAAAACCAAGTGTTAAACTATACTACAACAAATAGAGAAGGGTATCGGGAATATAAGAGTAAAGGAGAAATTTGCAAGAGTTGCCCTTCCTTATCAGAATGCACAGCAAGTAAAGACCATGTAAAAGTAGTCACACGTCATATATGGGAAAACTACATAGAGCAATGTGAGGACATTCGTCATACTCCAAAGTATCGAGATCTTTACAAACTACGGAGTCAAACCATTGAGCGAGTCTTTGCCGATGCAAAAGAAAAACATAATATGCGTTATACACAATATCGAGGGATTCAGAAGATAGAAATGGAACTGAATCTTCTTTTTGCGTCCATGAATCTAAAAAAACTAGCAACATGGATTCATAAATCTGAAAGAAGGAATCAAATGGCATAGAGATATCCTTTTATTTTTTCTTTTTTTAAAAGCTTTATAGAAAAAATAGAAAATACCTTGCAGAAATTATAAGAATATAAATTTAGCAAGGTATTTTGTCTACAGTCTGAAAGCTTCGCTGTCGCGAAGCTCTCTTATCCTATAAATTAATGATACAATATTCATAACCCAATTCTCTAATAAATTTATACATGTCTTCCATGGAAATAAACAATGTTTTAGTATTGTCATTAGGATGAAATGTGATTATTTTTTCTGAAAGCATATCCTTGTCCAAATAAACTTTAATATCATGTTCTGCATTATTTAGTAATCCAAATAAGGATACCGCACCTGGATAAAGTGACATTTTATCCATTAAATTCTCAGGTGAACAAAACTTCATACCTTTTTCATTTAAAAGTTCACCAAGTCTTTTAATATCCAACCGCTTAGCATCATCCATAATAATTAAATAATATGCAGATTTTTTTCGATTGCATAAAAAAAGTGTCTTAGTTCGGACCCCCTTTTTACCAATAATATAACGATCTGCATCCTCCGTTGTCAGTGCGGGAGGATGTTCTACAATTTCATAAGAAATCCCCATTTTATTTAATGCATCGTATACAATTTGATATTGTTCCACAGTAACACTCCTTTTAACTAACCTTCTATTTTATCTTCCACTTTCTCAAATACTGCCCTGATGTTTTTTCTTTCACCAAACACAACTAAAGTATCATTTTTTTTCAATCTGATTTCACCGTTAATTTTCTCTATAAGTCCTTCATCTCGTTTAATTAATAAAATTATAACATTATATCTTTGTTTTAAATCCGTTTCTTTAAGCATTGCACTTTCCAGAAACTTAGGAATATTAGTTAAATATACTTCTGCCATAACCACACCTTCATAGTTGTCCAATATAACAACTGGATTGGAACGTTTTCCAAACATAATACGATTCCCAATCCGTTCAATTCTTTTATCAAAGGATTTTTTTAACCAATGTGATTTCTGAAAAATATATAATATTATTACAAAAAAACAAAGAATACCTATAATCCAAATAACATGCTGGATTTGAGTTTTTTTTAACGCTAAAAAAATATTCACAACAGACGACACAATGGTTACCGTAAAGGCATATCCAAAAACCATTGTAATTTGAGCAAGCTTTCGTCGAATTTTTGAAGTAGCTATTACCTCACTCTCCTGTGTCGTATATCCACTATTCGTCAACATAGAAATGACCTGAAACTTCGCCTTTTCTTCGGTTAACCCTGTTAATCGAAATAACACTGTAAAAATTTCTGCGATCATAACGTATACTAAAATAAATAAAAAGAATAACAAAACTGCGCCAATTAACCCCATAAACACTCCATTTTTCTCATTTTTAAGATATCTTTTTCTTTCTATTATAATAGATTCCTAAAGATAAAAAAAGGAAGAATTTATGATATAATGAGTGAAGAAAGCTATTGCGTAGATTTATTATACATTATATTGCGTAAACATTATTTTATTTCTCAGAGTAATATCATTAAATTGGAATAGGAGATATCAATTATGAAAAAATACAGTTTACATATTATTATAGTACTTTGCTTATTAAATGTAATATCATTTATGAAAATCAGCAATTTACAAAGCAGTCTTCAGAATATGGAAAGTAATCTTTCATCACGTATTTCCAATGTTTCTTCCGAGGTTGGAAATATTTATTCAAATATAGATAAAAGGTTAAAACGCCAGTCCAGTATCATTGATTATATGGACTATGAGTTCGGAAAAATAAATCAAAACGACCTCACCATTCCTGTTACCTTTAGCCTGACACCAAAAGAAATCACAAAAAGCAGTGTTGTAACACTTGATGTAGCCGGTAAAAATGTTACTATGAAGCGCAATGGAGCAACCTTTACCACAATAATTCCTGTAAGTATTTTTGATGGATTTACGCCCAAAGTAATCATCGAGGATGGTGACATACTAAAAAATGAACAGTTGAATGATTTTTCCATAGGAAATATCAAGGATAGGGTACTGCCTGTATTGTATGCGTTCTTAGATGGTCATTCATCCTATAGCTCAGGTGAATATAAGAGAACTGGAAACTTAAATATTGAATATAAACAAGCAGAATCCGGTGTTGCTTTTACCGAGGCTCGCCTTGTGATTAAAATAGATGACAAAGTAATTTCCGATAAGAAAATCTCCCCTAATAGAGAATGGGATCGGTTTGACTATGAGATTGACGAGAAAATTGCGTTAGAGAACGAACAGACCTGTACAATAACCGTAATTGCCATTGATGCATTGGGACTTGAGCATCATTGTGTGGTTGATCGTTGGGTAAAGAGCGATAGTAATGATAGACCTGAACCTCATTATTTTGGTGATGAGATAATATACAAAGCCAATGGAGAACTTGTTTATAAGCCCGAGTATATTGAACTATAATAAGTTCTTTTTATTAAATGAGTGTGTGAAAGATTTTCTGTAAATATGGATTCCTATGATAATGATTGGGACGGATAACCTGAATGTAGTACAGGTCATTCGTCCTCTTTGTTAGTATAAAATGTACTTCTTTTATTTTTTCTCGACCGCAACCCATATTTCACAGGTATAGCCGGGATCGCTCACATCAGCCGACGGATACGCTTCGAAGTCCGTGCCGCCGCAGGGCTGATACTCACTTGCAGGGAAAAATTCGCTGTAAATCTGCTGATATAACTTATTGAACGCTTCCGGCATTGCCCCCACACACCTGAACACTGCGTAGGTATGCGCCGGAATTTCCTCTACAGTAAAATCCTTTTCCGTAACCGTTGCGCCGTTATAGTGAGCGCCGATACCATAGGGAAAATTCGTGTCGGAAGCGTCCTTGCCGAAGCTTGCGCCGACGATGCACCCGTCAAAAGCATTGTTCTCTGGAATGTACTTGCACAGCGCCGAGATTGTTCCGTCTGTTCCGCACTGCCGCCAGAAATCGGATATTTCGGCGGTAGTCAGTTCTTTCTTGCACGATACGCTGATCTTTTTGCAGATAATTTTGAATGCGTCCTTTGTTTCAATTCTGTAATCCATCATGTTTCCTCCGTTTAAAATTAGTTTTACAGAGAGACGGGAAAAAGATTTAAGATTGGCTCCGCTTCGTATCTGCGACGGAGTAACTCCGTGAAAACGTGTCAAAGCACGGCTGAAGCTTGCCTGAGTATCATAGCCGTATTTTACGGCAATATCCAGTATCCGTGTGTCAGTTGCTGCAAGTTCGCTTCCGGCAAGAGAAAGCCTCCGCATACGGATATAGTCTCCTAGAGTAAAACCGCATAGAATGCTGAACACCCGCTGAAAATGAAAGCTTGACGAATATGCCTGCTTTGCAATTTCACTAAAGTCCAGTTCCTCGGTGATATGTGCTTCCACGTAATCGACCGCCTTCTGTATTCCACTGATCCAATTCAACTTCGCGTACCTCCTCTCTGTATGAGCTTATTATACGGGGAAATGATTTTTATCGCTTGACATTTTGTGCGGAGCAGTGTCACCGCAATCAAAGATTTTTTCATACTTGCTATAAAATTTTTAACTGCCAATCATAACTCCTACATTACCATATAAAGATATTCTAATGATCCCACAAATAATAAGATGTAATGGATAATAAATATAGAAAAACCATTTCATATTTTTCCAGCTTCCTCGCTCTCCATTATATCTTTTTAGTAATGGAATTGTTAAAATTACAAACATCTGTATAACTCCATATATTTTATCAATAAATAAAAAGTAAACAATCGAATACATAGCAACCCATGCAACCATTCCTGTCATTTGTTTTTTAAAATTTCCTCTATTATTTCCGATTGCTAAAATTGCTAAAACAGCAATAGAACTCCAATCAGCACAGAATGTAATTACAGTAATACCTATTATAAGTGCGGATTTCATCCACTGCTTTAATGCCGGATTTTCACTCTTTGAAATCGTTAATGCAACTAACCCCCAAGCTAAAGGCCAAATGACACTTGTCTGATTAAAAATCGTTGTTTGAAATGGAATAAACGGTATTCCAAAGGCAAAATTGTAAGCAAAATGAGATAAAATGGCAAAGAGAAATAACCTTTCAATATACTTCTTTAAGTCGTGAGTATAATGATATCCTTCTGCAATAAAAAACCACATAATAGGCGCGGCTAGTCTTCCAATTATATGTAATAGCAAAATTCCAAAATTGGTTGGATAATTTGGAAAAATCACGCTGGCTAGATGGTCAATTGTCATTGAGATAATTGCTATCATTTTAAGTTGATTTGAATTTAATCCTTTAGTTTTAATGTTTGGCATATCCGTTCTCCAAATTCGTATTTATTATTAAATTAGTAACCCTTTATGCATAACTTTATCATGTATTTTAAGTTTTTACAATTAAACGATTCTTTCTTTATCAGTAGGTACTTGGCGGATAATTATCTGTGAAATTAGAATTCTCATATATAAAAAAAGCGAACCTACTTATATTATAGTAAGATCTTGCGTTGCAAGATAAATGTCAGAGGTTTACAACTGGTTAATAACTTTCCACTAACTCCATTACCAGTTGCATAAGTTCGAGCCACGTTCTTTCAAAAACAAGAAAAAAGCAGCTCTTTTTCAAGAACTGCTCTCACTTAAAACTGGCGACGTCCTACTCTCCCAGGCAACGTTCGCCAATGGCTCACTCCTCCGCTTCGCTTCGCTGTCCCATTTTCCATTGCAGCTTAAGACTGCGGAAAATGGGCACCTTCCCGCCGAATAAATTATGGTAGGTACTTGGCGGATAATTATCTATGAAATTAGAATTCTCATATATAAAAAAAAGAAGCTATCAAAAGATAACTTCTTTTTTTAAACTGGCGACGTCCTACTCTCCCAGGCAGCTGCCCGCCAAGTACCATCAGCGCAAAGGAGCTTAACTACTGTGTTCGATATGGGAACAGGTGTGACCTCCTTGCTATAGTCACCAGATTTTTTTGAAGGTTAGTACCCTCAAAACCAAACAATGTAATCTTTTTACTTCTTACTTGAAACCATTGGTCAAGCGTTCGACCTATTAGTATCGGTCAGCTGAATATGTTGCCATACTTACACCTCCGACCTATCAACGTGATAGTCTCTCACGGGTCTTATCAGTAAACTGAAGGAAATCTATTCTTGTGGGGGGCTTCGCACTTAGATGCTTTCAGCGCTTATCCCGTCCATACTTAGCTACCCAGCCGTGCCCTTGGCAGAACAACTGGTACACCAGAGGTATGTCCATCCCGGTCCTCTCGTACTAAGGACAGCTCCACTCAAATTTCCGACGCCCACAGCGGATAGGGACCGAACTGTCTCACGACGTTCTGAACCCAGCTCGCGTACCTCTTTAATGGGCGAACAGCCCAACCCTTGGGACCTACTTCAGCCCCAGGATGAGACGAGCCGACATCGAGGTGCCAAACACCCCCGTCGATGTGGACTCTTGGGGGGTATAAGCCTGTTATCCCCGGGGTAGCTTTTATCCGTTGAGCGATGGCCCTTCCACTCGGAACCACCGGATCACTAAGCCCGACTTTCGTCCCTGCTCGACTTGTAGGTCTCGCAGTCAAGCTCCCTTTTGCCTTTACACTCTTCGCGCGATTTCCGACCGCGCTGAGGGAACCTTTGGGCGCCTCCGTTACTCTTTAGGAGGCGACCGCCCCAGTCAAACTGCCCGCCTGACACTGTCCCAGTACTGGATTACAGCACGTGGTTAGAACTTCAATGTTACAAGAGTGGTATCCCAAAGGCGGCTCCTCTAAAACTGGCGTCCTAGATTCTTAGCCTCCCACCTATTCTGTACATGCAACACCGAAATCCAATATCAAGCTGCAGTAAAGCTCCACGGGGTCTTTCCGTCCTGCTGCGGGTAACCGGCATCTTTACCGGTACTACAATTTCACCGAGTCTATTGTTGAGACAGTGCCCAGATCGTTACGCCTTTCGTGCGGGTCGGAACTTACCCGACAAGGAATTTCGCTACCTTAGGACCGTTATAGTTACGGCCGCCGTTTACTGGGGCTTAAGTTCTGTGCTTCGATTGCTCTGACACTTCCCCTTAACCTTCCAGCACCGGGCAGGCGTCAGCCCCTATACATCAGCTTTCGCTTTAGCAGAGACCTGTGTTTTTGGTAAACAGTCGCCTGGGCCTTTTCACTGCGACCACATTTCTGTGGTTCCCCTTCTCCCGAAGTTACGGGGTTATTTTGCCGAGTTCCTTAACAATAGTTCTCTCGCTCGCCTTAGGATTCTCTCCTCATCTACCTGTGTCGGTTTGCGGTACGGGCACCTACAATCTCGCTAGCGGCTTTTCTTGACAGTGTGAAATCAGTTGCTTCGGTACTTTATTTCCCTCCCCATCACGCCTCAGAATTGTTACGGCGGATTTGCCTACCATAACTCCCTTGACGCTTAGACACGCTCAACCAACGGCGTGCTCAACTTATCCTTCTGTGTCCCCACTTCGCTCAAACGATTTTCGGTGGTACAGGAATCTCAACCTGTTGTCCATCGCCTACAGCGTTCGCTCTCGGCTTAGGCCCCGACTAACCCTGAGTGGACGAACCTTCCTCAGGAAACCTTAGATTTTCGGCGGGTAGGATTCTCACCTACCTCTCGCTACTCATGCCAACATTCTCTCTTCTGTACAGTCCACCATACCTTACAGTACAGCTTCTGCCCGTACAGAATGCTCCTCTACCAATTGCATACGCAATTCCAAAGCTTCGGTAGTAAGTTTTAGCCCCGTTTATCTTCGGCGCAGAGCCACTCGACTAGTGAGCTATTACGCACTCTTTAAATGAGTGGCTGCTTCTAAGCCAACATCCTAGTTGTCTATGCAGCTCCACATCCTTTTCCACTTAACTTACATTTTGGGACCTTAGCTGTTGGTCTGGGCTGTTTCCCTTTCGACTATGAAACTTATCTCACATAGTCTGACTCCCAAGTATAATACTGCGGCATTCGGAGTTTGATAGTCTTCGGTAACCGGTGAAGGCCCCTAGGACATTCAGTGCTCTACCTCCGCGTATCTTACCTTGAGGCTAGCCCTAAAGCTATTTCGAGGAGAACCAGCTATATCCGAGTTCGATTGGAATTTCACCGCTATCCACACGTCATCCCAGCCTTTTTCAACAGACATGGGTTCGGTCCTCCATATCCTTTTACGGATACTTCAACCTGCACATGGATAGGTCACCCGGTTTCGGGTCTACAGCATACAACTCGACGCCCTATTCAGACTCGCTTTCGCTTCGGCTCCGGTGCTGAACACCTTAACCTCGCTGCATACCATAACTCGTTGGCCCGTTCTACAAAAAGTACATGGTCACTTGCGCTCCCATTGCTTGTAAGCATAAGGTTTCAGGTTCTATTTCACTCCCCTTCCGGGGTTCTTTTCACCTTTCCCTCACGGTACTATTCTCTATCGGTCACTAGGTAGTATTTAGCCTTGGGGGGTGGGCCCCCCTGCTTCCCACCAGGTTTCACGTGCCTGGTGGTACTCTGGTGCCACTCTTTACTCGATTTATTTCGTCTACAGGACTTTTACCTTCTACGGTCGAACTTTCCAGATCGTTTCGACTATAAATCTTGTAAGTGATGAGTGGTCCACAACCCCGGATAAATCCGGTTTGGGCTCTTCCCCGTTCGCTCGCCGCTACTGAGGGAATCGATGTTTCTTTCTCTTCCTCCGGGTACTTAGATGTTTCAGTTCCCCGGGTTACCTTCTCTATACCTATTTGATTCAGTATAGGATACTTGCGCATTACCACAAGTGGGTTGCCCCATTCGGAAATCTACGGATTAACGGTTATTTGCACCTGCCCGTAGCTTATCGCAGCTTGTCACGTCCTTCTTCGGCTCCTAGTGCCAAGGCATTCACCTTATGCTCTTATTCACTTGACCTAAGTGAATCGTCCACTGAGTAATTATGGACTAATTTTAATACTATGTTAAAAAACTTAGTAATTTTCTGGTTTCTCGGTTAAATTAATTTGAAATTGTAGTAAACCCTATGCAGTTTTTTCCTGAACATTCGTTTCCGAATTGCTCTCGAAAAGACTGTCTTAGTTTTTACTTACTGTTTTGCTCTTGTCTTTCGACAAGTGCTCTCGATTTCGTCTTAATTTGAATTTTAAGATTTACATTGTTCAGTTTTCAAGGTACATAACTTACACCTTGCGGTGTATGGTGGAGAATAAGAGGATCGAACTCTTGACCCCCTGCGTGCAAGGCAGGTGCTCTCCCAGCTGAGCTAATTCCCCATATATAAAATATATATAAACTCATAGTGTAGAAATTGTAGTCTCCTTAGAAAGGAGGTGATCCAGCCGCACCTTCCGATACGGCTACCTTGTTACGACTTCACCCCAGTCATTGATTTCGCCTTAGGTAACCTATTACTCGGCCAACTTCGGGCGCCCCCAACTTCCATGGTGTGACGGGCGGTGTGTACAAGACCCGGGAACGCATTCACCGCGACATTCTGATCCGCGATTACTAGCAACTCCAACTTCATGTAGGCGAGTTTCAGCCTACAATCCGAACTGGGACCGGTTTTAGAGTTTTGCTCCTTCTCACGAGATTGCTTCTCTCTGTACCGGCCATTGTAGCACGTGTGTAGCCCAGAACATAAGGGGCATGATGATTTGACGTCATCCCCACCTTCCTCCGAGTTATCCCCGGCAGTCTCACTAGAGTGCCCAGCCGAACTGCTGGCAACTAATGACAAGGGTTGCGCTCGTTGCGGGACTTAACCCAACATCTCACGACACGAGCTGACGACAACCATGCACCACCTGTCACCTCTGCTCCGAAGAGAAGTCTCGATTAAGAGACGGTCAGAGGGATGTCAAGCCCTGGTAAGGTTCTTCGCGTTGCTTCGAATTAAACCACATGCTCCGCTGCTTGTGCGGGTCCCCGTCAATTCCTTTGAGTTTCACACTTGCGTGCGTACTCCCCAGGCGGAGCACTTAATGCGTTAACTACGGCACCGAAGGATCGCTCCCCCGACACCTAGTGCTCATCGTTTACGGCGTGGACTACCAGGGTATCTAATCCTGTTTGCTCCCCACGCTTTCGTACCTCAGTGTCAGTTACAGTCCAGAAAGCCGCCTTCGCCACTGGTGTTCCTCCTAATATCTACGCATTTCACCGCTACACTAGGAATTCCGCTTTCCTCTCCTGCACTCAAGCCATGCAGTTCGTAAGGCTAACAATGGTTGAGCCATTGCCTTTCACCCCACGCTTACATAACCACCTACGTACTCTTTACGCCCAATAATTCCGGATAACGCTTGCCCCCTACGTATTACCGCGGCTGCTGGCACGTAGTTAGCCGGGGCTTCCTCCAAGGGTACCGTCATTTTTTTCTTCCCCAAGGACAGAGCTTTACGACCCGAAAGCCTTCATCGCTCACGCGGCGTTGCTGCATCAGGCTTGCGCCCATTGTGCAATATTCCCCACTGCTGCCTCCCGTAGGAGTTTGGACCGTGTCTCAGTTCCAATGTGGCCGATTACCCTCTCAGGTCGGCTACTGATCGCTGCCTTGGTGAGCCGTTACCTCACCAACTAACTAATCAGACGCAGGCCCATCCCATACCGATAAATCTTTGGCGAAAGTATCATGAGATACTCGCGCGTTATGAGGTATTAATCCCGGTTTCCCGAGGCTATCCCTCTGTATGGGGCAGGTTGCCTACGCGTTACTCACCCGTCCGCCGCTTTCCGCTCAATCATTCGACCGAAGTTTCATTCATGAGCTTCTCGCTCGACTTGCATGTGTTAGGCACGCCGCCAGCGTTCATCCTGAGCCAGGATCAAACTCTTAATAAATTTGGTATCTAAACGCTCCTTACGGAGCCTTCAAATCTAGCTCAGCCAAACGCATTGCGTTTCGCTTCTTTTTTTCATTTCATATTTGCATACGAATCTGAAATTATTGTTTTTAAGAAATTGTACGAAGATCCATCCAATTCATTGAATGTTTCTTACCAATCTTTTGCAGATTGTTTTTGTACTTAAGTCTTTTTCGTCTCTGTCAGTTTGCACTGTTTCGACGTTTGAGATTTACTTAAAAATCTCTTTGACTCAATTTCTACACTATGGAGTTTTCAAGGTTCGTGAACCTATCTTCATTTGTGCAATGCGCAAATGCTAGAAGGCTCTGGACTGAAAAATCACAAACTTTAATTTGTAGATTTTTATCGTCCGATGCGCTTTTTTCAAGCGCCGCTCCGTCTTGACGGAACTTTTTTATTATAGCTCTCTGTGCTCATTTTGTCAACCACTTTTTTCTGTTTTTCAACTTTTTTCGTGGTCCCTGCCTTGGCGTTCAAAAGTAATTCTTTTCACTTTTAATCACCGTTTTACTGCTTCGTTCTTTACGAAACAGCTTATTTATAATACCAAGTTTTGGCATTTCTGTCAACCACTTTTTTGTTTTTCGACATTTTTTTTGTGGTGCTCATTCAGTTGATGAAAAACCAATCAAGGTTTTCATTCAACCGCCTTCACGAGACAGCTTAACTATAATAGCAAGTTATGCCTTCTCTGTCAACTACTTTTTTATAATATTTCACTTTTTTATTTACAATTTCATTATCGCAGTCTAACCAATCTTCTCAAGCCTCATCAAAACATTTCATTTAATCATAAAGCGTATTAATAGGAGGACTACATTTTATATTAGGATTTATTACAACATCAAAAAATTCTTCAGTAAAAGGCAAATGTATCATACGTTTTATATATTTAAATTCTTCATGGTTATTTTCCTTTCATATATATAGAAAATAACATTAATTAAAATACATATTGAATATATTTGCCTGCATATTATCCGCATAGAAAATAAAACGACATAGTAAAAAATACTATGCCGAAGCCGAATCATATTGAATTGTTCTAATTTATTAATATTACAGGCATGCTTTTACAAACTCGACAGGATGTTGGATTATTTCTGCCGTTTCCTCTATCGAATGTCCTTGTGATATATATCTTTTTGCAATGACCGCCATAGATTCTCCAATTTCAATCATATGATAATCCGGATCATAAATACGAACTACCCTTTGTTTCCATTCATGCATCTTTGGTTCATGCACATATACAATATTCGGATATGATTCTAATCTTTGAATAAAACCATCAAAGTCTTCGACTTCAAAATACAGCTCCATATTATGTGATTTTTGAAGCACCGAGTCTGTCGGAATGTTTGTTAACCAATCAAAATCTTCTTGTATTGCAAATCCCCCACTAAAGGTCACATTTCTTCCTAAATCAAGGGTAACTGTTTGATTAAACAATTCCCCATAAAATTTTTTAGAAACTCCAACACTCTTTACGGCTAAAAGTGCCAACTGAAACTTCATAATTCTTCTCCCATCCCTAACTCAATCTACTCCTGAATTACCCAATAAAAAGTTCTGGCTCAGCACGCCTTGCGAATCCATCTTCCAATTCATGTTGATGATAAAGATACTTTTCGTCATCATAGTATTTTGCACCCTCAGGACACTTTTTTACACATGCTCCACATTTGATGCAAATACCAATATACTGCGTTACATCCTCACGGCTAATAGAACCCATAGGACAAACCTCTGCACAAATTCCACATTGGGTACAGCTATCCTTTGTTTTCGGTTTAACCTTTAAAATATTTACAGGGTTTCCTTTACGATCCCTTGGTGTATAATACGGTCGAATTGGTTCTTCTCCTTCTACAAAAGCCGGAGTTGATGGCGTTTCACTCAGTCCATGTATATATGTACAAATTTTCTCTGTAAATTCATCTGCTATTTTTATATCGTTATCATCCGGTCTATGTGCAGCCAAGGTATAGGAAAAGGAATGCTCTCCAATAAAAGCTCCCCCACCAATCGTATGAAATTTATTTTCTTCTAAAATATTGCGAAGCTCAATTAAAGCATCGTCATAGTTGCGATTGCCATACAAAACAATCGGTATGGCCAATGCATCATTCCCTTGTATGTTATTGGTTAAATACGGTAAAAGTACATTCGGAACTCGACCTGCGTAAACCGGTGTTCCGAAAACAACAATGTCTTCCGCAGAAAATTGCAGCTTTTCTTCTCGTACTTTTGGTAACGTAAAATCAATATTCGAAATAGGAAGTTTCATTTTTTCACTTAAACCTTTCGCAATCCGTGTTACAATTTTTTCCGTAGTACCTGTGGCACTGAAATAAACCGCATAAATGTTTTTAAGTTCCATAATAATCTTCTCCTTTTCGTTCTTATTGAATAATTGTTTACAAAAAGTATAATATAAAAAATTTAATCCTTAAAGCCATTCTTCTGGATGATCCATTGTTCTTTGCAATTCTTTAAAAAATACCTTTAAATGATATCCTTCGATGGTTGCGTGATGAACGGTAACCGATAAAGGCATCAGTATTCTACTGTTTGACTCTATAAATCCTCCTGCCTCAAAGCTGGGAAAATAATAATCTTTGAGTCCATGATTATGCAGTGAAAAACTATTAAATGTAAACCAAGGGATACAGGATATAACATATGCATTTGGTAAGGGTAAACCTTTCGATGAAAGAATACCGTGACTATTACCATACTTTCCTGTATCCTCAATATATTGGTTATAAAAGACTAAAAAATTCTCATCGTATTGCGTCCATAGCAAAGACGTTGTTTTATCATCTTCATGAAATTGAGGATATGTGGGAGTCAAGCAATCCCAATAACCTAAAACTCCATCTTTTAGACCAACACGAAATTCTTTTTGTTTTCCAATTGCTCTAGTTACTAAATATAAATATGTAGGAAAAAATTTATACCCTTTCTCCTTTAATGTGTTCCTAAGAACGGTAACATCCATATTTACATTTAGAGTATAGGTCGTCGGTGCCATTTTCGTATAGTAGTGAAACATTTGTGCCATCGGCCATTTTTGCATATCAATCGGATAAAAGCTCCTATTTTTCATAATTCATTACCTCCATGCTTTAAGGTTAAACATAGAAGGTTAAGAATTCAATCAACGCTCCGTAGAGAGTTTTATGCTTTTTTTATAACCGGGACCCAAATTTCAAATTTTGCATTTTGGGGATCTGCATTGAGATACACTTCAATGTCAGGTGCATTGCCATATTCATATCCCGATGTTGGAAACCATTCCGTTATGATTCTCTTTTCCATCTCTTGTATTGAATGTGGCATAGGACCTTCTCCAGAAAAAATAGCCCAAGTTGCAGCTGGAACTGTATATTCTTCTAGGGAATCGTCAATCACTTTATTACTTGTAACCGCAATATAATATTTCCAATCTTCCTGCTCATTGCATAAGCTTACACCAAGTACGCCCCCCGGCTGTCCATCTACCATAGAAACTAACTTTTCAATCGTTCCATTCATTGCAATCCTTTGCCACATTTGTGGCACTATCTCAAAATTTTTCTCAACCTCTCGATAAAGCGGTTCAGAAACACCAACAATACGAAACGCTTCTTTTTTTTCAATCCGATAATTCATTTCAACCTCTCCTTTAATAGTAATTTTGAAGCTGATCGGTGGAAATGCTTTTAAAGTTACACCCTCTTTTTTGGCTTGGGAAGGCGCAACGCCATGTACACTTTGAAACGCTCGATTAAATGCAGTTGGTGAATCATACCCAAACTTTATAGCAACATCGACGACTTTATCCTCACCACTTTGCAAGTCAACCGCTGCCATTGTCATACGTCTTCTTCGAATGTATTCGGAAAGCGATACATCTGCGATATAGGAAAACATCCTTTGAAAATGATATACCGAGCAGCAAGCAATTTTTGCCGCTTGATCATAATCAATGTGATCTGTCAAATGCTCCTCAATGTAACTCACTGCACCATTTAAGCGTTCAATCCATTCCATTCAGTCAACTCCTTACCATAAAGTATAGATCAATATAACTCTTCATACCTCTCTTTTCCTGCACAATTTAAAGAGATAAAAAAGCATGAAAAAGGCAAAAAAAAGACAATCTAAATATAATAAAAACTCACTCATTGATTTTCCCTTATTTGTATATTATAGTAAATATCATCAAATGCTTCAATGCTTAAACCCAATAATTATGGAAAACAAAGGTAATTTAATATATTGTGGAAGGAAACTCTATGAAAAACATCATTGATTATGTATCTGAATTTAAAGAAACATTCCAATCAAAGTCTTTTAATACCGTAGACAGTCTGGTACTTTCTCAACTTGCGTACCTATATTTTGATGGAATCGTACCAAGCATCTCCAATGCCGCTGATCCGATACATCTTAAAGAAATCAAAGAGAAAGAAAATTTGGATGCAGCATTTATCAATGTACGAGACAGCGAAAGCAATCAAAAATTATTTAATGCGCTATTAAAAAGCCCAAGGTTTCATAATTTAAAGCTTTGTTTTTATGTAAATAAACTAGATTATGAAGCAGAAAAACAATTTTCTGCCGTTACATTCCTTCTTGATGACGAAACGGCTTATTTGGCATATCGTGGAACAGATGCTTCTTTTGTTGGCTGGAAAGAAGATTTTAATATGGCCTTTTTGACTCCTATTCCGTCTCAAGAAGAAGCCGTTTCCTATTTAAATTTTATAGGAAAACAGTTTTCCTGTGATTTAAAAGTAGGTGGTCATTCTAAAGGTGGAAACCTTGCAGTCTATTCCGGAATTAAATGTGACCCCGAAACTCAGAAAAGAATTACTCACATTTTCAGTCACGATGGTCCCGGCTTCCGGGAAGAGGTAATTCAATGCAAAGAATATTCTATAATGAAAGAGCGCATTTATAAAACTCTTCCGGAATCCGCTTTAGTCGGTATGCTTTTACAGCATATCGATACCTACTCTGTTGTAAAAAGCAACCGCATAGGAATTTTACAGCATGACCCATTCTCATGGGCCATAAAGGATAATGATTTTGAATACGTACAAACAGTAGCAGGTAGTGCTCTGCTTCTGAACAAGGCCATTAACGCCTGGTTAAATTCTCTGGATGATGAAAAAAGAAAAATGTTTATCGAATCCCTCTATCAAGTCGTAAAAGCAACGGAAGCCAAGACCTATTATGACTTAACCGATAACTGGCAGCAAAAGGCTGTGACTTCACTCGCTGCCATTAAGAACATTGATGACGAAACAAGATGGTTCATTCGAAAAACTATATTCTCTTTAATTCGCCTTGCTATGCAGAATTTAAAAGATGAAGTCCGAGGGCAATCCGAAGATAAATAACTAAGAGCGATTTATCATTTAAAAAAAGGATAAAAAATTATTATACCGTTCAGCAGCAGCTAGCTGAAAACGTTCACGTATCTGATTAATCTCATGATAATGATCAATTAATACTTTTACAATATTTTTATCAAGTGCACCACTTAAAACCATATCTTTTAATACTTGCATTGCATCTTCATCTTTCATACCTAACCGATATGGTCGATCTTCTTTTATAGCGGTAAATACATCAGCAACAGCCATCACTCTGGATCCTAAAGGCAGGTTGTCCCCTTGAATGTGGAACGGATAACCGGTTCCGCTTAAGGTTTCATGATGATACGATGCCCATTTATTGACTACATTAAATTGAGGAATCCTTTCAAGCAAACGATAGGTATGATATGTATGCATACGAATTTCATTAAACTCATATTCATCAAGCATTCCTTTTTTTTCTAAGATGTCATTATTAATTGCAATCTTACCTAAATCATGCAAGTATCCGGCTATAAGCATCATTTTGCACTCGTAGGAAGAAAATCCGATTAGTTTTGCAAGCTGTTCAGCCGTTTTGGCTACACCTGCTGAATGTCGTGCGGTAAATTGACTTCGAAAATCAATAATCTGGGAAAAAATATAAGAAAGATCGATAATATCATCAATTTCTAAAACAAGTGTATTAAACAATCCGATGTCATTAATCATTGCAATTGGCGTCGGCGACATTAAGTCAAGCCATATGTATTCATATTTACTTAATTCAATCAAAGCATCCACTAATTCTGGTTCAAAAGCTGTATTAGCTTGTTTACTGATTTTTTGAATGATTCTTGGAAGCAACGATATGACATTGCTCTCAGTATTAAATAAGGTACAGGTTCGATCTGCTAAGTGTATAATATGGCTTTCTAAAGGCACCTTTTCTCCTTTATAATTACGACCTGCCCCATTATCCCACGACTTATGATGAAACTTAATAATCCGTGCTGGTTCTTCCAACGGTTTAAATTCTTCTAAAAGCTTCGCACCTATGACTGCATGCTTGTTCACATGTATTGTCTCTGTTTCAATAATTTCCAATCTTTCTTTCATAGAAAGCGCACCAATATCATGCACCAACGCTGCTAGAATGATATTTTTCTGCTGTTCAATTGGAAGATTAATCTTTTCTGCCAAACGAAATGAAAGATAAGCAACCTGCTGATGGTGTTTTGAAAGCTTTGGCGACATAAGATCTTGTGCATCCGAAATACACAACAAAAAATCTTTTAGATTTATCCTTATTTTATCCATTTGTGAAACCTCATTATACTTTTTAGACTATTTCATAGCAAAATTAGAAAAAACTCCACGTACTCATGAAGAACAAGCGGAGGTTTTACGATACTTGTATTCAACTCTATTTTATTATTTCAGTACGTATTTTTTTCGGTAAAGCATTTAATACCGTGGTATATGATTCATTAATCATATCCTTTAGAACTTCATCTGGAACTGCACCATCAAGATACACCGAGTTCCAATGCTCTTTATTCATATAATATCCGGGAATTATATCCTCAAATTGTTGACGGAGCAAGCTACCATTAGCAGGATTTAACTTTAGTGTAATAACGAGTCTTCCTGTATTATCTGCACCTTGCAATGCAAACATCTTTCCGCCAATTAAATATCTCGTTGCTTGCCATTCTTCTTTAAATTCTTTTAATGCTCCTTTAAAAGATTGACAATAATCATCAAGCCATAAGTAATGATTCATAATACACCTCTTTGTTAAATTATATTAATGTAAAAGTTTATTCTTTTCGTCTACCGTTTGCATCAAACACTTTTTTCAAAGCAAAATTAAACATCTTCCAATCTAATTTTACCTTCTTTTCCCATTATACTATATTGAATCATTGTTTGGATATGAAAAGTTGTTAAATCTTTACCCTCCATACCGTCATATAAAGGCATTTACCTAAAATAAAATTAAAAGCTTCTTAAAAATAGAAAAACAGCAGCAAACTAATTGTTTGCTGCTCAGACTGTAGACAAGGATATCTCTATCTTTGCCTACAGTTTTTTTTACATAATGTAATACATTTTATTGTATTTATGGTAAAATATATGTATAAATACATGGAGGTATTTGCTTTATGATGGGTAAGAAAGATTTATTAGGTCGTGATCAATTTCAAATGGTAACCTTGAATTCTCTTGTTCCACAAGATCATATTATTCGTAAGATAGATACTGCGATTAATCTCTCTTTCATTTATGACCTTGTAAAAGATTTGTATTCTGATGTGGGAAAAGAAAGCATCGACCCTGTCGTCTTAATTAAAATTACCCTCATTCAATATACCTTTGGTATTCGATCCATGAGGCAGACCATTAAAGAAATTCAAACGAATGTAGCTTATCGATGGTATCTTGGTTATAGTTTAGAGGAAGAAATTCCTCACTTTTCTACCTTTGGTAAAAACTACTCTCGTCGGTTTCAAAATACTGACTTATTCGAACAAATCTTTCAAAGAGTCATTGCTGAAATTATGGAATATGAATTCATTAATTCAGAAAGCATTTTCATTGACGGTACACATATTAAAGCAAGTGCAAATAACCATAACAGTGAAAAAGAAACCGTTTTGGAATCCGTTAAATACTATGAAAAAGAACTAATGAAAGAAATTAACGAAGATCGCATTGAACGAGGAAAACAAGCTTGTAAAAAAAAACGGAAGCCAAAGAAAAGACAAAAGTAATCAAGAAAAGTACCGTAGATCCGGATTGCGGTGTATTTCATAAAGGAAAGCATAAGGTAGTATTTGCTTATGCTGCAAATGTAGCTTGCGATCGAAACAATTACATACTTGCTTTTCATACAAATCCAGGAAATGTACATGACTCAGTTGCATTCCCAAAGATTTATGAAAAAGTAAAAAGATATAAAGGTGTAAAAAATATTGTAATGGATTCCGGATATAAAACACCTGCAATTGCTAGAGAAATACTCAAAGATAAACGAATTCCTATCCTACCATACAAACGACCTATGACAAAAAATGGTTATTTTAAAAAACACGAATATGCTTATGATGAATACTATGATTGCTTTGTATGCCCAGAAAACCAAGTGTTAAACTATACTACAACAAATAGAGAAGGGTATCGGGAATATAAGAGTAAAGGAGAAATTTGCAAGAGTTGCCCTTCCTTATCAGAATGCACAGCAAGTAAGGACCATGTAAAAGTAGTCACACGTCATATATGGGAAAACTACATAGAGCAATGTGAGGACATTCGTCATACTCCAAAGTATCGAGATCTTTACAAACTACGGAGTCAAACCATTGAGCGAGTCTTTGCAGATGCAAAAGAAAAACATAATATGCGTTATACACAATATCGAGGGATTCAGAAGATAGAAATGGAACTGAATCTTCTTTTTGCGTCCATGAATCTAAAAAAACTAGCAACATGGATTCATAAATCTGAAAGAAGGAATCAAATGGCATAGAGATATCCTTTTATTTTTTCTTTTTTTAAAAGCTTTATAGAAAAAATAGAAAATACCTTGCAGAAATTATAAGAATATAAATTTAGCAAGGTATTTTGTCTACAGTCTGAGCAGCAAACTAATTGTTTGCTGCTATCTCTCTTGGCAAAAACATTGAGTGGTGGTTTGCTTGCCAAGTTGTTATCAATATAGAAAAGATTTCTGTTATCGCTGCACTCTTCCTGTACCATCTCCATTCATCAAATTCTTTACTTCTTCTACAGAAACATGATTAAAATCACCTTCTACTGTATGCTTAAGACAGGATGCTGCAACCGCAAATTCTAATGCTTCTTCTGATTTCATCCCAGAAAATAATCCATAAATTAAGCCGCCACAAAAACTATCACCGCCACCTACTCGATCTACAATATGAATTGCATATTGATTAGAGAAATGATATTCTATCCCATCATAAAGCATTGCGGCCCAGTTGTTATCATTTGCTGTAATACTTGCACGTAATGTTATCGCAACGTATTTAAAATGAAAACGTTCATATAACTTTTTTGCTACCTCTTTATATCCATCATGATTTAATTTTCCTTTTGTAACATCCGTATTTGTTTCCTGTATGCCAAAAACTTTCTCCGCATCTTCTTCATTTCCAATGCAAATATCCACATATTCCATCAGTTTTTCCATTGTCTCTCCGGCTTCCACCGTTGACCATAGGTTTTTTCTATAATTCAAATCACAACTGACAACCATGCCTTTTTCCTTTGCCTTTTTGCATGCCTCTTTGCAAATTTCAGCAATACTCTTACCTAATGCTGGTGTAATACCCGTAAAGTGAAACCACTTTGCACCATGAAAAATATTATCCCAGTCAAAATCTGATGGTTCAGCCATACTAATCGAAGAAAACGCTCTGTCATAGATTACTTTAGATGGTCTCTGAGATGCCCCTTTTTCTAGATAATAAATGCCGACTCTCTTTCCACCTCTTTGAATTAAGCTTGTATCTACACCAAAATACCGAAGACTGTTAATTGCAGCTTGACCAATATCGTTTTCTGGCAACTTACTGACAAATGCAACATCTACACCATAGTTTGCAAGAGATACCGCAACGTTTGCTTCTCCACCTCCAAAGGTTGCTTGTAACGAATCATTCTGAAAAAATCGTAAATAGCCATCAGAAGCCTGTCGAAGCATAATCTCTCCAAATGTAATAATATCTGCCACGTTTCTTACCCCCTAACGTTTTTTATAATTTCCACTGATTTTGTACATAAATTTGTAATCTCGATCCAATCCTTGTTATCAATCAAGCTTTCTTTCACCATATAAGATCCGCCACAGGCCGCTACATTCTTATTTGCAACATATTCCTGTAAATTATCTAGAGAAATTCCACCAGTTGGCATAAACTGTATTCCAGAAAACGGACCTGCTAAAGCATTAATGGTTTTTAGGCCTCCATACTGTGAAGCCGGGAAAAACTTTATTACTTTTAATTGATGCTTTAATGCACATTGTATCTCTGTAGGTGTAACACAACCCGGAAAAACAGGAATATTATTTGTAACACAATAAGTAACAATCTCTTCATCATACCCTGGGCTCACAATAAAAGCCGCTCCTGAATCAACTGCGAGCTTTACTTGATTCAATGTAAGAACTGTTCCTGCACCAACTATCATTTCAGGAAAATTTCTTGTCATATACTGAATGACCAATTCCGCATCTTTTGCACGAAAAGTAACTTCTGCTGCGGGAAGATTGCCCGCTATAAGGGCCTTTGCCAATGGCAGCGCATCCTGTACTCTTTTCAATTTAATAACAGGTATAATACCAATTGTACTAATCTGATCTTGTACCTTTTCTTGTAATTTTAACATTGACTTTCTCTCCCTCTTTCATAACCATTCCTAATATAAAACAAGAATGTTATCATAACGTGACACCCGTTTTGAAAATTGCAAAATCTTTATAACCATTTTTCTCTGCTTTGGTTAATTTCCCAGATGCAATTTGAATTACAAAGTCTATAAAATCCGATGCAATTTGATTCAATGCTTTGCCATGAATTAATTCACCTGCATTAAAGTCAATCCATCCTGATTTTTGTTCTGCCAACTGATTATTGGTCGCAATTTTAACGGTCGGCACCGGACTTCCAAATGGTGTTCCACGCCCTGTCGAAAATAAAATCAACTGTGAACCTGCTGCTGCTAAGGCTGTTGTAGATACTAAGTCATTTCCAGGTGCGGATAAAATAGAAAGACCTCTTTCCTTAATTCTACTGCCATAATCGCAAACATCACACACAAGCGTACTGCCTCCCTTTTGAATACAACCAAGGGATTTTTCTTCTAATGTTGATATCCCTCCGGCTTTGTTTCCTGGTGAAGGATTTTCATAAATAACCTGTCCATGACGTACGTAATACTCTTTATAGGAACGAATTAGTGAAAGAAGATTCTCAAATACTTTTGTATTTTTACATCGATTCAACAAAATCGTTTCCGCTCCAAACATTTCGGGAATTTCTGTCAAAACCGTGGATCCGCTCATCGCAATCCATCGATCAGAAAAAGAACCAATCAGTGGATTTGCTGTTATTCCAGAAAGTCCATCAGATCCACCACATTTTAAACCAACGATTAGTTTTGAAACAGGTTGTTTGGTTCTTTGAAATGAACTTGCATATGCCACTAATTTAGATAAATATTTTTTTCCAATTTGTATTTCATCGTCGCATCCTTGACATTCTAAGAAAGCAATACGATTTTTATCATAGTCTCCTAAAAAAGGCTTTATGCTATCAATGTTACAATTCTCACACCCCAATCCTAAAATCAAAACTGCACCTGCATTAGGGTGTCTTGCTAAAGACGCTAAAATTTCTTTGGTATTTTCTTGGTCGTCAGACATTTGTGAACAGCCATAAGGATGCGTAAAAGCAACCACTCCGTCAATTCCTTCCATATCCTTAAATACAGTATCATTTGCAAGTTTTTGTGCAACAGAATTCACACACCCTACTGTAGGTATAATCCAAACTTCATTTCGAATCCCGACCGTTCCATCCTTTCTTTCATATCCTTCAAAATACAATGTGTTTCTATTATCAACCGAGGATATTTGAGGATGATAGCTATATTCCTTTGTTTCTTCCAATTTGGTCTTTAAATTGTGCGTATGTATCCAAGCGCCTTCCGGCAAATCGATAGTAAGTTCTCCCACAGGATAACCATATTTTATAATGTCACTGTTACGGTAAATCGTTTGTAAAGTAAATTTATGGCCTTGTGGAATTTCATCGATTAAATGAATATTTTTTCCTGCAACCTGCACCATTTCCCCCTTTTGTAAAGAAGTAAGTGCTACGGCTACGTTATCCTTCGAATGAATCCTAATTGCTTTCATGAAAACACGCTTTCATACCATTTTCTCTAATTTCTTCTAAATAATGTGTTGCCATTTCCACAAAGCCAGGATATTGCGTTAGATCCTCTCCCAAGAATCTTTCCTCTCCTACAAATTTTTCTATCAACTCTTTGCTACTCAACTTCTCACTGTATCTAGAAAAAAATTCTAATACCTCTGAAGCATCGTTAATATAATAGGTTTCTCCGTTTCGATTCCCAAGCAATTTTCCATCGTAAAACTCTGTACCACAATAAAAGGCCAACAAAGCCGAAAAAGAAAAAACAATATGCTTCGGAAGTCTCTCAAAAAGTTTATAATATTCAACCAACGTAGGCATAACACGTGCTTTCCACTTTGATACTGAGTTCAAAGAGATATCAATCAAACGATGTTTAATAAATGGGTTTTCAAATCGTTCCAGTACCGCATCTGCAAAAGAAATCAACTCCTCTTTTGGAAAAGATAGTGTTGGTATAATCTCTTGATGAATGATTTCTTGAATAAACCGTTTTATCGCTTCATTATTAATACAATCTCGAACCGTGTTTTCTCCCGCTAAATAAGCAGCAAGTGCCATCGATGTATGAGCACCGTTCAAGATTCTAACTTTTCTTTGTTTATAAGGCGTATGATCATTCGTAAATAATACTGGTAATCCCGCTTCTTCAAAAGGCAATTCTTCCTTTAATTTTTCTGGTCCTTCAATGACCCACAATCCAAAAAGCTCTGCGGTATCAATCAATTGATCAACATAACCATTTTTCTGATTGATTTCTTCTACTTCAAGTTTCGGGTATCCGGTTACAATTCGATCGACCAATGTACTGCAAAAAGTGTTTTCCTGTTCAATCCAATCAACAAAATCCATTCCTAAATTCCATTGTTTTGCATGCCTTAGTACGCACCGCTTCAATTCCGCACCATTATGATCAATTAACTCACAAGACAAAATCACAAAACCTAAATCTGGAAGACAAGTAAAGCGCTCATATAAAAATCGAGTTAACTTTGCAGGAAAGCTCTTTGGCGGCGCTTCATCAAAGCGACATTCTTCTTCATATACAATGCCTGCTTCTGTTGTATTTGAAACAATAAACCGTAAATCTGGATTGTGAGCAATTTTAAGAAATTCTTGAAACTCCTTATATGGATTCACCGCTCGTTGAATACAGCTAATCAGTCTTCGTTGGTTGATTGCCATACCATCTTTATACCCTCTTAAAAATAGTTGGTATAATCCCTCTTGTTTATTTATTACATCACACAACCCAGTCTCAATTGGCTGGACAACAACTACCTTACTTTGAAACCCCTGTTTTTCATTTAAAACATCGATAAAGTAATCCACAAAACCGCGAAGAAAGTTCCCTTCACCAAACTGTAGAATTCTTTCTGGCGCATCTTGAAGAACGTACTCTTTATTTCCTATTTCTTTTAGTGTATCATAGGTCAATGTTTTCATATTACAGCCTTCTTCCTGTGTCCTTCGACTTTTGAATGGCTTCCCATAAGCCATTCAAATATGCAATGCCAAGTGCTCTATCATATAAGCCATAACCTGCTCGACCTTTTTCATCCCATATCATTCTTCCATGATCCGGTCTAACATAACCTTTAAATCCGATTTCATCATACGCTTTCATAATCTCATACATATCAAAAGAACCATCTTTAGATAGATGAGAAGACTCTTGGAAAATCTTTGGTTCATGTATCTTCAAATTGCGAATATGCGCAAAAGCGATTCTTCCTTTTTTACCAAAATATCGTACCAACTCCGGTATATGGTTCTTCAAATCAGCACCCAATGAACCAGAACATAAAGTGATGCTATTGTACTCACTGTCTACCAATGATAAAATTCGATCCAAATTCTCTTTGCAATTAGCAATTCGTGGAATTCCAAAAATATCCCATGGTGGATCATCTGGATGAATTGCCATTTTAATATCGCATTCCTCACAAGTCGGCATAATTGCTTCTAAAAAGTATTTTAGATTATCAAATAATTTATCCGATGTTACACCTTCATATAGGTGAAACAGTTCTTGAATGGTTTCTAGTCTCTCTGGTTCCCAACCTGGCATTTCAAAATCATTGCTCTCTGCTCTAATGTTATCTACAAAACCTTGAACATCTTTTATTTGTCCAATAATTCTCTGGTCATAAGACAGTGCATTCGAACCATCTGGCAACTCTTTTGCTAAATCAGATCTAGTCCAGTCAAAGATTGGCATAAAATTATAACAAATTACTTTTATACCTGCTTTTTCTAAGTTTTTAATTGTTTTAATATAGTTTTCAATATACAAGTCCCTACTTGGAAGCCCAAGTTTAATATCCTCATGGATATTTACACTTTCAATTACTTCCATCTCGAGTCCTGCATCAGCAATCTCTTTTTTCAATCCCATGATTCGAGAAAGTGGCCACTCCTCTCCAACCGGAATATCCATCAGCGAAGTAACAACTCCCGTTATATTGGGAATCTGCTTAATATATTTTAAAGGTATCGGATCCATTTCATGCCCGAACCAACGAAATGTCATTTTCATATACAGCTCTCTCTTTCTTCATGTAAATAACTCGTTAATGTCTTTCTAACTCCACCTTTTTCAATCAACATGGTATAAAACATACAAGCTATTCTGTCTGCTAATTTTACTTCATATAAATCCACGCCAAAAATATCTTTATTCTTTAAAAGCGGTCTTAATTTTTCCTTATAATTATTCAAATTCCCTATAGACAACCCTTCTAAATATTTTTGCAAATATGAGAGTTGCGGGTCTGGACTAAGCTTCATTGTATTTCCTTCGTCATCAATACCAATCAAATATCGACACCAAGCTGCAAATACTAAAGGTATATAAGTCAATGTTTGAATCGATAAATCTTTTCTTTGCAAATAAGATTCTAATGTTTTTCCGTATCGCACGGGTATTTTTTGCGAGGTATCTGCCACAATTCTTTGAGGTGTATCCGGAATATATGGATTTGTAAATCTTTCTTCAATCACTTCATTTACAAATGTTTTTGGATCAATAATTCCCGGATTGACTACAACCGGCATACCTTCATCAAAAGCAATTTTTTTAACTAGTCTAAATAAAGCTTCATCCTTTATTTCTTCTGCAATGGACTGATATCCCAAAAGGCATCCAAATATTGCTAAAGCTGTATGAAGAGGATTTAGGCATGTACCTACCTTCATTTTTTCAGTTAAGTCAACGGTAACTCGATCTGTAAAAATTACACCTGCTTTTTCCAAACACGGCCTACCATTTGGAAAGCAATCTTCCACTACCAAATATTCTTTAACTTCTGAATTAACATAAGGTGCAGTCAAAGTGCCAGTATTGGTTTCAACAATATTCATGTCTTCTAAATTTTGTTCTAAAAGCATTTTTTGTATATCTACAGATGGATGTGGTGTTATCTTATCAATCATGGTCCAAGGAAATGTGATAGAACTATCATTCTTCAGATAATCTAGAAAATCATCTTCCACATATCCCTGATCACGCCAATTTGTTGCAATGGTAATTATACTATTACAAAGTTTTTCACCATTTCTAGCGCAATTGTCCATACTTACTATAGCAAGAGGATATTTACCAGACTGATATCTTTTATAGAGTAATGATGTAATTATCGAAATTGTATGTTTTGGAGTAGCTGGACCATTTTTCATATCTGCATCCACAACTGGCAGCCATTCTCCATTCATTTGTTTTAAGGCATATCCTTTTTCAGTAATTGTAAAACTAGCCATTTGAAGCGTAGAGCTCTGAAAAATTTCCTGTAACCGTTCCCACTGTTTCGTATTAGTACTGTCTGCTTTAATGCTTTCAGATACTGAAGAAATAACATCTTTTTGCATAGTACCATCATGTGCCATTAATACAAGAAGTGAAAGATTGTCATACGGAACATACACTTTATCAATGATTTGATAATCAAAAGATTCAACAGCAATGATTCCATAATCTGTATATCCTTTATTTAAAAGTTTTTGTTGTACTGCTGCTAAAAATCCCCTAAAAATATTACCGGCTCCAAAATGAATCCATCGTGGATTTTCTATTGTATTTTTATTAATGGTATCTATATCATACTGCGGCAAGCCAATCCCAGCACGATTCCATTCTTCTGTACATTGGATTCCTTTTCTCGTAAGCTTCATCTTTTTTCTCCCTATTAACTTCGTTGTTCTACAAGGTGTTTCCCGAGCTTTTTCTCTGTAAATTCCTGTAAATATGTTAATCCTGTACTAAAAATTAAATATACAAAAGCAACTTCCAAATACAACAACAATGGTTCGTATGTAATCGCAGTAATTTGCTGCCCTGTCTGAAAAATTTCAGCAACAGTTAAAGTTGCTACCAAAGAAGTATCTTTTAATAAACTGATAAAAGAATTGCCCAATGGAGGCACTGCAACCAAAGCAGCCTGAGGAATAATAACATATCTCATAGTTAGAGATTTTGTCATCCCCAACGCCTTTGTAGCTTCCCATTGTCCCTTTGATATGGAAATAAGTGCAGAACGAATGACTTCAGAATTGTATGCACTCTGGCTCATTGTCAATCCAATCACTGCGGATACAAAAGGAGAAAATACAATACCTGCCTTTGGAAGTCCATAAAATATAACAAATAATTGTACGATTAATGGCGTTCCTCGAATCAGCCAAACAAAAATAGCTGCAAAAAACGATAATGGTTTGAATTTTGAAAGGCGCATCAGTGCTACGATAAATGCTCCAACCAATCCCAAAGCAAAGGATAGTAACGTAAGAGGTACCGTTACGATAAGTCCCGCCTTAAATAGTGGCCAGAATGAGCGGAGTAGCAGGTCAACAGCACTGTTAAAAGTGAGCATATAAAGGACTCCCTCCTTTAGTTATGATGAAAAATGAAATTGCCGCAGAGGATAACTACGGCAATCCACTTTAGAAAATAACGTTCTATGTATGTATTATTGATAAATCTGTGTATTGTCAGCAACTTCTTTTCCGAAATATTTTTCAGCTAAATTGTAGCAAGTGCCGCCATCAATCATTTCTTGAATAATCTTATCGACTTCTTTACCCAATTCCTCATCTTCTTTACGGAACATTGCAGCAGATTCAATTTCATAACTGTTTTCTGGTTCATAAATAGCAGCAACTTTTACTTTAGTATCTGGTTTTTCTTTTAAAAATTCTACAATAGAAGTTAGATTATTTACATGCGCATCCGCTCTTCCCGTTACTAATAAATCCATTGCTTGTGTCAAATTGCAATCGGATAACTCTGCACCATAATTTCGTGCAATCTGTCCGGATGAACTCGTCAGTGAGTTTGCACAGAGCTTACCTTCTAACTTATCAAATCCAGTAATCTCTGTATTATCCTTTGCAACAACCAAAGCAATTGGACTTTCTGCATAGGAAAGCGTCATATAATACTTTTCTTTTCTCTCCGGATTCGGGTTTGTTCCGCAAATGACAGTATCGTATCTCTTTGCATCCAACCCTGCAATAACGCCATCCCATTGACTTGCCACATTGAAATCGGCTTCAACACCTAATCTAGAAGCAATTTCCTTTGCAATCTCAACTTCAAACCCGACCAATTCTCCAGTTCCATCTTCATTGAAAATGTAAGGAACCCAATTCCCTTCACATCCAACAGATAGCTTTCCAGCATCTAAAACTCTTTGTAAGGAGCCATCACCGGTATTTGTTTCTTCATTTTCAACGTTTTCTTTACATGCTGCCATAGCAAATGTCAGAGTTAAAATCAGAATCACCATTAAAATTTTTTTCAACTTTCTCATAACAACCTCCTGTAAGTGTTTATTTATAGTTACATGTTAACCATGTTCCTAACTGTTGATATTATTTTTTGATTCCTAACAAAACGGTTCCAATGGGATTAATCCACAATAAATCGTTCTAATACTCTTATATTTTTAATATCCGCTGCAAACGGATCAGAAAAATAACTCTCATCTGCAATTTCCTGCACCAGATAACCCTCATACGCCCAATCATTTAGAACTTGTAGCTGGCTTTCCAAAGGAGTATTCCCATCACCCCAAGCATTATGTACATAAGGATCCCCATCTAAAAAGTGCATATGAATTAAATCTTTTCCAAATGTTTCAAACCAATCCGTAAGCGATTCTCCTGCAGCTCCGGTAGCAATCGTATCCACCATCATTTTCAAGTTCGGATGATTAACTTCATCAAACATTTTCTTTGCCGTCTGCAAACTGTTGACTATATTTGACTCATCCGTTCTCAAGGATTCCATGACAAGATAAACGCCTTCTTCCGCTGCAACTTCTGCCAATTTTCTCAGATTTTCTCTAGAACGTTCCCACATTATATCCAGATCTTCGTTCCAATACCCCCATCCGGAATTTACAACCACGCATTTTGCCTCAAGTTGCGCTGCCAATTTAATTCCATTTCTAAAGTATTGAAAACTTTTCTTCAAGCCATCTGGTTCTTGTGACGCATATTGATACTGGTATGCACAGCTTGGTGATGTAACTGAAACAATTTTCATATTATGCTCTTCAAGCTTTCTCTTTAAGATAGTTATATCTCCATACCCTTGATGATCTAACCAAAAATGCGAGGAGCCACACCATAATTCTATATTTTGCACCCCCAACTTTTGCTGACAATCAAGAAAATAGTCAAAGGAGAATCTTCTGTAATGTTGATTCATTCCAACAATCTGTTCTCTTTTTATCGATGCCATTATCATTGCCTCTACTTCAAAAATTTTTCTAATGTTTTTTGGTTCCGTCTATCTGCAGAAAAAGGATCTTCTACGTATCTTTCCCCAGGAACCTGTAAGCTCAAAATACCTTGATAGCTTACTTGTACAAGTTCAGAAAGAAATTTTTCACAAGGAAGGCATCCATCTCCCCATACGCGATATCCGTTATAGTTTCCATCCACAAATCGAACAAGCTTTATCTTATCTCCCAAGCGCTCAAACCATTGTGTTATCGTCTCACCACAAATGCTAATTACATTCACATCAAGCATCGCACACAATGCTTCGGAATGAACTTCAGAAATCATGTTTTCTACTTCATCCAAATGAGTAAGTATCGAAGAATCTTGTTTTGAGACGGTCGACAATACCAATACTATCTTTTTTTGTTGCGCAAAATTAGACAGTTCTTTTAGCATGCTACAACAATTATCCCAGAGCATATTATAAGGAAGGTCTGTACAACCTCCTTCTGCTGTGATGCTAACGATACCACACTGTAAAGTCTCAGCAGCTTCAATACAATTTTTATAATAATCAATTGTTGCCATTGCTTGCTTTGATTCTTTTTCAGCACAAATGGAATAGCGATAAACTTTTGGTGTAAATACGGAAACTTTTAAATCAAAGGCTTCTAACTCTTGTTGGATAACTTCTGTCTTAATCCGCTCTAAATGATCACACCAAAGGTGAGGAGCTGCTCCTACCAAATCTATTTTTTTGATTCCAAATTCTTTCTGTGCTGCTGCAAAATCATGAAACGGAAAATGTATGTAAGAATGATTGCTTCCAGCAATGCGATTTTTTTCTATCATCTTTACTTTTCCTTTATTTGATTTCTCCAGGATATCCGTTTGTACATAATTCAAACCAAATATATGCAAAACGTTCCCCTTCTGCACATTCACTTCCATGCAAGAATCCACTTCGTGTATAAGTAATGTCTCCACCTTCTACATGAATGGTTTCATCGCCTGCAGTATAGGTGAAACTAGCTCCCGGAAGCATAATATACCATTGCTGTAATTCATTATGAATATGCTGTCCAATATAATTTGGGCCGGTTCCAAAGTTTGCACCCATGCTTAAGCGCCCTAAATTTCTGTGCTCTAACATCATCTTCTGAACAATGTCTGCTCCAGTAAAGTCTTCTTTATACTGCCATGCCTCAGATACACCTCTAAATCTAGGCAATACCATTCTTGATTCCACAAGACAAGTTTTGTCATAATCATTTACTTCCGTAACAACATGGAGCAATTCCAATGGTTCCTTCGCATCCAAAGGACACTTTATTGTGAACTCTTCAACATCAAATTCAGGAACAAAGACCGAAACCTCCTTAATATTGAACACTTGTCTCGGAGTTCTAATGTAACCCGTTCCACTGGTGAATAAAAAGACTTGATTGTGCTCTGTCAAAGCATAAATTTCAGGTGCCCATTCAGCACCAGCCTGCAGCGATACTCTTTCAAATGCAGCATCCTTGCATTCTCCTTCTAAAATAGGAACACGAGATACACCATTCTTATATACATGCGTTACATCCGCTCCTTTTGAAATTTTAATTAGACCCATTTCTTTTTCTCCTTATTTTATTTCACCTGGATATCCATCAGTACACAGCTCAAACCAAATATAATCTAATGTCTCTCCTTCAGCAGCACTACTTCCGTGATTCAGTCCACTTGGTGTAAAACTCAAATCACCACCTTGTAAATGAATGCTTTCATCATCTGCTGTATAAGTAAAACTTGATCCTGGAAGTGGAAAATACCATTGCTGCAATTCATTATGAATATGTGTCCCAATCGTATCCGGTCCTTTTCCTAGTACTGCTCCCATGCTGAGTCTCCCTAAATTTCTGTGTTCGATCAGCATTAGTGATGTTACCTTATCTTCATCTTTAAAATCTTCATAGTATGTCCATCCCTCCGAAAGAGCACGCCATCGTGGTAATGTAATTCTAGCTTCTCTTAGGCATGTTTTATCGTAGTCATTCAATTCTGTTATAATATGTAAAAATTCTAAAGGCTCCTTACAATCCATTGAGGCCGTAATTTCAAATTCTTCTCTATCAAATTCTGGAATAAATACACCAACTTCTGTAATATTCCAAGCCTGTCTTGGAGTGGTAATATACCCCTTTCCAGTGGTGAAAATAAACAATTGGTTATTTTGAGTAATTGAAAAAGTCTCAGGTTTTATCGAATGCCCAGGTAACAAAGAGCATTTTTCAAATTTCGCCTGATCATACGCTCCAACCAAAACTGCTTGTCTTGAAAATCCATTCACATACTCATGCTTGATATCCGCATGTCTTGCTACTTTTACAACTGACATAACTCCCTCCATTCATCATAAATAGTTTTATCAATAACCCCGACTCTTTTTATCCTAGTATCTAATACTTACAACATTTTTCCAAGAAATTCCTGAAGTCGCTTACTTTTAGGATTTTTAAAGAATTCTTCTGGATTATTCTCTTCAACAATATAGCCACCGTCCATAAAGACAACCCGATCTGCTGCCTCTTTCGCAAATCCCATTTCATGTGTAACAACAATCATAGTCATTCCAAAATTCACTAATTTTTTCATAACTTCTAATACTTCTCCAACCATTTCTGGATCAAGTGCTGAAGTTGGTTCATCAAATAACATTAACTCCGGTTCCATGCAAAGAGCTCTTGCAATAGCGACACGCTGCTGCTGTCCTCCTGATAACTGCGCTGGATAGGCACCACTTTTATCTTCTAAGCCTACCGTTTTTAACAAGTCCATGGCCTTTGTTTCCACTTCTGCTCGATTCATATTTTTCACTTTTAACGGTGCAAGAATGATATTATTCAGAACCGTCATGTGCGGGAAAAGATTAAACTGCTGAAATACCATACCCATTGAGCTTAAAAGCTCTAAACTGTTTTTGGGCTTCATCTTTGTAATATCCTCACCATGATAAATAATCTCACCATCAGTTGGCTGCTCTAAAAGATTTAAACAGCGAAGAAACGTACTTTTTCCAGAACCAGAAGGACCAATGACTGCAACCACTTCACCTCGCTGAATATGCATATCAATTCCTTTTAAAACTTCATTGCTACCGAAATTCTTTTTCAAACCTTTCGTCGTTATCATTTTTTCACCTCTTAAATATGAAACCCAAAATAATCAACGCAATTATTGTAAGATATATTTTTTACAATTTTCCCTAAGGCTTTTGGATCATTGGGATATTCACCATTTTCCACCCATGTTCCAATTAAATTACATAGAATTCTTCTAAAATATTCATGCCTTACATACGATAAAAAACTTCTAGAATCAGTCGTCATTCCTATAAAATTTCCCAACAAACTAAGGTTTGCCAAAGATTTTAGTTGATTTTCCATTCCAGTTTTATGATCATTAAACCACCAAGCAGAACCATGCTGCATCTTTCCTTTTATATCTGCAGTTTGAAAACAACCTAAAATCGAATCAATCACTGCATTATCATTCGGATCTAGAGAATAAATAATTGTTTTGGGAAGTTGATTCGTAAGAGCAAGTACATTTAAAAAATCAGTTACTGCTGCAAAATCTACTTTTTCTCCAATGCAGTCATATCCAGTGTCAGAACCTAAATATTGGTACATTTTTGTATTGTTATCTCTTTTCGCACCAAAATGAAGCTGCATCACCCAATCACGTTTTTGATATTCCTTTCCGAAAAAATACATTAATTCTGTTTTATACTTCGACGCCTCTATCTCAGATATCACTTTTCCTTCTAGCTTTTTAGTAAAAATATCTTCTACTTCTTGTCTGCTAGCAGAAATATACTTGCAATTTGCTAAACCATGATCTGAAATTTTGCAACTTCTAGCATTAAAATAGTCCATTCGCTGTGACAAGGCCTCCGTTAAATCCTGAAAAGTATAAATACTGCAGTTACTCTTTGCCGCTAATTTCTTTATGTAATCCACAAAATCGGAATGTTCAATATTGACTACTTTATCTGGCCGCCATGCTGGTAATACAGGAACTGAGAAACTCGAATCTGCTTTCAAATAATCATGATGATTTAAATCATCAATCGGATCGTCCGTTGTGCAAAGTAATTTTACATTGGAATTAAGTATTAAGGAGCGGGTATTTATTCCTTTTTCTTTTATAATTTGATTGCAATGATTCCATATCTCTTCCGCATTCTTTTCATTAATTGTTCCATGGTAATCAAAATATCGTTTTAATTCTAAATGACTCCAATGATAAAGAGGATTTCCAATTGCAGCTTCCATTGTTTTCGCATATTTTTGAAATTTTTCTTTATCACTCGCTTCCCCAGTAATATAATGTTCGTCTATACCATTGGAACGCATAAGTCTCCACTTGTAATGATCTCCATACAACCAAAGTTGTGTGATATTTTCATAGCATCTATTTTCTGAAATATCCCTTGGATCAATATGACAATGGTAATCTACAATAGGCATCTCTTTTGCAAATTCATGATATAAATTTTGTGCAGTTTTATTTGAAAGTAAAAAATTTTCATCGATAAACGCCTTCAATTGTCAACCTCCATAAAAGATGAGTGCATCTACTTATTTTTTGTGATATATTAGTGATATATTTATATAGCCAATATATTATATTGACTATAAGATGTCAATAATTAATTTGATTTTTTTGAATATTTAAATAAATTCAAGTCGATAAAGTGTAATTATTGACATTAATATTAAGAACTGTTAGGATAAATTTTGCTATTTGCTATTAAAGCTTCTTCAATATTATAGGAGGTTAACTATGAACGATGTACTTTTTACGAAAAAAGAGGGTTTGGCACAACAAGCATATAAACAATTAAAATCTATGATTTTATCGCATCATTTGAAGCCGGGAATGGTTGTAAACGAAGCACAACTTCAAGAAGCCTTAGGCATCGGAAGAACTCCTGTAAGAGAAGCTTTGCTTCAATTATCAAAAGAACAGTTTCTCATCATCCATCCAAGGCGAGGCATTGAGATTGCTAGAATTTCACCAAAACGGATTCGAGATATTTTTCAGATGCGTTCTTTATTAGAACCGCAGATTTTACGAATTGGAATGGACAGAATTGATTTTGCATGGATTTCAAAAATGAAAGAAGAATTTATAAAATATACGCGTGCTGATTTTGATTTGTCCAGTAAAGATGCCATTGAACTATCTAATTTAGACAATGAATTTCATATGGGAATCGTTGTTTCCATCGATAATTATTATACAAATGAATTAATGGAAAGTTTTCAAGATTATTTAACACTATTTCGTGCTTCCACACAAATTGACGTAGTACGATTTAGTCCTAGCAATCAGGAACACATTGCTATTATCGATGCCATTCTGTCAAAAGACATTGATCTTGCATGTAAAACGCTAACTGATCATTTAACCCGATCTTATGAAGAAGCCATTAAGATTGTTATGGACACAACTATCTAATGAATTCTGATTAAAAGTAAAATATTTTCAATCAAAAAAAGGCAAAATAAGGGACAGTTTCAAGTTTTGTGTAAACTCAAAAATCTGATATAAGATATGTGAATAGTTACTTAAGGGCAGAGTCAATTTTGGGATTCTACCCTTGTTTGCATTATACAATGATTTTTTTGCATGTCAATAAAACTTGCCGAACAAGTTGTTTTTTAGAAGTTGAGATTTTTTAGTCTTTCCTCAAAATAAATCTCTAACTGGGAATATATCCGTCCCCAGTCCCTACGATATCCTGTCCACTTTTTTGTGATATCTATCGTTGCCAGATATAGCATTTTTAAAAGGCTATCGTCAGAAGGAAAAATTGTCTTGCTTTTTGTTACTTTACGAAGTTGACGATTAAATCCCTCAATGGCATTTGTGGTATAAATAAGCCGCCTAACAGCTTCAGGATATTTAAAATAGGTTGCTAAAGTTGACCAATTATCATGCCAAGATTTATAGATTTTCGGATATTTTACATCCCATTTTTCTTGAAACAACTCCAATTCATTTAGGGCTAATTCTTCTGTTGGGGCAGTATAGACTCGCTTCAAATCAGCCATCAGAGCTTTCAAATCTTTGTAGGATACAAATTTAGTGGAGTTACGGATTTGATGAATAATGCACTGCTGTATCTCTGTTTCAGGATAGACTGCTTCAATTGCTTGTGGAAATCCACTTAGTCCATCAATACATGTTATTAAGATATCTTTTACACCACGATTTTTTAGCCCATTCAGTATAGAAAGCCAGAATTTAGCATTTTCATTTTCACCAACATACATACCTAAAACGTCCTTTCTACCATTCATATCAATTCCCAAAGCAATATACACAGCCTTTTTTCGTATTCTTCCTTCACTACGAACGTGGAAATGAATTGCATCCATAAAAACAACCGCATATACTTCTTCCAAAGGACGTTCCTGCCATTCCTTTACAATCGGTATAATTTTATCAGTAACTCGGCTAATCGTACTGTCAGAAATATCAATGTCATATAACTCACGCATATGGGATTCAATATCATTTGTAGTCATACCTTTTGCATACATGGAAAGTATCCTTTCTTCCATATCTTGCGTAACGGTATTTTGATATTTCTTGATAAGCTGGGGTTCATATTCTCCATTACGGTCACGAGGAATAGCAACATTCATATCTCCATAGTTTGTATGCATGATTTTAGAAGAATATCCATTCCGACTATTGTCGGTTTCCTTATTCCGATAGTCATATTTTGAGTATCCCAGTTCGTCTTCTAATTCTCCTTCCAGAGAACCCTCCAGTAATACAGACATCATATCACGCATAACAGAATTGACATCTGTACCATTTTTGATAGGAATATCATTCTCTTTTAAGTATTCCTGCATCATTTTTCTGATTGCTTGTTTTTGGGGTGATTCTTTTCTTCTTTTGGGCATAAATAAAACCTCCAAACTGATATATTTATCTTACATCAGTTTAGAGGTTTACACAAACTTTAGGATACTCCCCAAAATAAAGCATGCTTCGCTTATTTTGCCTTTTTTATTATATATTGTTCAGTCATATTTTTATTTTTTCTTATGTCTATATCCCATAAATTGTATGATAGAACTCAGCAATCCTTTTCGTTCTATTATTGGATAAACATCGTTATGTATGTCTGACATCTGAACCTTATTCTTATGATATCCCTTTATCTTTTTCCTCAATTTTTCCTGAATTTTCTTCAATTCTTTAATTTCATTATACATCTCTTTATAGTGTTGAATGACATCATCCGTAACGGTAGTGGAATGCAACTCACAATACTTAAAAAAGTCTTCTATTTCATTTAAATTCTTTTTTCCAATTTCCTGAATGCTATCAAACTCAATATTTTTGTAAAAACCCCCTGCTGTAAAGTTGGATGAACCATATATTAATTTAGTAGTATCCCCCTTTAACAAATACACCTTCGCATGAAACATACGATGAAAAAAAATCTTAACTTTTGCAATTTTACACACTTCCTCTAATAATTCATGTGGCTTATTTTGTGAAAATTCATCCGACATATATATGTGAACATTTTCCTTCTTCAATTTGTTTTTTTTAGCAATATTTTTTAAAATGCGAAGCCCTTCACTAGAAAAAAAAGCAATTCCAATATACAATTCACTAACGTTATTCATAGAAGTTAATTCTTCTTCTAAATTAATATTACAATCATCCTCACTCCAGTAATACATTCTTTTCACTCCTAACCATACACTTCCATCATCTAAAATTAATGTATGGATAATGCAAAGTATTCCCCTAACAGTATCCACTATATCAATTTTATTTTTAATATATAGAAATATTATTGCTTTTATAAATATTCCCCCCTCCTTCATGAAAAATCAAAATAGACGCACTCCAAAAGTACGTCTATTCTTAAGAATTATACACACATCTTTTTTATTTATCCCATAGTAATCCTATGAAAATCAATCTATACCTTGCGAACTATAATGCCAAACGTATCTGAATCTTCGGTCAGTGATTCACCTTTTAAATTCTTATAGACTTTCAATTTTGAAACCATTTTTATTAAGCATTTTTGTAATCTCTGTCAATTTAAATAGGCGATGATAGATTCTTATAACTTTTGTGACACCATCTTCATCAATAATTGTATATTGTAGCCCTTCTGTCTTTGGTTCTTCATACAAATAGGTATTGAGTATTTCTATATAGGGTTTTGGACTCCAGAAGCCCCCTTCACATACAGAAACATTAGTTGATATTGAGGTTTCTTTGTTTTCTGAAACAACATCTAATATTAAAATACCATTGTCTCTTAAAGCTCCATGTATTTTTGAAAGCAATATCATTTGTTCATTTGTACTAAGTGCACAAAAGTCATAAAAAATCAATGTTGCTATATCAAAAGAATTATTGAAGCTGATATTAAGATAATTCTTTTTAATGAAAAGTGTATTCTTATACTCTGGTTTGATATTTTCATTTGCATAATTAATAGACCGTTCAGAAATGTCTACTCCCGTAACCATTGCTCCCGTTTTAGCGAATTCCCGTACGTAAAGACCAGGTCCACAACCCAAGTCTAATACCTTTTTACCTCCTTTCATATTCGTTGACTTAATTATAAAACTTGCTTCAGCATCAATCGTATCTTTTGTTTTACTGGCAGCCTCTATATCCGGATTCAAATGAAAATTCAGCATTTGCTCTGATATATATTCATCATCCCAGAATTTATCAGTTCCTTTCTCAAAGATTTCTGGTTGTACAATTGAATTTTTTAGTACTGACAGATTAATTTTGTTATTATCTATAATTTTCATAATATAAATTCTCCTTAAGCTTTAATATTTAGTTTTCTTCTAGGTAAAGTATGAATTCAGAATAAACAGTATTTATTCCGTGGTTGCTTTCAAAAGTTAAACTAAAATAAAAATACTTTTGAAAACAAAAAAACGCCTCAGAAATTCTGAGACGCTAAATAATCACTCAGAATAATTAAAACAACTTATCACAAATAAACCTATCTAAGTCTAATGGCTTTAAAAAATTTATTTGGATTAAAAATGTTGTTTTAAATATTCGTTTCCAATTCATTCAATTGTTACAATGGATCGGATAAATCAACTCCTTTTACTTTACCTTAATAATACAATACCACATTAACATCCATTTGTATAGTAAACTCTTTTCATTTAAATATTGTAAAAATATTTATTTTATAATTACTCCATAAGTCCTAGTACATCGACATCATAATTCATAAACTCAATGTCACTTGGTGGTATAAATAAATCATCCTGCATTTTTACATCTGTCTTAACATTTTTAACAACAAAGCTTGTCATTACCTGCCCATTCATTATCATTTCATACTTTAAAGGAATACAGTACTTAGCAGAATACCACATTTGTACAATTACATCACCCATACCCTCTTCTGATTGTGTTGTTTCTATGTATATTACGTCTTCACCATCAAGCTTTTCAACTCTAGCAACTACATTTTCTGAAGACTCATCAACCAAATCCTTAAAGCTTGGTACATCTGCTCCTTCCATATCTTCCGAATCCTCTCCATCTGCCATCAATATACCAGTCTTTTCACCTTCTGTATATTGATAAGTTTCCCCTTTTTGTGCATTATAAATAGTAATCTGCTTTCCCATATCACTCGTCAAAGTTTCGATTCTGCTATTTTCACCATTATAATATGTAGTTGCATTTGATGAAAACCCAGCACCTACCATTTCTGTTTCTGTTACCATATTCTTAGGTGGATTATATTGTATAGTAGCTAACAACTCCATTCCTTCAAGAGATGCATCTATCCCCTTTGTATCTGATTGTTGCTCCACCAACTCATTCGCCCCATTATTTTCTGTACTTTTTTCATTAGAACACCCCACAAAACTTGCACTTACCACAAGTAATGCCACCAACAAAAAAAACAAAGCATGTAACTTCTTTTTCATAATAATTTCCCTCCTTAAATTATTGCACACTAAATACAATATTAACTATCTTATCAAACTCATTTAAATCTGGTTTTACTGAAATATAAAAATCTCTTGTTCCGGTTTCAATGTAATAAGGAACCTTACCTGTTACCGACGAATTTCCATTGATTTCAACTGGCAGTGTTACATCTACATGTCTAGGATCAAGTTTTAAACCATTAGAATTATATGCTCCTAATAAACTAAACCCCATCATAAAATTTTGTAAATCTGACTTATTATTTTTAATAGTAAATTCACAAACCAATAATTCTTTGCCATCTTTATCACACGGTTCAACGTTAGCGCTAATCAATGTGATATCAAATTGGTCAGACTTAATAGTTGTTCCTATTCCATATTTACTTGTTACACCACTGCTTTTAAAAAGTTCATTAAATGTCTTATTGATATCGCTCTGTAACACAGTGATGGCCGGTTTATAATTTTCATAATTTTCTCCAATATGTAAGGTAAAGCTTTCATCTTTACTATCAGTAATTTCAAAAGCCACCTCCCCCATTATTTTATTATCTGGTGTGATTTGTCCTTCTAAGCTTACTTCAATATCTGCAAACAAGTCCATCGTATATTCCTTACCACTTTCTCCATACAATTCAAATCTATCAATTGTATGGAACTTTATATCACTAGAACCATTATTGTATACTTCAATTTTTAGAATTAAATATTTAACACCATCACTATATTCATTTGTTTTAACACCAATGACATTGTAGTTTAAATCCCCATATTCAAACTCTTCACCACAAGCAACACCTTTTGTTTTTACATTCTTTTTATTGCTAATCTTATTATTACCATCTATTAGTTCTTCTGAGCTGTTTTCTCCTTTACAGGCAGTCATACATGTCATTAGTAAGCAAGCTATAATTAATAAAATAAGTTTATTTTTCATTAAGAAGCCTCCTTAAAATTAATCTCTACCAAATAAATTAGTAAGCCCTGATAACTCTTCAATAGGGTTATTTAACCCTTTTGTCTCTCCTTTACTACCCTTTCCTCTAGCGGCAGAATAAATGCGGTCTGCCATTCTGCTAAATGGCAAAGATTGAAGCCACACTGACCCTGGACCTCTAAGGGTTGCTAAAAATAAACCCTCTCCTCCAAACAATCCAGATTTAATATCTCCAGTAAACTGAACATCATAATCTACATCTGATGTCATTGCAACTAAACACCCCGTATCAATTTTTAAAATCTCTCCTGGCTGTAGATTTTTTTTAATAATTGTTCCACCTGCATGCAAAAACGCCATACCATCTCCCTCTAACTTTTGCATTATGAAACCTTCGCCGCCAAAGAATCCTGCACCAATCTTTTTTTGTAAATGAATATCAATAGATATCCCTTTAGCAGCGCACAAAAAAGCATCCTTTTGACATATTAATGAACCACCAAATTCTGATAGATTTGCGGGAATTATTTTACCTGGATAAGGTGCTGCAAAAGACACATGTGCCTTTCCTTCCTGCATATTAGAAAACACAGTCATAAAAATACCTTCACCGGTAATAGCTCTTTTTCCAGCACCAATGATTTTGCCCATAAGCCCCTTCCCTTGGTTTTTCTCACTACCATCTCCAAAAATCGTTTCCATAACAATTTTCTCATCCATATACATCATTGCTCCAGCTTCTGCAAGTACGCTCTCTCCACCATCAAGCTCAATTTCAACAAATTGCATATCATCTCCATAAAGTTTAAAATCAATGTCATGTACTTTTGTCATAATAATAATAATCCTCCTTTTAAATATATATTTATTTTAATCCTCCGAATTAGAATATGTAATATACCATTAGTCACTTTTGTAGTGACTTTAGTAACTATTTTTCCCCGGATATATTCAAAGGTCATATTTTCTTAGAAAAATAGACCCAGTATTAAACTGAGTCTAAATAATTAAAAAGTTTATTTTGGAATTATAATATTACAGGAAAAACCCTCACCACTACTGCTTATATACTTGGCTTTTCCTCCTATAAGTGCAAGACGACTATCTATTCCAGTCAGTCCATTTCCTTTAATAAAATTACTTATTCCTATACCATTGTCCATCATTTGAATAGAAATACTTTTATCTTCTATGCAAATAGAAAGTAGTAAGTTACTTGCTTTAGCATGTTTCAATGTATTTGTTACAAGCTCTGTAGAAATCTTCTTTAAAATATCAAAAGTTTTTTCATCTAGTTTTTGTTCATTACCTCTAATATAGAAATTTACTTTAATCCCGCTTACTTCTACAATCTTTAACATGCGTTTCAATTCATTTTCTAAAATTGATGTATTATATATTATTCCATTCCCTTTCTCTTTCAGTTCCTTCATTTCCTGAAACCCGTTTTTTATAGAAAACTGTGCCTTTTCCATGCTTTCAAATGCTCTATCCCTATTTTTATTATAAAATAACTTTGTCACTTCAAGTAATTTCATTGTTACAACTAAGGAATGTCCTATGATATCATGTAATTCTCTAGCAACATAATTTCTCGCACCAATATGCGACGTTTGTTTTAATAGTTCTATCTGAGACTGAAGCTTTTTATTTGCCTTTTCTAATTCTTCATTTTCTTTATATAATTCATTCTTTGCAATTTGATATGATGTAATATCATGAAAAGTTATAATATATCTATCACTCCCAAATCCTTTTAAAATGCTAATATTATATTTATAAAACCTATCCATATGTTTAATTATTTTATCTTCTATATCTAATTTATTATAAAGCTTATATTTATTTACTAACTTTTCAACTTCAATATAATCATGACTAACATTAAATTTTTGTTTTAGATGCTTATTCATATAAAGGATTTTTCCTACTGAATCTATAATAAGAATAGAAGTATCAAGTTTTTTTGTTACTTCATGTTTCATAATTGGAGTAAGATCAAAAAATTCATACTTAAAAGTAGCATATATAAATAATAGTAATGACCATGTATAAACTATCGGTGTTATATCAAAAATTTGGATTTTTAACATACTAAATAAGGCTTCAAGAGTTCTAGTGATATATATAAAATTTAAAACAATGGGTGCTAAAATTGCAAAAAATATAATATTTCTTTTTAATCGACCTCTCTCTTTCAACTGTTTTTTAAATTTACTACTGCATAATACCATACCAATAAACATAAACAAGTAGTTTATTACCATATGAAAATAAAATAGTTTACCAAATTCATCACTCCAAAAACAATATTTGCTATAAAACAAATAATGATATGGATTAAGAAGAATAATAATAAACTGTAACATCGCTATTGTATATATTAATATCCTTATCCATTTTTTTAATGGATTTCCCTTATTATATATATAAGCAAAATCTAAAAAACTAGCCTCGAGTAAACATATCCCAAAATAATAAAATACAATAAATCCCCATCTTAGGGACAGTTTCAAGTTTTGTGTAAACTCAAAAATCTGATATAAGATATGTGAATAGTTACTTAAGGGCAGAGTCAATTTTGGGATTCTACCCTTGTTTGCATTATACAATGATTTTTTTGCATGTCAATAAAACTTGCCGAACAAGTTGTTTTTTAGAAGTTGAGATTTTTTAGTCTTTCCTCAAAATAAATCTCTAACTGGGAATATATCCGTCCCCAGTCCCTACGATATCCTGTCCACTTTTTTGTGATATCTATCGTTGCCAGATATAGCATTTTTAAAAGGCTATCGTCAGAAGGAAAAATTGTCTTGCTTTTTGTTACTTTACGAAGTTGACGATTAAATCCCTCAATGGCATTTGTGGTATAAATAAGCCGCCTAACAGCTTCAGGATATTTAAAATAGGTTGCTAAAGTTGACCAATTATCATGCCAAGATTTATAGATTTTCGGATATTTTACATCCCATTTTTCTTGAAACAACTCCAATTCATTTAGGGCTAATTCTTCTGTTGGGGCAGTATAGACTCGCTTCAAATCAGCCATCAGAGCTTTCAAATCTTTGTAGGATACAAATTTAGTGGAGTTACGGATTTGATGAATAATGCACTGCTGTATCTCTGTTTCAGGATAGACTGCTTCAATTGCTTGTGGAAATCCACTTAGTCCATCAATACATGTTATTAAGATATCTTTTACACCACGATTTTTTAGCCCATTCAGTATAGAAAGCCAGAATTTAGCATTTTCATTTTCACCAACATACATACCTAAAACGTCCTTTCTACCATTCATATCAATTCCCAAAGCAATATACACAGCCTTTTTTCGTATTCTTCCTTCACTACGAACGTGGAAATGAATTGCATCCATAAAAACAACCGCATATACTTCTTCCAAAGGACGTTCCTGCCATTCCTTTACAATCGGTATAATTTTATCAGTAACTCGGCTAATCGTACTGTCAGAAATATCAATGTCATATAACTCACGCATATGGGATTCAATATCATTTGTAGTCATACCTTTTGCATACATGGAAAGTATCCTTTCTTCCATATCTTGCGTAACGGTATTTTGATATTTCTTGATAAGCTGGGGTTCATATTCTCCATTACGGTCACGAGGAATAGCAACATTCATATCTCCATAGTTTGTATGCATGATTTTAGAAGAATATCCATTCCGACTATTGTCGGTTTCCTTATTCCGATAGTCATATTTTGAGTATCCCAGTTCGTCTTCTAATTCTCCTTCCAGAGAACCCTCCAGTAATACAGACATCATATCACGCATAACAGAATTGACATCTGTACCATTTTTGATAGGAATATCATTCTCTTTTAAGTATTCCTGCATCATTTTTCTGATTGCTTGTTTTTGGGGTGATTCTTTTCTTCTTTTGGGCATAAATAAAACCTCCAAACTGATATATTTATCTTACATCAGTTTAGAGGTTTACACAAACTTTAGGATACTCCCCCATCTTATGCCTACGGTTGGAGAAACTGTCTTAAACACCTTACCAACGAGCCATATTAACATAGAAAGTTGCACCAAAAAAAATGCCTTAAGCGAGGCATTACGATTAGCCTTCATATATAAAATTGCAAATACTATTATATTAACTAATATAGCTATAAAATTCCAAAGCGTAATGGTTGCAACTTCTATTTGTTTCCCGTATTCCATTGATATATCACCTATACTATTCCATTTTCAATTGCAAATATTGCTATTTGCATCCTATCAGACATATCAAGTTTCTCTAGTATTTTGCTTACATTATTTTTTATAGTGCCTTCTGAATAATTTAAAGTACTTGCTATTTCTTTATTACTGCACCCCTGAGCAATAAGTCTTACAATCTCAATTTCTTTTTCAGTTAAAATATCTTTATATTTTAACTTGTAATCACTGAAACCCTTAAATCTGTTAATCATAATTTCTTTCACACTTTTATGAATAACAGTAAGTCCACTATGTACACATTTTACAGTAAGCACTAAATCTTTATGACTGATATTTTTTACAATATATCCGTCAGCATCAGCAACAAAAGATTCCATTATATTATCTGGATTTTCAAATGTTGTAAGTATAATTACCTTTGTACTCTTATAATTTTCTTTTATTATCTTTGTTGCATTAACACCATCTAGCTGGGGCATTTCTATATCCATAAGTACAATATCAGGCCTTAACTTTTCACAAAGTTTAATAACTTCATAGCCATTACCTGCCATACCAACAACTGTTATCTCTTCATCATTATCTAATATATATCCGATAGACTCCCTGAGTAAGACTTGATCATCAGCTAATATTACTTTTATCATATTTAACCTCCATAATGCTGCCAATACGTATTAACGGCTTGCCTTACATCCTCTAAAATATTTCTATTATATTCAATTACTCGATCAACATAATTATCAAAGTCTTTATCATCTGTCTCTTTCTGTAAGTTATCTATCATAAATATTAGATTTTCCATATCACTTTCTTTCGATCTAATAATCTCATCAAGTAAAATATTTATCTCCTTTTCTTTTTCTAAGTGATAAACCACTTTAGAATAATTCTCAAGTTTTTTATTCGCCTTTTTTGATTTTTCTTTTTGATCTTCCAAAGACATTACTAAATCCATTAAAGGTGTAATATCCGAAATAGTAAAGATAAAACCTATGATTTCTCCATTATTCATTAAAGTTTTATTTTTATGTACAAAATAAAATATATCATTTCCTTTTGTAAATTGTATATATTCTTTGCCTAAATAACTTTCTTTTAATTCAATATTACCTTCATAAATATCCGTTATATTATTTATATTAATCATTTCTTCTTTTATAAATAAATCAGAGTTTAAAACACTTTTATTTTTATAAATTATATTTCCAAAGCCATTTGTAACAAAAATATAATCTCCAATCATATCGCCGATTTTATTAAAAGCTAATGTAGTAAGTCCAAATTCAGTTTCAGAGTACATGGAAATATTAAGTATTATAGAAAACATAAAAAATATCAAAAGCTCAACAAAATCTAAATATGAGTAATGAAATAAAATTGCTAGAAAATAACCTATTAATGGAATAACTAATGTTCCTAATATTATAAATGATATTATTGTGTTTTTATATACACTATGAATAGATTCTTTATGTTTAAATGTAAAAACCATGGCGACAATTTCCATACATAGGACTATGCTTAAAACAATAATATAAAACCTACTATACTGAGCAAATAAAAATACATAGGATATAATTAATAACCTTCCTTTTGTTAGAATTCCTAAAACTAATAATGTGATAAAGGCTAACGTCATTATCCATCTAAATAATTTATATGGAAATCTAAATACCATAAGAACTTTTACATAAAGACAATATAATAAAATCCAGTTTAAAATGATAACCATAGAAAGTTGAAGGTATCTTAAAGAAAATGCTATTTCCATATTTGGTATCACGCACTCTATCACTCTAAAAATAGCAATATGAATAATACTAAGAAAAATAAAAAATATATATTTTTTCCCTTTATTTCTAAAATAGCTTATTACCATACTACCTACAGAAAACATAGATAAAAAAACAAGAATAATTATACTAAAAAATTGATAATAAGTATAGTATCTTCCATCACCCATCGATTCCTCCTTATTATATTATTTTCTTAATTATATACTAACAGGCGCAACAAAAGAAAATTTCTCCAAAATTTTATCTTTTAAAATAAAAATCAACTTTGCTTATGAAACCATTCAAACAAATTAACTAATCTATTCTATATTTTAAAGAAATTGCTTTATACAAAAAATATCGTGTTTTTTGTATAGATTTGCGGTAAAATATATATACAATTTTTAAAAGGAGTATTAATATGCACACAACACAATGGATTATATTTTTAGTGATCTTAATCTTAGCCATTATAGGTTTTATATTCTACTTACATATCAGAAGAAAAAGAATGTATGAAATGTTTGAGCAAGTTTTTGAATCATCCAAACAAGTTCCCAAACAAAAGAAACATAGTTTTCTCCTCTTTATGTTTAAAGAAAGTATTGTTTCTGTAAAAAACAAGAAAGCTAATCCCCAAAGTAGAATGAGTAACCCAAAATTCGTAGAATCACAACTGATACAAATGGAAAGGATTCTGAAAGATCCATCAAAAGTAACCGATAAAAATATGAAGCAAGCACTTCAACTTTATGATGCATACTTTAAATGGGAAAAATCAAAGTATTAAACAAGAACAGAAACCACGCGTCTAACGCGTGGTTTTCTATATACAAAATTAGAATATTTAGTTTTGTAATCTCTTCTATAGTATAGCCAAACATTTCTGCTCCGGCCTAATTGCATATCAAAATACCACCATTGACATTTTCAATAAAGATTCCATCTTATTTCCGTGATTGATTCACAATTACCGAAATATTTCTTTTAAATAAGTCAAAAGGCAATTGATAGCCTATCATAATGGGCAGTAATTTTTCATTGTACGTCGCTTCGTCCAATACGGAAAGCCATTCCATAGATACAAGTTTATTCATGTCGGAAGGATTATATAATCTACCGTATGGGGTATCTAGCGGTGCACGAATATGCGCCTGATTCCAAGTGCATGCATTTTGACAGATATCACATTCAAAAAAATAGTTGTCAAGTTTTATGCTATTGATTTCATCTTTTGATACATTTTCATTTTCAAACATATCTGAAAGACACTTTGGTCTTGTTAATATCTGTGGAGTTTCAATAGCATTAGCTGGACACACTTGAATACATTTGTCACAACCGCCACAAAAATTCTTGCTGATTTCATTATATTCGCCTATATCCGCATCCGTAATAATTGCTCCTAAAGCTTGGAACGAGCCATATTTTTTGCTTATTAGCATAGAATTTTTTCCAATCCAACCTAAACCAGCCTTCACTGCAGCACCTTTAAGGGGGATTGTCTTATCGTCACTTTCTCCATCCATTATTTCTGCTCGATACCCTTCACTTTTAAGCAACTCAATAATAGGATGCAACGGTTTAACTATATTGGCATAATATCCAGACAATACCAATCGACTCATACGTCCAAAGTCTTGATTGGTGTCCGTAACAAACTTTCCTATATAAACGGAAGTTAGAATTACAGACTTTGCCCCCTTCATAATGTCTTGTGGCTGCCTCCCCTTAAACTGACTTACATTCCCTACATAATCTTCTGTTAAATCATCTGCATCAATAAATCTGACTTCGTCAATTAGTTCTTTTACCGCTATCTCTCTAATACGTTCCTTTAATTTATTTTTTAGCAATTTATTAGGACCTCCTTTTTACTTTATTTTTATTTAAATAAAAACCAGAAATCCAATTCGATTTTTAGGCTTTGAGTTTTAAAATTTCTAGCTATTTTCTATTTTAACTAACCTATTGCTTCTTTTCAAGCAGGATTACGGCTTCAATGTGCCCTGAGTAGGCAATAATGATGTCGTAATGAGCTGGTGATTCCTTGGCGGAATATTTCACTTGCTATTCAAAATAGTATTTTGTCTGAATTCACCAAGCTCATTCTAGTATAAAACTGTAAATCATATGATTTATTATGACCTCTTCAGGTCAAACATTTTTAGTTTCACATAATATACAATCTAATTTTTCGTTCCTTCTATTGGTTCTGCAAGTAATATCAACGTTTCTTTGGGAACTCTATTATATAGACTTTCTTGTGATAAAAAAGATTTAAGATTATCTAAAGTAATTTCAATTTTCTCTTCACGTTTATTATAATTATCTAAAAAAACAAAACGTACATCACCATTTTTTCCAATCAAAACTTCTATATGTCCATGCATTAAGGCATTTCTCATTCTCTCAATAACATAACGCTGCAATGGGCTTTCATAAACATCATTATCTATAACATATTTATTTAAATTCTCTCTATTATAAGTAAACATTGAAACATTAACATCAGCATATTCCAGCTTTTTATAATCGTCGTCTTCAGTTCTCAAAGCAAAATTAACCGCCATAAGATAAGTGAAACCCAATTCAAACATAAGTTTGGCATTTTCATCTTCCTTTAGTTCCAATATTACTTCTTTCAATTGTTTTTTATACATCTCTACTTCAGAATTAGTAAAATTTCCGCAATTCTTGATTATTGAATATTGATACAACACATCGTTAAGATGTCCAATATGTACTAAAAAATTAGAAAGTTCAGTTTCAAAATCAAGTAATGTTTTTAATCCATAAAAGTATTCTTCTTTACAACTAAGTTTAAATTTCCTAACCAATTTATTATATATTGATATGTCTACCTTATCTTTTATTGGCACTTCTTTTATATTAAGTTTCTCTTCATGTTCCATAATAAAAACACATAATTTTTCTAAATCATTACATATATGAGCGAGTTCACTCATTAAATTAAAGTTGTACCCGTTATATACTTGCATACTTTCTTTTTTACATGTTATTTCATAAAAATTAAACTCATTTACCACTCTCCCTTTTTCAAAAGAGTATTTTGAAAAAAAAGTATTTTTAAATAAAATACCATAACTATAATTACTAAAAAACACTTTAACAAATTTATGTAGAATAGGTTCAAACACAATTCCCCAGTCGTTACGAATTCCTTTATGTTTATTATATAAATTATAATAAATCAATAAACCGCTCTCTTGTGACATAAAATGTCCATATTGCATATGTGCCATTGCATTTCTAATCGTCGCCACCTGATCCCATGGTGTTTTTTTCTTTCCATCTAAAGAATAGTAAAGATGTTCACCGTCAATGTGCGAACTTATTCTTTCATTTTTAATAAACTTAATGTAATCCTGTAGTTCTTTATCATTACAAATTTCTTCAAAAAAACCTTTATAGTCGTAGTAATCTTTGCAATAATGATTTAGTTTTTCTTTATTTAGCAGCAGCAAACAACTATCAATAAATACTCTAAATCTGCTGTAATCAAAACCCTTATGCGTTACTAACTCTTCTGTCTCAAGTTTATCTACTAAAGTTTTTATGTTAATTCCATCTTTATATAATATTTGGTACTCATTTATCAAACTTAGATTGTTATTCAAATAATTCTGCAATGCTATTCTCCTACTAATAGTATCTTTTTTATTTTAATGCATGGTATATTTTTCTCAATATTGTCACTCATGCTTTCCCCTTCACATACTTCATCTGATTTCACTAAAAATTGCTACCGTTATTTTCTAAATCAAATTATTCAGACATATTAATGAACTTTTAAACTGTATTGGATAATTAACCAATTATGTTTTAACTATGTTGGATTAGTCATTCAGCTTCCTATACTCAGACTTAGCAAATTCATTGAGTAAACTAATAACAAGTTCAATCCTTTCTATCCTATATTTAATATACTGGTTATCCGTATTATTACGTTCTTCAGATATCCCAGCGACCAGCCGAATAACTCCTGCATCTGGATCACCAAGATCATCTATAATATCAATCCACGGATTGTCATCCAAGTCCCTTACCTCACCTAATTCCTCAAAAATCATATCTTCAATAAGCCAATTGTTTACTTTCCTGATAATCTTAGTTTTTTCTGCTAGATCCCCATCTTCAACCGATCCACTGCCAATAAAGTTGATAATATCAACCCCAAATTCATTACTAACCATTCTATTAATCCTCTCTAATAGCTGCTTATACTTCTCAAGTGGATTCCATCCTGAATTATAACTCCGGTGCTTCCAAAATTTCATAATAGCATCTGAACACTTCTCGCCTGCTATTTGCTTCTCTTCATCAGTCTTTGCAATCTCATACCTATGCATTTGCTCAGCAATATAAGTGATCATCCACTTATTCATTACATCATAGTCATCCTGAAGATTTAGCTTACATGTAATCAACTTACCTAATGCTTTTATTTCATCCTTCATCATTCCACCATCCATCTGCATCAATCACTTTAAAAGCATGGAAGCAATGCGCTTCTCTTCCATCATCACTGCTATATCTATCTTCCACTTTTCTTCTATCAATTTTGACATTAACAATTAGGGCTTTTTCTGTCTCTTTACATAAGTTTATTAATAACTCTTCTTTTGCAATTAGCCGGGTATTCGGCTGAAAATAATCATCATTATATTGTCCCAAATTCTCTACCCAGTTTTCGATGTACGCCATAACCCTTCCGTTATCTGCTTCAGTCCATTTATTCCTCAATTTATTCACTGTAAGATCCAACATACTAGCATATGATTCCTTAATTTCATAATCAGGATACTTCGTTCCTTTTGCCCATGGATCATGTTTATCAAGTTCTGAGTATGAATTTCTTTGAATTATCCAATTTTCCATATTAAACAGCTCATCGGTCTCTTCATCAAAATCATCGCTGTTCCCAAGATAATAATCGTGAGGCGGTAGTTCCTCTAAAGTTACCATTAAACTGAAAATCATAGACTTATCTACCAACGCTGTATCAACCGTAACAGTCTCTCTGAAGCCATTTCTTTGATATTCCCAATAGCCATCTACACAAACATCTCCATTTATACGCATATTTTGATATAGGTAGTCCTTATCAACTCCAATTAGCCAAGACTCATCAATACGGCTATTCATCCAAGCCGGAATTCCTACAGGTGTAGGTGTTCGCCCGTCAAACAGCATGAATCCATCCTCTCTATATAAGTAATTTCTTTCGAGCCATGCCATATACGGGTTAACTGCCTCCTCATAATAATCATCAAGATATAACGTTTCATTCTTAAGTAATCTTCCTGCTATCACAAACATACCATGATACGAGAGATAAAATGATATTCTTTCAGCAGAGGGAAGCTCTCCATGAGATGTATGAGTTCTTAATTCATACTTTGAACTTCTGAAAACGTCATTGCGTTCATCATGTATCCATCCGTTTTCATCTGGTTTCAACTCTAGTGACTCTCTTACATAATTGCCAATCAACATCTCAAGGTGCTTTGTTGGAATGTTAAATATCCTCTCAAGAGTATTAAGCCAATAACGGTCAAAATCAAATGCAACATGGAACCTCTCAGCACACTTAGCTAGTTGCTCGTATCTATCAGACATCTTTGTATTGTTGTGATTACCTATAAAGGCAATCTGCTTTGGACTAACAAACCACTTCTCTGCTACTGCAAATTCTTCTACTGAGAATAAATCTGCTGAATACTCTCTTAACAAATTAATAATTTTAAACACAGTTAATTGTATCAACCCATGTGAATAACCTTCTTCAAAATATGGTGCAAATATATGCTTTATCCCGCAAAGTTTATATGGTTGTTCCAACGCAATTCGTTGTAATGCGATCAGCATATATAACTGATAATTCATCTCATAAAACAGAAATTTCTTACCAAGAAAAGCATCTGTATCAGCTGAAATAATAGTCTCTATTAGTTCTTTCACCTGTTTTTCATCAGAAACCATGCAAAATCTTACTAAACCATGTACCGCCATCCAATGAACTTCACTATCCGGCGAACCAAGAGATGCCTTAAAAAAAGATCCATATGCTTCATCAAATGTTCCAGTAGCAAGGCTTGTATCATCTACGATTCCATCTGCAAAGTTAATATCGATATCTTTCTCCATCGTTTGTAGAGCTTTATCAAGTAATGTAAGTGATTTATCTGGTAATTCAATCATGCTTCCTATCGATGCTAGGTCATAGTAATCTGACGCTCCAAATTCACTATAATTAGTTTTATATGCTTCAATGCACCCTGTATATATTTGATACCATTCTTGATCAGACCATCCAGACCTTTCTTCAAGAGGTCTACGATAGTATGATGATAGGATGTCTGATGCAAACGTTCGACCAAAATCCTTTAGTATATCAAGCCAAAATCTTAAGAAACTCCTGCTTCTTTTCCATATGTTTGGAATATTGGTAAGTATTCTTGTAACACTCCAAAAATCATTTGTGAATGTTAACACTTCTGTCAGAAAGTCACCATACATTGGTAACGGAACTTTATCCATTAGGCGCTGCCAAAAATAGTCATTATTTGAGTTAAGTCCTTCCACAGAATTTACATATCCAAAGGCTCTTTTCAAAGACTCAATTCCATCATAGCCCCAATCTCCAAGTAACGAATCAATTTCTGACTCACTTATTGTTTTATATGTGCTGCTTGAATTCAAATTAAGAATGCTATCCTCAATCCCCGGATAGGCTGGCATCTCAAATTCAGGTAACAGCCCGAAGAGCTCTTTCAGTTCCTCACAATTTCTTCTGCTGTACCCTTTTAAACCTGCTATTCTATTAACTTGGCGAGCTATTTCAACTTTTTTTGTATCTCCGGCCAGTTTCATAGCTTCTTTAGCAAGTTTTATAACGTAGTACTCACTGTCAGGAAAGAAACCTGACATTCCCCAAATCTGTTCTGAGGAAAGTATTTTCTTATCAATCAGTGATTCGATCACATGTTTCAGTTGGTCTTCAACCCAACCAACATTTCGTTCTCGCCATCGACTTATTGCAGCCATTCCTTGCACCGGAGACAGTAATGTGGTAATTCTCATTGCTTCATTTCTATCCCAATATTTCTCACGAACTACATGCTCACCAACAAACTCTGCAACTCGAACAAACCTATAAGCTAATTTCTCCTCATCGTTATAGGCATCTGCAGCTCTTCTGGCAATAGATGAAATCGTGCTCCATTTATTCGGAAGATCATCACCAAATCTTTCATTTTCATTCACCGCTTCTTCAAAATAAATCCTGGCTTCTCTATGGCTATAACCGAGAAAGCTTCGAACCATTTGCATCAATGTTTCGACTCTCTCGTATGGTTCACTGAAATCATTTACTATCATCTCATGGATGCTAAACTCAAGTTTTTGAATTATGGTATAAAAATTACTGGTATGCATTAGGCCCCGCATCAATGCTACTCTATCCCGAGGCATGCCATACCTCTCCTTCTCAATAACTTCATTATAATAGTTCATAGCCTCTGCCTCTATTTCCCAATGACACTTTAGGAAAATATCAGCAGCCACTACGTATCTCTCTTTTTCAATGCTATTAAATCTACAATACTGCCCTTCGTAAGAAAGACCCGATAATCGCCTGCAATCCAAGACTTTCTCTGTAATATTATTGGATTCTTCTAAAATTATTTTTAGCCGAAGTTCATACCAAGGATATAAAGAATTGAATATGCCTTTTACAGTGTCCTTATCTTGATAATATCTCCTCTCTGAATTTTTAGTATTAAAATATTCATGATCAAAGAAATTAAATTCTGAATCAAGGTGTTTTTTTATTGCATATGCTCGTAAATAAATTGCTCGTTTATAATTGTAGAAGTCTGATTTAAAGTCTGAAGGACCAAACTTCCGCAACAGCATATCTATTAATTTCTTACACAAATCTGTTTCTTTATTCGAAATCAGTCTTTCACAAAATGTTACTATTGCCAACATAGGCGCTGCTTCGTCTTCATTTAGCATATAGTTATCCGAGAAATCAAACTCCTCGATTTGCAATATAGTAGCAATCCTATTAATAACATCCTCATCTGGGTATAATCCAACCTTATCAAACTCTAAAACTATGGCTATAAATGAATACACATCATCTGTTACTTTATCTAAAAATGTAAAACCCTCATGCATAGCAGACAAATCAATTAAATAAGATGCCAACTTGCGTGATATCTTGAAACGAAGTTCAGCAGGTGACCATGATTTTATATCATTTATTGCTTCTTCAAGCCCAAATATGTTGTATGTAGTAAGTATAAATGCAAATATATCATCATCAGTAAGTCTTCCGTTGAAATCTCTATCTTCCCGTTTCCGTTCTTCAAAATATACTTGAAGAAACTGTCTCGCATTTCGTAAATAAATTCTCGCTTCAGGAGCACCATCTTCTGTACCTGACAATAATAGCGCTGTATAGAGTTGATCTGATCCTAGCCAATCCCCTCGCAATTTACTTTTATATGCTAGTTCTCTAAGCGGTTCTTTAGACAGGAATTTATGAACAATATCAAAATGTTCTTGATAAAGAGAATAAATTCTGTTGTTGACCTCACCTTTATCACCAGCCATCAAGCCAAGAGCTATCAAATTTTTATAGCGATCTGCATTGATTGCTGCTCTAACCGCAAATCTCAATCTTGTATATTCAACCTCTCTTATGTCTGCCTCAACCATTTTAGGGAGAAATTTCCCCTCTAGGACTACGTCAATCATCTTGTCGTATAATCCAATACTAATATACAATTCTGGTAACGATGCAGCAAGATAGATGCTATTTTCAGTAAGAGGTTCAATCCTTGCTATAAACGCTTTTACAAGTTCATAGTTCCCAGAGAATGTTTTCTGAAACCAATGCTCTGTTGGCTCATCTCGAAAATGGAGATGGTCATCAGTGATTATTATCTGTGCACCCATTTCTGAAACAAAACTCTTGATAGCTTCATCACTTATCATTGCAATTGCAGAGAAATCGCTTAACGGTATATCCGGAGGCAATACTGCCAAACCACAACATAGCGAATTTATTTCCTCCATGTACCTATCTGATAGTTGATCACTAATTCTATTTTTAGCCTGCTCCAATAAATGTTCTATCTGATCTTCTGCTGTTGTCGGAATCGGGCCAAGTCGATCTAGAAATTCCTTCAAACTTTGGGACTCCTGCATAGCAATAGACATGACTCTTGGTATTCCATTGGTAAGTCTATGAACCTCTTCAGCAATCAATGTATTAATGCCAGGGAACTTTGATGAAAGGTATCGTTCTGTTTCTTTCGCTGTGAATTCAGCCATTCTAAATGTAATTACATCTCTTGGTGCTTTGAGCATATGCTCTCTTTCAGGCCTACACAACATAACCAAAATACACCCTGGCGGAAGTCCCTGTTGAAGTAAATCACTCGGAAAAGCATACTGTTCATTTATCTCACCAGCCATCTCCGCATTATCTGCTGCATCAATAGCAATGACCAATTTCCCGTTTGGGTATAACGCTTTATGCTTTCTAATAGCTTCAGAAATTCTTTCGTGGAAAGATTCTGATATCCAATCCGGATCCTTATCAACTGGTATAAGAGGTTCACAGTAGCCTAAATCTGCAAGTTCATTTGCAATCTGCACAAGTGCATCCTGATGTCTATGCCTAAACATCAGCCTGTTTCTATATGTACCATTGCCAAAGCAATCATAAATAACTGTAAGGTGCTCTTCACCGAGCAAATCTGATAACATACCAGTGAAGATTGATTTCCCAATTCCACCGGTTGCTGTAATAATCTTTGGTCTCTCATCTTCGCTAATAGCTTTAGCAAGTCTTACATATTCATCCCTTTTTACCGTTCCATCAAGTTTCTCAAAGCTTGACGGTGCAGGGTATAAATGCTTTTCCGAACTGCATCCAAACTGATTAAGGACGATTTCTTTGGTTATCTCGCTCCTATTATTTGGTAATACTCTGTCCCAGATCATATTTATTAACTTGTTAACTATATCAGTGTTGTTTACACCTGTAATCAGTCTTGCTGTATCACCTACTAGGCTATAGAACTGTTCCTCGTAGTTCCCTTCACCCCCTTGAAGAATAAGGCAAGAACAAAAGGCTTTTAACTCTAAACCACTAAGTTTTGTATAACGAACCAATTGATCCCTAATACGTTTATCTGCTACATCCCCATTTGCTAGTTTCTTTATTGCAGTTAATAGTTTGTGGTCAATTCCTCTATTGGTTACTACCAAATACTTAACTTTTCTTTTTCTGGAATCCGTTGCATGAAATTTGTATCTTTTAGAGAACCCCTCTATTGTCTTTCTTAGAAGGCCAAGTGTCATATGCGTATCTGAATGAGCTTCTGAATGTTTCATTTGATAATAATCAACGTACTCAGTATTATCTTCCTTTGAATATACGGTCATATCCATAACGCATTCACCTTTTTGCTCTGAATCCTTTGATTGCTCTATTGTGACTGACGTTATTGAAGATTCAGGTTTGATCATGTTTAGACAGAACCTAGCTGCCCATCTGTAATGAAAGACATCTCCAGCCCTCGACATTCTTATTAAATCATGCTCCACAACTTTATTTTCCTCTACCATGATATCCCCCTAAACGAAACTTCAACTTTTATCTATACTCACTTTATTCAATTCATTCACCATCAGTTGACCAATTCTTAATAATAATTTTAAAACATATTTCGGTTATTAACTTTTTTGCCTCATCATTTATTAGCTCACTAATTTTATTTATTTATTTTTTGAATAAGTGTATATTTGTATTCGCTTTTAAACTTTTTTAATCTTTGTAATAGCTTTTTATTACTAATATCTTCAGGCATATATGTTAAAAGATGTATAACTGTGGTGCCTTTTCTGTTACATGCCTACGAAGATGCTTTTGTTTTTCAGCTTTTATAGGTTCCAAGTAATCTTTAAGGTATTCTTTAATTTTGTGCTAACTTTCTTCCATGATCTGATCTAGAGAAACATCACTCACCCAATAATTCCTCTTATCAGGAATATTGAACGATAACCTACTCATATCAATACTATTATCTTTTTATAAGTTTTGGTATACTCAAGGTTGCTATCTGGGAATAATTCTTCTGTTCATCTATAAAATAAACTTATGTATGTCCTCAATAATCATATTCCTTATTTTCAAATAACTTTCTGGGTATGATTTTTTAGGAATATTGTCTAAGATAGATAATATTTTATCTATTTTTATTCATTCCTCGCCTTACCTGAACAAGTTAAATCCATCTCCAAACAATAGTTCATCGAAAGTATTTTGAACTGTTTAATATATCCAAAAAATTTTCTGTATCCATCTTTGTGGTTATCCACTAACTTTTGTTTTGCAATTGAAGTGTTAAAGATATCCTCCAGAATATCATCATTCTTTATCTCATCACTGTAAATGGGCAATCCAGTTGATTGTGAACGACTATCTTCCAATACATTATTGTTTATATATGGAAAAAAATAATCTCGATCAACAACAGTAATAAATGGTATACCCAATTCTTTAAGTAAGTAGTACGGATATTTTATATTCTCAACACCACCTGCATCTAAAAAACTTACGTCAGCAATTTTATTTCCTATTTCAGAAGCAACTAATTTTTCCATTACTTGACAATCATTTTTACTTTCTCCTAAGACGACATATTTTGAAAAAAAGAAATCGCTATTTTTATAATTAAAATATTGATAATGCTTGAATTCTTCAAGACTATACTTTGTCCAAAAATCCACTGGAATCTGACTAACTATAGTGATAAATCCTCTTGATGATTCCGAATTTCTACGTATCAATAATATGTCATCATGTCCAAGTGCATCAACAAGTACCGTTGAATGTGTAGTAAAAATAGTTTGAGTTTCATTACTGTGTAACTTCTCTTTTAAAGACATAATAAATCTCTTCTGTGCTTGTGGATGAAGGTTCGTTTCAGGTTCTTCTATCCCTAATACAATGCTTCCATTATTAAGCAATGCATTTGCTCTATGCATTGCTATTACTGCCAAACTTTTGGTTCCGCTCCCCCATTCCTGTAAAAGATAATTCGACCCATATTCATTTAATGAAATTTCAATTCTGTCAAGTAAAAATGTATAATCTAAATCACTTGGAAAATTAATTTTAAAGTCCATGTTACGATTTTGCATATATAAATTATTGATTTTATTCTCTAACTTAGTTAATACAGTATCATGGATTTTATTGGTTGCCTGTCTAACATGGCTTGAAATTGTATCTCTATTTTCAGTATATTGAGCAGTATAACTAGTTATTAATTCTTTTAAAATTGAATTATCAGACCAAGTAATATCTTTATTTGTCCTTCCCGCAGGGATATAAACATACATAATATCCTTAGACAACTCATGTAAAAAACTTTTCATATAATTTATCATTATAAATCGCTTTCTCTGGAATCTCAGTAAAAGTTATTGAAATATATGTATTGTTTCTAGGTGCATATTGATGCTTTTTACTGATAAAACTATTTTCTTCAAATTCATAATTTAGTACAGCATTTATTGCTCGTAGTACAGCTGTTTTTCCTGCATTATTTTCCCCTACAACAGCTGTAATATCATTGATCCTGAAAGTAGCCTTTTTTATAGATCTAAATTTTTCAATTTTGACTTCAGATATTTTCATTCTTGTTATCTCCTAACTGTAATAAAAGTAAAATTAATTTTTAAAAAGCTGACTAAAAATTGGTGCTCTGTTTAATACTTTCTATAGAAGTTATGCTAATACCTCAAATTTTTAATTATAGTCCTATTTTATAAAGACCTTCAATTTACATTATAATTTCTTAATAATTCTTTTTATTATAACATTTTATATCAAAATTTACATATTCTCATTAAATTGTATCACTAATATTCCTAATAATATTTCTTAAAAAATGCTTTATTATATATTTCCACCTATTTAAAAGGGCAAAAAACCATTATTTCTACGTCCGGTTTTTGCCCCAAATTCACTCTAAAATCACATACCTTGTGATTTCTCTATTAAGCTATCTTTTTTCCAACAAACAAACGCACTCAGCAGTCGGTTGTTGCCAATCGTTTTGCTCTTGGACAAGCCTTGTATGAGACGTACCTCTACTTACTTCGTAAGCAGGATTACGGCTTCAATGTGCTTCGTATGAGGGAAATTATCAAATGCTTTGCCTATTTTAACTTCATACCCTCCAAGCCTTGCCATATCAAGATTTTCAGCCAGTGTCTTCGGATTGCAGGAGATATAAACAATTTGTTTTACCCCATAGTTTAGTATTTTCTGCATCGCTTTTGGATGAATTCCAACGCGAGGAGGATCAACCACGATCACATCCGGTTTCTTATCTAAGGTTTCTAAAACCTTAAAAACATCGCCGGCAATAAACTTGCAATTCTCAAGACCATTTTCCTTGGCGTTTTCTTTCGCCGCTTCTACGGCTTCCTCAACAATTTCAACGCCGATGGCTTCCTTAGCGCGAAGTGCCAGAGCCTGTGTAATGGTCCCAGTTCCGCAGTAAAGATCAAATACAGTCTTTCCTTCTACAGAATCAATCAATGCAATGGCTTCGGAATAAAGCTTTTCCACTGCCAATACATTAGTTTGAAAAAAGGAAAACGCACTGACCTTAAACTTTAAGCCCATAATTACCTCATTATAATAGTCGCGTCCGTATAGAACTTCCAAACGATCACACTTTACAGCATCGGCAATACCATCATTATAAGTATGCAGCACACCTACCAACTCATTTTTTAAAGGCAAACCTTGCAAACAAGCTACATAAGCAGCATCATCAAATGGCACTTGTGATGACGTTACAATATTTACTAATAGTTCATTGGTATGTTGTCCTTTTCGTACAACTAAATTTCGCATCAACCCTTTATGTGATTTTTTATGATAAAAGCCATAACCCTTTTCATTGCAGAAATCCAAGGTTGCTCTTAATACCAAATTAAAATCGGAATCTACCAACTGGCATTCGTCTACGGTAATGATTGACATAAAGCGACCGCGCTTGTGCATTCCTAAAGTCATCGGGCCATCCTTCACCTCATCACCAAAGGTGTATTCCATTTTGTTTCGATAGCCATACTGCAATGGGCTGCCTTCAATTCCTAAAAACTTTTGCGGCATAGCATTTTTATTTTCCAAAAGGCGAACAACTTCCTTGCCCTTTAAATTCATTTGTTCTTGATAATCCAATTCCTGATAAATACAACCGCCGCAATCGGCATTGTGTTTACATATTTCCACTCTCATACTCCTTCTATAAGATACCTTATGTTAAAGTAAATGATTGCAACTCAATTTATATTTGAAATATTATTCTTTATTTCATTGCATCCAATTTATTTAAATCATAAGGAGTCTCTTGATATACATAATTCAGCCAATTTGCAAAAAATAAATTTGCATGACCACTCCATTTTACAACAACTTTTTTCTTCGGATTGTCATCTTTGAAATAATTCGCCGGTACCTCTATGTCCATTCCCTTTGCAATGTCTCGCTCATATTCCAGCTTTAAGGTATCCCAATCGTATTCTGCATGACCCTGCACAAAAATCATACGCTTATTTTTTGTAGACGTGATATGCGGGCCTGCTATTTCAGATTCCGCTAAAATTTTCAACTCCGGAACCGTAAGAATGTCTTCCTTCTTTACTTGTGTATGCCGAGAATGCGGAGCATAAAAGATTTCATCAAATCCTCTGATCAGTTCAGATTTTTTATCCTTTACCACATGAGGAAATACGCCGAAAAGTTTTTCTGAAAGCTCATACTTTTGAATTCCAAAATGGTGATAAAGTGCAGCCTGAGCACCCCAGCAAATGTGCATCGTACTAAACACATTGCCTTTGGTATAATCCATAATTTCAGAGAGCTCTTTCCAGTAATCCACTTGCTCATACGGTAAGGTTTCTACCGGTGCCCCTGTGATAATCATTCCGTCAAAACGTTGGTTTTTAATTTCCTCATATGTTTTATAAAAATTCTCTAAATGCTTAGAGTCGGTATTTTTCGATTCGTGGCTACCCATTGTCAGCAGATGTAAATCCACCTGCAGCGGTGTATTTGCAAGCAAACGAATCATTTGTGTTTCTGTGACTTCCTTTGTCGGCATTAAATTTACAATTGCAATACGCAAAGGGCGAATGTCCTGCTTTTGTGCCCGATGCTCATACATGACAAATACGTTCTCTTCTCTTAATGTTTTATAAGCAGGTAATCCTTTTGGTACTAATATAGGCATAACAATCCTCCCTTTTCTTTTGCAAATTATAGTATTTCGATATCTTTAAAACTATTTTATATTTTAATGATACTATTTTTATATCTATTATTTTTAATATTACTGATCGCTGCCAATTTTTTTATTAAAACTTACCGTAAGCATCAAAAAATTCTTTTTTATATTCAAGGAATCGTCCTTCCTCGATAGAATTTCGTATGTTTTCCATTGTATGCACCAAAAAGTGCAGATTGTGATTCGTCAAAAGCATTGCCGATAAAATCTCATTGGATTTAAACAGATGACGTAAATATGCCTTTGAGTAATTTCGGCAAGTATAACAATCACAATTCGGATCAAGCGGTGAAAAATCTCTTTCATATGCAGCATTCTTAATGACAACACGTCCCATCGATGTCATCGCTGTTCCGTTTCTTGCAATTCTTGTCGGTAATACGCAGTCAAACATATCAACACCGCGTTCTACGCCCTCAAATAGACAATCCGGACTTCCCACTCCCATCAAATAACGCGGTTTTTCCTTTGGAAGATAATCTACACAATAATCAAGGACTTCGTACATCAGTTCTTTTGGTTCTCCAACACTCAGACCGCCAATGGAATAACCTGGAAGGTCCATTTCCACGATTTGCATCGCACTTTCATACCGTAAATCCTTATACATACCCCCCTGCATGATTCCAAACAAGGACTGCTGTTCTACATTTTTATGCGCTTCCTTACAGCGAGCGAGCCAACGTGTAGTACGTTCTAATGAATTCTTAACATAAGCTCGATCTGCAGGATATGGCGCACATTCATCAAAGGCCATCATAATATCCGAACCCAAAGCATTTTGTACCTCCATCGATTTCTCCGGTGTAAAGAAATGCTTGGAACCGTCAATATGGGAACGGAATTCTACTCCTTCCTCCTTAATCTTACGCAAGTCTCCTAAACTAAATACCTGAAATCCGCCGCTATCGGTTAAAATAGCACGATCCCAGTTCATAAATTTATGCAACCCTCCGGCTTCTTTTACAATTTCATGTCCGGGACGCAAATAAAGGTGATACGTATTGGATAAAATAATCTGTGCTCCCAATTCCTTCACCTGCTCCGGACGCATCGCCTTTACTGTAGCTGCTGTTCCAACCGGCATAAATACCGGAGTTTCTATATCACCATGAGGTGTATGCACTCTTCCCCTTCTTGCCTTGCTTCGTTCATCCGTTTTCAGCAATTTATAGGTAACCGCATGTTTCATCTTTTAACTTCCCTTTCTCTTTTGACAAACATAGTTATCAAAAATCTTTTATTCTTTCATTCGTTTATACTCACAAATTTCATTCTTACTATTGTATTATTCGATAAACATCGCATCTCCGTAACTGAAAAAGCGATACTCTTTTTTTACTGCATCTTCATAAATTTTCATCATCTTTTCTCGATCATACAAAGCTGAAATCAGCATAAGCAACGTTGATTTCGGCAAATGAAAATTAGTAATAAGACAGTCAATGACCTTAAATTGATAACCCGGATAAATAAATATATCCGTATTTCCGTGGCCTGCTTTTATAAATCCATTCTCATCCGCCGCACTTTCCAGTGTTCTTGTTGACGTTGTTCCCACCGAGATAATTCGACCTCCGTTTTTCTTTGTCTCATTAATTAACTGTGCATTATCTTCATCAATGTGGTATTCCTCAAAATGCATTTGATGCTCTTCGACCACATCGCATTTAACAGGGCGGAACGTACCAATGCCAACATGAAGCGTAACATAAGCAATGCGTACGCCCTTTTTTTTCACTTTTTCCAAAAGCTCCTTTGTAAAATGAAGACCCGCTGTCGGTGCTGCTACCGAACCTTCTTCTTTACTATAAACCGTTTGATAGCGATCCTTGTCCTCTTCTTCACTTTTTCGATCGATGTAAGGAGGAAGTGGAATGTTTCCGATTTCATCTAGAAGTGCTAAGAAATCACCGTCATAATGAAATTGTACCATTCGAGTTCCATCTTCTCCATAACCTAAAACTTCTGCTTCAAGCTGCCCGCCGCAGTCTCCTGTAAACATAACGCTATCTCCAGGATGCAGCTTTTTTCCTGGCTTGACAAGCGTTTCCCAGATATCTCCAGCTTTTCGTTTTATAAGCAAAAATTCAATTTTTGCACCTGTATTTTTTTTCACACCAAACATTCTTGCAGGAATGACCTTGGAATTATTCATGACCAAACAATCCCCAGGATTTAAATAATCAATGATATCATAAAAATGCTTATCCTCGACCGAGTCATTTTTTCGATGAACGACCAAAAGTCGAGAGGCATCCCTTTTATCTGCCGGATGCTGAGCAATCAGTTCTTCGGGTAAATGATATTCAAAATCGCTTACTTGCATATAATATTTGCCTTTCTATTTTGTCTTTTTCGTTTAATAAATTTCTACATCTGTATAGAAATATTCCAGTATTTCATCATAACGCATACCTTGGTTTGCCATGACAATAGCACTGTCCTGTGCCATTCCGATTCCATGCCCGTATCCTTTTCCCACAAAAGTTACGCTGCCGCTGGTTACGATTTCTCCAACCGAAGTATTTGCACTGGAAATCGTGCGTTTAGAGCTACCGTTTGACACAACCAATCCCTCTACATTATGTACCTGCTTACTTTCCGAAGAAGAAATGACATAAACTGACTGATTTGAACTTGTAGTCTGAGAGCCATTGCTTACCGATAGAACATCATTTATCGATGAAGTTGGTATTGAATCTGAAGAAATGGAAAACTGTGTAGATTTTAATGAACTTCCTCCTAGCACAATACGTACGGATTCTTTTTTCAACGTTACCGTATCATTACTTCCGACAATGGTTAATTCTGAAACAGCACCGGACTCGTTACGTGCGGAAATTGCAACCGATTGTACAGATCCAATTTGATAGCCGCAGGTTTCCAATCTAGATTGGATTTGTTCGAAGCTCATCGTCGCCGTCCAAGAATAGTCAGGGCAGTAACTATCTTTTACAGCTACCAAATATGGAAGCTGCGAACTCCAAACATCTTTACTGTTTTGCGTATAGCCACCGCTGTTTTTATGATAATAGGCTGACACCGGTTTCCCCTCAGAATAAAGAATTTGACCGCTTGTTTCATCCACGGCTTGATTTGTTTTTGTTTTTTCCCAAGAATATCCTTTATATACCTGACAATGCGTCGTAGTGCAGACATGAAAACCATAGCTTTTATGGACATATAAATTTGTCATTGCATAGCTTCTTGCAGCTACTGCTTGTGCCTTTAACGCTTCCAAAGGCGCTTCTTGTCCCATTTCTCCTTGTAAAACACCATAAAGATAGTGATCCATTGTTATATAATTAATTACCATTATTTTATTATTTCCATCCGGGATCAATTGAATTCCATCACGGTATGGTTTATTCTCAAAACGAATTAAACCATCCTCGTCATAATCCATAGCCATAATGCAATCATCCTTACCAAGGCTTGCAGAAACCACCGATCCATCCTCACTTCGAAGCACAACCATTCCATTTTCTACGGCAGCAATTAAAGTCGTATATGCAGAAATTGGAAGTGTTTCTTCAAAATCACCATCCTCGACGTTAATGATTTGAAATCCGGTTTCACTTGTTAATTTGCAAGATGCAAGGGCAGTATTACCATAATTTAAGCCAACCTTTATGTATTCGGGAATCTCCATCGCAAATGCAAACATTGGAGTTAAACAAAAGACGGAAACAAGTACCATGCATAGCAAATAATGAACGATTCTATTCCTTGGTTTTTTCATAATCAACCTACCCCTCTATTTCTTGTGCAATTCCAAGATGTTTATACGCTTCTTCAGAAACCATTCTACCTTTTTGTGTACGATGCAATAATCCAGCTTGAATCAAATACGGCTCATAAACATCCTCTATGGTGATTCTCTCTTCTCCAATCGCTGCTGCAATGGTATCAATCCCCACAGGGCCTCCCTTAAATCGTTCTATGATAAGTCGTAAAATATCCCGATCCAAACCTTCCAGTCCCAATGCATCTATTCCTAATGAATGCAGAGTTTTTTTCGTAATCTCACAATCAATTACGCCATTACCCTTAACCTGACTAAAATCCCGTACTCGCTTTAATAAACGATTTGCCACACGCGGTGTTCCTCTGGAGCATCGCGCCAATTCAAGAAGGCAGTCAGACTCAATGGATACATTTAATATCTCCCCAGAGCGTTTTATAATCTCAGCTAATTCATCATTCTGATACATTTCAAACTTACAAATCACCCCAAAACGGTCCCGTAGAGGTGCTGATAAGCTTCCTGCCCTAGTCGTTGCACCAATTAGAGTAAATTTTGATAAATCCAAGCGAATGGAGCGAGCTGAAGGACCCTTTCCAATGATAATATCCAATGCATAATCTTCCATTGCGGAATACAATACTTCTTCTACGGAACGATTCAAACGATGGATTTCATCTATAAACAACACATCGCCATCTTTCAAATTTGTCAAGATTGCCGCCAAATCACCAGCTCGTTCAATAGCCGGTCCGGAAGTAATGCGCAAATCCACACCAAGCTCATTGGCGATGATTCCTGCAAGTGTCGTTTTCCCTAAACCTGGAGGTCCATAAAACAAAACATGATCCAAAGGCTCTTTTCTCATTTGTGCTGCTTCAATAAATATTTTTAAATTCTCAGTGACGCTTTTTTGTCCTATGTACTCTGAAAGACGTTTTGGACGAAGGCTCAATTCCATCTCTTCTTCATCAAGATTTATATTAGCCGCCGTAATTCTATCTTCAAATTCCATTTACATTCCTCTTTCATTAAAATAATTTTTTGAGTGCCATTTTTATGTATTCCTCAACGGATAGATTGTTCTCCTCAATGGAAGCAACAGCGCTTACAGCCTCGCTCTTGCTGTATCCAAGTGCAATCAAACCGTTCGTTGCTTCCGTTCTTCCATTATCTCCGTGTACAATCTCAGTTGCATCTCCAAATTCGCTGACACCGCCGATTTTCTCCTTTAATTCTAATACAATACGTTGTGCGGTCTTTTTTCCGATTCCGTTTGCTTTGGTTAAAGCATTTGCATCTTCAAAAGCGATTGCTTTTTTTAGTTCCCCCACCGGCATACAAGATAGAAGTGCCATCGCCGCTTTAGCGCCAACACCACTGACCGTCATGAACTTACGAAACAAATCAATTGCTTCTTCATCCGAGAACCCATAGAGACTAATATCATCCTCTCGAACAATCATCGCCGTATAGACTGAAATGGTTTCTCCCGGTGAAGCCAAATAGAGCGCAGAATTGTCAGGTACATATATTTCATATCCAATTCCGTTGTTTTCAACAACAACTCCTCCCGGAAATTTCATTGCAATGGTTCCTTTTATATAATGCAGCATATTGCCAGCCTCCACTTCTATTGAACTTTAAAGACAATAATTATTTTAAATTTGCAAAACGATTATGGAAGTCAGCACAATGGCCATGACAAATCGCTGCAGCCAAAGCGTCCGCCGTATCGTCCAGCTTTGGTATTTGTTTTAAATTTAGAATGGTTTTCACCATATGTTGGATCTGCTTTTTTTCAGCTCTCCCATATCCAATGAGCCCCTGCTTAATTTGAAGGGGTGTATACTCAAAAATCTCAAGACCGGAATTTGCACAGGCTAAAATGGCAACACCTCTCGCTTGCCCAACCAAAATCGCAGTCGTTGTATTCGTATTAAAAAATAATTGCTCAATGGAAACAACATCCGGTTCGTATTCCGAAATGACCTCCATAAGTCCCGTATATAAATGTTTCAAACGATCCGGCATAGGCATATTTTTATCGGTTGTAACTGCACCATATGCAATTGGTTTAAAATGATTTCCCTTCATTTCAACGATACCATAACCCATAATTGCATAGCCGGGATCAATTCCTAAAATTTTCATTTTTCGTATCCGCCCTGTCGTATTTTTACTTTCCTTTAGTTCTCATACATTGTAGCATATTTTTGAAGGCTTGTCTTTGAAAAATTGGCTTGTTTTCCTTGCTACAACGTAAATTTATGGTATAATAAAGCAGTCAAATAAATAATTTCAAGGCAAGCCATTTCTTGATTTTAAGTAATGCTTTAAGGAGAATCTTATGCGCTATTCAAGACAAAACAAAATTCTTGATATTATCAGTCAGCACGAAGTTGAAACCCAAGACAAACTCGTTGAGTTGTTAAAAGAAGCAGGATATCAAGTCACGCAAGCTACCATTTCTAGAGACATTAAAGAACTGCAATTAATTAAAACACTGTCATCCAGTGGTCATTACAAATATGCAGTCAGTACAAATTTGGATCATCCTATTTCGGATCGATTTGTTAAAATTTTCAAAGAAACCATTCAAAACATTTCTTCTTCCGGAAACATTATTTTAGTGAAGACATTAAGTGGATGTGCGCCTGCTGCAGCAGAAGCAGTTGATACACTAAACCTTCCAAATGTGATTGGTTCTATTGCAGGAGACAATACCTTTATGTTGGTTGCTGATGATCCGGAAAACGTCCCGATTATTATACAAAAATTTAATGACATGATGAAATAAGAGGTCTTTTTATGATTTCTCATATCCATATCCGAGATTTTGCAATTATTAATGAATTAGATGTTGATTTTCATGCCGGTTTCAATGTAATCACAGGTGAAACCGGTGCTGGAAAATCCATTATTATAGAAGCAGTAAGTCTTGCACTGGGAAGCCGTGCAGATACTGCTTTTATTCGTTCCGGAAAAGAAAAATCAATCATTGAATTGGTCTTAGACGGAAAAAATGAAAAAGTCTCCTCCTTACTAAAAGAAAACGGTTTGGAGGAGGAAGAACAATTAATTATCCGAAGAGAAATTACGGCAAATGGAAAAAGTACTTGCCGTATTAATGGCTCTTTGGTTTCCGTTTCTTTTTTAAATAAGTTATGTAAATACGAAGCAGACATTCATGGACAATACGACCACCAATCCTTATTAAATCCGGAACTTCATATTACCCTACTCGATCTTTATGATGAAGCAAATATTTTTCCTGCAAAGGAAACCGTTGCTTCTCTTTTTAGTGAATATAATAAAGTAAAGCAAACGCTTTCTGCACTTTCTCGCTCCGAAAAGGATACAAAAAGAAAGCATGATTTCATGCAGTTTGAATTGCAGGAAATTACAGCTGCCAATCTATCCGTTAATGAAGATGAGGAACTGCAAGAGCGAATCACACTTCTGCAAAACAGCGAACGCATTTATCAAAACCTTTCTTCTGCTTATGTACTGTTGTGTAATGATACCCCATCTGCTTTAGATGGTCTAGGAAAAAGCAAACAGAAGTTAGAGGAAATTACTTTGTTTTCAAAAGAAATTTCGGAATTTACTGAACTGCTATCCGATTGTTACTATAAGATTGAGGATCTTTCTTCACAAATTCGACACTATATTGATGACATCTCCTTTTCCGAACAGGAATTGGATGAAGCACTCAGCCGAATGGATGAAATTGATGCCTTAAAACGAAAATACGGAAACTCCATTGAAGAAATACTGGAATACCAAATACAGCTTCAAGAAAATTTGGAGCTGATTGAAGACACGGATCAGAAAAAAGAAACACTGACGCAACAGCTTTCTATATTAGAAAAAGAATTGCTGACTGCCAGTCAAACGCTTTCATCTCTTCGCAAAGATGCTGCAAAAAAAATGGAAACCAGCATCAATCAGGAATTAACAGAATTAAATTTTAACGATGCAAAGCTTTCCATCTCTTTTAAAGTTCAAGAAACTCAAAAAGAACCTTCTTTTACCTCAGAAGGCATTGATCAGATAGAGTTTTTAATTTCAACAAATAAAGGAGAAGTAGAAAAGCCTTTGGCAAAAATTGCTTCAGGCGGTGAAATTTCTCGTATTATGTTAGCATTTAAACGCATTGTTGGTGAACTCGATAGCATTCCAACGATGATCTTTGATGAAATCGACAGTGGAATCAGTGGAATCACGGCAAGCATTGTCGGTAAAAAGTTATTACAAATAGCACAAAATCATCAAATCATATGTATTACCCATTTACCGCAAATTGCCGCGTTTGGACAACATCATTATCAGATCCAAAAAACCACTGAAAATGATATTACCCAAACAACGGTACTGCCTCTTTCTCACGAAGAAAAGGTAAAAGAAATTGCAAGGCTTTTGGGCGGTATCAACATCACCGATACCACCATCAAAAGTGCAGAAGAACTTCTTGCTCTGTCACAAAACTAATTCTAATCAAATTCTATTGCAATGCTAATTTTGTTAAGCATACCGTTCCGCTCTGTTCGACATAACAAAGTCGACCTTGATCCACAACAATTTGTTGTGCAACATCTGCAGAGCGGAATACTAGCTTTCCCTTTGAATCAAATACCATTAAGCGATAGGAACATTCTGATTCTTCCTTAAAGGTTGCATAGAAATACCCTTCTCCTGCAAGTCCCATTGACGTTAACTTCCCCTGCGGATTTAAGGACTCTTTTTCTCCCAATCGGAAAAGCTTTTGATTTCCATAGGTTCCGGAAGTATAAAATACGCTACTGCCTAAAACAATGTAATTGGGCGCATCTTTTATTAAGGTGGCAACCTTTTTTTGATTTTTCCCATCTAAATCCATTGAATATAAACTTCGTTCTGTAAACTCTCCATTCTTTAACATTCCCATTGCTACTAAAATTTGTTTCTTATTTTGTTCCTGTTGATTCATTAGAGCAACATCCGTTGCAAATGTATTATCTTGTGTTAACTGCTGAATTTCATTCGTTATTAGATTGATTTTATATAAGTTTGAATGCGCCTGTTCCATACCGTTATTTTCTGGAGCACCTACCACATATGCGAAGTCCCCATCTATCACAGGCGTTGCTGAGTAACGAATCTTTGAATCGCCCAGTGATGTTGCTTCCGCCCCATCTATGGACAAACTTAAATTCCCTGCTTGGCTAAACATACCATAATAAACGGAAACAACTTTTTTTTCATTTGTTACAGGATCAACAAATGCAGCAGAGTTAAAATAATCCTCAGTTTCTTCTTTATAAGTACCATCTGCCGAAAAAGTAAGTTTAGCATCATATCCCATGCTTGCACCGCCTTGATGGTAGTGCAGAACTGCATTGCCACTTTCATTCATAAAATGCGCCCAAACGAGCTGTTTGCCATCGCCGTAAGACCATGGTGGAAGCTGGTATACTTTTTTAGCTGTAGAAGGATTGTTAACCGGAGTCATATAAATGGCTCCATTTTTTCCTTCATAGAAATAATGATTCCCTGCTAAAATACAGTGATATTCATATGGATTCTCATCCATTCCAGTTGAAATTTTAGCTAATGGTAAAGTTACGTTTGTGACCGTCGTATTTTTGGAATTAATTATCAAACCATTTACCTTATCAAATCGATAATCCCATCCAAAGTTTTCTACACCATACTTCCAGGTCATTGGAAAATAGGTAACACCTCGAAAGGTTAAAACCGGATATGTTTCTTTCTTATTATCAACGCTAGTTCCGTTTACTTTAAGAAAATCATTGGAAATAGAAGCCCGATACGACTTTTGATTCCTATTATTGGTTTTATAATCTTGATACGATCCAGCAACATCTGATTTCTGAACAGATAAAAGTCTTGAATTCTCATTCCACTGTGATTCCACTCCCAAGAAGCGGCAATCATAATAGGTCATTGGAAAATAAGTGACATCATTATATACCAAAAAAGGATATTTCCTATAAGTATTATCCACTGTTGTTCCATTTAAATGAATCTTAAATTGAGGTATGGTCACATTAACACTACCGGACGCTCCGTATACCTCAGGTGTTCCCACTAGTAACATCATCACTACAAGCAATGATGTAACCCATTTTTTAATACATGTTATTTGATTTCTCTTTCTTTCCATCTCTACACACCTCTTTTATAATTATAGCATCAATTAATAGTATCATATTTATAAAGAAAAAAATTGCAATCCTGTTACATTATGATTGCAATTCCGGTAAATTTTGGAATACTCTATACATATAAATCCCACATTAATTTTAATATAATACCAATTAATACGAGAACTAAAATAATTTTAATAAATCGTGCACCTTTTTGAATCGCCATCCCACTTCCAATCCATCCACCTGCGATGCTGCATAGAGTAGCAGGAACCGCTAATGCAAAATATACCTTTCCAGCAAGAAGGTATACCACCAGACTCGATACATTAGAAGCCAAATTTGCCACTTTTGCATTTCCGCTGGCAGTAACATAATCAAAGCCAACAAGTGACGTATATGCAAGAATAAAAAAAGTACCGGTTCCTGGTCCGATTAGTCCATCATACATCCCTACAAAAAATCCAATTAATGCACAAGTAGCATAAAGTAAACGTCCTTCTAACATTTTTTCACGCAGGCGCACCCGATTACTTCCGAAAAGCACAACAATGGCTACTACAGGAATAAGAAAAATACAGATTTTTTTTAAAAGTATCGTAGAAATCAATAGATTCATCTTTGAACCAATTGCAGCACCTAATAAAGAAAGAATTGCAGATATTACAGCACTTCTTATATGTATTTTCCCGTTTTTATAATAGCGTATAGTGGAAAAAAGTGTACCAATACTGGCTGAAAACTTATTGCATCCAAAAGCAGAGTGTACCGGAATTCCCGTAATCATATATGCTGGCAAGCTTACCAATCCCCCTCCTCCTGCAATGCTATCAATAAAGCTGGATAAAAAGATCAATGGACAAGTCAGCAATATCATTTCAAAATAACTCAATTTTGCCTCCATTTACAGCTTCTTAAGAATTGCCTCCACTGTTTCTTCCACCGACATGCCCTCTGTTTCCAAAACAATATCTGCCTCTTTTTCATATAGAGAGGTTCTGCGCTCATAAAGGTCGGCAATAGTCTCACCTTTCGCCATCGTAATGCCTCTTGTACTGATATTATTTAAACGATTTTCAATTACACAAAGAGGAAGCTTTAAATAGATTATTTTCCCACTTTCTCTCAAATGCTGCATGGCATTTGCATAATATACGGCACTTCCACCAGTAGAAACAACTGCATTTTTCACTTGTAAATCACAAAGAATCTTTTCTTCTAGCTTTTTAAAATAGTCATTTCCCTTTATATTAATAATATCTTGCAATAGGGCATCTTCTTTTTCCTGCATCAACAGGTCGGTGTCTATAAAAGTTTTTCCTACTGTCTTTGCTAAAATAACGCCTACGGTACTCTTTCCGCAAGCTGGCATTCCAATTAAAATAATGTTACTCATACGACAATCCTCATAAAATAATGATAAAATAGGCAACAGAGAAAATTAACGATTTTTCCTATTCGATAAAAAAGCAGAGCCAAAAGGGCTCTGCTCATTAAACATTTGAAACCTATATGCGAATTATTCTTCTTCAGAAACAGCTTCCGCTTCTTCTGCGTTTTCCTCGAAAATAGGTGGTTCTAACGTTTCTTTGATGCTTAAGCTGATTCTTTTTCTTTCTTTGTCAATCTCAAGAATCTTTGCATCGACTTCCTGACCTACAGAAATTTCGTCTGCAATGTTTGTTACACGCTTGTAAGCAACTTCAGAAATATGAACCAATCCATCTAATCCCGGTTCTAGCTCTACAAATGCACCATAATCCTTAATCTGAACTACTTTACCCTTAATTACCTGACCAACCTGATATTTTTCATCAATGATGGACCATGGTTCAGGCTGATTCTGCTTTAAGCCAAGAGAGATCTTGCCTTTTTCTGTATTCATAGATAGAATCTTTACGTTTACTTTCTGTCCAATTTCTAAAGCTTCTTGCGGATGCTTTAGCTTGCCCCAAGAAATCTCAGAAATGTGAAGAAGACCATCTAAACCGCCGATATCTACAAATGCACCATAATCGGTAAAACGCATTACAGTTCCTTCTACGATATCTCCTACATTTAAACCTTCCCAAATTTCAGCGACTTTCTTTGCTTTTTCTTCTGACAAGTAAGCCTTATGAGAGAAAACGGCTTTATTTCTTCTCTGGTCAACACGACTTACTTTTACCGGTAATACTTTTCCGATAAATTCGTCTGCTTTTTCAACAAAACGGTCGGAAAGCTGAGACATCGGAATAAATCCGGATACTTCTTTATAAACAGCAATAACGCCGCCTTTTACTTCTTTTACAATTTTTGCGTTTACAACTGATTTATTTTCAAGAGCTTCATTAATCTCATCCCAGTGCTCATTGACTTCGAGCTTTTTCTTGGACAATAAAATGTTTCCATCTCCATCATCAGTTTTGATAACCTTTGCCTGGATTTCGTCACCTTCCTGGAATAAGTCCGTCAGCTCCTCATCTCCATCTAAAGTCAATTCTTCTTTTGGAATGATACCGTCTTTTTTGCAGCCTAAATTCACGACAATATATCGATTTGTCACGTGAACGATTTCTCCTGTAACGACTTCTCCTCTTGATGGCAACCGTAAGGATTTTTCAATCTCATCCATCAAGGCGTCCATTCCGTTCATTTCTTCTTCATGCAGTTCTTTGTTAGCAATAGCTTCACTCATAGCAGCAATAACCTCCTTAATTATACGTTCAGGAGACGAGGCTCCTGCCGCAATACCTATTTTATTACATTTTGTGACTTCTTTCAATGGTAAATCTTTTTTATTTTGAACAAAATAGGATTTTTCACAATTTTTTTTGGCAATCTCATATAATTTTTTAGAATTAGAGCTGTTTTTACCTCCAATTACAATCATCATATCCGATTTTTTAGCCAATTCCATGCAGCTTTTTTGTCTATCTTGCGTTGCATTACATATTGTATTCTTTACTAAAACTTTATTTTTATTTTGTAATTCCGATACAATTTCATCAAAATAACTTTGCCGAATGGTAGTCTGTGCTACTACAAAAAGGGAATCGGCAGTTACCATCTTTGCTTCTTCGATGGAGGAAACTACAATTCCGCGATCTTGCGTCCATCCTTTTATACCTTTTACTTCTGCATGGTTTGGGTCACCTACAATAATCACTTGGTATCCTTGTTTAGTAGCTTCCTTTACCAATTCATGAATTTTTTTTACAAAAGGACATGTAGCATCGACTAAATTTATTTGAAATTTTTTCGCCTCTTCATAAAATTGCTCTGTCTCACCGTGAGATCTTATAATTACGGTATCACCCGGTTTTGTTTCAGAGAAATCAAAAATGGCGACAACACCCTTTTGCGCCAATTCTTCAATCACACTGTCATTATGAATTAATGGGCCAAATGTAAAGATTTTTCCTAGATTGTCTTTTTTTTTGTCAATGGTTTCTTCGGTTTTACGTAAGGCTTCTCTTACACCAAAACAAAACCCAGAATGCTCTGCTACTGTAATTGTCATCGTTCTTTTTTTTCCAGTACCTCTAAAAATTTTTTAAAGGCATTTTCCTTTCCATTTTGTGTTGGATGATAGTAGGTTACATTTTCGCGATATAAATCATCCGGTAAATATTGTTGCTTTATATACCCACCATAATCGTGCGGGTATTTATATCCTTGTCCAAGACCGCGCTTCTTTGCTCCCTGATAATGACTGTCTTTTAAATGACTTGGAACATCCTCAATCTTACGTTGTTTTAAATCTGTCATAGCTTGTGAAATCGCAAGAATTGAAGAATTCGATTTTGGACAGGAAGCTAATAATAACACTGCCTCAGATAAAATAATTTGTGCCTCCGGATAACCTACCATTTGGCTTGCTTGAACACATGATGTTACAATCGAAATAGCACTTGGATAAGCCAAACCTACATCTTCACTGGCAATTACCATGAGTCTTCTCCCAATCATTAGGATATCCGCATCTGCTTGCATCAGTCTTGCCAAATAATGTATAGCGGCATCGGGATCGCTGCCTCGTATAGACTTTTGCAAAGCAGAGAGTAAATTATACTTGTCCTCGCTTTTATCATAAAAGCTTGTTTGCCTTTGCATTGCCTCTCCAACAGCCTTCAGATCCACCTTGGCCGGCTTCTTTAAGTTTTCCGCAATAAACCCCAATGTATCCAGTGCCACTCTGGCGTCGCCTCCGCTTCGGTCAGCAAGCATTTGCAACGCTTCATCTTCCCATTGCAAATTTAAGTTTCCCAAGCCTCGCTCTTTCTCCGTCATGGCACGCTTTAGGATTTGAAAAAGACTTTCTTTATCCAATGCCTTAAATTCATAAATCAAACGCACGCGACTTAAAATAGCATTGTTCACTGCAAAATATGGGTTTTCCGTTGTACTGCCAATAAATCGAATGACGCCTTCTTCTAACGCTTGTAGAAGAGAATCCTGTTGAAGCTTATTCCAGCGATGAACCTCATCAACATAGACATAAGTAGTCTGTTTTTGCAAACCGAAAAATTTTAATTTCGATTTTTCAATGATTTCTTTTAATTCTTTTATTCCAGTGTTGGAAGCATTTAATTCATAAAAATCTGCATCCATTTCTCTTGCTACAATGCGAGCTAACGTCGTTTTCCCAGTACCGGATGGCCCAAAAAATATAGCAGAATCAAACGTTCTATTTTTTATCGCATTATACAATAATGAATCCTTGTATATAAAATGCTGTTGTCCGACAAATTCATCCAAATGCTGTGGACGCATTCGTGTTGAAAGTGGAATCATAGTTTCCAATCCTCTCTATTACTTTTTTATCTTTTGTTCTTTATTATCTTTTAACCTTACTGATAATATTACTTTCTATATTTATTTCTAATTTATATTTCGGGATGCCTTCTTCATTGTTAAAAAGATTACATTGGTACAACATAGGTATCTTCTACAACAGGCTTCAATTGTTCTGCCGCAGCGTTTGCTTTTTCCTTCGTTTCATAAGGAATGCTTAAAACTTTAAAGCTCCCGTCTTTCTCCATTATAAAAGTGGATATATTCTTTTGCGTCAACTCCTGCACACAGGTACTCGCAGCCTCTTTATTTGAAAAGCTTCCAAACTGCAAACAAAATAAACCGTTTGTATTTCCCTGGGAAGGTACAGTTTTCCCGGTTTCTGTGGATGTGTTTGCCTTTTCTGGCAAATCCTTTACCTCTTGTTCTCCAACTACGACATCTTCACCAGTTTTGTTATCATTTTGACTGCCTGCTTTTGAATCATTATTACTATCTGTAATTCCATTTTGGGTAGAATTCAAATCAGAAGGTGCGGCTACACTCCCTTCATCAACAACCCCCGATTGCAATTCCTCTTGCGATTCTCGTTCAGAGTAAAGAATCGGCGCAATCACATATTTTGTTCCCATATAACCGGAAAAGACTGATAGAAAAATAATGACAAGCAAAAACAACAATCCATTAAAACTCTTTCCATAACGACCGCGTCTTCTCAAAGCAATCCCCCTCTTTTCAAATTCATTCTAACTATTTTTATGAGACGAGCTTGAAAAGTATGCCTATATTTTACCATAATCATAGAATAATAAACAGAAAAAAGTACCATACTAAGCCAACAAGAAGCATTCTTATATATAGAAGGAAGATTATTATATGAATTTTTTACTGAAAAAAAATAATAAATTAAAAAATAAGTCTGAAACAGCAGCGTCGATTCAATCTAATCCATCTTTCGAAGAAAATATCAGCATTAATTTGGAGGATAACGTTGCAAAACTTCATGAGATATTTGGATCTGATACCACGATTAAATTTCGAAGATTTCAAAATCAAAAAAATCCTAAAATAAAATGTTGTATCCTCTTTGTAGACGGTATGATTGATAATGTATTGATAAATGAACATATCATAGAACCGATTATGTTAAATAAACAACTGCGAGATAAAGATAATTTACTTGAAACACTCGAAGAAAAGGTTCTCTTTACCAATGATATCATTAAAAGTAATCAATTGACACCGCTGATATCCGAAGTACTCTCCGGAAATACAATTTTACTTGTTGATGGATGCAACTACGGTTTATCCCTCTCAACAAGAGGATGGTCTATGCGATCCATCGCAGAACCAACTGCAGAAAAAGTATTATCCGGACCACGCGAGGGATTTAACGAAGCTATTATTGTTAATTTGTCCTTAATTCGAAGAAAAATTTGCAATCCAAATTTAAAATTTGAATTTATGACCATTGGAAAACAGACACAAACAAAAATTGCGCTTTGTTACATTGATGAAATCGCAAACAAAGACGTTTTAAATGATATGAAAAAAAGATTGAAATCGATTTCCATTGATGGTGTTCTAGATACAAATTATGTAGAAGAATTAATTAAGGATTCACCACGTTCCCCATTTAAGACAACCGGATCAACAGAACGACCGGATATCGTAGCTGCAAAACTTTTAGAAGGACGTGTAGCACTTATTATAGACGGTACACCGGTTGTACTCACAGCTCCATTTTTCTTTATTGAATATTTTCAGTCAAACGACGACTATTATTCCAATTTTTACGTTGGAACATTCGGTCGTTGGCTTAGAATGCTTGGATTTTTTACTACATTAAGCCTTCCCGCAGTCTATCTGGCCCTAGTAACCTTCCATCCGGATCTGCTTCCGACACGATTCTTGTTGAATCTATCCGAATCAAGGCTGGAGCTTCCATTCCCAACTTTATTTGAAATGATTTTACTCATCTTTTCATTTGAGTTAATTTTAGAAGGTGGCTCAAAAGTCCCTGCTAATTTCGGACAAACACTTTCCATTTTAGGAGGTCTGGTTTTAGGGCAAGCCGCAGTTGAAGCCAAGCTCGTAAGTATACCGGTCGTCATCATTGTAGCTTTTACAGGCGTAACCGGCATCATGATTCCATATTTAAAAAGTCCATCAATTCTATTCCGAATTCTATGGCTTATTTTAGCATCCATATTAGGTTTTCCTGGATATCTTTTGGGTGTTATCAGCGTAATGATTCATTTGAGTTCGATGAAAAGTTTTGGATTCCCATATCTATCCTCACTATCCACCAGCTTCCCTCAAAAATGCCAGGATACCTTTATCCGTTCCCCTTGGTTTAAGATGAAATTACGTCCTTCTTATATTTCACCTTATAATCGTACAAGGCAAAGGAGTCAGTAAAATGAAGAAAGCAAACTTAAATGCTACGCTATTTTTATGTTTGATTTTATGCTTCTCTATGATGCTTACAGGTTGTAAAAGCATGAAAGAGATTAACGATATGTCAATCTTGTCTGGTGCAGCAATCGATTATGACACGGTAACCAATCGCTATCGCGTTACCGGAGAAATCGTAAATAAAAGCATTAGTACGGCATCAGAAGATAATGTTGTAGAAACCATTTATGCAGATGGAAGATCTTTGGCTGAAGCTATTGAAAATTGTAATGAAGTTGACAGCCGAGAAACATATTGGAGCCATGCAAAAACATTTGTAATCAGTAATTCAATTGCAAAAAATCAAGGAATTACTCCTCTGCTTGACTATGTTCTAAGAAATTATAAAATGCGAATTTCTATCAATCTTTTGGTCTCAAATTTACCGTATTCATCACAAGTTTTAGATTTAAAAACATCGTCTACAAATATTAAATTCTTAGACTTAGATAAAATGCTAGTTACTTCTCAAGGAGTCGCTACTGCTGCACCTACAAAAGTATATCAGGCAATTGATATTCTGAAAAGCGAAGGAATACAATTGTCCATTCCGATTGTATCTGCAAGAGAAGATATGGCCGTAGTGAATGGAACTGCAATCTTTCGTGAAGATAAATTAGTCGGATCATTGAATCAAGAAGAAACGATTTACTTCCTTTTTCTTCAAAACCGTGTAGAACGCGGAAATATCTCTACCTCTGACGGGAGCATTACATTCCGTATAGAAAATAATCAAACAAAACTGGTTCCAAAAACAGAAGATGGAAAAACAGTCTTACAAATACTCATTAAGACAAAAGCCTCCGTTTCTCAAATTTCTTCTTCGAAAAAATATACACCAGAGGAGCTGGAAATCGCACTGCAGCAAAACATTACCGATGGGTGTCAAAAAGTCATTTCGAAAATGCAAAAGAATATAAAATCAGATGCTCTTGGCTTTGGAAAAGCCATTAAAGAAGAGAATGGTGCCCTATGGGATTTAATGCGAAAAGATTGGGATGTAGAAAAATTCCCTAAACTTCCTGTAGAGCTTCAAACTCAAGTAAAACTACAATTAGGAGAAACACATTAAATGAATGAATTACGCGAAGAACAACAACCAAGATACATGGAATATCTTGCTTTCCTTTACTATCTAGGTACTTTTTTCTTTATCGGAAGATGCTTCCCGATGCATCGCATGGTATGGTTTTCCTTTTTTATTTCAGCAATCTTAGCAGCAATCATTCTATATGCCTTTTATCGTTATATTAAAAATCATGAGATTGGCAAATGGCTTTTATTATCTGCGATGCTTATTTCCATTTTTATTGGCAGCTTTTCACTGTACTGCTTTACTGACTTTTTCCATACCTGCGTACTCAATGATACCCCGATATGGCTATTTCCATCTGCTTTCTTACTTGTTTGTGCAGTAATGGCAAAAAAAGATATTCATGTACTAGAACTATTTTCAAGGTTGCTTGGTCCAGTCATATTATTTCTTTTGATTTTGGCTGATTGCTCCAGTATCTCAAAGATAGAATTACCCTATACCCATGGTTTTTTAACCTTTGACGGTTTTATTAATCCATCTATAAATGCATTTTGGGGATCAACGATCCTGTTTTTTATAATCTATTTCGCAGAAGGATTTGTTCTGTTAACGCTACTTTCATTACGAAAAAAAAGCCCTTCTGTGTACAGAGATACAACAAAAGGACTTTTTGTCAGTGTAATTTTATTGGCGATAACCTATCTTGTAACTGTTCTGGCCCTTGGGCCGGAAGTATTTGAACTGTTAACTTATCCGGTTTATTACCCACCTGGACTTACTCAAACAGCGGAATACCTAGAACGAATCGAAGTAATCCTTCTTGCAGTATTTCTATTTTCCGAGTTTTTAAAATTCAGCTTACTTCTTATGATGTGCCGAGAAGCCGTATCTTTTATTTATACTGCTTTTTCCAATAGCTCAACAAAAGAAACGAAAGCGTCATATCAATAGAATAACAAAACGTTAATATTCCATTAAAAATATGCTGCTTATTTGTCATTTGCTTGCACACAGTAACAGGACGCATAGACTTTTCATCGGAAGGTACCTTTTTTCCCAAAAAAGCATTTCCTAATATTGCAAGTCCTAAATAAAAGCTACTGACAGTTGCTGCATGTTTTTTATAATTCCAGTTCATAAGAAAATTTCTCATACTAAACCTCCCCAAGTTTTGTATTTTCATACGTTCACATATTAAAATACAGGAACGACTGCTCCTTCATAGGTCTCCTCAATAAACTTCTTTGCAGTATCTGACTGCAATGCTTTCGCTAATGCTTGAATTGCAGGTGATTCTTCTTCGCCGCTTCGAACAACTAAAATATTTGCAAACGTTTCTGCTGCCAAAGAGTCCTTTGCTTCCATTGCAACAGCATCCTTTGCTGCATTTAATCCTGCCAATAAGGCATTGTTTCCGTTAATCACACCAAACGCAACGTCCGGAAGCGCCTTAGCCACCTGTGCTGCATCCAATTCTTCAAATTTTAGATTCTTTGGATTCTCAACAATGTCATTCGGTGTCGCAAGCATTCCGGCATCTTCCTTCAGCTTTAAAAGACCCAAATCTTGTAAAAGCAATAAGGATCTTGCTTCATTGGTTGCATCATTTGGAACTGCAATAGAATCGCCATCTTCTAAATCATCCAAGGAAGTTTTTTTACCAGGATATAAACCTAAAGGTTCATAATGTATCTTTGCAACGGAAACCAAATTCATATTTCTTTCCTTATTGAAATCATCTAAGTATGGTTGATGCTGGAAGTAATTTGCATCCAAAGATCCATCATCCAACGCCATATTTGGCAATACATAGTCGGTAAACTCCATTACCTGCAAATCATAACCTTCTGCTGCCAAGTCTTCTTTTATAGCATTTAGAATTTCTGCATGGGGAGTGGTGGAAGCGCCTACCTTAATGACGGTCATATCCTCACTTGGTGCCTTGTTTTCTCCACCGCAACCTGCAAGCAACCCAACGGATAGTAACAGAATCGCAAGTGTAATTCCTACTGTTTTTTTCATCTGAATTCCTCCATTTCCTATTTGTTTATTTTATGAAGAGAACTTGGTTATCCAATCGTTCTCTTATCACCTATTTTAGCAATATACATTCCAATTCCCTGTAAAATCTGTACAATGATGACCAAAAGCGCTACGGTAATTAACATAATATCCTTTTGATAACGTATAAACCCAAACCGTGTTGCAATATCACCTAATCCACCGCCGCCTGCAACACCGGCCATCGCCGAATAACCCAATATCGTAGTCACTGCAATTGCCGATCCTACTAATAAAGAAGGTCTTGCTTCCGGAAGAAGCACCTTACAGATAATCGTCATTGGAGAAGCTCCCATGCTTTGTGCCGCTTCAATCACACCACCGTCCACTTCTTTTATAGACTGTTCTACAACTCTTGCAACAAAAGGCGCTGCCGATACTACAAGAGGAACCAGCGTCGCTGTCGATCCAATCGAGGTTCCCGCTACTAAACGTGTAAACGGAATAATTGCAAAGAGTAAAATTAAAAACGGTATAGAACGTAAAATGTTCACTACAACGTTTAATACCCCATTCAACCATCTTATTGGGTAAAATCCATTTTTATCTGTAATAACCAAAACAACCCCAACCGGAAGTCCAATAATATATGCAATTAAAGTAGAACCCAATGTCATATATAGTGTTTCCAAAATACCCATTTGTATCATATGAATCGTTGTTTCATTTATATGCACAAAAAAATTACTCAGCAAAATTATACACCTCCTCTACAGAAACATTCTGCGTGGACAAAAATTGAATCATTTTATTTGCGATTGTTTCATCTTCCGGTAATTGAATAATCATCTGCCCGAATGCCTTTCCATCAATGTTCTTGGTATCTGCAAACATAATATTAACCGGAGACTTGCATGCAAGAACCATTGTTCCAATCACAGGTTCAAACGAAGAATTACCATCAAATACAATTCGAAAATGCTTTCCCTTTTTCTCTAGGCCAAAATCTATACTCTGATTGATTGGATGTACAAGTCTTTGCGCAGATAGCGTTTTTGGATGCGAGAAAATGTCCTCTACCTTTCCTACTTCTGCAATTTTACTTTGATCAATGATTGCAACATGACTACATATTTCTTCAATAACACTCATTTCATGCGTAATGATTACAATCGTAATACGAAGTCGGTGATTAATATCCTTTAATAAAGATAAAATCGAGCGAGTCGTCTTAGGGTCTAATGCGCTTGTTGCCTCATCGCATAGTAAAACCTTCGGGTTGGTAGCCAGCGCCCTCGCAATTGCAACTCTCTGTTTTTGCCCTCCAGAAAGCTGTGCAGGATAAGCATGTTTTTTATCTGCTAAATCAACAATATCTAATAGCTCATCCACACGTTTTTTAGCCGTTACATGATCAATACCAGCAATCTCCATTGGAAATAGAATGTTTTTTTCTACTGTTCGCTGCATCAGTAAATTAAATTGCTGAAAAATCATACCAATTTCTTGTCTTGCCAATCGAAGATTTCGATCATTAAGAGAAGATAAATCGATACCGTTAAACAAAACCTCTCCGGAAGTTGGTCGTTCCAATAAATTCATACAGCGGACCAGTGTACTCTTTCCGGCTCCACTCATACCAATGATTCCAAAAATATCCCCACGATGAATGGTTAAATCAATTCCATCCAAAGCCTTTACTTCAGAAGATCGGCTTTTATATATTTTTGTAAGATTTTTTATTTGAATGATTGCATTATTATCCATACGAAGATAGTCCTCCTCCCTCATTTCTTTCTTTTTATAAAGAATCATGAGTGTATAATCTTATATATTATATAGCTTGTACGGTTGTCAGTCAAAGTGTTATGCAAAAAAAATAATAAGAATAATAAAAATATTTATTTTTCATTATAATTTAAAGATTTTTCAAAAAATTTATAGACAGTTTTTGCTAAATAGGTTATACTACCCATAAGATATTTAAATGCCAATGGTTCGATCATCTTTTTGGAAAATCGCCCCCATGAGTTTATTTAAATATTGCTGGTTTATTTTTTTTTTATTATTCTGGAGGGAAATCAATGGAAGACAAAACAATCGTATGTCAAGACTGCGGAAAAGAATTTATTTTTACTGTAGGTGAACAGGAATTTTACAAGGAAAAAGGTTTTGACAACGAACCAAAAAGATGTAAAGAATGTAGAGATTCAAAGAAAAACGAACGTAGACAATTCAGAAACGATAGATAGTTTACAATTTACATCAACAAGCAAGCCGGGCTTTCAGCCCGGCTTTTTATGTATTTTTATAATTCATGAATAACAAATCTGTCCTTTCATATCCCTCAAACAAATTAAAAGTTCTTCTATTCCAAAATTATGTTCCATTTGAAGAAAAATCAATTTTTGACTGTAGACACTCCATTGTTTATCGTTCATAATTTGCTCTATTTTAGTTAATATATTTTTCCACTCTTCTGAAAAGTCTATTATTTTTTCTTTTGGCAAAAATAATAACTCTACTTTTTGCTTCTTCTCATTTACAAAAAGTAAATCAAAAGATAATTGATAATCCGCTAAAAATAATAAATGATTTTCTCCTTGCTGTATTTGTTCAAGAAAATGTTCTAGAAGTTGGATTCCCTGCTCTACAAAAGAGAAAATTCCATTTTCTCTTTTGCCTTTTAAATATTGCTCTAAGGAAATTCGTTCTGAGCAATCATAATAAATTTGGCAAGTTTCTTCCAAGAATACAAACTTCATTGGCAAAAAATATCCCGTAGAGGATAAGCTTAAAATTTCTTTTTGGTAAAAAGGAATGGGGCATTCAGACATCTCTAATTTTATTGTTCTTTTCCCATTTATCGTTTCAATTTCTGCTTCTTTTCCTTTCCATGCTATCAATTGGCTTCACCTCCGCAAATATGACAGGGGGTATACCCTTTTCTCTCTGCTTCCTCTTTTTCCATAGGTACAAAAAAACGATCTACAGAAGTACAGTTTCCTCTATGATACACTTGACCGCTTTGCTCAAAGACATACACCATACTTCCAATCGGCAATGATTGCGGATGACAAACTTTACAAGGCTTATACTTTTTCTTTCCTTTTGTACTTAAAATTATTTTTTTTGCTGTCTCTCGTAATATCCTGCAATTCTTATTATGATATCGTTCACCCGCTCTTGGAAAAATATATACCGTTTGTGCATCTTGTTTTCTCTCCATATCAGAAAAGCTTCTTGCTTCTCCGAAAGAATCTCTCCCGATAAAAGAACGTACAACAATATTTTCCTGAAAATTCATTTTTGAAACAAACATCGATGGTACAGGAATAGGAATATCATACTCAAAAGAAGCTTTTATCAATCCATTTCTTCCATCTTGCTCATAATTCTCTTTAAATTGAGCTAAATCTAAATTTTGAACCCAATTTCCGGTTTCTTCACTAAGTTGGTGCTGTACACGCCAAAATAATGTTTCTTGAGAAACCCATTCTTCTGCCATTTTTTTTAAATTCTCAGAATGGGGTATGTTCTCTGTTTTTAAAAGCACATCATAATTTCTGTTTTTTATATAACCTTCTACACATAGTTTATGTCCTTGATTTGAAAGGCAATGCATTACTGTTTCTGTCATTCCGATACCACGTAATACATAACCAATCGTAACAAGTGCTATAATAAAAATCGGTAAAAAAATTGCCGCCTCTACAATGACATAAGCCTTTTTACTATGAGTTTTAATATACATAACTCATTACCATTTTCCCTTTACGAATTAACCCTATTTCTTTTGCTTCTCCTAAAACACTTTTTTTCCATACCTCTCCATGAAAAAGAAATCCTCCCTTACAGTTACAAAGTAGAAACTCCCTGTCATTGCGTCCTTGCAGATTAATTTGAATCAAATCCATCATACGAATAAGAATTGATTTCTTTTGCGAACAATAGAGAAACAAATTTAAGTATTGATTATAACTTAATCCGTTTGAAGCTTTTGTATCTATAGTTTTATTGTTATAACCAGATAAAACGGCATCTAGGCTGAGAGCCCAAGAATTATCACTTTTAAATAATGGAATGCTACCCGACTCCAGTAATATGTTTAAATCGTTTCGTGCTTCTGCACAGCTCCATAGTGAAGCTAGTACACATTGTGTAATCACAGCTTCCGGTCCCGGTGTTATACTTGCGGCAGCTGCTGCTAATTCTCTTTGTTTTTGATTGTTGCTATATAAATAAACTAAATTTGCTGCTGCACGCACTCCAAAAATACATTGCTCTGCTTTTCTTTTGTTTTTTGCATCCTGAAAATCACCAAACAAAAGATATTCTACTTCATTTTGAAAAAATGTCTCCTTCTTGCGATTTTTTGTCATTTGCGTTGAAAACATATGAAAAATATATTGGTTTAACAGAAATTGATTCCTTGCTTCTGATAAAAAATCGGTTCGATCTGTAATCGATTGAAGACCGCAAAAACTCCAACTTCGCTGCTCCATTTGTTGTGATGGCAAATAAGAAATTACCGCTTCATTTTGAAGACTTTTTGTCTCTGTTTCTTTGTTGTCTTTTTTTAAATTTGAATAGCTTTGAATTTGCCGTTTTAAATGGATACGTTTTGTTTTACCTTCTTTTTCTTTAAGTTTTAAAAATACAGCGTTCAAATCATCTACAGAAATTGATAAAAAAAATGTAATTTCTTCCCTTATGCTTTCTATTTGCTGTATTATGTTTTTTCCACTTTCCCCAAATAAAACGCCATCTCCATAATAATAATAAACTTCATCAATTTGATTTTCTATGGATCGAAACATCTTTTGTATTCTTGACCATTCTCTGAATAGGTGTTTTTCCAGTATACTCGCTTCCTTAGCGCTATTTTCATCATCAGAATTCTTTAATTCCTGCCAACGTTGAAAAGACTTCTCTAATTTCTTAGTTTTATCTAAATCATTCTCATATCTTGATAAAATAGGTTTTATCTTTTGCATAAGTTGCGTTGTATTTTCAAGTTCTTTTGTTTCTTTAACCAGATCGTCAACCTCATCCTGCTTTCGACCAAGTACTTCCTGTGCTTTTTTACTATTCAAATCCATTAAAACGTCACCTAGGGCTCTGTATTTCATATAATCCATCACCTGCTTTTCAAAGAATTCACAATTAGTTAATGAATATTCATCACACTCAATTTCCACATTTTTAAGCTGTAAATTTAAAAGCCTAACCTTATTTTTAGATATCGAATTTGGTTGCATCGTCTGCTTAGAATAAAATAAAAATTCTTCCTTTATCTCTGTTTCATCCATTAACATACCAAATAATCCATAGTCTTCTTTTAATGCAAGATGATAATTTGACAATGTCGATCTTCCAGCTAATTCTAAAATTGCCATTGTATAGCTTCGTGCTGCGGTAGAAGAGACGACTTCGGTCAGCATTACTATCACAAGCAGAATACTTATAAAGGTTATCATTAAAAAAACAGATAAGCTCCCTTTCTTACTTCTTATCATTGTTTTTTACCTCATCTATTACTTCAGCTGCATAGTCCCAATTACGGATCAATTGAGCTTCATCGATGCACTGGTACTGGCAATTTGTTTCTTTTTTGTATCGTTCCTTTAAAAATCCAAATCCACCATAATTTTTATTAATACGTATAGATAAATTAGGATATAAACAATAAAAAGCAAAATGCCCTTCTACCGTTTCTCTCGGAATAGGAATTCTACTTTGATTCATCCAGGATTCCTCTTTGATTTGCAACCTCTTCGGCACATCTTTTGAAGGAAGCATTTCCTTAAATATCGGAAGTTCTTCAGAGAAAGAAACTGTTTGTGTCCACTCTCCTGCTACTTCTTTTAGACTCATATGCGAACAGGACAAAATAACGCTTTCCGCAAATAAACTCATCACCATAGTGAGTACTGCTAAAACAGAAAGAATTATAAATGGCCAAATCAATGCAGCTTCAACCAGTGCCTCTCCTCTTTTTGAGTGTAATACATTAAAAACCACTGTTCATCAATCCATCAAAAGTTTTCGTTATAAATGCACCGATTCTTTCCTTAAAAATCAAACCCAATCCTACTGCTATGGCAACAAGAATTGCTACTTGAACCATCTCCATTCCTTTTTTGTTTGGATGAATCATTTCACACTGCAATTTACACCACTTTCCAATTAATCGATTCATATCCATTTCCTCCTCTTTAAATTTGTATTAACACCGGTGAAATCGTAATGATCACCAATATTAAGAGTAACACCATCAATGGCATAATTAACTTTGTTTCTGCTTTTCTTCCTTCTTCTTCTGCATGTTTCTTTCTTGCCATCCAAAGAAGCTCACCTTCTGCTTCGAGCTTTTCAACCAAAGAGCTGCCTTTATCTAAATTATCGTATACAATTGCAGCAAATCTCATTAACTCCCTTATCCCGCTTCTCCTTGCGAACATTTTTAATTCTTTTGAGAAAGAAGCGTTGGATTCTCTGACGTTGTTAGAGATTTCACCAATTGCTTCTATTAATGGATGGTCTTTTTTCCCCTTTGCCTCCATTGCAATACGCTCTAATGCTGTAGTAATTACAAGACCTGCATTTAATAATAAAACCACTTTATTGATAAAATCAGGATATTCTCTTTTCATGGATTCTCGATACTTCTGAAGCTCTCTTTCCATTCGAAAATACCTTCTTTTATAAATTAGAACTATTAAAAGCAAAGCCATTGCAATGAATGGAAAAAATGGAATGCTGTTTTGCACATACCATCTTAGAGAAGTGTTTTCTGTTAGCTTTGAGGGTAAAGATAGATTTCGTCCATAGGTATTATTATTTAACTCTTTCGTGACTTGTTCTAATGCATCATCTAGTTCTTTTTCCAATTCCTTATCTTCCTGCGGAGGAAGGATTGTAATTTTATGTATTTGCTCTTCTTCACAATCCTGTAATGTAAGCTTTGCTATTAAATCGACTTGTATAGGTTTATTTAATGCGATTCTATGTACCGTGCCATCCTCTTCAAGAAATCGTGGTTGATTGGAACTCCAATCAATATGTATTGGATATATACTGTCTTCTCTTTTCAAGTCTAAATTATGGATTACATGGTCTGGATCTTTATTGTTTCCAAGTATTTCTTTAGTTAGTCTGTTCTTACAATCTTTAAGAAAGGCTTTTTTTTGAAACTCTGTTAAGCTCTGAGGCCTGACTCGTAATGTAACTTTTTTATGAAAAGTTTCCTCTCCATGTATGACCTCCGCTTTAAGCGATATAATACCAGCATTTGCGCCATAATCTGGTCGATCCAAACTTTGCAATGCTTTATTATGCATCAATAAAGACTTTATGGTAAAACCAAACATTAATAAAATCAATAGTAAAAAGATTATTAAATAACATTTAAGTTGATAAGCTTTTTCCTTTTGTATTTGATACGTAAAATCTCTATTTCCATACTTTGTTCGAAATCCGGCTTCATAAATTTCTTTTTTTCCGGTACACCAATCCGGTAATATTCCTAAGAGCTTCAATATTTTTTTATTAATGTAATTCAATTTTCGTAAGTTTCATGCTCCATGCATAGGCACCTCCAATACCAAATAGAGCGGCAGTCATTAAGATTCTACCTTGTAACGTTGTATAAAGTACTTTCAAATAACCAGGCGACATTAGATTTAAAAATGCAATAATAGCCAAAGGAATTAAGGTTAATATATGGGATTCTAAACGTTTTTGTACTGTCAAGACTCGTATTTCACGATTAATATTCATCTTATCAATCATAACACTAACTGTTTTTTCAATGACTCTCTGTAAGTTGCCACCAGTTGTCTTGCAAATGCAATAGACTTCTACAAACTGGTATATATCAGGCAATTCCGTCCGTTTTGCAAAATCTCTTAATAGAATCTCTACCGGTAGTTTACTTTCAAAAATACCTCTAACCATATAGTCAAGTTCTTTACAAATTAATGCATCCTTTGAATAAATCAAACGAAGATTTTCATTTGCTTCCTGCAAAGCTTCCGGCATTTGTCGGCCGGCAGATATAGAAGCTGAAATGGAATACAAAAAATCTCGAAATTGTTCCGTAAGCTCCGTACATCTTTTTTCTGCTAAATAATTACAGAAAAAAGTTTCTCCCTTAATTGTAAGTCCGCAAAATATTAGTCCCACAATAAAGCTCTCATAAAATAAGTATCCTAAAAAAAGACATGCTAATATGCTGTAAGAATAATATTTCTTTTTTTCTTTATTATTTAACGTATAAAAATGATATGTTTTTGGTACACTCATAGCTCAACTCCTCGTATTTCCAACTTTATCTTATTAGAGAGACTTTTTCCGGTCGGTATCAAACCAGCATGGATTTTATACTGAAACAAAGGATTTATCATGTATTTCTCATCCTGATATCCCGTAATCTCAACAATTTGCAATACTTTTCTCGTTTTATCCGGCATTCTTCCTAAATGTACAATGATATCAATGGCTTCCATAATCTGACTGCGTATCGCTTCCATTGGAAACTCTGCAGCTGATAAAAACATTGCTTCTAACCGGCGAAGCATACCTTCCGGTGAATTACCATGCCCTGTTGACAGCGAACCGTCATGACCCGTGTTCATTGCCTGAATCATATCTACCACTTCACCTCCCCTCACTTCACCGACAATAATTCGATCCGGTCTCATACGTAAAGAGGCCTTAATAAGATCACGCACCGACACTTCTCCTTTTCCTTGTATATTAGCGTTTTTTGTTTCCATCCGAATCACATTATCAATCTTTGTAATCTGTAGTTCAGCAGAATCTTCAATCACAATTACACGTTCCTCTTTTGGAATGCAGTCTGACAATACATTTAAGAAGGTAGTCTTTCCTGAACTCGTCCCACCGGAGATAAAAATATTATATCCGGCTATCACCAGCTTCTTTAAAAACTGAGAAGCTTCCTCTGATATGGACTCCTTCTCAATCAGTTCTTCCATCGTAATTTTCTTTTTAGGGAATTTCCGAATGGTTAAGATTGGTCCATTCAAAGCTACATTGCGATAAACCGCGTTGATTCGTGATCCGTCTTCCAGTCTTGCATCAACGATCGGATTTAATTCATTGATTTCACGATGCACCTTTGCCGCTAGCCGACGAATGATTTCTTCCAAATCTTCTTTACTCTCAAATGAAATCGGTAATTTCTCGATTCTTCCTTTTCGTTCAATGAATACTTTTTCTGTACCATTAACCATGATTTCACTTACTTCATTATCATCTGCGTAAGGCTGCAAAATATCAAGTTCACGTCGTGTAGCATTAAATACTGTCGTTGTTAGTTTCTTTTTCTCTGTATATGGATACCATTGCGTTCGATTATCATGTAGTACAAAATCCTCAATCAGCGATAAAACTTCACCATCCGTAATCTGTTCTGTCCTTGCATTGATCACTGAGCGAACTGCATCCGTTATTTCTTTTATGGTTCCTTTGGTTTGCATTTGCATGTTTAACTCTGTTTGCAAGAGCTTTCACCTCCGATCCAAATCCATAATTACTATGAATTTCTATTATATTATCGATTTCAACAAACGTTTCTTCATCTTTTGAAATGCAGCATTCCAAGAATGAAGTCTTATCAAAGCGATATTGACTCTGTAATCGTTCGAGTCTTTTTTTATTCTTTTTGTCAGATAAGAGTGTATCATTTCCTAAAAGGATACAAAGATTGCAATGTTCAAGCCAATAAGCCATTTCATTTGAAAAGTGATTGCCCACGTCCAAAACAATGTAATCATAATTTCCAATCATTGAAATGCTTTCAATGAAAATACTTATTTCAGTAATTGATAAAGTACACAATTCATTTTCGCTGAAGGATGGATAAAAAAGCTCAACGCCATAAGAATCTCGATACTGAAAGGTACTATAAAAGGTTGCCGCATTTCGTTTTTGATCATTAGAAAACAAATAGTATAAATAATCGCCCATGAATGGATGATTTTTGGGAAACCGGAAGTATAAAGAACTGGATTCTATTTCTTCCAAAGATAGAAATAGTACTTTTTTTCGTTTCTTATCTGCCAGCTCTCGAGAAAGTGCAATCGATACCGAAGTGATTCCAACTCCTCCACTTCCGCTAAATATACCTACTACAAACGGTTGTTTTTCAAAAACTAAAAATGGGTTAACACATCCATACATCGTTGCATAATAGAGATGCAAAGCAGCAGTTAAAATTGTTATACAATCGTATTTATAAAGCACAAATTTTTCCTTTGGGGGTTTATCCCATAAAATGCTGCACTTCATATCTGTCAAAACAACTGTCTTTTTCAGAACTGGTTCCGGTAACGAAGACATCCCTTTTTCATTTATTAAAATTAAATCAAATTGATCCAGATCGGATATGGAAGGCGATAAATATACCTCAAACTCATTATTAGTTAATGCAAGTGCCTTCGATAATGCACATCCATATGCTTTATCATCATCCATAATTGCTAAGCTTATTTTTTTCATACCATTAAGTCCTTTTTATGTAAAATGCTTCCATATGTTTATATTAAACTATTTTACATTTATTTACAATTTAAATTTAACGACTTTTTTCGACAAAACAAAGGACAAATTTAAATGGTATTTAAATACATCCTAATTGAATAATAGATTAACATAACAAAACAACGGCATACGTAAATACGCACACCGTTGTTCTCCATTTTCTTATATTATTTTTTTTGCTCTTTTTCCTTTTCATCAATCATAGACTTTAACTTAGCTAATGCCATATTCAAACCACCAACTTCATCCATCAAACCAATCTCGACTGCATCTTTTCCATAAAGAATAGTTCCTACATCGTTAGGCATATCATCTGTTGCATTCATTAGTCTAGTCACAATTTCTCTTTCAGAGTGAGACGTTCGTACAATAAAATCAATAATACGTTCCTGCATTTTTCGAAAATACTCATAAGTTTGCTCTGCTCCAATTATTAATCCAGCCATGCGAATCGGATGTAAAGTCATAGTCGCACTTTCTGCCACAAAGGAATAATCACTGGCAGTAGCAAGAGGGATCCCAATACTGTGCCCTCCACCTAATACCAACGATACCGTAGGCTTCGATAAGGTTGAAATCAATTCTGCAATTGCAAGACCGGCTTCCACATCTCCGCCAACCGTATTTAGTATGGTTAATAGCCCTTTAATGTTTTTGTTCTCCTCAACTGCTACCAATTGAGGAATGATATTTTCATATTTTGTCGTTTTGTTCTGCGGTGGAAGCACAGTATGTCCTTCTACACTTCCTATAATTGTTAAATACTGAATACTGCTTGGAAAATTAAATGCGTTGTTGATGACTCCGAAGTCATCAATGGAATGCTTAACCTCAGATTTTTCATCAATTTTTTCCTTTTCTTCCTTTTCATCCTTTTCATCCTTTTCTGCTTCTATATCATTTTTGGTTTCAAACATCTATTTTATCTCCTTTCGGTCATTGGTCATAAAAATAGTGTAACCAAAATATACTTTTTTATATAACGATATCACTATTTTCATAAAGGAGTTGTTTTTATTGCGTTTAAGTGAATTAGGCGATAAAGAAATTGTAAATCTTTATAACGGAAGTCGTCATGGCCAACTGGCTGATGCAGAGTTGCTTTTTGACCCAAAGCAAGGAAAAATAAAAGGACTTATGGTTCCAGAAACTTCAGAACGTCTTAGTTTCATGGGAAGCCGAGACTACATACAGCTTCCATGGAGTTCTATAAGGAAAATCGGAGAAGATATCATCATCTTTGAAGCGGAATTATAAGAAAACGATATTTTCTAAAGAATAAAACAGAAAGGCAAGGAAAAAACCTTCCTTGCCTAATTTATCTATCAATTTTTAAAATACAATTTTAAAATTATTAAAATCTATTTTGTTTTCTTGGCCAAGCAATAACTGCGCTTTCCCTTTTCATACTCTTCTACAATTAAATGATTTGTTTTCATATGAGAAAGCATTGATTTTGCAAATGTTTTTGCATCGGTAACTCCCAATCTTTGTTTACTATAAAAGAAACTTACTTGTGTTCCTCTTATTAAATCTTCAATTTCTTTGAGAGTCATTTTTCCTTTCTTCTTAAGCTGTTTTCTTACCTTTCGCTCACATTTAGAATATAACATAGTTATTAAGTCTTGCGTTTGGCGCTGCATTTTTATTAAACCCCAACCATAAATAAACATAGTAGCTAACGCAGTGAGTAAAACATAAGGTAAATATTTAAGCATGCAAATTCTCCTTTAATATAACAAATTTGTGCTCTTTCAGAATTTCAAAAAACTTTACCAACCGCTCTAATAACGGTGAAATCTTTTCTCCAAATTCCATTTCTGCAATTTGTGAAATATCAAAAATAGTCCTTTGCCCATCTATTTGTAACCAAACAAAACTTCCAAATTCATCCAACTCAATACGGCTAAATTTCGGTTTTTTAAAAACTTTTTGTGCAAAACGATGATAAAAACCTGTCCAAACGACAATCACCGTTACCATACCTTTTTCATTAATTTCCCATGCATAATGGGAATTTCTATCCGGAATATAATCCAAATAATTTACTTTTGATTTTTTTCCCATTTGTATTCTCCATCATAACAAGAAAAAATTTCATGGAGCAGATTCCGATTTTTCGGTGCACCACTCCATGAAATTATAACACAAAAATGGTTATTATTTATTAGCTATTTTTCTTTTTACCTACTATTACATATACCAAAGAAGCGGTTAGTAACGTAAATAGTACAACGCCACCAAGTTGACCAATGTTAAACATATCGCCTACTACACCAATCTTATCTGCTAATGTTGTTTTGTCAGAGAACTTAATAACAGCAAAGATTGCAAGTAATACACCCACTAAACCTTCTCCTGCAATCAAACCGGAAGTATACAAGATTCCACGATCTGTAGAATCTTTTCGATCTGTTTCAGAAATATTCTTTTTCTTGTCTATGTAAAGTCTCACAAGACCACCTACCATGATACTAGTAGATAATCCTAATGGTAAGTAAAGACCAACTGCAAACGGAAGTACCGGAATCCCAAGAACTTCAATTAAAATTGCAATACCTACACCAGCAAAGATTAAGGTCCAAGGAAGCTCTGCATTCATAACGCCTTCTACAACCATCTTCATCATGCTTGCCTGTGGAGCCGGAATCTGCTTTGAGCCATAGCCCCATGCTTCATTCAATAAATAAAGAACTCCTCCAATTGTTAAAGCAGATACAAATACACCAATCACTTCGCCAATCTGCTGCTTTTTCGGTGTTGCACCTAAAAGGAATCCAGTCTTTAAGTCCTGAGAAGTATCTCCAGCAATAGCAGCAATGATACAGATGATGGAACCAATCGAAATTGCGCCGATCATACCTTCTGCACCAGTGGAACCGGTTGCCTTTAAAAGAACCGTAGCAATTAACAGCGTTGCGATTGCCATACCGGATACCGGGTTATTACTACTTCCAACAAGACCTACCATTCTGGAGGATACTGTTGCAAAGAAGAATCCAAATACGATAATAATAATAGCACCAAGTAAGGTAACCGGGAATACTGGAAGCAACCAAATAACAACTGCAATAATAGCAATCACTACTAAAATCACCGGTACCGGTAAATCCTGTTGCGTTCTAAGTCCGGAATCACTTCCTGTTTTAGAGAATCCCTTCATAGCCTGTGAGAATGTTCTTACGATCAAAGGTAGGGACTTAATTAAACTTAAAATACCACCGGCAGCTACTGCACCAGCACCGATATATCTAACATATGTACCCCATAAATCCCATGGACCAAATCCGCTGATAGGATCATTTCCAGGGAAAATAACAGCATCTCCACCAAATAAAACAATTAATGGCATCAATACAAACCATCCAAGGATACCACCACTCAGCATATATCCGGAAATTTTAGGACCGCATATATAGCCTACACCTAACAATGCCGGTAAAATATCCATTCCAAACATAGAACCTTTGTATCCGGCAATTTCCGTTTCCACACTGCTTGGAAAAACGCCAAGTCCGTCTGCTACAAATTTATAACCTGCAGCAACACCTAAACCTGCAAATACAGTAGAAGCCTTTGATCCGCCTTCTTCTCCGGCTAAAAGCACTTCTGCACAAGCCGTTCCTTCCGGATAAGGCAAAACACCGTGCTCTTCTACAATAAGAGCCTTACGAAGCGGAATCATAAACAATACGCCCAGCAAGCCTCCAACTAAAGAAATTAAGAAAATTTCAATCAGCGTTGGTGTATTTACAATACCTTCACCAGCCCATAAAAAAATGGCTGGCAATGTGAAAATTGCACCTGCTGCTACAGATTCACCGGCAGAACCAATGGTCTGTACTAAATTATTCTCCAAAATGGAGTCTTTCTTTAGAATCAAGCGAATGATTCCCATAGAAATAACGGCAGCTGGAATGGATGCAGATACAGTCATTCCAACTCTTAAGCCTAAATATGCATTTGCTGCACCAAAGACAACGGCTAAAAGAATACCTAAAAAGATTGATGTAAATGTAAATTCAGGTACTATTTTGTCCGCAGCAATGAAAGGCTTGAATTCTTTCTTGTTTGTTGCCATACTTTTTTTCTTCCTTTCGTTACTTAATAGTAAAATAGCAATGCTATTATACCACAAATTTTAAAAATATTCCAGTATTATCTATATTTTGATAATATGTGATAACATTGGAATTTCTATTATAATGGCCTATCACATTTTATGCAATACATAAACCTTCTAGCACATCTGTTAACAATTTCCATGTACGTTCGCAGGATGCTAAATCCATTGTTTCATTTGGTGTATGACAATTTCTCATTGTCGGTCCTACGGCAATGGCATCCAATCCTGGCAATTTATCAGCAAACAATCCACATTCCAATCCAGCATGAATGGCTTCAATTTGTAATTCTTTTCCAAACAAACGATGGAAGCTTTCCACAAATGCATCTCGAATCTTAGATTCTTCTGCAAAGCTCCAACCAGGATATTGTCCGGCAATTTTATATTGGAATCCAAATTCATCTGTTAATAACGTCAACCTCTGAACAATTTCCTCTTGCAAGGATGAAATCGAGCTTCTCGGAGCGAATACAATCGTAATGCCCTTATCATTGCTTTCAACCACACCCATATTCAAAGATGCAACAATAAAACCGCCTTGGCGTACGTTTCGTTTTTGCGCACCGTCCGGAGAAAGGAAAATCAAATTTATGATATTTTCAGTTTCCTTACGAGTCCATGCATCGACCGAATCATCTTCAGATTGTTTGATCTCCATTGCAAAAGAAGGCTCATCTGCATGAAGTTCTTCCAAAAGATCTTTTTTCAATCCTTCTAATATTTTAAATGCAATGTTTCGCTCTTCTTGATTAGAAAATGCCAATGTACTAATACATTCTCTCGGAATTGCGTTATCCTTGTTTCCACCTTTGATAGAAACCAATTGCATTTTTGTTTCTTTTAATACCGATTGAAGCAAACGTCCCATTATCTTATTTGCATTCCCTCTTTCAAGATGAATGTCAGAACCGGAATGTCCGCCCAGCAATCCTTTAACTGCAATTGAAAGCAGCAACGGCTGTTTTATCGTTTCATACGAAGCATCCTTTTTCATCGTATAACGCATTCCGCCTGCACAGCTTACAGTAGCGATTCCTTCTTCTTCCGAGTCTAAATTAATCATAATCCTTGCATCTAAAACAGAAGCATCCAAACCTGCTGCACCATTCAGTCCAACCTCTTCCTCAACCGTAAATACACATTCTAATGCTGGATGTTTTAAATCATCTGCAGATAAAAGAGCTAACATCATTGCCACAGCAATGCCATTATCAGCACCTAATGTTGTCCCATTTGCTCTTACAAAGCCATTCTCAACAATTAAATCGATGCCATCTTTCTCAAAATCATGTATAACATCATTGTTTTTTTCACATACCATATCCTGATGGCCTTGAAGCATCACGGCAGGACTCTTTTCATATCCCTTCGTTGCAGGTTTCTTTATTACTACGTTATTTAATTCATCATGATAGCATTGAAGATTATGTGTTTTTGCAAAGGCAATCAAATATTCACTGATTGCTTTTTCATTACCAGATCCTCTTGGAATGGCACTAATTTCTTCAAAATATTGAAACAATGCATTGGGTTCATATCCTGTAATTTTATATTTCATATTTGTTCACTCCTTTAATAATTCTATACAATAGCAAATAAAACCATAATTATTATATTCCTACCATTTAAAACTTTCAATGCTTTCATCCTAAAAGAACAAATTTTGATAATAATATTCATTGGTATCAAATAACAATAATCATATTTTATATACTAAGCCTATAAAAGAAAAAAGCCGTTTGTTGAAATACAACAAACGGCTGAATTCAAATACAATGATTATTAAGAAAGTTTAATCGCTGCCTGTGCTGCGGCCAATCGAGCGATTGGTACTCTGAACGGGGAGCAAGATACATAGTTTAATCCAACCTTATGGCAGAACTCTACAGAAGAAGGATCACCACCATGTTCACCACAAATTCCAAGCTTTAAATCAGATCTTGATTTTCGACCTAATTCAACAGCCATTTCTACTAATTTGCCTACACCAACCTGATCCAATTTTGCAAATGGATCATTTTCATAAATTTTCTTTTCATAGTATGAGCCTAAAAATGCACCAGCATCATCTCGGCTAAATCCAAATGTCATCTGTGTTAAATCATTTGTACCAAATGAGAAGAACTCTGCTTCTTTTGCAATTTCATCTGCAGTCAAAGCAGCACGTGGAATTTCAATCATAGTTCCAACCATATACTTCATATCGATACCTGATTTTGCAATGATGGCATCTGCCGTTTCCGTTACAATATTTTTAACATACTGTAATTCTTTAATTTCTCCAATAAGCGGAATCATAATTTCCGGAACCATATTCCATTCCGGATGTTTTTTCTGCACCGCAATTGCCGCTTCAATTACAGCAGTCGTCTGCATTTCTGCAATTTCCGGATAAGAAACTGCCAAACGGCAACCTCTATGACCCATCATAGGATTGAATTCATGTAAGGAAGAAATGACTGCGTTTAATTCACTCACTTCCATCTTCATTTCCTTAGCAAGTTCTATAATATCCTCGTTGTCTGTTGGTAAGAATTCATGTAGTGGAGGATCTAAGAAACGAATGGTAACCGGGAAGCCTTCCATCGCCTCATAAATACCTTCAAAATCACTTCTCTGCATTGGTAAAAGCTTTGCCAATGCCGCTCTTCTCTGTTCTTCCGTCTTTGATACAATCATCTCTCTCATCGCAGAAATTCTGGCAGAATCAAAGAACATATGCTCCGTACGGCACAGCCCAATTCCTTCTGCACCAAAGCTTTTAGCTTGCTTTGCATCCTTTGGAGTATCCGCATTTGTACGAACCTTTAATGCACGATAATGATCTGCCCATTTCATTAAACGGTCAAAATTACCGGAAATAGATGCATCAACTGTTTTGATAGCTTCTCCATAAATTTTACCAGTAGAGCCATCCAAAGATATGAAATCTCCTTCATGGAATTCTTTTCCACCAAGTGTAAAGACTTTCTTCTTTTCATCAATCTTTATCTCACCACAACCAGATACGCAGCAAGTTCCCATACCTCTTGCTACTACCGCAGCATGTGAAGTCATACCTCCGCGAACAGTTAAAATACCCTGTGCGTAATGCATACCTTCAATGTCTTCCGGAGAAGTTTCCAGACGAACCAAAATAACCTTTGCACCTTTCTTTGTTGCCCATTCGGTCGCATCTTCTGCAGTGAATACAACCTGACCGCATGCAGCGCCCGGAGAAGCCGGTAATGCTTCACCAACCGGTGATGCAGCTTTTAAGGCATCAGCATCAAATTGCGGATGAAGCAAAGCATCAAGTTGTTTTGGATCAATCATACTCACTGCTTCTTTTTCATTAATCATACCTTCATCTACAAGGTCACATGCAATTTGAAGTGCAGCAGCTGCAGTACGTTTTCCATTTCTTGTCTGCAACATATAAAGTTTTCCTTCTTCAATGGTAAACTCCATATCCTGCATATCTCTATAATGTTTCTCCAAGGTATATACGATTTTATAAAATTCTTCATATACTGTCGGATTCTGTTCTTTTAATTGATCAATTGTCTGTGGAGTTCTTACACCGGCAACCACGTCTTCACCTTGTGCATTCATTAAGAATTCTCCATATAATTTCTTCTCACCAGTTGCTGGATTTCTGGAGAAAGCAACACCGGTTCCAGAGGTATCACCCATGTTACCAAATACCATCGCCTGAACATTAACAGCAGTCCCCCAAGAAGAAGGAATGTCATTCATTCTACGATAATAAATAGCACGAGGATTATCCCAGGAACGGAAAACAGCTTTGATTGCTCCCATCAATTGATCTACAGGATTAGATGGGAAGTCTTCTCCAACTTTATTCTTATATTCCTGCTTAAACTGTTTTGCAAGTTCTTTTAAATCTTCTGCTTCCAGCTCAGTGTCTAAAGTAACACCTTTTTTGCCTTTCATTTCGTCAATTAGCTTTTCGAAATAGGATTTCCCAACTTCCATGACAACATCAGAATACATTTGGATAAATCGACGATAAGAGTCGTATGCAAAACGAGGATTGCCTGTTTTTTTCGCAAAGCTTTCCACAACTTCATCATTCAGTCCTAAATTTAATATAGTATCCATCATACCTGGCATAGATGCTCTGGCACCAGATCGAACAGAAACAAGTAATGGATTTGTTAAATCACCGAATTTTTTTTCAGAAATTTTTTCAAGTTCCGTTATGTAACGTAAAATTTCTGACTGAATCTCATCATTAATTTTTTCACCGTCAGCATAGTATTGTGTACAAGCTTCCGTTGTAATTGTAAATCCCTGCGGAACCGGCATACCCAAGTTCGTCATTTCCGCCAAATTTGCACCTTTACCTCCTAATAATTCGCGCATGTTTCCATTACCCTCTTTAAAAAGGTAAACGTACTTCTTTCCCATTTTTCATCTCTCCTTTAAGTTTTTAATATTGTAGATTATGGTTAATAAAGTCACTTTTTAATCATTAAATGATAGACCTTATTTTCAAAATTTAATAAAATTTACTAGTAACAAGGACAAGCTTTTTAAGCTTGCCCTATAAAATTAAAAAATTAGTTTTTCTTCAATATAACTTCTTAATTGATTGATCGGCAGACGAATTTGCTGCATCGTATCACGATCTCGAATCGTAACCGATTGATCATTTTCTGTATCAAAGTCCACGGTTATACAGAATGGTGTTCCAATTTCATCCTGTCTTCGGTATCTCTTTCCAATGCTTCCCGGCAAATCATAGTCTATCATAAAGTATTTGGAAAGCTCAGCATGAAGTTCTTCAGCTGCTTCTGCCTGTTTCTTTGTCAGAGGAAGAACTGCTGCTTTAAACGGTGCCAATGCCGGATGGAACTTCATAACAACACGAGTATCCTCCTGCCCTTTACCGTCAACAATTGTTTCTTCATTATAAGCGTTCACTAGGAAAGCCAAAGTTACACGATCTGCTCCCAAGGATGGCTCAATGCAATATGGAACATACTTCTCATTGGTAACTGCATCCATATAACTCATATCTTGTCCGGAATGCTCCTGATGCTGTTTTAAATCAAAGTCGGTTCGATCTGCAATTCCCCATAGTTCCCCCCAACCAAATGGGAACAAAAATTCAATGTCCGTTGTTGCATTACTATAGTGGGATAGTTCTTCTTTTTCATGGTCACGAAGACGAATGGAATTCATGTCCATCTGTAAAGATTTCAACCATTCTACACACATATTCTTCCAATAATCAAACCATTCCAAATCGGTTCCCGGTGTACAGAAAAATTCCAATTCCATCTGTTCAAATTCACGGGTTCGGAATGTAAAGTTTCCCGGTGTAATTTCATTTCTGAATGACTTTCCAATCTGTGCAATACCAAACGGCATCTTTTTACGAGTCGTTCGTGCAACATTTTTAAAATTTACAAAGATACCCTGTGCAGTTTCCGGTCTTAAGAAAATTTCTGATTTAGAATCTTCTGTAACACCTTGGAAGGTCTTAAACATTAAATTAAATTGACGAATTCCCGTAAAATCATTTTTACCGCATTCTGGACATGCGATTGCATTATCCTTAATATAGCCTTCTAATTTTTCATTGGACCAGCCATCAACAGTAATCGCTTCACCGTCCTTTTGCATCATAAAATCTTCAATTAACTTATCTGCACGAAATCTTGCTTTACAACTCTTACAATCAATCAGTGGATCTGCAAAACCACCTACATGACCGGAAGCAACCCAAGTCTTAGGATTCATTAAAATAGCAGCATCCAATCCAACATTGTACTTAGATTCCTGCACAAATTTTTTCCACCATGCTTTTTTTACATTGTTTTTTAATTCCACTCCCACTGGACCATAATCCCAAGTATTTGCAAGTCCTCCGTAGATATCAGATCCCGGATATACAAAACCACGAGATTTTGCCAGTGCTACAACTTTGTCCATTGAAAATTCTTTCTTCATCTTACCCTACCATTTCTGTTTCTTTTGTTTTTGTTTATTTTTCTTCGTCTCCACAGCTGCATTCACAACCACAAGTTTCGATTGGTCCATCACATCCGCAATCGCATTCGGAATCATTTTCCGTTTCAGTATTTTTGCGTAACGCGTCATTTGCCTTATCTTTCACATTATTAAAAACATCAGCACCCTTGACTTTCATTTCGTCTGCAATTACGGTGCTTTTTTCTTTTACATTCTCAAATGTGTCAGTTGCCATTCCACTTACATTGACGATTTCACCATTGTCCTTTAAAAGTTCGATTTTGCACTTTGTTCCAAATGCCGCAATCGTTGCAATTACTGCAGTCCAAGGAAACAGAATCGTACCGACAATTCCTACATTTAAAGGAAGATTCAATAGAACCTCATCCTCCTTTTTAATGGTAATCTTTGCAATATTTCCTTTTCGAATCATTTCTTTGATGGATTCAATGATTTCTGCACCTTGCTCACCAAGCTTACTCTTGCTGTTGATATCAATGGATTCTTCAATATTAATAATTGCATCAACAACACTGCCCTCAGCTGCCTCTAACGCTTCTTTTGCTTCTTTGTAGCTAACCCCAGTTCTGTCTTTTACCAATTCAATCTTTTCTAATGTAATTTCCATAAAAAACACCACCTTTTCTTTTCCTAGATAAACTCTATTTTTTTTGAGAAAGACCCATAACAAATCCTTCACTTTTTAACGTTTTGATATCCAAATGATAGGCGAAGTAATCTTTTAAAATTTGCTGTAGCTGCCCCTGAACAGATTCTTCCAATGCTAAACTTTTTAAGGCTTTTAAAGAATTTTGCAAAAAATATCTTAATATATCTACTATAGCAAAGTTTAACTCATAAATCAATGCATCATTCGTATTCTCTTGCAAAATACATGCCTTACAAATAAGTCCACCCTCTTTAATACTAAAATCAGTTAAATTTTCTGTACTTCCACAGCAAGCGCAAGCATCCAGCTTTGGCATATTTCCATAGCATTGCAACAATTTTACTTGATACGCAAGTACCAAAGTCTCAAACTTTTTTTTTCTTTCTTCCATAATTGAAAGAAAATCCAAAAGCAAATAAAAAATCTCCGGCGCTTTTGCATCCTCCGCCAAAACTCGTTCGGTTAATTCCAAAACATAAGAACAACACATATATTTTTCTACATCCTCACCAATGCGGTAATAGCTTTTTAAGACTTCTGCACCATTGATGTGGTAAGTATCACGGTTTTTATAAAGCTCATATTTCCCATAGGTAAAGGGTCTCATAGCCAAAGCAGATTTCCCCTTTCCCTTTTCATTAATGCTGGTACCAGCACTGATCTTTCCGAATTTTTTCGAAAACAAAAGTACCATCCTGCGGCCAGACACCGTTTTTATTTGTTTTAATATGATTCCTTCTGTATCCGTATACATATTTATTCCTTATACCCAAAATTGCCGATGGCAAAATCATTGTCTCTCCAATTTTCCTTTACTTTTACCCAAAGTTCTAAAAATACTTTTGAGCCTAAAAGACCTTCAATCTCTAAGCGGGCACTCTTTCCAATACCTTTAAGTTTCTTGCCCTGTTTTCCAATGATAATTCCTTTATGTGATTTTTTTTCACAATAAATAACTGCGCCAATTTTCGTGATCTTGTCTGTCTCCTTATAACTTTCAATTTCAACAGCAACACCATGAGGAACCTCATCATTTAAATACAAAAGTACCTTTTCACGAATCAGCTCACTGACTAAAAAACGTTCCGGATGATCAGTAATCATATCCTCCGGAAAATACATCGGCCCTTCTGAAATAAGAGATTCAAGCTTTTTCAAGAGTGCATCGACATTTTTTCCTTCTAAAGCACATACGCCGTAGATGCCGTCGAAAATATTGATTTTTTCATATTCCTCATAAATACTGCGGAATGTTTCCGGAGATAACTTGTCAATTTTATTTATAACAAGCAGCTTCGGTGTATTTGTATCTTTCAGCATGTCCAAAATATATTGATCTCCTGGACCTGCCGACAATGCATCATCTACAATAAAAACAATAACATCGACCTCTTTCAATGTATTGGCCGCCATCTCCGTCATATAGCCACCAAGTTTGTTTCTCGGTTTATGAATCCCCGGTGTATCAATGAAAATCAGCTGGCAATCGTCTGCCTCACCTTTGCACCGTGTAAAAATACCTCGAATGCTATTTCTCGTTGTTTGCGGTTTGTCCGTCGCAATGGCAATTTTTTCTCCTAAAATTGCATTTAATAACGTAGACTTCCCAACATTTGGTCTTCCAATAATTCCTACAAATCCTGATTTCATTCTAACTCCTATATCTTTCACTATACATAATTTATGAAACGTTTTTTAACGAAAATAATTAAAGTCTAAATCCTTTTGGCAATAATTCAGTAATCTCTACTACATTTAAATGTTCTTCATCGTCTCCGGTAATGATTTTTAGATCATCCCCAAATTCAAACATAAACTGACGACAAATGCCGCATGGATATACCTCTCCTTCTGAAGAAGTAACCGCTAAAGCAGTAAAATCCCGAAACCCTTCTGAAATGGCCTTCACAAAAGCAGTTCTTTCTGCACATATTGTGCCTCCAAAACTTGAATTCTCAACATTTACACCCGTAAACACTTCTCCGGAAGTTGTGAGTAAAGCTGCCCCAACTCGAAACCTCGAATACGGTGCATAGGAATACTCTAAAGCTTGTTTTGCCTTTTGATACAACTCTTTTTCGTTCATTTCATTACTCCATTCAATTACACACTACAGCCTTGTACCATTTTATCGTACAAGGCCGATTTTATTCATAATTTTTTCTTCTTGATTACGCATTTCCATTTTTTCTTCTTCATTCATGTGGTCATATCCAAGTAGATGAAACATACTGTGAACAAAAAGATAAACCAATTCCCGCTCTCCGGAGTGACCGTATTCATCTGCCTGCAACAAAGCCTGCTCCGGACAAATAACAACATCACCCAAACATACTTCTCCGGCCTCAGGTACTTCATTCAAATCCTCAAACTGTGGAAATGATAAAACATCCGTTACGGCATCTTTGTTACGATAAACTCCATTTAGCTCTTTGATTTCTTCGGTACTTACAAAAGTGACACTCACAGTAATATTTTGTGGGTTCAAACCTTCTTCTTCAACACAATAAGCACCTGCTTGACTCATGTGTTCTACGACCACTTCACCAGGCATACGCTCTTCGCTAAAAATGATATTCATCCTAACCCTCATAATCTTTCTCCGGATTTTTTTCCGGATTCTCCTTGGAATAAACATCGTAGGCATTAATGATACGTCTTACCAAAGGATGCCTTACAACATCGGTATCTTTTAAGAAACAAAAATCAATACCTTCAACATTTTTTAATACGTCAATGGCATCCAATAAGCCAGAGCGTTTTCCACGAGGAAGATCGATTTGTGTAGTGTCTCCGGTAACGATCGCTTTAGAGCCGAACCCAAGTCGTGTAAGAAACATTTTCATTTGTTCCTTGGTTGTATTTTGAGCTTCATCTAAAATAATAAAAGAATTATCTAGTGTACGCCCTCTCATATAAGCTAGAGGTACCACCTCAATCGTCTCTCTTTCTTTTAACCGAAGTGTACTGTCTCTTCCCAGTATATCATACAATGCATCATAAAGCGGTCTTAAATACGGATCCACCTTTTCTTGCAAATCACCCGGAAGAAAACCAAGTCTTTCACCTGCTTCTACCGCAGGTCTTGCTAAGATAATCTTTTCTACTTCTTTATTCTTAAATGCATTAATGGCCATGGCGACAGCCATATATGTTTTTCCGGTACCTGCCGGTCCCACTCCAAAAACAATGTCATGCTCTTTCATACTTTTGGCATAAACAGTTTGTCCTAAAGTTTTTGGTTTGATTGGCTTTCCTCTATGTGTAAAGCAAATCGTATCCTTATTTACCTTACTATCCTGATACGAAATACCTTTCTCAAGCAAACTGATAACATAGTTCACTTTTTGTGCATCCAACTTCTCCCCAGATTCTAATATGGAAATCAAGTTTAAAAGAACCTGCTGCGCTTTTGCTGCCTCTTTTCCTCTAAGAATCAGCTCATCCTGACGCTGTACAATGTCTACTTCATAGTTCTCTTGGATAATCTTTAAATTTATATCCAAATTACCAAATAATTCATTGGTATCTTGTTCATGGTCAATTTTTATTTTTAATTCTTCAATTAATAGGTTCTCCAATCGGATTCATTCCTCCCTCCGCTTCTTGCATATTTGGTTCCGGTATCTTCTTTACAATCGGCTTCTCCGACCCAATTTCTTCCAAAGCATGAAGCATTACAGTTACTTCTATTATATTTTCTTTCTCCTCAAACTTCAAACTTTTATTTATAATTTGCGCATTTTCCGGTATTTTTTCTTTTTGATACCTTCTAATTTGTAAATTTGCCATTTCTTTAATTTCTTCATCCGTTCTTTTTTGTCGATATAGTTCAACCTCGGATGTTTTTATAATAGAAAATTGACAAGGGATTGGCCTTATAAACTTTCCAACAGTCTTCTCCTCATAAATCGATGCATCATATGGCCATAACCATTTTGCAGTATTAAACTCGAACGATCCAAACTTAATTGCAAAACCATACAAATGTTTGCCTGTATGTTTTTTTATTAAAGAATATTTATCTTGATAACGATGAAAACGATATAAGATTCGAGCTTTTACTTCTCCGTTTGCATGAACATATCTTATCAATTCCTCTTCCGATCGATCAGCATATGCTTTATCTACAATGAGAAGTTCGCCGCTGATTACAATGTCTCCTTTCTTTACAAATGCTCCTTTTGGGACTTGTACCGTTCCCTCTCTTGCAATCACCTTCTCAATATAACCATCTTTCGACGCAACAACATGAACGGGCGTGTTCGCATCCACAGGTTTTATCTCTTTTGTTCCTTCAACAATCGTGACCTCTGCCATGCTTCCATTATATTTTATCCCAATCCAGCTTATATTATCTAATTTTTGAAACATTTGTGTTTTTACTTCGTTTATATCTATGTTTTTGTTGCATCCTTCATAGAATCCAACTTCCTTTAATGCCTGACGAATGGTAGCTTCTTCAATTCTTTCATATCCTTGCACTCGAATTTCCGAAATAAAACTTGCTTGATAGATTAAAATTAATAAAAATAAAAGAACCCCTACCAGTGTGCTCTTTCTATGCAAAGCTCTCAGAATAAGGGGTTTGTATCCATTTTCTCGCAAAATGGTCACACGATAACGCCGCTTTACGATTGCTAAAAAGGCATCCCAATCTTGATCACGAATCTCCATAGTCATAGAGAGATTGTTCTCAAAACGGATCTTCCGTAATATAATTTTTTTTTGCAAACATTGGGAGAGCAGCTTTTGCTGCTCAAAACCTTCCACCCGAATTACCTTCGTATATGCAAAAAAGCTTCCGTTGCTTCTCATTACTTCTTCTCCCCATAAAATTCAATGGAAGTGAGATTTCCATTCACTAGCATTCGTTCTTCTTCTAACTGCTCTACTATCAATCCCATTCCGTACAGAGCCAAATAGCGACTGCCGCAGTCTACAATAATCTCGTCACTGCCGACCATAACAATTTTTTTTACATTATCAACCACTGCCGTTTTTCCACTAATTAAAATACGCGGCATATGTAGACTAAAATCAAACAATAATTCTTCTTGAAAACTCATAACTGCGGCCTCCTTCCTAGTATCTTATGAAAATAAATAAAAAAAAATAACCTGATGATGTATCAGGTTATTTCTATTTCTTTATGTCATAATGAATTTCTATTTAAGAAAATCCTCAATTTGTTTTTTAACGTCGCCGCCATCGGCTCTTCCTTTGACCTTACCCATAACTGCTCCGATTAATTTACCGAAGTTTTGTCTTCCACCTTCGATGTTTAAATCAGCTGCAGTTTGCTTAATAATCTCAGAAATTTCAGCTTGTGTAAGCTGTGCCGGTAAGTACTCCATTAAAACCTTGATTTCTTTGTTATAAGACTCTACCAAATCCGTTCTTCCCGCTTTTTCAAAATCAGAGAGGGCATCTTTTCTCATTTTTACTTGTTTGGTCAAGATTTCAATGATACCTTGATCGTCAAGTTCTTTTCGGTTATCAACCTCATACTGCTTTACGGCAGCACGAGCTAAATTTATTGTATTTTTTCGAACTTCATCATGAGCCTTCATAGACTCTTTGAAGTCCAGTAATAATTGATCTTTTATAGACATAGTCTACACCTCTTTTGTGCTAGAACTTTTTCGCCTTTTTCCTTGCGGCTTCTGACTTTTTCTTTCTTTTTACACTTGGCTTTTCGTAATGTTCTCTTTTACGCAATTCGGACATTACTCCGTCTCTTGCGCAAGAACGCTTAAATCTCTTTAAAGCGCTTTCCAAGCTTTCGTTTTCTCTTACAACTACTTGTGCCATATATTCATTCCCCTCCCTCCATATTCTGAAATCACATAGATGCTTATCCAAACGGGTCAGTCTATAACATGAATATTATACATTTTTTTATGGAAAGAATCAAGTTTTTTTTAAAGAAAGATTTTAATTCCATAAATGCTTGGATATTGCATGCACATCAACCTGGAGGCCAGGTCATCTTACGTTTACCTAAAAGGTGAAAATGTAAATGCGGTACCGTCTGGAATCCATCTTCTCCACAGTTGCAAACGAGTCGATATCCGTTTTCTAGATTTAAAAGCTTGGCCACATCTTTTACTTTATTAAGCAACCATCCTAACGCTTCCATATCTTCAAATTCAGTGGCATCTAACGATTCAATGTGTTTCTTTGGAATCAATAAAACATGAACCGGTGCTTGAGGCTCTAAATCATGAAATACAGCAATCACATCGTCCTCATATACCATATTTGACGGAATTTCCTTATTTGCAATTTTGCAAAAAATACAATCCGACATATCGTTTTTCATCTCCTATTCCTCACATATTCAATCAAATTCCTAAAAAAGGCATTTGACTATGCTACCTATCATAACACAGTATTAAAAAATGTCAACCTGATAATGTGAACCTGATTTAGTATGGAATCTTACTTTATTGTTCCAAGCATTCCTAACCGATAAGGCTTATCCATAGTTACTCGAGCAAAGGTGTTAGAGATATCTTCTTCACTCTTACAATACACTTCTATAAAATTGTCGCTATGGCCTCTGTAATATCCTGTTTTCGAATCATATTCTTCAAACAATACCATTCTTTCACAGCCACTTAATCGTGTATAGAAATTCTGTGCAGCTGTTTCAGCAATGCGTATCAATTCTTCACTGCGCTTATTTTTTACTTCTGGAGCCAAATGTCCTTTCATTTGTGCAGCCTTCGTCATAGGCCTTTTAGAATATTTAAATACGTGAACCTTACAAAATTCCACTTTTTCAACCATATCTACACTATCTCGAAAGTCCCGTTCCGTTTCACCGGGGAATCCTACAATGATGTCGGTAGAAATTCCAAAACGTGGATCCGCACTTCTCAATTCGTTTACCATTTCAAAATACATTTCTCGGTCATAATTTCGATTCATAGCAGAAAGAACAGCATTGCTGCCGCTTTGCATGGATAAATGAAAATGATGGCAAAGCTTATTATAGTTTAATAAATGCTTTACATACTCTGCATTTACCACCGTTGGCTCCAAAGAACCAAGTCGAATTCGAAAATCACCCGGCAATGCATTCAATGCCCTAACAATCACTTCAATGCCATAAATTTTCCTTTGTTCTCCATTTTCATCCACTATCATTTCTTCATCTTGATAAAATCCTGGCTCCATACCATAAAGTGCCGTATTAATCCCTGTAAGTACAAGTTCCTTAAACCCTTTTTCCAATAAACTTTTCGCTTCCGATAGGATATCTTCTTTTGCTCGACTTCGCACCGCACCTCTGGCATAAGGAATGACACAATAGGAACAGAATCGATTACAGCCTTCCTGAATTTTAATAAACGCTCTTGTTCGAGATTCCATGGAAGTAATGCTTCCTGTTTCCTCATATTCACAAAGTTCCTGATAATCTTTTACATGATAAACCGGAATAATATTTTTTTGAGCCATTGCTTCTTCCACATATAATGGCAGTTTGTTTTTTTCGTTGGTACCGGCTACAATATCTACTCCTGCAATCGCACCAACTTCTTCTGGATTCACTTGTGCATAGCAGCCGATAACAGCCGTGATGCAGTCCGCATTAATGCGTTTTACTCTCCGAATGTATTGGCGTGATTTTCGATCCGCAAGCCCTGTAACCGTACAGGTATTGATAACATACACATCAGCAAATTCAGTATCTTCTACAATCTCATATCCTTTATCTATAAATTTTTCTTTTAACGCCTGTGTTTCGTATTGATTCACTTTACAACCCAGCGTATAAAATGCAATTTTCATAATTTAAGCCTCATTTTCAAGAGATTCTTGTAATGCTCCCATTTCCTCTTCTTCTAATTTAATTTTTTCACAAAGCATTGCAAGTTCCCCGTTTTTAAACGAAGTATAAATAATCTTTCCAATTTCAACTTGATAGTCTTTTATGACGGATTTTTTCTGACTAATTTTTAAATTAATTTTTGCTGTTTCCATCACTTCTTCGGATTTTTTCATAGCACTTCGGCTGAAATCCGTCATTTTATCTAAAAATGCCATATAACTTCCTCCTTTACCTTGTCTATTATACATGAAACCGATTTCTTTTGCATATGTTTTTACATCAAGCATAATACGGGGAGGTAGCGCTTTGCGACAGACAAAAAAACATTTCTTTTTAAAAAAGAGGCTATTGTTGCCGCTTCTTTTTTGTATCCTATTACTATTATGCAGCATATCCATTCTTCCCTTTGGTATTCCTGTATTTGAACCTGCGAAAAAGGAACCAATTAAATGGGTTGAATTCAATGTTCCCTATCGTGTTATGGAAAAGGCAATGGAACTTGATATTCAAACGTATGAAACCGAAACACACATTGATTGGGTCGAAGTTTTATCCTACCTTGCTGCAAAATATGGAGGCAACTTCAAGCGATATAAAGCCTCAGACATGGATGAATTGGTAGCTTTACTAAATGAAGGTGAATATACCCAACATCTTGCTAAAAAAATGAATGCAAACCTTTATCAATATTATTACAAAGCCTATTCTGCAATCTTAGGAGAGTTCCTCGGTGAATATAAAGTTGAGGTTCCAAAAAACAAAGAAGAAAATTCAGATTCGGATGAGCCAAAAGAAATGGTTTGGAAAAAGAAATATGGGCTTAAGGTTTTTTCACCGGTTGCCGCAGGCTATTATTACAGCGATTTTGATGATTTCGGAAATGGCAGAACGTATGGTTATGCACGGCGTCATTTAGGGCACGATTTAATGATAGGTACCGGAACACCAATTATTTGTGTCGAAAGTGGAATTGTAGAAGCCATGGGTTGGAATCAATACGGGGGATGGCGTATTGGAATTCGCAGCTTTGATGGCGTACGTTATTATTATTATGCTCATCTGCAAAAAAATCATCCTTATGCTTCCAATCTTTACATTGGAAAAGCGGTGACTGCAGGAGACGTGATCGGATACTCTGGTCAAACTGGATATAGTCGAAAAGAAAATACAAATAACATCGATACTCCTCATCTACATTACGGATTACAATTGGTTTTTGAGGAATCTAAAAAAGACAGTCCAACTCAAATATGGATTAATCTTTATGATATTACTCGTCTTTTATCAAGACATCGTGCTGATGTAATAAAAGTGGAAGATTCAAAAGAATTTACTAGAAAATATAAATTTTACGAATTGAATTCCGACGAAAATTATAAAGACGAACTTAATCCAAAGCAAAAAGATCAAGCAGCTTTGACGTTAAGTCAATCGAATGTATCAGAAAATCAGATTGCACTCCCTATTATTATGTATCACGGTTTACTGAAAGATCCAGCCTTACAAAATAAATTCGTTATTGACCCTGCGTTGTTTGAATCGGATTTAGAGTATCTTAAGAAGAAGGGATATACCACCATGTTCCTGTCGGATTTAATCCAGTGCGTTAAAAATGGTACCCCCTTTCCGAAAAAACCAATTATCCTTACCTTTGACGATGGGTATTATAACAACTATTTATACGCATTCCCTCTTTTGAAAAAAAATAATATGAAAGCAGTCATCTCCATTATTGGACGTTATACCGATCAATATAGTGAAAAAGACAGCAATCAGCCAAGCTATTCCCACATTACTTGGGATCAGATTAACGAAATGATAGATTCCGGTTGTATAGAAATTCAGAACCATACTTATGATATGCATACCTATAATTCCGGTCGAAAAGGGTCTCTTCGAAAAAATGGAGAATCCATTGAAGCTTACGGAGTCGCCTTGGATACAGATATTGGGTATCTTCAAAAACATATTAAAGAGAAAACAGGTACGAAACCGAATACGTTTACTTATCCGTTTGGGTTTCACAGTAAAAATTCCGAAGAATTTTTAAAAGGCTTAGGCTTTGAAGCTACTTTAACTTGTAGGGAAAAGATTAATTATATTTCAACAAAAAAAAGAAATCCTGATGAATTATATCAGCTCAACCGCATACTGCGAGGGCCGAACCTCTCCAGCGAGGACTTCTTTCAAAAATATGGAATCGAATAAATAAAATAACTGCTATAGCTCTAATTCATACATAACCATAGCAAGGGCTGCTATGCCTGCCGTCTCAGTACGTAAAATAGTTTTTCCAAGCGTTGCACAGCTTGCACCGATTTCTTTAAAGGTGCAAGCTTCTTCATCAGAAAATCCGCCTTCCGGTCCAATGATCAAAGCTATTTTCTTCAAGGATGCATTCTCCTTTTCTTTCTTTGCCTGTTCCTCACGTAATACTTGCTTGATGGTTGTTTTTCCTTCATTTTCATAAAGAAAAAGGACTAAATCATGTTCTTTCATTACTTTCTCAAATAAATCCTTTGAGTTTATAGGCGCTTCAATTTGAGGGATAATTCCCCGCTTACATTGTTTGACTGCTTCATCGGCAATTTTTTGCCATCGAATCAACTTATTTTTAAAGTTACCTTTTTCAGTTACAACAGTTCTTTGCATAAAAACCGGTATGATTCGAGAAATTCCTAGCTCAACCGTTTTTTGAATGATGGTTTCCATTTTTCCTTGCTTTGGAATGCCCTGATATAAGCTTACTTGTATTGTCGGTTCCTTACTAAAATTTTGTTTATCATGGATTTTACCTCGAATACATTCACTGCTGATTTCATTCAGTTCAATTTGGTACTCGTATTCCGCAGAATCTGATACCTCGATAAAACTCCCTTCTCTTAATCGCAGTACCTTAGTAATATGTTTGATGTCATTCGAATCAGTGATTTCAATGAAACCTTCTTTCACAGCACTTTTATCCACAAAAAATCGACTCATAATGTTCTCCTTTTCTTTGATTCAAAAGTTCTACTTACAGCATTTTTTTGCAGCAATTGCACACCAGTCGTCTTCCTCTAAGATTTCAAGAATTTCAAAACCACATTTACGAATGGCACTAGCCACCTGATTTTGTTTTTCAATCAAAATTCCAGAAGAAATATAGATTCCTTTTCCTTTCAAGTGTTTGGAAACATCTTCTGATAACAGCATAACTAAATCAGCCATCAGATTAGCTACAACAATATCTGCCTTCAAATCCAGCCCCTTTGTCAAATCGCCATGAAATACATCTATCTGAGAATCTAGATGATTTAATTTCACATTTTCACGTGCTACGTCAACTGCAATCGGATCAATCTCAACACCTTTGACTGTCTGTACTCCAAGCAAAGCTGCTGCCATAGACAATATCCCAGAACCACAGCCAACATCCAAAACAATGTCATCCGGAGATTCAATGTATTTTTCAAGCAATCGAACGCAAAGTGTCGTAGTAGGATGTGTTCCTGTTCCGAATGCCATCCCCGGATCAATTTCAATCACAAGTTCCGAGGAATTCTCTTTCTCGTAATTTTCCCATGTAGGTTTCACAACAATGCGATTTGTAATATGTGCCGGTTTAAAATAAGCCTTCCAGTTATCTTTCCAGTCTTCATCACAAACTTCTTTAACAGAAAGTTCTAACCTTCCATAATCCATTCCATCTTTTTTTGCCTCTTTTTTCATTTCCTCCAAAGATGTTTTAAACTCCTGTAAAATTTGATTTCCGCTTTCAGAGTACTCAACATAAAATGTAAGATTTGGTTCCACATTGGATATCTCAAGTACACTTTCATCTACATAATCCCATTCATAGGAATTCTTTTTATCTAAGAAATCTTTTAAATCCTCCGGATCCTCCGTAACAAAATCAGTAATTCCCATAGATAGTAAAATTCCACTTACTACTTCCAGTCCCATTTGATTTGTATACAACCTTACTTCTGAATATCTCACTGTGACTCTCTCTTTCTGATATTATTTGATAAAAAGCAGCATTCCCTTCCGACTCTGTAGCTCTACAGACGGACAAAAAATGCTGCTTACTTTTTAAAACTTTCAAGATTTAAATAACTCTTTCATTGTCTCTGAAAAACTTTTTCTTTTTGTATAGCCATCATGGCTTAAAGATTCTCCAAATTCCTCAATAAGCTTCTTTTGCTTAGAATTTAGCTTAGTCGGAACTTCAAGGATTATTTTCACATACAGATCGCCGTACTTTCCGGAACGTAAGCTTTTAATACCCTTTCCTTTTAAACGGAATACGGTATCCGGTTGTGTTCCTGCAGGAATTTTATAAGATACCTTATCCGAAAGAGTCGGAACAGTAATTTCTGCTCCCAAAGCAGCTTGCGTGAAGGTGATTGGCATATCCAACCATAAATCATTACCCTTTCGTTTAAAGAGTTTATGTGGATTAACCGCAATGACCAAATATAAGTCTCCGTTAGGACCTCCGTTAGTTCCGGGCTCTCCTTGGCCTCGAATTGGAATGACACTGTCATTATCAACACCTGCCGGTATATCAACGGAAATGGTAACAGTCTTTCGAATTTTACCGGAACCATTACAAGAATGGCAAGGTTTTTCTACTATCTGCCCGGTTCCGCCACAACGGTCACAAGAATGTGAACTTGCAAATTGTCCAAATGGAGTATTTTGTACGGTACGTACCTGACCAGATCCATTACAGTTTGGACATGTCACTTTAGATGTGCCCTTTTCTGCACCAGTTCCGTTGCACTCCTCACAGGCTACATATTTATTCAGCTGTATCTGTTTCTTTGCACCAAATGCTGCTTCCTCAAAAGTAATATGCATCTGCTTTTGCAAATCCTGCCCTTTTCTTGGCCCATTCCTCCTTGCTTGAGAGAATCCACCACCAAAAGCACCGCCAAACAAATCTCCAAATATATCTTCAAAACCGCCAAAGCCAGAGAAACCACCTGCGCCTCCTCCGCCAAATCCGGCATTTGGATCTACTCCGGCAAACCCAAAGCGATCGTATTTATCCTTCTTTTGAGGGTCGGAAAGTATCCCGTATGCTTCATTTACTTCTTTAAAATTTTCTTCAGCTACTTTATCTCCTGGATTTCGATCTGGGTGAAACTCCATAGCTTTTTTACGAAAAGCGGATTTGATTTCCGCCTCTGTTGCCCCCTTTTTTATTCCAAGGACCTCGTAGTAGTCTCGTTTGTCTGCCATTGTATCATATCCCCCGTTTATTAGTTATAACTTACTTATTTTAAAGGGTAAAGCACTTCTCGTCAAGAGAAGTGCCTCTAAATTTCCTATAAAACTTATTTATTGTCATCCACGACTTCATAATCCGCATCTACAACATTATCTCCGCTTGGGCCTTCTTGTTGTCCACCAGCTGCCGCATTTGGATCAAATCCTGCGCCGCCTGCACCACCTGCTGCGTTCGGATCAAATCCTGCGCCACCAGCTTGTGCCTGCTGATATAGTTTTGTGGAAATGGCATGGAATTCATTCGTTAATGCTTCTGTCTTTGCCTTGATTTCTTCTACATTATTTCCTTCCAATGCCTTTGAAAGCGCTTCTTTTGCTTCAGTAATTTTCGCTTTTTCATCTTCGGAAAGCTTATCACCTAATTCATTAACACTCTTCTCTGTCTCATAAATCAAAGTTTCAGCACGGTTTGTTGATTCAATTTGTTCCTTCTTTTTCTTATCCTCTTCCGCATACTGTTCTGCTTCCTTAACCTTCTGCTTGATTTCATCATCGGAAAGTTTGCTGGAAGAAGAAATTGTAATTCTCTGTTCTTTTCCGGTTCCCATATCCTTTGCACTTACATTCACAATACCATTGGCATCGATGTCAAATGTAACTTCAATTTGAGGAATACCACGAGGTGCTGCCGGAATTCCGGAAAGTTGGAAACGACCTAAAGTGATATTGTCACTTGCCATTTCTCTTTCACCTTGTAATACATGAATATCAACCGCTGTCTGATTGTCTGCTGCAGTAGAGAAAACCTGACTCTTCTTTGTCGGAATGGTTGTATTTCTTTCAATTAACTTCGTAGCCACACCACCTAAGGTTTCAATGGATAAAGAAAGTGGAGTTACGTCAAGTAACAATACATCCTTTACTTCCCCTGTTAAAACACCAGCTTGCACGGAAGCACCAATTGCAACACATTCATCTGGATTGATTCCTTTAAACGGATCTTTTCCGGTCACTTTCTTAACTGCATCCTGTACAGCCGGAATTCTTGTTGAACCACCGACTAAGATAACCTTTTCTAGATCAGACATAGTTACGCCTGCATCTTTCATAGCTTTTTGCATTGGTTCAATCGTTCTATTTACTAAATCTGCAGTAAGCTGATCAAACTTTGCTCTTGTAATGTCCATATTTAAGTGAAGCGGTCCATCTGCGTTTACCGTAATAAATGGAAGATTAATGTTTGTAGTTTGAGAAGAAGACAATTCCTTCTTCGCTTTTTCAGCTGCTTCTTTTAATCTTTGTAATGCCATTTTATCTTTTCTTAAATCAATGCCATTTTCTTTTGCAAAGCTGTCTGCAATGAAATTCATAACAGCGTTGTCAAAATCATCTCCACCTAATTTTGTATCACCGTTTGTTGCCAATACTTCAAATACACCGTCTCCCAATTCCAAAATGGATACGTCAAAAGTACCGCCGCCCAAGTCATATACCAATACCTTATGGTGATTTGTGTCCTTATCCAAACCGTAAGCAAGTGCTGCTGCAGTCGGTTCGTTAATGATTCTCTTAACATCCAAACCTGCAATTTTACCTGCATCCTTTGTTGCCTGTTTCTGGCTGTCTGTAAAATATGCCGGAACCGTAATAACAACTTCCGTTATTTTTTCTCCTAAATAACTTTCTGCATCTGTTTTTAATTTCGATAAAATCATTGCAGAAATATCTTGTGGAGTATATGCCTTTCCGTCAATTTCTACCTTATGTTCGGTACCCATGTGTCTTTTGATAGATGCAATGGTTCTATCCGGATTTGTGATTGCCTGTCTTTTTGCAGTTTCACCAACCAAACGCTCTCCATTTTTTGCAAAACCAACTACCGATGGTGTCGTTCTATTCCCTTCTGCGTTTGCAATAACGGTAGGTTCTCCACCTTCTAATACTGCTACACATGAATTTGTTGTACCTAAGTCTATACCGATTACTTTACCCATAATATACATCTCCTTTTTTCTTCACATTTTTTCGTTACTATACTTACCTATTTCACTATTTTTTACAATTCTAGCTGATTTTTATTCTGCGACTTTGACCATGGATGGCCGAATTACTTTTCCATTTAATAAATACCCCTTTTGTAAAACTGCCGTCACTTTACCACTTTCATATTCAACGGAATTCTCAGTCATCACCGCATGATGATAATTTGGATCAAATTCTTCGCCAGCCGCTTTAATCTCTTCTACATTACTTTTTTCAAGTACCCCCTTAAATTGTTTGAAAATCATTGCCATACCTTCTAGCATTTTGGGATCCTTACAATCCTGCTTGTGTGCTATGGCTCTTTCAAAATTATCTATTACATCAAGCAATTCTGTCACGATTTTCTCGTTGGCATATGCATAAATGTCACTTTTTTCTTTTTCCACTCTTCGTTTATAATTCTGAAAATCAGCAGCCAATCTCAAGTAGCGAGTTTGGAGGTCTTCTTCCTCTTTAGAAATTTCTTTTTCTTTATTCTCAGCCGCAGACTCTTCCTTCTGATTTTCCTCAGGAGTTGTTTCTTCTGCAACCGCCTCCTTCACTTCATCTTTATTAATTTCTATATCCTCTTCTTTTTTTGAATCCTGAACTTGTGGTTCTTCATGATTATTTTTCATCCTCATCTTCTCCTCCCTCTAATTGAAATGCTCTGCTAATATTTTCTGTCATATATTTTATTACAGACGTTACTTCATCGTATTTCATTCTTGTTGGTCCGATGACACCCAATTTGCCTATCAACTTACCGTTTATTCGATAATCGGCAGTGATTAAACTGCAATCATTCATAATTGCATCTCTGTTTTCATCACCGATGGTAATGACAACTCCATTATCACGATTTACAAGCACTTCAGTGAAATGCTGCTTCTGATGAAGCATTTGTAAAAATACTTTTGCTTTTTCGATGTCATTGTATTCCGGTATAGAAAAAATGTTGGTCAATCCTTCTAAGTAAAGATCTACATTAAGCATGTTTTCCAAAGTTGTTAAAAAATTTGGCATAATGCTTTCCGCTAATCTCGAAAGAGCCTTTAAATCTGTTTCCAGTGATTTTATAATATCTAAGGTGAGAATATCACTTAACGCTCTTCCTTTGTAATTATGCGTCATTACCTTTGACAACAATACTAAATTTTCTTCAGTATAAGGCACTTTAATCTTCAATGCCGTATTTGAAACTTTACCATCTTCCGCAACAATCATCAAAACCACTGTAGATTCATCAACAGGCAAAAGGTTGATATATTTCAGTTTATTTTCATCCTGTTTCGGACTAATTGCAAAAGAAGTTAAGTTTGTCAATTCTGATAATAAAGCTGCCGCATGTTCAATCGTACGATCAAGCTCCGTAATGTTTGCCGCTAATTTTTGTGAAATAACGCGTTTTTCATCTTCCGGAAGTTCATAGCACTTCATCAGTTGATTCACATATAGTCGATATGCCTTCGCGGACGGAACTCGACCAGCCGAAGTATGCGGATGTGTTAAATAACCCATTTCCTCTAAGTCAGACATTTCATTACGAATGGTAGCCGGACTAATTCCCATATTGTATTTCTTTGAAAGCGTACGGGAACCTATCGGTTCTGCAGAGTGAATAAAATCTCCAACGATGGCTTGCAATATTTTCAATTTTCTTTCGTTTAAATCCATTTTACTCACCGCTTTTCAAATAAAATTTTTTAATTTGTTAGCACTCTATTTGAGTGAGTGCTAACTACAATCTAAATTTACCATTGACGTATTATATTGTCAATAGATTTCCAAAATATTTTTTTATTTTTTTATTCTTTCCCTCGGCTAAATTAACTTTATGTTATAATAAAACTTATATTAATATTATTATTAATGCTTCTTACGATTTTTATAAGTTTACTAAGGAAAAAACAGGAGATGATTAGTATGAATGATAAAATTATCATCACCATTGCTCGTGAATACGGCAGTGGAGGTCGAGAAATCGGAAAACAATTAGCGGAAAATCTAAACATTCCATTTTATGATAAAGAATTAATTACTCGTGCCGCTGAAGAAAATGGTATCGATCCGGATCTTTTTGAAAATGCAGATGAAAAGCCCTCCAATCCATTTTGGACATCCTTGGCTTTCAACATTGGTACTTTTGGCAGCCATAGTCCAACTATGAATGATTTGCCTATGAACGACCGTTTGTTTTTACTCCAATCCAAAACGATCCATAAAATCGCTCAAGAAGGTTCTTGCGTTATCGTCGGAAGATGTGGCGATTATATACTAGAGAACGAACCAAATGCCGTTCATTTATTTATTCATGCCAATTCGGAAGACAAATTAAAGCGCGTCATCCATTCTTATGGAATTCCTGCCGAAGGCGCCCAAGAATTTATGAAAAAAACAGACCGACGCAGAGCCGCTTACTATGACTACTACGTAGGAGAAAAATGGGGACAAATGGAACATTATGATCTTTCCATAAATAGCAGTACCCTAGGCATCAAATCAACGGTTGATCTTATTCTAGAATTTATCAAAATAAAAAAATCATTAAAATAATAAGAAAGAGGTAAAATCCGAAAAATTTTACCTCTTTTTTTTATTTATACTATGTAAAAACCATCGTTTATTTAATTATTCTTCTTCCTTTCGCTGAAGTAATACTGCAGCAATTACGATTGCACCCTTGAAGGCCTCTCTAAGGAACGGTGGTACACCTAATAAATTCAATAAATTATTCATTACTGCAATGATGAGCATACCTAAAACGGTTCCACCTATGGAACCTCTGCCTCCAGACATGCTGGTGCCTCCGACAATAACAGCCGCAATGGCATCTAGTTCATAGCCGCTTCCAGCATTTGCATAATCCATAGAACCAATACGTGCCACTTGAATGACAGCTGCAATTCCTACCAATAGTCCCATTAAAGCGTACACTTGCCGTTTTACCTTATTTACATTAACACCAGAAAGACGTGTCGTACGCTCATTTGAACCAATGGCAAATACATATCGTCCAAATGTAGTTCTTTTTGAAATAACATATAAGATAGCTGCAATCAAAATCCAATAAATAATTGGCATAACTAATTGACCGCCAATTCGAAAACTGGCAATTTGTAAAAAGGGTCTTGGTACTGTCGGGGTATATCCTTGCATAAAGTGCTGGGTTACACTACGAATAATCTTCATTGTTCCTAAAGTTGCAATAAACGGAGGTATTTTCCCCTTCGTTATGAAAAGACCAGTAATCTCTCCCAGCCCAACTCCAAAAAGTAGACCGCAAAGAATACCAATAACATATGCCGGAACGCCTGTTATTCCCATATTTAATAAAATTCCTTTTGGTCCCGAATCTATCATTACCATCATGACAGCTCCAATACCAACGAGAGTGGAGCCTACAGCCAAATCGATTCCTCCTGAAATAATAACAAAGGTCATTCCCAAAGCAATAATGCCAATACCTGCATTGTTTCGAAGGATATTCAACCAATTTTGAAACCAAGCCATGAACCAAGCTCCAAAAGAAGGATAATCAAAACCCAAGGCCAAAGTTTGTAATAATACCATAATTAAAAGTGCAATTCCGGTGCTAAAAATTGGTTGCGTCATCCAAAGATGCTTCATTTGCAACAATACGCTTTTTTTATCATTCTTCGCTGCGTCGTTCATCGTCTTTGCCTCCTGTTTCATTTAAACTACCCCCTGTTGCCAAACGCATAATGTCTTGTTCATTCATTTGCTGACCCACTAGTTCACCCATTATTTGTCCATGATACATAACTAAGGCTCTGTCACAAGTACGAATGATTTCATGTGCTTCACTGGAAAGAACAATAATTGCTATACCCAAATCTGCTAACTTTAGAATAATATCATAAATTTCTTCCTTGGCCCCAACATCGACTCCTTGTGTTGGATTATCTAAAATTAATACTTTTGGGTTCGCACTTAACCATTTTGCCAGTACTATTTTTTGTTGATTCCCTCCGGAAAGACTTCCGATTAAATCAGTAGCCTTACCCATTTTTATTTTCAGCCTATCTACCTGGGCATAGAATTCTTCATTTTGTCGTATATGATCAATTAAACCAAGCTTTAATAATTTCGGCCAAGTGACAATGGAACCATTTTCTATTATATTCATATCTTTAATAATACCATTTTCCTTACGATTCCTCGGCACATAGCCAATCCCTAACTTTAAAGCCTGCATCGTGCTTGTAATCTTAACCGGCTTTTCTTCAATGAAAATATTGCCGCTGTATTTTTTATGTGAAAAACCAAATATCGTATGGAACAGTTCACTTCTCCCATCCCCAAGAAGTCCGGTTATTCCAAGTACCTCTCCTTGCTTTACGGAAAAAGAAATATCCCGAAATTGCGCATTGCTTTCTAAAGACTCTACACGCAAAACAACGTTTCCGGTGCTTCGATCATGCTGCAATGCTTCCGTACGTACATCATGGCCTACCATATACTTAGCCAATTCATCTATCGTAACGTCTTTTACATCTCCCAAAGCTACCATATTGCCATCTCGCAACACCGTATATCTCGTACAAACCTGCATTACTTCCTTTAATTTATGAGAAATAAATACGATTCCAACATTTTGTTTTTGTAAATTTCTCATCATTTCAAAAACACGATCAATTTCCGGATCGGTTAATGATGTAGTTGGTTCGTCCATAATTATGATTGAAGCGTTCATCATAAGTGCTCGCGCAATCTCTACAATTTGTTTGTAAGAAGCATCCAAATCTCTTACCATTGTTTTCGGATTTAAATCAATGTCCATTCGCTTAAATACTTCTTGCGTCTCTTTGCACATTTGTTCAATGTCCAGAAAACCTCTTCTGGTTTTTAACTCACGCCCAATAAACATATTTTCGTAAATCATTAAATCATTTACTAAATTTAACTCTTGGTGAATAAAACCAATTCCTGCATGAATTGAATCTGCAGGTTTCAAAAAATGTACTTTCTCTCCATCAATAATAATATCACCGGAATCATTTGGGAGAACGCCGCCTAAAATATTCATGAGCGTCGATTTCCCTGCACCATTTTCTCCTAAAAGCGCACATATCTCACCGCCTTGCAATGAGAAATCCACATTTTTGAGAACCAAATTGGTGCCGAAAGCCTTAACTATATTGCGCATTTCTAGCTTCATGAAGTCACATCCTTTAAGTAAAAGGCTATGGCGAAATTGGCCATAGCCTTAAAATCAATATGAAATTTACTTGGTATTCTCCAAATTTTATTAATATGGAGAATTTTCATCCAAAAATTCTGTATAGTTATCTCTATCAACAATCGTTGTAGGAATAATCTTTACTGCTTCTACTTCTTTACCATTCAATACATCCAATGCCATATCAACTGCATCTCGAACCATAGCTGGGCTGTAAAGTGCAGATTCAATCCAAATATCTTCGTTTTCCGGCATCATTTTGAAATATTCCTGACATCCGCCACCACCAGTAACAACCTTAATATCGGTACGTCCAGCTTCTTTGATTGCCTGCAATACACCTATGGAAGTTTCATCATCCATAGAGTAAACAGCATCAATCTGCTTATTCGCAGTTAAAATATCAGCAAAGTCCTTTAATCCATCTTCACGAGTGAACTTCGTTGCATATGTAACTGTCTTCATATTAGGAGCAATCTGAGCTAACGTTTCTACAAATCCTTCTTCACGCAGCTGAGAAACAGAACCAGCAGAAGGAACATTTAGAATTGCAACCGTACCTTCTGTTCCAACTTTATCAACGATGTAATTAGCACCCTGAACGCCCATATCCTTGTTGTCGCCAGATACACGATATACACCATCTGCAGCAATTTCGATATCAAAGTTCACAACGGTAACACCACTGTCAAGTGCGTTTTGAATTGGAACTTCCATACCTTCCCACTGTGGAAATGCTACAATTGCTTCTGCACCCCAAGTCATCAAATCGTCAAGCTGAGTTGTCATTTCTTCTGCAGTGCTGCTGGTGTATAACTTGTATTCCCCCTGATCACTTAACTCTTTGCAACGTTGTTCTGCATTATAAGCCACTGCTGCAACCCATCCATGAGTAACCGCTGGTGCTAAAATACCAATCTTATGCATATCAGCCGCACCAGAATCCCCATTGTTCGCATCGTTTCCACAACCTACTAACATTGTACCGCATACCAGTACAATCACCAAAACGACACTCAATAATTTCTTCATCTTGTCTCCTCCTCTTAATCAGCTATATTTACCTTGATTTTCCATCAAAGTTAAGCTAATTATATCACAACATCTTTTCCATATTCAATGGTTTTAACCCATTTGAGGAAAATTCTGTTATTTAGATTGTTCTGCATTCCATTTCAGCATGGCTGCCCCCAAAATTCCAGCATCATTTCCCAATTTTGCAGGAACTACTTGATTTTTTCCTTTAAAAAAGGATTTTTCATTTACCATCTTTCGTAAAGGACGATATAAAAAATCACCAGCAAGGCTTACGCCGCCACCTAAGGCAATCACTTCAGGACCCAGTAAAACACAAATGGATACAATGGCAGAGCTTAGATAACCCAAATACAAATGGAATATATCCTTGGCAATATAATCTCCTGCCTTAGCGCAATCAACCACCAATTTTGCGGTCACTCGTTTCATATCTCCATTTGCACGCTTATGAATCATACTAAGCGGGTGCTCAATGACTGCTTTTCTTCCCTGTCGAACCAACCATGTTGCAGCACAATAGGATTCTACACAGCCACGATTTCCACAGGAGCAACGTTCGCCCCCTTCTTGTAGAACCATATGGCCCAATTCAACACCATGTCCGGTTCCTCCATTAAACATTTTGCCATCTAAAATCAATCCGCCTCCAACACCGGTACCAAGCGTCATCAATACCGCCGTTTTGGATCCAACAAACGCACCACAATGCAATTCTGCCAAAGCAGCCACATTAGCATCATTTCCTAAAAACACTGGTATTCCGGGGAAACGTTCTTCCATGACTTGCTTCATAGGAACATTATGAAAATGGAGATTGTAAGCATCTAATATTATTTTGCATTCCGGATCCAGACTTCCGGGAATTGCTATGCCTATAGACTGAAATTCCGACACAGTAACGTTCAATTCTTCTGCCATCTCCCGGACAAGCTCTTCCATGATATCCGCTACCTTTTCATATTTTTCTCCGGTTGGAAAAGGTTCTCTGCGGCTTGCAACAATTTCCATCTTTTCATTGACAACGCCAACCTTAATATTGGTACCACCGATGTCAAAACCCACTTGCAGCATTCCCTTTTCTCCCTTCTTACATAGCTTGCCCGTTCGTTATTTCTTCTAATATCTCAACGACTGTCAATAACTGTTCCTCTGTAATGCAATCCGATGATTTACCCTTTTCTATACATTCAACAAAATGGGAAAGCTCTGATAAATAAATCCCTGTTGGCGGCACATTGATTCCAGTTGGAATTTTTATCTTATCTTCCGTATCAAAGACATATGGATCTTTATCGAACTGGTAAGCAATCACTTGCGCTCCATCGTTGATGACGACTGCCTCTTCAAAATAAACACGCCATCTTGCAGTAAATGGAATTTCTGCATTAAACCAAGCTGCTTCTGCTGCTACATTCAGTTTTCCAAATTTATATAAAAAGCGGTATTGTTCCTGATAATTCAGTCCCTCTCTGCTACAGCTGGTTACCTCATAGCTGTCAGGCTTTCCAAATAAGCTGACAATCACATCCAAATCATGAATGTGTAAATCAAAAGGCAAATGTCCGCTTTTCTCTTTGTCAAAGAGCCAACCTCCCTGTGCCCATCGAGGACAGGCAGACAATCGTTCAAAATAGGCATCCAGTACCTTCCCATATCGATTACTTCTTACAAGTTCCCGAAGCACTTGTACTTCTTTTGTAAACTGAAGTACCTGCCCTACAAAGAGAAAGACACCTTTTTCTCTTGCTAAGGCAAACATTTCCTCTGCATCCTTACGGCATAAAGCAATTGGTTTTTCCGTGATTGTATGCTTCCCATAGTTTAAGCTCTCCATAACATGCTGCTTGTGTAAAAATGTAGGAGTACAAATATCGACTAGGTCAATTTCCTCCTGATCCAACATAGAAGAAATGTCATCATACAAAGGCAATCCCCATTCTTCTGCTCTCTCCTTATCTTGCTTTGATTTTCCGACTACAGCTGTCACACAACAACCATCGATATATGCGTAATTGCTATGATGAACAGTGCCCATTCCTCCTGCACCTACAATTCCAATTTTAACCATAATTATGCCCCCAAATACTGATGCATATAGCGATAGCTTTGTTCTATGCCATAACGCACTTCTTTAATACTGCCCTCAAATGCTCGATCTTCAATTTCAATGCATGCAAATCCTTTATATCCTATCTCATTCAAAGCGCTCACAAAAGCAGAAAAGTCAACACCTCCAAGCCCCGGAAGTTTTGGAGAATGCCAAAGGGACGGATAGGAAAATCTTCCATATTCATCCAGCTTATCCTGATGAATTTTAAGATCTTTAAAGTGAATATGGAAAATTCGATCTTTAAATTCATATACCGGTTTACACACGTTCATTCCCAATAAATACGGATGGGATGGATCGTAATTCAAACCTATATTATCGCTTAATTTAAAGATTTCCCTCCATACATAAGGAGTCGATGCCAAATTGTTTCCACCCGGCCATTCATCTTCTGTGAAAAACATAGGACAATTTTCAATTGCAACCTTTACGCCTTTTTCTTCTGCCAAACGCATTATTGGAGTCCATACTTCACGACATAAATCCAAATTTTGATCAACTGTTAAATTTTTATTTTTACCGATAAATGTGGTAACCATATTAATTCCCATTTCGGCCGAAACTTCAATTAAGCGTTTAATATGGTCCTGCGCAACTTTTGCCGTTTCCGGTTCAGGATCTAAAGCATTTGGATAATATGCAAGAGAAGAGATACTCACCCCTTTGTTCTTTGCATACTCTAAATAGTAATCCATCTTATTACGATCAATATTATTAATATCTATGTGAGTGACTCCTGCATAACGACGAACTGCCTTCCCAGCCGGCCAACAACACATCTCCACACATTCAAATCCAACCTCTTTGGCATAATCGATCACCTGTTCAAAAGAATAATCCGGTAAAATAGCGGATACCAAGCCCAATTTCATCATACGATTGCCTCCTACTCTTGCACGCACACCCACTGGCGAGTTTTTGCACTTTCAAACACTTTTTCATTGATCAACATTTCACGATATCCATCCTCAAAGGTTGCAAAATCTCCCTGTACATTTTGTCCTTCACGAATTGCTGTATAAACCTTATGGAAATTTTGTTTAAAGGTATCCGGATACCCTTCTACATGACCACCCGGATAACCAATGACTTTTTTTGCTTCGTCAGCAAGAATGGATGGATCCTTTGCAGCCTTCTGATTAAAAGAATCCCTTCTTCCAATCCATAGTTCATTCGAATCTTCACTATCCCAATGTAAGGAACACTTACTTCCAGAAATAGATATTATCTGTTGATTCTTTCGACCTGCATAAACCTGACTAATAGTAACAGCTGCTTTCGCACCGCCATCAAAGTGAAAGAGCAGTGAGCAGTAATCTTCTGTATTAATTTCTGTTTCTTCATAATCTTCCGGTCGAAGAGCCATACCGGAATACGTAGCCACTTCTTTCAGTGGTTTTTTTCTTGTTTTATGGAAAGTTTCAAAATCTGCAAAAACTTCAGTTGTTTTTTGCCCAATGATGGTTTCTACCATATCAATCCAATGAGATCCAATGTCCGACATCGCCCTTGTATCTCCCGACAATTCCGGCTCTAAGCGCCAGCTCCAGTCTGTATCGAAAAATAACCAATCCTGAAGATATACACCATGAACGGAAAAGATATTTCCTACTTCTCCGCTTTTTACCATCTCACGCATCTGAACTACCTGCGGATACATACGCAATGTAAAATTAACAGCTCCGATTAGACCTTTTTCCTTTGCATAATCTCTCAATTCTTTTGCTTGCTGCAAAGTTACAGTCATAGGTTTTTCACAGATGATATGTACACCTTTTTTCATCGCATACATTGCCATCTCATAATGCATGCTGTTTGGCGTACAAATATGTACACAATCAAGTTCTTCATTGTCGATCATTTCTTTATAGTCCTCGTACCCTTTGGGTACATACAAACCATCCGCTTTTTCCTGTGCATGCGATGTCGTTGCAATCGCAACCACATCCACATATCCCAATCTACGCAAGGCCTCAATGTGAGCCACTCCGATGAAACCAATACCGATAATACCTGCTCTCATTTTTTTCATTACTATCTCTCCTTACAGTTCAAATCCAAGCGCTTTTAGATACTCATAAGAGTCTTTTACCGCTTGATTGATTTCATCCAGATTCTTTGGTCCTTCTGCGGTAAATTCAATTTCTATACTGAATGGGCAACCATTCTTTGCCTTTTCTAATTGCTTAAATACCATAGGAAAATCTACATATCCTTTTCCGAGTGCCGGGAAATCCCATTCTTTTTTTTCTCCTGCCTTATCCTTTAAATGCATAAATGCAATCTGATCCATGCATCCGGCGAGATCCTTTTCCATATCGACATCGCCATAAAAAATAGCATTGGCAGTATCATAATTAATTCCCACAAATTCAGAATTCACCTGATCGACGATTTCCTTTAATATCATTCCGGTTCCATGATCTCCATGCACCTCTAAAACTAGCTTTAAGTTATATTCTCTCAAATAAGGAATCAATTCTTGGATCTGTTTTGCAACCGCCTCATTTCCGATTACTGACTTATCCTCTAAATGTGCTTCACCAATGGAAGATACGATATATTCACATCCAAAAAAAGCTGCTAAACGAATATTAGAAATAAAATCTCCAATTCGACTTTTATCCATCAAATTGCAATGACCGCTCATAGCAAAAGGAATCAATCCCGCGTTTTGCATCTTATCCTTAACGGTATTCAAATATTCAAAGCTCATATTCGGAAATACATGTTCCGTCCATCCTTTTGTAGCCGTTAATTCAATATAATGAAATCCGGCTTTCTGAATTCCTTCAATGGCTTCCTCAATCGAATAACCATGATAGCAGTTTGAGTTCACACCAATAATACGCTTCATGTCAATTTCCTCCTTGTCTTTATCCTACCTAAAAACAACGACATTGTACCATAATCACCATTTTTTTACAAGATTTCCACCTATGTAAGTTGCCTTTAATGAAAAGTCTTTATCACAAATTAAAAAATCTGCATGCTTCCCATTTGCAATGCTTCCTACCGCTTTTATTGCTCCAACCGCTTCTGCCGGATTCCAGGTGGCTGCGCGAATGGCATCTTCCGGTTGAATTCCAAAGCTAATTGCCTTCTTTACACAAGAAAACAAATCCGTAGTTGATCCCGCAAAGGTAATTCCATCTTCTAAAACAGCAGCTCCATTCTTCACAGAAATTAAATGCCCACCAAATTCATACTGCTTTTTTTCACCACCGCAAACGCACAAGCTGTCACTGATTAATATGATCCTTTCTGAACCAAACATTCGAAAAGCTGCACGAACTGCACTTTCATGAACATGAATGCCATCACAAATCAATTCAGCCTTTACATTCGAATTTTCAATCGCTGCACCTATGACTCCGGGCTGCCGATGTAACAACGGAAGCATTCCATTATAAAGATGTGTTACTTGCGTTGCACCTTTTTCAAAGGCTTCTTTTGCAACATCATAATTTGCGGCTGTATGTGCAACGGATACGGTACAAAATTGACTAACTGCTTGAATAAAATCCATTGCTTTAGGAAGTTCCGGTGCAACACAAGCAATTCGAATTAATCCATTTGCCACTTCATTTAAACTCTTTACCATCTCAATATCAGGAAGCTGTAAGTCCTTTTCAGATTGTGCCCCTTTTTTTTCCGAAGAAAAAAAAGGTCCTTCCATATTGATTCCCAAAAGCTGAGCCGTATCCTTTCTTGCACTATTTTTAAATTGCGCTGCATTTTTATAGGCTATTTTCAGCGTCTCATAAGGTTGGGTCATGGAGGCAATGGCAAAAGAAGTAATTCCATGTCCTGCTAAATAGTCTGCAATGTGATCTAGCCCTTCTTCCTCGCCTTTTGAAAAATCAAAGCCGGAATTTCCATGTAAATGGATATCAATAAACCCTGGTAAAACGTAACCACCATTTGCATCTAAAATAATTTCATCATTTGTATTTGCTGCAAAAAATCCGTTTTCTACATACAAATCTTCCTTATGAAAGCAAAAATCTTCTTTAAATACGAGCCCATTGATAATTTTCAATTTCTATTTCCCCCTTTGATTTCCTATCCTTGATACCAGCTCAATGCTTCTTCATCTGCAACCACGGTCAAATTCGGATGCATTTGTAAAATGGAACCGGGTACGGCTGGTGTCACAGGTCCCGTAAGAACTTGCTGTAATACGGAAGCTTTTTGTACTCCACTTACACATAACAGAATACGCTTTGCCTGCATGATGCTTTTGATTCCCATTGTAAGGGCTCTTCTTGGTACAGAAGTCTCGTCTTCAAAAAAACGTGTATTTGCCTGTATCGTACTTTCCTTTAATTCTACACAATGGGTTAACTTTTCAAATGCTTCATTTGGTTCATTAAAACCAATGTGTCCATTATGGCCAAGTCCTAAGAGCTGCAAATCAATGCCCCCTAATGACTCAATCAAACGATCATAACGTTTGCACTCTTCGTCCAAATTTGTTGCCATTCCATTTGGCAGATGTGTATTGGTTGAAGTTATATTAATTTTATGAAAAAAATTAACCTCCATATAATGACGGTAACTTTGCTCAGCCTGCTCGGATAGGCCAATGTACTCGTCCAAATTTACCGTTCTCACGCAAGAGAAATCAATGTCTCCTTTTTGGTACCATTCTACCAGCTGATCATATGTACCTAATACAGTGGAGCCGGTTGCCAAACCCAAGACGGCATTGCTTTTTAAAATCACTTGAGCAGAAATAACATTGGCTGCTTTTCGGCTCATATCTACATAATCTTTTGCTTTAATAATTCGCATGGCATACTCCTTTGCTTATTCAATTTCGGGTAATAGTTCAACATATACGTCATTAAATTCTTTCATTAATGCAAGCTCAATTTCCAACTGAATGGATGACCACTTAGAAATGCTTATGATATCTTTTTTTGGTGTTACATAAATAGATATCCAAAATCGTCTTCCCATTCGCATAATATCATACGTTACAAGCGATATCTGTTCTCCGAATGAGTGTTTTTGCAAAATATCATCGGAAATTTTTTTAATTTGATCGACCACCTCTTGTTCAGGAGCCATCAAAAATAAATCGTTCATCCCAGTTACAACCAAACGAATCGGAGTCGGCAAAATAAAAAAGGTCAAAATAATTGCCACAATTTGATCCAAGTACGGAGTCATTGTTTGTAATGCCTTCCAATGAAAAATTGCTGGGAGGAAAAAGCACACGCCATACCAATACTTGCAATGGTATCAATCCACCATCCGTTAATTTCTACCAATACCATAGGGGATTCCAAACCGTGATTCATTCGTCTTAGCCAAATTACAATCAGAATTCCTAATACAGCGGCAAATAATTCAAAATAAGCAACTAAGGTAAAATTAACATTTCGCCCTCCTTGCAAAATTATTTGTATGTTATTAACTACAAGTCCAACGGTAATGGCAACAAGCATAAATCCTTTAATCACAAGAAACCATGTTTCGACCTGTGCATAGCCGAAAGGTCTTTTTTCAGTCAATGGTTTATATAATAACGGTACCAGTCTTAAAGAAATTACAATGGTTACCAGCTCTGCCGCATCATAGGCAGAATCCATTAATACGGCTTGTGAATGCGTAATTAATGCCATAAAGAATTCTAAAATAACAAAGAGAATCGCTCCCCACATCGAAACTCTTAATGCTTGTTGTTCGAACCTTATTTTTTCTTCGTTCGAATCCATAAAAACAATCTCTCCCCTTTATTGTTATTTTTTTTCAATCTCAAATCCTATATAATTATATTTTAATCTTTTATTTCTTATCGCATTTCATTAACTTTTCTAGATTTTTAATCAATTTTTTATGGAATTCGCACTCAAAATTACATATTTTTTTTAATCGAATCCAACGCATCCAAAGAATAGCACAATCTGTTTTAGCAGTGATCTTAGCCTCTGCCTGAATGGATTTTCCCTCTTCAAAACAAAAATCAAACAATTCTCCTACATCCGTCAATGTACTCTTTTCTCGATTCATACTCTGTGCAATACCGGAAACGACCATGCCTACAAAATACAAATCTTCACCTTCTTGGATGATGGTTTCACCAGCACGATATGTCTTTACGTTTCCGTCTACACATTTTAAGACCCACTCCAAATCTTTTGTCTCCCTTATACCAAAGAATAAAGGGGTTGTTTTTAATAATTCTAAATACTGCTTCATTTTAAATCTCCTTCCTAATCGTTCAAAATAATTCGATTAAAATATCTATTCGTCCTCCGCCCAAGCCAAAGCCGCGGAAACAGCACGTTTCCAACCTTTTAAAAGCTGAGTTCTCGTCTCGTTTGTCATAAAAGCTTCAAAACGTCTTTCTCGCTTCCAATTATCTTTAATTTCTTCTTTGTCCTTCCAATATCCGACAGCAAGGCCAGCTAAGTAAGCTGCTCCCAATGCTGTGGTCTCAATACAAACCGGCCGTTCCACCGGACAATTCGTAATATCTGCTTGAAACTGCATTAAAAAATTATTTGCACAAGCTCCGCCATCTACCTTTAAGGTCTTTAAATTTACACCGGAATCCTCAACCATCAACCGCAATACCTCTTGAGTTTGATAAGCGATTGACTCTAGCGTTGCGCGTACAATGTGCTCCCGATTTGCTCCTCTGGTTAAACCCACCAGCATACCTCTTGCATACGGGTTCCAATAAGGTGCTCCTAGTCCAACAAAAGCAGGTACAAGATACACTCCATTGGTATTCTCTTCCTTTCTAGCCAGTTCCTCTGATTCTGCAGAAGAATCTAAAAGCTTACATTCATCTCGAAGCCATTGGATTGCGGCTCCCGCTATAAAAATAGAACCTTCCAATGCATATTCTACTTCTCCGTCCATTCCCCAGGCAATGGTAGTTAAAAGCCCATTTTTAGAATAAACCGGTCTTTTCCCGGTATTCATTAATAAAAAACATCCTGTTCCATATGTGTTTTTTGCCATACCTTCTAAAAAACACGTTTGCCCAAACAAAGCCGCCTGCTGATCTCCAGCAGCACCGGAAATCGGAATTTCTCCTCCAAATACAGTAGAATCTGTGTGTCCATAGATACAGCTTGATGGCTTCACATCCGGAAGCATTTCTTTTGGAATATGAAAGCAGGATAGAATCTCTTCATCCCATTCCAGCGTTTGAATATTAAAGAGCATCGTCCTTGCCGCATTGGAATAATCAGTTACGTGCACCTTCCCCTTCGATAAATTCCATATCAGCCAAGTATCTATCGTTCCAAAAAGTAAATCTCCTTTTTCCGCTTTTTCTCGCGCACCTTCAACGTGGTCTAATATCCATTTTAATTTTGTTGCAGAAAAATATGCATCAATTAAAAGACCTGTTTTTTTATGAAAAAATTCTGTTAACCCTTGCTCCTTCAGTAAATCACAATATTCAGCTGTCCTTCGGCACTGCCAGACCAGCGCGGGATGAATCGGCAACCCAGTGTTTTTATCCCATACAACGGTAGTCTCTCTTTGGTTTGTAATACCAATAGCCGCTATGTCCTCATAGGTTGCTTGAATTTTATACATTGCTTCCTGAGCCACTCCGATTTGCGTCGACCATATTTCCATTGCATCATGCTCAACCCAACCTTGTTTTGGATAATATTGACGAAACTCTTTTTGTGCCGATGTAATCATCTCACCCTTACGATTAAACAGAATACAACGAGAGCTGGTTGTCCCCTGATCCAAAGCCATTATATATTTTCCCATCTTGTTTTGCATATTTCCCCTCCTAAATCAGTTCTCTCAACACGGTATTGCTAAGATCCAATCCATTTTTAGTAAATCGAAGATGAGTTTTTGATAATTCTAAAAGACCTTTTTCTTGAAACGTATGAATCATCTCCCCGTAAAGGCTCTCAATCGGCTGACCAAATTTTTTTTCAAATTCCGATAAATCAATACCCTCTATTTTACGAAGTCCGGTAAATAAATAATCCGCTAACGAATCCTTTCTCGTATTTTTATGAGATGCTTCTACATAGTTTCCACTTAGATAATCCTGCATATTTTTGGTATTGTTAAATCGAACACCCTGTATATAAGAATGTGCACCCAATCCTACTCCCAGATAATCAGCCATAGACCAATACTTTAAATTATGACGGCATTTATAACCTCTTTTTGCAGCATTCGATATTTCATAATGGATGTAGCCATTTTTATCTAATTGTTCAATCGTTTCATGGTACATTCTTCGATCTTCCTCATCCGGAACTTGATTAAATTCTCCTCTTTTATATTTTTCATAAAAAGGGGTTCCTTCTTCAATCTGCAAGCTGTAAAAAGACAAATGTTCCGGCTGTAATGCCAAAATTTCTTCTACATCTTGATGAAATTTTTGTGATGTTTGCCCAGGTACACCAAAGATTAAGTCAACATTTATATTATTAAATCCATAGCTACGTGCTTTTTGAAATGTCTCAAAAAAATCATTGCGATTATGTACTCTTCCCATAAATTTTAAAATCGAATCATCTAAAGATTGACATCCAATGCTTAAACGATTGATCCCCAATCGATGATATAAGTTCAATTTATTATCGGTTAAGGTCTTCGGATTACATTCTATGCTAATTTCTGCATTCTCATCTATAAAAAGATAGTGATAAACGCATTTTAAAAGCATTTCCGTTAAGTCTTCCGAAAGCAGCGAAGGTGTACCTCCGCCAATAAAAATGGTATCCACTTGATAATCGCTTTCTTTTAAATTATAGGCTTTTAATTCTTCTTCCACTGCTTTAATATAACGAGTCTGTTCCTTAAAATCACATCCGCTAAAAGAAAGAAAGTCACAATAATTACACTTTTTTAAGCAAAATGGTATGTGGATGTACAATCCTAGTTTTTGTTTTTCTACATGCATTTTTATCCTCCCCCTATGGAAAAAGGATGCTTTTAAAACATCCCTTTCGCTTGTTTAACCAAAAACTATTACCGTCTACTTATTGTCATCATACTTCAATACGGCTGTAAATGCTTCCTGAGGCACTTCTACCGTACCAAATTGTCTCATTCTCTTTTTTCCTTCCTTTTGTTTCTCAAGAAGTTTTCTCTTTCTTGAAATATCCCCTCCGTAACATTTTGCTAAAACATCTTTCCGTAAAGCACGCACTGTTTCTCTAGCAATAACCTTCTGCCCAACGGAAGCCTGAATCGGCACCTCAAATTGATGCATCGGTATGATTTCTTTTAATTTTTCGCAGACAAATCTTCCACGCGAATAAGCCTTCGATTCGTGAACAATCATGGAAAACGCATCCACAAGATCTTTGTTTAAAAGAATGTCCATCTTTACAACATTGGATTTCTCGTAGCGTATAAATTCATAATCCAAAGAACCGTATCCCCTTGTCTTTGATTTTAATGCGTCAAAGAAATCATATATTACTTCATTTAAAGGCATTTCATAATGAAGCACGACTCTTGTTTCTGTAATGTACTCCATATGAATCATTTTCCCTCTTCGTTCCTGGCAAATTTCCATAATTGCACCGACATAATCTTTAGGAATCATGATATCAGCCTTTACAATCGGCTCCTCAATATGATCAATTTCTATAGAGTTTGGTAAATTGGAAGGATTCTGAATCATTTCCACATTACCATTTGTCATAATTACTTTATAAATAACACTTGGAGAGGTTGTGATGATTCCCAAATTAAATTCGCGCTCTAGTCTCTCCACAATAATCTCCATATGAAGCAATCCTAAAAATCCGCATCGGAATCCAAATCCCAATGCCGTTGATGTCTCTGGTTCAAATAAAAATGCTGCATCGTTTACCTGAAGTTTTTCTAAAGCATCTCTGACATTTTCATACTTTTCACCCTCTGCAGGATAAATACCGCAGTATACCATAGGCTGTACTTTTTTATAACCAGGCAATGCTTCCTCTGTAGGGTCTTGATCCATTGTAATAGTATCACCTACACGTGCATCTGCGACCTGCTTAATACTCGCGCAAATATAGCCTACCGTACCGGCACTCAATTCTTTTGCCGCAACCGGTCCCGGTGCATAGACTCCGACTTCCGTAACCTCATATTTTTTCTTCGTATTCATTAAGCGGATGACGTCACCTTTTTTTACTTTCCCGTCAAAAACACGGGCATAGATAACAACGCCCTTATAATTATCATAATAAGAGTCAAAAATCAAAGCCTTAAACTTCCCATCGGGATCGCCATTTGGGGCAGGAATTTTCTTGACAATAGCTTCCAAAACATCCTCAATGTTTAAGCCTTCCTTCGCTGAAATTAAAGGCGCATCTTGCGCTTCAATGCCAATGACATCCTCTATCTCTTCTTTGACTTCATCGGGGCTTGCACTTGGCAGGTCTATTTTATTAATAACAGGTAAAATTTCAAGGTTTTCATCCAATGCTAAATACACATTGGCAAGAGTTTGTGCTTCAACTCCCTGTGTAGCATCTACAACAAGCACAGCACCTTCACATGCAGCCAAGCTTCGAGATACCTCATAAGTAAAATCAACATGTCCGGGTGTATCTATTAAGTTAAAGATATATTCATGTCCATCTTTAGCCTTGTATACTAAACGAGTGGTCTGCAATTTAATGGTAATGCCTCTTTCTCGTTCCAGTTCCATATTATCTAAATATTGCTCTTTCATCTCACGATGAGAAACAACACCAGTTTGTTCTAACAAGCGATCTGCCAGCGTTGATTTGCCATGATCGATATGGGCAATAATACTAAAATTTCGAATGTACTGCTGATAAGCGTCCATATTTCCTCCAAAAAATAAAGTTAGAGCTATAAAAGAATCAATTTTGATTCTTTTGCTCTAAAATTATACCATAATAGGCATTAAAATTACAAGGTTTGTGTCGGAAAATCCACTGGAATCTCCTCCATTTGCCCTTCTTCATCTTCCTCTCCTTTTAGGGAGTCTACTCCATTTTTAGCCAGAAACTCTTGCGTTTTTTCTGCAAACCCTTGAAGTGCTTCCCTGGTTTGATCTTGAAATTGTTCAATTGTTTGATAAAAATTTTCTGTATTGACTAACCATTCTTTACCCCAAAATCCAACCATTAAATGTCTTTCATCCATTCTTCGAACTTGTAAAGAAAGCTTTCCTTCCCTCATCATCATATCTTCATATGCTGCATCTACCTGTATCAAAGCGCAAACTGCTACGATAATCAGCATCGCAAGAGCAAAGGAGCGGCCCCTATACTTCTTTTTTTCTTTTGTACTCATTATTCTACTCCATTTCCTTTATGTAAGCTTCCAGTACATCAGCAAAGTATTTTCCTGTTAATCTTGCTTGATCAATCGTATTTTCATTGTTTCCTACTTCAAGCAGCAAATAACGATCACATACATATTGATTAAATCGATATTCTTTTTCAATGATTCTTCCTGAAAATCCAGGATAAAGCTTATCAGCTTTTGCATTTATTTGATTTGCAAATCCTTTTAGCTGTTCATAATTTGCATTGCCTTTACCAATTACTAAACTATATTTTGCAATGGGATTTCCCTGCACCTGCATTGTTTTTCCCACATTTCCAACATACATTGCCGCATCTCGATGCAAATCAATCACAATTTTGATTGAAGGGTTCTTTCTTAAATAAGATTGAACCGTCTCTAATGAACGAGCATAAGACTGATTGTAAGAAGGTGAATCATGTAATGTCTTATCATGAATGACAGGAATGCCTTTTTTCTGTAATTGCTGTGCAAGTTCATTTCCAACTTCACGAACAGTTCCTTTTTCCTGAAGGCAATGAAAATTCCCATCACTCATTGGCTGATAAGATTCTGTCGCATGTGTATGATAAATTAAAACCAATGGATTTTTGCTCTCTTCTGTATCCAAAACCGCAACAGGTTCTGTCTCTTCTACAACTGCTGCAGGTTCTTCTGTCTGATTTACTTCTTCATTTTCTAAATCATTATTTTTATCTACCGTATCGTTTTGTGCAATGTAATCTTCTTGATTATCATTGTTTTTAGCAAGAGATGGAAATGATTGCTGTAAAACACCTTTTAAAGAACGATTTACGTTTTGTTCCGAAGTATTTCTTCTTTCTCCTCCTCGATTGACAGAAGAAAGCAACCCCTGAACACTGAAGGTTTCACGTGCTGGTATCGGTTTTTCCACGTCTTTGTCCATAAAATACAGTTCTGTGGCAGCTGCTAAGAAAAAGCAAAGAAAAGCAACTACCACAATTCTGCCTTTGCTTACAGTTCTAATTGAATATCGTCTTCTCCTCATATATCTCTTCTCCCCCGATGTTTCCCTCTCTAAAACTTCTTAGAGTCTCTTTTCTCTTAAGAGTATATGCCAGGATGAAGCGCAATATTTATAGCATCTGCAATTATCTCAGAAAAGTCATGAATGGACTGATCAATATCTGAAGTCGTCACAATCATATCCAATCCTGTATTATCCAGATATTGTTCTGCTTCCGCAGCATTTTTTAAATAACCCGATAAAGAATCTAAAATTAAAGTTCCTGCATCAATGACAGTAGGAACGCCGATTGCAATTACTTTCTTACCAATGCTTTCCTCTGTTAAATTCTTTCTCATGTTTCCGGTACCTGCACCAGGAGAAATGCCCGTATCCGTAATTTGAATGGTTGTTCCGATACGCTCTACATTTCGAGCAGCCAATGCATCAATGGCAACTACAACCTCAGGCTGTGAAATTTGTGCTGCACCTTTAATCAATTCAGCAGATTCCATTCCGGTCGATGCCATTACACCCGGACATAAGGCACTGACGCAACCCTGTTCTTCATCACCATCTACGTCATATAAGAGAAACAAATGTCTTGTTACACGAATTTTTGATACCGTATGCGGGCCTAAAGCATCCGGAGTTACCTTTTCATTTCCAAGTCCGATAACAAGTACCTTCAAATAATAATGAAATGGAATCATTTTTTTCAATTCAATTCCAACTGCTTTTGCAGCCATTTTTTTTAATTCCTCTGAACCGTTTGCGGCTTTCGGCAATTCAACCGTAATATAGTTTCCCATTGGTTTTTGCATAACTGCGCTTCCATGTTCATCTGCAATTTTAATTCTGGTTACATTAATTCCTTCTTCATAGTTTTCGGTATCTACCTCAACTCCCGGAATTTCAATTTGCTGCCCATTATTTTTTGCATCATACATTTCCTTATTTTCAATCGCTAAGTCTGTTCGAATCATTTTTTTGCATACCTCACTTTCTTTTGTTATTTTTACCTTGCATTTTCCTTTCTATTCGTATATACTACAAGTTGCGATATTTTACGAAAGTGGGGTGAAATAATATGGCAAACATTAAGTCTGCAAAAAAAAGAATCAGCGTAATCAGCAAGAAGACTGCAGCAAACAAAAGAGTAAAGTCTCATCTAAAGTCCATTATCAAAAATTTTGATAAGGCAATTGCTGAAAAGAGCTTCGATGTTGCTGCTGAAAAATTAGCTTTAGCTGAAAAGAAATTTATGCAAGCTGCTGCAAAAGGAACCATCCATAAGCATGCTGCTTCCAGAAAAGTATCTAGATTAACTAAGGCTTTAAACAAAGCAAAGGCAGAATAATCTCACCCGTCCCCACCCGTGCATAAGTTAAATGCACATAAGCAAAAACCAGGAGTGTCTCCCTGGTTTTTTTTATTGCTTTCCTTTCCTGATTTCATGTATATTTTTTGATTGCAAAAGTTGAAGGACAAAAGAAGTTTCCATTTGGATTCCTGTATAGATACACGATTGGTCCACACAAAATCCCTCTGAATGAATTCCTTGATTTGCTTTTTCTGAGAAGCCGCATCCTAAAAAGAAAAAAGTTCCCGGTACTTCTCTTAAGAATGATGCAAAATCATCCACTCCTAATGTAGCTTCCTGTAAGGCACAAACATTCTCCGTTCCAATTTCATCTTTTGCTATTTTTTCAAGTTTACTTGCTATACCATCATCATTGATTAAAGCTTCATATCCTGGTAGGAAGATAACTCGAGCTGTTGCCCCATAGGATTTTGCAGTTTGAATTGCAAATCTTGAAAGAGAAGAAAATATTTTTTGTCGTGTTTCCCTTGAAAAAGTACGTATTGTTCCTTCCAAGATCACTTCATCCGCTATTACATTTGCTGCCGTACCCCCTTCCATCTTTCCAACAGATATGACTGCCCGATCCAACGGACTTATCATCCGGCTTACAATTGCTTGCAAATTACAGATAATATTTGATGCGGCTAAAATTGCATCCACACCTTTGTCTGGTTCTGCTGCATGGCTTTTCTTTCCGCTTACAATCATTTTAAAAGAATCGGATGATGCATGAACCGTCCCATATGGAATCTCTATCTTTCCGGCTTTCAAATGTGGTTTTACATGAAGTCCAAGAATACAATCAACGTTTGGATTTTCAAGGCATCCCAAATCTATCATGCGAGCTGCCCCTCCGGTTGTTTCTTCCGCAGGTTGAAAAATAAATTTTACACATCCGTTAATTTTTTCTTTTATTCCGGCTAAGACTCTTGCAGTCCCAAGAAGTACTGCCATATGAACGTCATGTCCACATGCATGCATCAAGCCAGGTCTTTTGGATGCATAAACAAGACCCGTATGCTCTGAAATTGGTAAAGCATCCATATCCGCTCTTATTGCTATTGTCCCTTTATGTGACTTCTCTTCATTTAAGATTCCGATGATACCTGTATCCAACATAGTTTGATATGGTATTTCGAGTCTCTCTAGTTCCTCTTGAATTCGTTTCGACGTTTTATATTCTTGATCCCCTAACTCGGGCCATTGGTGCAATTCTTTGTACAACTCAACTGCCAATAAGGATGCTTCTTTGACTTGTTTTTCTATTTTCTTTTCCATAGGTCACCTCCTGTTCTTCCATTTTATGATTGCTCCGAATCTCTTTAGAACGAAACCTTCCTTTTTTCTTTTCATGCTATTTTGCTATTACATTGCATATTATGATGTATAGAAAAAACATGAATCGATAAATAGGAGGTAACATTCATGTACAAACATCCATTGCAGCGACCAAAAACATTAAAACCCGGAGATCGAATTGCTTTGCTTGCACCATCTTCACCAGCTACCAGAGAAGGTCTGGAACTTGCAATTGACTCCATTCGTTTATTCGATTTAGAGCCAATTGTTTATCCATCCTGCACGTTACGTTATGGTTACTTATCAGGTGAAGATGAACAACGAGCAAAAGATTTAAACGATGCATTTTGTGATCCAGAAATTAACGGAATTTTTTGTTTACGTGGTGGATATGGGGCAACTCGAATACTTCCACGATTAAACTTAAAATCTATCAGCAAAAATCCAAAAGTATTTCTAGGATACAGTGATATAACTGCCCTTCACAATGTATTAAACCAATCTTGCCATATGGTCACACTTCATGGACCTATGCCAAACAATGGTTGGGGCAATGGAGATCCCTTAACACTAAAATATTTAACAATGCTTTTATTCTCTTCAAATCCGCTTGGGCAAATAACACCTCCAATAGAAGAGCCGTTAACAGCCTTGTATCCAGGTGTTGCATATGCACCCATTACAGGTGGAAATCTTTCTGTTATGAATGCAACCTTAGGTTCCCCTTATGAAATTGATACGAAAGATAAAATTCTATTTATTGAAGATGTCGATTCCTTTCCTTATCAAATTGACCGTGCATTAACCAGCTTGGCTCTAGCCGGTAAGTTTTCAGATTGTGCTGGAATTTTACTTGGTACCTGGCAAAATTGCATAAAAAAAGAGGAAAAGGAACAAAGCCTTTCCCTCTATCAGATTTTCAATGATATTATCAAGCCATTCAAGAAACCAACTCTGCTTAATTTCCGAGCTGGCCATACCTACCCTCACATTTCCATTCCAATGGGCTGCGTGGTAGAAATAAATGCTGACAATCAAAGCATCCAATATTTAGAACCTTATACATTTTTATAACGTTTAATTTTCTTTGTGGTGGTTTTCACAAATTCATCCGTTCGAATTGTAAAGTCACGAATTCGTTTGTAAATCGGCAAACCTTCGTTGACTTTTTTTATTTCTTTCTTAATTAAACTTTGAATGTCATCTTCTTTATAATCTTTTCCAAATTCTTCATAAATAACATCATATGCCGGTCGAATCTGTGCACTTACTAAAGTATCTTCCTCACGCTCCACACCATGAACAAGAGATTCTTGAATGTATTTATTACGATTAATGTATATTTCTACTTCCTCTGGATAAATGTTTTTTCCAGTTTTCGTAACAATTACGTTTTTCTTTCGACCCGTAATATAAAGCCAGCCATCGTTATCTAAAAATCCTAAATCACCCGTATGGAACCAACCATCCTTTAAAACCTCAGCGGTTTTTTCAGGATCATTATAATATCCAAGCATAACGTTAGGACCCTTAAATATAATTTCTCCAATGCCATCTCCATCTTTATCGACAATTTGAATCTCTCCGCTTTCCACAGAAGGTCCAACCGATCCTGCCTTTTTATAGGTATTGGTATAATCAGGGGGCCCGGAAACCAAAGGGGAACACTCTGTTAATCCATAACCCTGCAGTACTCGAAAACCGAAATCCTCAAAGCCACGGCATACATTCGGGTCAATGCCTGCTGCTCCTGTTATGATCAAACGCAGCTTGCCACCAAAGCCATCATGCACATCTTTAAATATTTTTTTTGATAAATCGATACCCATAGCCTTCATTGTTCGATTAATCTTTATTCCCTTCCGAAGCAATCCAGCTTTTCCCGATTTTTCGGCTTTCTTCCAAATTTTATCGTATATTGACTCAAAAATTAACGGCACACCAATTAAAATCGTAGCCTTTGCTTCCGCTAAATTTTTTACAATATACTTAAGTCCTTCATAATAAGCAGTGGAAGCCCCACGATATAAAACCAAAAGCTGTCCCATCGTACACTCGAAAGTATGATGAATCGGCAGAATGGATAATGTACGATCATCAGGAAATACATGTGCAATGCGACATGTGTCCATAATATTCCTTGCAATGTTTCCTTGACTTAACATAACGCCTTTCGCAGTTTCTGTCGTTCCGGAAGTAAACAGCAAAATACGCATTTCATCTGGATCTACTTTCGCATCTATGAAGCTACGATTCCCCTGTAAAAGTAAACTTTCCCCTTCTTTTACCAAGCTTGCCCAGTCATAAATCCCATGTTCCGGTTCAACCATTGGCAATTCTTCATGAATATCGGTACGATCCCCAAAAATTTTCATTCTTATTTTTATCGGAATGTTATATTCTTTAAAATAATCTTCATAAGCTGCTGTAAAAAAAATACCTTTGCAGTCTGAAATCTCTAGTAATTGATAAATTTCTTCTTGGCTTAATTCTTTATCCAGTGGTACTACTATACCAGTACCATTGGATACTGCCAGATAAGATACGATCCATTCATAGCAGTTCTCACCAATCACAGCAATTTTTTCCCCTTGTAATCCCAAGTCGATTAACTTTGTACCCAAAGAATCCACATCATGCTTTAGCAACGTATAATTGATTTCTTCATAAGCACTACCCTTTTCTTTTTTTATAAGAAACGCAGGGTTGTTTGCATATAGCTCTGCGCTTGTGTCCAACATTTCCTTTAATGTAGAAATGGGACGAAGATCTTGGCTTGGTCCATTAAATTGCATCGTCATATTGTTTGTCTCCTTTGTTTGTATCACATATATTAATCATACTCTAAATTATAACACAAGTAAAGATATGACCCATTTATTATTCCACTTGTTGGATTTTATACAACACAAAATTGTTTATTATCTTTGATTTATGGTATAATATTTTTTGAATCTATGTGGATTAGAAAAAATTTCTTTTTTAATCACTTCACAATGCATTCGAAACTAATGAATAAGAAAAAAGGAGAAATTTCATGGGTACATTACACATTAACGGCGCAAAAGGAGATGTGGCAGAAACCATATTGCTTCCGGGAGATCCGCTTCGAGCAAAATACATTGCAGATACTTATCTAAAGGATGTTACCTGCTACAACGAAATCCGCGGCATGCTCGGATTTACAGGCACATATAAGGGAAAACGAATTTCAGTGCAAGGCTCTGGTATGGGTATGCCATCAATGGGTATTTACTCCTATGAATTAATTACTCATTTCGGTGTAAAAAATCTAATTCGAATTGGAACGGCTGGATCTTTTCAGGAACATATTAAAACAAAAGACATTGTTTTAGGGTTAAGTGCTTCTACTGATTCTAATTGGGCGCATACTTATGAATTACCGGGAACGTTTGCACCTTGTGCTGATTTTGATTTACTTTTAAAGGCAAAAGCAGCAGCGGATGTTCTAAACATTCCGGTGCATGCAGGAAACATCGTATCTTGTGACGTATTCTATGAATCCGATTCCGATTGGTGGAAAAAATGGGCATCACTCGGTACGCTGGCTGTTGAAATGGAAGCAGCTGCTCTCTATATGAATGCCGCGAAGCTTGGTGCAAATGCATTAGCAATGGTTACTATCAGTGATAACTTCATAACCGGTGAAAAAGCATCGGTTGAAGATCGGCAGAAGAATTTTAATCAAATGATGGAAATTGCTTTAGAACTTGGAGAATAATTAACTTAAAATAAAACACCTTGCAGTTATACAATTGGAACTGCAAGGTGTTTTGTTAATTCATTAATATTATTTTTTCGGCAATTTCACAAGCATCTTCAATACAGCCATCACAAGAACGAAGTTTTGGGCTTCCCTTTACGCCAAGTAACTCCTCACAAATTGTTGATGAATTTTTTTCTTTAAAAGCATCTGCCAATGCTTTTACCATACGATATGTATCCTTTTTGGTAATCGCTTTTTCTGCATCTCCACTGCTTTGTTTCAAACCAGCTAACATATAAGCTCCAGTAACGGCACCACAGGTACCATCATGCATTCCTCCCATACCTCCGCCAAATCCTTCTGCAATGCGAAAAGCAGCGGTTTCCTCAAGCCCTAATAAGTCACAATACGAACAAACAACGGCCTGACAACAATTATAACCCTTATGGTGCAATTCCACCGCTTTTTTCTTTCGATCTTCCAACAGTATTTCCTCTTTTCTACAACAATTTTTACTAATAATAATTATATTATAAACAAAAATGGAAAATACATCAATATTTAATACTTACTTGTTATATTGGAATCAAAAGAATTTTTTTCGTCTCTCACAGTACTATTTCGGTCTTCAAAATAAGATGTTTCGCAATCATAATTACCAAAATGACTGTCTTGTTTCAATTTAAATTTCATGATTAAATCCTTTAATAAGTTTGACTGACTTGATAATTCTTCACTTGCAGCCGCACTCTCTTCAGCCGTTGCTGCATTCGTCTGGACTACGGCAGAAATTTGTTCAACACCAAGATTAACCTGATCAATGGATGCGGCTTGCTGATTGGATGCTTCTGCAATTTTATCAATCAATAGCACGGCTTCTTGTGTCACCTCTGCACTTGCCTCAAGAGATTTTGCTGTTTTATCTGCAATAATAGAACCATTGCGAACTGCGTCGATTGTTTCTTCAATCAACAGAGTGGTACTCTTTGCCGCTTCTGCTGATTTTCCTGCAAGATTTCGAACCTCATCTGCAACAACTGCAAATCCTTTTCCAGCTGCTCCCGCACGTGCAGCTTCTACCGCAGCATTTAAAGCAAGTATATTTGTTTGAAAGGCAATATCATCAATTACTTTGATAATTTTTGAGATTTCCGAAGACTTCAATGTAATTTGATCCATTGCATCGAGCATCTCTTTCATTTCATCGTTGCTGCTGAGTAACTCTTTTCCCGCAACATCTGCTTTTCCGCTTGCCGACATTGCATTTTCTGCATTTTGTTTTATTTGCTCCGCAATTTCCGATATCGAAGCTGATAATTCCTCGATTGAACTTGCCTGCTCGGTTGCACCCTGAGAAAGTGCCTGTGCACCATTTGCAACCTGCTCGGAACCACTGGCTACTTGGTCTGCAGATTGATTCATCTGTAAAAAAGTAGCATTTAGATTTCGAAGGAGTGATTCCATATTTTCTTTGATCTTTCGAAACTGCCCTACATAATCTCTCTGCAGCTCAACCATTAAGTCTCCATTTGAAATATTTTTGAGCGCATCTGAAATCTCATCAATATACGCTTGATAGTTGACCAACTGTTGTATGGTAAGATGAAATGCATCTGCAAGCTGCCCAACTTCATCACGAGATTTTACGGATAACTCTACATCAAAATTCCCATTTGCAATTTCCTTTGCCACAACAGTGACCTTATGAATGGGTTTTGCAATTGATGAAGCTACAAAATAACTTGCTATGCAAACGATAAACAGGACAGCAAAAATTAATAAAGCAACGGATTGTATTGTGTCTTTCATTCCTTCATCTACAATCGAATGAACCTTTGCCATAGGGACACCAGCAAAATACACACCAATAATTTCTTGATCTGTATTAAACATTGGCTCATATTTCGTTATGTATTCTTCCCCAAGTATATTTGCCTGACCAAAGAAGACATTACCTTTTGAAACCTCTTCGTATGCCTTGCCAGAAGGGTCTAATGTTGTCCCGACAACCCTTTCACCTTTCTCATTTTTAATAGTAGTAAGTATTCTTGTAAAATCTTTTCCTGTTTTTGAAAAAATAGTGGCAACCAAGCCCATTTCATCCGATAAAGTATCTATGTATTCGTATCTTCCATCAATCGCTTTTCCGGATGCATCTACCATCTTTCCTTCACTAGAAAGGTGTAAAGTACCAAACTTATCACCCAAATACAATTTTAACATGTTATTCCCAGCGGTTAGTTTGTCTTCAAATTGTGCTTGAATTGTGTTTTGCGTCAACTCATAACTTTGAAACAATCCTATTGCTACCGTCGCTGAAGATGATACAATCACCAACAGCAAAATTACTACAATCATTTTTACCTTTAAGCTTTTCATACTAGTCTTCCTTTCTAACTGTTGCTGGTCTGAGAATGCTTACTAACATACGTTAGTTTTTAAAAAAGTCTAACATATACAGAATTTTTAGTCAATAAAAATCAGCTTATACATTCAATAATAAAAATTTTTATATTACTAAAAAAGACATACCTTTCTCTTAGAAAGATATGTCCTGTCTTGGAGCGGAAGACGAGATTCGAACTCGCGACCCTCGCCTTGGCAAGGCGATGCTCTACCCCTGAGCCACTTCCGCATATCACTTTTATTATTATAACTGAAATAGAGAAAATTGCAATAGCTATTTGTGAAAAATTGTAATTTTTTAGCGAAAGCAACAACCTTCACCTGGTAAAAAACGCGGTTGCTGCAAAAGCATACCGCGTTTTTGTATCATTTTTATAGCTCAAAATTTAGAATTGATTATTTATTAGATTAATCCAGACTCTGTCAAGAAATCTTTTGCAACTGTACCTTCAGGCATACCATCGATATCCACTAAAGAGTTTAGTTCTTGCATTTTTTCCATAGTAAGGTGTGGTGCTAGTTCTTCCATCAAATCACTTACTTCTGGGAATTTTTCTAACGCATCATTATTGATTACTGCGGACGCAAAATAAGGTGGGAAAAACGCCAAATCGTCTTCCAATACTTTTAATTCATATCTAGGTATTCTTCCATCCGTAGCATAAGCAACAATTGCTTCAATTTGATTTTCTTTTACCGCTGAGTACATTAATCCCGGATCCATTCCTCTTAAATCCTTCCAAGTTAATCCATAAGCTTTATTAAAATAATCAGCGCCATCTTCTCTTTCTAAGAAGTCAAAATCACTTCCTAAAATCATCTCTTCCGAATGGCCCTTTAAATCAGAAATCTTTTCCAATCCATATTTTGTTGCATCTTCAGATTTTACTGCAATGCAATACGTATTATTAAAGCCAAAAGGAGTCATCCAAGTCATATCAAACTCTTTTTGATAGTAATCCTTAACACGGTCGTAAATAATTTGAGGATCTGTTGTGTCTAACTCTTCCTTTAAAACGATCATATATGCCGTACCTGTATATTCTACGTACATATCCAAATCTTTATCAAGCATACCCTGTTGTAATACATCCGTTGCTCCCAAATCTGCTTGATTTATAACATCGATATCTGTACGATTTTCAATTAATTGTTCTAAAATGTTGACCAAAATTACTTGCTCAGTAAATTTCTTGCCTCCAATGGTAAGCGTATTTTCTTCTTTTGATCCACTGGAACACCCTGTTGCAAGCACTCCCATCATTAAAACCAACGCCAAAGCCAATGCTACTACTTTCATCTTTTTCGTTTTCATAATTTGCTCCCTTCTAACTTCTAATTCCTTGAGGTGTAACTTTTATTTCAAACTTCTTTAAAATGAAATCGGTAATAATCGCAAACAAAGCTGCCGGAATAGCACCTGCCAAAATCAATTGCGTATTTTGCATGGTAATGCCTCGATAAATGATGTTTCCCAAACCACCTGCACCAACAAATGTTGCAAGTGTAGCAGTACCAATGGTAATGACTGTTGAGGTTCTTATCCCAGCCATAATTACTGGAAGAGCCAAAGGAATCTGTATCATACCTAATATCTGCCATCTTTTCATTCCCATACCTTTACCCGCTTCAATCGTCGAAGGATCCACTTCGGAAATACCGGTGTACGTATTTCTTAAAACCGGCAATAGCGCATAAGCGGTTAATGCAATAATCGCATTTGTTTTTCCAATACCAACTAACGGAAGCATAAAGCCAAGCAATGCTAAACTAGGTATCGTTTGCACAACAGCTACAATGCCTATAATTGGTTCTGCAAGCTTCTTATAATTTGTTAGGAACACGCCAAGAGGAACCGCAATGATAATAGCAAAAAACATTGCAAATAAAACTAATATTAGATGTTCTTGAATCCCTACTTTAATTAAATCTGCGCGTTCAACAAAGGTCTGATACAATATTTGTATAAAATTACTATTACTCATTTTCATCCCCCCCTTTTTTCTGCTCCCATTCTGCAATACCTCGAATCAAACTGGTTCGAGTGATAACACCGGATAGTTTTCCATCATTTACAACTGGGATGGCATTAATATCTCGATTTGTAAAAATATCGGCAACTTCACCCACTGCCTCATCAGTATGCACTTTAATCACTTGCTTATCCATAATGTCAACTACTGTCTTATCTTCTTCTTTGTAATGATCTGTTAATTTTTCTAAAGAAACCACACCAAGCAATTCCATTTGTTTACCAACTACAAACAGCTTATCCACTCGTTCATTTTTAATGACCTGGAACGCTTCTGCCAATCCTCTTTTCGGACTAATGGATACCGCTCTTTGATGCATCAAATCACTAGCGGTCGGATTTCCAATCCCTTCCATACGTCTTTTTTCTCCAATGAATTCTCGTACAAACTTATCTTTCGGACGTCTTAATATTCGATCTGGCGTATCCAATTGAAGGATATTACCGGTACGCATAATTGCAATTCTTGTTGAAATTTTAAGTGCCTCATCCATATCATGCGTAACAAACACAACCGTCTTTTGTATTTCCTCTTGCAGCCTGACTAATTCATCCTGTAATTGTTCCCGGCTTAAAGGGTCTAATGCACTAAACGGCTCGTCCATAAGAATTATTTGAGGATCTCCTGCCAATGCTCTTATTACACCAATTCTTTGTTGCTGTCCACCAGATAATTCATTCGGATATCGTTTTTTATATAGACTCGGATCAAGCCCTACCATATCCAACAACTCATCTACCTTTGCTAAGTATCTTTCTTTCGGCCATTTTTTTAGCTTTGGAATCAATGCGATGTTATCTTCAATAGTCATATGAGGCATCAACCCAATTTGCTGTATGACATAACCAATGTTACGTCTAAGTTCAACAGGATCTACATTCTTAATATCTTTACCCTCAACTAAGATTTGCCCGCTTGTAGGTTCAATCAGACGATTGATCATCTTCATTGTTGTCGTTTTCCCACATCCGGAAGGACCAATCAAAGTAAGGATCTCTGCTCTTTCAACTTTTAAATCAATGCTTTTTATTGCTTCAAATCCATCTGCATATTGCTTTGTTACATTTTTGAATTCAATCAAAGTATCACCCCCATCTTGTTTGATTTTTTTAAAGTAACACTTCTATTGTAACATCAAGTTGTTACTTAGTCAAATTGATTATAATTATCTATATTTCAAAAGCAATTTATACAATATAATTGTTTCATTTAATAATGCTGAAACATATAATGAAAGAGTAAATATATAGGGAAGATTAGATTATGGCAAACCAAACGGATGAAACGACTCAAAATAACTACCTTACATATGATCAAGTAAATATTATCATCGCTTTTCAAAAACTATGGTTGGATCTTGCATCTTGGATGAGAACATATATAAAAGCTGCAATTTATGATACAAGAAATTTACAATCCGTTAAAAATTATCTATTGTACTTACCAACAGAATTTTATAATACCTTTAATATTTTTTACGGTACCGTAGCTGCACAAAGATTAATGAATATCATGACAGAATTTATTACATCTGCAATGAAAGTCGTGGAAGCTATAAAATTCGGTGATTCTGTATTAACTGATTCAAGAATTATAGAGTGGTATGGAGTTGCAGATAAATTATCTTCATTTTTAGCCAGAACTAATGTATATTGGGATGAAAATCAATGGAAATACTTACTATATCAATACATTAAGTTGAAAATCAATGAAATCAATGCAATAACGAATGATAATTATGAAGAGGAAATTTTAAACTATAATTCGATTGAAGATATTATTTTCTTAATCGCAAGCTACATGGCAAGAGGTATTATTTCCTCTAATTTACAGGTCAAAAATAATCAATAAAACAAAAAACACCCGTTTCTTTCGGGTGTTTCTCATTAAATTTAAAGTATTTCATTATTTATATTTTTTATTATATGTTCTTTTTCCAATTCTTCAGCAGGAAGAGGTTTACCAAAATAATATCCTTGTATTTCATCACATCCAATTTTCGAAAGTATCTCAATTTGCTTGATTTCTTCCACTCCTTCTGCAATTGTTTTTAATTGCATTCCCTTTGCCATCATGACAATAGCTCTTACAATTAAGAGTGTATTATGATCTTCTGCGATATTGTCAATCAATTCTTTGGCAATTTTTAATGTATTAATATGGAATTTCTTTATATAACTTAAAGAAGAGTATCCTGTGCCAAAGTCATCTATCGATATTGTCACCCCTAAATTACTAAATTTATCAAACAACTCCTCCGTTGAGACGGTGGCATTCATTGTAGTCCCTTCAGTAATTTCTAAATCAATCCAATTTGGATTGATTTGATCATTTGCAAGTTTTTCTTGAAACCAAGTAAGAAAATGAATGTCCTCCATTTGTATCGGCGATACATTAATTCCTATTTTTAAATTTAGATGATACGCTTCATTCCATTTTTTTATTTGCGAAAAAGCCTCTCCAATCACCCACTTCCCAATTTGCTGAATCACTCCGATTTCTTCTGCTATAGGAATAAATTCCAAAGGAGGAATCATACCTTGCTCCGGATGCTTCCATCTTAATAAAGCTTCTACTCCAACCAAAGAATGGTCGCTAGAACGGTATTGAGGCTGATAATACAATAAGAACTCATTCGTATAATCTACATTTTTAAGAAGAAGCTCAATTTCATGCTGTCTTTGTATTTTTTGGCTAATGCTTGAATGAAAAAACATATAATGAGAATCTCGACAATTCACCTTTGCTTCATACATTGCAATATCTGCATATTTCATAAGCAAATCTCGATCTTCCGCATCTTGTGGAAATAAAGCAATACCAATACTTACACCCGTTCTAAATACATAAGGCTCAATAAAAATCGGCTGCTGCATCAGATCTAAAATCTTATGAACTATCTTGTAAATATACGATTGATTCACCTGTTTCTCAATTAATAAAACGAATTCATCTCCACCTACTCGAAATATAGTACAATTAGGTTGACAATTATCTATGAAACGTTTGCTTAAAATATTTAACATCTTGTCCCCAATTGGATGACCATAAGTATCATTAATGGATTTAAATCGGTCTAAATCCATGTATAACAATGCAAAGGAATTATTAGGTTTGTTTAAAATTAATGAATCTAAATAATCAATCAAATATCGTCGATTATATAATCCAGTTAAGGCATCTTTATTGGAAATCTCCACCAATGCTTTATTTGCACAAATTAATTCTTCTGTTCTTTCCTTTATCTCATTTTCTAATTGTTCATTCATCTGTACTTCTTTTTTTAAAAGAAATTCTCTTCGAATTGCATCTTGTATTATAGCTGTAAAAAACTGATGGATAAGAATGATACAAGTAGATGCAAAAAGTATTTCAAGACTATAGGATTTAATTATATATAATACTAAAAAAACTAATAGCAAAACATTTAAATATCTTGTCTTCCTATAATTTTCTGGAAGCATTTCTTCCTCAAATTCATCCTTGGGCATACGAACTGGCTGCGCCAAAATAGCTCCAATTGCAAATAATACATTCGGTATCGAATACACCCCATCTATCATTGTATTTGCAACATAAAGATCATTAAAATAAAGATAAGCATAATGAAAATCGGTGAAAACAAAAATCAGTGCTCCGAAAAGCACTACAAAAATATATTTTTCAAGTCTTTTTAAATTGAAAGACATTATCATTGTTGCAATTCCTGAAAGAATGTAGAAATCTATAAATAGATATATCAGAGTATTTAGATAATCAAAATTAGTATGAAATGTAATCCCATTTTGAGAAAACATAAAAGTCCAGATTAATATTAAAAGAATTGAATCTATTACAATATTGTCTAAAATTAACTGATATTTATTCCATTTCTTAAAATTATTAATATAATATACAGTAATTAATATTGCTAAAAAGACATTCGGTAATGTATAAATAATATTTATACCAGCGATATTTATTGGATTAATAGAAAGGATTTCATCATAAATTAACCAAGAAAAATCAGCAATAAACCAAGAAAAAGTAAATAAAAAAACGAGACTCCAATATAATTTTTTTTGGGACAGTTTCAAGTTTTGTGTAAACTCAAAAATCTGATATAAGATATGTGAATAGTTACTTAAGGGCAGAGTCAATTTTGGGATTCTACCCTTGTTTGCATTATACAATGATTTTTTTGCATGTCAATAAAACTTGCCGAACAAGTTGTTTTTTAGAAGTTGAGATTTTTTAGTCTTTCCTCAAAATAAATCTCTAACTGGGAATATATCCGTCCCCAGTCCCTACGATATCCTGTCCACTTTTTTGTGATATCTATCGTTGCCAGATATAGCATTTTTAAAAGGCTATCGTCAGAAGGAAAAATTGTCTTGCTTTTTGTTACTTTACGAAGTTGACGATTAAATCCCTCAATGGCATTTGTGGTATAAATAAGCCGCCTAACAGCTTCAGGATATTTAAAATAGGTTGCTAAAGTTGACCAATTATCATGCCAAGATTTATAGATTTTCGGATATTTTACATCCCATTTTTCTTGAAACAACTCCAATTCATTTAGGGCTAATTCTTCTGTTGGGGCAGTATAGACTCGCTTCAAATCAGCCATCAGAGCTTTCAAATCTTTGTAGGATACAAATTTAGTGGAGTTACGGATTTGATGAATAATGCACTGCTGTATCTCTGTTTCAGGATAGACTGCTTCAATTGCTTGTGGAAATCCACTTAGTCCATCAATACATGTTATTAAGATATCTTTTACACCACGATTTTTTAGCCCATTCAGTATAGAAAGCCAGAATTTAGCATTTTCATTTTCACCAACATACATACCTAAAACGTCCTTTCTACCATTCATATCAATTCCCAAAGCAATATACACAGCCTTTTTTCGTATTCTTCCTTCACTACGAACGTGGAAATGAATTGCATCCATAAAAACAACCGCATATACTTCTTCCAAAGGACGTTCCTGCCATTCCTTTACAATCGGTATAATTTTATCAGTAACTCGGCTAATCGTACTGTCAGAAATATCAATGTCATATAACTCACGCATATGGGATTCAATATCATTTGTAGTCATACCTTTTGCATACATGGAAAGTATCCTTTCTTCCATATCTTGCGTAACGGTATTTTGATATTTCTTGATAAGCTGGGGTTCATATTCTCCATTACGGTCACGAGGAATAGCAACATTCATATCTCCATAGTTTGTATGCATGATTTTAGAAGAATATCCATTCCGACTATTGTCGGTTTCCTTATTCCGATAGTCATATTTTGAGTATCCCAGTTCGTCTTCTAATTCTCCTTCCAGAGAACCCTCCAGTAATACAGACATCATATCACGCATAACAGAATTGACATCTGTACCATTTTTGATAGGAATATCATTCTCTTTTAAGTATTCCTGCATCATTTTTCTGATTGCTTGTTTTTGGGGTGATTCTTTTCTTCTTTTGGGCATAAATAAAACCTCCAAACTGATATATTTATCTTACATCAGTTTAGAGGTTTACACAAACTTTAGGATACTCCCTTTTTTTTGTTTATTTTTTATTTTTTTTATACTTCCCAAAAGTATGAATGATGATACAAACGTAACAACTGGTGCTAAAATATTTCCAAATAATTTATTTTCTAATTTTACGCTTGCAAAATAGATAATAAAAATTGCAATTAATGTAATGATGGTATAAATTTTCTTTTTCATTGATTGCATTCCTTCCTAAAAGCAGTTTGACATCATTCATTTCTCCATCCCTAATTTGTATAAAATCATACATTAATATTTAAGTATTGACATTATAGCATAAAGAAAAAAAGAGAACTATATAATTTTATAAATTATCCTAACCGTAAAAGATCAAATCGTTATAACTGATTTCTATAAGTTTTATACCTCTTTTCACTAAAATCCAATTCTCTAACAATAAAAAATCGTAAGTACTATGACTTTATGAGTCACAATACTTACGATTAATTTTTGAAACTAAGTTATATTAGTTACCCATTTGCTTTGCAACTTCTTCTGCAAAGTTTTCTTCTTTCTTTTCAAGACCTTCGCCAACTTCGAAACGAACCATCTCTGCAACGCGAATGGATTTTCCAATTTCTTTTGCTACAGAATCAACATACTGTTTTACGCTCATTTCACCATTCTTTACGAACTTTTGCTCTACAAGACAAGTTTCTTTTAATTCCTTCTTTAAACGACCAATTACCATTTTTTCAACGATATCAGCCGGTTTTCCTTCATTGATTGCCTGCTGAACAAGAATCTTTTTCTCATGTTCAATAAATTCTGGATCAACTCCGCTTTCATCAACGAATTGTGGATTCATAGAAGCAACCTGCATTGCAACGTCTCTACCAACAGTAGCAACTTCTTCTGCAGATGCTTCGGTTTCTAATCCTACAATAACACCAATCTTTCCAGCACCATGAATATATCCTACATAAACAACGCCAGGAGTATTACATTTAGCAATACGACGTACGTTCATGTTTTCACCGATTTTTGCGATTTTTGCTTTTAATACATCGGCAACGGTTCCTTCACCACGATAATCTGCATTCATAAAGTTTTCCACATTTTCAGATTCTGCATCCAAAGCGATTTCAGAAAGTGTTGCTACAAATTCCACAAATTCTTCATTCTTAGCTACGAAATCTGTTTCGGAGTTTACCTCAACGGCAGCTGCTTTTTTACCATCCGCAGAAAAAGCTAATTTTACTAATCCTTCGGAAGCAATTCTTCCAGCCTTTTTCGCTGCAGAAGCCAAACCTTTTTCTCTTAACAGTTCAATTGCTTTTTCCATGTCACCGTCAGCTTCAACCAAAACCTTTTTACAGTCCATCATACCTGCGCCTGTCGCTTCACGCAGTTCTTTTACCATACTTGCACTAATTGCCATATCGTTTCTCTCCTTTGTATTGTTTTCAATCTGTTTCAAAGCATAAAATGATTATGCTTCTACAGGAGCTTCCACTTCTGCAACCGGTTCAACCGTTGCTTCGCTATCATCCATAGATTCTCCCTGCTTTCCTTCGATAACAGCATCTGCAATCTTAGAAGAAATCAATTTTACTGCTCGAATTGCATCATCGTTTGCAGGGATAATGTAATCAACATCATCTGGGTCACAGTTAGTATCACAAATACCTACGATAGGAATACCTAAAATTCTTGCTTCTTTGATAGCAATTTTTTCCTTCTTAGGATCTACAACAAACATTGCACCAGGCATGTTCTTCATTTCTTTAATACCGCCCAAATATTTTTCAAGCTTTTCCAATTCGCCTCTCAGCTTTGTTACTTCTTTTTTAGTTAAAGCTGCGAAAGTACCATCAGTTTCCATTGCCTTGATTTCATTTAATCTCTTAATTCTCATGGAAATGGTCTTATAGTTAGTGAGCATACCGCCCAACCATCTTTCATTTACAAAAAACATACCGCATTTTGTTGCTTCGTCTGCAATTGCAGCCTGAGCTTGCTTCTTTGTTCCTACAAACAATACGGATTTTCCGGATTCCGCAACTTCCTTTACAAAAGCGTATGCTTCATCAATTTTCTTTACCGTTTTCTGTAAGTCAATGATATAGATACCATTTCTTTCAGTAAAGATATAAGGAGCCATCTTAGGGTTCCATCTTCTTGTTTGGTGTCCAAAATGAACACCTGCTTCTAATAGTTGTTTCATTGAAATAACTGCCATAATTTTACCTCCTGGTTTTTTCCTCCACCCAGCTAATCCTTGAAATAACAACCTCTATGGGCACCAGTATTCAAGTAACTGCATGTGTGTTTTTAATAATTTTTTAGATATTTTTCAAACATCCTTAGATACTATACACTAATTCAGTTCAAAAATCAACAAAAATTACAAGTTTCCCCTTAAATAATTCTGATAATATTCTCTGCTCTTCTTTCGACGTTTTTGGCTGATTGGAAGATGCTCTCCATTTTCTAACCAAAACCAAGCAGCCTGCAGTGCAATAACTTTTTCTAAATTTACAATATAACTCTTGTGACATTGTAAAAAACTTTTATTTAAAAATGGCTGAATTTCATCAAACTTAGCATAAAAGGTATGTTGCTCTCCGGAGATAGTTATGACACAAGATAATCTTAAATTCTTGCAAATATAGAGAATATCCCGTAAAGGAATTTTATAAATGATACTGCGCTTTTTTATCATTATACAACTCGTTTGTCCCTCCATACATTTGCCCCCTTTTATGTATATAGACGCAAAATTTTTCACAAAAATTGCAGGAGCAAAAAATCTCCTCTCCACATTGATTTTATATCAAGTAGAAAGGAGATTTCATATGTCTTATTTTACAAGATTTAAAAAAGTTTTGATTCTTGGATGTTCTGGATTCACCAAAACCTGCTCTGGCGTGCCTTCCGCAACAATCTCTCCATGATCCATAAAAATGACCCTGTCTGAGATTTCACGAGCAAAGTTCATTTCATGCGTAACGATAATCATTGTCATACGCTCTTCCGCTAACTGTTTAATTACTTGAAGTACTTCACCAATGAGTTCGGGGTCCAAGGCAGAAGTAGGTTCATCAAACAGCATAATCTCGGGTTCCATGGCCAATGCTCGCGCGATGGCAACGCGCTGCTTCTGGCCGCCAGAGAGTTCAAAAGGGTAAGACTCTCTTTTTTGAGATAGGCCTACCTTTTTCAGTAAATCATCGGCTATTTTTTCTGCTTCTGCTCTGGTTTTCTTATTTACAATCATAGGTGCTTCCACTAAATTCTCAATGACCGATTTATGAGGAAAAAGATTAAAATTCTGAAAAACCATGCCTAGCTTATTGCAAACCGAAAGAATTTCTTTATTACTTATATAAATTGCTTTATTTGTCTTGGAATCTTCTTTTGCAATATAATTTCCATGAAAGCTTATGCTTCCCTTATCTGCCGTTTCTAAATGATTCAAACATCGTAAAAATGTACTTTTTCCGGAACCAGATGGTCCGATAATGGATACAATTTCTCCTTTTTGAACCGAAAGATTAATTCCCTGCAAAACTTCAAGATCTCTAAATTTTTTATGTAAATTTTGTACTGAAATAACTTCCATGACTACCCCCTACCGATAATAACCGAACTTTTTTTCAAGGTACTTAAATACCTGAATAATCACCAATGTAATAACTAGGTAAATAACCGCGGCAAAAAAATACCATTTAATTTCAAAGTAAGTAGTAACCATTGAATTTGTATTTTTTAGAATTTCAGGAAGTGTAATGGCAGAACAAAGAGCTGTATCCTTAATCAAAGTCACCGCTTCGTTGCCTAGTGGCGGAATCACCCTTTTCAACGATTGGGGTAGAATGATTCTTCTCATTGTTTGACTGTAATTCATTCCCAATGCCTTTGCTGCTTCATATTGTCCGGAATCGATTGACTGAATACCGGCACGAAAAATTTCTGTAAAATAAGCAGCATAATTAATTACAAAGGTTACACAAGCTGCTATTAAGGGAGTAAAGACAATCCCATAATACGGAAGCCCATAATAAACAAAGAATAATTGTAAAAGAAGCGGAGTTCCTCGAAACAGCCAAGTATATCCTTCTAAAAGCCAAAGTAACGGTTTACACCTCGATAATTTTCCCATTGCGAAAAGCATTCCTAAAGGAATGGAAAATACAATCGTAGCCACGTAAACCTTAATTGCCACTACTGCACCGCTTAAAATAAATCCTCCAACCTGATACATTATTTCTGTGCTCAACCTAGACCTCCTGTAAACAAACGCAACTCAGACTTCTTCAACAAAGAAGTCCGAGTTGATATTTTTTCCTTAAAGCAAAGATATTACTCTGCCAAATCTTCATCCGTCAATTTCTCAACATCACGAATTACGATATTAGAACCGAACCATTCTGTAGAAAGTGCTTCGATACTACCATCTTCCATCAATTCATCCAATGCATCATCAATGGCTACGCGCAAAGCTACACCGCCCTTACGACATCCAATACCATAAAATTCATCACCCATCGTTTCATCTAAAATGCGGTAAGTATCCGGTTCTTGCGCCATAACATAACCAATCAAAATTTTATCAATAACGACAGCATCAATTCTGCCTTCTAAATCCAAAAGAGCTTGTGGATAAGTGTCGTACTCTTTTAATTCTGCCAAACTATCTTTAAATGCTTCATCACTTTTAATTGCCTTAAGACCAGAACTGTTCGCTTGAGCTCCTACAACTTTATCGGCCAAATCTGCTTTTGCATTGATTTCAGAATCTGCTTTTACAACAATAACCTGCTGGTTATTTAAGTAAGGCTTTGTATACTCTACCTTACCGTTACGCTCTTTGTCAATAGTATATCCATTCCAAATGACATCAATTTTTTTAGATTCCAAAGACATTTCCTTTGTCTTCCAATCAATTGGCTGAACAACTGCTTCGACACCTAATTTTTCTGCAACAAGCTTCGCCAACTCAATATCAAATCCGGTTACTTCTCCATTTTCATCTCGGAAGCCCATTGGCGGGAATTCATCATCACAACCAACAACTAGGGTTCCTTTCGCTTGAATGTCTGTTAAAGATGTATCATCTACTGTTACTTCGTCTGTTTCACCTTTTGTTCCGCAGCCAGTTGCAAACACACCTATTATCAGTACTAATACTAACATCCAACTCCATTTTCTCATTTTATTTTGTCCTCCTAAAAATATTATAAATTTGGGTTCGTTCGAACTGTTATATTCATTATACTTTATCGCGCTAAAATTGTAAAGCACTAAATCATTATATTTTTAGAAAATATTATATTCTATATATAAAAAAGACATTTTAACTTTCTAAAAAATTAAAATGTCTTTAAACTCATTATATTTGTTTGTCTCTATTATAAGCAATCAAATCCTCTGCTATTTCATTCGCTGCAATGGACACCGGTTTTTCTACGTCCACCTGAGTCAGCTTTGGTTTGCCGTCAATAAGATCTCGGGCACGTTTTGCAGCCATAACAACCAGTGTATAACGGCTATCTGCTTTTTTCTTAATTTCATTAATTGATGGATAAAGCATTTAGATTTCCTCCTTGTATCTTTCAATTAGTTGATAGATGTCCTTTGAAACGCGTGAATGCTCCGCTTTCATTATGCAAGCAACACGTTCTACGGCTTCCTCTATTTCATCATTTATTACACAATAATCATACTTATCAATGTAAGACACTTCCTTCAAGGTCTCTCCCAAACGCATGTTAATCGCGTCTTCTGTTTCGGATCCTCTTCCGGTAATCCTCTTTCTAAGTTCTTTCATGGAAGGCGGTAAAATAAAAACAAAGATTCCTTTCGGACACGTTTCTCGAATTTTAAGAGCACCTTGGATGTCAATTTCTAAAATAACATCTCTGCCTTGCTCTAATTTATCCATAACCATTTTTTTGGGTGTTCCATAATAATTCCCGTAAACATATGCATATTCGAGCAATCCGTCCTCTTCCTTTATTTTATTAAATTCTTCTTGTGAAATAAAATAATAATTTACGCCATCGACTTCGCCGGGACGTGGCTTTCTTGTAGTCGTCGATACAGACAAATCTATATCAATTTCATCTAATAATCTCTTACAAATCGTCCCTTTTCCCGCACCGGAAGGACCTGAAACAACGAACAACAAACCTTTACCCATGGACTTTCCTCTCTATTCAGTTCTTTTTAATTACTTTTCATATGAATATATAGAATACTCCATTTCATATCTTTTTGCAAGCAAAATCTTTATATTTATTCAATATTTTGTACCTGCTCACGAATTTTTTCAATTTCACTTTTAATATCTAATACGGTATTGGTAATTTGAATGTCATTGGCTTTTGAACCAATTGTGTTTGCTTCTCGATTCATCTCTTGAACCAAAAAGTCTAATTTTTTGCCATCCGGCTGATTACTTTTCGATAATATACTTTTCAATTGTAGAATATGGCTATCTAAACGAACCAATTCTTCCGTCACACTGCATTTATCTGCAAAAATTGCAGCTTCTAACAGAATTCGATCTTCCGGAATCGTAACGTTATTTCCAATCAACTCTTTAATTCTTTCACGTAATTTTTCCGTATATGTCGTAGCTACCTCTGGTGAACGTAGTTCAATGCTTTTTACCATCTCACGAATAAAATCACCACGTTTTTCGATATCTTCTGCTAGCTTTTCACCTTCAATTACACGCATCTCATTCAACTTTTGTACCGCTTCCTTCACCGGAACAGAGAAACTTTTTACGAGTTCCTCCTCATCCTCAAGATGAGGTACGGCCTTCATAACATCCGGCAAAGTTGCTAAAAATTGCAATGTTATCTCACCAGCAAGATCGAAATCATTTTTCAACTCCTTCAGATTATCATAATATTGTTTTGCCATCATTGTATTTAGTCTTACATTGGTATCATTTTCCGTTACATTTTCTACCATGATGGAAACATCAATTTTTCCACGTCTTGCAATGTTTTTTACAATTGCCTTTAATCTCTCTTCTGCAAAAGAATAACGTCGAGGCATTTTCATGGTTACATCACAATATCGATGATTTACCGACTTTATTTCTACGATTATGTTCCTTTTTCCATCAGCATATTCGCTTCTTCCGAAGCCTGTCATACTTTTTATCATAAGAGCCTACCCTTCTCACATAATTTGCTGTATCCCGTGTTAAAACTTAATGCAATTCAACTACCGTTTTTATGAAATTCATGTTATCATTGTATATTATACTACTTACGAAAAAAATAATCTATAAGGAGTTTCTTCTATGAGCTTTGACGGCTTCGTTACGGGTGCAGTCGCCCGCCAATTAAATCAGACCTTAAGTGGTGCAAAAATTGAAAAAATTTATCAACCGGAAACGGATGAGTTATTATTTCATATTCATTCCAAAAAAGAAAAATATAAATTATATCTATCTTCAAACAGCAGCCATCCTCGTATTCATTTTATTGAGGAAGCAACAAACAATCCAGCAAATCCTTCCGGATTTTGCATGCTGCTTAGAAAGCATTTGCAAGGAGGCCGTATTGCATCCATAGAGCAGAGGGATTCCGAACGTTTGATTGAAATATCGGTAGATACACTCAACGAACTTGGTTTTTCCGTCAATAAAAAATTGATTATCGAAATCATGGGAAAACACAGCAATATCATTTTAGTTGATTTAACTTCGAATCGAATTATCGACAGTATCAAACGTGTCTCCATTGATGTCAATCGTTACCGACAGATTCTACCGGGACAACCATATGTATACCCCCCTTCTCAGGAAAAGATATGTGCTTATACAATAACAGAAGAGAAATTGTCTTCCATTTTAGAACATCGAAAATCAAAGATGGCAAAACACTTAATGAATCATATTCAAGGCATTAGTCCTGTACTTGCAGAAGAAATTTGTTATCGTGCAGGTGCCGCAAACGATTTGGAAGCAGAAACACTTACTCCAAAAGAACTTGCCCCCGTATTCCGTAATTTAGTCGAAATACAGGAAAATGGAAACATCACACCAGTCGTGTATCTCAATCAAGAAGGCTCTCCGCAGGACTTTCATATTTATACATTGTCTGATTTCCAAGAGACAATGGAAAGCAAGTTTTTTGTAAATGTGAGTGAAGCAATCTCCTATTATTATTCACATAAAGCTTCCTCAAATCGCATCCGTCAAAAATCTTCCGATCTTGAGCGAACAATAAGCGGACAGCTTGATAAACTTTACCTAAAAAAACAGCGTCTTTGTGAGGACATCATAAAAGCAGAAAATTCCGACATCTATCGTCTATATGGAGAATTGCTGACAGCGAATCTTCATACCATCGAAAATGGTTGTGAACAAGCTACAGTTCTCAATTATTATGACAACCAACCATTGTCCATTCCACTAGATCCACGTTTTTCCGCTTCAAAAAATGCACAAAGATATTATAAAAAATATGGGAAAGCAAAGACTGCCATTCGAGAGAAAAATATACAATTAGAAGAAACCAATACAGATATTCAATATTTGGAATCTGTTTTAACCTATGTAAATAATGCAGTTACTTTCGAGGAAATTGAAGAAATCCTGCAAGAACTGATAGAAGGAAATTATTTAAGGAAAAGAAAAAATAATTATAAAGAAAAAAAGAAAAAGCCTGCACCTTATTCTTATACCACAAGTGACGGATTTCGAATATTAGTAGGAAGAAACAACAAAGAAAACGATTATCTTACATTAAAAGTAGCCGATCGAAAAGACTATTGGTTTCATACCAAAGACATTCCCGGTTCACACGTAATCGTGTTCACAGAAGGAAAAGAAATTACTGAGACTGCTATTTTAGAAGCATCTGCCTTAGCTGCATATTATAGCAAAGGTAGACAATCCGAAAATGTTCCTGTTGACTATACAAAGATAAAATTTGTAAAAAAACCTTCCGGAGCAAAACCTGGCATGGTCATTTTTACAGACAATCATACCATCTACGTAAATCCGAAAGAGTTAAATTCTTAAATAAAAATTTTCTATAAAAAGCAATGGATATCCGATATCGGATATCCATTGCTTTTTTATGCTCTATTGTGTCACAGACTCCTGTGTTGACTCCATGTTACTTTCCTGCGAAGAAGCCGGCTGTGAGGAATCCGGATCTTCTGTTTCTTGCATAGTATCTTGAGACTCTTCCATATTATCTTCCTCTTGCTCTACAGATGGCCCAAGTCCTTCCGGCAAACCATTTGGCCCTATCACAATCGGTTCCTGATAATCAATTCCATCCTCAGTTTCGATCGCATCTTGTGAGGTAGCCTCTGAGGTTGAGTCTATATTTTCTTGTTCTGGCGACGTAGGTTCTAACGGTTGTACTTCTTCCGGTATTGTGGTTGCTTTCTCTGAAGGAGCGGTCACTGCTACCCCCTCTGTCGGCTTATTAATTGAACTCGGATCTTTCACAGAAGAAGGCCGTTTCAGCATTCCTTGCATCTGACCAATGGAATCATTTTTTAAATAAGATTGAGAACGAGTAATCAATTGAGCGGCCCGTAAAGAATCTACACGAAATTCTTCTAAGTCTAATTGTCTTCCTGTTTTAATATTCCATGCCCTTCCATTTTCAAAAACACCATCCTTAGACATGACATAAAAAACATCATCCTTTACAAACGATCCCTTAGGGAAATAGATCCCTTCTGCAACAAATCCATTTTTCGCAGTCATAAGATTTTGTCCCAAATACAAAGTATCTAAGGATTCAAATCCCATTAAATATGCAATGGTAGGCAGAAAATCAAGTTGTCCACCTGAAATGCTTATTGTCTGTTTTACATCTTCGCCGGGGATATGAATAATCAAAGGAATTTTAGCCATTTCATCTACATCATATTCTTTTCCTAAAAGCTTTGTCATCGATTTTTGAATATCCGGGTCACCTGCAGTCAATCCAAAATGATCTCCGTAAATCGCAATCACTGAATTTTCATAAAGACCAGTCTGCTTTAGTTCTTCAATAAATTCTCCAATGCATTTATCAGTAAAACGTGCACTGTTTAAATAATTATAAACTAAGGTTCCCTCATCCCCTTTTTTTGGAGGAATCGGCTCTTCTCCATTTGGAAGCGGAAATGGATGGTGGTTGCTCAACGTAACTAAAAAGGAATAAAACGGCTGCTTCATTTTCTGAATATATGCTGTTGATTGCTTGAAAAAATCGTCATCACGAATTCCGAAACCCAACACTTCATTAAATTCAAAATCTTCTTCGCTATAAAACGTATCAAATCCTAAAGACGGGTATGCCCCAACTCGATTCCAAAACTCTTTTTTATATCCATGAAATGCTGCAACATCATAACCCTTCTCAGAAAGTAAAACAGGAAGTCCCCTGTAATGATTGTTATCATAAAGAGCATACGTACAATATTCCTCAGCTCCATATAAAGAGTTATTTGTTGCAAATTCTGCGTCGGAAGTATTACCCATAGCAACCTGCATGTAATAGTTATCAAAGTAAATACTGTCATCCTCAACAAGCTTGTTAAGGTTTGGAGTAATCTCTACGCCATTATACTCTCTTCCAATTAAGAAATTTTGAAAAGACTCTACTTGAATGACAATTAAATTTTTACCTTCTGCAACACCATAAAGAGGTCCGTCAATTGATTTCTCATATGCAAAATCTTGACTGCTGGCTAAAACAGCATCTGTATTTCCAAAAAAATAATTCACAATATCCTTAACATGATATGAAAAAAATTCTTGATTACTAATGGATTTGCTCATAGTGCTCACTGAAGATGTGCCTACTAAAATGGCAATTAATATAATTGATAGGAGACCTTTTGTAAGTCTCTTTCCCCAAAATTGATTCCACTTTATTTTTAATGTTTTATTTTCTTTCACTGAATTTCCTCCGTTTTTACGGTTTTTTTAATAATCGTATCACATATATCTTATTTATTTTCTATGCAAGTGTCAATGCTTTGTTACTTCATGACATTAAATTGATTAATTATTACAAAAATGTAAAATTTTGTTGATTTTTGGTATTATGAATTTTATTATAATAATAGCTTCCTTAAAATAAAAAATACTGATTTAAATCGATAGAAAGGTTTATCGTATGGAAAAAGAAAAAAATCTAACACATCGTGTCAAGCATCTATCGAAAACAAAAGCTTGCACTTTATGCGGTAATCAAGCTACTGAGACACAATTTAAAGGTCACTCCGTTTGCTGCCGCTGTCTAGAATTCGTTAAAACTAATTTTTAATCGAAACTTCTCGTATTTGGTTCCCCAACCGATTTATTTTTTGGAAGCAAAAAACAAAGCACTTCATTATAAAAAATGAAGTGCTTTGTTGAAAATCCTATTACCTAATTTACAATTCTATAATATTCCTTTGCTGTCATCCAATATACAATTCCATAAATCATGGAAAAAATCAAAATAGTGATTACTGTACAGCTTACAAACAACATCGTATTTGTTAAATTAAACAATAACAGCAATTTGGAAATCATAGGGAAAGCAAACATCACATGAATCACTGCCACAATAAGCGGAAGAAAGAACACAGTCATTACTTGACTCCGAATGGAACGTCGAACTTCTCTCTTACTCATTCCCACCTTCTGCATGATCTGAAAACGATTTCGATCTTCATAACCCTCTGAAATTTGCTTATAATAAATAATCAAAACCGTTGCCATTAAAAACAGCACTGATAAAAAACATCCTATAAACAAAAGTCCGCCGAAGATTGACATATAATCTAACCCAGCACTCCAACGAGTCAAAATATAAGCTGAGCTATCCGCACTCTTTAAGATTTCATCTAATTCAGCGATAAAATGATCTCTTTCTGTCTTTTTTCCCGAAAAATCAAATGCCACATAGCTCTCTATTTCTCCTTCATGTGAAAACTGCTTGGATATTTTCTCCGAAAGTGAGTGAAAGGTCTCTTTATTCGGTAAAATGATGTAATAAGTTTTGTATATACCTGCCATGTCTAACCCTTGATAGGAAAAATTCGAATCAACTTCTCTTACCTTGTAAGTATCTCCTAACATTGAAAATTGGTCTGCTTCGTAAGCACCGCCTTCCGAATCAATCAAAACCTCATCATTATTCAATGTCACATTCTTCTTTTCCATTCGGTTATAATCATCTAAGTTTAAAAAAAATAGCTGACGATTTACATGTTTTATATCTGTTCCGGAAAAATCCGTACCTTCTTGTCTTGTAGAAAATATAAAATAGTCAAAAGCTGCAAGATTTTTTATTTTAGAAGGTATTTCCGTATCACTATTTTGAATTAACTCCACGATTTTTTCTGCATTACCGGTCTCAAGTCCTTCCTCGTACCCTTTATCATTTATTTGTACTTCTTGCGGATATTGTTGCAATAAAATATCTGCTTGACCGGAATAAAGACATACCGTAGTTGATAACATAACCAAAACCATAGTGGATAGAATACAAATATTTGCAAGTCCAGCTGCATTCTGTTTCATCCGATAAATCATTCCGGAAATTCCAACAAAATGTTTTGTTTGGTAATAGTATTTCTTATTTTTCCTTGCTCCCTTTAAAACTGCAATACTACCCGCAATAAACAAAGCATATGTTCCAATGATAACTAAGATGACCGCAACAAAAAACCAAATCAAGGCTTCCAACGGCGATTCAATACTCAGGGCCATCCCATATCCTGTTCCAAGAGTAAGAATACCAATCAGAGTAATCAACCATTTTGTCTTCGGTTCACGTTCGCCTACCTGATCACTTTGCAACAAAGAAATCGGGTTTGCAAGGTGAATTTGTCCTAAATTGAAAAGGAGCATTAATATAAATACCGCACCAAATAAACTTATAGTTTTATAAACTGCTCCAAGCTCAATTGCAAATTGAACGGCTGATGAAAAACTTAACATTTTTAGTAGAATTAAAAATAAAAGCTTACTTATTACAATCCCGCTAACGAGTCCACAAAATATGCAAAAGAAATACAAGATACCAGTTTCATAAAATAAAATTTTCCCTATATGCTTTTTACCCATACCTAAAATATTATATAAACCAAGCTCTCTTTTCCTCTGCTTCATCAAAAATTGATTGGTATAAAATAAAAAGATAGCGGAAAAAAATCCAACAACAAAAATTCCCAATGATAATATACCTTTTAATTGCATCCCACCATAAATTTCACTTAATCCTTGATTTGCATGAATAGAGCATAGGATATAAAACATCGTAATTGCACCGGTTACGGCCAATCCAAAAGGAACATATAGTTTCGCATTTTTCTTCATATTCGACAAGGCTAGTTTGGGATAAAATAATTTATTCAATCTGGCTACCCCCTGTCGCAATTAAAATTAAGGTGTTGGAAATTTTTTCATACATTTGTTCACTCGACATGGATGCTCTGTAGATTTGATGAAACACTTCTCCGTCCTTGATAAAAATAACGCGCTTTGCGTGACTTGCCGCCTTAGTGCTATGTGTTACCATCAAAATAGTCTGTCCAGCTTCGTTAATGTCTGAAAAAAGCTTTAATAAATGATCACTTGCCTTTGAATCCAATGCACCAGTCGGTTCGTCAGCAAGTACCAGCTGCGGATTTGTAATTAAAGCTCGTGCTACAGCTGCTCTTTGTTTTTGTCCTCCGGACACCTCATAAGGATATTTCTTTAAAATATCTAAAATACCCAATTTCTTTGCAATCGGTAAAAGAGCATTTTTCATTTCCCCATAACTTTTACCTGCTAATACCAAAGGAAGAAAAATATTATCTTCCAAAGAAAAAGTATCTAATAAGTTAAAATCCTGAAAAACAAACCCAAGATTTTTTCTGCGGTAAGCAGAAATTTCACTTTCCTTAATCAAAACCGTATTTTTTCCGTTCAATAATACTTCCCCTGAAGTAGGTTTATCCAACGATGCTACTATGTTCAGCAACGTCGTTTTTCCCGATCCTGATTCCCCCATGATAGCTACATATTCTCCTTCTTCAACGGAAAAACTTACATTAGTAAGTGCTTGCACTTGATTTGCTCCGAACCGTGTCGTATACACTTTCTTTAAATTATTTACCTCTAACAATGACATTTTTTCTCCTCCGTTTTTATTCTCAATACCTTTTGATAAGTATAGTATAAAAAAAAGATAAAACTCATGCCATTGATTTGGCTTACATTTTATCTTCCAACCTTTCATTTTTGCAAGGTTTATAAAAATATGAATCCTACTCCACTTCAAGCTGATTTACTGCTAAATCTAAAAAAATCTTTGTTCCTTTATCAACCTCAGATTCGATTCGAATTTTATGAGAAAGATTTTCCAAAATTTGACGGCACAAATATAGCCCTAGACCACTTGCTTTTTTATGCATTCTTCCATTGTATCCCGTAAATCCCTGCTCAAAAACACGAGGTAAATCCTCTGCACAAATTCCAATTCCGGTATCTTCAATCACTAAATTCTTTTCAGCACTTTTATCCATATAAATACGAATTTGCCCTTCATTTGTATACTTCAATGCATTCGATAAAAGTTGCTCAATTACAAAACAGAGCCATTTTTCATCCGTCAATACCGTTTCATTGAGTGGCTCAAGAAGAATATGAATCCGTTTATAAATAAATACTGACGCGTATTTTTTAACGGCTTGTCTCACAATCTTTTCAAGATCATACTCTGCCAAAAGCAAATCAGACGACATACTTTCCATACGAAGATATTGTAATACCATATCAGCGTATTGCTCAATTTTAAACAATTCCTGCCGCAGTGAAGCGTTTCTTGATGAATCCTCCGACTGTAAAAGAAGGCTCATTGCTGTAATAGGTGTTTTAATCTGATGTGCCCATAAAGTATAATAATCTACCATGTCTTTTCTCGCACCAGCAAAGCTTGATTCAACCGTTTTTTTTCTGAAAGAGAGTTCGGTTAAAAGACATTGATAATCTTGTTCAAGCGTCGATTTTGCTTCAGGAAGGCGATCCAAATCTACGTCAATGATTCTTCTTAATTCAAATAATAATTTATGCTTTTTATATACATGAAAAAGTTCATATATGAAAAAAAGACTCCCTAAAAAAGCACAAAGCAATGCAGCATAACCAACTGCCTCAATCGGAAGTTCATATAAAAAAAATATCGTTGCGAAAATTATACAAAAAATTCCATATAATAAAATATTTCTTGCATGCTCTTTTAAATAAAAAAGCACGAAGTAAAGAAAGCTCTTTTCCTTTCTCATTCAATCAAATACCCAATGCCTTTCTTTGTTTTTATAAAATCGATTAATCCGATTTCTTCTATTTTTTTTCGAATTCTAGTAATATTTACGGTTAATGTATTATCATCGACAAAATTATCATCTTCCCAGAGTCTTGTCATTATACTATCTCTGGAAACAACGGTTCCTGCTTTTTCAAATAATATTTGCAATATTTTAAAATCGTTTTTTGTCAGCTCGATTTTTTCATTTTTATAGGTTAAAGTTGCATTCCCTATATTTAAGATAACGCCTTTATGCTCCATGACATTGACTTGCCCGGATAAAGAATAGCTTCGACGCATCAAAGCTTGGATTTTTGCAGTGACCACGCTTAAATCAAACGGTTTGGCAATGAAATCATCAGCTCCCATATTCATAGCCATAACGATGTTCATATTATCTGCAGCAGAAGAAAGAAAAACAATGGGTACACTGGATATTCTTCGGATTTCCGTACACCAATGATAACCATTTAAAAAAGGCAAGGAAATGTCCATCAATACCATTTGTGGATTATAATTGATAAATTTTGTCAGTACTTCTTTAAAATCCATCACATAGTCCACCTCATAACCCCATTTTGATAAATGATCCTTCAGAGTATTTGCAATCACAAAATCATCCTCAACAATTAAAATACGATACATATATCCTCCCTGAAATTTCATTAAAAACAAAGAAAGATATGGTCTTCTCCATATCTTCTCTCCTATCTTCTTTTTTGATATTTTGAAGCCGCTTTCTCTAAGTTTCTTCGTTTTTGGGTTTTCTTTTTCATAATCGAATAGCCAAAACTTCCAAGCGGTTTTTTACCAATCCCAAAATATTCTCCATGACTGTAGCAAATTAATCCTGCTTTTTCTAACTGAAAACGTCCTTTTTCATTTATAAGAGAATCCTCCGCATGAACCGCAACAATTTCTGCTAAAAACATATCGTGTGAAGGAAAGCTTAAAATCTCCTTTACCTTACATTCCAAATTTACAGGGGACTCTTCCACCAATGGACACTTTACTATCTCTCCTTTTATTGGAGTCAATGCCATTTCCTTAAACTTGTCAACATCACGGCCGGACTTCACCCCACAATAATCCGTTTGTTTTACCAATTTCTCCGTGGTTAAGTTGATTACAAACTCTCCCTCTTCGGAAATAATTGCATGGGAATGTCTTGATTTTCGTACAGAAATATATGCCATCGGCGGTTCTGAATTAATAATTCCTGTCCATGCCACAGTAATCAAGTTCCATTTTTCAGGCACAGCACCACATGATACCAAAACCACAGGCACAGGATTTAACATAGTACCTGGTTTAAATAATACTTTACCCATTCTATTTACCTATTGCGCTTTCTCAATTTTTCTAATATATTTTTAAATTCTTCCGGCAATTCACTTTCAAATTCCATGTATTTCCCTGTCGTAGGATGCACAAAGCCCAAAACCTTTGCATGAAGCATCTGAGAAGTGATGCCAAAAATTTTTTTCTTCGGCCCATATACTTCATCTCCTAAAAGTGGGTGCTTCTTATAAGCCATATGCACACGAATCTGATGAGTTCGACCTGTTTCTAACCTTGCTTCAATATAAGTAAAGTCACCAAATCGTTCCAATACTTTATAATGCGTCACAGCACGTTTTGAATTTTGTGTAGTAACAGCCATTCTTAATCGATTTTTTGGATCTCTTCCAATCGGCGCATCAATCGTTCCTTCATCCTCTGAAAAATTGTGATATACGATTGCCCGATAAGCCCGTGTTATACTATGCTCCGATAATTGTTTCGTCAATGCATTATGTGCAACATCATTTTTCGCAACCATAAGAAGTCCGCTTGTATCTTTATCAATCCGATGTACAATTCCCGGTCGGATTACACCGTTAATTCCGGATAAATTGGTACAATGATAAAGCAAAGCATTTACAAGTGTACCATCGGTATTTCCTGCTGCAGGATGTACAACCATACCTTTTGGTTTGTTTACAACCAAAACATCGTTGTCCTCGTAAACAATATCTATATCAATATCTTGTGCTTCTACTTCCAATGCTTTTGGCTCAGGGAGCAATATAGAAATAAAATCGCCTATTTTTGTCTTATACTTTTTGGAGGTTTGCACTTGTCCATTTACCGATACTTGCCCCTCTTCAATTAACTTCTGTATATGATTTCTGGAAGCATCAACCAGTAAATTTGAAAGAACTGCATCCATTCGAAAACCGGATTGTTCTTCTTTTATTTCAAAATGATTGGTTGTATTTTGTTCTGTCATTCTTCTTCATCCTCACCACGCATTGCCTGTGTTTTTTTATGCAAACGCGGTTCCCAATATAAAATAAAAAAACTAAATAAAATGCATCCGCAAACGACAGCAATGTCCGCAACATTAAATATAGGCCAAATTCGAAAATCAAAAAAGTCAACAACATAACCAGCTATTGCGCGATCAAGAAAATTGCCGACGCCGCCTCCAATGATAAGTGCAACACTTACTAAAAATAGAGGGTGTCCCGTTTCTCTTTTCCATATTAAATATGCAAACATGCATAAAATAACAAGACCGGTTACCGATAGCAAAAACGTTTGATGATTTTCTAAAATTCGAAATGCAGCTCCATAATTGTGAATATAAGTAAAGTGAAAAATACCATCAATAATCGGGATGGTATGATTCAATTCCATATTCACCTGTATCAAGTATTTTGTAAGTTGATCCAATGCAACTACAGCTACGATAATAATAATATAATACAACTAGCGTTTTTCTCCTATTCTTAGATTCGTTATAGTCTTAAAATCTTTTACGCTTTCTTCGTCCTTAAAAATTTCACCTTTTGTAATTTCTTGAAGTTCCTCCATATTTTCATCTGCAAAAATTTCGGAACTCAATATATCAAATTTTTGTAATTCGGACTCCAATAGAGTTTTATAACGCGTACGAAAAATACTCAATCGACTTTTTAATGACTGAGATTCTTCCGTTAGGCGTTCTACCGATTCCTTTGCTTCTCTTAAAATTAATTCTGCATCCAATTCTGCATTTTTTACAAGAATGTGTGCTCTCTTTTCTGCACTGGCAGAGATGTCCCTCATGAGAGATTTGGCAGCTTCTAATGTCTCCAGTACTGCACTCTCTGACTTTTTATGCGTCTCTAAATCTGCAGTTAAGCTTTTGATTTGCTCTTTCAATTTATCATTTTGTTCAATCAAATTTTCCAGATCTAAGGTGATTAAATCCAAAAAACCATCCACTTCTTCTTCCTTGTAACCGCGTACACCCTTACTAAACACTTTGTTTTGAATATCCAGTGGAGTTATCATAGCAAACCTCCCCGATTAAAATAATAGTAATAATTTGTATAAAACGCTTTCAAGTAACTGCAAGGCAATAATCGCAACCAGGGGAGAAAAATCTATGCCTGTACGATATGCTAAGCCTGACGTTAATTGTCGAAAAGGATTGACAATCGGTTCCGTTAAACCATGCAAACTGCAATAGATGCGATAAAAGTTACTTCCCGGTCTTACAAACCAACTCATCAAAGCTTCTACAACAATAAGAGTAATTACAATCTCAATAAAAAAGCTAATTGCTCTTGCTAAAACATATGTCATCGACTACCCCCTATTATCTCCATGGATTTTTTATATTATCGGAATAATTTATATTTTTTTGATCAATGGAAGATGCAACATCAACATTCTCAGGAGCAAAAACGAAAATATTATTAGCAATTTTCTCTACATTTCCATTCAGTGCATACGTTGCACCACTGAGAAAATCAAAGATTTTGCGAGCAGTATCCGATTCCAATTTTTCTAAATTGATAATAACCGGTTTTTTTGCTTTTAAATTGTCAACCAGTTTTGGACTCTCATCGAATGATTTTGGTTCAATGACTACCATTTTAAACTGATTCGTTGTTCTGGAATTCGTAATGTTTTGCATAGCCACCACTCTATTTTCCTTTGCTTCCTTATTCTCATTTTTAGGCTGACTATAAGAAGATCGTACCTCTCTTGGTTTCCAGTCCATTGTTTCTTCGGACTCATCATCATCTTCATCATCCTCAATTTCTTCAATGCCTACCAGCATTTTTAACTTATTGAATATTCCGTCTCCCATTTTTTTACTCCTCCACGTTATTTCTTTTTACTGTAATCTCTTTCACCAAAAATAGATGTCCCGACACGAATCAAATTCGATCCTTCTTCAATTGCCACCCCAAAATCATGAGACATGCCCATAGATAAATATTGAAAATCCAATCGTTCATGCTCTTGTTTCCCATATTGATCGTAAAGTTCTTTAACCTGTCGGAAATAAATACGAACATTTTCTGTATTTTCATCAAACGGTGCGATACACATCAAACCACGTATACGAATATTTGGACACTTTTCTAATATAGTATGAATCAATTCGCCCGTTTCTTCGGTTGTTATGCCAAATTTACTTTCCTCCTGGGCAGAATTGACTTGAATTAAAATATCCATAATTAAATTATGCTGTACTGCACGTTTGTTGATTTCTTCTGCTAATTTTAAAGAATCCACGGAATGAATCATATTAACTTTATCAATGATATATTTTACTTTATTTGTTTGTAAATGACCAATTAGATGCCAACGTACCGGTTTCACAGAATCAAACTTATCCATGACTTCTTGTACTTTATTTTCTCCGATGTCTGTGACTCCTGCATCAATGGCTTCATTAATCTCTTCTGCGGTTCTTGTTTTTGTTACGGCCACCAATAGAACTTCATTCTTTTTTCTTCCTGCCGATTCCGCAATTTCATTTTTCTCAATATTGATCCGATCAATATTTTCTTTAATGTAACTCATTTGTAAGACCTCCCTTAGCGAGTTATGGCTTCCCGCTTGTTAATATTTCGTCATACACATCTATTGTTTTTACTTTGACGCTTCCATCCTCAGAATCCTCATAAAAATATGAGTTCTGCACAAGCGAATATTCTCCGTCACTGGTAATTGCCTTTACCGGTCGAAAAACGCTGTCTCCGCCTACATCTTTAATGTATACCCCTGGTTTTCCATCTTTGGATGTAATACAGCGGTTCGGAATAATCAATCCTTTATAATCCTCTGTTATCACATTTGCCTCTACCCTACGGATTCGCGGCAAGTCCTCATAATATCGATTAAATTTTAATATGACCATAAATTCGCCATCATCATCGATAATATCCATTGTCGTTCCCTTTACATCAGCTAAAGGCAATTGTAAAGTGACCGATCTTCCTTTTTTATATTTAACAATGTCTTCTTCATCTACCCAGCAAACGACATACCATAAATTATTATTAACGATTTTAAACAAAGGCTCATTAGCTAGGGTCGTAGTTCTCGTAACGTTCTCAAGACCCATCTCCAATTCTTTTACTTCTTTTTTACTTAATTCCTTCATCGTATCTGGTTTAAACAAGGCTTCATACCCATCCAGATAATAACTTACTAAACCGTTATTACTGCTTACATACTGTTCCGGGGTAATACCTTGTCCCTGTATTCGTTCTAAAATCTTTGTATATTTTGTCTCTTCGTACTCTGCACTTCCAGCTGAAATATCTAAAATTTTTGTATTTTTTCTAACCTTTGTTCCTTCTCCCAAATAATATTGAATGGTACCGGAACGATTAGCAAAATACACCGTCTCATCTCTTACGATATAACAAGATACCTTATCGCTTACCTGTATGCCACCATATTCTGCAACATACGTCCTTTTAAAAGCATCGGCTACCGAGGGAAGCACATATATGATGACAAATAAAACAACGACTGCAATGAAAAATAACAAAACCAAACGATTTTTTTTATTGCTTTTTTCCTTTGCCATAGCCTTTTTCCTCAATGATTGTATTTTTTAAACGTTTTTTTATTCATTTATTATATAATAAAACATTTGCTTCTACAAGTCTTCCGACTCTAAAAGCTGATGCAGAATCTTCTTTTCTTCTTTTGTAAGTTGATCGACTTTTTTTAAAAAAGTGTTCCACAAATCCGGTCTTCTTTCTTTTGTTATCTCTAAAGATTTTTGAAACTTCCATAAGTGGATTTTTTTATGATTTCCGGAAACCAAAACCTCAGGAACACCCAATCCTTGATAGCTTCTTGGTTTTGTATATTGGGGATATTCCAAAAGACCACAATATATGGATTCTTCCATATTTGCTTCACTGCTTCCAAGAACTTCCGGAATCAGACGTGCCACCGCATCAATTAAAATCATTGCCGGCAGCTCCCCCCCTGTTAGAATATAGTCTCCTACTGAGACCTCCTCCATGTTCCAGTAATCTAAAATCCTCTGATCAACACCTTCATAATGTCCACACAATATAACAAGCTCCGGTTCTTGTGCCAATTCCTGAATCAGCGCATGATCTAACATTCTACCACGCGGAGACATGTATATCATCCGTTTACCCTTTGCCTGTATTGCATCCAAAGAGCGAAAAACAGGTTCGACAGACATAACCATCCCGGCGCCCCCTCCAAACGGGTAATCGTCCGTTTTTTTATGCTTGTCCAAGCTGTAGTCGCGAATGTTAGTAAGTCTTACATCCAAAATCTGATTTTCTCTGGCTCTTCCCAAAATACTTTGCTCTGTAACCGGTGCAAACATTTCCGGAAATAATGTTAATACATCAATCCTCATAACTCTACCAAACCTTCAATTAATCGAACTATCATTGTTTTCTCTTCTATATTTACGGATAAAATAAATTCTTTTACAGCCGGAAGCAAGAATTGCTTCCCATTTTTCATTTTAATTTGATAAATATCCTGTGCACTGTTTTGTATGACATCCGTAACTACTCCAATTGTTTCATTAGATTCATTTAATACGGTAAGTCCCAAAAGATCAAAAACAAAATAAGTATCCTCTGGTATTTCCCACATATCTTCCTTGTTTAAATACAGTTTCTTTCCTTTTTGTTCCTCAGCAAGATTACGATCCTCAATCCCTTTCAGCTTTAATATGACCATATTTTTTCGATAACTAACCCGTTCAATTGCATATTCTTTTTCTTCTATCTGCAATTTCTCTATTTCAGAAAAGCGTTCCATATAGTCCGTATAAGGATATACCCTCATTTCACCTTTTATGCCAACTGCACTTGTAATTTGGCCTAGGGTAATTCTGTCCTTCATGCGTTTAACCCTTTCTTTTTCTACTTTGTATACAATAAGGAGCTGTCTCAAAACCAATCGACATTTTTCTTGCCACTTCGTTTTTCCAGACAGCCCCGTTCCTGCAGTACTCTAGAATAAATATACCTTTTATTGTACAATTTCTACAATTACTTTTTTATTTGCTTTGGTTGCTGCGGCCTTTACAACAGTACGAAGCGCTTTAGCGATTCTCCCCTGTTTGCCGATAACCTTACCCATGTCATCCGGAGCAACCTTCAGTTCGATTACGACTGCCTGACGCCCTTGAACTTCCTTAACATCTACCGCTTCTGGATGATCAACGAGTGATTTTGCAATCGCTTCTACTAGTTCCACCATAACATTTCACCGCTTTCTTATTCAATGATACCAGACTTCTTGAAAAGACTTCTTACGGTTTCTGTTGGCTGTGCTCCAGTTCCAATCCATTTCTTTGCTTTTTCTGCATCGATTTTAATTTCAGCAGGATCTACAAGCGGATTATAATAACCAATTTCTTCAATGAATTTTCCATCTCTTGGTGAACGAGAGTCTGCAACCACTACTCTGTAGAAAGGCTTCTTGTTTGCACCCATTCTCTTTAATCTAATTTTAACTGCCATTTATTCCACCTCCTTGTGTTAATTTGTATCTACCATCTCGCAAAACTTGCAAGCATTATGGCCATTTTCATTTTGTTGTTTAAAATTCTCTGTATTCATTAGAATCCTTTAAACATACGATTTCTTTTAAACTTAGGTCCATTAAACTGTTTCATCAGTTTTTTGGTGTCTTCATATTTTTTAATCAATGTATTAATACGGTTTACGGTAACACCTGCCCCTGCAGCAATTCGTTTTCTTCGGCTGGCATTCAGAACGGAAGGATTTTTCCTTTCTTCCTTTGTCATTGACTGGATGATGGCTTCCATATACTTCAATTCTTTTTCGCCTTGATCGATATCCGAATCATTTATCTTACCACCCATACCTGGCATCATATCCATAATTTTGGCTAGACCACCCATTTTACGAACTTGCCCAAACTGTTCTAAAAAGTCCTCTAGGGTAAATTCGTTTTTCTTCATTTTCTTTTCTAATTCTTCAGCTTTTTTCTCGTCAAAGTTTTCCTGTGCTTTTTCAATCAAGCTCATCATATCGCCCATGCCGAGAATTCGAGATGCCATACGCTCCGGATGGAATGGTTCCAAAGCATCCAGCTTTTCACCCATACCCATGAACTTAATGGGCTTTCCAGTTACGGATTTTGCAGAAAGTGCCGCACCGCCTCTAGTATCACCATCGAGCTTTGTCATTACAATCCCATCAATGCCCAATGCTTCATTGAACGCTTTTGCTGCATTCACTGCATCTTGTCCAGTCATGGCATCCACAACCAAAAGAATTTCATGTGGTTTTGTCTTTTTCTTGATGGAAACCAATTCATCCATCAAAGTCTCATCAATATGCAAACGGCCTGCCGTATCTAAAATAAGAACATCATAGCCTTTGTATTCTGCTTCTTTCACTGCCTTTTCTGCAATGAGTACTGCATCGTTGCACTCTCTCATTGTAAAAACAGGCACATCTACCGTTTTTCCTACAATTTCTAACTGGTCAATTGCTGCAGGACGATAAATATCACAGGCTGCCAACATTGGTTTTTTTCCATTTTTCTTTAAGTAGCTTGCAAGCTTACCGCAAGTCGTTGTTTTACCGGTACCTTGCAAACCTGCCATTAAAATGACCGTAAACCCACGAGGTGAAAACGTCAGCTTGCTGTTGGTCCCTCCAAGTAATTCAATTAATTCTCCATTTACAATTTTAACCACTTGCTGTGCAGGCGTTAAGCTTTCCAAAACGTCTTGTCCCAAAGATTTTTCTTTCACATTGGAAACAAAGTCTTTTACAACCTTAAAATTGACATCGGCTTCAAGCAGAGCCAATTTTACTTCTCGCATTGCCTCGTTGATGTCTGTTTCCGTCAAAACGCCCTTACCCTTGAGCTTTTTAAATACGCCTTGTAATTTCTCCGAAAGACCTTCAAATGCCATTGTATCACTCCTGTATCCTGTGTCTTTGCCCCTGTCTATTGCCTACTTATTTTTAATCGTTTAACTTATCAATCGTACTGCGAATCTGTGTCAGATTACATACCAGCTTGGTATTTGTACTATTTTCAAAAATCAATGCCTCGAGTGCTCGATCAATTTGCTGTAAGGCACTCTGTGTATCTAGAAATTTTTGAACCAATCCCAATTTTTTTTCAAAGTCATAAAGTGACTTTTCGGCTTTCTTTACAACATCATAAACACCTTGTCGGCTTATATTGTATTCTGCCCCAATCTCTGACAAAGAATAATTGTCTTCATGGTAAAGCTCAAAATAAGTTCTTTGCTTTTCAGAAAGTAATTGTCCGTAAAAATCATATAACATACTAACTTCTATGATCTTATCAAACATATTCCACCCTCCTTATACAACATGTTAAAGAATAGCATAAAAAAAAAAGGATGTCAAGTAATAAACTTAACACCCTTTTGATTTTAATTTTATTTGATAATATATCTTCATAATGAGACTCTAATAAAACAAGTAGTAACTAGCAACTCGTTATTTTATTTCTCTTATAACCTTAAAATAGTCTAAATTACTATCAGCCGGTCCATGAAAATGACCATTACTAATGCGATACTCTTCTATGAAATCCCACACCTCTTGGCTCATTCGTTCACCTGGATAAACGACCGGAATGCCCGGCGGATATGGTGCAATCAACTCTCCTGCGATTCTTCCGACTGCATCCTTCCATTCAATGTCTTCCTTTTCCAAAAAATAAGCCTTTCTGGGGGAAAGCACCAATTCTGGCTTTGCCGGAAATTTACCATGCTGTGTAATAGGCATTCCATCTTTATACTGTTCGGAAATGGCAATCAAGGCGTTTAAAAGCTGCTCCATATCTTCTTTTGTATTCGCAAAAGTAACGATAGCTAATATATTTTTATCGTCTGCAAGTTCTACATCACAATTGTATTCTTCAAAAAGCAAATCTTTTAATTGATATCCACTTAATCCTAAATTAGACGCACTGATGGTCAAACGAGTTATATCCAAATCACAAATTCCGGCTGTCCCAACAATCTCGTGACCAACACACGTAATTCCAGCAACAGACTTTAAAGCTGTTCTTACATATTCTGAAAGTTCTACCGCTTTTGAAATTAAAACTTTACCTTGATTTGCCAAATCATGTCTTGCTGCATCTAAAGAGATCAAAAGTAAATACGAAGGACTTGTACTTTGCACCAAATGCAGATTTGCATCCACACATTTTTGATCAACCAGCTTGGATTTCACATGAAGCATTGAACTTTGTGTTAAAGAACCTGTAACCTTATGAATGCTTTGTGCACACATATCTGCACCTTGTTCCAATGCTCCTTTTGGAAGCAAATCAGAAAAATAGCAATGCGCCCCATGCGCCTCATCTACCAAAAGAACGGCATTATGCTTATGACAAATCTCTGCAATGGCTTTCAAATCGCTGCATACACCATAATAGGTTGGACTAACGACAAACACTCCTTTGCAATCCGGATGGTTTCTAAACATCGTTTCCACGCTTTCAGGTGTAATTCCTCCCAAAAGTCCGGTTTCATGAGAAATCTCAGGCATCAGATAAATTGGTTCTGCACCGCTTAGAATCAATCCCATAAGCACTGATTTGTGCGCATTTCTTGGTATTGCAATTTTCTCTCCTTCAAAAGCAGTGGATAGAATCATTGCCTGATTTCCGCAAGTGGTTCCATTGACTAAAAAGTGTGTGTCATCGGCTCCAAATACTTCTCTCGCTAATTCCTCCGCTTCCCAAATGGCACCTTCTGCGTTGTGTAAATCATCCATATAAGGAGTCTCCGTCAAGTCAAAGGAAAAGATAGCATCTCCTACAATTTCCCGAAAACGCAGATTAATTCCTTTTTCATAACGATGACCCGGAATGCAAAAATAAGCGGGCTTTTTCTCATTATACTTAACAATTGCATCTAATAAAGGAATATCCTTTTGATTCAACTTTTTTCTTTCCGTCATGCACGAACTCCTATTTTAAGTAATCGCATAGATAACTAACCGGAGAATCCTTACGTTCTTTTACTAATCCCAAGATTTCCGTTACATCACTCTGGCTTTTAAGCTTAACGATTGAGGAAAGCATATTAGAAACACCTGTATCTGCCATCAAGCTTCCAAACAGAGAATCGTCTTCATAAATAACATCTACCTGTTCGCAGTTATATAAATCATACGTCTCACGCATATCATTCAATGCCTCTTCGTACGTACCGATTTTATCTACTAACTTCAGCTTCAACGCTTGTTTTGCAGTATAAATTCTGCCATCCGCAAGCTTCTTTGTATCTGCCATTGGTATATCACGTTCTGTAGATACGATATCCGTAAACTGCTCATAAGCTTCATCCACTAAGGATTGAAAAATAGCATGCTGTTCCTCTGTCATAGGTTCAACCGGACTTCCCATTGCCTTATTTGCGCCCGAAGTAATGGTATTTGTCTTTATGCCATACTTTTTTAAGACGTCAGAAACATCAAAAAGTGTTCCCATTGTTACACCAATAGAACCGGTCCAAGTGTTACGATTTGCAAATATCTTATCTGCAGGTGCCGAAATATAATAACCACCGGAGGCAGCCATATTTCCCATAGTAGCATAAACCGGATTTCCTGTTATTTCTTGATATTCCTTAATCTTTAAATACAATTCATCGCTTTCATAAACGCCTCCGCCCGGAGAGTTTACAAATACAATCAATCCCTTGTTGTTTTCATCTGACATCAGATAATCCATCTGATCCAACGTCCAATTATGCTGATAACCCATAGCGACCCCAAAGGAATCTGTATTCGAAGAAGCAATGGTACCTTCAACATAAATTGTAGCAATATATGGTTCATCCACAGCGTAAGAATAGCTTGAATCATCACCTAAAAAAAATGCACCTACTACAATCAAAATAAAAAGCGCTAAAATGCCAAGAAAAATCCATAAGCCAATTCTTTTTTTCTTCTTAGGTTTTTCTTGCAGCACCATAGTACGCTGCATATTCATCTCTTCATTTCCCATATTCGTTTCCATAGTATTCTCCTTTTTTTGATGTTATGTTCTTATTTTCTACTTTTTTTATATTTTTGTCAAATTAATAAAAAGTGAACGAATGCTTTATATATAATATGAAATATTTCCTACAAAATAAAATTAATCATCATAAAAAACTTAGATATTATTGGAAGACAGAAGTAAGAAAAATAAAACGGCAATGCATTGCCGTTTTACATATTATTTAAGACTATTTATCTTCATTTATTATATAACTAATAATATATTCTAAATTATCATTTCCAGTGAAATTGAGATTTTTTTTCTCCCATTCTCCATGATAACCAAGTTCTTTGATTGTCAAATCAAAATGACACATCGCAATTCCCATATCCAATCTTTGAATGTCATAATCTAAAAAACTTGCATAGCCTTTGTTACGGCATAGGAAAAAATGAAAAGCGTTTTCGTCCTTTGCAACTCTCCATGGCTGTTTATTAGAACCGGAAGGTGCAATTCGAACCATTTCAAAGGCTTCCTTATACCTTCCTGCATCCTCGGGGTTTAAAGGATGTTCCAAATCACTATTTAAAAATAGCTCACGAAAGTCTTTTCTGTTTTTTGATCCGGCACTGATGACCAACAATCTATCAATTAAGCTTCGATTATCCTTTGCATATCCAACCGTTGTTACTACGGGAATAAATTCATTCTCCGCTAAAGATAACGCTGTATCAAAATCACTGCGCTTAAAGGTACCTCCGAGCCAACACGTTCCCAAACCAAGTGAAGTTGCATAAAGAATGATTTTTTCAAAGGCATAGCCCAAGTTTTCTTCATAACGATTTTCCCTCTCAACAATCGCGCAGATATATGTCTGGGCACCTTTAATCACTCCATAAGTACCTAGCTTTACATTGGAATCTATATCACACTTATCTACAAGCTCAAATCTCATTTTCTTTCCAAATGGACCGGACACCTCTTTTATATAGCTCCTTAGCTTTTCTTTTGTTTCTTCTGCAATAGGAATTTCTTTATATGTCCGCATGGACTTCCTAATTTTCATGGTTTTTGTTGGGTTCATAGTCTGCCTCCTTTTACTCTTTCTCTTGCCCTTTTGAATTAAATATAATAAGACTGATAATAATCATGGTTCCTCCAATCAAAACTCCATAGTTTGGAATTTCTTTCAAAAAAATAAATCCCATGACAGTTGAAAGCAACGGTACTGCAAAGATATAGTTCGTCACATCACTTGTTTTATCAGCCATTGCCATTGCCTTATTCCAAAATAAGTATGCCATTGCACTCGCCAGGATTGCAAGATACATCACTACCAGAATTTGTTTTACTCCTGCTGTCATTATTTGATTCACACCTTGTGGAGAAAAAATAGCAAGAAGAACTGCCCCACATGTCATGCTGTATGTAACAATCTGTAGTGATGAATACCCCTTTAAAACAAATCTTCGTATCAATAGATTATACGAACAAAAAATAATTGCAGCAAAAAGGATCCAAATTAATCCGATATTAATTGAAAAAATACCATCCCAAAGCATAAGAACAATAACACCGACAAATGCCATCACAATTGCGCCCCAGCCAATCTTAGAAATTTTCTCTCCGTACAATTTCGATGCAGCAACTGCCGTTAAAATTGGGGTAGTTGCAATAATAATACTTGATGTTGCAGAAGTTAATGTCTGCATTCCAAAATTAAAAGCAATCATATACAATGTAAAACCCAGTCCCCCTGATAAAAAGAACCAAGGAATGTCCTTTTTGGGTGGAAGCTTTATATGGTGAACTCTGCAAAGAATGCATAAAAAAATTGCTGCTATTGTGCATCGAATAAAACCTAACGCATTCGGTGTATAATGTTCCATAGCAATCTTAGTCAATGGAAACGCTGATGCCCAAAGAAATATTGTAATTAACGCAAATATATTTTGTTTGCTTCGTTTCGTCATAAAAATAATTCCGTTCCCTTCTATGTCTATTACTATTTTGATGCTCCTTGAGTGTATTTACTGATCTGTTTTTCCTTCCATTTTTTCAATTAAACTTTGAATATTATCTATACATAAAGTAAGAACAAATCCATCACTAGTAATCGGTTCCATTACTTTAGGCGTACCTAATAACTCCTCACCAATCCATACCGATAAAAATCCAGAAGCCTCTTCAAATTTTTTAGTTCCATCGGCAATCTTTTGTTGTCCTTCCGTTGTAAGTTTAAAATAAACTTCAACTAGATCAGCTTGCTCTTTATCTACCCAACAATCAAACCCGATAAAATCTGTACTTTCAAGGAGGGTTTTATCTTCATAATTAACCCCATCCTTTACGCAAAAATTATCTGCAAGTATATGTACATCCTCTTTTTTAATCTCAAATAGCTCCGATTGAGGAATTCTTCCAAATGCACTACTACATGAAGAAAGTCCTACCATGATAATTAATATTAATGAAAATACAAAATATTTTTTTCTCATCTTTACGCCTTTTCTTTTCAATTATTTTAGCTAGCTACTTCTTTCTAAGCATTATATTTTAAAAAATCATCTTATTTTTCATATTCGCTGTAAATTTCTCCGATATACTTATTAAAGAAAACATTAAACTGCGGAAAAGCAACGAGTTTTATTTCAGTTGAGGTATTCATCCATAAATAAAAAGATTTCTTCACAATAACGCTCTTTTTCATCCCAAAATGAAAAAAGGTGATCTGATTCCTCATATGTAATTAACCTTTTACTGTCATGAGGGATTGCGTTGAAAATCTGCTCTCCCATATAATAGGGACACTTGCCATCACATTTGCTGTGCATTACAAGGGTCAGGCTATTGTTACTCTTTACTTGTTTTATAATATCTACATCAGAAAAGGAATATCCATAAATCAATTTACAGAATCCACTTCCAAGTGACGTCAAGGCTTTCGCAGGCAGGGGGATTTTTTGTTTGGATATTTCAGAATAAATTTCATCCTCCATGCTGCTATATGCACTATCGATAATTGCAAAATCAAGACATTGATTCGCATGCTTCGTTCCTGAATAATATGCAATGGTTGCTGCTCCCATGGATTGACCCAATGCGCCAATCATTGCTCCATTTGATTTCTCAAAAACAAAATCAACGACTTGTTGTAAATCTACACTTTCCAAATATCCAAAAGTAACCGTTTTCGCTGTGTTTTTTCCATGTGCACGTTGATCATATAAAACAACATTCCATCCCTGCTTCGCAAACACTTCAGCTATGGGATACATGACGGTATGATTCGACTCGTGCCAATGTACTAAAATTATGGTTTTGTTTTCATAAACCTCATTGGGACATATATAATACACTGGTATTGTATATCCTTGTTCTGCGGTCAACTCATATGATTGTATTTGATTTAACCATGTGGAATTAAATGTATCTGTTGTATATCCTACGTCTTGGTAATAAATCTTAACAATATCATTGGTATGCTTTTCGGACATATGTGCTGGTATATATGCAAGTAAAAATCCTACAATACCTGTTAAAAAAACAAGTGTCATAAAAACAAAAGCTATTTTTTTTATTCGTTTTGTTTTTAATATCATTTAATCAGTACTCCCCTTAGCACCTCTTCAAATGCTTGATCCTGCTCTTTCGTTCGTTTCGGCATCCCTTTATATCTTCCTCCTGCCATACGAATTTTCTTCGATGTATGACGCTGCATCAATAGCGCATCAATATTATCTTTGCTGTAAATCATCCCATTTTGACTGATTGGCATAGCATTTCGCGCAAGGCACATGGCAGCCAATCCATAATCTTGTGTGATTACCACATCACCTTTTTGAACCAAATTTACCAAAACAAAATCAACACTGTCTGCACCTTTTGATACCGTAATTGTCTGAACTCCATCTCTGTCAAAATAATGAGACGTGTCACATAAAATAATACACTCTATCTGATATTTCTTTGCCAGGTGAACAGCTATGTCAACAACCGGACACCCATCCGCATCAATCAATATCCGCATAATATACCCTCTTACTGATATTCCACTTCATTTATTTCGAAGTGATTTTTCAACTTATCTAACTTTATCAAATAATCTTCTTCGGATAAATACCCGTTTTCCTTTAATTCATCTAAAAAATCAAGGTAATACTGATATTGCATCCTTTCCGTTTCTTTTTTCTGCTTTTCCTGTAAAAATTCTATAACATCTTCCAGTTCAGCATCACTTATGATATGCATGTCTCGCAAACATAATGCCTTATCTTCATACGTGCTTATATTTTCTTTCTTCTCTTCATGCAGCAACGGACGAATCGCTAAGCTTACCGCAAAATAAATAATTAAAAAAAATATCAGTACCTCTAAAAATTCCATTAATTTTATCCTTTCAGTACTTACCACAATTTTCCACAAAACGCTTACCTAATTATATCCTTTTTTCAATAAATTGTACATATAATTTTGACAATTAAAAAAGCATTCAACCTTTCAATTGTATGCTTTCATTTTACTAATTTTTAATATTAAATTGTAATTAAAACCAAACTGATTGAAGCAATTGAATTCCTTTTTTAATCTCTTCCTCAGTAAGGCTGCTATATCCGATAAGTACCATATTATTCTTGTAATTTTCTTGATTCTCCCAATAAACAGATACGGGGTATACGCGAACGCCAACCTCTTCTGCTCTGCTGATTAACTCCTTTTCATTCATTCCATTGTTTACTTCAAGTAAAATATGCAGTCCTGCATTGTTTCCATGAATGACCACCTTATCCTTCATACATTGATGTATTTCAGCTAATAATGCATCGTGCTTCTTTTTGTTTGCCGTACATATTTTTCTTAAATGTCTGCTCCAGCTTCCATCCTGCATAAAAAATTGCATTGCTTTCTGTTCAATCCAAGATACCGTACAGTTATATCTTGAAAATTTTTGTTTGTATTTTTTTAGTAAAGAATACGGCAATACAATAAAACTCATTCTTAAGCTAGGAGTAAATGACTTAGAAAAAGTATTGATATAGATAACTCGCCCCTTATAATCTAAAGATTGCAAAGAAGGTATTGGTCTGCTGTTATATCTTAATTCACTGTCATAATCGTCTTCAATAAGAAATGCATTCTTTTCTTCTGCCCATTTAATTAAATTAAGTCTTTTATTGATTCCCATAACCTTACCTGTCGGAAATTGATGGGAAGGAGTTGTATACACCAACTTTGCATTGGAAGCATTTAAAATAGGGATACTGATACCATCTTCCTCAATCGGAATCGGTATTGTTTTCATTTGATGATTTTTGAATGCTTTTCTTGCGCTGTCATAACAAGGTTCCTCTAAGGCAACTTCGCTATAATCATCCATGAATAGTTGACAAATAAGACTAATCGCTGACAGAGTACCGGAAGTTAGTATAATTTGTTCCGGTTTGCATCTGACACCTCTAGAGAAATATAAATATTTCATAATTTCCTTTCGAAGTCCGCTCTCACCACATCTGTCATTATAGGAACTTAAGCAATCAATTTCATATGAATTAAGTATTTCATTTATCGCTCTTTTCCATGTACGAATCGGAAAATCTTTAATATTCAACTCCTCATACTGAAAGTTATATTTAATGTTCTGCTTAATATCCTGTCCACTGGAATCTTGCAATACCTCCATGATGCCGGCATTCTTTTGAGTCTGATTATCAAGCAAATCATTATAAAGGTATACATCAAACGGTAATACGACATAACCACTGCATGCTTTTCCTGTAAGATAACCTTCTGTACAAAGCTGCTGATAAGCAGCTTCCACCGTATTTCTGCTGATGCCCATTGAATTTGCTAAGCTTCTGGTAGAAGGCAGTCTATTTCCCTCTACCAGTTGTCCTGTTACAATTTGAGACTTGTAATACTTATAAATTTGCAAATATTTGGGTTCATTTTCATTCTTATCTAATACAATCACACCATCACTTCCTAATACCGTTTATACTCTCCTTTTTCTCTTCTCTTTTCTGCCGCCTTACTGATATAGGTTCCTTCGATAATCCTTTGATACCCTTTCTTTTTAATAAGTGCCTTAATATAATCTACATGAGGACAGCGATCATGATGATAATTATCCGTTACCATACAAGAAGATAAATGTACTGCAACATCGTTTTTCGTAGCATCCGTTTCCTTTTTTAACTTGTTAGAAAAATGCTCTAGCTTAGATGCAAGGCTTGTACCGCAGCATCCCCCGCAGGTCAAAGAAAGATATCTTACATTATTATCATAATCTTTAAATACATCATCTCGATTATAAAACCCATTTGTACATGCAAAACCACTGCATCGCTGTCTTGCAATATCGCACTGAATGATCATAACATATTTGGTATCCATTTTAGTATCCATTTTAGTATCCATAAAACTATCTCCTCCTAACGATTACTCCTTATAATGATAATCCTCATTATAAAGAGAAATTGTCATATTGGAAAGAGCCAGTTTTGCTATTTTTATTGGTGCCAATTTATGTACTTCTCCTTTTTTGAAATGAAAGAGGCATTTCAAGACCACAATGATCCAGTAATGTTTCATCAGATAAAAGGTCCTTTGTTTTTCCATCTGCTGCAATCCTGCCTTCTTTTATTACAATGACACGTTCACAGGTATCAAGTATCATATCCAAATCATGACTGGTTATGATTTTTGTATGGTGCAAGCTATTTAGTAATTGAATGATACGCCGTCGTGCTTTTGGGTCAAGTGTCGATGTAGGCTCATCCATAATCAAAGCTTCCGGCTGCATAGATAGTACCGAAGCAATGGCTGCTAAACGTTTTTCACCGTCGGATAATTTAAAAGAAGCACGCTCTTTTAAATGTGATATTCCTACCATCTCCAATGCATCACAAACCCTATTGCAAACTTCCTCCTCATCCAGTTTGTAATTACGTGGACCAAATGCCACATCCTCATATACCGTGGATAGAAATAATTGATCATCCGGATTTTGAAACACCATTCCAAGGCTTTGTCGAATCTTTGGTAAAGTATTTTTTGTTATCAAAACACCATCAATCGTAATTTCACCGCAAATGGGAAACATCAATCCCATTAAAATCATCAACAAAGTTGACTTTCCGGCTCCGTTTGCACCGATAATCCCGACAGACTCACCATGACGAATATCGAATGAAAGGTCTTTTATAGCTTCATACCCATCCGGATACGAAAAACAGATATTTGTTACCTTAATGTTAAACTCACTCATTTATTATTTGATCACCTCTATAAACAAATCTCCCATAAGATCAGATAAATTATAAATCCTTATAAGAATAAAAAAAACACTCCAACTAATAAAATAGACAAAATCGCTTACCTTAGGTTTTACAAGGTTTCCTGCTGGATATTCTCCATGAAACCCTCTTAATGACATCGCATCATAAACACGCTTTGCACGATCAAACGTCCTTAATATGAGCTGTCCGCAAAAACAACCCCAAATCGCAGGATGGATTCCCTTTTGCTGCGGTGCTCTTAAAGAATGGGCGCGCATCATTTTAGAAACCTCTTCCATCAATACGGATAAATATCGATAGGTCAATGTAAGCTGTAAAATAAAAATCTTAGGAACCTTTAGCATTCTTAACGCATGAGAAAGCGGTCCCATTCCTGTAGATGCAATGAGTAAAATACTTGCAGTTACAGTAAATATGCATTTTAAAACCAGAGAGAAAAAAGCAAGCCAGCCTCTTGCAATATGAATTCCGGCAACTATTATAATCTGCGTATCAAAGAGTGGATTCCATATTCCAATACCGATGATAAAAGGCATGGCAAATAAAACTCTTTTTAGAATTGGAATAACCGGTAATTCTGAAATTGAAAAAAGCAAAACAGGATAAAAGATCAACGGCAGCAACGCACTGATATCATATTTTTCAAAAGACACAACTACGATTAAATACACCAAAGTAGTCAGCAACTTAATCAGTGGATGAAGTTTATGTACAACGGACTCTTTCTGTGCCAGATCATCCAAAAGCCTTATGTTATATAATGAATTATTTATTTTAGACATAAAATCCAGTTCCAATCATTTTTTTACCAATCAGATCTAATAAATTAGGTAAACTTTTTTATGCAATCCCATCTATTTTTTAAGACTAACTCTTCTCTTCTTCTTAAAAAATCGAATCAAAAATCCAATAAATATTGCTAAGATTAATGTTAAAAATCCTCCTACAATACCCGAAATGCTTGTCCCAATACGCTCATTAGAGAGTACTCCTTCTGGCTTGGTATCCCCTTCATTTGTTGATGAAAAACCGTAATCCGGTAAAATAGCAATCTTATCCTGAATTCGTGATAATGCTTGGTGAATTTCATCCTCTGTTTCTAACTCTGTACTTCCGGCGGTTTTTTCCATAGACCATTCCAATCCATCTGGATTTTCAGAAGCAAACCAAGAAAGAGAACCGCCAATCAAAACGGCAGCTACAAGAATTACCACAAGTATCCTCTTAATAGAAAGGGATCCTATTGGTTCTCCGTTTGCCGTCTGTTCTAAAACTTCAGGTCTGGCCTTCCATACAAAAGTAGCTATGACTGCTGTTACAATCCCTTCCACCACACCAATGGCAAGATGAATTGGCTGCATTAGTAAAACGAACACACCAAAAGGCAATTCCGTCTTTCCTGAAAAGAGTGTCTCTAAAACAACACTGAATGCTCCGAGCTGAAGAGCAATCAAAGATGAAACCATAGCCCCCCAGAAAATTCTCTTTGAATTAAATCCTTTTTTAGTAACCCAAAGAAAAAGAGGGTAAGCAAGAAAACAGGTATAAACCCCAAGATTCCAAACGTTACAGCCATATGCCAGTAATCCTCCATCTCCAAAAAACAAAGCTTGTATCAGTAAAATGGATGCCATCGTTAAAAAACCGGCATAGGGGCCAAGCATTATTGCAAGCAGCATTCCTCCGCCAAGATGCCCACTTGAACCGGTAGCAGGAATTGAAAAATTAATCATTTGTGCAGAAAAAACAAAAGCTCCCATTACTCCCATAAAAGGAACCTTTTTTTCATCCAAGTCCTTTTGTACTTTTTTAATAGAATAAGCAGCGACTCCCGTAGAAGCAGCCAGCATAGTTCCACCAACAATTGGTGAAATCAAGGCATCCGCCATGTGCATATCATCGACTCCTTTTCTTATACTTCTATTCCATTATATTGATTGAAAGGTGAAGTTGTAAATAGTGGAATTTTGAAAACTATTTTTTATCTGTGTATTATACAATGAAAAAGGCATCCAATCCTAAAGGATTAAATGCCTTAATTATTATACTTTTTAATATGCTTTATTTACTTATTTAGAATCCAATCATTTACATTGGTGTGAAGTAGATGATGTGATTTTTCCGATAATGGTTTCTCTAAAAATTCTTCATACGTTTTTTGAATGGATGGATTTTCGTGGGAGAACCGTAAGTTTGCGGTACGGTCCAATCCATAAAGAATCTTTCCTCTTGATTCCGCCATTTCCACATTATCATGAATTGGCTGCCCGCCGCCTCCGGCACAACCCCCAGGACATGCCATAATTTCTACAAAATCGTATTTTACTTCATCATTTCGAATGGCTTCAATCAGCTTTCTGGTATTTCCTAGTCCACTTGCCACTGCAACGTGAATTGCAGTACCTTCTATTTCAAAGACAGCTTCCTTCCAACCATCCAGACCTCGAACCCGACGAAAACTCTCTGGATCAGGATTCTTCTTTGTCAATAAAAAATATGCGCTTCGAAGTGCAGCTTCCATTACACCCCCGGTTGCACCAAAGATAACTCCGGCTCCAGTAGACACACCAAACATATCATCAAATTCTTCTTCTTTCAAATCATCCGCTTTAATGTGATCCGCACGAATCATACGGTCAATTTCTCTTGTCGTCAATACCAAATCGACGTCCTGACCAAATCCCGCATCTGATAGATTTTCTACATCGCATTCATATTTTTTTGCAACACATGGCATGATGGATACCGCAAATATTTTTTCTGGTGAGATTCCAAGTTTATCTGCAATGTATGTCTTTGTGATGGCACCAAACATCTGCTGCGGCGATTTTGCAGAAGACAAATTTTCAACCATATCCGGATACTGCGATTTTACAAAACGAACCCACCCCGGACAGCACGATGTAAACATTGGCCATTTATATTTATCACGGTTTTGGAAACGTTCTAAAAACTCGCTGCCTTCCTCCATAATGGTCAAATCTGCCGTATAGGTCGTATCGTAAATATAGTCAAATCCCATACAACGCAACGCACTGACTAATCTTCCTAAGGTGGCTTCCTCTTTATATAGACCAATGCCTTCTCCCCATGAAGTTCGAACAGCCGGAGCCACTTGTACAATCGTAATTTTATCCGGGTCAGCCAAAGCATCGAACATCCTGCCCACATCATCTCTTTCTCGCAAAGCTCCTACCGGACAATGAGTGATGCACTGCCCGCAAAGGGAACAATTTGCATCTTGGATTTTCAAATTCTGCATTACCCCAACCGTCGTACGATACCCGCTTCCGGATACATTCCAAACTTGCAAATCCTGCACCTTATCACAAATTTGTATGCATCTCATACATTTAATGCATTTAGATGCGTCTCGAATCAATGGGAAATTTTTATCCCAACGATTTTTCTCTGCAATCATTTTATATGGAATTTCCACAATACCTAAATCATTTGCAATCTTTTGCAGACTGCAATTTCCGCTTCGTACACAAGTCGCACACATGCAATCATGATCCGATAAGATTAATTCTACATTTGCTTTTCTAGTTGCACGTACTTTGGGACTGTTTGTAAAAATTTCCATACCCTGCTCTACCTCATTGTTGCAGGCTGTGATTAATTTATCCATTCCTTTTTTTTCAACAATGCAAACACGGCACGCCCCAATTTCATTAATGTCTTTTAAATAACATAAGTGAGGAATATGGATTCCTGCTTTTTCAGCCGCATCTAAAATGGTTGTTCCTTCCGGAACGGTTACATTTTTACTATCTATAATTAATTTTACCATTTTTTCACCCGTCCTCCCTTAAATACACCTAGTCCGTAATGATCACAACGTAAGCAGCGCAACGCTTCATATTGAGCCTCTTCCTCAGTCATTCCTTTTTCAATCTCACCAAAGTCACCGCCTCTTTCGCCTGGCAATCGTTCCTTCATCTCAACACGGGCACAAGGTGGATGGTCTCCATGGCGAGGTGCCGGAATTTCTACATCACACTCAATAACATGATGGTATCCCAAATAATTGTCAATGTTTGCAGCCGCAACCTTTCCAGCAGCTACAGCATTGATTACAGTAGAAGGACCACTTACACAGTCACCACCTGCAAAAATACCAGGGATGCTTTCAATTCCACTCGATCTTGTCGCAACGATATTTCCACGATTAATTGGAATGCCATATTGTTCAAAATGTTCAGTAACCGTAGCCTGACCAATTGCTGAAATGATAATCTGACAAGGAATGCATTCTTCTTCTGCTTGTGCATCCATAGGTCTTGGCCGCCCGGCCTTATCTGCTTCCCCTGCAATCTGCGGCTTAACAAATAAGCATTCCACATCACCATCTTTGGTAGATTTGATACGAGCCGGTGCCTTTAAATCCAACAATTCGCATCCCTCTGCAATCGCACCCTCTATCTCTTCCGGAAGTGCCGTCATATCCTGTCTTCTTCTTCGATACACAATACTTACCTTCTTAGCACCGAGACGTTTTGCCGTTCTTGCTACATCCATAGCAACGTTCCCTCCGCCAATTACTACGACTTGCTTGTCTTTAAAATCTGGCATTGTATCATCGCCCATGCTTCTTAATATCTCTACGGCAGAAATCACACCTCTTGCATATTCACCTTCGATGCCAATCGTCTTATGTGTATGTGCTCCAATTGAAATGTAAACAGCATCGTAATCATCGCGTAGTTTTTGAATGGAGTCTCCGCTTCCTATATCATAATCTGTTTTTACTTCAACACCCGCCGATAATATCGCATCGATGTCTTCCTGCAATCGTTCTCTAGGCAAACGATAGCTTGGAATTCCATAACGAAGCATACCCCCAAGATGCGTTCTTTTTTCAAATACAGTAACATGATGTCCCATTAAAGATAGAAAATATGCTGCACTCAATCCACTTGGACCGCCACCAATGATTGCTACCTTTTTTCCTGTATCCGGCATTCGTTCCGGAATTGCAACCTTACCGCAATGATCTACAGCATATCGCTTCATGCCACGAATGTTAATCGGTGCATCAATCAGGTTACGACGACATCTTGCCTCACAAGGGTGTTCACAAATCAAAGCACAAACAATTGGGAATGGATTATCTTTTCGAATCAAACGTACGGCATCATCACATTTCCCTTCTAAAACTAAAGAAATATAACCGGGTACATCCACCTCCGCCGGACAAAGTGCGATGCATGGTACTGGCTGTTTTAAATTCTGGATGCTTGCAACGCATCTGTGATTTGTCACATGCTCAATGTAATCTTCTCGAAAACCTTGAAGCCCTCGAAGTACCATATTGGCAGCTTCGGTTCCAATCGCGCAATCTGCAGAGTCTCGAATGGTTTTTGCAGTTTTTTCAATTAATTGAATAATATCCAAATCCACATCATCACTAAGATCCAAAACGTCATCCAGCAAATGCTGCAATTGACCTAAGCCAACGCGACAGGGTACGCATTTCCCACAAGTTTGGGCATGGCAAAGCTTTAAGAAAGAAGAAGCCATATCAACCGGACATAGTCCAGGTGGACTTGCTATAATTCTTCGTTCCAAATCTTGATACAAGCCTTCTACAACTGTTTGGGCACGATCCCGAGTCTTGATATCCAATCTACTCATTTTCCTCAAACCTCCCTAACTCTAATAAAAATAATTATGCCTGGTTTGTTTATTGCTGGTTTGTTTATTGCTTCTTTGCCATACTTCGATTCCGATTCCGAATACTACCACTTATTAAATAATTTATCGCTTGTTATTTCTTTGACAATCATTTTATCATGTTTACTTCTTATTTTCAAACTAAAAAGAATATTCAAAATTTGGTATAAAGGTATAAATATTACCAAGCTAGTATGATATTCTCCTAATTTCCGGAATTATTATCGAAAAAATGGAATAAATTGTTGACTCTGTACTATTACATATAGTACAGTTATTATAAGTGAAAGGGGGTTGGTACTATGTTTCAATTGGATTTAAAATCTAGAAAATCAATCTATGAACAAGTGATCGATAACATAAAAGAATTGATTCTTACCGAAGTGATGATGCCGCATGAAAAACTTCCCTCTGTACGCGAATTATCCAAAACCTTAACGGTAAATCCAAACACAATTTTAAAAGCATACCGTGAATTAGAGCGAGAAGGATATTTGTATACCGTTGGGGGTTTAGGCTGCTTTGTTTCCGCAAAGGAAGACCGAAAAATTGATAAGAGAAAATTAGAAGAAGTGAAACACCGAATTCAGAATGATATTATGGAATTACGATATCTAGGGTTTCAGCCGAATGAAATTTGTAATTTTCTAAAACAAATAATTGAAGAAGGAGCATTCTGCCATGATCAAAATTAGTGAACTTGACAAGTCATTTGACGGTGTTTCAGCATTGAGTGACTTAAATCTGCACATAAAAAATGGTTCCATCTATGGTCTGATCGGTGAAAACGGTTCTGGAAAAACAACTTTAATCAAACATTTGATTGGTGTTTTAAAACCAGACAGTGGCAGCATTACCATAAATGGAGATCCGATTGAAAATAATATTAAATTAAAAGAACGTATGGGATATATTCCTGATGATCTTTATTTCTTTTCTTCTTATAACTTAAAAGAATCTGCTAGATTTTACGCTTCTGTTTATTCAAATTGGAATATGGAACGTTATGAAAAAATGCTCTCACAATTTAAATTGGATGAGAAGAGAAAGCTTAGTAAATTTTCAAAAGGCATGCAAAAACAGGCAGCATTTATTCTAACAATGTCTACAATGCCGGACTATTTGATATTAGATGAACCCATTGACGGACTGGATCCCATCATTCGAAAATTAGTATGGAAATACGTTGTAGAGGACGTCAGCGAACGCAAGATGACGGTTTTGGTTTCCTCCCATAACCTAAGAGAAATGGAAGGAATTTGTGACAGCATCGGTATATTAAATAAGGGCAAAATGAAATTGGAACGTGATTTAGATGAATTAAAATCCGATATCCATAAAATTCAAGTGGCTTTTAAAACGAAAGTGGAAAATCCGTACCAAGGGCTTAACGTGTTATACAAAGAAAGCCGAGGCAGTGTAGATTTGTTAATCATACAAAATAGAAAGGATGTTGTGGAAAGTATCATTAATGAACAAAATCCGGTGCTTTTTGATCTTCTACCGCTGTCCTTAGAAGAAATTTTCATCTATGAATTAGGAGGCAAAGACCATGAAATACAAAGTATCTTGTTTTAGCCTATCACGGCCTTTAATCCAAGAGAACCTTAGACGATATTGGCCAATTTCCGTGATTGGATTTCTCATTTACTTCCTTTCCGGTGTATTTCCAATTCTCCTAAGCTATCGAAATTTAACGGACATTTCTTACTACATAGAAACGGTTCTTCAAAATGAGCATCCGTTTTTCTTATTAGTGCATTTTGCATTGCCGATTATTACTGCGGTGGTTATTTTTCGCTATCTTCAAAATCCAAGCTCTGTTGCCGTGATGCATGCAATGCCATTCCGAAGAATTACACTTTATAACAGTCAAGTTTTATCTGGTTTACTTCTAATTTGTGTACCGGTGATAATAAATGGATTGATCCTTCTTGCGATTAGTAAACCGGTGATACCTTATGACTATAACAGTGTGGCTTATGCAGATGTAGTAAACGTATTTTCAAGGATGTCCATAATCAATTGGATTCTGCATTCACTATTAACTATAATATTTATATATGTTATCTCGATTTTTTCCGGCATAATTACAGGAAATTCACTCATGCATTTTTGCTCAGCAATTGCTTTTAATTTCTTAGCGCCTGCACTATACGGTGTATTGCTAATATATTTTAAACAATATTTATTTGGCTTTTATGTTAAAAGTGGAGAAACTTTAGCTTATAATTTATCCCCCTACCTTGCAATCTTAAATTCACATGAAAATTATAGCTCGACACAAATCATTGCTTACCTCATTGTAATTCTTTGTCTTTTTATTCTCTCTGCATTTTTGTACGAGAAAAGAAGGCTTGAAAAAGCGACAGATGTATTGGTTTACTCTTTCTTAGAACCGATTATTTGCTATTTGATTGCTTTCTTTACAATGACGATATTAGGTACTTATTTTAAATTTTTAGGAGATGGTTCTCCAATTTACAGTTATATCGGATATTTTTCTGGTGCATTTTTGGGATTTTTAATCGGAAGAATGGTCGTAAAAAAAACAGTACGAATTTTTAATTTTGCTTCCTTTAAAAGCTTTGGAGTATATGTACTGATTGCGATTGCATTCTTTATTTCCCTTGAATTTGATGTTGTTTCATACGAAAAACGAATTCCTGTAGCTAATACCATTCAACAGGTTTCTATGGATTATGCATTAGAGGATTATTCCTATAATTCTAATCGATTCAAAGATTCTGAAGAGCTTGTAACGGAATATCAAGATTCTGAGAACATTAAGAGTATTATCAACTTTCATAAGCAAATTGTTGCAGACAAAGATAAAATTCTAGAAAACAAGGAAAACTATCGTTATCGTACATCTTCAATTGTATTTACATACACAACGAATTCCGGTCGAACAATAAATCGTTTTTACCAGGTTCCCTATTGGCTCATTGCAGAGAATGAAAACTTGAAGACTCTTTATGAATCAAACGAATTCCGGTCGAATTTACTATTAACGAAAGTGGACGGAAACGATTTGCAAGAAGCAACAGTCTATAGCAGAGTTACTAATACAATTGATACCAGTGTTACAAACGATGACCTTAAAGATTTAGTCTCTGCAATTAATTCCGATGTCAAAGACCTGACCTACAAGCAGCTTTGTTCGTTTACAATGCCCCTATGCAGCATTGAAATTGAATATAAGGATCGGTCAAATCCTAGAAATATAACAATGACTGAAACAAAAAATACATCAACCGCTGCAAAAATCGATTATGAGACGAATATAAAAGAATATGCGATTCGTCCTTATTACACACATACTATCGATTGGCTAAACAAGCACGGATATGATATTTATACGGATTATATGAAAAAGGAACCACTGTACGCCGTCGGTATCCTTATCAGTGATGAAGAAACATACGAAAAAACATATCAAACAAGAGAATCCTATGTCGATCCATTTCTTGATTCGTACTATAATCTAGGGCTAGAACCTCCGCAAGAACAAGAAAATTTAATTGTGATCACGGACTTGAAAAAGATTCGTGAACTCTATGAATTAGGAAGTAACATTCAAGTGGATAATAATAAATATTACAGCATCCAAGTTGTATATAAGGGGAACAATGACGATGCTATACCTACAGAGTTTTATCTGGAAACTACAAACGCACCAGACTATATTTCAAATTTCTTTCAATAAATTTATATAAACAAAATGGGGTTTTATATAGGAGAAGAGCTTTACATTTGGTTGTGAAGCTCTTTTCTATTTGTTATGATATAGAAAATATTGTGAGATACTATAATAACGGTATTAATAGATAATAAAAAAATGCACAGCAATATTATGTGCATAATAATAAATGGAGATTTTTATGGTTTATGATTTAATAATTATTGGTGGCGGTGCAGCGGGATTATTTTCCGGTGCTTCTCTGCCTAAAAAAGTCAATGGTTTAATATTGGAGAAATCCACTTCATTAGGGAAAAAGCTTCTTATGTCAGGCAGTGGTCAATGCAATCTGACCCACAGTGGTAATATCAAGGATTTTCTATCCCACTATGGACAACAGGGTAAAGCGATTCGTTCTGTTCTATACCAATTTAATAACGATGCGCTTAGCTCTTTTTTCAAAGAAAAAGGTATTTCTACCATTGTAAGAGAAGATGGCAAAGTATTTCCAAAATCTCTGGAAGCAAAAGAGGTTTTAGAATGTCTTTGTTCCTGTTGTAAGGAAAACGGACTTTCCTTTGTCTTATCTTCAAAAGTTATAGATATAAAAAAAGAAAATGACTATTATTCTGTGACATGCGAAAAAATGACTTATCGGGCGAAAAAAATAATTGTAGCTACTGGCGGGTGTTCTTACCCAACTACGGGTTCTGATGGAAATTTCTTTCCGGTTTTGTCACAGCTTGGCATCAAAATTGAGACGCTCCATCCAGCTTTAACTCCAGTTTTTGTGGAAAACTACCCCTATTCATCATTATCCGGTATATCGTTTGATTCTGTTAAGCTTCTAATCACAACGAAAGATGGAAAAAAGATTGCTGAACACAGCGATTCACTCTTATTCACACATAGAAATTTTTCCGGACCAGTCATTTTAAATACTTCTCGCTTTGCGGCTCCCGGTTTGTTTTTACGAATTCAATACCTCCCTTTCATGTCAAGTGAGGAACTACTCTCTTTATTGAAAAAAAATTTTTCCGGAAATCAAAAACAACTGCTTACGGTATTACAGGAACTTCTACCACTTCCAAAAAGATTTTTGGAAGTGATTTGTGAACGTCTTTCTCTGTCCTCAAATCAGAAGTACTCACAAATTACCGGATCGGACGTCAAACGTCTCACTGACGTTTTGACAAAGGATTCTTATAGAATCAGTAGCTTAGATCAATACAACAAAGCTATGGTAACAGCTGGGGGTATCGCACTTTCAGATGTTAATTTAAAAACAATGGAATGTAAAGATTATCCCGGGCTATATTTTGCAGGTGAAACATTAGATGTAGACGGTGATACTGGTGGTTATAATCTACAATTTGCATTCTCTTCCGCCTATCTAGCTGCACAACAAATCTAAAAAAATTTTTTATTGTTCTATTGACATGCAACCAAACATACGCTAAAGTGTGTATATACAATATATACACTTTAGCGTATTGAGGTGCACTCTATGAATATTATTCTAAGTAATACAAATGAAAAACCCCTTTATGAACAAATAACCTCTCAAATAAAAAGTCATATATTAAATGGTACCTTAAAAGAAGGAGACCCCCTACCCTCCATGCGTTTTTTGGCAAAAGAATTGCGAATCAGTGTAATTACAACCAAACGAGCGTATGAAGAGCTGGAGCGGAGTGGTTTTATTGAAACGGTTACAGGAAAAGGCAGCTTTGTTGCTGCAAAAAATATGGAGACTATTCGAGAAGAACATTTGCGCATGACGGAACATTTTCTTTTACAAGCCATCCAAACGGCAAAAGAAAGTGGTATTTCTCTAAAAAAATTAAATGAATTGCTTTGTTCACTTTATAACAAAGATAAATAACCAGGAGGAAAAATTTATGCAAACGAACTATGCCCTAGAAATTAAAGGCTTAACAAAACACTACGAAAATTTTCATTTAGAGGATGTAAACTTAACCCTTCCAAAAGGATCGATTGTAGGTTTTATCGGTGAAAACGGTGCTGGAAAAACAACTACAATTAAACTCATATTAAATCAAATACAAAAACAAAGTGGTACAATTCAAGTTTTGGGTTTGGATCATGAAACGAATGAACGTGAAATCAAAGAACAGCTTGGAGTTGTTTTAGACGAAGGCTTTTTCTATGATTCCATGAATCCTCTTCAGATTTCTACGGTTATGAAATCCTTATACAAAAATTGGGATCATGCTTTGTTTCTAAAGTATCTCGATAAATTTAAACTGCCAAAAAAACAAGGCATCAAAGAATTTTCCAAAGGAATGCGTATGAAGCTATCCATTATAACTGCACTTTCTCATCATCCAGAACTTTTAATTTTGGATGAGCCTACAAACGGTTTAGATCCTGTTGTGAGAAATGAAATCCTAGATTTATTTTTGGACTTTATTCAAAATGAAGAACATTCTATATTATTTTCATCCCATATTACCAGTGACTTGGATAAGATAGCCGATTACATATGCTTTATCCATGAAGGAAAGATCATCCTGCAAGATAGCAAGGATAGTATTTTAGAAAACTACGCATTGTTAAAGTGTACTCACGAAGAATTTAAAAATATCGATCGTGAAGATTATGTAAGTCATCGAAAAAATACATTTGGCTGTGAAGTATTAATCAAAGACCGATCTTATATTAAACTCAAATATCCAAATCTGATTTTGGACTCAATAAACTTAGAAACCATCATGCTCTTTTATATTCTTAAACAGGAGGAAGTAAAATAATGAAAGCGCTTATTTTAAAAGATTTATTTAATATTAAAAAACAAGGAAAATTTATATTTGGGGTTGTTTTGATTTATGGATTAATCGGAATGTTCTTAGACGTTAACTTTTTGGGGCCATTTCTTATTATTTTGTGTTTGATCTTACCCATCAATACCTTCTCCTTTGATAAGTACTCTAAATGGGATAATTATGCCTTAACACTCCCCGTAACACGAGCGCAAATGGTAATCAGTAAATACCTGCTGGGCCTTTCATTAGCCGTTTTCGCAATACTTATAAATAGTTTATTTTATCTAATAAGTTATTTGATTCCGGGCAGTCAACCTATTCAGATTGAAGTGCATCTAATATTTTGTTATTCTATATTATTTGCATCTTTAATATGTTTCTCAATCTTATTTCCGTTTGTTTTCAAACTGGGAATTGAAAAAAGTCGTATTGTTTTATTTGTTATTTTTCTCATTCCCAGTATTTCCATTACGTTGTTTCCAGAACTCTTTGATTTGATTGAAGACAAATTTGGATTCCTGATGCAATATTCCTTTGTTTTTATTATACTTGTATCTTTAGTAATGCTGATTAGTATATTTACTCTTTCCATTTGTATCTCCATAGGAATTTTAAACAAGAAGGATTTTTAGTTAATTTGGGGTTTTAAATAGAAAAATCTGCCGATGAAATATAATCGGCAGATTTTTTACTAAAAAATTTTATTTTGTCATTGTCTTTCTTACTTACGCAAGGATTCTAAGATAGAATCTACTGTAAATGCTTCAATCGGTTTCGTCCACTGATTTAATAAGCTTTCTTTCTTTTCCTCACAAACATCACCATAAAATCCAATTACTCTTTCCATTACACGAATCATAATATATTACCTCCATATTGATTTAATTTTTAATTTAAAATTTTTTTCTTTCAATTTTTTTAATTTATTGTTTTAAAAAAATCTGCGTCGCTAGTTAAATCCTTCCCCTTCAGGATTGCCCCTCTTGATTGCCATCGGTGCAACATAAACAGCCTGATTCAAAAACCAAGACATATTTATCTACCTCCATTCCTTTCCTATACTTATTTAAAGAGCAGCAAAGCATGCTCCACTTTTCTGAAAATTCGTTTCTTTCGTTCCAAAAAAGAAAAAAAACCATAGCTAATTGCCACAGCGATTTTTCTTAACAAATCGTTATTGGTTTTTTCCTTTGTGATAATAGTATGCTATCACTTTAATAACGAGCTGTCAATACATTTTTTTATTTGTATATTTTATTATAACATTTATAAAATATTTAATATTCAAACTATTTCATTTACTCTTTTTCTTGCAATTCCTTTTCAAAATCTTCATCAGTTATGTTAACCGGAACAATAATATTTTTTGCATCTTCCAAGCATTCTTCAGGTACATATAAATCAATCGGGAAAGAAACATTATTCCCCATAATGATTTCTAATGCATTGGATGCACCTTGATACTTTTTCTCCATAGGAATCCCTTCACTTCTAAGTTTGGATTCTAAAATATCTGCTTCCAACGAATTTTTCGCTGTCGCTAAATATACACCATTACGCCATGCCTTTTTTTCTTTTCGTTCAAACATAAAAAACCTCACTTTCTTATTTTTATTGTATCATTAATTCTTTGAATCTCAATACAAAAATGTTACTATTATATTAGTATCTAATATAATAAAAAGAATGAGGTGCAATCTATGATAAAATCTGATGTTCACGTTCGTTTTGACATTTTAAAAACTATTTACGAACTAACAAAATCCAATAAGAAAAGATATCAAAGCATCTTTCCAGCGCAGATTGATAACTGTACTATTCAGGATATGTCCTTTCATCTGCGTACATTGAAAAACAAAAAATACTTAAATTATCAGCCCAGAATGCTTATGCGAACCTTTCAAATTGAGATCTTACCGGAAGGTACTGCGATTGTAGAAGACTTTACTGCAGCATATCACTCTAAAGAGGAAGATCGTGATGCACTAATGAATGCAGCACTTAAAAAATTAAAATAACCAACTAAAAAATGCACACAAACTATTAGTATTCATTTCTAACAGTTTGTGTGCATTTTTAATATATTTTTATTTTTCCAAGAGGGATAAAATATTTTGAACTTGTAGCTTTACCCCAATAGCCAAGCATCCTTCATCGATATCAAATGCAGGGTTATGTAGGTCTGCTGCGCTTTCATTTTTTTTATTTGTACACCCCAAGCGAAAATAGCACGATTTTCTTTCTGCTGCAAAGTAGGAAAAATCCTCTGTACCTAAATCAGGTGATTCCTCTATTACTACATTCTTCATACCTAAGATACGCCTAGCATTATGGCATACCACATCCACTACCTCATCTGTATTTATTAAAGGCAAATAGCTTTCTTCTATCATAAGTTCTGCTCTCGCTCCCATGGAATCAGCCACTTGCTCACATATTTTTCCAACTCTTTCTCTGACCAGTATTCTAGTCTCTAAATCTAAGGTTCTCATAATACCTTCGATTTGCACATAATCTGCAATTTGATTGCGAACCTTCCCTCCATGGATCGTTCCAAACGTACATACTGCCGCATTCGTTGGGCTTATATTCCTGCTGACAACCGTTTGTATCGCATTTAAAATATTTGCAGCTACTACGATTGCATCAATCGCTTTATCGGGATGCGCTCCATGTGCGGCCTTTCCATAGACTTTTATAGTAAGCATATCAGATGATGCATACATTTTCCCATATCTGATTCCAACTTGCCCCACTTTATACTTTGGTTCAACATGCAGTCCTAGGACATAATCAACATAAGGATTTTCTAAGCATCCTGCTTGAATCATTCTTTCTGCACCGCCTGTAGTTTCTTCCGCAGGCTGAAAGAAAAATTTTACATTCCCTTTTAATTCTCCTTCCATTGCTTTTAGAACCTTTACCACACCTAATAAAATGCTAATATGCACATCATGCCCACAAGCATGCATAATCCCAGGATTCTGAGAACAATAAGATACCGTATTTTTTTCTTGGATTGGAAGTGCATCCATATCTCCACGAATACCTATCGTTTTTCCAGGGAATGCACCCTTAATGGTTGCAACAACACCCGTATCTGCAACGCCCTTCTCATATTGGATACCCCATTCGTCCAAATGCTTGCAAATTTTATCCATGGTTTGATATTCTTTCCCCGATAACTCGGGATACTTATGAAAATGTCTTCGTATCTCCACAAGTTCTTTTTCAAGATTCAATTCTTTCAAGCGTTCATCTATGTTTCTCATAGAACAACTCCTTCTGAGTTTCTTTTTTTATTATTATAACGCATTTTATTACTTTTTCAATTTTATATATGATAGAATGTACTAATATAAAAAATATACTATATTACTTTATAAAAAAACAGGGGTCACATCAGACAATCCCTGCTTTTTAATTATTTATAATTTTTTATACTGCTTTTGTTTCAATTTCTTTTTGAAGCTTGTTGATGAATTCATCTATTGACATCGGATCCAATTCGCCTTCCTTGTTTGAACGAACCGGAAGCATACCACTTTCAACTTCTTTCTCACCAATTACAACAATGTAAGAATCTCTTGCATTTCTGGCTTCACGTATCTTATAACCAATCTTTTCATTTCGAATATCCACTTCTGCACGAAGACCGGCATCTCTAAATTTATTTTGCAAATCTAAAGCATAATCTGCAAATTTTTCCGTTACTGTTAGAATTTTAACCTGTGTCGGAGCCAACCATAAAGGAAATTTCCCAGCGAAATGTTCCGTCAAAATACCAATGAATCGTTCAATGCTTCCGAAGATAACACGGTGAATCATAACCGGACGATGTTTTTCACCATCTGCACCAACATAAGTTAAATCAAAGCGCTGCGGCATTTGGAAGTCCAACTGAATGGTCCCGCACTGCCATGTTCTTCCAATACAGTCTTCCAGATGAAAATCTAATTTTGGTCCATAGAAAGCACCGTCGCCTTCATTAACCACATAAGGCATTCCCTTTTCTTCCATGGCTTCTCTCAATGCAGTAGTTGCTAACTCCCACTCTTCCTCTGTACCCATTGAATCCTCTGGTTTTGTAGAAAGTTCAACATGATATTTAAAACCAAACATACTATATACACTGTCAATAAAATCAATAACACCTACGATTTCATCTTTGATTTGTTCCGGAAGCATGAAGATATGAGCATCATCTTGCGTAAAAGTACGCACACGCATCAAACCATGCAATGCACCGGAAAGCTCATGTCTGTGAACCTGGCCAAGCTCACCCATACGCATTGGGAAATCACGATAGCTATACATCTTTCTCTTATATACAAGCATGGAACCAGGACAATTCATTGGCTTTATCGCAAAATCACCATCATCAATCTTTGTAAAATACATGTTATTCTGATAATGATCCCAATGTCCAGATGTATGCCATAATGCTTCACTTAAAATCAAAGGTGTTTTAATTTCTTGATACCCACGTTCTGCGTGAGCCTTTCTCCAGAAAGCTTCTAATTCATTTCGGATTACCATACCTTTTGGTAAGAAGAACGGAAATCCAGGACCTTCTTCATATAGAGCAAAAAGATCCATTTCCTTTCCGATCTTTCTATGGTCTCTCTTCTTTGCTTCTTCCATACGCTCAATGTATTCATCAAGCAATTTCTGTTTCGGGAACGTGATACCATAGATACGCTGCAACATTTTATTTTTTTCATTTCCACGCCAGTAAGCGCCTGCTACACTTGTGAGCTTCACAGCCTTAACAAGACCTGTAGAGGATAAATGTGGCCCGGCACAAAGATCGGTAAAATCACCCTGTTCATAGAAAGAAATGACTGCATCTTCCGGCAAATCATTAATTAATTCAACTTTATAAGGTTCTTTTCTTTCCTCCATATACTGTATGGCTTCTTTTCGAGGTAATTCAAAACGAGTTAACGGCTGGTTCGCCTCAACAATTTTTTTCATTTCCTTTTCTAATGCAGCCAAATCTTCTTCCGTAAAGCGATGTTCTAAATCAATGTCATAATAGAATCCATTATCAATGGACGGTCCAATTCCAAACTTTGCATCCGGAAACAAACGGGTAATGGCATTTGCTAAAATATGAGAACTTGTATGCCAAAATGTATGCTTTGCTTCTTCGTCTTCAAATTTTAATAAGTCTAATTCACAATCCTTATCTAAGAGAAAACCCAGTCCTTGTATCTGTCCGTCCACCTTTCCGCAAATGGCTTCCTTAGCAAGCCCTTGAGAAATAGACTTTGCGACTTCTTTGATCGTTGTGCCTTCTTTGACTTCACGGATGCTTCCATCCTTTAACGCTACTTTAATCATTTTTTTCCTCCCTAACGTTTTTTATCGATATGAACTAATATTGTTACAATTAAGATATGGGATAGACTTTTTACATCCCATTTTTTTATATATCAATCTAATAGAAAACAATCTTTCCTATAATATAAAAAAACCAGGTATTGCAATGCAATACCTGGGGCAATTCTGCGGTTCCACCCAAGTTTATTCTTCATTATTATAACGACAGTAATACAATCTGCCGGCATCCTTCATCAGGAGCTGCTCCAAGATGGTCATAAATACACACAAATCTGGATGCTTACAGCCATATCTTCTTATAAAAAGATGAGACATCCATTCTCTAACATTTGAGCCATTGTATTATGTTTCTTATCCTCGCATTTTTTGTATTCAATTATATCTTATTTATTATATATCGTTTCTCAATTACAGTCAAGATAACCATTTTATTTTTCCCAGTTTCTCCATTCATATTTTGCAACTCGCGATACTTTGTTTATTGATAAAAAAGGAAGACGAAATAAATCATTTTCCATTTCATAATATAATTTTACTGTTACTTCAACGGAGTCATATATAACTTCATACTTCAGACTTCCCTTACACACTTTTTTTAATGATTCTTCTGCAAATCTTACTTGTGAAGATATAAATTTATTCGCTTCATTCTCTTCAATACACCATTCCCCTTTGCTGTATTCTTCTTCATTATAATAAAGAGCAGCTCCTGCGGCACAATCCTCTGCTGTCGATTTTAAAAATAACTGTATTTTTTCATACTGTGCCATATCTCCGTTATATATAAGGAAACTCAGGTTAATGAATAGTATCCCAATAAAAACCAAAAATACTTTCATAATTATTCCGTCTCCAAGGGAAGTCTTTCACTTGCTGTATAACTTTCGATAATGTACTCCCCCTTATTTTCCTTATCCTTTATACCAAAAAAACGATTTCCTGCAATCACCTTTTCAATCGGTACTGCTACTCGATAATAGATCATACCTCTTGTTGGTATTTTTTTACCCTCATTTTCAAATTGGTTGACGCGGTATTGCACCTCTTTTGTTACCTCAACTTGAATTTCATTCTGATTAATTTGAAAATCCCGTGCAATTTTCTCACGCATGCGATTTTCAATTTCATCCGTAAAACATCCTTTCTGCTTGGCTTCTTCCTTGGCTGTATAAACATAACTTTGAAGACGACCGATATTACCAGAATTTTTTTGATCTAGTGTAAATTGCATCATAAATAATAATAGAAACGGAAGAACTGCGGCAAGGACAATTAAATTCTTCATAACTCCTTGTAGGATGTATCTATCATTAAATACATCAATACCCCTTTCTTTTTAACATTCAACTTTAACATTCCTCATGGTGATTGCGTTCGTATATCAATTTCCTGCTTCCAGACATCTTGTACCACAGAATAAATACTGTCATCTTGAGCTCCCATAATCATATGAAAAATGGATACGCCTAGTAAAATTGTAGCCATCATAACAATTATTTGTTTCATTTTCTAATCTCCATTCACAGCATCCTCATTAAGTATTTTAGTAATACTCGTTTTCGCAGTATCGGTAATCGCTTTTGCAGGTTGTTTGAAACTAAGAACCATCATTGCCAATGCAATTCCTAATACTATCATTGCTACCATTACAATTACTTGTTTCATTTGCTTTCCTTCCTTTCTCTTCATTGAAACACCCATAATAGAATTTTTTGCTGCTCAATAAAATAAGCTACATAAATAAAATTAATCAATACTAACATGACATTAATAACAACAGGTAAATATATAATATCGCTTAAAATTTCATCTTTTTTTCTTTGGTTTGTTCGTTTCATTTCCTTAATACTGGTTTGATATGTTCTTAGAGTTTCCCACCAATGGTTCGGATCCATTTCCTCCCACTGTAAAAGAAGCCTGCCGTAATCGGCTCCAATTGCTGTCCCCATATTTTTTGCAAAAACACTCAGACCCTCTTCCTTATGGTTTACGCGTACGTAATGAAGCAACTTAAGGTAATGCTTCTGCATAACTCCTTTTAAATCAGCCAGCTCCTCTAAAATCCATGGTGTGCTCATTTTCGCTCCTCGTTCAATGACAATCAAGTTACGCAAGTATGAGATCCCTTCATAAATTTCACTTTCATACTTTTCTTTTTTTATATCGTTTCTAAGCCTTACGAAAGTATGTAAAAAAATATTTTTTTCTCCTTTACACAAAATCATTCTATATTTTTTCTTAACTAAATTTTTTAACACAGATGCTTTTTTAATTTTAGGGAATCTTCTAAACTTAGGTGTCCAAAGAATAAAAATGCCTACATAAAAGAAACTTAAAAAAATCATAGAAATCCAAATACTTTGATACATTTGCCCTCCTTAACAATCAAATCTACGATGATTGATACAATCTAAAATAAGTAAATTAAATAAAAATGAAAACCAAATAAATAAGAAAAACAACAGCCCCTGCGAGGTTCCGAATTGATTTTTACAAAAGCTTGAAAAAGGTAAAGCCATATAACGGCAGGATAAAAAAATAGTAGCCAAATAAAGCAATGGAATCATAAAAACAGTCATTCGAGTTGCCTCACTGTTCATACGTTTACGCTCTTCAGAAGCACTTCTCGCATCTCGCAGTTGAATTAAAATATCCTCAACTGCCAAAGAAATATCAACTCCCTTTTCTGCTGCCATACGCAGATTCGTGGCCAACATCCGACTCCAGTTTGTATGAATTCCGAAATAATAAAGATCACAAGCATTTCGAATTAAAATTGGATTTCCTGTATTTCGTAATCGAATTAAAATCTGAAAAAATAATCTCCGACTTACCTTTAAATCCTCCAAATGCTCTACCATTTCTTCTAATGTTTCATAAAGATTATATTTATGAATGCGATATTGCCGTAAGAATTCTGAGATAACCTTCTCTCCTTCAAAACTGCCTCTATGTCGAATGCTCTCCAATCGAATTCTTAATAGTCCATATGGCAATCCGCCTCCAAAAATACTTAGAAATAAGACGGTGACCCCAGAAAAACTCCGAATTCCAAGATAGAATAAAACCACAGAAAGCAATAAACTGAAACCGATAAACATATGGCGATTAAACAAGGTGCATCCAGTTGCAGTAAGAAGTTGCTCCAAATGATTAGAAATAGCAAATCCTCTTCGATTTTCATATTTCATGTGAAGTCGCTTTTGCACGATTAGTTTCTCCTGTAATTTTCGAATGCTAGGATACAATAATATAAAATATCCACTTAATAAAGAAGCATAGAGTATCGTAAGCATAAGAGTCGCAGCATAAATACTTTTATTCATTGCAATGCACCTCCTGGTTTGATAAGAATTCTAATTGTTTTTTGAATTGATAATATTGTTCTTCGCTTTCTTCGAATCCGTGAATTTCTATCTTCTTTGCAATATTAGAAAAAAAACGCCATCCATCCTTCTGGTAATCATACAAACAAATTGGTTTCATTCTAATCTCTTGATTTTTTTCATCTAAACTCAATTCATAAATACTTTTTAAACGTTTTTGATTTTTATCTTTTAACTGGACAAAATGAAAAATATAATCAAAACTTTGCGCTACTTTAATCATAGTTGAATGTAATTCCCCACCTCTTTCCTTTAATATCTCGATAGCTACATCCATTGAAAATTGTAGAGGATCTCTGGTATGAAAAGTGAGCTTCATTCTCTTTGTTCCTTTTGCAGCAATTCGCAAAGCGGTATCTAAAGCATTTCCATCTCTTGCTTCTGCAAAAATAAAATAATCAGCATCACTTCGTAAAAGGTTTTTGGTAATCCCGGATAAACGGCTTTCATCTGCCAGCAACTGAACAATAGGTGCATCCGGCATTAATTGTTGTAGCGGTATTTCAGGATCTGTCTCTACCATTACACCTTCTAAAGTTGGATTTTCATAACTCTGCCAGGTTGATAGAAAGGTAGTTTTTGCAGTACGAACTGCCCCCGTAAACACTACATTGTATCCTAATTGAACCATGGTTTGAAACAATGGAATCGCGTCAAAAGGAATGGTACCGCGTTTTGCCTGCTCTTCAAATCGATATTGTGGAACGATATAACGTCGAAATATAATCACATCTTGTTCCCTTTTTGTCATGTTTTTTCCAAATATAGTCACTCTTGTCCCATCAAGCAAATAAACTTCATGATATTCCTTGTCCATACGTTCATGCGGAGTTAGTAATAAAAAAGCTCGAACCATTTGTTCACGACGATTTTTGCTAATGGTTTGTGGTTTTTTTACCATGTGGCCTTCTTCTAAAAAATAAATTCGATCCCCTATAATCTTCGCAGAGCTACTTTCATAAAATGGATTGGAAAACCACTGAGCAATGCCGGCCAATCCCCAATTCTCATGATAAACTCCATCAATGAGATTTTCATACCAATTAGGGAAGTCGACTGTTTCCGCATGTTCCTCCTTGATAATCGACCTGATTTTTTCTTTAAAATAAGTCACTTCATTCTTATATCCAATGATTGCTTTTTTCTGAATATCCATATAGGAATGTAGGTTATCATTTTGATTCTCCAATTCATAGAAAAATATTTCTTTTACACGTTCACATAGAGAAAAGAAATTTAGATCGTTTCTTCGAATGTCGTTTTCTTCCTTTGCCAGATATTGATCTAAATAAAACTGATCCATCGCTTTTTCCTCTTTTCTTCGTCTTTCTTCAAACATCCTAATCCACATTGCTTCAAAATAGAAGCAGCAACCTTTGCAATATCATTATTATAGGAATTGTCACCATAAGAAAGTAAGGATTTCTTATCCGTCTCTGCTTGCCTAGAAAATTTAGAATCTTGTACCCTAAAAAACAATTCATAAGAAAGAGCAAACCTTTTTCCAATATAATCTAAAGTAAGCGGATCGTCTTCTCGAAAATGATTGATGATAATACCTTTATCATTGATATCTAAACGTTTGTAAAAATCCAATTTCATTTCATATTTCCGTAAAGAGGACTCTCTTTGTGATACAATTAAGTAAGTCAATTCAGAGCTTTCTAAAGCACCCATCGTCAATCCACAGTCCAAATCATTGCCGCAATCTGCAATAATCAAATCAAATTTACCTTCGATACAATCTAAAAAATATTTTGTCATTTCCGGAAAATAATTTCTTTTTTCCAAATAATTTTTAATCCCACCTAACATGTATAAATTTTCTGATTGCTTACTCGCATGCATCACTTCTACATCATTTAAAATATGACTATGAATCTGTAGGCGAAACCCTCCTACGGATTGAGAAACATAGTTTGCATAATCCTTTCCATCACCAGTCGAAAATACTACCCACAGTATTTTAATATCCTTACGATTTTTTGAAATCAGTTCAGCAACCGATTGAGAAATCATCGTAGTTCCGACTTTATGATCTGAACCATGGAAAGCAATTAAATTTTTCACTTTATTCTTCCTTTCGTTTTGCCTGCACAAGTAAAAATCCTTCCGATGATTCTTCCGCCATATGTCGAATCCCTTCATACTCAGAAAGAGCAGCAATAATTTCTATGTGACTAATTTGAGCGGTTGCATCCGTTCGTTCTAAAATATAATCCTGCATAATGCTTTCTTCATTTCTCACTTCTCTTTCTTTTTCATCCTTTACAAAAGCAACGGGATAGTAACCAACAAAGGTTCCACTCTCTGCCAAATAAAAGTCAACCCAATCCCCCCGACGCAAAGAACTGCTTCTAGAGTCAATCCATTCAGGTTTTATTAAAAATACAGATTTACCTTCTTCAATTAATGCATGTTTTTTACAAAAAGTATCCGCTGTAACCTGCTGATTTTTTTCAATGATTTGAGCCGTTACTTTTCCTTGCAGTCGACTTTTATCTTCTTTTGAAAATGCTTCCTCTACTTTGTTTTCTCGAAGAACATAGACTAGTTTAAATTGATTGGTATTTACCTCTGTTCCCATTGGTATGCGTTCTGCTGCGACGAAAACCTGATCCATTAGAAAACACTCTCTTCCTTTGGTCTCCCAGAAAAACAATCCGCAAATTGAACTTACCACAAGTATGATTCCAATCCACATTCGAATTCCTCTCAATTTAATCAACCTTTCTTTTGGAATAATTACCATTTTTTTCAATTTTATTATGACTGTATTTTTTTATCTTGTCAACCATTTTTTTACATTTAGAATAAAAAAAAAGCGATATACTAGTTTTCATAGTTTATCGCACTTTTTTATTTATTTTTGATTTATTTCATCAAGTTTAAAAATTGATGAATGCGATCATCCATATCCGATGCTCCAAATACAGAAGACCCCGCTACTACTAATTCTACACCGGCATCCAATACAGTCTTCACATTATCCAATGTTATGCCTCCATCAATTTCAATGATCAGATTTTGATTACGTAATTCTTTTTGTTTCTTTAATTCTTCTGCTTTATGCAAAGCAGAAGGAATAAACTTTTGTCCGCCGAATCCTGGATTGACAGACATAATCAATGCCAAATCAATGTCTTCTAAAATATAATCCAATGCTGCTAAAGGCGTTGCCGGATTTAAAGCAACACCTGCTTTGATGCCTAAAGAATGGATTAATTGAACAGTTCGGTGCAAATGTGTACATGCCTCTGCATGTACCGTAATTATCTCTGTATTATCAGTTACAAAGTCTTCAATATACCTTTCAGGGTTTTCTATCATCAAATGTACATCAAACGGCATTTTTGTTTTTCCAAGTAAGCTCTTCATAACAACTGCACCATAAGAAATGTTAGGCACAAAATGCCCGTCCATAACATCTACATGAATTACTTGTGCTCCTGCTTTTTCAATCTGTGCAACTTGTTCTCCTAATTTTGAAAAATCCGCTGAAAGAATGGATGGTGCTAATCGATTCATTTAAAATCTCCTTTTTTCTTGAATGGCCTTCATCATAGCCATATACGATTGATATCTTGATTCTTTAATTTTTCCTTCACTTACCGCTTGTGTGACCGCACAGCTGGGTTCCTTTAAATGTCTGCAATTGTCATATCGACACATCCCCTGATAGGGAACCATTTCTGGAAATAAAAATGGTAATTCCTCTTCGTCGGTCTCTAAAACATCGAATGATGTAAAACCCGGTGTATCAAAAACTCGGCCCCCGGACTCCATTTCAAAAAGCTCAGCATGACGGGTCGTGTGTTTGCCACGCTGGGTTTTTTCACTGATTTCGCCTGTCTCCATGGCATAATCTTCTCGTAGGCAATTTAACAAAGTAGACTTTCCTACTCCGGAAGGGCCTGCTAATGCACAAGTTTTCCCTTCCATTTTACTTTTTAAATCCAATATACCAACTCCGCTCTTTCCGCTGACACAGCATACCGGATAAATAGCTGAGTAAATCTCATATAAGGAATGAAGCTCTTCTTCCTTAACCAAATCGGCTTTATTGATGCATAATATCACTTCAGTATGATTTTCTTCAGCCATAACCAAGAACTGATCAATAATTGTTAAGTTCGGTTTCGGCTTTGCTGCAGCACAAACCACAACAAAACAGTCTACATTGGAAATCGGCGGACGAATGAATACATTTTTACGCTCATGTATTTCAGTAATAATTCCCTTGCCGTCTTCTAAAACCTCTATGTGTACGTAATCTCCTACATGTGGAATCAATCCATCTTTACGAAAGATTCCACGCGCTTTGCATTCATACAAATTATCATCACAGCTTACATAATAGAAGCCAGCAATTCCCTTTAAGATAATTCCTTCCATTAGCTCAGATCTCCGGTTGCAAAGTCTACATTCAATCGCTGTACGACTTCATTGTCAAACATAACGGTAATCGTACCCTTTCCTTCACCAGAAACAGAAACAATGCTGGAACCATCATTTTTATCACGTTGTTCTCTACTGATTGGTGTACTTACTCCATTTTCGTCAGATACAATAACCGTCAACCAGAAAATAGGATTTTTTGCATCACTATAAGAAATGGTCAAATCAACCGTTCCCTGTTTTCCGCTTGCTTCTCCCTCTCCGGAACTAATCACTAAATCAATCGCCGTTCCTTCCTTTACCATTACTCCAGCATCTACACTTTGAGATATGACTTGATTTTTCGCATAAGAAGAGCTTGCTTCATAAGAAGGATTACCCAAAGCCAACTTATATTTCGTTAATTGATCTTTTGCACGATCAAAATCCAATCCTTGTAAATTTGGCATCTCAACTTCTTTATTTTTGCTGCCAAGACTGATTTTTAAGCTTATTTTAACCCCAGGAGACGCCTCCTCACCAAATGCAGGCGATTGATCAAAGATAACACCTTTTGCATAATCACTGTAATCTTCCGATACCAATCCTTGTGAATATCCATAGGTTTCTAAGATGAACTGTGCATCAGAAAGAGTCTTACCCACTAAGTTTGGAACCGTTCCAGACTGCATACCTTTACTTATATTTACTTTAACCTTGGCACCTTCCTTTAGCTTCATATCTTCTTCCGGACTTTGTGACACAATACAGCCTTCTTCATAATCCGAACTATAAACTTCATTTCCTTTTTCTAAAATTAAATTTAACTCTTTTAATTCCTTCTCTGCTTCTTCAAAAGTATAGCCTCTTAAATCCGGAACGGTTACCTCCTTTGGTGCTAACATTGCCTGCACTCCATTAACCAAAAGACCGCTTACCGGAATTGCACATAATAACGCTAATATAATTGCTGCAAATTTCACCTTATTTAATTTAAATCTCTTTTTCTTACCTTTTTCCTTTGCCATTTTGTCCTCATCCTTTTCCCCATTTGCATGATTTATCGGTTGATTCTCTTTTAACGCTGCTGCATTTTTTACTGGTGACATTACAATCGTTGAGTTTTTATCCTTTGTCTTAGAATAAGATGCAGCTCTGCCTGTGGAATTATAATTGATTAAATTTAATGAAGTTAACATATCTTCTGCAGACTTATAACGATTTATCTGATACTTATTTGTTGCCTTTAAAATAATTTCTTCTAAATCTGTTGGTATATTTGGAACCAACTCCGAAGGAGGGATCATTTCATCATTAATATGCATAACCGCAACAGCAACTGGATTTTCTCCATCAAACGGAACTTTTGCAGTCACCATTTCATAAAGGACAATTCCTAATGAATAAATATCTGATTTCTCATCAATATAGCCACCTCGAGCTTGCTCCGGAGAAAAATAATGCACAGAACCCATAATTGTCTCCGTTTGCTTGCCGACAATGGTACCACTGCTTACTGCTTTGGCAATCCCAAAATCAGTAATTTTAGCTACACCTTCTTGGTTAATCAAGATATTATGAGGTTTTACATCCCTATGTATCAGATTACTCTTATGCGCAAGGCTGAGAGCCGAAGCAATCTGCTTTGCAATGGATACCGCTTTTCTGACTTCCATAGGACCTTCTTCTTTAATTAAATCACTTAATACCCTACCCTCAATTAGTTCCATTACAATGTAATGAATGTTCCCCTCTTTACCAACATCATAAACATTGACAATATTTGAATGTACTAAGCTTGCTGCTGCCTGCGATTCTCTTCGAAAGCTTTCAATAAACTTTATGTCTTTCGTAAATTCCGGCTTTAAAATTTTAATGGCTACAAATCGATTTAACAATCGACATCTTGCCTTATAGACAACGGCCATTCCACCTTCACCGATCTTTTCTATTAACTCATATCTTCCGGCAAGTATTCTGCTACTCATCGCCGCCCCTCCATCTTTTCAATAGTAATTCACTTCTTTCAATTTAACCCTATTTATATCATAATGCAAACTACGGTTACGTTATCTTTTCCACCCCGTTCATTTGCCGCTTTTACATAATCATTTGCCAAACGATGCATGGATCTTCTTCCCTGCGCCATTGTATGGAGTTCTTCTTCCGTTAGTTCTCCATATAAACCATCGGTACACATTAAAATTAAATCACCTTCATAAACCTTAAACTGATAAAAATCCGGTAAAAGATCCGCATCTGCACCAATCGCACGGGTAATCATATTTCGTTTTGGATGATGATCCGCTTCCTCTTTCGTAATTGCACCGCTTTTCAATAACTGATTCACATAAGTGTGATCTTCGGTTATTTGACGAATTAACTTGTCTCTTATTAAATAAACTCTGCTGTCCCCCACATTCACAATATAAGCCTTTGTATTATTTATGTATACCAAAGCCAATGTGGTAGCCATGCCTGCATTTCTATGGCTCTCTTTTGCCATTGCAAAAAGTTGCTGATTTGTCTGACGCAAGCATTCTAAAAAATAATACTTTAAATTTTCATCTTCAGTTGTTTCTGAAATACGATTCTTTGCTACGTATTCTGCAATCTGCTGTACTACGAAACGGCTTGCAATTTCCCCCGAATTATGCCCACCTACACCATCTGCAATGATATAAACCCTTTGCTCCGGTAAGATAAAAAAAGCATCCTCATTATTACTCCTTTGCCGACCTCGATCCGTTTTAAATCCAACTCTCAGCATAAATTGATCCTCTACCTTCTCCCCTTTTCGATGTATGTAATATTAAAAGCGACGACACATCTTACAAATATAAAATCCATCCGTTCCCGATTCATTTGGAAAAAGCTGCTCTTCTTTTATTAACTCATAATTAGGATACTGTAAAAGAAATGCTTTGCTCACTTCCTGATTTTCATAAACGGATATTGTACAGGTACTATATACTAATACGCCCCCTACCTTTAAATAATTCGACGCATTTGATAAAATTTGAAGTTGTTTCTGTGGTAATAGCTTCATCTCAGAATCAAACTTTTTGTACTTGATTTCAGGTTTGCGACGAATGACTCCTAAGCCGGAGCAAGGTGCATCAACCAATACTCTATCAGCAATAGCAATGAATTCTTGATTTCGCTCTGTTGCATCCCAGGTCTTTGTTTCAACAATGGAAATCCCCAAACGAGATGCTTCTTTATCAATGATTTCAAGTTTTTTCGGATAAACATCACCAGCAAAAATTTGTCCTTGATTTTTCATTTTTTCTGCTATATATAAAGTTTTTCCGCCAGGCGCTGCGCATACATCCACTACGGTTTGTCCTGGTTTTGGATCTAATGCTTCCACTGCACACATAGAGCTTTCATCTTGCACAGAAAAGCAACCATTTTGATATAATTTAGAATCTAAAATACCACTGCCCTTTACATTGATTGCCTCAGGAATTCGCCTTCCATAATTGACTTCAAATCCTTCTGAATGAATTGCTTCAATGGTTTTCTCTACGGAATTTTTTAATAAATTTACACGTAAAGTAAGTTCAGGAGTTTGATTACCCGCCGAAAGCAATGATTCGGTAAATTCAAATCCATATTCCTTTAGCCATTGTTCAATCATCCAAGGTTCATAAGAGTATTTTACAGACAAATATCCCACAGAATCTTTCTGCAGGTCTTTCAATGATATCTTATGTTTTTCACGCTGGTATCTCCGAAGAACCGCATTAATAAATGCGTCACGACCTCTGCAATACTTTTTAGCCAATAAAACAGATTCATTAACCGCTGCGTATGGTGGTATCGCATCCATAAAGCAAAGCTGATAAATTCCCATTCGAAGAAGAATTAAATCGCTTTTTTTCATCTTTGACATTTTTTTTACAAAGAATGCAAGGATATAATCCAAATAGTATTTATTCTCTATCACTCCATATACCAATTCTCGTACCAATGACGGTGAATCAGGCTTTAATTGCTTGATATGATGGTTAAGTGCTAAATTAGAATAAGCATTCTTTTCCTCTACATCGAGCAATGTCAAATAGGCAGTTTTTCGATTGTCATCCACTTTAGTCGCGCCCCCTAATTGCAAGGATTCTGATCAAATTGGCAACGGAAACAGCTAAAGCTGCAACATAGGTCAAGGCTGCTGCAGAAAGTACTCGCTTAGCTCCACCAGCTTCCTCTGGATATATAATATTTTTTTCTTGCATTTGTACAATTGCCCGATGACTTGCATTAAATTCTACTGGTAACGTAATTGCTTGAAATACAACTGCACCGCAAAAGAATAAAATCCCTAAGTTAAACAGCAGACTTCCTTGCGGTGAATTCCCCATAAAGAGACCGATTAATAAAAGCGGCCAAGCCAAATTAGATACAAGAGAAACCACAGGAGCAATTGTGTTTCTTATGCTTAACGGCATGTATCCTAACCCATGTTGAATTGCATGACCTGTTTCATGCGCTGCAATGCTAACTGAAGCAATCGACGCATCATTATAAACAGCAGAAGAAAGTCGCATAACTCTCTTCCTTGGATCATAATGATCCGAAAGTCGGCCTTGAATCATCTCAATTCGAACGTCCGATAATCCATTCTTATCTAATAACAATCGAGCAGCCTGTGCACCGGTGATGCCTTTTCGATTTCGGACTTTTGCATATTGTGAATAAGCAGATTTGACTTTAGCCTGTGCATACATAGCGAATATCATCGCTGGAATCAAATAAATGATCGAACTATCAAACCAATACATCTTTCTCCCTCATTTCTCTCATTTTCTTTTTTATCAATCTTAAGAATATCAAATATTTTATCCTAAGATTTGATGAATTTCAATTTCATTCCCTTTAATGTAATCTTCTACTTTCATCGCACGCTTTCCCGGAAATTGTAGTTTCGTAATACGAAGAATTTTCCCTCCTGCAACAACATCCATACCATTTCTATCTACATTTACTATTGTTCCATTCAATAGATTTGAGGTTTGCTCAACCACCTCAGCCTCCCATACTTTAATTGGAATGCCTTTATAAATAGTATGTGCTCCAGGCCATGAATTGAAACCACGTATTAACCGTTCCAGTGTAATCGAATCTTTTTCAAAATTCAAAAGGCCTTCAGATTTAAATACCATAGGTGCATACGTTGCTTCACTCTCATTCTGTGCATTTCTTTCGTTGGTTCCTTTAAAAATTGCAGGAAGTGTCTCAATCAAAAGATCTGCTCCTAATTGCGCTAACTCTGTATGCAACATCTCTACATTTTTATTCAAAATCGGCGTTTCTGCTTTTGAAATCATATCTCCGGTATCCATTCCCTCAGCCATATACATAAGCGTAACACCCGTATTTTCTTCACCATTTATGATGGCTCGATGGATGGGAGCTGCTCCACGATATTTTGGAAGCAAAGAAGCATGAATATTAATACATCCGAACTTTGGAATTTCTAAGATAGATTTCGGTAATATTTTCCCATAAGCCGCTACTACAATCAAATCTGGATTTGCTTCTTTTATCTGGCTTAGAAATTCATCATTTCCTTTCACCTTATCTGGCTGCAATACAGGTATTTGTCGATTCTGAGCTTCTGCCTTTACGGGTGTAACTTGTATTTTTTTTCCACGATCTTTCGCCTTATCCGGCTGTGTTATTACTAGTGAAACCGGATATCCATGATCACACAAAGCTTTTAAAGCCGGTACTGCAAAATCCGGCGTTCCCATATATACGATTTTCATATTATTCTTCCACATCCAATTCTACATCCCGAATATCAAAGGCTTTATCAACAAATAAGATTCCCTGTAAATGGTCGTATTCATGACATAGTGCCCTTGCAACCAAATCCGTCGCTTCATAAACAACGGTTTCTCCTTTACGATTTAAACCCCTAATCTTTACATATTGAGGACGTTCTACCTTCCCAATCACTCCCGGAACACTTAAGCATCCTTCCTCGTCAACTTGTGTACCCTTCGTTTCTAAAATCTGGGGATTTATCAATTCAATAAAAGTGTCATCCACCTCAACAATAAACATCTGCTTTAAAATACCAACTTGCGGTGCTGCAATGCCAATACCATTGCTTTCATGCATCGTTTCAAGCATATCATCGAGCATCTCCAAAATTCGGCTATTGATTTCTTTTACTTCTTTCGCCTTTTTTGCTAAAATTTCATCGCCTCGACAAACTACATTTCTTAAAGCCATTTCCTGATTCTCCTTTTTACTTTTTTAAAGATAACCTTCCTAACTATAGGAAACTATATGGATTAATATCGACAGAAAGCAAACAGCTCGATTTTTTCTTTACGAAAAAAATTTGTTTTAATTCTGCGATTTCTTTTGCATATTGTTTTCGAGTTCCAAGCTTTGCCTTAATCAATATTTGATAACGATAGCGCTCATTTACTCGGTTTATCGGTGCGGGCTGAGGTCCTAAAATAGATACTGCTTCTTTCCTACCCGACTTTGCTCTTAAAAATTTTCCTACTTCTTCAGCCATTAGTTTTGCTTCTTGTTCATCTTTTGAAGAAATCACCAATTGGAAAAAGTTACAAAAAGGCGGATAGCCAGTTTGCTTTCTCAGAATTAATTCTTGTTGATAAAAATCTTCATAATCATGGTGTGAAGCGGCCTCAATTGCATAATGCTGAGGTGTATAAGACTGTATAATTACAGTCCCCGGAAAATTTCCTCTTCCTGTTCTTCCTGCTGCCTGTGTTATCAGCTGAAACGTTCGCTCCGAAGAACGGTAATCTGGTATATTTAATGATACATCGGCAGAAATGATTCCTACAAGACCGACATTAGCAAAATCCAATCCCTTTGCCACTAGTTGCGTACCAATTAAAATATCAATTTTCCCCTTATGAAAGCTTTTTAATACTCGTTCAATGCTGCCTTTTTTCTTTACCGTATCCAAATCCAATCGGGCAATGTTAGCTTCTTCAAATAACGTAGCCGTTACTTCTTCCACTTTTTCTGTTCCCATTCCAAAGTATTTGATATACTTACTTGTACAGTCTGGGCAAATTTTAGGAACTGGGCTTTTTTTTCCACAAAAATGACAGCTAGCTTCATTGTCTTCCTTATGATAAGTCATTGAAATGCCACAATCCGGACACTTCATAACATAACCGCAATTACGGCATGAGATAAAGGTAGAATATCCTCTCCGATTTAAAAACAAGATAACTTGCTGTTTTTTTTCTAAGCATTTTTTAATACCTTGATAAAGAGCAATGCTGAATATACTTTTATTCCCACCCTTTAATTCTTCTCTCATATCTACAATTTCCACGGATGGTAAAGGCATCTCATTATAACGTTTTGTTAAACGAATTAAATTAAATTGCCCTGTTTTTGCTCGATAATAGGACTGTATGGATGGTGTAGCACTTCCAAGTAAAACGATACTTTGATTTATCATCGCTCGTTTTACTGCTACCTCAAAGGTATCATATTTAGGTGACATATCCGATTTATAGGTACTTTCATGTTCTTCATCTAAAATAATAATTCCGATGTTTTCTAATGGAGCAAAGACTCCGGAGCGTGCTCCAATAACAATTTTTACTTCTCCATTCTTCACACGCATCCATTCATCATAGCGTTCTCCCATTGACAATTTGCTATGTAATACCGCTACTCGCTCGGTTCCAAAACGGTTGATAAATCGCTCAATGGTTTGTATAGTAAGCGATATTTCCGGTACTAACATGATGGCTGTTTTCCCTTTTTTTAAGCAAGCTTCAATGGATTGCATATAAATTTCAGTTTTTCCACTGCTCGTAACGCCGTGAATTAGAAACACTTCATGTTTATTTTGATTCATGGGCTGTATGATTTCATTCAAAGCTTTATCCTGCTCTAATGTTAACTGTTTTGGTTCACTCGGCTGTCGAATCATATCCGAAAAGGGATTTCTTTTCTTTCCTCTTTTTGAAGAGCTTCCAGCCGGAGTAAAACATTTGATGGCATCAATATAACGACATAGATAGCGTTTCCGCATCCAACTGCAGGTACTGATTGCTTCCTCGCTAAGAGAAATTTCTTCAACCCTCGATGCCACCAGTTTTAATCCTTTTATTGTCTCAGGCAGTTCATCCATTACCTGAAATACATAGCCATCCTTCATACGGTTTCCCATTGCAAAGGGAACCCGCACCTTATCCCCGACTCGAATGTCTTCCAATTCGGTTCCATAGGTATAAAGTACATCAGTGTGATCGGTATTATTATCTATGGCTACATTTACATACTTCATGAAAACTCTTTCTTCCTCTCCTACAGCAAGAAGATATGATTGTTCTTACATTCTTCAATCATTGCCTCAGGCCAAACGGATACTTGTACTTCTCCAATGTGAGCTCTTCTTAAAAAATACATGCAAAGTCGAGACTGACCGATACCTCCACCAATACTGTATGGTAATTCTTTATTTAAAATCGCTTTATGAAAATCCAATTCTTTTCTATCTGTAGCATTTGCCAACTTTAATTGTTTTTCCATTGCATTTTCATCTACACGAATACCCATAGATGAAATTTCAAACGCGATACCCAAAATATCATTCCAAAGAATAATATCTCCATTTAATTCCCAGTCATCATAATCCGGCGCTCTACCATCGTGTTTTTCGCCCGATTTTAATGCGCCGCCGATTTTCATAATAAAGACAGCACGTTTTTCTTCTGCAATCGCATTTTCTCTTTCTTTCGGTGTTTTATCCGGATATCGATCTTCCAATTCCTGTGTAGTAATAAAGAAAATCTCATTTGGTAATTGCGTACGAATCATCGGATATTCACGATTTACATAGTCTCCAAGATTCTTTAACGCATTATATAAGGTAGTTACTGTCTTTTTTAAGTATTCTTCGTTACGATCTTCCTTATTAATAGCCTTTTCCCAATCCCACTGATCAACATATACGGAATGTAGATTGTCAAATTCTTCATCACGGCGAATAGCATTCATGTCGGTATATAAACCTTTTCCAGGTTCGATGTCATACTTGCCCAAAGCCATACGCTTCCACTTTGCTAAAGATTGCACGATTTCAACGTTTTTTTCATTCATATCCTTTAATGTGAAAGATACCGTACGTTCTACTCCATTAAGATTATCATTCAAACCACTCTCAGGAACTACAAAAAGTGGTGCAGTTACACGCTGTAAATTTAATCCGCAAGCCAACTCTTGTTGAAAAAAGTCCTTAATTTTCTTTATTGCAATCTGACTTTCCATTAAACCGATGATTGGATCATAATGTTCTGGTATCATTAGCTTTTCACTCATCTTTACACTCCTTCGCTTTGTTCTTCCTTATTTTTTATAGCTTTTCCTGATTCAATAGTACTATTCCCACTTCGAAAATTCACAACCACAATAATTTTGACGGTAAAGACCATATTCCTTAGAAAGAGCAACGGATCGTTGAAATCCAGCTTTTTTCTTAAAGTCTCTCATTAAAAATTTACATCCATATTTTTCTGCAAATTCATTGCCCAGCTGGCAAATTAATTTATAATTTTTATGAGGACTAACCGATAAGGTTGTTGTAAAATTCTCAATCTCTAATATTTGAGCCATCTGCGCACTTTTTTCCAGTCTTAAACGAAAGCACTGCGTGCAACGTATTCCACCCTCCGGCTCACTTTCCAAGCCTCGTGTAATCTGATAAAAAGCATCCGGCTCATAATCTCCTTCTATAAAACAAACTTTTTTTTCTTCGGTTAATTGTTCATTGTATTGATTCAAAAAAAGTAATTGCGCTTTTTTTCGTTTTTCATATTCTGATAAGTCCGTTATATTTGGATTATAAAAGAAAACGGTAATGTCATATTCCTCCATTAATTGTTCAATAACAGCTGTACTGCAAGGACCACAACAGCTATGTAACAATAGTTTTTCTCTTTTCATATGGATTCTCTTTTCTTTTTTTTTATATCACTCTTCCAAATTAAAAGTGAATAGGATACACTAATAAATAGCACTATTATAACAAGTTATTATATCATAGAGTCATTCTAGGCGCAAATTTTGTAATAAAAAACTGCGTATCTGTTTAAAAAATCGAGGTGTTTATTTTGGAAAATATATTTGGTAGCAATCATTTTAATACTATAGCTACTTATTTAAAAAAAGAATTTGGCTGCCGCATCATTAAATTAAGCTTAGATGCAGGTTTTATTTGTCCAAACAGAGATGGTTCAAAAGGTATCGGAGGTTGTATTTTTTGTTCTGATGACGGATCCGGTCATTTCGCAAGCACCATTCCCGAGCAAATTCAACTTTTGTCTTCAAAATGGCCAAGTGGAAAATACATTGCTTACTTTCAGAGTCATACCAATACCTATGCACCCGTTAATATACTTCGTAAGTTTTATGAAGAGGCACTCGCTTATCCAAATGTAATAGGGTTGTCCATTGCTACAAGACCCGATTGCCTATCAAATGAAATTTTAGACTTGTTGGATGAATTAAATAAGAAGAGTTACCTTTGGATTGAGTTAGGTCTTCAAACGATGCATGATAATACAAGAAATCGTTTGAATTGCGGTTACTCGCTTACCGACTTCGAAGAAGCAATGAGGCAATTAAAGAAGCGAAACATAAAAACAGTAGTCCACTTAATTCTAGGGCTGCCATGGGAAACAAAAAAAGATATGCTTGATTCTGTCAGCTATGTTGGAAAATTACATCCATTTGGAGTAAAGCTGCATCTCTTACATGTAATAAAAAATACAAGACTTGCCGACCTTTATCCTTTAGAATTCAAAACCTTAGAAAAAAATGAATACATTAATTTAGTTGTGGATGCTTTGGAACAGCTCCCGCAGGATATTACGATTCACCGCATTACAGGCGACGCACCTGCAAATGATTTAATTGCCCCCCTTTGGAGCATTAATAAACGTTCCATTTTAAACGGTGTACAAAAAGAATTCAAACGAAGAGAATCGTTTCAAGGAAAATATTGTAGGGAATAAAAAGAGAGTCGATATCTTATCGACTCCCTCATAATTATTCAAATACTATTTTGCTATCATCTTTTTTCAATCGTCCTTTAATCGACCATCGTTATAATGCTTTCTGCATAGAGAAACATACATATCATTGCCTCCAATGACAATTTGATCCCCCGTCTTAACAAATTTCCCATCAACGATACGGGCTACCATCGTTGCCTTTCGTCCACACCAGCAAATAGTCTTTATTTCTTCAATTTTATCAGCGTATACAAGCATATAATAGGAACCTTCAAAAAGTTCATTTTTAAAATCGTTTTTTAAGCCATAAGCCAATACAGGAGTATCAAAACTGTCTACAATTTCAACCAATTCCTGAACATGATGTTTCTTTAGAAATTGACATTCATCAATTAAAACACAATCGATTTTATGCTGTCCATCCGCCTCCATAAAAAGCTTTAAAATATTCGTATCATCATTTACTATAACAGCATCCCGCGTAATTCCTATTCGAGAAGCCACAGTTCCAACTTCATAACGATCATCGACACCGGAAGTTAATACAAGTACTCGTTTCCCCCGTTCTTCATAATTATACGCGACTTTAATCAACTCTATGGATTTTCCTGCATTCATCGTGCTGTAACGATAATAAAGCTGTGCCATCTGCATTCCTCTTTTCTTCTAAAAAAAATAGCCCCTCGGACGCAATGTCGGCAAGTGACTACTTTCAAAAGATTAATGGTGCCCAGACTCGGAATTGAACCAAGGACACGGGGATTTTCAGTCCCCTGCTCTACCTACTGAGCTATCTGGGCGTATATTACGAATATTGAATGGTGGGCCATCAGGGACTTGAACCCCGGACCTGCCGGTTATGAGCCGGATGCTCTGACCAACTGAGCTAATGGCCCTCACCTGTTTTTTAATGGTCGGGGTGGCAGGATTTGAACCCGCGGCCCACTGGTCCCAAACCAGTTGCGCTACCAAGCTGCGCTACACCCCGATATGTATTATTTAGTTATTTGGCAGGGGCAGTAGGACTTGAACCCACGGCACGTGGTTTTGGAGACCACTGCTCTACCAACTGAGCTATGCCCCTATAATCCTACACACTTAAAATGTGGCGGAGAAGATGGGATTCGAACCCATGCACCAGTTGCCCGGTCTAACGGTTTAGCAAACCGTCCTCTTCAGCCTACTTGAGTACTTCTCCATCATTCACTGGAAATCAAATGAGCTTATCTGGCGGAGAGGGTGGGATTCGAACCCACGGCCCCTTTCGGAGTCACTGGTTTTCAAGACCAGCTCCTTAAACCGCTCGGACACCTCTCCAAACTGAGTTCTGCGTCCTTTTTTAAATTGGTGACCCATCCGCGATTCGAACGCGGGACACCTTGATTAAAAGTCAAGTGCTCTGCCAACTGAGCTAATGGGTCATATGGCTGGGGTAGCAGGACTCGAACCTACGAATGACGGAGTCAAAGTCCGTTGCCTTACCGGCTTGGCTATACCCCATTCTCTAGAAAAAATTGGTGAGCCCATAGGGATTCGAACCCCAGACACACGGCTTAGAAGGCCGTTGCTCTATCCAGCTGAGCTATGAGCCCACGTAAGAATTTCTTACGCGAAATTGGAGCGGATGATGAGAATCGAACTCACACTATCAGCTTGGAAGGCTGAAGTTCTACCATTGAACTACATCCGCATAGTTGGAGCGGAAGACGAGATTCGAACTCGCGACCCTCGCCTTGGCAAGGCGATGCTCTACCCCTGAGCCACTTCCGCATACTTGGTGGAGGGAGATGGATTCGAACCATCGAAAGCTCAGCTAACGGATTTACAGTCCGCCCCCTTTGGCCTCTCGGGAATCCCTCCAAAATGTATTTATTTAAATGGAGCTGGCGAAGAGAATCGAACTCCCAACCTGCTGATTACAAATCAGCTGCTCTACCGTTGAGCCACGCCAGCATATGTGTAGTTAAAAATGGCGACCTGGATCGGGCTCGAACCGACGACCTCCAGCGTGACAGGCTGGCATTCTAACCAACTGAACTACCAGGCCAATTTGGTGGGCGCTATAGGGCTCGAACCTATGACCCTCTGCTTGTAAGGCAGATGCTCTCCCAGCTGAGCTAAGCGCCCCCGGCAATTCTCATTTTTAACTATCTGACACATTTACTTATTATACACAGCTTGTTCATCGAAGTCAAGTACTTTTTTCTTTTTTTAAAAAGTTTGTTTTTCGAAGTCCCTTCGTCAACTTTTCAAAATTGGCTCCAAGGGTGGGGCTCGAACCCACAGCCTATCGGTTAACAGCCGAGTGCTCCACCATTGAGCTACCTTGGAAAATTTATTGCTTCTTTGTGAGCCGATATTTATCTTAGCACAAGCACCTACCCTTGTCAACGTATAATTTCTATTTTTTAGGATTTTTTCGCACATTTAGTCTTTCTATCTGTTTTTAACCACTATAGCTGGTGTCTTTTTACGGGCGAACCTTTACTAATTGCAACGTTTCTTCCAATACTTGACCACTTCCGCCAGTCAAATTCGACAACAGCTTTTTTATCTCGTCGGTATAGGAAGGTTCGATACCTAAACTTACAGTGACTGTATCTGTATAAATTGCATCCTGAAGAAAAAAGCCTTCTGATGCAGATAAATTTTGTAGTTTATCATAATAAGTATAATCAACTCTAACCTTTAACAATGTTTGTTCTTGTACATCACAAATTCCAGCTGCTTCTAAGCCAAGCTTCGCACTGCTTGTATAAGCACGCACCAACCCGCCTGTCCCCAATTTTATTCCGCCAAAATATCGTGTTACAATGACTGCCACATTAGTTATGTTTTCCTTTACAAGCATTTGTACCATAGGTGCTCCTGAAGTGCCCTGCGGCTCCCCATCATCACTTGCCCATTGTAATTCCAATTTTTCACCAATGACAAAAGCAGGTACATTATGCGTTGCATTTCGGTGTTTTGCTCTGATTTGTGCAAAAAAAGCTTCGGCTTCTTCTCTGGATTCTACCGGTTTAACATGTGCAATAAATCTCGATTTTTCAATGATTTGTTCTGCGGTTGCTTCTTCCATTATTGTTTTATATCGAATCATAACGTCTCCTATTCCATATAGTAATCGCGTAGACGATTTTGATCTTCAAAAGACAATTCCACTTCAAAATAAGTGCCATTTTCTCGATATTCCATTTTTATCGGCTTATTTTTTTGACATAAATATGAAGAAATATCCCCTCTGTCATAAGGGATTTGTAACTTTACAAGTTGTCTATCCGAAAAAATCCGAAGCTTTATCTGTTGAATTAATTCTTCGAATCCTTCTCCAGTTTTTGCTGAAATATAGACTACCTGTTCTCCAACAAGTGGTAACTTCGAGCGTTCTTCAATTAAATCAATCTTATTATATACTAGAAGTTTATCTTTATTTCCTGCACCGATTTCTTTTAAGACATGGTTGGTTACATCAACGTGAAAATCACTGGCTTCATAGCTGCTATCCACTATATGCAGCAACAAATCAGCATAATTAACCTCTTCCAATGTTGCCTTAAACGCATTGACTAAAGTATGAGGTAATTTACTTACAAATCCAACCGTATCAATCAGTATAAACTCCAAATTAGAATCCAATTTTATACTGCGCTGTGAAGTATCTAGAGTTGCAAAAAGCATATTTTTTTCAAAAACAGTCTTGTCCTCTTTTTCACTTTGCGAAAGTAAACGGTTCATCAAAGCAGACTTTCCTGAATTGGTATATCCTACTAAGGCCACCACAGGAATGTTTGAACGCTCGCGCTTTGCACGTTGGGTATTTCGATTGTTTTTTACTTCCTGAATTTCACGCTTAACGTCATCCATACGTTTATTAATGTGACGACGATCTGTTTCTAATTTCTTTTCTCCAGGTCCCCTTGTGCCGATTCCGCCGCCTAGACGAGATAGAGACTTACCAAATCCGGTTAAACGAGGCAGACGATATTGAAGCTGTGCTAGCTCAACTTGAAGCTTTCCTTCTCTAGAAGTTGCCCTAGCCGCAAATATATCTAAAATCAAAATTGTGCGATCAATAACGCGAACTCCGAGCTGTTCTTCTAAGTTACGAAGCTGCACTCCAGAAAGTTCATCGTTAAACACAACAACATCCGCCTGCATATTTTCGCACATTTCAATTAATTCTTCCACTTTACCTTTTCCAATGTAGGTTGCGGTATTCGGCCTTTCTAAATTCTGTACCATTTCCCCGATGACTTCAATACCAGCCGCTTCAGAAAGTCCCCAAAGTTCTTTCATGTAATAGGAAATATCTCGATTCAATTGAACCCCTACCAATATTCCTCTATACGCTTCTTCTTGAATTATTTCATTTTTTTCGTTAAATCGAATCATGCTTCCTCCTAAATTACAAGTGTAGTATATCATAGCAATCTTAAAATGCAAAGAAAACTAATTGACAGCATCTAGGATACTCTTTTCCGGTACAAATATGTAACTCTGCGGTACATCTCCTACAATAATGGTTTCCGCAACCAAAACTGTATTTTTTAATTTCATCTTATTGCTGGAAAATGGTACAAGTACTTTCGCGCTGCTGTTTACTTCTAAATAAACCCTATGACGTGTCTGATTGATGCCAGTGCTTTCAAATTCCGTTTTAAAGTTCACTTCAGTCGTAGCCATAGGAAGAATCGACAAATTGAATTTAGGCCCCGTTTGAGAGAGAATTTGGCTTCCCATCAAACTCCCAATCGGCAACTGAATCTTTGTATTGCTTAAAGTCATTAATTTTTTCTGAATACGAACCGTCATGTCTGTGGCCAAGCGATTCATAGCTACAGTATCTGCTTGCACCAAAGTTATTTTTCCATCTTTATCAAATTTTATTTCAAGCAATTGCCCTGCATTGATATCTTCAATAAATTTTTCCCTTATCGCTTGATTGATTGTCTGAGTCACAATGGCTTTTACTCTCATCTCCGAAACAGATGTAATGGCTGGTTTTACAACTCTTAAAAAGAAAAATGTACTATATATAAAGAACAAAAAAAACAGAATCAAACACAAAAATCCTCTTGTGCCACCCTGCTTATTTTGCTTTTTCCTTCTATGGTCGTTCATAAAAAAACCCCCAATCACATATCAGAATATGCAGATTAGGGGTTTTTTGTCACTATTTCTCTCGATTAATTGTCCATAGCAGCAAGTTCTTCTTTAAACTTACTATTAATAATTTTAATGTGTGTTCCCTTCATACCCAAAGATCTGGATTCGATAACACCAGCACTCTCTAATTTTCGCAATGCATTAACAATTACAGAGCGAGTGATACCGGAACGGTCGGCAATCTTACTTGCAACCAAAAGCCCTTCATTACCCTGTAGCTCCTTAAAAATTTGTCGAACTGCTTCTGCTTCAGAATAAGATAAAGTACCAATGGCCATACGAACCACATTTCTCTTTCTTTCTTCTTCCTCTGCTTCAATGGCTTTTCTTCTTTGAATTTCCAGACCAACAACCGTTGCACCATATTCTCCCAGAATGATATCTTCATCACCAAATTCAGGCTCATATCTCGCTACGATTAAAGTGCCCTGTCTTTGCTTACCACCAAAAATAGGAATGATTGTATGAAGCTTATCTGCTGTATCATAGTCATATTTAAAGATTTCTAAAACTTCCTCATCTTTTAAATTACACTGTGTTTCATGTATTGCGAGTAAGGCTTCATTGTATTCAATCGGAAATGTTTCACTACCTGTAATCGCATCCTTAATCGTAGAACTATCAATACGATCCTTATAGTGTACACCGATTACCTTTCCTTTACGACTGGCAACGTATACATTTCCATCTAAAAGATCACTTAATATCTCACACAATTCATTAAATGAAAATGCACCCTCTACACTTTCCTGTAACATCCAATTTAATTTTCTTATTTTTTCCAACAAAGTTTTTCCCATATTTATCCTCCATTCTAGTACGTTTTTTCTTGGGTCTTTTACTTACTTTTATCCTTATTTTTTTATAGGGTTGAAAACATTATAACGGGAAATTTTTATAAAGTAAAACGTTTTTTTATATTATTCGAAAAATTCTATCTTTTATTCACTTTACTTTATAAAATATAACGATCAATATCATCTTCATGAATTCGATCGGCAAATTTTTCCTTTACATATTTAGCATCAATCACAACTTCCTCCTCTTCCATATCTGGAATATTGAATGAAATATCCTCCAATAATTTTTCCATTATGGTATGAAGTCTTCTTGCACCAATGTTTTCTGTCTGTTCATTTGTTAAATATGCAATTGTAGCAATTTCTTCTACTGCGTCATCGGCAAAGTTTACTTTAATACCCTCTGTCTCTAGAAGCATTTTATGCTGCTTTAAAAGGGCATTTTCCGGTACCGTTAAAATTTGTACAAATGCTTCTTTTGTTAAATTCTCTAATTCCACACGAATTGGAAATCTACCTTGCAATTCCGGTATTAAATCCGTTGGCTTTGCAATGTGGAATGCACCTGCACCAATAAATAAAATATGATCTGTTTTTAAAGGCCCGTATTTTGTATTTACGACACTACCTTCTACGATAGGAAGTATGTCTCTCTGAACACCTTCTCTTGAAACATCTGCTCCAGATTTATAACCGGAACCGGAAGCAATTTTATCAATTTCATCAATAAAAATAATCCCGTTTTGCTCTGCATTTTCTAAAGCTTCCGATGTTACTTGATCCATATCAATTAAATTTTGTGCTTCTTGCTCTCTTAATATTTTTCTTGCATCTTTTACACGAACGTTCTTTTTCTTTTTCTTTTTGGGCATCATATCACCAAAGATATTGCCAATGGAGATACTTGCACCCTCATTGCCCAAATCTAATTGATTCATACCCTTCTGAGATTCCGTCACTTCAATTTCAATGAATTGTTCTTCTAAAAGCCCCTGTCGAAGCTGCTGCCTCACCTGCTCTCTCGCAAGCTCTACATCACCAATTTCCTGATCCTTGCTATCTTGTACAGAAAGACTGGGTTGACTTGGTGTTGTCTGTTGAAATCCTCCCATGATGAAATCAAACGGTCCTCGAACGCCTCCTGGTGCTGAAGATGGTTTCTTTTTTCCAGGTATAATTGCTTCAATAATCTTCTCTTCTGCCATTTCATCCGCAATCGAATATTTTTCCTGTAAACGTTTTTGTTTTGTAATTCTAATAGAAGCTTCCATTAAATCTCTTACCATAGAATCCACATCACGTCCAACATAGCCTACTTCTGTAAACTTTGTTGCTTCCACTTTAACAAAAGGTGCATCCATCAGTTTAGAAAGTCTTCTTGCGATTTCCGTCTTTCCTACACCGGTAGGCCCCATCATTAAAATATTTTTTGGCGTAACTTCTTCACGCATCTCATCGGGAAGCAAGCTTCTACGATAACGGTTACGTAATGCCAATGCTACGGATTTCTTTGCCTGATCCTGTCCAATAATGTATTTATCTAACTCTTGTACAATTTGCTTTGGGGTCATGCTATATAATTGACTCATTTTCACTCTCTCCTTTACCCTATAATTTTTCTACGGAAATGTGATCATTCGTATAAACACAAATAGAAGAAGCAATGCGTAACGCTTCCCTTACTACTTCTTCCGCTGTCATATCTGTATGATTGTATAAAGCATTCGCAGCAGCGTATGCGAAATTGCCACCTGAACCAATTGCCACAAAGTTTTCATCCGGCTCTATCACTTCTCCGTTTCCGGAAATCAAAAGCAGACTTTCTTTATCTGCAGCAAGCATTAAAGCTTCCAGATTTCGCATCGCACGATCTGATCTCCACATTTGTGCCAAAGCGACGGCTGCTCTTTTTAAATTACCAGAATGCTCTTCCAATTTTTTCTCGAATTTTTCCGTTAGAGTAAAAGCATCGGATACAGAACCAGCAAAACCAGTTAAAACAGTATTTTTATAAATTTTACGAACCTTTTTTGCATTATTTTTCATAATAGCAGTTTGACCCATAGTTACCTGGCCATCACCACCGATACAAATATCGTTTTCATTTCTTCTTATAGCTACAATGGTTGTAGCATGAAATTCTCCCATAATTGACCTCCCTTTTTCTATTCTTTATACCCACATTCTGTATTGGAACACAAAAGTTTCGTTGTTTTTGTCTTTTTTTCTGTCATAAGAGCACCACATTTTGGGCATTTTTGATTAATCGGCTTATTCCAATAAAGCTGATTGCATTCCGGATACCCGCTGCATCCATAAAATAGTTTTCCATTTTTGCTTTTTCTTGCTACAATATCTTTTCCACACTTTGGACAATTGACATCAATTTTTTTCACACGAGGTTTTGTATTTTTACACTCCGGATATCCACTGCAAGCTAAAAATTCACCAAATCGACCATGTTTGATTGCCATTGGCTTTCCGCAAAGCTCACACATCTCATCCGTTAGTTCATCTTCAATTTGTACTTTTTCAATCGCAGCATCCGCAACTTCAAGTTCTTCTGCCAGTGTTGCATAAAAACCTTCAATGACAGACTTCCAATGTAAATCTTTGATCTCAATATCATCCAACTGATCTTCCATCCCTGCTGTAAAACCAGCATCTACGATTTCTTTGAAATAGGTCTCCATCAAATCAGTAACGACAAAGCCAAGTTCTGTTGGTTTCAGCACTTTTTTTTCTCGGTTTACATACTTTCTTTCAATAAGAGTTGCTATAATCGGTGCATAGGTACTTGGACGTCCAATGTCTTTTTCCTCTAAATCCTTTACAAGTCCTGCTTCAGAAAAACGAGAAGGTGGCTGCGTAAAATTTTGATCGCTTAATAAATCGACAAGGTTTAATACCTCACCCTCTTGCATATCAGGAAGCATCTTTTCTTCATCTTCTTCACTGCTGTTGTTATAGATTTTTAAATAGCCATCAAATTTTAATTTTGATCCGTTTGCCTTAAAGGTATAAGAATGATTCTTTATCTCTGCAGATATTCCATCATATACCGCTGCTTTCATACGGCTGGCTACAAAACGTGACCAAATTAATTTGTAAAGGTTATATTGGTCTTTTGACAAGGAATCCTTAATGCTATCAGGTGTCAAAGATACAATACTTGGACGGATGGCTTCATGCGCATCTTGAACATCTTTCTTCTTATTCGAATATACATGATTGCCTAGATAGTCCTTAGAATATTGTTCAGTAATAAATGCAGTAACCGCTTCTTGTGCTTCATTCGAAATACGTACAGAATCGGTTCTGATATAAGTAACCAAACCAATGGTTCCTTGACCTTTTACTTCTACACCTTCATAAAGCTGCTGCGCAATCAGCATTGTTTTCTTTGTATAGAATCCTAATTTAGTGGATGCTTCCTGCTGTAAACTACTTGTTGTAAAAGGAGGCATAGGACGTTTCATTCGTTCTTTGCGTTCTAATTTATTTACAACAAACTGACTCTTATCAATCTCCGACAGAATCTGTTTTGCTTGCTGCTCATTTTCTATTGTAATCTTTTTCCCATTTTGTTCAACAAGTTTTGCAGTAAATTGCTTTTTACTGCTTTCGCTCTTTTTTACTTTTCCAAGGAGAGCGCTGATAATCCAATATTCTTTTGGAATAAAGTCTAATATCGCTTTTTCCCGATCACAAATTATTTTTAATGCAGCAGATTGTACACGCCCCGCGCTGAGACCTCTGCGAACTTTACGCCATAAAAGTGGGCTGATTTTATATCCCACAAGTCGGTCAAGTACGCGTCTGGCTTGCTGTGCATCAACAAGTCTCTGATCAATTGGTCTAGGATTTTTTACTGCATTTCGAATTGCTCCTTTTGTAATTTCATTAAATACAATTCGACATGGCTTTTCGATATCGATACCAAGTAAATGTGCAATGTGCCAAGAAATGGCTTCCCCTTCTCGGTCAGGGTCAGTCGCCAGATATACTTTATCGGCTCCTTTGGCTTCTTTTTTTAATGCCTTGATAACATCGCCTTTCCCTCGAATCGAAATATATTCAGGTTCAAATCCATTTTCTATGTTTATTCCCAGCTTACTTTTTGGTAAATCTCGAACATGACCTACAGATGCAATAACCTTATATTTGCTTCCAAGAAATTTACCGATTGTCTTCGCCTTTGACGGTGACTCTACTATGACTAAGGATTTACTCATTCGTTTCCTCCCAATCCAGTCTTTTTTATGTAGAATTTTTTCCTACATTATTATAATATGAAATGATTGTTCGTTACAAAAACTGATTATATTTCGAATTTCATTACTTTGCAATAAAAATTTTTCCAAAACAAGTCTGAATTACACCTTTTATTTCTAAAATAGTCACTAATCCATTGATGTAAGATGGTGTTCTTTTTAGTTTTTTACATAAAAAATCAATCGTAGTTTCGCCTTCTATCAATATTGCATCATAAAGCTGCTTCTCTTCCATGCCAAGGGATTGATCACATATGTATTCTTCCTTTTTTGCTGTAAAACCAAGATTTTTTTCAACATCCAAAACTGTGACAACTGGAATTGCACCATCTTGAATTAATTTATTTGTACCAATACTGTTTCTTTGAGTAATATTTCCCGGAACTGAAAAAATATCCCTTCCTTGTTCTGCTGCAAATTCTGCAGTAATCAAAGAACCACTTGATAAACCAGCCTCTGTCACAATAACAGCTTGGGACAAACCACTAATAATACGATTTCGTAAAGGAAATCGAAATGGTCTAGGTGGCGTACCCGGAAGAAATTCTGAGACAATTAATCCTTTTTTCTCTATTTCTTCCATCAACGTTTTATTTGATGAAGGGTAACAAAGATCAACACCACATCCTAATACCGCAATGGTATTCCCCCCATTCTCCAATACCCCCTTATGTGCAAACGTATCCACACCATAAGCCAACCCGCTAACGACAGTTACATTGCATTTTGCCATACGTTCTGCCAGCTGTAAAGAAACTATCTTTCCATAACTTGAAACTTTTCTTGCTCCTACAATCGCAACACACGGTGTATTCCAAAGATTTGCTTTACCTTTATAATATAGCATACATGGTGGATTATTCATCTCACGAAGAAAAAAAGGGTAATTATCATTTAAATAACTTACTGAGCCAATTTTATGTTTTTTCATGTAAATAATCTGTTCCTCTGCTTCATCCAGATTTTTACTCAGTCCAATTATGTCTGCACATGCGTAAATGGCAGCGCAATCCTGATATTTCTTGATTAACCTTATCTTTTCAGGGAGACGAATGCCTTGCAACCGGTCAAACCATATTTCATATACGGAAGCGACAAATGGATTTAAATCATTCAATTCTACTTACCTCATTTTTCATCATTAGCCATAATATTTTTCAGTGCAATGATAACGAATGGCTTCTGCCATATGTATTTCTTTAATCAAAGAAGCTTCTTCAAAGTCACTTATGGTTTGTGCTACTTTTATAATTTTATAGTAACTTCTTCCACTGAGATTTAATTTCTGTAAAGCTTCTGTCAATAATCTTTTAGCACCGGAATCAAATTTGCAATATCTCTTAATTAAATTGGGAGATAATTGTGAGTTATAATAAATCGTCTCTTTCTGATATCTTTCTTCTTGAATTTTACGTACAAGCAAAACTTTTTTTTGCATACTTTCCGAGTTTTCTGATTGATAATTTTCTGTCATATATAGTTCTTTTTTTACTGGAAACAATTCAATTTGCATATCAATACGATCCAGAAGCGGACCAGAAACCTTCGAAAGATAATTACGAATTTGTTGTGGTGTACAATTGCATGTATGTGTTTCACTTCCAAAATATCCACAAGGGCAAGGATTCATTGCAGCTATCAACATAAATTGTGCAGGGAAGATAATATTGCCTCCAATTCTAGAAATTCGGACCACCTGTTCCTCCAAAGGCTGCCGGAGCAAATCCAATATCTTCCTATGAAACTCAGGGAATTCATCCAAAAAAAGTACCCCATGGTGTGCGAGTGAAATTTCTCCCGGCTTTGGACGATTTCCTCCACCAATTAATGCTGCAGGTGTCACTGTATGATGTGGAGCACGGAAAGGTCTTTCATGAAGGATGGTATGATCCTTTGACAAGGTACCTGCCACACTGTGAATTTTTGTAACCTCTAATTGTTCTTCCTTATTAAGAGGTGGTAATATTGTTGAAATTCTTTCTGCAAGCATTGTTTTTCCAACACCAGGTGGTCCAACCATCAAAAGATTGTGTGAGGCAGCTGCTGCTATTTGAAGCACACGTTTGGCTGCTTCTTGCCCAATTACATCTGAAAAATTTAAAGTATTATTTTTTTGATCCTTTTTCTTGTTTTTATTTCTTTGATATGGATGAATAAATGAAAAATCCGAAAAAAATTGCACCACCTGCTTTAAGTGATTAATCGGATAAATTGTTATATCTTTCACTAAAGATATTTCTTCTGCATTTTCTTTTGGAAGTATGATTTTTCTTATACCTTGTGCACGTAGCCCAATGGCTAAAGGTAAAGCTCCCTGTATTGCATGAATGCTGCCGTCTAAAGAAAGTTCTCCCAAAAATGCAAACTCATCCAGCATCTCCTTCTTTATAACTCCCAATGCAGCCAATACTCCAATGGCAATAGGAAGATCAAAATGGGTGCCTTCCTTTTTTGTATTTGCCGGAGATAAATTAATAATGATACGTTTACTAGGAAACGTATAACCAATATTTGAGATAGCAGCTCGTATTCGATCTTTTGATTCTTTTACAGATAAATCAGGAAGTCCTACGATGTTTAATACAGGCATTCCCAAAGATAGATCCGTTTCAACATAAATTAAATCTGCCTGCAAGCCATAAAGAGATGCAGTTTTTATCCTTGAATACATACGCCTCCCCCTTCCCTCTTTTGTCTAAAACGCATTCATAGTATGACGTAAATAAACGTTTCTATATAAAACTAATATTTCTATTACATCAATCCGGAATTCATAATTATCTAGGTTTTTTTTCATTAAATAATATTGAATCGTCTTATGTATATGTTTTTTCTTTTTCTTCGTAATCGACTCGTAGGGTTCTCCGAATTTAAGATTACGCCTTGTTTTTACCTCAACAAAACATATTACATTTTTACTTTGGACAATTAAATCCAATTCTCCAAAGCAACAGGAATAATTTTTTTCCAAAATTTTATATCCTTTTTTAATAAAATATGAAGCTGCAACCCCTTCCCCCCATTTTCCTAAAGACATACAAATCCTTTCTGCATAAACAGTTTTACATTTTTTACCATTTTATCACTTTTTACAATAATTACAAGTCTAAAATAAAAAAAAAGTGGCTTCACCACTTTATAAATCATAACCGCCGACTCTGTACTGAACCCCAAATGTTAGACAGTTTAATTATGCAACTCTTAGGGACTGAATCCTGTATTGTACAGGACTTAGTCCTTTTAATTTAATTTTATTCCGTCTATAGTTGTAATAAGCGATATAATTTTCAAGTTCTAAAATAATATTTAGAATTTTACCTCGCTAACACATCCCACTTCGTATTTATGCATCATTATTCTCCCATGAGGCATATAAAATAATTTAAAACTGGAATTATCTATTGTTTCGTATATTTTACGTGCATTCATACTGTTTTTGAGCATTATATCTGTAGCTTCGAAAATTTTTTGGCAAATCTTCTCACGCTTTTTGGCAAACTTTTCATATCTGCCATAGCGTGAGATTTTTAGTTTTTTGCCACTTAGTTTGAGATTATTGGTTCCTAGTTGTCCCTCCTGAATATAGTATCATTCAACAGCTTAGCCTTGAAGTTATAACTGTCAAAATGCTGCATGATACCAAGATATGACTGTACGGACTGGTTTATCTCTTCAAAGTCCTTAGAACCTTCCGAATAAGCTTTCTGAAGCATTTTAAACTTCCTCTTAATCTTCTTTAAGGTCTTTTTCTTTAGTTTTCTATGTGTAGCCCATACTCTAAAGCCTACAAACTCAATACCGCACGATATGGGTCTTATAGCGGTCTTATTATTCAAGTCTAGGTCGAGAACTTCTTTTAAGAATACTTCAATATCGGTTTTAATCTCATGTAAGTATTTTTTATCATCTGCCAGTATTATTATATCATCCATGTATCTTACATAGTAGTGTATTCCAAGCTTATGCTTAACATACTGGTCAAGCTCATTGAGATATATGTTAGCGAATAGCTGAGAGGTTAAATTTCCTATCGGTATCCCTACATCAAAAAGCCTATCTTCTTCACTGCATTGGTCAGGCTCCATTCCAGCAGGAAGTCCAAAAGGAACATCTTCACTGTTTATAATCGTATCTAAAAGCCAAATAAGGTCTTCATCCTCAATCTTATTTTTCAGGATATCCAATAGTATTTTATGATTAATCCTGTAGAAATATTTTGATATATCCAGTTTTAAATAATAGTATTTCTGTGGCTTCCTGTTTACTTGCCTTAACCAATATTGAAGCCTATCAGCAGCCTTATGAGTACCTTTTCCAACTCTGCACCCATAACTATCATAAATGAATTGCTTGTCATATATCGGATATAAGACCCTGTATATAGCCCATTGGACAACTCTGTCCTTAAAGGGTAATGCCATTATTAACCGCTTTTTAGGGTCATAGACAAAGAATTCTCTATACCTACCAACCTCATAAGTCTTATATATTAATTCATTTTGAATCGTGATTAAATTCTCTTCAAGGTTTGTATTGAACTCCAGTACATCACGTCTGTATCGTTTGCCTTTCTTTGCTTCATTTGTTGCTATATAAAGATTTTCAAAGTCTATTATTTCAGAAAATATATTTCTTAGTTTTTTAGCCATAAAGCACACTTCCTCATAATAATTAGTCATATGGCTATGTGTAGCACTTTTCATTTCTTACTTGGTGCTTCCATAGCAATTTAATATTTTGCTTTGTCAGCAGGGAAATGAGCCCCTTTGTCCTCTCTGTACTGGATGCAAGCCCTTGAGCTTGCAACATCTGACAATGAGAGCAGAGCGGAGCGGAAACCAATGTTGTTGCTCGAGTTCGAACGAAGGTTGTTCAAGTTCAAGGCGAAAACCCCAGCATCAGAACCGTTGTTCCAGTTGCCACCACGAATCGGAAGCTCAATAGGCTCATCCCCCAAAACTTGTATTTATCTATTTACTGATTTCATCCAGCCGCCTAACATGCGACCGATTTCACTCAACATTTTGCTCCAATTTTCATACTGTTTTAATCCTAAATACTTGAATTTTGGGTCTGCTGCAATTCTTATGAAAGTCCTCAATGTTTCAAGCTCCACATCCATCTCCTGAAGAGTGGTCTTTTTATAATATTTCTTATTTGCTGCAATAATCAGCTTCAAGAGAGAATACATTGATTTCTTTATCTCATTTGCAAGAGCGTACCTTTCAGACTTAGGAAATTGAAGTAAGCATTTATTACCATAAACTATCATGTCATAAACTTTTTGATATATTTTTAGTTCGTTCATTACTTCATCCTCACTTATACAAAAAGTTAAGGAGAGCTATCGCTCTCCCTATCAGATTAACAGAAAGCAGATTACAGATTGACAAAAGCGGAGCGGAAACCAAAGTTGTTGCCCGAGTACGAACGAAGGTAGTGCAAGTTCAAGGCGAAAACCCCAGCAGCAGAACCGTGGCCCCAGCCGCCACCACGAAACGGAAGCCTTTCTCCGTAGTTACGAACCCAGAAGCCATCTCCTCCACACGAAGCATCTACTGGAGCAATCCCTAAAGCTTTTAACAACGTCGGTACTGTTACACCGCTCTTAGCAGCTAAAGTCTCAAAATTACAATGGCTGTATCTATAGTATTCGTTAACATCTCCACCAGTGTAGTTAGGATTATCCCTTACAGTATTTATGATTGGGTCTCCTCCTACATTGTTTCCATCTTTGTCCGCAGTACCAGGAGTTGTATTGTCAATTTTAAGAGTTGAAGCTGTGCCTGGTGCTGCCAAATTACCATCCTGTAAGACAGCTTTCCACCAAGAGCTTGTATCTCCAAAGTCAGCGTTTGCCATTGCAGCATCATTGTCCTTTACAATCTGTATTTCACCATTCTTAAGTCTTAGTCCAGCAGTCCACTCCCAGACATTACCGTTCAAGTCGAATATACCTTCATTTGTTCCATCATGAGCCCATGCTGCTGAACCTGAACCAGTTGCAACTCTACCAGTATGATGATATTTAGTGCCATCAAATTCATTGGCTCTGTTGTTCCAGTTATAGTCTAGTAACCAATCGTAAGTTTGAACTCCGACCTCATGTAGTGCACTGTGTTCACCTCCACAATAATTGTTACCCCTTGGCATGTATCCGTTTTTCTTGCACCATAAGGCTATTGCAGTCCATTCAGCATTCGTCATAAGATGCCAGCCTGCCCCTTTGTTTTTGCAGTATTGCACCGCTTGGTCAAAGTTCACATAGACTCTAGGGTCTTTCATTGGAAGTGAGTAAGCTCTATCATTTACAACTATGTTTTGATACTTAGATATCAGGATTTCATCCTTAACAACACCATCCACGATAAAGGCTGGATGCGTTGTATTAGGAGCACCGTCAATCACATCAGATAAGTTGAATTTTGGTATCCTAACCATTACTGAAGGCATCCCAAGGTCATCAAGTACAACTGTGTTTTTTCCTCCTGAGAGTGCCTCAACAGACAATTTTAAACTATCAAACTTAGACATTTGCATTTCCTCCCCACAAAGTTAAAGTTACTGTATTCATGTCAAATTCATCATGAACCTTCTCCATGATTGGTGTTCCTTCCTCGGTTGTCTTGCCAGTGTCCACCATTCTATATGTCTTTTCTGGTATGTCTATCTGTGCCACATACTCTCTTGATGTTCCCATGACCAACATGTTGAATTCATTTCTACTGATGTCAATGTGGACTGGGTAATCCCTTTGATATTTCTCAAGGTTCAAATACAATTCTTCCTCAAGGACTAGAATTGTATCACCCATGATGCTGTGACTAATCTTAGTACCTTCTGTCTTTTCTATAACATTCATGAATAAATGCCTCCTTTAACAAAATATTTAACTGTTGCAGCAGTCGCACTCCCTGTAAATTCAAGCTTGAATCCGTTTGTCTGCTTATCACTTACAATCACGTCACCAGCTTCACCATTGGAGCTCACAAGCTCTGTTGAAATTTCATAATCAAGTGAGTTTCTTGGCTTCTTCAAAGCAATGGTAATCTTTGAATTATTAAAAGGATAAGCTTGGCTGTTGCTTAGAGTAACGCTTCCTATCTCTACATTGAAGTTTTCTGCATTTCTCTTCAATTCAAGAATCTGCTGCATTTCAAGGGATGTAAGCTCTCTGTTTTCAAAGATTCCATCCTCACTTTTATTGAGCCTATTCTCTGAGATAGGAGTTCCCTGCTGAATGACTTCGCCAGTATCTGAGTCAACTACATGGTCAACCCATATCGTCTTATCATAAATCATCATCGCACCTCCGTAATCGTGAATTTAAAGAGAACTAAGAGCCCTTTTGTGTTTGGCTTTGAGATATTATCTGGCTTTTCAGCGAATACATTTCCATCCGTATCAACGAGCTGGAACTTGGAAAAACTTCCTGATTCCACATCATCAAAATACAGATAGATTTTTAAAACATTCGCTTCAACACTGGTCTTATAAATCTGTGTGGTCTTTGTTGAACCATTTAATTGATAAGTTCCATGAGAGATAGTCTCTTTAATCAAGTTTGCTATTTTATTAAATCCATTTGAAGTAATCATTTACACCTTCACCTCCCCAGAATGACACACTCCACAAAGATTGTATTGTTTTACTGTGTTCACTTGGCTTGTATCAACTTCAATCTCTGCATTATGTCCATTAAAATCAGTGTATTTGTATTCTTGATATATAGCTTCAGAAGATGCAATATCGCCACAGAATGGCTCTGGGTTATCTGTTGCCTTATACTCACCATTTACACCGATATCGGCTTTGTTTATTCTTCCAAGGGTCGCTTCATCAGGATACGTTCCGCAAAGTATCGTATTGCATAATGGATACTTAAAGGGATAAAGCTTGCCTTCTGTTTTAATTTGAATATCTTCAGCAGATGCAAGACCATAAGATGGCTTGGAGCCTGCTGCCTTTACTTTCATAATCTCGCTATCAATAACAGTAAGATTATCCATTTTACTAGGTTCCTTGCTGTTTAGATAGACAATGAATTCAGCCCATCTCTCAGCATCCGTCATATAGAATGGTTCAATATATGAGTTTTCATATCCCATAGCTCTAAGAGCTAGAAGGATTCCTTCGTTGGTTCCAGCCTTCTCAGCAATGACCTTTTTAAGCATCAGCCTGTTTCTGTAGTAATCATCATCCTCATAGGGCAGTCGCTTCATTCCTCGGTCTTTGCCATGTTCATCAAGCATCTTTCCTGAAGCACTCACAATCATAGATTGTTCTCTTACTTTGAAGATATCTTCCTTGGTATGGTCAAATATCTTACCCAGCACTTTGAAGAGTATATAAAACTGGTTCTTTTGTTTTGAGACCTTCTTAAGCGGACTATGAAGCAGATAAAACATGTAATCCTTAAACTTTTCAAACATAGCCTTACACCTTCTCAATAGTAAGGTCTACATTCCCAAGAACGATAACCTTATCATTTTCTAAAATGACATCATCAGCAGGAGTATTGATTTTGATGTTCTTCAGGATGTCAATATCCTTCTTTAATGCGAAAATCAAGTCCGACTTATAGAACTCATTAAGGTTCCTATTCTTTGTCCTCTTAAATGCCTCTATAATCGTTGACATTGCCTTTTCCTCAAGTCCTGTATCATCAGAAAGGGAAGAGATATACAAGGTCACATTTAAGTCCTGTGTGACTACCTGAGCCGATTTAACCAGTAGGTTATCATAAGGAGCCTTAATCTTGTCCGCTGCTTCTTTGACTTCATCAAGAAGACTTTGAGTAGCTTCTCCAGCAGTGGAAGTGATGATAATATCGACCGTCCCTTGACCCCTTGGATGCATGTCATCCACTGTGGCAAATAGTACGCCTGGTACTGCTTCACAAACATTTTTGTATTTATCTCTGATAGGGTAGGCTGAAAGCTCCGCCCATGAGTTTAAGGTTCTTTCCCTGAAGCTTTCCTCATCTTCGAGGTCACTTCCTTCCTGAGTGATCCAGCCGACCTCGTTGGTAATTTCGTCTATGCCTTCAATATGAATCAAGGACTTTTTAATCTGTCCTGAAGGAAGGTTGTACTTGCTGCCTTCCTTTTCAGCTTCCACAAGCACCTTAACAGTAAGGTCATCTTTTCCCATCATTACATCTTCAAGAACTATAAAGGCGAACTCTTCACCGTTGATGTCCTGCTCTGTCTTAAAGACATACCCTTGAGGTATCTTTATGCTTGTGCCTGCTGTGGTTCTTTTCAAAGTCACATTTCCTCTGGTCTTTGTTGGGTCTTTCTTTTTCTTTGAGTAGTCAGCACCCTTGAGCTCTAACCATATTCCTTTTGCTGAAGAGACAAACATATTTGATAAAACAGTTCTAAGGAGCTTCACAAGCTCAATTCTTATCTGAATGAATATCATGATAATTGTGAAGAATATACCGCCACTACTAAAATTGGTTATGTCAAAGCCTTCATCTTCAAGCTCATTTACTATCTGATTTTTAAGTTCTTCTCTGTCAGGTACAGGGATAACCTCGTCAAGGATTTTCTCGTCCATCATTACACAATCACCACCTCTGCTTTAACCCTATCAAGAGCGAGGTCAAGCTCCGCTTCTTCCTGATAGTCAATGCATCTAAATTTTACATTTATCAGGAATCTATCTTCTTGATTGGTTATTTTTATCTTAATTGAATCAATGTCCACCTCTTGTCGCTTGCCAAGCTTTGTGATTATCCTTTGTTTCATTTCAGTTCTTGTGAGCTCGTCATCCTGAGCCTGTATGAAGTCCAGAAGAGACCAGCCATATTCTTCATCATAGAAGACTTCTTTTTCTTGAGTGAGAGCTTCACATTGTATGTCTTGCTGAAGGCATTCAAAGTCAGAGATTAAAGCTGCATCCCCATTGGCTGCCTTTGCGATTTTCAATTCATCAAGCCTTATATCAGTGTCATAAAGTCCTGCCATCATATCACCTTCCCAAGGATGTAAACATGACTAAGTTTTCCATATAGGAGAGTAATCGCCACAATATCACCAAGCTCAAAGACCCTGTCAGATTTCACTCTTGGGATTTCAGGGAACCTTGTATCAACTGCCTTGCCTTCATCAAGGATTTTTAAGTTGTACTCATTTCCTGAAACCTTGGTTATCCTTGCATAGGCTGTGCTTGGATGCTCTATGTGAGAATAATCTCTTTTGAGGATGTTCTTTGTTTTTGATTCAATCATAGTCTCCATCATACTCATTATTCATCACCCTTAAAATAGATTTTGCTTCTTACAAAGCCATTGCCAGTGGTCGAGAATGCTATCTTAAACACTTCAAATTCTCCTGATACCCTTGGATGGGATACCTTTATTTTCTGAGAGTGCTTTATAAACGGAGCCGATATGGTCTCCAGCTCCCAAAGCCCATTAATAAGATTTAGGTCAATGATGTTAGAAGCATATTCAAACTCATATACCTTACTTTGGCTTGGCTTAGCTCCCCAGTAAAAGGTCTTGTCCGTGAAGAAGAAGAGCTCTTTAATCTTCCAAAGAGTATGTATCTCCTCAATAACATCAATGACACTTTTCCTGAATATAGGGACTACATTCTTTTTAGGATAGACCTTGGATGATAGCTTAAATCTTTGTATTCCTGCTTTGTTTAAGCTGTATCTAAGTATTTCCTGTGGTGTAGCTTCAAGAAATGTGTTGGTGATAACGGTCTCCTCAAGCTTAATCATGTCATCTTTTAGGATGATTTCATTTTGAGAGCCTCCACCAGTATTAACAGGCTCTTTGGTATATCCCTTAAACACATCATCCAGATTGCCATTGTAGCCAAGCTTTATGACTGCCTCGTCCAGCTTGTTGATTGATACTTTTTCGTTGAACTCTTCTGTAAAGCTTACCTTCGCCCAATCAAAATAGGAGGTCTTTGAGGAATATACTTCGATTTCAACCCCTCGATTGAAAGAGTAGGAGCCGACTTGTGCCTTTATCTCTGGATAGAAAAAATCATTTACCTTCAAAGTTACCACCTCCTAATATGGAACTACTCCAAGTCTTGATTTATAAGCCACAGCATTTGCTGTGCTATCTGTTGCAGGGGACTTATAGGTCTTATCTTCAATCTTTGGAGCCTTACCTCTGTTTGCCAGATATTTTCTATATTCATCATCAAGGCTGACCGCAGTATTTGTGCTTTTCTTGGTTGTGCTTGAGGTCTTTCCTGATGTCTTGCTTGTTGCATTACTTGAGGTTGAGCTTTTGGTTGCTGTAATAGTGATAGGAATGTATTCCCAGAACTCAATACTTACTGATATTTCACCCTTGCCACTGGTTTCTTTCGTGGTTAAATCCTTGAATATAACCTTTGTGATGCCCCTTGTGCTTGTATGCTCGTTGACTATCTCATGGACTATGGGCTTTTCTTGTCCTGCCTTTTTAAAAAGGTTCTGGATAGTCTGAAGCTTTTCAAGAGCTGTCTTTGTTCCATCATCAAAGAGCCTAAGCTCAAGGTTTAGCTTTGCATCACTGTATCCAGTGGCTTGTTTTGGTTTTGTGCTTTTTCCCTTTACATCAACTTCCTCAACATTAGCACTACCTTTGATTTCAAAACTCTTAAAAACACCAGGAAGGATAACTCCTCCCACTTTGACTGTACTTTCATCAATAATTAGCATTCGTTATCCCTCCTTATGCATTGCTTGGTTCTGGATTGTTTGAGTTGTTATAATCCTCAATTTCCTTCAGGAGCTTCACCAGTAGAGGAAGCTCTTTGATTTTCTCTATATCAACATTGATATTGATATATTGCTTTGTACCTTCGTTTTTCTCCTTGGTTGATTCTTCTTTGTACTGAGCTTCACGCTCCTTGGATATCTCTCTTAGCGAAACCTTTTCGACTTTCCTTGGTTCCATAGAGTAGTCATTGCCCTCGGTTGCATCCTCATAATTTAAGTCAATACCTTTGAAGGCTTCCTTTGTTGTCTCAGCAGGCAGATGCTTTGTCTTCATCATACCTGTGTTAATAGTCTCAAACACACGCTTACCTGAAAGGGTAAGGGTAGAGAGCGGACCCTCTTTGGCATCACTGAAAGGAAGTAGTTTCCTGATTTTCGATAATCCGCTTTTAACCATGTCCACTGGTGCTGATATGGTCTTTTTGATACCACTTGCCAAGGTCTCCATAATCTTCTTTCCTGAATTCAAAACATTAGGCAAGAAGTTTGTAAAGAAGTTTGTAAAGCCTGTTTTTATGCCATTCCATATGTCAGAGAAGAAGGCTTTTATCTTGCCCCAGTTTTTAAATATCAGCATTGGTATTCCGATAAATGGGAAGATAGCTGCTATAAGTGCCACAAAGCCATTCGGCATAGATGCGACCTTTTCTTTTATCCAGTTGAAAGCTCCAATTACACCCTCAACAGCAGCATTCCACACACCAGTCAAGAAGGATACAACAGAATCCCAATTTTGCCATAACAGCACTAATGCTGCTATAAGAGCGACAATTCCAATTATTACCCAAGTGATAGGGTTTGCCAGAAGTGCAGCAGTGAAAGACCATACCGAAGCTATTAGTCCTGGCATTGCTTGAACTGCTGTGACAACTGCCTGTCTTGCCATATTCACCATGCCAAGAACCATCTGCTTGATGGCATTAGCTCCATTGATAATGGCTGCTTTACCCATCTGAATGATTGATGTTGCCACACTCTTGATTCCAGTTACTGCTGATGAAGCAAAGGTTTTTATGCTTGTAAATCCATTTTTAATAGCATCACCAGCGTACATGGCTCGTATTTGCATGGTTTCAAACAGACTTGGTATACCTCGAATAGCACCAGCAAGCTTTTTAAAGTTTCCAATAGTTTTAGTGACAACTAATCCAGCACCACCTACAACGAGGTTGAAAGCTCCAAATACCATCAAGGCAGTTCCCAAAGCCAAGACTATATGCATAATCCATTTGACAGCAGTTTGGTTCTCGTCTATCCACTTACTTAACCATGACAGAATTTCAAATCCTTTGTTCAACATATCCATAAATGTTGGTAGGAGCTGATTGCCTATTTCCTCTTTAACATTGTGAATCTTTTGTTTTAACAATTCATACTGTTCGCCCTCCGTCTGGTTTATTGCATCAGCCATAAGTTTTGCAACGTCAATCCCTTGACCCATTGAATCATACATATCAACGATACTAGACTGCAATAAATCCGTTTGGTCGTATAGCAACGAAATTAAGTCTACAGCTTCTTGTGTGCCAAAAGCATCTTGTAATTCCATTTTTTCTATAGCATCAACAGTATCACCATATTTACCTTGTAATTCAGCTATAATCTCCGGCATGGAACGAAGCTGGTTATTTGCATCCAAGAAGGATAACCCCAGTTCGTCTCCAGCCTTGGCAGCACTTTTCAAGAAAGCTTTATACTTTGTTCCTGCTTCACTTCCAGACATAGACCTCTGTAACGTCCCAAGTATAGATAATTGTTCTTCGAGGGGTACTTGTGCCGAAGTGGCAGCCGCCCCTAAAGTCTGAATAGAGCTAGCCATTTCAGAACCTTTTGTTTTATATCTTTCTACAGCTAACGAAATACCAGCAGAAAACATTTCTCCAAATTCTAAGTCGCTCATTTCAGAGTAATATTTTTTGTAAATACCGTATCCAGTAGCAAACAGAGAAGTCATTTCATCAATTGATGATTTAGTTCCTTTCGCTGTGATACCAGCTATTTTCGTATATTCAGCTACCGAGGTATCACTAAGAGTGGATATTCCTGACTTAATATCATAAGCCGCAGCTATAAAGTCAGCTTTTGTGGTTCCAGCCCATGTGTCAGAGAATTGTTTCCCTGCTTGTTCGAGAGCTTTAAGGTCTTGAATTCCTACAGAGCTAAGCTCTCCTAAAGCTTTCTTTGTTTCAAAGGTTGCTTCAACAGGGGAGAGTGCTACTGATGCGAGTTCTTTTCCAAGTAGTCCCATAGCCATTCCTGATTTTGTCATATCAGAAAAGCCCTGCTCAGCTCTTTCAAGTCTGCCAATGGTTTGGTCTAAGCTTTGGTTTATCCTCGCAGTCGGACCTGATAGGTTGTCAATCATACTGACAATGACTGATAATCTGAATACTGATTCCAAACTCACACTCTAATCCCCCCTTTCAGCAAAAACCTTGGATATAGCTCTTGCCATTATGTTTTCTTCTATTTCCTGAATGTATCTAGCTTTAGCAAGAGCCTCCATAAACTCGTCTATATCCATATCGTTCAAGTCTTTTTTTAGCAGCTTTAGAGGAACATATTTCATGATTTCAATTGTTCCAGCTTCTATGAAGTTCTTTTTAATACTCCATAGATGTTCCTCTAAAGTAGCTTGAAATTTGTTGACTTAGGTAGCCCTAACATATTAAGAAGTTTCTCTCCAATACCTATGCAAAGAGCAGGGTACTTCTCAAACTTATCCTCAATATCTGCAAGCTGCTCTTCAACAATGTTGTCTATTACAAAGGTTTTGGTTGCTTTCATGCTGTTTTGAGATACAGTCTTGATGTATCTGTTGAAAGAAGGTGCTTTCGGTTTTACAAAGTAATAAATCAGCTCCACAGTCTCAAATTCACCCTCTGGCTCGATTTCTGCTTTAACCTCATAAACCTTTCCGTATTTCTTCTTAAGCTCTTCAACATTTAAGTCCTTTTTTAATAAATCCTTTTCTTTGTTTTCCATTACAATTGACCTCCTAAGATTAATATTTGTCATTTATTTTGCGATTTTTTTACATTGGACTGAGTCCGTCTCTCTCAATTTCACCTACAACCAAAAGGTCTAGGTCAATCTTTAAGGACTTGTCGCCCTGTGCATTCTTATGACTTACCTTTGTGATTGTAACCAGATTAAGAACATCTGTCTTGGTTCTTTGGTAAGGATTCGCAAAGCTCACAGTGATTTTAGGAATCACAAGCTTATAAAGCCCTACACTTTGACGTTTGCAGTATTTTATCAAGTCATCAAAGTCATCACGAAGCAGGCTCATTTTAGCGGATGCCTTATAATTTCCTTCGCCATATCCTCTGGCTCTTTGACCCTTGCCATAGACTGTCTCTTTTTCAAGTTCATCATCATAACTTATCTCTTGAGCTTCGATTTCAAGACCTGGTATCTTGATGGTGATGTCTCCCCAGTCATAGGCTTTACCGTTTATTACAGCCATCTAACTCCCTCCTAACTTAGTAATGGGTTTTCCATTCCCATGTCGATTTCAATTTCTCTGATATATCCAATAGGGATATATCTGATTTTTAAAGCTAGTTTTTCAGTTCCAAGGATGTCCTGTCCTTCAGGGATGATGATTCTTACTGAAGATATTTCCTTTTGTCTTACCATTGTATCCCCAGGAATCTGAATAAATTTAGCGATTGCTTCAAGGCTGCCCTCTGGGTCAGACATATCTACTTGAGATTGAATCTGAAGGAGAGCTTCTTTTCTTGTTTCTCTTACGAGCTTATTGGAAACCCTCACACGCTCAGCATATTTATAGTCTGAGCCATCTTGAGCCATCATTCTTGCATTGGTTACATAAAAACCCTCAAGTCCTACATACTCCCTGAATGTGAGATACTTTGCTTCATCCAAAGCACCGATACTGTCCTCGATACCTTCAGGTAAAAGCTTCAGTATTCCTGAAATAGGGAAGGTTCTTGTTTCACCGATAGACTGCTGAACATCGGCTCTTGAATATAGACCGCATACAATAGAAGCACCGTTCACATCCCTTATAGAGCCATCCATTTTGGTGTATAAGGCTCTTGCAGTAACCACTTGGATAAAGTAGGATACAAGTCCTTTTCTTTCAGCGATAAGGCTCTGAGCGTATTCGTCCACCGTTTCATCAGCGTTCTTGTTTCTAGCCTCAAGAACAAAGAATATAGGCTTAAAATAGGTATTGAAGAACTTTTCAGCTTCAACCGCTAAAGCAGCCCAAAGAGCCTTCGTGGATTCTCCAACCACATGGATGTATTCAAAGTTAAGGCTTGAGTTCTTCAGCTTATCCAAGGCATTTAAAACATCCTGATTGGTCATCTGTGGTGCAATGGTTGAGAACTTAATCACATCATCTGCCATGAAGGAGTCCTCCACATCTGTATCCTCTGTAAATTTCAAAGTCAGTCCTGTTTCAGGAAGTTCAAAGCTGCCACCCACTGGAAGAGTGGTTTCATCCGAAAAGATGTAACCACCATCTATGGAATACTTAAAGGTCGCTTTGTTAAATCCGCCACTTTCAATGAATTTAAGTTCTACATCATAGGAATTGTTAGGCTTGCCTTCAATTGTGCAAGTTCCTTTTCCAGTCCCTGTCTTGGTGATTTCCCCAACAGTTCCATCTGTAGAGGCTTGAACTGGTATACAGTAAATAACATTTGACCCAGCCGATACACTGTCCATGCAGCTGTCTGCAAGGGGACTGTTTCCAAGCTTTTCTTTAATCTTTTTTACATTCATACCACCAGTGATGGTAATTGGAGCAGTTGAGACAATAGGGGATACTCCAATCTTTACATGTGCTCCTTCACCTTTAACGCTGGAAGCTCCAAGACCTCCATCCGTTATATTTATCTTTACGTCTCTTAACATCATTTCACCGCCTTTCCTCTAAGAGGAGCTCCAAGAAAGTCCTTTACAGCACTTTCAAATTCTTTTTTTGTTGCCATTCTGCCACTTGCCCAGCCCATAAAAGCTTTGACACCAGCAAAGATGGCAGTATCAATTTTCATTTCATCTGCCAAGGCTTCAACTGTAAATTGCTCCTCAGCTTCTTTTTTAGCTGCCATTTTTATACCTCCTCAACATTTTCAATAGTTGCTTCTTGTAAGTTGCCATAAACACTGTCTTTGTAGATTCCACCATCAAAGCGTATCAGTATTTGAACAGCCATTTTACTCCTTAAAATACTGTCCTTTTCGTCCACCCACTCAGCTCCTTCAATCTCAAGATAGATGTAATTGCCCTTTTCATCCAGAATGCCTCTGTCCAAAGACTCCATAAACTTAAGAAAGATTTCCTCACATTTGCCGATAGAGTATTCACCGATCGTGACGGAGAAGTATGACTGCCTATTAAATATCTTTGTTCGTTTTTTCTTGCTTTCGCCCTCAGAATAGACCTTCTTTGAGCCGCTTCTTGTGAAGCTTTCCTTTTCAAAGAGGACAGCTCCAACGTGACTGTCTTGGCAGAGCTTGAGCTCCTTTTCTGTAGTGCGAACCTTTCCCTTTATACCAGTTTCTTTGAGTTTTCCTTCTAAGTAATCCATGCAAAGCCCTATCATTATTCATCACCTGCCACAAGTTCTTGAAGTGTTTCTTTGATTTCTTCCATATCGTCTTCGCTGATGCCAAGGAAGGGACGTGCTGGAATATTGACAACGACTTTCTTCTTTGTAACCCAGCGACCGCCCACTCTGAATCTTAATCCCTTGGAATTTCTTGCCCTGATGGTTCTGCCTTCGTCTCCAAATTGGTGAGTGGCTGCATATTTCTTGTTAGTTCCTACAGCAAAGCCACTGCTGCTGGCAGATGCTTTTATACTTCTTCTCAAAAGAGCGGTATTTGTCAAGGTCTTTGCATTTTCTTCCTGAGCTCTTAAAGAAGGTTCCCAAGGCTTTCCGTCTGGGTCTTCTTCATCTTTGAATCGCTGTATAGTTGAAGTCCTGAGCGTTTCAGCAAGAGTGAGGTTTGCCCCTCGAAGGTCTATATTTTTCATTTTTCCAAGTCTTTTCATCAGGGCTCTTACATCACCTTCAAGTCTTATGCCTGCCATATCATCACATCCCTTTTAAGGAGTTTCTGCTAAACAAGCGAGTGCTGGAATTCATGTTAAAGCCTGTATTTGCTCTTGCTTCAATTTTCTTAGCTCCAATATCAATAACACCCTTGGCGATATTTTCTAGGAACCTGACCGCTGCCTTGTATCTTGTTAGGTAAATTGATTCCCTTTCCCCAGTATCTATGCCATTTCTAGTGAAGATATTGTAAAGAGCTATATCCTTGGAAAACTTATTGATAACTTTAGGAACAGAGGAGAGGGGGACAGGATACCTCTTGGTAAGATATCCGTCAATTTCTCCATCCGCATCCTCAATGGCTGCTTCGATAATCGGTAACAGTTTTGTTTCCCTTTCGTTTTCATCTTCAATATACTCATTATCAATCAATCCACTCATAGCATCAGGCTTTATCATTTCCATAACTTCCTGCGACGTACAGTACATCTAATCACCTACACTTCTTCGCCAGTAGAGCCATAAGCCATCTGCCAGAATCCATAACCAGCGTTTGCTCTTGAATGTACTCCATAAAGGAATTGTTTTCTCATGAATACATTTTCATTATTATCATTGGTAAGCGAGTCAAACTTTGGCTTCTTTCTTTCTTGATAGATGATAGGCTTTAAGGCTTTTACTGTACAAAGCAAGTACCATGCTTCATCTTCTCCAGCAAGCTCAGGGATAACCAAAGGCTCTGCTGTGCCTTTATAGATATTGGTTGAGCCATCCTTCATGTCAGCAAGAAGGATTTCTCTTGCTTTTGTTTCAAGAGCTGGAGGAACTGCCAAAACATTAGGGATGATATTCAAGCTGTCGCCATTTTCATCCTTAAGAGACATCATGAAGCTTCTTGCAGCTCCATAGCTCTCATGAGTCAGTTTCTTTGTTCCTTTGTTGCTTACAGTCTTTTTACCAACCTTGTGAGCATCTGAGAAAAATGGCTTTCCGTCATAGCACGTCAAAGTGAATCCATCCTTAAGGAGCTTAAAAACCAATGTATCTGGAAAAGCCTTTGTACTTTGTGCAATATCCTGAATAACAGGATTGTAAATGCCAAGCTTATCATCCTCAATGTCGTTTCTATCAACACCAATAGTAAGCTCAAAGTCTTTATTTTTGATAGTGTAGTCAGAAGCTGCTAAGTTCTGAATCTCTCTATCGCCAATCCATTCCCTCATTCTTGGGAGCTTACCAAGCCACTTGTAATTCTCTTCGCCTGTTTCTGATGGAACCTTTGTGGCTACCTTATCCCAAAGAGTAGGTGTCTCTGTAAACACTTTATTGAAAATTGTTTTAAAGCCTGTTGTGATTCCTTGTACTGCCTGTTGATTTACTAACATTTCACATTCCCCCTTCTTAAATTAGCTCGACAATCACTTGGTCATTATCTAAACCAAGGACTTTGCCTGCTTTTGATGTTCCAGTTGATAGCATAGTCACTGTTTCGTCATCCAGTACATAACATTCTTTTAGGATGTCAGCCTCTGTCACTGGGTCTGTAGTATCGTTGTTGTACTTAAAGACACCACGTCTTATCTTGATAGTCTTTGCACCATTGACACCACCAGCACCAGTATTGTCAACAAACTCCTCAGCTCTTCCTGCTGTTATCAAGTCCGCTGCTGTTTTTCCCTGAACTGCAAAGCCAGCATCAATCATGACGATTCCACCTTCATAAATCTTGGTATTTGCCTTTACTGGCAGAATAAGTGTTTTGCCATCTGATATCTCTACTGTGTTTCTTCCTGAAGTAAGAGCCATCTATTTCACTTCCTTTCCGTATTTCTCAAGGTCTTCACTGTCTACACCAAGCATCTTGCACACCTTCATAGTGGTTTCGCTATTTTCAGTAGACTTTTTCTTGTCATCCCCAAGGTTAAGCTCACCCATAGGAACGACTTGAGGAGCTTTTTCAACGAACTTCTCAAAGCCTGTAGGGTCTTTTAGAGCGTACTCCTGTGCCCATTCCTTTTGTGCTGCTGAAATTTTGCCAGCCTTCATAGCTCTTAGAACCAGTTCGTCACCATCTTTCTTATCAAGTCTTTCCTTAAGCTTGTTGAATTCACTTACTGGAACAAAGCCTGTAGGATTCTTAAGAGCCATGATAGTTGATGTGACATCCTCTGTTTTTGAGTTTTCATCAAGTCCCAAAAGTCCAAGGATGGTCTTGTTTGCCACAAGCTCTTCCTTTGGTTCACCGTCTTTCTTTTCATCCTTCTTATTGATAAGTTCCTTAAGTGCCTGCATTATTTGCTCTTCTGTGGCATCCTCTGAAAGTCCTAAAAGAGCAGCCAATTTTTTAAGTAGTTCCATTTCATTTCCTCCTTCAATTTCATATTCTTTAAGGTCTACTTCTTCTGAAGCATCCTTATTGACGATAGGGTACATATTGTCAATGGCTGGTGTGTTGGTAAGAGCCACCGAATGAAGCACAACAGCCCTTGAATCTGATTTCCTTGTTAAAACAACAGGGGAGAGGTACTTGTATTCTTTATTCTTCAAGTATTCCTGTGCCTTTGGTGTCCATTCCACCTTTGCCACAACAGCTCCATCTTCCATCTGGATATCCTTTATCCATCCACCAGCAGGAGCCTGAACATTCTCTAAGGTCTGATGTTCATAATCGACTACAATATCAAGACCTCGCTTTTTGAAAGTGTTCTTCATGAGGTTAAAGCTTTCTTCATCTACAACAAAGTTGCCTTTTAGTGAAGAAACGTGACCCATAGGAAGAATCTTTATGGTTTCTGGGACACCTTTTACCTCAATAGAATTTGCTATGATTCTAAGTCCATTTTTCATAGGATAGATTTTCCACCCCTTTCTATAAAGTTATCTCGTTAAATAACCCCGTTATCACGCGTGATAACGCATGTTATTTTATTGAGTGGTATGTTTGGTTGTCCAAGCCTAAAAACTCAATACAGGGCTTTTATTTTGGTTTTGAGGTTTGTCTTTTGTTAAATGCCTTTTTAAAGCTTTCTGGATAGTCTTTTAAGTCAGGTTTAAAAGGAGTCTTGGCAGGGTTTGTATTAAAGTTGTGGTCAGGAAGTATATTGACAAACACTCCGTTCACAACTCCTGCTCTTGGCATTTCACTCTCTACCTTCAAGCCTTGCTGTTTTACTTGCCTTTCTGATAGAGTCCTGACTCCACATCTGCATCTATAACCATTGGGAGGATACCAAGTATCCCAAACAGGGTCATCAGCTCTGTAGACTCTTCCATCCATAGCCCTGTGTGATAGCCTCGTTTTATTGTCATTGACTGCATCATACTGCCAGTAGGGTCTTAGCTTCATCACCGTTGGGTCTGTCATTTGCTTGTGATGACCTACTGCATAGGCAGTCTGTACATTGGTTCTAAAGATATTATCAGCTTGAAAGCTTGTAATCCCTGTGTAACCTTTTGTTTCAAGAAACTCATTCATATCCTTTCTGAACTGCTCCATAGTGGTTCCATCTTCTATGGCTTTTAAAAGCACCTCGTGAAACTTATTAAGGACTTGTATTCGACTATAGCCTGATACAGTAAAGGCTAAGGCTTTGTATTCTTCAGATATTTTGTAAAACTCTTTTGAGGTTACAGGAAGCTTATCCCCAAAGTATTCTATGGCTTCCTCAAACTTTAGAGGCTTGCCTAATAGCTTAATCAGGTCTTTCATTTTCCTTCATCCTTCCCAGCATATCTGAATAAAACATCACCTTATGAAGCAGTTCCTCAAGCTCCTCACAGTCCATTGATTCATATAGTTTTTGAACCATTTTGTCATTTTGAAGTGTTTCTTTGATTTCTTCCAAAGAGCTAGAAGAGTTCACAAGATTTAATACTGGCTCAAATATCTTCATAAATACTTGAGAGCTTTCCTTCACTGAGTAATCTATCAGCTTATCAATCTTCTTTTGATAGTCGATAGAGAGCTTGTCGAGTTCCTCTTTTGTAGGTTCCTTTGCAGTATCATCTTTCAATACTTTTAATTGGTTCTTAAGCTCCATTTGCGAACTCCTCATACTTGGAGGAACAATCACATCCTCATTAGCTTCTGGCTTTGGTATACTGAACTTTTTATAAATGTGAGCGGATGCTATCTTAAGACCTATCTTATTTATCAGCGTGTCATATATCTCCGCTGTTTCCTTCAAGTCTCCAGCTTCTTCACAGTCAAATCTTAAATAAGGAATCCTTTTATCCTCTCCAAAGTTGAAAAGTACAAGAGGTCTTATTAAATCTCTCCTGATGGTAGAAGCTAAAGCTTTACAGTCCGCCACAGTGAGGTCATGTCTTACTTCATTGTGGGTCTTGCTTTGTGCATAGGAGCCACCGCCACTGTCTGAGGTTAGTGTTTGACCGAGTATCGCCTTTGACATTTGCTCGTCACAGAATCTCGCTAGGGATTCATAGACATTGATTGAGGTTGTCTTTGAGCTCTCCTTGAATTCAATCTCTGTATTATCTGGTATGATTCCAGCAGCATCAGTGCCAAGCATCACAAGAGCCCTCATTAAAGCTTCCTTGTCTTCCTCAGATGCTGAAGGATTATACTTCCCAAGTCTTAAAGGCATCCCAAAGACTTCACAGAAGGAAACCCAGTCCTTGACATCATAGTTCTTGAACAAATACATCCAAGCCACCACTCGAAGCACACCAGCACGAGAAGGATGTCCAGAGCGTGCCTTGTATCTATGGATAATGAACTTGTTTTTAGGAAGTTCTATTCCCATTGGCTGCTCTTCAGTCATGACTTTCAATGTGTCATTTTCATCCCAGAAGAACTTCTTTTGATGTCTCCACTTAATATCATCAATGACATACTTTCCGCCATCTGTACCCCATATAATTTCACTCGTGGCAATTCCTTTGCCTATTGCATCCAAGAGGTCTAAGAATACATCCTCTATAGATTCAATACTCTCAATCTCTTCCTTTACAAAATCAGCAATCCTTTTGTCATATTCATCATCAGAGAAGGGGATTACCTCAAAGTCAAGCCCTGTCACTGCATTTTTACGAGTTTGAAGCTGTGAGAATAGGTGAGGGTCTTTCTCTTCCATTTCCTCAAAGAGCTCCATCTGTCTGAGTGCATCTCCTGAATCTGCCTCCCTGAAAATCTGTGCCAGTCTTGCAGGAGTCAATCCATTTGATGGATAAGTGGAGTATTTGTCTTGCACCTGAACTGCTGCAACTTCTTCCATAATGGGTTTTGTGAATTTGCTTTGAATGTAGTTAAATGCTTTTTTTATCAAGAATCCTCACCTCCTTAATACGCTCCTTTTTTAAATCTTAAGGCTCTTGAGATAACTGACTTGTAATCTACCTTTGTGCTGCCTTTTATCTGTAGAGCTATTCTTAAAGCCATTTCAAAAGTGTCAGGAGCATCATCATTTTTGCCCATTGGGTATTCAAGCATCTGCTTGAGTAAAGTCTTATGTTTCTTGCTAAATTTAACATATTTGTTTTTGACAAATGGCTGTGTACTTTCGATTCTTAGGTGCTTTGATTGTAAATTGTAGATTTCTTCAATAGGGAGCATTTCTCCAGCTTGACGACTTCTTTCAGCCATTATGTCTTTGAAAAAGTGCTGGAACTGAATGGACTCAACTCCAAACTTAAAGAACCCTTTGTTAAAATCTCTTTTGAGTCTTTTCTGCATTTCAATTGAATCCTCAATGATTGCATCTGGTTTCCTTTTTTCAACGCTTGCCTCAACCACATACATATATCCAGTCTTGAGGTTCTTTGCTAGAGCTATGATGGCAGAGGTATCACTTTTCTTGTTTTTCCCTAGAGAAGGGTCATTTGCACCAATGAATATAAAGTCAGGAAGTGAAAAGTCAACGTCACTATCCTCGTAAAAATCGAACCATTCTTCGTTAAAGGTACATGAATCAGGGTCAATAGGGTCATTCTGAATCTCACTGTTAAAGGATGCTTCACCTTCAGAGATTCTTACTATCATCAAGTCGTAATATGAAAGCTTTGCCTCCCATAAAACGCTAGTACCCTCAAGCATTTCTTCCTTGTTTGCGTCAAAGAACTCCTTGGCATCTTCCTGTCTTGCTGGATTTTCAAGGTCAGTGTATATGGTTTCCCATACATCCCAAAGGTTTTGGTTCTCAGCGAAGCTGATGACCCCTCGGTATTTTACACAGTGATATTCAGGATTTCTTAAAACCTTTGAAAGTAAAGAATCTGAGTGAAGTATTGTTCCTATATAGACAATATCTGTGTATGTATCCCCAGCCTTGGACACCGCTTTATAAAACCAGTTTTCCAGCTTCTTTCTTTGCTCTGGAGTGTTTACATTTTCGTCATTCTCAACATCATCAAGGACGATAAGGTCAGGTCTCCAGTTTCTGTGCCTTCTACCTCTTATCTTTTTCCCTGAGCCGATAGCTTCGACTTTGATATCTGTTGATGTGAGGATAACTCCTGTTTTCCATACTTTTTTACCTTTTAAGTTTCCAAAGTCCTCATGGATAGCCTTGTTATCTTCAAGCTCTGTTTTGATATCTGCAAGGAACCCTTCCGCTTGATCGGAGCTATCAGATAATATAATAGGGTAGTGCTTGTATTCGTAAACTATGGCATGAAGCGTGTCTTTGAATGTGAAGTTTGTTGACTTCGCATGTCCACGAGGAGCAGCTATCCCACGTCTGCATCCTTTTTCCCTTGATATCTTTTTAGAAGATACAAAGGGATTCATGCCCTTTAAAACACCTTTAGACCATATTTCATCCAGCTCATTATGAAACTCAGGAGATTCTCTTATGAAGTAGTGGGGGAGGTAGGCTCTTCCAAAGTATGCAAGGTCTATGGCTCCCAGTCTTTTTCTTAGTCCTTTTTCTCCTGTGAGAGAAGCTCCTTTTCGGTACTCCTTTAGCAGTTCCGCTCTAAGCTCTTTATGGTCATTTCCTTTAGTGACATATTGCTCGAATAAATTCTTTTGGTATTCTTTATCCTGTTTTATTTCAACGTCTTCGTCAGTATTTTCAAGCTGTCTTATATAATCATCTAATTTAATCATCGCTGGTCACCTTCGTCTTTGCTTTTTCAAGTACCGCCTTAAGTTCTGTGGCAAGGCTTGGGTCTGACTTAATAAGCTTCATAAGCTCTTCTTCCATTTCTTCAAATGCAAGCTCGGCTTTTTTCTTCATATCATGTTTGATTTTTCTTTTATATGCTTCGGTTCTTGATACTGCAACAACAAGTCTTCCAACTTTATCAAGTGGCATGTTGCTAAATTCCTCTTCAGCATTTGCCATTTTTTCTATTAAACCACCCATTAACATATGTGTAGCTGCACCAGTATAATCTTCGTCTGGATTGGCTCTGATGGCTTTAACCAGTTGATTAGTTTGTTGTTGGATTTCAAGCAGTCTTTGAGTTGCCTTGTTAGTCCTTAGTGCATATCTCCCAACAGAGCTCTTGCTGATTTCTTCGCCACATTCTTCGAAGAGCCACTCTGATATCTCCTCATAGGTGATACTGGTATCAAGGAGCATATCATCAATTTTGCTTTTGATTTCTTCAGGAAGCCTATCTATCTTGCTTGATATTCTCGTTCTCTGCCTTTCTTTTCCCATGTAATCATCCCTTACATATCAATCCCATCATCTGGCTTTATGGAAAGGACAACAAGTTTTCCTTCACTAGAAAGCTTTACCTCGACATCCTCTCTGTCCATGTCGCAAAGTCTTACAGTGTTTTTAGTTTCAATGTGTCTTACTTCTATGTAGCCTTTGCCTTCCAGATAATCGAGACTTTCATTAATCTCTACATCATCAATATTCCTTGCCTTAAGTGCTGCTTCAAGCTCATAGATTTCAAAGAACCTTGTACTAAACACATTGGCTACAGTTCGCATGATAATGCCATTAGTTCTTTTAAAATCCGCTGCCGATACAGCTTGTATTGATTTATTCATGTTTTTATCTCCTCTCTTTCACAAGTTGCATCAAATAATCTTGTATTTTGTCTAATTTTTTACTTATTTCTCCATACGTTCTAGCATGTTCTTGTTTAGTTATAAAATCTCTTTGCACAAGTTCCTTATGCTCTGAGAGTTCTTTGCCTACATTATCAATCTTTTCTGTGAGCTTTTCTTCTACACTTTCAAGCTTTTTCTCATTGTTACCAGTAGCCACTTCATTCCTGTTTATTTTGCCTTCAATGTCCTTAAGGGTCTTCACCAAGAAAAAACCAATTATGCCTACAACCGTTCCTGGTATTAGTCCTAAAATTACCGCATCCACATTCATCATCCCACCATCTTAAGCCTTGTGCTTTTCTTCTTTCATAAGTCTAACTTTGTCCTCAATAGTGCTCTTTACATAGCCCTCAAAGTCTCCAAGGCTTTCATTAAGAGCTTTCACATATTCAGGCTCAAGTGTTTTAATAATCTGGTCGTAGGCTCTGATTCCTAATTCCTGAAGCTTTTCTTTTCTGTCCCCATCTGAAATAGAAATATCTTTTCTGATGATGTCTGCTGCTGTTTGTTCGATTGCTGACACTGTTTTACTTGCCACATCATCAAGCCTGTAAAGTGCTTCAATGACAAGCTCCTTTTGTCTGTCATCTTGAATCTTTTCAGTTTCAAGCTTCAGCTTTTCAGTCAGCCTTCTAAGATAGAAGGTCGCATAAGCTCCAGCAAGTGTAATGCATGCTATCCCTATGCTTATCAATGTTTCGTTTAGCGTGCTTTGAAGTTCTTGCATCTGTGCATCCCCCTTTTAATTTTTTGAAATAAAAAAATACCAGCAAAGACGTTTGTCTCTACTGGTATATTACCAATATTATCTAGTACTTTAAATTCATAGCCCATGAGATATTAATTTGAGCAATTCACCGTTGAATTTAAAGGGATATATCAAATATATTTAGTTGTCCATCCACTTCTTTGTCATTTAATATTTCCCTTACTCGAGATTCCGAAAGGTTATATCTTATCGCCAATTCTTTGTAAGTCATATTCGGATATTCGTTTCTAATATTACTATCTCTGATGGTACGAATTAGTTTGTCTCTTTTCGGAATATACAGCCTGATTCCACCAAATTCTTTCGTGAGAGATAAAAGCCCATTAACACCTACAACCCTTGCTAATTCCTTATATACTTCTGGTAACATTTCAACTGTAAGTTCGCCCATCCATTTTTCATCCAAATGCGAATCACCACCTTAACTGTACATTATTCGGATTTAGAAATCAAGTAATACATATCTTGATTATTGCTTTGCCAACATATCAAGGAGCTTTACGGTAACTGCTCCAAACTCCGCCCAAGTGAGTTCATCAAGTGCCTTGTGTTCTCCTGAGATTAATCCAAGTTCTTTCATTTTCTGAATGTATTTATCTCCCCAGTGTGCTTCATTTACAGGCTCCTTAACAATGAGATTTACAAGCTTTACAATATCGTATCCGTAGCCATCCCCAGGGTAAGCCCAACCAGCTCCATTGGGATTATTTTTATAACCAAGCCATTCAACATATTTAGCACTGCCTCTTTTTACAAGTGAAAATCTTGGGTCAATACATTCATGTTTTAATGGCTCTGTAGATGCATAAGCTTTAAGGTGTTGAATTTGTGCTCTTACTCCAAGTCGTGGACTGTCAAATCTTGCTGCCTGTCCTTTTCCATTTCCGTTTAAGGCTCCAATTCCTGAATAGTTGTTTTGCTCTGGAACTACTATTCCGCCATATTTGAAATATCCAGTTTCTTTTAAGGTTTGAGCCCATGCCACATCAGCTCTAACTCCTTCAATCTCAGCTTCTTCAATGAATATTTGTGCAAGTTCCTCAGTGGAGCAGTAAGGAAGAGCAGGGGACTTATTTCCCTTTAGTGCGAATGTGACCATCTGTGCCAGTTTAGCTTCCATATTTCCCATGATGGATGTCAGTGTGGTATTTGATTCCTGAATAAGTTTTATGAAGCTTTGCCAACCGTTTTTCCTTGAGCGAATCACACTTGGACAATTCTTGCCAGTCCAGTGATTATGCTGAACAACCTTTTGAACAGGGATATCAAACTTCCACATGAGGTAAGTTATAAGCTGAGCTGCTAAATTCTCAGCTTTAGCTCTGTCGATATCTGAGTTCATGCAAATTTCAATACCTATACTTTTTCTGTTTCCTGTTCCGTTTCTTCCATCCCCAGCATGCCATCCATTCTCATTGGTTGGTAGGTGCTGGTATATCTTTTCATCATCAACGGTAAAGTGCCAGCTCGCTCCTGTTGTCGGATTCTTTATATATCTGCTGTGCATATATGCATTAGCACCTTTACTGGTGTTTCCTGTGTCGTGAACCGTTATGTATTCTGGTTCCATCTTGTAGCCTGGTCTATTTCCGTTGGTACTTGGAATCAAGTCAACGATTATTTTCTTTTCAACTTCAAACATTGTTAATGAACCCCCTTCATTTTCTTTTTTAAGCTTTCAATAATTTCATCACTTATATTTTTTTGTTCTTCCTCAGCTCGCATTCTTCTGAGGTTGATATTCGTTTCTTTGACTGCATTCCATAAAGCTATATCCTTTGAAATTTCTGCAATCTGCCAGTTGTCTAATTGCTTTATTTTCTCTTCGAACTCTTCTTTTTCCATGAAGCCTGTATTCTGATTCATGGCAATTGCTTCAGATATGAGCCTATTCTTAATAACATTGCTTATATTTTCAAAGATTTCAAATGGACTTACATTTTTCTTTTTATCCAATTTCATTCCCCCTTGTTTTTCTGAAAAGTAAACCCATGCATCAATAAGGTGTCCCTGTCTTTTGGAAAGTCCTCATAAAGCTCTGGCTTTATGGAAAAACATCCACTTTGTATCATCTTGATAAATCTATTAGTATTGGCTCTATTGACAGTAATACCTCTGTTTTTTAGAGCCTTTTGAATATCCTTTGTTTCTGCTGTAAGCTCAATCTTAAATTTCAGTACAGCCATAATCAGTCCTCCTTATAGATTAATGATCGGTTTTACTACCTTCTCATAAAACTCCACAGCATTGTAAGAAGTTTCCCCACGAGCTCTGAGTTCTTCTTCAAATTTCTTATATTCCATTGCAAGCTTCATGACCTTTAAAGCTCCAATTTGTTCAGGTGTTATCTTAGTTTTAAATTCGGTACTTGGAATGATGTAGCCTAATGCCCTTGGCAAATAGAAAATATCTCCATGATTGTTCCATTCCTCAATAACTTCCTCAGCAAATTTATTGCGGTTGAGCCTTTGCTTTACTGGAGGAATGATTCCTTTTTCTCGAAGCTCCGCTCGTATTTCAGCTTGGAGCTTCTTTTCCTTCTGGGTCATTTTCTTATACTTTTTCTTTGCCATCACATCACCTCCGACTGCTTTTGAAGCATTTTCTTGAGGCTTTCAATGAGCTTGTGGGCTTGCCAGCCTTTGAGCCATTCAACTCTTTCAGTCTGATAATACTTTTTCATGAAACCATTAAGGCGAGCAGGGTTATCCTTCCACCCAAGAGCTTCTTCCAGTTGCCTAATCTTCCAAATTTGCTCTTTGCTCGCCATTCCATTTCTGCTGTCGTTGTAACTGTCTTTCATTTTCCCTAGTGCAAATATTACTCTATTGAGTTCCGTTCCTGTGCAAGCTCTCATACTGTCTTTTCCTGTTTCTCGCTCCAATATGGTGTATAGCATTTCCTTATCAAAGCCTAATTCTGAAGCAAGACCCCAGATAGTTTTTATCTGAGGTTTGCCTTTTTTAGCTGCCATTCAGTCATCACCCCTTAATCTGGAATACTTTCCTTGTTGGTCTCATAACCAAAGACATCATCCGTCTTAAGGGATGCACCGACCTTGATTAATGTTTCCATTGGCTGCTTCTTCAGTTCGTCCTTGTTGATGGTTTCTTTTACAGTGATGCAGTTTGTAAGCTTCATCATTTTAAGCTTTCTTATGGCTTCATCAACCAGCTTCTTTGGTATGCTTAACTTTGTGCTCTTCCTGAATCCAATAGTCCCATGAGTAAATATTCTGTTTTTCTTGCCATCCATATCGTGTCTGTTTTCTTCAGCAAACTCCTGCATTTCCTTCTCAAGAACTTTGATTTTAAGCTTATGAGGCTCAATCTTGTCCTTGTATTCTTCCTTGATTTCAGCTATTTTCATGTTCATGTCGCCTTCTAGCTTTTCAATAGCGACCTCATTCTCAAGTATCTCCATCAAGTTCATGTCTACATCATCCCAAGACTTAAGCTTTGGGACACTTTCAATTCTTTTCCTTGCCATGTTATGACCTCCTTATGAATTTTCAATTTTTATATCTTTAATCGAACCAGCCATGACATCAACACTGATGCCATAGGATTCGTTTAGGTTATACATTGCTTCCACTGGTAGAGCTTCAATCGCTTGTTTCCTGATATATGTTTCTTCAACAAAGTTGCAAATACGGTCTATTGTATCCTTCCTAGATTCAATTCCAGCATCAAGACTGTTTACAGCTACAGCAACGATATCTCTAAGCCCAAACTCTGAGTTATTTTTCATAGGGTTAGCCTCCTTCATTTTTCGATTTGCCACTCTTTGTGCGAATTTCTGTCATCTTAAAGCATCATGATTGTGGTTGCACTTTTCACAATGTCTTTGGTGATTGTTCCGCCTTCAAGCTCTGCAATATCAAGGCACTTATTCAAGACCTTAGTAAGCCATCTGATGCCACCCTTTGTGGTTCTTAGGATTAAGTTTACAATCTCCATCTTTGCTGAATCTGCAATGTTAAATTCAGATAATATGTTCAAAAGCTCAGCTTCACTCAAGCCCTGTGTTTTATATACATAGTCAATTCTTGAATCTATCTGTCCATAGTTCTCGTTCATGCTTCTTTTTTTAAAGTGGTGCTCTACAGCAAGAGACCCAACCATGATTAATGAGTTGCCATATTCCTTGACGATATCGTGAAGGTTTCTGATGGTCTCAATCTTGTTTATGTTCTTGACAGGCATTATCTGGTCTATCTCGTCAAATATAAGTATCTTTGGATTATGAATGAGGTACTCAATAAGCTCCTCGAACATTTCACTCTTGGAATTAGCTTGAAGAACAGTTCCACAAGCTCTGCCGATTGCCTTAAGGATGTCTCTTGTTGCCATAAGGCAGTTGCATCTGATATACACTACATTGCTTGAACTCTTTACAAACTGCTTAACCGTTTCGGTCTTACCTGTTCCAGCATTGCCTAAAATAACACTGAATCCATTAATACTCTCTGTAGCTTTGCACACTCCTAAGATGTTCTTTGCATCCTTTGTCAGTATAAAATCCAAGTCCTCAACAGACTTTTTAGCTTCCGTTACTTCTTTGTGTTCTGGATGCTCTTCCTTAAGCTTTTCAACTGCTGCCAAGAATTCATCCGATACCTTGCCACCGTCAATAAATTTACTTACTTGAGACCTGCTGTAACCAAGTCTTTTGCCTATTTCCGTTTGTGTAACTCCGCTATCTATAAGTGAAATAATAAAAGTTTTAAGTTCATCAATTCTTAATTGTTCCATCATTTAACCTCCTATTTAGCTTGTAAGAATTCTTCGCCAAGTTTCTCAAAGAACTCAAACCCCTTATTGTTTTCTATTTCAGTATCAAACTCTTTCTTCTCTTTGCCTTTGGCTGTATGCTTATTCATCCTTACAACCTTAGCCTTATTGACTACCTCTTTGTTTCTAGGTGTCAGCATGTTGTTAAGGGTTTCCTCGTCCACATAATCTTCAAGCATGTATCTTCTAACTTCGTCCTGACGTACCTCATAAGCCTTAATCGCTTCTTTGGTTGCTCTCTTAGCTTCAGCTTTGAGTTTGCCCCAACGTTTCATATCTTCCTCAGTTGCATTCATGGACATTAGCTCTTTATTTTCTGCCTTACAAGTAAGCTTTCCATCTACATAAACATAAAGTTCACCGATATTGTTAGGGTCATATCTAACTACACAGCTTTTTCCAAAGTGAGGGATAAGCTTGTCGTCCCAGTAGTAAATACCAAACTTCTTGATACCTGATGAAGAAATGGTTTTGACCTCTGCTCTTAGCATCAACATGTCCAGTTCTTCTTCAGTAGGCATGTCATGTCTTATCAAGTCAACTTCCTTCATTACTTCCATTGGTGTCTTTCCTCCAAGGGAAGAGTGAGGGGAATTGTTGTAAGATTCCATGTAGCCTTCTATGAATTTTGATACATCTAGAATGCTAAGTCCTTGAATCAAGATTTCCTTCTTGCTGATGTTGTGTGGTCTTTCCTCAATACTTTCACCACAGAAGCCGACTAAGTATCTGCTAAGCTCCGAGCTGAAGGTTTCAAAGAATCTCTCAATCGGTTTTGCCTTCGCATTGAAAGGAATCGCAAAGCTGGTCTTGATATCAAGTGCTTTGAATATCCCTTCGTAGCCTCTGAAGAATTCCTCTTTGGTGTCCGCATTAAGGTATCCGCTTTTGTAGTCCTTACCATTATCCATGTAGCAAGTACCAGGCAATCCATATCTTATGATACTGCTTCTTAATGCTGCCGCTATTACCTGAGAATTACTGTTTCTAGCAATGCACCAGCCGACCATTGCTCTGGTTCTCATGTCCATCCATGCCGACATAGTGTATCTTTTAATCTTGCCATCCTCTGGTGTCCAGATAGCGAGGGTATGACCATCATCAACCCAATACTCGTTAACCATTAAGTCATCATAAGTCCTTGTGATGCATGGCATGTATTTAGCATTGTAAGCTCTTTCACCCTCGAAGGCTAAGCACTTCTCAGGCTCTGGAATCTTCTCAATTTCCCTGTAAATCGTATCCTTAGAAACTTGAGCCCATCCCATCTTTTCAGCTTTCTTCCTGTACATCTTCACAACATGAGTTATCTTCGGTCTCATTGGCTGTAGGTAACAACCCCTTATAAATCGAATCGCTTCATCAGGAAGCCTTGATTCGCCTTTGTCCTTTCTAGGCTTTTTGATAAGTCCTACAAAGCCATATTCATCATAAGTTTTTCTGTATCTGTAAAGAGCTCTTTGGCTGAAGCCATATTCTTTGCAGATAGCTTTTACTCCTGACGTTTTCTCTCCATGTCCTAAAGATATGAATTTGAGTACCGCTTCCTTTTTCTTTAAAGCTTCTTCAAGTTTTTCCTCGAAGGCTTCTCCATGTATTTCTCTTAATTCCCCCAGAGTGTACTCTTCTTCAAGATTGCCTTCATCCTTTTGGACTTCATCCTCTATAAGTTCCGCTCGCTCTTCGCCTTTAGAAAGAAGATATTGCTTTTGTTTGTCTAAAGAGAGAGAGGAGAGGTCTATCATGTATGCCTTTTTGTTCTTCGCTCCTATGGTTTCCTTAACTTTTCCGTCAAAAGTACCTTTTGTAATTCGTCTTTGAATTGTTCTTTCTGTTACTCCGTATAATTCAGCAACATCCGCTGTAGTCAACCAAGTTACCATATTATCCCCCTTTATTTTTTATTTGATTTTTGGTATACTGGGGGAAAGAGTATATTTTAAAGGTTTTAAGAATTTAGAGTGAGTCTCTGGCAAGTGAAGCACTCTTTTTTTCTTTGTTGTGTAGCCCTTAAAATATTCTCTTTTCTTTGTTTAAGCATTCTTTAATTCCCCATTTTCAAGTTGTTCGTTAAGTGTGTCCAGACTAGCTTCACAAACTCCGCATTCCTTTGCTGCCAATTTGATAATCTGCTTAATAGATAATATTTCTGCTCCTTTATCAGCAATAAGCTGCTGTATGCCATTTATGAGTTCTTCTTCAAGATGCTTCTGTTGTTGCTCTAATTCATCCAAGTATCCATCAAGATACTTTATTCTCATTTCTAAAAACCTTTTGTTATTCTCAAGACTTAAGCTCTTAGAAGTTCCAAGGCTCTGCTTTGCCTCGTCATAAAACTCGTCAAGTATTTCGAGGTTTACATGTTTAACGGTCATATCCATCTATATCACCTCCCTCATTGGTCTGTAGTGTTTTTCATCAAGACCAAGGACTTCCATAATTTCATCCATGTATTTCTTTCCTGAACGTCTTCCCTTTAGAACATCTGTCAAATAGTTCTCATTCATTCCAACTCTATTAGCCAGTTCCCTTTGAGTCATGTTTAATTCAACAAGTCTTTTCTTGATTTTGATACCATTAAGTGGTAGTGGTTTATTTTTGCCTTGCATTGTAACAGCCCCTTTCTAGTGTTTAGAATAGCTTCTCAGCTTTCCTGATAGTTTGTGAACTATTTCAAATACCTCCTGTGAGTCCTTAACCACAAGCCAGTTATTCGGATTCAGTTTTTTATCTTGAATCAATTCCTTTTGTCTTCTGGTTGGTTTTTTTCCATGTTTCAAGTTATCAACCTCCTTTGTTGTGCCACTCTTCCTATTGTTGTAAAATGAAATTGTCCAGATTTCATAATCTAACAGAAAGGAAGTGAGACAATGTCATTTGATGTTAAAGCTTTTGAAAAAGAGTTAATTGAAACTTTCAAAAATACTGTGCACCCTTTTAATGAAAAGGAAATGCCAATGCTTGAAACTTTCGTTAAAATTTCAGCTCAAGTAACCTCTATCGCTATCGCTAAATATCACAGCGAGGTTCTTAGCTCTGATTGTAAAGAGATAGTTCATCATAAAACTTCTTCCAAGTAGTTTTCATCATCTCATAGCTTTGTTGCTGTTCTTGAAGTTGCTTTTCAAGTTCAGCAACTTTCTTTTCTAAATTGCTAATTCTTTCCTCTGGTTTTAACTTTTTCAATTTGTTCAGCTCCTTTAATCCTGCTGCCACTCTCACCAATTTTGATACAGGCTCCTACTGTCTACCGTTTCCCAACTGGGCTGGCTCTGAGTAATCGTTTTGTTTCGGTGTCATAAGGACAGGAACACCCATTCGAGATTTAACAAGCACCGAGACAAGAAATTTCAACAGGTGCGAGAAATGATAAATTATAAATTTTGGTAAATCTCGCTATTTAATTTTGAAGAGTTGTGATAAAATTATGATGTGATTTCTTATCGTTAACAACATTATAATACTGATTTCAGTATTTGTAAAGACCTTTTTTACTTAAATCAGTAATTTTATTTCGGAGGTAAGTATTTATGAGTGATATAGGAAAAAGATTAGAGGAGCTTATTGACTTCTTACAGATAACTAAAAAGGATTTTGCCCGTTCGATTGAGTATTCACCAGGCAATGTAACAGATTGGACTAAAGGTAGATATAAGCCATCTACTAAAGCTTTGTCAAATATAGAGAAGGTTTATGGTGTTTCTCAAAAGTGGTTATTAGAAGGTGAAGGGGATATGATGATTGATACTGATTTCAGTAATACTGATTCCAGAATTAACGAAGAGCTTGGCAGTATTACTGATGATGAAATTCAATTAATCAAAACTTACAGAATGTTAAACGATAAGCAAAAAGGAAAATTGGAAGGGTATCTTGAAAGATTCATTGACGAGTCAATGGAAGTTAAAAGGGGAATGTCATCTACTTATCAGAATGGAGAAGAGGCTGCAACTAGAGAAAAGAAGCACGCTTAATTTTTTGTCGTATTTTGATACGATTTTACATCATTTATAAAATAAAAAAGCTACTGCTTCATTGCTTGCAGTAGCTTTGTCTTTAATTAAATTCGCCTATCCAATAACCCTCTTTTCTTTCTTCGGTCTTTGGAACGAAAATCATTATTTTTTTAACCTTAACTTTAGACGAATCAAGTCGCTCTCCATCTTCTTTCATAAATTCAACCAATTCCAAACTCGACTTTCCTTTGGCTAAAAAGTCTACTTTATACTTATAGTCTTCATTGATAGTAATTTCGGCATTGTCCCATATAAAGTCGTCTTCATTTTCGATATATATGTACTTGGCATCAGCAGAAACCTTGGCATTCAAATCAATATATGTCGGTTCCGACTCACCGCAGCCGAATAGTGAGACTGTTGATAAAATAATCAAACATAGAGCAAAGATTTTTTTAATACTCATAATTATCCCCCTTGTATATTTTATTACTCTATTATTATATAATATTTTCAGGATGCATTAAAGGTTATTGCATATATTTTCTAAAATATTAAATTATTGTTCATTTCGCTATTTCGCTATTGAGAAAATATGTGCTTACTCTTTTCATTGGCTCAAAAGCCTTGTATTTCAATGGTTCTATCTGTTTTTTCGCTATTGCTTTTAAAACTTTATTATTTTTCGCTATTAAAAATCTTTTCATATGATATTTAAAAAGATACTGAGGGTGATGATTCTGGGTCTTGTGTCGCCTGTAACACCCAATATATCAACAATGTGTCGCTTTAATAGCATTCCAACGTGTCACCGTTACCAGTATTTCGGATATCACAACCTTATCACTGTCTTTTGATGCACTTTGTCAATTATCTTGAGAAACCTGTCCATGATTTTCTTTCCCTGTCTATCGTGGTGTATCCCTTGTCATCTCGAGGTTTCCCACCTATTTCCTCACCGTCTCGTCTGGTCTCTCTCTTTGTCATTTATTTTGATAATCTACATATATCCTTGGTTTATTGCATCAGATTTCGATATTTCTATCTGACTTTGTCTTAAATACCTGCATCCATCTTTATGATATTTACTTCCAGTTCTAGTTATGTACACCGTGTATTCGTTATTTTGGCTTTGATCTACAACTATTTCTTTAGTCTGAGTTTCTGTTTCCGGTTGCACTTCAACCGTTTGAACCTCCCTTGCTGCTTTTGCCTCTAACGCTGCTTGAGCTTTAATTGTATTTTGATTTTCATTTTCTTCGTTTTGAAGAATCACAATCTTTTTTTCTACTTCTGTTAGAAGAGAAAGCTTTGTTACAAGTACCTTTTGATCTATTGTTAACTCTTCGTAACTATCTCTTAATGCTTGTACATCAACTAGCTTATCTAATGTAATTGATTCTATATCTCCTAGAGCTACTATCTTTGCATCTAAATTTGCTGCTGCTTTTTCATCTACTGTCATCGACTGTTCAATTGTAGGCTCAGATATATTAGAGTTATCTTTTTCAATGTCAACGGCATCTATATTCACTGTAAATAAGATAAAGAATATGATTGTTCCTATACCATAATACTTAAGAACATTCTTCCTTGACTTATTTTCTTCCATACCCCACTTGATAACAAGCTTAGGTTTAACAAGACCAATAATTAAACAGATAAAAAACACAAAAGAAAGTAAAAAAAATATCATATCCATAAGACATCACCTTCCTTATAACAATACTCTTTTGTTTGTTATAAATAGTAAATTAAATTCGTGTTATAAACATAATGGGTAATTCACTTAGTTACTACAAAGGTAAAAATAATTTATTCGATTCCAAGCATACCACCATATGTATTTATTAAATTATCTATAGATTCAATAACGGACAAAAAGCATGATTGGTCTGTGTCCATTTCGAAGCTGAGAATACTGTGTTTATCTGGCCTTTCCTGAAAAGTACCAGTTACTAATGCATGTCCCGATGATGTCATAGAGACATTAAATATCAAATCATTTTCCAATAGCAAACGATATTCTGCTTGCCCAACTAGATTTTTATAACACTCTTTTAACTTACTATTGAACTTGTATAATGCACCTGTCGCAGAATAGTATCTATCACATCTGACATGATAGCATCCAACGTCAATTGTTAATGTGCATATGATATCATAACCACCTTCATAACTAGTAGCAGCTGGGAATCCTATTACTTCGTTAAGTTCAAGAGAAATCTTTTCATTTTCATATCCATTTAAGCAAAAAATCTCCATATAACCCCTCTCTCCAAAGTCTTATTAATCTGTCTCATTCTTATATTTTATAAACATAATGCGAAATCCATCTATTAAAATTGCATACTTGTATTCTCTTTAAGATAATTGTAGCAGTTCTCATCAATTAAATTGATATTATTTAAGATAAAATGTTCCACGAATGGAGCAACCCAATATTGAGAATCCTCGGGTGGAGTATCTCCGCAATCTAGATAATCGATATAATCCGTTGACATGACTGATAGCGGTGAACACAGTATGAGCAAAATCAGAAATGTTACCGTTATATACTTCATATCATTGACAAGTATCTTCATGTTATATTGGAGTTCATCCGCTTTGTATGCATTAATGTTACGATTGTAATATGCAAATCCATTGCCATGGACAAAATTGTTCAATCGTTCGCCTATGCCATTAAAACTTTTTTGTAATTTATATGCGGTTACCGCTTTTTTCAACTGAGGCGATGTCCCGACTGCCTTTAGAACATCTTGTATGTAGAGACTATTCAGACCATTTTGAATCCATTGAGATATATTATCTTCCATTTCTGTAGCATTATAAGTGATTTCTGGTTTTTGATTTGAATCAAAAACCACTATATAGAGATAGAAAAACAGATCATCACGGTATTTTCGTAATAGGGAATTTGCATCAGCCATACATCCGTATTCACAACATGTAATAATATTGCCAGCTGTCAACTCTACTGATGTAATAATACCCTGAAGCGAAAACGACCAATTTTTACATAAGATATAATCTCTCCCAAATGACAAAAATCCAAAGCTACATATGAATTTCTCGATAGCTTTCATTTCATCAATCAGTTGCTGGCATTTAATATCTTTCTGTATTTTCGTTTGGTTATGTTTTTTGATTGTTGGATTCATACTATTCTCATCCTTTCGTTTTCAGCAGCATTTTAGGAGCTTATCTTTATATTAGCCATCATCTACAGATAACAATAAAACCAACGCAAAGAACATCCCCATCTTTGTGGCTTAAACAAACGGGAAGTTCAAAACATTAAACTTATCTCTGATTATCTGGTGACGGTGTTTCAAAGTTGAGATAATGCGGAGCGAAAGTTGCTTCTAATTATTTGGGGTATTTCATGCCTTGGAACATCCCTTGTTTCAGATAAATAAACAAGCTTCCCATTATTGCTATAATTACTTGTTCATAATCTATGTGATGGGTTACACCTCATTGTAATGTAAATTTATATTCTTTTATGTAACTCTTTATAAATCTAATGCACGTTCTAACAAAAATACTTTCGAATTCTCTGTAGGTCAGCATAATTTCATAGACATGCGGTTTTTGTCCATTGTGACTTAACAATTTTTCCTTTTCATCTTTTGAAATACTCTCATAATTATTAATATACGTCTTACCAATATCAATATTTATTAAACAAATTAACCCGTAGTCTTCATTGTTTGGTGTGCAAAATGAAAAATTCCAGTATTCACCTTGATGTGCAGCACAATTGCGAAGTATATTAATTATATTTGCAAATTCTTCAATACATATTTTCTGGTCAGGGCAAGCAGAAATAGAATTTTCATTATACATATCATCACCAAGGCTACGTTTAAACTTCATTTTAATTGTTTCTTTATCTGTATCAGAGGTGGATTTTACGAAGAAGTCTATAATCATTTTCCATTTTTCCCATCCTCCTTTTCCTCTCAATGTCTGTAAAGTTTCAATGCATGATACAAGGTATATAATTTTAAAAACATCTTTACCTTTACGAATCACTTCCATATCCCTTGCTGCTAAAACAAGTCGCATAGTAGTGTTAACCATTCTACGCGGTATAAATATATTCTGACAACTGTCCCTTACAGAAATCTCTCCATCGTTTTGATTTGGTTCATTATCAAATACTGATAATAGAAACTCAACACAACTTTTATCAGATTCAAAATAATCTCTATAAAACATCCACAAATTAGCAATATGTTGACTTTCACATTTGTTTAATAATATTTCTATAGAATTTTTCACTATTATTGCCTTTCCTTAACCAATTCCGATTATTGTTATAATCCCAACATCTTTACATACATTAAAAAAGACATACTCAAAACTCACTCATATGTTTCCCCCACTCCGGTAACATAGCCATTCGCCTTTTTTATGTCATTCATTCTAGCTTTATTAAATTAACCACAAAAAGCTGCTCGACGCGTTAGTCTATAGACAATGCGTCGAAAACAGCTTTTCTCAATTCTTTATATTGATAGATATAAATTTCTTTGTTCGTTGGTCTCTAATTTTTGCATTTCAATACCTTGGTAAAGCGAATGTATTCGCCACCTCTCGACTATATTACCAATAATTCCCCATTGCAATCATTATATCCCTTAAAATTTATTATTTCAATCTTATTGTACCTTTTTTTAAAAATTTTCTGTCATTTGTATATTTTAAATATTTATAACTTATTATTTATAATTTTTTACCAATATTTTCTTGTATCACATTTGTATATTATATTCTATAATGATATTGTAAATGGAAATCCAAACCATCCTTTCCATTTACATGATAGGGTTTGTGCTTCGGTGCAAACTCCTATCTTTTTATTTTTAAAAATAACCTTTTCCTTTGAATTGCTTTAATTCTCATTATAATTTAAGTATCATTTTTATATCCGATTCCTCATATTTTTCATTGTCATCTTCGATCAGTTTAAACCCCATCTTTTCATACATTTTTAACGCTCGGACAAGCTTATGATTGGAATACAAAATAATTGTATAAATATTCATTTTCTTTGCATCTTCAATGCATTTCATCATCAATGCTTTACCAATGCCATCGTTTTGCCATTTCTCCCCGACACACAGTTTGCAGATCTCACCGGTACCTTCATCAATCGGCACAAAAAATGCAGTTCCTACAATATCGTCTTTCACCTTGGCAAGTAATATAAAACCACCCTTATCCAGAATCTTTTCTTTCGGATGATCGAGGTATTCATCATCAAGCGGCTCTAATAAATCATACTTTTCCAACCACTCATGATTAAGTTCTTTTACTCTTAATTTGTGTTCTTCCTGGTATTGAATTATTTCAAACTGAGACATATCATTTCCTCCTGTGTAAACAAGCATTCGATTAATCCCATTATATTCCTAATACTTTGTTTGCTCAATAAAAAACCTCATTTCTGCAATCTGCTAAAAATGAGGTTTTCGTTATTAAATTTATAGTATCGAAATTTCTTTATAATCAATCATCTTGATTAATCTTTCGATATAAAGTTGCACGGCTGATTCCCAAAGCTTTGGCCGCCTTGTCTTTTCCATGAATGTCATCCCCGAATGCCTTTAAAGCTTCCTGAATATAGAAAGCCTCAACATCCTTAAGCTTTCGGATTTGTACCTTTTCGGTTACTTCATCTCCATTTATAATACGATCGGGCAAATCATCCACGACAATCCACGTGGACTTTGCTGCATTCACCGCATACTCTATGATGTTTTGCAGCTCTCTCACATTTCCTTTCCAAGGATAGCTGAGCAAGTATCGTTCAGCTTCTTTCTCTATGCCATCGATGTTTCGGTTTAAAATGCTTGCATAATATTTCATAAAGCTTTCAATCATCAAAGAAATATCCTGTGGTCTCTCACGCAAAGGAGGGACAACAAGTGGAATGACATTGAGGCGATAATACAAATCCTCACGGAATTCACCGCACAACATCATATCCTCTAAATTTTTATTGGTCGCGGCAATGATACGGATATCGACATGAATGTCTGTACGCCCGCCGACTCGCTCAATCTTTTTTTCCTGAACAGCCCGCAAAAGCTTCGGCTGTAAATGAATTGGCAACTCCCCGATTTCATCCAAAAATAGCGTTCCTTTGTTCGCCAATTCAAATTTACCGACACGTCCACCTCGCATAGATCCGGTAAAGGCACCTTCCTCATGGCCAAACAGTTCACTCTCCAAAAGGTTGTCCGGAATTGCAGCACAATTTACCACAACAAACGGTCCCGACGAACGACTGCTTTCACTGTGAATGGCTCTCGCCAAAAGGCCTTTCCCTGTTCCACTTTCCCCCTGAATCAAAATTGTCGAATCACTTCCTGCAAACTTTCTCGCATCCTCTTTCAGCTTTCTGATTGCAGGACTTTCACCAATGATTTCATCAATGGCGCAAGTCGTATAGTTATTGGTCACTCGATTGACCTCATCATATAAATCTTCAACCTTTTTAAAGTAAATCAAAGCGCCCCTAAAATCTCTGGATATATCAATGGCATCCACTTCCACTAAAATCAAAGTCTCTTTTCCGCGAATGGAAAATGTAAATTCCTTCTGTGAATCTTGACTGCAATTGTTTATGAAATCGATAAAATCTGGTTGTTTTAAGGCTTTTAATAATTGTGCACCATTTGGTGCCTTTCTCTCAGAAATTTGAAAAAGATCTCGAAAACGTTTGTTACAGTGAATCACTTCTCGATTTTCATCCAGACCCAAAATTGGAATATCGATGGATTCTACAATACGAGAAAACTTTTTCTGAAAGGCTTTTAGTTCTACATTTTCTTGTTTTTCCTCTAGCTTACTAATCAATAAGTCAGACATATTAGAAATAAATTCAATAAAGAATTTCTTTTTATTTAACAAACGTTCTGTCATATGGTAAGAAGATGCATAAATGCCCATAGCACCATACACACGACCTCCCTTTTGAATTGGAAATCCTATGATTGCCTTTACGGGACAATTTTCTTTTTTCGGACAGATTTGACATCCTTTGCATTGCGCATTCTTATCATCAATAATGATAGTTTCCTGTTGATTCATTACCTTTGTCAATATTGAGTTTTCATTAATGTATTCCGTTACTTCATCGTCTTCAGTATCTCCAATCAGCTTTCGATTATGGTCACATACCAAAATTTCCATTTCCAAAACAGAACCAATAATAACGGCTGTTTTCTGTACATATGCACCGATGTCTAATAAACCCGTCATCCAAATATCCTCCTAGCATGAAATCAGTGTAGTGTAATACTACACTGATTTTATACTAAATTTACCGAAAAACCAAATTATTTAAGTTATATTCAATTTAAGCCTTCTTTTTTACTCCTGTATTTGCATATTCAATCAAATCGCCAACGGTCATTCCATCTAAGCCCAGTTTCTCTAAGCTTCTTGTTTCTTCAAAATTCCAGAAATCTTCATTGAGAATGCCGCAGCACATATCAGCGACAAGCTTCAAACTATCCACCGGACAATTAAGCAGACGTCCAAGCTCAATTAGAGGAATGAGTGCAGTCGGAACATCTTCATAAATATATCTCGTTCTTACGTTGTTTACTGCATAAATGGTATCGTATGCCTTCACATTTTTGAATATATTGCTTAATGTTTCTCCCTTTGTTTCATACTCTTCTTCATACTGCATAAACATATCGAATAAATTTTTTCCAAGCTCCAATCCTAAAGCCAATCCCATTCGAATACGTTCTTTGTCCATTCTTTCGATGAACTCACCCATAGTTTCTCCAATTCCATCATGATAATACAAGAATCGGTTTCCGGATTCTGCCCAGTTACAGTTCATCATGGTTGGTCCCGGGTGCACCAAAGGATTGGTATTATCTAAACTTGTAACAAATACATTATCACCCATTTGCACTTCCGGAAGTGCTTCCTCCAAAAGTCCCTTTACAAAGTCGTTTTTCGTTGCAGGGAAAGCAGCTACGATAATACGATCCTTTTTCCCTCCAATTTCTACAAGACCCGGAGAAATCATACGGCAAGCAAACAAAAGCGTATTGCTTTCTGCTAAAATAATATCTTTTGTACATCCTGCATCATCCAATGCTTTTTTAAAGGCAAAAGACCCAAAAGTAGAACCTGGATTTAAAAATACAACCTGTCCATCTTCCAAATACTTTGCACATTCCTTTGCAATTTTAATGTGATACGTGGATGGATTGACAACAAAAATAACATCTGCACCACGAACAACTTCTTCCATATTATTGGATGCAAGCTCCAGCTTACTTTCCATTTCCAGCGCCCCTGTTATCTTAATTACGTTGCCGCCTTCTTTTATTTTTTGAATCGGTGCTTCTAAAAAGTCAAACAGACTTACTCTGTAACCTTTTGCACTCAAATAACCAGCCATAGTTTGTCCACCATTACCTGCACCGATAACCGCATATTTTAATTGTTTCATGATCATTCTCTCCCTTTATTTGTTCCTTGTTTCACACTAGTTGTTTAATTTAAACCATTTTCCAAACGGTACACCTGCCAAGCCTAAAGAGGCCATTAATACAGAATGTGTAGGTGTAATCATATTCCAAAAACCATCTCCGGCCTGGAATGCCAGTACTGCAGTCTGTCTTGTAACTCCAATTACATCGCTTAAAGGTGATACAATTGGCATAACAACAACTGCCTGTCCGGTTGAGGAAGGAATAAAGAAATTGATGATACCTTGTGAAAAATAAATTCCCCATGCTGCAAATACATTGCTCATCTGAGAAAGAGGAATGGATAGCCAATATACAATCGTATCCATAATGCAGCCATCCTCCATAATTACGAGAATTGCTCTGGAAAAACCAACATACAATGCTGCCGTTGTCATTTCATTTGCGCCGGCAATAAATGCTTTTACAACCTCCGTTATGTTACCTTTAAAGTAAATCATTCCGGAAAGCAATCCCATTCCAAAGAACAACGCAGAAATTTCCTCTAAATACCAGCCCTGTTTTAATACTCCTAAAATTAAAACAACAATCGTACTGAAAAGAATGAGAAGGATGATACGATCCACTGCATTCATTGGGCGGGAATCCTCTGCCAAAACAGTTTGTTCTTCCACTGTCAACTTATCATTTAAGTGTTCTAACTTATATTTTTTACCATGACGAATCGTGTGATGAGCTGCAATGATAATTGCGCCTGCCATTAAAGCAAAACGAAGTCCCATACCGGAAAATAAAGGCAGCTCTGCAATACCCTGCGCAATACCGGTATTAAATGGATTGAGTACACCTGCAGAATAGCCGGAATAAATACCGATAACCACCATGGAAACACCGACAATCGGATCGTAGCCCATTTTCTTCGCGGCTGCGACTAAAATAACAATGAAAGGCAATGCTTCTTCCGCCATACCAAATGTAGTTCCACATACGGCAAACGTACTCATAATAATAACAATCAGGAAGGATTCTTTACCGGAGAACTTATGAATCAAATGCTCCAGACCAACTGCAATCGCACCTGTCTTTGATATGATGCCGAATGCCCCTCCTACTACAAAGACAAAAGATATAATTTCGCCTGCCTTCAAAATCCCACGAAAGATGGATGAAAACAGATCCTTGATTCCGGTAGGATTGGGATCTACTTGTGCATAGGTTCCAGCCTGAACTAAAGTTCTTCCGGTTTCTTCATCGACGACTCTAGCAAATTCGCCAGCAGGTATGATATAAGTTAAGATTGCCATAATGAATACGATGACTAATAATAATACCGCTGTGTCGGGCATGCTAAGCCGAAATTTTTTCTTGTTTAACGTTTCCATAGTTACCTCCTTATTCTTGTTGTGCTAAAATCAGCTTGTCTATAAATAGAGCAATAACTATGCCAATTTAAAATTTATTGAAATTTCAACATTTATTATCACAAAGCTTAAAGAATAATGATTCACAATCTCAAATTGAGATTTTACTGTTTTTAATCTTCTCAAATTGAGACATCCAATATATATTTTCTTATATACGATTAAAAATTATCACTATTTATTCATTTTATTTTACGAAATATTCTTAATTTTAAATTAAAATTTGAAGAATTAAAATACAAAACAATAATTTTTTAATGAAAAAATAAAAAAAGACTCAAAGAATTAAGTTCTTTTTTCTTAATCCTCAAAGTCTCAAATTGATACAAAGATGCTTTTATTGTACCATATTATTCTCAATCACTTATTAACCAAATTCAAAATCTAATTCTTCCTTCGGTACATCTACATATTGCTTTGACTCCTCCAATCGTTGAATGAGTCTTATCCTCTCATTTTCCAATTCTTTTCGTGAATATTTTTTATACATTTCCAAAAATAACTCATACCGATAAACAATAGATTCGTCTTTTGATGGGAATTCAATTTCCTTTCCCTGAATGAAATTTCCTTCTAATTCATTTCTTGCAATTTCATCGTCCATAATCGCAAAAGTAAGACATAGCTTCGTATATTCCTTTAACGACACACGCGGCATAAATCGATAATAAAGAAAGGTAGCTGCTGCTCCAAATCCTGCGATTGCTGATGCAATCAATACTTTTTTATTTGACATATCACTTTCCCCTTTATTTTTTCCTACCTATTTATAAGAACATAAAATACGTCATTTGTAAATGTTAAAAAATACCATTATGTTTCTATCTGACCGTATTTCTTCCTTCTCTTTTTGCTTCATATAATTTCTTATCAATTTCTCTGAAAATGGAGTCACAGGTAGGTAAAGGAGTAAAATTTTCTATTGTATAAATCCCGAAACTGCAAGTCGTTTTAATCTCATGTTCATGATATCGAAAGGTTTTGTCTTCAATTGCTTTCCGAATTTCTTCTGCTCTTTTCTTTGCTGTCTGATTGTCTGTACCAACAAGGCATAACAAAAATTCATCTCCACCATACCTTGCTGCCCAATCCGTACTTTTTTTAATGTCTTTTTTTAACTCCATAGCAAACTCATATAAAAGGTAATCTCCAGCAACATGACCATAGGAATCATTTGTCTTTTTAAAATAGTCCAAATCGGTAAAAAGTACAGAAAGTGGAATTTCATGCTTTGCACAATTCTTTATTACATGTGGCAGCATTTGATTGATGTACCTTCGGTTATATAAGCCGGTTAATTCATCCGTAACTGACAGTCGATATGCATTTTCCAGCAAAGCTGAACTTTTCCCAATCAAACGATTGATATCTATTTTCCCGGTTACATTCGCGATACATTCCATAATAAGCTTTCTTTTCCCGATCTCGACAGGAAGCATAGTAAAGAGCAGCAGAAGTCGTCCCTCCTGTTCCATCCAATACATAGTCGTATCCGATGCCATACACTTATGGTAGAGCTCCTGACGTATCTGAAAATCAAAAGTAGGAATAGGATTTAGAGATTTTCGAATTTGATATTCTGCATAGAGAGTTTCGCTTTCAATATCAACCAAGCGTATGCACTCAAACAGTTTATTTATCGTTTTCAACTGCATTAACTCTTTCCTATGGTTTTTCATAGCTCCCTCCTTCCCTTATCGTTATATAAAAAAAATTCGGTTTTACCGAACTAAGATATGAGTTTATTTATTCGTTCAGCTCTAAAAAATATAGAACTAGTTATTTTTTAATATTTATGCATAATCTATTTATTTTTGTATATATTAATAATCTCTAGTATAAGCTATTAGATTCATAAAATCAATATCTTATAGCTTGTTTTTATAGCTAACAGCTTCCTATACGATAGTTTTAAAGAGGTGCTAAGATGAAAAAAGATTTAAACATGCAAATTGGATCACGTATCCGCATCAAAAGAGAAGAACTAAAATTAAGCCGTGAAAAACTTGCAGAATGTATTGATGTATCTCCGCAATTTCTTGCCCAAATTGAACTCGGCAGAAGAGGCATGTCAACCACAACCCTTTATAAGATATGCAATGCCTTAAGTGCTTCAGCTGATTACATCGTACTTGGCAAACAGGAAAAAAATGATTTAAACGTATTTCACGAGATGCTTTCCAATCTTAATCCAAAGTATCTCCCTTACGCCGAAGATCTTTTAAAAACCTTTATTTTAGCAGTAAACAAGTAGAAAATCCCACTTAGAACCATAGTTTCGAAGTGGGATTTTCCCTTTTTAAGAAGAATTGTATTTTACCCTCAGTTTTTTCCTTCAATCATCTTTATAAAATATTCATGAACAGCGGTATCTTGATTTAATTCCGGATGAAAGGATGTGACTAGTTTATTTTTTTGCTTTGCAGCAACAATTTGGTTGTCTACCACCGCAAGAACTTCTGTATCAGACTGAACCGATTCAATATAGGGTGCTCGTATAAACGTCATAGGGATCTTTCCGATTCCTTTAAACTCTTCTTCCGTATAAAAACTGCCCAGCTGCCTTCCATAAGCATTTCTTTTTGCAGAAATATCCATAGCAGCAAAATGCAGTCGATTATCATTAATGATTTCTTTTGCAAGCAGCAAAAGTCCTGCACATGTCCCAAAAACAGGGATACCTTCGAAAATCATTGCTTGCAGGGGATTGAATAGTTCCAAATCATGCAGCAATTTACCCATCACCGTACTTTCTCCTCCCGGAAGGATTAATCCATCAAAGGAATCCTTGATATCCTCCTTTTGTCTGATTTCAAAGATGTCTACTCCAACTTTCTCAAGGATTTTTTCATGCTCAATAAACGCTCCTTGAAGTGCAAGAATCCCGACTTTCATATTATTTCCCTCTTTCTGCCATCAACAACTCTATTTCCTGTTCATTGATGCCAACCATAGCTTCACCTAAATCCTCAGATAATTCAGCAAGCATTTTGGAATCTTGGAAATTGGTTACTGCTTTTACGATGGCAGCTGCACGTTTTTCAGGGTTTCCAGATTTAAAAATACCAGATCCAACAAACACACCTTCTGCACCAAGCTGCATCATCAGAGCTGCATCTGCAGGAGTTGCAACCCCTCCAGCTGCAAAGTTCACAACCGGAAGCTTTCCATTTTCGTGAACAAATACAACCAATTCATAAGGAACCTGCAGCTGCTTCGCCGCATCATACAACTCATCTTTGCTCATAGAAGTCAATCTTCTTATTTCACTTTGCATCATACGCATATGACGTACAGCCTGAACCACATCACCGGTACCCGGCTCACCTTTGGTTCTAATCATAGCAGCACCTTCATTGATTCTTCTAAGTGCTTCTCCAAGATCTTTCGCACCACATACAAACGGTACATGAAACTTTGTTTTATCAATATGATAAATTTGATCAGCTGGGGATAATACTTCACTTTCGTCAATATAATCAATTTCGATGGCTTCTAAAATTTGTGCCTCTGCAAAATGACCAATACGGCATTTTGCCATTACCGGAATCGAAACTGCCTTTTGAATGCCTTTAATCATTTTAGGATCACTCATACGAGAAACACCTCCCGCAGCGCGAATATCAGCAGGAATGCGTTCCAACGCCATTACTGCACAAGCGCCAGCTGCTTCGGCAATTTTAGCTTGCTCCGGAGTTGTTACATCCATGATTACTCCACCCTTAAGCATTTGCGCAAGATTCTTATTTAATTCTAATCTGTCATTTCTCATTTTTATACATCTCCTTATTTACAATTGATTTTAACTCCATTATAATCAAAAGTGATATTATTGATATATCCATTTTGATTATTTTTTTTAATGTCAGTTTAATAGGAGATACAAAAGTGCTTACATATAATCTTCATAATAAAGAAAAATCAACTTTATATGAACTTCTTTACACAAACATAAAAAATGATATTTTAGATGGGAAAATAACAGCAAATGAAAAGCTGCCATCCAAACGTTCACTTGCACTGCATTTAAAAATAAGCATTATCACCGTTGAGAATGCTTACACCCAGTTGCTGTCGGAAGGCTATATTTATTCCATTGAGAAAAAAGGTTATTATGCATGTGAGTTACAAAAAACTCCATTACAAAAACCATTAAAATCACAAATAAAAAACCATATACATCCACTTGAACGAAAAAAAGATGAATTCACAATCGACTTTAAGAGCAATGCGGTCCCTGCAGAAAAATTTCCTTTCTCTGTATGGTCAAAGCTTATGCGTGAAGTGCTGAGTGAAAGAGGCAGTCAATTGTTACAACCAATGCCTTTTAATGGGGCAGAGCAGTTAAGGACTGCCATTGCGGATCATCTCTACCATTTTCGAGGAATGCATGTTTTACCAGATCAAATCCTTGTTGGTGCCGGAACGGAATATTTATATCATCTGCTAATTCAACTATTAGGTAGAGAACATGTCTATGCATTAGAAAATCCGGGATACTCTAAAATTTCAAAAATCTATGCTGCAAATGATGTTTCATTTGAATCGATTCATCTAGATTCATATGGCTTGTCCGTTCAGGAACTAAAACAAAGTAAAGCAAATGTGATACACATTTCACCCTCTCATCATTTTCCCACAGGAATTATCACACCAATGAAACGAAGACAAGAAATATTAAATTGGGCGAATCAGGATGGCAATCGTTATATTATTGAAGATGATTATGACAGTGAATTTCGTTTTCATGGTAAGCCAATTCAAACACTGCAAAGCATTGACACAAATGAAAAAGTAATTTATATAAATACCTTTTCAAAAACCATAGCACCAACCATTCGTATCAGTTATATGGTTTTACCGTTTCATTTAATGGAGAAATTTCGAGAAGAAATGGGATTTTATTCATGTACAGTCTCCAGCTTTGAGCAATATACATTAGCAAGCTTTATCGAGAAAGGCTATTTTGAGCGACATATTAATCGTATGCGAAATTTTTATAAATCACAAAGGGATTGTTTACTTGAAAAAATAAAAAAGAGTCCTTTCAATAAAAAGGTCACCGTAATGGAAGAAAATTCTGGACTCCACTTTATTTTGGATGTAAATACGAATATGTCAGATGAAGAACTCATCCAACAAGCTCATAATAATGGTATCAACATATCCTGTTTATCTGATTATTATTATGGATGTAAAAAAGATTTACAACTAAATAATCTACAGCATAAACTTGTAATTAATTATTCTTGTATTGATTATAAAGTGATGGAGCATGTACATCGTTTATTAAGCATTCTTTGAAAAAATCATTAGTAAATTGCTTGACAAATGAATATATATCTATTAACATGAACATTGTTCATATTGAAAGGAGATATTAATTATGAATCATACAGTTACCTCAAAACAAACCTTACTTAAAGCAGCAAAGGATATCACTTACAGCGAAGGACTGAACCATCTGAACATTCGCCGCGTTGCTTTAGCTTGTAATATTTCTATTGGTGCTGTATACAATTATTTTCCTTCAAAATCTGATTTGATATTTGCTCTAATCGAAGATTTTTGGAGTTCGATTATTAATGAAACCTTATTTAAGAATACCCAAAAAATTGGGTTTCCAGATTATTTTGAACAGATTTATCAGAACCTTTATTTGCGACTTAAAGAATTCAAAGCAGAATTTCTACAACAAATTATGCAGTTTGATCATGCTGAAAAAGAAAAAGGCAAGTCAATTGAAAAAATATATTTTCAATATATAAAAAATGAGCTTTCATGTGCACTACAACAGGATCAGCAGATACCCCCGTCAATTTGGAATGATTCTTTTACAAGGGATGCATTTATTGATCTTGTATTTAAAAGCATGATTTCCTCATTAAAACAAGGAGAAAATAATTCTATTTTTCTTAAGGAAATGATTATCCGCTTACTATATTAACAACTAGAATAAATAAAAAACAAATTGAAAAAAAACTAGATACTTTTTTTAAGTTTTTTTTAAAGAAACATGAACATCGTTCATGATGGAGGCATATTATGACTAAAATTTTTGAAACTACATTTGATATCCTATATTTAATCACAGTTATTACACTTGGACTTAAAATGAGTTTGGATGCAAAAAACACAACACAATATCGTTTATTTGGCTATATGGCTATCGTTCTTGGGGTCGGCGATGCGTTTCATTTAGTACCCCGTATTTATGCCATGTGGACTACGGGAATGGAATCGAATGCTTCCATTCTGGGATTTGGACAATTTGTTACGTCCATTACCATGACCATTTTTTATATAATGCTGTATCATATATGGAGAATGAACCATAAAATTTCAGGGCAGAAACAACTAACCTTTTTTATTTATTTGTTAGCCGTTCTGCGAATTGCACTCTGCTTTGCGCCACAAAATCAGTGGTTTAGTTTAAATTCACCACTTATATGGAGCATTTACCGTAATATTCCCTTTACTGTTTTGGGATGTATCATTCTTATTTTATATTATCAGCAGAGTAAAAAATCAAAAAACAAAGAATTACGCTTTATGTGGCTGGCAATTGTATTCAGCTTTGCATTCTATATCCCTGTGGTGTTATTCTCTAACATATTTCCACCCATTGGCATGCTTATGATTCCAAAAACTTGTGCTTATGTCTGGATTGTATGGATGGGCTATCACCAAAAAAAGACCCTCTAGTATTAGGAACGACATAGAAACATAACGGCAGCGTCGGTAACTTGAAGTTTTCAAGCACCAACACTGCCGTTTATTGTTTTTTAATTACTTTATAGTTATTTTTCCGGAACAATAACCTCATCTCCGGGATGAATCAGAGAAAATGCAATTATGCTTCTACTTCACCAAAATGGATTTTAGGATTTTGCTTTAATGCTAATTTAATCACGTCATTTGCATCGTCTGTTTTAAAAATGAGCCGTTTTGATAGAACATCCTTTGTAAAATGCAATACCGTATAAGCAGGGTCAGAAACTTTTTCAATATGCATTTCCGTTATTTCCGAAAAGCTCCATGTTTCATGATACTGATAAATTCTTGCATTATAAGTTATAACAATGCCTTGCTCTTCTACAATCGTATATTTTTTAAGAAGAGATGCGAATAACAATAATGCACCACATAGTAAGCTGTAAATCGATACTAAATATGCTCCAAGTACAAGTAAAATAGTTCCGATGATTCCAGTCAGAATCTTTGTTGATTTTCTCTGCTTTCTATCACTTAATGCTTTCACTTTGCTCATTCCTATTCCATCCTTCTTATAAACTCTGATTATGCTGCCTTTTTATTTCTAGGGTTTTTGCTTTCATCGGCATATTTTACCCCAATTCCAAGATAAGAAATGATGATTGCATAAACTGGATTGATTAAATTCATAAAAGCATAAGGAGCGAAGTCCCAATTTGCAACACCAAGGGTTGCTGATTGGTATGCACCACATCCATTCCACGGTATCATTGGAGACCATAAAGTTGCTCCGTCCTCCGTTGTTCTGGATAAAAAGCTTCTGCTTAAGCCTTTTTCATCATATATTCTTGAAAACATTCTTCCAGGTACTAAAATAGCTAAGTATTGGTCTGTTAATACGACATCGCAGACAATACCCGTTATAATAGTGGAAACCACAAGTCCGCCAACGCTTTTTACTCTTTTCACCATGCCACCAAGAAGTACTTCAACAAACCCACATTTTTCTAGGATTCCTCCGAATGCAAGAGCGAACATAATGAGTGAAATCGTCCACATCATAGAATTTAAGCCGCCACGATTTAACAACTTATCTGCAATGGCATTGCCTGTTTCTGCTTCATATCCATAATGGAGTGCACCTAAGCAATCTGCAATGGATGCCCCCTGTGCTATCATCGCAATAATGCATCCGCAAGTTGCTGCAAGTAAAAGTGAAGGAATTGCCGGTATTTTTTTAACCGCACCGATAACGACTACAACCACCGGAAGCATGATCCAAGGTGACAGATAAAAATTATCTGCAATGGCATTTTGAATCTCAATAGCTGTTGTTGCATCATAACCATCAACATTTACAACCTTCATTCCAACAATCCCATAAATGACAAGCGCCATACAAAAACTTGGGATGGTCGTTGTCATCATAGCCCGAACGTGATCATAAAGCGGTGTTTCTGCACCAGCTGCCGCAACATTCGTACTGTCAGATAACGGGGATAACTTATCTCCGGTATAAGCTCCTGAAATTACCATACCGGCTGCTAGAGCAGGATTGATTCCAAGGCCCATTGCAATGCCCATTAACGCAACACCTACAGTACCGGAAGCGGTCCAAGAAGAACCGGTTGCAAGACCTACAATCGCAGTAAGAATTGTACCGACAACAAGAAAAGCACCTGGTGAAATCAAATCCAATCCATAATACACCATTGCAGGTATGGTTCCCGACCATACCCATGTACCAATGAGCATACCCTACAACCATTACAATTAATAAGGCTTCCGTTGCTCTTCCAATGCTGTCCAATACTCCTGAAATAATGGCATCCCATTTATAACCACATCTCCATGCCATAAATGCAGTTACAATGCAAGACAATACCAGTGGGACATGGGGTTCAATTTTCCAATACACAGTACATACGATGATTAATACCATCATAAATACAACGGGAATCAACGCTTCCCATAACTTAGGCAATCTGGTTTTTTCCATAGTTCATACCTCCGTACTAACACATAGCTAAAAATATTATTGCGTGACAGACTAGCCACTATATAACCGCGCCTGAGCGTTTATATCAAACTAAATTTCTTACCCATTCACTACTTCTTTTTTTCATCTTCATCACGTTCTTGATTTAAATATTTGCTGCTTCTCATTAATGCCAAATATTTATCTAGTGTAGGTCTACTGATGTAACATATTTTTGCATAATCCGTTTTATTGATTGCACCTTTTTCCAATAGGTCATAATTTTCAATTACCTTTTTCGGTATGTTCTCCAATTTTAGGGATGGTCTCCCTATCATTTTTCCTTTATCTTTTGCCTTCGCCAAACCGCTTTTTACTCTTTGACTTATCATATTGTGTTCAATTTCTTTAAAGACATCGGCCATCTTGAGCATGCCCTCTGTAAAGGAATCTATCTCTTTGCTGCAATCTAAGACAAAGTCTCCAACGATTAATTTCAATTTTTGTTCTTTTGCGAACTCTACTAAGTCACTAAATTGTCGGGTACTTTTTGCAATCTGAAGCATATCCGTACAAATGAGAGTGTCTCCGGATTTTATTTCTGCAAAAAGACGCTCCAATTCGCTTTTTTTATTGTTGCCACGTGGGTTCTCTATAAAAATGTTCTGAGAATCTACTCCCATTTCATTTAATTTTCGAATAGTTTGATCTTTTGTTTTTTTAGATTCATTAGCGCCATTACGCATGTATCCATAAATTTTTCTCATTGTTTTCTCTCTCTTTTTTCTTAGTATTCACATTATAGTTTAAATATTCGTATTTGTAAAGATAAACATTGTAAAGAAAATTCATAAAGTTTATTTTATCAATAAACAATAGATTATTCTACATTTAATACATCGTAAAAATTAACTTATGTTTTTGTTTACATCAGCAGTTCTATTTGCATATATTCCTATAAAAAAAACAGTACATCTAAAAAGATTGTACTGTTTCAAAAACAATTCATTTTTAATTATTTACATCTGTTTTATTCATTTACTTCTGTTTTTGTAAAAATTCTTAACATCTTGAGCATTAATGGAACATAAGTTGCAACAAAAACCGTTGAAGCTACAGCAGCAGCTGGCTTCTGTACCTTATGCGGTAACTTCATACCAAATAGAATTCCAAGTGAAAAAAGGCAAAGCTTAAGCAGTGAGATATCCTTCCAATCCGACTGTTTAATGAAGTCATCTCCATAGGAAAACAAATTCTTCATTTCCATCACTCCTCTCTGTTTTTTTATTACATCATAAGTGCAAACCGTTGCTCCGGTTTGCTTCACCAGGATCAATAAATACATTTGAGACAAAATCGTTTGATGTTATTTGATTTTGTTACTTAAATTCGTATTTATTATAACACAAAGTATATGCATTATTGACAGAATATTATAAAAAGTGTTTGGAAAATTATAACTTACTTTTATTATTTTACCTTCCCCTGTGCTTTTGTTTTTTCTTTTTTTGTTTTAAATCAAATTGACGTTGCTTTTCCTCCTCAGTCTTCTTCTTACGGTTTAATTTCCGTTCTGTTTTCATCTCTTGTTGTTGAAGTTTTAATGCTTGCTGTGCTTTTGTTCCTAGTCCGGTTTCATGCAATTGTTTGCTGATTTCTCTCTGCAATCGTTTCGGATTGATAGGTTTTCGCACTTTTTTCTCTGTCCAAACCGATGGACTAAATTTTAACTTAGAAAAATTTTTTAAAAGATACTCGTAAACCTCATAATCCTTTGGTTCTGCTCCAAACAAAATTTTGCATACTTCCAGTTTTTGATTCTCTGTCCGCTCATATACACCGATCCAAAATGGCTCTTCAAAAAACACAGTAAGTTTTGCTGATATTAATGCCATATGCATTCCTCCCATAAAAAAATTAAACGCAGAGAATGGACAACCCATGGGAGGGCAGGTTACTGACAGGATATTTACCTGCGTCCGGACTACCAACCGGAACTGTGTTTTTATCTTTGCTACTTAAATACTAGCTTTTTTCATAATGTCTGTCAAGTTTACCCTTCTGTTGTTTTCATTGAGGGACAAGGCTGTACTTTTTCTAAAGGAATTTGAATTTCTACTAAATATTTTTGTGGATCTTTTTCATTCCACGGTCCACGGTGTACAATCTGCCTACTCTGTTCGCCCATTTTATAAAAGCTGTTTTTCTGTAACCATCTTGCAAAAGCCAAATAAGCACCTGCAATATTAGAAAATTCGCCATAGACCATTGTGCATGCCATAATTGATACTAATTCGGTATTTCGATAGCTAAAATCACCTATACTTTTTCCTACTTTTTTAACAGGCATACACAATTCAACATCCACATTTTTTTCTTTATATTCTGCATCGTGGTAAATTGTAAATGTATCACTTGAAACTGAGATCTGTTGTTGTTCTGCAAAGGCAAACAGCTCTTTCCACAGTTCTCCCTCTGCGAAATAATCTGGAATAATTTTTCTTAGTGAAAGTACTTGATAACTAGGAACCGATTTTATTGTAACATTATAGTGCATATCACTTTTTTTATGTAAAATCTCGCTTTTGGCAAGCGTTATTTTTCTTAATTTTTCTTGCTCTGACTGTATTATTTTTTTTATTTCTAAAAATTTATTATCAAGCTGCTCCATAATGAAATTATTGTCTTCACTATTAATGACGATTGCAATTTCAGCTACACTAAATCCACTATCTCTTAAATAAATTATCTTGTTTAAAATAGGTATTTGTTCTACAGAATACATCCGGTAGCCAGTCCATGAATCAATTTGTGCTGGTTTTAAAAGTCCCACCTCATCATAATATCTTAACATCCTAATTGTTACTTGCGTTAATTTAGAAAATTCTCCGATTTTAAACATCCCACACTCCTCCATACCCCTAATTATAGATTTACTTTTATTATACTTCAATAGGAAAGGCTGGCAGAACGCCCTGAATCTTTATAAAAAAGACGCTCATTTCTGAACGTCTAAATAATCAATTTTATTAAATAGAATAATCCAATATTAGATCTTTTTCATTCTCATTTTTAATTATCTTCCCCCAGTTATTTAGTACCATTTCTGCAATTTTAGGATCATACATAATTCCAATGTTTTGTTGAATTTCTATTCTACATTCTTCCGGAGACATTTTTTTCGATATTGACGATCATTTAACATTGCATCAATTGAATCTGTGATTGCAATAATTCTCGAACCAAGCGGGATTGCTTTCCCCTTAATACCATCCGGATATCCCATTCCATCCCATCGCTCATGATGATGACGTACAATGGCAGCAATTAGTTCAAACCTTTCTACTTTTTTCAGTATTTCATAGCCTATTACAGGATGCTGTTTCATCAACAACCATTCTCCTTTATTCAATGGGCCACTTTTTCTTAAAATGTGATCCTCAATCCCAATTTTTCCTATATCATGAAGATGTGCTGCAATATGAATGGTTTCCATTTCCTCCTCGGAAAGATTTAAAAGACAGCATATCTGTTCTGTCATATCACTAACTCGTATTGAATGACTGGCTGTATATTCATCCCTTGCTTCCAATGCAGTTACAATTCCAAAAATAAGATCATGGTACAACAATAAGGAATCCACTTTTTTCTTTTTTGACAACGCAATTTTCTCCCTTCTGTGTTGCATCTTATCTACGATGTATAATGTATTAAGTAATAAATAGATGGTTACAGGTTAGCAATTGCTAACTTCTAACATATCATACCATTTCTCCCTTTTTGGGTCAACAAAAACGAAAATATATCAAAAAAAAGAGTTCTCCTATATAATAAAAAAAAGAGTTGACAAACTTATTTTGTAGTTGTATTATATGCTCAATATATAAAAAGCGATGACAGGGTAAAGTAAGTGATTCACCAATGTATACAGAGAATCCGGAATAGATGAGAACCGGATACATGTGTTCACCCAAGTTCCCCCTTGAGCTGGTACATTGAACGCTGCATTTTGCAATAGTAGGTGTACACGGTTTCCCCCGTTACAGGGATACGGATGATTTGTCCTGAGTGGCTGAAGGCTTATCCTTATTTTAAGCACAGCAAGAAGAGTGGTACCACGGGCTTCCCGTCTCTTACGAGACGAGGAGCCCTTTTTGTTTAGTTAATGTAAAATTAGCAACAGCAATTATCATTATTATTCATGTCACCGCAACCAAACATGGATGGCATGCAAATGATTACAAGTAACAACAGAAAAAAGAACAGAAGACTATCGTCAATCCCTGCGCATTCATTGTAACATCTCATGAAATAATACCTCCTTAAAGTTTATGGTATAGAATATGAAAACGCATAGGATTTGGTGACAGAAAAAAATTTATAGCTTTGAAGGAGACAAAATTATGTATTGGAATGAACCGATTGAAACGTTGAGTAGAGATCATATGCACGCATTACAAAGCGAAAGATTGAAAGATACGGTTGGACGTGTTTATCAGAATGTAGAATTTTATAGAAAAAAAATGCAAGAGCTTGGTATAGAACCGGGAGACATCAAAACCATTGAAGATATTGTAAAGCTCCCTTTCACTACAAAAAAAGATTTACGGGACAATTATCCTTTCGGGCTCTGCTCCGTACCTAAAAGTGAATTTGTCCGTATACATGCTTCTTCCGGAACTACAGGAAAACCAACCTCTGTTCCACATACAAGAAAAGATCTTGATACCTTTGCTGAATGTGTCGCAAGAGCAATCTGCTGTACAGGAGGGACAAAAGAAGATGTCGTACAGGTTGCTTATGGCTATGGACTCTTTACGGGAGGATTAGGAATTCATGATGGCGCAACAAAACTAGGAGCTGCAGTTGTACCAATTTCAGGAGGAAATACAAGAAATCAATTAACCTTAATGCAAGATTTTGAAACGAGTATTCTAGCATGTACTCCTTCCTACGCTTTATTTTTAGGTGAAGCACTTGCAGAAGCCGGAGTAGATCCAAAACAATTAAACTTACGTATCGGTATTTTTGGTGCAGAACCTTGGAGCCAAGAAATGCGTACAAAAATTGAAGAAAGTTTAAATGTTACGGCTTATGATATTTATGGACTTTCTGAAATCATGGGGCCAGGAGTAGCCATCAGCTGTGAAAACCAAAATGGGCTTCACATTGCCGAGGATCATTTTTATCCGGAAATATTGGATCCTGATACCTTAAAACCGGTTGCAGACGGCACGATTGGGGAATTAACCTTCACACACCTAACAAAGGAAGCAATGCCTCTTTTAAGATATCGAACAAGAGATTTAAGCAGCATTACTCATACACCGTGTGAATGCGGAAGAACCAGCGCTAGAATGTCCAAAGTATGCGGCCGCTCTGACGATATGCTCATCATTCGCGGAGTCAATGTATTCCCATCTCAGATTGAAAGTGTCCTTCTTGAAGTGCCGGAGGCAAAACCTCATTATCTGATTATCGTTGACCGTCAAGGTACAATGGATACCATTGAATTACAGGTTGAAATTGATGATAAGTATTTTACTGATGAAATTGCAGATTTAGAAAAAATTCGTAAAAAAATCAAACAAAAAATTGACAGTGTACTACGTATTGGTGTTATAGTTAAACTAGTGGAACATAAAACCATTCAGCGAAGCGAAGGCAAAGCGAAGCGAGTTATAGACAGACGACATATATAAATTTTACAAAGGAAGGTGGAAACAATGATTATCAAGCAATTATCTGTTTTTGTCCAAAATGAATCCGGAAGACTAATGGAAGTCACTGAAGCACTTCACGAAGCAAATGTAAATATTTCAGCACTTAATATTGCAGAGACCGCAGAATATGGTGTACTTCGTATGATTGTAGATGATATTGAAAAAGCAGTTAATGCCTTAAAAGACTTAAGCTACTCTATTAAAGTAACCGATGTTCTTTGCGTAGAAATGCCGGATGTTCCCGGCTCTTTAAATCGTGTACTGAAAGCACTTCTATCTGTAGATTTAAATGTAGCATATATGTATGGTTATTCCAATGACGGCAAAGCCCCACTCATTCTTAAAGTGGTGGATAATGAACGTGCTCAAATTGCATTGAAAGAAGCTGAATTAGAATAATATTAAGTAACAATATTAAAGGATAAAAGTTCCCATCAATTTATTTTATAATGGGAACTTTTATCTTCCTATATCCACTATCTTCAATTATTATTAAAATTTGATTGTCTTTTCTAAAATGTTTACAATTTCAAGTCAATAATCAAGTTCCCCAATTCCTTAACTTCCTCTTGTGTCATAGTAATGCCACGACTCATCGACTTATGATCTTTGTCCCAATCTCTAAGGTCGTATTTTTCTGCTCCCCCATTCCAGGAAACCATGTTCAATTCTCTCTGCCATCCATTTGCAGAAGTGGATATCACTCCAAAATGTTCTCCGATTTTAAAAGTAACTTCACGATCCTTTTCTTTGGTAGCCATTTTATTCTCCTTTCTAACATTCGACTCTCTATTTATTGTATTTTCTTCCATAATTATACATTTATTAGCCCTTGTTTGTCAATCAAATTTTACATATTTTAACATTAAAATATTCACTTTAATTTTCATTCTTTCTTTTTCGTCACTTTATGATATAATCTTTTTGTTATGCAAAAAATGAAACTAACAATATTAATGAGAGATAATCAAGCTTTGATAAGATAAAAGCTGAATCATTTGGATATAAGAATAAGTAAGAAAAAAATAAAAAAAGAAGAGGATAGAACATGAGCGTACTAATCGTTGAAAATGTCACCCATGGATTTGGAGGAAGACGGATTTTGGAGGATGCCTCCTTCCGTTTATTAAAAGGAGAACACGTCGGTTTGATCGGAGCTAACGGTGAAGGAAAATCGACTTTCTTAAATATTATTACTGGTCAATTAGCCCCTGATGAAGGAAAAATAGAGTGGTCCAAGCGTGTTACTGTCGGTTATTTAGATCAACATTCCAGCTTAAAAAAAGGTATGACTATTCGAGATATCCTAAGAGAAGCCTTCCAAAATTCATTTGATTTGGAAGCAGAAATGCTCTCACTGTATGAAAAAATGGGAAATGCAGAAGCAGAAGATCTTGAAGCAATGATGGAAGATGCCGGAGAAATTCAGCAAATTCTCGAGCACAGTGGTTTTTATACCTTAGATGCTAAAATTGAAGAAGTTGCAAACGGTTTGGGACTTGGAAGCATCGGATTAGATAAGGATGTAAGTGATCTTTCTGGTGGTCAGCGTACAAAGGTGCTTTTAACGAAGCTCTTACTTCAAGATCCAACTATTTTAATTTTGGACGAACCGACCAACTATTTGGACTATGAGCACATTGAATGGTTAAAACGTTATTTACAGCAATATGAGAATGCTTTCATTTTGGTTTCTCACGATATGACTTTCTTAAACGATGTTGTTAACGTCATCTATCATGTCAACGATGGTGTCCTGACTCGCTACACGGGTAATTATGAAAAATTCATGCAAATGTACGAAGTAAAAAAATTACAGGAAGCGAAAGCATATGAAAAGCAGCAGGCTGAACGCGAACGTATGGAGGACTTCATTGCACGAAATAAAGCCCGTGTTGCAACAAGAGGTATGGCAAACAGCCGCCAAAAAATGCTTGATAAAATGGAAGTACTGGAAAAACCAAAAGAAAAGCCAAAGCCTTCTTTCTCCTTTAAAGAAGCAAGAACTCCAGGACGTTTTATCGTTGAAGCAAAGGATTTGGTTCTGGGATATAACGAACCATTAACGCGACCTGTTTCCTTTGCATTGGAACGAGGTCAAAAAGTAGCCATTGTCGGAACAAATGGTCTTGGAAAATCTACATTATTAAAAACCATTCTCGGAAAGATAGCACCGATATCCGGAACTGCAGAACTTGGAGACTTTTTGGTTCCTGCTTATTTCGAACAGGAAGCAGAGCGAGATAATTCACAAACGGCTCTGGAAAGTGTTTGGGCTGAGTATCCGACTTATACGAATGGTGAAGTCCGATCTGCTCTTGCAAAATGTGGTTTAACTGCAGAACACATCACAAGCCAAATGAAAGTTTTAAGCGGCGGTGAAAATGCAAAGGTTCGTCTTTGTAAGCTTATGCAAAAGGAAACAAATTGGCTTGTTTTGGATGAACCCACCAATCACTTAGACGTTGAAGCGAAAGAAGAGTTGAAACGTGCGATTGCCGCATTTAAGGGCACGGTTTTACTGGTATGCCATGAACCGGAATTTTATGAAAGCTGGGTAACTGACATCTGGAATGTTGAAGATTGGACAACTAAAATTGTGTAAATACAGCTTATAAAATATACAAGGGACAGCGCAAAAAGTGCTGTCCCTTTTTTATCTAGAAGCTTTCAATTAATTACAGGTATTCATACAAGCTATTTCTCAACAGCTTCTAAAAAGACCTGCAAGATTCTCGCAAATTCTGCACGTGTCGCACTGGACTTCGTATCAAGTGTATTGTTCCCACGACCACTGATAATTCCCATAGCAACCGCATATGAAACCGCATCTTCTGCATATTCAGATATTGAAGCTGCATCGGTAAATTTTTTCAAATCTCCTTTTTTTGATACATCCATGCCTTTACTCTTTGCGTATTCATAGATAATCTTAGATAATTGTTCTCTTGTAATAACGGTATTTGGTGAAAAGTTTGTTTCACTCACACCTTTCACAATATTTTGTGATTCACACCAAGCAACTGCCTCTGCATAATAATCATTGCTGTTCACATCACTGAAATTCGATAAATTTGATAAACTAGGTTCTCCTGCTACTCGATATAAAACTGTTACTACCATGCCACGCGTCATAAATTTATTCGGTGAAAATGTAGTAGAAGTAGTTCCGCTGAAATATCCCTTTTCTGTTACATAAGCAATGGCATCCTTTGCCCAATGGTTTGCTATATCAGCAAAATCAGTAGTTGTAGTTTCCTCATATCCTGCACCGGAATTCTTATCCGGTTCGGTTATTTCAACGTTGCTGTTCCCCTTACCCTTAGAGGAAGAACCGCCGCCTGAGCTATGCTTTGTAACTGTCAACTTACCTTTTCCGATTTGAATATCATAGTTTTTCTCAGCATCACCGTTTTGGTTAAAGACTGGTACTGTTGTAAACACAATATCAAACTCACCTACCTTTACAGCCTCGAGCTTCACGCCCTTTTCTTGTGCCTCCATTAAAACGCTTGCCTCATTGGTTGCTGTAAGGGTTTCTCCTGTGATCCCTGTTTCGATATTCCAAGTAAATGCAGGGAAAGAAACATTTGATTTTATACTTACATCATTAGGTTTAGCAGTAATTTGTTTTTTTGTGATTTCAAAGCCTATGACAGCTGTACCGGCATAGGTTTTGGCACTTTCTCCACTGACAGTAAGTATAAGGTTGTATTTTCCTGCATCCTTTGGTGCAGTTTCACTTTCATCATAGATTGTACCTTCCCTGCCTGCATATTTTGCTGTGTAGGTAATGTTTTCCGCGGCTTCCGTACCATTTTTGAAAGTTGGTGTACCTAGATAAGCATAAGGCTTCCCATTATATGTTCCGCTTTCAAACACAGCGTCAATGCTCAACGGTGTCTTATCTATAGTTTTTACCTTCAAATCAGCAGTGAAGTCTTTATAATTCTTAGATGCTACTTTAATTTGTATTGTTGCTGTTTTGTCCTTATCTGTTACATTGGCCACATTTAAAGTGATTTTACCATCTGCTATATCACTATCTACAGGGTTCTGTGCCAAAACATTTTCGGTATTAGTCACCGTTCCTAGCATATAACTAATATCTCCAAAGCTTTTATCCCCGGAAAGATCAGGGAGCAGCTTCGTTAAATCGAAGGTATGTTCCTTTGCCAATCCTTTTAAGACTGGCAATTCTTGATTTACTCCTGTGGCAACTGCCTGGGTGATAGATACGTTACCGCTGACAACCGCTTTATCAAGGCTGTAATAGTCTTTATCATCACCGTCTAATGCAGCACTTGTGGCCATAAAGGTTTTACCTGTGCCAGCATCGGCATCGGCTACAGTACCCTTTGCAGTGGCAGTTACCGTATCACCAGATAAAATATCGCTGCTGTTTAAGGTCAAAGCCACACTGGTAAAACTGTTTGTTCCGTCATATTCTTTGCTTACAGAAGTGTCGGAAGGATTGACTACTGCGGAGGTAATCGCCTTTTTATTTAGCGTAACGGTTACTGTGCCGCTATAATCTGCCATATTGGTATTGCCCACATATTTTGCGGTAATGGTAGCGCTACCAATGGCGAGGTTTTTATTTTTTGTATCATAGTACATGGTATAAACACCGTTTCCATCTGCATCCACAGGATCGGAAATCTGCGTTTCCACGCCATTCTTTGTTATAAACAATGCCATCTGATTGGTTGTCGGTGCGGTAAGGCTCCTTGTTTTAAAACGACTTGCCGTGCCGGTTGCTTTTGGCTTTGCAGAAACGGTGATGGTATCGCCATAGGTAAATGTATTTGTTTCTGCATTATCCTTATTCTTATAGGTTTTTATACCGCCATCAAAGATGGTACCAGATTTAACGATATTGAAAGCTTTTTCAACTGCTGTACCGTTTGCAGAAGTAAATACTACCTTTGCAACTCCTGTATTGGTATTGTTCTCATAACTCTTGGTGTAGCTTGAGGTATCCAAGGAAAATACTTTGCCCATAAAAGTACGTGTGGAATTTACTGTCACAGCAGGCATAATGAGATTTCCGGTATAGAGTTGGTCGGGAATCGCTTGAATATCATCAGCGGTAAACATCGTTGTCTTGAATATGCCGGATCCTTGCAATGTACCTGTGCTTTCTTCAGAAATACAGCCCTCCGCTAATAAAGAACCATCATTTATTAATGTACCTTCTATGGTAAGAGTGCTTCCTCTTGGAATTGTCATTGTTTTTCCATTTGGTATCACTACCTTATAGCCCTTTGGAATAACAGCTTTGCCTTTGATTATTTCAGGTTTCCAATCCTCCCCCTTATTTTGTATATTAGGATAATAACAAAATATATTATTAAAACCATAAGAACTGTTATCAATACTTGGATAAGGCATATAATCGGGATCTGTACCTTCATAGTATACATAGAGGTTGCTGATGGCATCTTTATTAACACCACAAGAAATATTTTCACGATCAGCTGGCATAATAACATCTCCCGTGACAATAATATCAACGGATTCTGTTGCATTACCGCCACTAATACAATTGATATTTCCACCATTAATAATAATTGATGTCTTTCTTACTTCTCCACCTGCTGCGCCACCATCAATTCTATAATCTTTAATTAGTAAATCCTCTGAGTTATCTATCTTTAAGTAGGTATAGCTTGTACCATCATAGTATTTAATTTTTGAATGCTCCGAATCCGAACCCTTTTCAATAATGATAGGAACTCCATTACCATATATTACTTTATTATCCTTATCTATGACAGGCTCAGTGCAAACCACTCCTGTTCCCTGCACATTTCCTGTTGCTACACCAATGATTTTTCCATTGTTGATTATAGTTCCTTTATTCGTAAGCTCACCTCTTACAATAAGTATAGCATTTTCCGGAATCTCCAAGGTTTCATTACTATCTACCCAAAAGTCGTCTTTCTCTAGAATCGTGTATTCTCCTTTGATTTTCCATTTTAGTTCCTCTTCCTTATATAAAAGACTGTCAAAGGTTTCAAGTTTTAAGGCATTGCTAACAACTTCAATATAACCACTATCTGTGGAGATTTCCCCTCCACCCTCAATGGTTCCGCTTACCGTTCCACCAGTAATCAGAAGGTTTGTATTTTGGACAGCATACCCTTTTCCTTGTCCATAAATATTTTCGACACTGCCACCAGTCATCTTGATATTAGAATTTATTTTTTGTTCCGAATTGCTTCCACCGTATATGGAATACCCTGTTAAATCCTTAGAAGAATTTCCGTTAAAATCCACATACAAACCCTCTCCGTAAGAAATCTTGCTTTGATTAGCCGATGTGCCTGCTAAAATAGTGATAGGAATACCATTTGCATAGACTGCTTTATTTGCATCATCTACTATAGGCGTTAATACGATAGAACCTGTACCTGAGACATCACCTGTTATTGTCCCTTTTTTAATAATCGTTCCGTTGTTAGTAAGATTTTCGTTGGTTGTAAGGTTACTTCCATCTGACACAATCATAGTCTCATTTTCTGCTATAGTTATTTTCAAATCATCAGTAAGTGTAATATCTCCTTTTACAATCCACTGTGTGTCCGTTTTATACAAAGCATTGGTAAACTCCCTATCGTTTACCCAAACCGGCACTGTTATCAGCGCAGTTTTATCCCCAGTTACATTACCACCGCCTTGTGCTACCACCATGACTTTATTTACTTTTCCACCAGTTATTTTAATCTCAGCACGGCCTACAGTACCCCACTCTGCGCCTCCACCGCTAACCATGCCCGCATGGTCCTGAGAAATATCTCCACCTGTTATAGTGATATAGGCAGTCCCCAAAACTTCATTACCGGAACCCCCACCGTAAACATCTCCGCAAACTTCAGCATTCCCACTAATGTTTATATGAGTATCTCCGCTGACACCAGGAGAATGCCCTCCACCGTAGATATCACGTACTCTTCCTCCTATCATGGTGATAGAAGTATTCTCTATCTCAGAGTAATCACTTGGGTTGCTCCCGCCAAATACCTTATATTCTGATAAATTTGCCTCTTGCTGAATACCTCCTTCGTTGGGATTTAAATCAAGATATACATCATTTGTGCCATTATTGTATTTGATTTTTGTGTTTCTCACTCCACCTGTTAATGTGCCTGCTTCAATAGTAATCGGCGTGCCGTTGGCATAAATACTTTTACTTTCAATATCAACAGTAGGTGTTTTATTGCTGCCTTCGGCATATGCTACTGGCATACATACCTGCAGCATTAAGCAAACCGACAGAATTCCCGTAAGAACTTTGTTAGCAAATTTTGATTGCATATTGATTTCCTCCTATTAAAATTCATACTTAGGCATACTGCCTCATAAGCTGAAAGGAACCGTGCAAAATGCTGTCCCTTGTAATAAACCCTTATTTCTTTTCAACAAGCTCTGCAAAGCAGTGCTGTCCTTAATCACAACATCACCTGCCGAACTACTGATACCGGATATGGCGGACCTGTGCCATGAAAGCTTACCGAAATCCGCTTTGCTTCAAGCTCAAATTCCTTCCGATCACACAGCCACAGAATAGGCAGCGAACGATTCTGTGTTCTCAAATAATCGCAGGCCGCAAGTCCTTTAGCTCCGCGGTAACCCACAATGGCAAGCAATACAGTCAGACCGCTTCGCAGCAAATATGCCAGCTTTACATCTCCGCGCCGTTCCGGTTCGTCAAAAAAGCGCAGAAAGCAATATTCATCGCAACGTTCCAGTAAGCAGGTTATTTCTTCATCCACGCCGCACAGTGCAATTATTTTTGTCATTTTTTCATTTCCTCCTCACTCTTCTCTGAAAGTCTCAAGCAGGCTGTTACCGCTTCCCGCAGCTCTATGCCTGACACAGGCCTTCGCAGAAAATATGTGACGCGGTACTGATAGCCAAACAGACTGTAATCCTCGTCAGAAATCCACAGGATGGGCATATCCGGTACTTTCTCCCTAAGCTCCCGAACCACCTCGAGTCCTGTCACGCCATTTAATACCACGGCCAGAAGGGAAAATGGCTTTAGCTCTAACAGAGGCAATAGCGCCCGGGCGCTGTTGCATTCTGTAATCTCCACCTTATGTAGGGAAGCGGCCTCCAGCAGACGGCTTTCCCAGACATCCTCCTCCAGAAACGCCGCACACAGTGCAATATTCACGCGACCTCCTCCTTTTCTTATAAAAAATAAAAAAAATAACTACTAGTCCTCTTCATCAGAAGTCTAGTAGTTTTTATTAGGGTAGCATTTTGTCAAGTGTTTTACAAGGCGTTATGATCAAGTGGTCGAAAATCTGCACAAGCAGTCAAATTTTTTCCAGAATTTATGGTATAATATTAAATGGATTATTATATGCAAAGGAGGGATTTCAAATAAATGCAGCAATTATAGATGATCTGGCTTCTGAATGCGAAATACTCTGTAGCCTTTTAGAACAATATGAAATCAAACAGCAGCAAACGATACAAATTAAAAAATTTCACAGCGGTAGGGAACTACTTAGCGATTACATACCGGGCAGCTATGACGTTGTTTTTATGGATATTTTCCTAAACGATGAAAATGGCGTGGACTGCGCATTAAAGCTGCGGCAGCTTGATGAGAATGTCAATCTCATTTTCCTTACCACCAGCTCGGAATTTGGTGTGAAAAGCTACGATGTTCGGGCCGCCGATTACATCGTAAAGCCAGCAACGCTGGAAAATCTCTCACGGGCTCTACACTACTGCAAAATTGCAGAATTGCAAAGCGAGCCCTCCATCACGGTTATCACAAGGAATCAACCTCTGGAAATTGCCCTGAACCGTATCCTTTATGCCGATTACCAGAACCGCTCCGCCTGTATCCATTTAAAGGACTGCCTTATTCCGGTATCAGGCAGCTTCACAGAGCTTTCTGGACAGCTGTCAGCCTATCCGCAGTTCGTGTCCTGCTTTAAGGGCATTATGGTCAACCTAAAGGAGGTGCGGGAACTTGGCAGCAACTATCTCATTTTGAAAAATGAAGAGCATCTGCCAGTTAGCAGGCGGTTACAGCGACAAGTACAGCAGCAGCGTCTGAGCCTTTCCGCCGGCTCACTACGGGGGGATAGGACATGAAACAGATACTTGCATTGATTTTAACTGCCCTGCTCTGCGGAGCGCTTACGCCTTACGTACTTGCAGCAGAGGATCCAATCGTATCTGCTAACGCTATTGTGGATACTGATTCAGGTAGCGGCACTGATTCCGATATTTCCACTGGTACAGCCACTCCTTCCGATACGGTTACGGACGATGCGGAAACCACTGAAACAGACGAAATTTCCGGCTCACCATCAGGAATCGAAGACAGTCCGGTTCCCGAAGGCTTTGATTATACCAGCAGCGTTATTTCCTTTACTACTCCGGATACACTTAGTGGTACGTTTTGCATGGATTGCGGTGATACTATCTTCACTCAGTTACATAGTGCACTGGATACTGTTGTTCTATATGGGACGGTAGAAAAAGACGGCACTTACTATTCACTTACACTGTTCGTTACATGGGATTTCAGTACAATAGACGCCCAAACGCCCGGCAACTACACTGCCATTGGAAGCATTTCTATTCCAGAAGGAGCGGTACTCTCGGATGGTCTGGAGAATATCATCTCCATTTGCGTACAAGTAACCTCGCCGGTGTTCGCCGTATCTCCTACGGCAATCACCCTAACCTGGTTTGATAATCTGGATCGGACGGATGCCGTGGCATTTGCCGTTGGTACCACGCAGGATGAGCTTGTCGACTGGTTCGCGGATCAAATTGTAGGCTTTACCGGCTATGACGCAGATAACAATCCTTATAACTTGGTATCGGATACCTGGTCTTTTGATGCCGTGGATACTAGTGTCCCCGGTGTTTACTATGCTTCGGCTCCCCCCAACCTTGGAACGGAATATATGCTGGCGGATGGAGTTTCTCAACCTCGACAGCTATGCGCGGTTTCTATTCAAGCACCCGGTGAGCCGGATATCAACTGCTGCGTATCCGCGCGCGGCTTTCTTCGCTTTCCATGGGTGCTTTCTGCGGATCAACAGGAACAGCTGGACGAGTTTGCCGTATGGCTGCGACAGGATACTGGAGAATGGACACGTTTAAGCGATGGTTTTTTGCTGGTCTCCGATAGTCTCCAGCTTTCCCAACGAATCCTTGTATATGGAAGCTCCTATGAACTTAAGGTGACCTATCCCGGTAATCATACCGGTGTTCTGACCTTTCAATATGATGGGGAGCTTAGTATCCTCGATTACTCAGACGGTGACCGAGATGGTGGCGACGCTGGCGGCAGCAGCTCGGGGTCAGGCACCCAGCCGGTTCCGGCTCCTGTGACAGATACACCAGCTTTGGATACTCCTGCCTTTTTAACAGAATCGGCAGTGCCAGTGTATTCAGATACCTCCTTTTTTTATGAAATAGTGAGAGCTTTGTCTGAGCCAAGGAACCATACAGTGTCCCAGCCGGAGGATATTACAAAGGCAATACTAAACCCAGTACCGAACGATAACAATACACCGCCGGAAAAAATCTCCGAATCCCGCCAACCTGCCGTCGTTTCAGAATCCTATTCTCCGACCCAAACTGTAATTTCCGGTCTGCGTCTACAGGATCTCTGCACAGATGAGGAAAACGTGGTGTTTGGTTCCGGCAATTTAACAGCCAGCATTCCAAGCAATCTGCTTTTGGCACTGAACCTGTCGAATTCAGATACCCTGTCCGTTAAGCTGACACAGCCGAAAAACAACCAAATTCAGCTTGCAGTAGAGGTTTCCGGTAAATCGGTTACGGAACTAACGGGAACGATTTTGCGGCTTCGATATATGCCGCAGTCGGAAAATACGGAAATAACCGTCCAAAATGAAGCAGGCGAACAAATTACAGATGCCTCCTATGATGGAGATCTTCTGCGCTTTACAGCGGATGTGGTGGGAACCTACACGATTTTGGAAATATCAAATACGCAGGAAGTACAAAACGATATGTCACCGCTACTTCCTTTGTCAGGTGGGCTGATTTTGGCTGCGGGAGGAATTACATTTTTCAGGAGGAGACGCCATGGATAAAAAACCCTTTGTATTGCGGCTTTCTCTGGTGCTGCTTCTGACAATTATACTTTCCTCCGTACTGTTTATCGCCTTATACCACTTTGATAACAAGTATACAAAAGCTGCACCCCAGGCCATTAATGGCGCGCTGTATGTTTCAGAGGCGGATTGGACGAACACGCCCATCCGCTATCTGCGGGACGGCTGGCGTTACTATGCGGACCGCCTACTAACACCGGAAACTTTAGAGCAGCAGGGTGACAATTATCAATACCTGTCCATCGGCGAGGGCTCAAATTTTGCCATAGGCGACTCCCACCGCTCCCCACATGGTAGCTCCAGCTATGCGTTAACACTCTATCTGCCGGAGGAAGTTCACACCTATGCCATTGAGCTTCCAGAAATCTATTCCACCTACCGGTTTTACATTGATAATAATCTGAAGCTGCAGATGGGCGATCCGAACATGATGGAATATCAGGATCAGACCCAATGCCGTATGATCACCTTCGAAGCCTCCAGCAAGGTAACGCTTCTGCTGGCTGTCAGTGACCACTCATGGATATACAGCGGCCTAGTTTATCCTCCAGCCTTTGGCGAACCGCTGAATTTAAACACCACTCGGGGAGTTCGAATCGGTCTCTGCCTGATTTTGGTCACAGTGACACTGATGCTTGCCATTTTTAGCTTTTATCTTGCCATTCGTACCCACAGAAGGAACAATATCTGGATCTTTTTCCTGCTGTGCTTTTCAACCGCAGTGTTTACTTCCTATTCTGTGGTACATGGTATCCTACCGCTTCCGATCCAGCCTTGGTATTCCATAGAACTGGTCAGCGGATATCTGGTGACGCTACTCGTCATCCTTCTTCACAATCGTATTTGCGATGCGAAAAGATATGCACAGATAATCAGTGGTACTTTAGCAGGAATAGTCTGTGTGCTGGCGCTACTTTACGGATTGTTTGCCGCGCAACTGACACTGCCGGTGATGCTTGCCTTTTCCAATGTGGTTTTCGGCTTTAAGCTGCTTACTGCCCTTTATCTACTGTTTACTTCCGTTGTAGCGATGCGCCGAAATATAGAACAAGCAACAATATTGCTCTATGCGGATATTGTATATGCCTGCGCCTTTGTCTGGGATCGGCTTCTGCCAAACTACGAGCCTGTCTTTAGCGGCTGGTTTCAGGAATGGGGCAGCTTAAGCCTTGTAATCGCAACAGGCGTGGTGTTATGGTACGATGTAGCCATGGGATACCGACACAGCCTTGTCTATGCTGAAGAACAGCGCCAGATGAAACGCCAGCTCACTATGCAAGTGGAGCATCTGCGCCAAATGAACCAGAAGGTAGAGGAAAGTGCTAAGCTGCGCCATGACTTTCGCCATCATCTTCGCACCCTGATGACGCTTTCCGAGAAAGGTCGCCGTGAAGAACTGGAAAACTATATCCGCAGTATCACAGAGATTAACGAGGGTACCCGACTAGGTCGTCTAACAGACAACATTGAGCTAGATGCGCTGGTACAGTATTACAGCAATCTTGCACAGTCTAGCGGTATCCAGTTCCGGGCAAGGCTTTTGCTTCCCGAAGTGCTGAATTTCCCCATTGTCGACCTTTGCGGTCTTCTTGGAAATCTGCTGGAGAACGCGATAGAAGCCTGCCAGCGTCAGCAAATCGGAGATAAGACAATTTTTATCGCCGGACGAGTACAGGATGGACAGCTTGAATTGGTTGTAGATAACAGCTTTGACGGAAAGCTTAAAACCAGAGGAGAAAAATACTTATCGTCCAAGCGAAACGGCTTCGGTCTTGGCATTTCCTCAGTTTTAGAAACCGTGGAACGGTATGATGGTGTGATTAATTTGTATGCCGATGAAAAAGGCTTCCATGCAGAGGTGTCCTTGCCGTACTTTTGCGCTTTATAAACAGTTAGACTAAATAGTTTAAGAAGCTGCAAATTTACCACCACTCCGTCACACCTCGGTTTATGTGAAGCTTTAACCACTTTTAGTGATATACCCAGTCTAAACGTCCTTCTTCCACTTCTACAGCTAGAGTTCCAATCTTTAAATTTTCATCAAACTCTGGACCATGAAAATCCGATCCCGCACTTACCAACAAATTAAATTCATCCGCAAGTGCAAGTAACTGCTCCGTTTCATAAGGCAAATGACGGCTATAATAACACTCCATTCCTTGTAAACCTGATTTTTTCAAACGAAATAACAAGGATGACAATACTTCAAAAAAACCGGCCTGTCCAGGTTGGTTTTTCCCTTTATAGGAGATTTTCAAGGGATGTGCCAAAACCGCAACTCCACCAGCGTTCTCAATCAAAGAAATTGCTTCCCGAACATCAATTTTAACTCTATGAATCGCCTTGATTTCCGGAGCCTCTAAAAATTCTCCTGCTTGAAAAGCTTCTCTTAATTCTTGAATATAGCCTCGTTTTAATAATGCTCTGGCAAAATTAGGCTTTCCAATATAAGTCTGCTGCGGATAAACCTGAAAATCCTGCTTGTCTAAAATATAACCCTTTTCTCTCAATGCATTCAATAATTTATCATTACGCTCTTTTCTCTTTCTTAAAATATCTTTTACTGCTTCCTGCAAGGCTTTATTTTTCACATCGATACCATAACCTAAAAGATGCATAAAACAAGGAGAAGAATCCAAAAAATCTGGAAGCTGTGCCGAAAATTCAATTCCCGATATCACCTTTATCCCCAATTTATTGCCAGCTTTTATCGCTTCTTCCACACCATCCAATCCATCGTGATCCGTAACCGCAATCACAGATGCACCACGATCCTTTGCCGTCGTGACCAATTCAGAAGGAGATAAGCTTCCATCCGAATAAAACGTATGCAAATGTAAGTCAATCATTCGTTTCCCTCCTTTTTTATCTATTATACTGATAATTATAAAAAAATCAAAGAAATCAAGCATGAGGGAGAATTAAATATTTTTCCGACCTCTCACACCCTTCCCACTACCTGAGCGTGTTAAGGGCTTTCACCCATAAGAGCTCGTCCATGGCGGACAAACTATAAAAAGTAGTAACGACCATATGTCACTACTTTTTAAGTAAAAATTTTATAACTTTTTATAAAAAGTATCCTCTCTTAAAAATTTCAGGACCTGTCGGATAAATATCATAAATTTGTTCAATTTTTTGACCAGAACCAAAACCTAAATCCGGAAATAAATTTATTGGCTGTACTGCAGTAATATTTTCAAAAATAGGGATATTAAAAAGCTCTACGTCAAAATAACCAGGTGCAGACACAGTCACATCGTATATCGAATATGGACGAATAATGCCTGGAGCTTGTGATAATTCTGCACTAACAGTTGGTAACGCAAAGGTTTCTGTTTTACCATCAATATCAGTCATGACAACTTTTGAAATATAGTAACCATTACCTAATGGTTTACTCACTGTTACTTTTGCATTTGGAACCGGAAGTGTTCCAAGAGCCGTCTCAATTTTAAATAGTAAATATCCTATTTTAGAATTTTCCGTTGTATATCTCTCTAATAATTCCGCAACCGAAAAATCTTCACTAAGATTACTGCTATTCTCATTCATTCTATGAAATAATTGTTTATTTTTAGAGTTTAATTCATGATTCATTTATTTTCCTCCTTCTATCATTCTATCTGTTTGATATTATATTTTTAAAAAGAGAAAAATGTGAATATACATTCTTCTTTCACACCATCCAATCCATCGTGACCCGTAACCGCGATTATAGATGCGCCACGTTCCTTTGCCATCGTGACCAGCTCAGATCATTAAATCATAAATAGATTTTCATTTCAATGAAAAAGGAAATTCCGCTAAATGAAAAACTCTCTGCCTTACGAAGGCCCGAGAGTTTTTCTTTTGTTTTTACTAATTTTTTTAACTTTAGTTTCCCAGCTCTTTTTCAAAATTTTCAACATCTACAATTACAAGATCCATGACCTCTTTTCCTTCTTCACCGGCAAGATCTACAATGTTATCTCGCACTGCCATGCTTGCTTTTGCAAAGCTTGCTCTTTCGTCTTCTGTCAGATATTCAATTTTGATATCCGGCTTTTTCTCTTTAATAATTTCAAATTTTTCTTTCTGAACCTTTTCCAAGCTTTCCGAAGCATAGGCCTCCATGTCTGCCTTAATACTATCAATAATTTCTTTGTCTTCGTCACTTAAACCATTGTAGAATTCACCATTAAATGCAACAAAGCTTGCCATCTGTGCATGATTTGAAAAAGTGATATAATCCTGCACTTCATAAAATTTCATTTCTTCAATTGCATTTATTGGCTGCTCCGTTCCCTGTACCGTTTTCAGCTGAAGCCCGCTGTAAGTTTCCATAAATGCCATCGGTGTCGGATTTGCTCCCAATGCCTTATAATTTTTACTGATAAGCGGTGTATTCATAATTCTCATTTTAAAGCCCTTAAAATCATCTAGAGAATGTAATGGTTTATTGCTCGTCCACTGCATATTTCCCAGACTTAACCAATCATAAACATGGATTCCTTTTTTATCAAACATTTCGTTGAGCTTCTTCGTTGCTTCACCTTTTGTAAGTACTGCCTCATTTACTTTATCATTTTCACTGAAAAGAAAATTGAGTGCCATTGCCTGTGTAGCAGGGAAGGTACTTCCGACATCGCCTGCCGCAAAGATTCCGATATCAAGTCCCCCCGTCTGAATCATCTCCAGTTGAGCGGCAGAATCGCCAAGCTGTCCTACCGGATAAACTTCAACGGTAATTCTTCCTTCTGATTTTTCATTTACCAACTCGGCAAATTTATTTGCCCACATATCATACATGGTATCCGTCGACTCGGTATGAGCCAGCTTCCATACCTCGTTTGAGCCCGTATCTCCCTGCCCGCTGCTGCCGCACCCTGACAAACTCAAGGTCATGCCTACTACCATTACCGTACAGACAAGTAAACTAAAAATTCTCTTTTTCATTTTGTAACCTCCTTTAAATATCATTATATAAATACTCTATAAAAAGTAATTATCTGAGGAAAGAATATTAATATAACTGATAAAATGACTAATATGATTAGATAAGGCGGAAGTCCTTTCACAACCCTCATATAGGGTACGTCAAAGGCTGCACAAGCTGTAAATATATTGCACCCGAATGGGGGAGAAACGGCTCCGAGTGTATTTTGTAAAGTAATAATGATTCCCAGCCAAATCGGGTCAATTCCTGCGGCCATTGCCGGTCCATAAAACATCGGCGTCAATACTACGATTGCAACAAGTGGATCTACAAACATACAGGCAATAAAGAAAAATAATGTTACACATGCAAGGACCAGAATAGAGGAAGGATTGTCACCAAGAAGCCCTGACGTCAGTATCTGAGGTACATTTGCATAGGTTAAAACCAATGAGAATATCTGCCCGCTTGATAACAGAATAAACAACGTTGCGGTCACCGCTCCCGTCGATAATGCAATCTTACCGATATCTTTCAGTTTTATGGTTCGATAAATCACGACTTCTAATATAAACGCATACAGTACTGAGATGGCTGCTGCTTCCGTAGGGCTGCAAATACCGGAATAAATGCTTCCCACAACGATGATCGGAAATCCCATAGGAAGAATCGCTTTTTGCAGCGCCCGTCCCCGCTGTCCCCATGTCATCTTTGGAGTTCTTGGCAAATCCAGTTTTTTCGAGTGAAAATAAATATATACGGAAAAGAGAATCGCTAATAAAATCCCCGGGCCAATACCAGCAATAAACATTTCTCCAACTGAGGTTCCCGTTACGACACAATACATGATCATGGCTACACTCGGAGGAATAAACATCGCTATATTCGATGATGTTACAATCAGTCCATTTATATCCTCATCACGGTATCCCGCTTCCAGCATATTTCCTCGCATTGTTTTTCCGATTGCTACAACCGTAGCCTGCGTTGAACCCGAGATAGCACCGAAAAGCGTACAAGTTCCGACCATAGTGGCCCCCAGTCCACCGTAAATATGCCCAATAAAAGCTTTCATTAAATCAACTAGCCTCGTAGCCGTATGTCCGGAACTCATAATATCTGCCGCAAAAATAAACAATGGAATCGCCAGTAGTGCAAAAGTCTGAACTCCAGCCATTAGCTGCTGAATCACTGTACTTAAAGGTAAAGAAGGTAAAAACACCATGACTGAGACAAGAGAACCCAGTACCATTGCCATATACATCGGAAATCCGAACAACAAACAGCAGATTAAGATAATTGTCAAAACCCAAAGCATCTTACTTCTCCCCCCTTTCTTCCGAGGTATAGCTTTCCTCTAATCCGATATAAATCTCCTTTTTACGGATATTTTGGATAAAAACCAGTAGATATTGAATTCCTGCAAACAAAAATCCAAAAGAAACGACTAGAATAATAAAATAAACCGGAATTTGCAGAGAAACCGTTACCTTACCGATTGTCTTCATTAAATAAGCATACTGGAAAGAAATTACAGACAGTGTGAGCATTGTTGCCGCGGTTATTCCCGAAACTGCAAGTGCGGTGCATTTTTTCATTTTTCCTGGCATAATATCAAAAATTGCCAGCATATTAATGTGTTTCCCCGTAGTGGCACAATAGCTCAAACCGATAAAGGTGACAAATACCAGCAGAGTTTGTCCAAGCTCTTCGGAAGCATTGATTCCGGTTCCTAAAAAAAATCTTCCAAGAACATTCAGTACCAAAATCATTGCCATAGCAATGATGCTTCCGCCAAGTATCACCTGCTCAATTCTTACTATCACTTTGTTCAGCTTTAATAAATATTTCATTGCTTCTCTTCCTCAAATTTCGCGTAATAAACGCTTGAAATATAATCTAATATGAGATTTGCCGCAACGTGGCTTGTCAGCTCACGGTGATCCGTCATCGGGTTCACCTCTACAAAGTCAATTGCATCTACATGAGGAGCAAAAGCCCGGATGAGGTCCGACATTTGAAAATGGTTTAATCCTGCAGGCTCCTGTCCACCGGATCCTAACGCATATGCCATATCAAGTGCATCAATGTCCACCGTTAAATAAATGTACTCAGTGCCGTCCCCGGCAATTTCAAGCGCTCTTCTTGCAATTTCCTTTGCCCCCTGCTCGAATACCTCTCTCGGAGTAAAGATTGTCATTCCACTGTCTTTGATATAATGGTAATGCTCTGGATAATTAAATCCTCTCGGTCCAATTTCCACCACATTTTTTGCATCAACTCTTTCCATTTCAATTGCCCGTCTGATTTCACTGCTCCCTGAAAATCTTCCCTGTGCAACAGAGTCAAACTTCAGGTCAAGATGTGCATCCAGATCTATAATCCCGATTTTTCCCGGCTTTTTATCATGAATTGCTTTAAAGCCCGCATTGGTGACAGAGTGGTCACCTCCCAGCAAAATCGGTGTATAACCATCTGACATGATCTTACCGATTTCTTCTGCCATCTCCTTTAGCGATCTTTCATGATCATATCTTGCAATATTATCTACATTTCCAAAATCTTTTAAAACTATTTTATTAAAATCTACCAAATAATTATTGCAGACGTCAAACAGGTGTCCCTCTTCTATTCGGTTCATAATGCCCGACATAGCTCTTCGGATGCTGTCAGGTGCATACCTTGCTCCCGGCCATCCTCTTCCTGCTTCCGTATCATAGTTTAACCCCAAAATACCAAATTTTAATTGATCCATTATTTATAAGTCCTCCTCACCAATAAGCATATCATAAATTTCTAAGATGCATCTTTTATAACTTAATAATTAAGCAACAATTATGCCAAACTCTTCAAAAATCATGAAATCTTAAAGAAGAATGGATTAAACCCATTACTTTTCCTGAATTCCTCTTAGAATTAATTTTTTATTGCTCTGCTCCTCCAGCCATGGATATTATTCTAATTTTTTAAATTGATTGACTATTCTATTTACAAAATGTATAATAATTGGACAATATGTAACACTATCATACAAGGAGGGCTTTCTAAGATGGACAAAAATGTGAAGACAGATAAAGTATTTAAGGAGTTATTTGGTCACAGTGACTCAATCCTGATTAGTGATACCAACGGTAAAGTGTTATATTATGAGGACTATAATGATGAAATCAATATGGTACGGTACGAAAATGCCATTGGACGTTCTATTTTTGAATTGTATCCCTTTTTTAAAAGAGAGGACTTTACTCTATTCAGAGCAATGGACACAAAAAGTGTAATTGTAAATGAACTGCAACAGTTTGAAGTCAATGGCATTGCAAAAAAGGCGCTCAATTCCGCCTACCCTCTTATTAACGAAACAGGTGTCATTGGTGGAATCGTCATGTCCGTGGAATTGAATAGCACCTCCGGACGCAAAAAGAAAATTCCTTTTTCTTCAAAATATAATTTCGATGATATTATAACTCAGAATAAAGCTTTTAAAGGCAGCTTTGAAAAGCTAAAAATGCTCGCCAGAGGCGATTCCAATATTTTAATCTACGGTGAGACCGGAACAGGAAAAGAATTGATCGCCCATACAATTCATGCAAACAGTAAAAGAAAAGAAAAACCTTTTATTATACAAAACTGCGCGGCAATCCCAAGCAATCTTATGGAAAGTATTTTGTTCGGTTCTACAAAAGGAAGTTTCACAGGAGCAATGGATAAGGCTGGACTTTTTGAAGTGGCAAAAGGCGGCACCCTGTTTCTGGATGAAATCAACTCGATGTCTTTAGAACTGCAAAGCAAGCTGCTCCGTTCCATAGAAACAAAATCCATCCGTCGTGTCGGTGAATCTTACGAAAGAGAAACCGATGTCAGAATCGTCGCCTCTACAAATGAACCTCTTGATAAGATGGTTCAAAGAGGGCAATTCAGGAAAGACCTTTTTTTCCGCCTGAATGTTGCCAGCTTTTCCATTCCACCCCTTCGAGAACGTATCGATGACATTCCTTTGCTTTGTGATACGTATATCAGCTATTACAATGCAAGACTAAATCACCAGGTAAAAGGTATTAACAAAGAAGTTCTGACTTTATTCAGCTCCTATTCCTGGGAAGGAAATGTAAGGGAACTGAAAAACGTCATTGAATACGCCTGCACGATCAGGCCTTCCGGCATGATTACTTTATCCGACCTTCCCGATTATCTTCTTATAAAGAATCCCCTTAAAACCATATCTTCTATCAAAATATCTCCTGCTCCGGAGCCTGATTATTCCGAATATATGGTCACTGGTTCTTCTTTGGCTACCCAACTTGAAACTTTGGAGCAAACTATCATTAAAAGTTCCTTCGAAAAAAATCGTTTTAATATTACCAAAACAGCACAGGAACTTTCCATATCACGTCAAACCCTATATAACAAATTAAAAAAATACGGATTATTATAGTAGTGAAATCAAAGATTCCTGTTGATAATATTTCCTGCATAACAAAAGAAAAGTCCCCTGCAAATTTCATAAAACAGGTAGGACTTTTCTTTTACATAACTTATATATCGGCTTTGATTCCAAGACCTTTTTCTCTCGCCAGTTCTATGGCACATTTTCCAGTCACAAGATCTAAAAGTGCTAAGCCAGTTGCATCAAAAATTGTAATTTCTTCCTGACTCTCTCTTCCTTTGATCTGACCTGCCAATACCTGCCCGATTTCTCCGCAGATATCCTGCTCAGAAATGTAACCGTCTCTCAAAGGGATCTCCATTTCTCCTACTTTTATACACTGTGCTTTATCATCTGCATAGATTCTAGCACCGGCAAATATCTTCGGGTCGATTTCTTCTTTTCCCTCCATATCGGCACCAATACAGCTGAAGTGCGTACCTGGCTTAATCCATTCTTTTTTTATTACAGGACTTCTCGAAGGTGTTACGGTAATAATCACATCACTTTCCCCCACAGCTTTTTCAAGATTACCGACAGCTTCGAATCTGCAATGTACATAATCCATACTTTTTTCAAATTCTTCCGCCAAGTGAACCGCATTCTCTGAATTAATTACATCTGCAATATATACTTTTTTAATTTGCGGCATTAAGATTAAACTTGCCTTAATCTGATAAGCCGCCTGTTTTCCCGCGCCTAAAATGAAAAGTGTTTCCGAATCTGCTCTTGCAAGTGTTTTCGCTCCGATCGCACCTGCTGCACCGGTTCTCATACAAGTAATATAGGATGCATCCATAACACCAAGCGGAATTCCCGTCTCTGAATCAAAGATCATCAGCATCCCGTTAAAGGGCGGAAGTCCGTTTTGCACATTGAGCGGAAAATTATTCAGCATTTTTAATCCATGAAGGTTCTCTCCGAATACGCATCCGGAACGAATGTCCATAACAGCTTTCTTTTCTTCAAAATCATAGGATACCAGAGGCCATACTACTGTTTTTCCTGCTGCTTTCAGCTTGTATACCTCCTCCACGCCCTTTATTACCTTAGGCATTTCAAGAACTTTCTCAATTTCCTTGCGTCCAAGTATCATAACTTCCATCGCTTCCTCCTATTTTTCCAGCTTTGCTAAATATTCTTCCAGTGTTTTCAGACCATCTTTCAAAAGCGTTTGATCTCCGAATCCAAAACCGAGCCGGAAGCATTTTTCTTCTTCAAAACAATCACCGTGGCAGAGCAAAACACCTGTTTTCTCATAAATATCATCACATAATTCCACTACTTCAATCTCGTAGTCATAATGAACGAGCATTGTTGAAGTATAAGTCTGTCCGTAAACTTTTAAATGCGGCTGTTTTTTTAACCATTTATCTACAATTGCTTTATTTGAACATACAATCTCTTTGGATCTCTTTAGAATTTTTTCATTGTTTTCAAGGCAGATTGCAGCCATGAGTTCATCAAACACTCCATTGCAAATCGTGTCATAGGATCTTCTGTTAAACAATATTTCATAAGCCGCCTCGTCAGGCACAACAGCCCATCCGACTCTTGTTCCCGCCATAGAGTAGACCTTAGACATACTGCTTGTTGCGATCCCTTTCTCATAGAGATCAACGATTGAAGGCATATAGTCTTCCCTCAATCCTCTATATATTTCATCGCTGAGAATAAAAGCGCCATTCTTTCTTGCGATTTCTATTACCGGCTGCAGCTCATCTTCACTCATATACGCACCGGTAGGGTTATTCGGATTGGTGAAAGTAATCAATTTTGTATTGCAGTCCACCAGCTTTTCCAATTTCTCGGGATTTATTTTGTAATCCTCTTCTTTCTCCAAATGAAGAATACGCACCTCATTTCCAAGTGCTTCGGGAATTGAGTAATGCTGCTGATAATTCGGAAGCACCGCTACGACATTGTCTTCTCTTTCCAAAAGTCCGGTAATTACCGTTGAGTTTGCGCCGGTTCCCCCGTGAAGAGTCAGAACCATATCCGGAGTAATTTTTTCAGTATAAATACCTGCTATCGCCTTTTTTAAACGCTCTGAGCCTGCAAACTCGCCATAGTGAAGATGTGTCTGCATAAAATAGTTAGTCAGCTCATCCTTATTTTCCCCGCTGATTTCCGCCAGTTCTTCCAGCGACATTGCTTTTACACAGCTAGCTCCTAAATTATACTTGCACTTTGCATCTCTTGGATTCAGCCATGTTTCCACTTTAAACTCTTTGATCATAGTCATCACCTGCTTTCTCATCGCTTTCTGCGATATTTCCTATCTATAATAACAGCCTATCTAAGAACAAAGGCATAATCAATCTTATTTATTTGTTATAAATTACAATACAAATCAGGAGAATAAGTTATAATTCTATTGACAATGATTGATGGTATAAATATCATAATTATATCATTGTTAAAATTTATAAAAGATAGATTCTATTTTTATATTTATTTATAAATGTAGAAAGAAAGGCACGAAGATGAATTATACCGTATCCGATTTTTATGGTACTTTTGCTGGCGGCGTAAAGATAATTGCCGGCCGAGGCGGGCTTTCAAGAGTGATCAAAGATGCCGGCATACTGGATTACGAGCTGGAGCCAACACTGAAAAACAAATATTTTCACATTAATTTTCATGAAGGACAATTTGCTTTGACCACATTTCTCTATGCAAAAGAAAATCATTACTTGGTTAGTGATGCGGTCAAACACCTTGTTGCAAAAGGTGCAAGCGGACTAGCAATTAAAAATGTGTTCAAGCTTCCGATCAGTGATTCTATCATTCGTTATGCTGATTCTATGAATTTCCCTATTTTTCTCATTGAATCGAATAAAATATATTTTGAAAAAATAATATACGAAATAGATAGTCATAGTAACCTGATGGCTTCAACAGACTTTATCCAAAAGGAAATCGACATACTTTTGAATCATCCGTTAACGGAAGCAGAACGGATCACACACGCAAAAATGATTAATCCATCCTCCGAAAACCAATTTTTTACGATTCACTTCCGTGGAAATGATTTTTTTACCGAAGTACAGTTTAAAAAATATTATAATCTTTTTCAAAAAAATCCTTTGAACTCTTTGGGAACAAGCCTGTGCTATTACAAACACGGTATGCTTCTTACTTATTCCTGCGATAATATTTCGGAATTTTATAAAGAAGACTTTATTGAAAAAATGATAAATACCGTATTGTCTGATTCAGAAGAATTTATAACAGGCATCAGTGCCTGCCACTATAAACTTGATGAATACTCTGACAGCATCATAGAAAGCATATACGCTTCCCTAAATATTTCGAAGGAAAAGAAAAAAATTCACTATTTTAATCATCTTGGTATTTTTAAACTGCTTCTTCCACACTGCAGCAGCCCTTCTATGCAGAATTTCTGTAAAAGTATCTTAGAAAAGGTTTTAGAGTATGATATGGAAAACGGCACAAAGCTGCTTCCCACTTTAGAGACCTTCGTAGACTACGGTCAGAATATTTCCGAGGCAGCCGAGATCTTAAAGCAACATGAAAACACGGTTCGGTATCGCCTTGATAAAATAACTGCCATCACAGGTCTTAGCTGGAAAAACCCGTCTCAGGCAGAACAACTGTCCATTGCAATCAAAATTCATCAATGCAGTCAATGCTTCCAGATTTAAGCTTTTATCTTACTGCAATTATCGTATAACTTCATAAGCAATTAAAATTTAAGAAAGGACATTACTATTTTAAAAGGCGGTCGCATGAAGTGCGCCGCCTTTTTCTTTCAGTCTTTATCTTACCTTTTTCGTAACCTTTAAACGTGCCATAGCCCTGGACAATGCCGCCTTCGAATGATAATACTCCATCAATGCCTGTTTGCTTCTTAAACGCTCCTCTGCACGCTCCCGCGCCTCTTCTGCGCGGCGTACATCGATTTCTTCCGGCCATTCAGCGGTATCAACCACTACTACCACATAATCCGGCATAATTTCTGCAAACCCATCACCCAATGCAGCAATCTTCCATTCTCCGTCGACTTGAAACCGTACTTCCCCAGCTTGAATTGCCGTTACCATAGATTCATGCTGTGCCATCACACCATGATTTCCATCAATTGCCGGAAGTATGATCATTTCCGATTTGCCTTCAAAAAAATCTCGATCGCTGGCTACAATTTTTAAATCAAAGGTTTTGCTCATATGCTACGCCTCACTTTCAGCTTCTCCAGACTTATTAAATCCCATTGCATTCGCTTTTTCAATGACTTCTTCTATCGTACCTACCATTAAAAATGCACTTTCCGGATACGCATCCAACTCTCCTTCGATTATGGCTTTAAAACCGCGAATCGTTTCTTTCAGTGGTACATATTTCCCACTAATTCCCGTGAAGTTCTCAGCTACAGAGAAAGGCTGTGATAAATACTTTTGAATCTTTCTTGCACGATATACAGCTAACTTATCCTCCTCATCCAGTTCCTCCATACCTAGAATCGCAATAATATCCTGAAGCTCTTTGTATCTTTGAAGCAGCTCCTGTGTCTGTCTCGCCACTTGATAATGTTCTTCCCCAACAACATCCGGCTCTAAAATACGAGAAGTGGATTCCAGAGGATCAACTGCCGGATAAATCCCTTGCTCTACAATCTTTCTAGAAAGTACGGTCGTTGCATCCAAATGGGCAAATGTAGTTGCAGGCGCCGGGTCAGTCAAATCATCTGCCGGAACATAAACAGCCTGAACGGAAGTAATGGAACCATTTTTTGTAGAAGTAATTCGTTCCTGAAGTTCACCGACTTCGTTTGCCAAAGTTGGCTGATAGCCTACTGCAGACGGCATACGTCCAAGAAGTGCGGAAACCTCAGATCCTGCCTGCACATATCGGAAAATATTATCAATAAACAAAAGAACATTCTGGTGTTCTTCATCTCTGAAATATTCTGCCATAGTCAAACCAGTCTGTGCTACACGCATACGTGAACCGGGCGGTTCATTCATCTGTCCAAATACGAGTGCCGTCTTGTTGATTACTCCGGATTCTGTCATTTCTGTCCAAAGGTCATTTCCTTCTCTGGAACGTTCTCCAACCCCTGTAAAGATAGAATAACCGCCATGCTCTGTTGCAATGTTATGAATCAATTCCTGAATCAATACCGTTTTTCCAACTCCGGCACCGCCAAATAATCCGATTTTACCACCCTTTGCATAAGGCGCAAGCAAATCGATTACCTTGATTCCCGTTTCCAGAACTTCAACGACTGGACTTTGGTCTTCAAATGCTGGGGGCTTTCTGTGAATTGGCCATTTTATTTCTGCTTCTAAGTCTTTTCCCCCATCAATCGTTTTTCCCAAAACGTTAAACATTCTGCCTAATGTTTGTTTACCTACCGGTACTTGAATGCAAGAATCCATTGCAAAGACTTCCATTCCCTTCGCAAGACCCTCACTGGCAGAAAGCATGATACAGCGTATGACATGATTTCCCATATACTGTGCCGCTTCCATGACCTTTTCCTCTCCATCTACCGTAACGCTCAACGCATCCTTGATAAAAGGAAGCTGATCTGTATTAAATTCTACATCAACGACAGGTCCCAAAACCTGTACAATTTTTCCCTTTTTCATATCTATCTATCCTCCGATCCGGCACCACTGACAACTTCATTGATTTCTTGTGTAATGGCAGCCTGTCTGGCGCGGTTATACAGTAAAGATAACTGCCGAATCATATCCTTAGCACTGTCAGTTGCAGACTGCATAGCAGTCATTCGTGCATGCTGCTCGGCAGAAAAGGCTTCTACCATAGCTCCATAAATAAAACCTTTGATGTAATTTGGCACCAGATGATTCATAACCACCTGCGGAGAAGGTGAATATTCTGCAAAGTGTTTGTATTCTTCTTTCTCCATAGAAACAAATTCACCTTGAGAAAGCGGCAAAAGCTGAATGACCTCCGCCTCTGCTTTCATCGGTGTCACCATTTTTGTATACACCATGTATACCTCATCGATTTCACCTTTATTAAAACCATCAATTATAGTCTCTGTGATACATCTTGCACGATAGCGTGTCGGATTATAATTTGTATAGAAGAAATCATTTGCCATTTCTTCTTTTTTTCTCTGAAAATATTGTCTTCCAACCTGACCAACTGCAAATAAAATATTATGCTTGCTTTTTGCCATTTCTTGCTCTGCCAACTTTATGACATTATGATTGTATCCACCGGCTAGCCCTTTATCAGCTGTAATGACAATATACGCCTTTTTTTTATTTTCTTTCGGTTTTAACTCACGTTTATCAAAATAAGCGTGAGAAATGTCTGGTGAATGAAGTAGAATGTCATGAATAGTTTTTTGCAGCGTCACAAAATAAGGCATGGTATCATCTAAAACCTTCCTTGCTTTTTTTAACTTTGAAGATGAAATTAAATACATGGCATTTGTAATTTTCATGGTATCTTGGATGCTTTTCATTCGAATCCGTATTTCTCTCATATTTGCCATGAAATCACCTGCTTTTAAATTCTTTAATACCGCTTATAATTTCTTCAATCATTTCATCGGTCAGAATCTTTTCCTGTTCTATTTTCTGTACCAATGCATGATACTCTTTTTCCATGTAGGCAAGCATATTTCTTTGAAATGTTTTAATCTCTTTTAGTGGTACATCAAGCATAAGTTTATGATTTGCTGCACAAAGAGAAATTACCATAGCATGCAAACTCATCGGCTGATTCAATGGCTGTTTGAGCAACTCGATCAAACGACTACCATGATCCAGCAATTCTTTCGTAGAAGCATCTAAATCAGAGCTAAACTGAGTAAACACTTCCATCTCACGATACTGTGCCAAATCGATACGTAAATTTCCGGAAGCTTTTTTCATGGCTTTTGTTTGTGCGGCTCCACCTACACGAGATACCGATAAGCCTACATTTACCGCCGGTCTTATACCAGAGAAAAATAATTCACTTTCTAAAAAAATCTGCCCATCCGTAATGGAAATGACATTGGTTGGGATATAAGCCGAAACATCCCCTGCTAAGGTTTCAATAATCGGCAAAGCGGTAATGGAACCGCCTCCATGTGCCTCATCCAAACGACTGGAACGTTCAAGCAATCTGGAATGTAAATAAAAAACATCTCCAGGGTAAGCCTCTCTGCCAGGCGGACGCTTGAGCAATAAAGACATGGCACGATAAGCCACAGCATGCTTTGATAAATCATCATAAACAATCAAAACATCTTTGCCCCTATACATAAAATACTCTGCCATTGCGGTACCTGCATAAGGAGCAATATACTGCAATGGTGCCAATTCACTTGCTGATGCAGCTACTATAATGGAATAATCCATTGCACCATGTTTCGATAGTGTATTTACAATCTGTGCAACCGTAGACGATTTCTGCCCAATGGCAACATAGATACAAACAACATCTTTTCCTTTTTGATTCAAAATGGTATCTACTGCAATGGAAGTTTTTCCTGTCTGACGATCTCCAATAATTAGCTCACGCTGACCTCTTCCGATCGGAAACATAGAGTCAATGGCTAAAATTCCGGTAGACATCGGTTCCGATACCGATTTTCGTTCTACTACACCGGGAGCCGGATTTTCTATCGGACGCTTTTCCGTCGTCTTTATCTTACCTTTTCCATCGATTGGATTTCCAAGAGCATCAACAACACGTCCAATCATTTCTTCGCCAACTCCAACGCAGGCTCTTTCACCAGTTCGGTTTACCTTCGAACCTTCTATAATTCCATGATCAGATCCTAGAAGTACGACACCAACTGTTTTTTCCTCCAAGCTTTGTACAATGCCTTCTACTCCGGTTTCAAATACCACTAACTCTCCATACATTGCACGAGAAAGTCCATAGACTGTAGCAATTCCATCACCGGCACGAATAACAGTACCTACCTCCTGCATCTGTGATTTATCTTCATAATGTTCAATTTCATTTTTTAACACCGAAAGAATTTCTTCAGCACAAATATTGCCCAATTCCTTCACCTCCACGCGAGTTTCTTGTAAAGCTGCGCAAGTCTGCCTTTTACGCTATAATCGTATTCCTCATCGCCAACTCTTAAAAGAAATCCTCCGATTAACGAAGCATCCTGCTTCATATCCAACTTTACACTGTCCTTATCATATTTTAATGCTAACGTTTGTTTCATCGCTTCCAGCTGCTCTGTTTGCGGTTCTGTTACATAAATCAATTTTGCCGTCAGAATATTTTCACTTTCCAAGCAACATCCTTCATAAGATCTATAAATCTCTTCGAACTGATCCATACTTCCATTATCACAAAGAACTTTTAAAAAATTCCGTATCTTAGGAGAAAAAATCGCGTCAATGACTCGGTGCTTTTCTTCTTTTGTAACGGAAGGATTACAAAGCGCTTCTTTTAAAGCAGGATTCTTACTATAAAGTTTTCTGCTTTCCTCTATAATTCTTTTTTTAATTCCAATCTCAAACAGCGCTCTTCCATAGCTGTCGGCTTGTTTGTTCATCGCTGACACCCTCTTCTTTCAAAAATGCGTTCATCATTTTCTGATCAAAAAACGCCGCTTTTTTGTTGTCCAATTGCTTTTTCCGCTGCCGATACTGCAAGAGCAGCAATCTCATCAGAAATATTCTGTATTGCTTTTTCCCATTCTGTCTCGATTTCTTTTTCTGTCTCTTTCATTACTTGCTTTGCAGCTGCATTTGCATCCTGTAGAATCAAATCATACTCTGCTTGTGCACGACTTCTTGAACGATTCAATATTAAATCCGCCTCTTTTTCTACACTTGCTAAAGAAGTTTCATATTTTTCTTTTAATGCGAATGCTTCTTGCTCTGTATTTTTAGCTGAATCCAGCTGCGTTTTAATAAGCTGTTCTCTTTGCTGCATAATACTCATGATTGGACGGTATAAAAATTTCTGCATAAGTAAATAAAGGACAATCAGATTGATTATGGTAAAAACAAAGTTCCAATTTAATCCTGTCATTCTTCATCGCCTCCAGCATTTATTTTAGAAAAATAATGATCATAATTGCTACTACAAAACCATAAATAGCTGTTGCTTCTGCTAATGCACATCCTAAAATTAAAGTATTTCTTATTTTTCCTTCTGCTTCCGGCTGCCTTGCAATGGCATCCACTGCTTTTGATGTAGCAATACCGATTCCAAGCCCTGCTCCTAAACCTGCTAATACTGCGAGACCAGCTCCAATTGCAATTAATGTTGTCATAATAATACACGCTCCTTTTTATGCGGCAACTGCCGTTTTTTCTTTCTCTTTCTTTTTTTACCCTTCAATCTCAATCGCTTCCCTTATAAATAAAGAAGTTAAAAATACAAACACATATGCTTGCACAAGTCCGTCAAAAAAATCAAAATAGAGGCTGAATGGAACCGGAATAATCACTGGTGCAACAATCATCAGCATCTCCATCACAACAAAGCTTCCAAAAATATTTCCGAACATACGCATGCAAAGCGATAGCGGTCGCATAAAGACTTCCATGATTTTAATTGGCGTAATAATTGCCATTGGTTCAGCAAAACTCTTGAACCATCCGAACAACCCCTTGGTTCGAATTCCTGCATATTCAACAAGGATAATACTCATAAAAGCCAATGCCGCTGTTACATTTAAATCTTTTGTCGGCGGTGCTACTCCAACAACCCCGGTAAGATTTGCAATTCCAATGTAAATCAGTACTGTCGTCAAATAAGGTGCATACTGCTTTCCGGATTCCCCTAAAATCCCATAAAACATTTTTAAAAATCCACCGACTACAATCTCTAAAGCAATCTGCTTTCTTCCCGGAACAATTTTTAAATTTCGAACCAGCAATATGGAGCCCAAAACTAAGATAGCCATAATACCCCAGGTAGCAACCACACTTTGAGAAATTGGTATTCCGCCAAAAATGGGAATTTCAAAAAAGACTTCCGTATTTAACCTATGTATCAACTCCTCTGATAGCGTATCCAAAACTCATCGACTCCTTTCCTTTATTACTGTACGATTCAAAGCCTCAAAAAAAATAGAAGCATCGCGTTAACGTTACCTCTATGATTTAATGCATATTGGCATCCTCTCTTGGCATTGTTCATCACTAGAACAATAATAGAGGATATAAGGTTTTTTGTAAAATAAATAATACTTATGTCAATTACAACTTTTTTTCATCCTCTTCATCTGAAAAAATTTCGGTCAAGAACTGTTTTGCCGCTAAAGAAATGGAATGTTTTTTCCCATTTATAACACAGGCTCTTCGATCCGGTATCGCCGGTGTAACATGAATTTCAAAGCATCTTTGCTGATGCATGGAATCTTCAGCAAAATGGTGCGCTACAATTCCAATCCCTAAATTTCGTTCTGCAAAAGGAACAATTAAAGATGTCGTAGTCAACTCAATATCAGGGCGAAACAACAACCCATTTCCAAGAAAATAATCATTTATATGTTTTCTCGCACTCATATCTTTTTCCAGAGAAATGATTGGATACTCTATAATTTCTTCTAAAGTCCAATTCCGTTTCGTCATATCCTTATATTTCGGACCCACAATGAAACTGTATTTTACCGTGTTCAGTTCATGAATTTCAAGATTTTCGTATTTTTCATCCTCAGCCATGATAACACCAAAATCAATTTCTCCGTCTTTGATGCCCCTGATTAGTCCCGGTCTTTTATAGCTCATTACTTCCATTTTTATTTTTGGATGCTTGACATTAAAAGCTTCCAGCTTCGGTAAAAGATCAAAATATACGGTCATTTCATCCGTTCCGATTCGAATAATACCATTTTCCATGTTTATCATCTGCCATAATTTTTTTTGACCCATCATGATATTATCATAGGCGTTCATAATATATTTATATAAAATTTTACCTTCTTCGGTTAAGGCCATTCCCTTTTGTGTACGATTAAAAAGACTGCAGCCCAATTCTGCTTCCAAATTATGAATGGACTTGCTTACCGCAGGCTGTGTCAAAAATAATACTTCAGCTGCCTGAGTCATGCTTGATAATGTAGCCACATGATAAAACACTTTATATGATTCAAAGCTAATTGAAAAATTTTCTTTATATAAATCTTTAAATATATGCTCCATTTGCTTCTCCTTCTGCTCATTTTGTATAACTTTATTATTATACCTATATTTGTTTTATACTACAATGGTAAAATTTCATATGATATACCTATATATAATAATTAAGGGATGATTCAGTAATCATCCCTTAAAAGCATTTATTTTATAACCATGTCATTTTCCAAACGTTGTTTAGATTTACTATCTGTTAAAACCTCTACGAGTTTTAAAGTAAATTCCATAGCCGTACCAGGTCCTTTTGACGTAATGATGTGTTTATCCTGTACAATCCGTTGATCTGAAATTCTTGCACCGACTAAATGTTGCTCCATTCCGGGATAAATAGTAGCTGCTTTGTCTTTTAACATGTTAAGTTCCCCTAAAATCATCGGTGCTGCACAAATTGCTGCAATCCATTTTTCCTCTTCATTAAAAGCAACTAATTCTTTTTTCAATCCTTCATGTTCTTTTAAATTTAAGGTTCCTGGCATACCGCCAGGAAATACAAGCATCTCACAAGACTTATAATTCGCTTCTTCAAAAAGCAAATCGGCTTTTACACAAATCCCATGTGCCCCGGTTACCATTTTATTTGTCCCAATAGATACCATTTTAACGTCGACAGAAGCTCGTCTTAGAACATCCACAACCGTTAATGCTTCAATTTCTTCAAAGCCTTCCGCTAAATGCACATAAACACTCATCCTAAATCCTTGTATAATGAAAACTTAAGAAAGTTCATTATATATTTTCCTTTCTATATAATTTTTTTATTATCTTTCATATCTGTATATTTTTCAAAACAACTTTCCCTGTACAATGGGTTTTATTTCTTTTTTGGACTTACAATCATAATCATGGTTCTTCCTTCAAGAGAAGGAGCCTTCTCAATATCCCCAACTTCCGTTAACGTATCAGCAAATTTTGTAAGCACCTCTATCCCATCCTCTTTATATTTCTGTTGCCTGCCCTTAAAGCGAATACTTACCTTTACTTTATTCCCTTCTAATAAAAATTTATGGGCATTTTTGCTTTTAAGATTTAAATCATTCTCTCCTATTTTAACAGATAATCTTACTTCCTTAAGCACAACAATCTTTTGACTTTTCCTTGCCTCTTTCTTTTTTTTAGCCTTTTCATACATCGTTTTATTATAATCAGCTATTTTACATATAGGCGGCACTGCATTCGGAGAAATTTTTACTAAATCCAAATCCTTTTGAAATGCTAATTCCAATGCCTCTGAAATAGATACTATCCCTAGCATAGTACCATCTGCGTCAATAAGCCTAATTTCTTTATCATTTATTTCATTGTTAATTTGTAATTCATTTTTTTTATAGCTAATACCAAACACCTCCAATATAATTTTTCATATAAATAAAAGTGGCCTCGCCACTCCACTATGGAACCCACGGCTCCCTTTGGTGCTCATTTCATTCGCTGAGCGCCTCCTTTATGGACAAAGAGGCTTCCGCCCCTCTGCATTTCCCTATTTATCTAATAGAGAAAATCTAATGATATTTCCTATTAGATAAATAAAAGTGGATTATCAAATCCACTTTTATGCTTGAAATAAACATTACAATTAGTATCTATTTCCATTCGGTCTTCTATTTTTTTGTTGTTTTCTTTCTCTTCTGCAAGTAGGGCATCTTTGTGGTTCATTTTCAAATCCCTTTTCTTTATAGAACGCCTGTTCATTTTCACTGAAAATGAATTCTGCTCCGCAGTCTTTACACGTAATTGTTTTGTCAGCCATAATACTAACCTCCTTTGCTTTATTTGGAATTTCAAAATCACAAACATCTCTCTAAATAAATCAAAGAAGTGTTATCAAAAATGAATCAATCCATATCCGATAAGATTTATATCAGTTATCTAAGTATAATATGATAATTTAAATTAATCAAGGATAATTCAAAAATTATTTTTGAATTATATAAATTTTATCAAAAAAATTAAAACTATTTTACTGCTTTCCAAAAATTATTTTAGAAAGAGAAGTAATTCTTTTTTATTTTAACGTTCTTCTCGGAAATAAGATACACCTAAATCCGCAGGATTCATATCTTCTTTTCGATTTTTCCTTGTACTGATAATTACAATTAAGATGGTTGCTGCATAAGGAAGCATATCAACCAAATACTGTGAAATATGGATTCCCATACTTTGCAAACGCAATCCCAGAATATTTAGACCACCGAATACAAAAGCGCCTACAAGTGCTTTCCAAGGCTTCCAAGACGCAAAAATAACCAAAGCAACCGCAATCCAGCCTCTGCCTGCTACTACATTTGCTTGCCAAACTGGGACAGTAACTAAGGACATATAAGCACCGCCTAAGCCACACATTGCTCCTCCGACGATGATGTGTGCATATTTATAAAAAGATACATTGATGCCGGAAGCATCGGCTGCTGCTGCATTTTCACCAACTGCACGTAAATTTAATCCCATCTTGGTTTTATTCAGATAAATAGCTACGATGATAACCATAATATATCCGGTGTAAACTAAAATATCTTGATGAAACAAAATTGGCCCCAAGACCGGAATCTGATAAAGTCCAGGAATGGCAATCTTTGTAGATAATGCTTTGATGCCAGCAGGTGCTGCTGTTCCCATAAAGCCCTCTCCCACAAAGCTGGAAAATCCGGTTCCGAAAATCGTAAGAGTAAGACCGGTTACTACTTGATTTGACATTAAAGAAACCGTAAGAACCGCATAAATTGCCGCTCCTATCGCACCCGCAATCAGACTTGCCAATAAAGCCAAATAAGGATTTCCTGTATGAAGTCCTACGGAAAAGCCCATGACAGCTCCCATCAGCATCATACCTTCTACACCAAGGTTGAGATTTCCTGCTTTTTCAGTAATCAGTTCCCCCATTGTTGCGTAAAGCAGTGGCATAGCTGCGCCAACCGCAGCGATTAAAAATGATACCATCATATTATGCCACCTCCTTAATTGTCGTCTTTTCTGATTTGGCAAAGGATACCTTATATTGCAAGAAAAATTCGCTTCCTAAAACGAAAAATAATATAATACCCTGAATCATATCCGCTACCGAAGCCGGAACCTGCATCGCAATCTGTAGATAGGCACCTCCCTGCAGTAACCCTGCAAAGACAATACAAACCACTAAAATAATCGGTGCAGATAAACGAGAAAGCCAAGTTGTTATAATTGCAGTAAATCCATAGTTGTTAGAAATATTTGCTGTTAATGTTTTTTCGATTGCCGATGCCTGAATCATACCAGTTAGTCCGCAAAGTCCGCCTGAAATCAACATCGCTGTGATGATAATGGAATTAATATTCATACCAGCATAACGTGCCGTTTCCAAGCTTTCACCAACAACCGTAATTTCATATCCTTTTTTTGTATGATTAATAAATACATAAATAATTGCAACAAGAGCTAATGCGATGATCCATCCAATGTGTATACCAAACAGCTTTGGCATGACTGCATTATCCGAAAAGGTTGCAATTCGAGGGAAGCCCTGCGAAGCGGGATCCTTCCAAGGACCAAACTGCAAATAAGTCACCCATTTAATTGCAATGTAATTCATCATCAAAGTAAAAATGGTTTCATTTGTATTGAACTTGGCTTTAAAATAAGCCGGAATAAACGCCCATATACCACCAAATACAATCGCTACAATTGCCATGCATAAAAGCATAACCGGCATTGGAAGTGTACTTGGCAGGTTTAATGCTACCAAAGCTGCTCCAAATGCACCCATCATAATCTGACCTTCGCCGCCGATGTTCCAAAACTTCATTTTAAATGCAACTAAAATACCCAATGAAGTTACTACTAAAGGAATTGCTTTTACCACAGTTTGCTGTATTCTCATCTGCGTGCCAAATGCACCTAATATAATTTCACGAAATACTTGAATTGGATTAAATCCCATAACAGCAAGTACAATTCCTGCGCAAACAATCGAACATAAAATAGCGCCAACCCGTATGATCGCTTCTCTATCTTTTGGAAGCTCCGCTCTTTTATTTACTTTTAACATGAGCTGCCTCCTTTTCCAAAGAACCACCGGTCATAAGCAAACCGACTTCTTCTTTTGTTACTTCGTCGGTATTTACAATACCTGTAATTTTCCCGTTGCAAAGTACCATAACACGATCACAAAGCTCCATCAAAACATCCAAGTCTTCACCGATGAAAAGTACTCCAACACCTTTTTCTTTTTGTTCGTTCAATAAATCATAAATCTTATAGGATGCACCTATGTCGAGCCCACGTACTGCATAAGCAGTAATCAGTACCTTTGGCTCAGAGTCAATTTCTCTTCCCAAAAGAACCTTTTGGATGTTTCCTCCAGAAAGCTTTTTTACTTCTGTATAAATACTTGGTGTTTGAATGTCCAAGCGTTCCACAATCTCATTTGCTTTTGCCGTACTATCTTCCCGTTTTAAAAAGAAACCGGGTTGTGTTTGATAATCCTTTAAAATTATATTGTGAACGATATCCATCGTTCCGACAAGACCCATTCCCAAACGATCCTCAGGAATAAATCCCATACGAATTCCTAGCTGAATGATATCTCGAGGTGTTTTTCCTACGATATTATCACCTTCAAAGAAAATACGTCCTTTATCTGATTTAACAAGTCCTGCAAGAGTTTCACAAAGCTCTTTCTGACCGCTTCCGGCAACACCCGCAACGCCTAGAATTTCACCACTGTATAAAGAAAATGTTACTTCATCCAATGCGTTCTTCTTTTCTTGATTGATAACACGCAGGTTGTCTACCTCCAACAGGACTCTCTTATTTTCTATGTTTTTCTTTTCGATGGAAAGACTTACTTTTTTTCCTACCATCATTTCAATTAAATTCGGAACCTCTACTTTTGAGGTTTCTACGGTTTCCACTGACTTACCTTTTCGCAAAACGGTAATGCGATCACTGATTTCCATTACCTCATTCAGCTTATGCGTAATGATAACAACCGCACAGCCTTTGTCTCTCATATTTCGGATAATCTGAAATAGCCGTTTGATTTCCTGTGGTGTCAAAACAGCTGTTGGTTCATCCATAATTAATATTTTTGCTCCCCGATAGAGCACCTTAATGATTTCCAGTGTCTGCTTTTCTCCTACGGACATTTCATATACCTTTTTTTCCGGATCAATGTCAAGTCCATAGTGATCAGAAATCTGTCTGATTTTCTTACTTAATTCTTTTCCCTTTGTAAAAAAGCCACCTTTTTCACCTAAGATGATGTTTTCCTTTGCACTTAAAACTTCTACCAATTTAAAATGCTGATGAATCATACCGATCCCCAGCGCAATAGAATCCTTTGGCGATGTAAAGTGAACCTGCTTCCCATGGATAGAAATAGAACCGCTGTCGGGGGTATAAATTCCCGACAGCATGTTCATTAAAGTACTCTTCCCTGCTCCATTTTCACCAAGCAGCGCATGTACTTCTCCTTCATATACAGTTAGGTTCACATCTTCGTTTGCTTTTACGTCACCAAACGTTTTCGAAATATCTCGCATTTGAATTGCGATTTCTTGCTTCATAAAAAGCCCTCCGATGTGTCTACTCTAGCAACAAATATTTTTGTTTTTATTATTGTCCGGTTGCACCTTTTACAAGCGTAACCATAGCAGAATCAGGATTGGAAATACCCCAAATTGCATCGCGATCCAAGGAAGTACCCGCTGGAATCATAACACTGCCATCATTGTATAATACATCCTTATCTCCTGCAGAGAAAACGTTAAATTCGCCAGATTCAATCTTAGCCTGAACCTCTTCTACTTTCGCTTTTGCTTCTGCGGATACATTTTCAGTCATTGGAGCAAGTTGTACATAACCATCTGCCATAGTGCCATAATAAGATTCCGGAGCCCAAGTTCCATCCATAATTTTCTGAATTTGCTCAATATAGTATGCTCCATGATTCCATACTGGTGCTGTTAAATAAGCTCCAGGTGCAGCAGAACTGCTGTCCATGTTGTAACCGATTGCAAATGCATTGGCTGTTTCTGCAGCAATCTGAGGACCTGCTGTATCACAATGTTGTGCAATTACATCACAGCCTTGATCTAACAATGCTTCTGCAGCTGCTTTTTCTTGAGCAGGATCATGCCAGTTTTGAGTATAAATTACCTTTACTTCTACATCTGGGTTTACAGACTGTGCTCCCAATGTAAAGGCATTAATTCCAATGATCAATTCGGTATAAGGGAAAGCTGCAACGTATCCAAGCTTATTGCTCTTTGTTGTCATACCTGCAATAATACCGGAAAGATATCTAGGCTGTTCCATTGCACCGAAATAATTTCCAAAGTTTGTATCGTTCATTTTATTTCCGGAGAAGTGAAGGAACTTAATGTCCGTATATTCCTTAGCTAATTCTTCAATTGGATTCATGAAACCAAAACTAGTTGCTACGATTACCGTTGCACCTTGATCCATCAGGTTAATTGCCGCATTTTTTACAGCCTGAGATTCTTCTGCAACACTTTCTACCTTTAATGTTTTTACTTTTTCCTTAAAGTGATCTTCCAAAGCCTGTCTGCCATTGTCCTGTGCTTCAGAGAAACCGCCATCGCTTGCCGGTCCAACATAAATGAAGCCTACGGTCAATGCATCAGTTTCTTCTTCTTCTGTTGCTCCGCCACAGCCAGCAAATGCGCCCATTACAAGCACAAGTACCATTAATACTGCCAAAATTCTTTTCATGTTCATTCTCCTTCTTTTCTTATCCTTTGTTATTTCATCATTTCTATTATAGAAATTCTATGTTATCGTCCTTGATGGACTTTATAACCGCTAGGGATTCAACACGATAGCCTTTTTTTCTCAGTTTTTCACCGCCGCCTTGAAATTGCTTTTCGATGACTGCTCCAAGTCCAATTACTTCACCGCCAGCTTGTTTAACCAAATCAGCCATACCAAATGCTGCTTCGCCATGTGCCAAGAAATCATCTAAAATAAGTACACGATCACCCTTTTTTAAATACTTTTTTGCGACTCTGGCAACGGATACAGTTCCCTTTGTAAAGGATTTTACTTCAGATCCATAAAATTCATCAGTCATAGTATTTGGTGCTGCTTTTTTTGCAAATACTACCGGTACATTTCCAAAATGCATTGCAGTAATACAAGCAATTGCGATTCCAGATGCCTCAATCGTCAAAATTTTATTTACATTTTGGTCTCCAAACAATCGTTTAAATTCTTTTCCAATTTGATCTAAAAGTTCGACATCGATCTGATGATTTAAAAAAGAGTCAACCTTCAATATCTCTGTACCAATTCCGACTCCATCCTGTAATATTCTATCTTTTAAAAGCTGCATTTTTTGCCACCTTTCTTTCTGTGAACCACATCTATATTATAATGAATGAACATCCATCTCGTAAATAGCTTTCTCAAAATTTCGGAATAAATTCCTACAAAAAAACCAGTTTTTGGACAAAATGACGAACGTTAAAAACAGACACCTGTTTAAACATTCGTATATTTTTTATTCTTCTTCCTCAGGTTGATTTCTTTTTATATATTCTTCATAACGCATTTGCTGTGCATCTCTTACAAAGGGTATTCCATACTGATAGCAATCGACCACATCAGCATCCTTTACAATTTCTTCAATCCAACTTCCTATTTTAGATTTTCTGCTATGATTTTTTACTGCAAGAGAGATTATTTCAATTTCTTCTTTTGTAAAAAGTTCTAACTTGTCCAAAAAATCTTTTACAGGATGATACCCTTTTTCTGCATGCCCTTTTTGCTTTCCGGTTAATATACGTCCAAAATCATGCACACTGCAGGCGCAAGCTGCAAGCTCCGGGTCTTGTCCTTTTTCTTCTGCCATTAAAAAGCCCAATCGAGCACAGCTTGCCATATGAACGCGCTCCCAATCTAAGCTCTGATCTCGCTCTTCCACCTTTCCTTCTTGTTCTTCTATTACACGTAAAAGTGCACTTTGTAATTTTAAAATTCGATTCATTTAAATCCACTCCTCTGCTTTCTGCACGATATTCTGTATGTCATTGAGTAATTTGCATGAATGATACCCGTCTGCCACGGCATGATTTACAAAAATAGAAAGTGGAATCTCTATTTTCCCTTCCTTTTCTATATATTTCCCAAAACTTATAACTGGAAAATACATATGCGGCTCTGAAAAAGTATCGCAGCTGTAATTACTAAAATGAAGCCACGGAACGCCCGAAATGGGACAAAAATTTTGTAGCTTATTCGGCTTTGCCTTTACCCCTTTTACCTCTTTATACCGCACTATATCCTCCAAAGCATTTTTATAAAAAACAGTAAACTTCGGATTAAACTCTGTCCATATATCGGAAAAGGTATGATCATCCTCGTGAAAAATAGTATACGACGGATGCAAAAAATCCCAATACCCCAATCTACCTGATTGATCTACCTGCATTCGAAATTCCTTATTCTGATTGATGCCCTTTATTATGGCAAATATAAAGGTAGGATAAAATCGAATCTCTTTCTCTTTTATCCTTTTATGCAATGCAGTAAGATCAATGTTTGCCGTTAGATTGTAATTGGTACGCACTAATTTTGTATAATACTCAAAATGCTCTCGTCTTTCATAATGATCCATATCTACAAAATGAAATTCTGCTGTTTTCATGCAATTAACTCCTTTTTCACACTCTCGAAAACATGCTCTTTCAATCATTATTGTACCAGATTTCTCTATAAAATGCACTTTCTGATAAATATCTATGGTATTTCAAAATATATATAATTTACTCTGCTATAAAAGGTTGACTTTTGCACGTATCAAGTCTATCCTATTTATGATGCAAATACATTACAATGGGGAGCTGGATGAATCCGGCTGAGAGTGAAACTGATTGGTTTCTGACCCAAAACCTGATTTGGATAATGCCAACGTAGGAACATATTGTTATATTCTTCTGCGTAGGTTTACCTACGCAATTTTTTTTACGCATTAGATAAATCAAATAAAATAATAAAGGAGTAAATCATTATGAATCAACCAGAAGCAAGTATTGCAATCCAAGTGCTACCTGATGTCGAAGGCGAGGAAGTTATTCGTGTTGTGGACAAAGTAATTGACTACATTAAGTCTACCGGTTTAAATACCTATGTCGGACCATTTGAAACGACCATAGAGGGAGATTATGAAACCCTAATAAATATTGTGAAGGAGTGTCAGCTTATTTGCATTCGAGAAGGTGCGCCAAGCGTTGCCTCTTACGTAAAAATTTTCTACAATCCAAATGCGGGGGTATGGAGCATTGACAAAAAAGTTACAAAGCATCACCAATAAGCTATATCCGCTTTCGTTTCTTGCATTGCTCCTTCTTTTATGGGAGATGATTTGCAAGATGAAATTGGTTCCAGCTTTTATGCTTCCATCCCCAGGAAGTGTGGTGAAAGCCTTGATCACAGATTTTCCGCTTCTAATGCAGCATTCCATTACAACCTTTCAAGAGGCTGTCATTGGACTCTTTCTTAGTGTCATCTTTGGAGTTCTCATTGCGGTAATCATGGATCGATTTTCTATATTATACAAAGCAGTTCATCCGGTTATCATATTAACACAAACGATTCCAACTATTGCAATTGCCCCTTTGCTGGTACTTTGGATGGGTTTTGGTATTGCTCCGAAAATCACTTTGATTTTTATTACTTGTTTCTTTCCGATTGTAATCAATACTTTAAGTGGATTACGTGCAGTCGATCCTGATTTAATCCGTTTAATGGAAAGTATGGGAGCAAGCCCTCTGCAAATCTTACTTCGTGTTAAATTGAAATCAGCAAGAGAATCCTTTTTTGCAGGTCTCCGCGTTGCCGCTACCTACGCGGTTGTCGGAGCTGTCATTTCCGAATGGCTCGGAGGAATGCAAGGCCTTGGTGTATATATGACACGCGTACGAAAATCTTATGCATTTGATAAAATGTTTGCCGTTATTTTTTTAATCAGCATCGTAAGTTTAATTGTAATGAAGCTGGTGGATATCATTGAAAAAAAATCAATGCCTTGGAAATACTTAAACAAAGGAGAAGAATAAAAATGAAATTTTATAAAATAAAAAAACAAACAATACTTGTTTTAATCCTATCATTGCTTTTAGCATTGACTTCTTGTGGAACAAAGAATCAAGTTGAAAACACTGCTGAAAATCTGGAAAAGATTACATTTGTATTGGAATGGTCTCCAAATACCAACCATACCGGCGTATATGTTGCACAAGCAAAAGGATATTATAAAGATCTGGGATTGGATGTTGAAATTGTCGCACCACCAGAAAGCGGTGCATCCAGTTTGGTTGCCAGCGGCAAAGCACAGTTTGGAGTCGATGTACAAGAAGCTTTAGGTACAGAGCTTACCTTAGAAAATCCATTGCCAATTACTGCAGTGGCTTCCATTATCGATCATAATACTTCAGGCTTAATTTCCGCAAAGAATAAAGAAATTGATGATTTTTCCAAGCTTGAAGGTAAAATCTATGCATCTTGGGAAGGTGCTACTGAGCTAGCAATTATGAAGCAAACAATGACGGATGCCGGTTGTGACTATAGCAAACTCAAAACCGTACCTGCACCAGCTACGGATGCAGTTTCCTTAATCCAGTCAGGTGATATTGATGTTGTATGGGTTTACGAAGCTTGGGACGTTGTTTCTGCAAAATTAGCCAACGTTGATTATAATTTTATTAAATTCAGTGATGAAACACCTGTCTTGGATTTTTATACACCACTCATCATTGCAAACAATGATTATTTAGAAGAAAATCCAGAGACTGCTAAGAAATTTATGGAAGCAACCGCTAAAGGTTATGAATATGCAATTGAGAATCCAGAAGATGCTGCTCAAATTTTAGTGGATGCGGTGCCTGAACTTTCCTTAGATTTGGTTACTGCGAGTCAGCAGTTTCTTGCAAAAGAATACAAAGCAGAAAAAACAAAATGGGGAAGCTTTGATGAACAGCGTTGGACTGCATTTTATGACTGGATGTATGAACAAAAATTAATTCCTTCTCAATTAGGAAATACCGGTTTTACAAATGAATATCTTCCTCAATAATAGGAGTTTTCTATGAACACACATAATACAGCAGCTTTAGAGGCAATTTCTATCTGCAAAAGCTATGAAAATGAACCAATTATTGAAGATATTTGTGTAAAAATAAAAAAAGGAGAACTGGTTTCTCTTCTTGGTGTCAGTGGCATTGGAAAAACAACACTGTTTCACATTCTATCCGGGCTTGAAAACCCAGATTCCGGTACAGTAAAGATTTATGGTGAAACAGTTACGGGTCACTCTGGAAAAGTAAGTTATATGCAACAAAAAGATCTTCTTTTACCATTTGAAACGATTTTAAATAATGTATGTATGCCTCTTTTCCTGAAAGGAACTTCCAAAAAAAACGCGTATAAGCAAGCAAGTTTACATTTCGAAGAATTCGGATTGAGCGGATGTGAAAACAAATATCCATCTCAGCTTTCCGGAGGCATGCGTCAGCGTGCATCACTTCTTCGCGCTTACTTATTCTCCGATCAAATTATGCTATTGGACGAGCCTTTTAGTGCACTGGATGCTATTACAAAAACCACAATGCATCGTTGGTTTTCCAATATTATCTCTGCACATCGGACGTCAACTCTATTCATTACCCATGATATTGATGAAGCCATTGTACTTTCGGATCGAATCTACATTATGTCCGGTGTTCCAGGGAAAATCACACATGAATTATTAATGAATTCCCAAAATCGGTGCAATCCCGAATTTAATACAACAAAAGAATTCTTAGAAATAAAACGAGATATTTTACAAAAAATCAATAGCTGATAGGGAATAATCTTTCCTGTAAAAAAGACTGTGATAAGCTATTTTAGCAGATCACAGTCTTTTTTTATTTATATTATCTTACAGTTTTTAATTAATTTTATCTTCCCGCTCTACGGCGCTCCAGTTCTTTTAACAGCTTCTTTCGAAGACGAATGTCTGTTGGTGTAATTTCTACTAATTCATCATCATCAATGAATTCCAAGGCCTCCTCTAAAGTAAAGACTCTAGGGGGAGATAGCTTAATCGCATCATCATTTCCAGCAGCACGCATATTAGAAACTTTTTTCGCCTTGCATGGATTAACAATCATATCCTCATTTCGGCTATTCATACCTACAATCATACCTTCATATACTTTAACTCCTGGGTCAACAAACATCATCGCTCTTTCCCCAATGTTGTTCAATGCATAAGGAGTCGTAACCCCTTCTTCCTGTGCAATAACGACACCGTTGACTCTCTGTGGAATTTCTCCCTTGTATTCCTCAAAACAATCGAATCGTCTTACAAATGTCCCTTCTCCTCTGGTATCATTGATAAACTCACTTCGATAGCCAAGCAATCCTCGTGTTGGAACTGCATACTCCAATCGAGAACGTCCATCCTTTCCGGACATGGACTTCATAATTCCCTTACGCATGTTTAATTTAGAAATAACTGTCCCAGAGTATTCATCCGGTACTTCAATAACTACCTCTTCAATTGGCTCCATTTTTTTACCTGCTTGGTTTTTATGCATAATAACTTCCGGCTTTGATACAGCAAGTTCGTAGCCTTCTCGTCTCATATTCTCAATTAAAATGGAGAGATGCAATTCTCCTCTTCCGGAAACCTTAAACCCATCTGTGGTATCCAACGGTTCTACAATCAGCCCTACATTTACTTCCAATTCTTTTTCCAAACGTTCTTTTATATGTCTTGTGGTTACAAATTTTCCAACCTGTCCTGCAAATGGAGATTTATTTACCATAAAGTTCATGGAAAGAGTCGGTTCTTCAATGTGAATCATCGGCATCGGATCTGGTTTTCCTTCATTGCATATGGTCTCCCCAATACTTATGTCCGAAATACCGGAAATTACTACAATATCACCACATTCTGCTTCCTCAACCGGCATACGTTTTAAACCACGATATACAAAGACCTGATTGATCTTACGATTTACAACCGTACCGTCTTCTTTTGTAACACTAACAGTTTGTCCGCTTCGAACCTTTCCTTTATAGATACGCCCAATACCCAAACGGCCAATGTAATCATCATAAGCAAGCGTAGAAACTTGCAGCTGTAATGATTCCTCTGTCATATCCGGATATGGCTCTACATGGGAAGTAATCGTATCAAACAACGGTAAAATATCCTTACCTTCATCCTCTAATTCACACTGAACAATTCCATGCTTTGCAACTCCATATAAAATAGGAAAGTCTAATTGCTTATCGCTTGCTTCCAACTCCATAAACAACTCATAAACCATATCAACAACTTCAATAGCTCTTTGATCCTTTTTATCAATCTTATTGATTAAAAGAATCGGGTTAAGCCCCATTTCCAATGATTTCTGTAACACAAAACGAGTCTGCGGCATAGGGCCTTCACTGGAATCTACTAATAAAATTACAGTATCTACTGTCTTAATAATTCGTTCAACCTCTGAAGAAAAATCAGCATGTCCCGGAGTATCCACAATATTAATTTTAACATCTCCGTGCATTACGGAACAATTCTTAGAATAAATCGTAATGCCTCTTTCTCTTTCAATGTCATTGCTATCCATGACACAGTCTACAACTTCTTCATTTTCTCGAAAAACTCCACTCTGCGATAAAAATGCATCTACCAGAGTTGATTTTCCTGCATCAACGTGAGCGATTACTGCAACGTTGATTATTTTTTGCTTTCTTGCCATCCATTTCCCTGCTTTCTATACTACTTTTTATATTTAAGAGAAAATGCTGTATTACATAAAATACCTCAATTTTCCTTTTTTTTGAAATAGTTTTTTCAAACCTTATAAGTATAGCATAAAATAACTGAACGCACAATTTTTTTTAATATTTCATACAATACCATATCCCTAATAATTTTAAGATATTTTAAAAGGAGATTTATTATGCCAAGCCTATATTTGAGTCCTTCTGTTCAGGAAGACAATAATTATATCAATGGTGGAACAGAAGAATATTACATGAATTTGATTGTAGATGCTATGGTTCCTTACTTAAGAGCAAGCGGCATTGAGTTTGACAGGAACAATCCAAATGACAGCTTATCTCAAGTCATTGCACTATCCAATTCAAAATACCGTGACTTGCACCTTGCTCTTCACTCCAATTCTTCACCAGAGAATTTATCGGGAATGCTGCAAGGACCAGATGTCTATCATTATGCTTACAGTCCAAGTGCACAACGAGCTTCAGACATAATAGCAGAAAACTTAGAAAGCATATATCCTCTTCCAAATTTAATAACGGTCATTCCTACAACCACTTTAGATGAACTTCGTCGAACAAAAGCACCAGCTGTTTTAGTAGAACTTGCATATCACGATAATTTTGATGATGCCCAATGGATCAAGGATAACATCAACTCCATTGCGCGAAATCTTTCTTTGTCTCTGGCGGAATACTTTGGAGCTCCTTTCCGTGAATCTTTTCAATGATTTTACTTTGAAATAAAGGCTGCTTAAAAGATGCTTTGCTTCTTCAGGCTCTGCGGTAGACTTTTCTAACAAAAACTGCTAGAATATTTTTATTGAGTCTACATCAGAAAGGAAATTACATAATGCGTACTATCATTTGGTTTTCATATTTTATTTTATATTTAGTTTGTATTTTTCCAAAAACCAAACGTGTGGAAGCAATGCTCAAACATGGTGAACAAGAAAAATCCGCTTTGATTATTCAGTCAACCGTCCAAACTTGGGCAAGCAATCTTTTAAAAGCAGCCGGCGTTCACGTTACCGTATCCGGAAAAGAGAATCTACCCGATGAACCTGCACTCTTTGTTTCGAATCATCAGGGTAATTTTGATATCCCAATTTTACTTTGCAAACTGGGTCCTTTAATGCCAATTGTCGCAAAAAAAGAACTAAAAAAACTTCCTATTATCCGAACTTGGATGAATTTTTTTAACTGTATCTTTATGGACCGTAAAGACCCACGTCAATCACTGCAATGCTTAAAAAGAGCGCAAGAGCTATTAGAGCAAGGACAATCCCTCATTATTTTTCCGGAGGGCACCAGAAGCAAAAGCAGCTCCGTGGGTGAATTTAAACCAGGTTCACTGCGTTGTGCATTAAAATCCGGAGTTCCTATTGTCCCAATTGCTATTCAAGGTTCTTACTTAGTTATGGAAGCTCATGGTTTTTGGATACACCCGGCAGAAGTGCATGTAACCATTTTGCCGCCGGTTTCAACAAAGAACCTAACGAAGGAACGTACAAAATTAATTAGTGAAGAAATTCAAAAATCAATTTCTGACATAGTACAAGCTAAATAGAGAGGAAACTATCTATGGAAAAATTTATTCAGCTACTTGAGCAGTCGATCTCTCAAGAATCGCTTATTTATATAAGTTTTGGCAATCTAAGACAAAAATCCAATCCATATCGCAAGGTAACTTTGCGTCCCGTTATTTTACGCGACCAACTTTTCTACCAAGCGACATATCATTATGAAAAAAAGGTAACCCATGAAAATTTAAAACAAAACGAGTGTCAGTCTTTTTGTATTCAACTACTAAATAATACATTCAAACAGTGTAATTTATTTTGTGTAGAAGCAGACTATCAAATACTTGCTGCAAAATCAGACAAGCTTAAAATTATAAAAAAATCACCAAGCAAAACAAAAGATATTAGTCAGCTTTCTCACAACCAGGAAAAGCAATATTTAATTCCGGATGGACAGCCATGTGACTTTTTAATTTGCCTTGGTGTAATGACTAAGGAAGGCAAAGTCATCCAAAAACATTACAATAAATTTCGTCAAATCAATCGTTTTTTAGAAATTATATCGGATGTCATCGATTATCTACCGGATAATCCAAAAATCATTGACTTTGGATGCGGAAAGGCTTATCTTACCTTTGCACTGTATTATTACTTAAATTTTAAATTGAAAAAGAAAGTTACCATTGTCGGACTTGATTTAAAAGAAGATGTTATTGACTTTTGTAATGGAATTGCTAAACAATTACATTACGATGGACTAACTTTTCAAATGGGCGATATTGCTGAATACCGCGAGACTGCGAAAGCTGATATGGTAGTCACACTTCATGCTTGTGATACTGCTACAGATTTTGCTTTAATGAAAGCCGTTTCATGGAATGCTTCAGTTATTTTATCCGTACCTTGCTGTCAACACGAACTATTTTCACAAATTCAAAATGATATCAATATGCCAATTTTAAAACAAGGCATTTTAAAAGAGCGTTTTTCTGCAATTCTCACTGACAGTTTACGTACATTAAAATTATCGGAGCATGGATATGATGTATCTATGATAGAATTTACAAGCTTGGAACATACGGCTAAAAATATTATGATTCGAGCAGTCTTAAATCAAAATACAAAACATAGTCAAACAGCAGCAATGAAAAAAGCCGCAGAAGAATTCAAAGAGCTCTGCAGCTTTTGGCATGTAAATCCAACGATCGCTCAATTATAAAAAGAGCACATCTTTATAGGGTCTATGACACAATCACCATATGGTATTAAAAATTCTCTTATACCACTGGAATACGGTGCTATATCATATTGTAGATAATAAACAACGACTCCTTCGGGCGTGCAGTAAAAATTCTTTGGATTAAACGTTTCTACCACAAGCGTTTCATAATCATCAAAGTAGAATTCGGGTTCTTTTTTTATTTGCTCTAAAACCTGATTCAAAATATAAGTTCTATGATTTAAATAACAACCAAATAGCTGACTCAATTTCACTTTATTCCCATTCTGTAAGTCAAATGTATGTGCATATCTCATGGTATTTCCGTGGGCCCCGCCCATATACGCATACTGATCAAAATAAAGGCTAAGTATGCAGCCGCTATTATATGTTATTTCATACGCCACGTAAGCGGCATATGGATTCATCGGAAAACCATTTTCTACATTGAACTTATACTGCTCCACAGCCATATTATACAATTCTGTTGTAACATAGTACTGATATTCCAATGCTCTTCTTTTATAAAAACGGTTTATTTCATTTAAAGCCATGATATAAAAGCTTGAATAAAATTGCGGATACTCGATTCGATAAACCAAAACGGTATTCCCATCATATTCCATTTTTTCTTCTAAAACCATGTTTTTTACTGTAACAACACTTTTTTGCAAACGATTACCTCCTTTTAATATAATATTTGAACCGTAAGTGCATTTGTCTGAGGCGGTATGCTTGCTGTTTGAAAGCTTGCACGCTCAATTCGTACAATTTGACCTGGTCTTATCGCTCTTATCGAAATCCGATTTCCATATCGACCTCTTAGCTTTGTTGTTTCACTGATTACATATCTTATTTGGCTGTAAATATCATCCTCATATCCGGTTAATATATAATAAAAACCATTGTAATTTTCTACGCTTAACACGTGACCCTCTTCTATGATGGAAAATTCATTTTCTTTCACAACATTAATTCGGTATGCTCTAGCTTGCGGAGGATTGCTTCTTGTCATTGCAGAAGAGAAAACGGCATTTATGACCATATCCTCTTTTAGATTCCTTAATCCTATTCTTCGTCCAAATTGATCTCTGATTACCGTATTTCTTCCCACCAGTAAAATTAAAAAATTTTCATCTGTAACTTGGTCATTTTCAACACTATCATAAGTAATGGTAACATAGCCGGTTCCGTTTTGAATAAAGATGGAACTGATAACCGCATTTTCTATTTGCATTGTATTGCTTCTCGCATTCATTTTTTCTACCTCATAACTTTGATACTTTATGAATTGTAAACTATATACTATGTATATTAGTTTTTGAAAAAAAGGTTCGTATCAAAAAAAATGGACTCTTATTGAGTCCATTTCAGACTGTAGACAAAATACCTTGCTAAATTTATATTCTTATAATTTCTGCAAGGTATTTTCTATTTTTTCTATAAAGCTTTTAAAAAAAGAAAAAATAAAAGGATATCTCTATGCCATTTGATTCCTTCTTTCAGATTTATGAATCCATGTTGCTAGTTTTTTTAGATTCATGGACGCAAAAAGAAGATTCAGTTCCATTTCTATCTTCTGAATCCCTCGATATTGTGTATAACGCATATTATGTTTTTCTTTTGCATCTGCAAAGACTCGCTCAATGGTTTGACTCCGTAGTTTGTAAAGATCTCGATACTTTGGAGTATGACGAATGTCCTCACATTGCTCTATGTAGTTTTCCCATATATGACGTGTGACTACTTTTACATGGTCCTTACTTGCTGTGCATTCTGATAAGGAAGGGCAACTCTTGCAAATTTCTCCTTTACTCTTATATTCCCGATACCCTTCTCTATTTGTTGTAGTATAGTTTAACACTTGGTTTTCTGGGCATACAAAGCAATCATAGTATTCATCATAAGCATATTCGTGTTTTTTAAAATAACCATTTTTTGTCATAGGTCGTTTGTATGGTAGGATAGGAATTCGTTTATCTTTGAGTATTTCTCTAGCAATTGCAGGTGTTTTATATCCGGAATCCATTACAATATTTTTTACACCTTTATATCTTTTTACTTTTTCATAAATCTTTGGGAATGCAACTGAGTCATGTACATTTCCTGGATTTGTATGAAAAGCAAGTATGTAATTGTTTCGATCGCAAGCTACATTTGCAGCATAAGCAAATACTACCTTATGCTTTCCTTTATGAAATACACCGCAATCCGGATCTACGGTACTTTTCTTGATTACTTTTGTCTTTTCTTTGGCTTCCGTTTTTTTTTACAAGCTTGTTTTCCTCGTTCAATGCGATCTTCGTTAATTTCTTTCATTAGTTCTTTTTCATAGTATTTAACGGATTCCAAAACGGTTTCTTTTTCACTGTTATGGTTATTTGCACTTGCTTTAATATGTGTACCGTCAATGAAAATGCTTTCTGAATTAATGAATTCATATTCCATGATTTCAGCAATGACTCTTTGAAAGATTTGTTCGAATAAGTCAGTATTTTGAAACCGACGAGAGTAGTTTTTACCAAAGGTAGAAAAGTGAGGAATTTCTTCCTCTAAACTATAACCAAGATACCATCGATAAGCTACATTCGTTTGAATTTCTTTAATGGTCTGTCTCATGGATCGAATACCAAAGGTATATTGAATGAGGGTAATTTTAATTAAGACAACAGGATCGATGCTTTCTTTTCCCACATCCAGAATACAAATCTTTTACAAGGTCATAAATGAAAGAGAGATTAATCGCAGTATCTATCTTACGAATAATATGATCTTGTGGAACAAGAGAATTCAAGGTTACCATTTGAAATTGATCACGACCTAATAAATCTTTCTTACCCATCATAAAGCAAATACCTCCATGTATTTATACATATATTTTATGTATTACATTATGTAAAAAAAACTGTAGGCAAAGATAGAGATATCCTTGTCTACAGTCTGAAATGGACTCTTATTGAGTCCATTTTATCTTTAATGATTGATTTTATTTAAATGCTTCTGCATCCGTCCTTTTACCTACAAATCGAACAAACAGTGCAATTCCTAAAATGCCGATTGGGAGTAATACAAACGCTTTTAAATGAAGGAATCCAACTAATAAATAACCTATGATTGCACAAACTGCCGGAACAAGTGCATATGGTATTTGCGTTCTCACATGATGTAAAATATCACACCCTGAAGTTGAAGAGGATAAAATACTAGAATCAGAAATTGGGGATGTTTGATCTCCAAAAATACATCCGGACAAAGCAGCTGCTATTGTTGCAATCACTAGCGGTGAATTGATCGGATCCTCTGCATATGCAATTGCTAATGGAATTGCAAGCGGGAAAATAATTGGCATTGTTCCCCATGATGTTCCTGTACTGAAAGAAATTAAACAGGAAATAACAAATACAATTGCAGGAATAAAGCCTCCTTGAATATTGGAAGACATAATATGTATTAAATAATCAGCAGTTCCCATGTTATTAATTACGCCGCCTACTGCCCAGGCTACCGTTAAAATCATCATTGCTTCAAATAACCCTGCCGCACCTTTTAGCCATGTTGCATAAATTTCGCTCATCTTCATTCCAATTTTAAATCTTGCAATGATCGCTGCTACAATACTTGAGAGTACTGCTGCCCAAACCGTAACTGGCATTGGATCCGCATTTCCGAAGCAAGTTCGAAAACCTTCCAGTGAAAACGGATCAATTACACCTTCTAGTCCCTGATAACCAGCATACCAAATTCCAAAGAAAATAACACAAACCATCGTTAAAATAGGTAAAATCGCATAATAAATTTTACCATTTGGTTGCTCTTCTTTTTCGTCTCCCATACTTATATGTGCATCGTCTTCAAAAAGCTTTCCGGTACTTCTCGTTCTACTTTCTGCTTTATACATTGGTCCGAAATCACGCATCAAAAATGCAACAGCAAAGGATATTACAATTGCAAAAATATTATAAAACATATATGGAATATTTTTTATAATAATCGCAAATGCATTTATTTCATAGCCTTCTGCAAAAAATGCATCCGTTACCAGTCCCATTTCCATACCAATCCACGTTGTTAATACTGCAATACCTGCAACAATCCCGGCTGTCGTATGTACAATATAAGCTAATTTTTCTCTAGAAACTCCCAAACGGTCAGTTAACGGCCGCATTGTAGGACCTACGACTAATATATTCGCATAATCATCAAAGAAAACCAGACACCCTAATAACGTTGTAATCAATTGAGCTCCCCGTGCATTTTTTGCTTTTTTAGCAAGCTTGTTCGCAATTGCCTGAGTCCCTCCCATCTTAGCAACTAACGTTACCATACCTCCTAAAGTTAGAGTAAATGCTATGATTGCAGCATGTCCGGCATTTGTCATTGCATCGCTAATATATACTTGAAAGGTATCCATAAATCCGTAAATTGGATTAAAACCTTGCATTATAGTTGCTCCAACAAACGTACCAATCAATAAAGACAAAAGTACTTGTCTTGTAAGAAATGCCAATACAATTGTTAATATAGGTGGAATAACACTTAAAAATCCATAATCAATACATGTTTCCATACGCTCCTCCATTCTAGCCTTACAATATTACATTGCAATTAATTTTTTTTTAAAATACTTTCACCTGCATTACCCCCAATGATTAAAAGAACAAAACCTCCTTTTTTTCATTGTATCATCATGAAAAAAAAGAGGTTTTGTATTAATTCTAATAGTTTTTTAAGTTTTTTGTAGTGTTTAACAATTGATTTTCAAATATTCATATAATTTAATTGCTAAATACAATTGTTCATAAAATCCATCCCTATCTTCTTCTCTAAAATTCAGAACTTGCCGAAGCTTCTGCAATCGATAACGAATGGTATTTGGATGTTGATGCATTACAATTGCCGTTTTGCCGATATCACCCGCATTATTAATATAATGGACTGCTGTTTCCACTAAATTTGATTTTTTTTCAGTATCATAATCTAAAATTAAGCCAATAAACTTATGATATTGAATCATCATATCACTCTCTTCTCGAATCGGCAGAAGCCATTTATAAATTCCAATTTGATCATAAAAAAGAATTGATTGATCCCATAATTCACAAATTTTTTCTACATACAGACTACTTTCAACTGCTGCTGTAAATTCCCTCGATTTGTCTTTGCATATCCCTACGCCAACATAAAACTGTTTTAAGTTAATTCCCAATTCTTCTAAAAATGTACTGGCATCCATAGCATCTTTCGTATTATGACTCAATAAAAATAAAATTCCTTCACCATATTTAATAAAAGCACTGGAAGGATCGGTCATTAACTTATAATTTCGCATATGCAATGTTTCTGCAAGTGATAATAAAAAAGTATCATCCTTTAAGTTTTTTTTGCAAAGATAAACAGATTGAATCCAATCTTTAAAATTAGGATTTACACAATATAAAAAATCAGAAATTTCCTGTTGTGTCTTATCTCCTTTTAAAATAGAACTTAATTTCTCTTCATGCTTCCAATAGCAAGATTTTATTTGAATGTCCTCTTTAATTGCACTGATAATTTCTTCCGTGTAAACGGTTTCACCATAGAAGAAAATGGGAATATTCTTCTGATTAGCAATTTGAATTGTGGAATTCGATAATTTATGAAAAAATATTTTTTTAATTGCGATTGCGGCAACGCCAATTTCTATTAAACCCTGTAAAAATCGATTTGCTAACTCTGGGTCATTCTTTGCAGCGAATAATGTGGTGACCACCAAGTCTCCTTTAAAAAAATATTTTGCTAAATCAGTCGGTGGTTCATATTCTAAAATACCTACATTATAAACCTGATTTCCAAGCCCGCCTTGTCCGGCAGCTAATTCTAAAGAATCCATAAAGGTATAATGCAGAATTTCTTTTACAGTCAGCATACTTTTCCTCATTTCACTCGTTGCGGTTTACTTTAATTATTTATTAGTTGATACTTATTTATTTTATATTATAACAAAAGATCAGATGTAATGAAACCATCTGATCTTTTTCATCTTTGATATCCTTTATAAAACCTTTTCCAAAAAAGCTTTCATACGGTCGTTTTTCGGTGCACCAAATATTTCATCCGGAGTTCCCTGCTCTACGATAACCCCGTTATCCATAAATACAACTCGATCCGCAACTTCTCTTGCAAAACCCATTTCATGAGTAACTACAATCATAGTCATACCATCTTCCGCAAGCTTCTTCATAACATTTAATACTTCTCCGACCATCTCCGGATCCAACGCACTGGTTGGCTCATCGAAAAGCATCACATCCGGTTCCATCGCTAAAGCTCTTGCAATTGCCACACGCTGCTGTTGTCCTCCCGAAAGATTCGCAGGATATTCATCCGCTTTTTCGGACAAACCAACTGCATCCAACAATCTCTTTGCCTTTGACTCCGCTTGTTCTTTGTTCATCTTTTTACGATCCAAAGGAGCCATCATAATGTTTTTCTTTACGGACATATGCGGGAACAAGTTAAACTGTTGAAACACCATCCCGATGTTTTCTCTAATTTTATTGATGTTTTGATGTTTGTCGGTAATCTCAAGGTCATCTACAATAATTGTTCCGCTTGTCGGTTCCTCTAAGGCATTAATACAACGTAAAAATGTACTCTTTCCCGATCCGGAAGGTCCAATAACACAAACAACCTCACGATTCTTCACTTCGAGGTCGATGCCCTTTAATACCTCCAAAGAGCCAAATCCCTTATGTAGATTTTTTACTTGCACTTTGGTCATGGAACATCCTCCTCTCCAGAATTCTTGACAACTTCGTAATAATTGCAACCACTATCAGATAAATGACACCTACCGTAGCCCAAATGATAGTCGACTCCATATTGCGAGCTACAATAATTTTCCCTACTTGGAAAATTTCTGCAACTCCAATAGCAGAAATTAAGGATACATCCTTTAAAGAAATGATAACTTGATTGGTCAGTGCCGGAATTGACATCCGAAATGCCTGCGGCAAAATAACCTTTATCATCGCTTTGCTATAAGGAAGACCTAAGCTTCTCGCAGCCTCCATCTGCCCTTTACTGATAGATTGGATGCTGCCACGGAAAATTTCTGCAATATATGCACCGGCATTTAAGCTGATTGCTACTGTTCCTACTGATATTGCATCAGAATTAAACGGAAGCGATTTTGCAATTCCAAAATATAAGAAGAACAACTGAACCAAAAGCGGCGTTCCTCGAATAATATAAATATAGGTACTTGCAATTGCTTTTAATATGCTGCTCTTTGAAATATTCATCAAGCAAGCAACCAATCCGATTATTATTGCAAAAATTAATCCGATGAAAGTAATTTGTATGGTCAGCTTCATGCCAATCAATAGCTTTGGCAGGGCTTCATAAACTACGTTAAATGCATTCATCGATTACTCCTCTGTTTTTTATTCCTGAATATAAGTATCTAAAATTTCTTGATATTTTCCGCTGTCTTTTAAATTCTTCAATCCAGCGTTAAACATCTCGATAAGGTCTGTATTCTTATCCTTTTGTACAGCAAATCCATAAGAAGAACCCTGTTCTTTTCTGTTATAATCTTTAATCCGTTTCCTTGTGCTACGCCATAACCAAGCACTGGATAATCTTCAAAACAAGCAACAGAATTTCCAGCCTTTACGTCTTCATACATAAAGGAAGAGTCTTCGAAAGATACGGTCTCAAATCCATACTGATCCTGGATCGATTCTGCAAAGGTTGCGCCCTCTGTACCGATTTTAACAGCAACTTTTTTACCCTTTAAATCATCATAACTCTTTGTAGTATCATCCGTAGCAGCAATACCCATTACTACACCAGAATCAAAGTACGCATCGGAAAAATCAAATTTCTGTTTACGTTCGTCAGTGATACTCATACCTGCAATAACGCCATCAACCTGACCAGCTTCCAAAGCCTGAACTGCTGCATTGAAGCCTAATACCTGAAGTTCGTATTCAAACCCCTGATCTTCAGAAATGGCTTTTAATAGATCCATATCGATTCCAACAAAATTACCATTTTCATCTTCAAATTCAAAAGGAGCAAATGTTGTATCGGTACCAATCACGAATTTCTTTGCGTCATTTCCTGCATTATCATCATTTGCAGCGCCACCGCAACCAGCCAAAGTAAGAACAACCATCATCATAACTAATAAATAAGCCGTTATTTTATTTCTTTTCATGTTTTCCGTCCTTTCTTTTCTCTCATCTCTCAAAAAATTCCAATAAGCATTCCAAAAAACGATTCGTTTCCACGACGTCAAAAAAAACGCGCAGAAACGAACAGTTTCTTACCTTTATATTTTACGATAGTTGTATACAAAAATGCAATATATTACTGTTAACGAAATTGTATAAAAATTGTCTATATGTATACAATTTTTATGAATTATTTGTTTGAAGTCACCAATTTAATATTACCAGCTTCCTCCTCCACCGCTACTCATTCCACCTCCTGAAAAGCCGCCGCCGGAAGTAAAACCGCCGCCGCCAATCGTTCCTACATTTCCAGAAGAAGGAATTACGATGCTGTTTTGCATGGCATTTGTATAATGATGAAAGGAATGTAAAAAGACATAGCTAGTAAATAAATTACCGTTATAACTGGATTGGTACCATTCAGGCGGTGCCAGGGCGATCGTTTCAAATTTCTTAGCCCAGATATCCGTTAATCCAAAAACGTACGCATACGGCAACACATGATAAAAATATTTCGGATTTTCCTCAGCTAATGTTTTAATTCGATGTAGCTCCGCGGTACGAATAAACTCCTTAAATCCCAATATTTTACCCATAATCTCTACGCTGTACTTTGTTCGTCGCTTCATTGCAACTGCACAAATCATACAAACAAACGTAGAAAGTGCCGCCAATACACTTGCAAACGGTAAGTTTAAAATAAAGATACTTTCTACAATAAAAATACCCAAACCAAAGCCGCTAAGGAAAATGGTCGCAACACTCATTCCAACCTTAAAGCGTTTTCGTGTGTTGTCCTTCCGCTCATACATACTTCGCATTGTAGCATAACCAGCTAGTGTTAATGCGACTGCAGGCAAAAACATCAGTGTATATCCAAAAGAAAGATACCGATACCCCACTCCTAAAATTGCAATGGATAATAAAGGATTCATTAAGACCAATGCAGTTATGATTTGAGCAAATATGGAGGTTCTTGTAAATACAAGATTTCCTCTTTTCTTGGTAAATTTTCCTTTTAATTGACTCTTGCTCGCTTGGAAAGCTGCATAGAAATCTTTCTTTAATTCCTCCATATTTACTGAATCTCTGTCGGTAAATATGCCTCGAAACAAGGTGTGTTCATAGGTTTCTGCCGATTCAGGCAAGTCCTTTTTCTTAACCAGTCGGAAGTTGTCTGTCTCTTCTTCAATTATCTCTAGATATCCTTCATTGGCAAAATGAAGAATCATAGACACGACATCATTATTATCGACGACTCCATCCAATATGTAGCCGATTTCTCCCGGTGTGACTCCCTCCGGTGGATAAAATTCTACCGTCTTCACTACTTTCTGATCTTTTCCAAAAAACCACCATAAAAGGATACTTATAACCGCTGCAAGTATAATTAAAATATACATGGCAACGCCCATCCAGTCGTTATTCCTTTCTCCTACAAAATAACCTTCGGGCAAAACAATACGAAGAGTTACACCTTCTCCCTTCAATAATTCTCGGTTAATCGAGCCTTTAAGATTATTTCCCTCTACGCTCCATTCAACACGTGATATATCGTTACTGCCATAGGCTCCTGAAATAAACTCTACATTGGATTGATCAAAATTCTTTGGCATTTTTATTGTAAAATCTGCATTTTTTATGGATGTCTCCCACTCTCCCTGCAGCAACCCCCAATAAAGCTGATCAAGGTAAGCATCTCCATCCTCATGCCCTATCACTTGATAACGCAGTTTATAACTTACTGGACCGCTTAACGTAATATCAGGATCTCCAACGCGTATAACTATGTTATTATTTTCATAACTGATTTCATTTTCAAATCCCGGCGTTTCAATATCCTTAATTTTTAATTTATAATGTTTTGTTACCGCTTCTCCATTTCGTTGGTAATCTATCGTGCCTGTTTTCGGTATATAACGATAGATTCCATGGCTTGGTGATGTAAAATTAACAGTGATGTCTTCCTCTACATAGAAGGAATTATTCTCTTTTACATCAAGACTAACATCATATTGTTCGGTCTCAAAGCTTGCACCATAAACGGTAAGCGGCAAGGCAATGAAAACCAATCCAACAAAAAAAACAATTGTGTTTTTTAATAACCCTTTCATAATAATCCTCTTTCCCTTTATCAAATCCCCTGCTCTATTTAAAATTGAACTTTTACTGCATCCCTCTGCGCTTGATCGTCTACCTCAAACATTGTTTTTCTTGTAAAATGAAATATCCCCGCTATCAAATTACTTGGAAACAGCTCTGTCTTTGTATTAAACTCTTTTACGACCGCATTATAATATTTTCTGGCACTGGCAATTTCATCTTCTAATTTTTGAAGTTGACGTTGTAAATCCATAAAATTTGTATTAGCTTTTAAATCCGGATACGCTTCTGCTACAGCAAATAGACTTTTTAATGTCGCTTGCAGCTGCGTTTCTCCCTTTAACTTTTCTTCCATCGAATTCGCTGATGCTGCCATATTCCGGGCAGCTACAACTTTCTCTAACGTTCCCTGTTCGTGAGCGGCATATCCCTTTACGGTTTCCACCAAATTAGGTATTAAGTCATATCTTTTTTTCAGATAGACATCCATTGTGGCAAATGCTTCTTCGATGCGATTCCTCATGGTAATAAAACCATTGTACCCTGCAACAAGCCATATTGCGATTATACCGATTACAATCGCTAAAATAATCCATCCTAACATTATTCTCTCTCCCTTTTTCTTTTGTTTTTCATACTGATTTTAATCTTCAATAACCCAGTTTATGTAATCCCCCCCATCCTTTAAAAAATCATTGGCCTTAGAAAAATGTGAACAACCCCACCATCCATTGTAAGCTGACAGTGGACTTGGATGTGCCGCTGTTAAAATCAAATGACGATCATTATGTATTAGACTGCGTTTTGATTTCGCATTTGCTCCCCAAAGCATAAATACCATCGGCTTTTCACGCTCATTTAATAATGAAATAACTTGATCAGTAAAGGTTTCCCAGCCTTTTCCTTTATGAGAATTGGCTTCTCCAGCTCTCACCGTTAAAACGGTATTGAGCAATAGAACTCCTTGATCAGCCCAGCTTTCCAAATTTCCATGTGATGGCGGTTTCATGCCTAAATCTGATTCCAATTCTTTAAATATATTAACTAAGGAAGGTGGTTTTGGTACTCCTTTTTTTACAGAAAAGCACATACCATGTGCTTGTCCAGGACCATGATAGGGGTCTTGTCCTAATATCACAACCTTAGTATCTGCATATGCTGTATGTTTTAATGCATTAAAAATATCATACATCGATGGATAAACGCCTCGACTTTGATATTCATTAATTAAAAATTTACGTAATTCCTGATAATATGGTTTATCAAATTCTCCTTTTAATACCTCATCCCAATCATTTCCGATGTTTACCATCTATATATTCCTTCCCTTAAAACTCTGTTTTTGCTTTTTTATGTCACAAACGAGACCATTATACTTTAAATTTTTATCGAACGCACGTAATTTTTTGAATTTTTCACAAATTTTTTAGAAAATATTTTCCTTCCTCAAGTGATGAATCCGTTTTGAAACGAAAAGATAACTGAGGATATTTTTCTTCAAAATAATATTTGTTACATCGACAATTACCTATCATATTGGAAAAGCTTGTGCCTTCGCATAAAAAAGTAACGACTGTTTTTTTCCTTTTACCCATTTTTTCATTCTTTAAAAGGTTTTCTGCCTCATTTTGATTTTTTAACCAAAGAAATAGCTGCCTTTCCAACTCTTCCTTAGCAAGTTCTCCTTCAACCAATTGCCGAAAGGCTGGGTGATAAGTCCCAGCAACGGTATCACCGCTTTCGCTGATAATCTCCGTACTTTTTAATCCAACTCTTAATATGGTGATATTATTTTGGCGTAACTTTCGATACATATCTTTCGTTGTACGCAGCATCTCTTCACTTGAAAACGGCTTAAATGTACCCTTCTGAAACCGTTCAAAAAGTTCGGTATCCTTTAAAATCACAGTTGGATAAAGTCTTGCAAGCGACGGGCCTATTTTAATCGTTTCTGCTACAGATTCCATACACTTCTCATAGCTATCACCGGGTAGTCCAATCATTAGCTGAATGCCAAGTTCAAATCCGTAATCCTGAATCATTTTACATGCAGAATATACAATTTCGCGGGTATGGCCTCGATTAGAAAGACATAAAACCTCAGGATCAAAGGATTGAACACCCAGCTCAATGACGTCTACTGTAAATTCTTTCAGTAAGTCTAAAATTTCTTTATTTATATAATCCGGCCTTGTCGAAAGATGAATTTTATGAATTTCTCCTGCATCTTTATATCTTTTTGCTATGCTAAGGTATTCCCTTTGCTCTTCCATTGGAATCCCCGTAAAGCTCCCTCCGAAAAAAGCAACCTCAATAACCTCTAACTCCCTATTTTGCAAAGTTGGTAAATATTCTTCAATTCGTTTTTCAATCTCACCTATTTCAAAAGGTTTTTGCTTTGCTGTTATTTTTTTCTGATTACAAAAAACGCAATCATTCGGACAACCCTTATGGGGAATAAAAATAGGTATGATTGCATGTTTTTTCATAAAACCAACTTCTCCTTTTCTTCATAAAACCTTAAAAACCAATTACGATGTTCTTCTTCATGGATGTCATTTTTTAAATACACAAAATTGAACTCCCTTGAAATATTAACGTCCATTATTTTTATTTCCTTTAAAGTTCCTTCCTCCAATTCCTTTTTTACCGCCTTACGATAAACAAAGGTAATCCCCAAATTATCATGAACCATCTGTTTAATCCCACGGATTGTTCCTAACTCGAGGATTGAAGAAAACTCTTTGACATTATGATTATGCTCATGCAATACCTGCTCGAGGATATCTCTCGAGCCAGATCCCTTCTCACGAAGAATCAATCGTTCCGAAAAAAGAGTTTCCAGTGTAACGAAAGACTTTACTAATGGATTTTCCGGTGCACATACTGCAATAAAATCTTCTTTTGAAAACAGAAGACTGTCATAACGAGATCGATCAAAATATCCTTCTAAAAAAGCAAACTCTATGTTTCCTTTCTCAAGCATTTCGAGCAGTACTTCTGTATTTTTAACCTCCATTGTAAGATGTAATCGAGGATTTTTCTTCAGCAATCGAGCAATGATAAACGGCATTGCATACTCTCCAATGGTTAGCGTTGCTCCAAATGCAATTGGCTCACAGCTTCCCTTTTCAGATGTCATAAGCAATTCAATCTTTTTTATACCTGCCTCCATAGTCGCAACATAATTTTTCAAGCGTTCTCCATCATAAGTAAGTTGCATGGATCGATCTTTATAGACAAACAACTTTGTCCCATAATGCTTTTCTAAATAACGAATATGCTGCGTAACTGCAGGTTGTGTAATATGTAACACCTCTGCCGCTTTTGTATAACTACCTTCATTGCAAACTGCAAGTAAAGTTTTCAATCGAAAATCAAGCATAGTTTCCTCTATAAAATAAATTTATATATTTATAATAATATATAATTTTATTTTATACTATTAATTTGCTAAAATCAACTAGTAGCGCGCTTAACATCAAATTGTAATATTATAAACATTTAGTTCTAGTAAAGGAGTTTTTATGAAAAATCGAATTCCAGGAATTATTCTTTGTCTTATCTTAGCAATGCCTGCTTGGTTTTTGGGACATTATTTCCCTATTGTTGGAGGACCCGTTTTCGGTATTCTTATTGGTATAGTAATTGGTTTTATCAAATTACCTATATTTTTTGAAACCGGCGTAAAATATACCTCTAAAAAATTACTTCAATACTCCATTATCCTGCTTGGTTTTGAAATGAATTTATTTCATGTTTTACGTGTAGGAAGCCAATCTTTATTGGTTATCCTATTTACTTTGACAACTTGCTTTTTGACTGCATATTTTGTAGGTAAATTTCTAAATCTTGACGGCAATACAACGACTTTAATCGGCGTTGGAACTTGTATTTGCGGTGGTTCTGCCATTGCGGCAACCGCTCCGGTTATCGGTGCAAATGAAGAAGAAATTACACAAGCCATTTCTACAATCTTCTTATTTAACATTGCTGCAGTATTTCTGTTTCCTGCACTCGGTCATGCACTTTCACTTTCCGATACCGGATTCGGGATGTGGGCAGGTACTGCAATCAACGATACCTCTTCGGTGGTTGCTGCGGGCTTATCTTGGAGCAACTCTGTCGGAAACAATACCGCATTATCCTTTGCCACTATTGTTAAACTGACACGAACATTGATGATCGTTCCAATTACAATGGTCCTCGCAATTTACACCTCTAAAAAAAGAAAAACGGATTGCGACCATTCCAGTTTTTCTATCACAAATGTCTTTCCGTGGTTTGTATTGGGTTTTATTGCAACAGCAATTTTCAATACCTTTGCAGACATTCCAGTGCAAATTTCAGAAGGCTTTGTCGTTCTAGGTAAATTTATCATTGTTATGGCTATGGTAGCAATTGGACTTAATACCAACATCCGAAAGCTTCTTACGAATGGCCTTCGACCCATTTCTTTAGGGCTGAGCTGTTGGTTTATGGTTGCAGCTGTTTCACTTTTAGTGCAGTATTTTATAAAATTATTATAAGCTGTGAATGTTGCAATAAGAAAAACAGAGTAGATGCAGAAACTTAATCTAAGCTTCTCAATCCACTCTGCTCTTTTTTTTGCTGAATAAAATATTATTTCAATAGTAAATGAAGCAAACCTAACTTTCCCATATAAGGCGGATAACGTAACGGTATATCAATCCCAACGTGTTTTTTTAATATGCTTTTTTCATGGGAAAATGTTTCAAACCCTTTTTTCCCATGGTAAGCACCCATACCGCTTTGCCCAACACCACCAAAGCTTAAATGAGGGTTTGCCAAATGAACGATGGTATCATTGATGCATCCGCCTCCAAATGATACCTTCTGCAATATTTTTCTTTCATTTTTTTGACTGTTTGTAAATAAATACAATGCCAATGGTTTTTCCCGTTTTTTTATAAAGTCAATGGCATTCTCAAGTTTATTATACGTAAGAATTGGAAGCAGTGGCCCAAATATTTCTTCTTGCATAACAGCACTGTTTTCTTTTACCTCTGTTAGGATAGTAGGCTCTATCTTTCGGATTTCCGCATCAAATTTACCTCCATAACGAATATTCTGCCCTTCTAAAAGCCCGCAAAGACGGTTAAAATGCTTTTCATTTATGATATGTGGTAAATCCTTGCTTTTTAATGGTTTTGTACCATAAAAAGCTAAAATATACTGAATCATACGATCAACTAAACGTTCCTTTACACTTTCATCGACCAAAACATAGTCAGGTGCTACACAAGTCTGCCCTGCATTTAAAAATTTTCCCCATACAATTCTTCTGGCAGCAATTTCAATATTCGCAGTACCATCTACAATGCAAGGGCTCTTGCCTCCAAGTTCTAAAGTAACCGGTGTAAGATGCTTCGATGCAGCCTTCATTACAATTTTTCCGACAGCCGGACTTCCTGTAAAAAAGATATAATCAAACTTTAGCTTTAGCAACTCCTGACTGATTTCGGTTTCGCCGCTTATTACCGCTATGTATTCGGGCGCGAAATAAGTCGAAATCATTTCTTCCATAATCGCTGTCGTATGCGGTGCGGAATGCGATGGCTTTAATACAGCACAATTACCTGCCGCAATACAAGAAACAAGTGGCGCTAGTGATAACTGCAATGGATAATTCCAAGGAGAAAGAATCAACACGACTCCCAATGGTTCTTGATACATGGCACTTTTTGATGGAAAATGAACCCATGGTGTTTTCGTATTTTTCTTTTTCGTCCATTTTTTTAAATTTAATAAAGCAAAATTCAATTCAGAAAGTACCATTCCAAGTTCTGTTTCATAGCTTTCAAACGCTGATTTTCCTAAATCTTTCTTCAAAGCTTCCATAATTCTAGGCTCATATACCTGCAAAGCTTGCTTTAACTTAAGCAACTGCTTTCTTCTAAATTCCATCGGTAAGGTATTGCCTTCAAAAAAATAACTATGTTGTTTTTCAACCAAAAGCTTTCTCTTGGCTTTTTCCATAACATCTAAAGTTTCCTTTATATCCTTTTCCTCTGCCATTACTCTCCTCCTTTTTTCGCTTTTGGAAATGCGTGTGCATAAGGTTTGAATGCCGAAGGTATCGCTACTTCCTCTTGCAATGCTTCCCCCTTTACCCAAATAAGGTCCCCGAATTCCTCCTTACAATCTAAATTTACAGCGGATTCTTCTACACAAAAATCTTGTCTACTCTTTGTTATTTTAGTAGGTAACTCTGTAATTTCAATCTCATATCCTTGCATACGCCATTCTACATGAGAGAAAATATGTTTTGCATCTCCTAAGGGTCTAATAGTAGTGTATGCAAAGCCCTGCTTACTTAGACAAAATGCAATTTCACTTTCACTTAAAAATCCCGATAAACTAGGTAGTTCAAAAAGTCCTGCCAAAAGTCCTGTTTTTGGTCTTTTTCGCAAAGCCATTGCATGATCCTTTTTAAGAATTAACATTGTTTTTTCTTCCAGTTTACGCGGCTTTTTCTGTTTCTTTACCGGCAGCTCTCCAATTAAATTATTTTGAAAAGCAATGCAAAGATGGCTTACCGGACAATCCGAGCATTTTGGCGCTCCGTTTGGAATACAAACCAAAGCACCTAATTCCATCAATGCTTGATTAAAGTCCCCAGTCCGATTTATTGGTAAAATCTTTTTTAACTTTGCTTCTGTGCTTTTCTTTATTAAAGAAGAAGTAATGTCTCCATAATCTGCTATAATTCGAGCAATGACTCTTAAAACGTTACCATCTACCGCTGGTACAGCTTCTCCAAACGCGATTGATGCAATCGCCCCTGCCGTATAGGGGCCAATCCCTGGCAATTCCAATAATCCTATGTACGTTGACGGCATTTCTCCGGAGAATTGCTCCATGATAATGCCGGCAGCTTTTTTTAAATTTCGTGCTCTGTTATAATAACCCAATCCTTCCCACAGTTTCATCAGCTGCTCATCTCTTACATTAGCCAGCGATTCTATGTTGGGAAGGATCTTAACAAAACGTTCAAAATAATCTCTGCCCGCTTCCACTCTTGTTTGCTGCAGCATAATTTCTGATACCCAAACGCGATAAGGAGAAGGTTCCTCTCTCCAAGGCAATATTCGACGATTTCCATCATACCATCGTAGCAAAGGTTCGACAATTTCTGCAAGTGTTTCCTTCTCTTCCTGATTATTCTTATTTTCTATTGTTTCTCTCTTTTTTGACATGTTTTCTCCTGAGTTTATTTTGCGCTTAGACACTGACGAATATGCTGTGCAAATCTTTCTGTTCTATCTGCAATTCCATTTACCTGTAAAATGCTTCCCGGATCATTTGCAGTTTCAATCATACAAAATTTTGATGGCAATGCAAAACTCTTATTCATATTTAAGGCACCAATTAACTGCTGTGCAACAATGTCTCCGCCACTATAGCCAGAAACAATTACTGCAAACAGGCTCTTATCATAAAATCGTTGCTTGCGAAAGAGTGCCGTTAAACGATTTATACTAGCCGAAAGATTTGCACTAACCGCGTCGTTGTAATTTGGGCAGAGCATAATCAGACCATCGCAATCCAATATTGCCGGATATACTTGCTCCACAATCACTCCCCCATAATAGCAATTGCTGTCTTCACTATAATGCATACACATAGTATACGGACATCCTGCACAATCCTGAATGGTTCCATTTCGTAAAGATATCTCATGTATGGAACAATCCTTTAATTTTTCATTTACCATGTTCCATAACGTCATAGTATTTGACGTTTTAAAATTGCTTGCATGAAGAACCAGCAAATTCGGTTTTTTTACAGAATTTTTTCTATAATCTATAATTTCATGCACTAAAATCCGACTTGCTTCTAAATAAGCAGAAAAACAATCTGTATTTAAATTTTTTGCTTGCACTTTAAAATTATATAAAACCCTAGTTCCCTCTACCAAGGGTCTCCCCGGAAACGTACAGCCTGCTTGATTTGCTGCAAAAACAAGTTCTCTGGCGACGGACTTTGTATATAACTCGCTGTTTCCATCCAAAATTAAACCGCCTACGCAATTTGTTAGCAAATCTGCATGAAGCCGCATTTCTTTCAGATAATGATAGTATTCTAAATTAATACCGGACTCCCCTAAGGTTACCGCAAACAGCAATCGTTTCCCTTGTAAATTTTTAAAGTCTTCTATAGAAGTGATTTTTTTATAGGGAATCCCTTCCAAAGCAAATTCTAAAACCTCATCTAAGCGCTTTGTTTTAGTCGGCTCCGGACAGATTGGCTGAATAACATATAACATTTTATTTTCCTGATTTTTTCTTTCGTCTTTTCTTATCTCCGTCATTGTATCTCCTCCAGTCCACGATACGCTTTTTCCAAGCGTCCATATAAGGCTTCCGGTAAAGACAACGCTTCCATTTCAAGTCCAATTCTGCTCAATTTATTTTTACATCCCATAAAAATTCCACCTAAAAAATTAGAACTATAATGCCATTCTCCGCGTAAAGTCAATAAAATTGAAATGGCTGCAGAAGATAATGCAGGTGCAATGTATGGCTTAAAGCCTTCCTCCCTTGTTTTTAAATTAGCCTCTACCGCTAGCTTAGTCAGATTTTTTGAAAGAAGATCGTCATAATTTTTAATGCTGTTTGCAATTACCAAATCATTCCCATGCGGTCCGAAGGCCCTTCCCTCTGTTAGAAAGGAAGCATATTGATCATCTTTTTTTGCATAATATGCAGCACGGCTGTTCATAACGCCAAGTCCATAGCCTTGTATCTGTTCAGGTCTTAATCCTTTTCCATCAAAGTTACCATCCTCTGCCTCATTGGAAGCGAAAAATGCTTCTCTGCAAAGTGGATCGACAGGATCTGACACCACTGCAAAACGACCGCGAAATGACTTTATTCTAGCCATTTTTGCATATTTTCTTATAATTTCGCGATTGGCATGAAACTGTGCCATACGTACATCGGTCTCCTTTGATCCTACCGGCGGTATTCCCTTAGATGCACAAAAAATAAATATATCACAGTCAAAAAGTTCTTTCTCTTCAAGGATATTTACGGAAGGAAGGATATCATATTGCCAAGGATAAGCAGTTTGATTCATCTCATATTCCCATCTTTTACATACCGATGGATTGATATCCCAAATTCCTATTTGGTCAATAACATCGCCACCTAAAAGTTTTAGTGCTGTTAATAGAGTGCCACCCACATCGCCTAATGCCAATACGCTAACTTTCAGTTTTTTCAATGGTTTTTCTACAGCATCTTCTATTTCTTTCTCAATTTCTTCCATCCATCTTTCTTTGCTTTGACGGGATAAATTGACAAAACCCAACAATCCATTCTGTATTTTTTCTTTTATCCAATCCTTTTCAGTTTCCCCTTTTCTCAATGATTCTAGTTCTTGAATTTCATACTTCTTATAAGCAACATCGAGCATATCTTGATTGAGCCAAAATAAACCTTCTTGGTTAAATAACATTGCTTCATGTGTTACAGCAAAGCGAGCTTTTGATTTTTTTAAATCTCTCTTTTCTGCAAAAAATCCATATTTACCGATTTCAAAATATTCCATAGTTCCCTCTTCTCTATTCAATAAAATTCCTCAATCGAATTAATTTTTCAATATCATTTGAAATATAAACAGACGGCCGTAAATGATAATCATAGCTTAGGCATCCTCCCTTATCTGGACAGCAAGGGGAAACAATGACTTCACTCAACCGATTCAGTGTTAATTTACGTTCAAATTCCATTTGATATTCTTCTTCTAAAACCTGCATGATTTCTCTTGCATTTTCAAGACAAGTCATTGAAAAATCATAAATAGTTGCTTTTGATGCATCCATCAAAAAACTCGGTGCAACGTACGGTAAAATTAAATTCACAGAATTCAAAAGATTGGCTTGCATTTTTTCTTCTCGTTCAACGGTGTCGCCTCCTAAAAACGGATAGATGCTGGATTCGACAAACCATGAATGCATAGATGGCAGAAAGTAAGCACTTTCAACCTTCCGGTTTTGAATTGCCATCAAATCCTTGCCACGCCCTGATAATATCCCTACAATAATACGATCAATCTCCACATTTTCCTGCTTAAAAATAGGATCTAATTTTCGAATTCGATATCCCTTATGCAATATATCATCAACTAGAATCACTGGACGATTAAACGATTTTATTGTACGAATCTGATTTACCAAAGGAGAATAATTTGGATACTCCGTAATATTAAATTTTTTTATCTGTGAATCAAATGTCTTTTCTGTATGCAAAGACTTCGAAACGGTATTTGGTACAATCATTCCTTTTAATATCTTACCAAAGGGAACACACATATTTTTACCTAATTTTCTTACCGCCAATGGTTCACTTGGAACACCATTTGCTGCTGTAATTAAGTCAACAATTTTATTATGCATAAATTCAGCATTAAATGAGAGCACTAAACTACCCGGATAAAGCGTTGTAAGAACTCTCTGTAATCGTTCATGGGAGCGATTAATGGCATCCAAAACTCGTTGATTGTGACGAAACGGCTCTTTTATCACGGTTTCAACATTCTTAAATAGTGTCAGCGGCATTTTCATGTCAACAACATAAATCATACGATCGGTGTCATTTTCTTTTAAAGAATAAAAACCTTGCCGTTCTAAAACGTTGCTGTATTTTATGATTGAAAAACATTGACTTGGACTAAACACTGCATAAGTAAAATCTCTTTTCAATGCATAAGCAAGTGTTTCAGTCAATAAGATTTGAGCCAGCTCCTTTTCCAAGCAGTTTGGATTTTCATAAACAGCAGTAATTAGAATAATTTTTCCAGATGTATTTTCGCGAATATAATTGGCCACTTTTGTACTTTTAAATTCTCCGTATAACTCACTGGTTCCAACCTGACGAAATGCAACTGCACCAACAATCTTATTATTAGAAATTTCATCTCTAAGAATCAATAATTTTGATTTCTTCTGTTTTAGAGTATTGAAAAATTCATACTTTCTGCTTTCATCTATCATACATTTTTGTAATTCTGAAAGTAATTCCGAGTCAATTCGTTCTTTAACAACAGCTCTCATATTTTTAATCTGTATGACTTCCTTATATTGTGATTCTCTTAAATACAAACTATTTTCATAAATATAATTCTGAGCCACAGGATCAATTAAATTAGATATATCTCGATTCAAATCAATGTTTTCTCGAATGCGAGTTGAACTAATATCTTCTAAGTGCATCGGTAATTTTAACTGAATTAAATTACCTAATATTTTCTGCTCTGGAGAATCCATTCCCAGAGTCTCTTCCTCTTCTACTTGGCTGCTTCTCAAAAACAAAATATGGTGAAAGGTTTGTATGGAATCCTCAACCGGTTTGAGTTTATAAGAAGAAGCATTTTCTACTACATCGCTTCCCGCCACCATATAAATTTCTTTAGCAAAAAATAAGTCCTTTAAGCGGCGCAAATCCTCCGGATTAGCAATGTTTACCGGAATGTCATCTGGGAACAGATAAATATTTTCTTCATTGGCTATGGACATACTCATAATCTGACGTCGTATCATTCGAGGCTGTGTCTTTTTTGACCATGAAAATTCGTCCAAAGCAAGATAGACAACAAAACCCATATCACGAATCTCTCTTGCAATACCCTTATGCCCCAAAGAAAATGGATCGAATGTTCCTGGAAAAAATGCCACCTTATAGGGTTCTCTAATATCAAATCTTGTATAATAAAACAAGTAATCATTGATAAAACGATAAATATGATTTAAGGAAGCCGCATTATTAAAAAATGCCAATTCCGTTGTCTCTCTTCCTTCAATTAATGTTATCAGCTTTTTATACAACACTTGAAAGATTTCTTTCTTTTCTTTCAGTGATAATAATTCTTTTCCAAACAAATATTGGCCAATGACTAAAAAGGCCTCCTGACTTACAGAATTTCTATAATTAGAAAGTCCGCTTAACAGCATTCCTAAAAATTGTTTTTTACGTTCTTCAAAGACACCCTTTTCCTCAACAAACCGTGTACGATAGCTATTGTATTTCTGTAATACAATCCCTACGGTATCTAGAGCTACGCAAACGACTCTCTCATTAGTACTGATCAACAATGGTCTTAAGTCTCTTACAAATTCATCCAATTCCTTTGGATGCAAATACAATACAAATTCTCCCAAATATTGTGGGATGTATTTGGAAAATTGATATTCTCCGATTTCAAGTCCTTTCGTCAATTCTATTGCAACTTCATTCCTTTGATCTCTGGTTAAAAGCGGAGCAATTTTAAGAAGTGCTTCTCCAGCACTGTGACGTACCGTAACACGCTCACTTACTTTTATTAAGTTTGAAAGATGTGTCGCGACATGCAAAACAGAAGTCTCATGATCCACTAAAACACGGTCTAAAAGCAATTCTAAATTAACCGATTTTATAATCCAAGGGGTTGCCGCTTTTAAATTCTCTAAAAAAATATCGGAAACCACCTCGGCATCTTCATAAATTAAAGTTTTATTGTAAGGCCAAAGTGATTCATCCAAATCCCAGTTTTTTATAATTCTCTCAGCCAGAAATTGTAAGCTCACCGATTGTTCTTTGGGAAGTACTCTTAAAATGGAAATCATACGGTCTGCATCCTTCGGTGTTTTTTGTACCGTCTCCGTAACATAGTTTAAAAAACGTAAAACACCTACATGAAGCTCAACGGAATCTCTTTTAGCTAATTCCTGAACAAATTTTAATAAACAATCTCTTTGATTTTCAGAAAGTAAAAAAACAGGCAGCAGCAGCATACAGTCCACTAAAACGAAAGCTGTGGAATCTTCTCGGTTCCAATCTTCATAATACTTTAAAAATCTTGCCAAATACTCTGTCTCTTCTCCCTTTTGGCAACGCATAAGTACGGAACCCACAACCAATTTTAATGCATACCCAATCCAACGCTTATGCTGTTCCGTCACCTTATGATCTGGCAGTATAATTTTCTCCAAATAATACTCCCAAAGCTGAAATGCTGTGAATTCGTTTACATCACGTGTCACGTTCTCCGGTAATTCTTTACGATATTCTTCATCATAATGAACAATGATATTCCCCATCAAATCGGCAGCTTGTCTTCGGATGTCACCTTCACGGTGCATCAACAGCTCATAAAGAAAATTCAACGTAATCATTTTTTGTTTTTGAGTCATATAAGTGAAATATTCTTCAAAAATATTTAAATAAGCACGGCTGTTTTTCCAATTTTTTTCACTCCTTGCAGACTCGACGATACTTGCAAAAGATGCTTCGCTGCTTAATTTATTCATAAGTTGAATATTATGGTCTATAGCCAAGTATTTTAAGTTTTGAATCGTTTCTTCCAAATCCATCAATACTGCATCTTTTTTTATTCTAGGTTCTAAAACGCTAGTTGTGAGATCCGTATTTACTCCAAGGTTTTGCATATAGCTTTGAAAATCAACCAACTTCGCATATACGTGGCGATAACGATCTCTTTTGGTATTATCTACATTATCCAGCTTATTCAATATAATATGAAAAGAATCTCGCAATGAATAAAATTCAATATGCTCTCTGCCATTGCGCTTGCCATTGCTCTTTACTCGGAAATCGGCATAAATTAATACAAGGGACTCGACCGGTAGATTCTCAAGTTCTAAATCCCAAGTGGAATGGTTTGTAGCAATATGTCCAATGGCAGGCATATCATGATTTTTAAACCATTGGTCAGTATAATAGTAATGCAGATAAGGCATTCTTTTTATCTCTGCACTTCTACAGCCATACTTTCCAATATCATGGCCGGCAGATGACCCTGAAACCAATGCCAAATCAATGGGTATCCCCGCTTCTGCCATCTGTCTTGCAACATGCATGGCAATTGCATGTACCCCGGCAATATGCCCTAAGGAATCAAAATCTGTTTCCTCTCTTCCGATACACATCATCTCATAGATAAACTGTTTTTCATAACAATCTTTAAAACGTTGATATTCATCAGAATTATGGCTGCTTAACAATTCTTCTTCGGTTAAAAAAATAAAATCCTTTTGAGGATCAAATTCACGAACTTGACGGTCATACTCAATAAAAATCCGAAGTATTTCTAGATAAATAAAGACTAAAATATCATAGTTGTTATTCTCTTCCAATGATACACTTTCCGGAAATAGATTCTTTCTTAGATATAGATAAATATAAGAAAACCACCCGATTCTTGGCTCTGTATCACATAGTTGTTGCAGGATGGGTTTAAAATTTTCTAATATATTACGGCAAGAAAGGCTTTGTGTTTCTATCACATTTTTAATTGCCTGTTTCCAATGTTCTTCTTTCAAGAAACTTTGCATTGCTTTTTTTGTAAGCCTTGTTTTTCTTAAAAAATCACGTCGAGTCAGACGTTCTGTTATTGTCTTATAAATTTCTTGTATCCGCTTTTTCTGCATGCCGCCACCCCTCTGACTATCTATATTCTTTCTTTTATTATGCACGGTTCCTATCGAAAAAACAACGTTATTTTAGGACAAACCAGCATAACCCAATGAGCTCGTACATAAAGTGATATTGAGAAACAAATAAGGAGAAAAACCATGTTAAATACGATGAGCGCAAAAAAATTTAAAACCTTTTCAGGTCTTGATCGAAAGCAAGTCGCTTTCTCCAGAGCAAACCATGGCTCGAATGAAATTACCCCTAAAAAACGTCATAGCTTTTTTAAGCAATATTTAAGCAGCTTTGGTGATCCTCTTATACAAATACTATTGGTTGCTTTGGCCCTTGACGTTGTCTTTCTTTTTCGTGATGCTAATTGGATGGAAGCAGGCGGGATTGCCATTGCCGTGTTTTTATCCACTCTTGTATCCACTATTTCAGAATATGGAAGTGAAGCTGCTTTTTTAAAGCTTATGCAGGAAGCAGATTGCATTCAATGCCGAGTCATGCGTGAAGGGAGCGTAGAATCCATAAGCATCAATGAAGTCGTAGTCGGTGACTACATCTTATTGCAAGCAGGCGAAAAAATTCCGGCAGATGGCATTATCGTTTCCGGTCAATTAAAGATAGACCAATCCGCATTAAATGGTGAGACATCAGAAGCTTCAAAAACAAGCAGTCCAAATTCAGTTTCCTTTATTCCTCCTCAAAATTGGGATCTATTATCTCCCTATCAGCTATTCCGTGGCAGCATTGTCAGCGACGGAGAAGCTGTCATGCAAACATTGCGCGTAGGTGATATGACCTTTTACGGGAATATGGCACAGGAAGTACAAGATGAAACACGAGACAGTCCTTTAAAAGTAAAGCTTGGTGGTCTGGCAAAAAGCATTAGTAAATTAGGTTACTGTGCAGCAGGATTAATTGCAGTTTCCGACTTGTTCTGTGAAATCGTTCTTTCTCAGCAGCCCTTCACTTCCCTTCTTGATATTTCCTTGCCAACCCTTTACGAATTTACGGAATATCTCCTTCATGCATTAACATTAGCTATTACTGTTGTTGTCGTAGCTGTTCCGGAAGGACTGCCAATGATGATTACCGTTGTCCTATCCTCCAATATGTTACGAATGTTATCTGATCAAGTAATGGTAAGAAAGCTGGTAGGTATTGAAACATCCGGAAGCTTAAACCTTTTATTTACGGATAAGACAGGTACCCTGACGGAAGGAAAGCTCAGTGTAAACAAATTAATTTTAGGAGACGGGACGATTCTTTCCAAAAAATTAAATCGTTCCCAACACTTCCGACAGTTTCTTTGCCTCTCTGGTTTCTATAATACCAGCAGTGCATTAACCGATGGTAAAGCTATAGGAGGAAATGCAACGGACCGTGCATTGTTGGAATACATAAACCCATTTCTGGAAGATGACATGGACGGCTTTCTATCCTTATATAAAAAAGTAGATTTTCTTCCTTTTAACAGTACGCAAAAATTCTCTGCAGTACAGCTGCATGGAAAAGAAAGCATTACTTTGCTGAAAGGTGCACCGGAACGATTGCTGCCTCTTTGCAGCCAATATTACAGCGCAGAAGGTAGATTACTTGATTTTACCAATCGTAAAGTTTTAGAAAAAGCGTGGGAATCTATGACCTCAAAGGCAAATCGTGTTCTTGCAATTACCGCAACAACAACACCTCTTTCTGATTTTATCACTCATTTTGAAGATTTAAATAACGTGAAACATGTTTCTGGTTTGAGATTGATTGCATTGGTCAGCATTACAGACGCGATTCGTCCTGAGGTCCCTAGTGCAGTAAAAGAAGTACAAGCGGCTGGCATACAAGTAATCATGATGACGGGCGATAACCGTGAGACTGCATCCGCCATTGCTCGTAAAGTGGGATTACTAAATGGATCCGATAAACAAATCTTCACCAGTGCCGATTTATTGCAGATGAGTGATGATCAGCTCAAAAAAGCATTGCCATCTACGGCTGTCATTGCACGCGCATTGCCAACCGATAAAAGTCGTTTGGTAAGAGTTGCTCATGAAATGAATCTGGTCGTTGGGATGACAGGTGACGGAATCAACGATGCACCTGCTCTTAAAAAAGCGGATGTTGGTTTTGCAATGGGCGACGGTACTGAAGTCGCGAAAGAAGCGAGCGATATCGTTATTTTGGACAATAACTTTACCTCCATTGCCAAAGCCATCTTATACGGCAGAACAATCTTTAAAAGCATCCGAAAATTTATTGTTTTTCAGCTTACAATGAATCTTTGTGCTGTAGGGGTCTCCCTTCTATGCCCATTTTTAGGGTTTGAAACACCAATTACCATTACGCAAATGCTTTGGGTTAACATCATCATGGATACCTTAGCAGGATTAGCGTTCTCCGGAGAACCGCCTCTTAAGGAATACATGGAAGAACCACCAAAAAAGAGAGATGAGGCTGTGTTAAATCGAGATATGGTTGGGCAAATTCTTTATATGGGTCTGTGCACTATTGCTTTATGTATTTTCTTTTTAAAATGTAATTGGTTTTCTACCTTTTTTCATTATGAAACCGCACCACTGCGTTTTTTAACTGCCTTTTTCTGTTTGTTTATTTTCTGCGGCATCTTTAATAGCTTCAATGCTCGGACACACCGTTTGAATTTAACGGCACATTTGGGACACAATCCAGGTTTTATCGGCATTATGGCATTAATATCCTGCTTACAGATTTTCTTTATTTTCTTTGGCGGAGAATGGTTCCGTACATGCCCATTAACCGCTACAGAATTACTGTTAACCATAGGTTTGTCATCTTTCGTCATCCCTGTGGACTTATTACGCAAATTCTGGCTGCGAATGCATCACCGTCAAGGTGCTTTATAGCTATGACTCTCTCCTTTTGGTTGTCCACTGACTTGAAACATGATAGAATAAAGAAAAAAATTTCCAAAGGAGTGGTACGATGCAGTTTAATATCGGTAATAAAGTAAAAAGTCTGAGAAAACAAAAAAAGATGAGTATTTTACAGCTTTCCGAAAAATCTAACGTAAGCACAGGACTCATTAGCCAAATAGAACGAGAACTTGTGGTTCCCTCAGTTGTTAGCATTTGGCGTATTGCACAAGCGTTGGATACGAACATCAGTTACTTTTTTGATGACGAGAAAAAAAATGACCGTGTTATTATTAGAAAAGACGATCATAAAAAAATCATTATGAATAAAGGAAATGCGATTTACCAACTCCTTTCTCCGGATAACAGCAATCACCTAATTGATTTTGTAAAGATTACTTTAAAAGGCGGCCAAATCTATGAAAAAGAATACTTAACCCATGAAGGAGAGGAATGCGGTTTTGTTCTAGCTGGCACACTTACGGTACAGCTGAACGGTGAAGATTATGTTCTTCATGAAGGAGACAGCATTTACTTTGACAGTAATTTGCCCCATAAATACGTTAATTTTGAAGAAGAAGACTGCATATCAATATGGGCTATGACCCCACTATTCTTTTAAATACAAAAATAGACCATTTTAACATATAAAATGGTCTATTTCTTATTCTTTACCCAATTATATTTTTGATTAAACGATGATAGTTCTTATAGCTGATTGCTTCTATTTCATCCTTATGGAATCCTACTTTTTTCATTTTTTCCAAAAGGCTTGGTACCTTTGAACAATCTTCTAATCCTACAGTAAACGATGTGTTTTGATTGCTGTAGGAGCGCATGGAATCAACGGACATAAATTCAAAGAAGTCAAAACCAAATCCCACATGCTCTACACCAATTTTATCACAAATATAAACAATGTGTTTTAAAAGGTTGTCCACTGTTTGCTCAGAAATGTCCAAGCTTACGAAACGATTGAATGAGTTAATCCCCACTAATCCATTTAAATTACGAATTTCAAGTAACTGATCATCGGTTAAATTACGCTCTGCATTGCTTAAAACTCTTGCATTTGAGTGAGATGCAATGATTGGTGATTGTGCTATGTTTATCACATCCCAGAAAGATTTTTCATTTAAATGCGAAACGTCCATAATCATGTTTTTATCCATGATTTTCTTTACTGCCTGCTTTCCAAGATCTGTAAGCCCTCTATTAGGGTCACCTTGTACCCCGGTAGCCAATGCATTTTGTTCATTCCAAGAAAGCATGGCATGTCTTGCTCCAAACTCATAATATTCATCAATCAGACTTAAATTCTCACCAATGCTATTTAAACCTTCCAGACCAATAAAAATATAAAATTTGCCTTCAGCCTTTGCTTGCTCCATCTCAGTATAATTCTTTACAATTGCAATTTCATTACAAACAGCAGCCTCTTTTTTAATTGCTTCTATAATCTGCAGGGTTCTTTTAAACGGTTCCTTATCATAAGGAGGATCGACCCATATTACAAAAATACTTCCTTCAATTTGACCCTTTCGAAGTCTTGGCAGATGATATTTTTTCAGTATATCTGTCTCTCCTCTTAATGAACGAATCGTAACGTCTGACCAAATATCGGAATGCCCATCAAAAACCATACTTTCTCCTTCTTTCTATATTTCTGCTATGTTTACAGCAATAGATTCCCCATAAAAATTCCTAGATAGGTTCCAATTACATAACCCAATGTTCCAACTAACATAATCGGTCCAACTAACTTAATCCAGCCCTTTGAGATTGCCATTGCTACCGCAGTCGTTGGTCCGCCGATGTTTGCATTGGAAGCCAAAATGATATCTTCTAAATTAAATTTTAATATTTTTCCAAATACAAATACGAACAGCATATTGATTAGAACCATAATGGTACAGAATACCAAAAGCAATGGTGAATTCTTAATTATCATCATAATGGATGCCGGAACACCAATTACAAAGAAGAATAGATAGATTAAATATGTGCCGATTTCCTGCGTTCCTTTAATTTCTCCAAATGTATTTGGTGCAAAGGTAGCTACACACATCGCTAAAGTGGTTATGATTAAATATTTGTTACCAAGTAAAGCATTCAACATATTTGACACAACACTGTCCGTTGGAATGATTTCAGCCAAAAATGCTGCGGCAGATGTTGATATTGCAACAATAATAAAGCTCGTTGCACAAGCAAATGCAATATCCTTTAAAGAAATTTCTTTTCTGCCCCAATAAGATGCTGCACTCGTCGCATCACCATCTTTGTTCCCCATGCTCTCTACTTCATCTACATATGGATGTGAATAATTTTTTCTAAAAAATCCAATAGAAGGAATGGCAATTAATACAAAGAAGTATAACGTCATAAGAAGATTATCAGCTACGGTAGTTGCTGAAACCAGTTCTCCCGGAATGTCAAAAGCACCTGCCAAAGCTGCAAAATTAACACCGCCACCAATGTAAGAACCTGTCATCATTCCGGCCACACCAGCAAGTCCAGGTATGAAGTTACGCAGTGCCATATAGGCCACAATTGCGCCACAAGTAGTTCCTAACGAGCCAATTAAGAAAAGAATCAGCATACGTCCGCTTTCTTTCCATATCTTTTTGATGTTACATTGCATCAACAATAATGGAATGGCCATAGGAACAACATATCCCCAAATCACATCGTATACAGGAGCATCTGTCGGGATAATATTAAAGTTTGTTAAAACCAAAGCTCCCAAGAGTGCAACAATCGCACCGGACATTTTGGCTGCCCACGCATACTTCTGCTCAAGATAAATGCTGAATGCTACCCAGCCCGAGATAATTGCCCATAATACCCACGTATTGTCTGCACTAATTAACGTATTTTGCATTTTCCTGACCTCCTTAAAATTATAATTGCATTTCATCAATTTATTGATGATTAATTCATTTTAATTATAAAAAGTAGCTCGAAAAATGTCAACAATATCTTGAAGAAAAATTCAGAATAATGAATATTTGTATTTTTGCAAAAGAAAAAACCACCAAATGAATATACCAAAAGATATAAATTGGTGATTTTTAGAATTTGGTTTAATTATTTTGTTTTGTCAGAAATTTTTCCTGCCTTTTCTTTTAAAAAAAGCAGACAGACAGTTTTTACACTGTCTGCCTAAATAATATTCTTTTTTTAGCCAATTCTTTTTGTTGCTGCATTATTTTCTTCTTTTTCATAGAAAATTTTAAAATTCGGATCAATTTCTCCGATTCCCATATATCTTGCTTGGTAATCCTTAATTAAGTCTGTAAATTTCGGAGCCAAGATCAAAAGTGCAATAATATTTGAGAAAATCGGCAATGCCGTTGATGCATCAGAGAAGAGCCATACGGTAGTACCTGGATATTCCATATAAACTGCAATGAATACCAATGCTAAACTTGGAATCGGATACGTCCATTTGTAAATTTTTAAAATAAGATCCTTCTTTTTCGATTCACCAATTAAATATCGTACGACTACTTCAATCTGTGCGTAAACACCGCTGGATGTTGTTAACCCGAAAAGGAAAACCCCAAATGCTAAAATAATACGACCAAGGGAACCAATTCCTGTTTCAAATGCTGCTAATGTCAGTGTTGCTCCATCCAGCCCACTATTCCATTGACCGGTAACCAAAATAACAAGGCAGGTAATAGTGCAAATAATAAAGGTATCTACAAATACTTCAAAAATTCCCATGAGACCTTGCTTAATCGGATGATCTACCTTCGCAGAAGCATGAATCATCGGTGCGGAACCCCAGCCGGCTTCATTACTGAATACAGAACGTGCCATTCCTGTTTTGATTGCTAAAGTGACACTGGCTCCCATAAATCCGCCGAAGGCTGCCGTTCCAGAGAACGCACTATGGAAAATAAGCCCAATCACACCTGGAACATCTGCTATGTTTTTCAAAATAATGAATAGCCCGCCTAAAAGATAAAATGCACACATAAATGGTACCATTTTAATTGCAAACTTACCGACAGATTTTAACCCACCGCTGATCATAACATAAAGTGCAATGGTATATACAATACCGACACCAATCATACCAAGATTAAAGGTATTAGCAACTGCCTCAGAAACCGTATAGGTTTGAATGTTAATCACATATCCAGTTAGAAATCCAAAAGCAAATAAACAACTTAGAATTTTAAAAACAGGTTTCCAGTTTTTTTCAATTCCGATCCCCTTTTTCATATAGTAGTTTGGACCGCCATAAGCCTCATTGTTTGCATCTTTGGAACGGTAATGCACTGCTAACGTAATTTCGGACATTTTGATAATCATACCAAACATACCCGCTATCCACATCCAAAAGACGGCACCAGGGCCTCCGACTGCAATCGCAGTTGCAACACCACCGATGTTTCCAACTCCAATGGTCGTTCCAAGCGCCGTACTCATCGCTTCCATAGGAGAAAGTACACCAGTTTCGTTTTTATCTTTTTCTCCTTTTCCAAAGATACTGCCAAGTGCATGCTTCATAGCTGTTTTAAAATTAGTAAATTGGAAAAAACGAGTGCGAATTGTAACATAAAAACCAGTTGCCAATATTAAGATAATCATTGGCATTCCCCACATATAGTCCCAAATTAAAGTCATCATAAAATTTTCAAAGCTCATAATTTCCCTCCTTTACAGCTAAGAATTATCGTATTTTTCTTTTAAGATCGTATCGATGGCATATTTTATTATCCTTGGAGTCCTCATATACAAATCCTCTTTTAACACACGCTCGGTCAATTTATGAAAATCCTTTCCCCAAGGACCGATATTGATGACAGGCATTGCTATTTTTTCAATGCTTGTCACCGGAATATCATACAAACTGCCAAAGAAGGGCATGGAATCTTCCAACGCCTTTGTTACCTGTTTTGCATTGGATATGCTGGTATAACTCAAGTCAGATATGCCCGTATAGAAATACTCTTTTGTATACTCCTGATTAAACTCTTTCCACGTAAAATCATTTAAGTTTTCTGCTATCATTTTGATACTATCATCTAATTGATCAAAAAATAAATTAGAAACATTTGGATAATAAGGTGGAATCAGTCCGTATACGACTTTTGGCGATAAGTCATCAATGAAATTGTAAACAAAATCGACTAAAGCAAAGTTGCAAGCAATGAGACTCATTTCGTTATTTTTTCTTTTTTCATAGAGTATCTTTATCTCTTTTTTATATTCCTGTTCAAATAATTCTCCATGTGTCTCATAGGCTTCTTTATAAAGGTTTGAAAAATCGACTACCTTACTCTCCCAAGGAAGCTTGTGAAGCGGTTGCTTCGTTGCATTTAGAAATGCCTCATAGCTGTCATTCATTTCCTTTAATATCTCTTCAAAGGCTTCCTCACAAATATGTTTTACCTTTTCTAAAATTGCCGATGGTGTCTGGTTTAAAGTAAGAATGCTAAAGCAACCGGAAACGGATAACGGCATGGATACATCATAGTTTACCTTGTCATCCCTTAAATACAGCCATGTTGGTGGAGGAGAGGCTTCCTGCCCTACTGTATCACTCAGCTCCATATTCAGTTCTGTTTTCCGAACAATGCTGCTCATTAAATTCAAAGGATTGAAACCTTCAAAAACTTTTCCTGCATGTGCCAATGATCCACGTACATAAATGAACGGCATTAATTTCCCTACGGATCCTAACGAAAAGACACCTTTTTTTAAATCCTTCCTCTGATGGGGCTCGGAATTAATCATTAGTTTATATTGTAATCCGTATTTGTCCTGAAGCTCAGAAAGCAATATCACCGCCGATCGCATTCCAGCCGATAAATTTTCTTCATCCGGTACGCCCAGCACAATGATGTTTCCTTTGAAATTTTCAACTTGTGTGTAATAAGAGAGCAATGCCATTTGTATTGCACCACCGCCCTTCATATCACATACGCCTCTGCCAAATAAGTATCCCTTGCTTTCTAAATCCTCTTGTACCTCAGGCTGAAGCGTATCCTTTATCTTGAAAAGTTCCTTTTCCAACTCATCCGGAGAAAAAGCCAGGGGTTTCAATAACTTGAAATCTTCAATTGTTACAACATCATAATGATGAATCATAACAATAGTATCGTCCAAAGTCCCTTTGCGCATTGCCCAACATACTGATCGATGAAACGTATCTCCTAAAATAGGATAAGCTCCATAAAATTCTTTGTTTCTTTGAAAATAAGGTATCCTTGCAAAATAGTTTAAAAAGTAATTCTCAGCTTCCTTTTCTCCTTTTGAGTAAGTAAAGCTCTTTGCTTTTATGTAATTGTAAACAATATCTTTAATCTCTTCGCCTATGTGATCAAATACAATTTTTTTGTTTTTATTCATAGAAAATCGCTTCCTTTACAGTCGAGTGAGTGGACAAGTCAAACAAGTTGGACCTCCGGTTCCTCGATACGACATTTCCTTTCCTTCATAAGTTGCAATGACTACACCTGCATCCTCTAGCTTCTTTTGTATTTCAGGGCATCCTTTAATTAAGATACATTTTCCCGGTTCCAGCGCAAGTAAATTGGATCCCAAATAATCGTATTCCTTATCGTTACACTCAATCAGTTGAATTCCTCTTGCCAGAAGCCATTCTCTGAAAAATACCGGCATATATTTGGAGTAGACAACTGCTTTATCTGTATCCACAAAACTAATAATGCTCATAAGATGCAAACAGCAATCCTCTCCGTCTCCATGCGGCATTGGAACAATAATATATTCATCGATAATATCTTTTGTAAGTTCTTTAAATTGACGAATTCCTTCATCATTCGTACGATATCCTCTTCCGATTGCTACGGTCTTTTCATCAATCCAAAGGACGTCACCTCCCTCCATCTTTCCCGGTGCTTCAATTACGCCAAGAGTTGGAATCCCTATGCTTTCTAAATACTCTCTTGTTGCCATGTATTCTTTACTTCGCAGTACCTTCCCCATAGGAAAATAAATTGCACCCTTTTTCGTAACCTTTAATGGATCGTGTGTGTAAATAGAATCCAAACCTGTACGATCATCCTGCGGAAGATAATAAACATTTTCTACATTTTCTTTTACAATCTTTTCAAATACTTCGTATTCCTCCAAAACCTTCTGATAATCCGGACATCCAAAATATTTAAATTCCTCCCACGTTTTATCCAAATTTTCCTGGCTAATAAACGCCTGTTTCGGATGTTTTAATAAAATAGATTCAATTTTACCGACCATAGATTGGCAACCATACTTCATTTTTTATACCTCCTGTGCCTTTTCTACTCATTGCTTTTTGTATTTTGTATACAGTGTACTTTATGAAAATATTTTGCCACATTTATTATCAGAAAGCAAGGAATATTTTTATTTTTCAGAAAGTTTTTTTTATGGTCTGTTTTTAGATAAAATGAAATGTATTTTAATTAAGTATATAAATTTTAATTGTGACAAAAAAATATAAAAAAAAGTATTTTCTGTCAAAAAAATATGATACAATTCAAAAAAAGATAGTATGGAGGTTACTTATGGACCGCTATTTGTCCTTAAAAGATCATGTCTACAATTATATTTCAGAACGAATTAACACCGGTACATTAAAGCCGGATGATAAAATCAATGAATCACAAGTTAGTGAAGAGCTTCATATAAGCCGTACACCGGTTCGCGAAGCTCTGATTCAGCTCGCTTCCGACGGCTACTTGGATAATCTCCCAAGAAAGGGTTTCCGAGTAAAATATTTAAATGTAAAAAAAGCGAAAGATCTTTATGAGGTTATTGGTACCTTAGATGGTCGAGCTGCTGTTAAGTGCATTCATCTTCTAGAAGATTCCGATCTTACAAAAATGGAATTCTTAATTAAATCAATGGATGCCGCAATTGAAAGCGGCTTGAGTAATAAGTATTACGAACTTCAAATGGAATTTCATAACGTCTATCTGGATTTATGTCCAAATAAAGAAATTACGGATTTGCTGAATCGACTAAAAAATAATTTTATTCGCAAGTATTATGTGTTTGAAAACCCAGACAAAGAATTTGATATATTAAGAGAAACCAACGAACAGCATTATGAAATACTTCGACTTTTTCAAGAAAAGAATGCTACGGAACTGGAAAGATTTATACGTGATGTTCATTGGGACAGCAGCAAAGCGCAGTTTGATTCTTTGGTTAAATAAAAAAGAGAGTTAGATACTATTCTAACTCTCTGCTTTTTAAATTTATTATTATATTTTAACCTTGAAATTCTTCAATTAGTTTCGTTTTTAATTCCCACAATTCTTTAGAAAGATCTACATAATAAATATGTGGATTCTCAAACCGCTTAATTTCATCCCATAATGTATCAATCTGACCCAAACAATACTCTCGAATTTCATGCACCGTCGGAGATTTATAAACCACTTCTCCTTCTTTAAAGACCTGTACACGTAAATTCTTTGCGTAAAAATTACATATTTTCTTTCGCTTCCAAGTCGCCTCCGGATTAAAGATTTCATAATCACTTCCGCTTGGAATTTCTTCATGATTCAATGTAATAACATCGGCAAAAGCTTGGTTTGTAGTCTTATCGTATAAACGATATACTTTTTTAAACCCTGGATTTGTAATCTTTTCAATGTTTTCACTGATTTTAATCTTAGGTACAATCGTTCCTTCCACTTCTAAAGCAGATAATTTATATACTCCACCAAAAACAGGTTCTGTTTTGGATGTGATTAACCGTTCGCCTACTCCAAAAGAATCAATACGTGCGCCCTGACTGATCACATCCCGAATCAAATATTCATCAAAGGAATTGGAAACAACAATTTTGCAATCTTGTAATCCTGCTTCATCCAGCATCGCTCTTGCTCGCTTGGTGAGATAAGTAATATCACCGCTATCAATACGAATCCCTATATTTTGGGGTTTCTTTTCTTTAAAAACCTTAATTGCATTTGGAACACCACTTTTTAACACATTATAAGTGTCCACTAGCAGTACACAGTTCGTAGGATAAAGATCCGCATATTTTTCAAATGCTTCCAATTCGGAATCAAACATCTGAACCCAGCTATGTGCCATTGTTCCCAATGCTGGAATGCCGTATTCCTGATCCGTAACAGTGCATGCAGTTCCAACGCAACCGCCTATATACGCAGCTCTTGCTCCAATGATGGCAGCAGTAGCACCATGCGCACGTCTTGAACCAAATTCCATAACCCCTCTGCCTTGTGCAGAACGAACAATACGATTTGCTTTCGTCGCAATTAAGCTTTGGTGATTCATAATTAATAAAATCATGGTTTCTACAAACTGAGCTTGAATCACAGGCCCTCGAACCGTAATCAATGGTTCACCCGGAAAAACCGGAGTTCCTTCCGGAATTGCCCATACGTCACAAGTAAACTTAAAGTTTCTTAAATAATCTAAGAATTCTTCACTAAAAATCCCTTTGCTTCTTAAATAATCCAGATCATCTTCACTAAAAGAAAGGCCTTTTAGATAGGTAATCACCTGTTCCAAACCAGCCACAATGGCAAAGCCACCGCCATCAGGAATTTTTCTGAAAAACATATCAAAATAAGCAATCTGATCTCCCATACCGTGCTCGAAATACCCATTCGCCATAGTCAACTCATAAAAGTCGGTTAGCATGGTCATGTTTGTTCGTTCCATCTTTTTATTTTTTTCCTTTCAAAGTGGCCGGAAAATCTCCGGCAGTAATAACGGTGACATCCCATCTGGTGCCACCGAGCATTTGTATCTATTTTATCAGATTTTTTCCATAACACCAACCTTTTTTCCTTATTATATCCAAAATAGGAAAAAATATCGACAAAAAAGAACTTTAAGCGGTCTCCCTTAAAGCTCTTTTTTTATCAACTTAAAGTCAATCATGTATATGTCATTTTGTGCTGTTTACAAGCATTTTATACCTTAGAAGACATAACGGTCTTTTGGTGATATGTTTCCAAAACTGCTTTTAAAAATTTCCCCGTATAGGATTCTTTGCATTCCACAACTTGCTCCGGCGTACCGGTAACGACGATGCTTCCTCCACGGTCACCTCCATCCGGTCCCAAGTCAATAATATGATCCGCGGTTTTAATCACCTCTAAATTATGCTCAATCACTACCACAGTATTCCCTGCTTCTACAAGTTTATCCAATACTTGAATGAGTTTATCGACATCTGCAAAATGCAATCCCGTCGTCGGTTCGTCTAAAATATACAGTGTTCTTCCAGTACTTCGTTTTGAAAGCTCTGATGCCAGCTTAATTCGCTGTGCTTCTCCTCCTGAAAGCTGTGTAGAAGGTTGTCCCAGCTTTATATAACCCAATCCCACTTCTTCTAAGGTAGAAAGTTGTCTTGTAATGGATGGAATATTTTTGAAGAATTCCAGCGCCTCCGAGACATTCATATCCAAAACATCAAATATACTTTTCCCCTTATACTTTACTTCAAGCGTTTCTCGGCTGTATCTCTTTCCTTTGCAGACCTCGCAAGGAACATAAACGTCAGGTAAAAAATGCATCTCTATCTTTATGATGCCATCTCCGCTGCACGCTTCACACCGCCCGCCTTTCACATTAAAGCTGAATCTTCCTTTTTCATAACCACGAAGCTTTGCTTCCGGAAGCTGGGCAAACAAGTCACGAATGTGAGTAAAAACTCCCGTATAGGTTGCAGGATTAGACCTAGGTGTGCGGCCAATCGGTGACTGATCGATGTTAATAATTTTATCAATATTTTCAATCCCTTTTATGCTTTTATGTTTACCCGGTTTCTCCTTTGATCCATTAATTTGCTCTGCTAAGCTTTTATATAGAATCTGATTGATTAACGTACTTTTTCCGGAACCGGAAACACCGGTTATACAAACCATTTTTCCAAGTGGAAATTCTACATTTATATTTTGTAAATTATTTTCTGTTGCTCCAACAACGGAAATAAAATTACCATTTCCTTCCCGTCGCTCTTTTGGAACCGGAATCATTTTTTTACCGCTTAAATACTGACCGGTTACGGACCTTTCACAAGCAATAATGTCTTTTACTGTCCCTTCCGCTACCAGCTCACCGCCTTCAATACCAGCGCCCGGCCCAATGTCTATGATATGATCTGCCGCATGCATTGTATCTTCATCATGTTCTACTACAATTAAGGTATTTCCTATATCTGTAAGATTGCGTAACGTTTTTAAAAGTTTTTCATTGTCTTTTTGATGCAAACCGATGCTTGGTTCATCTAAGATATATAAGACTCCGACCAAACTGGAACCAATTTGTGTGGCAAGACGAATGCGTTGTGATTCGCCTCCGGATAACGTCCCTGCCGCTCTTGATAATGTTAAATAATCAAGTCCAACATCAACAAGGAAGGTAAGTCTTTCACGGATTTCTTTTAGAATTTGCTTTGCAATCGCTGCTTCTTTCGGTGATAATTCTAGTTGATTCACAAATTGCAGTGCCTCACGAATGGATAAATCGGAAAGCTCTGCGATGTTTTTTCCGCCTACCGTTACTGCTAGAACTTCTGGCTTTAAACGTTTTCCTTCGCAATCATTGCAATGGATGAGACTCATATATTCTCTCATCTTTTCTTTTATATAATCTGAATTAGTCTCCTGATATCGTCTCTCCAAATTTGGAATGACACCTTCAAATGGATGATTGCGATAAGATTGGGAACCATTCCGGCTTTCATAATAATACTCCAGTTTTCTGCCCTTTGTTCCATAAAGCAGTTCTTCCTTAAACTTCTTCGGAAGACTATGATAAGGAGTATCCAAATCAGTATCATGATCTTTTGCCAACGCTTCTATCATCTGACGATAAAATCCACCGTACTCCAATGAAGAAAAGATTGCCCCCAAAGCTCCATTTGCAATACTCAGTGTTTGATCTCTTACAACACGATCGGGATCTATTTTTTGAATGAATCCCAATCCATTACAATGAGAGCAAGCACCAAAAGGACTATTAAAAGAAAACATCCTTGGTTCCAATTCCTCTATGCTGACACCATGATCCGGACAGGCAAATTTCGTGCTGAACAGCAATTCATAAGAGTCACTTTCTTTTTTCTGTACGAGTGCTTCCACCAGCCCCTCTCCGTGATGCAGCGCAAGCTCAATGGACTCTGAAAGCCGACTCTCCACACCCTGTTTTACAATGATACGATCCACAACAATTTCAATCGTATGCTTAAAGGTTTTTTCGAGCTTAATTTCATCAACCTCAAGCTCACGAATTTCTCCGTCAATACGTACTCTTGTAAATCCTTCTTTTTTTATCCTTTGAAGAATTTTTTCGTGTTCTCCTTTTCTCTGGCGTACAACGGGAGCTAAAATTGTTAATCGGGTACCTTCTCCAAGCTCCAATAACTGCTGTACAATTTGATCAACCGACTGGCTGCTGATTTCTCTTCCACATACCGGACAATGCGGTATACCTATGCGTGCATACATCAAACGGAGATAATCATGGATTTCAGTAACGGTTCCAACAGTAGAACGGGGATTCTTGCTGGTCGTTTTTTGATCAATGGAAATAGCAGGGGAAAGCCCCTCAATGTATTCTACATCCGGTTTATCCATCTGTCCTAAAAACTGACGTGCATAGGAAGAAAGACTTTCTACATAACGTCTCTGTCCCTCTGCATAAATCGTATCAAATGCCAGTGAAGACTTACCCGAACCTGATAAACCTGTCAATACGACCATTTTATCTCTCGGTATTACAACATCAATATCTTTTAAATTATGCTCTTTCGCACCTTTTATAATAATGTCCTTTGACATACTGTTCCTTTCTGGTTATAGCCTTGCTTTATATTCCAAAATTCGATCACGAAGCTGTGCTGCACGTTCGAATTGTAAATCTTTTGCAGCCTCTCGCATTTCAGTCTCCATACGCTTTATATAATCTTTAAGCTCTTTGTTCGTCAATTCAAGCGGACTTTTTCCTTTATAATATTCGTCTGATTCTTCTGCAACTCGAGTTGCTTCGATCACTGCACGAACTGATTTTTCAATGGTCTTCGGTGTAATTCCATGTTCCTCATTATAAGCCTGCTGTATACTTCTTCTACGATCCGTTTCCGAAATCGCTTTTTCCATAGCTTCACTCATGCCATCTGCATACAAAATTACTCTGCCCTTTGCATTTCGAGCCGCACGTCCGATGGTTTGAATCAATGAAGTTTCGGTTCGAAGAAAGCCTTGCTTGTCCGCATCTAAAATTGCTACGAGGCATACCTCCGGAATATCCAAACCCTCTCTCAAGAGGTTGATTCCTACTAAAACATCAAAAACACCCAAACGTAAATCACGGATGATTTCCATACGCTCTAATGTGTTGATTTCTGAATGAAGATAACGTACCTTAATTCCAGCATTTTTCAAATAATCTGTTAAGCTTTCCGACATTTTCTTTGTCAGCGTCGTTACCAAAACACGTCCGCCTTCTTCAGAAACTTGATTGATTTCTCCAATCAAATCATCAATTTGTCCTTCTGTTTTCCGAACATCAATTTTAGGGTCCAAAAGACCCGTAGGGCGAATGACCTGTTGCGCCATCACATGACCGCTCTGCTCTCTTTCATAGAGAGCGGGCGTCGCACTGATATATACCGCCTGATCGACCAAGCTTTCAAACTCTTCAAACTGCAAAGGGCGGTTATCCAGTGCCGACGGCAAGCGAAAACCGTATTCCACCAAAGACGTTTTTCGCGAGCGGTCCCCTGCATACATCCCTCTAAGCTGAGGTACCATAACATGAGATTCATCAATAACCAGAAGAAAATCCTTTGGAAAATAATCAATCAGCGTATAAGGACGCATACCTGCGGGAAGTCCGTTAATATGGCGTGAATAGTTTTCTATTCCTTTGCACATACCTACTTCTCTCAGCATTTCCAAATCATATCGCGTACGCTGTTCCAATCTCTGTGCTTCTAAAAGCTTACCGCGATCTCGAAGCCAAACAAGCCGTTCTTCAAGCTCTTCTTCAATCGATACAATCGCTCGTTCCATATTCTCTTTTGATGTAACATAATGGGATGCCGGAAAAATAGAAACATGGTTTCGAATACCCATGATTTCTCCCGTAACCGGATTAATTTCTTTTATAACTTCTATTTCGTCTCCGAAAAGCTCTACCCGCACCGCATGCTCTGCACCGGCCGGATAAATATCTACAACATCGCCACGTACACGAAAGCAACCTCGTTCAAAACCCAAATCGTTTCGAGTGTATTGAATGTCTATCAGCTTGCGTAGCATATCATCTCGGTTTTTCTCCATACCGGGTCTCAAAGATAAAACTTGATTTTCATAGTCTACCGGACTTCCCAATCCATAAATGCATGAAACACTTGCGACTATAATTACATCCTTTCGCTCCGACAATGCTGCTGTAGCCGAGTGGCGTAATTTTTCAATCTCATCGTTAATTTCAGAATCCTTTTCAATGTACGTATCAGTAGATGGTACGTAAGCCTCCGGCTGATAATAATCATAGTAGCTAACAAAGTATTCCACTGCATTATCGGGAAAGAATTCTTTAAATTCACCGCAAAGCTGCGCTGCAAGCGTCTTATTATGCGAAATAACCAGCGTCGGTTTTTGAATCTTCTCAATGACATTGGCAATGGTAAATGTCTTCCCCGATCCGGTTACACCTAATAAAGTCTGGTGTTTCTTTCCATCTTGTATCCCCTTAACAAGCTGTGCCACCGCTTCCGGTTGGTCACCCATCATTTGAAACGGAGATACAATCTTAAATTCACTCATATTCTCCCTCTATTCTTACATAATCGTTCAAAAGAGTCCCTTTTTTACCAGTATATCATTCCTTGCATCTTCTTTCAAGAACATATGTTCACTTTTTCTCAAGCAGACTTTCTGAGGTCTTTCTTGTTTTGTTTTCTTCTCTCAATTCCTTTTATATGATTCTTAGTCTTTGCATATAGAATGGAAATCGGCACTGCAGTCGTCCCAATCAACGCCAATTGCAGCAGCATTCCATCAATAACACCGGTCAAACCAATTCGTCTCGCCAATGCATCTGCAAATATAATTGCAAAAGGATGAGATAAATAGATGTAATAAGAACCTATATTCACACTTCCAAAGATATTTTTTAATACAGGTCCGCTCATTTGTTCTAAATAGTAGGCTGCTATAAAATATAACAATATGCCCATTGTACAGAATAAGCAATATACATAGATTTCAAGGCTGCCTAAATAAGCTTCCGGCTTCCACATACTGCAATAAAACAGATAGCTATAATAGGCACCACTCAAAAAGAAAATGATTGCAATTAGCGATAAATATTTTTTTAAATAACCGATACTCTGTTCGAAGTTTTTTGCAAAATAACATCCCGGTAAAAAATATACTAAATAAGTTAAAAAACAGCGATGAATCCAATCTGCGGGTACCCATTGGTACGCCAAAAGATTTATCAGAATTCCCAAAGGCAAAACAATCTTTCCGCTGTACTTCATGACAATCGAACGAATCAATCCAAACAAGAAATAAAACTGTAAAATTGTTACCACAAAATACAGATGATACAACATTCTGCCATTCAATACTTGCTGGATAAAAAAGATCAATGATACCGGATAAATTCCCTCATAAATATAATACCCATAATAAACAGCACACCAAACAACATACGGTATAAATATTTTGGTAAAACGCCGTGTTAAAAATGTACTATATTGAAATTCTTTATTCCGATAAGAATAAAATAAAGCCATACCACTGGCAAAAATAAACATAGGTACTGCTGGCTTTGCAAAGCGATTAATAAAAATCAATACGTTCAATGATAATCCGGGTGCAAGACTTACTACAGGCGTAGCCGTCACATGGATAAAAATCACCAAAATAGCCCCTATGGCTTTATAAAAATCCAACCCGATAAGCTTTGTGCTTATTGCGCTGTTTGTTTGCTGCAATCTATCTTTCATTAATATTTCTCCTAATCTATTATTGCGTATTTCTTTCAAAAGATAATCATACCATTTCCTTATAGAGATTGCAAAATCCAAGCAAAAAACCTTCCTTAACAGATTTTTACTTTTCATCTGTCAAGGAAGGTTTTTCTAATCTTCAATCAATTCCAGTCCCTCTATTTGAATTCTTTTCAGATATTGCACTACATTTACTGAAATTGCATCCAAATCCTGACTATTTAATATAAGGATTGTCAACTTATGATTCCTGCATACAATTGTCAATAGTTTTATAAATGCATTAACAATGGATACATCCCTTATACTTGCATTACAGGAATAAGATTCCGATATATCTCCGCAAATACTTAATAGATTCGCTTGTATGCATCCTAAGCTTAATATTTCTTGTTCACTTAATTGTTGAATGTAATCCAAATCTATAATCTTCATCATTTTGTCTATAACATCTGACATCCAGAAAAACGTTATATTTTTAATACAATCTGAAACAATTTTTATACTGATACCATTTTTTTTAGAATCCAAATTATTGGAACCTAATGTGTTTAAAGAATGACCTTGCTGCGGATGCCTTTTTGTACATTCATCCTCGGTGTCTACTTTGGAGTCCGATAAATTCAAACGAATTTCATTGTATTTGTTTCTTAATTCATCGGAAGGAGCAATCCCAAGGTTCCCAGCCAACTGGTTGCTGAACTGATTATAATAAGTAATTGCAGCGACCCGTTTTCCACATCTTAAATAGATATTTAAAACTTTTAAAACCATTTCTTCATCATATGGCTCAATTTCTAAAATTTCATTGATTGTTTCGAGACATATCTCAAAGTTATTTTCTTTTTCATATAATTCAACCAAACGTTTTAATATTTTTACTTTACGTTGCTCAAAATTTATACGTTCGAAAATAATCAGTTCATTAAACTCATCGCATTTATTAAAGTAACATCCTTCTAAAAAATCACCTCTGAATAACTGCTTAAGCTTTAATATGCTATCAATGGAATCCTCTTCACTTGGTTTAAATTTCATAATATCTAAAATATCACACGTAAAATCAAATTCCCGATTAATCCCACAGCATTCTTTATCAATATGAAGAAACGCATTTCCTTGTTGATCGGTTCCAATGTGTTTTTTGATCAGCCATAAATTATACCTCAAATTATAACGGGCCGCTTCTTCATTACTGTCAGGCCAAAGATAACCAATGATTTTATCTCGACTCAAATATCTATTTTTATTCAAGACAAGCAAACAAATTAAAGCGAAGGCCTTTGCACCCAATTGTTCTTCAATCGCCTTGCCATCCCATTCAAATCTTGATTTTCCTAAAAAACAAATATTTAACATTTTACTATCCTTATTTCTATCCTAGGTTATTAAAAAGAATCTCACCTGATTTTATCGTTACACATACCTTAATTTTATCAATTTGATCGGTAGGCACCGAGAAAATGTCATCATCTAAAATTACGATATCTGCAAGCTTTCCAACTCCCAAGGTTCCTCTATCGTTTTCCTGAAAAATGCCATAGGCACCATTGCAAGTAAACATCTTAAGCGCTTCATAAATGCTTACTCTATGCGATTCAACCGGATGATTGACCGCCGCATGAATCCCTAATAGAGGCCGCGGCTCCGTTATGTCACTGTCTGAACCACCGCAAATCACAACGCCGTTTTGAATGATTTTATCAAATGGATTTGTTCGAATATAGTTTTCCCCTAATCTTTGTTCGTACATTTTTCCCGGTCCACCCCAATAAAGCTCATAGGTAGGTTGCATAGAAAAAAGAATTCCTAATTCATTTGCCTTTTCAATCTGAGCTTCGGTTGCCAATTCCACATGTTCCAGCCGATGTCGAAGTCCGGTAATGCCGGTCTGATACAAGGCATTTTCATGTGCATTTAAAGCGACTTGTATAGCACGATCTCCAATGGTGTATAATGCCAGCTGTAAATTATTTTCATAGCATTTTAATACAAAATCATTGATTTCCTGCTGTGTCAGACAAAGGCTTCCCATCGTACCCGGACAATCTGCATACTCAAAGGATAGTGCAGCCGTTCTAGCCCCCATAGTTCCATCAATATATAGACACCCGCCGACACGCTTCAGTCCCATCGCTTTTATTTTTTCAATGTCCATTGTTTGATAAAACAACTCCATATCAATCGGAAAATCTTTCCCATGTTCAAAAATAAAGTTCGCATCCTTATCGCTGTACATGGTCCCGCCCTCCATGGCATTGACAGTTGTAATTCCATGGTTTAAAAGGTTGGCCATAATTCCCGATATTGCTTCCCTTCGATCGTTGTCAGAAATATTTTTTAATATATTTGAACGCAATATCGCATTGGCTTTTTTCGAAAATATTCCAGTTGGCATCTGCTTTTCATCCATTTCCACACCTTCTGCAGTAAATGGAATTTTAAAATATAACATCGCATACGTATTTAGCATACTGACCTGATATTCCAAAGAATTCAACCAAACAGGCACATCGTTGCAATACTTATCCAAAAGGGTTCGTTCAGGAAATTTTTTCTCCCGAAACTGTTCTGCTACAATACGTATTCCACGTATATAATTGCCATTTAAGTTCTTATAAGCCTCACGGATTCGTTCTCCCAATTCTTGATGTGTTCTTGCTTCACTTAAATCAAGACTGACGGAATTAAGTGCAGTCTGAACCACATGAAAATGACTGTCAATAAACCCTGGCAATACGGTTTTTCCTTTTGCATCAAATACAATTGTATGGTTTCCAATAAAAGGTTCATACTCTGCACCATTTCCCATTGCAACAATTCTACTTTTTTCAATGGCTATCCAATCTTTTGTTTTTTTGTCTTCCATTGTTACGCAATTTCCATTTTTGATTAGAATATCCGCGTGCATAATTTCTTCCTCCTGTAACTATACGTGTTAAAAAATACTGCACTATATTTTGCGATGTATGTATCTTTAATCATAAATTATATCATGAATTTCAGTCTTCCAGCTACAAATGTTTTTAACACTTTAACCTTTAAAAGGTCTTCTATATCCGATTCAAAAGGATCTCGATCAAGGACAACTAAGTCTGCGAATTTTCCTACTTCCAGAGTACCTAGCTTATCTTGCTGACCGGTTGCCACATGAACATTCTTTGTAAAAATAGAAACTGCTTCATAAACAGATAACTTTTCTTCCGGCTGAAAACCACCTTTCGGTATTCCATCCATATCCATTCTGGATACGGCTGCATAAATGCCTTTCATCGGATCAAAAGATTCTACCGGACAATCCGATCCTCCGGTTTGTATAAATCCTTGATCCTTTAAGGTTTTCCAACAATACGCACCTTTTATACGTTCCGGCCCAAGTCTATCTTCAATCCAATGCAAATCCGTACATAAAAAGATTGGCTGTATATCTAAAACAAGCGGCAGCTTTTTCATCCGCTCAAGCAGCTCTTTGTTTATCATCTGTACATGTATGATTCGGAACGGAAGACGTTTTTCCTGTTCTTCCTGACTCATTCCCCTCTCCCGTGTAACCTTTAAGCAATTTTCAATGGAAGTAGCAGTCATATCCAAAGCAGCATCTCCAATGGCATGAATGGCTAGCTGCAATCCTTTTTCATATCCCTCTAATACTTTTTTGTTTAACTCTTCCTGTGTACATACGACAAATCCACAATTGTTTTTATCATCCGAATACGGTTCTTTTAATGCTGCAGATCTGGAACCTAAGGAACCATCTGTAAATAATTTATAGGCACCATATTGTACCATTCGATATGGATTATTTTTCTCCTCTTGAGTCAGCACTTCTTTTTCAAAAATTTCATCCAAGCATACCGTAACTCGAACCGGAAGAGTTCCCTCTTGTTCAAAACTTCGATACAAAGCAACGTCTTCCTCATACCTCCATATTTTAGCAGCATAGGTATGAATGGTTGTTACGCCTTTCGATGACATATCAGAAAAAACATCCCGCATAATCCTGCGTTTCTCCTTATCGTCCGATAACGGATCCGGAATAATTTCATCAAATATTCTCGTAGACTGCTCTCTTAGAATTCCGTTTGGTTCTCCCTCTTCGTCAAATTCAACAATACCACCGCGACCACCGTCAAATCCCTTTTCAATTCCTGCAATTTGAAGTGCCATAGAATTTGCAACGATGGCATGAAGACAGCATCTTCTGATTACAATTGGATGCTCCGTACTGATTTCATCAAGATCCTTTCTTGTAGGAAAACGATTCTCCTTGAATTTACTCTGATCAAAATTAACCCCTTTAATCCAATTTCCAGTCGGCGTACGTTTGGCTTTTTCTTTCATTTTATCTATCATATCGCTCATACTACGTGCTTCTTGCAAATCAACCAGAGCTTGATTCTGACAGTAAGCGTACATATGCATATGAGAATCTGCCATTCCGGGGATTACAGTTCGTCCATTTAAGTCAATGATTTTATCACTTTGGTACTGTTTTGCTTGTTCGTTTGTTCCAGCAAATTGAATAATTCCATCTTTTATACCAATCGACTCTATTATTTTTCCTTCTGCTTCCATTGTATATATTTTCCCATTCGTTAATAGAGTATCTAAGTTCATAAGCCATTCCTCCATATTATACATTATTACCTATTTCACTATGAAAAGGGAAGACTTATCTGTCTTCCCTTTTACTTTAAATAGAATTAAACACAAAGCATCTTTTCAAGAAATGCATAAACAACTTGAGCTGTTTTTACGACAGAATCCAATTCTACGTACTCATCACTTCCATGAAAGTTTTTACCTTCAGCGCCAAAAATCACTGCCGGAGCGCCTAATCTGGAACCCAAATAGTTAAAGTCCCCAATGCTTTGAAAATAAGATTTACTAGGAGTTTTTTCACATACTTCTTCAATTGTTTCTATGAACTCCTTCGCCATAGGCTCCTCCCCAGTAATGGTATATGGCATAAATCCCTTAGATCCTTCAGAAGGTGCTTCACGAAAACGAATGGTATAGTCACATGTAACACCTGCTCTTTTGATGGCTTTTTCAATTTCTTCTGTAATAGTTTTCTCACTTTCACCAACAACTATATGCCAAAAGAGTTTCACCTTCGCATAATCAGGAACGCTGCATGCACCACCGTCAGATTCCACTGCTACCACGCACAAAGAACCTTTTCCTAGATATGTATCATTAACGTAATCTACATTTTGAAATTCACAAATGACTTTTGAGGCTGCCTCTGCTGCATTGACACCGAGTTCTGGAATTGCAGCATGTGCCGATACACCAAAGAACTCAATTTCTAAGCCATATCCTCCTCTTGCACCAAGGCAGACATCAGGAAACGGTTTTCCTGTGAAACCAGCGCTTGGTTCCGTAATAATCGAGAAATCAACATGATCTAAATATCCATCTTCGATTAGGGCATTGGTTCCCATTCCATAAGGTCCTTCTTCAACTGAAACATAGGTAGATATAATTTTACCATTAAACTCCTTATGATTTTCAGAAAAAGCCTTTAGTGCCATCATGGTTGCTGCACATCCGGATTTCATATCTAAGACTCCAACTCCATAAAGACGATCTCCACGAATTTCACCCTTAGGGTTCGCAGTCCATCCATTACATAATTTAACGGTATCCAAATGTCCGTTCAAACAAATGGTAGGACCCGGTTTTTGACCATCTAGTTGAATCAGTATATTTTTCCCTTTAAATCCGGTTACCTTTTCTTCATGATATTCATGAAGAAAAGCATTTATGTTGTGTTTGTGAAACCAATTGCATACATATTCCATTACAGTATCTTCTTCAAAATATGGACTTTCTATGGACACCAAATCCAATAATAATTTTGTTGTTTCTTCTTTGTTTATTTTATACATCTTTGTTATACCGCTGCCTTTTCTTTCAATTCTGTAACACTTTCTTTCCATATAAATTTACCTGTAAGTGCATAAATAACAGCAACGACTGGTGTCAGGTAACATAGGAACGCGAAAGGAAGATATTCCATCGTATTTACTCCAAGTGTCCCTGTAAAGAATACACCGCAAAGTCCCCAAGGAACCAAAGGAGAAGTTACTGTACCGGAATCCTCACAAGTTCTGGAAGCAACGTCAGTTCGAATACCGATTTTCTTATAAGCAGGTAAGTACATTCTCCCCGGAATGATGATTGCAACGTATTGACTTGCTGAAATAATATTAACAAGAATGGAAGAGAAAATATGTGTGATAATAAGATTTCTTGCATTTTTTGTCAAGCTTTCCATCTTATTAATTAATGATTCCAATGTACCGGTAATTTCAAGAATACCACCGTAAGAAAGCCCTAAATAACCTAAAGATACGGTCCACATCATAGCCTGAATACCGCCTCGATTCAAAAGCTTATCAACATCAGCTACTCCGGTATCAATCGTAAATCCATAGTTCATAAAGGACATCATTTCTAAGATACTGTATCCTTGCATAATCATAGCGATAACCATTGCAATAATTGCTGCTATAATCATCGCTGCAAGCGCGCTGACTTTTTTCACTGCCATAAATACAACAGCAGCCAAAGGAATTAAGCTGATTAGCGTATAAAGCGGTGAAACATTAAAATTATCTACGATACCTTTTAAAATAGCATCCACTGCCGTTGTGTCAATTGAGTCTGCGCTGTATCTCATGCCCAATACCGTATAAATAATCAGGGAAATAATAAATGCAGGAATGGTTGTATAAAGCATGCTTTTAATGTGTGCAAATAAATTTGTTTCACAGACACCTGCGGCTAAATTCGTGGAGTCTGAAAGCGGAGAAAGCTTATCTCCAATTACCGCACCAGAAATAACTGCACCTGCAGTCAATGCAGGCGGAATTCCAAGACCTACGCTGATTCCCATGAATGCAACTCCAAAAGTTCCCCCTGTTGTATAACTGCTACCTGTACAGACTGACGAAACTGCACAAATTAATGCGGTTGTTAAAAGAAAGACAGATGGATTAATCATTTTTAACCCATAATAGATTAGTGCAGGAATGGTACCGGATGCAATCAGTGCAGGAATAAGCATACCAATGAACATTAAAATAAGCATCGGTACCGTTGCAATCTTACATCCATGCATAATTCCTTCTTCAACGACTGACCATTTTGTTCCTGTCATCATCAAAAGTAATACTGCAAATGTAATCGAAAATACCAGAGTCAAATGAATATCCGGACTTCCGGCTACTAATACTTGAGCAATAATGATCACAAATAAGAACGTTACAATTAATAGTGCGACACCAAACGATGGCTTTTTTGTACTATTTTTCATAAAAAATATTCCTCCTTTTTTTATTTGCCTTAAATATATACGAAGACTGTTGTTTTTTGTGTGCTTTAAAGTTTTAATATAAAATTATTTAAAAAATATTAATATTTTAAATAAACACTTTTTAAACATATTTTATCCGATTTCAAATTTTGCTTGCAGCCATATATTTTTCGTCTTTTTTTTTAATGACATGTAAATTGTATTGTCCATTGTATTTTTTTGTATTATAATTAAATTTAAATATTAATTTTAAAGGAGGTTTCTCTTTTGAGGCATTATATACATAGCGTTCATTCCAAACCAAGTTATTTGGAAGAAGTATTTGTAAAAAGTATGGCGCAGCGATTGCAACAAAATAATGAGATAGACAATTCTCTATATGGTAAATATGATTATGTCAAACGTGGTCTTCGTAATGCAAACGGTGCCGGTGTTGTTGTCGGTCTTACCAATGTTGGTGATGTACAAGGCTACGAAGTCAATGATCAAGGAGTTAAAGTACCGATTCATGGCAAGCTCTTTTATCGTGGAATTGACGTAGAAGACATTGTACACAATTGTCTGAAAGAGAACCGTTTTGGCTATGAAGAAACGAGTTATCTTTTACTATTTGGTGAATTACCAACTACAAAAGCATTAGAAGAATATAAAGAGGTATTAGGCTCAAAACGTGATCTGCCCTCCGGTTTTACCAGAGATACCATTTTAATGTCACCCAGCCATAGTATTATGAACAAGCTGGGACGTAGCATTCTGACCCTTTACTCGTACGATCCAAATCCAGATGATGTTTCTGTGGCAAATGTTCTTCGACAATCCATTAATCTAATCGGTTATTTTCCGTCACTGGTTGCTTATGGATACCAGGCAAAGAAAAATTATTTTGACAATGAAAGCCTTCATATTCACTATCCGGATCCTTCAAAAAGCACTGCAGAAAATATTCTGCGAATGATTCGTCCAAGCAAAGAATACACCGATCTTGAAGCAAAATTATTGGATCTATGTATGATTTTACACGCTGAGCACGGCGGAGGCAACAACTCATCCTTTACAACACATCTTGTTACTTCTACCGGAACCGATACCTATGCAGCAATTGCTGCTGCTGTTGGTTCTCTAAAGGGACCAAAGCACGGGGGTGCCAATGTAGAAGTCATTCGAATGATGCAAAACATTCGGTCAAACGTAAAGGACATTACTAATTACAAAGAAGTGGAAGAATATCTTATTAAAATATTAAAAGGTGAAGCAAACGACCATACCGGATTAATCTACGGTTTGGGGCATGCTGTTTATACAATTTCGGACCCTAGAGCCACCTTATTAAAAAGTATGGCGAAAAAACTTGCCGAAGATAAAAATCTTATAGATGATTTTATGCTATTTGATTTTATTGAAAAAAGAGCTCCTCAACTTTTTTGTGAAGTAAAGGGCGTAGATAAACCAATGCCTGCAAACGTAGACCTTTACTCTGGTTTCGTTTATGATGCCTTAAATATCCCCGTAGAGATCGCTACTCCAATCTTTGCGGCTTCTCGTATCTCTGGATGGTGTGCGCACCGTATAGAGGAGCTGGTTGCCGGTGGGCGTATTATGCGACCTGCATATCAGTGCGTAAAACAAATAATTCCTTATATCCCATTAGCGGATCGTAAATAACATAATTATCTTTCTATCATTGAGAAGGTATTTCAGACATTAAAAAAGCTGCGTTTTTGTATCTCATACAATCGCAGCCTTTTTTATTCTATTCTAAATAATTTCATACATTTCAGCAGCTGTTTCCTTTGTCACATGCTCTAATACTGCCTTGACTTTTACTTTTAGTTCTGAATTACCAAATCGAATCCAAATGACATCACCAACATTTACTTCACTCCCCGGTTTTGCCACCTTATCATTGATTAAAATTCGTTCCTGTTCACAAGCTTCCTTTGCTACTGTTCTTCGTTTTATCAAACGTGAATTTTTTAAATATTTGTCGATTCGCATAATTTTACCTTTATCCCTTTTATGATATATGGGTTCTTACGAAGGGAACACCCCTCTGCACATCCCGATTTTATATACATAGGAAACAATGTTTTCTATTATATAAAAAAGAGCAGAAACCCTGCTCTTTCATTTATGGTCTATTTACTGCATCCTTTAACGCTTTGCCAGCTTTAAATACAGGAGCCTTAGCAGCAGCAATTTTTATTACTTCGCCAGGCTTTCTTGGGTTTCTTCCCTGTCTAGCTTTTCTCTGTCTAGTTTCAAAAGTTCCAAAGCCAATGAGCTGCACCTTATCACCCTTTACAAGAGCATCTTCAATACTTGCTACGAATGCATTTACAGCAACCTCAGCATCTTTTTTGGTAAAACCCGTTTTCTCTGCTACGCTAGCAATTAATTCAGCTTTATTCACGAACACAACCTCCTTAAAAATCCACTAATTTTAATAAAAGAACATCATTTCTTCTTTAGCTTTGCTTCGTCCCACAGCTTGTCCATCTCCTGCAAGCTCATTTCGTCCAGCTTTCGTCCCTGTGCTTCTGCTGTTGATTCAATGAACTCAAAACGTTCAATAAACTTCTGTGAAGTACCATTTAATGCATCCTCTGGATCTATACCTAAGAATCGAGCTACATTGACAACCGCAAAAAGTAAATCACCAACCTCTTCCTTTATGCGATTCTTGTCAATTCCTTCGTATATTTCCAAAAGCTCCAAGGTTTCTTCTTTAACCTTAGCAAAAGCATCCTCTACCTGATCCCAATCAAACCCAACCTCTGCTGCTTTTTTTTGAATCTTTTCACTTCGCAATAAAGCAGGTAAGGCCTTTGGTATGTTTCTCATAGATTCAGTGCGAGAAACAACGCCATGCTCTTTTCTTTTCACATTTTCCCATTTTTCAAGTACATTGTCAATACTTTCTGCATGATTGTTGGAAAAAACAGCGTTTTTTTTACCAAAAACGTGGGGGTGCCGACGTAGCATTTTCTCACATTCTCGGTTTGCGATTGCCGTTAAATGCAAGTTCCCTTCTTCTTCTCCAATTTCACTATGCATTACAACCTGAAGAAGTACATCGCCTAACTCTTCTTCCAAATTATTAAAATCCTGATTATCAATTGCCTCAATAACTTCGTATGCTTCTTCAATCATACAACGACGCAATGTGCTATGAGTCTGAACACGATCCCAAGGACAACCATTTTCACCTCGAAGCACATGTATAATTTTTTTTAATCTCCCAACAGCTTCTTCTGCTGTTTTTCCAGTCTCATAAAGTTCTTCATACATTGTCATATCCTCTCTTTTATCATGTAAATTCTTAAAGATTCTATACATTTTTTTATTTACTTCTTATTTTTTATTAAATTTACCAGTAATCCGAGACAATTTTGATCCACCGTGAATCATGGAAAGCTCTTCCTTCGTAATTGATTTTGTAAGGAACAGCATCGCTGTGTATACACAAGCCCCAACCATTACCGACAATAGAGTGGACAATGCATTTCCCATAAAATCTGCCGAAGCTAAATGTGTAAGCCATACTAATTCAGCCATCACCAAAGCAGAAATAAGGGGTTTAATCCATGTCATCATCACATTAAATCGAACACCGGTGTATTTTTTTACTGCTAAAACATTCAGACCGGACGCAACAATATATGCTGCAACGGTACCAATGGCAGCACCTTTTACATTGATGCTTTCAATCCCAGTCAAGGTATAGGTTAGAATTACTTTAACAATAGCACCAACGAAAAGATTCATAACCGGAACCATCTGTTTCCCGATTCCTTGCAAAATTCCAGTTGTCGTCTGTACTGAAGATAGAAATACAACACCAATCGCTAAAACAAACAAACAAGGAGCTGCACTTACCGCACTTGCTTTTTGAGCCGGATACAGCAACAACATAATTGGTTCTGATAATATCATAAGGCCAAATGCACATGGTAAACCGATAATCATAGCTGTTCTCAATCCCATAGCAATATTATAATGTAAAAATGGTGTATCGTTTTTACGATGCGCGGCTGCCACTGCAGGCACTAAGCTCATCGCAATCGCTTGGGTCAATACTTGAGGAAAATTAATCAATGGTCCCGCCATGCCTGTCAGCTGTCCATACAAGCTGTTTGCTGCCTTTTCCGTAAAATTTGCTTCCTGTAAACGCCGCATTACGATACCAACATCAATGGTATTCATAATAGGCATAATTGCGGCTCCGATTGTAATGGGAACTGCAATTATAAAAATATTCATTAATATCTTACTTGCCGCTTCACCGCCTTTATGTGTGTCACGCCTCATATCCCTATGGATTTTCTTGCGGTTTCCGTAATAAATAGCAACAACAGCAAGTAATCCGCCGATGGCTCCGGCCGTTGCACCAAAGGATGCTCCAGCAGCTGCATGTTCTAATCCTTTCGGAACCATTGCCAATGCTAGAGATAAACCGGCAACCACGCGAAATAATTGTTCGACCACCTGAGAAGCCGCCGTCGGCTCCATTTTCTGCATTCCTTGAAAATAGCCTCGATAGGCTGCCATTAATGGAACAAACAAAAGTGCCGGTGCAATCGCCATCATTGCATGTTTTGCGCCTGGATTTTTTAAGTGCTCTACGATAAGATCTGCACCGAAAAATAAAATTGCAGAAGATACAATACCAATTCCAAACAAAAGCAGGAACGAAACACGAAAAATTCGATGTGCTTCTTTCGGATTATCGATTGCATTACGCTCCGCAACCATTTTTGAAATAGCGGTAGGAATTCCAGCCGTAGACAAGGTTAAAAACAACACGTAAATAGGATATGCGGTCTGATAATATCCCATTCCGTCATCTCCAATAATATTTGCTAATGGGATGCGAAAAACCGCACCTAAAACTTTGATAATAAGCCCTGCCACTCCTAAAATCAACGCGCCTTGCAAAAAAGATTTTTTATTTGCCATAGTTTATAATTCTCCTAAAATTCGTTCCTTTGACTTTTCTACCTCATATACAACTCGTTCTATATCGATAGTCTTGAATTCTCCCCGATGGTAAAGTACTTTTCCGTCTACCATAGTCAGAATAACATCACTGCCGGATGTAGAGTAAACCAAATTATTTGTTAAATCATGCATCGGCTTCATAGAAATAACATCTAAGTCCAAAACAATTAAATCTGCTTTTTTCCCTACCGATAAACTTCCTGTATCAAAACGTTTCTGTCCTGCGGCTCCGGCTTTCGTTGCAGCCGTTAATACTTGATGAACATTGGTTAATGTTGCATCAGAAAACCAACCTTTATGTACCAACGCAAAAAACTTCATATCCTCTAAAAAATTCAAATTATTATTACTTGCAACTCCATCCGTTCCGATTGTAATTGCAATACCATTTTCAAATAATCGAGGCACATTGCAAACACCGCTTGCCAATTTCAAATTACTGATAGGACAACTAGCAACGGTTACTTGTTTATCTTTTAAAATTTGGTAATCATCCTCTTCCAGCCATACACAATGAGCGGCAGTTGTTGGATTTTCAAAAACACCAAGATTATTTAAATACTGTACCGGAGTAAGTCCTTGATGTCGTTTTTTACATTCTTCTACTTCTATTTTGGTTTCGGAAACATGAACATGAAGATTTGTATTTAGTTCTTTACAATAGTCTGCCATTTGCATTACTGTTTTTGGAGTACTTGTATATTCTCCATGAATGCTCATGTCAATTTTGAGCCGGCCGTTTCCAGCATTGTGATACTCTGAAAATAAAGATTTCGCTTCCTGATAGCAATCCAAATCAAACAAATCCTGATCCGAAAAGCATATAAGCGGTACTCCTAAATTGTTTTTAACTCCGCTTTCTAAAACAGCATTTGCAATGGATTCTCCAAAAAAATACATATCAGTAGTTGAAGTAATCCCATAGCGCAATGATTCTGCAATTCCAAGCAAAGTGGAGTAATATGCGTCTCTCTTCTTGATTTTACCTTCAAACGGAAAAATCCGGTCATTGAGCCAACTTTGCAGTGGTAGATTTTCACCATAACCTCGAAGCAGCATCATTGGAGTGTGAGCATGTGAGTTTACAAAACCACTCATTAATAATTTTCCCTCACCCTCAAATACTTCTCCATATTGTTCCTTTGGCATCTCATTACCAATATAATCAATGCAATCGTTTTTTATACCTACATAGCAATGAACCTTCGGCTGCAATGCTTCATCTAATACTGTAATATTCTTAAAAAGCATGAGTGTTCCTCACTTTCTATTTTAATCGATTTATTATACCATATATTTCTTTTCCTTTCATACAAAAAAGTACTGATAAGAAAATACGTCGGCAAGAGAAACTGCCGACGTACTTAATCCTTTTTCAGTTAATTTTCCATTTGCCGAGCTAAAAAATGTGCACCAATTTCTGCCGCTTTTTTCTCAGCATCTTGTATTGTTCCATCCTTTTTCATAAGAATGACAGATCCGATTGCGTCGCCTTGCGATATAATCGGCACAATCATATGCGCTTGATAATCGCTTCCTTCTGAGGTCTCTAGAGTAACATTCTCTAATTTTTCTTCCTGATCAAAGATACGGCTTGTCTTTTCATGAATAACCGTTTCTACCTTTTTAGCAATTCGTTTTTCCAACAATTCCTTCTTTGATGCCCCTGCCACAGCAATGATTTGATCCGTATCTGTAACAATAAATGTACAACCAAGCAATTTACTTGCAGCTTCTGCGTAATCTCCTGCAAATTCATTTAGCTCACCGATCGGCGAATACTTCTTTAAAATAACTTCGCCTTCACGGTCTGTATATATTTCCAGTGGATCGCCCTCTCGAATTCGCATAGTTCTTCTTATTTCCTTTGGGATTACAACACGTCCCAGGTCGTCAATTCTTCTCACTATTCCTGTTGCTTTCATATAAACAATCCTTTCATTAACAGTATATTTTTTCTTGCTATTTAGCTTGTTTCTATTGTTTGCTTTCAAAGAAAAAATATACCAAAATTTTTATTTTAGGATTGTTTTATAATGATTTTCTTGCTTGTCGATTAAAGAATATATACACAAAAAAAACAGTTAAAATGAAAATGGCAAAAATCTTTTCATCTAACTGGATTGTCGGAGAAACTACATCCCAATTTATAACTGCATTCGGATCTACAACCCTTCCTGTGCTGGTTACAACAAAAACACTTTTCCCACTAAAATAAAAACCAAGTGACAATAATAAAAGAATTACATTATTACGAATAATATATGTCCTAGGAATGTTACGATTCAAAACACCCATAAAACAGATAGAAGCAGCTGCGTAGATACAGTATATAATTAATATTGCAAAGAAAAACCATATTTGATTACTCAATATGATTGCATTGTTCTTTATAAATTCCATCCGATTTAAATCTAAAGTGAAATAAAAAAACAAAAGAAATAACAACACAGAAGTGCTATTGAATAGGAACAGGCTCAACCGCTGTGTATTCTTTAACTCATTTAAAGGGTAATACAACCATAACAAAGTACGAATCGGTTGGTTTACATCCCTTTCATTTCCGGTAACAAACCAAATACCGACAATGTAAGTGATTACTGTTAAAAACAATGAGACTCCTATTACAGTAATAGTTAAATAAAACCGAACCCTTGTCAAGCTCTCATCGTTATTATCACCAAAAGGATTAAAGAAATCCATTCCTACATGTTGTATAATCCATGCAACAAACCAGCTGTTTACTACAGCATGAATCGGAAAAAAAGATACTGCACAGACTACTTTGTACCATTTGCACCAAGCGGAAGTTTTTGTTCCATCTTTATTTTCTTCCTTTAATCTCCAGTAAAAATTCTTTCTGAAATAAAGACTCAATCCCCAAAAAAGTAAAAACAGAAGAAAGGAAAGGCCTCTCCCTAAGCCAGGAATACATAAAAGAAGTACAAATAACAAAAGAGAAAAAAGAGGCAGTGCATAAGAAAGAAAATCTGCCCAAACTAGTTTTTCTTTCCAATGATTTGATGCACTTTTGTTCTTTAATACGCTATCTTCATTAAATTGACTCTCCCCATCTGAATTCATACACTTTGGGCTTTCCGTCTTAAACAAATAATCTACTGTTACACCAAGGGAATCCGCCAAAGGTGCAAGCAAGGTGACTTCCGGATACCCTTCTCCGGTTTCCCACCTTGATACAGCCTTATTTGTAACGCCTAATTTTTCTGCCAGTTCTTGTTGTGTCATTCCTTTATTTTTTCGCAATTTTGAAATTTTTTCTGCAAATTGTTGATTCATCTTAACTTTGTCCTCCCTTATTTATTATAGCACAACACATCTGACAAAATAGGGCAATCAATTCGTGTTTGAATTAGTCTACGATTCATGGATTCCTCATTTTTCTTTGATTCTATCTCAACAATTCTTCTTTTTTATGATGTTTCTCTATCGTAAACCCTCTTCCTCGAACTTCATTGATTTGATCAATCATCATAAATGCATTTGAATCAATCTCCTTTATTAATGTATTTAATTTAGGTAATTCACGATTGGATATTACAGTTAAAACCATAAACTGATCTTTACGTAAGCATCCGGTCTGCGCTTTAATCAAAGTGGAACCACGATCCATTGTTTTTAAAATCATTTCGTTGATCTGTTCATATTTATCGCTTACAATTTTAACCTGCGTTTGCATCTTGCCGGCCATAAGCACCTTGTCCAATACCATGGTATAGATTAAAACAACTAAAATACCATACAGAACCTGCTCACTAGTTGAAATAAACATTTGAAGCAGTAGAATGCCGCTGTCAAATAAATAAAGCATCCCCGATATGGAGAGACCAAATTTTTTATTAAGCAACAATGGTGGAATATCCATGCCTCCTGTAGATGAACCTTCTCGTAGTACAATTCCGATTCCTAACCCAATTAATCCACCTGCATAAATAATCGCTAAAATCGGATTGTTCGTTAATCCTTTTGAAAAAGGAAGCTGTTGAAACAGAGATAAAATAATTGGATAACAAAAGGTACTGACAAGCGTGGTTAATGCAAAGGCTCTTCCTAAAATCCAAGCTCCCAGTACAAACATGATAATATTAAATATACCTACAAACAGGCCGATTGAAATATTAAACTGATAATGAAAAAATAAAGCAAGACCCGTACTGCCTCCTGTAATTAAACCATTTGGTACTACAAATCCAGCAACTCCAAAAGCATAAACTGCATTTCCTAGAATAACCATGATTACTTTTCTTAGCTGAAATAAATTATTTTGCATGTTTCCTCCTTCTTGCCGATTTTCATCATTATATTTATGCACAAAAAAACGGCTCCTTATTTATTATATGGAGTCCGTTTTTCTTTTTCAAGAAATACTTTCATAAATTAACGTGTGAAAGTATCTTTCCCTTTTATTGTATCCTAATTATTATTCTTCGGTATCATTATCCGTATTGCTTTCATCCGGTTTTATTTCTTTTTTATCTAAATATTCTACTTTGATTTCCTTCTTTAATTCAGCAACCTTTTCCTGATATTTTTGATTAATTACATAATCCTCTGCTTGCGTTTTTACTTCTTCAAAACTGGATAATCCAGGCTCTTTTCGATCTGTCAGTTTAATAATGTGATAACCAAAGCTGCTTTTTACTGGTTCACTGATTTCACCAACCTTAAGTTCCTTGGCACCTTCCCAAAATTCAGGAATCATATCTCCATCTTTGAAGGTACCTAATTCACCGCCTTTGTCCTTACTTCCAGGATCTTTTGATTTCTCCTTCGCAAGTTCTGCAAAATCAGCACCATTATCAAGCTCTGCTTTAATTTCCTTTGCTTCTTTCTCTGTATCCACCAGAATATGACTTGCTGTCAAATACAAATCATTTAAAGTAAAGAGCGCTGAATTCGCAGTATAGTACGCCTTAGCCTGTCCTTCTAAATCTTCAATGCTTCCTTTTAAATCATCATAAACCGCTTTTGCATAATATTGAGAATTATAGAAAGCTACCAAAGTATCTTCTGTAATTCCTTCTGATTTAAGAACGGAATCTGCATTTTCTTTTGCTGATTTCAAAAAGTTTTTTAAATCCTCATCATACGTATCTGTAAATACATCCAGTTTATTCTTTTCAGAATATTGTTTGATTAATTCATCTGCAACCATCTGTTCCAGCATCAAAGATGCTAGATAATCTTTCTGACTATCCTCGGTAATTTGACTTAAATCATAACCAGCAGCATAGGCATTCCATGAAATATATTGACTTAATTGATCTCTTGTTATGGTCGTATCTCCAACATTCGCAACAGGTGTTGTATCAGCTTTGCTTCCACAAGCAGTAAAGCTGATCACCATTATTAAGGTCAATAAAATCATCATCCATCTTTTTGATTTCATATTTAATCTCCTCATATTTGTATTTTAATTTTCTTATGCCATAGGGATAGTATAACATTTTTTTAATACTTATCCCAGCAGTTTCTTTAGGAAGCTCAACGTTTCATTTAATTTATCCTTGCCTGCTAAATTATATTTTATGGAAGGCTTTACTCCTCCGTAAATTAATAAGTTCATACCGTAAGCTTCCACTAAACGTGCCATTTTATCCGCAGTCAGACTATTTTTTATTTCGAAATCAAATACCAGCTTTTTCTGTTCCTGATGTATACGGCTAATACCTAGCCGACTCGCATACGCTTTAATGAGTGCAATGTCAATCAGATTACTTGTTTCCATTGGAATATCTCCGAATCGATCTAGAAGTTCATCAACAACCTCAAGTTTTTCTTCTCCATCTCTTAAGAATGCTATTTTTTTATACATTTGCAATTTTAATAGTTCATCACTGATATACGAATCCGGAATAAATGCAGGAACTTCTAATTCAATGGATGTTTCGATTTCTTCCGGCTGGCTTACATCACCGCCAAGCTCTCGAATGGCATCTTCCACCAATTTGCAATACAATTCATACCCAATCTGCATCATATGACCACTCTGTTCCATACCAAGAAGATTCCCCGCACCGCGTATTTCCAAATCACGCATTGCAATACGAAAACCAGAGCCGAATTCTGTAAATTCCTTAATAGAACGAAGTCTTTTTTCTGCAATTTCCGTTAAAACTTTATCTTTTTGATACAGTAAATAGGCATATGCCATTCGATTCGAACGCCCAACTCTGCCACGAAGCTGATATAGTTGTGACAAACCAAAATGGTCAGCATCAATAATTAGGATCGTATTAACATTCGGAATGTCAATACCGGATTCAATAATGGTTGTTGCTACTAAAACATTATACTTACCATTGATAAAATCAATCATAACATCTTCAAGCGTCTTTTCTCCCATTTGCCCATGACCAATTGCAACATTCGCATCAGCAACAAGATTTTGAATTAACTCTGCAATTCGATGAATACCTCGTACACGATTGTATACCACATATACCTGCCCACCGCGATCCAATTCTTTTTGGATGGCTTCACGTATCACATCATCTTCTTGCTCCATTACATAAGTTTGTACCGGATATCGCTCTTCCGGCGGTTCTTCAATTAAACTCATTTCCTTTATTCCTACTAAAGACATATGAAGAGTACGTGGAATTGGGGTAGCAGATAACGTCAAAACATCTACACTATTTCTTAATAACTTTAACGCTTCTTTGTGTTGAACACCGAAACGTTGTTCCTCATCAATGACTAACAATCCTAAATTTTTAAATTTCACATCCTTGGAAAGCATGCGATGTGTTCCCACTACAATATCCATTGTTCCATTTCGAATTTGATCGACAATGGCATCCTGTTGTCTTTCATTTCGAAAACGGCAAAGCATATCAATATGAAATGGAAAATTACCGAAACGATTTTTAAAGGTATAATAATGCTGGTTTGCTAAAATGGTTGTAGGAACTAATATTGCTGCCTGTTTGCCATCCGCAACACATTTAAAGATTGCACGTGCAGCAACCTCCGTTTTCCCATAACCAACGTCACCGCAAAGTAAACGGTCCATAGGAACTTCTTTTTCCATATCCTTTTTTATTTCTTTAATGCATCGTAACTGATCCGGTGTTTCTTCATATGGAAATGCATCTTCAAATTCTTTCTGCCAAGGTGAATCTGATGAAAATGCATAACCCTTTTCCATCTGACGTGCTGCGGATAGTTCCAAAAGCTCTTTTGCCATATCTGCGATTGCCGCTTTTGCTCTTGCTTTTGTTTTTTTCCATTCTCCACTGGAAAGCTTATTAATCCTAGGAGTTGCACCATCACTTCCCACATACTTTTGAATGATATCCATTTGTTCAACTGGAACATACAGCATATCTTCACCGGCATATTTAACTTTTAGGTAATCCTTTTTACTTCCTTGAATCTCTAGTTGTTCTACTCCTAAAAACTTACCAATACCATGATTTTCATGTACGACAAAATCACCTTTACGAATATCGGTAAAGACTTTTATTGGCTTTGCATTTTTATTTTCTTTCTTTGCACGTTTTTGCTTGGTGTGAACAAAAATATCACTATCGGAAATAATAACCAGACGTTCCTCTGGATATTCCATCCCGGAAGCAAGCTGTCCTGAAACAATCTGCACTTTTTCTTCAAGTCCACAACGAGAAAGAAAATCTCTCATATTTATATTTCTTTCTTCCGTTGAACAAGAAAGGATGACTCGATAGCCAAGCTTCACATAACGTAGGAGTTCTGTCTCCAAAAAATCCATACGCCCGTTAAAAACTGGAGGCTGCTTGGAAGTAATTTGAAAGCTCCCATCCAATCGGTCGATTCCCTTTATCTGTTTTTGAAACGGTGTAAAAAGAAATACCGTCTCGTTTTTATAAAGAGAGAAGAGTAAATTTTTTCCACCAATAATGTTACTGTCCTCAGGGACCGCTTCACCACGTTCCAAAAGTACTTTAAAATCTTCTTTTGCTTCACGCTCTCTAAATTCAAACGTTTCTAATATGCGATCCGGATCATCTACAATCAGAGTGCTTTTAGGCTGCATATAATCCCAAATATACTCTAGCTTTTCATAAAAATAAGGGATGTAAGCCTCAAGCAGTTGCTTATTTGTTCTGGTTTGAACACACTCTAAAATTTGATTTTTCCTAGCTAAGAGGCGCTGCCTTTTATCCTCCGGTAATTTTTTGACCTGACGTTCATACGCCTTGGCTATTTTTTTTGCACCCAATTCAAACAAGGCATCTCCGCCAATATCCACCATATGTTCTGCCGGATAAATGGAAATATGCTTTAGTGTATCCAGAGATCTTTGCGTCAGCGGATCAAAACTACGGATGGAATCAATTTCTGTATCAAAAAATTCGACACGACATGGATACTCACAATCGAGAGGAAAAACATCTAAGATTCCCCCTCGAATCCCATACTGACCTTTAGCTTCTACAAAGGAAGCACGCTCATAACCCATGTAGGTTAAATTCTTTTTTAGTTCCTCAATATCCGCTTCCGCTCCGACTTCAATCTTAATTGCATATGCGGAAAATATATCACGTGGCGCCATTGGTTTCAACGCTCCGGATACCGGCGTAATGATGATGCAGTTTTCTCCTTTTAACAGTGCTGTAATAGCGCGTAATCTTTGTTCTAAATACTGATGGCTTTTTGCATCGTACCTAAGAAAACTTTGCTCTTCTTCCGGGATTACATATATTTTTTTCGAAACAAAAAAAGACAGGTCCTCCGCCAATCGTTTTGCCTTCACATACGAAGAGGTTACGATTAGACTTTGTCCCTTTCTTTCCTTTGTTACTACACCGATAATCGGCGCAACTCTGCTTTCCGCTACACCTGAAAAATGAAACATACCTTTCGCATTTCTGGTTAAGGTACGTAAACCCCTAAATTTTTCATTCAGAACTTGATCATTCATATTGCTACTGATCCCCTTCTTTTCGCGGTTTTACATTATACTCATTCATGGCTTTTTCTATGCCCTTTTGCACCATACATTCTACAGCTTGCACAGCAGTCATTACCGCTTCTTCCATCAATGGTTTTTCTTCCTTTGTAAACCCTCCAAGAACATAGTGATCAAGAGGCATTTTTCGCTCTCCTCCAATGCCAATTCGGATTCTTGGAAATTGATCGGATTTGATATCATATAGAATGGAACGCATTCCATTGTGTGTCCCTGCACTGCCTTTTTTCCTTATTCGAACAGCCCCTGCAGGAATGTCGATATCATCATAAATAACGACTAAATTTGCAACGTCCTCTTTATAGTATTCTAAAATCTCTCGAACGGAATTTCCGCTAAGATTCATAAAGGTTTGCGGTTTTACCAATAAAACTTTTTGGTCGGAGATTCTTCCTTCTCCGACCAAAGCTTTATGTTTGATTTTTGTTACGCTAATTCCATGTTTTTCTGCAAGCTGTTCGATCGTTATAAAGCCAATATTATGTCTTGTATTTTCATACTGTTTTCCTGGGTTACCCAGACCTACAATAATATACATAAAATCTCCTCCTGCAAACACCATTTCTAATTGGCGCTGAAGCGGACGAGAAGCTCAGTCGACCGCTTTAGTCAAATAATTTACTGATGGAATCGTTTGTAAAGATACGAATCATTGCCTCTGCAAAAAGAGGAGCAACAGATAACACCTTAATCTTAGGGCTTCTCTTTTCTTGCGGAATCTGAACGGTATTTAACAATACACATTCCTTAATTACAGAGCTTTCAATTCGTTCAATTGCTGGACCGGAAAGAACGGCATGAGTTGCACAAGCATATACCTCTTTTGCTCCTAAATCTTTTAATGCATTCGCTGCATTTGTAAGAGTTCCAGCTGTATCAATCATATCATCTACAATCAGAACATTTTTATCCTGAATGTCTCCAATAATATTCATTACTTCACTTACATTTGCTTTTGGTCTTCTTTTATCGACAATAGCAATTGGTGCATCCAGTGGCTGCGCCATATTTCTTGCACGTGATACACTGCCATGATCTGGAGAAACCACAACAAGGTTGTCCAAATTCTTTTCCATAAAATATTTTACTAAAATAGGCATACCAAGTAAGTGATCCACTGGGATATTAAAATAACCTTGAATCTGAGCTGCATGTAAATCCATCGTTACAACGCGATCCGCACCTGCACTACTCAAAAGATCTGCAACCAATTTTGCAGTGATTGGATCTCTAGCCTTTGCTTTTCTATCTTGTCTAGCATACCCATAATACGGAATTACCGCATTGATTCTACCTGCAGATGCACGCTTCATTGCATCAATCATGATCAGCAGTTCCATCAAACTATCGTTTACAGGATCACATGTAGGTTGTACGATGTAAGTATCAATTCCACGAACAGTTTCCCATAAGTTGACAGAAATTTCTCCATCACTAAACTTGGTAACGGTTGCCTTTCCTAAAGGCTTTCCCATGATTTTCGCAATTTCTTCTGCCAATTCAGGGTTTGAATTCCCTGTAAAAATTTTGTAATCTGTGAACACGCCGTTCTTCATTATTGTCCTCCATTTCCTTCGACCATCATCACATTTTTTTATTTTTTTAATAATCCCCGTTTCTTTACCCAACCTTCTATATTCTTTTGCTTGGCTCTTCCTACCGCAAGAGCTTCATCCGGGATGTCCGTCGTTACCGTAGTTCCGGCAGCAATGTAAGCACCTTCTCCAACCATCACCGGTGATACTAAATTGGTATTACAACCAACAAATGCACCGTCCTTTACCACCGAACGATGCTTATTTTTCCCATCATAATTTACAAAGACAACGCCACATCCTAAATTTACATGATCTCCAACATCAGAATCCCCAATGTACGTTAAATGAGACGCTTTTGAATGATTTCCCAACGTAGAATTTTTTACTTCTACAAAATCACCTACCTTAGCATGTTCCCCAATTCGGCTATTCGGCCTTAAATAAGCAAACGGACCTACCTTCGTGTGGTCACCCACTTGACTTTCCAAAATAACTGAATTTTGAATTTCGACATTGTTTCCAATAATACTGTTTTCAACCCTAGTATTGTGTCCAATAATACAATTTTTACCGATCGAAGTATTTCCAATCAAAACAACTCCAGGCCAAATCACAGTTCCTTCTTCAATGGTTACTGATTTTTCAATGTAAGCATTTTTCCAGTCCATAAAAACAACACCCTTTTTTAGGTGTTCTATTATGATTTCTAAACGCATTTTTTGCTTTTCTTCTTGCTCTTTTAAAATTTCAGTTATTTCTTTGGTCTTGTCACTCATATTTAAACGCTCCTTGTCCTATATTACATTATAAGTATATCAACAAAATGTCAAGGTATAAAGTGTAAAAAATCACCCTCTATTCCAATTTCAGGCCAAAAATTTACATAAAAAAACAGCGTATACAATAATTCGCTGCTTTTTTATGCCTTATCCCCGATATTCTTAGGATTGCATTACCTCTGGCTGCCGGTCATCAAAAAAATCGTTTGCTTTTTCTCCTATAATACGATTGTATTCTTCGAAGATTGCATTTTTGATTTTGTTTCTTGTTTCCGACATCAATGGATGCGCGATATCTCGAAAATCGCCCTCACCCATTTTCCTGCTTGGCATGGCAACAAACAATCCGTTTTGTCCGTCAATAATTTTGATGTCATGTACTACAAATTCTTCATCAAACGTGACGGAAACGACCGCTTTCATTTTGCCCTCATCATTGACCTTTCGAATCCTCACATCAGTTATTTCCATACTGACACACCACCCTTTCTCCCGGATCAATTCTGTACCCATACCCCTATTATTTTGTATGGGTTGATAAATGTATTATACAGTAAGCGGTCTTTTATCACAACCTTTTTTCTCACAATTTTCCAAATTACGTCAAGATTTCCTCATTTCCCATAATTGCAATTTCTCCGGAATCTTCATCCACTTTACCCAAATGAAGTAAAGTAAAGTAATTCTGAATTTTTTTCTTGTCCGGTTCCATAGAGGCAATCACTACACCAACCCCTGCAATTTCAACTTCAAATTCTCTTAGCATATCACTGATTCCCTTTACACTACCTCCGGCCCGCATGAAATCATCAATAATAATCGCTTTTGTCCCTGGTTTTACTGCGCGTTTTGCAAGCGACATTTTTTGTATCCGTTCTGTAGAACCGGAAAAATAATTGATACTTACCGTTGAACCCTCTGAGATTTTACTTTCTCTTCGAATTACAACCATAGGTAAATTTAACATATGGGCTGTCATTAAAGCAACTGGGATTCCCTTTGTCTCAATGGTTACTACATAATCCGCTTCTGAGGATACAAATTTTTTTGCGAAAACCTCTCCGACACGACGGACTAAATCTGCATCAAACATGATATCGGATGTATATAGAAAACCGCCACCCAAAATACGACTCTTGTCCGAAAGCTTTTCCTTCAATTCTTTTAAAAGAGCTTCGGTTGCTTCGGCTGAAATCCATGGTACGTATTTTATGCCGCCTTTGGAACCGGCTGTTGTCTCAATTCGACCTAGTCCCGTGTATTCTACTGCTTTTTTCGCCGCACCTACATCTTCACTAATGCTGGACTTTGCTGCCTGGAACAAATCACAAAAGTAATTTAAAGAAAAATTCTTATTTGGATTTTGACATAAAATTTGTACCATTGCACCCACACGTTCTGTCCGCTTCATACTAGCATCCTCCGTCATCTTTTTTCTATTTATTATTTAAAAATAGTATCTATTGCATCTAGTAGTTTGATTCTATTTGTTTTTTGTTCTCTTGTCAAATTAACAGCATCTTTTATACAGTTTATGGTATAATAAGTAGAAACCATTTTATAAAAAAAGAATAGAATGAATAACCGAAAGGATTTATTTATATGGAGGAGAATATGCTCAACCTATCTCAATTTAAACACGTACACTGCATAGGAATCGGTGGAATCGGACTTTCTGCAATCGCAGAAATTTTTTTGGCTCGGGGCTATAAGGTCTCCGGATCAGATATGAAAGAAAGTGATTTAACGCAGAAGCTGAAAACTTTAGGGGCTACCATTTATTATCAGCATGAAGCCTCTAACATTGAACATGTCGACCTGGTCATCTATTCAGCAGCAGTTTCACAAGACAATCCGGAACTAAAAGCGGCAATGGAAAAAAATATTGTCACAGCATCAAGAGCTGAGGCTTTAGGAGCTCTTATGAACGACTATGAAACCAGTATTGCCATTTCCGGAACACACGGCAAAACGACAACAACTTCCATGATTTCTCTAATTTTAGAACATTCAAAAAAAGATCCTACAATTTTAGTAGGTGGCAATTTATCAGAATTTAATGGCAATGTTAAAGTTGGAAAAAGTGATTACTTTGTTACAGAAGCTTGCGAATATATGGATAGCTTCTTAAGCTTGTATCCAAAAATTGAAATTATTCTAAACATTGATTCGGATCATCTCGATTATTTCAAAGACATTGATCACATTGTAAACTCATTTCATCGTTTTTCTAAATTAGTTCCTAAAAATGGGTTAGTTATCGCATATGACGCCAATCCATTTGTTAAATCCATCTTGGATGATTTGACTTGCAATGTAATAACGTTTGGTTTTAATGACAAATGTGATTATTATGCTGAAAACATAAAATTTAATTCTTTAGGGATGCCATCCTATGATCTTTATCACAAAAATACGTATCTTGGCTCTTTACAGCTTTCTGTTCCAGGTGAACATAATATTGCAAACAGTTTAGCGGCAGCAGCTTGCTGCCATAGTCTCGATGTTTCGATTGATGATATTATTACCACGCTGAATAGTTATACCGGCACACAACGGCGCTTTGATGTCATCGGCATTACGAAAAATAATATTCGAATCGTAGATGACTATGCACATCATCCTACTGAAATTAAAGCTACGTTAAAAGCAGCACAAAACATTCCTCATAATCACCTCTGGTGTCTTTTCCAACCGCATACCTATACGAGAACCCTTGCCTTATTTGAAGAATTTGCAGAAGCTTTTAGTGATGCAGATAAGGTAGTTATGGCTGAAATTTATGCAGCACGAGAAAAAAATATTTATAAAATCAGTTCAAAAGAATTGGTCGCTGAAATTAAGAGAGTTTATCCAAACAAAGAAATCTATTATATTTCGGACTTTGATGAAATTGCAAATTTTGTAATTAATAACGCTGAAGAAAATGACTTAGTTCTTACAATGGGGGCTGGTGATATTTATAAGGTAGCAGAATTTGTCTTAAAAAAAGATTATCAGAATGGGAATTAAAAATTTAAATCTTATAATTAAAGATCAATTTTTGTTTAATAAATTTCAATACCGCTATAATAGTGCTTTAAAATTTCTTTATAATCGGATCCATTTTGCGCCATACCATTCGCCCCCCATTGGCTCATGCCGACACCATGTCCATACCCCAATGTTGTAAATTCGATTGCATTATTATTCAGCTTTATGTTAAAGTTCGCTGAATATAAATTACAGACATCCCGTATATTCCTTCCTTCTAAAACTACATTCCCAACTTGAATTTTTTCGACTCTTCCTCCTTCACTTCGATTTACAATCTTAATGGAATTTTCATTTATTGTACCAAAATTATATTTAGGATAAGCATTCTTTAGCTTTTTTTGAAAATCGCTTATTGATAAAGTAATTTTTTCATTTTGATGAGTAGCTTCTTGCTCATAAGGACTATCAACACTTCGCAAATAAGGAACTGCTGCAACAAATACATCCTCAGAATTTTCTGTTTTTCCACCACTGGACGAATGAAACAAAGGCTGCTCTACTAAACTTCCTTGATAATACATTAATTCTCCTCTTGTTTCCTCTACTGCCTCTTGAATTTTAGGCCAACCAGTTTCCATCCATTCTTCTGATTTTAATTGCAGAAGTTCTTTTGGAGTACGATAGACTTGACAATGCGTGGAATCGCAAAGTGCCGCCATTGGGTGCTCCTTTGGAAATCCACTATCTCCACTTCGTTGAATCTTTGAGATTGCATACGTTCTTGCCGCAACAGCTTGTGCTTTTAAAGCTTCCCTTTCAAAGCTGGATGGCATTTCTCCGGCTACTACTCCGGCTACATATTCTTCCAATGGGACTCTTTCCGTTTGTCCACTTTCTGTTCGAAAAACCATAATTGTTCGATCGTATTTTATTTTTTTCGGAACTTCGCTTCCATCTTCCTTAGGATAGATTGCAATTAAAAAAGAAGGCAATAAAAGCAAACAAAAAACCACCATAAAAGATACTATGGTGGATATTTTTATCAGTTGTATTTTTCCAATTCTCATCACGCACCTCCGGCTTAGTAAATCGTTTATAGCAAACCTTCTTACTAAACCTATGCATGAATAAACCAAAAAATACTTTAATCTTCAATTCTTGTAATCTTTGCTCCAAGTCCTCGCAGTTTTTCCATAAAGAAAGAATACCCTCTTTCAATATGATAAATTTCTGAAACTTCCGTTGTACCTTCTGCCATTAATCCTGCAAGAACTAAAGCCGCACCTGCACGTAAATCCGTAGAAATAACTTGAGCACCTTGTAATTCTCTTTTCCCTTGTATCAGTGCACTTTTTCCTTCCACTTTAATGTTTGCACCCATACGATTAAGCTCACCTACATGCATATAACGGTTTTCAAATACTGTTTCAATTACAACACTTGTTCCTTCAACTGTAGTGAGAAAAGACATGAACAATGATTGCATATCAGTAGGGAATCCCGGATAAGGCATTGTCTTAATATCGGTAGCAATCAGTGGGCGTAAATCTCCACGTACACGCATGCCATCATCTCCATCCTCGATTTCAACACCACATTCAACAAGCTTTGCAATGACTGGCTTAACATGATCCGGTACTACGTTCTTAATTAATATATTTCCTCGTGTCATAGCTGCTGCAACCATAAAAGTTCCTGTCTCAATTCGATCAGGAATCACTGCATGTTTTGTTCCATGCAAATCTTGTACACCTTCTATTTTTATAGTATCTGTTCCAGCTCCTTTTATTTTTGCACCCATTTTATTTAAAAAATTTGCTAAATCAACAATTTCCGGTTCTTCTGCTGCATTCTCAATAATGGTAACACCTTCTGCCAGTGTCGCTGCCATCATGATGTTTTCTGTTGCTCCTACACTCGGAAAGTCTAAATATATCTTTCCTCCCATAAGCTTGTCCACAGTTGCTTCAACATAACCATGCCCTTCTACAATCTTTGCACCTAAAATACGAAAACCCTTTAAATGCAATTCGATTGGTCTTGCACCAATGGCACAACCACCGGGAAGGGATATCCTTGCTTTTCCCGTTCTAGCAAGAAGCGGCCCCATAACCAAGATTGAGGCTCTCATCCTCTTAACCAGTTCGTATGGGGCTTCTTCTGCAATAATTTTTTCTGTTTCAATAAAAATACTATTTTCCGAATAGTCTTCGGTCACCTTTGCTCCGACACTTTGCAATAGCTTGCACATAACATCAACATCTCTCAAAGCTGGTACATCGGTAATTTCACATTTATCTTCTGTTAAAATAGATGCTGCCATAATCGGTAAAACAGCATTTTTTGATCCACTGATTTCTACTTCTCCAAAAAGGGGGCCTGATTTATCAACTAAAAACTTTGCCACTGATTTCCTCCAAAATATTTAAACAACTTTATTCCAATTTAAAATATATTCCTAAAGATTTTCATCATAATTTCCTTATATCTTTGATTATTATACCCATTTTTAAATGGCTTGTCAAAAATTTTAGTAGAATTCTTTAAGAAAATAAAAAATCCGGCTTCAAACTTATGCCAGAAAAATCCAGTCAAATTACTTCTTTAAATAATAAAAAGAAAGAGGCCATAATTTATGCTAAAGAGGGACAAAAAACATATTTCGATGACCTCTTTTCTTTAATAATATTTTAAACATTTTTTGAATCAAATATACGAACAAATCCAAACAGATAAAAAAACTCCAAATATATAAGTGATAATTCCTACAGGCAATGCATGCCGGACTTGTTTTACTCTAGTAACTCCAAAATACAAAGCCAATACATAAAATATGGTTTCACAGCTCCCCATCATTACTGATGCAGCTCTTCCTGTAAGAGTATCAGCTCCTTCTGTTTCCAATATATGCTGCAAATTAACCAAAGCTCCGCTTCCGGATACTGGACGAAGCAATATTAATGATATTAATCCTTCTGGCATTCCTATTTTTGCAAAAATTGGCTTTACAGCATTTTCTAAAAAGTCCATAGCTCCGGAAGAAACCAATGATTCAATTCCTACAAAAATAGCTATAATAAATGGAAGAATTTCAACTGCAGATTGTAATCCCTCCTTTGCACCTTCAATAAAATAATCATAAATCGGTGCTCTTTTTATGATTCCATATCCAATAATAAAAGTAAGCATCGCAGGAATGAAAAATACTGATAAAGCATTTAATATGGAACTCATTCTATATCCTTCCTTTCATAGTACTTACAAAGAAGAATGGATAATATCATCGTTGCAAAACCCACTAAAATGCCCGGTATTATAATGCTTTCTGAGAAAACCGAACCTGTATCTTTTCGTATCTTTAAAACGGTAATAGGGATTAATTGCACCATATTCATATTAACTGCAACAAACATACACATAGCATTGCTTGCGCGCTCTTTATTTTTATTTTCTTTATCTAGTAAAGTCATTGCCTGTAATGAAAAAACCGTTGCGCTATTCCCTGCTCCGAATAGATTTGCTGAGAAACTCATTAATATTGCAGCGATTGTTTCATGATTTTTCTCTTTTGGAAAAAGTAAACGAATAAACGGCTGTGCAAATTTTGCTACTAAATCCATTAATCCAGTTTTTTTTCCAATATTCATAATTCCGCTCCATACAGCCATAATACCAGCTAATCCAATCACAAACTGTACAGCATTGCTGCAGCTTTCCATCAATCCATCTGTAAATGCGCTAAAATTTCCAGTAACACCGGCAAATAAAATTCCAAGGAGTAACATTCCTACCCAAATATAATTCATCATTTTTATTTTGCCTCTTTTCCTATAAGATATCGCGTGCTATTAGAAATCCTATGCGCTTAACTAAAAAAAAATGTTGTAAATTTTGAAACACTAGGCGATAATAAAATAAAGCACATACTACTTGATTAAATTTTTGAAAGAGAAATGGAGCAAAAAAATGAACACAACAATTACTCTTGGCGATGCAGGCATGATATTAATTGGACTCGGAATTATCCTTTTATTATTTTACTGCATTTTATTCGTAAAAAACTTAATTCCCTCAGCCAAATCTTTGGCAAAAATTCTTCAAGATGTAGAGGTCGCTTCGGGTGTTGCTGCGGAAGGCGCAGAGGAAGCAAAAAAAATAGTAACCGATGTTAGTACCTCCGTATCTCTAATTTCTGATATATTAAAAAACAATCAAAGTACAGTTTCGGCTGTTACTAATCTTACAAATGCTTTAGCGGCATTGAAAAACCTGTTAATAAAGCAAAAGAAATAACAGGTTGACTATTATTTTCCAAAATGTTAATATTAGGTATATCTTTTTGGAATAAAATCTAGTAAGGGGGAATTATTATGAAAGCAACAGGCATTGTTCGTAAAGTTGACGAGTTGGGACGTATCGTACTCCCTATAGAATTAAGAAGAACTTTAAATATTGAAATCAAAGACCCAATTGAGATTTATGTAGATGGTGATTATATCTTGTTAAAAAAATATGAACCAGCTTGCGTCTTTTGTGGAAATGCAAAAGAAGTACAAAGAGTACATGATAAAAATGTATGTTCAAATTGCATAAAAGAATTAAAATCTCTATAAAGTAATAAAAAAACTCGTTCTTGACGAGTTTTTTTTTATTTATTTAATTCGCTCATAAATTTTTAAAATTTCTTTTGTATAAGTGCCATTCTCTTCATAAACATACAAAAGATCTTCAAATTTCAATTCCGGTTTTCCGTATTTAACAAAATGAGTCAGTAAAATATTTGGTTTTTTTTTGTAATTAGGGCTAACAAAACGAATATGTTTTGGTTCCAATCTGTGCTTTCTTCCCAAATAACAGATGTCTACTAAACGGCTTGGACGATGAACCAAATAAAAATCGCCCAATTCTTTTAAAAGATATGCAGCAGCTGCAATAAAATCCTCTAATCCAGCAGAAGTTTCATGACGTGCGATTTTCTTATCCTCTTCTACATTCTTTAAACCATCGACTTTCCCCATATAAGGAGGATTAGACACTACTACATCAAAGCTCCCTTTTTCAAGATGCTTATTTACATTTAAGACATCACTGTGTAACATATGCAATCGATCTGACAATTGATTTAATGCAACATTTCTTAAAGCACGCTGATAAGAATCTTCTTGAACTTCAACCCCCCATATATGTGAAGCTTCTGTTTTATGACTAAGAATTAAAGGTATGATTCCTGTTCCTGTTCCTAAATCACATACTCGGCTATTCTTTTTCACTCTCGCATATGAAGCCAAAAGAACCGCATCGATTCCATAACAAAAAGCTTGTGGTTTCTGAATCAAACAAAGCTCTCCAAAACCAATTTCATCTATGCGTTCACCATGCATTAACTGATCTATATCGTTCATTACTTAATCCTCTAATAACTCCTTAATTTCTTCTAACAAGGACGGATCGATTTCCTCTTCCTTTTCCTTGCGGCGTTTTGAATCAACACGACGAATTTTCTCTTTTTTATAAAAATAAAAATCGGTGGAAAGTTTTTCAGGTTTATCTCCTGATTTTTCTTCAAGGATCAATCGAGTTTTAATTTTATTTTCAAGTATATTACAGTCTACCACGAGCGCCATACCATCTTCTGTCTTAATGCGTTCACCAATATCAGGCATACCTCGCTTCAATTCATTGTATACATCATTTTCAAATTTCAAACAACACATCAAGCGACCACAAATTCCGGAAATTTTAGTTGGATTTAATGATAAATTCTGCACCTTCGCCATCTTAATTGATACCGGTTCAAATTCAGGAAGCCATGAATGACAGCAAAGTGCTTTTCCACAGCTTCCAATTCCACCCATCATCTTTGCCTCATCACGTACACCTATTTGTCTTAACTCAATACGCATTTTAAAAACGCCTGCTAAATCTTTTACTAATTCACGAAAATCAACTCGTCCATCCGCAGTAAAATAAAAAATTATTTTACTGTTATCAAACGTATATTCTACATCAATTAGTTTCATTACAAGCTTATGTTTATCTACCTTTTCTTGGCAAAGAGCCATTGCTCTTTGTTTTTTCTTTTGATTTTCTGCATGAACTTCCGCATCTTTCTCATCTGCCAGACGAATTATTTTCTTAAGAGGCTGAACAATTTCTTCTTCATTTACCTCCTTAATATCCGCTGTCAAGGTACCATATTCCATGCCACGCGCCGTTTCTACTATAACATGATTTCCTTCTGAAAGTTCCAACCCATCCGGGTCAAAATAATATACTTTACCGGCTGTTTTAAACCGTACACTTGCTACTTTTACCATATTCTCCTCCAGCCTTATGGCTTCTATTTTAAAGTTTCCAACACCATATGCTTCAGTGCATAAGAAACATTAATATTCTTTTTAAGTTCCTGTCTAGTGGCTTCAATTGCATCAATAATATAATAAATTCTATTTTTATCATACATCTGATGCATTAATTTAAATTCTTCCACTCTTTGTTTGTCAATTAGAAGTGTTTGTTGATGATCATAAGGTGCTAACATCAAATCCCGAAACCAACCTTCTAATGCATCTAAAAAAAGATATGCTTTCTCTCTATTTTCAATAAAAGGTTCCATTGCCTTAACAATTTTATAGAATGGGCTGCCTTTTAAAAGAGACTCTCCAATGCTGCCTGCACCTTCTCGATATTCTAAGAATTCACCAATGTCATCAGAATTAAGATGAATAACTACACAGCGTGATAATATTGTTTTTACTAGATTTTCGATATTTTCAGAAAGCAAAATAATGATAGTTCCTAGTGCTGGTTCCTCCAACGTCTTTAAAAAACGATTTTGTGCACGAAGTGTCATCGTATCGGCATCTTCTACAATTACTACATTTCGGTCACCTACATAAGGCTTCTTTTTTAACTGACTTTGCAGTCCTTCAATTGCTTCATCTTTAATGCTGCTGCCATCTGCACAGACATATATAACATCTTCATGATTATCATGATCTATTTTTTGGCATGAAATACATTGATCACATGCATCCATTCCCGGTTGCTTACACAATACAGCCTTTATAAAATTCTGAGCAAATTTTAATTTATCCATGCATCCATCTGCTTCAAAGATATATGCATGAGAAATCGTTTCATTTTTAATGGATTGTAGCAATCTTCGGATGACCTTTTCATTTCCTTTTATATCCTGTAACGCCATTGTATCAACCCTCTTTTTCAGCGATTAAGTTTATCTCTTGCTATTTGAAACCAACAAGGAATCCATATGCTTACAAATTTCAATTCTTATTTCTTCAATGCTACGTCCTGCATCAATACAAATAATACGTTCAGGATATTGCTTTGAAAGCTCTATATATCCCCTGTATACTTCATTATGATATTCCATTTTTTCTAATTCTAAACGATCCTGCTCTCCTTCCTCAATCCGAGCTTTTCCAATACCTGGATTGAGCTTTAGTAAAAACGTTACATCCGGTAAGCAATCCCTTACAGCTATTTCATTCATGATTCTTACAGAATCTCCTAGTTTTCTTCCGTACCCTTGATAAACAATACTTGAATCCATAAATCGGTCACAAATAACCATACGTCCTTGCTCCAGTGCAGGTTTAATTACCTGGCTTACATGTTGTGCCCTAGAAGCTGCATAAAGTAAAGCCTCTGTGACATAATCCATTTCTTGATTATTCTTATCTAATATTATTTGTCTTATTTTTTCTCCAATTGGTGTTCCACCTGGTTCTCTTGTTATAATGGCATTAAATCCACTTTTCTCTAAATACTTCTTTAATTCTTGTATCTGTGTTGTTTTTCCGGAGCCGTCTGGCCCTTCAAAGGTAATAAACAACCCTTTACTCATGCTGCTTCTCCTTAATGGTATCTACGTTTTCTTTGCCTATACTTTTCAATATGCTCCACTCTTCCATTTTTTATCTTACTGCATTTATTAACCCGTATATATTCGTCCAGCAATTTCTCAAATAAAAAAAACGAAACACATGCAATTGGAATGCAGAGAAGTATCACAAAAACAATTTTAATTATAGTCATTATCGCGCACCTTCTCTTCCTTTGTAATTTTTACTTTGTTATTCTGACAAAATTCCATTGTACCAAAGTTAAGTATAGCATAAAAATGAACCCCAGCCAAACAAAATAAAGCTTTTACTGATTCACCGAAGCCCAATCCTTTTTAAAACGATCAATTCCGATTTCAGTTAATGGGTGATCAAACATTTTTTTTAATATCGTATAAGGAACAGTCGCAATATTTGCTCCAGCCTTTGCAGAATCCGTTACATGAATTGTTGTTCGAATGCTGGCAGCAATAATCTCTGTTTCTATGCTATGGATTGCAAAAATATCTGCAATCTCTTGTATCAATTCAACCCCATTGTTCCCAATATCATCCATTCTTCCAACAAATGGGCTTACATAAGATGCTCCTGCTCTTGCTGCGAGCAGCGCTTGATTCGCCGAAAAGATTAATGTAACATTCGTTTTAATCCCTTCTTTTCTCAAAGCTGTAACTGCTTTCAGTCCTTCTATTGTCATAGGCACCTTAATGGTAATATTCTTATGGATGGTTGAAAGTTCTAAAGCTTCCTTAATCATACCCTTACTATCGTCACTCAATACCTCAGCACTGATCGGGCCATCAATAATAGCAGCTATTTCTCTTACAACCTCTTTAAAATCACGCCCCTCTTTTGCAATCAAGCTCGGGTTTGTCGTAACACCCGATAATATCCCCCAAGATGTTGCTTCTCTTATCTCATCAACGTTTGCTGTATCAATAAAAAGTTTCATAAACACCTCCGTCAATCATTTTATTTTCTCTATTTTATCAGTTGCATTTACTTATATCAAATCATTTTGATATTATAATTTACTATCCTTTTTAAAACTATGTAAAGAGAAACATGAAATTAGAAAGACTAAAAATTCTGTGCTAACAAAAGACAACCAAACACCATTCATTTTAAATGTCATACTAAGAATTAATACACTAGGTACCAGTAAAATGCTACTTCTCATAATTGATATTAACATTGCTTGTTTTGAATTAGACGTTGCACTTAAAAATGCTGTAGATACAATATTTATACCTGCAAAGAAATAACCTAAAAAATATACCTTTAGCCCTTTGTTTGCAATATATGCAAGTATGTTGTCACATTCACTATTAAAGGCAGCAACAATCGTGCTTGAAAAGCAGAAGACAGTTAAATAAATGAATAAAGACAGAGAAAAGGCTGTTATTATCCCATATTGTAAAATAGATCTTAATGATTTTGTATCATTCTTTCCATAATATTCACTTGCCAAAGGCTGTATTCCCTGTGCAACTCCAGTAAAAACAGCAACGGCAATCAATGCTATATTGGCAATAATTCCATAAGCTGCTACTCCAGTGTTTCCTTCAATTCGCAAGATAACTAAATTAAATGTAATCAGTGAAATTGCAGATGCTAATTCTCCTATAAAAGAAGAAAATCCAAGTAAAACAATATCTATTATTATAGAAATACGCACTTTGCACTTACAGATATGAAATCCTTTTTTCTTATTCATAAAATGCAATGAAAGAACGCCCAAGCTAATAACCGGTGAAAGCCCCGTTGCAAAGGCTGCACCAAAGATACCCATTGATAAAGGAAACATAAAAATATAATCCAAAATTATATTTGAAAAACTATTGATAAGCATCGCTGTCATTGATAACTTTGGATTATTATCATTACGAATGAATGCAAGCAAAATATTATTTAATACAAAGAAAGGAGAAAAGCTAAGGATAATTGTCAAATAAATTTTCGTTAATGGTAACGTCACTTCATCAGCACCAAGTCCTACCGATAAAGGTTTAGTAAAAAAGATAGCTATTGTAACAAAAAATAAAGAAACCAATGCACCAATCAATAAGGAATGAACAAAAATGGAATTGCTCTTTTCACTCTTTCCATTATTTTTTAAAATAGAGAAACGTGTTGCACCTCCAATGCCAATCATTAATCCTAACCCTTGAAGTATACTAAAAATAGAAATACTAAAATTTAGCGCTGCTAATCCGGCGGTACCTAATGATTTAGCAATGAAAAACGTATCTGCGAGAATGTAACAGGATAATCCAATCATACCGATAATATTGAGACTTACGTATTTAATAAAATTTTTTATTAGATTATGCATAGTGCCTCCTATGTACAAAAAAAAGAAAAAATCAGTCCTTTTTCAAGAACTGCTCTCACTTACTAGCCTGCTCAATTTATAAAATAAATTGTCAGCAGACTTATGCAAGAAATTCACAAAGTTATACTTTGTAGAATTTTACTGCTAAAACTAGCAACGTGCCTCTACTAGGCACTCTTCCGCTCATTTCATTCGCTTCGCTGTCCTGTTTTAACATTCTGTCCAGCATTTTAATGCTGCTGACAGAATTTAGGCTAGAAAATCATGAATCTTGATTCATAGATTTTTATCGTCTTTTGCTTTACATTCATATGAAAAAAGCGAACCTACTTTTGTAAGTTCGCTTTTTTGCAAAACTGGCGACGTCCTACTCTCCCAGGCAGCTGCCCGCCAAGTACCATCAGCGCAAAGGAGCTTAACTACTGTGTTCGATATGGGAACAGGTGTGACCTCCTTGCTATAGTCACCAGATTTTTTTGAAGGTTAGTACCCTCAAAACCAAACAATGTAATCTTTTTACTTCTTACTTGAAACCATTGGTCAAGCGTTCGACCTATTAGTATCGGTCAGCTGAATATGTTGCCATACTTACACCTCCGACCTATCAACGTGATAGTCTCTCACGGGTCTTATCAGTAAACTGAAGGAAATCTATTCTTGTGGGGGGCTTCGCACTTAGATGCTTTCAGCGCTTATCCCGTCCATACTTAGCTACCCAGCCGTGCCCTTGGCAGAACAACTGGTACACCAGAGGTATGTCCATCCCGGTCCTCTCGTACTAAGGACAGCTCCACTCAAATTTCCGACGCCCACAGCGGATAGGGACCGAACTGTCTCACGACGTTCTGAACCCAGCTCGCGTACCTCTTTAATGGGCGAACAGCCCAACCCTTGGGACCTACTTCAGCCCCAGGATGAGACGAGCCGACATCGAGGTGCCAAACACCCCCGTCGATGTGGACTCTTGGGGGGTATAAGCCTGTTATCCCCGGGGTAGCTTTTATCCGTTGAGCGATGGCCCTTCCACTCGGAACCACCGGATCACTAAGCCCGACTTTCGTCCCTGCTCGACTTGTAGGTCTCGCAGTCAAGCTCCCTTTTGCCTTTACACTCTTCGCGCGATTTCCGACCGCGCTGAGGGAACCTTTGGGCGCCTCCGTTACTCTTTAGGAGGCGACCGCCCCAGTCAAACTGCCCGCCTGACACTGTCCCAGTACTGGATTACAGCACGTGGTTAGAACTTCAATGTTACAAGAGTGGTATCCCAAAGGCGGCTCCTCTAAAACTGGCGTCCTAGATTCTTAGCCTCCCACCTATTCTGTACATGCAACACCGAAATCCAATATCAAGCTGCAGTAAAGCTCCACGGGGTCTTTCCGTCCTGCTGCGGGCAACCGGCATCTTTACCGGTACTACAATTTCACCGAGTCTATTGTTGAGACAGTGCCCAGATCGTTACGCCTTTCGTGCGGGTCGGAACTTACCCGACAAGGAATTTCGCTACCTTAGGACCGTTATAGTTACGGCCGCCGTTTACTGGGGCTTAAGTTCTGTGCTTCGATTGCTCTGACACTTCCCCTTAACCTTCCAGCACCGGGCAGGCGTCAGCCCCTATACATCAGCTTTCGCTTTAGCAGAGACCTGTGTTTTTGGTAAACAGTCGCCTGGGCCTTTTCACTGCGACCACATTTCTGTGGTTCCCCTTCTCCCGAAGTTACGGGGTTATTTTGCCGAGTTCCTTAACAATAGTTCTCTCGCTCGCCTTAGGATTCTCTCCTCATCTACCTGTGTCGGTTTGCGGTACGGGCACCTACAATCTCGCTAGCGGCTTTTCTTGACAGTGTGAAATCAGTTGCTTCGGTACTTTATTTCCCTCCCCATCACGCCTCAGAATTGTTACGGCGGATTTGCCTACCATAACTCCCTTGACGCTTAGACACGCTCAACCAACGGCGTGCTCAACTTATCCTTCTGTGTCCCCACTTCGCTCAAACGATTTTCGGTGGTACAGGAATCTCAACCTGTTGTCCATCGCCTACAGCGTTCGCTCTCGGCTTAGGCCCCGACTAACCCTGAGTGGACGAACCTTCCTCAGGAAACCTTAGATTTTCGGCGGGTAGGATTCTCACCTACCTCTCGCTACTCATGCCAACATTCTCTCTTCTGTACAGTCCACCATACCTTACAGTACAGCTTCTGCCCGTACAGAATGCTCCTCTACCAATTGCATACGCAATTCCAAAGCTTCGGTAGTAAGTTTTAGCCCCGTTTATCTTCGGCGCAGAGCCACTCGACTAGTGAGCTATTACGCACTCTTTAAATGAGTGGCTGCTTCTAAGCCAACATCCTAGTTGTCTATGCAGCTCCACATCCTTTTCCACTTAACTTACATTTTGGGACCTTAGCTGTTGGTCTGGGCTGTTTCCCTTTCGACTATGAAACTTATCTCACATAGTCTGACTCCCAAGTATAATACTGCGGCATTCGGAGTTTGATAGTCTTCGGTAACCGGTGAAGGCCCCTAGGACATTCAGTGCTCTACCTCCGCGTATCTTACCTTGAGGCTAGCCCTAAAGCTATTTCGAGGAGAACCAGCTATATCCGAGTTCGATTGGAATTTCACCGCTATCCACACGTCATCCCAGCCTTTTTCAACAGACATGGGTTCGGTCCTCCATATCCTTTTACGGATACTTCAACCTGCACATGGATAGGTCACCCGGTTTCGGGTCTACAGCATACAACTCGACGCCCTATTCAGACTCGCTTTCGCTTCGGCTCCGGTGCTGAACACCTTAACCTCGCTGCATACCATAACTCGTTGGCCCGTTCTACAAAAAGTACATGGTCACTTGCGCTCCCATTGCTTGTAAGCATAAGGTTTCAGGTTCTATTTCACTCCCCTTCCGGGGTTCTTTTCACCTTTCCCTCACGGTACTATTCTCTATCGGTCACTAGGTAGTATTTAGCCTTGGGGGGTGGGCCCCCCTGCTTCCCACCAGGTTTCACGTGCCTGGTGGTACTCTGGTGCCACTCTTTACTCGATTTATTTCGTCTACAGGACTTTTACCTTCTACGGTCGAACTTTCCAGATCGTTTCGACTATAAATCTTGTAAGTGATGAGTGGTCCACAACCCCGGATAAATCCGGTTTGGGCTCTTCCCCGTTCGCTCGCCGCTACTGAGGGAATCGATGTTTCTTTCTCTTCCTCCGGGTACTTAGATGTTTCAGTTCCCCGGGTTACCTTCTCTATACCTATTTGATTCAGTATAGGATACTTGCGCATTACCACAAGTGGGTTGCCCCATTCGGAAATCTACGGATTAACGGTTATTTGCACCTGCCCGTAGCTTATCGCAGCTTGTCACGTCCTTCTTCGGCTCCTAGTGCCAAGGCATTCACCTTATGCTCTTATTCACTTGACCTAAGTGAATCGTCCACTGAGTAATTATGGACTAATTTTAATACTATGTTAAAAAACTTAGTAATTTTCTGGTTTCTCGGTTAAATTAATTTGAAATTGTAGTAAACCCTATGCAGTTTTTTCCTGAACATTCGTTTCCGAATTGCTCTCGAAAAGACTGTCTTAGTTTTTACTTACTGTTTTGCTCTTGTCTTTCGACAAGTGCTCTCGATTTCGTCTTAATTTGAATTTTAAGATTTACATTGTTCAGTTTTCAAGGTACATAACTTACACCTTGCGGTGTATGGTGGAGAATAGAGGATCGAACTCTGACCCCCGCGTGCAAGGCAGGTGCTCTCCAGCTGAGCTAACCCATATATAAAATATATATAAACTCATAGTGTAGAAATTGTAGTCTCCTTAGAAAGGAGGTGATCCAGCCGCACCTTCCGATACGGCTACCTTGTTACGACTTCACCCCAGTCATTGATTTCGCCTTAGGTAACCTATTACTCGGCCAACTTCGGGCGCCCCCAACTTCCATGGTGTGACGGGCGGTGTGTACAAGACCCGGGAACGCATTCACCGCGACATTCTGATCCGCGATTACTAGCAACTCCAACTTCATGTAGGCGAGTTTCAGCCTACAATCCGAACTGGGACCGGTTTTAGAGTTTTGCTCCTTCTCACGAGATTGCTTCTCTCTGTACCGGCCATTGTAGCACGTGTGTAGCCCAGAACATAAGGGGCATGATGATTTGACGTCATCCCCACCTTCCTCCGAGTTATCCCCGGCAGTCTCACTAGAGTGCCCAGCCGAACTGCTGGCAACTAATGACAAGGGTTGCGCTCGTTGCGGGACTTAACCCAACATCTCACGACACGAGCTGACGACAACCATGCACCACCTGTCACCTCTGCTCCGAAGAGAAGTCTCGATTAAGAGACGGTCAGAGGGATGTCAAGCCCTGGTAAGGTTCTTCGCGTTGCTTCGAATTAAACCACATGCTCCGCTGCTTGTGCGGGTCCCCGTCAATTCCTTTGAGTTTCACACTTGCGTGCGTACTCCCCAGGCGGAGCACTTAATGCGTTAACTACGGCACCGAAGGATCGCTCCCCCGACACCTAGTGCTCATCGTTTACGGCGTGGACTACCAGGGTATCTAATCCTGTTTGCTCCCCACGCTTTCGTACCTCAGTGTCAGTTACAGTCCAGAAAGCCGCCTTCGCCACTGGTGTTCCTCCTAATATCTACGCATTTCACCGCTACACTAGGAATTCCGCTTTCCTCTCCTGCACTCAAGCCATGCAGTTCGTAAGGCTAACAATGGTTGAGCCATTGCCTTTCACCCCACGCTTACATAACCACCTACGTACTCTTTACGCCCAATAATTCCGGATAACGCTTGCCCCCTACGTATTACCGCGGCTGCTGGCACGTAGTTAGCCGGGGTTTCCTCCAAGGGTACCGTCATTTTTTTCTTCCCCAAGGACAGAGCTTTACGACCCGAAAGCCTTCATCGCTCACGCGGCGTTGCTGCATCAGGCTTGCGCCCATTGTGCAATATTCCCCACTGCTGCCTCCCGTAGGAGTTTGGACCGTGTCTCAGTTCCAATGTGGCCGATTACCCTCTCAGGTCGGCTACTGATCGCTGCCTTGGTGAGCCGTTACCTCACCAACTAACTAATCAGACGCAGGCCCATCCCATACCGATAAATCTTTGGCGAAAGTGTCATGTGACACTCGCGCGTTATGAGGTATTAATCCCGGTTTCCCGAGGCTATCCCTCTGTATGGGGCAGGTTGCCTACGCGTTACTCACCCGTCCGCCGCTTTCCGCTCAATCATTCGACCGAAGTTTCATTCATGAGCTTCTCGCTCGACTTGCATGTGTTAGGCACGCCGCCAGCGTTCATCCTGAGCCAGGATCAAACTCTTAATAAATTTGGTATCTAAACGCTCCTTACGGAGCCTTCAAATCTAGCTCAGCCAAACGCATTGCGTTTCGCTTCTTTTTTTCATTTCATATTTGCATACGAATCTGAAATTATTGTTTTTAAGAAATTGTACGAAGATCCATCCAATTCATTGAATGTTTCTTACCAATCTTTTGCAGATTGTTTTTGTACTTAAGTCTTTTTCGTCTCTGTCAGTTTGCACTGTTTCGACGTTTGAGATTTACTTAAAAATCTCTTTGACTCAATTTCTACACTATGGAGTTTTCAAGGTTCGTGAACCTATCTTCATTTGTGCAATGCGCAAATGCCAGAAGGCTCTGGACTGAAAAATCACAAACTTTAATTTGTAGATTTTTATCGTCCGATGCGCTTTTTTCAAGCGCCGCTCCGTCTTGACGGAACTTTTTTAGTATAACCCACTTGCTTGTCTTTGTCAACATCTTTTTTATTTTTTTCAAACTTTTTTCGATGTTTTCGCGATTTTTGTTTTTTGTTGTCTCGCGTGACAGCTATATTAGAATAGCAAAGTATTTACATTCTGTCAACCGATTTTTTATACTTTTTTTATTTTTTTTGTATTTTATCTTATGATACATATTTTTGATATTTTTCCTTCCTTTATATATATAGTATTTTAGAAAACTTTTCTCTTATATAAATCCCTTGGTCTTCCTATATTATGATTCAAAAATATTCTAACATATTAAGGAAAAATGTATAATCACTATATTTTTATACAAATTTATTTAGCATTATTCCTTAAAAAAATACTTTTTACATTCCTATTTTTTGTCTGGATTATTGATAAATTATATCATTTTTATTTATTTCGATAAATAACAACCCAGTTTCAATTAAATTAGACATAAATTTAAACATAGCACAATCCGTTGACATATAATATGTGGACAAGTATACTTGCTTCATAATATTAGAATTTTCAAATAATTCTTTTTGCCTTTTGCTACATTAATGTATAAAGAGAGGGGTGACAACTATGGTATAACAAAATATGATACTTATTTTGAGCATTTACATAATTATATTTGAACCACTTAAAGCAGTTTTTGGCATTAATAAGAATAATTAATATCTACACAAATACTATGTATTAATAGACGGAGTATCTAAAAAAATGCAATTATTTTTCCATCCGTCGCCCTACCATTGCTTGTGTTTTCTCAACTATCGGAAGAAACTGATAATTCGATATATATTGACAAATCAATAATTAATGGTATAATACACATGTTGGTAGGTCCTCAACACATTTATATTTTACTTATTTTATCTTATCTCTTTTTATCTCAAGGAGGAAAAAAACTATGGGTAAAAAAATTCCTATGTGGCAGATTGCCGTTGTAATGATCATTACAATTGCACTTCTGATTTATTCCATTGTCTTTACTAGTTATGGCGAATTACACATTCCTTTAATCATCGCAGCAATCGTAGCTGCAGGCGTAGCCATCTCTAATGGTTGGAAATGGAGTTTCTTAGAGCAAGGTATCATCTCTAGTATTTCCCGTTCAATGCAATCTTGTTTAATTTTATTAACTGTTGGTATTCTAATCGGTACATGGAAAGCTGCCGGTGTTATTCCGGGAATGATCTATTATGGATTAAATATCATTTCTCCGGGAATTTTCCTTGTAACCGCTTGTCTACTTTGCGGTATTGTTGCTCTAGCGATCGGAAGTTCTTGGTCGGTAGCAGGTACCGTAGGTGTAGCTATGATTGGTATCGCTGTTGGTCTTGGTATTAACCCTGCTATCGCAGCTGGTGCTGTTGTATCCGGTTCTTACTTCGGTGACAAAATGTCTCCACTATCCGATACAACGAACTTAGCTCCTACTGCTGCAGGTGCAACTTTATTTGATCATATCCAGCATATGGTTTGGACCGTAACTCCTTCCTTACTTATCGCTCTTGTTATTTATGGTATTCTTGGTATGGGTAAAGGTGGCGGCGAAGTCGACATGAGTACCGCCAACATTTTACAGGATGAAATTTTAAATGAATTTTCAATTTCTCCAATCTTATTAATCGCTCCAGTTCTTCTAATTGCAATTGTAGTATTTAAGACTCCTGCGCTGCCTGGTTTAATTGGCGGTATTGCCGTTGGTCTCATCTTCATGGTTACCATGCAAGGTATTCCGGTAGGCGATTGGTTTACAATTATGCACTATGGATACGAATCCATTAGTGAAGTTGCTTTAAACGATGATTATACAGTTGCTGACCTTCTTGGCGGCGGCGGTATGAAATCTATGCTCTGGACAGTAAACTTAATCTTGTGCGCTATGACCTTTGGTGGCGTTATGGACTGCACAGGTATGTTGGCTGCTTTAGCAGAAGCACTGTTAAAGGTAGCAAAGAGTACTGGTGCATTAGTAACCGTTACAGTATTCTCTTGTCTCTTTGTTAACATCATCGCTTCTGACCAATATCTAGCTATTATTCTTCCTGGTCGTATGTATAAAGAAGCGTTTGAAGACAAAAAACTCAAAGCAAAGAATCTTTCCAGATGCTTGGAAGACTCCGGAACCATTACTTCAGCATTGGTTCCATGGAACACTTGCGGTGCTTCCATGACAAAGTTCTTGGGTGTTGAAACATTTGCATATGCACCATATGCATTCTTAAACTGGATTAATCCACTTGTCTCCATCTTCTATGGATTTACTGGAATCTCTATGGAAAAGATGACAGACGAAGAATACGAAGCTCTAATAGAGCAAAGAAAATTGGATGCAGAAATTGCTGCAAAATCTATGGAGTAATCTCTAACAAAGTTATTAAATTAAGGACCTAATAAAAGGCGGTGGTAAAAACCACCGCCTCAGACTGTAGACAAAATACCTTGCTAAATTTATATTCTTATAATTTCTGCAAGGTATTTTCTATTTTTTCTATAAAGCTTTTAAAAAAAGAAAAAATAAAAGGATATCTCTATGCCATTTGATTCCTTCTTTCAGATTTATGAATCCATGTTGCTAGTTTTTTTAGATTCATGGACGCAAAAAGAAGATTCAGTTCCATTTCTATCTTCTGAATCCCTCGATATTGTGTATAACGCATATTATGTTTTTCTTTTGCATCTGCAAAGACTCGCTCAATGGTTTGACTCCGTAGTTTGTAAAGATCTCGATACTTTGGAGTATGACGAATGTCCTCACATTGCTCTATGTAGTTTTCCCATATATGACGTGTGACTACTTTTACATGGTCCTTACTTGCTGTGCATTCTGATAAGGAAGGGCAACTCTTGCAAATTTCTCCTTTACTCTTATATTCCCGATACCCTTCTCTATTTGTTGTAGTATAGTTTAACACTTGGTTTTCTGGGCATACAAAGCAATCATAGTATTCATCATAAGCATATTCGTGTTTTTTAAAATAACCATTTTTTGTCATAGGTCGTTTGTATGGTAGGATAGGAATTCGTTTATCTTTGAGTATTTCTCTAGCAATTGCAGGTGTTTTATATCCGGAATCCATTACAATATTTTTTACACCTTTATATCTTTTTACTTTTTCATAAATCTTTGGGAATGCAACTGAGTCATGTACATTTCCTGGATTTGTATGAAAAGCAAGTATGTAATTGTTTCGATCGCAAGCTACATTTGCAGCATAAGCAAATACTACCTTATGCTTTCCTTTATGAAATACGCCGCAATCCGGATCTACGGTACTTTTCTTGATTACTTTTGTCTTTTCTTTGGCTTCCGTTTTTTTTTACAAGCTTGTTTTCCTCGTTCAATGCGATCTTCGTTAATTTCTTTCATTAGTTCTTTTTCATAGTATTTAACGGATTCCAAAACGGTTTCTTTTTCACTGTTATGGTTATTTGCACTTGCTTTAATATGTGTACCGTCAATGAAAATGCTTTCTGAATTAATGAATTCATATTCCATAATTTCAGCAATGACTCTTTGAAAGATTTGTTCGAATAAGTCAGTATTTTGAAACCGACGAGAGTAGTTTTTACCAAAGGTAGAAAAGTGAGGAATTTCTTCCTCTAAACTATAACCAAGATACCATCGATAAGCTACATTCGTTTGAATTTCTTTAATGGTCTGCCTCATGGATCGAATACCAAAGGTATATTGAATGAGGGTAATTTTAATTAAGACGACAGGGTCGATGCTTTCTTTTCCCACATCAGAATACAAATCTTTTACAAGGTCATAAATGAAAGAGAGATTAATCGCAGTATCTATCTTACGAATAATATGATCTTGTGGAACAAGAGAATTCAAGGTTACCATTTGAAATTGATCACGACCTAATAAATCTTTCTTACCCATCATAAAGCAAATACCTCCATGTATTTATACATATATTTTACCATAAATACAATAAAATGTATTACATTATGTAAAAAAAACTGTAGGCAAAGATAGAGATATCCTTGTCTACAGTCTGAGGCGGCGGTAAAAACCACCGCCTTTTATTTTTTATTTTTTTATTCAACCGTAACACTCTTAGCCAAATTTTTTGGTTTATCAATATCACAGCCTCTTAACTTTGCAATATGATATGCTAGGATTTGAAGAGGAATTACGGACAACAACGGAGTAATCTCATCCATACATTCAGGAATATAAATTACTTTATCCGATTGGCGTTCAATTTCTTTGTTGTTTTCCTTTGCAAGCCCTACAACATAAGCGCCTCTTGCCTTAACTTCTTGAATATTTGATAACATTTTCTCAAACAATGCATCTTGCGTTGCAAGTGCAATTACCAAAGTATCCTGCTCAATCAAAGCAATCGTTCCATGTTTTAATTCTCCTGCAGCTATAGCAAAAGAATTAATATAGGATATTTCTTTTAGTTTTAAGGATCCCTCGTAAGAGACACCTACATCAGGTCCTCTTCCAATAAAGAAAACTTGTTCTTGCTTATACAGCTCTTTCGCCATGTTAAGAATATTTTTTTCTTGATTTAATATCTGCTTTATCTTATCTGGAATATCTTTTAACTCACTTACATAATGATTGTATTGTTCCACTGGCAAGCAGTCTTTTGTTCTCCCCATATAAAGTGCAATCAGATACATACACACTAATTGTGTTGTATAAGCTTTTGTCGAAGCAACTGCAATTTCCGGACCTGCCCACGTATAAAAAACATCATCGGATTCTCTAGCAACGGAACTTCCTACAACGTTAACAATTGATAAAATTCTCGCACCCTTACGCTTTGCTTCTCTTAATGCCGCTAAAGTATCAAGGGTTTCTCCTGACTGACTTACTGCAATGAATAATGTCTTATCATCTACAAAAGGATCACGATAACGGAACTCAGAAGCAACATCAATTTCTACCGGAACCTTTGCTAGCTTTTCAATAATAAATTTACCTACCATACCAGCATGGTATGCCGTTCCACAAGCTACGATATAGACTTTATTAAAACGCTCTATATCTTCTTTTGTCATACTAATTCCGTCTAGATTAATTTCATCCTTCTCGTTTAAACGTCTAGTTAATGTCTCAAAAATACCTTTTGGCTGCTCATAAATTTCCTTAAGCATAAAATGATCATAGCCTTCTTTTTCGGCTGCATCTGCATCCCAGGTTACATGAAACACATCACGTTTTACTTCTTGACGCTCTGCATTGTATAAGGTGACCTTATTTTTTGTCAATACCACAGTTTCATTGTTCTCAATTAAATATATCTTTCGAACATGCTTTAACAATGCCGGAATATCAGAAGCTATAAAATTACATCCTTCACCTAATCCTACAACCAACGGACTATCTTTACGAACAGCTACTAATTTGTCTGGCTCTTTGCTGCATACGACACCTAAAGCATAGGCACCTCGCATCTTTTCAACTGCTTTATAAACTGCATCCGTTAAATCACCTTCATAGAATACACTAATTAAATGTGCAATTACCTCTGTATCGGTTTCGGAATTAAAAACAATGTCATGATCTTTTATAAGCCATTCCTTTAATTCCACAAAATTTTCGATAATGCCATTATGCACAACTGCAATTGTCTTATTCAAGTTAGTATGGGGATGTGCATTTACATCCGACGGTGCTCCATGTGTTGCCCAACGGGTGTGTCCTATTCCGATAGAACTGCTTAAATTCTTTTCCGAAATGGCATCCTCTAAATTAGAAATACGACCTTTATATTTATGCACTTCTAACTTTCCATCCTTGCAAAGAGCAATTCCAGAAGAATCATATCCTCTATATTCTAATTTTTTTAATCCATCTATAATAATGTCACAAGCATTTTGATCGCCTACATAACCAACGATTCCGCACATATTGTGCCCTCCTTATCAATTATAAAATACTACGACGCTTTTGTCCCAGCAGTTACCTGTAGGTTTTATTCCGTCGTTAAGGATTCCTTATTGAACCCCAGGGGCATCCGCCGAACATTTCGATACTCCCCTGTCCTCGTCAGCTTTTTTATTTTTTTCATAAGCTCTGGCGCTTTTTTTAGATAATTTTTCCGTCCCCCCTTTCGTTATCTATAACATTATATAAAAAAAACTGTAAAAATACCAGTAATTTATCAACCTCTCTTAATCTTATTGCGCGGTTTGGCTTAGAATATGCTATACTTATTTTATACAACTACGATGGAGGTATTAAATTATGTATAGTTTTATTTGTGATTACAGCGAAGGTGCACATCCAAATATTTTAAAAGCACTCGCTGATACCTGTTATGAACAAAACGAAGGTTATAACTATGATCAACATTGTTTAACAGCTGCAAAACGAATTAAAGAAGAAATCAAACGGGATGATGTAGATGTTTATTTTTTACCGGGAGGGACTCCAACCAATCTAATTTCGATTACAGCTTGCTTACGTTCCTATGAAGCGATCATTGCACCAAGCACTGGTCACATTGAAGTTCATGAAACAGGTGCAATCGAAGCCGCTGGTCATAAGATCCTCCCTATTGAAACACCAGATGGAAAACTAACGCCATCACACATCCAGAAAATTTTAAATGGGTTTGAAGATGAACATACAGTTCGAAGAAAAATGGTATTCCTCACAAATCCAACTGAAAATGGTACAATTTATAAAAAAGCTGAATTACAAGCAATTCGAAAAATTTGTGATGATAACGATATGTATCTTTATATTGACGGGGCTCGTCTAGGCTGTGCCATTATGGCAGAAGGCAATGATGTTAAGATGGAAGACTTACCTGAAATTGCTGATATTTTCTATATTGGCGGCACAAAAAACGGCGCACTTATGGCTGAAGCATTAGTCATTGTAAACGACAAAATCAAGCCTGATTTTCGTTTTCATATTAAACAAAGAGGTGCTTTAACGGCAAAGGGCAGTGTTCTTGGAATTCAATTTGAAGAATTAATGCGCGATAACCTGTATTTTAAACTAGCAAAGCATTCCAATGAAATGGCACAAAAAATGGCGAAAGAACTTGAAGGATTAGGTTTTTCTTTTTTAACTCAATCCCCAACCAATCAAATCTTTCCTATATTACCAAACTCCATCATTTCAGAATTAGAAAAATCATATCAATTCTATATTTGGGAAGTCGTCGATCATGATCACAGCGCGATACGCTTAGTTACCTCTTGGGCAACTCCAGAAGAGAAGGTAGATCAATTTATAAAAGATTTAAAACAATTTATTTAACAAATTAAATAATGATATAAAAAAATCCCCCTTTTAAAAGGGGGATTTCAGACTGTAGACAAGGATATCTCTATCTTTGCCTACAGTTTTTTTTACATAATGCAATACATTTTATTGTATTTATGGTAAAATATATGTATAAATACATGGAGGTATTTGCTTTATGATGGGTAAGAAAGATTTATTAGGTCGTGATCAATTTCAAATGGTAACCTTGAATTCTCTTGTTCCACAAGATCATATTATTCGTAAGATAGATACTGCGATTAATCTCTCTTTCATTTATGACCTTGTAAAAGATTTGTATTCTGATGTGGGAAAAGAAAGCATCGATCCTGTTGTCTTAATTAAAATTACCCTCATTCAATATACCTTTGGTATTCGATCCATGAGACAGACCATTAAAGAAATTCAAACGAATGTAGCTTATCGATGGTATCTTGGTTATAGTTTAGAGGAAGAAATTCCTCACTTTTCTACCTTTGGTAAAAACTACTCTCGTCGGTTTCAAAATACTGACTTATTCGAACAAATCTTTCAAAGAGTCATTGCTGAAATTATGGAATATGAATTCATTAATTCAGAAAGCATTTTCATTGACGGTACACATATTAAAGCAAGTGCAAATAACCATAACAGTGAAAAAGAAACCGTTTTGGAATCCGTTAAATACTATGAAAAAGAACTAATGAAAGAAATTAACGAAGATCGCATTGAACGAGGAAAACAAGCTTGTAAAAAAAAACGGAAGCCAAAGAAAAGACAAAAGTAATCAAGAAAAGTACCGTAGATCCGGATTGCGGCGTATTTCATAAAGGAAAGCATAAGGTAGTATTTGCTTATGCTGCAAATGTAGCTTGCGATCGAAACAATTACATACTTGCTTTTCATACAAATCCAGGAAATGTACATGACTCAGTTGCATTCCCAAAGATTTATGAAAAAGTAAAAAGATATAAAGGTGTAAAAAATATTGTAATGGATTCCGGATATAAAACACCTGCAATTGCTAGAGAAATACTCAAAGATAAACGAATTCCTATCCTACCATACAAACGACCTATGACAAAAAATGGTTATTTTAAAAAACACGAATATGCTTATGATGAATACTATGATTGCTTTGTATGCCCAGAAAACCAAGTGTTAAACTATACTACAACAAATAGAGAAGGGTATCGGGAATATAAGAGTAAAGGAGAAATTTGCAAGAGTTGCCCTTCCTTATCAGAATGCACAGCAAGTAAAGACCATGTAAAAGTAGTCACACGTCATATATGGGAAAACTACATAGAGCAATGTGAGGACATTCGTCATACTCCAAAGTATCGAGATCTTTACAAACTACGGAGTCAAACCATTGAGCGAGTCTTTGCAGATGCAAAAGAAAAACATAATATGCGTTATACACAATATCGAGGGATTCAGAAGATAGAAATGGAACTGAATCTTCTTTTTGCGTCCATGAATCTAAAAAAACTAGCAACATGGATTCATAAATCTGAAAGAAGGAATCAAATGGCATAGAGATATCCTTTTATTTTTTCTTTTTTTAAAAGCTTTATAGAAAAAATAGAAAATACCTTGCAGAAATTATAAGAATATAAATTTAGCAAGGTATTTTGTCTACAGTCTGAAATCCCCCTTTTAAAAGGGGGATTTTTAATTAATGTATGATTATGCTTTTTTAATTTTTTTCTTTAACTGAACCTTAGGTTCTCTTGGAAGACCAAACAGAGGAACAAATCGATCCCAACCAGTTAAGGTCAATACCATAATAGAAACAACCGCAGTCATAGCCATTACATTAAACTTAATAATATCAATCGCTGCAATTTCTTCAAGCGGATATACTGCAGCTGCAATTCCTAAATAGAATCCCATGTATACGTGCCAAGGGATTAACTGAGAACCAAATACACCTAAAGCATCAGAGAATGTTGCATTTCTTAGCTTTAATTTATACATATCCTGTTCCGTCTCGGCAACTACATTCTCATCTACCAAGTCCTTAATGATTGGACCTACAGTTACAATCTGTGCCATTTCATCCGCTAAGCATGCATTTCCGAATAAAGAAAGTATACTGTTGCAGAACATAAGCTGTCTAACATTATGAGAAATTGCTGCAACAAAACGTGAAAGCGGTGCAAATGCTGCTATTCTTCTCATAATACCGCCAAATGCAGCTACCCACATCATCATTACGATAACCCAAGAACCTGCATCTGCAAATCCTTCTGTAATCATATTTAAATAAGCCATAGTATCGGTAACTGTTCCTGCAAAAAGACCTAATACATAAGCAGAAACCAAACCAACACCCAAACAAATAAAGGTAGACAATCCCATAATTGCAGTTGCAATTACTAAAATAAGAGGAATTACCATGTACACCGGCACTCCAGTCTGTACCTGTGTTAGCAAGTCAACCGCAACCGGTTTTTTCTCAGCTAATACCGTCCAAACTTCGTCTGGAATTTGACTGATAACTGCTCCCGCATTTGTAGATTCATTTGGAAGACCCAAAGCAATACCCAATACAAATGTGATTGCTCCAGCAAATACCAAACAAGATACTGACCAAACACCTTGGTGTCTAATTCGGTCAATAACCTCAACGCCCTGGATACCGGAAGATACTACAGTTGTATCGGAAATCAAACCGATATTATCTCCGAAACAAGCACCACCTGCAATTGCTGCAGTTGTCAAATACAAATCTCCACCTACAATATGGTTCAACCATAAGAAAATTGGTGCACAAGCCGCAAAAGTACCCCAAGAAGTACCGGTTGCAACTGATAAGATTGCTGTTACGATAAGTCCAACCGCAGCAACCGTTCTAGCTGTTACACCTAAAGAAAGTGCAATGTTTACAATGGATGCACCAACTCCTGTGGACATGAATGCACTTGCCATCGCATAAGCAAACATTAAAATGAATAGTGCAATTAAAATTTTGCTGACACTTTCCATTGCTGCATCAAGACAATCCTGAAGTTTTAATTTGTCAGTCAGCATTGCAACTGCCATCGCACAAATTGTTGCAATCGGAGCTGCAAGTAAGGCGTCGAATTTGCAGATCATAAGAACCGCAAGAACAACAACCGGTAAGAATTTGATAAATGCTTTCATTTTTACCCTCCTAGTAAAAAAAAAATAAGATAAAATACCAAGCTGCACCATTTTTGGCGCAACGACTTTTCCATAATAACATAAAGTTCGACAGCTTATCAAGAAAATTTTTTATGTATATTTATACAATTGGCAAAAAAAAACCGACTAAAAAACGATTTTAGTCGGTTAAAAGGTTGTTTTTTACAATTTTAACAAATAATCTAAGATAAATGTTTTGTTATAATCTTCGCTAAGTTTTCTGCCAAAGCTGTAATTTGCTCAATATTTTCGCCCTCAAGCATCACTCGCACAAGAGGTTCTGTACCGGAAGGACGAATTAAAATCCTTCCTTTTCCTCCCATCATTTTTTCCATTTTTTCTATTTCGGATTTAATTTCCGGATGTTCCATATATTTCTTTTTATTTTCATTTTTGATTTTAGCATTTTTTAATACTTGTGGATATATGGTAACTTCCTCAGATAATTCGGAAGGTTTTCTCCCTGATATTTTAATTGACTGCAAAAGTTGTAAGGCAGATAAAATACCATCTCCTGTTGTCGTATGGTTTAAAAATATAATATGTCCGGACTGTTCGCCTCCGATTACACAACCAGTTTTTAACATACTTTCCAATACATAGCGGTCTCCTACCTGTGTTGTATCTACCTTTCCTCCAATAGCTTCGATCGCTTTATGAAAACCGATGTTGCTCATCACAGTTGCTGTAACCAAATTATCTTTTAACTTACCCGTTTGTTTTAACATTTTCGCACAAATATAGATCATACGATCACCATCAAGCACTTGACCCTTCTCATCTACGGCAATCAGCCGATCAGCATCTCCGTCAAATGCAAGTCCAATATCTGCTTTTTCACGTAAAACAGCGGCTTGGAGCTTTTCCGGATGCGTAGAGCCGCATTGATCATTGATATTATGTCCGTTTGGTTCGTTGAAAAGTACAATTACCTTTGCACCAAGTTCTCGGAATACACGTTCTGCAACCTGATAAGATGCTCCATTGGCACAATCAATCACAATTTTCATTCCAACTAGATTCACATCAATGGTTCCCTTTAAAAATTCTGCATATAACGATAAAGCATCCTCTTTTGCTTCCAAAGACCTACCTAGAAGTTCTCCGGTAATATGACTGTGTACATCCGTATTTCTAAGTATAATGTCTTCAATCTCATCTTCGATCTCATCATCCAGTTTAAAACCATCATTGTTAAAAAACTTAATTCCATTATATTCAAAAGGATTGTGTGATGCTGAAATAACAATTCCAGCATCTGCATGAAAATATCTTACCAAATATGCAACTGCTGGTGTTGGAAGAACACCAATCTTGATAACATTCCCCCCCATAGCTAAAATTCCGGCACTGATTGCATCCTCCAGCATATCTCCAGAAACTCTGGTATCTTTGCCAATAATAACTACCGGACGTTGACCCTCTTTACTTAAAACATATGCCCCTGCTTTACCTAAATTAAATGCCAGCTCTGGTGTTAATTCAGAATTTGCAACACCTCTGACTCCATCAGTCCCAAATAATCTACCCATCTTTTTATTCTCCTTTTATTTTGGATTCCATTTTATTCTAAATACATTGCATCCCCAAAAAAGGAACACAGAAAAAGGAAACGAGGCTATGATTCCTCGTTTACCATTATATTTAACTGTTCTGGTGTAACAACAATACGACTTACTGTTTTCGTATGATTTACAATTACTTTAGCCGATGCAGTACTAACATCTGCATCATCAAGTTGAATGGACAATGTGAAATCTTGCTTTTCCACAGATTCCATTAATGTTTCTTCTCCTATTACTTTTATTTTCACTTCAGGAGTTTGAATGGTTGCATGATATCCTTCCGGCAAGCCTTCAATCTGTACTTCATCTGCATCGTAAATAAACTCTTTTGATACGACTTCCCGAACAAAAATTCTTGCTTCAATGTACTTATTCGTATTTGCAAGTTCAACTCCATCCGGTAATTGTACCTTTACCGTTTGCGTTGTATTTGAAGAAATGTCTGTTAAATTGATTGGCTCAATACTTACTTCGGAAATGTTACGTAGTGTAGACCTTGCCCCTTTTATTTTAATACTACTTGGCAGATCTACACTGGATACTTCATATCCTTCTGCCAAATCACCTGTCGTTTCTACTTTTAAATTTACATCTTTCAATTTATATAGTTTTGCACTAACTTCCACATATTCAGAGGAAAGTCTAACATTGCGAACGGGTGCCTCACTGCTATCAATTGGAACCGCAGTTACTTGCAAGGTACTTCCATTTTCTAAAATCTTTGTTGCATCAAGCGTCGCTTGAATATATTCCACAGAGTCGACTTGAGATTTTGCCCCTGAAACTTCAATTTGGTTGGGTTTCAATTTTATGTTTCCTACTTCTTGTCCTTCAGATTCTAACCCATTTACCGCAACTCGAACAGGTTTACTTACTGCAACCAATTCTTCAATATTAACCGGAATTCTAGCAGGTCGAACTTCAACTTTCTTTAATGGATCCGGAATTTTTACAGAAACCTCTATATAGCTCTGACCTTTTCCAAAACCAAATAGATCAGCAGTCGCCACGACATCATCCATCGTCAATTTCGACATATCTGCTCTTTGTCCTTCTACTACAATATCGACGGTATATTCACTGTTTCCAGCTACTGCTAACCCTCTTGAAGTAAGTGTTTCCATATTTAGAAGTGAAACCGGCACACTCGTCAAAGTATGCTGAGTCGTTGGATTGACTTCTCCAATTACATAAACCCATAGTAATAAGGCGATCACAACAGAGAGCACCTTATTAAACGTACTATTGCTCATCCTTATCTCGCCTCCTTAACCAACTTACGAACGGCATCTTCTTTCCATCTGCGTTCAGCTGGCTTAAATATAAATTTAAAAGTGTTTTTTCAACGGTTTTTAAATCTAAAAACCGAGATAATTTACCATCAGTGGCAACAGAAATGATGCCCGTTTCTTCTGATACAATTAAACTAATTGCATCAGAATTTTCGGTAATTCCAATTCCTGCACGATGCCTTGTTCCTAAATCCTTACTTAGATTTTTATTTTGAGTCAAAGGAAGAACACAACCGGCTGCTAAAACCCGATCGCCTCTTACGATTGCAGCACCATCATGAAGCGGTGCTCCTTCATAAAAAAGATTACCTAAAAGTTCAGACGAAACTTTCGCATCAACCACAGTTCCTGTCTCTGCAATATCCGTTAACGTCGTTTCACGCTCTAAAATAATGAGAGCACCAACTTTATTCGAAGAAAAATATTCGACGGTCTTTATTAAAATCGAAGTAAGCTGTTTTGCTTTTTCTTTATCCATTTGTGCGAATTGCTTTGTAATAATCTTACTTCTTCCCAAATACTCAAGAGCACGACGAAGTTCCGGCTGAAATACAATAATCAATGCAATCACACCTAAGTCCATCGTCTTTACTAAAATCCAATTTAAGGTGTAAAGATGAAAAAGACGAGATGCAAAATTAGCAATAACCAATACCAATAATCCTTTGGCTAATTGCTCTGCTCTCGTTTCCCGAATGAAACCAACTATTTTATAGACTACAAATGCAACAATCATGACATCAATTACATCTGAAATCCCAATTCCAGAAAAAATGTTAGAAAAAATATCTGACATTCGCTTACTCCCTCACAATAAATCAATATTACTTTTATTGTACCGAAAAATACATTATTGTTCAATAGAAAACGATAGATAAAATCCGAAAAATTGAAGCCAAAAACAAAAAAGTGGATTGCCTTTACAGCAATCCACCATATGCGTTTTAATACTGTGTTTCTAATAAACCGTAATCGTTGTCCTTTCTCTTATAAACTACGTTTACACTATCTGTCTCAATATTCAAAAATACAAAGAATGTGTGCCCTAACAATTCCATTTGCATAACAGCTTCATCCACTGACATTGGTTGTAACTCAAATGTTTTTTTACGAACAACTTTTACATCTTCAATTTCATCCTCTTCAATATCAGGAAGCTCTGTAAAATTAATTTCTTTTTGTCCCTTATGCTTACGTAAAAGTTTTGTTTTAAATCTAGACATTTGAGAAGCCAACTTATCCACAACGCGGTCTACGCTTGTATAAGCATCCAGTGAAGTATCCTCAGCACGGAAAAGAGTTCCATTTGCATTAATTGTTGCCTCAACTCTTTGTCTTTCTTTCTCTACACTTAACGTAACGTTTGCTACGATATCCTTAGAGAAATACTTAGAAAGTTTTTCAAATTTTGTTGTAACGGTGTCGTTCAAATTGGCGCTAGAACTAAAATTCTTGCTTGTAATAATCACTTTCATAACATGACCCCCTTGTTATTTGTTTGTATTCTTATTCGACAATAACATATCTTTTCCTCTTTTTTATTGGCAGTCTATTCAAAAAATTAATAAATCTTCTTTTAAGTTATCCACTGTTAATATTGTGGATAACTCTGTGCATAATTGAAAATACAACGTTTACAATAGTGGAAAAAAAACAATTCCTAATTTGAATTTGTATTTTATGCACATATCACTTATTTTTATTAAAACCCTTATTTTTCAACGTTTTTAGTATTTATTCATCTCTGTATTTTTATTCATTTATTTTAAAATACCCTCTTTTTATAAAATATAAACAGCCCTGTGGATAAAACTGTGAATTATTTTAATATTTATTTATAAACTCTTTTATTAATGCCATTTTCTTATTCTATTAAACCATATTATTCATGAAATAAAAAAAGAACCGATTGAGGAAACCGCTTCGCTGACCTGGTCTTTGCCCCCACACCTGCCTTTGGGTTTTTACCCAAGGACTTACCTCTAAGCTACGCCATGATCACTGCCGCCTTGCGGTCCAGCTTACGTGGGTCCCTTTGCCCGTAACTAGCATGGACTTTCAACCACAGACCAAAACGGTCTCCTCATTCGATTCTTATTTGCCTACGCCAGAGGCGAAGGTTAAAACATATACTTTTCCCGCACCGCATTCTTTTAAAATACGACTGCATTCATTCACAGTATTTCCTGTAGTATAAACATCATCTACAAGTAATATTATTTTATCCTGTACTATATTATAATAATTTTCGTTAATCGTAAATGCATTTTTCACATTTCTTATTCTTTCCTCTGCAGAAAGTTCGCTCATAGGCACCGTATTTCGATTACGAATCAATAAATTATTTATGTACTGTATTTCAATTAATCTGGATAATTCTTTTGCCAAAACCGTAGCTTGGTTGTATCCTCTGCTCTTTTCTTTTTCTAAAAACATAGGTACCGATACAATTGCATCAATGGAAAAGTCCTCAACTTCCAAGCGTTCCATCATAAGCTGGGCTAATTTTTTTCCAATATATGCACCATCGTGATATTTAAACTTATGTATAATATCCTTCTCAAGCTTACCATACTGAACACAAGAAATTCCTTGATCAAAATAGCGAAAAGTTAATAAGCAGTCTGAACATAATCCTTCCTCGGTCACCGTTTTCCCACATTTTGGGCAGGTTAAGCCAACAATCCAATGCAGTTTACGTACACAACTAGGACACAAGGCATAGGGCTGCTCACGATTAATAAAATCATTGCAGCAAATGCAATAAATATTGGAAGGAAAGAGAAACTCTAATGCTTCTCTTATTATTTTATCCATCTTCTGTCTAATGCGTTGTACGTTCAGACCTTTCACCCACCTTTCTACTACAATATATTTATGGTTAATGTGCTTGACAGCCAGTCAGGTCACTATCCATCTTGTTGCTTAAGCTGTTAGAATGTATGGAGCAATAGGTATGGCGTCTTCCTTTCTTGGACTTCGCGTCCGTAAATTAGACTGCTAACCAGCTCCTCATTCGCAGCGTTCGTTTTATGCAGGTTGAACTGCTTCCTACAGTACGTTCGGGTCACACCACAGTAGATGGAATAGGCAATGAGTAAAACTGGTGTTTATCCATTGCAATAATCTATAGGAGTGACAAATTTATGAACGCAGTAGGTATTGATGTTTCTAAGGGCAAAAGCATGATTGCTATTCTCCGCCCATATGGTGAGATTGTTTCTTCACCTTTTGAGATTCACCACACTTCAAGTGAAATTAGTTTCTTAATTGAACAAATCAAATCCATTGAAGGTGAATCACGGATTGTCATGGAGCATACTGGTCGTTATTACGAACCATTAGCTCATGAGCTTTCTCAGGCAAATCTTTTCGTAAGTGCCGTAAATCCAAAACTTATTAAAGATTTCGGAGATAATTCTCTCCGTAAAGTCAAGTCTGATAAGGCAGATGCTGTTAAAATAGCTCGTTATGCTCTTGACAGCTGGACTGATTTGAAACAGTATTGTCTTATGGATGAAATACGCAATCAGTTAAAAACAATGAACCGTCAGTTTGGTTTCTATATGAAGCACAAAACGGCTATGAAAAACAACTTTATCGGCATTCTTGATCAAACCTATCCAGGTGTTAATACTTACTTCGATAGCCCTGCCCGTAATGATGGTAGTCAGAAATGGGTTGATTTCGCCACTACATACTGGCATGTGGACTGTGTTCGTAAAATGTCTCTAAATGCTTTCACCGACCATTATCAGAAATGGTGCAAGAGAAAGAAGTACAACTTCAGTAAATCAAAAGCTGAAGAAATCTATGGTGCAGCTAAGGAGCTTATTCCCGTACTTCCTAAAGATGACTTAACCAAACTGATTGTTAAACAGGCTGTAGAACAGCTAAATATCGCCTCTCAAACAGTGGAACAACTTCGTTCTTTAATGCATGAAACTGCATCTAAACTGCCAGAGTACTTTATCGTCATGGAAATGAAAGGCGTTGGTTCGTCTCTAGGTCCTCAGCTAATTGCTGAAATTGGAGATGTTACACGCTTTACTCACAAAGGCGCCATTACAGCATTTGCTGGTGTCGATCCAGGTGTAAATCAATCTGGAACCTATGAACAAAAGAGTGTTCATGCTTCCAAAAGAGGATCTTCTACCTTGCGTAAAACTTTGTTTCAGGTCATGGACGCTCTTATCAAAAATAAGCCACAGGATGATGCCGTGTATCTATTTATGGACAAGAAACGTGCTCAAGGTAAACCTTATTATGTCTACATGACTGCAGGTGCCAATAAGTTCTTACGTATCTACTATGGACGAGTGAAAGAATACTTAGCATCTCTTCCGCAGTAATTACCACATACATACCCTTATTTCAGACCAGCCATATCCGGTGGTCTTTTTGTGATGGTCATATTTCCTCATTGTACTTTTGAAAAAAATCAACTTTTTACTATTGACTTTTTATTTGCAGGCTAATTATTGCATACCGACTGGCTGCAAAAAAGCTCTGAGTCTCTTCCCAAGTCCAGAATAACGTTCAACGATGCGATTGTTATCAATCATTGCATGGAGCTTATTTTCCGAACCAACTAAAACTACAGCTTGTCTGGCGCGAGTCACGGCTGTGTAAAGAAGGTTTCTAGTCGCAAGCATTGGTGGAAACCAGCTAATCGGCATAACTATAATTGGAAATTCACTTCCTTGGCTTTTATGCACTGTAATCGCATAGGCCAGTTCGACTTCATCCATTTGTGAAAAATCATACGTAACATGTTTGTTTTCTTCAAAGAGTATATGAATTTCACCATTTTCATTATCAATGGTTTGAATGAATCCTACTTCTCCGTTAAATACACCCTCTCCATCTGAAAGATCATCCAATCGTTTCCATGCAAGCTGATAATTGTTTCGAATCTGCATTACTTTATCTCCCTCTCGAAACAAACGCTCTCCAAATTTCTTTTCTGCTTTTGTCAAGCTTTCCGGATTTAAAATTAATTGCAATTCTTTATTCAGTTGAATGCTTCCCAATATGCCTTTTCGTACTGGAGTCAATACCTGAACGTCACGAACAGCCATACAATTCTCATAATAATTCGGCAATCTTCTTGCACACAAATCCAACAACGTGTTTACAGTATCTTTTTCTCCATTCTTCCGGAGCAGGAAAAAATCCTTATCCTTTCCATTGCAGTCAGGATATTCTCCTTTATTGATTCGATGTGCATTCACAACAATCATACTTTCCTTTGCCTGTCGAAAAATTTCTGTCAGCTGTACCGAATAAATGATTTCGCTTTCAATAATATCTCTTAAAACATTTCCTGCCCCCACAGACGGCAGCTGATCCGCATCTCCTACTATAATCAAACGAGTTCCTTCCGGAATGGCTGCAAGAAGCCCGTTCATCAATATGATGTCAATCATTGAAGCTTCATCAACAATAATTGCATCATACGCTAAAGGTTCTTCTTCATTTTTTCCAAACCGCATTACATCCTCTCCTTCGGAATAATAATATTCCAAAAGGCGATGAATCGTAGAAGCAGGATATCCGGAAGTCTCTGTAATTCTCTTTGCAGCACGTCCTGTAGGTGCTGCAATTGCAGTTTGAAAACCACATTGCTCAAAAATACCCATTATGGTATTAATAATTGTCGTTTTTCCCGTACCCGGTCCCCCAGTAATTACGGATACCCCATTTTTTAAACATGAGGTTATGGCATATTTTTGATTCTCCGAAAGCACCATTTCAGTTTGCACTTCTTTACCCTCAATAAATTGATTCACGTCAATATTAATATGCTTTAAGGTTGCTTGATTTAATGCTATAAGCTTTTTACATACTGACTGTTCTGCATTCCAATACGCAGAAAGAAACAATACATTCCGACCATCGAGGTGCTCTAAATGAATTTCTCCATCCAGTGACATCTCTACAACAATCTCATAGACTTCTTCTGCACTAACATCCAAAAGCTGTCCTGTCTGTTCACAGAATAGTTTTTGCGGTGCGAATGTATGCCCTTCATTGACGAATAGCCATAACGCATATAGAATACCACTTCGAATGCGATTTTCGTCCCTTTTATTCATTCCTATCTTTTCTGCGATTTGATCCGCTTTTCGAAATCCGATTCCAAAAACATCATCCACCAAACGATAAGGATTTTCTTCCACTGCTTTAATGGTATCCGAGCCATAAACCTTATATAGCTTCATTGCATAATTTGCTGAAATTCCATACTGCTGAAAAAACAATGTAATCTGAGCAAACTCACGATGGGCATGAAACGCTTCACATATAGAAGCTGCCTTCACTTGACCAATCCCCTCTGCCTCGCAAAGCCGCTCCGGTTCTTCTTCAATGATACGAAAGGTATCCGTTCCAAACTGATTGACAATTGCAGCCGCCGTCTTCTTGCCAATCCCTTTCAAGACACCGGATGCAAGAAAACCTTCGATTCCCTGCGTAGTTTGCGGCATTTCCTCATGAAAAACAGAGAATGCGAATTGTTCTCCATAAACAGGATGATTTTTCCACATTCCCTGAAAAGTAAACGTTCTTCCTTTTTCTGCTACCGGAAGATAACCCACTGCTGTGAATTCTTCTTCCTCATTTTCTATCACAGCAATGGTATAACAATTCTCCTTGTTATAATAAATAATCTCCGCTATACTCCCTCTCTTTTCTTCCATTTTTCCGCCTATTTCTTTTATTTCATCCACTGCACGCCTCGGAACATGCGCTTAATTGGATTTTTCTTAAATTCTTTTGCTTTTTTCAAAAGAATTTTTCTTTCATTTTTTCTCGGATAAGCATGTACCATATCCAAAAGCATTTTTAACATTTCCTTTGCTTCTTCTTCATCAGTAATGCCTACTTCTGTTAAATCTTCAACCTTTAAAACCAAATCATCCACATAAACCGGCATTTTTACTTTCTCAAATTCTTGAAGCATATAAAATCGGCTTAAGACACGATTTTCAGCATGATCGTAGACTTTTCTCTGCTGCTTGGTAACATTTTCTGCATATTCATACGTTTCAAATCCATATTTTCCCAAAAACTTTTTAAAAGAAAATGGTTGTACAACAAAATAAAGTTCGGGAACTAGATTTTGAGCTAAAATTATTTTCTCTTCCATTTCTGAATCAAATTTCAAACGCTCAATGGCTTCTAAAGCTCTTTTCTTTTCAAAGCATAAGAAAAGCAATGCATAACGATATTCTAATTCAAATCGACAACGATCATAGTTTTCCATCAAAATTGAAAAATCATTTGCTTCATTTTTATTTTTCGGCGGAAAACAATTTTCTCCTAAAACATATGGCATGACACCTATCGCCATAGCCATTCTAAGGCCCTTAGCGGCGTACTGCGAAGTGATAATTTCCCCAAACGCATCTCGAATGTCTTCCATCCTGCTATCCTGCAATCCGGAAACGCACTGTGTCATTGCTTCAAAAGTATCCATTTCAATATCAAAATCTGCTTCTGCCGCCAATGCTATCCCTTTTAAAATTAAAAGCGGCTCTTTTTCAAAATACGGCTTTGGTTCACCATTGGTGCGAACCAATTTTTTGGAAACATCATTTTTCCCGCCATATAAATCAAGTAATGTACGATTTGGATTATCTGCAATGCTTTCAATGGTATAAACAGCCTCTTTCAGAGCTTCTTCAACGTTATCTGTTACAGAAAACTCTACGAGTAATTCCCCTTCAGAAATCTCTACGTATCCATAATCCTCTCTTACAATTTCCAGTTCAGGTACCAATTCTTTGATTGCATTTAATGGTGCATTCCCAATCAAATCCCATGAATTACTATTCTTTCCAAGTAATCCTTCACGGACACACGCTCCGGTCAAATAAATTTCATAACCTTTTTGATCTAAGCTTTGTACGATTCGATTGATTTCCTTAGGCATTTTAATCATGTTTTGCTTCTCCTTCTTCTTCTAACGGTTTATACAGCTTTCGATTATCTAAGGTCCATATACGATCAGAAAAGCCACCCGGTTCTACCCCATTTAAGGCTTCCTGCATATCGTACATTCTTGCATCTAACATATCTAAATAATGCAATATTTCTGCTTCGGGAAACAAAGGTTTCTTCGGACTTCCAAATTCCGGCTCATAATGATGTGTTAAGATCATATGTTCCAATAAGATTGCCTTTTCCCGTTCCATTCCCTGCTCTCTTGCCAAACGATCAACGGTCTTTATCCCTTGAACTAAATGTCCAAGCATCTGTCCTTCAAATGAATATCCAGATGCAACGCCAAGTTCATTTGCATCAATTTCATTTATTTTTTCCATATCATGTAAAACAACACCAGCCACTACCCAATCACGCTTAAGATTGGTATATACTAAACAAGCTCTTTCACCCATATCCAACATTCGTTTCGTATGATAAAGAAGTCCTGCAAGCTCTGCATGATGATTTTTTGAGGCGGCTGGGTAATACAACAATTTTTCATGATTATCTCGAAGTATACGTGTGCATAGTTTTTTTAAATCAATATCCTTCATTTTTTCAACAGCATCCATAATATATGCAAACATATCCTCTGCTTTTTCCGGTGCTGCCTTTATAAATTGAATCAAGTCAACCTGATCTTGTGCGACCGCTTTTCGAATACGTAGGACGCGGAGTTGCTTCATTCCATTCCATTCTGTAACATTTGCCTTTACCTTTACAATATCACCATCTTTAATTTCATTCAGAGATGGTAATTCTGTATCGGCAACATCCCATTTTTTTGCGGTGATTTCTCCTGTATTATCGGCAAGCAGGAGGTCTAAATATTGTTTTTTATTTGACCCTATTTTTATTGCAAGGGACTTTACTAAAAAGAAATCTTGCAGTTCCTCTTCCGCACGCAACTCTATGATATAACGCTCTTTCATTCTCATCCTCCATCTATCTTATCCAGCTTTTAAAGATATCCAGACTCTTAAAAATTCACTGTCTATTCTTTTCACTGCGATTTATTCATTTATTTCCATTATTTATTATATACTACTTAAACCCTTGCCTGCAAGATAAGAGCAAGGAAAATCAATGGAATTCAATGGTTATCTATCAAAAATAGGTAAAAATATTTATATTATTTCCTTTGTTCTTTAAAAATAAAGTAAATGGTATTTTTAGTTCGTGTATTTTGGTATATAATAAATTTATCACATAAAAAGAGAGGACTCCTTATGAATCAATTGGGCTTAATTCGTACCGCTGCGGTCTCTCCAAAGCTAAAGGTTGCAAATACAGCCTACAACACTCAAGAGATCTTAAAATGTGCTCGTGTAGCGGATGCAAGAGGGGCAGGCGTTATTTTGTTCCCTGAGCTTTGTATTACAGGCTATACATGCGCAGATTTGTTTTATCAAACCTTCTTATATGAGCAGAACTTAAGTGGCTTAAAAACCATCATTGACGCTACTTCTAATATGAATGCTGCTCTCATTGTAGGATTTTATTTGAAAGTTGAAAATAATTATTATAATTGTGCCGCATTTATACAGGGTGGAAAACTCGTAGGTATTGTTCCAAAAATGTTTTTACCAAATTCCAAAGAATTTTATGAAACTCGTTGGTTTGCATCCGGATTTGCTCTTGCAAAATCCTGCAAATATGTCACTTTGTTTGGAGAAGAAATTCCATTTGGCAACCTACTGTTTTGTGATTCACACAATGATTTAAATTTAGGCATTGAAATATGTGAGGATCTTTGGGTTCCGATTACTCCAGGTACACACCTTGCACTCAATGGCGCACATATTCTGTTTAATCCTTCTGCAAGCAATGAAACCGTAGGAAAATCTGACTATCGACACAACTTAGTACGTCAAAACAGTGCAAAAAATGTATGTGGCTATGTGTATACTTCTTGTGGTGTACACGAATCAACTACTGATGTCGTTTTCAGTGGGGACAGCCTCATTGCAGAAAACGGCAGTCTCCTTGCAGAGCGCCCCTTGTTTGAACGAGAGAGCGCCATACTCTATGGAGAAATTGATTATGAACACCTTCGTTTTGAGCGAACTTATGGACAAACTTTTGAATTATGCAACACTGCATATGGCAGTCGGGAATTGGTTCAAACGGTTGCATTGCAGCCACTTCGCGTCTTAGATAGTCAAAAAGACACGTTGATGCGACAATATGCAAAAAATCCATTTGTTCCTTCAGATCCAAAAACGTTTGATCAAAGATGCCGTGATATCTTTAATATTCAAGCAACGGGGCTTGCCAAACGTATACAGCATACTCACGCAAAAACCGCAGTCATCGGTATTTCAGGCGGACTTGATTCGACACTTGCACTTCTCGTTGCGGTGCAAACCTTTAAACTGCTCGGCAAAGATCCAAAAGATATTCTTGCGGTTACAATGCCTGGTTTTGGAACTACCGGAAAAACCTATCGCAATGCTTTGACAATTATGCGGCTTTTGGGAACCGAAGTGCGTGAAGTTCCAATTAAAGACGCAGTTTTACAACATTTTAAAGACATTGGTCATGAAGAAAGCGTTCATGATGTGACCTATGAGAATTCACAAGCAAGAGAACGTACACAAATTCTGATGGATCTTTCAAACCAGACAAATGGACTTGTCATCGGTACAGGGGATTTATCTGAAGTTGCACTTGGATGGAGCACCTATAACGGGGATCACATGTCTATGTATGGTGTAAACAGCAGTGTTCCAAAAACATTGGTTCGCTTTGTCATTCAATGGGTTATGGATAACAAACTCAGCGGTCAAAAAGAAGATAAATCCTTTAGCAGTAATAATGCATTGTTAAAAGAAACGTTACAAGCTATTATGGATACTCCGATATCTCCGGAGCTTTTACCGCCAGATGAAAAAGGTGAAATTGCTCAAAAAACAGAAAATACGGTAGGACCTTATGTTCTGCATGATTTCTTTATGTTTTATACCATACGATACGGAATGCCGCCAAAGAAGCTTTTATATATTGCTAAAACAGCTTTTTCAGATGAATATGATGAAACATTTATTAAAAAATGGCTTGCAGTATTTTATCGTCGCTTCTTTACACAACAATTCAAACGAAGCTGTATCCCAGATGGACCTAAGGTAGGTTCCGTGAGCTTATCGCCACGTGGAGATTGGCGTATGCCAAGCGATGCCGACTATGAAATGTGGCTAACTGAATTAGAATCTTAATAATTTAATATAAATTGGGATGATATTTCCTAATATATTAAATTGAAGTATTCCTATAGAAAATAGAAAAAAAGGAGATTTGAATGTGTATCAAATCTCCTTTTCTTATTCCAATTCTTTCAAACAGGTTAATGCTCCTTTAAAATTTAATCCAACGATCAATTCTCCCAAAAAATCCATCGGCATATCCATATGATTTCGAAACCAAGCTGTAACCAATCCTACCTGTGCTGCAGAAATGTATTCTAAAATGTACCGAGTCTTTTTCGCTTCAATGGTATCTCCTTGAACGTTTAATTGTAATTCATGAATTGCTATCCGCTTTGCAATTTCCTTGATCTTATTTATCATACGAGGCTCTGCCCGCTCCCCAAATACAAGAGAGATCATTTCTGGATTTTCTCGAAAGAAAGCTTCCGGAAGGACATCAGAATCCAGTTTATTTCCTCTAAGCAAGGTTAAAATTACAGTTTCAATTCTTTCTTCGAATAAGGCAACCACTTCATCCTCTATTTTTTCAAGTAAATCATAAATATCCATATAATACACATAAAAGGTTCCTCGATTGATCTGTGCCTTTTCCGTAATTTCTTTAATTGTAATTTTATCAATTGTCTTTTTTGCATATAACTCTAAAAAAGCTGTTTTAATACGCTCTTTCGTTTCATTTACCCTTTTTGATTCCATATGTCTTTCCCCCTATTCCAATGTAATCTCTACTTGCTGACCCGGGTTGATACTGCAATCCACTGGAAGTAGTATTTTTACCTTTACGCTCTCCACATTTTTATTTGCAGCTGTTTGAAAATCTTTTGGTGTATATTGTGCCTTCACATCAATGTACTTAATCGTCCCAGAAATCTTCTTTTTGTTATACACGACCGTTACCTTCTGATCGTAAGTCAAATCATTGATTGCTTCCTTAGGGTAATACACAACTGCATATTTCTCCGTCATAGGGGATATGTCCGCTAAATCGAATCCAGACTGTACTACATCCCCTTCGCTATAATTTTTACTCATTATAACACCATCGCAAGATGCAGTAACGGTATATTTCTTTAACTTCTCCTTCTGCTCTTCCAATTGACTTTCCAAAAGTGCTATATCAATATCTGCAGCATTTTCTAAGGTACGATCCTTTGCTTGCGCCAGCTGAGCTTCCGCAACTTGCAAAGAGCTTTGAGCCGTTTGATGATTCAATTCCGCTTTCTCCAATTCCTCTTTTGCAATAGCTGCCTGCTTATATAACGTTTGTGCCTTACTGTAATCTTCTGAGGCTTTTCTTGCAATGGCTACGGCTCCTTCATAATTCGCTTTTGCTTGTTCATAACGGTTATCTGCAGAACTTCCTCCTCCAAGCTTAAGACTTGAGGAATCTATCTTCGCTTTTTTTATTTTCAATTCCAACTGTTCAATTCGATACTGCTGTGTTTCACTGTCGATGATCGCAATAACATCTCCTTTTTTTACCTTTGAACCCAGTTCAACCGGAAATTCCAATATTTTTCCCGATACTTCACTTACATGAACAATCGGGTTTGCTTCCACCGTCCCGATATAATGAGCACTTTTTCCAAAGCTTAAATATCCAATGGATCCAAAAATCACAACGAATAGAATAATCGCCACTATTTTTTTCTTATTTGCATGCATTTTCGTTTCCTTTCCATCCTCATTCCATTATAAATTTATTATATTCTTCGATAATGTTTAAGCATTTTTGTATTGACTGTCATAAAAATAACGGATAATGCGATTAATATTAATAAGTCTGGATAAATACGATCCAAGCCGCTTCCCTTCATCATAATTTCTTCCAATGCATGTGCCGAATAATAAAGCGGCATCAGATGACCGAAGGCTTCCCAACCGGATGATAATTGAAATAACCCACCAAAGAAAACCTGAGGTACAATAACAATTGGAATGAATTGTATCATTTGAAATTCCGAATTTGCAGCTGTAGAAAGCAGGATTCCAAGTGTTAATGCTGCAATAGCGGTGACTAAAGTCGTTAAAAGTACCAGCCATACTGACCCAACCATCATTACATTTAATACATACACTAAGTAAAAAGATATAATAGCTGATTGCACTACATTAACAGCTCCAAAACCTAATACATAACCAACTACGACTTCCCATCGTTTGATAGGCGTGGAAAGAATTTTCTCTAGTGTTCCAGTCGTTCGTTCCTTTAAAAAAGAAATTCCGGTAATGAGAAATACGAAAAAGAATACTAAAAATGACATCAAAATGGCCGCAAAATTATCAAATAAGGATAAATCCTCTTGCCCGTAAACATAAGTTACATCCAAAATCAAATCCTTTCGAACCGTATTTTGTCCTCTTTGTGCCATTTCAATTGCTTGTCTTGCTGTATTGGCATCTACAGAGTTGCTTCCATCCAGCCATGCATGCAGCTTTCCCGAGCGGATCGACACAACTGCAATAACTTCACCATCATCTAATGCTTTAAATGCCTCCTCCTCACTGTAATACCTTATGGTTTTTATATTATTTTCATATAATGCATTTTCATAATGACTTGGCGCATTTATTATGCCAACAGACAAGCCCGATACTGTACCTTCAAATACAAAATAAAGTAATGTCAAAATCAATAAGGGTGCCGCTAACATTAGTGCCAGTGTTCTTTTATCGTTTTTAATTTGAATTAAAATCCTTTTTGCCAATGCTCTAACTTTCATTTGGACTCTCCCCTGATGCCTTACCATAGATCAAAAACGCATCTTCTAATTTAGAAACACCTACACTGTTTTGAATTTCGATTGGAGTACCACTTGCAATCAGTCTTCCGTCTCGCATCATAGAGAGGTGTGTACATTTTTCCGCTTCATCCATCACATGTGTTGTCACCAAAATTGTTACACCGTTTTTGGTCATAGAATAAAGTTCTTCCCATATATCCTTACGTAGTAAAGGGTCAATCCCAACCGTAGGTTCATCTAAAATTAAAATCTCAGGTTCATGCAAAATAGTCAACGCTAAGGAAAGTCTTCGTTTCATTCCTCCCGAAAACAAAGCAACCTTTCGATTAACTTCCTCTGTTAAATTTACCAAATTCATCACTTCTAATATTCTTTTGGAAAGAAATGCTCTATTTAATCCATACAATGATCCAAAAAACTCAAGATTTTCCTTTGCAGTCAGATCTCCATATAAGGCATCGGATTGTGCCATGTAACCGATTTTATTCATTAAGGTAAGGTTCGGCATGGTTTGATTCAGTACATAAGCCTTTCCATATGTAGCTTCCGAAATACCTGCAACAATCTTAACAGTTGTCGTTTTCCCACAGCCAGATGGTCCTAAAAGTCCATAAATCGCTCCCCTTGGTACCGAGAAAGATACATCGTTCAGTACTTGTTTGGCTCCATAAATTTTATTAACACCTTCGAGGATAATACTGTCATCCATATTCTTGATTCCCTTCCGTTAAAGTTTATCCTATTATACCCAACAACGTGTTGTTCTATTTTAGATTACTTCGAAATGTACAAAAAGAAAACAAACAATTTTTCTAAATATGTCGTTTTTTTCTATCCTCTATGTTTTTTCTTGAAAATATTACTACAAAATTAAGATAAATTTTCAAAATATCTCTCAATAATCAACGAAGCTTCTTGTGCTCTCTCACTTTGAAAAATCTGATGTCCGCCTTTTGCCAGCTTAATCAAATGTTTTTCCCCCGTAATTCTAGAAAATATAAAATCCGAACTCTTTGGAACTACGGTATCATCATCTGCCGCCTGCAATACAAGCGTATTGCAATTTAGTCTTTTAAAAACAGGTATTGTGAAAAACAATAACTTTTGAAATTGCGTCATGGCATTCAACGGTTTTCCCTTTCCGCTATTCAAATATTTTAATGAGTATTTTGTATAATCAGATGTAAGATTAAAAATCATTTGTTTTAAATTCCAATAATAAACCGGTGTGTTTACCGTTACCAACCCCGTAATTTTATAATTCCAAAGATGTGCAGCTAATAGTCCACCCATAGAAAAACCCACGACAAAAACACAATCACAACTTTTCTTAAGTTCCAAATAGGCTTTTTCCACTGCATTGATCCATTCTATCACTTTTACTTTTTGAAGTGGTTTATTCCCCTGTCCATGACCTGGCAATAAGGGTACACTTACAAAATATCCTTGTTTTTCTAAACGTTCCGATAGAAAACTTACTTCGTTGGGATTTCCAACAAAACCATGTATGATTAATACTCCTTTTTTCTTCATATCAATACCTCTTTATACGCAGTTATTTTAATAAAAATAAAAAACATTATGTTTGCTGAACATTCAAGGATAAGGGAAAGTTCTTTGCCTCCTGTTTTCTATATGAAAATTTTAAATATAAAAAAATAGTTACTTATAGTGTAATATTACACTATAAGTAACTATTTTGTCAATTTTATATCGCTTTATTGTAATTCTTCAAATTGCTTTTTCATCAGTTCAAAATCAAACGATGCTCGTATTCTTTCATCCTCTTGGTTTAATATTCGATAATGCTGAGATACTATATTTTGTTGAAGCTTATAGCCATTTCGTTCTTCAATAATACGCCACCATACTTTTCCGCCCATTGTTTTCGGATATTTTGGTTCATTATCTTCAAATGCAATTGCCACAATCATATCGGTAGGCTCTCCGCCAAAGATACCGGAAAGAATTTCGCTATTAGAGAAAAGTGTACAAACTGCTACCGCTCCCGTCCATCCCAAAGAAGACCGGCCCTTTTCAATTTCAACGAGTGTTTTTTTTGAAATACCCAATATATGTGCCATTTGTTCTTGATTAAAATCATATTCGGTTCTTATTAATTTCACACGTTCATCCAGCTGTTTGATAAATTCCTTACGATTCATGAAATTTCCTCTCTTTCAGTGTTATCTTACACCATAAAATGACTTTATTCAAGACATAGAATTACTGCATAATTGCACCAGAATTCGTCCATGCTAAATGATAGTATTGTTAGTATGTTTCAGGAGGAAAGCTTCTTATGATTTTTGAAAAAATTGCTCTAAAAAGACTTCTTAATCAATGGGATCAGGTTCCCTTTCAAGTACAATTTATGGGGGAAGATGTATTTACCGTTGGCAAAGGCGAACCCGTTTTTTCTACCACCATCCATAAACCAATTCCCAAAAAAGAACTCATCAAAAGCACTTCCTTAGCGTTAGGTGAAGCATACATGCGCCGTGATATTGAAATAGAAGGTGATTTATTTACCGCTTTAAATGTAGTACTTAGTCATATTGATAAATTCTCTGTCAACTCGAAAGCACTTGACACGATTTTGCATACATCCACAAAAGAAAAGTACCAGAAGAAAGAAGTCTGCTCTCATTATGATATTGGCAATGACTTCTATCAGCTATGGTTGGATGAAACATTAAACTATTCTTGCGGCTACTTCAAAAATGATGATGATACGCTTTATCAAGCACAAGTAAATAAAGTAGAAAAGATACTAAAAAAGCTTCAATTGAAAAAAGGTATGACTCTTTTAGATATTGGATGCGGCTGGGGATATCTTTTAATTGAAGCAGCCAAAAAATATGGAATCCAAGGGTTGGGTATCACGTTAAGTGAAGAACAATATCGAACGTTTCAGCAAAAAATTGAAGAAGAACATTTAGAAGATCAGCTTGAGGTTCGATGTATGGATTATCGAAAGCTGCGACGCTCACACTATCAATTTGATCGAGTGGTAAGTATCGGCATGATTGAACATGTTGGTCGTGACAATTACGACTTATTTTTTGAAAATGTAGATTCCGTTTTAAAACCAAAAGGAGTATTTTTACTGCAATATATCAGTGCTTTAAGAGAAAATCCAGGCGATCCATGGATGAAGAAATATATTTTTCCAGGAGGTGTCATCCCTAGCTTGCGAGAAATTTTAAAACTTTGTGGTGACTATAATTTTTATACCGTAGATGTGGAAAGTCTTCGCCGTCACTACGTCAAAACCCTTCTTTGCTGGTATCGAAATTTTGAAAAAGCAAAGCCACAAGTTATGGCTCAATATTCTGATTCCTTTGCACGTATGTGGGAACTTTATCTATGCGCATGTGCAGCTTCCTTTAATAACGGCGTTATTGATTTGCACCAGTTGCTTCTTACAAAAGAAACCAACAATGACTTACCAATGCGCAGAACCGAATATGAATTCTAATATCATTTTCCTTCTATTCTAAGCAAAAGCACCGAAACCGTGGATTTTCATCAAACGTTTCGGTGCTTTTGTTCTTATATTCATTTTTTATTTTTTCTCAAATTGATCTTTTCCTACACCACACAGTGGGCATTCAAATTCTTCCGAAACATCTTCCCATTTTGTTCCAGGTGCAATGCCTCCTTCTTCGTAGCCGGCCTCTTCATCGTATTCCCAGCCGCAAACTTCACAAACATAAACTGCCATATGTTCACCAATCCTTTCCCTTTGTTCTTAATTTTGTAAGCTAATTATAGTTTACCCATTTTATATTGTTCAAAACATATCTTAAAAAAAATTACTTGTTGCTCTTCTTTTCCATTTGATAAATAGAAATACTAATTAATACAATCAAAATTGGATAAACAAAAATCAAATCAATTCGAATAATAGGTCCTAGTACGGTAGTTAACCATCTATCAACATTAATTTCCCATATTACATAAAAAACTAAAAAAACTAAGGTTAAAATTTGAATTTTAGTACGCTTCATGATATTTATCCTTTCTAAACTGATTGATTACAAATGCTATTGTGAGAATGATTGCACTAAAACAACATATAATACCTATCGTTAATGTCGTATCATTTAAATTTTCATCAATAAGAATTGGTATTGCAATTCCTGCCGAAGAGTAAAAAGGGAGCAGTAAATCGCTTTTTATGATTCGATACTTTGTATTTAAAATCTGAAGTGCGATACCTACAACAAGTAATATTGGAACACAAATAATGAAAATGGATAAAAATTGCATGCCATAGGCATCATACCAAGGAACACTTTTATTTAATGAAGTATAAATCATCAAAGCAAAGATAAGTGAAAATAATATAATTAAATGTAAAATGATATAGACTATTTTTTTTAAATTAGACATTTTTTCCATCCTTTGTTTTTATATTCAATAATAATTCTATATTGTCATTGATAAGATTTATTTTAACCAATTTTAAAATTTTTTGCTTATATATCATAAAATTTTACCTAGTATTCTTTATTTGAATATGCGCAAAATAATATTGTTGCAAAAAGCTTTTAATATGAAAGGAGAAAAAAAATGAATCACAATTCAAGTATCGGTTGTTCCGTATCGGAATGTAAATTCCACTGCAAAGATGACAATTATTGCACATTGGATAAGATTAATGTAATTAAGAGTTCTGCAAGCGCAGATACTGTTGAATGCACAGATTGCGGAAGTTTCCAAAAGTAATTTAACAGGATAAAAGGCAAACCAATTTCTGGTTTGCCTTTTATTAATATAAATTGCATCTACACATAAGTGTATTTTTTTTATCTTTTTATCACCATCTAAATCTATAGGTATGCGAAAAAATGGACAAATATTAGTGTATAAAAAAGAAAGCATGCAAAAAGAGCACCGTTATGGTGCTCTCAGACTGTAGACAAGGATATCTCTATCTTTGCCTACAGTTTTTTTTACATAATGTAATACATTTTATTGTATTTATGGTAAAATATATGTATAAATACATGGAGGTATTTGCTTTATGATGGGTAAGAAAGATTTATTAGGTCGTGATCAATTTCAAATGGTAACCTTGAATTCTCTTGTTCCACAAGATCATATTATTCGTAAGATAGATACTGCGATTAATCTCTCTTTCATTTATGACCTTGTAAAAGATTTGTATTCTGATGTGGGAAAAGAAAGCATCGACCCTGTCGTCTTAATTAAAATTACCCTCATTCAATATACCTTTGGTATTCGATCCATGAGGCAGACCATTAAAGAAATTCAAACGAATGTAGCTTATCGATGGTATCTTGGTTATAGTTTAGAGGAAGAAATTCCTCACTTTTCTACCTTTGGTAAAAACTACTCTCGTCGGTTTCAAAATACTGACTTATTCGAACAAATCTTTCAAAGAGTCATTGCTGAAATTATGGAATATGAATTCATTAATTCAGAAAGCATTTTCATTGACGGTACACATATTAAAGCAAGTGCAAATAACCATAACAGTGAAAAAGAAACCGTTTTGGAATCCGTTAAATACTATGAAAAAGAACTAATGAAAGAAATTAACGAAGATCGCATTGAACGAGGAAAACAAGCTTGTAAAAAAAAACGGAAGCCAAAGAAAAGACAAAAGTAATCAAGAAAAGTACCGTAGATCCGGATTGCGGTGTATTTCATAAAGGAAAGCATAAGGTAGTATTTGCTTATGCTGCAAATGTAGCTTGCGATCGAAACAATTACATACTTGCTTTTCATACAAATCCAGGAAATGTACATGACTCAGTTGCATTCCCAAAGATTTATGAAAAAGTAAAAAGATATAAAGGTGTAAAAAATATTGTAATGGATTCCGGATATAAAACACCTGCAATTGCTAGAGAAATACTCAAAGATAAACGAATTCCTATCCTACCATACAAACGACCTATGACAAAAAATGGTTATTTTAAAAAACACGAATATGCTTATGATGAATACTATGATTGCTTTGTATGCCCAGAAAACCAAGTGTTAAACTATACTACAACAAATAGAGAAGGGTATCGGGAATATAAGAGTAAAGGAGAAATTTGCAAGAGTTGCCCTTCCTTATCAGAATGCACAGCAAGTAAGGACCATGTAAAAGTAGTCACACGTCATATATGGGAAAACTACATAGAGCAATGTGAGGACATTCGTCATACTCCAAAGTATCGAGATCTTTACAAACTACGGAGTCAAACCATTGAGCGAGTCTTTGCAGATGCAAAAGAAAAACATAATATGCGCTATACACAATATCGAGGGATTCAGAAGATAGAAATGGAACTGAATCTTCTTTTTGCGTCCATGAATCTAAAAAAACTAGCAACATGGATTCATAAATCTGAAAGAAGGAATCAAATGGCATAGAGATATCCTTTTATTTTTTCTTTTTTTAAAAGCTTTATAGAAAAAATAGAAAATACCTTGCAGAAATTATAAGAATATAAATTTAGCAAGGTATTTTGTCTACAGTCTGAGAGCACCGTTATGGTGCTCTTTATAAAGAGGTAAAGAAATCAAATATTCCAATTTAGATATAAATTTAAATCTTTAATTAAAACGTTAGTTGTTGATCTGTTTAAACTTCACACAAAAGCAGTTATAAATAAAAATCGCCCTAATATTTTAGTAAGAGAATAAGGATATAGAACAGATAAATTATGATATATTTGTAATAAGCTAAATATAATTGCTCGATAAGTTGCTAAATATAGTGATGGAACACCAATACAGACCAATTCACAAATAGCTCTTTTCCGTGTCATCTCTGTTTTTCTGTTAAAGAAAATTAAAACAAAAAACCAAAAGCCAATGAGTAGTAATAACGCTACATAACACCATCCCAAAGCACCCGTGCTCACTTGCATACGTAAATTCATTTCCTTTAATTTAAATTCATATAACGAATTTAAATTTATAATAATGAACAATATAACATCCCATCCAATATAGAAACCAATTTGCTTTTTCATTATTACCCCCTTATCCATATAGTTCTTATATATTTACTATATCTTTCCATTATATTTCTCATAATATCATAGTTAATTAAATTGTGTAGCATTTTATAATTTTTTATATTTTAATATCTCTTTATTTTTTCCACTAAAAAATAACTGGCTTTTATTCTATATAACGTTTTAAAGAATGCTGAGCCGAGTCCACAACTTGAAAAAGTACCCCAATTCGGATACTCTTTTATACTTCGAGCACTTAAATTTATATTTAGTATTATTTATAAATAATTAATAAATAGGATGTATAATGTAAATAATGATATCTTACAATAAAGATTACATACGATGGATTAATAAACAAAGTTTATAACTGGTTCGAAACATATAAAAGGAGGATATTACAATGAAGAAAATTACTAAATTACAAATATTAACGATTATTGCTATTATTGTTTCTGTAGGATGGGAAATTTACGTTCAGCTCTGGGCAAAAGGAATAGAAGGACCGATTATTCGAGTAGATCTATTATTTATTTTACCAGTTCTTTTCGTATTAGTTTGCATTTCAATTTTTCAGTTAGTAAAAAGGAAATCAGAAACGAAATAAAGGAGTAATTTATATAAAAATATAATAATTTGCACTCAAAATAGAATTGATGCATAAAAAAACACCCCAAAATCCCTGTATTTACAAGGATTTCGGGGTTTATTTTATTATTTACTATTTGTGATTCATTTCTGCGATATAAATCTTTGAATTCATTCTGCCTGCAATATCTATTGCTTCGCTGGCATCATCCACTGAAAAAATAAATCTTCTAGATACCACATCCTTACCAATATGCAATTCCACATTTGGTCTGGATTTGATTGAATCTGTATGAATTGTGTTTATTTCAGTCCAGTCCCACATATTATGAAACTGAACTCCGCAGATAGTGTATAGAATATCCACTCCTTCTTGTGAAATTACATGTTTTCTGTCAGAAAAAGTGGCAAGAATCATTATAATTCCAAATGGAAGGTAAAACCAGTTATGATTCATAGCAGCGTTAAAAACAGCATAAGCTCCAAAGATGATAACTGCCATCTTTACCCACAGTTTTCGTTCTGGCATGATTCCGTAATATTCCATAGTATCTCCTCTCATATACTAGCTAGCTTTGTCATATAGGCTCTTATATATTCCAGCAGTTCTTTTTTCTGCAAGAGCCTTCATAGCCGTTTCATGTGCTTCTTCAGGTGCATCAGCAGGTCCATGACCCTTCTTTAGCTTACCAAACATATTCGTTCTTGAACCATCAGCATATAAAATATTTCCACCCCAGCTTACCGTAACAATCGCAAAAATAGGGTTGATGATATTCATGAAGCAATATGGCAAGTAGGATAGTGTTGGAACTCCAAGCACTGCTGAGTGGTATGCACCGCAAGATGACCAAGGGATAAGTGGTGACCATAAAGTACCACCGTCTTCAAGTGATCTTGACAGCATGTTTCGACCAAGACCCATTTCATCAAAGTTTTTCTTATACATTGATGAAGGGATGATTAATCCTAAGTACTGGTCACACATAGTTGTGATACAGAACATTGAAGTCAAAATGGTAACAACAACTAACTGGAATGGAGTCTTAACCTTCTTGATCAGTCCGCCAAGAAGTGATTCTACTGAACCAATCTTCTGAAGTATACCACCAAAAGCAACCGCAACGATTACAAGATTGTTTGTCCAAAGCATACTGTCCATGCTGATCCAAGTGCAATACCTACAGCTGCACAAAGAATTGTTACAAATGGAAGGAATACAGCCGGTGTAAATAGCTTCAACCCATAATATACTACCGCCGGGATAGTTCCACATGCAGTAAAGGAACCAATCAGGCATCCTACAAGAAGAATGATAATGATTGCTTCAAGGGACTGATTAACCGCTTCAAGACCTGCAGCAAGCATTTCCTTGTAGTCGTAGCCGCACATTTTTCCAATAATCATAGCAACTCCACATGCAAGAGTTACAGGAATATGAGGATCCTGTCCCCATCCAAGTGCATAGTTTGAAATCATTACTGTCAGAAGAAAAACAATTGGAATAAGAGCTTCCACTTTGTTAGGCAATCTGACTGTTTTGTTTTTTTCGTTCATAAAAACACCTCCGAAAATATGATGATTAATACAATTACAATTGCATCATAATATTCTCTCCGTCAAGGAAGTGTCAATAAATGCGAATATTAGACAATTTTTTTACATTAAAATATTTATTTTAGATATTTCTCAATTTCGATGAGAGCATTCACCTCTTCAGCCCAGGAATACTGAGCCATATACTCGCCATGATAAAGCTTTCTACCCTCTACGCTGTTTTCTACCCATTTAAAGTAGTCACACTGGATGCATTCTAAACTTGACAGTCCAATCTGACCTCTTGCACTATATATTATTTCTCCACATCCAAGGTGGTTCAACACATCCTGCAAGTCTTTTTTTAGCATCCTATAGTACGAATCATGACCATCTTCCTCCCATAGCGTTGCAATTACTTCCTTTGAAGTACATCTTGCACCCTTTCTGTGAACAAGATATGCCAAAAGTTCCTTTGTCTTATCAAATTTAAATTTTACAGGTTTTCCATCTATAAGTATCTCAAAATTTCCAAAGCAAGTTATTTGTATTCTCTTTTCCTCTTTCCCTACTAAATTCTCCTGAGAGGAATATCTAAGATTTTCGAGTGCATGACGTATCTGCTTCACATTTGCAGGCTTCATGATATAGTCACTCGCATCCAGTCTAAAGGCCTCCCCCATATGATCCGAATAACCAGTCACAAATATGAAGTTGGTCTTAGGGTACAATTTCTTAAGCTCGTTGGCAAACTCTATGCCATTTAATCCGGGCATTTGTATGTCAATAAAGCACACATGAAACTGCTGCTGCCTGGCAAGTTCCAGTGACTGAACAGAATTATTTGCCGTTACAACTTCTGCTTTTTCATCCGCTTCACATATTAATGATGCAAGATACTCCGCTGCAAGTATCTCATCGTCCAATACTAAGTATTTCACGTCGTTTGCCACTCTCCAGTCTTATCTTTTTTCTTTCCCCTGGAATAATAATTTTTACAGTTGTTCCAAGTCCTATGAGACTTGTAATTTCCATTTCTGCCCTAACCGTACTTTTTAGCCGTTCCGTTACATTCTGTATGCCAAGATGAGGTTTTCCATCATTTAATGCCTTATCCATTTCAAAACCGATTCCATTATCTGAAATTGTTATGATGTGATCCCTTCCCTTTTTCTCTGTAGAAATTTTTATTGTTCCTCCGTCAAGCTTATTGCATATTCCGTGCTTGACTGCATTTTCCACAATTGGCTGTAGAGTCAGCATTGGCATATTAAAATCATCTGATTTTATATCATATTCTACCTTTACCCTGTCCCCAAATCTCAGTTTTTCTATATCAAGATAAATATTAGTATGTTCTAGCTCATGAGAAAAAGGATGTATGTGATTTTCACCCATATTGCACATATTTTCCCTAAGATATCTGGAAAATTTTATAGTTGTTTCCTCTGCAAGCTTTGGATTCGCTCGGCAAAGTGCGGTGATCGTATTTAATGTATTATATAAGAAGTGGGGCTGTATCTGTGAAAGCATCAATGATACTCTTTGCTCCCTCAGCTTTATTTCCTTTTCCTCATTTACTTGCTGTGATATATATACATGTATTACAAGGAAATAAAACAAAAATGCTACAGCATAAGTTTCGTTCAATATTCCTGTTCCTATCGCCATTGAATCCATAATATTTGCAGTCATGAGCCAGGCTATACAGAAGAAGGCTCCAAGACGATTTATATGTTTTTTTCTATAAAATTTCATATTCAATATAAAAAGGAATATAACCCAATATACCCAGTCCGTAACAATAAAGGTATCTCCCAAAAGTCCAAGCTCAAGTCTCCCATCTGACCCGAAATAAAATACATTATTTTTATAAAATGCACCGCAGTATATAAGGAAATTCACTATAGCGGGAACATAGATTAATTTATTTTTTGGTTCTATCATATTTATGACTGTAGCCATAACCAAAGGTTTTAGAGAGTAATAGGTTATACCAGTTATGATAAGCGGCAATCCCATCATAGCTTGTTCCTTAAGATAATTCATATAGAACTCCGCTATAGACAGAATCAAAAGCAATGTCATATTTATAACCATTCGTTTTTTTATTAATATATCTACTGCAGATTTCATGGAAACAACAAAGTATGTACCCACTACCATTGCAATAAGTATATAGTTTTCAAAAATATAATTTTGCAAATATGCCTCTTTCACGTACTTCACCTCATACTAATTAAAAACACTTTATTTTTTCACTCCCATATAATCATACAATAACTACCACTAGGAATTTATTTTTACATATAATATTACTATATCATGTTTACTTAATCAATATGGACATGTGAAGTCTATGATTAACTTATGTCACACCCTCTCTTCATTTCACCCAAGCAAAAGAAATCAGGGGAAGCAAAACCAGAGAGGCGAGCTTTCTGATTTTGAATATACGGAGATTATGAAAAGGTTTTAAAGGAAACGGCAGTGTCGGTAGCTTGAGATTTTCAAGCACCGGCACTGCCGTTTGTTAATGTTTAATCGCAGATAGTGATGGCAAGTTCTACAAAATGCACTTGAGGACGGCACTAACTTCTGCTCTGGTAGCTGTACCCTGTGGGTCAAACTTATTGCCGTTTTTGCCTGCAAGGACGCCAGCCATCTGCATAGCTTTTACTGCGTCCTTTGCGTAGCTGCTGATTTTAGCACTGTCCGCAAAGATGTTTTCAGCATGAACCTTTGAAAGTTCAAAGCCGATTACCTTTGCGTAGTTTGCCATAATCACAGCCATTTGTTCACGGGTAATGCTTTGCTCAGGTGCAAACTTTCCATCGCCAATGCCGTTTACAATGCCATTTTTGCTTGCCCATTCCACATACGGCATATAGTAGGCATCTGCTTTTACATCGGTGAAGCTGCTCTTAGTATACTTCGCAGGATCAATTTCAGCTAGTCTGCCGAGGGCGGTGACAAACATTCCTCTCGTCATAGAGGTGTTAGGCGAGAATTTGTTATCGCCTGTTCCTTTCAGCAATCCACGGGCTGCTACAAATTCAATGCTATCCTTTGCCCAATGGTTTGTAATGTCTGTAAATTTGACATTGATCGCCTTGTAACCTACCGCAAATTTCGAGAAGTGATCGGTGACGAAGCTGAGTGTTTTGGTTACAGGGTCATAAACTGAGTTTGGCATTTCGGTTATATTGCCGTTGCTGTCAATGTAATAAGCCACTACATTTGCGGCATTTTCGTTTGCTCCCAAGGTGTAAGGGATAGAAACGGAAACACTGCCGCTGCCAAAGTCCGTTACCTTTTTACCGTTTGTTCCTGTGATAGCAAAATCATACACAGGGCGATTGCCTACGATTTTCTTTGCTTCAGAAGAAAGTGTGTTGTTATCCATTTTTTTCGCTGTAACCTTTACATCTGCTCCAACTTGCTTTTGAATTTCCTTTAGGGTATCCAAATTCAAGCTGATATCGGCAATTTCACTTGTGATACGAAGCTCCTTTGCACCTGCATTCACAAGAGCGTCTACGCTTTCTTTCGGCAGGCCTGTGGTAATGTTTTCTGCTTTGGTATTCTTAGTGTCCACCTTGATTTCCACCATAATACCATTGTCCGTTGTACCGTTTTTCTTGGCCTCCGCCTGTGCCTTTGTGATGGCGTTATCCACGGTCTTTTCAGATACATCCGCACTTACCGTGTCGCCGGAAACAGCAGGCTTTACCGCCACAATTACCTCGGTAGGTGGATTCGGATTTTCGGTTGTCGACGGAGGCGTGGTTACTGTGGTGTTACTGCCGCCGCCTGTGGAGCCACCGCCACCGGAGCCGCCGCCACCAGAGTTATATTGTGTTACAGTCAGTGTGCCTGTGCCAAATGTGATATTGTAATTTTTCATATCCGCCTCTGTAAAGCTTGGTGGTGTGGTAAAGACAATATCAAACGTACCTACCTTGACAGTGGTTAGCGGTACGCCATTTTCCTGTGCCTGCATAGCAATGGCATCGGGATTGGTTGGAACAAGATTATCATTTGCTGCTATGCCAAATATGGTCCAGTCAAAGGTCGGCATATTCTCATTGGATTTAATGGTGAAATCCCTAGGCTTTACAAGTATTGCTCTTTTCGCCACCGTTATCGTATAGCTTGCCGTTGCCTCTGCGTGGGTAGCGGTTTCTTGGGCGGTTGCGGTAATGGTGGCAGTGCCTGCACCTTTGAGGGTCACCTCACCTGTGTTTCTGTTTACCGTTGCAACGGCTGTATCGTCACTTGCATAGGTAATATCGCCGTTTACTGTGGTTTTGGTGAGCTCATTGGTATATATCTCTCCATAGGTTTTGCTGACACTTCCCACAGCGTAGGAAATGTCTTGCAGGGCTTTGTCGGTGGAGGTCACCGTCACTGTAACGCTGTAATCGTTGTAGTAGGTTGCTCCTGTTACAGGGATTGTTATGGTACCTGTTTGACCTGACGTGCTTGCAGGGGAGGTGTAATTTAGCACTCCATTTGCAACACTCATGGCTGTCATGGTAATTGCACCACCACCATCTGTCGGTGTGCCGTAGCTTGCACCGTCAGGCAGAGCCGGAAGTGTCAGCGTTGCATTTGTTTCGCCACCGGTCACTACTGTATCGCTGACTGTTTTCATCCCTGTGTAATCTGCCTTACCAACCGTCACTGCTTGAGTAACAGTTTCGCCGCCGTATCCCAAGGTGACTGAGGTATCGCCTGTGCTAAAGGAGCTGCCATTTTGGTAGGTCACGGTCATATCATTATGGCCTACAAAGGTATATGAGCCACTTTCATGAGTTGCTCTTAGCACCATTCCTGTCTTATCAAGGGTTTCTCCATGCTTATAGGTGGTTTTTGTAGGTGGTGTTGTGACTTCAAGGGTAACAATGCTATCCTCGACCACAGTGATGGATATTGTACCTGTAGCTGGGTTGTAGTTATCTGTATCTGTTGGGGTAAATGTCCAGTTATAATCCTTTGTACCCACCATAAGGGTTTGCCCATCGGTCAGTGCCAAATTACCTTCGATTCCATCGGTGTGTGACAGCACCACAATAAGCGTAGTTGGATAGATGGTATCATTCACCACATCTACACCTATAATCACAGGGGTTGCCTTGTTTACGGTAAAGAGAGCTGTCTTCTCACCCTTTTGTGTGTCGTCCTCATAGACGGCGGTGACGTTATAGCTCCCTGCGCCTAACGGCTTGCCGTCTGTATTCAAATCACCCGTAGAGCCTATGGGAACAGTATAGGTGTAGGTAAATGAACCTGTTCCGCTTTCTGTGCCGTTAAAGACGGTGGTTTCGTGGGTCAGCCCACTGCCTGTGTAGATGGCAGAGCCGTCTGCAAAGGTAATATCGCCCGACACATCCACCTTATCCACAATATTGATCGTTAAGCCTACAGTGGTACCTCCCTTTTTGGCATTTAGTCCAAAGAAGCCTGTGGAGGCGCCCGATGATACTGTAACAGGAATTCCGCTTGTATCGGCTGCGCCCACCGTTACACCTTTTGGTATATTACCACAGTGCTCCCAGGTAACGGTACTGTCCATTGGCATGTCAAATTGGTCAAAGTCCTTGTATTGGTAGTATATTGTCGTTTGGTTTACCGTTGGGATTTTGATGGATTCGGTGGTTTCCCCCAGCTTTACACCATCTCGATAAAAAGCATAGTTGTCTAAAACCGGGATATAGTTGACGGCATAAGGGTACTCTTTTATATTTTCTCCCGAAGGCAGCTCGATTAAATCTGAGCCGTCACGGTTTTGGCTGACATATAGCACAACGCCGCTATTCCCGTCCCGAACAGATAGCCCTGCGGAAGTGTCTGTGCCCTCACCTGCAATCCCCACAATTTCACCGCCTGTGATATCGGGATCTGCAAATCCAAACAAAAACACACCATAGCTTTTGCTGTCTGTGCCTGTGCCGTTTCCTCCCTTACCGGTGAGTCTGCCACCGTTTACAGTGATACTTGTGTCTGCATAGACACCGTAGCTTCCGGCACCATCACCATCGGCTATGCCGCCTGTGCCAACGATTATTCCATTATCACTGAGGGTAATTGCATTGGCATCAATGCCAATGCTGTTGCAGTCAGCTCCGGTGACTCCACCGCCTGCTCCTCTGACTATGGCTTCGCCACTGACGGTGAGCGTGCCTCTTGCCTCGATACCGACTACTGTCCGGGAGCGTCCCTCAATATTGCCAGTGTCACTGACCGTCAAGTTCGTACAGGAGATACCGACAACCATGCCCGTTGCGAAGACGGTGCCGCCGATGACGGTGATATCGCCACAATGTATGGCGCCCTTGCCTATATCTGCATTGCCGTTTTGGGCATGGATAGTTCCACCTTCAACGGAAAGATCCTCGGCATAGATGCCATAGCTGCTACTGCCGTTGCCAGCAGCATCGTCACCGAATGCATACAATGTGCCGCTTCCTCGGATAGTCAAAGGAGCGTTATCGATATAAATGCCTGCACTCTCGGCATCGGTGGTATTACTTGAATGAAGATTATTCTCCCCTTGCAAAACGATGGTAAGGGGGAAGTTAGCAAAAAGGGCGGACTGAACCACATAATCATCACTGTCGGTTGTTGTGCCGATGGTGCTGTTGGTATATCCGTTTAAGGTCAGCGTTCCCGAATCGCTACTGCTATCATAGAGATAGGAATAGCCGCTACCGCTGATTGCCGTGGTGCTGTCGGCATCCAGCGCGGTGTCGCCCAGCTTTAGGACATAGCTTGCGGTTCCAAAGGGTTGTAGGGTAATATCCTTGCCTGTTACATTGGCACCGTTTACGTCAAAATAATTAATGTAACCTGTTTTGTAGCCTGCTTTACTGACAGTTATCACATAGGAAGTGCCATTTCCGACATCCGAAATGGTGTATCTTCCACTGTTGTCGGTGGTGACTGCACTACCCACGTTTTCATTGCTGCTGTTTTTCAGCTGCACCGAAGCACCTGCCAGAGCACTGTTTACATCACTGACCGTGCCACTTACTGTATAGGTAGACACAGTGACGCCTTTGTAAAAGGTTGTGTCCTTCCAGATATAATCACCTGCGGTGATCTTCCCGGTAGCGGGTTCCTCGCTTGCCGCTGCTACCGTAACCACGTCGTTATTTTGGTAGATATAGCCACGGTCACTGAGCACACCTGCCCCCACTTGCAGCTTTGCCCCCTCATAAAGGGTCAGCTTTCCATTATTTGTCCCAGTGAGGGTAGTGCTATCGTCTATCAAAATTCCCGTGCCACCACTTGCCGCAACGCTGGCTGTGGAATTATCGAGCGTCATACTGCTACCAACAACATTAATACCTATCCCTGCCGTATTGACGATACGCACCGTGCTATCGGTGAGGGATAGAGAGGGAACAGCAATTCCATAGGTAGTTGCATCGCCACCGTTTTCTATGGTGATGACACATCCATTACTAACAGTCATATCGGCAGTGGAGATGCCCATACCGTATACTCCGCTGTTTGCCACCGTCAAGCTGCCGCCATCAAGGGTCACGTTCACCCCGTTCTGGGCTAAAACACCATTGCCGGCACTGTTAGATAGGGTGATGATACCTCCCTCGCTGATCAGCGAGCCGGACGAAAGCAATGAGATGCCTTTGCTATGGTTACCGCTATTGGTTACAGACAGCTTACTATCGGTACTGAGCTTTAAGGTTCCGGAAACGCTAATATCACTTCTGCTTGCTGTGCCATTTGCGTTGAGTGTACCCGTTCCTGCAAGGGTTAGGGTTTTGCCTTCCGGAATTCCCAGTGTGCTGTCGGCAGTTGAAACGGTTTTGCCCGCTGCAATATTTAGCGTGTGATCTGCTCCTACATTGATGTCACCACTCATTGTAATGTCTGCTGCCACATTGATGGTGGCAGGAGCAGTTTTTTCCAATTCGGATTTGAGCTCTGCGGCGGTGGTTATTTCTTCTCCGATCATTTCCACCAGGGCTATATCCTTGTCGGTTATATCAGCATCGGTCACATCAAAAGTCTCAATGGTGGCTGTGATATAGCCCTCCTTGCTGATTTCAATGGTATAGTCACCCGGTGCGACACCGGGAATGGTGTAGTTACCACTGGCATCGGTGGTGACAGCACTGCCTACATTATTGTTTGATAAGTTTTTTAGCTGTACCGAGGCACCGGAAAGAGTACCGTCTGCATTTCTCACCGTACCGCTGACGGTATAGGTTACTATGATTGCATCCAAGGTAGTGTCCTTGCCTGTGATATCGGTATTGTATACTTGAAAGCTTCCCATATTGACTGTAGTGTAGCCAACTTTGCTGACCTCAATAGTATACCAGCCTGTCTCAACACTGCCAATGGTGTAGTTGCCATCGGTATCGGTGGTGACTGCGCTGCCAACAGGGGTGTTTTGATGATTCAACAGCTGTACCGTGGCATCTGCAAGAACACCGCTTCCATCGCTGACGGTACCGCTGATGGTGTAGGTGGTAGTGCTTGTGCCTGCGGTAGTATCGCCGGTTACACCGCCCTCTGTGGCAAATGCCACGGTGGGCATCAATGAAAGCACCATGCACACCGTTAGCAGGATGCTTAAAAATCTTGCTCGTGTTTTCTTCATTTGGGTTCATCTCCCTTCAAATTGTGTGTTTCTGGTTTCTCTTTGCCCTTTGCCAGCATAGCGAAAATCTCCGCCACGGTGAACGAGGGGCCGCCCACCCAATAGAGCCGTTTTCCGTCTGTCTGTGGGCGGTCAAACAGACGCTTTTCAATGAGCTTGGTAAAGGCAGGCTCACCGATTCGGTCGCCCAGCTCCAGAAAAATGCTGTGACCGTTAGACAATAGAATGTCGAAACAGTCGCCGTCTAGCGAATTCACTTTGTTGATGGTGGGCAACTCTGCTTCCGCCGTTTTCCATGTCATATGTCATCGCCTCCTAATAAAATCGAGTAGTCCTTCTCCTTCAGTATCATTATAGAAGAGCGGAAAACAAAAAATGGCGAGAGTGTCAAAATTGACACTCTCGCCACTGAAAAGTATTTTTCATGGACTGATTCTTATTCTTTTTCGAAGCAGTAGCCCTCACCCCGTGACCACTCAATCTGCCATCCACTGCCTTCAATTTTGCTCCGCAGGCGCTTGATGGTACTCTTAAGGGCGTTGGCATCCTCGGTCATGGGCTGCTTCCATACCTTTTCGTACAGATATTCTCTGTCTATAAATCGCTCCGGATTCTGCACGAAAATCAGCAGAAGGGCAAATTCCTTTTTTGTCAGCAGAAGGTCAACCCTATCCATGAACGCAATTGCCGCCGACATATCCAGAGTCAGACGGCCTTTGGTGATGCGCTCCGGCACCCGCTCAGACCGGCGAAGCAGCGCCTCGATCCGGGCCAGCAATATTTTGAAATCATAGGGCTTGGTGAGGTAATCATCGCCGCCACTTTTTAGACCTTGCAGAATATCTTCTTGTGCATTTAACCCGGTGAGCAACAGAATGGGAATCCCTGCATCGGTACTTTCTCGAAGCTTTTTCATAAAGTCAAGGCCGCTACCGTCGGGCAGCATAATGTCCAGTACGATGCAATCCGGGCGGTGTAGCTCCAGCTTTATGTATGCCTCAGCAAGGGTCACAGCGGTATCGATAGTGTAGCCTTCCCATTTCAGCATCCGCTTGTTGCCCTGCATGATTTTCTCGTTGTCCTCCACCAGCAGTATCCGCTTGCCTGTGTTTTTTCCAATTGTCATTCGTCCTCACCTCCGAATTGTCCCTGATAAACGGGCAGGGTAAAGGTAACGATGGTGCCGTTTCCCTCTATGCTTTCAATTTATATTTTGCCGCCGTGGGATTCCACCACCGTTTTGCAGAGAAACAGTCCAAAGCCGGTGCCGCCGTCGCTGATGCCCCGCTCAAATACATGGGGCATCAACGCAGGCGCTATGCCGCTGCCGTTATCTCTGACCGTGACGGTGACTTCACCCCCATTGGCTGCGGCTTCCAGAGAAATTGTGCCGTTCTTGGTATGTGCATTGGCATTTTGCAGCAGATTGATGACCACTTGCGAGAGCAAATCGGCGTTGCCGAACACCGTCAATTCATGGGGGATTTCCGCAACAAGCTCGTTGCCCTGTTTGGCAAGAAGCAGCCGCATCATTTCTACCGTATTGCCTAGCAGAGCAGAAAAATTCGTTTTATTCTTTTCCGTGCTGTCGGCAATGGCGTTGAGGGAGAGCATCCCCCCCACCATGCGGGAAAGACGCATGATTTCCGCCTGCGCATCTTGCAAAATGTCTTGCACCTCTGCGTCCTCGGTGACGCCGTCCATCCGTTGCAGCAATCCCATCACTATTTGAATGTCTACGGAAATGACCGTCAAGGGCGTTCGCATTTCATGGGAGGTATTGGCGAGGAACTGTGTCTTGGCTTGGTTGACCTGTGCCAGTACGGCGTTTTGCTCGTCCACCCGCCGTTGCTGCGCACGGTAGAGGCGAACCTGGGCATACATAGTTGTGCCCAGAGCTATACTAACCATCAGAAAATCCGTCAGGTGGTTGATAAAATAGGCGCGTTCCGTGGCAAGCGCAACAATGCTGTCCGGCCATCGGTAGGCACAGACATACATTGCACTATATAGTGCCAGTTCCAATGCCGCCACAAGAAACATGATGCGCCCCTCCAGCATAAACACGGTGAACACCACCGAAAAAATGAACAGCAGCGGAACGCCACCGTGATAGCCACCCATTTGGAAAAAGAGATACCCAAACAGGCCAATGAAAATCACCAGAATGGTGACAAGATAGCACGGCTTGTATTTCTGTGTCCGCTGGGCATAAACCATAAGACCGGCAGAGAGAACAGCAGTGGCGAGGACGGACAGCGTTTCCATCGCACCTGCGCCGGAGAACAAATTGACCAGTCCTTCGATCAAACTCACAATACCGCCTGCCAGTGCCAGCACATTAAAAATGCGGACACGCAAATCAAGGGCGGTGTCAAAATAGGTATGAATGAACTTTGGAATTCGGTTTTTCATTGACAACCTCCTTGCCGAATGATATTGCATTTGAATATACACAATGATTATATCGCAAGTTACCTTACACGTCCACTTTCTAATTTAAAAGTAGTTTCTGCCCCATGTAAATCATGTAAAAACAGCAACCGCACAGGTTTTTCCTGTGCAGTTGCTGTTTCCCTACCCTGCTTGCCGTGGCCCTATGAACGAGACTCCTTGAGATTAAAGGCTTACAGTGTCAATTTATTTTATTCCCACTCGATATTATCATTCATATATCAGTTCATAAATTCGTTAGATTAATTGAATTATCGTAATCCTAAGGAGGGGAACTAAACGGTCATATCAAAATCAACACTCAGTTCTTCAAACTGCGACATTTTGCACCTTGCTTCCAATTCAGACAGGTAAAGATAGAGACTGTCTATCGTTTTTTGAAATATATCACTTGGCGCGGCCAGAGAAATACGCACCCAGTAATCATCCTCCTTTGCCTTCGTCAGGGCAAAACCTGATTCTGTGAATATCGCAATCCCTGTTTTCTGGAGAAGATCTTTGCAAAAATCCATTTCACCGAGATTGCAACAAGGCTTTAACTTTACTAAATAGTTAAAGCCACCATCCATCTTGGTTGAACCCATCAAAAAAGGAGATAATTTCTTGCTCAAATATTCCTTATTTGAGGCGAAAACTTTTTCATTCGCGAACATTTCCTCTTTGTATTTCTCATATTCATCAAAAAGACGCTCGTCCACTAATTCTGATACATAGTCCCTTATTGCCTGGGGACATAGCACCGTAGTGACAAAAAACATCCGTCTGAAGCAAAGAATGATCCTCTTCCTCACCCTTTCTTCCTGCCCGTATTGCTCACTCAAATACAAACACCGAAAAAGTAACGTAACCCACACTGCGATTGTGGGCATGTTCGGCGGATTAGTGATACTCACTTGCTTCGACCTAACAAACTGAATCACGTTAAAATGACCTACAATGTATCCGATCCTAAAGCCAGGAACACTTTCGGTTTTAGAAAAGGAATTAACAATGATGCTTTTTCCCATCATTTTGTTCTCCATAATTATTGGTTCCGGAACAGTTACCTCTTTTTCAGACATGATCATATTACACACGCAGTCAAAAATGCAATAGATTCCTTTTTTATATAATGTTTGCATGATCTGACCCAGCTCTTCATCCGTGTATTTTTCACCGGACGGATTGCTAGGGTATGTAAATACAAGGACATCAGGCCTGAATCGTTCAATATCCTCCTTCAGCTCACTTACTGTGGGCATGTCCCTATTGAACAAAGCGGAGCGGCTTTCCCTCACTTGATAACTGTATTCATTCCCAAGGGTCATATAAAGTGGGTAAGTCATCCCAACTAAAAGCATCCTTTTCTTCCCAATGGAATGTAGGTAGGCGACAGCTAGAGAGGCGGCTTGACTTGTGCCGATTGTCATGCAAACTTCAAGATTCGCTTTGAGGGATATATTCCCTCTTGAAAAAAGAAATCTCTCGTAAAGCTTGACCGCGTAATTCACCGTCTGAAAGCCATACATGGATGTATACCTTTGATACAAAAAGTCTTCTTCGATTTCTTTCTGCATGGTCTCCTTCCATATTGTTGGTGCGGAAAGGTGATTGACGCCGGAAGAGAGCATCATATAATCGTCTCTCACCGGTAGATAAAATACTTCCGAATGGATTGCAAACTGCTTAGATAGAAATTGATTCGGGTCCCAAAGTTTCTCTCTCTGCTTCCAAGCATGTGGCAGAACTCGGTCTATTTTCAAAAAAAAGCGCTTCATCTTTCCCTCCCCAGAAATTACATAGGTCGGATATCCCTGTCGACAATTTGATACATATAGTCGGCAATATCCATGAGGCTCTTGCGATGTGTGATGACGAGAACAGTTTTTTCATTTAGGTTTTTGATGGTATCAAAAATAATGCGCTCTGTCCCTTCGTCCAGTGCGGAAGTTGGCTCATCAAAAATAATAATGGGCGCGTTCTTCAGCAATGCTCTGGCAATAGCCAACCGCTGCCGCTGTCCGCCTGAGAGGGTGTATCCCCTATCGCCCAACTCCGTGTCTAACTTGTGAGACAGGTCCATGATCTCCTCCAACATCCCTACTTTTTTTAATACGTGAAAAATATCTTCATCCGTATACTGGCCCTGCTCCTCCACCAGATTTTCTCTTATGGTCTCGTTAAAAAACAAGTTGTCCTGGGAAACCAGAGAAATATGCTTTCGCAAATAGGCTAAGTTCATATCTTGAATGGAATGCCCGCCGATGGTGAGCGACCCTTCTGCTGTATCCCAAAGACCGGTAATCAGGTGAATCATGGTTGTTTTCCCCTGACCGCTCGCCCCCACGATAACGTGGGTTTTTCCCGATTCCATCTTTACGCTTACCTGTTTGAAAACCTCTTTGCCCGTCGGATAACGAAATTCCACATTGTGAAACTCAATACCAAAGTGCTCAAAAGCAGGCTTTTCCTGACCATCGTACGTGCCAATGGTATCATATATCTTATGAACTCTCCTGATGGAAGGCATGAGTTTATTGCCCTGAACGCGCAGAGCAGCGAGTATTCTTCCAGGTTCAATCAAAAAATCCGAGTACTGGATAAAGGCCACCAGCACACCGATGTTCGACATTCCCATAAAGATTTTGTATCCCTCATAGGCCATGGCTATCGCGATGGATAGGATGATGAACCCTTCCAACGCACCATAACTGATATGCGATAACGTTGCAATCTTTTTATAGATTATAGACAAATTGTTCAACATCTGTCCGTATTTCCTCTTGCACTTTTCTTTGATACCGTGAGAGGCAATGAGAGCCGCGTTTGACACAAATTCTTCTGTTAAAGAAATTTCCCGCGCCAACTCTTCCCGCAGTTTGATATAATGATCATCCAGTTTCCATTCCAAGTTGTTTTGAACAATGAGAATAAAGGGAAGAATTGCTATTAAAATCAACGCTAGATCCCACTGCAAATACGCCAGGATAGCAAGAATCGCCAGTGAGTTCACCAGATCTGCTACAGTTCTGTACACCTGATAAGTAAAGGCCGCCACCTGCATATTATCATCCATGATCACTTCCATCATGTCACCGGTTTTATTTTTAATATAAAACTCGCCTTTCTTATCAAAAAAGCGATCCATAGAAATTCTTTCTAATTTCTTTCCGTATTGAAACTCTCTTTTCTCAGTATAAATATTGATGATTGTCCTCAAAGTAGCTTTGGTCATGTTAATGACAAAAAACAATAAAGCCAACAAAAGGAATCGAGACAAATTGTCCGCATCCACCAATGCATTGATCACATGTACCGTAATTAGAGGCAATAAAAGCGTTACTCCCGCATATATAATAAGTAAAAACAAATACCCCCACATACTTTCATCGTATTCCTTGACAATCTGATGGGTACGTTTCAGCGCTTGTATAAAAGTTCCACTGCCGCGTAATTTCATAATACTCACTATCCTCTATTTTAAAAAAGCAGAAGGCAGTGTATGAACTATGTAATCGGACTCATACGCTGCCCTGCCTTCATGGTGTTATTCTAATGTTTCTGACATGACCTTGAGCATGTGTAGCTGCACGTAGCACTACGTGTGTCAAATTCGATTGGTTCAATGATCATCTTCATAATTGTTCCCTCCTTTCCCCAAGATTTATAATGCAGTTCACATTATCATAAGTAAGTTAGGAGGCGTCGCAGGTCAGCTTTATGTAGTCCTCCAATACATATTTCCACCTATCACAGACGGGTTCACCAGCTCTTTGCCCATTATATGGGCATCCTCCAGCACAGATGGGCAGATAACTGCACTCTCTGCACTTTTCAAAGCTAAAAGGAGACCATGTCATGAATTTAGTACAATTTTGAATTGGATTTTTTATTAGCTGCTCATAATTCTCACAGGTTCCAATATTTCCAATACTATTTTTTTCAATTCCAACCTCATTCCAACACTTGTACATGTTTCCATTCGGTTCAATCACATAAGAATACAGGTAATCAGCACCACAATATGTATGGTGAAGCAGCGGATAACCTGGCTTGAGATTTTTGGATAACAACAGCTTTTCATAATCCACATAGGTTTTAGCAAACTCTTCATGGCTTAGGCAGTTTGCAGCATATCCTTTACAGCTATCTGTATTCCCTTCTAGGTATCCTAAGTATAGGTCTTCACCCAACCCTTTTTCTATCATTAATTCCACAAGTTGCTTCAATTCGCTTTGAATCTGCTTATCAGTGTTGATCCGAATCGCTGGTACAATCACATGTTTTTTTGCCAGAATCACGTTTTCCACAATCCGGTCAAATGTCGGCTCGCCGCTATTGTTCTTTAGTCTTCGTTTTTGATTATGTGTCTCCGGAAGCCCGTCAATGGTAATCTGCACCTCAGATACTCTATATTCTTTTAGTTTGAGAACAGTCGCTTCATCCATAAAATATCCGTTTGTGATAATGTTTGCCTCGTATTCCACTTTGTTCTCTTCACAGATTTCTATCAATCTCTCCGACATACGATAGATTACATCTTTGGCCAGAAGCGGTTCCCCCCCAAACCAAGTAATCCTGATCTTTTGATTATTCTTTGCAAAAGCCTCTACCAAGGAAATGATTTTGTCTTGGATTTCCTCTGACATGATGCCACTTTTGGGATCTTCATAACAATACGGACATGTAAAATTACAAGTCATGGTCGGTGCCACTATCAGATCTAAGCCTGTTTTTTCGTATTTACCCAAATTGTATCGCACTTCGAGCTGCTGCAATTCATTGATGCAATCGTCAACCAGAAATCCAGCCTTTTTCATCGCCTTCACTAGGTCAGTTTCTTCCACCTCTGCTCCTTGCCTTACCGCATCCAGTATGGCCATTGCAGGCTTGTCCAAAGCGGCAGTCGCTGTAGTTCTACTGTTAAACATCAGATGTCGACCGTTGTGTTCCACACAAACATTGTACTTTGATTCTTTCATATGTACTCCTTTACTTAACATTAATAACCCACCTGTTATCTCGAATAACGGAGTGATTGAGATTTGCTCAAATTGCTCAATATTTTCGATTGTTCATCTTAGAGTAATAGGAATGCTTTAATCACTTTAAAGTGTTTTATTTATTTATATTTTACCAATAGCTCATCCAAATTTAAATAATATGTTCTCGTCAATTTTTTGTATATTTTTACGAATTAATACTAATCCGAATCAATAGTTAAAACAGATAACAAAAATAAAAATTTACTTAATAATTACAAGCATTTTACAGTCACAGACAATAAAAAAATCCCACAGCACCTATATTTCAAGGTCTGTGGGATTTATATTTATTTATTCCCACTCTACGACGGATATATACTTTTAGGTAATATCGGATAATTTTAAAGTCTAATTCAGGCACTCTGTTTTTTCAGTACAGTATATTTTTTTATTTCTAAAACATTATAGAGCCAAAATAGAGCCACGATGGATTATTCTCCTTTTTGAATATCCGAAGAATCAAATACTACTCTTTGGTTTTCTCCAAAATCAATTACGAGATTGGCACCAATGAAATCACACAACTTTATCAAGTCGGCAGCTGAAAAACTCTGCCGGCTTAATTTATTCCTCATTGCTTGCGGAGAAATTTCAAAGCACTCTGCTAACTCATATATTTTCTTACCACTTAAATTAAGTGAAGCTTTTACTTTATCGGACACCGACATACAGCCACCTCCCGTCAAATACAAGAATAACAAAATTGATTACGTTTGTCAACAAAATAATTATAAAAATAATCAAAAAAGGTATTGACACTGTAATCTCAATAGTGTAATATGTAATCATAAACGAAACACTAATAATTATAAATGAAACAACAGCAGAAAGATAGGGTGGAATAAATGTATAACAAACACAAGTCGGTTAAAATTATGTATCAAGCAATCATCGACAACAAGGTAAGTGTTCAATTTAACACCTCTAAAAAAAGAGATTTATTTATCTCTAAAGTTGAGAAAGAAGGCAGAAGAAAAATAACCTGTATCAGTTCAGTATCTTATCCTTGGAACTTAGATGACGGTAATCACAATCTAAAAAGCAAAAAAGAGTTTGCACAAATCATTGGTTGTTCAGTTGAAAAGGTAGAGCGAGCTATTAAAAATGGTTTTTTAGAAACTGAACACCTCGGAAATGAGCATTACATTGTAGAAAAAAATGATACTTATTGGATTAAAGGTTGCCATCATACAGTTCGATAACACTTCATACCCGCCCCGGAGATCACGAGGGCAGAAAGGACAATCTATGCTAACAGTTAAAATGACCGCCCAATCTATGAGAGAGATGATGGGAGAGGCTTTCGACTTTGAGGTTTACGAAAAAGGCAGACAGGATGCCAGAAAATTATATTACGACCACCCAGAGGAAATCAAAAGTAAAGTAGAAGAGGTAACTCGCCGTATTGAATCTGGAGAATTTAGGCATACCCCTGGTCCATCATACTGGATTGGTTGCCTATGTGAGTTTAACTTTATGCCTTCTCAGCCTTTACAGCATTAAATACATCAGCAGAGTGAGCCTGACCTATCGGGAAACATGGAGAAAGGATAATCACAATGACTAACTATAAAGAAATACGCAAGATTGAAGCAATTGAAATTAGGGGTTTATGTATTAGGCAAAATTGGTACACGATGGGTTCCAATGAAGAATATGGAGATATGCTTAGCAATGCCAGCAAACTTAAAAATGTTACCACCTTAGACATAATGCAAATTGCTTATAATTTCGCTTTGCACAGCGAATTAGATGCAGATCATACTTTCAAAGAGTTTATGGAAAATGTCGCTTTCCATCTGATTAGAATTTCATATACTTATGTAGAAGAAATTTAAGAATAAGGTGATATTATGAGGGCCACCGAAATTTCGTACAAACAAGCAAGTCAAAATTAAAATTATAGGAGGATATGAAATGACAATATTAGATGTTGCTTTTGCATATGGGTATAATGACAACTTAAAAGGAATACCGCAAATACCGATTACGAATGATATTGTTCTTGGAATGATTGAAAGCAATTATTCCGTGGATATTTTGGAAGCATATTTTAATGGGTGGAAAAAAGGAAATGATACGAAAATCGGGGTATGCCCTCGATGTGGTAAAGAGAAAATGGAATCACGACTACATACCAACGCTTTAAGCAGGGTATGTGATGTTTATATTTGTGATGACTGCGGAACACAGGAAGCTATTGAAAACCATTTTACCACACTAACTCCAACAAAGGATTGGCCAATAAAAAGTAACAATGTCTAAGAAGGTATAAGCCATAAAACCTCCTCGAAAGGAGGTGAGTTTATGCCCGATGTCCAAGATTTCACATTGCAAAAAATTGCAAAAGATGATACTTTTATTAGTGTCAGAAAGAGCTATGAGCTTGATAGCCTGAAAGCACTTGCAACCGTTTTACTGAGTAAGAAAAGTCTTTCACTTCAAATTGTAGATAGCTCAGGAGCTGTTTTATGGCAAGGGAAAAGCAACCCCAAAACCGAGGTTGCCCAGTGTATCGATGAGTAGGTGCTGTAACATCTACTCATCAATATTCTTTTGTTGTGTAGGTCTGTATGTAGGCAGTTTAGAAACCTTATTGGGCACCAATACCATAATATCGCAGATATCACACTCCAGTACTTCACAGATTAAGTCTAAATGGTCAAGGGAAACCCTATCACATAGTTCGTGGTATATTTCGTTTATGGTGTTTGGCCGTATGCCGGTTTTTCTCGCCAAGTCAGCCTGTGTCCACCGAAGCTCGCCCAACTTCTTAGACAGTAAAATTCTTATCGCCATACACCTTGCTCCTTCCGTTATATATTATCATTCTTTGATAATCCAGTCTTAAGAACGATATTTTATATCGTATTTCGATAGAAGAAGGTGTGCAAATCAAAAAAATCCCCCTATACTATGAAAAAAACAACATAGTATAGGGGGATTTACTTATTTTAGATTGTAGTATCGATATAGCATAATGCAAAACTCACCTCTTGTAAGAGGCTTATCGAGCATTAAATCGCCATTTTCATTACCAACGATGATTTTTTTGCTTTTGGCCCAATTAACAGCTTCTTTCAACCAATCAAGAACAGGGGGAACCTCAATAGCTGCAGTGGATAGAATTCCACTTAAAATATTGAGGATTTTTACTCCGTAGCTGTTACCTGCCGCCCAACCGGTGCCATTTGGATTATCGGGAATACCAAGCCATTCAACATAAAGAGCAGTACCTCTTTTTACATATTTAAAGCGGATATCGACACACTCCTGATTAAGCTTGTCTGTTGAAGCATAGGCTTTCAAGTGTTGGATTTGCGCCCTTACTCCTAATAGTGGAGTATCAAACTCATTCCCTCGCACACCATTTCCTGTTGCTCCAAGACCTGAAAAGTTATTTTGCTCATAATCGACATCACCACCAAAAGCAAAATTTCCTGTTTCAAGGCAAGCTTGAGCAAAAGCAATATCTCCTCGAACACCCTCTTTTGCTCCCTCATCAAGGAACATTTGAGCCAATTCATAGATAGAACAATCAACCAATTTAGGATTTGCGTTACGTTTCAGGCAATAAGTCGCCATTTGTCCAGCTGTTGCAACGGTATTTCCCATAATGAGAGTTTTATTTTCTGACTGAGTTTTCACTCCGTAATATTCAGCAATCGTAGCAGCTTCCGCTTTAGCGAGCTTCTTTAGATTATCATCTTTTAGTAGCCAATTTGTAGCTTTCGTTTGGGTATGAAAGGAATGCTCCATAAGAATACCTACAACACCAACTTGTTTTGCGGAATGAAGCACACCGTACCATTCATCATCTAAAAAGCCATTACCATTTCGGTCATAATCAATTTTTTTGGTGAAAATTCTTCCCTTTTGGGCAGTTCCCATTGTTGCTTCTACAACCTTAGCTAATTTCCCACCCAATTCTCTGGACACTTCATCAGTTCCGATTTTATCGTCTTCCGAATAACAAAGAGCAACAGGATAATCAACATTTTCATTGACCGAGTTTGCTACGGCATTGCTGTGCAGGCTCAAAAATAAATTACAACCTTTGGCTTTTTGCCCTCTGTTCCAAAGGCTCAGGTCCTGATCCTGCTTTGGTCTTGTAGTAATTACAGAAATTCCAAAGGCCTCCAATTCCGCTTTAAGGAGCAGATGTAATTTCCACATTGCTTCACTTTCGTAATATGTCTTATTTGCAGGGCTTCGATTTACTTTCGCATAATGTCCTGCATCGAGGCAAACTTTAATTTGTTTCATTAGTATCACCTTCACTTTTTTTATTGAGAATATCAATTGCCTTTTTAATTACATCGGGAATAGGAACTCCCATAAGTCCCGCATTCTCTACAATGCTGATAGTTTCGTTTGCGATATACGCAATAACTACTGCATTTTTGATAAAAGTGCTACCGATTACATTGTCAAGCTGTGCTGCAATAAGTACCATAAGTAAAGTCATTCCTTTTCGGAAAAGTCCTTTCCAACCAGCTCCACTTGCAAGGGAACCACTTTCTGTTTTTGGACTTTTTTTGAAAATGCCGGCAACAACAAGCCCTGAAACGTAATCAATAGCCATAAAAATAACCAAAATAGTCAATGCACTGTCCCAACCTCCAAACAAGGTGGAAAGAAACGCACCAACAACACCAATACTGCTAAAAAATCCTGCTTTAACTCCTAAAGTTTCCATAAAAGCACCTCAACTTTCTAATAATAAAAGGGGATAGGTAACTGCACCCTATCTCCAAGTTAATATTCGATTATTCTACTACATTTTCAATCGGTTCTCCGTTTTCGTCTAAACCGATAGCTGCTAAATCAGCAATTACTTGCTGTCTAATATTTGATGGAACATTTGCTCCCTTTCTTCTTCTTGCGATAACGAGAGCAACATACATATCGATGTAAATATTCATTGCTATACTTCCTTTCCACAATAATATCGTTGTTTCGATTTTAAATATTAAGTTTTTCATTTATTTTACCAAGCCTTTCTCGAGGTTTGCAGTTACAACATCGACTACGGCATCAGGTACACCATCGGGGAGTTTTGCAATATCCCCCATTGTCAGCAATTTAATATAAACTGCTGATTGAACACTTTCAGGAACATTAGTTGGAACGATCGTCCTCTTTTGATATTTAATAAGAGCAACATAGGTTTCTACGATTCTTTCTTCAAGTCCGTTCATTTTTCACCACCTCCCGAAAGTAGCATTTCATAAAGAGAAGCAGAAACATCGAGTGCTGTAATAGCATTAAACTCGGCTGTTTCTGCTTTTTCTTTTAGTTCTGCAATTTTTTTGTCTTTCTCGGCAATCTCAGCCTCAAGCTGTGTCCTTGTTTTTTTTACTTCTCTTGCCATATTAACTCACCCCCACACCTGCAGCTTGTACTTCAATGGTTCCCGTTGAAGTATTTGCAACAATCTTGAAATGAAGTCGAACAGCATATTTATCCGCTGTCTTGCTTGTATTTTGAAATTGGTAAATCTTTTCTGCAAGATATTCCTCAGTAATATCCTCCCATGTTGGGGAAGTATCATTGCCATTGTTGCAAGCCTTAACAGTAATGGTTGCTCTGCTGTCAATAGATTTCTTTTCCTTTACAGTGATACGCATTGGAAGATAATCAACCTCGTAAGGCAATGTCTTAAATTCGAGAACATCTCCAATATTAACAGTGAGATAAGATGAATAAACTGTGGTATTGCTTCCGCTGGTGTCAGTCGTTCCAACTCTCACATATTTTGTTTTATAGTTGTCCATTCCTGTTACTTGAATACGGAATTTTTTTCCTACATCTGCAGGAGAGCAAGACGAAACATTTTCCCAAGATTGAGTAGTTGAATTATATCTCTGTAAGCCGCTTGAAAAGGTTTGTTTTCCTGTATTGAAAGAGCTGTTATCGGCAACCTCAATCTTAAAGCTTTGCGTATCTCCATCATCATCAGCACGAGGAGTAAATTCTACATAGAAACTTTGTCCAACTCTCAGTCCTTGGGAGGGAGAGTTTATTGTAGGAGTGTTTGGAGGGGAATTTGTTTTCGTAAAGGTCCAAGTCCTCGTAGATGAAGCGTTATTTATATCGGTTGCTACTACTTGTAAGGTGTGTTTGTTCTTCGTCAGATTTCCCCAGCGTGATGTAAGGTCAATCGTAAACGATGTTCCGTCTTTTTGCCCTGAAAGTGATTGAATTGTTACTCCGTCCAATTTCTCAAAAATCGAAAAATCGTCACCGTCGGCTTCGCCGACGGTATATGTTTTTACCAAAGGTGCAGCATAATTACCTAAGTCTTTGTCAGTATCAGATATCAGAGGGGCAGTGTTCAGAACTTCAAGAACGGGGCGCCAACCGAGGTTCGGGTAGTCGTAGGAAGCAGTGCCGTAACCGTAGTAGCGAGCGGAGCTGAAACCCCGGTACGCACGACAAGCCGTATTCGGCGAATAAGTATCTTGGCACCAAGAGTAACAGCCATACCAATTCCACACTAAGTTGTGAGCAGAAACTTTATCTGCACTATCAGGTCCAGAATCTAAGTCTGCTGATGTTGGTTTTAGTAGACCTGGATAATTACCCTCGTTAACTATGATATTGTCCCATTCGTTTGGGAGCTTTCCTCCGGCATATGAATCAGAGCTATTTCTACGATCCGTTCCGCCTGTAAGGCACCTGATTTTATATTGCTGTCCGTCAATCGTGATAGTTTTACCAAAAATAAGGTTTTGGGAATTAAGATGATCCCACTGAACATTTACAACTAAGTTCCTGTCGCAAACAAGCAGTTTGGTATCGCCAATGTTAACCTCAACCCATTTGATTTTGTAATTATCATAAGCATCCGTATCTCTAATTTCTAAATTTCCACTTGTGTAATTAGGTATATTTCCTGCACTTCCTGCACCGCCGGGATCACTATCGTTTCTCCAAGGCTTGGTCGGTTGCACTTGCTTTGTGCCATTCATATAAAACGTACCCAGCTTATGAATATCACCATTAGCCATATTGTTTTCCTCCTTCCTAAAATAAAGAAAAAAGACACCCGGTTAGGTGTCTTTTGGATTTCCCCCAAAATTGTATTTAGGGTGTTCAATTTTCACATAGTCATATTTAGTAAAAATCTTATTTGCCAAATTATAGCTGTTGGAATGTCTTGCATGCCCAAGCCAAGAATTAACACTTTGCAAAACATCTCTTTCTTTGATAGTCCCATCTTTCAGTTTACGGTCCATCGCCTTAATCTTTCTCTTCATCGAAGCTTTTGATGAGTTACGAACCAAACGATGTGTAGTGTAGATTTTGAAGCCATAGGCATTTACACCTTGCTCAATAGGGAAGATCTTTGTTTTTTGATTAAACTCTAATTGTAGTCTTTCCTCTACAAATGTGTTGAGCTTTGATAATGTTTCCTGTGCCTGCTCCTTGGTCGGTACAACAACTACAATATCATCCATATACCTAATATACCATTTAAGTCCTAAAAACCTTGTGGCATACTGGTCTATCTCGTTGCCGACTATGTTTGCAAAGTCCTGTGAGGTTGCGTTTCCCAATGGAGGATATGGATAGCTGTAAATAATTTTTCGTAAGAAATTCAAAAACTTCTCGTCCTTAATTTTCTTTTGAATTAGCTTGTCGATAATAGAGGGTTGTATGGAGTAGAAATATTTTCGTACATCAATTTTGATTATCCACCCCGTTCCATATTGCCATTTGCATAGTCGCATATTATGTTGCAAGGCATCGACAGCTTTATGAACTCCCTTGTTGACAAGGCAAGCATAGGAATTTTTAATAAATACATCTTTGTAGACATCAAACAAAATTTGGTGTGCGGCATACTGAACGATTTTATCTCTAATTCTTGGTGCATTTATTTCTCGTTCTTTTGGCTCATACACCTTAAAGGAAATATAAGGTTGTGGCTGATAAGTTTCATTCTTTAGCTCTCGCCAAAGTTTTACTAAATTTCGTTCTCTTGCCATATCAAAGATAATTGCTTCTTTGCGATATTTTCTTTCCCCAATCTGCGTTTGTTTGTAACTGATTTTTAGAAATTCATAATCGCAAAGTTTTTCATATAAAGGGAATTTCGACATAACGGCATTCCTTTCTTGGACTTGGCATTATGCCATTGAATCTTGTGTTTACACCTAAGGTGAAGGATTAACTCTCCCCTGAAGTTCTTTCAAGGTCTCGTTGGTAAAACCGTAGTCGTACCAATCATAATGCCTTACAGGGCGGGGCGCCAACCGATGTTCGGGTTGTCGTTGGAAGCAGTGTTGTAATTGTAGTTGCGAGCGGAGTTGTAACCCCGGTTCGCACGATAAGCCCATACAGAATTAACCCTATAAAATCATCTTACCTGAGCCTTCATCAAACCTCCTGTTATTCTTCCAAGTTCAGAAACCCTCTCTTGCAGTTGTAGAGCTTTCCTCTCGGTAATATACTTCTGTTCTCTCGAGATGGACAGAAGCACTAACAACAGCTTCAAGTCTGCATCTACTTGATGAAAATACTCAAGTCGTTTTGTTTTTACATTGTTTGCAAGCATCGTGTTCCTGATAATGCGGTAAAAGGCTTGTTTGATTTCTTGACATAGTGCAAATTTTTCAGCCTTTGGGAACTTCTGCAATACAGGATAGATTTCCTTGTTTAACAGTACTTCGGTTTTCTTTTGCAAAATCAAAGGTTCCATATCTTTAAACACCTCGTAGCTAAGATTTTATCAAGCACCTCCTCGTTACCAAAATACTCGCAGCCATACTCAGTAATCTTTACAGTTGCAATTTCATCTAACCCTATCAATTTTCCTGAAATGACAAAATCATCGGGGGATAGCATTCTGCAGTCTCCATCGCATAATGATGATAGTTCGCTAAAAAGATTAGAGATAAGGCAACTTAACTCCTTTTTGGAGCAAGCAACTTTTCTCATATCTACCTCCTTTAAATGTGTTAAAGCACATTGCGATAGATTATAACATAAGCGAGTAGACTTGACTGTATTTTGATATATTATATCGGTTTTCGTTAAATAAAGACCTTTCCTGTGATAAATCTTCCTGAAATCAATTCGAGGTCATCAACACCATCAAATTTATCCACTACAACGTGTTTCATTCCGTCGGTTTCTACCAATCCATTGATAGCAAGCTGAAAGGTAAGGTCTGCTATATCGCCTGTCAAGTCAGAGAGAGAAGCACCCTGCAATGCAACAGCCCTGTTTGCTTCCTCAGCTAATGCCACTGCCTGATTTGCAGTAGCCAATACCTGCGCCATTTGTTCCTCAATATTATCAAGGTGTCCGATTGTAACATAAGCCGCTGAATCTATAGTGGCAGTAATGCTCGAAGCATTTTTTACAATTGCATTCACAACATAGTCATTCACATAGTTTGGGTTTTCCGTTGCCGATGGGATATAATCAGGTGTTTCCGCTTGAATAATCATATATAGCACATCAGTGCTATCGCTACCTAACTTTGCAAATATGCCTACTTGATGAAGATTGAAACTGTTTTGTAGTCCATCATTATTTAACTGTACTCTTAACTTTGTAGCATTGCCTGCATTCGTAATAGATGTGATAGATAATGCCTTTTGATATCCTGTGATGGCTGTTTGATTTTCAAGCACATCAATATCAACTTTTCCCGATCCGCAAGCCGCTCTTGTAAACGAAAAAGAATTCCCGGGAACTCTTGCTAAAAGTGTCTCACCGGCTTTTGTTATTTTTGCAGTCCATCTTGTTTGTCCTGTGTTTGCCATTAGCTTATTACCTCCTCCTTGTAGCTTGTCATTTCAGAGCCTATAAAGTAGTCCGATATAAAAGAGCTAATTACGGTTATAACCACCTCTAAATGAGCAGGTAGCTTCTTCCTAAGGATGAAATAGCAGTCATCCAAGATAAAAGTATCAGAAATATCTCTTGTGATTTTAATATTAATTGTACTGTGGGAAAACGCTACTTCCGTAGGCGAGGGGGTAAAGACATGCACTATATCTTTTATCTCTTTTGCTCCTATTTTTCCTGTGCCAGTAAAAAATGAAATAATAAGTTTTTTTCTGTCTGTAAGCGTCCTGCTACTATCTTGCGGTATATACATAAATTTTTCCCATCGAGCAACCATTTCTTCATCGGCCAATAAAATGAAATTGTTATCTCTCATTCGGAATGTGTCTGCCTCTACATCATCCATCTGCTTACCGACAGCTTGTAAAAATGCTTCAACATCAGTAATCCCTGCAAACACATCAGGAAGATAGCTTTTTAGTTCGTTATATTTGTTCAATCGTCAGCACCCCCAATTTTGGAGCATTGGTAAAAGGAACAATCACATTAGCGGTATTCCCATTTATCAAAAGATTACTATAATCAATTACCCCATCGGTGCTGTAAATTACATTGGATATAGCAGAAGCACGAATAACCATATCCGACTTATCTCTACTTTCGAGGGAAACTGTTTTGAAATATTCTATAAGAGCAGTTGAAACCTTATTTTTCACATCTTCAAGATTAGCTGCTACAGATAGTTGAACATCAAAGGAAATATTGATTTCTGTATTTTCTGCAGATACCGCTGTAAAAAAAGCACCGATATTGGCAGCTCCTTCACCAAGCCCCAAGCTTCCCGGATCAACATATCTTTGCACATCGTCAACAATCGTAGGAGTAGCACCAAGCCCATCAGCACCCACTATAATACCTTTAACGGTGTTTTTTCCATTCCATAAGCTGTCTATTCTTGCAAGCCCTACTCCTTGAACACTCTCACACCAAGATTTATAGTGTTGAGCATTTCCATTTTCTGCGGGACCGGCTATTTTCTCCCGTAATCTTCTGCGTAGGTTCTCGTCTGTTTCGGTTTCAGTACCAGGAGTAATTACTGTGCCAAGTTTTGCCGACTTCAGCCCTTGAACGGTGTTTACTGGTACAAGCTCCGTTCCAGTAGGAATATTGTTAGGTGTTTCTCCACCAATTTCGGCCTCAAGCACGAGCTGTCCGTTTTCGTTATATACCAACTTGAAATAAAAATCATTTGCAAAGAAACGCATATTTTCAGCTACATTTGTACCATCAAAAATACCATTTCTTATGGATGGTTGAGCAGGTATGCGTTCTAGATTATGTTCATTAGCCTTTTGGTCAAGATACTCTCCCTCTGCTGTATCGATTGAAATTAGATCTATTGTAATTTGCAGTTCGGAATAATATCTCGAAATCATAAAGGCAACTGGAGCAACGTGGTAATAATAGATTCCACCTTTTCGAGTGTCTATGTCTTCAGGAGCCATTTCAAGTATTTCATCTAAGATATTTTCGTATGTTTTATCTCTAAACATTTATTGTCACCTCCTGTTCGTGTAATGCTCCGTAAATGGTTCCAACCGAAAAACGAACAATTTTATCGTCCTTATAATCGGAAAAATCGAAATCGTAAACATCTGTTATCCTTTCATCACAAAGCAACGCATCTTTTATCCGTCTTTTTGCTTCAGATTGAAAAACCAACTCATCATAATCGCTATCGATTAAGTCTGACAATTCGCTTCCGTATTGATTATCAAGTACAATAAAACGGAATCTTGGGGTAAGCAAAGCAAATTTTACTGCCTGTGCCATAGCAACAAGACCATCACAATAACCTGCGAATTTACCTGTATTTGGATCAAAGTATGGTGTTTTTGTAGGTACAGATTGAATCTCTGTTTCCAACTCGGGAATATTGATAGGAATATCTAAGCTCATCAGCTCACCACCCTATCTAAAATATAGTATTGCTTTCCATTTTGAAATCGAAGCAACCACACTTTTTCCCCAGCTTTTAAAGCATTTAAAACAGTTATTGCCGCTCCTGATAAGTTGAATGTATTTAACTTATGCGTATGTTCTCCTGTTCCTGTCATATGTCCTTCGTGTTCACCTGAGGAAGGAGTTTCACTGTCAATTTCCCCCTTACCGAGAGCTATGTTAATAGCAGCCGTATAATTCGTTAGATGCCGAGGGCAGATAAGTACTTTCCCACTTAAAATCATTTTGGGATTATTCACTATCTGAATTGTTAGAGGGGAAGCTTTTGTAACAACTCCCTGTATCATAGTGCAATTTTCAGGCACCATCCCTTGAAACATTTGCTTTAAGCTGGTAGGATTACCGGCTTCATTCATAATCTCACCCCCTATATTTCGTTGGTTTTATTGAGCGTTAAACTCATTTCATGTAGATCACCTTGATATGTATGAGTGTCTTCGTCCACATAATAACTTTGGTTGATACCAATCTCAGGTATGATAGCATAAATCGCACATCCTGAAACAACAGTATTTATGCCTAACCCCGAAACAGTTAATTGTTCCTTGCAGGCACTCTCGATTTTCAAGGAGGTTTGCGTTTCTTGCGTCGCTTGCCCTAAATTAAGATTATCAGTCTTCTGTATTATTTTTTGAAAAACACCAATTTTCTTTTCGAGTTCTTCGTCTTTTTGGAAGGAAGATACAATACCGTTATCAGAAATAACTTTCAATCGAGTAGAAACACCATCAATGCTTTTGCTGTATGAATAATCAAGTAGATTTGCACCCTCTGCTATAATCCACTTTTGTACCTGCTCTTTGCGTTTTAATAGGTGTGCTTTACCTTTGATACTCGTTACATAAAAACGATTGCCTGTTGCTTTATATGTTGATTGTAGAGATTCTAAAACACAGTCCCATAACTTACCGTTCTCAATAGACAATGTAGGAATAATATATTCGGTGTCTGCTATATTTCCATAAGCAATGTTAAAACGAGTACATAGGTCAAGAAAAATTTCGCTTGCCTTTTTATCCTTGTAGTTAAATGTATCATCGTTGTTTGCAAAATAAATTAGGTTATCTCTTGCAGTAATTTGTTGCACCTTGCTTTTAGACCGACTCTGAGAAATAGTAAGTCCTCGAAAGACTTCCACGTCACCATCGTAGGCGATACATTGAATACCATCTTCAATATCAATTCTAAGCCGGCTAAAAGATGATGAATCCAAGAGGTCAGCCGAAAAACTTCGACCGGCAGCTCCTTTTCTTCCAGTATGGCTAAACCCTGAAATCGGAACATCATAAAGTTTTCCGTTTTTGACAATAAAAAGTTTTATCATATTATCACCCCGGTAGCTTCAAAACTTGATTGGAATAGATATAATATGGAGATTTAATCCCATTTAACGAAGCAATCTCTTTCCATCTATTCGCATTTCCAAGTTGGGATTTTGCAATATTATAAAGGCAATCTCCACTTTTTACGGTATATGTCTTTGATTTGATACGATTATCAACTCTTGCAGATAGTGTTTGAACAACAGCTTTCTTCTTTTTTATCTTAATGCTTCTTACTGTTGGCTTTCTATACTCTTTAAGAGAAATGGAATAATAAAAACTCCCAACATCTCCACCTTGCTCATAATAGCTAAAATTTTCTATTGAGCAAAACATATTGATGTCAACACCTGAAACAATTAAATGCACAGGTTTTTTAGCCTTTATCCAGCTTTCTATTTTATCCGCATTTGCTTGTGGATCACAGCTTTCGCTTGGGAAAACACTATCGAATGAAATCGTGATAGCTGGGCGGTCGCTAATAATAACGACCTCGCCCAAGCCAACCACATCGACCGATTTGTTGTTCGTTCCCTGAGTTACTTCGATTTTTTCAGGTAACTGAGGGAGAGTAATTTTCGACCTTTCATTGTTGAAAGTTAAATACATTTTGTACTTAGAAATCATAAGCTAAATCTCCCTCCTCAAAAATTTCTGTTTGAATAATCTTCATCAAAATAGGTTTCAAATGTGCAATAAGAATATCAAGGACATCATCTTTTGAAATTCCTTTAGCTGAAATCTCACCTTTTCCATTGATGTTAATATTAAATGTCTTTCCTCCACTTTCACCATCGTCATAATCATAATCAGCGTTGGCCGGAAATGAAGTATTGATAGGTGCATTTCTGTTGCTAATAGCAGATAGTATTCTGTCCGTATCATCAGACGGAAATACCCTTGAGCCTTGTGCACCTGTAATCAATTCAGGACCTTCTTCGCCAGCAATAAAGGTGTTTGGCGACTTCTTTGTGCCTTTTGCAAACATCGGAATTTCAGGGATTGAAAACCCAAGATTTTTACCGCCTGCAATCGGTACCCAATCAGGTATGTCCACAGAAAGTTTGTTAATACCTCTAATCATCATATTAAGACCACCAATAATAAAATTGATAAAAGCCTTAAATCCAGATTTTACACCTTCCCAAATACCTCCAAAAAATTCTCCAATAGGTGCAAAGGCTGTGCAAATTCCTTCCCATAGCTCAACTGCTTTAATCTTAATAGTATCCCAATTTTTCCATAGAGCCACTCCGATAGCGATTAAAGCACCGATACCAAGAACAACCCACCCAATAGGGGAGGCAATAAAAGCGGCATTAAGTGCCCACTGTGCAGCTGTAAGTCCTGCTGTTACACCGGTAGAAACAAGTTGTGCTCCTTTTAGTGCAATAGTTGCCACTGTGTGTGCACCCACCTGAGCAGTGTTTACAATCCACGCAGTTGTGGAAGCACCAACTGCGGATATTGTGGTCCATATTGATTTTAGAAAATCTCCTGCATACATAGCAGATAGAGCAAGGGTTTCGTATTTGTCCACAATCTTTGCTTTAACAAGAGCCATTTGAGCAACCGTAGTTCCTGTTAGTGCTGTTTTTACCGTTAATAAAGTTGCTGGCAGATTAAGAAGTGCCTGCGTAGTTGCTCCAATTACATCAACAGCCTTCCAAGCAAGAAAAGCTGATCCTATGCCCACAACCCAAGCCTTAATAGTTGGCCAATTGGTTTTTCCCCAATCATAGAATTCTTGTGCCTTATCTTTTACATCTTGAAATACAGGAACAGCAGTGTCATACAAGGTCCAAAAACTTGCAACAAGTTTTTCTCCAACATCAATCTTTATAAGAGCGATTTTGGCTTTTATCTTGTCCATTGTTCGAGCAAAACCTCGCTCCATTGTGGAAAAGGCCTGATCTGTTGCCCCTGCTGAATTTTCCATCTCGGCAAGAGCGTTAGAAAACGCTTCCGTGCCTCTGCCTGTCAATGAAAGCACAGCGTTTCCTGCTTCAACCGAACCAAATAAGTCATTGATACCAAGTCCTGTAGCTTCTGCGTGTTCTTCAAGTAATATAAAAGCATCTTGAATAGTGTTACCCTCAGCTATAAACTCTTTGAAGCCCTTTCCTGCAAGCTTTCGAAAAGTCTTGTCTGTATCGGTACCTGATTTCGTAAGTTCCACAAATGCCTGTCTTAACTGAGTTGTTGCGACCGAAGTTGGAACACCTTGAGCAGTCATAGCGGCAAGAGCTGCAGAAACTTCCTCAAATTTAATTCCTGCCGAAGCTGCTGTAGGCAATACATTAAATAAACTTGCTGAAAGCTCTTCAAAGTTTGTTTTACCAAGTTTTACAGTGGTGAACATAATATCAGAAGCTTTACCGGCATCCATAATGTCAGCACCATAGCTGTTTACAACAGTTGATAATCCGTCAACAGCCGTTTCAAGAGAAGTTACACCACCAACAGCGGCTTTGTTCGCATCCTCCAAGAATGTAAATACATTGTCCTTAGGTACACCTGCTGATATTGCTTGATACAGAGCAGGAACAGTTTGCTCAGGCAATACACCCATATCTTTAGCCGCTTGCTTCGCCTGTTTGCTCATCTCCGCCATAGCCTCTCCAGTTACCTGAGGTAGCAAGGTAAAGACCTCATTCATGCCATTTTCAAATGAAGTAAAAGCAGATACACTCTCTGTGCCAAACTCCACAATTTTCGCAACAGAAAAAACTCCTGCAGCTGTCGCTGCCAGTTTTTTGAAAGTAGAATTTAAAGAGTTTCCTTGTTTAGATATACTACCAAGCTCTTTGGATACCCTATCTTGTGCCCTGAATATAGCAGTAAAATCTACTGACAATCATTTCACCTCCTTTTCCTTTTGCGAGTAATGTAATTTTTAAGTAATAGGAAAATTCGTCCCATATAGCTTTGAGGGTCCTTTTCTTCTAATTGCTCACATGCTATAAGAAAAGCCTGCTTTCTCTTATCAAGTCCGGCAAAATAAAAAGGGTCGATGTTGTGCTTTTGAAACATTGCACAACACCAACCCGCTAAATTGTCGGACTTTATTAGTTTTTTGCTTCCGCTACCAATTCATCATCAGAAGGCTCATCTTCCTGAGAAGAAAGTCCAAGGACTTCTGTAACCTTTTCCGATACATATTGATAGTCTGTATTTTTCTTAAACACCTTAAAAGGCATTTGGTCTATATCGTGGCAACCATAAAACTCCATTAGTTCCTGATTTTTAAGGTCAGGAAACACAAGAGCCTCAACGATTAGACGATTGGTAGCCATTACACTATCAACATCCCTCTCAAGGACAGGCTTTCCAGCTTTGTCAAAAAGTCTTTTTCCTTTTTCATCAATGACAATACGGTTTTTACTGTAAGCCTTGCGAAGTTCGTTAATTCTTTCAATACCAATGACTTTAATTTGAAAGGGGATAGGAGCACCCTTATCATCTTTGAATGTAGCAAGACCAGGTACTTCTACAATCTCATCGGTTTTCAGTTCTTCACGCATAAAATATTTTAGGTCAAAATTAGGCATAATTTACCTCCTTATCCAATAATCACATTTTCGGCACCAAACTCATAATCACAAATAACGTGTTCTCCCTCGCTATCGAGCTGAATAAGGGGGATTTCACTTGTAAGAACAACGGATTCCAATGTAACCACATCATTTCCGTATGTTGCACCATAATCAGAGTTTGGATCATCATTTACACCAACAAGAGTAAATTGTGGAGTTTTTCCGGTTTCTTCATATTTTTTAACAGCTTCTTTGAGCCAAGGGGTAGATTTATATTCACTAATATTCCCTGTTACATCTCTACCAATCCACCTACGGGATTTGCCTTTCTGACCGATAGCTCGGCTCTCAGAAACTTCAGGAGCAAAGAAAAACTCTGCTTTAATAGCATCCATTACGCAGTTACCATCAAGATACAACTTACCTTCTCGTAAACTTGGTCTTTGTTTTCCCATTTTCTACACCTCCTTATCGTGTTCTAACTGTAAAGTAAAGCTTTTCAGCACTATCAACAGGAGAAATTCCGATATTGATATATGTTTCATCTCCAATAGATTCAGGTCTGCTTACCAAGAAATCATTATCAAGGTCAACATCCTTAATCGCTCCTGCATCACGGAAAGAAATGATGATTTGCTTTCCAAGGCTCTCCATCAAATCCCAACCCTCAGGAGAATTAGCAAACTTATTTGGAGGGAAATTAAGCTGCAAACTTTCATCAAAGGTATCAAGCACCCTACGAACTCGGTTTTTACGGTAATCTTTACTCTTTGGAGGAGTAAAATCAACCAATGTGTTGATATCATACTCGGCTACAACCTTGTTATTAACAACCGAGAAAACAAACTGTCCTTTATTGATAGCTTCAATGGTTTGCTCATTGTTTTTCTTGTTGAAAACATCAGTTGCACCATCATATTCTACATAAGTATTGGAGGTTGTGTTGCCTGCACTTGCATCTGCAGCTGATACCCAAGCACAAGCTTTCACAGGATCAACCTTTGTTTCATCAGCAAGTAAAACACCATTGCATACACTGATAATTCCATCATAATTGGCTTCAAATAAAGGAGCAACAGCAGATACTTTCTTTCCTACATTTTCTCGGAAGTAGCTGATTTTAGTCTTTAATGCAGTTTGCAACGTTGTATCTTCAAAAGGAAAACACATAGTGTTAAATGCAATAACCTCTGAATCATCAAGAAACTGTGTGATATCAGAGTTGGTTTTTTCGGTATCTGTACCACCTGAAAGGTTTGTTCCTGCACTTGCGGAAAGTTCGGTTGCACCATCGCCACCCCATACAACAAAATCGTTTTCAGCAAGTTCTGCGATAGTGCTAACCCCTTCTTGTTCGTGAATGAGCTTTGTATCAAGATAAGCCTTGATATTCATTCCTCCGAGAGGATTGCTTTCAATAACAATTCTTATTGCGTTACCTCTTGTTCCAGGATACTTAGCTGTAACGGATAGTCCACTTATCGACGCTGTTGCCGCTACACCGCCTGTCAAACGATAAAAAATAACCTTTGAAGCAAGCTTAAAGATTTCCCTAATGAATAAGGTGCTGCCGTTTGGATCATCTTCGTAAACGCTATATCCGAGCCTTGCGAACTCACCATCAGGGTTTCCGTTAGTTAAGGTGATAAATTCTTTTACAGGTCCCCAATTCAATGTCAGGGGAAGAAGAACAGTTCCTCGTTCGGAAGCTTTTAAGAGGTCTTGTCTTGCTGTTTCATAATTGACATAGGTACCGGGGCGTACCTTGCCGGTTTGCTTATTAAATGTTCCTGCACCCATTATTTGCACACTCCTTTCAACCATTTTTCGATAATGTTTTTAACATAATTGGTTGCATACTTTCCATTTTTATCAAGGGCAGTTGTTGCACCATCAAATGTGGATTCACTTACACCAAATAACTTTCTCGAGCATTTCCTAAGTGATTCATAAGAAAATGTAGGTGTTTCAGGAAAAATATTTGTATGAGTGACTTCTTTTTCCTTTGCCATAATAACCTCCTATTTAATACCTGTATTCCAAACAATTTGTGCAGCATTTGGAGAGGTGTCAACATCAAAAGCAAACACAGTTTGGAATCTAACATAAATTTGTGCAATTCCTGTGTCTGCTTTTTTACAACTGATTGATTTAAGTCTAAATGTTTCACCGGTATTACTGCCATCCTCGTTGAGAATATTGATAATATTTTTATGTTTCGATATTTGCGTTGTGATATTTTCGGCTAATTTAACAGCTTCTTTTGTTGTGTTGGCAAAAACCTTGAAGTACAACGCAGTATCAAAGCGAAAACTTGTAAGAGTATCTCCCTGTGGAGCCTGCTCTGCTGTGGGAATAAATATAGAAGGCGAAACAAAGCCATCATCTACTTCATCAAAATACACTTTTTTAATGTTTGCAATGTCACACATTCTTTTCGTGATACTTGCAATAAGATTTTCAAGCATTTATCGTCCTCCTCTCCTCCAATAATGATTTCTCCATTGTTCCATTTTTCTTTCAACGGATATTCTGAACATTCTTTCAAATATTCTAATACCCGCTTCCCAAAAATGAGCTCCATCAATATATCGTTGCTTTAATAGCATTCCTGTTTTTGCACTTGGGTTATATGTGAATGTATTACCGTTCCATTCTCCTGGTACCCACCTTGACTTTTCTCCTTTTTTGCAAGTCCAATGCCCATCATTTACATATCCCGCATATTCGACATTAGTACCTACAATGAGTGTCAACCCTCCATCTTTTGTTTCCCATATATTTTCATCTTTGCCCTTCTGAAAACTGTTCAGCAATAAGCGAGTATCCACTACTCTTCTTCGTATAATTTCATCTTGTACCACAGACAAGAACTCGAAACCACTCGCCTCAAGCCAAGAAGCAACCGCTTCCTTAAAATCCTTTCTTGCTATATTGTCAAGAAGTTTGAAATACTCGTTAAAATCTGAGAAATCAAATTCAAACACATTATCTCGAGCCATTACAATCGCTCCTGAGAGGCTTTTCGATGTAATGGCACCGAGACGTATTTACCTCTAATATCCTCAGGAAAACCTGCTGTGTATTCAAGATTAAATCTTAAATCTACCACCTTATCTCCCTTTTTTATTTGGGTGTTGGCAGGGAGGGAAACTTCATCATAGCCATCATAAATATTTATAGGCTCAGACAAAACAATTTTGGGAGAAGTATTTATACTTCCAAAAAAACAAGGACAATCCTCAACGGTAGGGGTTTTATCATAGCTGACAACATCGCCGGTTGGAAGTCCATAATTTGGAGAATATGGGGTGCTTTTGGCTGGAAATATGTTGCAGGTATGACGAAAAAAATGTTCTATTCCCATTTTCTCACCTACAGCTTTCTTAACTTCAAGTTTACAGTGCCAATAGTAGGCAATATAACATAACGAGAGATAAGAGCGTCAATATCTACATCATCAACGCTCTTATCAATCGAAGTTGTTTTAGTATAACTGTAATCCTTGAATGTTTCGGACTGATATTCACTTTGTGGAGCGGTCGAAGCAATAACAGAATAATGCTCAGCAACAAGGAGTGCAGCCAACTTAATGTCCGCAGGAATTTCGGGGAACTTTTCGTTTGGGAATTCATTATTCGTCCTATGAATGATATAATTTTCGGCTCTTGTAATGTCCGTTTTTAATTTACCATCAGAACGATTTTTCACTTTTTCAAAATCTGTATATTCCTTTAATTCCTCAGGAGTTAGCCAAGGTCTTGTTGCCATAACAGTACCTCCTATTCTTCGCCCATATCAGGCTCTAAATCCTTGTCATTACTATTTGGTGTTTCGCTGTCTGGTTCTAAAGCTTCGGTAATTCTTTGGCGAAGTTCACCAACCTTGGAAAGTCCCTTAATATCGATGTTGTGTTCCTCTGCATAAACCTTGCATTCAGCAACCGTCATTTTTTCAATAGGTGTATTGCTATTTGGTGTTTCATCGCCTGTTTCCTTTACGATAGCGAAATATCCAGTATTTACTGCTTGAAGAGCAGTTTTCTTATCAGCTACTTCACAAAATGGTTTTTCTTTTGTTGCACGAACCTTTCCAGCTTTGCAGGAAAGGCCTTTCGTTAATTTAAGTACATACATAAAATTGTCCTCCTTTGATTACACGATATCAGCAAGACCTTTTACGATTACAGCAGCATCCATTTCCTCAATGATAGGATCAAAATCAAGGTGGATAACATAAAAACGTTTATCTTGCATAATTGCTTCCTTGCCCTCAGTAGTCTTACGGATTTTCACGTCATAAGTATTTACAACGATAAGGTTTTTTGGATCAGTGAGAATTACCATATCGTCAGGCATAGAAGGTACAGCTACAGCAGGTATAGCATAGGGGTTTTCAATTCTGCGGTCAGAGATAATGCCACCGGCAGTAATTGCCTTATCCAAAAGATAAGTTTCCCAAGCTTGCTTGCGGTGCGGAGACATAAGCCAACGAAGTTTACCATTGTTGTATTTGTTAGGCATTTCAAGAAGTGCGTCATTCCATACATCAAGAGTAAGGGCTCCGCCATTTACAGTTGCACGGTCTATAACGTGAGAACCTGCAAGCAATTGTTTAATCCAACCATCATTGACCTTCAAGAAATCCACATCGGGGTCCTCTGCAGGTACGGCGGTATCCGCATTGAGCCACAAATCCTCCATATCGATTCCAACAGCCTGAGCCATTAAAGAAGTTATGGTAGCTTCCAAGCCTTGACCTTCAATGTTTTCACGAAGGGTTTCCTCTGTGATTTCCCAAGGCAAGCGAACGGCAACTGCGGAATACTCTACCTTGCTGAAAATAGGTTTGTTTCTGTTTCCATCGTCAGTATCTTCAGTCTTTTTACGCACCAATCTGCGACCGATACCGATTTTGTCAATTTCACCGGTCTTTGCTTTCCTCATTTCAGTACGGATGAGACCTCCCAAAACGGTATTTTCCATAGTCTGCTTGATAAATCTACGAGATTGTTCAGGGTTTAGCAAGCCAGCTGTCACATTACCGGTAGTGAGTGCAGCTTTGTTGATGATATTGTTGTTAGTATTCATATCATTTTCCTCCTTCAATAATTAAAGAATGCCCGTAAGGTAGTGGGATTCGTTCTTTTCAATAGGTTCTCCCTCAGCATTCAAGTTGCTTGGAATGCCTTTTGCTTTAAGAATAGGTGCAAGTGCTTTCTCTATTGTCGCAGAAATCATCTTTTCGATTTGTTCTTCTCCGACAGGCCCAGCTGAGGGTTCTGGATTAAGAGAAGATGCAGGCTCGCTTGTAGGAGCGGTAGCCTTAGCCACAGCAGCCTCTACCATTTTAGTAATACTTTCACCCGTAATATCTACTTCTGGCTCACTTGCCTGTACTTGGGTAGGATTGAGAGCTTTTGTTACCGCTTCATCAATCATCTTTTGGATTTCGTCTTTTTTCACTTCGGTTTCCTCCTCATCCATTTTAAATTCTTCTGCAAACGCAGAAAGGGATTCCATAATTTCAGTTAACTTTTGTTGGTTCTTACCGGACATTTTTTTGCCGGCCTTAGTGATTGGTTTTTGGGGTGCTGTTTCAAGCAGTGCCTTTGTGATACTCTTTTGAGAAAGAATATCAGTAATGATATTTGAGAAGTCTGTGAGGACCTCTTTTAGATTTTCTTCGTCTTCCTCAAAATCATAAACGTATCGGTCTGTGCGATAGTCCCAACGACCTTTTGCTATAAGTGAAGTAAGCGTATTTATCGCTTCCCAAAAGTTTGAACTTTTAATTCGTTCGTTGTATTCATCAGCCATCGCACCTTTTTCTACAACAGAGAAGCCCATCATTTCAGCTAACTGTTTGAAAATGCCCTTCTTTTCTTTATCTTCCATTTTGACATTGGCTCCTTTCTCAATAGAACTTACATCAACATCTTCGGTACTGTACTTTCCGACACCACCCATAGAAAATCCCGTGATTTCTTTCTTTTCAACTTTTTCCCATATATCATCATCGGCAATCTCTACTGTCATAAGCCAAGTACCCTTAGTAATGAGTTCATCTTCAATAGAGAAATCAGCTTTTGCAACCCAAGTTTCTACCACGGTACAGGAATCGCATTCTTCAAAGTCGTGTTGTAAATCTACCTTATCTCCATTTTTAGCAAACCAATATGCTGCCTTTTGAATTTCTTCCTCTGTCATATAGTTATCGTGAGCATCTTTCACCAGTGGCTCATATACCACACCAGTAATATGATGTAATTCGCTATCCGACTTAACAATTTTGCCAAGTGTAGCAAACCCTCTCTCGTCCTTATTTTTGGATTTGGTAATTAAAAACTGTTTTTGATTGGCCGCCTTATCTACAAGGGAGACAAATGAAATTTTTGCGTCTGTTATTTCAAACGCTTTTTTGATTTGGCTCATTCTATTCACCTCCTTTCGTCGTTTTTGTGTATAAAAAAATGCCGGTATAAAACCGACATATTTCTATTGCCCTAATCTTGCTTTATCCAGCCTTGCTGACACTTCTATAATTTGATTTGAGATCTTAATAAAATCAAAAATTTTATTCTCGTCAGAGCAATTTGCTTGCAATTCTTTCAACTTCGCAAGCTGTTCCTCTAAAGAACAAATGTATTCAGATTTATTTTGAGCCATAGTTACCTCCTTGTTATTCTTACGGCAGTCTTTCTTGTTTTCTCTACCATGGCAACAGTATATGGCTTATACTGGTTGATTTCCTCCCTCGATAAGTAGCACCAAATTGTTATCTCATCACATTTCCGAGGAGTAACTTCTTTGAACATTGAAATCAGTTCTCCATCGGTAATACCTTGAGGAACGACTACACGATAATTCATTCTTTTTACTTTGCCATAGTCAGCTTGCTCAGAGTTAACCACAGTATAGCCTGTTTTGCCGCCTATGCCTGTTTCATCAGTAAAAGGTGTGTTGGATAGGGGGAACTCCTTTATTTGTTTGTGCGGGTTTTTTCTGCTTTCTCCTACGAAATAATCTATTAAACATAAATACCTCTTTAAACACATGTAATTGTTTTAGGGTATAAAAAAACACACGATATCCGCAGAGTGTGCGTTTCGTGTGTTAATTCATAGCTTTTGCTATATAATCTTTCATTTTAGGGTGTTCGTCAACCATATCCTCTAACACAGGTAATATTTGCGATAGTTGAATGTTGCTTAACTTTGAAAGTTGCTTTACGATTTCATCATCATCCATCTCATTCATTTTACTTTCGATGGCTGACAGGACTTTGTCGCAAGCTGGATTTTCGCCTTGTAGCCGTTCATCAGAAGAACTCCACAACTTATCAAGTTTCTTTAAGAATTTTTTCAAATTTTATCGACTCCTTTCACATACAAATGTTGGTCTAAATCAGGACATACTGTTGTTATTTCGCCTTCTTCATCAAATAAAATTCTAACCGCTACATCATTCCATACATCTGTTTTATGATAATCGTTAGAAGCAACCGATGAATTGGCAACAAATGTTCCTGCAACAAGTATATCATCTTCAGACCAATCATCAGGGAACCAAGCTTGCCCGGAATATACTTTTTTCGCTTTGATTTTTGCACTTGGGACATTACCAACAGAAACACCATTTGAGAATGTACCTTTAATTTCGTATGCTATTTCTTTATCATCGCAGAGGTCCTTTGATGTTTTGCTGTGTCCACCTGTATAAAGCCTTCCATTAGGATATTCCTTGCTTGATGGTTTAAACTCTCCTTCGTATGAGTGTCTAATTGGAGTATGCCTTATTACAATTATACCATCATCACGTAGTTCGTCAATGGTTTTAACTACATCTCGAGACACTTCCTTGCCATTACTATTGACCTTTACCGTTTTGAACATTTTTTTTAGGTCTTTGTCATTTTTAATGACACCGCTTTCGAGAAGTGCCCATTTTCCTTTCACACTGCCCAAATATTTAATTTGTTCCTCTTTACTTTTAGCTCTAATCCAATCATATTTAATAACTTCCTCATTGATGTCTGCTTTTGCTTTATTTTTTGCTTTGAGCTCCTTTTCCCATTCTCCGTTATTATCTTCAATCGCTTGCTGTTGAAGTTCTTTCCTCTCTTCCACTGATAAACCAAATATATCATCTTTTATAACAGCTCTATGAGTACAATGACAATTTACTCGTTCGGAAGCAGGGAGGGAGGTATCACGAGGAAAATTACATTCGTAAACACCGGTAGGAGAGTTGATAATGAACTTCTCGTTTTTATCAACAACTTGCCCATCCATAGCTTGGTGATGTGGCCGGGGTGTATTCTTATGATTTCCTGTATGCCTCCATTCCTTTTTTTCCACCACAGGACTTTGGATTAGAGCTTCTTGTTTAGCATAGGAATGAGCGGTTAAGACTTCGGTTATGGCTGTTCGTCTTGCTCTCATAGGCGAAAATTCGTAGGCATCGATTAACTTATTTACTATTTTATCTATACTTTCGCCATTTTCCAAACCATTTGATAATACAGATTGTATTTTATTGTGAGAGTTTAGTTTCATCAACTTGCCAAGGTCTTGGCTCCACTCGGTAATCCAATCCGTTGTTCTGTCACAAAATATATTAAAAGCCATTTCGTTGTCGATGCTCTGCATATAGGTATTAGCTTTACTCTTAATAAAATCTTCAAAGAACACGAAAAATAATTTTTGGATCTCTTCATCTGTCGTATCAGATAAAGCAAGAGTGGGCAACACTTCATCGAGAATAACCTCAATATCTGTTTCTTCACTTATTCCATCGATAAACAAGTTTTTTTCAGTTTCAAGGACTTCCGATAAATCATCGTCCACAGAGTTTATATCTGCAACGGTTTCTTTTGGTTCAATATAACCTTCATTTTTTAACTTTTTTTCAAGGTCTTCATCTGCTTTTTGGATGTAGGCTATAACTGCTTTTAATAGTTGAGGATATTTTCTCATACATTACTCCTCCTTTCGGAGAAGCTCTTTCTTGACAGCTTTCATCACAGCAACTACGTCTTGATCCTCATTTACTGTAGCTTTTTTAATTGCATTATCAAGCTGCGTAGTCACATCAAAATCAGTTGCAGATAAATGTTGTGCCTGAGTTTTAGACACAGCAAGCGGAATATCTCCCCATTTTTCCGTATAGTCCTCGGAAGTCTTTCCGAGAGTTTTTTGAGTGATATCTTTTGCAATATTAGGGGTTAATCCTCCGGCTCTTTCTGTGACATTAAGGATTTTAACCATATCATCAGGATTTGTAATATCTGGGGCTTTGAAATATACCTCTACATGCTTAAAACCGTAGGAATTAAGTAGTTTATTGTTAATGGCCCATGCAAGTGATTTTCTTTCCGGGATAAACACCTGCTGTTCTGTGATTTCCTGTGCAGTCTGAGCAGTTGCACGATTAAAATCTGTGGTATATCCAACATATAGGTCGGGAAGGCGAAATGCAGATTGAACTTTTTTTCTACTGTTATCGAGATAATCTTGGAATAGCTCATCTTTTTGCAGAATGGAAGCCATATCTTTGATATCGACACTCGGTTGTTTATCATCTTCAAAGCCGACCTTACTGTCGGTGTCTTCAACCTCGAGGACCATAAAAGAGTGTTGTCCGTTTTCGCCTTTAATACCGTCCATATAGCTTTGTAACTTTGTGAAACTTTCTTCTGACAAACTACCTCCACGAACAATAATCATCAGTGGGGTATGCCTTCCGTTTTGAAAATAGTTGTTATTCAGATTTTCTGCACGTCTGCTTCCATCAACATTCAGCGATTGACCTATCCACCTAACTGTACCATAGTCACGAGAACCAATAACAAATTCAAGGATTTCGTTTGCTTGATATGAGATATCGACATCTTCGGAATATTGGCCGGTGCGACTATCCATAGTTCGGGAATCACCAAATTCTTTGAAAAACACTGTCTTTCCGTTTAATTCTTGTTTGTACTTTCTGAATTTCTTCTGTCTTATTATCGGCTGCCCTTTATAAAAAAATTCAGTAGGTACAATTTCACCAATTGGAGCAGTTTTTCTAATGGTTTTTGTTTCTTTAATGAAATCAATCTGATTGACTTCGCCGGCGATATTACGGATAACCTCCAAATAAGCTATACCAAAAATCTCTCTTGCTTCAATTATATCCTCAAAAACCTCCTTAGTGTCCATTTCGAGGTTAAGTTGGTCTATAATAGCCTCTAATTTAGAATACTCAGTTCTCATTTCATCTGTTTCTTCTATATCATCAATATAGCGAACACCTATGCCGAATCCTGCAATATTATCCTTATAGGCTCGTATACACTGAGGAAGGATAGTGGAATGTTCCACCATGGTATTTAATCCGTCAAGCTGAATAGGAGGCTCTATCCAAGGCAGTCCCTTGTCATTTTCTATATTCGTAGGGTTCGCTGCCTTTGTTATAGGTTTTTCTGTTGCCGTAATCGTACGGACTTCAATATTTGGCTTTTTGCTTTTACTCACTACTTATCTGCTCCTTTCTGTTTTAATTTTACAGGCAAACAAACCAAAAGCATACAGTCAGCTTCGTCAGGGGAGGAAAGTCCTCTTTCTTTCATCTCCTTTTTGCTTTCAACTTTCTGTTTTCCATTGCCTTGATATGAGTATTTTCTGCAGCTTAATTGTCCCACAAGGTCATCATCGTTAGGAAGTATCAACTCAACTTCCTTGGGGTTTCCATCATCGTCTACATTGGAAATTAAATCACGAATAACAGACATCATATATGTTGTGGTATCGTGATAATATTTGTGTCTAATAGGTTGGCCGAAATGCACCGGCATTATTTGCATCCATCCATACAGTTGAGGATAGTCTTTTTTTAATTCATTTAGTTTATCGGTCACACCACCGCCGACACCACCATCATCTACCTTAATAGGAATAGAGCCAGTGTATTTGTATTTATCTCTTAGTTTTAGTCCAAGTTGGGCAATCACTTTCGCTGTCTTCATTGTGTCTTGTCCGTTAATTTTTTTGTATATGTAAGCCTGCCTATCAACCTTGTAACCTATAACGGTCTTATCATCACCAAACCTTGCAACGTCGCAGCCAATATCAATAGTTAATACCTCGTCTTGTTCGAGAGCTTCTGTCATTATGCTTGCTTCAATTAAAGAAAGTGGAATAAAAACATCATCTTCTTGCAGAGGAAACTCCCCGAGAACACGAACTCTGAAAACATTACTGTTTTCTCCATATTTTCTTTTAAGGGCATCGATATTCTCTTTATTGGTTCGTGGTGAGTTCGCCGAGTTTACCGTATGGCATTTCCACAAGGCTCTATCTCGTGTATGGCTATCATAGAAAACACCGCTTGTTTTAGTAGGGTTCCCGCACATAAACAATTTATTGTTTGCACCGGACAAAGTACCGAGTATTGCTTCCATAATCGGATCAGCTACACCCGAAGCCTCGTCTACAATGAAAAGCATATTATCTTCGTGAAAGCCTTGCATATTTTCAGGTTTTGTTGCTGTTCTTGCTACTGCAAACCATCGCTTTTCGTAACCAACCATATAGATATATGTCTTTGTCCATTTGAGTATAGACGAAAGCACGGGGCTTTTAGCTTGCCACTTAGCTACCTCAGACCATAATACATCGTGGAGCTGTTGCTTAGTTGGTGCAGTCGCAACTATACGAGGGAAGGGGAAGCAACACAAAAACCAAAGCAAGACAATGGCTTCACAACCTGTCTTTCCTACACCTTGACCTGACTTGATAGATACCCTGTTACTTGCGACAATATCCTTAAAGGCTGTTTCCTGCCATTCATCAGGAGTAAACATTAGCACCTCTTTTGCAAACAAGGTTATATCACTACGATACAATGGAAGTCTTTGATTAAAAAAGGTCTTTCGGTGAGCGTTAACTTTAGCTATTGTCCTCACCTCCCGTTACAGCACTAATCCAATCATCTACCAAATCATTCCCGTTTTCTCCTTCTTCGAGTTTCTTTCGCTCTGTCCTGATTTTATTTAAGGCTTCAATGCATCGTGTTTTTTTTGACTGTACCCTTGTAAGTTCAGCTTCGAGTTTCATTAAAACCTCGAAAGTAGATATTGTTCTCGTTGTCGTTTCTTCTTGGATTTGATTATCATCCTCAATGATATTTCCTTTAATTTCAAGTTTTCGTTTCACAACACTATCAAGAGCAAGCCCACCCTTGGCTTCTTTGTTTTTCGCTATTGACATCATAAGCCTACGTTCCCGGACGGTAAGTAATCGTATTTGGTCAATAAGGCTCTGTTCTTCCTCAAATTGCATATCGAAAATGAGAGCCTTTTCTTCCTCATCAAGAGTATCCCAGTAAACCTGTTCATAGATGCCGTGTTTATAGTTATTCTTGTTCCCCTCGGGAGCTCCACCTGAATTTCCAACTGCATTTTTGTTTCCCTTAGGAGCTCCTTTGGGTTGCAACTTTTTATTTGAGGTTGCAACCTTCTTTTTATTTTGGTTGCAACCTTCTTTTTTCCAATAACGAGAGGCCCACGATTTTACAGTAGACAAGGAAACCCCATACTTATCGGCTATATCTTTGTACTTTACACCTTTTTTCCAATCTTTAAAGGCTTCAGCTTTCTTGTCCACTACATCATCACCACCTCACATCTTTTCTTATTTGAGTTGAACCTTAAAAAATAAGCTCATATCTTAGTAATGAACTCAGCCTTGCTATAGTATTTTACATTTTTTGTCATAATCTCCAAGAAATCATCTCTTGAAAAATCAGACAATCGAAATACTTCCTCAGGTTTCATTCCAAGTTGTTTTCCGATTTCCTCAACCGTTTTCCCTGCGTTTAACAGTTTCTTTACAATTACCTTCATTGGCTCCAAAAGGTGAGTACCTCTCGCACGGTTATGAGTTACAGTACCATAGATGTTATCGCTTTCATCTGTATGAGCCACAATAACCACAGGAACTGTACCTCCAAGCAACTCATAAAGTGTTTTTCCTGTCCTTTTGTCCTTTGCTTTCCATTCTGGACCTGAAACAGTCCAACGGTGAAATCCATCTATAATTGTATAGTCAGGTCGAACTACGATAGGCAATGTCCAACCATTTACAAAAATTGATTGAGTAAGAAGTATAAGGTTTTCCTTTGATACTTTATTCGGGTTATAATCATTAGGCTTCAAAAGGTTTCTGTCTACCCATTGGAGCGATTGAAGTGGTGCAGCTACTTTACTGTCCATTCTTTTCAGCCTCCTTTTTCTTTGCTTCTGAGATATATCGTCCGTAAATTCTTTGATACAAAGCTCTAAATGCCCTCAATTTTGGATCACCTGAAATAAGTCCTTTATATATTTCCTTACAATCCTTTTGTGTAACAATTGTAGATACCTGTAAAAAGAAATTTCTGTATCGGTCTGCAACATATCTTTTGTGTTTATTAGGGAAGTAGGAATCCATATCATTGAACATAATCAGTAGTTGTGCTTTGTAATCTTTTTCTGGTTTATTCTTTTCAAGTTTTCCTCTTGCTCTGGTTGATTTTCCAAACATCTCACTATCCCAATAAAGAGCTGCAAGATATGCGTTTGGCTCTCGTTTTATAACCCGATCCATCAAATCAGGATAATATTCATTCATCTTCACAAGACTTTTGGCTGTATCAACTGAAAAGAACTGAGATACTCTTAGTTGTCCTTTACCTGTTCCAGATTGCCAAAGAAATAGATATACTTCGGGGATTTCTACTTTATGTTGCTTTAAGAAGAGCCACACATCATTATTTGTCCAATCATAAATCGGAAAGATTTGTTGTTTTGTGGTGCAACTTTTGCCGTCTTTAGTCATAGCTGCAATATTTTGCAGTCTTTGAACGGATTCCGCTGTTCTTATGCCTACAATAGCCAATCCATCCGCACATATCCTTGGCATAAAGTCTTGATAGCTGTCTTTCCTTGATTTTAACTTTTTATGGTTTCTAATTGCAAAAGAAGGAGGGCGCCTTACCCAGACGCTCTCCTTTTCGCTATCCCAACATATAAAACTTTCATCGTTCGACAATTCGTTGAAGCAGTTGTAATGTCGCACCTCAATACAGTACCACTCAAATTTTGCCCCAAGCATAATGAACTTTTTTCGCCAAGATAATACGGTTTTTTCAATGCAGGGGAATATAGCTTCTTCATCAACAAATTGAACAACAAGCTGGGCAGGATTTATTTTACCTTGCTGTATCAGTTCAACGATAAGCTGTGCCATAACCAAGCTGTCTTTGCCACCTGAAAAAGAGAAATAAACAGGCAGACCGTTTTTGAAAACATTTATCAACCTGATTTTTGCAGCTTCTTCAATATTAATGCTTGCTTGGCATCTCTTTACAGCCATATCTTCTCACCACACTTCGGACAAATTACAAATTTACGAACATCAGCCGGCTCTGCTTCCTCCTCACTATGTTCATTTGTAGCCATTACTACAGAGTTCTGTTGTAATGTTGTTTCAGGAGTGCTTAAATCTCCGCTTTTCTGTTCAGCGACTTTTCTTTTTTCCTGTCGTTCTTTAATGGCTTTAATTTCGTCTTCGTCAAGAGTGCCATACTCGGAAATTTTTTCGGTCACTTCCTCGCCATCAGCCACCATTGTTTTGAGGATTTCTTCATCAAAACCCGGAATATCCAAATCGTCCTGCAAATCTTCAAGAAAAGAATTAAGGGTTTCAAGGTTTTCAATTCCTAAGCTAAAAATTTTGTTATCAGCAATCATCAGCTTTTTCTTTTGATTTTCGGTTAGATTTTCCATAACTAATGCGTCCACTTCTGTTGCACCCATTACGGTTAGTGATTCAACCAATCCGTTTCCGGCAAGAATAACATAGTTTTCATCAACTACAACAGGGCGAATTTGTCCGAACATCTTAACACTGCGTACAAACTCTTCGATTTGCTTTTCTGTATGAATTCGTACATTTTTTTCAGGAGATTTCAGCTCAGAGATATTTATCTTAACAATTTTCATTTTAACGGTCCTCCATTTGCTTTTTTGCGTTTACAAGGTCAGGCTGAATGGTCATTACTTCTTTCCAACCGATTTCTTTGCTTTGTGTGTGCTGTCGTGCCGCCCAAGGGTGCGTTCCACACTTAAAACCGTTTTCCCAATCATAAAAAGGAGGGAGAGGTAGTTTGAAATAATGAATAAACGCAAGGATATGTTCGTGTTTCCAATCCGCAAGAGGGCTAAATCGTGTTATACCTTTTCCATCGGTGTAAATGTTGCTTTTTCTGCCAACATAATTTCCGTCAGCTTTTCTCCTACCAAGCAAGAGCATATCAAGCTTGTTTTCTTTGTAATATTTCTTTTGAGCTCTGTGTTGCACAATAGAAAACCACTTTGCTGCTGTTCCGCTGTCTTGAGGAAATAACATATTAGGGTGTGATTTTAACCATTCTAAATCCTGTCCTGTATTGATAACAGTGCATTTCATAGGCTTATTTTTGGACACCCATTCAACAAAAGCAGCATACTCCAAGTTACAAAGACCGATAACACAATTCTCAATGCCGACTGATTCGCAAATTGCACCAAGAACAACACTATCTTTTCCACCGCTCCATGCATAAGCAACCTTTTTCCCTTCGGTTGCCTTTTTAATCTCATCTGCTGTAATAGAAACGAGCAAATCTAATTCTTCTTTTGATACAAGAGTTTCAATATGATTATTAGCTAAAATCCAATCATCATTGGACATATTTTGTTTTCTCTTTAAAGCTGTTTTTTTCATTTGTGCTCCTCCATCTTAGTTACCAATACTGCAACTGTGCCAGCCAAAAGGACAGCTAACAGACTTCCAAGTGTCTTCCATATGGATAACCCACAAATGCTACCATAGGCAAAGATAGGCAAACCTACGACTAAGGAGGTTATAACACCTGCACTTACTCCGTTTGCTGACAGTCTTTTACCCAACAAAGTCATTACTGTTGGCAGTAATGTTGTCGCTCTAAATGTGCCATAGAACAAAAATAAATGAGTTACTGTTAGTCCTGGAATATTTGCGATCAAGTTGCCGACTATAAGCAACAGTATCATTGATAACCTCGAAAGCTTCATCTTGTCGTTGTTTTTTAAGTTACTTGTAATTTGTAAATCATTTGTAAGTGATGAGACTGCACACAGGTTGCTGTCAACCGTCGAAAGTAGTCCTGAAGTTAGCATAAATAGAAAAGGAAGTGCCACCCAACTTGGGAAAAGGTGTGTAATCAATTCAAGGTTTACCATCCCTTTGTCTTGTGCTATAAATCCTGAGCCGGCTGCTATAAATCCGAGAATACCCATAGACAGGGGTACGACTGCAAATAATATAGCACCAAGCGAAAATGCTTTCCCAATTTTCTTTTTTGAAACCGAAAAAGCTCTTTGCCAAAAACATTGATCACCGAACGGACCTGAAATCAAACCTATTGCAGTAGGCAGTCCAAACGCAAAAAACACCTCAATGCCTTTATTAGAAAGCAACGAGGTGTATTCCCCTGTAAGTCCCGACAGACCATTTATTAAATTATTAATTCCATTTCCATCTGCAAGCGCCCACGGAACGAACACTACACAAGCAATTAATATAAATATCATCTGTACCATATCCGTAATGATAGAAGCTCTTATACCCGAAAATTGCGAATAAGAGTAAGCTATTACCGACAATGCTATTGCCATAACTTCAAAAGGTAGCCCTGTGATCGAACTCAGTATTTTACCTCCAGCAAGAAGTTGCACCGCTGTTGACAAAACTGCAAGACTTCCAAGTTGAAACAGGTATACATTTTTAACCTTACTTGACTTGTATGCGTTTCCCATAAATCCAGACAGCGTAATTCCATTAGGCATTTTATCCCTGATTTTTTTTGCAAATGGAATAAAGATAATCAGACATAAAACATTGGGAACAAGAAACCAAAACAATCCGGGTATACCGTTGATATAGGACTTTTCTGCCGAAACAAACAAAGCCGGTGCCCATATCCAGGTAGCTGCTATACTCATAGCTGAACTCACAGTTCCCATATTTCTGTTTCCTACGAAAAACCCTTCTGCTGTTCTTTCCTTTTTGGTGAACATAAGGGTTGCGCCTATCATTGCAATAGCATAGATAAGCAGTACGATTACTCCGTACATTTGACGATACCTCCTTTGATTTTCCTGTTGGCGAAACAGGTATGTTTTATTATTCAAAGGAGCAAATAAGCCGTTACCATATCAGGTAACGGCTTAGGTATTGCGAATATAGAATTTTACAAGCATAAGTATAACATATTGAATATCGCCCTGACAATGCCCACTTTTTGCCCCTGTCAACTATTCCTTTGTGAGCCAATCTACTCCAAAGATAAGAGCTGCCATTTTGTCGCAAGCTGCATCGATATCCTTATAGACAGTTCGAGTATCAATATTTTCAGATTTTGCAATTTTTTCTGCCGTAGTCGGTTCATCAGCAATATACATAGCATATAAAACTCTATATTTTCTTTCGATTTCTGCTTTGCCTGAATTGCTACAGATTACTTTATAGATACCAACCATTTCATCAATGTGTTCCATAATGATTGATGTACGAACAGCACTTTTCTTAATGCTCTCGACTTTCATTTCTTGGCTGTTGTGTGGATCCCACATCAAATCAAGTATATCAATAGCACTTTCATCCATTTGAGAAGCTCTATAGACTGCATTATCTCGATGTTTCTTGAACACACGATAGTTTTTCAAAAGGAGCTTAGTATTTCTCAACCGCCTATCGTGTCGCCCTTTAATGCTCTTGTTTCTTTCCATCTCCAAGGTTTCAAGAGCTGCCTTTGCCCCAGCTTCAGCCGCCATTTTGATTATAATTTCTTTTTCAGACATATCTCCACTCCTTCTTCAATCTATTGAATATTTTATTTTTCTGCTGTATAATAGAATGTACTTATAAGTCAGAGCGGAGATTGTCCGGCTACTTGGAATTGTAATCACTTGAAATCATTTGTTTTCAGGTGCTTGCAATTCTTTTTTTATTTCTGGAACAAGATAATTTTTAAAAATTTCACAAAACCTAACGGCACCACGGGGATAATTCTTAACGATTTCTATCAGTTCGAATGTGTCTCGGATATTATATTTATAGCAAATTTCATCACACTTGCTATAAAACAATTCTTCTCCATAATCTTCAATTTGGTTGATCTCGTCTATAACCAGTTTGCACTCAGAGGAATCCTCAAGCTCTTCAATTGTCGCGTCTTCAAAGCCTAAATATGCTTCGATACCTTCGATGGTCTTTTTCTTACTTGCTTCAAGGTCAAACACAGTTTCACTGGATATTTTGTTTAGTAAATAACTATTATCAATTCTCGCCATCAAATGAAGAAAACTTTCGGTATATGGGGTGGGAACCCATTGATATGAAAATTCTCCACAGTCCGTAACTGCAGTTAAACAGTAGTTGTCGTGATCCAGTGTTATTCTTGCCCATACACATTGGTGATAATTTTCATCTCCCGGTTCAAATCTAAAACAGTACTCTGTAGAGTTGGGTTTCTTAACTGTAAGTTCCATTACTCAATCTCCTTTGCTACATCCACACATGCACTACACAAATCTTCTTCTACCCAATAGCAACCTCCCGGGCAGGCATTGTACCATGTGCAGCCACATATTCTGCACTTCTGTTCATCATACCTCTTAGGAACTTTTAACAAAAACTCAGTAGAGTATCCGCCACCAAAATACTTTCCATTTTCGTGGCATTTCATTTTGACAAGTTCTGACCCACTGACTATGTATGGTTCTGTTAGGACCTCGAAAATACAACCACGATATTTTATCTCTTCTGCACTTCCTGAGATAATTACTCGGTCTCCTTTTTTAATGTTTGGCATATTTATCTCCTTTCATCTTACGCATTTGAACATAGCTCTTCGTTCTAATGCGATTTGTTCCGCTCTTTTATTTTCTCGTTCAATATAGAAAGTTGACTTTTTGTATCTTGAACACTCTGTAACAGGTAATTGGCTTTTACCCTCTCCAAAATCGTATTGATAACAATCATCTTCGCAATGGTAGCAAAAATCTTTTTCTTGCACATCCTCGCAATATTTTTTAAACACAAAAGGCCAATGTTCGCCATTGCAATTATTAACACATGTACTGCATAAACACTCTGAACACATCATTTATATTTCCTCTGGCTTATTGCATTTTTCAAATGCTATTACCCATACACAAGGGTTAGCTTCCCAACCGTATGTATCAAGGTCTTGTTTTTTGATTGTGGAGTCCCATAACTCTGAAAATGCGTCTTTTGCCGTCAAATCAAATTCAATTACATCTTCAAATTTTCCGTCTCCAATCACTTTGCTAAATGTGGTGCATCCCTCTTTTGTCGCTTGTTCTTCGGTAATATCCTGTAACCGTTCAGCCCTTATATCAGTAACACGAAGAAATATTCTTGCAGCTTCTTTTGGCATAAAATACGGAGATTGCCAACCATTTTTATCTTCATATTTCATAAATTTATTGAGGTATCTATTTGTGTCAGAAAAAATACACGGTTTTATATATTCATCCGATTTGTATAGAATATCATATCCGAAAACATCTGGATAAGTTTGAAAAACCCGCCAAGTTTCCTGCACATAGAGAATATCACCGACATCATACGGAGAATTTACGGATCTCTCCGAGCCATCTGCAAATATTCCACATTCGTTTTCATCTACTTTTTCAACTCTTATAAACTCACCATTACGAGTAGTAACAACTTGAAATCCACCTTCGTCATCACGGTAGCGAGGATTGATTATTCGTCTTGTAACTGTTTTTTTACCATCTAAAATAGCTTTCACCATTTCAGTGTTGAATAAAATCGGCTTCATTCGACCTTAACCTCCTGCATATCTTTAATTTTCATTTTTTTGCAAATTCTCCATTCTTGAACTCTAATCTTTAGTCCTTAGATAATTTTCTAAATCTTCTTGTGCATAGATTACATTGTCTCTACACCTTTTGCATACATCTAATAGAATTTTAATTTAACTGACTATTAAAAATATTTCCGTCTGATACAAGCAGTAAATTTTTTGTTTGTTTTTAGCTAATTGTTTAATCTTATCGGTAATACTAAAGATTTAAGAGAATTATCTCCTACCACCACAGGGGACTGAGGACCTGTAAAACCCATTTCTATATGTTCATAATCGTAAGACTTTAAACAATCAATTAGATAGCGACCATTAAACCCAATTCTTATCGGTTCATCGATGGGACCTTCTAATCTAATTTCTTCTGAATAATCACTAATAGCTGAGGTTGTTGATATCCTCATTGTGTCATTTTCGATATCAAGAATAATTTTTGGTTTTCCTTTATCATCGGTGCAGATAGAAGCCCTGTTTACACTCTCTACTAAAGCATTTCTATTGACAATGGTTGAGTTAGAAGGAGTTGGATACATCTTTTCGTAGTCAATATAGCTCCCGTTTAACAACCTTGTGTAGATAGAAAACTCTTCCATTCTGAACATTGAGCTTTTGGCATTCATAAAAATTGAAACATTGCCTTTCAAGCTGAACTGTAATAGTCTCTGTATAGTTTCACGAGGAATAATTATGTTTAGGGCAACATCATAATCAATTTTGGCCCAAGCAAGTCTATAACCATCACAACCAACAAGGTTAAGCTTTCCATCCCTTGCTTCAAACAGAACCCCACTCATTTGTGGCTTTGCTTCATTTATTGCAACAGCATAAATAACTGAGTTAAGTGCTTGGCAGAGCTTCTCGCAGTCAATACCAACACTTGTGTCCGTTGGACCTTCGATGTATGGCATAGGAGGGAATTCGCTTGCAGAAAAACTCCGAAATTTATTTTTAATGTTCTTTGTTTTAATTGTAAGGCTATTGTTTTTATCGCAGGTGATTGAAACTTCTCCATCAGGAAGACTTAAAATCATATCAATAGCTTTTTGCGGAATGATAAACTCTTCGTCTGTGTCAACGCTTAATTTTGCTGACATACCCATTTCAAGATTGTTTGCATAAAGTGTGTTGTTTTTAAGCAATACTCCTTTTAGGCATTCAATTTGAACTCTTGTAGGAATAGCACTTTTGATTTTTTGTAATTTACCTGAAATTTCAGCTTTCTCTATAATCATCTTTTCTCTCCTTCTTTTTAGAGCCTGCTCGTTAAGTAATCGGTAATCACTTTTGCGGCCTGCATCCACCCCCAACAAACAGTGGCAAAATACCCTTGTTGTGTAAGTTCTTTTATCCACTCTTTTTGCTCTTTTGTTGGAGTGTTAGTTTTTGCCTTCATTTCAATATACAGTCCGTGGTATTCTCCTTTAGGAACAGGTAAGCATAAGTCTGGAACTCCTGCTTTAACTCCTTGCTTTTTAAGGTTAGCAGCCTCAATCAAATGTCTGCTTCCTCCGTTTGGTATATGGAAAAGCAATCTTAATTCAGGAAACTTTCCCTTAGATAATTCTGCCCACTCCATTAAAGTTGATTGCTCTATGCCCTCTGTTTGTGTTTTAGGATATTTGCTCTTTCTTGGCATAGTTATCACACCATTCCTTTCGGAGGAGTTGTGAAATCCCCATTATGAGGTTTCCATAAATGTAGGCAATAAGGGTGAATGTTAATATATTCAGATTTTTTGGGATGAAATTGCACCACGCACTCTTCTTCTTCGAAAAAACAATCCTTGATATAACACATCTCGTCCCAAGTTAAGCACCTGTTCGGATAACTTACCGAAACGTGATCCCAACCATCGCCCCAACTAAAAACAGCCATAATTGGTTTAGCTTTTGGAGATAGATGATTAACAATAGCATATCCACCGTCCAAGCCAATTTCCATAATTTTTATGCGTGGATTAGCTTTAATCTCCGATATGCTCTTCATCGTCAACACCCCATTTCTTTGAAAGTTTTGCTAAACAACTGTCGCAGAAATAGCCTATAGTTTTGTTTTGACCTCGTCTGCCTTTTCTCAAAGTAACCGAGTTCATTTCTGCTTTTTTGCCATATTTTTTGCATTCCAAACAATTTATCATTCGCTGCTTTTCTCTTGAAGCACTTAGCGGTTTTTCATTTCCGAGTTTGTCGGGGAAACATTGTGAAAATTCTTCGCCCATTAAGCCCTCAAGACTGTCTTTCATAAACAAAGGAATGTTTTTCTGCTTGCAGGAATTCATCAAATTATGAATCCATAACTTTTCCGGTGCAACTTTTCCTTTTCTGTTTCCTGTTTCTGCTCCTACAATAATCCATTTAATATGCTCGTGAGGTGTACCATCATCAAAAGAAGAAAATATCGGTTCAATACTCAAAAAACAGTTAAATTCTTCTGCGTGGAAATAAGGCTTGTACTCATCAGTAATTGTGCTTCCATACCACATATTTTCGCCTGTAGGAAGTTTTCCTGCTTTGGCAAGGTCAAAATACCTTTTAGGATTTTTTGTCAAGAACAGATAGTTGTGTTTGGGATGTTCTGCACAAGCCTTGAAGACCATTTCAATCCATTCATCAGGTACCCAATCTCCGAACAAATCCGACATCGAGCAAACAAATATATTCGCTCCGTTCTTCCGAGAAGCAAGGTCTTTCATCCGGTATTTGTGTAAAGTTGGTGCAAATCCAAAAGGATAAGATACAGACCTATTATTTCGAGTGATAAACGGCTCGTCCAACACAAAAAGCCTTTCATCATCTTGATATCTCTTACACCTTTCATCGGTCATGTTTAATCTTACATCACCTGAGAAACGTACAGTTTGTTTTCTCGCATAACAATATTCGCAGCTATGCAAGCAACCGGTAATAGGGTTCCAAACATAATCTGCCCAATCAATCTTCGTTCTGTGCATCCTTTTCTCCCTCCCTTGAAAGTGCATTACAAGCCTCGTTGATGGCTTCTACATCAGACATACTCATAGAGTAATGGTCCTTAATATAAATGAGTTTATCAATAAGTGGATAATATCTATTCATCATCTGTACTCCTTTCCTGTAGCCTTATTTTTAATTGCGATTCTGTTGAGTGGTTCATAGCCACAGCCACGAATAAATCTTTTTAGCACCCTGATTAGCTCAGCTGCTTTTTTGTCGTTTTCGCAATTCTCTTTAGTGATAGTTTTAATAGCTTCATATGCCACAAGGTCCTTGCACCCGCTGGCATTTAATTTAGGGTTGTCCTGTTGCATTCAAATCGCCCTCCTCAAACTCTACAAAGTGAACATAAGCGGAAGATTTCCTCCCCGAAGGTTTTTCTCTCCCAATTCTTACTGTATATCCTGCCTTAATTAAAAGCCTTGCTATTTCAAGACGATCAGCTTCGTTAAGTGAGCCTGATTTTAAGCTATATATCCTCATTCAATCACCCCACTTTCCGGTTCTTTTCAGATGTCTTGACTTTTCTATCTAAATACTTTTGCCACAATTTTAGAAAACCATTGATATTAGATTTATCTCTGTCTTTGTTTCCAAAAGTATGACACTGAATCAATCTATTTCCTTCAATTTGAATTGTGTAGTACGGGGTACCAGGAGCTTCTTTTCTTCTTAAAAATAAGATTACTGTTTGTCCTTCTGCCATTGAGCTTAAATATAACCTTCCACCTACACAATGACGTAGTGTGTGTCCTTCACGAATAATCTCTCCTGCGTCTGAAGGTGCACGAATGAAATATTTGTTGTTTTCAAAAGCATAGTATTGATTTAGCGTATCTTTTCTCTTAGCCACTTTCGCATATTTGCTGTTAGCCGTCTTGCTTTCCTTAGTAAGTGATATTTCGTTAATGGTTTCTACATTTTGGTCGTGTCTTTCCCTCAGATTCTTTGGAAATGCTACAAATGGATTGCTGAGGTCATATTTTAACTCTTTACAGGAATTGAGATAATCTCGATATACTATATCTTTTTCTGCCATCTTGAATGATGAAAGGTATTTGAGAGCTTTTCCTACTGGAACAATCTCAATAATTTCCTTGAAAATATCTAAATTCAAATGGTTGTCTCGGAATGTTATAAGTTGCTCTGTTGATAATCTTTTTCCGTTTTTTCTACAGAATTTAAATAGATCAAGTTCCTGTTGGTTTACATCTGCAGAAATCAATAATTTCGCATCGTCATTTTCTACCCCAAGAAATCTATTTAACTTTCTTCCATTTTTGTTTACGGGGCTTTTGTAGAAATAGCCTCTTCTCTGCAAATAATCTTGAGCTAATCTGAACAATCCTACTTTTGCAAGCCTTTCACCATTGAATATTCCTGCTCTGTAATCATCCATCAACGCATTAAACCCGAAAGCAAAATCAGGTTCGTGTTTTGTCAACAGTGATAATCCCGCATAAGGAATGATTTGCTCTATTTCATTGATGTTGTATGGGTACACCACAACATTTCCACGATAAGCATATTCATCATCTTTCCATCGGACACTTTTTTGCTTGAATAAACCCCATTCATAACACTTTATTTGTAGTTCAAAGTCGAAGAAATCTCTGTTTTCTTCACTACAATAGAACTTAGGTTCTCTGTAATGCGATTGATAATCCTTGCGAATATGAAAATATCTCGCAATAAAACCTGTATCAATTTTTTGCAGTAGGCAAACATATTTGTCGTCTGAAACATGTTTTGATTTTCCCATTGATTTAAGCATTACTCTGCTTTTACAGTTGGGGCACTCGATCTGTGCATTATGTTTAGGCTTGTATAGTTCTACATCGCATTTACAATGAGTGCAGAAGCCCTTAACTCTCACTTTAGGCGAATACTGATAGTAAATATATCTACTTTTTAAAAGTGCCTCATTTTCTGCCCACTCCATAAAGTTTGATGGTATGGCAGGTACAGTCTCCATCAGTTCGTCTATCGGTTTAGTAATTTTCAGGTGTTTTATCGCTAATCTTTCTGCAAGCACTTTGTTTTGAAAATCAAAAATTGGTCTGTACGGATCGTTTTCGTTAAACTCTGAATTGAAGTAATTAGCAATAATTTCTTTTGTCTCTGTTGTTGCAGTTGATGAATATCCTTTCCAATAGTAATTTAGAAACGAGGAGAGCGTTCCTGTATACCATTTAATTTTTTGACTTTTCAAATCTTGAGTGATATAATCGGTTTTATCAATAAACATTCGGACTTCTGCTTTTGTATTTCCTTTAAGCAACTGCGATTTGCTAAAGAGATATAAGAGTAGGAGTTCGTTTTTTTCTCCATATAGTTTTGCTTCCACAACCTTGTCTCCTGTGCATTTACAAGCAAGCTCTGTTGTGGATAAAGATGCTTCAATGATTGGAATTTTCGCTAAAAATCTTTTATCCATAACTACTTCCTCCGTTAAAAAAGAGTAAGTTGAATTGTTTCTGCGGATTTGTCTTTTTTCTCTCTTTTTGTTTTTCTTTGTTCTGGTAATCTGATATCCTCTGCACCGTGTAACACTTCGTCACTTTCTGCAAATTCTCCATTAATCACAATTTCCATTTTGAAATCAATCTTTGCAGTAGGGAAGTAGAAGGCTGTGGCTTTGCGATATACCTGAATGTCAGAAATTGAATTACCTACACTCTTCATAATTTGCTCACAGCAATCACTCAATGTCTTTTTCTGTTCGATAACAGCCTTAGCAAAGATCTCATTTCCACAGAAATTTTTCAGGGTAGTTGCTACATAACTTGATACAGCCTTTGCTTTTTGACCACCTTTAAAACTTTTTAATTCTGATTCGATTTTGGCCTTTGCCAACTTTGTAATTTCACTCATTGTTTATTCTCCTTTCAAAACAAGGCTAACTGTCCGGCCTTTACCTCTGTCAGTTTTACATTATACTCAGGAGGGGAAGGCTCTTTTTTTGTTTTAATATCTTTTGGCTTTGACTTTTTGGATGAAAACATCAAATTGTCTAAACCGTGAAAAATTCTTCTATATTGCCATACTCTGCTAAAGTACATTGGAGTAAACCAATAGTATGTAAGGTCATCATTTGAAACCATTGGATATAGCAAACTATCTGCTATTTTTACATATCCTGCACAACCCATTAAAGATAGTTGAATATAACACATAAGTCCTGTTACGGTATCGATATCTTGTGCAGTAAATAAAATATGATTTTGCCAATTTAGATTACTTTTTTTATGATAAAGCTCATTATTTACCGAATTGGCAAAGGCAATTAATGTTGCGCCGGCACCACAAGAGGGATCGTTTACGGTTATATATCCATCGGTTTCTATTCGCTCTACAAGGTTTTTAGTATTTATTCCTGACATACATTTGCAAATAGAGTAAGGTGTAAAAAATTGTCCTTTCCAATGGTTTCCCAACTCCAACTGCATATATAAATTGCCGAGGAAATCCTGCTCCGTTGAAATTTCCATAGCCTTTACGAGTTCAGCATACATTTTAGGAAATATTTCTGCCTCCGTCTTTGTGTACTTGCTTATGATGTTTAAGTATTGTTCTTCTCGTTCATCAAAATGAGTGTTATCAACTCTGTTTGATATGGCAGCTGCAGTCATATAAATAAAATCGCTCCATACCTGCCAAGTTTGGTATTTGCCACCACAAAGGGTACGAAATAGTTTTATAAACTCGGGGTTTTCCGTTGTAATTCTTCCTCTACTCATCACTATTGCCCTGCAATAGAGATAAAGCTTTTTCTCTTTTCTCGGCCGCATTTTGATTTCTACGAGATTGTCCGGTCATAACCAATCGAATAGGGCACATCTCAAGAACCCTGTCATAAATACGGCGATATTGCATATCGGTTGTTTTTTCCATCTCTTGAATGGTTAGATTTGTTGTTATAATCGTTGGTTTATTTGACCTTGTACGAGTATCTATTACATTAAAAATTTGTTCCGAACTATAAGATGTATCTCTTTCAACTCCTAAATCATCAATCACAAGCAATGAGTACCGTTGCAATTTATCTATAAATGCTTGCTTATCTTGGCCCAATCCTTGAAGTTTGTTTAAGATGCGTGGAAAATTCGTTACACATACCGGCACTAAATTTTCGATTAAAGCATTTGCAATGCAGCAAGCATAAAATGATTTGCCAGTACCTACCGTGCCGGAAAACAATATTCCCATATTTTCAGCTTTCATTGTTTCCCACTCATCTACATAATTTCGGCAGACCTTTGATACTTTTGCATTTTGCATATCATCATTTTCAAACTTAAACTGTAAATACTGAGGATCGGTTATTCCGTTTTTCTGAATCCTCTCAAACTCTTGTAGGAATTTCCGTCTTTCTTCTGCCTTTTCTTTTGCTTCAATTTCCTTTTTTCTGCATTCGCAGGGAGTGGCAACCCTCCAAATTCCGTTAGCTTTCCAATCTTTACTTACTTCGATATCGGATTCCTTGCGAGTATGGCACTTTCCACAAACAAGAAACCCCTCTTCGTCACGATAATCGCCATTGTTTTCGTGTGTTACGGCAATGTTATTGATTATGTTACCGATAGCCTCCATTTCATCACCCCCTAATGAAGCTACTGTCTGTTTCATATTTTGATCCATCAACAACTTGCTTGTTTTTTACTGGAGTAAACATTCCTTTGTTACCCTTGTCCTGCTCTCCTGCAAGCCAATTCGTTATAAATCTCAATATTCCACTGCTTGTTTTTCGTCTTTTAGGATTTGCTTCGAGCCAACCTACCATTTTTCGCAGCTCTTGCATTACATCAACAGCTGGATATAATTTAGACCATTTGTTAACTTGCTCCTGAGTTATTGGATATAAGCTTTTATCATTCAACATCAAACTTATAGCGGCAGGACTGCTTGAAGCAGGTTCTGCTTCGGGCAATACTTCGGATTTAGATTCGGATTCGGATTGGATTGGATTAGTGCCACAAGTGTTTTCATCTGTATGCAGATGCTCGTATCTTTTTAATAAATCATCGACTGTTTTAATATCCATGGGTGGATACTTGCTCTTTTTCGTTCTAACATTTTGGTGCTTTTCCCAAGATAACAATTGAAGATACGGTTTTTCATCATACTCATAGAGAAAAATCATACCAACAGTCGCCAACTTATTTAGACATTCACCAACCTGCTTTTCCGTTACACTTTTCAGTGGAAATAGTCGGGATTTTAATATAGCCAGTCTTGCATCTGTTCGTCCGTAATCATCACAATTTACCATAAGTCTGTAAAAAAATGCTTCTTCAAACCACGATAATTTTTCAATGCTATCGCTCGTGCAAATACTCTCTTTGATTATCCTATTTGGCACACGCTCACCTCCCTTAGATTACAGGGGTGGAGGTGCCACCCCTGTTTGCATTATTCAAAGATTACCTTGCTCCCATTATCTGTCTTGACCACATCAAGGTTTTGAGGAAAGCGAGCTTTCATTGTTGGATCGTGTGTTATTGCCATAATTTTAATGTCTGAATATCTTTGCCTAATCGTTTCTAAGGCATCGCAATATGCCTGTATTCCATCTCCATCAAGGAACGGTGGTTCATCAATGAATAACATGCCTAATCTAATTCCTGCCGATGTAGACTTGGTTTCGGCCAATGCGAGGATAGCTGACAATGAAGACTTAACCTTTTCGCCACCTGACTTTGAGGAATAAGGCAATGACGGCTTTCCGTATTCTTCAATGAAAATATCAAGAGTAACAACTTCCTTCTTGTTATTTGATTTCAAGACTTTTTCCGTCCTAAATTCCATTCCCATTTTTCCACCTGTCATTTGTCCCAAGATGTTATTTGCTGTTGCAGTAATCATAGGCAACATTGCTCTGATGATGTTGTGGGGAACACCATCGGAAGAGAATGCTTGTTTTAGAACATCAAGTGTCTCAGACTTTTCAGATAGTTTTTTCACCTTCTGGGCAATCTCTTGCATTTGCTTTTTATCTTTGTGAATACTATCCAACTGATTTGTAAGCGAGCCTATTTTGCGTTGTAGTTCTTCACATTCAACTTGACAACTCGTTAGCAAAGAGCTTAGTTGAGATAGCTTTTGCTCTACTTCTTCTTTGCCTAAGGCACTTTCCATTTCCTTTTGATACTCGGAATTCTTAATCGAAATTTCCACATCAAGCTCGGCCAATGCAGTAGACAATTCACTAATGCGTTGCTCCGCAGTTACTTTTCTCTCTTTAGCCACAGGGAGTTGCTTTTCTTTTTCAAGCCAAACCAATGTTTCGGTAATCTTCTTTTGTGTTTCGCTAAAAGCAGCTGCAGCTTGTGATAAGACAGTTACTTCTGTTTTCAGAGAATGTTCCTTATTACGCATTTCTTCCAACTCAGCTTTTTGAGACGTAATTTCAGAAGTAATGGTGTTGAGCATTTCTCTAGTAGTATCCAATTGGTTTTTAACCGCTTGTAGGCCTTGATACACCATAGCCTTTGCTTCAAGTGTTGATATCTCAACCTGCAGCTTTCGAGGTAAATAAGTGTCGAAATTAAGATCAATAATTTTTTTCTTTGCTAAATTGTGCTTTTCTTCCAGTTTGCTTAACTTTGCAAGTTCAGCAGTTTTCCAAATCTTGCATTCCTCCATCAAAGGTTCATACTGTTTTTTAGCTTCGATGGCATCTGCAAGGAATCTGCAGGTGGCTTTTTCAATATCAATACACTGTGCGTTATGGAGAAGTTCCATTTTTGATTTTAGCTGCTTGACTTGGATTGCCTTTTCGTTGTAATGTTGGCTATAAAACGATTTTTGAGTAATGAGTTCTCTCTCTATATTCATTTCATCGTTAGCAAGTGTTTTATATAGTTCGTAGGTTTGATTTGCGGTTTCAAGTTCTGATTTCTTTAAGCTCCAACTATCAAAAGCCTGTTTTAATTCATTTTCTCTCTTTAGCTTTTCTTCCATCTCAGAAATCTTGGAGTAGATAGAATCACTTTGCATTTCTAATGATGTAATTTTAGAAACGGTAGCATTGATACTACTTGAAACATTTGCAAGTTCAGAAATTTTGCTGTCATATGAGTTCTTTCCAGCAATAAAATGTTTTTCTTGTTCAAGCAGTTCCTTATGCTTTTCCACTCCTTGCAAAATCTCATCTTCCAAAGAAAGTAATTTATTCGCTTCTTCTACAATGTTAGCCTGTATACTTCTCTGTGACACTGTGGAAGTCTTTTTAGCTTCAAGGGTGTTTACATCGACTTTGATTTGGATAGCCCTCTCGTGTGCCTTTTGGAGCATAGAAAGGGACAGAGTTTGCTTGCCCTTCTCAGAAGACAATTCATTGTACTTGCTTTGATTAGCTTTGAGTTCCATATTGCTTTCGCATATTTGTAACTCAATATCATCCGCACCTGTGATTTTCTCTCCAAGCTTAGTAATTTCAGCATTATTAAATGCGATTTCTCTGTTTGTTTCAGCCAATGCTGTCTTTGCTAATTCCTGCATATCACTATACATTCCAAGTCCAAGGATATTGCTCAAAATGCTAACTCTACTTTCTTTATCAGCTTGTAGGAATAATCCGTATTGATCCTGCATAATCAAGGCACAAGAACGAAAAGTAAGGCTATCCATTCCAAGAATATTAATAATCTCTTCTTGGGTATCTTTAATTCTTTCAGCTGAACGATTTACCCATTCATCGTTAACCCATTCGGATAGGTTAAGGGTGGCTTTTCCTGACTTTGCTCTTGTGCGTGTTACTCTGAAAGTCTTTTCTCCAATTTTAAATGTAAAAGCAATAGAGCCACTACGTGCCTTTTCATCAGCTCTAATCCAACCTGTCAGTTCTCCCTCTCTCGGCTCTTCATACAAACAGTCAAGGATTGCATCCATAAAGAGAGAAGATTTGCCGGCACCATTCTTTCCATTGATTGTACAAAAAGTAATATCATTAAAATTAAAGATTTCCTCTTCGTAGTTTCTGTAATTTCTAACTGAGATTTCCACAGGCTCAAAAATACCTGTTAGGCGAGAAATCTTTGTGTTTGCCAATACTTCATCGATAATAGGTGTACCTATTTCAATAGCTTTTGCAATCTGTTCATCTGTGTATGTCTTATCTCTAAGATATTCCGTAAGATTTGCAACGGGGTCTGTTTTATCATCAAGAGTATTTCGGTTTACAGAAATGCTGATTTTTTCAGGAGTAATCTCAGAAACCCAAAATGCTCCGTTTTCGTATAGTCGCTGTTCCAGTAAGGATTTGTTTAAGGCCTTGGCATTTGCTTCGGTGCAGCTATAAATAACTCTAACGATTTTGTCTTTTACATTGTCGGTGATAAACAAATCGTCTCCGTCAGCATTCCAACGAGAAATCTTTTCATCATCAAGTCGCAATGTTAAAAATTCTCTGATTGGTGTTTTGTAAAAATCACTCTTGATGAGGGTGTTTCCGTCAAAATTATGGATATAAAAGCCTCTATCCTGACCTTCATCATTAAAGTTCATTGCATTAATTGCCCCTGAATAAAAAGTGTTTTTGCAACTTTTAAGCTGTTGGGGTCTGTGTATATGCCCAAAAGCTACAAGGTCAAAATTGGCGGCATCGAGAGCTTCAGGAAGAATGACAGGCTCAAATTGAGCAAGAAATTGAGTTTGTCCGCTTTCCGTATTGCAACCAGGGATAGTATAATGTGAAATAAAAATTGAAGGCAATTCAGGTTTACATTCCGCTTTTAAGCCAAGTGTGATTTTCCCAAGTTCTTCAGTAAACACTTGATTTTCTTCTTCTTTTGATAAACCGGGGAACTTTGCTCTATAAACACCCCTATCGAAACCTGGTAAGCAGGCTACATTTGCCCATTGTTGGTCCGTTTCGTATCCTTTGAATTGAAGCACCGTAGGTTCTGTAATAATGCGAACAGCATCATTACCATTAAAATGTTCTTGAAGCATTGCAAATTGCTCTGATCCATCATGGTTTGGTGTTCCCCTGAGAACGATAACAGGAGCATAATCGGAGATAACTTCCAATGCTCTGATTGCAGTTTTGACTTCATTCAGTCCTCTGTCTGCCCAAACTCTCGCTTGATGGAATAGGTCTCCCGAAATTACAATAAAATCAGGTTTTTCAACCATTACAACCATTTGCAAATGGTTAATGCAGTTCCCTGTGTCAACAGAACGGAGATTTACTCCGTCCTTTTCCGGTCCGGGGAAGTTTCCTATGTGCCAATCGGCTGTATGCAATATTTTCATCGTGAAACCTCCTTATCTCCGAAAAAACCCATTTGCTCTCCTAAAGAAACCATTGACATTACGATTGCGTAAAGGTCTTTTCCTCCAATGCCTACCATATTGAAAGTAACTGTGTTATCTTCTCCATCACTGTAATTAGCAACAAGACCTTTTGAAATAACTTCGATTGTTCCGTCTGTATTTTCAACAGTAATTTTCTTGATTTCAGCCATATTACAAAGCCTCCTTCTGACAATTCATACAAAGGGGTTGTTTAAATTTGTCCATAGAGAACTTTGCGACTTTTTCGGAAATATTAGTTCCGCACATTACACAATGAGACATATCTAAAGCCTCGTTATTTTTGTTATTAACAGGTGTGTTAGGGGATTGTTGATAACTTTGCCCTTGTGGTTCTTCGTGTTCTGAAGTGGCAAAATCCTCAGCAGGATTTTCTTGATAATCAGAAGCAAAAGCCGCATTATCTTCAAATTCTTCGGGGTTGAACGTATCAATCGTACCTGTTATCCCATCATTTGGTGCGGTTAACGCAGGCATAGGGTGGCTACTGCCAAACATATTGGAAACAGAACTCATACCTTGTTCCATCATCGCAGCTCTTACAGCTGGGTCGCTGTAGTCAGGACTAAAAGTAACACGAGGAATGGCAAAAGGCTTTTTCAATTCATCAAGAGTATATTGACCTTTCATTCCGATTAAGGCACGCACAACACGGAGAATAGCACCAGTCATAGCTTTTTCTGCAAAAGTCTTGCGGAGTAAGGTCATATTTACTAATACACCTCTGTCAATGTATTTTTGACGGTCAACATCGTCAATCACATAGGCTTTACAAGGCTTACCCCATTTGTTCTGCGAATCTATCCATTTGCCCTTAAATAACTTGGCAGCTTCCTGAGCCTGCTTTTCGTCGTTGATACCTTGCAAGCTCTTGTCCATAAATTCCAAACGAAAACGATCTTCTTCGTCATCAAGGTTGATTACCTTTTCATCACAATGAGTTTTACCGGTGCCGTCAGGCATACGCATTGCACCATAAGCTTTTGCTTTGTAGCAGTTCTTTGTAAGATATTCTCCATAGGTGTTGTTTGGATCAAACTGTATGCCGGCTGCAGAAGCCAACTTCATCAAAAGTGGTTTTGCAGGAGAAAATAAATCCACATAGCTATTGCCTTGTTTAGTGCTTCCTACTTTGAAAACATCTCCCGAGTTTTCCTTTATGTCAGCCTGTACTTCCATTACGGTATACTTATAAAACGGATTGAGCTGTATTTCGGTAGAAGCCGGTAACAACAGATTGCAGTTCTTATATTTTTCGCTGATTACAGCGAGGGAATTGCTTTGATTTTGGTTGTTCATAATAAATCCTCCATATTGATTTTTTTATTTTGATATGCTACAATATGGTTGTTATATAGAGGGTGCGTTTGCTTTGGCAACGCACTCTTTTTCCATATTCAGCATACTTTTAACGATGCAATAATTAGTCATACGCTCCGATGTGATTTGTTCCGATATGAGCTGAGCAAAATAAAATGGTTTTCTTCTCTCGCCATTCTCATCACCATAGCGGTCAATGATACGTTCTAATTTATTTCTCGCTGGCTTAATTGCATTTATGTATTCTTCATTTGTGAAAATATATTGAGTATATTCCGCAACCAAGCATTTCAAGCTATTCATCAGGCTTGTCCTCCATATCCTTAAAATTTTCCTCGTCCATAAATAAGGGCGGGGTTTCTTCATTTTTGTGTTTAATCGGTTTCAGTGGCTGATGTTTACCAATCTTCGGTTGTTTTCCTTTTTTAGATATGGATTTACCAAACAATTTTCTATAACAACTTCTGCCATATCCTGTTTCAATACAAGAAATATCTTTCAACACCCTGTTGCATCTTCCACATCTAACCTCACTCATTTTCTATACCTCCTTTTCTTTGGATCAGAGGAGAGCAGCCAGAACAATAGCACAACAAGCATTACTGCTAAAAATGTTTCTCCTCCGTATGCGTGATATCCTCTTTCTGCATAAGCAATAGGTTTTAAGACGAGAGCAACTATATTTGAAACTGCTAATGATACCACGGCATTAAAAGTAATTTTTACGATTTTTTGCATTTTCTTTGTATGCTTTTCAATTGTCGTTCTTTGAAAGTACAATGGGGACATATATATCCCGTTTTGGGTATTTTGTTGTAAATGCTTATTTTCCAAAGCAAGTTGCATTTGACACATTTTGCTGTCATTCATTTTCAATCCTCCTTATGTAATCCATCTCTTTCAATACGGATTGCGTATATTCGGTTTGTGTAATTCCTTGTTTAATTAGATTCCTTGCACCAGTGGGTCCACAGTTATAAGCGAGTAGAACTTGCTCTGTAGTATCAAATTGCTTATAAAGCTCGCTCAATATATAAACTCCTGCTAAAATGTTTTGTCTTTCGTCTAAGAAATCAGTAATTCCTAACTCATCGCTAAGCCATGGGTGGTTCATTTCGTTAATCTGCATAATTCCATAATCATCGGTATAGCTGATTATGTCAGGTGTAAAGTTGCTTTCTTTTGACATAATTGCGTAAATCAGTGTTTCCGGCACTGAATAGTTCCTACATAATTTGGAAACATAATTTTGAGTATCTTGAGATATAGGAACATCGTAACAAGGAGTAGGGACAGGCTCTTTGTTTGGTGCATTATACTTTGCTTGAATTGTGTACTCCAACGAAACCACCGACAAAACAGCTTGATTATTAACCTTTCCCATTTCTCTTGCTTCGGCACAAGGTGTAAAAATTCCGACTGCAAAAAATATGGCAGCAACTACCAAGACGGCTTCAGTTAGTAACAATTTATAGAATCGTTTCATCGCCATTCCTCCAATAATCCTGATTGCTTTAATGCTATTCTTGCAGCAGTTTCTGCTCTTGAGTTAAGGAGTCTTTGCCAAGCAGATTGTGAGGGTGCCCACTTGAAGCCATTAGATTTCAAATTGTTGCGAGTTTCATCATTGGGTTTTTCATCAAAGAAAATCTGTAATCTTTCCAATTCGTAGTTAGGAACAACAGAACCTCCGGTAAACTCATATTCTTCAAAACTACTCTTTTCCTTATGGTAGTGAAGTTGCTCCAAGCGTTTTTGAGTGGCTTTAATTATTCCGTTGTTATTTGACAAATGATATGAAGGATATGGTTTTCTATCAAAGTTAAATGCTTCTTTAATTTTTTTATCAAATAGTTTTGCTTTTTCCTCAGAAATACCATCGTAACCAACCATTGTTTTATGCTTTCGATAGTAAGCATTTATAGATTTCATTTTTTCATGTTTGGTTGTGTGAAATTCCAATTTAGCTTCCAACTTCTCAATAGCATAAGGATCGTCTGACTGAACAACCAAATCCTTGATGTTGCCTGTACGGATTTTTTCTAAAATAATTTCTATAGGTGTCAGGTCATTGAGCATTTTACTTGTATTCTCAATGAAGTGGTTTATCTTGTCGGACCATTCACTTGCCTTGTTCAGTGCACTGTCTGCAATTTTATTCATTCGTTTAGAGTTGTAGTTTGAAGCACCGGCTACATTCACAGGTACATAATTTGCCCGTCTATGCAGTTGGTCTGAATATGCTTTCTCGATAAGGTCTTTCCATTGAATGGCTCTTTCGTCAAGGAATTGTTGTTGTTCAATCGTATAACTGGATACTTTAGGGAAAGTATCGAAAAACCTTTTATAAGTCGTCTGAGCTTCTTGGTCGATTACATCGCCTGCGTTAAATTGGCTCACATCGTTACATCGCCTGATAGTTTCTTTGCTAAGAACAATAGCGTCTTCGGCTGTTCCATAAACCATAGAACATTCGCAGCAGTTATCTTTGGTACAGTTATTGCACATCAAATAGCCTCCTTTTCCTGATTTGAGTTTTGTAACAATTTATCGCAATCATCAGGATTTAGCATAAACCTTTCACAAAAGTATGTTTTTTGTATTTTTCCTGCCTTTGGGCTTAATTTCCCCATTTGTTCAAGGTCTGATATTAAATCTCTTATAATCTCATAAGCTTTGGAACGAGAAACCCCAAGTATTGTTACAAGATCAGGAGCTCCATAGAATTGCATACCTATTCCTCCTTTGCCATATTCTTTTCTGCCCACAATTTAAGTTCCTGTGCATATTGAGATATGTTTTCCAAAGCAGAAATCACATCTTCAAATTGTGGTTTTTCGCTTGTTGTAATAACACCATCTGCAGCTATATCAATTAAGGTCTCTTTGATATAGCCTACCTTTTGAAATGCAGACAGCACTTTTAAGGTTAGCCTGTCCAATTCGGCAACCTCTAACTTCCTAATACTTCGGCATCCGATAGGGCATTCGGTGGTGCAGTAGTTGTTGAGAAGTTCAGGGGAATTATATAAATCTGCCATTAGGACCACCTTGTCCACTGGGACAACTTTGGTGTTGCCTAATTCATAATCAGACAAAGTGGAAACCGAAATTCCTAAGAGTTCGGAAGCACCTTCTCTGCTATATAGCCTGTCGTTGTATTTTGCAGCTTCGTATCTACACTTGCAGTAGATGTTGTTTGCCGCTTTCGTTGGGTTGCTTCCCATTTATTTCACCTGCCTATTTGTTTATAATTATGATATAGAATTATAAAGTATCGCTTTTTGAAACTTCAACTGCAAAAAAAATATCCTCTATGGGCATATTGAAAAAATCAGCGATTTGCTTGGCTTCAATAAGTGAAACCCGTATTTCTCCGTTTTCTTTTTTGCTGTAATTAGGCAATGAAGTTCCAATTACAAGAGCCAATTCATCTTGTTTCAAGCCTAACTGCTCTCGTAGTTCACGAAGTCTGCTCACGTTATAACCTCCTTCTTGTTTCACTTTTGGAAACCCTATGTATCCATTATAGTTTCTAATTTTGAAACTGTCAATACTTTTTTTAAAAATAATTTTCATTTCTTGAAACTTACGTTTACTTTCAATTTTTGAAACTATATAATTGTTATATAAGGTGGTGATTTAATGGCATTCGGACAGATATTAAAGAATTTAAGAACCCAGAAGTGTCTTACTCAGTTACAATTAGCTGAAATGCTAAATTTATCTAAGGCTAATATATCTAAATATGAAGCCGGAACAGTTGAGCCTAACATAGAAACACTTAAAATGATTTCCAATATATTCGGAGTATCGGTTGATTATCTTTTGGGAAAGGAAAAGACTGCTCCAAAAGAGCAGTCTTTGACCAGCGAGCAAAAGAAAATTGCTGTTGCTACGCGAGGCCTGTCTGATGATGAATTAAATCAGGTTATTGATTTTGTTGAGTTTGTAAAGACAAAACGAAAGCAATAACTTCTGCACTTTCTTCATCGCTCAAATCTTCAATCGCTTTGAGTAGTTCTTCATATGTAGATTGCATAAAAAAACCTCCTTTCTTTACCAATACAAATAATTGTAAGGTTGAAAGGAGATGTACAACATAATGGTAGCTCAAACTGTTGTCGATTATCGTCGTTTGTTAAAAAATATCGAAATGCGTTATTAAGAAGGAGAGACTTAGTATGAAAAAACATATTTATGCTGTTTTTATAACAATATTCGTGATTTTATGTATGGTTGGCTGTGGAAAAACTAAAGAAGTTGTTTCTGTTCCTGAATATGAAATAGAAACTGAAGAAGATTATGGAATTGCTCTTAAAAATCATTCGTGGAGAGTGATAATTGAAGATGAAGTATCTGACGAACAACTGCTTTTGATTTTTGATGAAGTGGATAAAAACAAATACGAAGAAACGACCATGTGGGTTTATTCGTCCTCCGAAGCAATCAAAGCTGGTGCTTATGATGTAGCTATGGTTGAAAGGGTAGGCAAAGAACCGCCAACTATCACAAGATAATGAAAAGCGAGCCGATCTACGAATTACACAACGCAATACAAACATCACCAAATCCATTCCTTTGTGTGAAAACTCTGCTATCTTATCCGTTGTGGAATTGGGTGCAGGAATACTACGCATATATGCGTGATTTCACAGGAGGAATGGATTTTATAAATTATTGTATTTGTGTTATAGAATATAGCAACAGTAATTGTTCCGATGAAGAAAAGAAGCTATGGTCCATTAAATTAAGTCGTTTTTTGTTATTCCTATATGACAGGCAAAATTTGTGGAGCGAATATATATTGCACTTTGATGAATTACTAAAGAGAAAAGACTTGTTTTTTGAATACTACGAGCCCCCTAGTTTTTTTGTGCCTGATGTATATATCATAGAACAGAAAAATGCTGCGGTTAAGCTCCATTTCCTATATGCGGCCGATGAGCGGTATCAAATAATAAAGCGAAAAATCGAAAAGAAAAATACCTGGAAAAATGTAGAACACTTAAAATGTCACCAACAATACTCTTTATCATCTAAGGAGTTAGACCGTAGATATCGTAAAATTATTAATAAACTAAAAGAAATAGTGTAGTACTGCTTGAAGCAGGTTCTGCTTCGGGCAATACTTCGGATTTAGATTCGGATTCGGATTGGATTGGATTAGTGTAGCTTTTGCAGGTAATTGAATACAAATGATTTCAGCTAAGAACGAAAGGAGGTAGAATTATGCCTGTATATAAAGATGAGAAGAGAGGAACGTGGTATTGTTCCTTTTATTATACCGATTGGCAGGGGGTAAGGCATAAAACCAAAAAAAGAGGATTCCCCCGAAAAAAGGACGCACAAGATTATGAGAGAGAATTTCTTAATAAAGAACAATCAAGTTGTGATATGTCCTTTGCTTCTTTGGTCGATCTCTATTTTGAAGATATGAAAACTCGATTGAGAGAAACAACTATCGACAATAAAAGAAATATCTTTGACACGAAAATACTGCCAGCCTTTCAAAGTTTAGCAATAAACAAGATACAGCCCTCTCATATCAGGAAATGGCAAGCGGATTTGATTTCACAAGGGTTCGCACAAACATATCTTAAAACCATAAACAATCAGTTAAGTGCCATTTTTAACTATGCTGTAAGATACTATAAGCTTCCCGAGAACCCCGTTCGCCTTGCAGGTAGTATGGGGAGAAAGAAAGCAGATGAAATGGATATATGGACCTTAGATGAGTTTAAGCGGTTTATTTCTGCAGTTGATAAGCCGGCTGTGAAATTAGCTTTTGAAATTATGTTTTGGGCAGGATTGCGGGTAGGAGAAACCTTAGCATTGTTTCCAAGAGATATTTTACTTGAAAAAATGATAGACATAAATAAAACCACCTCGAGGAAAGATGGTATTGATAACTTCTACGACCCCAAAACAACAAAGAGCTTTCGCAAAGTTCCAATTCCTGATTTTCTATATGATGAGATTCAAGATTATATTGGGAAGCTCTATGGCATAAAAGAAGATGAGCAGATTTTTTATTTTGCGAAATCAACCTTAAATAAAAACTTAGATTATTATGCAAACTTGGCCGGAGTAAAGAGGATAAGAGTTCACGACCTCAGACATTCTCATGCATCGTTACTCATTGAGATGGGGCAACCCATATTGCTAATCTCAGAACGTCTCGGACACGAAACTGTTGATACTACCTGGAACACTTATGCACATCTGTATCCCAATAAAGGTGTAGCGTTGGCTGATGAATTACAAAAAATGAAGTTTTAGTGCCAAAGTAGAGCCATAATAAAAAACAAAACCCCCGAAGTCCTTTGTTTATCAGGACTTCGGGGGTTAGTTTATATAAAATCAACTATTCCCACTCAATCGTTGATGGTGGTTTGCTCGTAATATCATACACGATTCGGTTTACACCCTTTACCTCGTTTACAATACGATTACTGATTACTTCAAGTACATCGTACGGAATACGAGCCCAGTCAGAGGTCATACCGTCTACTGAAGTTACTGCACGAATGCCAACGGTGTAGTCATAGGTTCTAAAATCACCCATAACACCGACACTGCGGATACCTGGCAAAACGGTGAAGTACTGCCAAATGGATTCAGTCAATCCTGCTTTTGCAACTTCATCTCTTAAAATAGCATCGGATTCACGAATGATTAGAAGCTTCTCATCTGTAATTTCTCCTAAGCATCGGATAGCAAGACCAGGGCCAGGGAATGGCTGTCTCCATACCAATTCATGCGCAATGCCAAGTTCTTCACCAACGGCACGCACTTCATCCTTAAAGAGCAGACGAAGCGGTTCTAAAAGATCCAGCTTCATGTTTTCTGGAAGTCCGCCTACGTTGTGATGACTCTTGATAACCGCCGCTTCTCCGGCACCGCTTTCCACTACATCCGGATAGATGGTACCCTGAAGCAAGAAATCAATGCCGCCTTCTTCTTCATAAAGCTTTGTGGATTCTTCATCAAATACATTGATAAATTCTGCGCCAATGATTTTTCTCTTCTGTTCCGGATCGCTTACACCCTTTAATTTTGAAAGAAAACGTTCCTGTGCATTTACGCGTTTGATTTTCATATTAAACTGCTTGCCGTAAACTTCCATAACCTGATCGCCTTCGTCTTTACGAAGAAGACCGTGATCTACGAAAATACAAGTCAGATTATCGCCGATTGCCTGATGCACCAATACAGCGGCAACGGAAGAGTCTACACCGCCGGAAAGCGCACAAAGCACCTTTTTATTTCCCACAAACTCTTTGATTTCTTCAATCTTTTGCTTTGCAAAGCTGGACATTGCCCAATTTTTTTCACACTTACAAACGTTATATAAGAAATTTTTGAGAAGCTGCTGTCCAAACGGTGTATGATGTACTTCCGGATGGAACTGTACTGCATACAGCTTCTTAGCTGCATTTTCCATTGATGCAGTCGGACAGTGATCCGTATAAGAAGAAACCACAAATCCTTCCGGTACTTGATCAATGTAATCCGTGTGACTCATCCAGCAAAGCGTTTGTGCTTCAATTCCTTCAAACAGAAGACTCTCATGCTTCTCTGTCGGGTTATTTCTGCTGCCACTGTAGATTTTTACACGACCATATTCTTTATTATCAGGGCTTACAACCTTACCGTCCAAAACGTGCGCCATAAATTGTGCACCGTAGCAAATGCCTAAGATTGGAATGTTTTTCTCAAACAATTCCTTTGGTAAAGTAGGGGCATTATCCAAATAAACACTGTTTGGACCTCCGGTAAAAATCAGTCCCTTTGGTGTTTCTTCTGCAATGCGTTCCATCAACTTTGTGTAATGAACAATTTCACAATACACATTCGCTTCTCTGACTCTTCTGGCTATCAGCTGATTATACTGGCCACCAAAATCAACGACTAAGATTCCTTGGTACTCCATAGAAATTCCTTTCTTACTTATCATCACTTTACATTTATGTCGTTCCTCGCTACGAATCACTTCATAGCATATTTTAAGGTTTGTTATTACAATCTATAATTCAAACTATCTTACAGGGTTCGATGAACTATCCTTTAAAATAACGTCATGCGCGCCACCCTCTACAATGCTGGTTGCGGATACTAATGTTATTTTTGAATTTTTCTGTAATTCCAGTATCGATAACGCACCACAGTTGCACATCGTGGAACGAACCTTATTCAAAGATAGTGTTACATTATCCTTTAATCTTCCGGCATAAGGAACATAAGAATCAACACCTTCTTCAAAGGATAGCTTTCCGTCTCCGCCCAAATCATAACGCTGCCAGTTTCTTGCACGGTTGGAACCTTCTCCCCAATACTCTTTTACATAGTTTCCGTTGATGTTAAGCTTGTTTGTAGGGCTTTCATCAAAACGAGAAAAATATCTTCCAAGCATAATGAAGTCAGCACCCATTGCCAAAGCCAACGTCATGTGGTAATCATATACGATACCACCATCTGAACAAATCGGAATGTAAATACCAGTCTGTTCATAATATTCATCTCGAGCTTTTGCAACCTCAATCACAGCGGTTGCTTGTCCTCTACCAATACCCTTTTGTTCACGTGTGATACAAATTGAGCCTCCACCGATACCAATCTTGATAAAATCCGCTCCGGCCTTTGCCAAATACAAGAAGCCTTCTCGATCCACTACATTTCCGGCACCAACTTTAACCGTATCTCCATATTTTTCACGAATGTATTTTATTGTAATTCCCTGCCACTCTGAGAAGCCTTCTGAAGAGTCAATACAAAGAATGTCTGCTCCCGCTTCTACTAAAGCCGGTACACGTTCTTCATAGTCACGCGTGTTAATTCCAGCACCAACTACATAGCTCTTATCGGCATCCAAAAGTTCATTCGGGTTTGCTTTATGTGAATCATAATCCTTTCGGAATACAAAATGGGTCAGTCTTCCGTTCTTATCAATAATAGGCAGTGCATTCAGCTTATGTTCCCAAAGCATATCATTGGCTTCGGATAAAGTCACACCTTCCTCTGCATAAATCAGATTTTCGAGCGGTGTCATAAAATTACACACCTTTTCATCCAAAGACATACGACTGATTCTATAATCACGACTTGTAACTAAACCAACAACCTTTCCTGCCGAAGTACCGTCATCGGTAACTGCAATTGTGGAATGTCCGCTTTTTTCTTTCAAAGCCAATATATCAGCAAGTGTTTGATCCGGACGAATATTTGAGTCACTTGTTACAAACCCTGCTTTATAGCTCTTTACTCTCTTAATCATAGCGACTTCGCTCTCAATGGACTGGGAAGCATAAATAAAAGAAATTCCGCCTTCCTTCGCTAAAGCAACTGCCATCTTGTCATCCGATACAGACTGCATAATAGCAGATACCAACGGAATGTTCATTGTTATCTTTGGGGTCTCACCCTTCTTAAATTTAGTAACTGGTGTTTTAAGGCTCACATTCTCCGGTCTGCACTCTGTTGAAGAGTACCCCGGAACCAACAAGTATTCATTAAAGGTACGAGATGGTTCATTAAAATAGGTTGCCATTTGAATCCTCCATTCTTATTTTAATCATTAATTAGATATTAGTTATTAGTATTACATTTTATATAAAATAGGGTTTTGCCCTTATTCTTCCAAATATTCTTCCAGTGTAATGCCTTGCTCGTATATTTCATCTGCAGCAGGCTGTCCGACATAACGTAAATGCCACGGTTCATATTGATACCCTGTGATATCTTCTTTCCCCTTAGGATATCGTAAAATAAAACCATATTCATGTGCATGCTCTGCCATCCATTGACCTTCTGCGGTTTCTCCCAGCTCACTGGTCAATCGATACTGAACGGTCGGAGTAGAAATATCCACCGCTAATCCGGTTTGGTGTTCACTTTGCCCAGGCTTCGCACTAAAGGTGTCTGCCTCGGCTTGTCCATATTTATTTACATAATTCGTATAGAGTGTATTTTGAAACTCATAAGAACGATATGCCGTAGTCATAACCAGTTCATATCCACTTTCCTTTGCGCCTTCCACAAGCTGATGAAAATGTTCACTAGCCTCTTGCCTCATAAAACGGCTTTGAGCAGACCGATCGGATGCAAAATATTTAATCGGTGCCAAATCCTCCGGTATGTAGGATGCGTCTACCGCATGCTGTTTATTTACCAAAATCAGCATTTCTTGATTTTGAATCACTTCTTCACTTTTTTCTCCATTTGTCTTCTCTTGACTGGGTTGTTCTGATGAGATAAGAGCTTCCGGTTTATCCTTATCCCCCAATAATGAATTCCCTACTATTTTAGTAAAAAAAATCGTTGCCAAAACAACAAAAAAAGCAACCAATAATAAGCCCCTGTTTCTTTTATTCTTCCTTCTTCTCTTCATGTTATCCTCTGAAACCCCTTTTCCCTAAAAAGCAACATTTTGCGTTACATTTTATTAATCTTTAGTATATTATTGTACATCATACCGATGGTTCAATCAAGGAAAAGTTACTCATTGTTTCTCTTGCGTATACAATTTTTTTACTATACAATCATTTAGTAGGAACACAATAATAATTTTTTCCAAAATATAAAGCAAAGGACGGACAAAAAAATGAAAACAATCGGTATTTTAGGCGGTATGGGCCCTTTGGCAACGGCTGATTTATATAAAAAAATTACTATAAATACAATAGCAAAATCCGATCAAGAACAATTACACATTATTATTGACAGCAACACAGCGATCCCTGATCGTACCAAATGTATTTTAACAGGATGTGATAGTCCCATTCCGGAAATGTCTAACTCGATAAAACGACTCGAAACTGCAGGTGCTGATTTTTTAATTATGCCTTGCAACACCGCGCATTACTTTTACCATGACTTATTAAAGATTGCAAGCGTTCCTATTTTAAACATGCTCGATTTAACAGTGAATGCAATCAAAACAAAATTTGGCACATCAAAAACCGTAGGTCTTTTGGCAACAGACGGTACCTTACAATCTAAAATATACGATCATTATTTTGAAAAAGCAGAAATGAAGCTCATAAAACCTGTGAACCATCAAAAAAAGGTCATGGATTTTATTTACGAAGGCATTAAAAAAAATAACCTAACCATTGGAACAGAAGGTTTGTTTGAAGCAGTACAAGAAATGGAAGCGCTTGGTGCTTCTGTCTTCATTTTAGGTTGTACGGAGTTATCCGCAGCAACTGACTACTATACGTTTGATGAACGTTTTGTCGATCCTCTCTTAGTTTTAGCAAAAGAAAGCATTGTACAAGCTGGTGGACTGATTAAATAATCAATTATAAATAATTTTTATAAAAAGGAAAGAAGCAGTATAAAAACTGCTTCTTTCCTTTTAGAGTGATTAAAGGATTTCATGCTTTTCTTCTATATAAGAAAAGTTTTCCGATGTTTACTGTTCATCACGTTTCAGGAATGCGGTCATACAGTGTACAGATCCTCTGCCTTTATTCAATTCAGAAAGATCCAATACATCTACTTTGATTCCTGCTTTTTCCATTAATTCTACTGTTCTTGGCGCACCGACACTCATCACTACATGTCCTGGCTCTATGGCAACAAAGTTTGTTGCATAGCAATATTTCGTTTCGGTTAGTGATGGAGTCTCAATAATGCGATATCCTTTTTTCTTTAAAGCTTCTACTACAACATAAGGTACCTGACATGCATGCAGAACGACGGTATCATTGCTTGCAAAATTTAAGAGTCCATCAACATGCGCATGCCCATAAGGAATTTGCATTGTAATGATATCTGTTACGCCTTGTCGTCTTAGTTCATCTGCCATTTGCTGATAGCCGGATGCATTTGCACGGCTGGACAGAGAAAGAATGACGGTATGGCGATCAACCCAAGCTGCATTGGCTCCTTCAAAAATACCATCTCCCGCAATCGTTTTTACAATCGGCACTCCTAACTTTGCAACTGTCTGTGCAGTATATCTTTCTTCCCCTCTGCGAAGCGGCATAGCCAATCGGGTAATAATAGCTCCTTCGGGAGTCATAAATAAATTATCTCTTTCAAAAATCGCATTTGGGCGATCCTCTCTTTGTTCTTCTACATAATATACCTTTACACCGTGGCTTCTGTAATAGTCTGCAAGCAAGTCATGCTGCTGTCTGCATTTTTCCGCATCAACAGGTGCTCGGAACCGAACTTCTTTATAATCGAAATTCTCCAGTTCCTTACCCGGTCTTCTCATTAATACTGCTCTAAGCTTATTAACTTCTGAAGAACAGCCCCATTCGCCTCCCCAGTATGTTGGCATATCTTCTATAATTGTCGAATCTAAAGGAAACCAACGTTCCCCGTCAATTGCCTGAATATCCGGTAAAGGTCTTTTTTCTGCAAGGCATTCATCTAAGTTAATAATTTTATTTTCCATTTTTCCCTCCAAAGATAGTTCTATTCATCTGCACAAATAATCAAGCTTTCATTTTTACAATGTCTTTTTCGTAGCCATATTTCTTCACATAGATTTTATGTAATACAAAGATAACTGCAATTAATACGACTATCGCTACCAAAGTCATCATAGGGGTTGGATTCCATCCTGCTACCAAGAACATTACAACACAAATTGCAGCAACGGTAGTAGCGTAAGGTATCTGCGTTTCAAAATGATCAATATGGTCACACGCAGATCCAATGGAAGCCAAAATCGTAGTATCCGAAATCGGAGAACAGTGGTCTCCATATAAACTTCCGCTGATGATTGCAGCAGAGATTAACGGCAAGGAAACACCAAAGGTAATTGCCATAGGCAATCCAATCGGCATTAAAATAGCCATAGTACCCCAAGAAGTACCGGTTGCAAGAGACATCACCGCTCCAATCGCAAAGACAATGCAAGGCAGCAATGCCGGATTTAGGAGTCCTTGAGAAATATCCGTTAAATACGCAGCCGTTCCAATGGTTTTGGTTACGCCGGATAAAGACCATGCCAGAACCAACACAACGCACATAAACATCATGTTGCTCATTCCTCCCGTGATAATATCCAAACACTTTTTAAAAGTAAAAATCTTTTCTTTTATACAGATTCCGATTAACACTAGGGTTGCACAAAGGAATCCAGAAGCAATTGCGGTTCGGATATCCGTTCCTGCTACCTTTGTATACCACAATCCTTTCATGGTTAGATAAGAGAACATAACGCCAAGTAAAACAAGTAATGGTACAATCATTGTATAAATCTTAGGAGTCACACCCTCCGGAAGCTCAATTTTCTTTGTTTCACTTCGCATTGGAGTACCACCCGCTCTTAACGTTTCACCAGTTTTCATTGCACGATTTTGAGCCTTCAGCATTGGACCGTAATCCCACTGTGTTATCGCCATAATTCCAGCCATAAATAAAGTTAAAATTGCGTAAAAATTAAGTGGCACACCTTGCATAAAAACATCCCAACTGGTAAATTCGCTAATTCCCGCTACTTCCAGTTCTGTTTCAATTAAACTCATTGCGTATACGCCCCAGCCTATGATTGGGACCATTGCACAAATTGGTGATGTTGTGCAGTCTAAAATATAGGCAAATTTTTCTCTGGAAACCCTTAAACGTTCTGCTAACGCTTCAAAAATCGGTCCAACGATTAATGAATTTCCATTGTCTGTAAACCAAACAAACAAACCACCTAACCAAATACCGGATTCACATTTTGCACGTGTATTAACTTTCTTTGTAACCATATCGGTAAATGCCATGGCACCTCCCGATTGTGTAAGCAATGCCACAAACCCCCTATGATTACCATCATAAAAAGTGCCTGTGTGTTCATCGATTCTTCAAGCGATACAAACATATAATCTTTAATCATTGAAGTAAATCCAATCACCGGATTCCAGCCATTTAAAATGGTTGTACTAACGATGATAGAAACAAACAAAGAAACAATAATGTTCTTTGTCCAAACAGCCAACCCGATCGCAAGAATTGGCGGTATAAGTGCTAACATTCCATAGTCTACTACTTGAGTTGCATCCATAGACAAACCTCCTTTTCGTCTTTTTTGTCAAATTTCTAAGCTAAGTTAATACGACACTCTTTTATTAAAGCAATGTTTATGCCAAAATTATATAATTTTCTTAATTATCTTTTATTTTAATCTCATAATAACTAGCTTGCCTTGAAAACAAAGCATTTGTTTAATATTAAATAAAATGTTAAAAGGGTATGCAAACCTACTTTAATCTTTAATTCTAATTCCATTTTAAGAAAATATAGGGTCAATGGGTTTTTAACACTCCCATTGACCCTATATTTTATACCATCTTTCTTAATTGTTGTAATAAAGATCTCCCCGATTCGGTAATTGTGCTTCCTTTCCGTCCTCGTCCGGAAACAACGAACCCAAAAGCAGATAGCCTTATTAGGGCATTTTTAATTTCTTGCTCTGTAATAAATACATTTCTTTCGACTGCACATTCTAACAATCGGCGTCTTCCAATTCGTTCACGCTGTTGATAACATCGTTCCATTTCCTCTAAAATAAAAAAATATTTATTTAATTCCCTGCCTTCACTCTGCAAAAATTCTTCCATTAAGTGTTGATCTTCTTCCAAAACAATATGAGAGAGTCCTTTGTTTTCGCATTCATCATTAAAAGGCAAATCACATTCTTCAATCACCGCTTTCCCCAAGTTCGCTAAATATTCTGCTGTATTCTTTAACTCTCTGATGTTTCCCTTCCAGGAGTGCGAAAGCATACGAGCCTTAGCACCAGAGGACAACGCAAATTCTACATTCAGTGATTTTTTGAACGAGTCAAATAGCATAAAAATATCTTTTCCTCTGTCTTTAAGACTAGGAATGTGTACCGGTAGTACATTTAAGCGATAATACAAGTCGCTTCGGAATTCTTTACGTTTTACCATATCCAAAAGATTTCGATTTGTAGCTGCAATAATACGGACATCGATATCAATCAGATTCATACCACCGATTCTTAATATCTTTTTTTCTTCAATGGCACGTAGAAGCTTTGCTTGCAAAGATAATGGAAGTTCTCCAATTTCGTCTAAAAATAAGGTTCCTTGATGTGCAAGCTCAAACAAACCAATTTTCCCACCTTTTTTTGCCCCCGAAAAGGCGCCGTCTTCATAACCATATAGCTCACTTTCCAACAGATTGTCAGGCAATGCCGAACAATTTACTGCAACGAAATGATAACCTGCACGGTTAGAGTAATTATGCACGGATTGCGCAAATAGCTCCTTCCCAGTTCCTGTTTCTCCATATAAAATCATGGAAGAATCCGACTTAGCCATACGCATTGCTATTTTTTTGGTTTCCTCTAATACTTTGCTTTCCCCCAAAATATCGTCAAAGGTATAACTGGCAGTGTGTCCGTATCCGGTAATTTTACTTCTGATTTTATGCTGTCTGTTTTCTACCTCTAAAAAACTATCCAGCATAACAACGCTTCCCTTAACTTCATCATGAGAAATAATTTTTGTAATAGAGACAATTAAATTCACGCCATTAACATTAATCAGTTCTCCGTTGCGTTCTTCATTGCAAGAGCGATTATTTGTACTTCTCAATTCCGGAAGTACCTCAGCAATGTTAAAGCCATCAATAATTTCTGTACGGCTTTTTAGCATTTGTTTCGCCATGTCATTGCTTAAATAGATTTTCCCTTTCACATCCGTGACCAAAAAACCTTGTCTTACTAATTTTAAAAGTACATTAATTTGTTCTGTCAAGCTCTCATTTTCACCAAGAAAACGTTCCATTCCTACATTAGAGGATATGATATCTTTTTTAGCATTTTCTGCTTCCTCGGAAGAAAACGGATCTGTGATATTCAAGATGTCCGCAATTTCCCATACACAGCTTAAATCTACAACTCTTTCTCCAATGTTAATTACCGTAGTAATTCCATCAGGCACCAGTTGTTCTTCATCAGGGGTAATGGCAACCTGGATGGATTTATCATATTTGCACCCTGCATAAAAGGGAACTAACTCCAAATCCTGAAATCCTGCACTGTATATCATGGTTATGACTTCCATGCAAGATCGGTAATCTATATTAACCAGCAGTGCTTTGGTTGCCTTAGGTAATTTATAAAGTCGATCAATGTACCTTCGGTTTAATGTCAAATCTGCAAGTATCAGTTTTGCTTCTTCCGTCGTTTTTCTCTTTACTTGCTGAAAAATTGTAAATGCAGACAATACTATATATTTCTCACGAATGCATTCCATCTTCTCAATCTCATGTGTTCCATAATAATGAAATGCTACCTCATTTCGAAAATAAGTCTCTAGATTATCCGCCAGATATTTCGCGTATTTTTTATTATTGGCAATCACCGCAATCTGTTCCATCTATTACCTCTTCTTTTAATCACAATTTAAACTCCATTATTTTATTATAGGCATAATAAAATGAAATTATCTAGTTCTTACTGCCTTGATAAAGTTCCTTCCTTCTTATCATTAAATTCAAAAACCTGACTTTACAAAAGAGCGAAACAGAATACAATTTAATTGTAAAAGAAAAATAAAGGTGCTTTATCTATTTCTTAAAACACCTTTATTATAAAATATCCTATTTAATTAAAAATTGGTATCAACGATACTTTTAAATTGTTTTTTCTGCTACATTAGAATCACAAGGAATTTTTTGAGACAGTTCCTCTTGTTTTCGACTCACCTTCTCATTCCATACACACCATGAAGTAATAGCAACGACTACAATCAGTGCTCCAATTAAAGCATAAAATCCCGGCGCCTCTCCGTTAAATAGAAATACCCATACCGGGTTCAAAAGAGGTTCAATGGCACCGATCAAATTACAAGCCAATGCCGAGCCATTTTTCATTGCAATACCAAACAATACGTATGGGATACCTAGCTGAAAGATTCCTAAAGCTAAAATACTGAGTACTGCCGGAGTAGAAATTTGCGCATGCGTTATAAAAAGTGCAGGAACTCCAATTATTGCTGTAAAAATCTGCCCAAAAAGAATTCCGGTCATTCTCGTTTCTTCATCCACTTCCCCTACGACCAAATAAGCACAAGCCACCATAAGTCCGGCTAAAATTCCAAAACAATTTCCTAAAATACCACCTGGTGTCAATTGATCAAAAAAGAATAGCGAAATACCGATAAGCGTAACCGTTACGGTAATTAAATCGCCTCTTCGACTTTTTTTATGTAAAAAAATTGCGGATAATATTAAAATAAAAACGGGCGATGTAAACTGTAAAACAATTGCGTTCGCAGCTGTTGTCAGCTTATTTGCAATGACAAAACTTAAAAATATGCCACTCATAAATAGACCGCTGAAGAATGCAGATTTTACAAATTGCAGTTTAATTTTTTTCTTTCTTATGTATGCATATACAATCACTGCCGCAATTGCACTGCGCATGCCTGCAATCGCAAGAGGATTCCAAGGAATCATTTTAATAAAAATACCGCCAATGCTCCACATCGTCGCACAGATAACCATATATAGAATTGCTTTTCTACGTTCTGCTTGTGTTGGTGCCATTGCTACTGCTGTTGTTGTATCCATACTTTGCCTCCCATAATAATCACGCATTCTATTATATCCGAACCGCTCCCATTTTTGCTATCTTTTTTTTAAAAAAAATAAGCTTCGATGCAAAGAAAATGCACCGAAGCTTTGTTTTTATTTTTAAATCTGCTTTGATATTACATCATGCCTGGCATTCCACCGCCCATTGGAGGCATTGCAGGCTCATCTTTTTTAACATCAACAATACCAGCTTCTGTCGTTAAAAGCATTGCAGAAACGGAAGCAGCATTCTGTAACGCAGAACGTGTTACCTTTGCCGGATCTACGATACCTTCTGTAATCATGTCCACATACTGCTCTGTAGCTGCATTAAATCCAGTACCAGATTTGCTGTTCTTTACTTCAGCTACGATAACAGATCCTTCCAAGCCAGCATTTTCTGCGATCTGGCGAACCGGTTCTTCTAAAGCTCTCATAATGATAGACGCACCAGTCTTTGCATCACCGGAAAGTGTCTTTACATATTCAGCTACAGCAGGGATTACATTAACAAGTGCTGTACCACCTCCGGAAACAATACCTTCCTCTACAGCAGCTCTTGTTGCATTTAAGGCATCTTCAATTCTAAGTTTCTTTTCTTTTAATTCGGTTTCAGTTGCAGCACCTACCTGAATCACTGCCACCCCACCAGATAATTTAGCAAGTCTTTCTTGTAATTTTTCCTTATCAAAATCAGAAGTTGATTCTTCAATATGATTCTTAATCTGATGAACTCTAGCCTCAATTTCAGCCTGCAGTCCGCCGCCATCTACAATTACGGTAGTATCTTTGTTTACCTTTACTGTATTTGCAGTACCAAGCATATCTAAGGTAGCTTCCTTTAAATCATAACCAACTTCTTCGGAAATAACCTGACCACCGGTAAGAATTGCAATATCCTTCAACATTTCTTTTCTTCTGTCGCCAAATCCAGGTGCCTTTACTGCAACGCAATCAAAGGTTCCTCTTAATTTATTTACAACGATTGTTGCAAGAGCTTCACCTTCCACATCCTCAGCAATGATAATCAGCTTTCTGCCCTGCTGAACGATTTGTTCTAAAATTGGAAGAATTTCTTGAATGTTAGAAATCTTCTTATCAGTAATTAAAATATATGGATTGGAAACAACTGCTTCCATTTTATCAGTATCAGTTACCATATATGCAGACAAATAACCTCTGTCAAATTGCATACCTTCTACTACGTCTAAAGTAGTTCCCATGGATTTGGATTCTTCAACGGTGATAACACCTTCGTTTCCAACCTTTTCCATCGCTTCTGCAATTAAGTTACCGATTTCTTCGTCAGCCGCAGAAACAGAAGCAACCTGCGCAATGGATTCCTTGGATTCTACTTTTTTGGAAATTTTCTTAATTTCTTCTACTGCAACATCAACAGCACCATGAATTCCCTTTTTTAAAATCATAGGGTTTGCACCAGCTGCTACATTTTTAAAGCCCTCACGGATAATGCTCTGTGCAAGCAAGGTTGCAGTTGTTGTACCATCTCCTGCAACATCATTGGTCTTTGTTGCAACTTCCTTTACAAGCTGCGCACCCATGTTTTCAAAGCCATCTTCAAGTTCAATTTCTCTTGCAATGGTAACACCATCATTAGTAATCAACGGAGAACCGAATTTCTTTTCAATTAATACGTTTCTTCCCTTAGGTCCCAATGTAATTTTTACTGTATCCGCAAGCTGATCTACACCAGATTGTAATTTTCTTCTAGCATTTTCGCCATAATTAATATCTTTCGCCATTTTAAATACTCCCCTTCCCTATTATTCTACAACTGCTAAAATGTCACGCTGTGAAACGATTGTATATTCTATACCATCATACTTCACTTCGGTTCCTGCATACTTAGAAAAAATAACATGGTCGCCAACTTTGACTTCCATCTTTACTTCTTTTCCCTCTACAACTCCGCCAGGACCTACTGCTACAACCTCTGCCATCTGTGGCTGTTCTTTAGCCGCACCAGGAAGAACAATACCGCTCTTGGTTTTTTCTTCGGCCTCTAATTTCTTAATTACGACTCTGTCGCCTAAAGGTTTGATGTTCATTTTAACAAACTCTCCTTTCGAATTATGTATTTTAATTCATTGTTTACCCTGTTAGCACTCACCTTTATCGAGTGCTAACACTAATTTAATACACGGATTCCTTGTTGTCAATAGTATTACTCAATATTTTTTAAAAAAAGGAGCTATTTTTTCTTTTAAAAAAACAGCTCCTTAATTTTATTTTTGTTTTTTCTTCTAAATGTCTTTTTATACAAATAATAATGCCCTATGCAATGACAAATTATTCGTTCGTTTTATCTTCCACATATCTTACGATATCGCCGACACTTTCAAACTTTTCAGCCATCTCATCAGGAATTTCGATTTCAAATTCATCTTCAATTCCCATAATGATTTCTACTGCATCAAGAGAATCTGCCTCTAAGTCTTTCATAAGATGAGTGGTCATCGTCACATCATCTTCATCCACTCCAAGCTGCTCTACTATGATTTCCTTAATTTTTTCAAATACCATATAATGTACCTCCAAATAGCATACGCTTCTATTGTTTTTTTGAATCTTGGTATCCTAACCTTAGGATTCTGTTACATATGTCAAAATCCATTATAAGCATACACCCTTTAGTCTGCAACTATTATTTAAAAATAATCACAAAAATAAGATACCAATTTTCTACTTTCTATTCTCTATTCACCTTTCTCTTCATTTAGAAGCATCCATTCTTCATAATTTTTTTCTAATTGTAATTTTGTTTCTTCACAACGTTCGTTATACTGTTTACTCTTCTCAAAATCCGAAAAAATTTCTTCTTTGCACATTGCTACTTCTAGTTTAGAAATTTCTTCTTCTAACGACGCAATTGTGGATTCTAATTCTCCTAAACGTTTTTCTCTGCGTCTCTTTGCTGTCTCTTTTTCTTTTGCAAGGCGTCGTTGTTCCTGTCTTATTTCCTTATCACTTTTTGACGAAATATCCTGTGCGTTATTCTGTGTAGAAACCGCCTGCTTTCCTAATTCATCTAAGTAACTTTTTCCTGAAACAATTGACTGCTTTTTTTCCAGGTAGTAATCGTATCCACCTGCATACGCTGTTATTCCAGTCTCAGATAACTCATAGATATTTGTAGGTACTTTATTTAAGAAATAACGATCATGCGATACCAAAAGTAAAGTGCCAGGAAAATCCAACAGCGCTTCTTCAAATACTTCCTTCGATGCAATGTCTAAATGGTTGGTTGGTTCGTCCATAACTAATACATTTGCACCAGAAAACATTAATTTAAGCAATGCGAGCCTTGCTTTCTCTCCGCCGCTTAACATGCCTACCTGCTTAAATACCGTCTCCCCACGAAATAAAAAGCGTCCTAGCAGGGATCTTAATTCCGTCTCAGTGTACAAGTGATACTCATTATGCAGCTCTCCCAGCACCGTATTGGCACCATTGAGCATTTTTTGTTCTTGATCATAATAACCAAATACAACATTATGACCTACTTTTATTTGACCTGTATCCGGTTGCAGCTCTCCCATAATTATTTTAAGCAAAGATGTCTTTCCAATTCCGTTAGGTCCAACCAAACAAACTCGGCTGCCTTTTTTAATGTCTAGCTCGACACCAGAAAAAAGCTGCCTCTGCTCTGGTCCAAATCCAAAGGATTTTGATAAATCTCTTGCAAAAATGACATCGTTTCCACTAGAGAATTTTTCTTTAAACTGAATGCGCATTTTTCCAAGTCTTGCTTCCGGTTTCTCCAATCGCTCTATTTTATCCAAACGTTTCTCTCGCGATTGTGCACGCTTAGCAAGCTTTTCTGTGCCATGCTGTTTAAACCTTCTTATCATTTCTTCTTGCCTTGCAATTTCTTTTTGCTGGCTTTCATATTGTCTCAAATCATCTTCTTCCCGAAAACGTTTTTTTTGCACATATTGTGTATAAGTTCCATCATAAGAGACCAGTTTATGATGTTCAATTTCAAAAATTCGATTGACAGTCTGGTCTAAAAAGTAACGGTCATGGGAAATTAATATAATGGTACCTGAATAGGCTTTTAAATACTGCTCTAACCATTTTAACGTACCAATATCCAAGTGATTTGTTGGCTCGTCCAAAAGAAGAATATCGGGTTTCTTTAAAAGCAGCGCAGCCAATGCTAATCTTGTTCTTTCTCCACCGCTTAGTAATGAAATTTCTTTTTCAAAAAACTCTTCTGAGAAAGCCATACTGTTTAATATGCCTTTTATTTCGCTTTTATACCCATATCCATTTTTATCTTTAAATACTTCAGCCATTTCATCATATCTGTGTAAAAGTCGATGTACATCTTCTCCTTTAGCCGAACGATCTGCAATTTCTTGGGATAGCTTTGCAAGCTCTTTTTCCATTGTAATGACTTCATCAAAGATAAAAAGCATTTCTTCATAAACTGTTTTCTCTGATTCAAACTGATCTTTTTGTTTTAAATATCCAAACGTCGTATCTTCCGATACAAAGAAATCACCTTCATCGTGATGCAATTCTTTTGCCAATATGTTAAGCAAGGTCGTTTTTCCCGCGCCATTTGCACCTACGATTCCAATTCGGTCTCCTTTATTAACATGAAAAGAAAGCCCTGTCAAAACAGGTTCCACACCATATAGCTTTGTTAAATTGTTTGCTGATAATACAATCATTGTTCAACCTCATTTTTAAACGTTTTTTGGCATAGATTCTTTCAGCCAAGACTATATTTTATCATTTTTTTTATTGTATCGCCAGTACTTAAATGCTATAATGAACTTGAAATTGTGTTTATTTTTATAAAAACAATACAAACTATAATGGCACACATCGTTGCATTGTGCTTTTTTTATAAAGAATTTACAATGCAAATCAATGTTTGCTGAAATGGAGAAAGAGAATGAAAGACAATGGAAAAATTTCAAAGGCTGTAATTAAACGCCTTCCAAGATACCGAAGATACCTTGAAGAATTAATGAAAAAGGACATTGACCGGATTTCTTCTAATGATTTGAGTAAATTAATTGGTTACACCGCCTCACAAATTCGACAAGATTTAAATAATTTCGGCGGATTTGGTCAGCAAGGCTATGGGTATAACATTAAAGGACTTTACACACAAATCGGAAACATATTAGGCTTGGACCAAGAATATAAAATGATTATTGTGGGATGTGGTAATTTAGGGCAGGCGCTTGCTAATTACACCCACTATTATAAAGCCGGTTTCATCGTTTGCGGGATGTTTGACATCAACCCAAGATTAATCGGTCTCCGAATTAATGACATTGAAGTCATGGATTCCAATACGTTAGAAGCTTATTTAGAAGAAAATCAAATTGATATCGGTATCATATGCACAAACAAAGACAGTGCACAGGAAATTGCAAACAAATTGGTTTTAGGTAGAGTTAAGGGAATATGGAACTTTGCACCAATGGATTTAGATGTCGGGGATAACATTGCGTTAGAAAATGTACATTTAAGTGACAGTTTACATTCTCTCGCTTACCACATCAATCATATGGAGTAAAAAAATAACCGTTTCGCTTGAAACGGTTATTTACGTATTTTTGTTTTAATCCTTTAGATTATTCCTGTGCTGGAGCATCTACAGGGCATGCGTTTGCACAAGCACCACATTCGATGCAAGTTTCAGCATTAATCACATATTTGCCATCACCTTCAGAAATTGCATCTACAGGACATTCTGCTACACAAGCTCCACAGCTGATACAAGCTTCACCAATTACATATGCCATAATTTAATTCCTCCTTTATTGTAATTTAAACAAGTACCGTTATTATAGCAGATTGCCTTCGATTTAACAATAATATTTTGTCAGAAAGCATAAATTCCTGTTAAGATTATTTTTACAGAAAGAGCCAATGCTTCATATTGAAGTTTGTGCGTATAGAACGAAGAAAGTACGGTGATTATGAAAATTTATGGTTTAGTGGGAAAAAGTGGAACTGGAAAGAGCTTTCAAGCAATGACACTTTGTCGCCAGCGAAACATCGAAGCAGTCATTGATGATGGTCTATTTATTTATGGAACTGGAATTCAAGCAGGAATTTCTGCAAAGAGACAATCGACAAAGATTGGTGCCGTAAAGACTGCACTTTTTACAAAGGAAACACACCGTTTAGAAGTTTCTCAAAAAATTAAAGAAATTCAGCCTTCCAGTATTTTGATATTAGGCACATCAAAAGATATGATTTTACGTATCATTGATCGTCTGGAGCTTCCTCCACTTTTGGAAATAATTCCAATTGAAACCATTACGTCGAAATCACAGAGGGAAACCGCTAGAAAACAACGACAGGAGCTTGGGAAACATGTAATACCTGCACCTACTTTTCAAGTAAAAAGGCAGTTTTCCGGGTATTTTTTGGATCCGATGCGAATCTTTCGAGGAAAAAACATGGAACGATCCTCTTTTAATGAAAAAACTGTGGTACGACCTACTTACAGCTATTTGGGTGATTATTCGATTTCAGATAAAGTGATTTCAGAAATTGTTGGTTATATCAGCACTTTAATTCCAGGAATTTTTTCTATCAATCGCACAACCATTGATAACACGCCAGATGGCTTAAGCATTCGTGTTCTTATTTATGCAAAATACGGAACGAATATGCTCCAAACAGCGAAGCAGTTTCAAAAAAAGATTGCCCTAGAGATCGAAAAAATGACTGCTTTTAATATAACAAGTGTAGATATTGAAATTCGTGGATTAAGATAAAACGAATTTACTAATATTATAAAAAAATAAAAAGAATAGAAAAGAATTAGTGAAAAATAGAAAGAGATAAAGTGTATAATCTAAAAGAATTATAAATACCTCAATTTGAAGAAAAGGATGACAAAACATGTTACAACAATTAATAGGACCCATCGTCAACGGAATTGCAATTATCATTTGTGCTTTGCTTGGCCGTTTTGTTTTAAACGGTCTGCCAAAACGCTTCGAAGATATTACCAACAAAGCTCTTGGTTTAAGTGTATTATACATAGGAATCAGCGGTTCTTTACAAAATCAAAGAGTTATGCTTCTAATTTTATCTTTAGTTATCGGTAGTGCCATTGGCGAATTGCTTGACATTGATAAACAGATGAATCGTTTCGGTAAATGGGCAGAATTAGTAATGGGCTTCGGTGAAGGGAACTTTTCAAAGGGATTTGTTACTGCCAGCGTCATTTTCTGTACAGGCTCTATGGCAGTTATCGGAGGTATGAACAGCGGTCTGCAAGGCAATCATGAAATGCTGTTTGCAAAGTCTATTTTAGACGGCGTCTTTTCAATTATGTTCGGTTCCTCCCTTGGAATCGGCGTTGCCTTTTCTGCAATTCCAGTTTTTCTATACGAAGGCGCCATTGCTTTATGTTCCAGTATGGTAAAAGACCTCATGACGCCTGAAATTGTCACAGAAATGTCTGCAGTAGGCAGCTTAATCATTGCCGCCATCGGTCTTAATTTTATCTTGGACAAGCAACAAATTAAAGTTGCAAATATGATCCCAGCAATATTTTTACCATGGCTGTTTATCGCAATTGAAACTGCTTTAAATTTATAAAAATTAGAAATAAAGAATAATAAGAAAAAAAAGAGGAACGTAACTGTTTGAGTAACGACTTCGAAATTAGAAATGTGCTTATCGGAGTTCACGAAAACAGATACGTTCCTCTACTGTTTTATTTTATTTACAATGGTAAATTTGGATATGCATCTAAGGTTAAATCATCCAGCAGTCCTTCTTGATATTTATAATAAGCTGCACAAGCAATCATAGCTGCATTGTCGGTGCAAAGAATCGGTGAAGGAGCATACAAATCAATTCCCTCTCGCTTACATTCATAAGAAAGCATTTCTCTCAGTCTGCTGTTTGCTGCAACCCCACCAGCCAATACAATTTTCTTCTTATCATGCGTCTTAGCTGCTAAAATAGCTTTGTTTACAATCACTTCCATCACTGCCTGCTGAAAACTAGCCGCAACATCCGCAGGATTGATTTCTCTGCCTCTTTGCTTTTCTGCATTCAAATAATTTAGTACTCCGGTTTTTATTCCACTAAAGCTAAAATCCAAGCTGCCTTTTCCTAAATAAACTCGTTTGAATTCAACTGCTTGTGGATTACCCTCTTTGGCAATTTTATCAATCTTGGGACCGCCCGGATAACCTAATCCTAAGACGCGAGCCACCTTATCAAAGGCTTCTCCTGCCGCGTCATCTCTTGTTCTTCCTAAAACCTCATATTCATTATAGCCTCTCACATCTACGATATGAGTATGACCACCTGAAACTACAAGCGCTAAAAATGGAGGTTCTAAATCGGCATGTTCAATGTAATTTGCACTGATGTGTCCTTGAATGTGATGTACTCCAACTAAAGGTTTTTTCATTGCAAATGCGATACCTTTTGCAGTTGCTAATCCAATCAGCAATGCTCCTACAAGCCCAGGTCCGTAAGTAACACCTATGACATCTACATCTTTAAGCGTAACCTGTGCTTCTTCCAAAGCTTGTTTTAAAACACCGTTAATATTGTCTAGATGATGCCTTGAAGCAATTTCTGGTACAACACCGCCAAATACTTGATGCACTTTTATTTGAGAGGAAATTACATTTGATAGTACAGTTCTTCCTTCTTGTAAAATTGCTACAGAAGTTTCATCACAGCTACTTTCAATTCCCATCGTTATCCATTTGCCGTCTTTCATTTCTTATCTCCCTTTCTTAGCAGGTCAAAGAAATTTCCTCTCGCCTTGTTAAACTTTAGCGACCACTAATAAATTGACCCTGCATTTTTAAAAGGCACTGATTGTCCGCGGTCATATGTCTGCAATTTTCACACGATTGATAATCACTCATATTGAATACTGTCACATCCCCGCGTCGTGTAAATCGACTGCAATAGGATGAATTCGCATAAAAATCCTGATCATTTGGATAATAATCATAATCATCTGCATAGTAATCATCACCGGAAGTGGTATTCCATCTCATTTTTTCCTCCTCTGCCGAGAAGTATGACCTCGGCTACACGTATTTTTAAAAGTTTGTTGGCTTAAAAATAGTATAGCTTGCTGCCTTTTTTTCTATTCTCTTTTTTAAAGTTTATTATTGCGCCTTCAACAGTATATCTTCTGCACGTCTCCATAAAATCAATGCATCTTCTCCGTTGTTCTCATAATATGCTTTACGTCTTCCTGCTTCCTTAAACCCAAACTGCCCATAAAGAGTTAATGCAGCTTGATTCGACGGACGAACTTCCAACGTATGGCTAAAAATACCATTTTTCTCACAATGATCAAAAAGAAGTGAAAGCATTGCGTGTCCAATTCCTTTTTTTCGATAACCAGGATGCACAGCTACATGTGTAATATGTCCTTCATCTAAGATCATCCAAGAACCTACGTATCCGACCACTTTTTTCTCTATCTCTGCTACTATATAAAATGCCAATTCATTTTTTACGATTTCATCATAAAACGATTCTTCACTCCACGGCATTGCAAAACACATTTGATCCAATTCTGCCATTTCCTTGATGTCACGTTCCTCAGCCTTTCGAATCAAAAGTTCATTCATGCACTGTCCTCCTTTTTGCCTCTGCCTCTTCTAATTTTCTTTGTGCCTCAGCCTGACGTAAATAAACAGGCTTTATCTGAAATAAATTTTGTGCATTTCCCTTTTCCCAAAGTTCATACCCTAATGCTGCAACCGAAGATGCTTTTTGAAAACATAATTCTTCGGGTGCAAACGAAACCGTTAAACCGAAGTCAATGCCATTTTGATGGTTTGTCCATTCTTCAATTTTATTTTTATAAGGCAGGATGCCATCTCCAAAAAAAAGCAGTTCCATACTTGACGTTTCTTTCATTACTAATTTAATTTGTTCTAAGAAATCATCCAATACATACGCACCGTCAGCAACCAGCTGCATACAAGTTTCACTGTTCTTCCAAACATATGCACCTGCATATACCTGACTTCTTCTTGCATCAAAAATAGGACATAAAATTCTTTTTTCTTCCGGAACACTATATGCAAAGGTTTTTAAAGTTGGAACGCATACAATATCTAAATTTAAAGCCTGTGCAAGTGCCTTTGCTGTCGATATGCCAATTCGAATCCCTGTAAAAGAACCCGGTCCTTCTGATACAGCAATCCCATCAATATCTTCTATTTTTAATTTGCACTTTCTAAGTAAACGTTCAATCATAGGCATCAAAAGACGTAAATGATTTAACGTTTCATCGCAATGTTCTTCCCAAATTTGTTTGTTTTCATCTATTATAGCAACAGATGCTTTTGCACCTGTTGTTTCAATGGCTAATAAGTTCATATCTATTCCTCTTTTATATTACAATTTTCAACATGATAAATTCGTTCGTTTTCCGATTCTCCATACTCAATCCGAATCGTTACACTTTCTTCAGGCATCAGTTCCCAAATCAAGTCTGCCCATTCCACTATGCAAATACCTTCTCCATAAAAATATTCTTCATACCCAAGTTCATACATCTCTTCGATCTCTCCAATACGATAAACATCAAAGTGATAAAGAGGTAATCTTCCATCATGATACTCATGAACTATGCTAAAGGTCGGACTTGTAATCATCTCTTTTACACCAAGTCCCTCTGCAATCGCTTTTGTTAAAGTCGTTTTGCCGGTTCCTAAATCACCAATTAAAGCAACAATGCTTCCTGACTTTAATTGTTTGGCAAGGGCTAGTCCAAACTTTTTCGTATCTTCTTCACTTTTCATAACCCATTTTATTGCCTGCTTCATAAAGTCATTTCCTCCCTATCGGAATATTGTTCCGATTCTTGAGTGTTTTGCTCTGCATTCTCCTCTGGCAATGGTTCCTTTGGAACTTGGTTTGCCATAAAAACTCCTACTAAAACAAGAACAGTCGCAAATGCTTGTAGCAAAGAAAACGGCTCTTTTAAAAAGACCACGCCTGCAATAACGGTGATTACCGTAGTCAATGCAACAAAGGAAGTCATCCGATTCGCTCCAATGGTCTCAATCGCAGCATTTGTCAAAATAAAAGCAAGCACAGAACAGCCTACACTCAAATAAAGAATCGCTTGTAAAAATTGTATGTTATGAATCGGCAGTGTCAAAAAAGCAACAATCGATCCATTCATTGCCTGCTCAATAAAAGCAAAGCTAATAAAGGCTACTGCACCGAAAAATGACATAATATAAGTCTTTTCTACGCTGGAAAATTCTTCTGCTCTTGTGGAATAAACGGTAAACATAGCAGCAGACAAAACCGCAGCAAACAAAATCAAATACCCAATCAGATTAAAAGAAGCCGATGCCCCCTTTATCATAACAATCCATACAATGCCTACAAAAGAAATCAAGATTCCAGTTACTTGCACCTTTGAAGGAGATTTTTTTAAAAACAACGTAGACGTCAACAAGGTTGCAATCGGTACACAAGCAATAATCGTCCCGCTTTCCGATGCTGTAGTCATACTAATACCAAACGTTTCGGCTGTAAAATAAATAACAGGTTGAAAGACGGCCATTAAAAATAGCGGTTTAAAATTCTTTCCTTTAAAATTTACTTTAAAAATTCCTACTGCAATGCATAAGCTCATTGATAAAAATGCAAGAAAAAAGCGCCATCCTAAAAGGGAGAATGCCGACACAGTAGCTGTTACTTGCTTTGTAAATAAAAAACTAAATGCAAACAATGTAGATGCCGCAATGGCAGCAACCATACCTTTTACCGACTTGTTCATTTTCATACTTTCCCTTTCTCATTCTCTTAAATATATTCAATTTATCATATCACTTTTATACACTTTTTGTCGATGAAAATCCGCAAAAATACATTTCCATTTCATGAAAAAACTGCCGACAAAAACCCTGTTATTTCTTGTTCGGCAGTCATTTTTTCGTTTTTTGGTGAACCTGTTTTAAAAAGAAAGCTTATTTATGCAAAAATCTTGCGATGGACTTGTACGTAATAAACGTAACAATAGCATTAATCCCTGATTTTAAGAGGTTAAAAGGTAAAAGAATCGGCATAATCATACCTATTACCGCTTCTCGTGGAACACCCATATAAATTGGTGTAATGAGAAGATTCCATAACAGCATGGTGATTGTCATTACTATCACACCACTTAGCAGTGCGATAACTGCACCTTTTTTTGTTTTGTTTTTCTGATACAGAAAACCTGAAATCAGTACAAAGCTGCCGGTTGCAAATACATGCATGATAAATCCGATCAATCCGTCTCCGCCTAGAGGAAATGCCTGAATAAAGCTGGCAATGATCGTAATCATTAATCCTGCCAATGGCCCAAAGGCAAATGTTCCTATAAAAATAGGTACGTCCGCGGGATCATACACTAGAAAAGGTGCCGGCGGGAAAGGAATACGTACAATCATAACCAATACCAATGAAATTGCACCTAACATAGCCATTTTTACCAGTTTTGCCGTTCGTTCCGATCGGCTTACTACCTTATTTTTCATCTGTTGTGAATCGTTCATAATGATTCCTCCTTCTGCTCTCATTATCACTGCTGCAATGTAGGAATCTGTCAGGTAATTAAAAATAGGCCTTGAAATATATTCAAGGCCAAACGCACACATCCATTAAAAATGAGTCGTGTTTCTTTCATCCGGACTATACCGTCGGTATCGGAATCTAACCGATTCTGCCTTTTGGCTCGCGGACTCGTAGCATTGCTCATTACCGCCGGTGAGGAATCACACCTCGCCCTGAAACAGATATCTTAATAACAACTTATTATAGTTCAATTTGTCTTTCTTTGTCAAGAATAAAAATATTTTGATTGATTTTGCTAATAAAAGCTATCGAATTGCAAGTCCTATGCCTTCACAAAAAGTAGGATGCGGACGAATAACAGAAGCAAGCTGTTCTACCGTTAATTGATTTGCAACTGCCGTTGCTAATTCTGAGATAAGATCCGTTGCTCTTTCACACATCATCTGAGCTCCAATTATAACACCTGTCTCCTCTAGATACACAACCTTAATGAATCCCATTTGTTGATTTTCAATGAGAGATTTCCCATTTGCCATCATAGAATACTTTCCGGTTTTTGCAGCCATTCCTTGCGCTTTGGCTTCCTCTGCTGTGATGCCTACCGTAGCAATCTCCGGATTGCTATAGATGCAGGAAGGTACAACCTTTAACTGTATACTACGTTTTACATTGGCTATATGCTCTACCGCAGAAATTCCTTCTGCCGTTGCCATATGCGCAAGCTGAATTCCCCCAATTACGTCACCTACAGCATAAATACCCTGTACTGTAGTTTCATAGTTTTCGTCTACAATAATTTTTCCGCTTTCTAATTGTAAAGATATCCCCTCCGACTGTCTCCATTCCTCTGAAAATAAACTGTCTATATTTGGCTTTCGGCCTACAGAAACAAGAACGCCATCCGCCTCAATTGAAAGACCGTTGGAAGCACGAATAAGCAGTGTGTCCTTTTTATCCTTTTCCATCTGCATTATTTCTTCCACTTGAACACCAGTTTCAATACGAACACCTCTTTTTTTCAGAATCATGGATAATTTTTGAGAAATTTCACGATCCAATAAAGGTAAAATCCGTTTTTCTGCTTCCAATATAACTACTTCACAATCTAATCCATTAAACATTGTGGCAAATTCAACTCCCATAACACCACCGCCAATGATAAGTATCCTTTTAAATAAATCATTCTTTTCAAGAATCTGTTCGCTTGTAAACACATTCGGCAATTCAATTCCGGGAATTGGAAGTTTCACAGGTTTTGCCCCTGTTGCAATTAATATATTTTCAGCATACAGAATCTTCTTTTCTGATTTTAAACTATCTTCCTGTTCATTTATGTTTAGTTGAATTTCTATCTCATGGTTTCCGGTAATGGTTGCACACCCATTCCAATAATCTATTTTATTTAACTTAAATAAGGATAAAATTCCGCCGCGCAGCGTTTTTATTACCTCATCTTTTCGTTGTTGCATTTTATTTATGTCATACGATAAGTGATCTATATGCAACCCCATCAAATCAAATTCCTTAGCATGACGATACCAGTTTGCTGTATGAAGCAGTGTTTTGGTCGGAATACAGCCATGATTCAAACAAGTTCCACCTATATGCTCTTTTTCTACAACCGCAGCTTTCATTCCAAGCTCAGAAGCCCTGAGTGCTGCTTCATAGCCTCCCGGTCCTCCACCAATCACAACGATATCATATTTCTTCTCTTCCAAAAGTTTGTCCCCCTCTTTTTTTCTATTATTATTCTAATATTATTTTAAAATTTCTTCAAATAATTCTTTCCCTCGCTTCGTTGCAGCCAATCCTCCTAATGCCGTTTCCTTTAATTGATAAGGAAGTAATTTCCCTACTCGATACATTGCTTCAACCACTTGATCCGGAGGTATGATGCTCTCCATTCCCCCCAGTGCCAAATCAGCACTAATCAATGCATTGACTGCTTGTGACGCATTTCTCTGCGCACAAGGTACCTGTACTAAGCCTGCGATTGGATCACAAACAAGTCCCATTACATTCATTAAAGCAATTGAGCAGGCATGCAAGGCCTGTCGCGGACTTCCACCGTTCATTTCTACCGCTGCGCTTGCTGCCATTGCGGCTGCAACGCCGCACTCCGCTTGGCAACCGCCTTCCGCTCCGGAAACCGTAGCATTTTTCGTAATGATTGCTCCAATTCCAGATGCTGTCATTAGTCCCTGTAAGACAGATTTATGCTCCAGCTCTTTATTTTCCGCCAAACAAAGCAATACTGCCGGAACGATACCGCAAGCACCTGCCGTTGGTAATGCACAGATTTTTCCCATCGAAGCATTAACTTCACTGCAAGAAAGCGCATATGCCATTACCCGATTTAATAAGGATCCACAAATAGTATTCTCTTTTTCAGAGTAGAATTGCTGTGCAAAAGCCACACCGGAAATTAAATTCCCAGCAGTGGTAAGAGGCTCTTTTCTCGCCCTTTTTGTTGATTCTTCCATAACCTCATAACGTGTTTCTACCTTCTGCCATATTTCCTCTTCTGTACAGTCGCTTAGTTTTTTTTCATTTTCTAAGATTATCTCCCAAAGCGGTGCTCTTTTTTCTTCACATAGCTTTAAAAGTTCTTCCATATTGTGATACATAAATCCTCCCGTCACTTAAGGCATTTTAAATTGATTTTACCGAAATAATATTTTCTAATTCCTCTAAGCTTTTAACAACTTCTTGCGGAATAACATCATCAGTTTCAATTACCGTTGATGCAATCTGACCCCTTTCAAGACGCGAGAGCTTCATAATTCCAATGTTAATATTGTTATTTGCAAGAACCGTTGAAATATCACTGACAACGCCTTTACGATCATATTGTCGAATAAGAAGCGTTGGAGATTGTGCAGTCACTTCCGTCTCAAATCCGTCAATGTACCTGATTACTATTTGTCCGCCACCGATAGAAGAACCGATAACCTCACTTTCTATCCCATCTGTCCGGAAAAAAGTCATTTTCACAGAATTTTCATGCATTTCATCCAAGTTGATTTCATAAAAATCAAAGCTAATGCCTTCTTTCTCTGCCAAAGAGAATGCTTGCCGCAATCTTTCATCATCCTCTTTTAGACCTAATGCTCCAGCAACCAAAGCTTTATCTGTCCCATGTCCTTGATAAGTTTTAGCAAATGATCCATGCAATCCGAATGATACATGAGTAAAAGGTACCCCTACAATCTGTCTGGCGATTCGAGCTAACTTTGCAGCGCCAGCCGTGTGTGAACTTGATGGCCCAATCATAATCGGCCCTGCCACTTCAAAAATACTTACATCCAATATTTTTTCTCCTTAATCTGCGCTGTTTCAGCACTTTGCATAAAAAATGAAAGCGTACAAAAATCCAAAAATCCGCGAAGGATGGTCTATTAGCCTTATCCTTCGCGGTTTTTCAATTAAAATTCATATCTTAATTTTGGATGGCGAGCTGCACCCACTTCATCCAAGCGACGAACCGGCGTATTGAGTGGTCTTTGATGCATTCCACTTGGGTCTTCCATCGCTTCTTCATAAACCTTACGTAAGATGCAAACTGCTTGGTCCAATGTATCTTTTGATTCTGTCTCCGTAGGTTCAACCATTAAAGCCTCATGTACAATCAAAGGAAAATACATGGTTGGTGGATGGATACCATAATCGAGCAATGCCTTTGCAATGTCTAAAGCAGATACATCCATTTCTTTTTTGCTCTGCTCCAGAGTCATCACGAATTCATGCATACAGTAGCGGTCAAATGCCATTGGGTATAAGTCGGAGAGACAATGCATGAGATAATTCGCATTTAGCACCGCGTTTTGTGCCGCTTCTCGAATACCCTGCTGACCCAATGACATAATGTAAGTCAATGCTTTTACGACCACTAGGAAGTTTCCATAAAAACTTCGTACTGCACCGATGGACTTTGAAGGTTGATGATTCCATGCCAAAGACCAATCTGTATCCCCCACCTTATCTACGGTAGGCCTTGGAAGAAAAGGTGCCAATATTTCCTTGCAGCCTACCGGACCGCTACCCGGTCCTCCACCACCATGGGGTGTTGAAAATGTCTTGTGTAAGTTTAGATGTACAACATCAAATCCCATATCACCTGGGCGTACAATACCCATGATTGCATTGAGATTTGCACCGTCGTAATAAACTAAACCGCCGGCTTCGTGTACAATTTTAGTGATTTCTAATATATTTTGATCAAAGAGACCCACTGTATTTGGGTTAGTCAGCATTAGTCCTGCTGTATCATCACCGCAAGCCTCTTTCAGTTTTTCAATATCTACACACCCCTGCTCATTCGAAGGAATGTTTACAACAGTAAATCCAGCCATCACAGCACTGGCAGGATTGGTTCCATGTGCCGCATCTGGAACAAGAATCTTTCTTCTCTTTTCTAATTCTCCACGGCTTTTATGATACGCACGTATCAACAGCAATCCCGTAAATTCACCGTGCGCACCTGCGGATGGTTGAAACGTCATAGCATCCATCCCTGTAATCTCACAAAGATAGGTTTCTGCAAGCTGTAATACTTCCAAAGCACCTTGTACTGTATGTTCCGGCTGCAAAGGATGCAAGGATGTAAATCCTTTCAAGGCTGCCATTTCTTCGTTGATTCTGGGGTTGTATTTCATAGTGCAAGAACCAAGCGGATAAAATCCATCGTTAACACCATGTGTACATTTCGCTAATTCTGTATAGTGGCGGCTGATATCTACCTCTGCCATCTGTGGAAGCTTCGGTGCAGTACTTCTTTTAAGAAATACTGGAAATTCCGTAGTTGCTACATCCATTTCGGGAAGTATAGCGCAGCCTCTTCCCTCTTTGCTTTTTTCAAAGATCAACTGCATGTTGCGATACCTCCTTTATAGCCTTTATAAGATAATCAATATCTTCCTTACGGTTCATTTCTGTAACACACCATAGAATTTCATGTTCCGAAAGCGGCAATCCTCCTAAAATATCATATTTTTCAAGCTCTGCAAGGAGCTTATCTGCTGAAATCGGACATGATGTAACAAATTCATGAAAAAATTCACCGGAAAACTTTCGTTCAAATCCTTCAATTTTTAATATTTGTTCTAAAGCATAATGTGCTTTGGAAAAACATTGCTTAGAAACCTCTTCAAGTCCTTTGCTTCCTAAAACCGAAAGGTAAATTGCAGCAGTCATGGCACACAATGCTTGATTGGAGCAAAGATTGCTGGAAGCCTTTTCTCTTCGGATGTGCTGTTCTCTCGCCTGCAGTGTTAATACAAATGCACGTTTCCCATCGACATCTACAGTTTCTCCTACAATACGCCCCGGTAATTTTCGCATAAGATCCTTTTTAGCAGCCATAAATCCCAAATATGGACCTCCAAAAGAGAGAGGAATACCCAAAGGCTGCCCTTCGCCAACTGCAATGTCGGCACCACATTCACCCGGTGTTTTCATTAAACCGAGTGAAATAGGATTCACACTCATAATCAATTTTGCACCCTTATCGTGTGCAATGCTCCCAATTGCTTCAGCATCCTCAAACAAACCATAATAATTAGGTTGCTGCAATAAAACACAGGCTATGGTTTCATTCAATTCATCTTCTAGTGCATTAATATCAGTCTTTCCATCTTTTGAAGCAAGCGAGCGAATCGAAATACCGTTGGCTTCACAATATGTTTCAATGACTTGCAGATTTTTCGGATCTACACAATCAGAAACCAATGCCACAGAACGCTTTCGATCTCTACACATAGCAATGGCTTCCGCAGCAGCCGTTGCTCCATCGTAAACGGAAGCATTTGAAACATCCATCCCTGTCAGCTCACAAATCATCGTTTGAAACTCAAAAATTGACTGTAATAAGCCTTGACTGATTTCAGCTTGATAAGGCGTATAGGCAGTTAAAAATTCTTCTTTCGCCGTAATGTATTTTACTTGAGAAGGAATATAGTGATGATAAGCACCAGCACCACGAAACACATTCGCAAATACATGATTTTTTGCAGCGATCTTCTGCATTGTCCGGCTGACTCCCATTTCACTCAACCCACTCGGCAAATTCAATGGATATTTTAATTTCAATTCGTCAGGAATATGTTCAAATAACGATTCAATCGATTCAACACCACATACCTTTAACATCTCTTTCCGTTCTTCTATCGTAGAAGGAACATAACCAGCCATCGTTATGCCTCCTTTTTTGTAAAGTCTTCATATTCCTCTGCGGAAAGCAAAGCTTCCCGTTGTGTAACTTGTTCTACACGAATGAGCCATGCGTCAAAAGGTTCTTCATTGATTCGTGCAGGATTATCTAATAGATCCTCATTTACTTCGCAGACAATGCCACTTACGGGGCTGTAAACATCGGATACAGCTTTCACTGATTCCACATCACAAAAAGGTGTTTGAACCTCCACTTCATCTCCAGCCTGCGGAAGGTTTACAAATACAATGTCACCCAACGCGTCCTGTGCAAAATCACTGATACCGATTTCTACTTTATCCGTACCGATTTCTTTAACCCACTCATGGGATTTTGAATAATTACGATCACTTCTGAATTCCATTTTACATCCTCCTTTTTTCAACTATTCTGTGCAATTCACACATTTTCATCCTTTACAAATGATTATTTTTTTCGTTCATCTTTTTTATAAAAAGGCAGTTCTACTACCTCAGCGTCTAACATTCGTCCACGTACCTCAACTTGTACACGGGTTCCCGGTTTTGTGTATTCCATATCTAAAAGAGCCATTGCATAAGGTGTTTTTAAAAATGGGCAATGGGTTCCGGAAGTTGTAATCCCAATTTTTGTATCATTGAAAAAAACAACACTCTCTTCTCGTGCAATCCCACGACTTAAAATTTTTAATCCGACACGCTTACGTGTTCTTTCGCCCTTATTTTGCAGCGCCTCTTTTCCTATAAAGTCTCTTTTCTGCATTTTAACCGCAAAATTCAAATCTGCTTCAAATGGTGTAATTTCGTCATTCATTTCATGTCCGTAAAGCGGCATTGCTGCTTCAAAACGCAAGGTATCTCTTGCACCCAATCCACAAGGAATTAAACCATCCTCTTTTCCTGCTTCCAGCAGTTTATTCCATAAATTCGGTGCATCCTCCGCTTGACAATATAGTTCATATCCATCTTCGCCGGTATATCCGGTCTTTGATATCAAAGCATTAATGCCCCCTACATTTATATCTTTTACGAAAGTATAATATTTTTTTGGAAGACTTTCTTCCATGCAGAGTTTTGCTAATATTTTTAAAGATAACGGGCCTTGCAGCGCAACTTGTGCGAGTTCTGAAGAAAGATTTTTAAGAGTTACATCCCCAAAAATATGTTCTCTGATCCAACGTTCATCTTTTTCTACATTCGCTGCATTAATCACGAGTAAATATTGATTTTTTTCCATTCGGTAAACCAATAAATCATCTACAATTCCACCCGATTTATTGCATAAAAGAGTATAACGACATTGCCCATCATTCATATTTGTAAAGTCATTGGTCAAAAGCATTTGCAAATTATCCAAAGCATCCGCTCCAAAAAGTAACAGTTCTCCCATGTGGGAAACATCAAACAATCCTGCTTTTGTTCGAACTGCATTGTGCTCAGCTATGACGCCCGTCTGGTATTGAACCGGAAGCAAAAAGCCTGCAAAGGGTACCATTTTTCCACCACATTCTACATGGCAGTCATATAAAGGAGTTTTTCGTTCCATATTCTTTCCTTTCATTTCATTATTTTTAATATATAAATAACAAATGATATTCTGTACACTTTTTTATTTCACAAAAACATATATTATAAAACAAAAAAAGCGTACTGAAATAAATTTCAATACGCCTCTGTCCACTGACCTGAAAGATTCCCCTTTATTAGGGTTGCTTCTTCGGTGTCCGCCAACATAAAAATGCCATTCGAACTTCCCAGAGTTTCGTCCAGATGCGGTACTTTTGCCTGAGAGTTTTTCGCAATTACACCTTCGGCCTTGCAGACAAGCTGCAATGTCTCCCACATCCTTCATCCGAATATTATATTTAATTTTATCATAATCAAATTCTTCCATACTGTCAATACAAAAGAAAATATAATTTTCATCTTATTTTTCCAAAATACCAATTGCACGGATAGGTGAACCATCTGCTTCCTTCCACTTTAACGGAAGAACTGCAAGTGTAAACAAATTTGTTCCCAATAATTCTAAATTTGTTAAATTTTCAATGATTATCATGCCACTTCCTAGTACTAAATGATGATGTGGTAAATGCTCATCTGAAATCGGTTCAATGGAGATTGCATCCATTCCAATTCCCTTCTTTCCTGTATTTACAAGATATTCCAGAACATCTGTATCAGCAACGGGAAAATCACCATAATACTTATCCGTACCCCAATAATGACTCCATCCCGAAGAAAAGAGAACAAAATCTGCCTCGTCTATTTCTTTCTGTTGTTTTAATATGTATGACATATTAATTCGGTCACCCTCACATAAGTCATGACAATCTACCACAATTGCTTTCCCTACAAATTGGGATACATCAAATGCATCAAGTGTCATCCCATCGGGTTTAATATGTGCCGGAGCATCCATATGTGTACCTGTGTGCGAGAACATGTGCAGTATAGTTTCCTTGAATCCATCTTTTTCATAAGTATTCGCTGGAACCAAATTTGGACCTTCGGTACCCGGATAAACTGGCATGCTTTCTTCAATTACATGAGTCAAATCAACAATTTTCAAGCTATCATTCCTTTCTTTACCGTTTCCTTTAAATTAGGGGTGTCTTTTCTATTTTTTGAAATGTTCATAATTACAATAGAAAATAACACACATGCAATTCCTATAATCTTAATGATCCCAACCTCTTCCCGAAAGAGTAAAAATCCAATCAATGCCGCAACCACAGTTTCTACCGATGCAATAATCGGTACCTTTGATGCCTCTAACCCTTTTGACAATCCTTTCATGTAAAGCAGGTAAGCCCCCGTTGTAGGAATCATGCCATACGCAATGGATACGATAATAAATTTCCAATTTATCATCAACCCTATACTATCCCAAGGATGACTGAAAACTCCCATAGTTAACCATCCAAAGAGAAAACTATAAAAAACAATCGTCATAGGTGGACAATTATCAGATATTTTTTTTGCAAGAATCGTCATCAATCCATATAAGAACCCAGCTGCAACACCAATCAATACCCCATATACCGAGAATTGGACAGTAGAAAAATTCCCACCAGTTACTGTTAATGTACACCCAACAATATTTACAGCTAATGCTGCGAGTTTCTTCCAGCCAATGGTTTCTTTAAAAAAGATCCTTGACATTATACAAACAAAAATAGGAGCTGTATAAAGCAATACCGATGCCGTTGCTACTCCTACATTTCCTACGGCTTCTGTGTAGCAAAGATTAAACCCAGCTTGTGAAAAAACACCCGAAAGAAAACAAAACAATAAACTTTTCTTATTAATTAAAAAAATCTGTCTACCACCCATTATATACATAATGGGTACTAAAAGCAAAAATCCTATAAATAATCGTAAAAATGCAATTAATGAAGACTCTGCACCCAAACCATTAAAAAGATTCACAAATAAACCAATCGTTCCCCATAAACTACCTGAAATAAATATCATACCATAACCAATGCTTTTTTCTTTTTGTATCATCGTTTTTTCCTTATCTTTATCCACAAAACTATATTAGTAATAATAAATGACAACGTGCACTATTATATATAGCAAGGTTCGTGCCATAGGTTTAATTATCCTGGAACTTTAGTATTTGCAATCATTTGAGCAATTTTAAAATATTATTTATTTAAAGCTGCATTGGAATGGAGTTTTACTTGACTTAAAATTTAAGTTACAAACGACTTATGAGCTTACTTTTTAAATTTATTCTATCTTTAATAATGGTTTCAAAAAACAAAATTATAAGTTGTTACCAACTTATAATTTTAAATAATTTTAGAGTTTATTTATTTTAATCAAACATAATCAGTTATTCGGTTATTTATTGTTATAACCATTATCTTTCTTACTTTAAGATCGAGTTTTGTCTAACTTATTTATTATCTATTGATATTTTCTTTGCATTCGTCAATCGAAAGATTGCTTCTGCATAAATCGATGTTGCCTTTTTTAAGGATTCTAGTGAGATGTATTCATTTTTTTGATGCATGCGATCCTCTTCATTTGGAAACATAGATCCATATGCAACCGTATTCGGCATCGAGCGTGCATAAGTCGCACCTCCAATAACAACTGGTTTACTTCTAGTATCACCTGTATACTTTTGATACACTTCCATTAAAGTAGAAATCATAGAATCTTCAGCAGGTCGGTATAACGGCCCTTTATGTTCCAGCTTTATAATGCCTAAGTTATAGGATTCAACGATTTCCTTCATTCCGTCATAAACTTGTTCTTCCGTCACAGTCAACGGATAGCGAACATTGATTAAAAGACGCGCTGCTCCTTCATCGACTTTCACAACTCCAACGTTTAATATTAAATTACCGGAAATATCATCCGATAAGCCGCATCCCAAAGAGTTGCCATCTGTTTCAAACCCAATATGTTTATTATAAAAGTCAATAAAATCACTCACATCTTCATTTGCAAAACCAATCTGTTTTGCAAATGCCATCAAAACTGAAATTGCATTTAATCCCTTCCAAGGAGTTGCTCCATGTGCTGTTTTTCCTGTTGCTTCTATCTCCAAACTTTTCCCTCGTTGCCGAGCGTTTAAATCATATCCCGTTTCTTCTTTAAATGTATGTAATTTTTCCTTGATGGTATCATAGGAATCGCCTCGAACCAACATTTTTGCATGATCTGCAACAACGTTTGCTGCCAGTCCACCACTCATACTACGAAAAGTTAAACCTTTTGAAATTGACTTGTTTATTTTTTTGCCAGTTCAAAAACTAAAAGACCCATCTCACCGTGTATCACAGGAAATTTGGAGTCCGGAGCAAATCCAAAATCAACGGCAGGAACTTTTTTTAAATAATACTCCATACCCTTCCAATTGGTTTCTTCATCCAAACCCAAAATCAAACGCACTTTTTTCTGCGGTTCATAGCCGGCATCCCTAATTGCACGCATTGCAAAATAGGCTGCAATCAACGGCCCTTTATCGTCACTGGTTCCTCTTCCAAACATTTTCCCATCTACAATTTCTCCGGCGTAAGGTTCATATTCCCATCCATCGCTTTCGGGTACAACATCCAAATGTCCTAAAATCCCCATGGTTTCTTTTTCAAATCCAATGACTTCACCTTGCTCACTATACAAAGTACCGCCGAATTCTATGTGACCACCATATTCATCCACGTTTAAACTCTGAAATCCATCGGCATTTGCCTTATCCAGCATATAATGCAATGCATTATGTACACCTGCCCCAAAAGGAAACGCTTCCGTTGCAGGTTCTTCCACACTTTTTATTGCAACCAGTTCTTGCAAAGTTTGAATCATTTCCGCTTCGTTCACTTTTACTCTATGTTGGATCTCAGACAATGCAATCTCATGTTGTTCGCTATTCTGTTTGAGAAAATCCATTCACATACCTCCTTTAATTTGAAAGCAATGCATTTACATCATCCAACGCTTGCTGCGCACGGTTGATATGCCCAGAATTCTTTAAAGATGGATTGTTTACTAAATCTTCATTAAGCGGTACAATGGTATAAACTAATTTTCCTTTGGAAATATACTTATCCACCCATGTCGGCATTACCTCTTGAGCTATCGTTAATATCTGTCCCGTACTTTTCATATAAGAAAGATTTACCGTTGCGATCATACCCTGTTCTGTGTATCGATTATTTAATGTTTCCAATCTCTGATTGGAAATAAAATTTCCCATAGAATAGAAAACCGGTACTTTCTTTCCCGTATTTGGGTTTTCGATGATTTCCATTCCCTGAAGTACATGTGGGTGTGAAGCAAAAACGATATCGACTCCCATATCAGCAGCTCTTCGTGCAATGTTTTGCTGCCAATCATTCGGTGAACGCTGGTATTCTTCACCCCAATGAAAATAACTAATTACAATGTCAGCGCCTTCCTCTCTTGCTTTTTTTATATCATCCGCAAGATGTTGCAGGTCTTCATCTAAAGTATTGTAATTAAAATGATTGATTAATTCTTCCGCTTCTGAATTTAATACGTTTCCATTAATTGATGTCTGGCCATTTTGGCTTGGTGTCTCATAAGTATAAGCCATCACTGCAATTTTAACGTCTTTTGCATTAACTAATGCATATCTGGATTCTCCAGCTTTCCTAGATCCAACCGTAGCAAACCCAGCTTCTCTCAATACATCAATGGTTCGCTGCATTCCTGAAAATCCCGTATCCATCATGTGATTATTTGCGGTTATGGCAACGTCAAATCCAGCATCTTTCAATGCATTCGCTAAGGTTTCCGGTGCACTAAACAATGGATACCCTGAATACGGTTCTCCTCGAAATGTCGTTTCCACGTTACAAAGTGCAACATCAGCACTCTCTATGTATTTTTTTACATATTCAAAGTTGTTTGTAAAATCATAGGAATCTGTTTCTATGTTATATTGTGCTTCCAACTGTGGTTTATGAACCATTACATCACCCACACAAGAAATTTTCAAATCAATGGGCTCTTCTATCATAGGTTCCGGTTCTAATGCAATGTCTAACCCATTATGCGAAAATAGCGGGAATAAAAATACTCCCGCTATGAACATTACTATTCCGATTAACCCTCCAAAAAATATACGTCTTCTTGTACGCATCTGTCTTCTTCTGTTGTTTCTTCTTTTATCCCCCTGCATTGCTGTCATTCCTAACCCTCTTTACACACTTTCAACTGCAGTAATTTCCGGATACTGCTCTTTTAATAAACGTTCAATACCTTGCTTAATCGTCATCTGTGCATGTGGGCAACCTGCACAATGTCCCTGCAATCTTACTTTTACCACATTATCTGCAGTAAGCTCGACAAATTCCACATCACCACCGTCTCTTTGTAAAAACGGTCTAATATTATCTAATGCAGCTATAATTTTTTCTTCCATCATTTTTTCCTTTCTTTCTTACTGTCCCCAAGTAGGTTCAGCTGTATATTTATGCACAAACGCGCCATTTTCAACCGCTTCAATGACAACCGATTTAACCGGATCGCCAGTTAAGTTTAATGAAATACTTCCGGTTGCACCTTGAAATTCTTTGGTTTTAAAAAGCTGGTCGCGAATTGCTTCACCATTAAGCGCCGTTCCTGCATTATTCAATGCATTCACCGCCAATAAATATGCATCAAAACCTAAAGCAACTGCACTTTCAGGTTTTTCTTCTACTCCATATTCTTTTTGATAGGATTCTAAAAAAAGCTGGCTCATCTCTGTCAAAGATGATTCCGCATCAAATAGTGTTGTGAAAGCTGCACCTTCCACTGCTTGTCCACCTTTTTTTAAGAAGTTCTCCGTATCCCATTTATCGGTTCCTACAAAAGTAGCAGTAATCCCTTTTTCCTTTGCTTGTTTTAAAATTGTAATTCCTTCTTCTTCGGTACAAGGCAAGTAAACAATCGGTACGCCAGAGGCTGAAATTGCATCCAATTGTGCCGAATAGTCTGTATCACCTTTTTTAAATTCCAAAGTATTTATAATTGCATTGGGATCACCTGTGAGAGCAACCAATTTATCCGAAAACATTTGAGACATTGCAGAGGCATAATCGTTATCCGTTTGTTTCATAACAATCGCTTGCGTAACGCCTAAGCTTTCATTTACAAACTTCGCCGCTGCATTTCCTTGAAAAGAGTCTACAAAGCATGCCCTGAAATAAAAGTCACTACTGCTGGTTACTAATGGATTTGTACAGGTTGCAGCAATGGCAGGAATTTTTTCTTCTTTAAAAACATCACTTCCAACCAAGCTCAACGCATTTCCATAGCTCCCTAATACCAAAGCCACACGTTTTTCTACCAATTCCTTTGCCGCCGCTTCTGCAGCAAATACATCCGATTTATTATCTGCATAAATCAGTTCCACCTGTTTCCCTAAAGCTTGCGGAAACAATTTATGTGCAAGTTCAATTCCTTTTACTTCCAGTGCTGCCGCTTCTTTATCTGCACCGGATAAAGGCTGATAAACTCCAAAGCGAACCACTTCCTCTGTTTTCTTTGTAAAGAAACCCTGTTGGAAGTTTTCGAAAGTCGCACAGCCACCAAGCAGACTCATTAGTAAGACAACCACACTGCAAAGCAATGCAATCCTTCTCTTTCTCTTTTGTGCCATCCTTTTGTTATTCTCCTAAATATGCTTTTCGAACTCCATCGTTTTGCAACAGTTCTTTTCCCGGCCCGGATAATATAATTTTCCCGGTTTCCATTACATAACCGTAATCCGATATTTCCAAAGCAGCCTTCGCATTTTGCTCAATGAGTAGTACATTTACCCCAACTTGATTGATTTCCTTAATTATATTAAAAATATTTTTTACAATAATCGGAGCCAATCCTAAAGATGGTTCATCCATCATTAACAGCTTAGGCTTACTCATAAGCGAACGAGCCACTGCAAGCATTTGCTGTTCTCCGCCGGAAAGTGTACCCGCCTGCTGCCATTTTCTTTCTTCCAGCCGCGGAAATAAATTATACACCCATTTTTCATCCTTTGCAATCTGCTCTTTATCTTTTCTTACATACGCTCCTAGCATAACATTCTCTGCAACCGTCAAATCCGGAAATACACGACGACCTTCTGGACAAAGAATAATCCCTTCCTTGACCATATCCTTCGTCTTTAAATTTGTAATATCTACCCCATCACATACAATGCTGCCTTCTGTTTTAGGAACAAGACCCATAACTGACTTTAAAGTTGTACTTTTACCAGCGCCATTTGCACCGATCAAAGATATGATTTTGCCATCCGGCACTTCCAAGCTGATACCTCGCAGGGCATGAATTCCACCATAATGTACGTTTAAATTCTCAATTTTTAACATGATTATTCCACCCCCAAGTAAGCATCGATAACTTTTTGATTGCTTTGTATCTCCTTTGGAGTCCCCTCCGCGATGTTAATACCATACTCTAATACATAAATACGGTCACAAATACCCATAACTACCTGCATATGGTGCTCAATCATCAGCACAGAAAGGTCAAATTCATCACGAATTCTTCCAACAAATTGCATCAATTCATCGGATTCCTGCGGATTCATGCCGGCAGCCGGTTCATCCAAAAGAAGAATTTGAGGTTTAGTCGCTAAAGCTCTTGCAATTTCTAGACGGCGCTGCTTCCCATAAGGCAAAGAATACGCCTTTTCATCTTTCACATCCAAAAGACCTACTTTTTCCAATAAATCTAAAGAGCGTTCTTCCATTTCATTTTCTTGGCTTACATAATTCGATGTTCTTAAAACAGAAGAAATCCAATTGCTTTTTAAGCGAAGATGATTCGCTATAATAACATTATCCAAAACGGTCAAATCTTTGAATAAACGAATGTTTTGAAACGTTCTTGCAATACCAAGCTTAGTAATATTATTCGGTTTTTGACCAGTAATATCCCCTTCATTTAAGAAAATTTTTCCCTCAGTGGGTTTATATACGCCTGAAACCATATTAAATGCAGTTGTTTTTCCTGCACCATTCGGACCAATCAAGCCAATAATCTCACCTTTTTCAAGGCGTAAATTCAAATCCTTTACCGCAACAACACCACCAAAACGTATCGTCATATTTTGCGTTCTAAGCAAAGACATATTACTCACATCCTTTCTTAGAATCCGCAGATGCTTCTTTCTTGGATCTATTCAAAGAAAATTCTTTTATTTGAGTTGGAATACTAAGAAACCAATCCCAAGAAAATTCACGTCGTCCCATAATACCCTGCGGTTTAAAAATAACCATTACCATTAATATGATAGAAAATACCACCATACGAACACCAGCAGTTCCAGGTACTTGTACCGGTCCCAGCATCCAAGATGCATCTAAAAATCTTAACAATTCCATAAAAATGGTTACAATAATAGCTGCCAAAACTCCGCCAGTCAAGCTTCCGATGCCACCGATTACAACAATCAAGACAACATTATATGTCATAAGGAATCGGAACATAAGCGGATCGATTGTCTGCATAATGTTTCCCAAAAGCGCACCGCCGATTCCTGCAAAGAAGCTGGCAATGACAAAGGCCAAGAGTTTATGGTGAAACACATCAATTCCCATTGCTTCGGCTGCAATTTCATCTTCTCGAATCGCTTTAAATGCCTTACCATAACTTCCTCGTATCAAGCGTACAAAAAACAATATTGTAATGATAACTGCAATCCAAATGCATGCAGACAAATTTAATACGAGTATACCATGCATGGATTCCGGTAACAATCCAAAAACATCAATCTCCATTTTAGGGAGTCCCTTTAATCCTAAAGAACCATTTGTTATCGTTTGTAAATTTGTTAAAACGATACGAATGATTTCAGCAAATCCTAATGTAGCAATTGCCAAGTAATCATCGTTTAATCGAAGTACCGGCCAGCCAATCAAGAATCCTATGATTGCAGCCAAAATACCGCCAATCAGCATTGCTGGTAAAAATCCCATATGCATTTCACCAAGCCATGGCACAATTGGCTTCAAATAAAAGTTTACTGCTTTTTCTGCCGGTTCCATAGTAAGCAAAGCACAGGTATAGGCACCAATCGCCATAAATCCTGCATGCCCCAAGGAAAATAATCCGACAAATCCATTGATTAAAATCATACTTAAAGATAAAATAACGTAAATTCCACCTAAATTTAATAATCTTAAATGATATTTACTTAAGGTCATATTTGCAATGACTAACAAAACAGCAACCAATACAATAGCAAGCGCCGTCAAAATTTGATTACGTCGGTCATGATTCATCGTTCTTAATGCATTCATCATGGCACCCCCTATACTTTCTCAATCGCTGATTTTCCCATTAAGCCAGTTGGTTTTACAAGCAAAATGACAATCAGTAATACAAATGCAAAAGCATCACGATAGCCGGATAGATCTGGGAAAAAAGCCACGATCATAATTTCAAGGATACCAATTATAAAACCTCCGATTACAGCACCGCGTACATCTCCAATACCGCCAACAACTGCTGCAATAAAACATTTTAAACCAGGCATCAAACCTAACGTTGGAATCAAGGAAGGGTATTTCATTCCCCATAAGATTGCACCGATTGCAGCCATAACCGAACCGATTCCAAAGGTAAAGGTAATGATCGTATTTACATCAATACCCATCAAACGCGCAGCTTCATAATCTTTGGAAACAGCACGCATTGCGGTTCCAACCTTTGTTTTATTAATTATGTAAAATAAAACAGCCAGTGCAATTAAAGTAACAACCGGAATCACGAAAGAAACACGGGCAATACTAATGCCTCCAACCTTGCAAACTTGACTAAAAATCGGGATGTTCGGAAAAGATACCGGAACACCTCCAAACACTAAAATTCCTACATTCTGAATTAAATAAGATGCGCCTATGGCAGACATCATAATCGCAATTCTCGGTGCATTTCTCAGGGGCTTATAAGCTACTCTCTCCAGTAAAACACCAAAAATTGCAGTTATTAAAATCGCCATTGGAAATGCAATATACCAAGGTAGTAGGAAAACGGAAACCGCATAAAAAGCAAAATATGCACCCAGCATAAAAATTTCGCCGTGTGCAAAGTTAATCAGACGTAGGATTCCGTATACCATGGTATAGCCAATGGCAAGCAAAGCATATAAACTTCCCAAAGACACCGCATTTGCCACATTTTGCATAAAAGCGGACAATGTCATATGATAATTTCTCCTCTAATTTCTACTTAAAACAGAATCATGGATGCAGCTTCATTTGGAAGCTGCATTCATGATTCAAAATAAATCTATTAATTCATTAGAACGGCTCTACAAAACTCTTATATACAAACTGCCCATCCTTAACCGTTTTAATTACGGCAGGCTTAATTGCATCGCCATTTTCATCTAAAGTAACAAAACCAGCTGCACCTTCAAAATCCTTTGTCTCTGCTAAAGTATCTCGAATTGCCGGACCATCTGCACTTCCTGCTCTTTGAATCGCATCAAGTGCAAGTAAGTAAGCATCAAATCCACATGCAGTTACACCTGCCGGCTGTTCATCACCATACTTTGCAGCATAAGCATCTAAGAATGTTGCAGTCATTTCAGTTAAAGGAGCTGCCGGATCATAGAAGGAAGAATAAACAGCACCTTCTGCAGCGTCTCCTGCAATTTCAAGAAGCGGTGGTGTTTCCCAAGTATCTCCGCCTAAGAACTGTAAATCAATTCCTAATTCTCTTGCTTGTTTCATCAAAAGAGCGGTTTCTGTAAAATTACCTGGTGCAAAAATCGCTTCCGCACCGGAATTCTTAATATCTGTAAGCTGTGCACTGAAATCCTGATCGTTTGTATTATAGTTTAAAGTGCTTACGATACAATTATCATCTCCCGTTAATTCTGTAAATGCATCCTTGAAGAAAGCTGCTAAGGAGACTGCGTAATCATTGGATACTTCCTGAACAACCGCAATCTTTTTAAATCCTTCATCAAATGCATATTTTGCCATTACTGTACCCTGGAACGGATCAATAAAGCAAACACGGAAATAGTATGGCATGCCTTTGGTTACCAAAGGGTTTGTACATGATGTACCGATTGCAGGCACTTCTGAATCCTCAAAAATCGGACCTGCTGCCATGGAGAATCCACTTCCCCAGCTGCCGACTACAATATGTGCACCCTTGCTGTCAACAAGATTTCTTGCCGCATTGGATGCTTCTGTTTTATCTGACTTGTTATCAGCAATTGCAAGTTCTACAGGTATTTCTGTTCCATCAATGGTCACAGTCGGAAACATTTCGTGAGCCAGTTCAATTCCCTGTAGCTCTAGTTCACCACCGCCTGCATTGGCACCAGTAAGCGGTTCGAACACTCCAACAATAATTTTTTCCGGTAACGCTCCGGAATCGGCGCCGCTGTCGCCACAGCCCGCCATAAATGCTGATAAAATCATCACTAATACCAGCATAAGGGATATCTTTTTCATTGTCTCTCCTCCTTAAAATGATAGGGTTTCCCTATTTAATAAGACCCTTTTAATTATATCAATTTACCGTGAAAAAGCAAGGATTCTTGTGCGTTTTTACAAGGAAATGATAAATAACTTCGAATTTTCGAACAATTTTTTCAATGACTTCATTTTTTAATCTTAGTTTCTGCTTTATATACTAAATATTTCGGGATGATTTGATCGAGTAACAACCAAAAAATTGAGTAATGCATTGAACAATATATTTATTATAAATAAAATTTTCTTTGTTTTAACTTTGAGTTATGTGGTATATATGAATCGTGAGCAATCACATAAAATTGATAAAATGGCATAATGCCGATAAAAATGATAATTTGAAATGGAGGAATTTAAAAATGAAAAAATGGGTTTGTACCGTATGCGGTTACGTTCATGAAGGAGATCAGCCACCTGCACAATGTCCACAATGTAAAGTGCCTGCTGAAAAGTTTAAGCTTGCAGAAGAGGGTAAAAAAGAATGGGCTGACCAACATTTTGTAGGAGTTGCAAAAGACGTTGATCCTGAAATTGTACAGGGTCTTAGAGATAATTTCATGGGTGAATGCACAGAAGTCGGAATGTATCTTGCTATGGCTAGAGTGGCTCATAGAGAAGGTTATCCAGAAATTGGTATGTACTATGAAAAGGCAGCTTGGGAAGAAGCAGAACATGCTGCGAAATTCGCAGAGCTTTTAGGAGAAGTAATTACTGATTCTACAAAGAAAAACTTAGAGTTACGTGTGGAAGCGGAGAATGGTGCATGTGCAGGTAAAAAAGCATTAGCTACTATGGCAAAACAGCAAAATTTAGATGCAATTCACGATACCGTTCATGAAATGGCAAAAGACGAAGCAAGACATGGATGCGCGTTTGAAGGTCTATTAAACAGATACTTCGGTTAATCTCACTTAAGATTAGCAAACGTGACGTTAACAAATGAAACGCATTAAAAAAAAGGAGTGTAATAATTATGGCATATAATTGGACTGCTGATTTAGAAACCGGAAATATAACAATTGATGAACAACACAAGCAATTAATCGGTGCACTCAATAATTTACTTAATTCTTGTTCACAAGGAAAAGGCCGAGATGCACTGAAAGAAACCACTACCTTTTTATATAATTATACGTCAAAGCACTTTGCAGATGAAGAAAAGCTTCAACTAGCAAGTAAATATCCGGATTATGTGAATCATAAAAGATATCACGAAGAATTTAAAAAGGTTGTACATGATTTAATGTCCCAATTGGAAAAAGATGGGCCTACTGTTGTATTAGTAGGTAAAGTAAACAGCAGCATTGCAGGATGGCTTCTCAATCACATCAAAAAAGAAGATGTGAAAGTAGCAGCTCACATTCGTTCAAAATAACCTTAAAATTGCTATAAATATTGTTTTTATAAAGTCGTTTTACAAATACTGTAAAACGGCTTTTTTAATGGCGTGTTTCTTTCACCCTGTTGTAACCTTCCGAAATAAAATGAATATTTTAATACAAGAAAATTTTTAAGGGAGTGAACCTATGCGCATCCTACAAATAAATCCCATAGAAATAAAAAGCTTTGCTAGGCATTGCGATAATATTATAAATGATACCATATTAGTAGGAAAAGGGAGTGATTGCATTTATTTTAATGCAGAACTAACCTTTCTTCCATTTATCACAAATCCAAACGAAACCATTGTAAGAGCGACTCTTAAAATGTACTGTAAAAAGATTTGGGGCAACCATAATCCGACTGTTATTTGTATAAACAGCAACAATGTAGGTACTATGATTTTTGAAAAAGGCTATTACGAATGGGATGTAACAAATATAATAAAGACGATTCGAAAAAAACCTTTTGATTTAAGGGCATACACAAATAATCAATCTGAATGTTGCAGCATTAAAGAATTTGAACCTTTTTATCACGACAAAAAGCCTATTTTAGAAGTATTTTTGGAAACAGTACCACCGGATCCAAGTCATAGATTGATCAATATCATCGAAGACTGCGTTGCAAGAGAACATGTACAATATTGCAATTGGATGGATTGCAGTTCTATGGATGACTATACCTACTTTATACAAAATCTGGGTCATCAAGAGGTGGAAATAGATATTCAGATCAGTCCCGATAAAAATATGATCTGCAATGATTCCGGACCAACTTTAATAAAGCCAAACGAAGTCGTTTATCAAGAACCACTTCGTACTGCAAGATATGTAAGAGTATCGTATAAAACAATTTCTTCCTCTCAGCCGACTCCGATCAAAGTATGGTATCAGGGAAAAGAGTAAAGTACTAAGGAAACTTTTTATAAAATTTTCATATTATGAATGAGAGTAAAATTTTTTTACTCAAAATTTAATATGGAGTGATTAAACATGCCAGGAATGCCTATATTCCAAAATTCACCGAGTCAATTAAAAGGTCAAATTTATGTTGTAGACAATACCACTGATAATGTAGTACCTTTACACGTTGACAATTCAGGTAACCTGCCTGTCAATTTTGCTGCCGACAGCACAATTGATACTGTAAATACGGTTAACACAGTTACTGCCGTTACCGATATTACCAATGATGTCAGTATTATAAATGGTGCTACACCGCTAAACGTAGGTACAGTAACCGCTGTTACAGATATCACGAATGATGTTGGCATTATAAACGGTACCACCCCACTCAACGTAGGACTTTCCGCAGGTACAAATGTAATTGGTAAAGTCCAAAATGATCTCATATTCACAAATGTAGACTCTTTCGGTGCTGGTACAATTTTAACACCAAAAACTGTCGATGAAACTGCTGCTGTAGTAGCTGACGCACAAGACATTTCACAACAATCTTCTTATAATTGGTTTATTAAAAATACCGGTTCACAAGATATCACATTAGTAGTCAAAATCAGTCCTGATAACACCAATTGGATGGATGATACTGGGGACACCATCACCGTAGCAGTAGATGAATCTAAAATGATCACTGTAACAAACTTCTTAAAATACGCATCATTTACAATTGCTGCTTTAGGTGCAGGATTAAGTACAACAGTTATTTCGTGCTTCCAAGCACAACATTAATCCAAACGAAACAACCTTCTCGATCAAATATATGGTCTTTAAGTTATAAATCAAAAACGGCTCTTTATATTCTGAAAAGAGCCGTTTTTTTATTTTCTTAATTTTTCTTAATTTTTACAACTCTTATATAAAGTTTCAGTATAGCAATGATATACTGTTTATTAAGTAAATCATACTTTAATAAATTTAAATTCCCTGCTTTCTTATATCTATTTTCTTATCGTTTTAATGAGAGGAGAATATCAATGAAATTTAAAATGAAACGATTTTTAATTCTATTAATTTGTATTTTTCTTTTTACATCCTGTACAGTCAGCCGAACACCGGAACAAAAACTGGATCACCATTTAATGAAACTAACAAAGGACTCCAACTCTCCCTCCCTCTCTGTTCTGATTGCTGATCATGGGAAAGTTGTATATAAAAAATCATTTGGTTATGCAAATGTGGAAGAGAAAATCCCTGCAACACCAAGTACAAATTATCGTTTGGCCTCCGTTACAAAAATGTTTACCGCTATGTGTATCATTCTATTAAAAGAACAAGGCCGTCTTGATTACGAAGCTCCGGTACATACAATCTTAAAAGATTTTCCTGAGTACGGAAAAGATATTACGGTTCGCCATCTTTTAACCCACACTTCCGGTCTAAAAGACTATTACGGAGAGCCTACCGAACTCATCGGAGGCGGATTTACCGAAACCAATCAATTAACCGATCATGATGTATATGAAATTGTGAAACGGATGGACGGAACGTATTTTGAACCAGGCAAAGACTTTCAATACTCAGATACAGGCTATACCGTTCTAGGTCAAGTAGTGGAAGCCGTTTCCGGTACTTCCTTGGCTGATTTCATGACAGAAAACATCTTTAAGCCACTTAATATGACACAAACAGTCGCTTATGATCCAGTTCATGACCCTACCATTCCAAACCGAGCTTTGGGTGCAGAACGACGAAAAGGTATCTATGTTACCCATGATCAAAGCTACTCAAGCGGAGTCCTCGGGGACGGAGGTGTGTATTCTTCCTTAGAAGATCTATATAAATGGGATCAAGCACTTGATAACGGTACACTCATTAGCAAAGAAGCACTCAATGAAGCTTATCACATACCTTCCCATAACTTTCCTTCACAATCATATACATATCGATGTGGCTGGTTTATCTTCGAATCTCAAAATGATATCATAGAACAAAATCATAACGGTTCTACACAAGGATTTTCAACGTATTATTTAAAACAACCAATGCTTGGTAAAACATTTATTGTTCTAAGCAACAAAAACTTAGATGATGATGCTTATGAGTTACATACTCTTGTTCGAAGCCTATACGATTTTAAAGTAACTTGTTATATTTAATTTTTTAACTACTTTCTTGAATACAGTTTATCGGATTACGGTTTTAATAATAAAAGTAATGATTATACCAAAAAAAGCGGCTTCTCCAGAAGCCACTCAGACTGTAGACAAAATACCTTGCTAAATTTATATTCTTATAATTTCTGCAAGGTATTTTCTATTTTTTCTATAAAGCTTTTAAAAAAAGAAAAAATAAAAGGATATCTCTATGCCATTTGATTCCTTCTTTCAGATTTATGAATCCATGTTGCTAGTTTTTTTAGATTCATGGACGCAAAAAGAAGATTCAGTTCCATTTCTATCTTCTGAATCCCTCGATATTGTGTATAACGCATATTATGTTTTTCTTTTGCATCTGCAAAGACTCGCTCAATGGTTTGACTCCGTAGTTTGTAAAGATCTCGATACTTTGGAGTATGACGAATGTCCTCACATTGCTCTATGTAGTTTTCCCATATATGACGTGTGACTACTTTTACATGGTCCTTACTTGCTGTGCATTCTGATAAGGAAGGGCAACTCTTGCAAATTTCTCCTTTACTCTTATATTCCCGATACCCTTCTCTATTTGTTGTAGTATAGTTTAACACTTGGTTTTCTGGGCATACAAAGCAATCATAGTATTCATCATAAGCATATTCGTGTTTTTTAAAATAACCATTTTTTGTCATAGGTCGTTTGTATGGTAGGATAGGAATTCGTTTATCTTTGAGTATTTCTCTAGCAATTGCAGGTGTTTTATATCCGGAATCCATTACAATATTTTTTACACCTTTATATCTTTTTACTTTTTCATAAATCTTTGGGAATGCAACTGAGTCATGTACATTTCCTGGATTTGTATGAAAAGCAAGTATGTAATTGTTTCGATCGCAAGCTACATTTGCAGCATAAGCAAATACTACCTTATGCTTTCCTTTATGAAATACACCGCAATCCGGATCTACGGTACTTTTCTTGATTACTTTTGTCTTTTCTTTGGCTTCCGTTTTTTTTTACAAGCTTGTTTTCCTCGTTCAATGCGATCTTCGTTAATTTCTTTCATTAGTTCTTTTTCATAGTATTTAACGGATTCCAAAACGGTTTCTTTTTCACTGTTATGGTTATTTGCACTTGCTTTAATATGTGTACCGTCAATGAAAATGCTTTCTGAATTAATGAATTCATATTCCATAATTTCAGCAATGACTCTTTGAAAGATTTGTTCGAATAAGTCAGTATTTTGAAACCGACGAGAGTAGTTTTTACCAAAGGTAGAAAAGTGAGGAATTTCTTCCTCTAAACTATAACCAAGATACCATCGATAAGCTACATTCGTTTGAATTTCTTTAATGGTCTGCCTCATGGATCGAATACCAAAGGTATATTGAATGAGGGTAATTTTAATTAAGACGACAGGGTCGATGCTTTCTTTTCCCACATCAGAATACAAATCTTTTACAAGGTCATAAATGAAAGAGAGATTAATCGCAGTATCTATCTTACGAATAATATGATCTTGTGGAACAAGAGAATTCAAGGTTACCATTTGAAATTGATCACGACCTAATAAATCTTTCTTACCCATCATAAAGCAAATACCTCCATGTATTTATACATATATTTTACCATAAATACAATAAAATGTATTACATTATGTAAAAAAAACTGTAGGCAAAGATAGAGATATCCTTGTCTACAGTCTGAGCGGCTTCTCCAGAAGCCACTTTTTGCTTTTTATTTAAATCATTTTTAATCGCATCTCAATTGTATTTTCTCCAAATCCAAACGAACGATAAAATTCGATCGTTTCTATATTTTCATAGGAAACGGTAATGGTAATTTCCTTACATCCTACTTTTTTCAACCAATCAAGGTGCCTCAAAATCAGTTTTTTTCCGATACCTTCTTTCCGATACATAGAAAGAACATGAAGTGTTGCAATTTCACCTATTTGCCCATCACAAACTGAAATACAATATCCTACAATCACTCCATCGATTTCAGCAACACTAATCTTAAGCAACGATGGATCATAGCTTAAAAACCCTTTCATCCGATCATGAAAATTCAGTCCATCATACAAATATCCAAATTCCTTTGACAATCTTTGATGATACTCTCTGTTTTTCTCCCAGACATCTTTAATTGCATCAATTTCTTTCATTGAAATATCTTTAATATTCATTTGCTCCCCCTAAAATAATAATTCTAAAAATTGTTTTGCATTGATACCCCAAATACATTCACCAATAGGAAAATTATTTAGTACATTCTGCAGCGCTTCTTTTTCATGTAAAACTCCTAAGCATTGCATTTCTAATTGAGAAATATCTTTTGTCCCAAAAAAGTCACCGTAAATTTTCATTTTTTGTATGATTCCATCTTCAACCGAGAAACAAACTTCTACCACACCAAACTCATATTTACAGCTTTTTTTAGCTGTATAATCCGGTGATTGCCCAAAGTTCCAGTCCCATGTTTCATATTTCTTTTTTGCAAGGCTATTAATAGCATAAATGTCATTCTCATTAAGAGAACCTTCTTTGATTTCAGAAATATTCTCTTTAAAAGAATAATAAAGTTGGTTAAAAAAAGTATCAGCATCCATAGGTTCTTTCAGATGCTCTGATATATTTGTCACATAGCTGCGTACTGACTTTACACCCTTACTTTCTATTTTAAATGGATTCGGCTTTAAACAACCCGTAAGATCGGCTACATCCGCCGAAAACAAAATACAACCATGATGCATGATTTTTCCATTTCTTCGTGCCTGTGCATTGCCGCAGAATTTTTTCCCATCAATGAACAAATCATTTCTACCAGACAATACTGCATTTACCCCTAGTGTCTTTAAGAATTCACAAATCGGTTTTGTAAAAAACTCATAATCAGAAAATAAACTAGAATCATATTTTTGGATGATTGTATAATTAATGTTGCCTATGTCATGAAAAACCGTTCCTCCTCCTGTTAATCTTCGGACAACAGAAATGTCATTCTCCTTTACATAATCTAAATTTATCTCTTCGATCGCATTCTGATTACGCCCTACAACTACAGTTCGATCATTTCGCCATAAAAGAAGGATTTCATCTTCTACATGATCCAAAAAGTACTCCTCTGCAGCTAAATTAAAATAAGGGTTTGTACTTGTATTTTTAATTAGTAACATAAAATCCGTCTCCTTTTTGTAAAAATCTAACTTATTTTATCATACTAATTTTAGTTTTCCAATTTAAACATATTCTTTAACATATTCGTAACAAATCCCCTACAACTATTGTCAGAATAATAGCTATCCTGTATTATTATAATAATAGAAAATACTAAATCACCAAACTGGAGGATTAAAATGGAACATACAACAAATCAATATCCATTACTTGAAATTGACTTAAAAAAATTAAGAAATAATATCGAACAGGTAGTGAACCGTTGCAGCAAAGTCGGAATTGAAGTTGCCGGTGTCATCAAAGGCTTTAACGGAATCCCTCAGGTATCAGAGCAATTTAAACTAGGCGGCTGTCGTTACATTGCCTCTTCCCGTCTTGAACAAATCGAAGATGCAAAGAATTACGGCATTGAAGGACCTTTTATGCTGATCCGAATTCCAATGCCGACTGAAATTCCAAGATTGGTTTCTCTGGCAGAATACAGTTTACAAAGTGAAATTTCCGTGATTGACGCATTAAATGAAGAATGCATTCGTCAAAATAAAAAGCATAGTATTATTTTAATGGCTGACATGGGGGATCTCCGAGAAGGATTCTGGGATAAAGACGAAATGGCAAAGGCAGCTCTTCACATTGAAAAAGACCTTGAAAACGTTCATCTACTCGGTATTGGTACAAACCTAGGATGCTACGGCTCTATTAAGCCGACTCCAGAAAAAATGAACGAATTGATTGAAGTTGCAGAAAAGATTGAAGATACCATCGGACGACAGCTTGAAGTCATCTCCGGAGGTGCGACAAGTTCCTTCACAATGGTACATGACGGTACTATGCCAAAAAGGATTAACCATCTTCGTATCGGCGAAGGTATCATTTTAGCTTATGATTTACAAAAAGACTGGGGTTATGACATGAGCTATCTCAATATGGACGCATTTACTTTAAAAGCTCAGATTATCGAAGTAAAAGACAAACCAACTTACCCGGTCGGAGAAATCTTTATTGATGCGTTTGGGAATGTGTGTGAATACGAAGATCGAGGTATTCGAAGAAGAGCATTGCTTGGACTCGGTAAACTAGATGCATGCGATCTCACCAAGCTTCTTCCGCGTACAGAAAACATTGAAATATTAGGAGGAAGTTCTGACCATACCATAATCGACGTTGAAGACAATACTGATAATTTACAGGTAGGAGATATTTTAGAATTTGATATTTGCTATACAACAATGTTATTTTTAACCAACTCAAAAAATGTAAATACACAATGTATTTAAACGTAAATTGTCATTAAACGATATTGTTTGAAATTAAAAGAGCAGAAGTCCTCTATATTAATTAGAGAATTCTCTGCTCTTTCTATTTGTATCAAACCATTACTTTCTTGTGTTATAAATCGTTTATTTACTATTTGCTATCACTCTGATCAGATCACTGAACACACCGTATCCGGTTTGCAAAAGCTCCGGATTATGCTCGACAATCGTTAACTTGCCCATCAAATCCGTCGTAATAGAAACTGCACTGGATGTCCCATCAATATGAGCAATCAATTCATCCATCGGCACTTCAATAGGCTTCACAGTTCCAACTACTTTCCCGTCTTCTATCACACCACGACAGAAAAGCTTAATGCAGCACCCTCTATTTGCTGCTTCTTTGATGTTTTCTTCCGTAATGTCTTCAATGCCTTTCCGATCAATATCCTTAGGAGTGATATTCGCACCCATAAGAACGTTCAACAATGCGGTCGTTTTTGCAGCTGCATCCCAGCCTTCCATATCCATAGATGGATCGGCTTCGACAAACCCTCTTCTGCGTCCTTCTTCCATTACCTCATCATAAGGGATTCCTTTTGCTAATTCCTCAAGCACAAAATTGGTTGTGGTATTCAAAATGCCGCTTACTTCTGTTACTTTACAGAATTTTAACGTATCTTCAACTAAGTTAAATATTGGAGTACCATCCATTACTGTCGTTTCATAATAAAAACAAACACCTTGTTTCTTTGCAAGTTCCTTTAATTCATCGTATGCCCATGCAATTGGACCCTTATTCGCTGTAATCGCATGCTTCCCACGTTTCATTGCACACTTTAAATGATCGATTGCAGGTTGTCCCGTGAAAATTTGAAGCGGTGTTAATTCAAGCATTACATCATAATCTACTGTGTCGATGACTTCCATCGATGTCAATTTTGAATACTGCGATGAGCCTTTATTAAAAGAACCTTCCTCCTCAATCTGTCGACAAGCCTCCTTTAAATCAATTCCCTCCTGGCAAACCAGACTACCACGACTTCCTGTTGTAATTGCAACAACATTAACATCACAACCCATAGTTTTCTTTATAACTTCATGTTTTTCTGCGAGTATTCCAGCAAATGCCCTTGCCGCATTTCCAAAGCCTATCATCGCTACATTCAAATTCCTCATTTCACCCTCCTACCGATTTGCTTCTGCATACCGTTTTATCTTTCTAGCAGTCGTTTTCTCAAATTCTACCTTTCGAAGCTCCATTCGCTGTATTCTCTTATATATTGGCTGCTGCTTGTTCAGCTCATCTATTTTTTCCCAAAGCAGCTGCTCTGCTTCCGTCTGCTCATATCCAATTCCCAAGGCTTCTTCCAATTCTTCATGATCGGCTTTTATGGCTGCAAAAATTACCGTCTCGCCATCCTCTTCGCGCCTTCTTCCGGATATAAGACATTCCTCTACATAAGGAATTTTATTTAAATAATACTCCAGTTCCTCTGGAAATACATTTTTACCATTTTTCGTAATAATAACATTCTTTTTACGACCGGTAATGTGTAAAAAGCCTTCTTGATCCATATAACCTAAATCTCCGGTATGAAACCATCCTTCCTTCAATACTTCAGCAGAGGCTTCCGGATTTTTATAATAGCCTATCATAACGTTTTCCCCGCGAATGCAGATTTCTCCAATGCCTGCATCATCGACATCCACAATCTTACATTCCATTCCGGGAGGCATGCAACCCGCTGATGCTGAATTCGCTTTATATCTGGATTCAGTGCAGCAATCGGCCCACATTCTGTCAAACCGTATCCTTGTAAACAATTAATTCCAAAATCTTGAATTCCTTCAATGATTGCAGGATCCACCGGTGCACCGCCGGAAATCAGAAGCCGTAAGCGCCCTCCAAATACAGAAGTAACTGATTTTAAAAGCAATGGCGCCAAATTTAATTTCACCTTTTTTGTATAATGGTTAATTTTCAATATTTTCTTTAGCTTTTTATCGGCTCCTTTTTTCTTTGCCGCTTTCCATATTTTGCTGTATAAGTTTTCTAATATAAGTGGTACACATAAAAAAACAGTTGGCTTTGCTTCGGCTAAATTTTTTGCAATATACTTTAACCCCTCACAATAAGCGATCGACGCACCGCAAAACAAAGGACACAAAAATCCACACGTACACTCATACGTATGATGAATTGGCAATACAGAAAAAAAGACATCCTCTTTCTCAATTCGAACTAATGTCACCATTGACATTAAGTCGGCGGCAATGTTCCGGTTTGAGAGCATAACACCCTTTGAAAGTCCTGTCGTTCCGGAAGTAAATAATAATATGCTCATCGCTTCTGCATCAATTTCCGCATCTAAGAAAGCTCTGTTTCCAGTTTGCAATAGATTGTAACCAATCTCAAGCAGGCTTTTCTGAGAAAGTGTGTCCTCTGCAATTTCTGAACCTTTCATATTAATTAGAAACAGCAATTTGGTTTGTCCACTTTGTTTCATGCGTCGAAACATTTCCTCGTATTTTTTATCGTAAAAAATACATTCAATCTCTGCCTCCTGAACCAAATGCAGTAATTCATTTTCCGGAAGTTCCTTGTCCAAAGGAACCACAACGCCAACTCCACTTACGGTTGCCAAATAGGTAATGGCCCATTGATAGCTGTTTTCACCAATCACGCCGATGCGCTTTCCGGATAGACCCATGGAAAGCAACGCCGTACCGAGTGCCTCTACATCTTCCTTAGCCTTACGATAGGTGACAGCACGGTACGGTCCGCCCTGCTCATCTTTTACAAAAAACGCTGGGCGATCGGCGTACAGCTTTGCACTTGAAACAAACATATCCCGAATGTCAGTAATGGGACGAACGTTTTTATATCGTACCCTCGAATCCGAGCTGTTTTTTATTTTTTCTATTTGTTGCATTGCCCATTGTTCTTTGTTTAAATTTGACATCCCCAATTCCCCATTTCTTTTACTTGTAAGTTCTTTTTATTTTTTTTGTTGTCGTTTTTTCAAATTCTTCCTCTCGAATTTTAAAACGTTTTACTCGCTTATACGTTGCCATATGATCATTCGTATCATCAATCACTTGTTTTAACAACTTCCGCAGCGCTTCTTCCGACAACTTTCCTAATTTCTCCTCAATCACACTATATTCCGGTACTATTTCCGCAAATACAACGGTTTCCCCAGACTTTTCATCTTCTATACCGGAAACCAGCACTTCCTTGATGTAGTCGTTCTTTCCTAAGTGAAACTCAACTTCCTCCGGGAAAATATTCTTTCCGTTTTTCGTAACGATTACATTTTTTTTACGTCCTGCTATGTACAAAAAACCATCTTTATCAAAGTAACCGTAATCACCTGTATAAAGCCAGCCATCTTTTAAGACCTTTTCCGTTTCCTCTGGGTCTTTATAATATCCAATCATGACCGAATCACCCTTACAAATGATTTCACCCACTCCATTCTCATCCTTATTGATGATTTGAATCTCCGTTCCCGGCATCGGAAGACCTGCCGCAGCATCTTTATAATATCGATCCGTATTAACGGCAATGATCGGTGAATTCTCAGTCATTCCATACCCTTGAATCATTGTGATGCCCATAGCATTAAAATCAGAAACTACCTGAGGGTCTATAGCCGCAGCACCTACAATCAGTAAACGCATATGTCCGCCTAGGGCTTGATGTACGCTCTTAAAAAGTTTCTTCGTTGCTTTTATATTAAACTTATTTAATGTTTTTGAAACCGTAATTGCAGCACGCATCTTATCGGCTTTTCCGCTTGCTTCTGCCTTTTTCCATACTTTTTTATGCATGGATTCAAAAATAAGCGGTACACCTAGCATAACCGTTGCCTTGGCTTCTGCCATATTTTTTACAATGTACTTTAATCCTTCACAAATAGCAATGCTGCACCCTTGATACAACGCTGTCATATTATGACATGTAAACTCATAGGTATGGTGCATCGGCAATACGGAAAGTCCCGTTTGATTGTCTCTTACATTCACATATTTAGACATATTATATACATTAGCACAGATATTTTTATGAGAGAGCATGACACCTTTTGCCATTCCGGTTGTACCGGAGGTAAATAGAAGCATATGCATTGCTTCCGGATCAATCTCTGCATCAATAAAATAACGGTTTTCCTCTAAAATGAGTTTTTTTCCACGTTCAATCAAATGTTTTAAAGATAAAATGTTATGATTATCGGAAGCTGCGTCCATACTAATAATGCAGTCAATTCCTTCTACACCTTCTAACGCTTCAAAAACTTTACGCTCCACCTTTGCAGAAAAAACAATGGCACTTACTTCTGCACGAATTAATAAATTTTGTATTTCACCGGAAGATAATTCACGGTCTAATGGTACGATGACACCGGTTCCGTTGGCAATTGCCAAATAGGATACAATCCATTCATATCGGTTTTCTCCAATTAAAGCAACCTTTTGTCCGGTTAGCTTTAAATCCATAAATGCCGTACCTAAGCAATCAATATCTTCCTTTAACTGCTGAAAGGAAATGGGACGATACACGCCGCCGGGTTTGTCTTTTACTAAATAAGCTGCTCGATCCTTATAAAGTTCTGCGGAACTGTGAATCATATCCTTCAAGTCCCGTATCGGTCGATTTTCATAAAAATCCTCTTTATATTTGCTGTTACTCATAACGTATACCCCGTTTCTAATCTTTTCTTACATTTTATATGTAATAATAGAAGCTCGTTGTTTATTTTATCACTCTCGCCTTGATAAGGCAATGATTTTCACGCTTGACCCGTGAAAGTGTTTTCTATATTATAAGAATATAAAAAATTCAAAAAATTTAAAAAGGAGTAAAAAAGAATGGAAACACAAAAACGGCAATATGGCCTTTTTACTTCCATTGCAATGATTGTCGGCATTGTAATAGGTTCGGGAATTTTCTTTAAATCTGACAATATTTTGGTCTATACACAAGGGAATGTAATGCTTGGAATCCTATTATTCTGCATTGCCGCCTTCGCCATTATATTTGGTTCCCTATCCATTAGCCAACTTGCAAGCTTAACTGATAATCCCGGTGGATTTATTACGTATGCGGAAGAGTTTGTAAGTCCTCGTTTCGGTGCCGCCTTCGGCTGGTTCCAAGTATTTATTTATTATCCTTCTCTAGTCGTCGTCGTGTCATGGGTTATCGGCATTTATATGTCACAGCTTTTTGGTTGGGATTTGGGTTTAAATGGTCAAGTACTCATCGGCATTTTATGGTTTATTCTTTGCTTTGCTTATAATACGCTGTCTGCAAAAATCGGCGGTTATTTTCAGAATGCTTCAACAATTATTAAACTAATTCCTTTATTTGTTATCGCCATTTCTGGTCTTCTTTTTGGTGAGCCTGCTAACGTATTTAATAATCCTTCTCCAGAAGCAGCCAATGCCACAAAATCTCTTTTATGGATGGCCGGAATCGGACCGATTGCCTATTCCTTTGATGGCTGGATTATTGCAACCGCAGTGGCACATGAAGTAAAAGATTCGAAAAAAAATATGCCTCGTGCATTGGTTGCAGCCCCACTGTTCATCCTAGGTTGCTACTTGCTGTATTTTATTGGCATCTGTTCTGCTGTTGGCACGGATCAAGTAATGGCTCTGGGCGACGGCAGTGCAATCGCTGCATGTAATTCTTTATTTGGAGAAAACATTGCAAAACTCTTTATGGTCTTTGTCGTAATTTCAGTTATGGGCACTGTAAACGGTATTATCCTCGGATACATTCGAATTCCATACTCCCTTTCATTAAAAGAAGCTTTACCGATTCCCAGCTTAAAGAAAGTAAACGAATCCTTTAATATTCCGATTTACTCTTCCCTGTTTTGTTTTATTATCACCTTAATTTGGTGGGCAATCCATTACTTTACGATGCGATATAACATCTTAGCAAATTCAGATGTTTCCGAAATTGCAATTGTTGTAAGTTATATTTTATACATTGTTTTATATTATCAAGTTTTCCGTCTTTGGAAAAAAGGGCAGATACAAGGTGTGATTAAGGGAATTGTATTTCCGGTTCTTGCAACAATGGGTTCTCTTTTTATCATGATTGCCGGACTTCAGAATCCATTGTTCCTAATTTACGTATTCATCTGCTTCTTAGGTCTTTTGGGCGGCTGGATATTTTACGGAAAAAAGTCTTCTTAATTGAAAAACTTTTGAATTGTTAAAGAAAAGTGTTAGAAAGAAAAGCCATAGCATAAGATAGAATCGTAGCTTCTCGCTTTCAAAGGAGAAACTACGATTCTTTTTTTTGTCTTTATACCAAATAATTTATACCAATTTACCTAGTGTTTCCACAAAATAAAACACTATCCTTAATTTACACCTTAATTTTTGACAGGAAATCTCAATTTGCATCGCTTTTCCACCATTCTTCTCGACAAAAGGACTTTACATAATTGAAAAATAGGTGTATTCTTTATTATTGTAGGCCCTTATGCAAATTTGGCAGTATTATTTCTGCAAAGCAAAGAGTCTTCCACCTTTTCAAGTGTAGACAAAACTACGAAAGAAATGGTTAAAATTCTACAATTTTTGACAAGGCTAGATAAGGAGAGAGAGTTTATGAGTTCAGTTTCAAAACATCTAAAGGGTATCCATGTCAACCATTGTAAAAACACCGCCGGACAGTCCATCGTCAAAATGCCTGTACCGGAAAAAGTGTACATTCCAATGGTTCAGCACATAGGTGCACCTTGCCAGCCAACGGTCGCAGTCGGCGATCATGTTAAGGTTGGCCAATTAATCGGAGACAATGCGGCTCCGGTGTGTGCTCCGATTCACTCCAGTGTATCGGGAGAAGTCACAGCTCTTGTTAAGGGCATGACTGCACAGGGTATCGTTGATACCAGCATCGAAATTACAACCGATGGCAAACAAGAAGTTGCCGAAACCGTAGTTCCTCCTACAATTAATAACAAGGAAGAATTTTTAACGGCAGTACGTGCTTCTGGGCTTGTAGGTTTGGGCGGTGCTGCATTCCCTACCCACATTAAGTACAATCCAAGAAATCCGGAAGAGGTTGATACTTTAATTTTAAACGGTGCAGAATGTGAACCTTATATTACGGTTGACCACATGACCATGCTTGAACATGCGGAAGAAATCGTAGAAGGTACAAAAAACATTCTAAAATATTTAAATCTGAAACAAGCCATCATCGGTATTGAAGGAAACAAACCAGATGCCATTGCAAAATTCAATGAATTGGTAAAAAATGAGCCAAACATCAGTGTTTGTGAATTATTACAACAATACCCTCAAGGCGCAGAACGTGTTCTCATTTATGAGTGCACCGGAAAGCACTTGATTGCCGGAAAGCTTCCTGCTGATGTCGGTGTGATTGTTTCGAATGTAACAACAGTATTAAAACTTCAACAGTTCTTAACTACAGGCATGCCTCTAGTTACTAAGAGCCTTACCGTAGACGGTAATGTGGTAAAAGAACCAAAGAACGTAGAAGTTTCAATTGGTACACCAATCATTGATATTATTGAGTTCTGCGGTGGATATACCGGTGAACCAAAGAAGATTCTTATGGGTGGACCAATGATGGGTCGTGCTTTACCGGATGACGGAAAATGTATTATTAAAGGAAACAATGCAATATTGGCATTTGATGAAACCTTTGCAAATATGAATCCGGAAACTGCCTGCATTAATTGCGGTCGATGTGTAAAAGCCTGCCCTATGAATTTAATGCCGACTGCTCTATTCAAGGCATTTGAACGCAAAGATGTAGATGCCTTAAAGACGTATAATGTTATGTCTTGTATGGACTGTGGCTGCTGTACGTATGTCTGTCCTGCAAGAAAGCAGTTAAGCTTTATTAACAAATTAGCAAAAAGTCTTGTATTGGCGGAAGGAGGAAAGAAATAATGAGTAAGATGAAAAACGGAAACTTAATTGTTTCTTCCGCACCGCATGTAGTGGCCCCTGTAAACACATCCAAAATTATGTTGGATGTTTGCATTGCATTGATTCCTGCAATGATTATGGAAGTTGTTGTTTTCGGTTTTCGTGCATTGGCATTGACAGCCGTTTGTGTCGTTGCATGTGTATTATTTGAATCAGTTACTAGAAAACTATTAGGTCGTCCGGATACCATTTCCGATTTAAGTGCTGTTGTAACCGGTATTTTACTATCTTATAATTTACCTGCCGGCCTTCCTTTTTGGATGGCAGTCGTTGGATGTTTCGTTGCAATTGTCATTGTAAAGCAAGTATTCGGCGGACTTGGACAAAACTTTGCAAACCCTGCAATTGTAGGTCGTATTGTTTTATTCATTTCCTTCGCAACTCCAATGACGACTTGGGTTCTTCCTAAATCGCAGCAGACTGTAGATGCGATTACCGGCGCAACTCCTTTAGGATTATTTGCAAAAGGTATGGATGTTCCTTCCAACATGGATATGTTCTTAGGTTTCATCGGTGGTTGTACTGGTGAAGTCAGTGCAATTGCATTATTGATCGGCGGAGTTTACCTTGTAATCAAAAAGGTTATTGAACCTACGATTCCGGTATGCTTTATCGGTACCGTATTCGTATTTGCATTAGCTGCAGGATTGGATCCTGTATTCCACATCTTTGCAGGTGGTGTTATGCTTGGTGCGATCTTTATGGCAACCGACTACGTTACTTCTCCGATTACTACAAAAGGTAAAATTATTTTCGGTATTGGCTGCGGCCTTTTAACCATGGTTATTCGTCTATATGCTTCATATCCAGAAGGCGTTTCTTTCGCAATTCTGTTAATGAACATTTTGACTCCTCATATTGATAATTTAACTCGTTTGAAGTTAAACGGTGTTCCTGCAGGAGGTGACAAATAATGCAAAACAATAGTTTTAAAGAAAATTTTGCACCAACCGTTGTGCTTGTAGTGATTTGTCTTGTTGCCACTTTGCTTTTAGCAGGTACGTATCAAGTGACCACTCCTATTATTGAAAAAATTACAAAAGAAAATGCGGATGCTGCTCGTGCTGAAGTACTAAGTGCAGCAGATGGATTTGAACAAATGGATGTTACCCTTCTTGAGGGTGTTACCGAAGTATACAAAGCGACAAACGGTGCCGGTGTAGTTGTTACAACTGCATTCAAGGGCTTTGGTGGCGCTGTAACCGTTATGACAGGCATTGATACAAACGGTGAAATTACTGCTGTTAAAGTAACGGATGCTGCAAATGAAACTCCGGGTCTTGGTACGAAAGCAACCACTCCGGAACATTTAGCAAAATTCGTAGGTCAAACCGCAATTACCAATGTAGATGGTGGAGAAGGAACAAGAGTTGACGGAATTACCGGTGCTACGTTCACTTCTAATGCAGTCTTCAATGGTGTTCACGCAGCATTAGAACAATTTGCAGAATTAGGAGGTGCTTTATAATGGAAAACAAACCAAGTAAATTGGGTATTATTACCAAAGGCATCATCAAAGAAAATCCAGTATTGGTACTGGTATTAGGTACTTGCCCAACGTTGGCAGTTACCACACAAGCGGTCAATGGTCTCGGTATGGGTCTTGCTTCAACCGCAGTATTAATTTGTTCCAATATTTTTATTTCTATATTGAAAAAAATCATTCCGGATAAAGTTAGAATCCCTTGTTACATTGTTGTTATTGCAACCTTTGTAACCATTGTACAGTTCTTATTAAAGGCATATTTACCTGCACTGGACAAATCTTTGGGCTTATTTATCCCGTTGATTGTAGTAAACTGTATCATCTTAGGCCGTGCCGAGATGTTTGCAAACAAGAACTCTGTTATTGATTCCGCTTTAGACGGTGTCGGAATGGGTCTTGGTTTTACACTCGCTTTATTCTTAATGGGTGCAAGCAGAGAACTTTTAGGTTCTGGTCAGTTATTCGGCCATGACATTACCGCTGGATTCATTGATCCAATGGCAATCTTCGTATTGGCTCCGGGTGGATTCTTTGTATTTGGTTGCCTTATTGCTATCGTTAATAAGCTTACCAATGGTAAGCCAAGCAAGAATAAGGCAAATGGTTGTGCAGGATGTCCTTCCGCAGCGGCATGCAGCCAGGCAAGCGAAGGAGGTTGTAACTAATGAAAGAAATGTTAATCATTATCTTAGGAGCCGTCCTTGCAAATAACTTTGTATTGGTAAAGTTCCTTGGAATTTGTCCATTTCTTGGTGTATCCAAGAAATTAGATTCTGCATTCGGTATGAGCTGCGCCGTAATCTTCGTTATGGTACTTGCAACTGCAGCAACATGGCCAATTCAGATATTATTATTAGAGCCGAAGGGCATTGGTTATTTACAGACCATTGTATTCATCTTAGTAATTGCAGCCCTTGTACAGTTGGTTGAAATTATTTTGAAAAAGTACGTACCGGCTCTTCATAAATCATTGGGAGTATTCCTTCCATTGATTACTACAAACTGCGCTGTTTTAGGTGTTTGCGTATTAAATATTGACGAAGATTTTACTTTTGCTCAATCTTTGGTAAATGCTTTCGGTGCAGGCCTTGGCTTCCTTTTAGCTATGGTTCTTTTCTCCGGCGTTCGTCAGAGAATTGAATTCAATGACTATCCGGAATGCTTTAAAGGTATTCCATCCGTTTTAATCGCTGCTTCTATTTTGTCTTTATCCTTCATGGGATTCTCAGGCGTAATAGATGGCATTTTCGGACTGTAAGGAGGTGCCACAATGTCAGCATTTATGACTCCAGTATTTTTAGTCTGTGTCATCGGCCTTATTGCCGCTGTCATATTGACTTTGGCTGCTAAATTTATGGCAGTCCCTGTAGATGAAACCGCTGTAAAAGTGAGAGAAGTACTTCCTGGTGCAAACTGTGGTGCTTGTGGTTATGCAGGATGTGACGATTATGCTGCTGCTATCGCAGCAGATCCTGATAATGTTGCAGCAAACCTTTGTATCCCAGGCGGTGCAGACACAGCTAGTTCCATCGCTTCTATTTTAGGCGTAGATGCCGGTGCTTCTGTTGCACAGGTTGCAACCGTTCACTGCTCCGGTATTGTAGAAAAAACAAAATCCGACATGGAATACCAAGGCTTTAAAAGCTGTGCAGCAAGCAAATTGTTCTTTAAAGGTCATGGTGCTTGCAAATACGGTTGTATGGGCTATGGTGACTGTCAGGATGCTTGTAACTATAATGCCATTGAAATTTGCAACGGCATTGCTAAGGTAAACAGAGATCTGTGTGTTGGTTGCGGTGCTTGTGCAAAAGCTTGTCCAAACCAATTAATCAGCATTGCTCCAAAAACAAGCAGAGTCTATGTTGGATGCAGCTCTTGCGATACCGGCAAAGAAACACGCAATGTATGCGAAGTTGGATGCATTGCATGTAAGCTATGTGAAAAGGCTTGTAACTTTGATGCGATTCATGTGGAAAACAACCACGCAATCATAGATCCAGAAAAGTGTAAGAATTGCGGATTGTGCGTAAAGGCTTGTCCTCGTCACATCATCCATATGATTCCAAAACCAGGTGCAAAGCCAGTTGTAAAACCTGCAGAACCAAAAAAAGAAGCTCCTGCAGCTGAAAAAGCAGAGGAAGCAAAAACAGAATAAGCGATCTCTCCAAGAAGAGCTTATCAAAGTAAAAAATATAAAAAACCGGTTGCATATACAACCGGTTTTTATATTTCATTTATTTCTTATTTTATTTCTGCCAAAACTCGAGCAGCATCATTCAACTCTTCGCTATTGAAAGATTCAATGGCACCAGCGTCGCAAGCTTTTGCAATTTCTGGATTCATCGCTAACTTAGATAAAACCTTAAGTTGATACTTTGCTGCGGTTTCATCAATATGACTTTCTCCGAAAACATTGATTTTTTCATTGCAATGTGGACATTGCACATAACTCATGTTTTCTACCAACCCAATGATTGGAATATGCATCATCTTTGCCATATTCACAGCCTTTGCAACAATCATAGAAACCAAATCCTGTGGAGATGTTACTACTACGATGCCATCAACCGGTAATGACTGAAATACCGTAAGTGGCACATCACCAGTTCCTGGAGGCATGTCCACAAACAAATAATCTACATCTTCCCAAATTACTTCAGTCCAAAACTGTTTCACAGTACCAGCAATAACTGGACCTCTCCAAATAACTGGATCCGTGTCATCTTCCAACAATAGGTTAGCTGACATCACCTGTATTCCAGTTTTCGTTAATGCAGGAAAAATACCTTCTTCTGTTCCTGTTGCCTTTTCTTTAATTCCAAACATTTTAGGAATCGATGGACCTGTAATATCGGCATCCAATACGCCTACACGATAACCCTGACGACTCATCAGAACAGCCAGCATTCCGGTAACCAAAGATTTTCCAACTCCACCCTTGCCACTTACAACACCGATAACTTTTTTAATGTTACTTTTTGCATGTGGCTTCTCCTGAAAGCTCTTTGGATCTCTTTCACTACAATTTTCACCACAGCTTCCACAATCATGATTGCAGCTTTCACTCACTTGACTCATTTTTATCCTCCATATTTTAAAATGCTTTCTTTTGCATAAAGAATCACAATTACTATTATATTGAACATATGCTCATTTGTCAATTTGCATATCCTTATGTTTCATATTTATCCATGCTTTACAATCATTTTTAAGGCCGCTATTCTTCTCTTAGAACCACGCCATCTGTACTTACGATTGTTCCATCCTTCTTAACAAATATCGCTTCGTATTCGGGCATAGAATCAATCAAAGCCTTTCCTTTCTCAAAACCGAGCATCAAACAAGTTGTCGAGAGTCCATCACAATCTGTCGATTTATCTCCAATGATACTTACCCCATCTAAGTCAGTTTCCATTGGATACCCGGTTTTCGGATCTAATATATGATAAAACAATGTTCCATTCTCAATAAACTTTCGTTCGTATGTGCCAGAAGTAACAATAGATTTGTCTTTCATCTCAACGGTACCTAACAATTCTTTTTCACCATTATTATTCTCACCAAACGGTTTTTCAATTCCGATACTCCAAGGAACATCCTTTTCCTTTTCTCCAATGCAAACTACATTTCCTCCTAGGTTAATGACCGCTTTCGATACCCCATTTTCCTTAAGAAACTCTCCAGCTTTATCTGCAATGTATCCTTTTGCAATCCCTCCCAAATCCAGTTTCGCCTGCGGGTCATCCAAAAAGACTTCAATCATTTCTTCATTTGATTTTATATGAATTTGCTGATAACCAATATGAGGCAATGCAGCATCAATCTCCTCTGCATCCGGTACCGACGGATTTTCTCCGCTGAAATTCCAAAGCTCAGCCAGTTTTCCTAAGGTAATATCAAAAAGACCATGTGAAATCGTTCCATATTCCATCCCTTTTTTTATGACCTCTGCCGTTGTTGCATCCACTTTAACCGCTTGTCCGCCTGCTGCATTTATTTTACCAATGTCGCTTTCCTCTATAGTACGACTCAATCGATTTTCATACTCTCTGCAAAGAGCAAAGGTTTCTTTTATCAGCCCTTCATCCCCACCCTCATATAAAGTGATGGTACATACTGTATTTAACAGAAAATCCGTCTGCGAAACAGGGGCTTTCCCTGCACACGCTGTTTGTGATAAAATAAAGATTAGTATTAAAACACATACTAATAGTCTGCGTTGTAATTTTTTCATAAGTTCCTCGCATTCTTTCAATAAATATTTAGGTGGTAAAATATGATTAAAAAAGCCGACATTTTCTTGGGAATTGCATTGATTATCCTTTGTCTTACTTTATCCTTTGCACTTGCCCAAAGCGATGTTTCTCCAAAATTTGTCAGAGTGTCAGTAGGCTCTGAACTCTATGGTACCTATGATTTGTCACAAAATCAAGATATAACGATCAAAAAAAACGGACATACCAATGTAATTCAAATTTTAAATCAACAAGTGAAAATGATAGAATCGGATTGTAAAAATAAAGTCTGTATCGAGCAGGGCCGTATTGAGCAAGTAAATCAAAGCATTGTATGTTTGCCTAACCATGTAATTGTGACCATTGAAGGCGAAAAAAACACGACAACCGATTCTATTTCGTATTAAAAAAAGACACCAAATGGTGTCGGCTATTTGAGGTAATCCATGTCTATTACAACATTAAACACAAAAACGAAAAAATTATCCATAAGTGCAGCTTTAACATCACTCGCGCTTATTTTTTCCTACATTGAATTTTTAATTCCGTTTTCTTTCGGAAATACTGGTATTAAATTAGGGCTTGCAAATGTAGTAATCGTCGTAGCACTTTACACCATCGGGGAATCTTATGCCTTTTCCATTAACATTCTTCGCGTTTTGCTGTCTGGCGCCCTTTTTGGGAATGTCTTTGCAATTGCTTATTCGTTAGCCGGAGCTGTTTTTAGTTTTTTTTGTATGCTTGCTTTGAAAAAAACAGGATGGTTTAGTATTACTGGTGTAAGTATGGCAGGCGGAGTTGCGCATAATCTAGGGCAAATTATAGCTGCTTCGCTGCTCATTGAAAGCTTAAAAATCTTTTACTATTTTCCGGTACTTGTTTTTTCCGGTATGATTACAGGTATTTTAATCGGCATTATTGCATATTTCATCTGCAAGCGCATCAATCAATGGAAACGCTTTTAAACCCATGCAATAACCAGATTCGCTAGACTCAAAATGACATTTTGATAGCTCTAGTACCTGTACACTCTCTTTCCAGCGACAATTATAAAACTTACCTCTCATCATTTCTTTTTCCAGATCAACTTTGGCAACAATCTCAAAATTTCCTTCCAATAATTTTTCATTTCCTCTCTCTGATGCAATGACTTCTTTTAAATATAACTCTCCTGATTTTGTTTCAAAGCGACCGCTCACTAGAAAGGTATTGCTTTTATTTTCTTGCAGACTATTTCCTTCCCTTTCATCGAAAATAATTTCTGTTACTTTCCCTTTCACATTGCCCTTTTCATCTACGGTTTCAATACATAATATCAAAGGATTATCCGGAATATAATTATGAATTCGTTCAAAATATGTAACACCTTTCCAATCACCAAGTAATTTCATAATACGCTCCTCACTTTTGATTTTCATTTCATTTTTTAATGTACATTTATTTTATTTATCACTCTATTATTTCTTTATAACCAAATATATCTTTAGTGTATTGCGATTGTGATATTATGTCAATACTTTTAAGGACTATTTATTATTGCTTTTATGGCTTTGTTGCAATAAATAAAAAGAGTTATGATAATTGAAAGTACAGGTGTTAGGAGTTTATTCATGGATGATTTACAAGTACAAATCGGAATTAAAATACGTGAATTTCGTACAGCTTTAGGATACAGCATTGAAGAATTATCCCATAAAGCAGGATTGAACCCGTCTCATTTAGGCAAAATTGAACGCGGCGAGCGGAATTTTACGATAGGCAGCCTAGAGAAAATATTGAATGCTTTGCATCTTACACCTGTGGAATTTTTTTCTGAAAGCAAAATTTCCTGTCCTACTGAAAATTACTTGATCACAAAGACACTATCTTATTTGCAAAGCATGACCGTAGAGGAGCAAGAGCATATTTATAAAACGGCTGTTTTATTATCTGAACGTCAGCCAAAATAACATTAGAAAATTAATTGAATATTATATAAATTCTCATTTGATTAACTTTTTACCGTCGTGTTAAAAAGTTAATTTTTTTGTTGCACTTAAGAATAGAAAGGTCTATTATGTATAAGTTGGTCTAATCTGTTTATTTTACTATATATAGATCGAAATATAGACCCAAAAAAATATTTTTACTTGGAGGTAATAGAATGATATCACAGCAATTTATCGCAGTTATCATATTTTTTGTGGTAATCGTCGCAATCATGTCTGAAAAAGTACATCGTGCTGTAGCCGCTGTAGCCGGCTCTGTATTATTAGTACTATTAAGAGTGTTGACTATTGATACATGCATTTCATACATCGACTTTAATACAATCGGAGTCTTAATCGGTATGATGCTTTTTGTAGCTGTTGTAAGAAATTCGGGTCTTTTTGAATATGTTGCAATTAAAGCAGCAAAATTGGCAAAAGGTGACCCTTGGAAAATTATGATGTTTTTCATGATTTTAACTGCTATATTATCTGCTTTTTTAGATAATGTAACAACGGTTCTATTAATTGGACCTATGACGATCGCCATTACTCGTATGCTTCGAATTAATCCGGTACCGTTTTTAATGACGCAAATCATATCATCAAATATCGGAGGTACCGCTACTTTAATTGGTGACCCTCCAAATATTATGATTGGAAGTGCTGCACATTTAAGTTTCATGGACTTTGTTGTAAATTTAGGTCCGGGTATTATTGTAATTTTATCCATTACAATTGTTTGTATCTATTTTATTTATGGAAAAAAACTAATTGTTGATGATTCTGCAATGGAAGAAGTTCTGAAATTGGATGAAAAAAAATCAGTTAAGGATGCCTCTCTTATGAGAAAAAGTCTTATTATGACCGCATTCGTTGCACTTGGCTTTCTTTTTCACAGCGCTTTGGAAATTGAATCTTCCATCATTGCATTAACTGCTGCTTCTATTATTCTTATCATTGGAAAACAAGATGTCGATGAAATCATTGCAAATGTAGAATGGTCCACCATATTATTTTTTACTGGACTATTCATCGTAGTTGGTGGTATGGTTGAAGTAGGAATCATCGATAAGCTAGCACACCTTCTAATGGATGTGACGGAAGGCCACTTGGTTATGACCATGTTAGTCCTTCTTTGGATTTCTGCTATACTATCTTCCATCTTAGATAACATTCCTTTTGTTGCCACCTTGATTCCATTAATTCTTACCATGGAGCAAAGCGGTCTTGATGTTATGCCTCTTTGGTGGGCGATCTCATTAGGTGCATGTCTCGGTGGAAATGGTACCTTGATCGGCGCTTCTGCAAATGTTGTGCTATCTGGCATCAGTAACAAGCATGGATACCCGATTACCTTTGTTCAATATCTCAAAATCGGATACCCCATGATGATTCTATCCGTGCTGCTTGCTACTATTTATTTGGTAGTGCGCTTTGTTTAATAATCGTTCTCTGTTATAATCCAGAAAGGGAGTGGAATGATGAATCGTAATACAATTGAAGGCGATTTAATTGAAGTAAGCTTAAGACAATTGGGTGCAACAAAAATAAAAGAAATCTGCAGTGTTATGTATTTTGTAGAATTTGAATTAACGGATACCTTAACGATATCTTATATTTATAATATCACGCATAAAGAAAAGTATTATTTGCAGCGTGTGAAACCATATCCAATTCCTCAGGGTAAATTTGCCGATGAAAGAGAAATTGTAGATTATATAACAAAAGATGTGAATAAATTTAGAAATGCGACTGGAAGCAGTAATTTTCAAACATTTCTTGGTGTAACGGAAAAAGTTTGTACCATTACAGACCGCATGGAAGAATTGTTTCTAAATCACAATGTTCATGGTGATGATTTAACGTTACTCAACGATCAGCTCGATGCATTGATCAGTGGAATGGATACCGTGCGCCGTGCCGCAAAAGAACTATAACATACAGAGGCAGCAAAGCCAGTTTGAGCTGGGTTAACTGCCTCTTTTTTTTTATTTATGAAAATCTATTGACATTTTTCGCGTTTCTCGATATATTTTACCTTGCTTTAACTAGCATCTAGCCATTTTACAGCTGCGTATGTATCACCTTAATCCGTACCATAGAAAACCCGTAGGTGCGGTCAAAAACCTTTTGCGGGGGAGTGATATCAAAAGCAACTGTGGCCACGCAGGAGGTAGTGTCCTGCATGACTAAATCCGCAAAGGGGGATGCATAAAATGCACAAAAATACTTTAATTAGTCTAAAAAATATTTCTGTTGAATTCGATGGTGAAAAAATCCTAAATGGGATTAACCTCGACATTAATGATAAGGAATTCGTTACACTTCTGGGTCCTTCCGGGTGTGGAAAAACAACCACGCTTCGTATCATTGGAGGCTTTATTGATCCGGACCAGGGTGACGTTTTTTTTGATGGCGTAAGACTGAATGGTGTACCACCATACAAAAGGCATATCAATACTGTATTTCAAAGATATGCACTCTTTCCACACTTGAATGTCTACGAAAACATCGAATTCGGTCTAAAAATCAACAAAAAGTTACCAGAAAGCGAACGAAAAGCATTGGTTAAAGAAATGCTCGCTTTGGTCAATCTAAAGGGCTTTGAGTTACGTAAAGTAACACAGCTATCCGGTGGACAACAGCAGCGTGTTGCAATTGCAAGGGCTCTGGTTAACCATCCTCGTGTATTGCTTTTAGACGAGCCTTTGGGTGCTTTAGATCTAAAGCTGCGTAAGGAAATGCAAATAGAACTCAAACGTATTCAGCAGCGGCTTAACATTACATTTATTTATGTCACGCATGATCAAGAGGAAGCGCTTACGATGTCCGATCGTGTCATTGTTATGAAAGATGGTAACATTCTTCAAATCGGATCACCAACCGATATTTATAACGAGCCAGTGAATGCTTTCGTTGCTGATTTTATTGGTGAAAGCAATATCTTAGATGGAATCATGCATGAAGATTATTTGGTTGAATTCGCAGGAAAAAAATTAGAGTGTGTTGACTTTGGTTTTGCAAAAAAAGAAGCTGTGGATGTTGTCATTCGTCCAGAAGACTGGAAAATCAGCGCATCAGAACAGGGACAATTCAGTGCCATTGTGGATTCGATTATCTTCAAGGGCGTTCATTGGGAAATCATCGCAAAACATGATGACCTATCCTTTATGATTCATACCACTCAAAAATACGAAGTTGGGACAAGCATTGGTATGTCTGTTGTTCCGGAAGATATACATATTATGCATAAGATGCCTCCTGAGGGGGATTCAAAACAGGAGGAAGAAGCATGAAAGTAAAAGCGACTGCCTCCCCATATCTCTTATGGATGGCATTATTTATTATTATTCCTCTGGGCTTGGTTGCTTATTTTTCTGTAACCGATCGTTTGGGAAATTTCAGCTTAGAAAATTATAGGGCTTCTCTCGCTTATTCTCCAGTCATTTTTAACTCTATTTGGCTGGCGATTATTGCAACGGTGATTTGCCTTATTTTAGCTTATCCATTGGCTTACAATTTTTCCAGAAAAAGTGCCAATCATCAAAGAACACTCATATTACTGATTATGCTCCCTATGTGGATGAATTTTTTACTTCGTACGTATGCTTGGATGACTTTACTGGAGAACAACGGTCTAATCAATCGATTTTTTGGTCTCTTTGGTCTTGGACCCTTTGAAATGATTAATACATCAGGAGCTGTAGTTTTGGGTATGGTGTATAACTACCTTCCATTTATGATTTTGCCGCTATACTCTGTCATGACAAAAATTGACCATTCTCTGATTGAAGCAGCACAAGACTTGGGTTGCAATTCCATCCAAGTTTTAAAAAATGTTATTATACCCCTTAGTATGCCCGGTGTCACCACAGGAGTAACTATGGTTTTCGTCCCTGCAGTTTCTACCTTTGTTATTTCTCGCATGCTTGGAGGCGGCTCCAACATGTTAATTGGTGATTTGATTGAAATGCAATTTTTAGGTAATGCCTATAATCCAAACTTAGGTTCTGCCCTTTCCATGGTACTAATGGTCATTATCTTAATCTGTATGGCATTGACCAATATGTTTGAAGGGGTTGAAGAAAAGGAGGGTATGCTGCTATGAGTAAATGGCTTTCAAGAAGCTACATCGGTCTTGTGCTTACCTTTCTCTATGCACCAATTTTTGTGTTGATTTTATATTCCTTTAATCAGAGTAAAAGTCGAGGACATTGGACAGGATTCAGCTTACGATGGTATGAAAAATTATTTCATAACGATGCTATATTAAATGCTTTTATGACGACACTGCTCGTTGCAGTTATAGCGTCCGTAATAGCTACCGTTTTAGGTACTGCGGCAGCCATTGGTATTCATAATATGAGGAAGCGCTCACGTACTGCAATAATGAATATCACTTATTTACCGGTGATTAATCCAGAAATTGTTATGGGTGTATCCCTTATGCTATTATTTGTCTTAATGGGGATTAAATTTGGTCTCATAACCTTAATACTGGCTCACATAACTTTTAATTTGCCATATGTCATACTGAGTGTCATGCCAAAGCTTCGTCAAATGGATCATTACCTGTTTGAAGCTGCAATGGACCTTGGATGTACCCCTTTACAGGCTTTCATGAAGGTGACCCTTCCTGAAATTATGCCAGGTATTGTAACGGGCTTTCTAATGGCATTTACATTCTCTTTGGACGATTTTAACATTAGTTATTTTGTAAGCGGGGATAAATTCCAGACTCTGCCGATTCTCATCTATTCTATGACGAGAAAACGTGTAAGTCCTGAAATCAATGCCTTATCTGCCATCATTTTTATTGTTGTACTGCTAGTTCTTATTTTGGTAAATATTAATGATGTGCGAAGAGAAAAAGAATTACGAAAGAAGGAGGATGCACTGCGATGAAACAAAATTTTCGACTATTTTTTTGCTGGGCAGCCATAACCGTAATTCTTCTTTCCTCGACTCTAACTCCTGCTTATGCCTTTGAGCCGAAGGATCAAAACTATTATGAACGCTTTCAAGGAAAAGGTATATCTATCAGCGTTTATAACTGGGGAGAGTATATATGCAACGGTGGTGACGGATTAATGAATGTAAATGAAGAATTTACAAAACTAACCGATATCAAAGTTAACTATACGAATTATGCAACCAACGAAGAGCTTTATGCAAAGATGAAAAGCGGCGGATCAAATTACGATGTTATTTTTCCGTCGGATTATATGATTGCACGTATGATGAAAGAAAACATGCTGGCGCCACTGAATCATGAAAACATTCCAAATGCATCCTATATTAATCCATTATTTCATGATAACAGCTACGACCCGGGAAACGTTTATTCGATTCCTTATACTTGGGGAACGGTCGTTATCATTTATAACAAAAATAAAATAAAAGAACCCATAGAAAGCTGGCAAGTTTTATGGGATGAACGATATAAAAATGAAATATTGATGTTCAGTAATTCCAGAGATGCCTTTGGAATTGCACTAAAGGCACTCGGATATTCTCTCAACAGTGAAGATCCAAAAGAATTGCGTGAAGCTACTGACCTTTTAAAAGAACAGAAACCTTTTGTACAATCGTATGTCATGGATCAAATTTTTGACAAAATGGAAGCAAATGAAGCTATGATTGCACCTTACTATGCCGGAGATGCCATTTCAATGATGGAATCAAACGAGGATCTTGCCGTAGCATTTCCAAAGGAAGGTACCAATCTCTTTGTGGATGCTGTTTGCATTCCAGCGAACAGCGACAATCAAGAAGCCGCTGAAATGTACATCAATTTTTTAAATGAACCGAAAGTGGCTGCGGATAACATCGAATACATTGGCTATTCCAGCCCAAATCTAGCAGCTTTCGATTTATTAGATGAGGAAATTCAAAACAATGAAATCATTTATCCATCAATGGAGATTTTAGAGCAATCCGAACAGTTTATTAATTTATCCGATGAAACAAATCTAAGAATGGATCAACTTTGGACAGAAGTACTTGCAAGCAAAGGAAGCTTTCTTTCGTGGGGTTTTGCTCCGGTCGTAACCATCTTAGCCTTGTTTGCGACAAAAAATTGGATGAAATATAACCGAAGAAAAAAACGTAAAAGGATGGTAGATGAATGAATACTTTAGCAAAGGAAATAAAAGAACAGCTATTTTCTATGGCAGATGAGTCTTACCGAAACTTCCATAGTAATTTGGTTCCAGGCGTACATAATATTATAGGTGTTCGTCTTCCAATGCTACGCACCCTTGCAAAAGAAATTGTAAAAGGAGAATGGGAGTCCTTTTTACAATGTGCCGAAAATGAATATTATGAGGAAGTCATACTGCAAGGATTAGTCATCGGCTGTGCGAAAATGGATTTTTCATTTCGGCTTTCTTATATCAAAGCATTTGTACCTAAAATAAATAACTGGGCTGTCTGCGACAGCTTTTGCAGCAGTTTAAAAGACACAAAAAAGCATCAAGAAGAAATGCTTTCTTTTTTACAGCCTTACATTCATTCAAAGGAAGAATTTTCATTGCGTTTTGCAATTGTAATGCTCATGGATTACTACATATCTGAGCAATATATTGATATGGTTCTTTCTCTGATGGATTCCATCAAACACGAAGGTTACTATGTAAAAATGGCAATTGCTTGGGCGATTTCCGTTTGCTTTGTAAAATTTCCGGAAAAAACATTGATATTCTTGCAAAACAATCATTTAGACAACTTTACTTATAATAAAGCGTTACAGAAGACCATTGAATCGCTTCGGGTGGAAAAAGAAACTAAAAATATGCTTCGCAGTATGAAGCGAAAGTAATTGACAGATTCCGACGAATTAGATATAGTATTCTTTGGGAATGAAGTTCTCCCTTAGTGAACATACTTCACTAAAACCGCGTAATTAAGCTGATGACTTCTGTGATTTTATCGCAGGAAGTGTCAGCTTTTTCTGCGTTTTAGGAGGTATTTTTTTATGTTAACAAGTCTAGCGTATATTTTTTTATTGGGTTTACTCTTAGGTTGGGTTTTTCAAAAAATCAAACTGCCAAGTTTGCTTGGGATGCTCCTTTCCGGAATACTTTTAGGCCCTTCTTTCTTTAACTTACTCGATTCGTCGATTCTTTCCATTTCAGCGGATCTTCGTCAATTGGCATTGGTTATCATTTTAACACGTGCCGGTCTTTCCCTGCGTTTGGAAGACCTAAAAAAAGTTGGCCGCCCAGCATTTCTCATGTGTTTTGTTCCTGCAAGCTTTGAAATTATAGCCATTTCTATTTTTGCCCCATTGTTATTTGGAATTTCCACATTGGAAGCTGCAATCTTGGGAAGTGTACTTGCAGCCGTTTCTCCCGCAATCATTGTTCCTCGAATGATTCGCTTAATTCATGAAGGTTACGGCACTAAAAAAAGCATACCCCAGCTTGTATTAGCCGGAGCATCCGTTGACGATGTTTTTGTAATTGTTCTATTTACTTCTTTTGTCGCTTTGGCTAGTGGAAAAGGAATTGAAGCACAAAACTTCATTAACATTCCGATTTCCATCCTTCTCGGTATTGCTTTTGGCGCTATTTGCGGGTACCTTCTCAGTCGATTCTTTCAAAAGTTTCATACACGAGATTCGGTAAAAGTTATAAATCTTCTTAGTCTGTCATTTCTGATGATTGCATTAGAGCAAGCAATCAAAGGGTTCATTCCATTCTCCGGTCTTTTGGCAATCATGAGTATGGGCATTGCCCTAAATAAATTTAACAGCGAGACAGCAGAGCTGCTTTCTGTAAAATATAACAAGCTCTGGGTTGCTGCTGAAGTCATTTTATTTGTCTTAGTTGGAGCTATCGTTGATTTGAATTATGCAATGTCGGCGGGTTTTACTGCAGTTCTGCTTATTTTTGCAGCACTCATCGTTCGTATGATTGGAGTTGCCTTCTGTCTCATTAAAACAAATTTTACTGTCAAGGAACGAATTTTTACAATGCTTTCTTATACACCAAAAGCAACGGTGCAGGCCGCCATTGGAAGCATACCACTTTCCATGGGTCTGCCCTGTGGTCAACTTGTACTAACCGTTGCCGTTCTTTCCATATTATTGACTGCACCAATTGGTGCTTTCAGTATTGACGCCACTTATACAAGATTGCTTACAAAAGAGAATCAATCCTGTGACCTTTCTTCGCATAATGCGAGAATGCTTTCAAAAAATAATTTTGCCGCCGGAGCCAAAACAGCTTCGTCAAAATCAAAATGATCGTTATGATGTGGCGCACTTAATGTACTGCCAATAAGCATATAGGTTGCTTTTCCGCCATTATCGGAAACTGCATTTATAAGCTCGGTTACATCCTCGCTCGCGCTAAATTCCAATTCATCAATGACTTCTTTGAAAAAAGGTATGGTGCTCGCTTGCTCTGCAACAAATTCTGCTAATTCATCGTTGCATTGCGCACAGCCTGCACCTCCTACAATTTCTATCTTATAGTCACAGCCCTCCATGGTTGCGGCACCTTCACAAATGGTCTCAACTTGCTTTTGCATATATTGGTTGACTTCATCTGTACTGCCTCTTGTTTCTAATACCAAAATAGCATAATCCGGTATGACGTTGGTAGGTCCATCCGCACATAATGTCCCGACATTAACGCGGCTAATCCCTTCACTATGACGTGAAATTCCCAAGATATTCAATGTAGCATTACAAGCAGCAGCTAAAGCGTTTTGTCCAGCTTGCGGACAATTCCCTGCATGAGAAGATTTCCCATAAAAGGTTACCTTTATTTTCGTCGTTGCCAAAAATTCTGTTGTGGCAGCTGCAATCATTCCCAAACGATTTGCTTTTAGTCCGATATGTCCGGAAAGCATATAATCGACACCCTTCGTCAATTCCGTTTGCGCAAATGCAACTGCTCCACGAACTTCCTCCTCTGCTGGCTGAAACAATACACGTATTTCACCACAAAACAATTCTCTATTTTCCTGCAGCTGTTTTATCACACCTAATCCAATTGCCACATGACCATCGTGCCCGCAGGCATGCATAACCCCAGAATGTTGAGATACAAAATCTTCTCTATAAGGACGATGCTCTTCACTCATGCATTCTTGAAGCTCGTTTGCATCGATATCAAAGCGAAGCAAGATAGTAGGCGCTTTTAAACTTCTTGTTTTTTCTCCTTTAATTACTGCAATGACCCCAGTAAAACCGCCTGTCATTTTTTCGATTAAATCTTCACGTCCGGTTTCTTTAATTGCACGTTCCACTGCTTTTTTATCATTGCTTTCATCCGGAAATCCCCTTCGTAGCTCTGCATCAAGAATTTCCTTTCCAAAATGATATTCCACACCCCATTTTTCAAGATGCTCGATAATGCGTGCTGTTGTACGATATTCCTGCCACCCCAACTCGGGATAGCGATGCAGTTCTCTTCGGATTGCAATCAAGTTACTCGAAAATGCATCATTTTGTTCATTTGGTTCTTCCATACTCTGTTTCATACTAGCTCCTTATTAATCTCTATATTACTATTTCATTCTTCCTATTGGGACATTCCATTTCATTATAGACTTTAATGAATTAAGAAGAAAGACTTAAGTAAAAAAAGTGGCTTTGCCACTCCACTAGGGAACCCCATGGTTCCCTTTGGCGCTCATTTTATTCGCTGAGCACCCTCCTTTATGGGCAAAGAGGCTTCCGCCCAATGCCTTTTTTCCACAGCTTTAGCTGTAATGGAAAAACGGACAGCGAAATGAGCTTTGCGAATGTAGGTGCACTTCCCTTTTTATCTAATAGGAAATATCGTTAGCTTTTTCTATTAGATAAAAAATATAGCATAAGGGAGCACCATTCAAAAAGTGCCCCCTTCTTATTAAAATATTTATTAAATATATTTTTAGTTTATATTACGATCTAAATATTGATACAATTTTTTTACATCATCACTCTTCATCTCCGGTACCTTCTCGAATGGAAATGAAATGCCAAGTGTCTGATATTTTTCCAAACAAAGCTTACGAAACGGCAAAAGCTCTATTTTTTCCAAATCAGGATATTGATTTAAAAATGCACCAAGTTTTTGAATGTGTTCCTTTGCATCGGTAAGACCAGGAACGATTACATTGCGTACCCAAAACGGTTTCTTTTGCTCTTTCATAAGCTCCAAAAAAGAACAAACCGTTTTAAAGCTCCCTCTGCAATACTCTTGATATCCTCCTTCGGAAAGGAATTTCACATCACATAATATCAAATCAGTATACGAGAAAACTTTTTTTATCTTTTCCGTATCTGTACAGCCAATACCTGAGGTATCCAAAGCAGTATGAATCCCCTCTTCTTTTAATCTTTTGAATAGTTGTGTTATAAAATCGATCTGTAAAAGAGGTTCTCCTCCTGTAACGGTGACACCCCCATTCTTTTGAAAATATGGACGGTATCTCAAAATCTTCTTTACCACTTCATCCACTTCATAAAGAGTTCCACTGCTGCTATCCCAAGTATCGGGATTGTGACAATAGGCACAGCGAAGCGGACAACCCTGCATAAACACGACATACCGAAGTCCCGGACCATCCACCGCTCCCATAGATTGAAAGGAATGTATTCTCCCTAGCATAAATCACCTCACACGCTCTGATGGAAGGTACGAGAGATTACTTCCCTCTGCTGTTCCTTTGTCAGCTTATAGAAATTTACAGCATATCCGGAAACACGAATGGTTAAATTCGGATATTTTTCTGGATTTTCATAAGCTTCTAACAACGTTTCACGATTCAATACATTCACATTAATGTGATGTGCCATCTGCGCAAAATATCCTTCTAAAAGTGCCACTAAATTTGAGATTCTTTCACTCTCCGTCTTTCCAAGTGCTTCCGGTACAATTGAGAATGTATTGGAAATGCCATCCTTACAGTACTCATACGAAATCTTCGCAATCGAATTGAGTGCAGCTAATGCTCCGTTTTTCTCTCTTCCATGCATTGGATTCGCTCCTGGTGCAAATGCTTCTCCTGCTTTTCTTCCATCCGGTGTTGAGCCTGTCTTCTTCCCATATACTACATTTGAAGTTATTGTTAAAATGGACAATGTGTGTTCTGCATCCTTATAAAGAGGTGTTTTTTGTAATTCCTTGAAGAAAAGTTCCATTTGTTCACAGGCGATGGAATCTACACGATCATCATCATTTCCGAATGCTGGGTATTCTCCTTCGATTTCAAAATCAGAAATTAAACCAGTTTCTTTATCTCGAATACATTTTACCTTTGCATACTTTATTGCAGATAAGGAATCTGCCAAAACGCTCATTCCTGCTACACCAAAGGACATATAACGATGCACCTTTGTATCGTGCAATGCCATCTGTGTTTTTTCGTAAGCATATTTATCATGCATATAATGAATGACATTCATAGTATTTGCATACATTTTCGCCATCCATGGACGATAAAAATCAAGAAGTGTAATTACCTTATCATAATCAAGATATTCTTCCGTGTAGCTTTCCGAAACAGGCCCTACCTGAACGTTTTTCTTTTCGTCCTTTCCTCCATTTAAAGACAACAGCAACAGCTTTGCAAGGTTTGCTCTTGCCCCAAAGAACTGCATTTCCTTACCAACACGCATTGCAGAAACACAGCAAGCAATCGCATAATCGTCTCCGAATTTAGGACGCATTAAATCATCATTTTCATATTGAATGGCATCGGTTTCGCAAGATACCTTTGCACAATAACGTTTAAAATTTTCCGGTAAATCATTCGACCAAAGAACGGTTAAATTTGGTTCTGCAGACGTACCTAAATTGTAAAGAGTATGAAGGATTCGATAGGAATTCTTAGTTACTAATGTCCTTCCATCCTCACCCATACCACCAATGGCTTCTGTAATCCACATCGGATCGCCGCCGAACAATTCATTATAATCCGGAGTTCGAAGATGACGGGCCATGCGAAGCTTTATTACAAAATCATCCATAATTTCCTGAACTTCAGATTCGGTTAGTACCCCGTTTTTTAAATCGCGTTCAAAATAAACATCTAAAAATGTTGTGATTCTTCCAAGACTCATTGCAGCACCGTTTTGTTCCTTAATGGAACCTAAATAGCCAAAATATAACCATTGTACTGCTTCTTTCGCGTTCTGTGCAGGCTTTGAAATATCAAACCCATACATCTCTGCCATCTCTTTTAGCTTACCAAGGAAATTAATCTGCTGGAATAATTCTTCAAGCTGACGAATGTTATCCACGTCCATCAATTCTTCCCCAATGGCTTCTTTATCTTTTTTCTTTTCCTCAATCAATCGATCAATTCCGTAAAGAGCAACTCTGCGATAATCTCCAATGATACGTCCTCTTCCGTAAGCATCCGGCAAACCAGTAATCAAACCGCAATGTCTGGCTGCTTTTGTCGTTTCATTATAAACACGAAATACACCATCATTGTGTGTGGTACGATATTGAAATTCATCCTCAACCTTTCGTGACAATTCATAACCATATGCTTTGCAGGCATCTCTTGTCATTTTCAAACCGCCAAATGGATTAACACCTCTTTTTAAAGGACGATCTGTTTGCAAACCAACAATCAGCTCGTTTTCTTTGTCTAAATATCCCGGTTTATAATTTAAAAGTGATGTAACAGTTTGCGTATCTATATCTAGAACCCCACCGAATTCTCTCTCTAAAGCAAATAGATTGTTTAATTTATGCATCAATTCTTCCGTTCTTTTGGTTGCAGAACAAAGGAAATCCTCATTGCCCTCATACGGCGTATAATTCTTCTGAATAAACTCTCTTACATTGATTTCTTTTTGCCATTCTCCCGGCACAAAACCGGCCCACTGTGTAAACATAATAAATACCTCCATTGTCTCTTGTACTTCTTAGTTATACACACCATAATTTCTCAAACATCCCTTTTTTTACAATAAAAAAGGACAACGTCGAAATATACGATGTTGCCCAGACGGTCGGCTTAATATTAGCCTTCATTCCCCTGTGGTTTTGCCCACTTATCCGTCAGTAATGAAAGCCCTTCTTTTCTTCAATATACCATTGCTCTATTTGTTTTGTCAAGAAAGAAGAAGAAAAAATTTAAAAACAATTATGGAAGTATACTTGCAATCATTTTATCAAGTACTTCCGTCATGGATAACCCAATCCCTTGAAGCATACTTGGATAACGGCTATGAACTGTAAATCCCGGAATCGTATTCACTTCATTAAACACTAGTTCTTCTTCAGGAGTTACAAACAAATCTACTCTGGAAAATCCACAGCATCCCAGTGCTTCATAGACCGCAATCCCAGTTTGTTTAATTTTATCTATCGTCTCCGGCGAAAGTAAAGCCGGCATTTGAATGGTGGCTGTTCGGTTCCGATATTTTTCGTTGAAATCTAGAAATCCCTGCTGCAATTCAATTTTATCGACTGCTCCAACAATTGGATTCTTCGTTCCAAGCAATGCGCATCCAACTTCAAATCCCTCTATATTTTCCTCTACAATAACCTCATCATCCTCTAAAAAAGCACGCTGTACTGCATCCTGCAATTGTTCTTCTTTCTCCACCTTTGTAATCCCTAACGAAGATCCAGATTTTACCGGCTTTATATAAAGAGGATACCCAATTGATGCGGCACTTTTACTTAATGTATTTGGATCAAAGTCTCTTCCGATTACAAACGATTTTGGAACACGAATGCCATAAGATTCAACGATAGTATGTGCTAACTTTTTATTCATACACAAAGCAGAGCTTAAAGTACCGCAACCGATCAGAGGAATTCCAGCAAGCTCAAGCAGTCCTTGTACCGTTCCATCCTCTCCGTTTTTTCCATGCAGCATTGGAAGTACCGCATCCAAAGAAATCCGTTTTACCTTATTTTTCTCAAACAGTAAAAGCCCATGGAGCTCACGACTTGGTGAAATAACAACTGGCATACAGTCTTTTTCATTCATCCAAGTATCCATTAAAAGATTCTCAGCATCTCCCGTATAAAGGTACCACTCACCCTGTCTTGTAATGCCAATCAATAACATTTCATACTGTACTTTATTAAAATGCTGTGCAACTGCATATGCAGACTGCAATGAAATTGCATATTCTGAGGAACATCCCCCAAATAAAACTCCGATTCTCTTTTTCTTGCTATTCTGTTCAAACACTTTCATTTGACGCATATTATTACCCCCTAGTTCCCCATTAACGATAGCCAATTTTAACCGAATCAGGCAATGAATAAGCTATTTCTGTACGATTGACATAAAGCTTTTGCTCCGGTTCTTCATTATTCATTGCAAGGTTTGTTTTTTTCCGGCAAATGATTGCCTCTTGGTACACTTTCTTATTTTGTTGAAAATAGAATGTATCCTTTGCATAGATGTCGTATTGATGCCCCATAGGTTCATCACTGTATACTCTTGCGTATATATTTTCTTCATCAAAACCAAAGGCAATTTGATATTGCCGCATGGTATCATTTCGAATCTTTAAATCCAGCCACCCTTCACTAACAGTCGCATCCGTACCCTCTGGTATTTCATCATCCTGATATGGAAACTCTCTGACTGCATGAGGGTGCCTTTCAACAATCGTTAAAGGGGTATGCAAAAACATCCAGAAGAGCAAGTTACTCATCTGACAAAGCCCTCCTCCAGGACGTGCAACAATGCTTCCATTAACAGAACACAATCCATCCTTGTATTTTTCCTTTTTCTCTGCATACCGTGCTAATTGCCAAAAGGAAAAAGTCTCTCCCGGTTTAATCAATAGCTTGTCCATAGTTTCTGCCACAAGCTTTAAATTGAAAACCTTATTTTCCTGATAGATTCGATCAAACCCGGTATTTTCATTAATTAATATCGACTTTGCCTCAAAACAAAGGTAAGGTAAACATTCATTATCCTTCTGTTTTGCATAATGATTTCCATCAAAATACATCTTTGTATAAAAACACAAGCATCTTTGTTTACTGCGTAACGGCTGCAACCACGGAAAAATCTGTGTAATTCGTTTCCTTTGCATTTTTATGAATCTCCTTCCCAAAAATTTATAAATAAAAAAAGCCTTTTCAGCTGATATACTTAATATACCAGTTCCAAAAAGACTTTGTTTTAAAATTCCCTTAAAGCTCCCTTAACGTTCTTTTAAAAAAAACTTAAGTTTTTCTTACATCTACTTCCAAACCTCTCCTTCAAATTCACGTATGATATGGTAAATACCTGCATCTGCATATTGCAAAGTTTGACTTGTATTTAAAGAATAAGATTCACCATCTAATGTCATTACAATACATCCAACTTTAAACGTTCCATATAGTTCTGTTTCTGCTTGAAACAAACGCCGCATTGCACGAATATGTGGATGTATACTATTGTTTGCATATCCAGCACTGATAATACCGATTTGAGGGTTTACAACCGATAAAAAATTCGTTCCAGATGAAGTAGCTGATCCGTGATGTCCTACCTTTAATACTTGTACCGGTTCTAATAGATTTAAATAGTAAGCTTCTCCGCTTTCCTCCAGATCACCGGTAAAGAGTACTTTCGTCACGCCATACTCAAGCAATGCAATTACACTGTTATCATTTATATTTTCACTGCCGTCAATGCCATCGATAATCCGTAACGTTGCACCGTTTCCCATGTCAATGATACGATCTTCATCTTCCGTATACATACAATTGGGTTCCGCTAAAACAGCGTCATAAAAATCCAAATAGGATTGGGTATTATAAGTATCCCCGCTATGAATTATCTCTTTTACATCATACGCTTTCAGCACATCATCCATTCCGCCGATGTGATCGTGATGTACATGAGTCGCAATCACCAAGTCCAAGCTCCCATCTACATAAGGTTCTATGTAATCCACGACAGTCTCTCCAGCCATGTTTGATCCGGCATCAATTAAAACCTCATACTCTCCAAAATCAATGAAAGTACAGTCACCTTCTCCTACATCAATAAAATGAATGACCATTTTTGAATCCATTTCATTGTCGTATTCAGCAGGCTCTGCTGCCAAAGATGTTCCTGTAAAAATCGTAGTTGCTAAAACGATTGTGCAAACCAGTAAATACATCCATTTTCGTACCATTTTCCAATACCTCTTCCATGCTATTTTTCTATCATTGTTACTTTGTATATCGTGAAATCCTATTTATGTTTTTGCGATCTCTCTTTGTATCAGTTGTATATTATATGCTTGTTTATAATAGAGAGTCAATAAGGATTTTATCTGTTTTCTTAATTTAAATTCATGAATGAAATAGGATAAATTACACATACTTTTATTAAACATTTAAGGAGGATTCTTATGCAGGAACAATATCTTAATCCATTAAAAACATTAAATTATTCAAATCTTTCTCAAGAAGAAGAAAATGAATTAAAAAATGTTGAAAACCAATTTAATCATAATTTTAATAAAGATGTATATTTTATGGTAATGGAAAAATAATTTAAAACCTCCTTCGAATGAGATGCGAAGGAGGTTTTAAATTGGAATTGGAACTTGTCGCTTATATATTCATCCTTTTTATATCAAGCCGCTACCGTAAGCTTTACAATTGAGCTTCCATTTTGATACATTTTCCGATAAACATCGGTACATTTCTTATACTGTGAAAACCGTCTTTGTGCCTGCTCGGGATTTTGATAAACCTTCCAAAATCCGCTGCAACAAAAATTTCTGCCTTGATGATGGATAAATCCCATAACATCATGCAATGGGTATCCTAGAAACATACCAATTTCGTGAGGAAAAGATACTGAATCCTTTAACCGGAAGGATAATTGGGATAATAAGGTTTCTATCTTTAATGGTTCCGAGTATCCGGCAGACTTTAAATAATCTATTACACCGGGACTTTTTAAATCTTCCATCAGGCTCTTTTCTCGGAATACGTAAATAAGGGAGCTATTTTTCAAATTACAATTTTTTATAATTTTTATCTTTACACCCAATGATAAGAGTGTTTTATTCCAAAATTCTATGTTCCTTTGTAATTCTTCTTTATCAGCTTCATAGCAAAATAAATTAGCAGTTTTTAATCCTGCTAATGTAGGTGCACAATGCTCAATCAAAAGATTTTCAAATCTATTTTTCATCTCTATCCTCTCAAAACTTTATTTTTACTATAATTTAAATATTAGACTCATTTGTTTGTTAGCCTTTGCTAACTCATAGTGAAAAAGAAAGGATTCGATTAAGAATCCTTTACGCTTTTGTTAGCATACGCTAACTTTTATATTAAAATATTATCAAAACACATTTCATTTGTCAACTGTCCTACAAGTTTTTTATCAATTAAGACTATACTTTTATTACTATCCCTAAAATCTTAGCCAATTCTGCTGCTTGATACATATTGACCACTGCCCCCTTAAGTTCTCTAAATTCAGAAGATATACGAATTCCTTCCAATTCACAGCTAGTAAAATCGATTTTATTAAGAGGTGTTTTAAAAAATTCGGTTCGTATAAATTTACTCTCATTCAAACCTAACAGTTTAAATTTGCAATTTGAAAAAAAAGCATCACTCATATCACATTTTGCCATAGAACAAGTATCAAATTTTGATTCCGTAAAATTTGCATATTTAAAGTTACTGTTTTCTATTTCTGTATGAATAAACTTACTTCCGCCAAAATCACCTCCTGTACTCTTAACATTTTTAAATGTACATCGATTAAACCAATTATCTGAGAAATTGCTGTTTGATAAGTCACAAGATTGAAATAAAACATCATTAAAGGATGCTTTTTCAAAGGATACATTTATAAAATTACAATTCTCAAATACCACTTGATCAAAGGCTACATCATCAAAATTCACATCTTCCAAATATACACCCTTAATAAGTTTTAAAGATACATCCTCATTATCCATAATGCTCTGATCAATTAAAAAATGTAAATCATCGCTTTCTTGCAGCATGCTCCAATTTAAATTAGGCTTAGCTATCTTCATTTTTATTCACTCTCTCCCATCGAAATTTAAAATATCCCTTTTTAAATTAACTTTCCTTCTGTATAACAACCAGATAACCAATAATAAAGTAATAAATTCTGCAAATGGCATCGAAAGCCATATTCCATCCACATGAAATAACTGAATCATTATAATGAATCCTACGATGATAAATAAAAAGGTTCTTGAAAACGATATTATTGCAGAAGTTTTCCCATCAGAAATTGCCGTAAACATTGCAGAAGCAAAAATATTAATTCCTGCAAATAGAAAAGAGACAGAAAAAATAGTCATTCCACGGCATATTAATGAATACACGTCAGATGATTGATCGGAAAAAAGAGCTGCGATCAATTCTGTACAGGATAAAGAAAAAGCAAAAACAAGGAATGAAGAAAATATGACGAATTTCCAGCACATTTGTTTTAACTTTTTTAGATACGTTGAATTATCTGCACCATAATGATAGCTGATTACAGGGGCAACACCTATAGAGAACCCCATGAATAGCGATGTCATTAGAAATTGACAATATAATATCACAGTAATGGCTGCAACACCATCCGATCCTAAATATTTCATGGTTAGTACATTAAATAAGAACGTAGTTACACTGACTGAAAGGTTGGTAACCATTTCTGAAGAACCGTTTAAACTGCTTTTAATCAGAACAATCTTATTCCATCTTGGCTTTATAAAGTGAAGTCCTTGCTTATTTTTTATAAAAAAAAGAATTCCACCCAAAGCAGGGATACAATAACCGATTGCCGATGCATATGCTGCACCTTCAATTCCTATATGCATTACACCCAAAAATACAAAATCAAATAACATATTGCATAGCCCAGCAATCACAGTTAAAATCAATCCAAATATTGGTTTACCTGCTGTTACAAAAAAATTTTGAAATAAAATCTGTAATATTGCAATCGGTGAAAAGAAAACCTGAATGAACAGATACTTCATACATAATGGAATCAAATTTCCTTCTGCACCAAGCACTTTTACAAGTGGTTCAATCCATATTAAAGCCGGTATAGCGAAAAGGATTGATATACAAAAACAAAAAAGCACAATAAGACTAAATGAATTATTAGCATCCTCCATCTTTTTTTCGCCCATTCGAGTAGCTACCACTGCACTTCCGCCCGTAGCAAACATAACGCCTAATGCTACAAAAATACTAGAAAAAGGATAAGTTATATTTACGGAAGACAATGCATCTGTTCCGACATAATGGGACACAAAAAAACCATCTACAATTGTATATAGCGATAAAAAAACCATCATTACAATAGATGGAGCTGCAAATTGCAATAGTTGGATAAACTTAAATTCTTTTGAAATTATTTGGTTCATATTTGTTTCTCCTTGACTCAATTCCTATCTAAAGTTACTATAAAGTATAGGGTAACCCAACAGTCAATAGGGAGAAGAAAAATGTATAACGAGAAATTTTATTTTTCTACAGGTGAATTTGCAAAGCTATGTAATGTAACAAAACATACATTATTTCATTACGATGAAATTGGAGTCTTCTCTCCTGAAATAACTGCAAAAAATGGCTATCGGTATTATTCTGCACTACAATATGATACTTTTTGTGCCATAGCTTCCTTAAGAGAGCTTGGAATGTCATTAAAAGAAATTAAAGAATACTTAGATCAAAGAACGCCTGAAAAAACGGTTCATCTCTTACAAATGCAAGAAGAAAAAATAGAAGCTCAAATAAAACATTTAAAGGCTTTAAAAAAAGTACTCAAAAGTAAGAAAGATGCAATTGAAAAAGCGGTATTAATGGATGATAAATCAATATTTATAGAAGAGCAAAAAGAAGAATATCTATTACTTTCAAAGCAAATAACAGAAGCAAATGATTATGATATGACTCTTAATATCGCAAATCTAATTAATAGCGTTCCGATAGATTTTATGTATTATAATATACTAGGTATGCTCCACTTTTCCAATGATATTAAAAAAAATAATTTTATCCTTAATGGTAAATTCTATTTAAAGCTATTGGATAAAACAATAAAAAATTCTTATTTTATAAAATCAAAAGAAAATTACTTAGTAACCTATCACCATGGAAACTTTGATAATATATCGGATGCATATACTCGTTTATTCGAATTCGCTGAAAGAAACAAGTTATTTCTTAATGAAATTTTTTATGAAGAAACCGTTGTAAATGATTTATCGGTGTTATGCAGTAATAATTATATTACTAAAGTTATGGTTGGCATTAAAAGTGAGTAAATCTGCATATTCTTTCAGTAATTAACATTAACTCTACACCAAAATAGCATCTTTGAATATAATACAATAGGATAAATGCTTTATCCTATATTTTATGTGTTTTTACGAAAGGAAGATATTTATGGCTGTTTTAGCAGTTTTAAATGTAGCTTCAACAGAAACGGCTACCGACTCCATTAATGTAACATTAACAGTTACACCAGCTGCAGCAACACTAATCGGTTCTGCGACTGTAACGGTATTTGGTGAGGTATTAGATCTCGAAAATGCAAGATTGCAATATAGTTATATGGCATATCAGACCTATACTACTGCTACCGGAGGTACCGGATTGGCACAAACTCAGGGAACCTCAGACTGGATTTCAATTTCAGAAGTATCGAAAGACTTTCCAAATGTAAGTACGAGTGCAACAATTTCCAGTTCTAGTACAGAAGGTAATGTTGTATTTGATATCGCAACTACAATTAACTATACCGCAACTACACCGGAGCTTCACACAGTAACAACGGAATAACCATTAAGATAGATAAATCTAATTTGATGATTTGATAAATTTCCTCTTGGTTTGTGCCTCATTACACAAACCAAGAGGTTTCTTATTTTTACTCAACCAGTCTTGTTATCGTAAGTGGCAAACTATCTGCTGCTTGTTCATTGTACGAAAGGTTGATTCCGCCATCGCAAGTAACCAAATCACCTACAATCGTTCCATAAAAGACTCCGCCGCTTCCATTTAAAGTAATTGTACCGGTTGGCGCATAAAGAATACCGTTTACATTTCCATTCCCGCCGTTAAAGGTTATATCTCCATTCAAAGAGCAAAAGCATACCGATGCAGAGGAAGTCATATTCACATTACTGCCATTAAATATAATATCTCCCGTTGCGATAATACCTCCCGTAGAGTCAACACCGCTTCCGTTAATCACAAGATTTCCGTTTATAAAAATAGTTGGGTACATACTTAATAAATCATTCAGTTGCCCATCTGACATCGCATATTCATTTTTATTTGCTGTGTATATAGCTCCATAATTATTTATTAGCGTGCTTTGGTCAATGAAAGTTGCTAGATTCTTTACGTCGGTAAGGTCTGGCATAGTAACATAAGGAGATCCTTCAATGATGCCTTCCGTAGCGTGAACTTTTGAATCAATTGTATTCACAGCCGTAACTACACCGGTTACCTCGGCTGCGTTTTTAATGCTGTTATTTGAGTGTACGTTACCATTAATTACATTCTGTCCTTTGAACTGCAGCAAATCCATATCACTTCCAGAAAATAGAGTATAATTAAATCCATCAAAAACACTGCTTCTCTGTGCAGATGCACTTACACTTACCGTTGTATTTTCTTCATTCTCCAATATTTTTGCAAAGGTATATTCTACTGTCTGAACAGCAGAAATTCGTATTCTTTCATTGGAATACAGAAATTCTATGCTTTGAATGTCATTGTTTGAATATCCGTTTTTTTCAAAGTAAGCAATGGCCATTTGTTCCGCTTTTCCCGTACTAATCGGTAATTCTTGCGCGCCTGCAAGAGCTGCGGCATCCAATGCATTCTGAAGAGACTGTTTCTCAAGAGCAACTCTTCCTACATCAATTACAATCGCAGAAAAAGCCATTAGTACGCTGATGGAAATCGCTAATATTATGCTTGCCGAACCACGTTCGCTGAAGAATTCATTCCTCATTAAAATCACCCGTTGTCGTTTTTAGCTTTTCTAATTTATTACCTTTTTCAATTTTTAACTCTAACATGGAAATTTTAGAATTTGCTTCATTCAGCTTTCGCTGTGCAGCAATTTTTTCAATGGTAATATCGGATTTTTCATTCAGTAAATCAATTGTTTCACTATAGTGATTCTTGAGTTGATCTGCTAAGGTTTTATTTGTATTTAATAGTTTTTCATTTTGTATTTGTAATTCATCTGCTGTACGATTTAATTCATAAATCATTTGCTTTTGCATTTCCGTTTCAGAAGTTAATGCTTCTATCGTTTTATCCTTTATGCTTACCGTAGAATTGAGATTTGACATCACTTCCGTTTGGGTAGCCAATTGATTCGTCAGTTCTTCAATATGTATTGATAGATCTGCAACTTCTCCTTCCGTCTGTAGCGCTTTTAAATATTTTATTTCATCCAGCTTATCTTCAATGGAAAGCGATAGCGCAACAACCTTATCACGTAATTCTTTTGATTCTTGCTTCTCAGAGACAATAATTTCTTTTGCTGCTGTTACTTCATGTTCACACTGTCTCCGTTTTTCATTTAAATCCTCAATCGTATGATTCAGATGTTTCATCTTATTTTCTAAAGAATCTTTCTCTACTTTACTCTTCTTTAGTTCCTCTTCCAAAGCTGCAATTATTTTTTTCAAATTAAGAATATCCTGCATCGTCAGATCTGAATCCTCATGCTGAATTGCAATCATAGATTCGCTGAGATTTTTATATTCGGATTCTATTTTATTTAGCCTGCACTGAATGGCTTCATTTTCTTTATTCAGTTCTTCTTTTTCATTGTAGACTGCCTGCAAATTTCGATAAAAAGTCTCCGCTGTCGTTTGCTGCTGCTTTCGCAAAACATTTAAATATTCTAAGACAGACTGTTTTGAATATCCTCCTATAATCCGTTTTAAATATTGATCCATATCAATTTCTTCCGTCTTTGAACGTAATGTTTCTATTATACTCATATCATCCATTTTCCCTGTCATTACAAATCACTTCCTTCTTTCACTTGCTGTCTCTACTTAAAACGATACGGTCTCCCAAATTCACTTTTGAATTTACGCTTCCTTCCCTAAGCTCAAGAACATGAGCTGTTTTTTTATAATGCTTTCCTATGCTCCACGGCTTAAGCGTTTCCACTCCTTCAACAGTCATCTCTTCTGAAAGATAAATCACATCAATCGATATCTTCATAAAAAAGCAATGGATGGATGGACAATTTAAAAGAAGCAATCCCTCCCCAAAATCAAGTTTCTTTTTACCCATTAAGCCGAAAAAACGTTTCATAAAAGTATCTGCAATGTTGACTTTATCTGCAATGACCAAATGATTACAATATATCTTCATAATCCTCCTTATCCAAATTGCTGGATAATTCTAACGACGACCGGTCCCATTAGAATAATAAAAATAACTGGAAAAATAAATAGAACCATAGGTAAGAGAATTTTCGTAGAAATTTTCTGTGCCTTTTCTTCAATTTTATTTCTACGATTCTGTCGCATTGCAGCTGCCTGTGAACGAAGTACATTACGAATAGATATGCCTAGCTCTCCTGCTTGAATGATTGATCCGACAAACGTTTTAATTTCATTAATATCGCAACGTTCACCCAAAATCAAAAGAGCATCTCGTCTTGTTCTTCCCATCGACATTTCTCTATAGGTTATCGTCATTTCATCAATAAGAGGCCCCTCCATTTGATTGATAATATGAGAAATTGCTTGTTCAAAACCAAGGCCGGCTTCTACATTAATGCTAAGTAAATCTAAAACCTCAGGCAATTGCCGTTCCATTGCTTTACGCCGTTCACTGATTCGGGAGGAGAGGTGAAACCTTAAAGCAATATACCCTGTGTACATTCCTAAAACAGCTGCAATTAAACAGTACAAACTATTTAGATGAAAGACTTTTCCAACCAAAAAGGCAAGTGATGCGATTCCTAAAATAACAACTATTCGCATCAATTGATATTCATGAATCTCCATAGAGAGGCCTGCTTTGTATATATTTTTCTTTAATTTATCATTTTCAATATTCTTAAATAAATTTAATCTGCTAGGTTTTTTCTTTAAGTATATTTTAATTTTTGTAAGAAAAGGTTTTACGATAAGCTTCATCATTCGCTTTGAAAAAGGAAGACTGAGCTCATCATCCTGCAGATAGCTCTTTTGAAAATTATTAGCAATGCCATCCAACCGCCTTTGCACGGTATCCTGCTGTTCGCCATAAGATTTAAATATTATAACAATACAGCAAAAGATAAAAACTCCAAAGGCAATTACAATATAATAAACCATTCCTTTTCCCTCAATATTCAATATCTACAATTTTATTTATAATAATAAAACCGATGAGTTCCATTGCCACACAAACACTGAGCATGATTTTTCCAATGGTAGCTTCGAAAAATGACATAAAATAATCCGGATTCAAAATCATTAAAAGCAGTATGATAAATACCGGCAGCAATCCTATCACGATACCTGACATACGTCCTTGAGCGGTTAATACACGAACCTCCTGCTTAATTCGGATTCGATCCCTGATGGTATCAGAAATCACATCTAAAATCTCTGATAGATTTCCTCCTACCTTCTCTGACGTCATTACCGCAGAGACTAACAATCCAAGGTCGTTATTTTGTACACGGTCTACCATATGATGAAGTGCATCATTTTTATTGACTCCAAAGCGCAGCTCTCGAATAACGTGTGCAAACTCCGTAGAAATGGGCGGTTGCATATCATTTGCTATGCTTTCCATGGCTTGTTGAAAGGAAAATCCTGCTTTAATACAGTTACTCATTACAACCAAAGATTCTCCAAGCTGCTTATTAAAGTCTGTTTGGCGTTTTTTTCGTGCACGTTGAACGAAGAATGGTGGTATTATAAAACCAACAATTGCAGAACCGATTCCGGTAATCAAATTTGTATCGGCAAATGCAACAAGAAAAATTGGTAAAAAGGTCATCCCTGCCCAGCCATAAATAAATTCCGAGGCTCTAAGCTTAATGCCTGACATTGCCAGATAATCACTCAATTCTTTGCTTGCAATCTTAAAATTCTGTCCTTTTTTCTTTCGTGTTTTTTTTAACTTTTCTCGAAATACTTGATCGTGAATATCCGAAATGCTCTCAGTGTTAAGATATTTCGTAATTCTTCCCGCAATAAATTCCTTTCCATGTGGTTGCAGAGCAGAAAGGAACAATAAATAAACGAAAATGGCTGTACTTCCTGCGACAAAATAAATTAACATGCCTATACCTCATTTCATAAACCAGTCATCCTTTACAAGAATACCGCTTGAAACCATCTTTTCTAAAAACGTGGGCCTTATGCCTGTCGATACAAAATCACCTGTAATTTTCCCTTGTGCATCTACGCCTCGCGGTCGAAAAACAAACAAATCTTGAAGTGTAATGGTATCCCCTTCCATACCAACAACTTGTGTTATATTAATGATTTTTCGAGACCCATCCTTTAGTCTTGCCTGTTGGACGATTACGTCCAACGCAGAGGATACTTGCTCCCTTATGGCTCGAATCGGTAAATCCATTCCTGACATCAATACCATTGTTTCAAGTCTTGACATAAGGTCTCTGGGCGTATTTGCATGCGCCGTAGTTAAGGAACCGTCATGTCCGGTATTCATGGCCTGAAGCATATCTAACGTTTCCCCTGACCGTACTTCACCGACTACAATACGATCTGGACGCATACGCAGTGCATTTCGTACCAACTCTCTTATGGTAATCTGACCAGCACCCTCTAAATTTGCCGGACGGCTTTCCATCGTAACCACATGATTTTGCCGTAATTGAAGTTCTGCTGCATCCTCAATCGTAACGATTCGATCTGTGTCTGGAATATAACCTGATAAAACATTCAAAAGCGTTGTTTTTCCACTGCCTGTACCCCCAGATACAATGATATTTAATTTCCCTTTTACACAAGCTTCTAAAAAAGACATCATCATTGGAGATACCGATGAATTCCGTATTAAATCACTTACTGTTAGAGGATTTTTTGAAAATTTTCGTATGGTGATTGTAGGTCCATTCAGTACGATTGGAGGAATCACCGCATTTACTCTGGAACCATCGGTAAGCCGTGCATCAACCATTGGGCTTGTTTCATCAATCCGTCTTCCTACAGAAGAAACAATCCGGTTTATAATATTTAGAAGATGGCTGTTATCCTTAAATACGACATTACTGAGTTCTAACTTTCCTCGACGCTCAACATATACGTTATATGGACCATTCACCATAATCTCACTGATATCCGAATCGGAAAGCAAAGGTTCTAACGGACCGAGACCAACTACATCATTATAGATTTCTTTCTGTATACGCATACGATCCGCTCTTGTAATTCCAGTCGAATTTTCTTCAATCAGCACTTCCAAAGACTTTAGTATGTAATCTTCTTGATTTGCAAAGATTTCATTTCCACTGGCCGCTTCACGATTAATCAATTCAATAATTTCCTTATGAACTTTTTCTTTTAAGTCTGAATATCCGTCTATATTAGGAACATTATTGTGAATGCTTTTTGTCGGCTCAGAAGATGCGTTACCCTGTTGCAATATTTTTTGCTTCTCCAGTTTTTCCAAAAGACTCATATTGGGCTCACTTTCTTTTTAGTATCTTTCTTTTCTTTTTTTAAATAGGCTAAAATTTTTTCGTCCATTCTTATGACCAAAACCTTTTATTTTTTTATTTGAATTATATTGAATATTAAAATCATCGGTTCCTGAGATTAAAACATCCGCGACTGTAGAGATAGATTGGCTGAGCTTACTCCCCCGAGCACTAATGACAAAAGGAATACCTCGATTGAGCGCAGTTACCGCTATATTATAATCGCTGGGAATTTTCGCCCAAATTGGGCAGCCAATGATGGTTTGAACATCCTGAACGGTGATGGAACTCATATCCACAGCACGATTCACAATTAAACGAATCTTATCTCTTTGCTGCAGAGAATCCAAAAGGGATAGGCTCAGTTTAGAATTCTTTAGAATCGATATATCCAGCCCGGTAACAAAAAGAAGGGTTGAAGAAGATTCAATGGCAGTAATGGTAATATCGGAAAAAAAAGGAGGTGTATCAATAATTACGTAATCGTAATAAGTACGTAGTATGCTAAGCAAGTTTTGAACCTTTTCCGCAGAAATCAATTCTGCATATTCCGGACTCTTCGGTGCACACAAAACATGGACACCGCTCGAGTGTACCGTCATATAACTTCTGACTGAATCAATATTAGGTGTATGTACTTGCTGTACAAACTCAGATATGGTATCTGCCGGTTCCATATCAAGAAAAATATGGACATCACCAAACTGCAAATCAAGATCAACAAGTGCCACTTTTTTATGATTTTCTGCTAGCTTAACGGCAAGATTAGTTGCAATTGTCGTTTTTCCAAGCCCTCCTTTTGCACCAAATACGGTTATAACTCTTGACATCCAAGCAATATTTTTCTTTTCAGTTAAGGACTGAATGCGTATCGTTTCGTTATGATACACAGATTTTATATACTCTGAAAACTCTTTTGGAGAAGTCGGAAATTCAATTACATTGTGCGCGCCTACTTTAATTGCGCTTTGAAGAATTTCTATATCCATATATTCGGTCAATAGAATGACATGTGTTCTTGGGCGATGCAAAATGATACGTTCTGTTAAGCTAAGAACATCCGTATCGCCAGAACCTAGAAACAGAAGCACAATATCTGGAGACACGTTTTCTATTTTTTCCAATGCTTGCGCGCCTCCCGAAGAATCACCAAGGACGACAATCTCTTCATCATCAATCATATTTTTCATTGCCTCAAGATTTTTTTGCAGTTTACTGATAACCAGAACATTAATTTTCATTGTCCACTCCTTATGCTTGCCTTTTTATCATCCAATGGTGACCGCAGTACTGCACATAATTCACCTGTAAATTCATAATAACTGATATCCATTGCCTGCTGCGGTGTAACTTGAAGTGTCATTGTAGAGTAAGTGGTATCCTTATCAACAAGTTCATCTTTCTTCGATAAACTAGAATCTATAGCTAAAACAGTCACATTTTCTACTAAAAGTTTCGTCTCAGCTACATTATTCTCATTGTACTGTGCAATTAAATCAACATGATTGCCGGGTGTTATCATATAGCCAACACTGGTGACCCCATCCACTGCAATCGTAATGGCTCTCATCCCTGGTTGAATGACATAACTCAACTCAGCTTCATCGGCATTTCCGGCTGTAATAAGCTTTGACTGTAAAATCTGCTCGCCTGTAAATATTTCCGACTTCGCAACTTTCCCAATTACTAAAGATGCCTCTGAAATCGATTCCGTAATCACCGCTTCATTTGGTAATCGTGATAACTTAATCATGGTCTGATCAATAAGTGTATCCGCAGGAATATTCTGAACGGCAACATATACACCAGTCTTTTCTACTTCTCCGCGATGACTAAGAGAATTTAAGAAAATAAACAGTAAGGTAGCCGTCACTATTGCTGCTATAAGTGCAAATATTTTAACCTTTTTCAAACGTTTTCCTCCTGCAAAATGAATTTATTCAATCCTCATAGTACATTGTGAATTAAGATTGATATAACCGTTTCCATCGTCCAAAAAACTAAATACCGGAGTAAGTAGTTTTACTTTTGCCGAAACATCTGCTTTGATTTCTTCGGTTGCAGAGATTGAAATTTGAATATCAAAGCTTGATGAATAGTTCTTAACTATGATGTCTGTTTCGTCTTCCACTTTTGTTAATCCATCGTCCTTATAATGGACCGCTGCATATCGAACTGCCTCACGGCAGGCATTATTCGCTAGAATCTGATTGGAAAAAATAGAACCAAATTCGCAAATAGCACAGAGGAGCAATAAAAGAATGGGCAATACCAATGCAAATTCTACCATTGCCTGTCCTTTTTCATTTCTGATATGCAAAAGCTCCACCACCTCTCAAATTACTTTTACAATCTTGCAATGCTCTTAAAATGAGAACAGCAGACCCAGTCCCTGCGACCAAGGTCTGCCATTTTACACAATCATTACTAATAATAAGAATCATTTTAAGCTGTATTCATTTATGGCAACTGAGAAGTAATTGAAGTAAATACAGCTGCAACCTTTGTTCCTAACGGAGATAATGTAACAACTGCAATGATCGCTACTAAAGCAATAATCAGTCCGTACTCAACCATTCCTTGACCGCTTTCCTCGTTTTTAAGCCAATTTAAAATCTTTTTCATCCAACTTATCCTCCTTGCAAAATAATTAAAGCTAACTGTTGGGTTGCGCCACTAAAGCGATATGTTATTAAGGGAGATTTGAAGAAATGGAAGTAAAGGTAGCCGCTATCTTCGTACCTAATGGCGATAATGTAACAACCGCAATAATTGCCACAAGAGCAATGATTAAACCATATTCCACCATTCCTTGACCACTTTCTTCCTTTCTAAGCCAATTAAAAAAATTTTTCATGCATTTTTCCTCCTTTCTTTAACGTTTTTTATTGTTTTATATAAAATTAAAACCATTATTTATATCTGCTCCATCAGATAAATAAAGGTAGAAATTGTCCCAAACATAAGAAAGGGGGCAAATGGAAAAAAACTGGATAACGTTAATTTTTTTGTTATTAACCCGATGCCGCAAAAGAGAAGTATCCCAATACTCATGCCAATAAGTGCAATCGTAATATTTGGATAACCAAGCAGCAATCCCATTACGGCTGCCAACTTTACATCTCCTGCTCCAACTTGTTCCAGTCCCAAAATTTTGCCTATGAAGACAAATGCAAATCCGAGTAAAACCATACATATAAATGCATAGAATAACGCTTTCCATCCGAAAAAAATCAGCTGAAACGGTATGCTTAGACAAAACAAAAGCAGAACTAGCTCATTCGGTATAAGACGTATCTGCATGTCAATGACCGCGATTAGAATTGCAACTGAAAAAATAAGCGAAATCAAAACAGCAATATAGCTATTTTCAATTCGAATCCCTGAATATGTCCATAATAGTCCATTTAACACTATAATAAATGCCCAGAACTTTTTATTGAAGCTCCTATTGATGATTTCAATGGTTCTTTTTTTATTTTTGTATCGGATTATTTGATTGGTAATATCAGGAAGAATCAATCCTACGCCGATGCCGAATACACCAAAAATAATTGCTATTAAAATATTCATAATAAAGTCCTCAAACGGATAAACCTAAACAAAGACTGTTTTTCAATAATTGGAAATGATATCTCATATATCCTATAAAATAAAAAAACACGCTTCCTAAAATGAAATAAAAGGGCGTGCAACAAACTAAACATATATAATAAACCGTTTCAAAAATACGATTCCTATATGTATATGCTTTTAAAGTCTGCAACTGGCTGGCATAGCAATCATTTCGCCTTAGCCCCTATAGCTTTGCGTCATCGCCTTTCGACGATTATGCCCTTTAAAACTTATATGTAATTTTAAATTCTTTCTTTAATATCCCCAGTAAGAGAATATAAAGTGATGAAATAAAAAAAACACACCTCCTAATCCATTACGTAAGGGGCGTGCAACAAACTAAGCATATATAATAAACCGTTTGCAAAATACGATTTTTTATATGCATATGCTTTTAAAGTCTGCAACTGGCTGGCATAGCAATTATTTGCCTTAGCCCCTATAGCTTTGCGTCACCGCCTTTCGACGATTATGCCCTTTAAAACTTATATGAATTTGAGTCTTATTATACACACATTTAATGTAGAGTCAATAAAAATTTTTTTCTGAGTTTTCTGGAATATTTTTGCAAATGTTGAAAATTCAATATTTTTAGCAACTTTTGTTTAATTACACGAAAAAAAGTCTTACATGTGTATAAAAAAAACTGTAGGCAAAGTAAAGTATCATTGCCTACAGTTGAAAGGTTTCCTAAAACCAGTTTTCTCTTTAAATTCAATCTATAATTATATAAAATCACTGCCAATCGCATCGGCAGCAATGATTGCATCATAAACTGACTCTGCAGTGACCTCAAACGGCATATTATAAATCGTCTCTCCCGGTGCAGTCGCTGCTTTTGCAACTTCCATAATTTCTTCCGGTTTTACTTTCTTTACACCCATTTCTTTTAAAGTAATCGGTAAACCAACGGATACGCAGAATTCGAGTACTTCATACAATTCTTCTTCCGGTACATTTTCAAGTACAAGCTGAACAAGAGTTCCGAATGCAACCTTCTCTCCATGGTACAAATGATGGCAATCCTCCAGTACCGTAAATCCGTTATGAATTGCATGAGCTGCAGCTAATCCACCACTCTCAAACCCAATGCCACTTAAATATGTGTTCGCTTCGACAATGGCCTCCACTGCCGGAGTTACCACTTGATTTTCTGCGGCCAACTTAGCCTTATATCCTTCTGCAATCAAGGTTTCATAGCAAAGCTCTGCGAGTGCAAAAGCGGATTTTGCAGGTAAAAGTCCTGCCATATTTTTCGCATTCGATTGCTTTGCTGCTCTTGCTTCGAAATAGGTTGCCAAGGCATCCCCCATACCTGCAACCAGGAATCTTGCCGGAGATTTTGAAATGATTTCAGTGTCCATCACAACAATTTCCGGATTCTTTGGAAGCACTAAATATTCTTCAAAAATGCCGTCTTCGGTATAAATAACAGAAAGCGCACTGCAAGGTGCATCCGTCGATGCAATTGTCGGTATGATCACAACAGGAAGTCCAAGGTAATGTGCCACTGCCTTTGCAGTATCAAGAAGCTTTCCCCCTCCAACTCCAATTACACAATCACAGTTTTCTATCTTACAGGTGCCCATTAAACGATTGATTTCTGTCTTGCAGCATTCTCTATTAAAGTTTGCAAAGACGATTTCCTTGTCGGTCCCATTAAAGCTTGCTTCTATGCTTGCCTGTGTACGTTTCAGTCCGGAATCGGTCGTGATAATCAAAAACCTATTTCCAAAATTTTGCGTGTAAGTTTTCAGCTCTTTCAACGCACCTCTTGCTTGAATATACTTGCTTGGTGACATAATTATTTTTCCCATAATATCCTCCTTTTTTCTACTTTCTAAACTCTATTTTCAACCATTCCATCTTTTGGAATCTTCTTTTAATATGGCTAATTATAAGGGAATTTATGAGGAATTACTATATTTATTTAAAAGACGACAAAAATTAGCACCCCTTGCGGGATGCTATATTTTTTTGTTTATTTATTATAAATTTTTGTACCATCAATCGATATGCTTGCAATATCATTCAACACAATCGGAGAATCAACAAACATCATATCCACGTCAAATTTATTTGAATTACCGTAATAAGAATCATTGGAACCAAACTGCGAAAAATAAACTACCGTTCCATCCTTCAAAACAATGGAAAAATCACATTGTTCATACTCCCCGTTGTAACCTTTGATATACGCACCAATCGTACTTACTTCCACATAATCTGCAATTCCATCTGTTTGATTGATATTCATCTTTTCCGTATCAGACAATCGAAAATCCACATTCCACTCACCTTCGATAAAACTGCCGTCTTCCACAAAGTTTCCCCATAATTGATAACTTGACAATTCTTCTAAACTGTTTATATCGAACACATATTCAATGTGATGCGCAAATTTATCCTTGCTGCAATTTTCACTATCTTCTTCTGTTTTAAAGTAATAATTATCAAAAAGAATCGCATTTTCGTCATCAAAGGAAGTCTTATTTTTATCTAAAAGTACAAGCTGTCCATGGTTGTCAAAGCTGGCTTCCCATTTTGTCTGTATATGCAATTTCCCATCCACAAAACCAATATTACTAATCGTAACAAAATCAATATCGTCTCCGAAAGAAACATTCATCACATCAGGCTCCAGAACAAATAAACCGTTTTCAGGTTGTTCACTTCCCCCAGTATAAAAATACTCTGATACCGGAAAACTCTTTACTTTATGGTCAATCAAGCTTTCCATATCGACTCCCGTATGGTACCAGTCATGTGTTATTTTATCACTCTGAATTTTACCGATTTTAAAATTTGCCAATCGATTCGACATTCCTTCTCCGCCTAGACCACGCATGATAAAAAATGCCGTATTGGTTTTCTCATCAAACGAAAGCATCTCTACGTTAAATGCACATGGTCCATCAATATTACACGTATCGCAAAGATCTAAATCCTCATCGACCCGATTCATCCCTGTAATATCCTGTACCGTAAAATAAACCACTGCATTATGATTATCATTTCCGGCATACAATACATCAATTTTGATTCCTTGATCCTCTGCACTTTCATTGACTGGATAAAGCAGTTCTGCCAATTTCGGACTGATTGAATATATCCAATCATTAAACATAGGAACTGCCGATGCAAATGCGGTTACAGAAGCCGCAAAAACCAAGCAAATAACGCTTACTGTCAATACTAATTTTTTTACTGAAAAATGTAAATACTGCTTCTCATTATTTGATCCATTATTAATCGTTTTATTTATAATGGTTTCATTTAATTTACTGTTTGTTTTAATATCGGAAAGCCGATTATCAATATAAGTTTTTAATTCATTCATCAAAATACCACCCTTTCAAAGATTTTTTCAGCTGCTCCCTAGCTCTGCTTAACCGAACAGTCACCGCAGACTCTGTAATATTCAAAGCGGCCACAATCTCTTTTACTTTCAATTCTTGGTAATAAAACAATAAAATTACCTCTCTGTATTTCGGCTTTAATTTCGATATTTCATTCAATACGGTATCATCTTTTATATTATCTTCATAATAAGGTTCTTGTTTTAATTCACGGTGAAACAGCAGGTTTTTATACCATGAGCTTCTCAGACGTGATTTGCAGACATTGATTGCGATGCTTGTAATCCATGTTTTTTCAGAGGATTCTCCTTTAAAGGTATCCCAGTTTTTATAGACTTTAATATAGGTATCTTGCACTGCATCCTCCGCTAATTGTAAATCATGTAAATAAAGATAACACATACGTAAAAGGTTATCGCCATATTGATTGATAAGCCGTTCCATATCAGGTATATCATCTTTATTCGGTACCGAACATTGCTCCATCTTCTACCTCCTTTTATATAATTAGACGCAAGATACTTATAAAACCCTACATTTTTTCTTCGCTTTTGTATTTTATTGCATAGCCTGACCCGCAACAAAAGAATGCACCTAGATTATATCATCTGATATAATAATGATTGCTACAAAAAAACATGGCAGTATTTTAAAAATGCTGCCATGTTTTTATTTGAAATTATTATTTGTTGGCTATTTCTTTCGCCATATCCATTATTTGTTGTTTATCCAACATTCCTTCATACTCTGAAAGGATATAAAAGACTCCGCTGTCTTCCCACATTAAGCTGTGCGTATCCACGATCTTCACTTCATCGATTGGTTTATTTAAAAACATATATAAAATAACTTATGATAATTTCATATACAAAATAGGATATGGCATGCCATTCTCGTCTACTTCAGTTCTTTTATAAACTTCAAATCCCATATGTTCATAAAATCCTTTTGCTTGTGGGTTTTGTTCGTTAACTCCCAGCTCATTAATAGAATATTCCTTCATGCCATACTCAACTAATTTTCTGCCTAAACCGTGCCCACGTTCTTTAGGATCAATAAACAACATTTCAAGTTTTTGTTCATCGATTCCCATAAATGCAACCGGAACACCACTCTGATTTTCTACAACAATCAAATGAGAAATCTCCGCTAAAGCCTGCGAAACATATTTTTCAATATTTTCAATCTCCAAATCAGACAAAAACAAATGTGTTTCTTTCACCGAAGCTTTCCACACTTTTACAAGTTGTTTTATCAGCATGGAATTTCGGTCTTTTACATTAATAATTTTCATTTTGATTCTCTTTCTTGTTATATAAATAATCTCACCTGCATCATAACATAAAAAATCAGGTTATATAAGACACAAACTGCATCTTTTATAACCTGATAATCGTGGAGCTCCTGGCCGGATTTGAACCGGCGACCGTTGGTTGTATTTAAGGGTGGCTATTTTACGCTGTTCTTTTGGTCTCAGCATCGGCTGGTTTTTCTAACTTAACCGCCTGCTTCATCTCGCTCAGCGAAATATAACCGATAAATTTATAGTAAATATCCACTCTCTGGCTCTTGCTGCCGTCTGTGTTCTCTGTTTTTTCATGCACTACAATACGGTCAATTAACTCGTTGAGTATTTTTGCATTGAGTTCTTTTATATCTGTATAGCACTCTATCAGCTTAACAAAGTTTTCAGCATTTGTAAATATTTCATCGGCTTTTTCAATTTCAGAGAGAAGATATTTGCTTTTCTCTTTTAACTCTGCTTGCTCATTTTCGTAGCCGTTAGACATGGTGATATACCGCTCATCGCTGATTTTACCCAGTGCGTTATCCTCATAAAGCTTGTTTAAAATCTTTTCAAGCTCACCCAAACGCTTTTCTGTAGCAGTAAGTTCACGGCGATATTTGGAAACCTCTTTCTTTTGTTTCTCAGTTTTCATTGCAATCAAAGTGTCCATATATTTTTGTGAGGCTTTCTTTGCAATTTGAGCGTTACGCTGAATATCTTCAAGTACAAGCTGATTGAGAGTTTTCCAACCGATGGCATGGGAGGAACAACGCTGTTTACCGTAGTTTTTATACACCCAGCAGGAGAAACCTGTGTACTTGCCTTTGCGTTTATCGTAGGAAACATTCAGAGAAGAACCGCAATCTGAGCATTTTACTAAGCCTGCAAAATATTGAATTTCTTCTTTTGCAATAGTTTCTCTCCGCTTGGACTGCATCAACTTTTGAACTGTATCCCATGTTTTTTGAGTAACGATTGGCTCGTGCATATTCTCAACCAAAATCCAATCTTCTTCTCCTGTCTTTACTCGAGTTTTATCATAGAAGCCCTTAGTTTTGGTTCTGCCGAATACAATATGCCCTAAGTATACGGGGTTTGAAATGATTGAACGGATTGAGGTTGCGTGCCAATCGAATGGCTGCCGCCAGTAGTCACTCTTATAAAAATCGGGATTGTTTCGGTTGAAGTATGCTTGTGGATTTAAGATGTTTCGCTCACGTAGTATCTTCGTCATGCGAACATAGCCGATACCCTCGCTGAACATTTTAAAAATGTTCTTAACAATTTCGGCAGCTTCGGGGTCTACAACAAGATGGTGACGGTCGTTCGGATCTTTTAGATAACCAAATGGAGCATGATTGCCAAGGTACTTGCCCTCCATAGCTCTGGTGCGATGTGCCACCTTGGTTTTTCTCGAACAGTCCCTTGCATACATGGAATTGATAACATTGGTGATTGGCATTAGAATGTTATCCACGCCATTGATCGTATCGATGTTTTCACCAATTGCAATAAATCTTACCGACTTTTCTTCAAAATAATGCTCAATGTACAGTCCCATTTGAGCGTATTCTCTGCCGAATCTGGAAAGGTCTTTCACGATTACCATGTTGACCTTTCCACTGTCAATTGCCTTTATCATGCGCTTAAATTCTGGGCGCTCAAAATTAGTTCCGCTAAATCCATCGTCACTGAAACAGTCGTAAATCTCATATCCGTTAGCCTTTGCATAACTTGTGAGTAAAGCTTTTTGTGTTTGTATGCTACCGCTTTCTCCAACTTGACCATCATCTTGGCTTAGTCTGCAGTAAAGTGCTGCTGTATATTTGTCTTGCTTCGTTAGCATAATTTACTCCTTTCTGACGACAGGGTTGCTTTTCAATGTGATGTGCAACCCTGTCATTTTAACGAAGCGGTTTATGACAGTACCAGTATATCCTAATCACTATGCAATAGCTATACCATTATCCACTGAAAAACCGTTCGTAATTTCGTCGGTGTCTGTTGTTTCAAAGGAGTTTTCTATCAGCTTACCAATGTGGTCAAAGACCAAATCTTCACCCTCAAAAAAGCTAAAGGTCACATAGTTTACTCCTCTAATTTCCGTTGCATTTACACGCATTGAGTCTTTATTTAATATCATATGTTTCCTCCTCACATCTGCATTTCAAAATCTTGCTCTTGCTCGCTTTGCAGTTTATGACCTGCCGCAAGCTTTTTAAGATTTTCACGTTGTTTTTGTTTTCTGTCCGTCCAAACCTTTGGGGTAAGTGGTGGCTTAACATCGCCCATACTTTCAAGGTTTTTGCCCAGTGAAATGACATCTTCGGTAAGTCCATAGTGTGCTTGCATTTCACCCAACCAACCCTCGGGTGGCTCATAGGTCAGTGGTTTAAATCCTGTTTCTTGTCTGAAAATAAACAGCTTTTCTAAATTTCCTTTGAGGTAAGTGTCATCGTGTAGCTTGTTATCTCGGCATTTGTAACCCTCTGGTGTGGTGTAGGTAATGTATTTTCTTGTATCGCTCCAGTTGACTTCATAACCCTCATATTCCATATTGTGAATGAAGCTTTCCCTGTCGGTGGAGTATAAAAGTGCATCTTCAATGGTTGCAATGAGTTGCAACTTCCAACTTTGACCTCTCTGTGCTGCACGACATTCTTTTTGGTTTAAGGCTTGACCTCGTTTCAATTTTTGGTATTTTTCCAAAACACTAAGACCATGAGCCATACAAATCTCATCGTTTACCATTCGCTGTTCCATTAAAATATCGTGGTTTTGGTGTAGCTTTTTGCCTGTTTTGAAGCTGACAGAGTTCACGACGATGTGATTGTGTGGGTGCTTGGTGTTGCAGTGAGTGGCAACCATAACCTCAAAATCGGGGAACAACTTTTCTGCAAGCTCCAAACCTATTTGATGAACCTCCAAGGGTGTGACATTATCTTCTTCTGAAAATGACTGCACAAACTGGTAAAACTGTCTGCCATCATCTTTTTTGTACTGCTGTTTGGTTAGGCACATTTCTGCAAAGCCGCTATAATAATTGCAGTTAATTCCTGTACGAAGAGGTATATCGTTGTAATAAACCTTGTTGCTGTCGGAAATATAATTGAGAACACCTGCCATTGCACCCTTGGTTTGTTTCTTGTTTTTGACTGCACTAAACACTGCCACTATCGTCCACCGCCTTTGTAAGTTCATTGATTTTCCAATAGATTGCGGTTAGACTTTCCTCGGTTTCATCAAGTTTAACTGTGTTAATCACACCTTGATGGCTGAGCATTGTCAGCTGATTGAGGTTGTTTCCAATCTTTTTAAGCTGACTTACTATATCGGGAAGTCCATCAATTATAATAATTTCCTTATCTAAGGCTGATTTTGTGATGTAGTCTGTAACCGACATTTTTGCTTTATTGGCTTTTCGTTTTATGGTATTTAGGTCTTTTTCAGATATTCTAAATGCGTAATTCTTGTCTTTTGTTTGTTTCATTCAATTCCTCCGTTTCACATTGATATGTCGTTTCTTCGTTCTAAAGGGGTGCGGGTCTCCCGCCGAGCAGTGACCGCCGTATAGGCGGACGCTATGCTCGCCCTACCCTAAAGGGTAGGATTTCGTAGCCGAAAGCCCCTCTGCTAATCTAAAATAGGTATAAATCGGAAATTTGTCCGCAACGGTGGCTCAATTTACGGTTCTGTATCGTTTCCGTGTTACTATCCAACCGTATCCGTCAAAGGCTCACACGTTGGCGAACAGGGGGCAACGGTGGCAGAATTACTTTCTGCTGACAGTGCTGACGGTAAAGACGGCAAATTTAGGGGGAGGTTTTCAACCGTCATACCGTCATTTTCACTTTTACCGTCATAAACAAGTGTAAATTCTCGCCTTTCAAAGGTTCTGTTTTCAGAATAACTAAAGCTATTTTCAATTAAGAAATCCATGTGCTTGATGATTTTCTTTTTTAAAATTGGCGGTGAACATTCAGTTCCGCTATACTCTTTAAGTCTTTCTGCAAGTTCCGTTGCTGTACCTGTAAAACTTTTAACCGATTTAATAAAATCAGAAAGCAGAAATATCTCATCTGGAATTACTAATTTTTCAATTTCAATTGGTTCACGAAGTTCCCAAAGAAAAGTATTTTTGTTAAATTCCAAAAACAATTCTCGTTGTTCAATATCTCGTCCTGTACAGATGAGCACTGCTCGGTTCTCAATTCTTTTTTCTTTTTGTAACACGAAGTTGGTATCAGCACCACCCGCAATTCCACTGGTGCCCGAAATCATATTGAGTGGATCGCTGTCACCTGTTTTTCTAAGGTGATGAACCAAAACAATTGCAATTTTATATTTGTCTGCAACTTGTTTTAGTGTGTTGATATCATCGTAGTCGGCGGCATAGGGATTTACATTTGTGGTAGAATTGCTACGAACTTTTTGCAAGGTATCAATTACAATTAAGCCTGTTTCTGAGTGTTCCTTGATAAAGTTTTCAATCTGAATTTCTAAACCGTTGCCGATAGTGTCGCTCATAATTGCAAAGTGAAGATTTGGCGGTGCATCATCCGTAATTTCAAACAGCCTATTTTGAATTCTTGCAAAGCTATCTTCTAAGCAGAGGTAGAGGACATCACTTTTCAGAGTTTCAAACTCCCAAACCTTTTCGCCTTTTGCAACCTGTAAGCAAATCCACAGCGACAGCCAGCTCTTACCGATTTTAGGTGAGCCTGCGAGAATATGCAGTCCTTGTGGAATTAGTCCACCTACAATAAATTTTAGTTGTACAAGTGGTGTTGTCATTAAAGTTTCGGCATCCATGGTTTCAAGTTTATTAGACATATAAAATCCTCCTGTGATAATAAATTCTGTTGTTGTCGTTCTACCTAAAGCAGTTCCTGACCGAGGTTCTCTCCGTCGTTTCCGTTGCTCGCTCTTTCGAGTTCTTGGCAACCGTATCACCTTTAGACGATCATTCAATTTTCAAGATACAAAGTTACTGATTGATATTTGCAAATATATCTGATACAATAATGGTAACACATTAAAAAAACTTTTCAATAGCTTTTGGGGGTGTATCGCAAGGTCAGGTACATTTCAAAAATTTATCTGATACAAGGGAAGAGGAAGCTATGATTGAGGGAACAAAAAGAACAAACGAAAAAGTGAATACATTGCAGGAATTCACCTTGATGTTTTGGAAAAACCAAATATTAATTAACGACAACAAAATTCCTTTGGGGCAGTGCACAACTGATATTTTAAATTTAAGTGATGATTATTTAGTTGAAATGAATAACTGTCGCAATGCTCTTGTAGGTGCAATGCAGACCTTATTTGATTCGCGCATAAAAAAAGACCTTGCCACCGTTACTGAAATACAGAACAATTTAAACAAGGTTTTAGACTTAGTGATTGATTTACCGCCATTTTGCTATTTAATTGATAAAGAGTTTGGGCACTCCATGCTTGTTGATATTTTTAACTCTCAACCACAAGGCTTCACCTTGATGACTGATAGAACCACTCATCAAGGTGAAGTACTGTATCACTTTATTTTCAAGCTGATTTCTATTATTGATGAAACTATTGCTTTCAAAAAATATATATGTGTAATGCTTGATTTGTATTTTGAGAAACTAAATAAACGCAATGAGGAACATTACTCTGTTGGAGTTTACAGTTTTTTCACCGATACAAAACTTTTAAATGAAATCCGTATGACTATGCCACCCATGCCAACTTTTGATTTTGCACAGACAAGAGAAGTTGGCATCGAATATGCTCCCATGCGTAATCCCGAGAATGAGAAAGAATATTTAATTGCAGAGCGTATTGTATTTAAAAGCATGGGTGCATTTTTGCACTTTGATTTATTTCGAGCACTAATGAATGGACATTGTCCACGCAGATGCCATAACTGTGGAACATACTTTTTATTACTATCGGGGCATAACACTTGTTATTGTTCAAACCTTGCACCGAATCAAAAGAAAGTCGGCGAAACTAAAACTTGCCGAGATATTGGTGCTCACATTAAAGAAACACAGAAAAAAGAAAAACGTACCCCCGCTCAGCAGGAGTACGACAAGGTTTATAACCGATTAAAAACACGAAAAAATCGTGGCAAAATTTCTGTTGATGAGTGGAACAAACAAGTGGCGCTTGCTGTTTCTTATATGGAGCAAAATCAAAGCGGTGAACTTTCGGATTTTGAGTATAAGGAGATTATGAGGAAGTTTTAAGCGTTAGAAAAACAGTAGATATACCTCATTTTAGGGTAGACCTACTGTTTTTAATTCGATACAGTTTTAATATATACTATTCAAAAATTTGTTTAATGCAATTCTGCTAATCCAAGCTCTTTTAAAAATTTATTATGCTTATCTTTTGCTTTAGTTATTTCAGATTCGATTTTATCAAGTTCCTTTTTCACTTCTGAAATATCAATGATTTCTTCTTCTGGTACCGTGCTTACATATCTTGATATGTTCAAATTGTATCCATTCTTTTCTATCTCTTCCAAAGAAACACGGCGAGAATACTTTTTGTCATCCTCTTTACGGAATTGATAAGTTTCAACAATTCTATTTATATGCTCAGGCAAAAGAACATTTTGGCGTTTGCCTTTTTGGTAATACTCACTTGCGTTTATGAATAGCACATCATCTGGCTTTTTGCATTTCTTAAGCACAAGAATACAAACGGGTATACCTGTGGAGAAAAACAGATTGGCAGGTAAACCGATGACTGTATCAATATTACCATCTTTGAGTAGCTTAGTTCTGATCTTTTCTTCTGCTCCACCACGGAACAAGACACCATGTGGCAAGATTATTGCCATTGTACCCTCATCGCTTAAGAAATGGAATCCGTGTAATAGGAAAGCAAAATCTGCTGCTGACTTTGGCGCAAGCCCATAGCTTTTAAAGCGGAAATCTTCTGCAAGAGTATCATTAGGTTCCCAACGATAACTAAACGGTGGGTTTGCTACCACGGCATCACACTTTAGTTTCTTCGCCGGATTCATCTCGCTAAGTATTGGCCAATCATTTAGTAGTGAATCACCATGGAAAATTTGGAATTCTGAATCTTTGAAGCCATGTAGCAGCATATTCATACGAGCAAGGTTATAAGTTGTAACATTTTTTTCTTGCCCATATATCTGACCAATACTATTCGGCTCAAGCTGCTTTTTTACATTTATAAGCAATGATCCTGATCCACAGGCAAAATCTAAAAGGTTGTTAATATATTTTTTCTTTCCATTTTGAGGCTCTTGACTATCAAGTATTACAATCCGGGAAAGGATGGTGGAAATTTGTTGTGGCGTATAAAATTCCCCAGCCTTTTTTCCCGAACCTGCAGCAAACTGGCCAATTAAATATTCGTAAGCATTACCCAAAAGGTCAATTTCATTGGTGAACTCAGCAAGGCCCTCAGCAATTTCGGTTATGATTGAGCACAGCATTTCGTTACGCGCTTCATAGTTTTTACCAAGCTTTTCAGAGTCGAGATTTACTTCTGAAAACAAACCACGAAAAGTACTATCAAAGGATTCGTTTTCGATAAATTTGAAACCTCTCTGCAAGGTTTTTAAAAGCTGATTGCTTTGTATTCTTGCTAATTCATATATATTGCTCCATAAATAATGAGGCTTTATAACAAAGTGAACCTTTCTACGCATTTGCTTTTCGAAGACACTTACTTGATCTAAATTTCTAATATACCAGATACCAAGGGGAGTTAACTTGCCACTTTCAAGTAAGCTTTCATATTCGTCAATTAATGTCTGTCTTGCTTTTTGAATAACTTTTTTATCAGTTTCATCTTCTTTTACAGGTAGCTTATTAACAGGCAATGCTTCAAAATAATCGATTATCTTTTTCTTTAATTGACTAATAACTTTATTATGTGTTTCATTGGCAACAGTGTTTGCTATCTCTTTTTCACAGTCAGTATAATCACTTCCAAGTTCTTTTTTTGCGGCTGTTTCATAATTATCAGAAAGATAACGCAAGAAAAGAAACGACAACATATAATCTCGGAAGTCGTCCGCATTCATCGCTCCACGTAGTTTATCGGCAATCCCCCAAAGGGTTTTGCCTAATTCTTTTTGTTGTATATCATTCATAGGTGGCACCTCTATTCCTCTGTAAATAAGTCATCGTTAAATTTATAAGTTTCCATAAACCCGGTTAATACCTTTTTGAAAATTTCCTTATTGTCATCAACCATTTCAACAGGATTAAACATTGAATGATTTCCATGGCTTAGTAGGTTTGTCATTCGTGCATAGATTACACCGTCTAAATCATCTTCTTCTCGCTTTATGCAAGCTGAGAAATTATCAAATCCGTGAAATGCAGCTGTTTTCTCAAGGATATTTCTCAAAATATTGAAATGATAGGTATATATTTTCCCGCTGTCCGCTGCCTTTTTCAATTCTTTTAATAATGCAACATGGTGGAAAAACGGAGTATCGCCTGTATTCTTAACTATATATTTGCCTGTTTCCTTGTTAAAACTTAAAAAACGACTTGCCGTACTCTCTTTTTTTAACTCATTATACAGTACATTAAAAAACAATGCATGATGAGTAGAAATAACGGTTTTAATCTGACAATCCTTAAGTAATTCTGCAAGCTGACACGCTACCGCTACAACATTATTGTCATCAAGAGATGAAATTGGATCATCTATGTAAATATATTTGACCCAGTCATAGGACAGAGCTTCGAGTTTTACCAGTTGCACAATGGCGAGAAAGAAGCACCAAATGAACATATTTTCTTCACCACGAGAGATTTTGATTCCGGTAACGGTTTCTGTTCCTTCTCTATTTTGGACTTCTCGTGAAAAGATAACATAGCCATCTTCGTAATTGATGGTAAAGTCAAAATCAGCATGAACTCTCAAAAACTCTCGTATACGAGTTTCCATTTCAAGATCTCTTAAACCATCGAAAAAGCGAGAACTTGTATTAAAAAGTAGTCGTCTATCCGTATCTGATTCTAAGTCATTGTGCCAAGTAAAAAGATCCTCTGTAAAGGCATTATAGTATAAAGTATCTCGTGTTCTTTCTTCGCTGCCACGGATTCTTCTTTTGCCTAAATCTTTGAATTCTCCGGAAAGTCTTGTTTTCCCGGTTCCATTGTAAGCAAAAAGAAGAAAGTAATTTTTTGTGTCGGGTGTGTCTGCTGTGCCAAGTGTATCACGTATATTTCGTGCTAACCCCTTTAGGTTCGTGTACCTTCTTGTGCTCATTGGCACACCTCCTCAATAGAGGGAAATAACCCTTGCATCAAGCTTTTTTGTGTTCCTTTAAGGCTTCTATTTTCTCAGTTTGTGAGGTAATAAGTTCGTCCACAGATGTAAGACAGTCGGCAATTTTTTGTTGCTCTGCTATAAGTTTTGGAACATAAGTCCCAATTTTTTCGAGGGCTTGGACCGAAAGGCCCGGCTGAGCTTGTCCAGTCGCATACTGATTTAAATTCATTTTAATTAGCAAAAAATACAACCACTTTGCACATACATTGTGCTTTTCCGTAGCGACAACTGCATGTTCAGTTGCATGAAAATCTCCGGTTGAATGGGTAACATTTCCACAAAGTGCCCCTTGTCTTCCGATAAGTGAATATTCACCCGAATGCGTGAATGAATACGTATATCCGCGCAGACCGTTTCCGCCATAGCAGGGATACATATTACATTTTTGCTTTTCAAAAATTTGTGTTGCCTGCACAAACTTACCCGCTTGCATATCACAAATCATGGAAAGGCTTCTACTTTCCCACTTCCCACAATCTTTAAACTCTGGAAATCTCCACTCTGGAACAGTTTTGCCTTCGGAAGGGAAGAGTTTTTGCATTAAACCTTTTTTGTGGTCTTTCAGTGCTGACAACTTCTTATCTTCTGCAGCAATAAGGTCATCGAGGGAAGATAGACAGTCAGCGATTTTTTGTTGTTCTTCTAATTTCGGTAGAGCAACGGGCATATTCCACAAGTGTTTTGTATCAACACTTAATGATCCATGAGAGCGAGCGCCAACTTCAATGTATTTTCTCAACCATGTTCCATGATAGTTATTGTGAAAAAGCTGGTCAAAAAATCTCGGATCACACTCTTTGTCAACAATCCGAAAGCAAGTGAAAATGCTATTTGGCAAAGCTGCTTCTTCGTATTCTGTAAGCATTGAGATATAGCCTTCCGGAAATAGTTTTGTTGCACTTTTGTTATAAGCAAAATCGTTTTTCTTAATCACATAGTAATTTTTGTAGGCGCTTCCGGCAATTTCTCTTCCAAATTTCTCTACTTGAGACACAAGACCCACACCAGAGGTAACACTCATGAGTGTATATTTGTTTGAGCCAGCTCGTTCTTCTACAGGAACAATTAGTCTACCAAATTTACAAATATCCCATTCTGGCTTATCTTTAAATTGACAAAGCCTTAATTTGGGAATAACTGTTTTATTTTTTTTATTCATACGCTTTTAACCCCACGATCTCTTGCCCACCGGCTAATTTTTTGAGCAGTGGAATCAAGTCATCCATAAGTTCTAATTCTTTCTTGGTTCTATCACGCCATCCAAGGTCAAGTGGCTCTAACAAATCACTTAGCTTTTCACCGTCAAAAATCTTTCTTTCCATAATCGCATCAACAAACGCTTGTAAGGATTGTGCTTCAAGTCCGTGTTTATTGGAGAGTGCTACAAGCTCATTTGCTGATTTTTCAGCTTTGAACTTTTTATAACCGTCCATTACTTCCTGTTCGGTCAGTCCCTTATTACACTCGAAAGTTTTAATATATTTGTCAAGTTCTTCGATGTATTCCTCAATATCCTTGCGTTCTTCCATTAAATTGGAGGTTGAAGCGATCAGGTCTACCAATTCTTTTTTCGTCATCTTTTCTTTCTTCGGGACATCTGGTTGGGTATATTTTGAAAGAAGTGACATTATATAGTCATAGTCAATAATGGCAGAGGAAAACAGAACAAACTCAAAATCGAGCTGTTCTACCTCGGGTATTTTATTCTCAATATCCTTGCCTTGCTGATCCTTTAATCTCTCGGCTGTTTCAAGATAGGCTCCTCGGAACGCCCGCATGGTGTTTTCGGGCAACAGCTCGGCAATTTCGGCTGCTTGCTCCTCTTTTATTTCGGTATATTGGTCAAGCTGCGTTTTTAGGCGTTGCACTTCTTTGAACTTATCAATAAATTCTGCACGAGCAGTATCTCCCTTAAGATTGCTCACTTCCTCTGGCTTACACTCAAGGCCTTGTGATTTCATAAACTTTTCAAGTGCTGCAACGGCTTTATCCAGCTTTTCAATCACAACGGGTGCGGGATCTACAAGCCAAATTTCTTTTACTTTTTCAGCGTTTTCCTTGCCCGAAAAGAGTTTGATTGCGTCATTGACTTCTTTTTCTTGCCCTCTGAAGTCAATAATATTTCCATAAGGTTTTGTAGGATTCAGCACACGGTTTGTTCTTGAAAAGGCTTGAATTAGACCGTGCTGCTTCAGGTTTTTATCTACATATAAGGTGTTCAAATATTTGGAGTCAAAACCAGTTAACAGCATGTCAACCACGATAACAATGTCTATCTTGTTTTCATGCGGATAATCCGTGTTGTTGTATTGTTGGTCTTTAATACGCTTTTGCACATCTTGATAATACAAGTCAAAATCGTTTATGCTATGATTTGTGCCAAATTTATCACTGTAGTCTTTAATAATTGTTTTAAGAGCCGCTTTTTTCTTATCCGGCTCCTGCTGGTTATCAGCCTTTTCCTGTGTAAGGTCTTCTTGGAGCTGCTTTACATCCTTATTGCCTTCTGCAGGTGGAGAGAATACACAAGCAATGTTAATAGGAGTAAAGTCTTCATTGGCTTTTTCAAGTTCTTCTTGTAGTTCTTTGAATAGTTCAAAATATTCGATAGCGTCATTAATAGATGCCGTAGCAAAGATAGCATTGTATCGTCTGTTGTAGGTTGCTGCATCGTGTTTTGAGAGGATTGCTTCAGCAATCTTCCTTTTGCTTATTGCGGAGTCTGCTTTTGCAGCTTTTTGTGAGTCATCAGGCTTAAAATAGTCAATATGGAAACGCAATACATTACCATCGTCAATTGCATTGGTGATAGTGTAGGCATGAAGCTCTTGTTGGAAAACATCTGTTGTTGTTCTGTAGGAGCCTATAGTACCATCTATCTGTTTATAGGTTGAATTTTCTTCAAAAATCGGTGTTCCTGTAAATCCAAAAAGCTGTGCCTTTGGGAAAAAACTTTTTATTGCATCATGATTTTCTCCAAATTGAGAGCGATGGCACTCATCAAAAATAATAGCAATACGCTTGTTTTGGAGCTTTGCCAATCTTTCTTTAAAAGTGGGCTGACCCTTTCTTTTCTTCTCTTGGTTTCGTTTACTGTCTTCATCCAGAGCCAGCCCTAATTTTTGAATGGTAGTAACAATAACTTTATCTTTATAGTCATCTGATGTAAGCCGTCTAACCAATTTTTCCGTATTGGTATTTTCCTCAACACAGCCTTCTTGAAAGTTGTTGAATTCCAATCGAGTTTGTCGATCCAGATCTTTTCTATCTACAACAAATAGACACTTTTCAATTTCAGGATTATCCTTCAATAGTGTTGATGTCTTAAATGATGTGAGTGTTTTTCCACTTCCAGTGGTATGCCAAATATAGCCGTTTCCTCTGTTTTCGTCAATACAATCAATGATTGCTTTGACAGCATAAATCTGATAAGGACGCATTATCATCAACTTTTGTTCGCTTACCACAAGCACCATATATCTACTGATTAGTTCACCAAGAGTGCATTTAGGTAGAAAGTTTGTGGTGAAATCATAAAGGTTTGTAATTTTTTTGTTGTCTTTGTCTGTGAACTCATAGATAGGTAAAAATCTTTCATCTGCATTAAAGCAAAAATGTTCGGTATGATTGTTTGCAAAATAATAGGTGTTGGTTTCGTTGCTCACAATAAAGAGCTGCATAAAGCACAGTAATGAATTTGTGTAACCATTTCCAGGATCATTTTTGTAATTAACGATTTGCTCCATAGCTTTTTTGGGTGTAATTTGCAGGGTTTTTAGCTCAATTTGAACAACAGGAACACCATTGATGAGGATAATTACATCATAGCGGTGATTGCTATTATCCGTATTGATCCGCAACTGATTGACTACTTCGAATTCATTTTTGCACCAGTCTTTAATATTTACAAGTGTGTATTGTAAAGGCGTATCATCATCACGCTTGAAGGTATTCATCTCTCGTAATGTTTTAGCAGCAGCAAATACATCTGCAGTTACAATACTATCCCGCAGACGTATAAATTCGGAATTACTTAGTTTAACTCGATTTAATCTTTCAAAGTGTTCTCTAAAATTGGCTTCGAGAGAAACCTTGTCTCTAATATCTTCACGATATTTGTATTTTAAATCTTGTAGCTTTTGAATAAAGCTCAATTCGATTTCCCTTTCAGATTTCATAAAAAGATCTCCTTTACTTATAGAATGGTGGTTATCTTTAATAACTATTTCGCTTTTTCAATTAGCGAAATCAAGTCAGAATCTACATTATTATTTCTGCAAAGCTCAATTAAAGCGTGTCGAGCAATCTGATTCGGCTTTGTATGTCCATTTTCCCATCTGTTTACCGAGGTAAAACCAACATGAAGTTCTCGAGCAAGAGCTTCTTGCGAAAGATTAAGTTCTAATCGAATTACCTTTATTATCTCTTTTAACTCCATTCGATATTGCCTCCAATTTAATATAATAACTCAAAATAAATTATATCACATGCTATAGCATATTGCAATCTAAGCATAATTGAAAGCACCCTAAAAGTCGAAACTTTTAGGGTGCTTTATGATATTGGAGCTGATGATCCGAGTCGAACGGACAACCTGCGGTTTACGATACCGCTGCTCTGCCATTGAGCCACATCAGCATATATAAGAGGGTGGGTGTTGCCACCCTCTGTTTTTATTTGTCATAAACCGCTTTTAGTTTATAGTTTGTGTATTTTGAAATAGCCTTCCTTATCTACAGTCACAGACCTACGCATTACGAATGCGTTGCTCTACCAGCTGAGCCACAGAAGCATCTATCAATGACGAGACAATATCGCCATTGATTATATTACCATATTCTTTTATTTTGTGCAATACATATCCTTTTCTTTTATATAGTGCAGTAGATATCAGTATCTAACCTATTATTAAAATAAACTTCACCACAACATTTTATTGTATTGAAGCGGATACAACGTTTCCTAATACAGACATTTCAACTGACTCAATTGTAACACCATATTCTGCACTTAGATTCTTTTTAATATCAACCGTATAACCTAATCCAAAATATTGTCCTGATCCGCCATCTTTTTTTATTTCTCCTGCAATTACAAAAATAGGGGCTTTTAAAGAACTACATCGAATATAGTCCGTAACAAACATGGATATCCAAGCAATAATCAGAACCATAATTACTATTATAAATATTTTAAATGATTTACTTTGAGTTCTCATCGTTCTAATACCTCCTTCGCAAAACATTGATTGCCATAAGAATATCATTTTTAAGGGTGTGTATCAATGAAATGGATACACACCCTTACTTATTTTAATCATTATAGATTATGCACTTTTCACTATTTACTATACTGACAGCCTTTGAATGCCAAATCAAAATGACAGATACCTTTAAATTTGCAAAATTCACAAGCGGTTGTTGTTTTCGTTTTTTTAGGTCGAATGTCTAATTTGCCGCAAACCAAATCATTACATAAGCCTTCAATGGTATGATGCACTTGCTCACGAAATGATTCAAATTCCGCTTCATCCAAAAGTTTTCCTTCAGAAGTACCTGAAAACGTACCATCCTTCTTTTTTCGAACCGGAATGACATCGGATATTCCAGTAAAATCTCCTGCCATACTTTCGATTACATTTGGATTATCCAAAAGCACACCATCCAATTTAAAGGTACGAGCTAGTTTTTCCCTTAAGCTATCTATATATTCTTCCGGAGCAATTCCACTAGCATCCACCATAGGCTCTGCAATTTCAAAATAGAAAACACCCGCTGGCTTTGTATCTGTCTTTGAAAATCCTCCCATTGCCGCTTCCAAGTATAGCATCAATTGTAACCGCCATCCACCTTTGGCTTCCTCTAGATTAAATCGCTCCTTACCGGATTTATAGTCAATGACTTTAATAAAGGAATTCTCTTTTCCGGAGAGAACATCCACACGGTCAATTTTCCCTTCAATCCGAACCTTTTGACCCTGTACATCCACTACGACCGGAGGAAACGGCTTTTCTTTTGCCTGTCCAAATTCTGCTTCAAAATATACTTGCTTGATATGACCGCACTGAACATGAGAGACCAAAGCCCATGCAGCATCAATGCATACTTGACTCATACGATCCATACGATAGCTTTCCTCTTCCCCCTGAGAAAAAACACCTTCACGATATTCCAATGCAATTTCCTTCATCAATGATGAAATACGATCGGCACAAGTTTCTTTTGTAAGCTTCATCCAAGGCGATCTCTCATCCGTAATGTCCATTCCTTCTACCGTTAATTCCTGAGAAAATCGCATCAAGCATTCATGATAAGCATCTCCTACTTCACGACCTGCGATTTCAAAAATACGTCGTTCTGCTGGTCGAAGTCCATATTGAATGAAATGAGAGAAAGGACAGCGTCCAAAGCGTTCCAGCCTGGATGGACTTAAAAGAAAATCCTTCCATCCATCTTTTTTATAAAGTGTTTCTACCAAATCACGCTGCAATTTTTCTACTCGATTTTCATATAAAATCCCTGCCTGCAATCCGGAAATGATTCCCGGTAATTTGGTTTCCGTCTTCTCATTCGCTTTTTGTAAAAACCAATTATATACTATCTTCCATTGTTCACGAAGAGTCTTTCCATCAGAAGCATCACGTAAAGCTTCCGTCAAATAATTTGCTGTGCTTGGTACCCGTTGAATTCTCAGCATAACATCATCACGGTTCTGAATATCCTTTTCGACAGTGACCTTAGGAAAAAGAGCATGCAGCTTTTCAAAAATCATAGATGGCTTCATTTCTTTTCCTTCTAAATCAGAAACTGTATGGCTCATCCAAATATAATCAGTCGGCTTTGATAACGTTTTATAAATCGCAAGCTTTTCTTCCTGTATTCGTAATATATCATCCTTACAGATCTCAATTCCTTTTTGCATTAAGACTGCTTTTTCATCATCATTCAGTAAGGCTTTTTCATTTTGTGCAGAAGGCAGTACACCTTCATTGGCTCCTAAAATCAAAAGTGCCTTGATTTTACCTGTACGAGTACGCTGCATCGTTCCTACCAAAACCTGATCTGCGGTTGGTGGCAAAAGTCCGATCTCTACCGCTTCAAAGCCTGCATGCAGAAGTTTAGCGTAATCTTCCACACTCAATTCTTCACTTCCCAAAAGCTCCACAAGCTGATCAAGCATAGCCAGTACAACCTCCCAGACCTGTGCTACCTCTTCGGCGTATTCATATTCCATTCGATCAATCAGTTCTTGCTGTAATTCTTCCAATTTAAAAGGTAGATTAAGAGTATCACTTAAAAAATGATATAGTACCGTTGTTTGCTCTTTCACATTTTGAGATTCCTGAAACGCGGTTTTAAATCGATCAATTGTATGATGAAAAGTGCTCCGCATGTGATTAAGATTAGCAAGCTGCTCATCGCCCCATTCCTTCTTCCCATATCGAAACTCGCTTTTCCATCGATTTCCTCTTATTTTATATTGAATGGCATAGTTTTCAAGTGAATCAATCTCTTCATTAAAAAAGTCGTCATCAAAAAACAATCCGGTTTTAATGCATTCAAAAACATCTTCGAAAGCATAATTCCCTTCAATAAGAGAAAGGAGTGCCAATACTAACTTTATGGCAGGATTATGTAAAATAGTTCGCTTATGATCCAAGAAGAAAGGAATTTCATATTGCTCAAAAACTCGTCGGATAACCGAACCACGTTCTTCCATATCGTTACAAATGACCGCTATCTCACGATACCGTAATCCATAATCACGAACGAGTGAAGTAATCTCTGTTGCAGCTGTTTCCGCTTCCGCATAAAAATTTGCACAAGTACAAAAGGAAATGGCCTTCAATTTTTCCGCATAGAGTCTCTGCGGATAGGAAAAAAGCTCTCTTTCTAAATGAATAAGCTCTTCCATTTTCCCTTTTCCAAAGAACTGCTTACCTTGTTTTTTTTCAATCATATAATGATTCGGAATTTCAATCAGCTCGATAGGGAATTGATTTTTCAGCGCCAATGCTTCCAAGCGACGAATCATATCTTTCGACAAATCAAAGAGATCTTGATCTCTGACCTTTTCTCTACAATCCGTTAAAACAATCGTCACATTCAAAGACTGTAACATCAATGATTCTATAATTTTTAATGATTTTGGTGTAAATGAATCAAATCCATAAATCCAAATTTCTGATTTTTTAATCCATTGAGATTCCGGGATTTTTTCGGCAAATAATGCCATGCTGTCTTCCGTATCGGCATAATTTCCTTCTAAAGCAGCTTCATAACGAGCATATATTTTTTGAACATCACAAAGCTTCCGATATAACAATGAATCCGCTTCCATTTCAGTAAGATATTCCGTCAATTCCTTTGCCGTTAGATTATATTGCTTCATTTCAGTAATTAGGTCATTGACCATTTCAATAAAAGCATGGGATTTTTTCATACCCTGAAACGCATCAAAAGAATCCTCTTGCTCTCCTATAATTTTTGAAAGCAACATATGACGCCCGTATTTATCAATATGAAGCCGTTTCCCTCCACCGGTTTCTTGTACAACTCTGCTGCCGAGACGAGACTGCGATAATACTTCCAAATCCATCAATCCCTCTACACCAAGACAGGCGAAAGCATTGCGCTCCGCCTGTAGTGTAAATTGGTCGGGTACGACCAATAAAATATGATTTTGATTTTCACAATTTGCAATTTCTTTTAATCGTTTTTCAATTTCCCCGAATAAAAATTTATCTTTATCGAGATTTTCTCTGCCGTAATAAATTCGCAGCATAGAGTCCCCTCTTTCTCTTTCGTTTTGTAATCATTTTCGTTTCTTATTCTGTTTCTTTTATCTTACTTTTTTTGAAAGAGATTTACAATGCCTTATTCCGAAAACAATGGTGTCGATAAATAACGTTCTCCTGTATCCGGTAGCAATACTACAATTAATTTTCCTTTGTTTTCCGGACGCTTAGCAAGCTCTGTTGCGGCAAAAACAGCTGCTCCGGCGGAAATTCCGACCAAAAGTCCTTCGGAATGTGCGACTTCTCTTCCTGCTTTAAATGCATCCTCATCTTCAACTGCGATGACTTCATCATATACGGAAGTGTCTAATGTATCCGGTACAAATCCGGCGCCAATTCCTTGAATTTTGTGAGGTCCTCCATTGCCCTGTGACAGTACCGGAGAACTTGCCGGTTCTACAGCCACTACTTTTACCTCTGAATTTTTCTCCTTTAAATAAGCACCGGTTCCGGAAATTGTACCACCAGTACCAACACCTGCTACAAAAATGTCCACCTTTCCATCCGTATCGTCCCAAATTTCAGGTCCGGTGCTCACTTTGTGAATCGCTGGATTTGCTGGATTTGTAAACTGACTTGGAAGGAAAGAATTCGGTGTATTTTTCGCTAATTCCTCTGCTTTTTCAATTGCACCTTTCATACCCTTTGCACCTTCTGTCAATACTATTTCAGCTCCATATGCTTTCAATAGGTTTCTTCGTTCTATACTCATGGTTTCCGGCATTGTTAAAACAACTTTATATCCTCTGGCCGCCGCTACTGATGCAAGACCGATCCCTGTATTTCCACTGGTTGGTTCAATGATTACGGAACCTTTTTTTAATAACCCTTTTGCTTCTGCATCATCAATCATAGCCTTTCCGACACGATCTTTCACACTGCCTGCTGGGTTAAAATATTCCAATTTTGCAACTAAAGTTGCTTCTAACTCATTCTTTTTCTCATAATTAGACAATTCCATAAGGGGTGTTTTCCCAATTAAATCTGTCAAACTCTTTGCAATCTTACTCATTTTTAATCCTCCATTCTTTGTATTCTAAAAACATATTCTTAATAACATACATTTCATACTAGTTTAATATGTTTTGAATTATATCTTTCTCCTATTCTCTTGTCAATAGGTTTTTTTATTCTTTTTTATTTATCATTCAAATATTTTATTACATATATGTTTACTATGTATTGACATCTTTTTTTACTTTTCGTACAATAAAGGTAAGACCTCATTCTTAGTTAAAAGAATGTCTAGGAGGAAACCATGCGAATTTCAGCAAAAGGCCGTTACGCGTTAGCAGCGCTCACTTACATGGCACAAATTCATGCGAACGACAAAACTGTTACACTTATTAAAATATCGGAAGCACTTGGAGTTTCCAAGTTATATCTGGAACAGGCCTTCTCTCTGCTGAGACAAGCAGAACTCGTTACTTCTATCAAAGGACCGCAGGGCGGTTATCTATTAAGTCGAGATCCAAAAGAAATAACTGTATTCCAAGTACTTTCCGCTATCGAAAGTACCTTATTTCAACCTGCGGAGCAAACAGTTCAGGAAAAAGCTCCTTTTTTGGATAAAGCAATGGAAGCACGAGTTTTTTCGAAATTAGATGAAGCAGTATTTGAAACATTATCAAAAATTTCTTTAGCCGATCTTGTTGAAGAAGTAGCCATCCGAAACCAAGAAGCTGCCTATATGTTTTTCATATAATGAAAAAACGATTGCCAAATAGGGGGTTGTTATGAGGCTAAATATTGGTAAAGTTTCAAAATTATTTGGAATATCACCGGAAACATTACGTTACTATGAAAGTGAAGGCTTTTTGTTTCCGAAAAAAAATCCTATAAATGGATATCGAGAATATACCTTTGAAGATATTTTCTTGTTGACTGATCTTCTGTTTTATCGAGACATCGGTATCCCAATAAAGGACATCCGTGAAATTTTTAATGGCATGGGAGTCAACGAAATCACTGACATGATTGGTGAAAAAAAATTACAAATAAAAGAAAAGATCCGTCGCTATCAAGATTCTTTAATTAAGCTGGAAAATTGGGAACACCTTCATACGGAATCCTTGCAATTTTATGGGAAATTTGACATTCGCTCTATGCCTGCAGCTCTTTGTAAAAAAGACTCCTATGGTAATTATTCAGACAGTCTTTTTTCCTTCCAAGAAGGACTGCGTCCCAATCAGAACTTAGATTTTTTTCTAACCTTTTCTTTTTACTGTAATCTTAATAAAAACAAACCGCTTATGGTAGAGCGTTACATTGTGTTAGATAAAAGCATCTCACAAAATTTAGACTTTGATTTTACTGGTAAAGATATCATCGAAGAAAAGGCCGACCGCTGTCTGTTTACCGTGGTAAAATATCAGGACAATGTCAATGAAATGCTCGCTCCAATCTTAAACTATGCCAATCATCATCACTTATTACTGACTGGTGATATTTATGCAAGGCAAAGCATCACCGACTATGAGCGAAATCATTGTACTGAGTATTATCGTGTATATGCGGTTTTAAAATAATATATGGAAATCCTACCTTTATAAAATCTTCCTACATTCCTAACGGATATGAGGAAGATTTTTTTTATTTTTCTTGACTCTATAGTTACTACAAGGTTTATTCTTATACTATAAGAATTTTATCTTATATCATTTTTCACTCGAACGGAGGTCCATCATGGAATCAACTACATTTACAACGCGACAAACTTATCCGCAATTTTTACGGTTTTTATTGCCTTCAATTATAAGTATGATTACTCTATCTTTTTATACAACAGTGGATGGTTTTTTCGTTTCCCGTTTTGTCGGAGCAAACGCTCTAGCAGCAATCAATATTATTATTCCGCTTACCTGCGTATTCTATGGCATTGCACTCATGCTTGCTTCCGGTGCAGGCGCTTTTATCGCGATTAAGCTTGGAGAACAAAAGAAAAAAGAAGCCGATGGATTATTTAGCTTTATCGTCTTAGCCTTATTCTTAATTGGTCTTATCCTAACCTTAGTATGCTTAGCCTTTTTCTATCCGATTTTAAAACTTTTAGGCTCTACCGATGTACTAATGCCTTATACTACGGTCTATGGATTTGTAACAATCCTTATGACCATTCCAATGATGTTTAAACTTTTTTTTGAGCATTTTGCACGTATTGACGGTAATCCTTCCCTTGCTTTTTTCATGTCTACCCTAGGGTTGGTTTTAAATATTATTTTTGATTATATGTTTATTGTTCCAATGCAGCTTGGTATCTTAGGTGCTGCTTTAGGAACCTTTTTATCCATATTGCTCTCAGGCTTGATTGGTGTGATTTACTTTCTCACCAAGCGTTCCAATCTTCACTATACAAAACCGCTTATTCATATAATGTTTCTCGTACAATGTTGTATCAATGGAAGCTCTCAGATGTTAATTGAGCTTTCCACAGGTGTGATTACGTTTCTTTTTAATATCAGTATTTTAAAATATCAAGGAGAGACGGGGATTGCTGCTGTTTCAATCATTATGTTTATTTATTATTTCCTCGTTGCAATCTATATTGGCGTTTCCGTGGGCGCATCACCAATTATCAGCTACAGCTACGGAGCAGGAAATGCTTGGCGTACCCGATTGGTACTGAAACACTCTTACATTAGCTTGGCTTGGATGTCTGTTCTAATCTTTTTACTCTCCCTTACCGGAAGAGTACTTATGATTAAAATCTTCACTGAAGATACTGCTGTTATTCAAGTAGCAGATTATGGAATGTTTCTATTTTCTTGGTGCTTTCTATTTACCGGAATCAATATTTTTATAGCTACACTTTTCACTGCAATTGGGAACGGTCGCATCGCCGGAATTCTTTCTGCATTTCGCTGTCTGATTTTTGCATCCATAGCAATTGTCACTCTCCCCAAATTTATTGGAGAAGCCGGAATCTGGCTGGCCGTACCTGTCGCTGAGTTTTTAACACTCTTTCTTTCTTTTTATTATTACAAACGATACCATCATACAATGTTTCCCAATCAAGGTGAAGAATCCATCAAAGATGATTTAAAAACCTTTTCCTATTAAAGATTTTATTCCATTGAAAAAAAGAAAAATTTTATGTCAATTCTGTAAAAAAGGGATTGACATTTGTTTTATTTATTAGTATATTAGGATATACTAATATTCTAATAAGGAGAGATATTTAATGGCAAAAAAAATAGCTTTAATTTCTGAAGAGTGTGTAGCATGCGGGAGCTGTTTAAAAGCTTGCCCGCTTCAAGCGATTTCAATTTTTAAAGGAAGCCACGCAATCATAGATGCAACAAAATGCGTAGGCTGTGGCAAATGTCAAAGGGTCTGCCCTGCGTCAGTGATTACCATTACAGAAAGAAAGGAGTCTTAAATGAAACAGAAGAAACATTGGTACGATTATCTTTGGATTGTAACTGCAACCTATCTGATATTAGGATTTTTTAATATTCTTTTTGCTTGGATTGGCATTCTTTGCTTTATCATTCCGATTTTATTTGCTTTGATTGGAGGGAATAAGCATTACTGCAATCACTACTGTGGTCGAGGCCAACTATTGGAACGATTGGGAAACGGACTTCGTTTATCTTCTCACCGATCCATCCCATCATGGCTTCGCTCTAAATGGTTCCGATATGGATTTTTGGTCTTTTTCATGACAATGTTTTTTAATATGCTCTTTTCCACTTATCTAGTGTTTTCCAATGTACATGGATTAAGAGAGATTATTACGTTGTTTTGGACGTTTAAAGTTCCTTGGGAATGGACGAATACCTCCATGGTATCTCCTTGGATTGCACAATTTTCTTTTGGATTTTACAGCCTAATGCTGACATCCACCTTACTCGGTCTAATCACTATGGCTTTATATAAGCCTCGCTCATGGTGTGTCTATTGTCCTATGGGAACTATGACACAGAGCATATGCCAGTTACGACACAAAACCACAAGTTCACGTTAAGTCTTGACGGTTTACTGATTGGTATGCGAAAATGAGGATGGAAAGAGAGGATTATTAGATGAAAGATTATAAAAATACTAACGATATAAATCGTGACAAGAATAAAAATGAGGATAATGAAAAGAAAGAATGTTTTGAGAAAAATCAGGATGAATTGCTAAAAGAAGACAATCTTACTCATGTAACGGAAATTCTTAAAGTGCTAGCAAATGAGAATCGCCTTATGATTTTATGTGTCCTTATGGAGCAGCCACTCAGCGTAAGTGAAATTGGAAACAGGGTCTCGCATATTACGCAATCTGCTCTTTCACAGCATCTTTCTGTACTAAAGGCACATGGGATTCTCAGTTCAAAAAAGACAGGTCAAAACATCGTTTATTCCATCAGTGATCACCGTGTAGAAGCAATCATTCAGGTTCTAAAGGAACGCTACTGCAATTAATCTAAACTCTCTTTAATCCATATCCATTTCCATACCCTTGGTAAGGAAAGCTTCTACTAATAGTCATTTGATCTTCCATTATATAATTCCCATTAATAAAGAGTTTTAAAGTCCAAAGTCCTGCAGAACCATCTCCCTTTATTTTATCAAAGGGAACCCAAAACCAAAGATGAATTGGCTCGTCCAGATCTTTTTCATCAGAAAACAAATTTCTTTGAGAGTAAGAATGCAAACTTCCGTTTGGTTCAAACCAAAATGCGGTTACCTCATGAATACCGGTAACCTCAGTAAAAGCAAATCTTGCAACAACCATTTTATCCAAAGTTCGATTAAAATGTTTTCTGCTAGTTACGTTTGTTTCTTCGGGCTCTACAATTCTCCCTGAAAGTAAATATTCTTCTATTGTTATCTTATATTGTTCATTATTATATAAACGCTGCCCTTTATCATCAATTAAAATGACAGACCATAGTTCACCCGATTCATCGGGACGATACAGGTTTGCGTTAGGATCATTTAGCTTTATCCTATAATTAATTAAAAATTTATATCGGTGTTCCCCCTCAGGTAGTAACATATCAAAAACCCAAGCACCATTTTTCTTTTGCATGACACCTTTTTCTGGCTGAAACCCATTAAAGGAACCGATAACACAAATATTTTTTATAGGCAAATATGGTGTCGCTTTGTATTCAAATCGTATTAACATAAATCAAATCCCCTTAATTCTTCTCATAGCTGATAAATCTTTCTAAAATTTCTTATGACACAAACCATACAACGTTTTTTATTTTTTGGCAATATAAAAAGGACGAAATGCTGTTTTTGGGAGCTTACTACTGATGCTCATTTTTTATCTCATGGGATTGCTGCTGCCATTTCTTCTACTAATGGCAGTCATTGCTCCGATTCGTATGACTACCGGTGGTATCCATGTAAACAGCAGCTGGGGATGCTTTTTTCTTAGCTTACTATTTACTCTACTGCAACTTGTTTTTTTACCGAATCTTAAGCTTGGAGCGGCAGTTTATGAAGGCATTTTTATCGTTAGTGTTTCATTGATTTGTCTTCTGCCATTGGCGCCTCCGCAAAAAAGAGCAATCAAAACAAAAGAAAAATATATCAGAAATAAATGCTTCTCTTGTCTTTTATGTATCTTTTGGTTTCTTATGTTTCATTTGGTCGTGAAAGACAGCTACTTTATACATTGTGGGATATGGGCTTTTTTTATGCAAGCCATTCAAATATTATACGTTAATGTACATAATAAAATGATTAAAAGGGGAATATCATATGATTAAAAAAATGCACAGCCTACTTCTTTCAACTGCTGCAAGCTTTTTATTTGTAGTAGCTGATCTTACACTCAACAGCACATCTTTATTTCATCATGGAGAACCTGATTGTCCTGAAGAATTGCTAAAATAGCAGGCGAATCACCAGGCAATCATCCTCTTGAAAAAGCAAGAAAGTACCTTTGTATTTTTCTACAATCCGTTTGACATGATGCAGTCCATATCCCCGATTGGCTTGCCCCTTTGTGGAATATCCTTTTTGGCTCATAAGATGAAGAACTTCTTGTGATTTTATATGAAATACATTCCTCGTTTCAATAAAGCTTTTTTCATTCTCATCTTCACCAATTCTTAAGGTTACCTTCCGTTCTTCCCTGTCTAATTTCTCTACGTATTCAAATGCATTATTGAGTAAATTACCCACTAATTCAATGAGCTCGTATTGTTCACATGGCAATCTAGGAAATGACATTGATGGTATATAAAAAAAGAAATTCCCTTCTCGCTTGCTTCTTTTGCCTTGATTGAAAGCAATGCATTAATGACACGATTTCCGGTTAAGAAAGAAATTGGCTGTTTTTCTTGCGTTTCCTTTTCTCTTCCTCTCAAATCTTTTATATACTGTTTTACTCCCATTATTGCATTGACTGAATCATCTTCATGGCTAAATCCTTCAATTGTTTGTAAATGTTTTCTAAATTCATGTTTTTCTTCCTGGAGATTATCTAAGAGATTTTCAATCATCTGAATGTAATTCTCATGAATACCGATCAAGTCGCTCTTTTTTCTATTTTGTATGTATTCTTTAAAAAGCAAAGCATTGATGAAAATCCAAATCATGATAACAATGGCCACCAATCCGATTTCACTATAAAAAATATTATTTTTATTATTCCACAAATAACTTTCCAATAAAAATATTACATATAAATTTCCAAAAACTAAATAAAAAATCTGCTTATATCTACTATAAAAAATCCATAACTCATTCCTTAACTTCTTTCGACTTCCTATCCACCAGCAAAATAAAAGCGTGATAGAAAGATGAACCAACCGCGTAAAGAAACTCATATCATCTGACATGCCTAGTAAATGGCCGATACATATTAAAACAAATTCAAAAAGAATTACCCCAACACAGCAAATGAAGAATTCAAAAATAAGTTCACTCCATTTTCTTTTGACCACCGCTTTTAGCATTGTTAAAATGCAAATCGAATCAACTAAAATAATCAGCCGATAATCAGTAAAATAAAAATTTAAAACGACGTCTACAACTGCAGTGATTACTCCTATTGATAGGATTGAAACTTTATGCCGTAAATAATCTTCTGAAAATAAGTTTAATAAGCAGAGAGTTGCCATTAATTCTAAAAACGTTCCGATTCCATTTTCATACCAACTCATTGCTTTTCTCCTGCTTCTCTCCTTCCACTTGATTTAATTCTGAAAGGAGCTCCTCTACATTTCCTTGATATAGCTTTGACATATCAATCTTTCTTTCCGAATGCTCAAAAGAAAGTTCACTTAAACGATAATTAATTCTTCGTATTGAGGCAATTTGTTTCACATTCACGGCAAAAGATTTGTGGCAACGTACGAAAAAAGTATCGTTTACCGTTTCAATCACATCCTGTAAGGCCACTTTTTTCAGAGAAATTAGGTGTGTTTTTGTCTGCACTTCGCATCTGCTTCGACTCACTTGAGCAAATAAGATTTCCTCTATGGGAACAAATATAGTTTCCCCTTCCGTTTCAAACGCAACCAATTTTCGAATTATAGGGCTCTCTCTTTCTTTTTTTCTATGTAATTTTTCAATTAATCCAGCTATCTTTTCTTTAAATTCTTCGATGGAAAATGGTTTTACAATAAAATCATAGCAATGATATTGTCGAAATGCTTCCAACGGATTTTTACTGTAACCTGTAATAAACAAAATCAGTGTTAACTCGTACTGAGCAGTGTTTCGAATTCTTGCTGCTAAAGAGAATCCATCCATTCCCGGAAGCTCTACATCTAAAAGAAATAAGTCAATTTTATGTATTTTCATTAGCTTCAATGCCTCTTCCGCACTTTCTGCATACAATAATTCCACTTGGAAAAGGCTTGACATTGCTTCCGAATAAAGCTTTCGATCTTGAAATGAATCCTCTACAATCAAAATTGTCGTCATGAATTTCATCTCCTATTATGAAATAATAATCATTCGTTTACCGCAAAATTGTCCATAGTTCTTCTGCTTTTTCAATGACATATTCCGGTTTTACTTCTTGTAATTTCCCTTGTGCATCGGTAGCCATAGCCCAGCTCACTAAAACAGCTTCAACGCCTGCATTCTGTGCACAAAGAACATCGAACATACTGTCACCAATCATAATTGCTTCTTGCGGATTAGAACCGAGCTTTTCCAGTGCAATCAAAACAGGTTCGGGATCCGGCTTATGTTTTTTTGTATCATCTGCGGTTACAATGACATCAAAGTACTCTGTTAAATCAAACTTATTCAGCCCCGTTTCTGTGGAGTTTCTTAAACGTGACGTAACAACTGCTAACTTATACCCTTCTTGTTTTAATTCTGTAATCACCTTTTCCATACCTGGAAATAGTTCAATCAATTCATGATAATGATTAAACTGATAGCTGCGATAGATTTCGATTGCTTTGTCTGTATCAAAGCCCGGCAAAATACGTTCCATCGTAATATGCAAGGGTTCTCCAAATGTCGCTAAAATTTCCTCTACGGATCGTTCCTTTCCTTCTAAAGTCCGAAAGGTATGTTGCCAAGACTTTACAATTATATCATTTGTATCCATAATTGTACCATCAAAATCAAAAAGTACTGTTGTTTTTTTCTTCATATGTCTTCTCTTTTCTTTCTATATTTTCATTGTTAAAGAAACCTTCTGCTTCTCATAATCAATACTTAAAATCTTCACCTTTACTGTGTCACCAACCCCAACCACATCCATAGGATGCTTAATATACTTGTTGCTTATTTGAGAAATATGAACGAGGCCATCATTTTTAATCCCAATATCAACAAATGCACCAAAATCCACTACGTTACGTACCGTTCCGGTCATCTCCATATCCACCTTTAAATCCTCAATACTTAATACATCATTTCGAAATACTACAGGCGGCATTCCCTCACGAGGGTCCCTGGCTGGTTTTTTTATTTCAGCAACAATATCCGTTAGTGTCAAAGCACCGATTCCCAAATCTGCTGCCATTTTTTCAATGCTCTTTGGTAAACTCTTTTTTTCTTCCTTAGGATTAACCTTTAACACGGCTAAAGCTGCAAGCCCTTTTACATGACCGTTTTGCGGCTTCTTCTTTTCAACCGGATACAAGTCTATAATTTTTTCGTCAATTTTATTTGCTCCGCCTTTTCCGATTTCATCTTTTTCTATTCCAAGCTTGTCCAGCATTTTTTCTGCAGTTTCATAAGATTCCGGATGCACCGAAGTTGCATCCAAAGGATTCTCTCCATCAGAAATACGCATAAATCCGGCGCATTGCTTAAATGCTTTTTCACCAAGCTTTGCAACCTTCATTAATTGTTTTCGATTTTGAAAACGACCATGTTCTTCTCGATACGCTACAATGTTTTTTGCAATGCCGGAATTTACTCCTGCAATGTAGGAAAGTAAGGAAGGGGAAGCTGTATTAAGATCAACACCCACTCGGTTTACACAATCTTCCACAACATTCGTCAGCGCACCATTTAGAAGTGTCTGATTGATGTCATGCTGATATTGTCCCACACCGATATGCTTTGGCTCAATTTTAACAAGCTCAGCCAAAGGATCCTGTAATCTTCTTCCGATGGACATTGCACCTCTTGTGGTTACATCAAGATCAGGATATTCTTCCGTAGCAAGCTTTGACGCCGAATATACCGAAGCACCCGCTTCATTGACAATGGTATAATGCAAATCATGAATGCCTTGCTCTGATAGTTCCTTAATCAGCTCCGTCACAAAAATTTCTGTTTCTCTGGAAGCCGTTCCGTTTCCAATGACAATGATATTCGCTTTGAATTTTTTTATCAAAGCAGTTAGTGTCTTCTTTGCTCCTGCTACATCCTTCTTAGGCTCCGTTGGATAGATTGTACCATAAGCCTGTAGTTTCCCTGTTTCATCCAGCATCGTTACCTTACAGCCTGTACGATAACCCGGATCAATCGCTAACACTCTTGCATCTTTTACCGGAGGTGTCATTAATAGTTTTTCCGTATTTTTTGCAAAGACTTTTACAGCATCCTTTTCTGCCCGCTCCGTTAATAGGTTCCTCATTTCTCTTTCCACCGAAGGAGCCATAAGGCGTTTGTAGGCATCTTCTATTGTATCATTGAGCATTGCAGTAAATATAGATTTTTCATTCGTTATCACTCTATTTTTCAGATAATCATGAATGCTTTCTACCGGTGCTTTTACTTTAATCTTTAGCTTCTTTTCCTTTTCTCCTCGATTCACAGCCAATACACGATGATTTGGTATCTGTGAAATCAGTTCCGAACGATCGTAGTACATATCATAAACTGTGCTTTCCTCTGCATCTACCGCTTCAGAAGTCATATGTCCCTTTTCAAACGTCATCTTTCGTACTTCTGCATTGTAATCCGGATCATCTGCCACAATCTCCGCAATGATGTCCATTGCCCCTTGCAATGCTTCAGCTACAGTCGCAACTCCTTTTTCCTCTTGTACAAACGATGCTGCTACTTCTTCCGGCGTGCCATTCTCTAATTGCTGTGCCATAAGAATCACAGCCAACGGCTCCAAGCCTTTTTCTCTTGCTTTGGATGCTCTGGTTGCTTTTTTTTGCTTAAATGGTTTATATAAGTCTTCCACTCTTTGCAAAACCTCAGCCTTAACGATTTCCTGTTTTAACTCTTCTGTAAGCTTTCCCTGTTCTTCAATTAAACGAATAACTTCTTCTTTACGCTCGTCCAAATTTCTGAGATATATCAAACGCTCTTCCAAATCACGGAGTATAACGTCACTTAAACCGCCTGTCATTTCCTTTCGGTATCTTGCAATAAACGGAATGGTATTTCCATCATCAATTAAGCCAACCGTTGCTTCTACCTGAGATTGTTTTAAATGAAATTCTTGTGCTAACTTTTCTAAAATCATGACAAATGTCTCCTTACTTAAATAAATGGATTTTCCCACTTTCATTCAAATTTTTAATTACAATTAATATAAAAGGCAATATAATCAGACCTAACGGTCCAAAAAGCTTTACACCTACAAACATACTGATTAACATTAAAACCGGATGAAGTCCCACTCGTTTTCCAACAATTTTTGGCTCCAAGACATTTCGCATAATGGTAATGAATAAATACAAAAAAAGCAGACCCAAAGCCAATGAATAATTTTTCTGTATCAATTCAATCAGAATCCATGGAATAACAACACCGCCTGTTCCAAGTACAGGAAGTACATCCAACATAGAGATCAGAAATGCGACCAAAATTGCATGATCGATTCTTAATATCGTTAGTCCGATCGAAAGTTCCGCAAAAGTAATCGACATAATTAAAGCATACGATGTGATGAATTTAAAAACGGAACCAACTACATAATTTTTTATATCCAAAATTAAATTCTGATGCTGTGGATTAAACTGTCTTACGATAAAATTTGTTATCTTATAATAATCCATTGCAATAAAAAAAGAAGATATAATGGTAAAAATAAGAGATACAAACATACCCGGAACCCAAACCGCGATACCAGAAATCATGGCAAGCATCTTTGTTGAAACGCTGGATACCAGTGCCCCTAACTGTGCAAGCAAGTCTTTTGCAACTTCACTAATGGCGTTCATAATCTTTGGATCCCAATGTGCTGCCCACATCTCTAAGCTTTTATAACTGCTGACCAAAGCCGGCTCCATTTTTTGGGTGTATATATCAGGAATCTGATATATAAATCGCTGCACTGAGAAGAATACTTGAAGCCCAAACAAAAATACCAATAGTCCTACCGTTGCATAAAAAAGCAACAGCACCAATGCTGCTATCGGCTTTCGATTAATATGGGTAAGCTTTGACAGCTTATTAATAACCGGTTTTAATAGAAATGCAACTGAAAAACCAATCACAAACGGCATTACCCAAAATATTGCATAACGAAATATCACCACAACGATAGCAACAACCAAAGAACAATACGCCGCATTAATGATAAATCGCTTTCTTTTCCTTAAATCCACACAAGCATCCTCCTTCGAAAGGTTCTATCTATTAGTATACCCTACCACACAAAAAATGCCAATGAATTTCCTTGTTAAGCTTATGCTTCACGTGTTATTTCTATGAATCAAAAATACCTGCTAAAGCAACCATTCTTAGCAGGTATTTTGATTGTATGTTGCGTATAATTTTATTTTTTATCATTTTAATTACTTACTGCGTATTTTACAACAGCAAGAATCGTATCCAATGGACGGGATGATTTGATGCTAGAATCTAAATTCAAATCGGCGATTGTAATATCCTCGTTAGCATTTTTTTCACCGACATCTACATTGATAAAATCCGGAATGTCACTTACCTTACCGGTAACTTTAATCTGAGATAAATTCGTTTCAAGGAATAAACGCTTCAACTTTAATTGTTCTCTTCCTGAAAAAGTGATTGGTATTTCCCAATTTACGATTTCGTCTCTATCTACAAGCTGAATGTCAACATGCTGCATTTCCGATGTTACCGGATCAACGTGAACATCCTTTACAATTCCTACTTTTGTTTCTGCGTCCAATTTTATTTTAACGGTTGTTCTGCTTCCATTTTCTTTAATTGCTTTGATAATATCCTTATTGTGAAATTGAATTGGTGTGCTTGGAACGCCTTTTCCATAAACAACGGCAGGAACAAACCCTTCTTTCCTACTCTTTTTTGCTTTACCATTTCTGATTGACGCATTTAATGTTGCTATGCTCATATAATACCTCCTCTTAATCCACGTTTCCTCATTACATTTAATGGGAATTCTTTAGAAATATAGCAAGGCACCCCGCTTATTTTTGCAGAATGCCTTTATAAACAATATATCATAGCCACAACAAATTGTCAATCATTGTAAGATGTGGTTCCCATTTCCATTAAGTGATAGGTTTGGCATTTAATGACTGGCATTTAAAGGAAAAAGCAACCCTCAACGGGTTGCTCTATTATTAGTATTAAAATATAAGGTATCTGATACAATTTTATGAATCAGTCGTCTCTTTTTGTTTTAATTTTTCATTGATGAAGTAATCCAAATCTCCATCCATCACACCGTAAACATTACTTACTTCCGCTCCGGTACGGTGATCCTTTACCATGTTATACGGATGGAAGACATAAGAACGAATTTGACTTCCCCACGTTATTTGACTGAAATCTCCTTTCAGTTCATCAATCTTATCCTTATGCTCCTGCAAAGCCAATTCGTATAATTTTCCTTTCAACACACGCATCGCCACTTCCCGATTCTGATGCTGTGATCGTTCGTTCTGACAAGTTACAACGATGTTAGTCGGAATATGTGTAATTCGTATTGCGGAATCAGTTTTATTGACATGCTGTCCGCCTGCACCACTGGAACGATAAGTATCTACACGGATATCGTCAGGATTAATCTCTACCGCAACGTTATCGTCAAGCTCTGGTGTTACATCCAATGAAGCAAAAGAAGTGTGTCTTCTTCCTGAAGAATCAAACGGAGAAATACGAACAATCCGGTGCACTCCCTTTTCATTCTTTAAATACCCATACGCATTTTCACCTTCAATACGCAAAGTTGCACTCTTAATGCCACCCTCATCCGCACCCTGATAATCTAAGGTTTGAATGCGATAATCTTTCTTTTCTGCCCACCTTATATACATACGATGAAGCATTTCTGCCCAGTCCTGTGCATCTAAGCCACCAGAACCGGCATGAATGGAAATAATTGCATTACTGCTATCATAGGGACCACTCAGCAGCGTTTTTAATCGCAGCTCTTCTACTTTTTCCTTATAATCCCTGTAAATCTCCTGAATCTCTTCCACTACGGAAGCATCCTCGGCTTCTTCACTCATTTGAATCAATACTTCTACGTCCTCAAGCTGAGTTTTCAAGCCATTGAATTCACCAAGCTTTGTTTCCAATCGTTTCTTTTCCTTTAACGTCTTTTGTGCTTCTTCTAAATGATCCCAAAAGCCATCAATCTGTACTTTAAAATCTATTTCTTCCAAATCAAGGGTAAGCTTCGCAACGTCAAAGGGACTCACCCAATTCATTTAGATTTTTTTGTTCATTTGCCAGTTCGGATTTAATCGAATCCAATTCAAGCATTCCTTTCACATCCTTCCAATTATCCTTTTTCTGAAACTTTTTATTTATATATCTTCTGCTAAAAAACTATTCCATATTACTATCGTTTAAATTTGCACCACAGCATTTTTTATATTTTTTACCGCTTCCACAAGGGCAAGGATCATTTCTGCCAACAGTCGGTTCCTTGTGCACCGGTTCCTGCTTTCTTTCACGTTCCGGAACCTTTGCCGCTTCCGGCACATTTCCGGATTCACCACCCATGTTGCTATCAAACTCCGCTTTTGTTCCCTCTCCTGCATTCATAACCTGTTTACGTTGCGTCTGCGTCTGTATGGTTACATTGAAGCAGAATTTCACGGTATCATCCTTAAGGGATTTGATCATAAGTTCAAACATATCAAATCCTTCATTCGAATATGCTCTTGCCGGATCTTCCTGTCCAAGCGCACGAAGACCGATACCGGATTTCAGCTGATCCATAGCATCAATATGATCCATCCACTTTGTATCAACCACTCTCAGCAAAATCATGCGCTCCAATTCACGCATTCTTTCTTCACCGATTTCTTGTTCTTTTTCCTTATAGTAAGATAAGAATTTATCCAATACATCATTTCGAAGTGTTTCTACTTCTAAATCTGCAATTTCTTCTTTGCTGTAACTTAAGTTTTCCAGTTTCCCGCAATATTTATGAATATTAGTATTTAATCCTTCAATATCCCATTCTTCTGCGAATCGTGAACCGCTTACACATATTTCAATGTTTTCGTCCACAATTTCTTCCAGCATTGACATCATATGTTCACGAAGGTCTTCTCCATTTAGAACTCTTCTTCTTTCACTGTAGATAATACTTCTTTGCTTATTCATAACATCATCATACTGTAAGACATATTTACGAATACCAAAGTTTCGGCCTTCCACTTTTTTCTGAGCATTTTCAATGGACTTTGTAAGCATTCCGGCCTCAATCGGTTCATCCTCCGGTACGCCAAGCTTATCAACAATACCTTGAATACGTTCACCACCAAACAAACGCATCAGTTCATCTTCTAACGAAATAAAGAACTGCGTAGAACCAGGGTCTCCCTGACGTCCTGCACGCCCTCTCAGCTGATTATCAATACGTCTTGATTCATGGCGTTCTGTACCAATAATATGAAGACCACCAAGTTCTTTTACCTGCTGTTGTTCATCGGCACGTTCCTGTCTATAATGTTCGAGTAAACGGTTGTATTCTTTTCTTGCTTCAATAAGCGCAGGGTCTTCAAGCGGTACAAAACTGGATGCAAAGGAAATAGCCGTATCATCAAAACCAAGCTTTCTCATTTCCTTCTTCGCTTCAAAATCAGGATTACCGCCAAGTAAAATATCGGTACCACGACCTGCCATATTCGTTGCAATGGTTACCGCGCCCAATCGACCAGCCTCTGCAATGATTTCCGCTTCCTTGTCATGCTGCTTAGCATTCAATACATTATGCTTGATTCCTTTTCTCTTTAAAACCTCACTGATGGCTTCTGACTTCTCTATAGAAATGGTACCAACAAGAACCGGCTGACCGGTAGCATGATGCTCTGCAATTTGCTCCGCAATCGCCTTAAACTTGCCGCGTTCCGTTCCATAAATAGAATCCTCTTTATCAATTCTAGCAATTGGCTTATTCGTAGGAATCACCACAACGTCCATATTATAAATGTCACGGAATTCCTGTTCTTCCGTTTTGGCAGTACCCGTCATACCAGCGAGCTTCTGATACATTCTAAAATAGTTCTGCAGCGTAATGGTCGCTAGGGTTTTTGATTCTTGACGAATCTTCATCCCTTCCTTTGCCTCAATTGCCTGATGTAAACCGTCACTATAACGTCTTCCGAACATCAAACGACCGGTAAACTCATCAACAATAACGATTTCTCCATCTTTTACGATATAGTCTACATCACGTTTCATTAAATTATGTGCCTTTAATGCAATATGAACGTGATGATTGATTTCCATGTTTTCCGGGTCCGAGAAGTTATCAATTTTGAAAAATTCTTCACATTTTGTGACCCCTTCCTCCGTAATGGAAACGGTCTTGTCCTTTTCCTCCATGGTAAAATCAACATCGTGTTTAAAACTTCGAATAAAGCGATCGGCAACATGATAAAGGTCCGTTGATTTTTCCCCTTGACCAGAAATAATCAAAGGCGTACGTGCTTCATCAATTAAGATACTATCGACTTCGTCTACAATTGCAAAGTTTAATTGAGGTTGCGTTAAATCTTCTTGATAGATAACCATGTTATCACGTAAGTAATCAAACCCAAATTCATTGTTAGTTCCATAAGTAATATCTGCACGATATGCGGCTTTTCGAACGTCATTGGTAATTCCATGCACAACACATCCTACGGTCAGTCCCAGGAAGGTATAAAGCTTACCCATCCATTCCATATCACGCTTTGCTAAGTAATCATTAACGGTAATGACATGAACGCCTTTTCCTTCCAAAGCATTCAAATAAACAGGCAAAGTTGCAACCAAGGTTTTACCTTCACCGGTTTTCATTTCAGCAATTCTTCCTTGATGCAATACTACACCACCAATGAGCTGTACTCGGAAATGCTTTAATCCTAAGCTTCTCCATGCAGCTTCTCTGCATACAGCAAAGGCCTCCGGCAAAATATCATCTAAAGTCTCCCCTTGTGCAAGCCGCTCTTTAAACTTTGGTGTCATTGCCTTAAGTTCCTCATCAGACAACGCTTTCATCTGTTCATCCAGAACTTCAATTTTATCTACAATTTTCTCTACCTTTTTTACTTCTTTGGCATTTAAATCACCAAAGATTTTTTCTAATAACCCCATCTTTCATGATCCCTTCTTTTTTATATAAGTTTTCATTTTTCTTCCAAGCAATTTCAACCTATTTTTACTTATAAAATATACGTATAGGTTGACAAAATATTATATCATACAATAATCTAAAAATCAAAAATGCACTGAAAAATTAATGTTACGTTTATAAGTATGCGTTCTTTGTAGATTCTCACTCCTTTCTATGCTAAACTTGATTTAAACTCAAAAAGAAAAGAATAATACCTCAGGAGGAACGATAATGGAAAAAGCAAAAGTATATTATACCGGCTTTCGTACGGAATTAGGTGTGAGCCTGCTTGATAAGCTAAAGAAATTAGTAAAAGAAGCCGGCATTGATGACATTGATTTTCAAAATAAATATGCTGCAATAAAAATCCACTTCGGTGAACCCGGAAACCTAGCCTACCTTCGCCCAAATTTCTCAAAAGTCATTGCTGATATTGTAAAAGAAAATGGTGGAAAACCTTTTCTCACAGATGCAAATACACTCTATGTCGGAGGCAGAAAAAATGCTTTGGATCATTTGGAATCTGCTTATGAAAACGGATATAATCCCTTTACAACCGGCTGTCACATACTGATTGCAGATGGTTTAAAGGGTACGGACGAAACTATAGTTCCAATTAACGGCGAATATATTAAAGAAGCAAAAATAGGACGAGTTCTGACCGATGCCGATGTAATTATATCAATGAACCATTTTAAATGTCATGAATCTACAGGTATGGGTGGTGCATTAAAAAATCTTGGTATGGGTGGCGGCTCCAGAGCAGGTAAAATGGAAATGCATAACAGCGGGAAACCGGTAGTAAGTCAAAAACGTTGCATAAGCTGTGGTGCCTGCCGAAAAAATTGCGCTCACGATGCCATTTCCTTTGTAGAAAAAAAAGCACAAATTAATATTGATCGATGCGTTGGCTGTGGACGATGCATTGGCGTATGTCCGGTGGATGCCATTCGTCCTTTATGGGATGAGGCGGAAGAAATACTTAATAAAAAAATAGCGGAATATGCCTATGCCGTTATAAAAGAAAAGCCGCATTTTCACATAACCTTTTTAATGGACGTTTCCCCATTCTGTGATTGCCATGGAGAAAATGATATGCCTATCATACCTGACGTAGGTATGTTTGCTTCGTTTGATCCGGTAGCACTTGATGTTTGCTGTGCAGATATGGCAAATGAACAGCCAGTTAATGCAGGAAGCATTCTCGAAGAAGCACTATTAAAGCATAGAAAAGAAAACGACTGTGACTGCACCGGAAAATGCCACTGTGATTACTTTAGTCTTCTGCACCCTGCAACCGATTGGAAGACCGGTATCGATCATGCTGTAAAAATGGGCTATGGCAGCGACCAATACGAGTTGATTAAAGTCGAATAAAAATAAAACATCGCCTTTTATTTTAAAAAATATGCAAAAACAGAAAAATCCCGGCCAAAATGGTCAGGATTTTTCTGCTTATCTTACCTCATTTTATCTTCTACCGAAAAATCGGTCGAATATCTTGTATTATGCTAATGCACTTGCTGCTAATTCATTATCTAATCGACGCTGTTCTAAAATTTCCTCATATTCCTCATCAGTCATTTTCTCCATCGTAATTCCAGTAAAACCATAGAAAATAGAAACAAATGGATTTACTAAATTAAGGAAACAATAAGGCGCATATGCTACGGTAGCAACACCTAAAGAAGAAGACATCGCTGCACCACACGTATTCCATGGAATCAGACAAGAAGTAATAGTACCTGCATCTTCCAAACACCTTGACAAATTCTTTGCTTTCAATTTTCTATCTTCAAAAGCAGTTTTAAACATTCTTCCTGGAAGTACAATGGATAAGTACTGGTCGGAAGCTGCAGCGTTAACTGCAATACAGCTGATTACAACCATTGTAACAAGGAGTCCTGTATTCTTTGCAACCTTTAACATAGCATCACAAATACTTGCCAACATGTTTGTTGAATCCAATATACCTCCAAAGCACATTGCACAGAGAATGATACCTACTGTACCATACATGGAAGTCATACCACCTCTGGTTAACAACTTGTCAAGAAGTTCAATGCCCGTATTACCCACATAGCCCTCATAAGCAATAACGGTACCTACCTCAGCAAAATTTGCTCCTTGGAATACTGCTGCACAAATCACACCTAAAAGTGCGCCACCGAATAATCCAGGAAGAGCAAGTACTTTGAATATTACCATTGCAATAATCAAACAAGGTGGAATTAGTAATAATGGAGAAATATAGAAGTTTGCTTTCAATCCTTCCATCAAAGTAGCAACTTCATCCATATTCACTTCGGTAGTATTCGTAATCTTCATTCCCAAAATACCAAATGCTACCAATGCAAAGATATACGATGGTGTAACCGTATACACCATATGTTTAATGTGATCAAATAAATTGGATCCTGCCATAGCTGGAGCTAAATTTGTTGTGTCAGAAAGAGGTGACATTTTATCACCAAAGTAAGCTCCAGAAATAATTGAACCAGCAACAATTGGAAGTGGTAAACCCAACCCAGCTCCAATACCAATAAGTGCGATTCCTGCCGTACCTGCTGTCGTCCATGAAGAGCCTGTTGAAAGTGCTACGATGGAACAAAGCAACATACTAGCAATTAAGAAAATAGAAGGTTTAATAATCATTAGTCCGTAATAAACCATCGCTGGTACAATTCCACCTGCTATCCAAGTAGCAATAACCATACCGATAACAAATAAAATTAAAATTGCCTGCATTGATCGAGAAATTCCATTAATCATCGCTTTTTCAAGAAATGACCATTTGAAACCATTTTTAATGGCAATCAATGCTGCTAAAGCGGCTGTAGTTGCAATTGGAATATGTACTGTACCGCCGATGATAACAAGTGTATAGATTAGTAACATAATTAGCACAACTAGAATTATTAGTATCTGCCACATTGGAATCTTTTTACCCATAAGTTTCTTCCTCCTTAAAATAAGATAAAAATAAAAAAAAGAAATACATTAAAGATACATGAAGTAAAAATAAGCCATAAGGTTTTGCACCTTTATGGCTTAAGCATAGAGAAAAAAACTTAATATAATCTTAAAGAAATCTAAAAAATTCTTATTTTAGAATAATGGGCAAAGTAATATGAACTTCAAAGTAATATCCATCATTTTTAACTTTCATCTCCCCTTTATGCTGCTGCACTATTTTTTTAGAGTTATAAAGCCCGATTCCTGTACTTTCCACGTATCGACTGGCCGACTTAATATTTTTCTCCATAATTTCAAGTGTTTCTCCTTTAATCTCCGTTGTTAGCAGCACGGGAAGCGTAGAATCCGCATATTTTAATATATTGGAGCAAATATTATCAAAAACTCGACGAAACGCGATGACGTCCACCTTCATTTCAAAGGCATACTTGAAATCAAAATTAAAGTCTGGATGAAATCCATCTTCCCGTAAAGTAAAAAACATTTCAGAAATTACTTGTGAAACGAATTCATTTCCGTTTAACACTTCCCAATTTAACTCCTTCTGCTTTTCCTTTTGAATCGATCTCTCGAAAAGCTCTTCCGTCATCCCTTTAATTTGATAAGCACGTGTGCGAGCATTTTCTATATAACGGTTCATTACTTCCTGATTTTCATAACGAGAATCTTTTAAAAAATCCAAATAACAGATGACTGAAGTAAGCGGCGTACGAATATCATGTGAAATAGCCGCTATTATCTCCCGATTTTTTTCAATCATTTCCTGCTCCAACCTTCTTTGATTCTGAATGGATGCATTCATTACATTAATATAAGCAGCAAGGCAGGTTAGTTCATCATTCCCTTTTAAGGAAATCTGATGCGTAGGTTCTTCTCTGTTCATTCGTTCCAATCCCTTATGGATTTCTTCTATATAACCAAAGCGTCGACGACAAAGAAAAATAAAACAGAATAGAAAAGCGACAAGAAATACCGTAAAGCTTGCAAAAGAAATCATCATCTCATATTGATAAAAAAAGCATCCACTAATCAGAAGTATTGCGTCTCCGTCTTTAAAATGAATTGGATATTCAAAACACGGACGAGAGGTTCCATCCCAACCAAAGCTATCGGTTAAATTATCAGATTCCTTGGTCCAATCTACATAATGTAGAAACGAGTCAAAATATACGGTATCATTCTGATAAACCTTTAAGGAAACATACCAATTAATTTCATTCCAACGTGCAATTCTATCAATATCCGTACGTTCTAATTCATGTACTTCTATGAAATCCTGCAGCCTTTGCGCATACTTTTTTGAATCCTGTTCAATAATTTCAGAGCGTTTACTATACTCTTGCAAATAATCATTCAAATAAGCTACGGTTGTCCCATAAAGTACCAATGCGACTCCCGCCGAAACAATTATGTATAATAAAACCTGAGAATAAAGGCTTTCTTTTCGAAGTTTTTCAATCAACATAATAGCCTTTCCCCCAAGCCGTTTTAATAATTTTCGGTTCTTTATAATCCGATTCTATTTTTTTACGAAGCTTTAAAATATGTACCATTATCGTATTATTAGCAGAATAAAAATAAGGTTCATTCCAAATACTTTCATATAAATTTTGTGCTGTAAATATTTTTTTTCGATTCTTAGCCATCAAAACAAGAATTCGGTATTCTAAACCAGTTAATAGAATCTCCTTGCCGTCTAACGTAACTTGCTGCTTAATTAAATCAATATTAAGTAAATCAATGCATAAATTTTTATTTGTTTCCGTCTGTTGTTTTCCTTGATAAACATAATAGCGCCTCAAAAGCGATTTTACCCGTGCCAAAAATTCCGGGTAAGAAAATGGCTTGGATAAATAATCATCTCCTCCAGCACTAAAACCGATGGCCTTATCTGAGTCATTATCCTTTGCAGTAAGAAAAAGAATCGGTGCAATGGTCTTTTCGCGAATTTCCTTGCAGGCAATAAACCCGGATTTTAAAGGCATCATCACATCAAGAACAATCAGATCAATGGTGTCATCTACCAGATTAACCGCATCTTCACCATTCATGGCTGTTATCACATCATACTCCTCTGAATTAAGTAGAATTGTTAATATTTCTATAATTTCAGGGCTATCATCCGCAATTAAAATACGTTTTTTTTGCATCATTATTCAACTCCATACTGTAAAAATAAAACATTTATTTCTCGTTAATATTATAACATTTTCACTTTAAGAAATATTAGGAAATTTCTTAATTTTTATTAAGAAATATATTTTATTAAGATTTAATTCCAAAAAGAAACAAAAAACAAGTATTTTTAAAACCATTCTTTTTTAAAAAATACTTGTTTTTTTCTTTTTATATAATGATGCTTCTATTTTACAAAGGCATTATAAATAGCTTTAATTGCTGTTTCAAAATCTTTATTTTCTACACCGACAATAATATTAATTTCACTGGAACCTTGATCGATCATTCGAATGTTTACCTTTGCTTCATAAAGTGCAGTAAACAATGTTGCCGATACCCCCCTACGATTGGTCATTCCAGCTCCTACCGTTGCTATCAAAGCCATATTATTAAATACATCAATTTTATCCGGTTGTACCTTTCGTTCAATTTCTTCTAAAATTTCATCCAAGGCACGATTGAGCTTTTTATTAGAAACAACAATTGAAATGGTATCAATGCCGCTCGGCAAATGCTCTACAGGAACGTCATAATCTTCTAAAATACTCAATACACGGCGTATGAACCCTCGTTCTGAGGCCATCATATTTTTTGATATCGCAATAACAGAGAAATCTTTACTTCCTGCAATTCCTGTCACAATACGATCAGAGCTACGATCCGGCTCCGATAGAATAATTGTACCCGGATGTTCCGGATCATTGGTATTACGAATGTTAATCGGAATGTTGGCTTCTCTCACTGGATAAACAGCATCCTCATGCAGTACACTTGCGCCCATATAGGACAATTCTCTTAATTCTTGATAAGATACTGTTTTTATCGGTTCCGGATTTTTAATAATACGCGGATCTGCAACTAAAAATCCCGGTACATCCGTCCAATTTTCATAAACGTCTGCCTTTACGGCTTTTGCTACAAGAGACCCGGTAATATCCGACCCGCCTCTGGAAAAGGTCTTAATGCTTCCGTCAGGATACGTTCCAAAAAATCCCGGAATAACCGCTCTTTCATGCTCTGACAAAGCCTTAGAAAGAGCTTCATTGGTCTCTTCATCCAAGAACCTTCCCTTTTCATCAAACTGTACCAAACCGGCAGCATCCACAAAGTCATAGCCTAAATACGCTGCGGTCAATACCGCACTCAAATACTCTCCACGACTTGCGACATAGTCTGCACTGGCACCACTTTCTAGATTCTCTCTAATTTTAACAAATTCCATTTCTAAATTGACATCAACACCAAGATTCATTTCCATCGCACGAAAACGATCGCAAATTACCTGAAACACTTGATCATACGGTACATTGTGTTCTATGTGCGTCTTACACAAATAAAGTAAATCCGTCATTTTATTGTCTTCACTAAAACGTTTTCCCGGAGCGGATACCACCACATATCGTCTATCTGCGTCAGCCTCTATGATGCTCTTGACCTTGGATAGCTGAATGGCGTCTGCTACGGAGCTTCCTCCAAATTTCGCTACTTTCACTCCCATTTGATTGGTTCCTCTCTTAAAATTTCTATTTATATAAAACGGGGTATTTTGCAGGTTACCTTGCATTCACCAAATTTTATTTAATATTTTTCCTATTTTACTGCAAAAAAGGGAAATGGTCAACCATATGTGACCATTTCCCTTTCATTGTATGCTTTTCATTTACAGCTGTGCTTCTTTCCTTAGAATCTCAGCCTTATCTGTTTTCTCCCAAGTCAAATCAATGTCAGTTCTTCCAAAATGTCCATATGCTGCAAGCTTTCTATAAATCGGTCTACGCAGATCCAAATCACGAATAATCGCAGCCGGTCTTAAATCAAAGTTCTTTTCTACCAACTCGGATATCTTTTCTTCAGAAATTTTACCGGTTCCAAAGGTTTCTACTAAAATAGAGACCGGTTTTGCAACTCCAATAGCATAAGCAAGCTCAATTTCACATTTGTCAGCAAGTCCGGCAGCTACGATATTCTTCGCAACATATCGTGCTGCATAAGCTGCGGAACGATCTACCTTTGTAGGGTCTTTTCCGGAGAAAGCACCACCGCCATGTCTTGCATAACCACCGTAAGTATCGACAATGATTTTTCTTCCTGTTAAGCCGGAATCTCCATGTGGACCTCCGATCACAAATCGACCGGTAGGATTTACAAAATACTTTGTATTTTCATCCAAGAGTTCTTTAGGAATAATCGGTGCAATTACGTGTTCAATGATATCCTTTCGAATTTGCTCCTGTGTCACATCTGGATCATGCTGAGTAGAAATAAGTACGGTATCGACACGAGCCACCTTATCCCCATCATACTCAACCGTTACCTGTGTCTTTCCATCCGGACGCAAATAAGATAACTTATTTTCTTTTCTTGCTTTCGTCAATTGCATCGCTAATTTATGAGCCAAAGAAATTGGCATCGGCATTAACTCATCCGTCTCATTGCAGGCATATCCAAACATAATGCCTTGATCTCCTGCTCCAATAGACTCAATGTTATCCTGTAAAGTACCTTCTTTATACTCAAGAGCTTTGTCAACACCCATAGCAATGTCACCGGATTGTTCATCAATTGCAGTCATAACTGCACAGGTATTACCATCATAGCCATATTCACCTTTAGTATAACCGATGTCCTTGATTACATTACGAATAATTTTAGGAATGTCAACATAACAATTTGTACTAATTTCACCAACCACCATTGCCAGTCCCGTTGTCACTGTTGTTTCTGCTGCAACTCTACCATTTGGATCTTGCTCAAAAATTGCATCCAAAATTGCATCAGAGATCTGATCGCACATTTTATCTGGATGTCCTTCTGTTACGGACTCCGATGTAAACAATCTTTTAGCCATTCTTTTTTTCCTCCCTTTACTACTATAAAAAATACGTAAAATACACGTAAGATAGGATACGATATTTCTATTACGAAAAAAGCCTCTTCCGAAGAAGAGGCTATACTATGCATAATACTATCTTCTCCTCATCTCTCAGAATAAAATCTGTAGGACGTAGCACCTTTTCTGTCTGAGATTTCTCAGGCACCTAGGTTGCCGGGCTTCACAGGGCCTATTCCCTCTGCCACTCTTGATAAGGTCTTATTCGATTGTGTAATTATTATATAACCATAAAGCCAGAATGTCAAACACTCGACTACGAATATTTTTCTATTTTTAATCAATTCCAATTCCAACGACTATAATCTCACCACAAAATTTGATTACTTCCTTCAATTTATGAACTGGCTTTAACCTATGAAATACGATTGTTTTATCAGCGATAACCGTATCCACGTCTGGCTGTCCATAATCTCCATTTAATCCGGTTGGGATATCCAAAGAAAAAACTTTGTTTTTCATCCGTGATTTTTCTTCTTTCGCTGTCTCATTTATTAATCTTGCACACATCCGAACTGTATCGTTTAAGTTTCCATGAAATCCAGTTCCATAAATTGCATCAATGATAACACTTGCATTTTTAATAGCTTGAGGAAGAATCTCAAGATGTTTCTCTGCATCAATCATTGAAATTCCTCTCGCTGATAAAATCGCAGCATTGGCAATTGCATCTTCCGTTTTGGGTTGTCCATCAGCCAACACCATCGTTACATTCTGATTCCTTTCTAAAAGATATCTGCCGACAACAAATCCATCTCCGCCATTATTTCCTTTACCGCAAAAAATCACTATATTATTTTTATCTGAAAAAGAATCCTTACTTTTTTCAAAGATAACTTTTGCTGCAGCAGTCCCCGCATTTTCCATCATCTGTCTATAGGAAAGACCTTCCTCATCCGCTTTTTTTCTATTTCTTTCATTTCTTTGCAGGCTACCACCTGATGATATCTCTTATCCATATTCATACCTACCTTTGATTCACACGTATATATAAATACTATTCTTGTAATAATTCTTTTAAATAATCTCGGAATCGAGGGCCAATATCCTCTCGTTTCAGTGCTAACTCAACGGTAGCCTGTAGGAAGCCAAATTTATCCCCTGAATCGTAACGGTTTCCTTTAAAAGCACATGCTAACATGTTTTGCCTTTTTGCAAGCAAACGCAACGCATCAGTCAGTTGAAGCTCTCCCCCGGCACCTGGCTGTATTTCATTTAATAAATGAAATATTTCTCCAGTTATAATATAACGACCAATGATTGCCAAATTAGAAGGAGCATCTTCAAAACTCGGTTTTTCAACCAAATCTTTCACTTGATAAATATTTTCGCCACACGGTTTTGCATCTACAATTCCATACTTTGAAACGTCGTGCTTCTCTACCTCACGTACGCCTAACACAGAACTACCATATTCTTCATATACATCAAGCATTTGTTTGATGCAAGGTACTTCACAATCCATAATTTCATCCGGCAGCAACACCGCTACAGGTTCATCTTCTGCAAAGATACGTCCTTTGTTCACAGCATGTCCCAAACCAAGGGGTGATTTCTGTCGCACAAAATGGATGTCAGCCAAATTAGAGATGTTTCGTACTATCTGCAAAAGCTCTTTTTTCCCCTTTTTGTCCAATTCTTCTTCCATTTCAAAGGATTTATCAAAATGATCCTCAATAGCAGCTTTATCCCTTCCAATGACAATTAATATCTCTTCTATTCCAGCATCAAGAGCTTCCTCTACTATGTATTGAATGGCCGGCTTATCTACAATGGGAATCATTTCCTTCGGCAAAGCTTTTGTTGCCGGTAAAAACCGGGTCCCTAGTCCGGCTGCAGGTATAATTGCTTTTCGTACTTTTTGATATTTTTTCTGCTGTTCCATATCCCAAATTCATTTCCTTTCTACTACAATATATTTATGGTTAATGTGCTTGACAGCCAGTCAGGTCACTATCCATCTTGTTGCTTAAGCTGTTAGAATGTATGGAGCAATAGGTATGGCGTCTTCCTTTCTTGGACTTCGCGTCCGTAAATTAGACTGCTAACCAGCTCCTCATTCGCAGCGTTCGTTTTATGCAGGTTGAACTGCTTCCTACAGTACGTTCGGGTCACACCACAGTAGATGGAATAGGCAATGAGTAAAACTGGTGTTTATCCATTGCAATAATCTATAGGAGTGACAAATTTATGAACGCAGTAGGTATTGATGTTTCTAAGGGCAAAAGCATGATTGCTATTCTCCGCCCATATGGTGAGATTATTTCTTCACCTTTTGAGATTCACCACACTTCAAGTGAAATTAGTTTCTTAATTGAACAAATCAAATCCATTGAAGGTGAATCACGGATTGTCATGGAGCATACTGGTCGTTATTACGAACCATTAGCTCATGAGCTTTCTCAGGCAAATCTTTTCGTAAGTGCCGTAAATCCAAAACTTATTAAAGATTTCGGAGATAATTCTCTCCGTAAAGTCAAGTCTGATAAGGCAGATGCTGTTAAAATAGCTCGTTATGCTCTTGACAGCTGGACTGATTTGAAACAGTATTGTCTTATGGATGAAATACGCAATCAGTTAAAAACAATGAACCGTCAGTTTGGTTTCTATATGAAGCACAAAACGGCTATGAAAAACAACTTTATCGGCATTCTTGATCAAACCTATCCAGGTGTTAATACTTACTTCGATAGCCCTGCCCGTAATGATGGTAGTCAGAAATGGGTTGATTTCGCCACTACATACTGGCATGTGGACTGTGTTCGTAAAATGTCTCTAAATGCTTTCACCGACCATTATCAGAAATGGTGCAAGAGAAAGAAGTACAACTTCAGTAAATCAAAAGCTGAAGAAATCTATGGTGCAGCTAAGGAGCTTATTCCCGTACTTCCTAAAGATGACTTAACCAAACTGATTGTTAAACAGGCTGTAGAACAGCTAAATATCGCCTCTCAAACAGTGGAACAACTTCGTTCTTTAATGCATGAAACTGCATCTAAACTGCCAGAGTACTTTATCGTCATGGAAATGAAAGGCGTTGGTTCGTCTCTAGGTCCTCAGCTAATTGCTGAAATTGGAGATGTTACACGCTTTACTCACAAAGGCGCCATTACAGCATTTGCTGGTGTCGATCCAGGTGTAAATCAATCTGGAACCTATGAACAAAAGAGTGTTCATGCTTCCAAAAGAGGATCTTCTACCTTGCGTAAAACTTTGTTTCAGGTCATGGACGCTCTTATCAAAAATAAGCCACAGGATGATGCCGTGTATCTATTTATGGACAAGAAACGTGCTCAAGGTAAACCTTATTATGTCTACATGACTGCAGGTGCCAATAAGTTCTTACGTATCTACTATGGACGAGTGAAAGAATACTTAGCATCTCTTCCGCAGTAATTACCACATACATACCCTTATTTCAGACCAGCCATATCCGGTGGTCTTTTTGTGATGGTCATATTTCCTCATTGTACTTTTGAAAAAAATCAACTTTTTACTATTGACTTTTTATTTGCAGGCTAATTTTATATTTATTTTAACACATTTATAAAAAAATAGGGTATACTTTATTATTGAGACTATATCAACAATCATGGAGGAAAAAGATTGAACCGTAATGATTTAAAAGTAATTCAAGGTGGCGGAAGTAACACCGTTGCAGTTAGTGAGCGTAAATTTATCTCTGCTTATGTAACCGATACAAGACTCATGGGTGTTGTTGGCTTGCATATTCACTGGATGTTAGAAAGTCCCACATTTTATTCTGATTTTCATCAGTTTTTTTATTTTGATGCAGAAGAATTTGGGCTAGAAACATATAAAAGTGTAATGGGAAACGATGCCTTTGAAATTTCTCTTATTGAAAAAACACTTATTGAAGGTCTTGGTGGTGAGAAAAAAACCTTAAATGAACGAGAATCTCGTTACTTAGTTCAACAATTTGTTAAAGAAACTCAAGCATTAAATGTGACGCCTTGTGAGCCACAAAATGAATATGCATTTTTACTGGAAGATCCAATCTTACTTACTGCAGAAGAACTATTGAATATCGCAAATAAATTATGTACAAAGATGAAATCGCAATATCAAGTGGTCCATTATTATCTAATGCGTACCTTTGGAAGAGATACAGAAGGTGCTTCTTATTTATTAACAAAAAATGCGCATATTGAGGATATTGCCGAGGATAAGGCTTCAACACTTTGTCGAAATACTATTGAAGAGTTTATAAATATGGATGGCTCACTTTCCTATTTATCCGAATCATTAATTGAAGTTGGAAATAACTACAAAATTATTCTTTCAGAAGTAAAATTGGAAGATGAAAAAGTATGTTATGCAAAGAAACGATCTTCATTTTCTGTATCTCCAGCAGAGGTTGCCATGCTTTTGAATCGGCCTGAATTCGTCACATTATTTGAGATTTTGGTCGATCCAGATGAGTTTGAAAGCGAATTTTCTCTTTTTAGTACAGGTGCAATGCAAACACTTCATGATAATGGGAGATTATATTTGGAATTCAATCGAAACAATGACCATGTAACCCGTCGAATCTTTCGATTAAATGAAGATGTACATGGCCTTTATTATATCAGTGACTATGGACAATTGGTCATTGCCGCATATACAAAAGAAGAAATTCGAGATTTGGAAAATCGCTTGCATAAAAGTGGTATTAACCTAATGATTATTCCAACAGCGAAATATGAGTTTAAGGAACCGGTACTTTATGAATTCATCCAAAGTGATTTTGATGACTTCAATGAGTTTATTGATTCCCTACAATGAGATATAAGAAAAGAAATGATGAAATCAACCACCTAAAGTAATGTCTTGGTTTTGATACCAATCTAATGCACGATAAAATTGATTTGGTTCAAAGTCAGGCCACAGTTCCTGCAAAATATAGAAATCAGAGTAAACGGACTGCACCGGTAAAAAACCACTTAATCGGCAATGTCCACCCCAACGTATTATTAAATCAATCCGAGAAATGTCTGCAGAAGCAAGTCCATTCGGATAATTAAGATCCCAGTCCCAACCATAATTTACTAAGAAATTAACGCGTATGCCCCCATTTCCAAATTTTCGACGACTTCGATAAGGAAGTAGTTCTTTTGGAAAGCAGTTCGAACTACTATTACCTACGACTAACAACTCAGCATCTTTTTGTGCTAATGTTTCCACTGCATCAACACAAGCCTTTTGAAAGGCTTGTTTCTGTATCGCCGGTCGCTTCGTATTATCTACAGTAAATCCATAAAGAGTCAGTTCCTCAACACCTAATTGCTTACAGATTTCATATAATTCAAAACCAGGTTCTATTCCAAATTCATAACCCATTTGCTTTTCCATGCTATGCTGCTTTGCCCACCTGCGATTTCCATCCGGAATCACACCAATGTGTTTGGGGATACGCTTCCATGTCTGATTATCATTGTTGTTTAACTCCATAAATGCATTAAACTCCTTTCTGCCTTATTTTACACATTGAACCAAATGTTATACAAACAATTATTTCTTTAATACGACTATAAAATTCGAATATTTCTAAATTTTCGATATACTTTACAAATTTTAAATTTCTCGCTATGATAAAAGATGAAATGAACAAATATAGGATGTGAAAAAATGAAAAATAATTACAAAGCACTATTTAATACCGATCGGCACATGCTGTTTCTAATAGGGAAAAGTCTTCTAATTGGCATACTCGTTGGTGTAGCTGTAGTTGCCTATCGATGGATTTTAGCAACGTTTGAAGCACTATCGATTCAGATGTATGATTTCTTGTCAACTCATAGTATCGGGGCGTTTTTATTATTCCCAGCTCTGATACTTGCAGGGTATGGTATTGGATTGTTAATCAAAAAATATCCTCTAATTGGTGGAAGCGGAATTCCCCAAGTAAAGGGGATAATGCTTGGACATCTTAAAAATGCTTGGGTATCCACACTTTTTGCTAAATTTTTTGGTGGTGCTATCTGCATATTAGCAGGTTTATCCTTAGGTCGCGAAGGTCCGTCTATCCAATTAGGTGCTTGTGTAGCAGATGGTATTGCTCAGAAATATGGAAAAACCAGGATGGAAAGAAAATTTCTAATGGCAAGTGGTGCAAGTGCCGGACTTGCAGCTGCCTTTAACGCTCCACTAGCTGGTGTAATGTTTACACTAGAAGAAATTTTCAAATATTTCTCTCCCTCGATTTTGCTTTCTACGATGACCGCCGCGGTCACCTCAGATTTTGTCTCAAAGAATGTTTTTGGCTTACAACCAGTATTTCATTTTCCAATTGAAAAATCCATGCCTTTATCCAGCTACTGGATTTTAATTCTACTGGGAATTGTTTTAGGAATTGCGGGAGCATTTTATAATTGGTTCTTGCTGGAAACACAAAAATGGTATAAAAAAATTGATCTTCTTCCAGCGGCAAGCAGACCAGCAATCGCTTTCATTATCGCTGGATTCTTTGGACTCTTCTTTCCTATAGTACTTGGTGGTGGACATAAAATTGTTCCACAGCTTACTCCGGAGTCAGGAATTGTATTTTTACTTATGCTCCTTGTGCTAAAATTTATTTTTTCCATGATTAGCTTTGGTTGCGGTGCTCCTGGTGGCATTTTCTTTCCTCTCCTAATTATGGGCGCTTGCATCGGTGCTATATTTGGAAATGTAGCAGTCAATTTTTTAGGGTTCAGTGATATCTTTTTTTACAATTTTATTATATTAGCTATGGCAGGATACTTTACTGCCATTGTACGTGCACCAATAACCGGAGTTGTTTTAATTGTGGAAATGACTGGTTCCTTCAGCCATATGCTAGCACTGACGGTCGTTTCCTTAGTTGCTTATGTCGTCGCTGATTTATTAAAGAGTCGTCCTATCTATGACTCCTTATTGAAAAATCTCCTAAAAAGTCATAGCTTGTCCCCATATGAAGAAGATAACAGTGTAAAAATTACGATGGAGTTTATTGTACAATTCCATTCTACCGCAGATGGCTCCCAAGTCCGTGACATTACATGGCCATCCGGATGCCTTCTCATTGCTGTAAAGCGTGAAGGAAGTGAAATCATACCAAAGGGTCACACAAAAATCCTTGCAGGTGATTATTTGGTTTGTCTTGCACCCATTAATGAGGAAACAAAAATACGAACACATCTATTACGCTTAACGGAAAGCAGTGAACACTCAATATAGTCATATTCATAAGCTGTAAAGCAATGAACGAATAATATTATGTAAACCAATGTTTGTAAATTTAAGAACAGTTTTCAACAAGTGATAAATGTTTATTTTTTGGGACTTACATTGCTTTTCCACATCAAAAAATAAATTGTATACAATTTTATCCAACGGGGCCTGTGGATAATTAAAATAGCTTGAAACCCTTTGTTTTCAAGCTATTTTAGAAATTATTTATTTTTACAAAAACAAATTATCCACAGGCTGTTCGTATTATGTGCAAACTTGTTCTTATCCTCTATTATCGACGACTTGCAGCGTCTTTTTTTTCTCACGTCCGGTGTACTTCATAATTCCTTCATAAATACAAGCTGCAATCTTCTTTTGATAATTTGGATCTTGTAATCTTTGTTCTTCTTCTCGATTGGAAAGAAAACCACATTCTACAATCACCATAGGTACTGTAGGTTTCTTAAATAGCATCACATCTTTTTTACCAAGTGCCGCTCTCTCTGTTCCATCCTGAATTCCCTGAATCAGTGCTTCTTGTATACACTCTGCAAGACGTTTACTCTCTTCTGTAATCGTTTCATTTTCAATTCCCTTTGGATAAAAGGTTTGTGCTCCATGAACAGAACGGTCCTCTTTAAAACTATTTAAATGAATACTAACTGCAATCAAAGGTTTTACTTCTTGAATCATTTTGATTCTTTCTTTTAAATCTTCCGTTTTCAGGCTTCGAATGCTTCTTTTGTTTTTAATTTCTAACGGTTTTGTTCCATCTCCAACAACATCACTATATAAACCCTTGTCTTTTTCTCTTGTCATAACAACGCGCCAACCGTCAGCAGCTGCAAGTGCTGAAACTTCTTTTGCAATCGCCAGATTAATATCTTTTTCCATAATACCACTCATGCTCACAGCACCGCCATCAATACCTCCATGCCCGGCATCTAAAACAATGGTATCCGAGGCTGATATGAGCTGTACCCCTGTAATTTTCAAATTTCCAAAGGGAACAATCAGTAAAAATAGAACAATTGCAGCCAACGTTGTCGCAAAGCACCATCTCTTTTTCATTATAATCCCGCCTTTCTTCTAGCTAAATATATGAACAAAGCCTCATAGTTTATGATAAAATGGTACAAGGAGAGGAGTTAAACTATGAAAACAGAACGACTATATCAACAAAATGTTTATTTAAAACAATGCGAAAGCACTATTTTAGAAGTTATAACTGATTTAAAAACGATGAAAAATTTGGGAGCAAAAGAACAGCCTAACACCTTTTGCCTTATTTTAGATAAAACTGTATTTTTTCCGGAAGGTGGCGGTCAGCCAAGCGACATTGGATTTATTAATGACTGTCCGGTTTCTTATGTCTTTGAAAAAGATAATATTGTTTATCATCAGCTTGCGTCTCCATCCTCTAGCTTTTTAGGAGCTTCTATTGAGAATGCTTGCGGTAAAACAGTTACATGTCAAATTGATTGGAATCGCCGTTTCTTACATATGCAAATGCATTGTGGAGAGCATATTTTATCCGGTATGTTCTATCAAGAATATGGTGGAGTTAACCGAGGATTTCACATGGGCTCAGATTATATGACCATCGATATCCGTTTAGAGGAAAAACCTGAGTTTACACATTTTACAGAAGATATGGTTTCAAACGTTGAACGCTTAGCAAATAAAGCCATTTGGTCAAACGTACCGGTATCCGTCCATTATTTTCAAAAAAAATCCGAAGCGGAAGTATTTCCAGTTCGAAAAAAGCTAGAAATTGAAGAAAATATTTCTATTGTCTGTGTAGGAAGCAAAGACAATCCAGCAGATTGCGTCGCTTGCTGCGGAACGCATCCATCAACAGCCGGACAAGTCGGGCTTATAAAAATTATCCGAATGGAAAATTATAAAGGAATGACCCGATTTACTGTAAAAGCCGGACAAAACGCATACAATCATTTTGTTTTGGAGCATAAAGTTTTAACACCTTTATGTGAGCGCTTTTCGGCAGAGCCACACCAACTTCTAGAAAAAATAAAAATCCAGGAAAAAAAGAGCAGTGCAGTTCGAAAAGAACTATATGAACTGAAAAAGAAGATGATTGGAAATGAAATTCAAAAAATTGAATCTCTTTATGCTTCTTTATCAACAAATGTTTTATTTCCTCCTTTTAAAGGAAGCTTTTCGAATCCAATCATGATTCAATCCTATGATTATTTTAATACTGATGATCTGCAAACTTTAGGGCGGCACGTAACAGCTTCTATCAAGGGACTCTTAATTCTCGTTTGCGAGCCTGCACTAACCGTGCTTCTCTTCTCAAATGGCAAGCCGGATTGTGGACAACTTGTTCGTGAAAACGCAGATATCTACCAAGGGAAGGGCGGTGGAAACGCCACTTGCGCACGCGCTATATTTACAAAAACAGAAAATTTAGAAACTTACTTGGATTTACTTGAAAAACACTTGCGATAAACTATAAAGATAATATTTTTGATGTATAAAAAAATCGGTACGATTAACAAACGTTAATCGTACCGATTTTATATATACTACCTTCTCATTAGACCATTACATGCCTAAACCTTATATATATTATAACTAATTACTCATACTCTTTAATGCACTTACAATTATACTTGCAGCTTCTCCTCTAGTTGCATTTGCCTTAGGTTTGAAAGAGCCATCCGGATATCCCGAAATCAAGTTTGCCTTTCCTGCTGCTGCAATATAATCCTTTGCCCAATCTGATATTTTATCTTGATCACCAAATGTTGCTTGTGCCAATTCCGGATTAAGCTTCATTGCCTTAACAATCATTACAGCCATCTGCTCTCTTGTAAGAAGGTCATCCGGACCGAATTGATTATCGTTATAGCCAGCTACAATTCCGAATTCTGCTGCTGCTGCAATGTAATCTTTTGCCCAATGATTTTTGGTGTCACTAAATACCCTATCTGTTTTAAGGTCTATCTTGAAAGCTTTTACTAAAATAGTAGCCAATTCCGCCCTTGTAATGTTTTTATTCGGCTTAAATGTTTTATCTGGATACGTAGCAACAGCTCCCATGTTAATTAATTCCTGAATACTTGATTCAGACCAATGATTTTTAATATCACTCGGTGTTGTTTTCGTTGTTTTTTCGGTATCTTTGACATCCTCATTTACAGGTGGAGTTACAGGATTTCCTTGATTACCACTGTTGCTGCTGCCACCGCCACTACTAAGTTTTGTAATTTTTCCAGGTGTGCTGTCATAAATCGCATTTGCCAGCATTCTAAACTGATGTGACGGATGTGCTTTATTTGTAACATGATTTGCAAATAATGTGATACTTGCATCATCCACTTTATCTTGAATAATATATGGTTTGCCTTTTAGCACTTCATGATTTGGCCACCACCCTGCAATATAAAAATCATCTTTATCGCTGATTGTTGCCAGTACTTTAGAAGTCTTAGGTACGCTTTCAATCCATGATGCAGAGTTATTATAAAGAATATCGTTTTCATTATATCTTCCCGTAATCACGTAATCGGTATTCAGATCCGATCTAAGCACACCTTCATAACACTCTGAATACTCTTGCCCTTTATATTCATAAGTAAGCATTCCACAATCAAAACCTGGTAGTAAACCGCTCTCTTCCATCTCACAAAGTGCATATCCACCTACACCAATATAGGATATTCCATTTTCTATTGAATCTTTAACAGCTTCATCTACTACACCATCTTCATCAACAATGACATCGGCTTCATGGTAGGATTCTTCTAAGTCAAAACCTAGTCCCTCCAATACATAGATTAATTCATCTCCAATTGCCACCACCTTTGGATTCTTTAATCTTTTTATTGTGGCTTTCCCGCTAAATGGAGCTAATTCTAGGAAATAGTTATCTTTAACCGTCTCTAAATCTTTCTTAGCAACTACAAAGTCACCTTTTTTATAGTTACTTCCTGATGAATAGGTCATATAAACCAGTTTACCATTTTCAAGAAGTTCGTTTACCGCTTCGATTGCATCATTGTTTGTCGCTTTAATTACAAGTTTATTTACCTTCCACGGAATTTCAGTGGTAGGAATTAATACACTCGTTACTGGTTCTGCTTTTTCTTGGAATGCATCGGCTACTCTCACTTCATATTTATTAAAACCTCTTAAGTCTGGGAAACACATCGTTACTTCTGCATACATTGCAGCAAAATCCGAGAAATCTGAACCATCATATAATACGCAATTTGCAAAGCCACGTTTCGCTTGATGCATATCAACGATAAAACTGCCACTTGGATAGGTTGTATCACCTACGGTTACCGGGGTATTCGTTTTTTGTACCTTAACTCCATTTTTAATTAAGAATTCAGCCATTTCATAAGCTGCCAATGAATTTTTCTGCAATTCACTATTTACTGGTAATACATAATATTCAGGGAAGAAGTTTTCATTTTCTCCTCTAGGTCTTCCAATTGCATCACCATTAGCATTAATTAACCACGGATCAACTTTACGATCATCAATACCCTCAACACCTCTTTTGTAAATTTCTAATTGATTTTTAAATAACTTTTCCTTATTTTCCAAAGCATATTTTAAAGAACCAAAACCTGCATACATAAATGCATCGTTTGACTCCTGATTTAATTCTGGGATTTCGACTGTATGACCTACTGCGCCATGCATCAAGCTTAAGACTGCGGCATACATAGGCGCGCCATCATCCCAGCCATCTCCATAATCAAACATAGGAATTATATAATGATCATAATCAGTATTCGCAATACCTGACTTTCCTAAAGCATGTGCATGCTCAATAGCACCACTCATTAATAAATCATATTCGAAGTTTGGCTCATGAGGCGGTGTACATGGTTCTATCAAAAAGTTAGGAACAAATCCATGAAAATCATTAAAAATCATTGGAGACCATTTTGCAAGTCCTTGAAATACATTTGCAGTTTCAACCTGCGTTTGATAGGTTACATCACGATTTGGATCAAAACCAGCTGCCGTTTCTCGACTATTTGTAAATCTGCCATCTGGATTATTATTTAAATTAAATAATATAATATAATTATCTAGTAATTTCTGAACATCTAATGTAACCATCTCTATATCTTTACTATCCATCTTTTCTCTTTGGAATGTTATTTCATCTAAAGTAGCTAAATTTTTAAGCATATCAATTTGTGCATCCACTCCATTTGCCTCATCGGAATGGATATTGTTAAACCAAATAGCTGGTTTATATACACCTGCTGTTCCCGTTTCAATTTTTTCTATAAATGCAGCAGGTTCTTCCAACATCATCGGCAATGTCTGATTGAGATAGATATCAATGCTATCTTTATCTCTAGCAAACATTACAAACGGGATATCTCTTCCTTGCGCGGATTTTCCCATTGGTGCATATTCTATGTATCGATCTTCCTTCGCAGTTCCAATAATTTCTTCGATTGCAGGGAGAATTTCATCTTGCGTATGATAGGAATCATATGCATTTAACTTAAATATCGTAGTCGCTTCAATATCTTTCGTCTGATCAATTACCTTTAATTCATAATTACCAAGCAATTCTGGATACACTCTTCTTGGGTATGGTCTTCCCTGTAGATTCGTTTTTCCAAAAGGTAATTCACATTTAATCACCGCTTTTACTTTTTCATCTTCAATATATGGCTCTGTAGAGAAATGAATAAAAGGATTTCCTGAAAAAGTACCACTTTTTGTATCAAAAGATTTCCATTCTTCAAAGGATTTTTCACCTAATGTCCATTTTAAATCGGTCAATTGGGGAGCATATCCTAAATCAAATTCGACGTTTACTTCTTTCACTTCCGACATAGACAATAAATTCGTACTTGCAGTAATTGCAATAGGCGGATTTACTTTTACAAGCAAATGTGAAAGTAATGTGGTATATGTATATAATCTGTTTTCGACTCTTCCAGGTAAATTCTCATGCATGAATTCAAGCTCATCTCTTTCTGTATGCATGATTTCACCAAATTGTTCCGTCTCACTTTCTCCAGTTGAATAGTTACCTTCAGAGTCTTTCAGGTCCCAATTTGTGCTTTCAAAATAAATCCAAGGGAAACCTAATTGATCAAATGGATCATGATCACTCCAGTCACCGGTTGTACCTGCTGGATAATCCGGATTTAATCCCTGTTGGGTTATTACATTCAAATCTAAGGTATCTGCTAATTCCAATGTTTGATCGCGGAACCAACCTTTTTCCCCTAAATTTCCATAAACATACATTTTATCGCCAACTAAAACGGTATCCAAATTAATCATAGCAATCGTATTGGATTTTTCCGTTTCACTCATTTCAGATGCATAGTATTGTGAACCTTTTGTTCCCACCTCTTCTGCTCCGAATGCAATAAATTTAATGGTATATTGTGTTTCAATATTTTTAATTGTCTCTGCTGCCCCCAACATAACTGCGACGCCGGATGCATTGTCACTAGCACCTTTCGTATTTACTGAATCATAATGTGCTCCTACAATAATTTGCTTATCTGTTTTGCCAGGTTTTACTGCAATAACATTACTAGACTCATAGCTGCTTCCTTTTCTAGTGTATGTAAATGCTTGTCCAGTCGTTGAATAGCCCAAAGCTTTAAATTCTGCTTCAATATAATCTCTTGCCTGCCTTTCTTCATCTGTCGCAGCAATTCTTGTTCCGATATCCACCGATAACTTTTTCAAATGGCAATACATTGCAGACCCAGTTGTATTATCAACTTCCGGCAAGGTTATTCCTTTTGAAGATAAACTGCTTTTGCTGCTTGTCCAATCTAAATCCTCATCCGCATCCAGTGCACCTATTGGATTTTGATAGTCAAGAAACTCATTCGCTGTATATTGTGTGCCATAAATCATTGTGTCTGTAGCATATGCCGCAGGAGCAAATGATGCTAAGACCATGGCAATCACAATAATGAGTGATAACCGTTTTTTAAACATAGATGATTCCCCCTTTAAAATATTGTATTTTAATCAGCATTTAAAACTGATAAAATCAAATTCTTGCCAAGCAATCATTCTAGTCAGTCTTTAAGGATCTTTACGATATGAATTATACTTTAAATAAAAAACATTTTCTAAAAATATTATTCTTAATTTTTCTAACCATTAAAATCAGATTTCGGTGTCATCATAGTATCTCTTGACTTTTTGTGATACATTCAACAAAAGCAATCTTATTTTCTTTTTCATATGTAATAAATTTAGATCTATCATAATAGATTTACTTTATATCATATAATTAAGGGATTCCATATATCAATCTAAAATTATAGTATATTATTTTGAGATTTAAAATCATTCTATATCGTAGAAAAGAGTGTTGTCAAGCACAATAAATTTTTAAAAAATCAATTATTTTAACTTTTTTAAATAATTATTCATATCTAATTTTCAATTTTTGTTAAATTAATACTATCTTTTTATTTTATTCGTTCTTTTTATTCATTATTTGATATAATATATGATATCATTTATGATTTTTTATACATAAAAAGAAATACAAATTAAGTTACATTTTTTATGTTTTCCAAGATATATAAAAAGGATCCATGCAATTGCATGAATCCTCAGACTGTAGACAAAATACCTTGCTAAATTTATATTCTTATAATTTCTGCAAGGTATTTTCTATTTTTTCTATAAAGCTTTTAAAAAAAGAAAAAATAAAAGGATATCTCTATGCCATTTGATTCCTTCTTTCAGATTTATGAATCCATGTTGCTAGTTTTTTTAGATTCATGGACGCAAAAAGAAGATTCAGTTCCATTTCTATCTTCTGAATCCCTCGATATTGTGTATAACGCATATTATGTTTTTCTTTTGCATCGGCAAAGACTCGCTCAATGGTTTGACTCCGTAGTTTGTAAAGATCTCGATACTTTGGAGTATGACGAATGTCCTCACATTGCTCTATGTAGTTTTCCCATATATGACGTGTGACTACTTTTACATGGTCTTTACTTGCTGTGCATTCTGATAAGGAAGGGCAACTCTTGCAAATTTCTCCTTTACTCTTATATTCCCGATACCCTTCTCTATTTGTTGTAGTATAGTTTAACACTTGGTTTTCTGGGCATACAAAGCAATCATAGTATTCATCATAAGCATATTCGTGTTTTTTAAAATAACCATTTTTTGTCATAGGTCGTTTGTATGGTAGGATAGGAATTCGTTTATCTTTGAGTATTTCTCTAGCAATTGCAGGTGTTTTATATCCGGAATCCATTACAATATTTTTTACACCTTTATATCTTTTTACTTTTTCATAAATCTTTGGGAATGCAACTGAGTCATGTACATTTCCTGGATTTGTATGAAAAGCAAGTATGTAATTGTTTCGATCGCAAGCTACATTTGCAGCATAAGCAAATACTACCTTATGCTTTCCTTTATGAAATACACCGCAATCCGGATCTACGGTACTTTTCTTGATTACTTTTGTCTTTTCTTTGGCTTCCGTTTTTTTTTACAAGCTTGTTTTCCTCGTTCAATGCGATCTTCGTTAATTTCTTTCATTAGTTCTTTTTCATAGTATTTAACGGATTCCAAAACGGTTTCTTTTTCACTGTTATGGTTATTTGCACTTGCTTTAATATGTGTACCGTCAATGAAAATGCTTTCTGAATTAATGAATTCATATTCCATAATTTCAGCAATGACTCTTTGAAAGATTTGTTCGAATAAGTCAGTATTTTGAAACCGACGAGAGTAGTTTTTACCAAAGGTAGAAAAGTGAGGAATTTCTTCCTCTAAACTATAACCAAGATACCATCGATAAGCTACATTCGTTTGAATTTCTTTAATGGTCTGCCTCATGGATCGAATACCAAAGGTATATTGAATGAGGGTAATTTTAATTAAGACGACAGGGTCGATGCTTTCTTTTCCCACATCAGAATACAAATCTTTTACAAGGTCATAAATGAAAGAGAGATTAATCGCAGTATCTATCTTACGAATAATATGATCTTGTGGAACAAGAGAATTCAAGGTTACCATTTGAAATTGATCACGACCTAATAAATCTTTCTTACCCATCATAAAGCAAATACCTCCATGTATTTATACATATATTTTACCATAAATACAATAAAATGTATTACATTATGTAAAAAAAACTGTAGGCAAAGATAGAGATATCCTTGTCTACAGTCTGAGGATCCATGCAATTGCATGAATCCTTTTTATGTTAAATATTTTTTAATTTATTCTTCTTCCATTGGCTTTAAGTCAGGACTGATAATTAATTCACATCCAGTTGCTGCCTTAATTTCATCCAATGTATAGTCCGGATGTAATTCCTTTAATACAATACCTTCTGGAGTTACATCCATAACACCCATTTCAGTAATGATCTTGTCAACAACACCAAGTGCAGTATATGGAAGGGTACACTCTTTTAAAATTTTATGGTTTCCTTTTTGAGTATGAAGCATTGCAATAATAACTTTCTTTGCTCCAACTACAAGGTCCATAGCTCCACCCATACCTGCAACCATTTTTCCAGGTACGATCCAGTTTGCTAAGTTTCCATGTTCATCAACTTCCATTGCACCAAGAACAGTTGCATCTACATGTCCACCTCGAATAATTGAAAAACTCATTGCAGAATCAAAGAAGTTAGCTTCTGGAGCATATGTTACATAAGCCCCACCAGAGTTGATAACGTCAACGTTTTCTTTTCCCGATTCTGCGCTTCCAGAAAGACCTGTAAATCCATTCTCTGATTGAAGAGTAATATGCACACCCTCTGGAAGATAATTAGCAACCTTAGTAGGAAGACCAATCCCAAGATTTGCTACATCACCATCATTAAATTCCTTCGCTGTTCTAGAAGCGATTCTTGCCTTTAAATCTGCCATGGTTTTTCACCTCCAACAATATACTTTGCAAAAACGCCGGACATTGTAAAGGTATCCGGATCCATTTCGCCAACCTTAACTAATTTTTCTGTTCCAATGATTACAGTTTCTGCAGCCATTGCCATTACATAGTTAAAATTCTTAGTCGCTTTAGCACAAGAATAGTTACCGAATTCGTCACAAATAGAAGCACGAATTAATGCAAAATCAGCCTTTAATGGTTTTTCTAAAAGATAATCTTTGCCATCAATATTAAAAGTTTCTTTTCCTTCAGCTACAATAGTACCTACACCGGTTGGAGTTAAAACACCACCAAGACCAGCTCCACCTGCTCTGATTTTTTCAGCCAAAGAACCCTGTGGAACTAAAGTGCACTTTAACGTACCATCATTCATTCCTTTTCCAATCAATGGATTCATACCAACATGGGAAGCGATGATATGGTCAACCATTCCTGCCTCTAATAATTTACCAATACCTCTTGCAGAAGTTCCCTCATTTGCAGGAAGTCCTCCATCATTACCAATTACAGTCAGATGCTTAACACCCTTCTTTACAAGAGCATCAACCAAAATTTCAGGTGAACCTGTGCCTAGAAATCCGCCGACCATAATCGTAGCGCCATCTTTGATGCCAGCTACTGCTTCTTCAGCAGTTCTGATTTTGTTAATCATATATTTTCTCCCTCCATTACTATAATAATATACATCGAAACCACTAATACATTTGTACTAACGGTTTTCAACGCTTTAAAATATAACAATTGGGGCAGGTGAAATAGATACCCGCCCCTAATAGTTTACATCTTTATTTAGACATTTTCCAGCCCTTGTTTGTAAATTATACCAAACCTCTTCTTACAACTTCAGTCAATACAAAGGATGCAACATCTTCTGCATGAGTATTCGGACCGAAACCAGCATCATAACCAAGTTCCTGAGCCAATTCATGAGAAATTCTTGGACCACCGCAAACAAGAACAATTTTATCGCGGATGCCTTCTGCTTCACAAAGTTCAACCATCTGAGTTAAGTTCGGAATATGAACATCTTTCTGTGTTACAGTCTGGGAAACTAAAATTGCATCTGCCTTTGTTTCAATTGCTTTTGCAATTAATTCTTCGTTAGGCACCTGAGATCCCATGTTGATTGCATTTACACCATGGTATCTTTCAAGACCGAAGTGACCATGGAAGCCCTTCATGTTCATGATAGCGTCAATACCTACTGTATGAGCATCCGTACCGGTAGAAGCACCAACCATTGTTACGGTTCTCTTAACATTTTCTTCGATATACTTTTCGCATTCCAAACGATCCATGATATCAACTTCAACCTTTGTAACCTTAATAGAAGTATAATCAACGGTATGAGTTGTCTTACCGTAGCAGACAAAGTAAGTATATCCAATTCCAAGGTCCTTGAAATATACTACACTTGGTTCTTCGAAGCCCATCTTCTTCATAAGAAGTCTAGCTGCTTCATTTGCTTCTTCACCTGCAGGTACCGGTAAAGTAAAACTCATCTGCACCTGACCGTCGTTCAATGTATCACCATAAGGCTTAATTTTCGTTAAATCTAATTTTGTTACTGCTGCTGTATTACTCATTATTTCGCACCTCCAAGCATCTTCGCAATAAATGGATTGAAGTACTGTTCGTCTCTAGTGCATACGCCTTCCAATCCTTTTCCGCCGTCCATAGGACGTTTTACTGCCGCAAACTTACCAGCTTCAATTGTAGGGAATAAGCCATCCTTTTCGATTTGCATTAAAAGTTCATTTGCATCAGCAAGAACTTTTTGTGCTCTCTTCTGGATAATTCCATCCTTCTTATATTCAACTTCTTCGCCAAGGTCTCTTGCATTGTTGAAAATGTATTGTGCATTTTCAATGGAAAGCATTCTGTCGTGTAGATGTGGAGTGTGAATTGCTTCGGTAAGCATTCCTAACAACTGTAAAGACTGTCCAGTCCATACGGAAATTAAGTTAAACAATGCATCCTGAATGTGTCCTCTGAAGATATTTCCAGTCATGAACTTTGTAGGCGGCATGTACTTCAAGGAAGCATTCGGGAAGATTTCCTTTGCCATCTGAGCCTGTGCTAATTCATATAAGAAACCATTTTCTGTGTCTGGATCCATTTCAAATGCGTGACCAAGACCCATCTGTCCTTCCGGAATATTTGCAAGAACTGCAAACTGTTCATTCATCAACTGAGATGCAAGTACTGTATGTGCAGATTCAATTGCGTCATCTGTAGTTAGATAATTATCTTCACCAGAGTTAAAGATAATTCCGCAGTAACCGATAATCACACGAGAGAAGAACTGGTCAACAATTGTTCTCTGCATGTTGATATCACGGAATAAGATTCCATAAAGTGCGTCGTTTAACATAACGTCAAGTCTTTCTAATGCACCCATTGCTGCGATTTCAGGCATACAAAGTCCGGAACTGTAGTTACAAAGACGAATGTATCTTCCAACTTCTTCACCAACTTCATCCAATGCTTTTCTCATGATTCTGAAGTTTTCCTGAGTCGCATACGTACCACCAAAACCTTCTGTAGTTGGTCCATAAGGAACATAGTCTAACAAGGATTGTGCTGTTGTACGGATTACTGCGATGATGTCTGCACCCTGACGAGCTGCAGCCTGTGCCTGGATAACGTCTTCATAGATGTTACCAGTCGCAACGATTACATATAGATAAGGTCTTCTGCCTTCTCCAATTGTTGCAAGGTATTCATCTCTCTTTGCAGTTTGTTCCTTAATTCTATTTAAAGCTTTATCTACATAAAGTCCAATTGCTTTTTCAGCTTCTTCCTTTTTGCACATGTCAAGCTTCATTAAATCCAATTCGCCTTTTCCAACTAGTTCTGCAATTTCCTGTGGCTCTTTACCAGTCTGAATGATTGCATTACCGATCCAGTATGCAACACCTCTTGGAAGTCCGCCAGCATCCTTAATTGCATCAACAATTACGTTTGGAAGTGGTCTTTCTACATCATCAACACCATCAATACCTAATAATCTTAGAATTGTTCTTTCTGTAGTTACTGTGGTATGCTTGTCAATGAAACTCTGCATACTTTCCGCAATGTGAGCAGCAGCGGTTCTTGCGCTGTCGATCACTTTTGGGTCTAGATTTAGCTTACTTTTCATCCTTTTTTCTCCTTTTCAACATTTTCTATCAACTTAAAAATAAGACGAATTATTTATCTGATTGCATGATTTCTCTTGCATAATCAATGATTTCATCATAGATTCCTAAAATTCTTGCAATGTTAAGTGCATCTTTTGGAATCTGTTCTTCATTTTTGACAGTATATAAACGATAATCCATGTATCGACCAACAATTTCGATACGCTCTTTTCGATTTGCATGTGCAAGTTCCTTTGCTAAACGATTGAAATCTGCATCTGCCAAACCTCTTACCTGCATATTATGTACCTTATTTCCTACAGCTGCATGATCAAAATGTGTAGTAATAACTGTAATATAGGTACGATCTATTAAATAACGGATTAAACTCTTTGTTAAAGCCAACCCTTCTACCGGATTGGTACCGCTGGCAATTTCATCAATTAACAACAATGATCTGTCTTTACTGTTATCCAAAATCTCTCTGAGTTCTTCCATTTCGCTTCCAAAGCTAGAAAGCCCTCTTTGTACATTTTGGCTATCCCCAATCAAAATATGCATATAATTGGATAAGCCTATACTAGCAGATTTACAAGGAACAAAAAAACCATATTGTGCCATGATTGCTACTAATCCAATCATTTTTAATGAAATGGTTTTTCCTCCCATGTTTGCACCGGTAATGCAGCTAACACCATCGCCCAAATCAACGCTTACAGGACAATATTGCTTGTGCTTTTTCTTTAATACTTCTTCAACAAGCAAATGTCGACCATCTTCAATTTTTAAAATATGCTCATTTACAATGGTCGGACGAACACAATCATGTGATTGCGCATAAAAAGCCTTCGCTAATACAAAATCGAGATTCCCAATGTGTTCACAATTCTTTTTTAAAACATCTGCTTCTTTTGCTATTTTTTGAGATAATGTGGTACGAACCGCCAATTCCTCTTCATCAATTGCTTCATTCAAATCAGACATCTTCTTCTGTAATTCGTAAACAGCATCATTAGCCTTCACCTTAAAGGTAATGGTCATATAATCTTCTTCTACTTGTTCAATCTCAGATATTCCACGCGCTAACTTCATCGTAGCTTCATCCGATTTTGGAACTAGAAGTTCACATTTTGGAGTCATCTGAAATTTATATTCTTGCTCCAACTTTCTTCGAACCTGTTTCAGTTCTTTTCGAATTTCTAACTCTATCTCTCTTTTTTCTTTTCGTAAGCTTCCCAGCTTTTCTGAAAATTGATCATAGATATAAAATGTATTAATACGATCTTTTCCCGGGTCCATTGTATCCAGTAATGTAACCGTATCATGAAGCTTAAACTCCAACGGCATATTATGACTAATGTCGGAAAGAAGATCCAATGCTTTCTTTGTTTGCAATAAAAAAGTTTTAATTTCATACAATTCGACTACAGACAATACATTTTTTATACTTCGATCTAACGTATAAGCAATCTCTTTGATTTCCATAAAAATCTCTGTTAACTGCTCAATTTCCGAAGGATAATCATGTATTAACCCTATCATCAAATCCAATTTATCAAATTCATGCCTTAATTCCACTTCACGGCCAGGCATGAAAGGCTTGATTTCTTTTACTTTACGTGTACCATAGGGTGTTAACGTATTGATGTTATGTAATACGCTTTCTAATCCTGTTTCTGTTCTTGTTTTACTATTAGACAGACGCTTTGGTGCTTCCGTACTCATTCAAACACACCCCCCAGCTTTACATCAATTACAGGAATTCCATCTAATGCATCTTCCATTGCTTTTTTTAATTCATTGTGATCAAATGAATATCCTGAAGGTGCATAAGGATTAACAGTAACGGCTGCTACTTCGATATTTTCCAGTACGCAAACGTGAAAGCCTTTCTTTTTCAATTGTTGCCACGCCAAAGATCCGATAAATATCTTAGTAGGATCCTTTAAGACAAATTGAATTCGCTTTCTCTTTGCTGGATGAATGTCTTCAAAAACACTCGTGGTTAAAGCACCGGGTATATAGACATACTGCGTGTCATCGTCAATTGCTTCATCTAAAAATCTGCTGGCTCCTAGACCGGTCTTTAGATCAAGAAACTGCATTTCATTTTTACTATTGATTAGTGTAATTCTCTCTTTATTTTCCGATTCCTTACGTATGATATCTCGCACACGTCCCTCTGGCAGTTTGGGCATACTATAAAGAGATACAATATGTACCGTTTCCTCGACTACCTTTTTCATACTGCGGGATAAAACTGCACCAGTCGATAATATAATTGCATCCGAAGTTCCTGGAGCTGCAATGGATTTTCGATCAATTGCTCCATCGATTAAAATCAACTCTGCACCCAATTCTTCCATTTCTTTGCAAAGTTTTTTATGATCGACTGTGTTTACCGGTCCTGCAATCTGTACATAACCAGATTCTGCAACACGACAAAGCAGCAACTCTCCTAAAGAGGTGCTGAATTTTGTTTTTTGAATGATTTCTAAACCGGTTTCTGCTAATTCATATAACTGTACCGGAACCGAAACAATGGTCCCCGTATCCAGATATACCTTTGGTTTTTCTGTACCTGTGACCAAGTCCGAGCTTTCTCCGTCTCTTCCTGTAGAAGTAACGCCTAGGACAATTCCTTCATCCATTGCCTCTTCAATTAAATAATTTAAAGCGGTTGTTTTTCCAGCATTTTTTGCCATCCCTACAATGGATAGGGTTTTATATTTTTGTTGTAATTGGTACAGTAAGCTCATTTCAATTCTCCGTTTTAGTTGGTTTGGGGCAGATTACTCTGCCCCATAACCTTCCATATATTGTGTTCCTTTGAACTATTTGTTTCTCTTGTGACGAAGAAGATCCTGTGGTTCCATTGCTAATCTCTGTCCTCTTAGCAAACCAGCAACACCTTCATATTCGTAATGTTTCTTTCCTGTGCAGTAATCGCATGTGCAATCGATCTTAGGAAGATCAGTTGGTTCTGTATAAGTAGTGATTACACCTTCGTAGTTTCTCAAGATTACCTTATCAGGAGACTGAGAAATTACATACTGAGGCATAACTGGAGTCTTTCCACCGCCTCCTGGAGCATCTACTACAAAAGTAGGTACTGCATAACCGGAAGTGTGTCCACGTAAACCTTCAATGATTTCGATACCCTTAGAAACTGGAGTTCTGAAGTGTTCAATACCTAAGGAAAGGTCACACTGATAGATGTAGTAAGGTCTTACTCTGTTCTTAACTAATGCCTGAACTAATTCTCTCATGATATGCTGACAATCGTTTACTCCACGAAGTAATACGGACTGATTTCCTAGAGGAATACCTGCATCAGCTAATTTTGCAAGTGCTACTGTTGCTTCTTCAGTCAATTCCTTCTTGTGGTTGAAGTGAGTGTTTAACCAGATTGGATGATATTTCTTAATCATATCTACCAATTTGTCAGTAATACGCATTGGCATTACAACTGGTGTTCTGGAACCCATTCTTACGATTTCTACATGAGGGATTTCTCTTAATTTCTTAATGATATATTCTAATACATCATCATCTACTAACAAGCAGTCACCACCGGAAAGAAGTACGTCTCTTACCTGTGGAGTTTTTCTGATGTATTCGATGCACTTATCGATATCTTCGATGCTTCTAGCGCCATCAGTTTCACCAGCAAGTCTTCTTCTTGTACAATGTCTGCAGTACATAGAGCACTGGTCAGTGATTAAAAGAAGAACTCTATCTGGATATCTATGTGTTAATCCAGGAGCTGGGGAATCCTCATCCTCATGAAGAGGGTCAAGCATGTCTGCTTCGCTTCTATGATTTTCAGCGATTACAGGAACTGCCTGCATTCTTACTGGACATCTTGGATCGTCTACGTCCATTAAAGATGCATAGTAAGGTGTGATTCCCAAACGGAAATTCTTAGCAACTTCTGTGATTTCTTTTTCTTCTTCTGCAGTTAAATTAATTACTTTCTTTAAGTCTTCTACGGTTGTAATTCTGTTATCAACCTGCCATTTCCAGTCATTCCACTGTTCGTCAGTAACGTTTTTCCAAAGCTCGATGTCTCTGAAATGTCTTCTCTCTGCCATTTTCTATCTCCTTTTTTATCGCTCCGCACACTCATAACGAAGCTCTTTAAAAATATTTTCACAGGATTGGAAGGTTAAAAACAACCCTCCGCTCCTGATTAGAAAACCAACTATAATATACTTATATAGGAAGTATTCTCTTATGCATGATTATGCATACATTTCCTGGAACAACTTTCTTAATGGTTCACATTCTCTAAGAACCTGAAGAGCTACGTTTGCGTGACCCTTGCAGTATCCATTACCAATGATCATGTTTACGTCTTTACCAACACCTTCTGCTCCTAATGCAGCCTTTGTAAAGCTAGTAGCCATGGAGAAGAAGTATACAAGACCATCATCCTTACAAGCAAGAATGGAAGCCATTTCTGTATTTTCGATGTTTACGCAGTTGATAACGATATCAGCTAACTGACCATCTGTCAATTCCATAATCTTGTTGTAGATACCAATTGCATCTGTAGCGTCTGCTGCAAAATAGTGATCTGCAAGACCTAAATCTTGAGCTCTCTTTGTGGACTTAGGGGATCCACCGATGCAGATAACGTTACCGTTAACACCAGCTCTCTTCTTTGCTTCATATAAGCAGAGAAGACCGGACTTTCCGCCGCCACCAATTACTACTACAGTATCTCCTGGCTTTACAAGCTTAGCAGCCTGAGCAGGAGCACCAGCTACGTCTAATACGGAAAGAGCTAAAGTTTCTGGCATATCCTTTGGAAGAACTGCATAGATACCGCTCTGGAATAAGATTGCGTGTCCCTTGATATCAACCTGGTCAATGTCAGGTCTTACTGCAACGATTTCATCAATTACTAATGGAGTTAAAGAAAGGGATACTAATGTAGCAATTTTATCGCCAACCTTTAATTCACCTTTATAGTTTTCACCAACCTGCTCAACAGTACCGATTAACATACCGCCGGAACCAGTTACTGGGTTCTTGTGCTTACCTTGCTTTTCAACATGACCAAGCATGATTTTTTTGATTTCTTCAATATTTCCTTCAGCTTGTCTTTCAATCTGAGTGAAAGAAGCAGAGTCTATGTTCAAAGTCTGAACGTTAATCAATACTTCATTATCATAGATTTCCATATTGTTATCAATCTTTTCAGCTGGCTGTGGTAAAACACCTTTCGGGGAGATTACTCTGTGTGTACCGTAAGGGCATCCTTTTTTCTGCATATTATTCATCCTCCTTAAAATTTAAAAAAAATTATTTTGCATAATGCATTTTTTTAAAACATAAAAATATTTTAATATTTTCACATTAAAATATAGAGCAAATAATATGCCAAAATGAACAAACCACAATTTTTTTTGCAATAAAATTAGTTTTATGCAAAATTATTCTGCTCATTTTCATTTTTGCCTATCTTTTTTGATAATCTTTGCGGAAGTTTGCATTTTTACCCAATATCAGAACCATTTTAGACTCAAACTGCAAAAAACAGCGAACCTTTTTAGGTTCACTGTTTTTCTGGAAGATTAATGTTATATTTATTCTTCTTTCTTACGAACTGAGTCTGACTAATGCCAAGTGCTTTTGCTGCCTTTCTTGACGAACCATATTTCTCATATGCAAACTGCATGATACTACGTTCAAAGTTATCAACCATTGTATCAAGTGTCAGTTCTTTATTTGCTTCAAATTCATCCGCATCAAAATCAACATTGACTGAATTGTATAAGTCGGCATGAAGTTCCTTGGTGACATCAAACACGGTAATGTTCTCATTCCGCGATGAAATCAAAAGCCGCTGTACGACATTTTCTAGCTCTCTTATATTACCGGGCCAGTTACAACCCTGCAAATATTCCACAGCATCTGGTGTAATTGTTCGTACTGTTCCGAATTTTTCATTGTACTTTCTTAAAAAGTGCTGAACAAGGTTTGGAATTTCCGCTTTTCTTTCATCTAAATTGGGTACTCGAATTGGGAATACATTTAATCGATAATAAAGATCTTTTCGAAATCTTTTTTCCTCTATCAGCTCTTCTAAATTTCTATTTGTCGCCGAAAGTATTCGAACATTCGTCTTAATAGGTACCGTGCCTCCGACTCGATAAAACTCTCCATCTTGAATTGCACGCAACAATTTTGCTTGCAAATCCATTGGCAATTCACCCACTTCATCTAGAAAAATAATCCCATTATCTCCTAGTTCAAAATAACCTTTTTTACCCCCTGCATTCGCTCCGGTAAATGCACCTTTTTCATAACCAAAGAATTCGGATTCAATCAAATTATCTGCAATGGATGCACAATTGATTTTAATGTAAGGCTGCATATTTCGATTGCTGTTTTTTTGTATCAGGCTTGCAACTTTTTCCTTACCAACCCCAGTGTCTCCCGTAATCAAAACACTGCAGTCGTATTTTGCCACACTGAGGATTTCATCAACAACCGTTGCCATTGCGCTACTGTTGCAAATAAAGTCGTCTAGTAAAGTTTTTTGGTAGACAGTCTGTTCATATCCAAATTTATTTTTTCGCAGAGAATAAGCTATATTATCAATTATCTTATAAGAATCTAGCTTAGAGTTCGCAACATAAGGCGCAATTCCACGCATCAATTCAATATCGAACTCAGCATACTCTTCCTCATATCCATCTGCACACTTAATTTGAATTTCCCGGGAAATTGCTTCTGTTATATATAATGCTATATTATAGTTGTTAATTAAATTTGCAAAATATACCGTTCCTCCAGGCTTAGTCGATAAAATATTAATCGTCTCAGCTCCAGGTATGTCTGCACAGTTCACGCTCACGTCAAACAGTCCGACCTCTAGTTTTTCTAAGCATTCTACAGGTTTTAATATATTCACATAATGAATGTCCGTAAAGGTCTTTTCTAAAATATCCTTTAACTCTTTTCCTCTTACACCAATGTCGGTATTATTGTCGAAAAGACAAATAATCTCCGCATCATCACCGGCAGACTTTCGGATTGCTCGTCCAAATAGTAAGTTTGTCAACAAACTATTTCCAACCACAAGACAACGTTTTTTGTCTCTAGCACTTTTATATGCAGAATACAAAGTACCAGATTCATCAAACGTATAAAGTATCAAATTAATGGGCAAATCTTCGGGTTTTTTTACGACCGGAACTTTATTAAATAAAATAGCATAACCTTCTGCATCCACTTGTGTATATGCCATATCAATCTTAGAAATACGTGTCAAAAGCAAAGGTATACCCGCCAAGGAAGCATTACAAATAATTTCATCTCCAACCTTTAAACCCTTCACATTTTCATATTCTTCGCCAATTTCTTCAACTGTCCCAAAAATCACTCCACCGGTATCGGTCACAGGATTGTGCAGTTTTCCGCGTTTTTCAACAATATGTAAAATACGCTCTTTTATTCTCTCCATATTATTGTTGCATTCAATGCAAATCTGACGAAAACTGGTACTTTCAATATGAATCTTTTGTACCTTTAGCCGTAATTCGTTTGGGTAAATCTCCCTATCATTATTGATTCTCCAAGCCGAGGTAGGCAAAACATGGTTTGGTTCCATGACACGATTTATCCCATAAATATTATGCATTTTCATCTCCTTCCAAGAAAAATACCGATGCCAAATCGGTTCAGTTTCGCTTTATATTAAGCATAACGCATTGGCACGGAATTTGCAACTTATTTTTAGTGTTACATAATTAACTTTAAAAAGCGATACATGTTAGGCATACACTATTTTTATGTATCGTAAAAGTAGAATAAAATACCTAAATGCGTAAAGGAGAAATGACATGGAAAAGATTACCTCAACTATTCGTTTAAGAATGTCTCACAAAGATGCACACTACGGCGGTAGCCTAGTAGATGGCGCTCACATGGTTCACTTGTTTGGAGACGTTGCTACTGAGCTTTTAATCAAAGCTGACGGAGACGAAGGTTTATTTTTAAGATATGATGAAGTTGAATTTTTAGCTCCAACTTATGCTGGAGACTATATTGAAGCTTATGGTGAAATCACAAAGATGGGTAACACTTCCAGAACAATGGAATTTGTTGCAAAGAAAGTGGTTGCTGCAAGAGCTGACATCAGTGCTTCTGCTGCAGACTTCTTGGAAGAACCAATCGTTGTTTGCAGAGCAAAGGGCGTTTGTGTAACTCCAAAAGAATCAAAGAGAAAATAAGAAACATATACATACACTCATACTAAAAGTACCCTGTCGATTATGACGGGTATTTTTAGTTTGGCCAGAATCTGCATCTAGCAAAGAACGAAGAGAAGTCTCTTTCATGTTAAAAGGCCGCCAATTAACTATTGACAGCCCAAATCGTCTATAGAATTATATATTCTTATGCCGATAGTACAAATCTTTTTAAAGAATCAACTGTTGAAAAATAATAATCTGAATTTAATTCCATATAATCTTTTATCTCAGGAATAACATGTGACCATCCCGCTCCAGCGAATGCTACCTTACAACTTTTTGCCATATCCAATCCTGGCTTTAAATCATCTACTACTAATATCTCATTACAATTCAAATTGAACCTTTTCATTATTTCAATTATAGGATAAGGGTTGGGCTTTCGTTTATGCTCTTCTAGTTCCCATCCAAATATTAAATCTGGCTTTAGCTTACAATTTAACATGTAATCTCTAATAATCTGTTTACTCTCTGAATGGGATACAACACATATTATTCCCCCTAACGTTTTATATTCTGTGATAAATTCAGAGAAACCAGGGTAAAAGTCAGGTATTTTTAAATTCGTATATTTCTTCCATATTTTATATTGATACTCTTGTTCATTTTTACTAAACTTCAAAATATCTTTACATAATTCCGCAAACCCTGGATTAAAACAATATGCAACAAATTCTTCAAAACTTAAGGGGTTCATATTTGGCCTTAATACTTTTAACGCTTCAATAAATGAAGGATAATGAATATTTGGCGTACTTTTAACAACTGTATCATCATGGTCTAAAATTAAACAGCGATATTTCAATTTTATTTCCCTTTCGTTTGTAAATTGTCGCATCATTATTCTTAAAACTCATACTCATTCAATTAAGAAACTCAGAATCAGCAATTTTTTAAATAATCGATCTCTTGCTGGGTTAATTTACGGTAATGTCCTTCTTTCAGTCTCCCCAAGAATAATTCACCCATTGCCACTCGTTCTAAATCAATCACTTTATTTCCAACGGCAGCAAACATTTTACGGACCTGACGGTTTTTTCCTTCATAAATTTGAATTTCAACTATCGTAGAATTTGCAGTTCCCTTCAATATCTCTACTTTTGCTTTTGACGTAACAAACCCACCAATGTCTATACCATTTCTAAGTTTTGCTGCCCGAGCTTCTGACAATATGCCGGTAACTCTGGCACGATATGTTTTATAAACCTGATGCTTTGGATGCGTCAATCGATATGCCAAATCTCCATCATTCGTTAATAACAGTAAGCCAGAAGTATTATAATCCAAACGACCAATCGGAAAAACTCGTACCGACACATCTGTCAATAAATCTAAAACCGTCGGTCTTCCTTCTTCATCGGAAACTGTAGTCACAAAACCTTTTGGTTTGTTAAGCATAAGATATACAAATTTTTTAACAGGTTCAATCTTACGGCCTGAAACCTCCACGACGTCGCCTTCAACAACATCATAACCCGGTTCTTTCATTACCAAACCATTTATTTTAACGTTTCCAGCTATAGTCAATTCATCCGCTTTTCTGCGGGATGCAATGCCTGACTGAGCAATGTATTTGTTTAGTCTCATCTTTATCCTCTTTTTCTTCTATTTTCGCACGTTTATCATATAGTTTCCCTCAGAAGTTGTCAACCAATTCATTGACATTTCTATATGTAATAATTTTTTGTTTTATAATATTTTTTCTTTATAAATATTAGCTAAATCATATTTTTTTGCACGTTTTTGCACCACTTGCACATCTGTAGTATAAAGACCCTTTTCCTTCATTCTCTCAAAATACTCTGCACCGGCAAAGGTATACCTCTTTAGTAATCCTTCTTTTGTTTTTATTTTTTCGTTTGCATAAGAAATCAGATCACCCAGAGCTAATTGTGGCGGTAATTCCAGCGGCCGCATCCCTTTTATTAAACGTGCCGCATTATACCCAGCTAACGTTCCGGTCGTAATTGCTTCTGTATGCCCAACAAATAAGCCGGATTTTTCACCTCCGCAAAGAAGATTCTCTATTCCGCTTACCTTCATATTATTCTCTCGCTCTGCAACCGATAGATATCTTATGGAATTCCCCTTTCCACCTGCATATGGATCAATGTAACGTGCATTCTCCATTCCTGGAACTTTTCTCAATTTTTCCAACGGAAAAAAAGGTGTCATAATTTTAGCATATCCTGTATCAAGAAGTACAATATTATCCGCAAATTCTTCCAGTGCATATTGCTGACATACCTTTAACTCTAATTTTTCTTTTGCAACCTGATCTGGTAGCAAAGGAATAATTGCTACCCCTTTTTCATTCAACGCTCTTTGAATTTCGTCTGACAAAGAAGCTTTTTCCAGCTTTCCTGATCCACTAAATGCACCGAAGGCTCCATCCTTACGCTGTCCCATAATATCATTCAGCCCTGCCTTTTGGGTAATGCTGACTCGCGGTCCAAATGCCGGACAACGCAAAACACACATACAGCATCCATTTCCGTAAGTCAAACAATTACCCATCGGCCCGGTTGAACCCGTACATTCAATGAATACATCGCCTGCCAAAACAGTACCATCTGCTAAAGTAATATTCTTTAAATATTTTCTTCGTTTTTCAACTCCCTTTCCATTTCCAATACTGATCGAAACCGATTCTGTTTCTACATCAATCGCTCTTGCCATTGTTCGAATTTCAATTCCCTGCTCTTGCAGAAAACGACGTACGTAAGGCTCTACTTTAATAACATCATACAAACTAGCATGCTGATGTCCTGGAAAATCTATATTTCTATGCCTGCTTAATTCATCGGTAATTGCAAACAATTCTCCAGCTCCAAGTGCGATATTCTCCTCTGCCGCAGTATATCTTCCATTGTTTCGCATAATACCGCCTACGTTTCCCAAACCCAAAAGTAAATCCGTCTTTTCAATCAGTACAACCTCTGCTCCGGCCTTTCTAGCAGCCAACGCTGCCGCACAACCCGACCAGCCTCCGCCAATCACAATGACTCTATTCAAAAGAAAAACCTCCTCATACCGTTTTTTGTTGCATTTTTTTGCATACATTACAGTATATGAAGAGGTGTGTTCATTTACTTCTTATTCTTCTTGAAGTGCCTCTAAAAATGTCATTTTTAAATCACACTTTAAAGGATATCCTAGATCTTTGAATGTTTTTGTAAGCGCATCCATCGTTTCACTCATACACGCTTCTCTCGCATTTTCTCCCATATGACCAATTCGAATGACCTTGCCTGCCAAAACATCAAAACTGCCTGCAATCATAATTCCATACTTTGTTCGAATGGTATCCAATATTTCTCGATCTGTTAAAGCTGAAGGCACCGATACCGCTGTTACGGTATTAGAATAACCTTCTTTTAAAAATAATTGGAGTCCGGATTTTTGAATTGCTTTTCGTGTTGCTTCCGCAATTTTTTTATGTCTTATCAAGATTTCCTTATCAGCCATTACATTTTCAAGTGCTGCACGAATTCCATAAATATCACTAATCGGAGGCGTATAAGGAAATGCTTTCTTATCATAGTAATCTTTAAAATTTAGAATATTTGCATAGAAGGAAGCAATAGGAGTACTCCTGTTTTCCATAGCGTTTATCGCATCCGAGCTTACCCAAAGCATAGTAAGACCGACAGCCGCAGAAAGTGCTTTTTGTGATCCTCCACACAAGATATCAATTTGAGCTTCATCTACATTAAGTGCTTCGCCAAACATTCCCGCTACTGAATCCACAACGGTTAAGATGCCATATTCCTTTAATAACCTTGAAATGGCTTCTACGTCATTCAGCACCCCGCTCGGTGTATCACAGTGCACAACAGTTGCATATTTAAAATCAGAATCTTTCTCTAAAAAATCTTTGAGCTCTATCGGATTAATTGGCTTATGGTAATCCGATGCAAAAGAAACCGGATTCCCTCCATAAATCCGAACAAAATCGGCAAAGCCTTTCCCAAATACGCCATTATCTAAAATCAAAACTCGATCCTTAGGTTCTGTTAAGGAAGCGCAAGCCGCTTCCAAACCTAAAATTCCTTCTCCGCTAAGAATGTATGCTTCATTTTTTGTATGTAGCAACAAACGAAGCAAATCACAAGTTTCTTTATAATAATCATAAAATTCCAAATCCAAATCCGGATTTGTAGTTTCCAAACTTCTTGCCTTTCTTACATTTTCTTTTATTGTCGTAGGACCCGGCGTCATTATTTTATACATAAAGCTCCCTCCTCTTATAGCTATCGTCTCACTATTTTTATTTCCTTATACTCTTACAGCCAGTTTTTTAATTCGTTCTACAATTGGAAGAACAATGATAGCCGCAACTGTAATTTGAATGATGTTACCCGGAATGGATCCGAATGGTTGTATCCAGTTTCCATATAGCACAACTTCCGTAAAATAATAACCGACTATTTTTATAACAAGCGCAGCAACTACTGCCAAACTGTTTACAAGGAACGGTTTACCCGGTACTTTTTCTGTAATCAAACCAACCACATAGCCCATAGCACCTACAATTACAAAAGTAAATGGAGCCCAAGTAGTCCAGCCTGATAGCAAATCAAACGCCCCCATCCCGAAGGCACCCGCAATTGCTCCGGTTTTTTTCCCATATACAATCGCCGCAATAAACAACGGAACATTTCCTAAATGAATCAATCCGCCATTTCCCATAAGAGGCAGTCTTATGTTAATGTACATAGTAGCCACGAGCGTCAAAGCGATGCATAACGCATTGATCACCAGCCCTTTTGTTGTACTTTTTGATACCGTCATTGAATTTGTATTATAACTCATCTAAATTCTCCTTTATTGTTATTTTGATAATATAATACTTCAAATCTGAGTATAACAAAATATACAATTTCAATTATTTTAACCAGTTCAGTTTATGATTTTTTATAATTATTTAAAAAATATTTGTTGCTTATAGTCAAATTCATTACAATTGAAAAAATACAGTTATAAATTATAAAACAAAAAACTACAGCATAGGATCTGCTGTAGTTCTTAATTAATTTTTAATTAAATTATTGATTTGTATATTGTCTATGGTCAAGCACGAATCTTTGAATGGCATGTGCAACACCATCTTCACGATTTGTTTTTGTTATAAAATGAGCAATCTTTTTTAAAGGTGCTGCTGCATTTTCCATTGCCACCGATAGTCCAGCAAATTGAAGCATTGCAAGATCGTTTTCACTGTCTCCACACGCCATCACTTGATTATGTTTCACATCCAATAACGAACACAAGTGCTTTAAGGCATCTGCTTTACTTGTAGTTGCACCACCGATTTCTAAATTATATGGCATAGAACTCGTTACTGTAATGGACGGAATTCTTGAAAGAAAATTCCAAAATTCGATTCGCTTCTTCTGATCGGAAAAAATTAAATTTATATTCTCCATCCGATCTGCTTTTTCCTCCATGACAGCGGCAATATTTTCTACGGGTTTTCTTGTACTCAGTGTATAAATTTGCGATTTCTCCGTAACCATTCCATAACGATCTAAGTTTTCCAAGCATCTTCGTTCAGCGACAACATCGTGATCAAAAAAAGCTTCTATCATAACATCCTCGTCCTGAATGTGTGGTAGAATTTCCATAATGCTGTCCTTACCTATCAAATTAGTATATACCGTTGTTTGATCTGCAAGCTTTAAAATATTCGCTCCATTAGAAGTAATTGCATATTCCATCCCATCTACATCCAACACATCCTTCGGCAATGCACTAAAAACACGGCCTGTAGAAATTACTACATGAATCCCCTTATCCATAACTCTCTCTAAAATTTTACGACTTAATAAAGACAAGCACCCCTCTTCATTTAGCAAGGTGCCATCCATATCCAATGCGATTAATTTAATATCATAGTCCGCGCTCATTGCAATTTTCCCCTCCATGCGTTTTTGCTCTAGCTTTACTCTAACAAAAAACACAATAAAAGGCAAGCAAACGCTTCGCATTTCACTACTTTCCTATTCTCTTCTCTGGCATTTACACATTCTTATAGTATCGCCTTCTTCATTAACAAATGAGCAAGCCCCACAAATACCTTCTCCACAGCAAATACGAAAATTATTACTGTTTGCAAGTTTAACTTCCGGAAGTGTCCTGCGCACCAGTGCTCCAATCGTATCTACAAAATAATCCGATGCAAGCACACCTACACAATCATAATTCTCTTTTTTTAATAGCCGGACCAAATCTCTTCGATCCTGTTCATTATTCAATGTTAAATATTTAATGACTCCCAATTCTCCAATAATCCCATTTTCCTCTTTCATTTCTTTCACATCATGATTTCCTTTTTCGCCAAGGTAATCACTGATTAGTTCCGTACTGATCTTTTCGGTATCTAAAACGAAATCGACTTTATTTCGAAATCGCAGTGCATTTGCTGCCAAAATCGCCGGTGCTACTCCAATTCCTTTTGCAATAAATAATATTTTTTTTTCTTTAGTTTTTTCAGGTCGAAGTGCACCCACTCCTTGAATTCCATTCCGATAGACTCCACGTAAAATGAATCGGTCTGGCTCTTCAAGCAATGCTTTTGTTTTCAAAGCAATAATTTTTACTGCTACATGAATCGTACCCTGTTCCACATCCGCACGCATTACTGAGATAGGCAAATCATAAAAATGACTGCTTTGCCTTCCTCTTAAAAAAACATAGGATCCAGGATGACTTGCTTTGATTGCAAACCCTTTCCCTACATCCAATATAAAAATTACCAAATCATCCAAGTAAAATTTTTTTTCTAATATTTTTGCTTCAAATTCTATTCTTGGATTACTTACCTTTCGATTTCCCTGCACAAACTCGTTATATATACAAACACCTCGCCAGTTGCAATCACAACAATCCTTTCCCTGTAAACGGCTGCATATCAAGCAATCACCTGTCAGAGCAAGATAACAAGGGCAATTTTCCGTTCCCGCGTCAATGCAATCATAAGTATTGTAGCTCATAAAGACGCCCCCTTTTTTCAACTACAATACTAAAATATTGAAGGAAGGCCAAATTGGTGACAGTAGTTCCCTTTAAAGGGCATCAATATCTTCAAGAAAATACAAAGGTACGGAATGTACATAAGCACCATTTACATATACATTGAGCAACCCGGCTTCCTGCCACCTTCGAATCGGTGCTTGACACTGAAATCCTAACACATATTGGATACCTACCTCAGCATTTTCATGTTCCTTCAATATAGGACATAAAACCGCTTCCTTTGTACCTACATATACATGTTCTTTTATGCCTCCATCTACAGGCATGGTTTTCAATCGCTGTTGTCCCTGCGCAATGGTAACTTGTTCGTAGGAATCATACATGGCGTCCATCAAACGATAGGAATCCTCAAACCAATTTGGATCATCCATGACCACACAAATCAATTCCATTCCATCTCGCTTTGAAGAAGCAACCAAGGTTCTGCCGGATGTTTTTGTGTAACCGATTTTTACACCTGTACCGCCTTCATATTCATTCACTACTTTATTCTTGTTATAAAACACATTAAATTTTCCATCTCCTCGTTCTGCCGTCCAGCTTTTGGATTCTGCAACTTCTTTAAACGCAGGATTTAACATGGCTTGTCTTGCTATCAATGCCATATCATATGCAGTCGTATAATGCTCCTCATCATGAAGACCATTGGGATTCATAAAATGTGTATCTTTTGCACCAATTTGCTTTGCCCTTTCATTCATCGCCTCTACAAATGATGCAGTATTTCCTGAAATTTTTTCTGAAATTGCTATGGCAGCATCATTTCCTGATCGAAGCATTAACCCATATATTAAATCCTTCAACGATATTTTTTCTCCTACTTCAAGATAAATTGAGGAACCTTCAACTCCTGATGCTTTTTTTGATATCGTAACCATGTCATTCAAATCACCTTGTTCAATGGCAAGCAAAGCGGTAAGAATTTTCGTTGTGCTGGCAGGATACACTTTATCTTGGCTATTTTTTTCATAAAGAACCATACCCGAGTTTAAATCCATCACAATTGCAGTACGTGCAGAAACTTCAGGACCTGCCGGAATCTCAATGAGTGATTCGCCGGATACTTCTTTTTGTGCTGCTTCTCTCGGTGGAAGTTCACGAAGTTTAATCCCTGTTTTTTCATTCGTTTCAAAAATCCTTGCACTCAAAAAGAAAGCTCCTACTATAAGAACCATACTCATTGTTCTCACTACTATTTTTTTTGTAATATTATTTTTAAACATAAAAAAAATCTCCTTTTCAAAAGAATATTTCTTTTGAAAAGGAGATATGCTTTTTTCCATATAATTTATTCTTGTTTTTCGTTCGTTTTATCCCTTTCTAAGGTAAGAAGAACTACAGACAAAATTACTAATACACATCCAAGTGCACCTCGGAACGTAAATGGTTCATTTAAAAATAAAATCCCCAAAATAACGCTTACAATCGGCTCAAACATTCCTAAAATTGCAGTAACCGTAGGCCCAACATTTTTTACAGCAATCGGAGTAATGGAATTAGCAATTACCGAAACGCCAATGGCCATTATAAACATCAAAACCCATCCTCTTGGGGCAATATGATAGACGATTTGATTGGTCGCAGTTCCAAAAACAAAAAGACATACAGCTGCCACTGTAGCACAATAAAACGAAATTAAAAAAGGATGCAAATGCTTAATTTCTGTTTTATCCATTACAACAAGATACGCTGCGTAAGCAATACCAGATCCCAATGCTAAAGCAACCCCTGTAAAATTTAACTTCAGATCGCCTTCTAAAAAGGATAAAAGACCAATAAGTGAAAGACCCATTGCAATTAATTTCATTGTACTTATTTTCTCTTTAAAAAAAAGAACACACGCAACAGCAACCAAAACCGGATACACATAATGAATGCAGGTCGTCAAACCTACTGATATGTAATTGTATGCACCGTATAACATAAGACCGGTTGCAAATGCCCCTAAAAATGCCAATATGATCAATGTAAAAAAATCCTTTTTTGATACTCTGACAGAAATTTTTTTAACTCTCAAAATTGCGAGCATCAGCGGAAAGGAAAATAAACTGCGAAAAAAAGTTAAAGTGATGGTATTACTCCCATCGATATAAGTTAATTTTGCCAAAAGGGGTGCAAACCCATAAATAAAAGCTGCTCCTATCGCACAGCTAATACCAATCGTCTTATTCATTGTATGTCCTTTCTGTAAGCATGAGAAAATCGCTCTTTTAGAGCGTACTCTCTTATTATATGCTTAACCCTCTTTTGTTTCAAATCCTTTTCATGGATTATGAAAAATATCCTCAGAATTTGACAGAAATACAATGATAAATTAATCGTTCATTGCATACTTTTGAAGCTTTCTATGTAATGAACGTCTGCTTATGCCCAGTGCAAGCGCTGCTTTTGTTTTATTCCCACCACATTCATTCATCGCTTTTTGAATGACCTCTTTTTCTATAGAGTCAATTGCATTGTTTAACATTGGTTCTTGCTTACTTTGATTTGCATGTGAACTTTCCCTTGCCTCACGAACTTCGATCGGAAGAGAATCCACTTGAATTAAATTTCCGGAACAAATTACCACACAACGCTCAATAATATTTTCCAACTCACGAATATTTCCCGGCCAAGTGTAAGCTTTCAGGCACTTCATAACATCAGCGGTCATTTGTTTTCGAATATTCGTATTCGAGATACGAGCAGAATCCTCTAAAAAGAAAGTGACTAAATCTTCAATGTCTTCCACACGTTCTCTCAAAGGTGGGATGTGAATCGGTACTACATTGAGGCGATAGTACAAATCTTCTCGAAAGCGTCCCTCCCGCACTTCTTTTAAAAGGTTTTTATTGGTTGCAGCAATGACTCTTACATCGGCTTTAATTGAACGTATCCCACCCAATCTTTCAAACGTTTTTTCCTGCAAGACACGAAGAAGCTTCACTTGAAGAGACGGTGAAATGTCTCCAATTTCATCTAAAAATATTGTGCCGCCATCTGCCAGCTCAAAACGCCCCGGCTTTGGAGATACCGCACCTGTAAATGCACCTTTCTCATAACCAAACAATTCACTTTCCAGCAGATTATCCGGTATCGCACCACAGTTAACATTGATAAGTGGCTTATCACTTCTGAGTCCCCACTGATGGAGTGCTCTTGCGATATATCCTTTCCCAGTTCCCGTTTCTCCCGTAAGTAATACCGTAGATCCACAAGCTGCAACCTGTTTCGCAAGCTGCAAAACTTCCTGCATCTTAGGACTTTTACTATTCACTCTAAACTGGTCTTTTCCTACTCCAAAATTACCACCGAACGGTGCTCCCTGCTGAACGGGCAAGCATAGTTTTTTAACTGCTGTTAAAATCTCAGTAATATCAAAAGGTTTTGTCACGTAATCCTGCGCACCGCTTTTTAATGCGTCGATTGCTGTTTCCATGGTTGCAAATGCCGTTATTAATATAAATCCAATATCCGGGTCCATTTCTTTGACTCGATGCAAAAATTCAATGCCCGTCATTTTGGGCATTTTTATATCGCTGATAATAATATCGATGCTAATAGTTTGAAGAAGATCCAACCCTTCTAACCCATCGCATGCAGTATACACTTGATACCCTTCTTTTGTCAGTACTTTACTTAAAAGCTGTCTGACATTCAACTCGTCATCGACCACAAGGATGTTTATCTGTCCCACAGTTTATCCCTCCCTCAAATTAAAGGTTTTTTTACTTGTTTCAACCGATTGCAACAGTATCGTGAACTTTGCGCCTTCCTTTACAACACTTTCTACTTCCAAAACACCTTTATGTGCTTCAATAATTCTTGATGAAATCGCAAGACCCATACCGGCACCAATATCTTTTGTCGTAAAAAACGGTTCAAAAATTCTCTCAGATATTTCTCTTGGTATTCCTTGACCGGTATCAATGACTTCTGTAAATACCATTTTACGTTTTTCATTGTAACCTGTTTTAATCGTAATTACACCGCCATTTGGCATTGCTTGAATTGCATTCAGCAGCAGATTTAGTATAACCGGCTCAAAAAGCTCTTCGTCTGCCATTACGTTTGGAATTTCCTTAAAAACAGTGTTAATTTTAATATTATCCGGCAATTCATTCTGGATTAAAGTAATAACATAATTAATTACTTTTCTTAAATCAACTTCCTTTAATACAGGAATTTTCGGTCTCGCAAAATGCATAAAACGATCAAGCATTTGAGCCAGACGGTCTGCTTCATGTATAATAATATCAAGCCCCTCAACGTTTAAATCATGCTCGCTCAGTTCTAGCTTTGCTAATTGTGCGTACCCACGTATACTTGTTAAAGGATTTTTTACTTCATGTGCCAAACTAGCACTCATTTCACCCAACGCCTTTAAGTTTTTCGTTCGATTGGTGCTTTCTTCAAATCTCTGAATGTCAAGAATATTTCGGAATACACATACTGCACCAATTACTTCATCCTTTAGTCCAAACTGTATTTTAACGCTATATAAAATCGGAATTTTCTCTCCTGATGTATTATAAATATCATCCAAAGTCTTTAATTGAAGACTTCCCTTTGCCAAACATCGTTTCAGAGTATCAATCAACGGCTTAATTTCCTTTGGAATAGGGTTTTGTACATTAAGACCAAGTACCTCTTCGGCTTTTAATCCAATTAGCTTTTCAGCCGCTTCATTAAAGGTCGTAATCTCACCAATGTTATTAATACTTATGATTCCGCTTAAAAGATTCTCATATGCCTGCTCAGCATATTCCATAATTTCATGCATGGAAGCGGTCTCCCCAGATTTGGTGAGTACTTGCTGCATAGTCGATTTTAAATGATTTAACATTAAATTAAATGAGGTCGCAATGTCAGCTAATTCATCCTTATTTTTCGTTACAATTCCCTGACTGATATCACCAGAAGCGATCCGCGCTGCAGATTTTGAAAGTTCACGTATAGGAGTCGTTATCTTTTTGGAGATGCTTTTAGAAAGTGGCCATAAAATAAACAATAAAATTACCAGTATTATAATCGTGCCCGTTTTAATGTTATTAATATCTCGAAATACTTGTGAATATCTCTTTTCCGAACAAACAAACCAACCGTCAAGACCTGGAATTTGATTCAAAGATGCAAGATTTGCAATATAATTTTCTCCCTTTTTATAAATATTCTGTAAAGAACATTGCTTAGAAAACGTTAAATCATAAGGAAGTTCTCGTCCATAATACCCAATAGTTTTTCTTTCTTTGTTAATTAAAAAACTATTCTCTTTGATGTCTTCATCAATATAATCCGAATTCCGAATGATTAAATAAGCTTCTTCGGGTGTAATTTTTCCTTGGAGTTCACTTGTTATTAGGAAAGACTCTGAAAGCAAACGGGTTCGATCTTCCAGAGCCTTTTCTTGCATGCCATGGCCTATTTTTTCTATACCAGCTACCAAAACAAAGCTGATAATAATCAACAGGCTAATTGCAATACTTACCAAATAGAACATAGCTCTTGTTTGAACAGATTTAAACATAAAAATTCTCCACAAATAATCATCATCTGCCGTAAAATAATGCAAAGAAGTCCATAGTGAAAAAAGAATCATTATGGACCTTCTTTATTTTAACATACTTAAAACTCTACATGGAATCTTTTTTGAAATTCTTCGCCAAGTTCATCCCTGAAATCAGGATGTGCAATATTTATCAATGCTCTCGCCCTTTCTTGGAGAGATTTTCCTTTCATTTGCGCAACACCGTATTCTGTTACAATGTAATCCACATCGTGTCTTGAAGTGGTCACTGCCGCACCATGTGTAATATAAGGTACAATCTTAGATACCTTACTACCATCCTTCATGGTAGCAGTGGAAGGCATTGCAATGATTGCCTTGGCCATTCCATCAAGTGCCATAGCTGCACCTCGAACAAAATCGACCTGACCGCCTACCCCGGAAAATTGTCTTGTTCCAATGGAATCTGATATAACCTGCCCCATAAAATCCACCTCTAAACAAGCATTAATGCAAACCAACTTTGAAGATTGCGCAACGATTGATGGATGATTTACATAATCTACCGGTTTCATTTCAACCATAGGATTTTTATTGCAAAAATCATAAAGTCTTTTTGTTCCCATTAAAAAAGTAACTATCATCTTACCATTATCAATGGATTTTTGAGAACAATCAATCACGCCTGCTTCATAAAGATCTACCACACCGTCCGATATCATTTCCGAATGAATACCTAAATGCTTTTTGTCCTTTAATTGACTTAATACTGCATCCGGAATTGCTCCGATTCCTAATTGAAGTGTGGCTCCATCTTCAATCAAAGACGCACAGTTCTTTCCGATAGCAGATTCTACTTCACCAATTTTCGGAATACCGATTTCCGGAAGAGGATGTGAAGTTTCTACAAAGGCATCAATTTGACTTACATGAACAAAGGTATCCCCATAAACCACAGGAACTTGGTCATTCACTTCCGCTAAAACAATTTTAGCAGATTTAATCGCTTCCATAGTATAATCGCAAGATACGCCGACACTGCAAAAACCATTTTCATCCGGAGGTGATACCATTACCATAAACACATCGACATTGAAAATTCCTTTCCGAATGAAACCCGGAACTTCATGGAAAAACACAGGTACAAATTGACCATGCCCCTGTTCCAATGATTTTCTTGTCGTTGCGCTTGTAAACCAACCTCGAAATGTAAAGTGTTCTTTATTTTCAGGAAGAGAATATTCTGCTTTTCCAAGTGTAACCATATGCGAAACGGTTACATTTTTATACGCTTCTTTATTAGCAACCATAGCTTCTACCAGAACTGGCGGTTCCGCTACAGCGTGTGCAAAGACCACTGCATCACCTGAATGAATCTTGTTGACAGCTTCCTCTGCCGTACATTTTCTGCTGTCATATATTGTTTTCCAATTCATAAGTCCTCCTACAAAATCACCTTGGTGAGCAGCCATTTAAAGTGCTCACTCTTTAACTCAAATCACGTATGACTCTGATAATTCTTTTGGTGTCCGCTGAATCCCACATCTTAATGACGCCTTCTTTTGTTTTAAATTGTTCGTAAGATGCACAGCAATTGGTGCATCCACCTATGACCAAAATAACATCATAAGTTTCCTCTTCGCATGCATACTCGAAATCAATCTCACTCAACGATTCCTTAATCTCCTCCAGAACCTTTCCTCTATCATATCTCGGATTGCATCCACCACAAAATCTCACACCGCATTTCATGCTCTTTCTCCCTCCATTTATCGATAGTGGGACGGTAAACGCCGCCCCACTATTTTTACTTTTATCATACTATGCAAGGTTGAAAGAAGCAATGGTTACTCCTTATTTGATTCCTGCAATCGCCTTTGCTAGTTCTTTCTTCGCATTGATATTTCCCTGACGACTGATCATGATTCTCTGAGCCTGAGGAGAACCTGCACCATGCATGGATTCCGTTCTGTATCCAACTGCAGAAGAACCGAGACAAATATTTTCCAAGAATCTTAAAATTCTCATTCTGTCTTCTGTTGTACATACTGGGGAAGCTGCAAAATACTTATTGCAAATATCTCCAATGGTTTCTCCATTTCTTCCAACCACAGTTTCCGACTTAAAGTCCTTTTCTGAAGGCATTGTTACCATTAAGCCTCCGGCAATGTCTTCTGCAAGTCTTACGATTTCATAAGGGAATCTTGTAACGTTCTGCTTACAAACATTCGCAAGCAGAAGATCAATCTGATAATTTCCTGCTTCTGTAGGATAGCCTTCTGCAGAACAAGCGATACCACAGCAATATAACGTTTCATTCAAATGTGTCATCTCAATTAACTTATCTTTAATATGAGATGCCTTGTTTGCACCATTGTAATCTGCAGCAAGAGCGGCAGCACCGATGATAACATCGCCTACGCCTACTTTACATCCACCATAAGACTGTCTGTGATATCCTGCAAATCGTTCAACGAGCATTCCTGCGAACTCAGTTTCTCCGTTTAAGAAAACATATTCATTTGGAATAAACACATCATCAAATACAACCAACGCTTCCTGACCGCCGAACATTTTATTTCCAAGATCAACATCTGCATTTTCTTCCATCTTTCTGGTGTCACAAGACTGTCTTCCATATACCATGTATACACCTTCTGCATCGGAAGGGCATGCAAATGAAACTGCATAGTCTTTGTCTTCCGGTCTCATTGCCTGTGTTGGCATAATGAGATGCCAATGAGAATTGATGGAGCCGGTTTGGTGACATTTTGCACCACGAACAACAATTCCGTCTTCTCTCTGCTCTACAATATGTACAAATAAATCTGCATCTTTTTGATCCGAAGGTCCTACACCTCTGTCCCCCTTAGGGTCCGTCATTGCACCATCAACAACGATGTCCTCTTCTTGAACCATCTTTAAGAATTCAGTAAAATTTTTATGGTACTCACTTCCATACTTTTTATCAGTCTCAAAAGTGGTAGAAAATACTGCATTAAAAGCATCCATACCAACACATCTTTGGAAGCAGCTTGCCGTTTTCTGTCCGCAAAGTCTTTGCATTTTAACCTTTTTTCTAAGGTCATCAGCACTTTGATGTAAATGTCCAAAACGGTTGATGATTTCTCCGGTTAAATTTGATTTTGCAGTCATAAGGTCAGCATATTGCGGGTCATGTGCCAAATCATAAGTAACTGCCAAGCAATTGATAGAAGGTCGAATCATAGGATGATCCACCCAATTTTCAATTTTTTCACCAAACATATACACTCTTGTGTTTAACTTTCTTAAACTTTCGATGTACTGTGCTCCTGTCATTAACATACTAAAAATCCTCCTCTTCATGGACTCGGTTTGATAATAAACAGATTCTGCTTACTATCAAACCGCTAATAAAACCTTATAACTCTATTCGCAAACATCGTACTTAGTGCGATTGCATTGCCTATATTAAGCTTCTTTATTTAAAATTTTCCGAGCCATACCAAGCAGATCTTCACTTACGGATGCATCAAGACATACATCCGTAACCCCCTCAACATTTGCGATAATGATTTCCTTTACGACATCTTCAATCGTCTGCTGTGCGGAAGGGCATTGCCCACATGCACCAGTCATCCGTATCCATGCCACATTATTTTCAAAACTGGTAAGTATGGCTCCACCATAATGTTCAGATAAAATAGGATTTACCTTTTCCTCTAAAACCTTTTTTATTTTTCTTTCCAAAGTTATCACTTCCAATATTCAAATTCACAATTAAGCGACTTCTTCATCAGCCTCTAAGTTTCCGGATTCTTTTGTCATGACCTCAACCTCTGCCGACCATAAATGACCAAAAGTGGTGTCGCCTTTGAGAAAATCTTTTCCGTAACATAAGAGACATGCTAATACACCAATTACAAGACCAAATGCAGATCCCTTTACTAATAAAGCACCGGCAATGACACCTGCAATTCCTAAATCCTTAAAGCTTTGCGATTGCTGCACACCAATACGCACGCTTACGAATCCCTGTACAATCATGGTCAAAGCCAAAGCAACGGATAAAATCGGCTGTACCAAGGTTAAAATCGGAAGAAGCCAATATCCTGTAAACGTACCGAAACGGAAAGAAGCGGCACCGCCAAACAAGGACTGCATACTTCTTCTGCCTTTTTTATAACGTTCACAAACAACAACCTGCATAGCTGCCCAAAGAGGCCCACACATAGTAATATCCGGTCCGATGACTCCCATAATGGTGTTTCTGATACCAAAGATTAAATGTGCACGATTTGGATTGTAATCAATGGTTTCATCATCTCTTGCAATATCTGCATCATGTACAAGTGCTTTACTCTGTACAACGTCACCAAATAATACAATATAAATTGCCAAAACAGTTGGAATTGCCTTTACAAACATAATTGGAGCAGGCCAACCTACAGCTCCCCAAGGAACCCAATCCGTCCAAAGTGTATGAAAATCAGGATTACTAAAACCAAACTCGATGTGTGGCCATGCACTTTCTCCTACAATTGGTGCGACGATAACAGCAATCAAAACTGCAGGAAGGATTCCAAGATTTGCAATGGTTTCCCACATTTTGTTCTTTGTACTCAATCTCTTAAATCCATTTGAAAAGAGTAGATAGAATGCAACAATTAGACAAATCGCCGTAGTATAAGGCATCATTTCAAATTTTCCACCCTCTTTAAAGATCATTGTTATTGCAGAGATTCCGGCTCCCAAAATAATGCCTGATTTGATAGCGGGAGGAATTACACCAATAATTTTTCCAGCAACACCAGTCAATCCTAATAAAATAGCGAAAATTCCAAGTGTAATCTCAAATGCAACCAGCCCTTGCATTCTTGCGTGGCCTGCTGGAAAGGTTAAGCAATAGGCAGTAAGTAATGGTATTGCCGGTGTAATCCAACCAGGAACTACAGGATCCCCAAGTAATGTGTGCCAAGTATATAAAAATCCATTTAGAATAACAACCGCAAGGGCAACTTCAAAAGGCATATTTAAAGCATCCTGCAGCAACGGAATGGCACCAAGGCAAACTGCACACATTAATAGTCCCTGAATGTAGTCTGCAACTTCGAAGCGATAATGAATGAATGGAAGACGAATTTTAAACGGCCCCGCTTTTATGAACGGTGCTTCTTCGCCATATGGCATATACTCTCTCATATTTTTCTTTTCTCCTCTCTCTTTCTCGATGATCTCTAATACATTGGGTCGCGTCATGACTTTTCGAAAAGTGCAAAACCAATGTCTCAAATGACATATGGTTTATACGTTTGCTATTTTAATGAGCAAATCGTGTGCCAATTCAAAAAACTATCTTAGAATTTTATTTGTTAATTCTTTGACAAACGTTGATATTCTAAGCGGAAAAAAAATTTATACTCCTTTAATTTTGTTAAAAAAATGTCAAAATCATATTAAACTTCACGATAAGATTGTGACAAACTTGTCACGAAGCGGGCAGTTTTGGCATAACAAAAAGGGCCAACTCCGCCCGATTTGCCATCGATTGGGATAAGCCCTTCTCTTTTCTACTACAATATATTTATGGTTAATGTGCTTGACAGCCAGTCAGGTCACTATCCATCTTGTTGCTTAAGCTGTTAGAATGTATGGAGCAATAGGTATGGCGTCTTCCTTTCTTGGACTTCGCGTCCGTAAATTAGACTGCTAACCAGCTCCTCATTCGCAGCGTTCGTTTTATGCAGGTTGAACTGCTTCCTACAGTACGTTCGGGTCACACCACAGTAGATGGAATAGGCAATGAGTAAAACTGGTGTTTATCCATTGCAATAATCTATAGGAGTGACAAATTTATGAACGCAGTAGGTATTGATGTTTCTAAGGGCAAAAGCATGATTGCTATTCTCCGCCCATATGGTGAGATTATTTCTTCACCTTTTGAGATTCACCACACTTCAAGTGAAATTAGTTTCTTAATTGAACAAATCAAATCCATTGAAGGTGAATCACGGATTGTCATGGAGCATACTGGTCGTTATTACGAACCATTAGCTCATGAGCTTTCTCAGGCAAATCTTTTCGTAAGTGCCGTAAATCCAAAACTTATTAAAGATTTCGGAGATAATTCTCTCCGTAAAGTCAAGTCTGATAAGGCAGATGCTGTTAAAATAGCTCGTTATGCTCTTGACAGCTGGACTGATTTGAAACAGTATTGTCTTATGGATGAAATACGCAATCAGTTAAAAACAATGAACCGTCAGTTTGGTTTCTATATGAAGCACAAAACGGCTATGAAAAACAACTTTATCGGCATTCTTGATCAAACCTATCCAGGTGTTAATACTTACTTCGATAGCCCTGCCCGTAATGATGGTAGTCAGAAATGGGTTGATTTCGCCACTACATACTGGCATGTGGACTGTGTTCGTAAAATGTCTCTAAATGCTTTCACCGACCATTATCAGAAATGGTGCAAGAGAAAGAAGTACAACTTCAGTAAATCAAAAGCTGAAGAAATCTATGGTGCAGCTAAGGAGCTTATTCCCGTACTTCCTAAAGATGACTTAACCAAACTGATTGTTAAACAGGCTGTAGAACAGCTAAATATCGCCTCTCAAACAGTGGAACAACTTCGTTCTTTAATGCATGAAACTGCATCTAAACTGCCAGAGTACTTTATCGTCATGGAAATGAAAGGCGTTGGTTCGTCTCTAGGTCCTCAGCTAATTGCTGAAATTGGAGATGTTACACGCTTTACTCACAAAGGCGCCATTACAGCATTTGCTGGTGTCGATCCAGGTGTAAATCAATCTGGAACCTATGAACAAAAGAGTGTTCATGCTTCCAAAAGAGGATCTTCTACCTTGCGTAAAACTTTGTTTCAGGTCATGGACGCTCTTATCAAAAATAAGCCACAGGATGATGCCGTGTATCTATTTATGGACAAGAAACGTGCTCAAGGTAAACCTTATTATGTCTACATGACTGCAGGTGCCAATAAGTTCTTACGTATCTACTATGGACGAGTGAAAGAATACTTAGCATCTCTTCCGCAGTAATTACCACATACATACCCTTATTTCAGACCAGCCATATCCGGTGGTCTTTTTGTGATGGTCATATTTCCTCATTGTACTTTTGAAAAAAATCAACTTTTTACTATTGACTTTTTATTTGCAGGCTAATTTTATATTTTAAGTATCAACTATGAGTAAAAACTTGTTTTATTTTCCTTTTATATCAATTACGACAATTTCCGGAGGATTAAAAACACGAGGTGAATTTGGATTAACGGAACAGCCTCGACTTACCACCTGTGCATAGCTCCTTGTCTTACCGTTGTGCACGTATAATCCTCCCGCATATTTCGGAAAATATCCTTGATCCACTGCCCACAAACCATTTAGTATCCCCGGAATACGAATCAATCCCCCATGTGTATGTCCGCAGAGTACCAAATCAAATTCCCATCGATCATACAAATAAAAGAGTTCCGGTCGGTGAGAAAGTAAAATGGAATACATATCTTCTTGTTTATGAAATAAATCTTTTTTACTCCTAATCCATTTTCTTTTTGTCACATTACATTTTCTCATACAAGGGTCTTCAAGACCGGCAATTCGTATTTTCTCTCCGGAAATTGTTGTTATTACTTGTCCATCGTCTAATACCTTTACACTATAATACTCTAATTCGTCTTTTATTTTCTCTAAGTCATTCCGACAGCACTCATGATTTCCCGTAACAAAAAAAATAGGTGCACACCCCTCAATTCTTTTAATGAGGGAATAGGCACCCTGTGTTGAAATTCGATCATCCACAATATCACCGGAAAGTGCTATCAAATCCGGATCTTGATCCCTTATCAAGCGTGCCAATTTATCCTGCCCCTCTGCATAGTAACGACTATGCAGATCAGCAAGAAGCACAATACGAAGAGTTTGATTCCATCGCAGCTTTTCCGTATACACGGTATAGCGAGTTACGACCATACGACTATAAAATGCCCAAATAAATAAAATAATTAATAGTACAAACATCCATTTCTTTTTCATGGTATTAGTTTGTACAAAATTTTGCTTCTTTTCCTTATTTCTTCTTGGTAATTGATGGATGAAATTTTTTATTTAATTTTTTTCAAATTCAATTGCAATTTGTTGAAAATCTAAATGATTTGGTTCTTGTTCTCTAATAATGCTTTCAATATCATCAATGTCCGGTAACTCCTTCATTGAGGTAAACCCGAAATATCTTAAAAACTCTTTTGTTGTTCCATAAAGTATCGGTCTGCCGATTGCAGCAGAACGACCGGTTTCTATAATCAAATCTTTTTTCATCAGGCCTTCAATCACGCGATCGCACTTAATCCCACGAATGGATTCGATTTCTCCCTTTGTCACCGGTTGTTTATAGGCAATGATTGCCAGGACTTCCAATGCCGATTGAGACAAACGCTTTTCTTTTACCGGCGTACACAATCGTTCTATATAAACATTGTTTTCCTCTTTGGTACATAATTGAAAACTTTTATCGATTTCACGGATTCGAATGCCTCTGTCTTGTACTTCATACTCCTGCTGCAACTCCTTAAAGCAGTCATATGCTTCCTTCCAATGCATATCAAAAAGATCTGCAGCAATTTTTACATCCAAAGGTTCTCCCCATACAAATAAAATAGATTCAAATATAGATTTTATATTTTTTTTACTGGTCATCGAAACCTCCTCCTGCAGGTATCTCTACATGTCCCTGTTCCTGACAAAGAGTCAGCGTAATCTCTCCGTAATTCACACTTTGATGAACGGTAATGGCTCTCTGCTTCAATAGCTCCAACATTGACATAAAGGTTAATACAATATGATATCGGCTTGTTTTCCCATCCAACAGTTCGGAAAAGGTTCCTCTTTTCTTTCGTAAAAAAAAGTTCTTCATTTGTTCAATCCGAGCTTCAATTGACATACGCTGCCGTTCAACTCGAGCGTATCTTTTTTTGATATCCTCTAGCTTTTTCTTTTTGTTTAAGAATATTTGAAACGCCTTCATAAACTGACTCATATCCAAATTCAAATATTCATCCGGTTCTAATGCATATGGTGCAAGATCTTCTTGCGGCTTCGTAAAAATCCCCCGCATGCGTTCCTCTTGTTTTTCTAAATACTCAGAAGCAGCTTTGAAGCGCTTATACTCTAAAAGTTTTTGTACCAATTCGTCTCTAGGATCTTCTTCCTCATCCAGTATGCCTTCTACCTTAGTACGAGGTAAAAGCATTTTCGATTTCAGCTCAATCAAAGCAGCCGCAAGAACCATAAATTCTCCTGCGACCACTGCATCTTGCTTTTTCATTTGCTCAATATAATCTAAATACTGGCTGGTGATTTCTGACACACGAATATCATAAATATTCATTTCTGCATTTTCAATCAAATATACCAGTAAATCAAAGGGACCTTCAAATACATCTAATTTTACTTTATATGACATACCGTTCTCCTTGAGCCAATCTACCCCTGATTTTACCATAAAAAAAATAAAAAAGCAAAAATTGTATGTCTTCCTATGCAGTATGTTCTTCTAAAATCATCTTTAATGCGGAGATAGAACTGGAATGTGCGCGGGCAATTTTTGTATTTCGATTCTTCGCTTCATTCAATGCACATTTAACCATTTTGTGTGATACCGTTCCGGTAAAAACAACCATTAAATCCGGTGAACCAATTTTATTTTTTAACGTTCCGTTCATTTGTGTGAATACCTTTGCATTACATTTATATTGTTTGCAAAGATTTCTATATTGGCATACCATACAATCATTGCCTCCAACAATCACAACACTCATTTTTCCCTCCATAACGCAGTTAGTTCAAGCTAACTGTTTGTTTTTAAAAAAGCAGCATTACGCTGCTTTTTTATATTACATTAACCCTTTTGATAACATAAATCATCATTGACTTCTGCTCTGCTTGACGATCTTTTCTTATACGGTCGAAGTAAAAGATATACAAGAGCAGCAAGAAGCAGAAAAGCAATGATGGTTCCAACGCCGAATGTTCCATAAAACATGGATCCAAATTGAAATACCATAAACGCCATAACATAAGCAAACACACACTGATATGCAACTGCAAACCACGTCCATTTTGCATTGTTCATCTCTCTCTTAATCGCACCAATTGCAGCAAAGCAAGGGGCACAAAGGAGATTAAAGACTAAAAACGAATACGCAGAAAGCATTGTAAAATGTTGCGATATTGCACCAAGTTCACCGTAGGAACCTTCTTCTACTAATTCAAGTGCATCACCCGACACTCCATAAAGGACACCGAATACCCCAACAACTTCTTCTTTTGCAACCAATCCCATTATAGTAGCGACCGCACTTTGCCAAGCTCCAAAACCCAATGGTGCAAAGATTGGAGCAATCCATCCTCCGATCACTGCCAAAATACTTTCATCCATATTTTCAACCATTTGCAGAGACCCATCTACCATTCCAAACGAGGAGAGGAACCAAATCAAAACACTTGAAAGTAAGATAATTGTTCCAGCTTTTTTAATAAACGAACTTCCACGTTCCCACATACTACGTAAAACACTTCCAAGAGTAGGAACATGATAGGTCGGAAGCTCCATAACAAACGGAGCAGGTTTTCCTGCAAACATTTTTGTTTTCTTTAAAATAAGTCCTGATATAATAACGGCTGCGACTCCAATAAAATAGGCTGACGGTGCAACCCACCAAGCCCCACCAAATAACGCGCCAGCTATTAAAGCTACAATCGGCATCTTTGCTCCGCAAGGCATAAAGGTTGTCGTCATAATTGTCATCCTGCGATCGCTTTCGTTTTCAATGGTTCGAGATGCCATAATCCCTGGAATGCCGCATCCCGTTCCAATCAACATTGGAATAAAAGATTTTCCGGAAAGTCCAAACTTTCGAAATATACGATCCATAATGAAAGCAACACGAGCCATATACCCACATTCCTCTAATATTGCAAGCATAGCAAAAAGAATAAACATTTGTGGAACAAATCCAAGTACTGCTCCAACTCCGCCGACGATGCCATCTACAGTTAACCCAATAAGCCAAGTGCTGACACCAATTGTTTCCATCCAAGCTGCCAGTGTTTCAGAGATCCAAGCGCCAAATAAAGTATCGTTTGTAAATACCGTTACTAAATCTCCAATGGTTGTGATTGATATGTAATATACAAAAAACATAATAACAGCAAAAATCGGGAGTGCTAAAAATCGGTTTGTAACCACTCTATCAATTTTATCGGATGTTGATATTTTGGATTTGCTTTTTTTCTGATAACAATTTTGAATCAGAGAAGTAATGTATTGGTAACGTTCATTTGTGATGATGCTCTCTGAATCATCCTCCATTGCCATTTCCATTTCATTCACCAAGGCTTCTATTTTGGTTGATTTTTTTATTTGCTGTATTACTTTCTCATCCCTTTCAAAAAGCTTAACTGCATACCAACGTCTCTGTTTTTCCTCAATTTCATTCGGAATCTGCTTTTGAATCTCAGAAAGTACATTCTCCACCTGTGTTGAAAAGCGCTTTGAAAGATCAGTAGTCTTATCAGTATTTGCAACGGAAACAGCCTGCTCAATCAAGTCTGAAATTCCTTCACCTTTCATTGCGGAAATCGGAATTACCGGACATCCGAGAGACTTCGATAATTTTGAACAATCAATCTTATCTCCATTTTTATTCACAACATCCATCATATTAATTGCAACAATCATCGGAATGCCAAGCTCTTCAATCTGTGTCGTCAAATACAAATTGCGTTCCAAATTCGATCCATCAACAATATTTATTATGGCATCCGGTTTTTCATCTAACAAATAATTTCTCGATACAACCTCTTCTAATGTATATGGGGAAAGAGAATAAATTCCGGGTAAATCAATCAACCGTACTTCTTTCTGTCCCTTTATCCTTCCTTCTTTTTTTTCTACCGTGACGCCGGGCCAATTGCCGACATATTGCTTTGACCCTGTAAGTGCATTAAACAACGTTGTTTTACCGCTGTTCGGATTACCGGCAAGAGCGATCTTTAACATTCTTATCCTCCTTCAAGCTGTTAGCATGTGCTAACCCACTATTAAAAAAAATATCTATTTCTTTTTATTAATTCAGTAAAAATTTATTGATCTAACAAAATTCCAATTCAACCTCAATCATTGCCGCATCCGCTTTCCGAATTGACAATTCATAACCCCGAACATTAACTTCAATGGGATCACCCAAAGGTGCCACCTTTCGAATATATACTTCACTGCCTTTTGTTATTCCCATATCCATAATTCTGCGTTTTACCGCGCCTTCACCATGAAGCTTTTTGACCATCACAGTCTGCCCACATTTTACTCCTTTTAAAGTATTCATCATCGCTTCTCCTTTCTATTACCTTTATACTACAATTCGATTTGCCATTTCACGGCTGATAGCTACCCGAGTGTCTTTTATCATTACAATCAAATTTCCGGCAATTTCAGATACAATGGAAACTTCACTTCCCTCAACGAAACCAAGGTTATTTAAAAACCTCTTTGCATCATCCTTTCCATTGATTCTTTCAATGCATTTTGTCTCTCCGACTTTTGTAAATGTTAATGGCACCATCATCAACTCCTTTTAATGTAAGCTTTTATATAATTATTGGTTAGCAGAAGCTAACTTATGGTTGCAAAATATGGTTAGCAATCGCTAACCACTATTAATATATCACCCTTATTTTTTACTGTCAATTACTTTTTACAAAAAAAACCCAGCTTTTTTAGAAGCTGGGTCATTTTCACTACTAGGCATGAGGAATGTTTGTATGGTCAGCGATTTCTGTTGAGATAGTACAAATATCCTGGATACTCAAGTCATGTATATTTTCTTTTCCTGTAATTCGAGCAAACATTTTAAGTTCTTCCAAGCAAACATTTAAATAGTTTGCAACTCTCTTTGCTCCAATCTCAGTTGGAAAACGCTTTCTAAGCTCTGGATCTTGGGTTGCAATACCCATAGGACATTGTCCGGAGCCGCAGATGCGGTATCTTTGACACCCTGCCGCCATCAGCGGTGCTGTTGCAACTGCAACGGCGTCTGCGCCCATTGCTAAAGCCTTCGCAAAGTCACTTGAAACGCGCAGACCTCCGGTAATAACAAGCTCCATCTGATATTCATTCTCATTTAAAAATTTTCTAGCTCGATGCAAAGCATAAATCGTAAGTATTGACGTTGCATCTCGCACCATTTTGGGACTGGATGCAGTTGCGCCACCTCTTCCGTCAATGGTTATGAAATCCGGATTTCCATATGCAATGAATTCCAAATCCCTTTCAATATGCCCTGCTGCAATTTTCACTCCAATCGGTCTTCCCTCCGATTGCATACGAAGACTCTCAATCAATTCCTTTAAGTCCTCTTTTGTTTCAATACCCGGAAAACGAGAAGGACTTAAAATATCTTGTCCCATCTTCTTGTTCCTTATTTTTGCGATTTCTTCAGTTACCTTCTCTCCGGGAAGATGCCCTCCCATTCCCGGTTTTGTTCCTTGCCCGATTTTAATTTCTATGGCATCGGCATTTTTTAGATTCTCCGGTGTTACACTATATAAATTGGGCACATATTCAAAAATATATTTATAAGCAGCCTGCTTCTCTTCGGCTAAAATACCGCCTTCACCACTGCACATTGCCGTTTTATTTTCTGCGGCACCCTTAGCCAATGCAATTTTAACTTCTTTCGATAAAGCACCAAAAGACATATGTGAAATATAAATTGGGCTTTCGAGGACCATAGGTTTTTTGGCATTTCTTCCGATAACGGTTCTTGTGCTCACCGATGCATCCGACTCCAATGGAAGCGATGCAAGCTGAGATCCTAAGATTAAAATAGCGTCCCAGCAAGGAGTCGGCAGCTCTGTACTCATTGCTGAATGAATCGGTTTTCCTGATACTGCCATTTCATGAATGGCATCCATTTGTCTATCATACAATCCTTCCTTTTTTGAATATCTTGAATCATATTCCAAAGAATTGGATCCATTGCTTTCTTCAATTGAAGATTCTTCCTTGGTAGCAACAGACGGTTCAATGATTAAATCAAAACCTTCTTTCGCATAACCGCAAATTGGGCAAGTCCAACTTTCCGGTAATTCTTCCCAAGCTTTTCCTTCCTTCTCTGAATCATAAACATATCCACATAGACGACATTTATACTTTGCCATAAATCTTACCCCTTTCAGTGTTACAATTCCATCTTCTTATAAAAATTCCTTTTATGCACTACCCTCATTTTAGCTATTCTAAAAAGAAAGTCAATAAAAAAAGTGGCTTTCGCCCTTTTGCACTATCATTTATCTAGTAATAATTTAGAAAAAAAGCAACGTGCCTTAAAGAATTTAAAACACGCTGCTTTGTTCTTATGTATTATAATTTTAGCGATTATTTCTTTGCTAATTTTGATTGTTTAAATTAAGAAGATAAATCCTCCACATACAATCAAACCAACTACAAGCAAGCAGATAACGCAATATCCCATGATATCACGAGCACCTAAACCTGCAATACCAAGTGCCGGTAATGCCCAGAACGGCTGAATCATATTTGTCCATGCATCACCCCATGCAATTGCCATAGCGGTAACAGATGGTTCTACACCTAATTCCAAAGAAGCCGGCATCATAATCGGCGCCTGTACTGCCCATTGACCTCCGCCGGAAGGTACAAACAGATTTACAATACCTGCACTTAAGAAAGAAAATAGCGGGAACGTTGTCGGTGTTGCAACGGATACAAACCAATTACTAATGGCACCAGCCAAAGAAATTTGATCCGCACCCATACCGGTCATCATCCCCATGATTCCAGCATAAAACGGGAACTGTAAGATTATACCACCAGCACCTTTTACAGCTTCACCAATTGCATTTACATAACGCAATGGAGTACCATGCAATAAAATTCCGGCAATCAAGAAAATCGTATTAACAATGTTTAAATCAAGCTTAAAGCCATTATTTTTAAAGTACATTACAATAAAAACAAGACCTAAAATGGTAATCAATCCACTCATAATACGGCTGTCTTCCATTTTTTCAGCCGGAGTTGAAGCAATTCTTGATTCCAAAGCTTCCTCTTGAAGCAAATGTGTATCAATCGTTACAACCTTATCTGGAGAAGGATGCATTGCCGCATTTACAAACGGCATGATAATTAATACTGCTGCACACATAATTAAATTATAAGATGAAAAAATTGTCACACTTGTTGGAATGGCTTCTGTAATCGCACCTCCAGTTGCTTTTGTAAGAGCTTCACCGCCAGTAGCAACTGTTAGTGGAATGGATGCGGATAATCCTGCATGCCAAATAATAAAACCGGAATAAGCAGATGCAATCAACAAACGGTAATCAATACCTTTTACCTGCTTTGCAATTTCCTTTGCTAAAATTGCACCAACAACCAAACCAAAGCCCCAATTAATCCAGCAAGCGATTACTGAAAAAGCGGTAACCGAAACGATCCCTTGAAATGGAGTTTTAGGAATGGATGCTAAACTTACAACAACTCTCTTTACCGAAGGAGCATTTGCAAGTGCCGATCCTAATACTAAAACGAGTGCCATCTGCATGGAAAATGCAAGTAAGGTCCAAATGCCACCGCCCCAGTGATTCACCATTTCCAGTGGGCCCTGGCCGGTAACCGGCATTGCTACTAAGAATACAAATACAGTCAAGATAATGCAGAAAATAAACGGGTCGGGTAGGAATCTTTGTACCAAAGCAACACAACCATTGGTAAACTTTTTGAACATAAGTAGTCCCTCCTTTTTATAAAACATATAATTTCTCATAGCGAAATGCCTTAGATTTCCATCCGAGCATTCCGCTAATATTATACTCGTTTCTTTTTCGTGCTTCAAGCGCTTTTACTGGCTTTTTTAGGAAAAAAATGAAAAATTAACGAAAAAATTACGGTTTTTTGTTGGTTGGACCAATCTTATTTTTTGTTATGTTCTTTTTTTATTGATCTTCATCTTCATTTAGAACCAGCTTATGTGCCGCCATAATTTTTTCATCATAGCAAGCAAAGGTCTCTTCTACAAATTGAGCGGCAAGCTTCGGCGTAACAAAGCTGACAATAGGAACAATGAGCAGCGAAACTAACATAGAACCAGCACCTGCAATAACCGGTGTTGTAAAGTGAAGAAATAAATTTGAAACATTGATACCTATTCCGGATAAAAAGGCTGCAAAAACAGCAGTTTTGGTGCTTCCTTTCCAAAACAACCCAAAAATAAACGGGCCTAAAAAACACCCTGCTAATGCTCCCCAAGATAATGACATTAAAGATGTAATCAATTGATTTGGTCGCAAAGCAATCATTACGGATAGTAATACAAACAATCCACAAAGAATCCGAATGGACATAATCTGCATTTTCCCGTTCATGTTTTTAAAGAACAATGGTTTTAAAAAGTCTAACGTAAAGGTTGAACTGGATGCAATAACCAAAGAGGAGAGTGTAGACATCGAGGCAGAAAGAACCAAGATAACAACGACTCCAATGAGGACATCCGGTAAATTGCCGCCAACCATAGTCGGAACAATCTGGTCAAAGGCCACTGAGCCATCTGCATTGGCATTTACAAACAATCTTCCAAATGCACCATGAAAATACGATCCTCCGGCTACAACCAGTGCAAATAATGTGGAAATAACCGTTCCTGTTTTAATCGCCTTCTCACTTTTTATCGTATAAAATTTGTGTACCATTTGAGGCAATCCCCATGTTCCTAAACTTGTCAATAAAACAACGGAGAGCAAACCAATCGGATCAGGCCCGAAAAACGAAGTATATACCCCTTGAAACTCAGGATTAACAGGATTTTCGATTTTAGACATTTCTGTCATTGCGTCCATCAAACCACCTTGGCTATGAAGTGTAGTCCAAATAATTGCTACCATTCCGACAAGCATAATCGTTCCCTGAATTAAATCATTCAACGCGGCTGCCATATAACCACCAACCATAACATAAATGGCTGTGAGTATTGCCATACCAATCATACAGTAAACAAAATCAATTCCAAATGCCATTGAGAATAAACCGGAAAGACCCTTGTATACCGATGCCGAGTATGGTACTAAAAACACAAATATAATAACTGATACGATGATACGAAGTGGTTCTGATTGATATCTTTTTGCAAAGAAATCAGGCATGGTTGCTGATTCAAAATGCTTTGTCATAATGCGAGTACGTCTTCCTAAAACGACCCAAGCTAGTAAGCTCCCTATGAGAGCGTTCCCAATACCGATCCAAGTCGCCGAAAGACCATATGCCCAGCCAAATTGTCCAGCATAGCCCACAAAGATAACAGCAGAAAAATAGGAAGTACCGTAGGCGAATGCCGTAACCCAAGGGCCTACATTTCTTCCACCTAATACAAAATCTCCTACACTTGCAGTATGTTTTCTACAAAAAACACCTACACCTACTGTTACGGTAAAAAACAATAACAATAATACAATTTTGATGATCATACATTTTCTCCTTTTCCTACAAACCTACAAAACTACAATCCTACCTGCCTACAAAGACGAAATCCAAGCATAAAAAAATCCCGTCTTCTGAACTACTTCAGAGGACGGGATGACCTTCCCGTGGTACCACCTCAATTTACAAAGACCTCACGGTCCTTGCCTTGTCAAGTACTAACATACTCTAGCACTATAACGGGTGCATCCGTCTCAGCCTACTTGGTAACCCTTTGGGTGAGCAACTCACAAAATGTATTCGTCTTATGTTTTAGCTGCGCCTCTCACCATCCGGCTACTCTCTGTTGTTATCCCATAAGATTACTTGTTTCTGATCTTCGTCTTTTCATTTTACACTTGATTAGAACTAATTTACCACTTTAAAAAAATTTTGTCAATATTTATTATAAAGAAAATTTATTAATCAATCTTTTTTATCAAATAAAGATTTTAAGCTTTCTTCATAAGGGGGATATGCAATGCCCTTTTCGGTTATCACCGCAGTAATGTATTTTGCATCGGTTACATCAAAGGCTGGATTATAGGTTTTAATTCCGGCAGGAGCCATCTCCTTTTCATACCACATTTGATAAATTTCTTCCCCGCTGCGAAGTTCTATATTAATCTCTTCTCCAGTCGCTGTATCCAAATCAATGGTAGAGGTCGGCACACACATATAAAATGGAATTCCATACTCTTTTGCTAAAATTGCAACACCAGAGGTACCAATTTTATTTGCACCATCCCCATTGGCTGCCATACGATCACAGCCTACTAATATCGCATCAATCCAGCCATTTTTCATGACCATAGATGCCATATTATCACAAATCAATGTCACAGGAATACCTGCCTGATGCAGTTCCCATGTAGTCAGCCGAGCACCCTGTAAAAGAGGACGTGTCTCATCTGCAAATACATTAAACTCATATCCTTTTTCTTGGCCTACGTAAAGTGGTGCCAAAGCCGTACCATATTGTGAAGTAGCAAGAAATCCTGCATTGCAATGCGTTAAAATACCCATTCCCGATTTCAAAAGAGAAAGCCCATGTTCTCCCATTGCACGGCAAGCAGCCTCCTCTTCCGTTCTTATTTGCACTGCTTCTTTAAGCATTGCATCCTTTATTTCTTTTACAGAAGCTTTCTTATTTTTTATCACGCATTTTTCCATACGTGAAAGTGCCCAAGAAAGGTTTACTGCTGTCGGTCTTGCGGAATCTAAATAATCCTTTACTAAACAAAATTCCGTATAAAAGCCTTCATAATCCATTTCAGCGCAATCTTTTATAGAAATATAAATTCCATAAGCAGCAGCAATTCCAATAGCAGGAGCCCCACGTACACGAAGCTTATGGATGGCATCCCATACATCCTCCTTTGTATGCATCTCTAAGTATTCCGTTGTTGTCGGAAGCTTTGTCTGATCTAAAATTAATAACTTTCCATTTTCAAATTTTATTGGTGCAAACTCCTGCCCTTTCATTTTTCTCTCCTTTTTTATTTCTTTTCCTTCATTTAAATCATTCTATACAAATTTAAATTAAATCCTACCTTTTAATATATCATTTACATTTTGTATCAATTTGTTCCATGAATAAATAAAATGATCCAGCTCTTGGTAACCTTTTTCTGTTAATCTATAATATTTTCGCAAAGGCCCCAATGGCGATTCCCTTACAGAACTTTCGATTAATTTATTTTTTTGAAGTCGTGTATAAAGTGGGTATAAGGTTCCCTCTGAGATATCGTCAAAGCCATTCTCTTTTAACAACTTTGCAATTTCATATCCATACGTTTCTCCCTTTAATTCAATTATCTTTAGTACGCAACCCTCTAAACTGCCTTTTAACAGTTGCGATTTCGTATTCATATGCCACCCACCTGTCACTTAATTTATCTTTCTTATCATATAATGAAACAGTCGATCTAAAATCAAACAAACGATAATAAAAACAATAAAATTTATATGAAACAGTACTTGTTTTAAGTATAGTCCACTTAAAACAAAAATACCAACCATAAACAGATATCCACCCCAAACAATAAAATCCCATTTTCTTTCTTGTTTCTTAGCTATGCCATCCAGTTTAGGAGAATATTTACCTATATACCTCAACGCGACATGTACAATACCGATTGCTATTAAACTGTTTAAAACTAAATGAAAAGGAACTGCAACATCAAAGGTTACCGCTCTTTCTTTTATCCAAATCGGCAGTAATATGGAGAGAAACATTCCAAAAAATCCAGTAAAAATCAAAAGAATACTTGGAACATATAAGAGTTTTAGCACTGCTTTTTTTAGCAAACTGTACGACTTATAGATCGATTCAACATAATCATTACAAAATACATTAATATCATCCGTTCCCATAATTGTTTTTATATCAACACCATCCTGCTCTGCCTGTAAAAACAAATCCAAACAGTGGTAACTGAATTCTTCTGCATCCTGCTCACTAATATTTGAAAAGCGAGTGGTTATTAAAATTTCATCAAATATTTCTCGATTGGCCTCTGTTAATTTTTCACTATAGCAAGCCATTTCCTTAATTAGTTTCTTTGTTTTCACTTCAATAAACCCCCATATGGTATTATGTATTACATAGTAGTAGCTATATTGTAATGCATAATAGTTATATCGTCAAGAAAAATATTTAAACAGAAATTACAAAAAGCAGGTAGTTTTAAGGCAGAACTACCTGCTTTTATACTGCAAACCAATAATAAAATTTAATGAAGATCTACTTTTTTACAATGCTTCCAATGTCTTTTCGATACTGCATTCCTTCAAAGATGATTTTTTCTACATTAGAGAAAGCCTTTTTTCTCGCTTCTTCATGTGTTATACCTGTTGCAGTAACACCCAAAACGCGTCCTCCATTTGTAAGGATCGGTAATTGACCTTTTTCATCCGTCTCGGTTCCAAATTTCGTTCCTGCATGAAATACGATAACATCCTTATCCACATGACCCAGTCCGCTAATGACCCTGCCCTTTGGATAATTACCTGGATAGCCTTCTGATGCTAATACCACGCAGACTGCTTTGTGATCGCTCCATTTTATTTTCTGTTCTGAAAGTGTTCCATGAATGACCGCTTCAAAGATATCAAGCAAGTCTGAATCTAAACGAGACAGTACGGATTGTGTTTCCGGATCACCAAATCGATTGTTAAACTCAATTACCTTTGGTCCGTTTTCTCCAATCATCAGACCGATAAAAAGGACACCCTTAAAATCCAATCCATCTTTTTGGAATCCTTTTATTGTAGGCTCTAAAATCTTCTCACGAATTTGGTCTGCAAGCTCCTCAGTAAAAATCAAGCTTGGAGAATACGTTCCCATTCCACCTGTATTCGGTCCCTTATCACCATCAAAAATACGCTTATAATCCTGTGCAGATTCCATCGGAACAATGACATTGCCGTCCACAAAGCAAAGCATCGATGCTTCAATACCCGTAAGAAATTCTTCTACAACAATCTTTTCTCCGGCACTTCCAAAGATTTTATCACCCATCATCTCTTCAATGGCTTTGAGTGCCTCTGTTTCGGTTTCTGCAATCACAACACCTTTTCCAGCTGCAAGTCCATCTGCTTTTAGTACCATTGGATACCCAAAAATTCCTACTGCTTTTTTCAATTCTTCCTTATCGGTAAATTCCCGATACCCTGCTGTAGGTATATTATGACGAGCTAAAAATGCTTTGGTAAAAGCTTTGCTTCCTTCAAGCTGTGCACATTTTTTGTTCGGTCCGAATGTTTGAATGCCTTCTTTTTCTAAAGCATCCACAATACCCATAGAAAGTGGTACTTCCGGTCCAACCACTACCATATCTATGTTTTTTTCTTTTGCAAATCTACAAATATTATTTATATCCTCAGCCTTAATATCAACACATTCTGCTTGTTTTGCTATACCTGCATTCCCAGGGGCACAATATAATTTTGTTACTCGAGGACTTTGGCTGAGTTTCCATGCGATGGCATGTTCTCTGCCTCCGTTTCCCACAATTAAAATCTTCATTCTGTTTCCTCTTTTCGCTGCATTCCAATCGATTTTTAACTCTCTTACAAATTTGCCATACAAACGAATCGTATTTTAATCCTTAATGCTTAAAGTGACGTACTCCTGTAAATACCATAGCTATTCCTAATTCATTTGCCTTTTTGATGGATTCTTCATCGCGAATGGAACCGCCTGGCTGAATAATCGCAGTAATCCCAGCTGCTGCTGCCGCTTGTACACAATCATCAAATGGGAAATAAGCATCCGATGCCAATACGGCTCCTTTTGTATCTCCGGTAGCTTGCTTAATGGAATTTTCAACTGCCCAAATACGATTTACTTGTCCCGGTCCGATTCCCAAGGTACGATTGTCCTTTGCAATGACGATTCCATTAGATTTGATGTGCTTTACCACTTTCATTGCAAAACACATATCCGCCATTTCCTGTTCGGTTGGAATACGATCGGTTACTACTTTCAAGTCATCTTCCTCAAAGAGTGTTGTATCTATTTCTTGAACAAGCAATCCTCCAGTTACCTTCTTTAAGGTTAATGTCCCCTCGCTGATTGTTTCAATAATTGCAGGCAGTTTCAAAAGACGAAGATTCTTTTTCTGTGTAAGAACCTCCAATGCTTTTTCGGTAAAATCTGGTGCAATGATAATCTCTACAAAAATTTTACTGATTTCTAATGCAGTTGCCTCGTCAATCGGACGATTCGCTGCAATAATGCCTCCATAAATGGATACAGGATCCGCGTCATACGCTTTAACATATGCATCACAAATCGTTTCTCCAACTCCAACACCACAAGGATTTGCATGTTTTACTGCAACCACAGTCGGTTGTTCAAATTCCTTTAATGCTTCCAAAGCTCCATTTGTATCATTGATATTATTAAAAGAAAGCTCTTTTCCATGAAGCTGCTTTGCATTGACAAGGTCTCCTGCCTGTGGCTTGATTTCCTTGTAGTACCACGCCTTTTGGTGTGGATTCTCACCATAACGAAGTTCCTGTGCTTTTTCAAAGGTCAAAGTAAGCTGGTTTGGTAATTCCCCATGAATTTGCTTACGAAGGTAATCGGAAATCAAAGCATCATAAGATGCGGTATGTTCAAAAACCTTAAGTGCAAGTTTGTACTTTGTATCATAAGAAACGGTACCGTTTTCTTTCAATTCGACGACTACTGCTTCATAATCCTGCGGATCGCAGACAACGACTACATCCTTATGATTTTTTGCTGCGGAACGAAGCATTGTTGGACCGCCAATATCTATGTTTTCAATGGCCTCCTCTAACGTTACATCCTCTTTTAATATTGTTTGTTTAAAAGGATATAAGTTAATTGCTACAATATCAATGGTTTCAATGTTTAAGTCCTTAAGCTGCTGCATATGCTCAGTTTTTTCTCTCATTGCTAAAATGCCGCCATGTACCGCTGGATGCAGAGTCTTTACACGACCATCCAAACATTCCGGAAAGCCTGTTACCTCCGAAATACCAGTTACAGCAATTCCGTTTTCTTTTAAGCGAGTTGCTGTACCTCCGGTTGAAATAATCTGTACACCCAATTCTTCTAATTTTTGTGCAAACTCTACCACTCCCGTTTTATCGGAAACACTGATTAATGCTCTCATTTTCTACTCCTTTCCATTCCAGCAATAAGTACAAAGCTTGCACTTATCAATACCTACCGCAGATAATGTGTCCTCAAGCTCATGATATTTTAAACTCGTAAATCCAAGTTCTTCTTTTATCTTTTCAACCATTTTTTCATGTTTTTCCGTAGAAGCATCCACATACTCCTGTAAAATTTCTTCCGTCACCTCTCCGCCTTCCAGCTCCTTAATCACACGACGTGTAATTAAGTCCATATCACTAACCGATCTGGAGAAATTCAAATATTTACATCCATACATGATTGGAGGGCAAGCGGAACGAACGTGAATTTCTTTTGCACCGTTTTCATAGAGGTATTTTACCGTTCCGTAAAGCTGTGTGCCACGTACTATGGAATCATCGATTAAGACAAATTTCTTGCCATTAATAATCTCATGAACCGGAACCAATTTCATCTTTGCAATTAAGTCTCTTGCCTTCTGATTTTGCGGCATAAAGCTTCTTGGCCAAGTTGGCGTATATTTAATCAATGGTCGGGCATAAGGAATGCAAGATTGGTTTGCATATCCAAGAGCATGTGCCGTTCCACTGTCCGGTACGCCGGCTACAAAATCCACATCCATTTTTCCATCATGATCTGCAATGCTTGCACCATTTCGATATCGCATTTGTTCTACATTTATTCCCTCATAAGTTGAAGTTGTATATCCAAAATAGGTCCATAAAAATGTACAAATTCTCATTTTTTCTTTCGGTTCACTTACCGTTTTCGCTTCATCGGCTGTAATGCGTACAATTTCTCCTGGTCCAAGTTCACGAAGTGGTTTATAACCTAAGTTATAAAATGCAAAGGATTCAGAAGATGCACAAATTCCATCCTTCTTTTTCCCTAATATCATAGAGGTTCTTCCATATAGATCTCTTGCTGCATACAGACAATCTTCCGTTAAAATTAAAATAGTAATTGATCCCTCAATCTTTTTCTGTGCAAACTGAATACCTTCTACAATGTTATTGCTTGTAGAGATTAATGCTCCAACAAGCTCTGTATTATTTATAGTTCCGCCGCTCATTTCCAAAAATTGGTTACTTCCCATATGAATGAGCTCCTGCACCAGTTGTTCTTTGTTATTGATTCTCCCTACGGTGCCGATGGAATAATGTCCTTGACGGCTAAATACCGTTAAAGGCTGCGGTTCACCATCACTGATACTCCCAATTCCTTTTGTTCCTACCATAACCGTAGCTTCTTTTTCAAATTTTGTTCGAAACGGTGCATTTTCAATACTATGGATGGCACGCTCGAAGCCATTGTCACCATATACACACATTCCCCCACGTTTGGTTCCTAAATGGGAATGATAGTCTGTCCCAAAAAACAAATCCATAACACAATCTTTTTTGGAAACCACTCCAAATAATCCACCCATTATTTTCCTCCTAAATTTTTCTCTTCCAATAATTTCTTAATGGCTTTTATTAAAATCTTATGTTCTGTTATCAGGACTCTGGCCGCTAGTATATCTGCCGTATCTCCATTTAATACAGGAACGCTTTCCTGTAAAATAACTTCACCCGTATCAACACCTTCATCTACAAAATGAACCGTAGCACCTGTTTGCGTTTCGCCGGCATCAAGCACTGCCTGATGGACTCGTTTTCCATAAAACCCTTTTCCACAGAATTTCGGTATCAGGGATGGATGAATGTTGATAATCCTTCCTTCATATGCTTGTATAAGCTTTGCATCCAGCACACTCATATAACCAGCCAAGACAACGAGGTCTGTATCTTCTTCTTTCAATGCAAAAATCAATGCATCCGTACGATCATTTAAATCAGGATACGTTTCTTTATCAATTACTTTAGCTGCTATCCCATGTTTTCTTGCACGTTCTAAAGAAAATGCTTTACTGTTACTCGAAATTACCTGTACAATTTTTGCATTTTTGATCTCACCACACGTAATGGCATCAATGATTGCCTGCAAATTAGTACCACCACCGGATACCAATACGGTTATTTTCTGCATAGAACAACTCCTTGTCCTTCTACGATACTTCCGATGATGCTCGGCTGTTCACCAACTTCTTTTAATACACGCATTACCATTTCTACCTGTTCTTCTTCTACAACCATAATCATACCCATACCCATATTAAAGGTTGCGAACATTTCGTTTTCTTCAATATCCGCGCATTTTTGAATATAACGGAAAATAGGCGGTACCTCCCAGCTTCCGACTTGAATTTCAACACCAAGCCCTTCTGGAATGATTCTAGGAATGTTTTCAAAAAAACCTCCCCCTGTAATGTGAATGATTCCATTTATATCTGTCGTTTCACGAACGGCATTACAAGCAGCCGTATATATCTTTGTAGGACGTAAAAGTGCTTCTCCAATTGTTTCTCCCAGTTCATCCACATAATCCAATACATCCATATTCTCTTTTTCAAAAATAACTTTACGAACCAGAGAATATCCATTGCTATGAATACCGCTTGACGGAATGCCAATTACTACATTTCCTTTTTTAATTTTAGAACCGTCAATGATCTTTTCTCGATCCACTATACCGACTGCAAAGCCGGCCATGTCATATTCACCATTTCCATAGAAATCTGGCATTTCAGCAGTTTCTCCCCCTACCAGTGCACACTCACCGAGGACACAGCCATCTGCAATCCCCTTTACTATATCAGCAACTTTTTCTGCATGCACCTTACCTGTTGCAATGTAATCCAAAAAGAACAACGGCGTTGCACCTTGACACAAGACATCATTTACACACATTGCAACACAATCCTGTCCTACAGTGTCGTGCTTTTCCATAAGAAATGCAATTTTCAGCTTTGTTCCTACGCCATCGGTTCCGGCAACCAATACTGGTTCCTTCATATCTTTCACATCTAGCTTAAACAAACTTCCAAAGCTGCCAAGGCCTGTAAGAACATTCGGTGTAAATGTTTTTTTTACATGGTCCTTCATCAAACGAACGGCTCGTTCGCCTTCCTTAGTATCTACACCCGCGTCTTTGTAGGTAAGCTTTTCTTCTTTCATTTATGTTCCTGTTCCTTTCTTTTCCTGCTATCTCATTGCGTTTTACATTCTATAGTTTTAAATCGATTCTTTATACCGTTTATTTTTTTACTCTCTGTAATACATTTTGATACGTTTCTTCTACGTTTCCCAAATCTCTGCGGAAACGATCCTTATCCATTTTTTCATTGGTATTTACATCCCATAAACGGCAAGTATCCGGTGAAATCTCGTCTGCTAAAATAACACTTCCATCATAAAGTCCAAATTCAATTTTAAAGTCAATCAACTTTAATCCTCTTTCCAAGAAAAACGGCTTCAATTCCTCGTTAACCTGGTAAGCATATTTACGAACGGTTGCAAGTTGTTCCTCTGTAGCCAATTCCAACGCCAATATGTGATCGTCATTAATAAGAGGATCTCCCAAATCATCATTTTTGTAAGAGAATTCCAATACGGTACGTGCAAGTGCTTTTCCTTCTTCCACACCATAACGCTTTGAGAACGATCCGGCAGCTACATTTCGAATGATAACTTCAAGAGGTAAAATAGTTACCGCTTTTACGAGCGTCTCACGATCACTAAGCTTTTCTACAAAGTGAGTTGGAATGCCCTTTGTTTCCAGCATTTGAAAAATAATATCCGACATGATATTGTTTACAACACCTTTGTCTGCAATAGAGCCTTTCTTCTCTCCGTTAAATGCGGTTGCATCGTCCTTATAATCCACAATGTAAAGCTTTGGATCATCCGTTTTAAATACTTTTTTGGCTTTGCCCTCATACATTTGTTCTAATTTTTTCATATGCTTACTCTCCATTTCTTTCATTCTCTCTTTTTATACCAATTAACAATATAGTCGATACGATACTTGTGTTTATTTTCATTAGTAGCTATGCTTATTTTTCTATTTGAAATTGTCGATCCAATGCAATGATTTCCTCTTCCATTTTTGTCTTATATTGTTTCATCTGTTCTCTCAACTCCGGATATTTAATTGATAACATCTGTACAGCAAGAAGTCCTGCATTTTCTGCACCATCAATGGCAACCGTAGCAACCGGAATACCTTTTGGCATCTGTACAATGGAAAGAAGAGAATCGAGTCCATCCATTGTGGAAGACTTAATCGGAAGCCCGATGACAGGAATTGCGGTAAAGGCTGCCATAACGCCGCCCAAATGTGCAGCTTTTCCCGCTGCAGCAATGATAACTTCAATACCTCTTTCCTCTGCATGAGAAGCAAAGTCTTCTGCCACTCTTGGCGTTCTATGCGCAGAAATGATGCGTGTTTCAATCTGAACACCAAATTGCGTCAGTATCTTTTCCGCTTTTTCCACTACCGGATAATCGGACTTACTGCCCATTACGATTGCTACTTTCATTGATTTTCCTCCTTTTATTTAAAATAAGCTACACCAGCTTCAAATAACTTCTGATCCTTTTCACCCAATACGTTCTTATATAGATTGTGTCCTATTCTCTCAGAATGCCCCATCTTACCAAAAATTCTTCCATCCGGCGATGTAATACCGCAAACGGCTTCTACACTTCCATTTGGATTCCATTTCGGATTCATAGTCGGTGTACCATTCAAATCCACATATTGGGTTGCAATCTGTCCATTTTGCGCCAGCTCTTTCACAAGCTGTGCATCGGCTATAAAACGACCCTCTCCATGAGAAATTGGAATGGTATGCACATCACCCACCTCTGCAAACGCGAGCCAAGGTGATTTCACGGAAGCGACTCTGGTTCTTGTTAAACACGATACATGACGTCCAATTCGATTATAAGTTAAAGTTGGGCTCTCCTCTGTTGCATCAACAATTTTTCCGTATGGCACCAAACCTAATTTAATCAACGCCTGAAATCCGTTGCAAATTCCAAGCATCAAACCATCACGATGCTCCATTAAATCCTCTACCGCTTCTTGAATCATTGGATTACGGAATAACGCAGTAATGAATTTTGCAGAACCATCCGGCTCATCTCCCCCTGAAAATCCGCCCGGTATCATAATAATTTGGCTATTTTTTATTTTTTGAGCCATTTCTTTAATGGATTCATTTAAATCTTGTTCGCTTCGATTTCGAATGATTTGAATCTCTCCAACGGCACCTGCACGCTCAAAGGCCCTTTTGGAATCCATTTCACAATTGGTTCCCGGAAACGTCGGAATAAATACCCTTGGCTTCGCATGGCAGACTCTCGGTTTCGCACGGTTACGCTCAATGTAAGAAAGAGCTTCTACTTTCGTTTCCTCTTGCTCTTCCTTCGCTATCGTTGGGAAAGTCGTTTCCAACGGCGCTTCCCAAGCGGAAATAAGCTGATCTAAATCAATCTTATGACAACTTGTTTCTATATCATTTAAAACAACTTCAATTTCTGAATCATCTGTTGTCAATCCAATTTCTTTATATTGACTGCCTGCAAATAAACGTTCAACATCTTCTGAATTGGATACTTCCAGAATCAAAGCACCATAAGTACTTGCATACAACTCTTTACGTGAAATATTTTTTAATGATACTCCAATCTTGTTTCCTGCCGCCATTTTTACCACCGATGCTAAAATACCACCTTTTCCAACGGTAGATGCTGCCAGTATTTTTTTCTCATTTGTTAATCTCTGCACGGTCCTCATATTTTTACGGTACTGTGCAAAATCTAAAATGTCCTCTTTATCTCGATCATTATAAACAAATATTAATTTGCTAGAGGCTGTTTTTAATTCTGTTGAAACAACTTTATCCGCTTCGATGGTACCCACTGCAAAGGAGATTAAAGTAGGTGGTACATGAATGTCCATAAAGGTACCCGACATACTATCCTTACCACCAATTGCAGGAATACCTAGCTCAATTTGTGCTTTCAGTGCTCCAAGCAATGCCGCAAATGGCTTTCCCCATTTGATGGAATCATCGCCCAAACGTTCAAAGTATTCCTGAAACGTTAAACGTGCCTTTGAGTATTCCCCACCCATTGCCGTAATCTTTGTTGCAGAATCGATAACAGCGTACAGCGCTCCATGAAACGGACTGTTTTTAGAAATCTGCGGATCAAACCCAAAAGTCATAAGTGACGTTGTATCCGTATAACCTGTCGTAATCGGTAATTTTGCTGCCATTCCGGCTGCAGGACTCAGCTGGTACTTACCACCCAATGGCATAAGTACGCTTCCTGCACCGATGGTACTGTCAAATTGTTCTATAAGTCCTTTTTGACTGCAGCAATTCAAATCTGCTAAAACCTTTTTAAATTCATCTTCTTTTATTTCTTCAAAAATAGAATGAGTAGGTGCTTCTACTTCTACCTGAATTTCCTGTTTCACTCCATTTGTATCTAGAAATGCTCGACTTAAATTTAGAATACGTTCTCCGTGCCAAAACATACGGAAATAGCCTGTATCGGTCACCCAAGCAACCGTAGTTGCTTCTAAATTTTCTTCATTTGCATAGGCAATCAATGCTTCACAATCTTCCTTAGAAACAACAGCTGCCATACGTTCTTGTGATTCAGATATTGCTAATTCTGTTCCATCAAGACCTTCATATTTTTTCGGTACCAAATCCAAATTAACATCAATGCTATCTGCCAATTCTCCGATGGCGACGGAAACACCGCCTGCACCAAAGTCATTGCACCGTTTTATTAATGTTGCTACTTCTTTCCTTCGATAGAAACGCTGAATGTTTCGTTCAACTGGAGGATTTCCCTTTTGTACCTCTGCGCCACAGTTTAAAATTGAATCCTCCGTGTGCTCTTTGGAAGAACCCGTTGCTCCGCCACAGCCATCTCTTCCCGTTTTTCCTCCAATAAGTACAATGCAATCTCCCGGAATCGGACGTTCTCTTCTTACATGACTTGCAGGAGCCGCTCCAATAACCGCGCCAACCTCCATACGTTTTGCAACATAACCAGGATCATAAATTTCCGTTACCTGCCCGGTTGCAAGTCCAATCTGATTTCCATAAGAACTATACCCATCGGCCGCACCCTTTGTAATTTTTCTTTGCGGAAGCTTACCACTTAAAGTCTCCTCTATCTTCGTTCTAGGGTCAGCACTTCCACTTACACGCATAGCCTGATATACATAGACACGCCCTGACAGCGGATCACGAATGGCACCGCCAAGGCAGGTCGCTGCACCTCCAAATGGTTCAATTTCAGTTGGATGATTGTGCGTTTCATTCTTAAACATAACCAGCCAGTCTTCTTCATTGCCATCAATGATAGCTTTTACTTTAATGCTGCAAGCATTTATTTCCTCTGACTCGTCCAAATCATTTGCCAAGCCTTGTTTTTTTAGATATTTCGCACCGATGACTGCCATATCCATAAGACATATATCTTTTTCACGTTCCCCATAAACTTCTTTACGAAGCTGTAAATAGTTTTCATACGCATCTTTAATCATATCAGCATAAGGGCCATCTCCAAATGTAACATCCGTAATTCTTGTATTAAACGTAGTATGACGACAATGATCCGACCAATATGTGTCAATCACACGAAGCTCTGTAATGGTAGGATCCGCCTTCTCTTCTTTATAATAAGTTTGAATAAAGAGTAAATCCTCTTTACTCATCGCAAAACCTCTGTCCTTACGAAATTGCTCTAATTGTTCCTTTGTCCAGCTTGAAAATCCTGTAATGCTCTCTACACTCATAGGGATATCCATGTCCATTTCCAAACGAGATGGTTTTTCCCAATCTGCTTCTTTTGAATCCACTGGATTGATACAGTAATTCTTAATCGTCTCTTTGTCGCTTTTGTTCAATACACCTGAAATCACGTAGACTTTAGCAGAACGAACCAAGGCCTTCGCACTAGTGTTTAACATTTGAATGCATTGCGCTGCAGAATCTGCTCGCTGATCATATTGGCCAGGCAAATACTCCACCGCAAAATAAAAAGAATCTGCATCCAAATCCATCGTTTCTTCCCAGACCTGATCAATGGCTGGTTCTGAAAAAACGGCATATTTTGCAGACTCATATACTTCTTCTTCGATTCCTTCTATATCATAACGATTAATCACTCTGACTGCTGTAATTTGCTGCAAATGCAAATTGACTTTCAAATCGGAAAAAAGTCTTTGCCCCTCTACATCAAAGCCTGTCTTCTTTTCCACAAAAATTCGTCTTACCATTGGTTACCCTCCCTGATTTACGAACATTACAATTGTTTTTAATTTAGATAGTTCGTGATTTTCGCAATTTATTTCTCTTTTCACCTTTATATTAACAGATACAAAGATAAATATCAAACAAAATACGAATATTTTATATTTTTTCATCCATGTTTTTTTATTTCCAATCACTCCTTTTGTGATTGGAAGAAAATTTTTATAAAACAAAACGCTGTCAGCGATTACTGACAGCGTTTTTCTTAATTTCTATATGCTATATGCTTTTTGTTTACTTTTCTTTTATTTTCCGGTTCCGTATCCGCCGCTTGACAAATAATATTTTAAATTGCTTTGCGTACCTAGAATTTTAGCTGCATACCGTGTGGAATAGCTTCCGCGATTTACGGCTACTGATCCTTGGTTGTAAGCGGATAATGCTTTCGTTACATTTCCACCGTAAGCATCGATTCTTTCCTTTAAATATTTGGCTCCGAATTCAATGTTTACATGAGGGTCCAAAAGCTGTGTGGAACTAATTCCATATCTGGCTGCGGTAGATGGCATAATTTGCATCATCCCCAACGAACCACTTCTGGATTTTGCTGATGAATTAAAGGTACTTTCCCGATGTGCAACTGCGATAAGCAGACTTTGATCCACACCATAGATGTTGGCCTCATGTTGAAATAAAAAGACCAATCTCTGTGCCTTATTCGTGGTATAACTACCATTATACTTCTTAATATAATTTACCAGGCCCCGATTGTATCTTGAGCGAGGTTCATTAAAAAAGGATTTGGCTTTTACACCTTCTTTTGTGCTGATATAAATGCCTGTATACGAATCAAAATATACATCCCATCCGAATAAACCATTGCTTGTGATTGCAGTAACCGGAATATACGGTACCGTTCCCTTTATTAGAACTGGCATCCCTTTTAGGTCAACCTGCTTTGCTTCAAGTTTTGGTAATTCAATCACCGTTTCCTGATCCGACTGTACTTCTTCATCCGAGACTGCCTCCTGCTCAATGTCTTCTGGCTCATCTACAGTCGTTTCTTTCGCAGCTTCATACGCAATCACCGAAACGTTACTCACAATTTCTGTTTTAACGTCCTGCTTATTGTTCTTCATCCATCTCTGAGAGAGATTGGTTTGCGTAGGTTCTGCTTTCCAAAGTTTCAATGTGCGGCTTTCCATGTCCAATTCAATCTTTAAACCAAGAATCTTACCCATCTCTGCATTTAGCGGCAAATAGGTTGAATCCTTATAAAGAAAGAATGGATCATCCATTTGATAGTTTATAATTTGTTGTCCGTTAATTGAAATGTCCTTAATGAAAAAATCTCCTCGAACATTATCTCCAGCATATATAGAAATTGATGAGAAAAGTAAGATTGTCAACGAAAGCCACACAGATATAAGCTTCTTTGCCATATCTATTTCTCCTCTCTTTCCTGTGTTCATTTACAACTAAACACTTAGTTATTATACCATAACAAGGAAAAAAGTATACACTTTTTTGCCATTTCTTTCTCAATAGACACATCAAACGTTTAAATTTCAACAACTGTACTATTGAAAAAAAAATATTATTCTGCCTTTATTATTTCCTTATTATGTATATACTGTATGCGAATTCCACAAAAAATGTGTCGTCGAAAAAAAAGGTATTAAATCGAAATTAAAAGCATTTTTAAGAGAAACTCTGTGTTAAAATGAATCAAAATGAAAGTAATTTCATCAAATGAATTTCATAAAGTTGATTCATTTAAATGAAATCGATGCATGATAAAATATATGATAAAATACAATAAAAGGTAAATTTAAATAGTAAAGGGGTCCCTATGATTAACCAAGTTCAAAAAAAAATATTAATTTTGGCTTTATTTGCCGGAGAAATTATGTTAAAAAGCGGTGCTGAAATTTATCGAGTGGAAGATACCGTAACTCGTATCTGTAAGGCTTGCAATATTCCTTATGCTGAAGTATTCGCCACAACAACGGGCATCTTTGTTTCAGTCGACGAAGGATCGGAACACAGTGATATGCATACCTTTTTAAAACGAATTCGAAACAACAGCATTGATTTGGAAAAAATATCTAAGATTAATCAGTTTTCTAGAACCTTTGCAACAACCGATCTCTCAATTGATGAGGGTATGGACTTATTAAAGGAAATCAACCACTCATCACAGTTTGCATTTTTATGGAGAGTTCTTGGAGCCGGAATGATCGCTTCCTTTTTTACAGTAATGCTGGGCGGTCGTTTATTGGATTTTATCGCTTCCTTTGCCATCGGTGTTCTCACCTATTTTGTTACCATTCTTTTGGAGCGTTTGGAATTAAATCTTTTTATCAAAGATTTTTGCTCCTGTGCTTTGGTTGCCTTTTTAGCACTGTTATTTGTCGGAATCGGACTTGGTCACAGCACTCACTTAATCATCATCGGTTCCATTATGATATTTCTTCCGGGAGTATCCATTACAAACGCGGTTCGGGATTCTCTGACGGGTGATTTAGTCTCAGGACTTTCTAGAGCTATGGAAGCCATCTTAGTTGCCGTCGCCATTGCTGCCGGAGTTGGGCTTGTTTTAAAAATATTCGGTGCGTTTGGAGGTGTCTATTAATGCTATTGCAATTTTTCTATGCGTTCGCCTCTACCGCCGGATTCTGTCTGATTTTCAATGTACCACGAAGGCATATGATCAGTGCTTCTACTGTTGGTGCATTGGGGTGGACAGCATTCCAATATGCTCTGTTTATCGGTCACGGAAATGTCGCGGCTTGCTTTTTCGGTTCGTGTGTCGTAGCCTTACTCAGCGACATTTGCTCCAGAGTATTTAAAGATGCAACTACACTTTTTATCATTCCCGGAATCCTTCCTCTGGTACCCGGTGCCGGTATGTACAATACCATGCTCGCCTTCCTTGACAGCAATTTTGAAAAAATGACAAAGATTGGTTCAGAAACCATCCTTATGGCCGGATCAATTGCAGTTGCTTTACTTATGGTTGCCTCGCTCATTAAAGCTATTGTTACAATAAAACGAGGATTCTTTGACTTATTTAGGAAACGTAAAAATTTGAAAAACATCAATTCCGAGCAATAAATAAAAACTTTCCGCAAATAGATTTTAAAATCGTCACTAAAAAATTAGCAGTGGCGATTTTTTTCGTTCAAATCAAGGTACTGAATTCGTATTAATTTTAAACGCTTGAAGATACTATAATTGACAAAGAAAATAAAAATGTTATGTTTATACTATACCCCCGGGGGGTATAAACTTGTCGGGAGGATAAATTTATGAAACAAAAATTTGATATCACAGGTATGACCTGTTCTGCCTGTTCCACACGAGTGGAAAAAAATATAAATAAATTAGATGGTATAAATGTTGCCAATGTAAACTTGCTTACAAATACTATGCAAGTAGAATATGATGAAAATCAATTAAATGAGGAAGCCATCATCAATGCCGTAAAACATGCAGGCTATGGTGCTTCCATCCATCAAACAGCTGGACAATCAAATACCCCTGCAAAGAATCAAACATCCGCCTCAGATGTCATGGAAGATCAAATGCGTTTTATGAAAAAACGGCTATGGGTTTCCTTTCTATTTTTGATACCTCTGCTTTATGTGTCCATGGGCTCTATGATAGGTGCACCCCTACCGGGCTTTCTTACTGGCATTGAGAATGGAGTCGCTTATGCACTGACGCAGTTTTTACTTTGTTTGCCGATTGTATATATAAACCGTAAATACTATGAAGTTGGGTTCAAAACCTTATTCCACGGTGCTCCGAATATGGATAGTCTCATCGCAATTGGATCGGGTGCTGCCTTAGTGTATGGTATATTTGCCATCTATCGTATCGGTTATGGTCTGGGCATCCAAGATTATGAACTAGCTCACCAGTATCACATGGATCTGTATTTTGAATCAGCAGCTACAATTCTGGCTCTGATCACTCTAGGTAAATATTTGGAAACGCGTTCCAAAGGAAAAACCAGTGAAGCCATTACGAAGCTTATGGACTTAGCACCCAAAACCGCTCTTATCGAACGGGATGGTATTGAAATAGAAATACCAATTGAAGAAGTTATTGTAGGTGATATTCTTTTGGTGAAACCGGGTTCCAGCGTTCCTGCCGATGGCGTTATAATTGAAGGTTCATCCAGTCTAGACGAATCCGCCCTAACCGGAGAAAGTATTCCCGTTGAAAAGAAAGCGGGAGATCCTATTACGGCTGCTACAATTAACAAGGCTGGCTTTTTAAAATGTAGAGCAACAAAGGTTGGTAACGATACCACATTAGCACAAATCATTGCCTTAGTAGAAGAGGCCAGTGCTAGCAAAGCGCCTATCGCAAATATGGCAGATAAAATTACCGGTATTTTTGTTCCAACTGTAATCGCAATCTCAATTGTTTCTACGATAGTATGGTTAATGCTTGGTGCAACATTTGAATTCGCACTTTCCATTGGTATTGCCGTTTTGGTTATATCTTGTCCTTGTGCCTTGGGACTTGCTACACCGGTTGCTATCATGGTTGGTACCGGAAAAGGTGCACAAAACGGTATTTTAATCAAATCAGGTGAAGCATTGGAAACCGCACATAATATAAAAACCGTTGTGCTTGATAAAACCGGAACAATCACTGAAGGAAAGCCTCAGGTTACTGATATTCTTCCTTTCAGTCATGATAAAAACTTTACTCATATCTCTTTGCTTCAGCTAGCTGCAAGTTTGGAAAAACAAAGCGAGCATCCTCTTGCCGAAGCCATTTTGGAGGAGGCAAAGCAAAAACAGATCAAACCTACCTCCGTGACTGATTTTACAGCGATTTTCGGACGTGGAGTAAAAGGATATATTGATAACACCTTATACTTTGCAGGAAATACAGCACTCTTAAAAGAAAACAACATTAATTTGAGTTCTTATGAAGCTAAAGTTGACCAGCTTGCTCATGAAGGAAAAACACCATTATTGTTTGCATCGGAAAAGGAATTATTAGGTATCATCGCCGTAGCCGATGTCGTAAAGCCGACAAGCAAACGTGCCATTTCTGCTTTCAAAGAACTTGGAATTCATGTTGTCATGCTGACAGGCGACAATAAAAAAACAGCCGAAGCCATTCAAAATCAACTTGATATCCCAACCGTCATCGCAGAAGTTTTGCCGCAGGATAAAGAAAAAGAAATCACGGCTTTGCAAAGCAAAGGACATAATGTAGCAATGATTGGTGACGGCATCAACGACGCACCTGCCCTTGCAAGAGCTGATATCGGTATTGCAATCGGTGCAGGAACCGATGTCGCAATTGAAAGTGCAGATATTGTCTTAATGAAAAATGATTTGCTCGATGCTGTAACAGCTATCAAACTAAGCAAAGCAGTAATTAGGAATATTAAACAAAATTTATTTTGGGCCTTCTTTTACAATAGCATCGGCATTCCGCTGGCAGCTGGAGTATTATATGGCCTTTATGAATTAAAGTTAAATCCGATGTTTGCAGCATTTGCCATGAGTCTAAGCAGTGTTTGCGTCGTAAGCAACGCCTTACGTTTAAAACTATTTAAAGCAGATCACGCTCCCGTCTCAGAACAATCCAAAACATCGAGAATAATACAATCAACATCAACCATTACTGATAATACAAAAGAAGGAGAGAAAAAAATGATTAAAATGAACATTGAAGGTATGTCCTGCAGCCATTGCAGTAATCGTGTAACGGAGGTACTCAACGCAATCGATGGAGTAGAAGCGAAGGTAAGCCTGGCAAAGCAATGTGCAACAGTTACCCTTTCTAAGGATGTAAGTCAAGATACTTTAAAAAAAGCAGTTGAAGATGCAGGCTATTATGTAGCCTCCATCGAAGAAGAATAATAAAGGAGTTTCTATGAAAGCGGATAAAAACTCTGTCACTCGCTTGCTCAAAACGGCGAAAGGTCAGCTGGAAGGAATTCTAAAGATGGTAGAGGAAGACCGCTATTGTGTCGATATTTCCAATCAAATTCTCGCAACACAAGCCATCTTGAACAAGGCCAACAAAGAAATTCTTCGAAGTCATATTAAATGCTGTGTCAAAAATGCATTGGAAAGTGACAATGAAACAGAGAAAGATAAAAAAATTGAAGAGATGCTGACTCTTCTAGATAAAATGGGTAAATAAATTTACTCGTTCATGATTTTTAATATACACAAAAGCCGCAAAGTAAAACACTGCGGCTTTTGTATTTCAGCAAGAATAACACGGCAACTTAATTTCCATTTTTTATTGGCGTAAAAAATCCTGCAGTCCAATTGCAGTTGTGTTTCTGATTCCGGTAATTGTTTCTGCATGATAAAGTGCACTTACAATTGATTCTTCTACTGCTTCAACAGTAGCCTCAAAAACCATATCAATATTTTCATCGTAAAACATTTTAAAATTCATTATATTTCTATCACTGTAATGAGGAAGTCTGTTGGCAGTCGTAAAAGCAATCGCAATATCTCCGCTGCCATTTCCACAGTATGAGCCTGTCCTTGCGAGAGATATTGTAGCTCTTTTTGCCACTCTCTTTAATTGCCGTTCTGAAAGTGGTATATCAGTAGCAATTATAATTATAATCGAACCCTGATCTTTCTTATTATTTGAGCATGCATTTGTATCATAATGCTTACCCCCGATTACGAGGTTGCCTGCTTCTCCGAAATTCGCCATTACCAATGCACCAATTGTATACTCAGTATCATCAATTTTTACAAGTCTTGATGAAGAACCAATACCACCTTTTAAGCCTAGACAGCACATCCCAGTTCCTCCGCCTACAGCACCTTCATCAAATATAATATCAGCTTTATCAATTGCTTCATAAACATGCTTTTCTTCTACATGAAATCCCCGAATATCATTTAATCTACCATCGTTGCATTCGGTAATAAGACAGTTTACAGTTCCGGTTTTCACTCCGATATCCGGATTTTTCTTTAACATATATTTTGATAAAGCAGTAAAAGCAGTACCAATACTTAATGTATTTGTAAGTATTATTGGTGTTTCAATTGTACCAAGCTCTTCAATTTGGATAATCCCGATACTTTTACCGAAGCCGTTGATTATCGAGGCACCCGCCATTACCTTATCTAGAAAAATATTTCCTGAGTGCGGTAAAAGAGCAGTTACTCCAGTATTGATATTCTTATCTTTTATAGTAATATGACCTACTTTAACCCCTGAAACGTCTGTTATTAAATTATATTTTCCATGTGCCCATTTGGAAAATAAATTCAATCTACTATTGTTTGGTATTCCCATCCTATACACTCTCCTTAATTAGCACCTCATAAAATCATTAAATTCAATCCACCATAGGAAAAACGAATGCGCTTTGAAAAAGTTGAGTTATTCATATAACAAATCATTTTCGATGTAAAATATATGCATATTTTATGCCATCATAGAGTGATGGTCTTATTTTTCATAGTAGAAACGGTTGAAACGAGAGTTCCTATTTTCTTTCTATAATTGTACATGATATATTCACTTTACTTTGAAAGAGCAAATCCTTACCGTTAGTTCATCAAATAATACGATATTACACTTAAGAAAAATTAAATTAATCTTATTTAATAGGATTAAATATTGAATAATTCTGAATTTTATGATTCATCATGATATAATTATTTATTAAATTAAAATAAATTTGAGGTGTAAGATGAAAAAAATCGAAGTTGTCTATAGAAATCGTTTCAATATGGATGCAATTCTTTATCTGGAAGGAATTCTTAAAAAAATATTTGAGGAATATGTAGAGATTGAAAATTGTTTTGTTGATGAGCTTTCAAATGATTCACAGGTTAATGCCGATGCTTATATTGTAATTGATAAAAAATTATTACCAGAATTAAAAAAACATATGTTTATTTTTAAAAATGCAGTAATAATGACAAGAAGTGCCAGAAAAGAACATTTGCCTAAAATCCTAAAAATACCAAAAAATACAGACGTCCTGATCGTAAATGATACATTACAAAGCGCTGAAGAAATGGTATATATGTTTTATGAACTTGGGATAGGGCATGTTAATTTTATACCCTATGATGAAAAGCTTGAAATGGAAGGCTTTTATGACAAGATTGAATATGCAATCACGCCAAATGAACCTCAACTGGTACCAAAGCATATTAAAAATGTTATTAACACAGGATATAGAGAAATTGGATTTGATACGCTTCTTCAAACAATGAATATTCTGGATTTGAATAATGAGCGTGTAAATTACAATCTTATAAGGCATATTTCCAGCATTATAGAACCTTTAAAGGATTTTCAGATAAATTATTTTGATAGTTATTTGAAAGAACAAATGCTGAATGAATATGTATATGATTCAGATTCATCTATTTTTGTCATAGACTCTGAGAGTCGTGTCGTATATTTTAACAAAAAAGCTAAGAAAATATTTGGTTTTAATCAAAATTCATCAGCACCTGTTGAGCATTATGTTTCAGATGAAATAAGAAATGAAATATCAAAACCGGAAAATATTTCTAAGCAAATGGTTTCCATAGACGGACTAAACTATATTATGAATAAAGTATCCTTAGTTGCAGCAGAACAAAAACTTGGTTACTTTGTTACTTTACAGGATGAAATCGTCATTAAAGATATGGAAACCAGTCTAAATAGGAAACTTAAAGAGAGGGGTTTGTTTGCCAAATATAATTTCAATAGCATTATCTACGCATCTTCTACAATGAAACAAAGTATTGACTTAGCCAAAAAAGCGGCATTGACTGATTATACTATACTGATCAGTGGTGAAAGCGGTACAGGAAAAGAGCTTTTTGCGCAATCAATACACAACTATTCTGAAAGAAGCAACATGCCTTTTGTTGGTGTAAATTGTGCTGCATTACCTGAGTCGCTGTTAGAATCTGAGTTGTTCGGATATGAAGAGGGTGCTTTCACAGGAGCAAGAAAAAAAGGAAAATTAGGGTACTTCGAGCAAGCCAATAAAGGTACAATTTTTCTTGATGAAATAGGCGATATTTCTCCGAAATTACAGTCCGGATTGCTACGCGTTCTGCAAGAGAGACAAATTATGAGGATTGGCAGCGATAAAGTAATTGATATTGATGTAAGAATAATCGCAGCAACCAATAAGGACTTACTTCAGGAGGTAAAAAAGGAAAACTTTAGAAATGATTTGTATTATAGATTAAATGTACTTCAAATCTTAGTACCGCCACTGCGAAACAGAAAGGAAGATATTCTTTTGATTTTTGAAGAATTCACGGGAAAGGATTATAGAAATGTCAGTTCCTCGGATAAAAAGAGAATTTTAAATTATGATTGGCCCGGAAATGTACGAGAGTTAGAAAGCTGTGCCTTGTACTATAAAATGTTGAAAAAATTACCTCCATTATTCGAAGGAAGCACTATGCTTGTTGAAAATCGTAAAGAAATTCTTAAGAATGGGGTAATTTCTATTAATGAAGTAAAGGAACAAATATTAAAATTGTTAATGGATAATAATGAAATCGGACATGGACTGGGTAGAACGGAATTAGTACGAATGTTGAAAATGTCTTATATGAATGTAAGTGATGTAAAATTGAGAAAAATTTTGTCAGATATGCAGAAAGAAGGCTTAGTTGATATTGGAATAGGAAGACAGGGTACCCGAATTACCGAAAAAGGGTTACAAAAATTAATAGTAAAATAAAATTTGGTATGAATATTGCACATTGTTATTAATGTGAAACGATTCTATATTCCAATAAGAAAGGAGAAACTATGAATTTTTTAATCTATTTTACAAACGACATTATTTGGGGCCCGTGGTTATTAATTATAATTGCCGGTGTAGGTATTATTGCGACGGTAGCTTCAAAAGGCTTTCAGTTCAGATACTTGGGATATATTCTGAAAAATACCTTCGGCAAACTAGTGCGAGGTTCCAGAAAAACCAATGAGGAACAGGATAATTCCGCAGGACAACTTTCGCCATTCCAAGCCATTTCAATGGCCATCGGAGGTGCCGTAGGTACAGGAAACATCGGTGGTGTTGCAACAGCAATTGCGGTTGGAGGACCAGGTGCAATTGTATGGATGTTTATCGCATCACTCCTTGGCATGATAACAAAAATGATGGAAGTTACACTTGCGGTGCATTACAGAAAGAAAAACATAAATGGAGATTTTTATGGTGGTCCTACTTATTATATGCAGGAAGGATTAGGCAAAGAAAAACATTTTAAACTCTGGTTCATACCAGCTTTGGTTTTTGGGTTAGGCTTGCTTATAACTGTATTTCTTACTATGACTACATATAACGTTGCAGATGCAATGTACTCAACAACCCAATTTGGCAGTTTGGTTTCTTGGGGATGGTTTTATTCCATATCCACATTTATCGTAATCATATTTGGTATAAAAGGTGTTGCAAGAGTTGCAGAAAAATGTGTCCCTTTTATGTGTTTGTTCTATGTAATATCTGGTATTATCGTTATCTTACTTAATCTTAGCTCCTTACCTTCCGCTATTGCTCTTATTTTTAAAAGTGCCTTTAATCCTACTGCTGCTGTGGGTGGATTCTCAGGTGCAACGGTAGCACTTTGCTTAAACACTGGGTTTAAAAGAGCATTATATAGCAATGAAGCTGGGTGGGGTACTTCACCAATGATTCATGCTTCCGCCAAGGTCGATCATCCAATTAAACAAGGTATGTGGGGAGCTTTTGAAGTATTTGTTGATACATGCATTGTATGTACGATCACTGGGCTTGTCATTGTTATTACAGGTGTGTGGGATTGCGGACTTGCCGGTGCATCTCTTACTCTATTGGCATTCGAATCTGGTATTGGTAGTTTCGGAAGATGGATCATTGCTATTTCAGTATTTTTATTTGCTTTTTCAACAACTGGCGGCTGGTGGGTGTACAACGAAATTCTGTTAAAGCATCTTCTGGGCGAAAGAGTTAAATTAATAAATTTCTTTCTATGGATATTAAAAATTGTATATCCATTTGCAGGAATTGTTGTTTGCTATATGGTAGTTGCGAATCCATCTCTTGCAAGTGGAGACATCTGGGTTATTGCAGATATTGGATCAGGACTTCCTACATGGATGAACTTGATTTGTCTGGTTTTCTTAGTACCTAAATTTATTCAGTTATTAAATGACTATAAAGCAAAATATATGGGAATTGGAAAAGTTGACCCGAATTTCAGAATATTTTACAATAAGGATGACGCTCCCGTATTAAAGAATACAGAATTTAAAAAAGCAGAATAATCATAAAGGCAGACAGCTCTTTCGCTGTCTGCCTTGTATTTTATCCCATTATATATTCCCTCATTATGTTTAATTCCATAGGGTTCTTGGCTATATATCGTACAGTATTGCTATCCAGTTTTTCTACCCCAGGCATAGCAAGGGCATTCCTTACAGGCTGATGTGATTTTAAGCATACTTCAAGAATCAGTTCATCTGGAATATCTTTCGGAGGAATATCCTCAGATATTGCTTTTGAAACTCCCTTATATATCAGATCACAAGAAGTTTCAGGATGAATATTAAAGGTAGAATTTCCTTTGCATTTCTTAACTGCAACTGTATTGATTTTCGGTACTTCTTTTTTTGCCAAATCACATATCGCTTGATCCCCACTTAAAAAAATAGTAGGAACTCCATATTCTGCGGCAAAATTACTATTTATAGTAAATTCTGAAGCTAATTCACCATTAATTTTTATGTAATTTACCTTGTCTCTATTTATGGTATGTGCAAGAGGACTGCCATCCGATCCAGCAGGAGCATGATAGCCAATGCAAATGAGTCCCGCGTATTTCTCATCAATACCGGCAACCATGGAACCGGGGTGACATGCCCATCCACGCATCAGCATGGTGTCTTTAGGAAGTTTAGCATGGTCTAAATTACGCGCTGAATCATGACCATCACGGACAACAACGCAGTGACCAGCATCAAGAATCGCTCTGCATGCCGCAGAAACCTCATTTATCATTTGCGCGCGTGCTTCTTCATAACCGTCACCGCCTTCTTGGGTTTCGCACCATGAAGTAACATCTGTTATACCTTCGATATCTGCACTGATATAAAATGTTTTTTGTTCCATATTCTAACCTCCTGTATTTGCTATTCAACTTATTATAGAATGATTTAACGATTGTTACAATGAAAGTAAAAATATAAATAAAACATTGGTGTATAATAGAGTAAAATATTCATAAATTTTTTAAATTCTCTGAGTGAAAATACGTTTTGCGTCGAATGTACTATTGAAGAATTCTTCATTGTCATATCAGCTGGCAAGATATATAGACTGATAAATTTAAAAAATATAGTTATAACGAGGTTAATATGAATGATCAACAATTATTGCTGCTTCTCCAAAATTCTCCTTCTAAAGGACTTGCAAAAGCCATCGATGAATATGGGGATTCTGTCCATTGGATTGTATGCAAGATAATAGGTTTAAATAATTCGGAAGATATCGAAGAATGCGTTTCAGATGTTTTTGTTCGTCTATGGCAAAGCATTGACCGTTTTGATATAAAGAACGGTGTTCCATTAAAAAGCTACCTGTATGGCATTGCTCGTCATACAGCTTTAGACTATCGAAAAAAACACCAAAAGGATACGCTTTCGATTCCACTGGAGGAAGACAGTCTTTCTTTGGAAATGGATTTTACCGATGAACTCTCAAAAAAGACAAATACTGCAATTTTGCATGAAGTAATTGAAAATTTGCCGCCACCTGACCAAGAAATTTTTATCCGTCGTTACTTTTTTGAAGAACGTATAAAAACAATTGCCAGCACATTGCAATTAACGGAGAAGATGGTGGAAAACAAGTTGTATAGGGGAAAAATAAGCTTAAAGAAACAATTAATCGAGAGGGGATTTATTATATGAATAAACTGACTGATTTAATCGGGAATTGGCAGCCTGACGAAAAAATAATAGATGAAATGATGCAAGAAGAGCAAGAAAAAAACGGTACTGCAGGATTGAATGAAGGGGAAAAAACAGATTTACTAAACAAAGTATTAGAAAAAGCAAATATTCCAAATCCGGACACATATTTAGATGATTCATTCGAAACGACTGCCGAAAAAAATCACGTAAAACAAAGCAGTGTACCAACTATAGAATTAAAAAATGGCAGAATAAGAAAACGCCGTCTGCTGCCGGCAATTTTAGTTGCAATTTTAACTATGGCGACCATATCCTTTGCCGCAGTAACAACTATGATTGATCCTGCTTTTCTTACGTACCTAAAGCCGTCTTATCAAGAGCAAATCGATGCCATTCAAAATTCCGCTATATTACTCGGACAAGAAGACAGGGATAACGGATACACAATAAGAGCACGTCAGGCCATAGGAGATAAAAACATGGTCTATGTCTTATTTGATCTTATTGCTGAGGATGAAAATGTATTAAATCTTCCATATTACGGATTTTCTTCTTATGATGTAAAACTAAAAGATAACTTTACCCCGTTTCATACCGGTATGGGCTACTCTTTCTCAGAAATGGAGGATGAGAATCCAAATGATAATGTTCGTACGTTCCTTTTAGAATTAAGCAGTAATCAAAGTCTCTTAAAGAAAAACCTTCAAATTCAATTTGAAAATATCTGCACTTACCTTGAAACTGAGCCTTACGAAGAAACTTTGGTAAGTGGTAAATGGGAGCTAAATATTCCTTTGGATTATAAGGATGCCTCCATTACCACTCACCCATTGAAGAAAATCTCACTTGCAGGCTCAGGAAAGAATGCATTGGTCACTACCTTAAGAATTTCCCCAATTTCCATCACCATTAACGCAAAGGGGAAGGGAGTTTCCTTGTATGATTCTGCACCACAGACAGAACCGATACAAAATGAAATTGAAATTACATTAAAAGACGGAAGTAAAGTGGGTTATAACTCCTCGGGAACACATAGCGATGGAATCACATTCACAAAGGATCAATCGTTCTCAAAAATTATTGATCTGCGTGAAATTGAGTCCATCCGTTATATGGGAGCTGAACTTTGGCATTAAGCTTTAGTATCTTGGATTAAGGCTCAAATTTGAGCCTTTTAATTAACCAATAACAACTTTTTAGCTGTCGCTTTAAAATCAACGTGAGAAGTTTCTTCCACTCTCTTTTTCCATGCATCCGGAAGCGCAGATGCTCCGGAATAAGCACCGCACAGGTTTCCACAGATAGCTCCATTTGTATCCGCATCATCTCCGGCATTAATGGCTGCTAAAATGCCGTCCTTCGCATTTCCGTCAACGGCATAGAATACACCAAAAGCAATGGCTACGGATTCATAAACCTGCATACTCGCTCCAAAGATACCAACGAGTTCATCCAAAACCGCGGAAAATCCTTTTTCGCGGTTTTCGTCTACCAGTCTCTTAGCAAGGCGAATGCGGCGAGATACACTCGGTGCTGTGATATCATAACCAACAGATTCGCCGTATTCGGCAGCTTCAGCGGCAATGTCCATAATCTCGCCGGGTGTTTTTCCACCTTGGATTCCGGCAGCACAGGCGGCCGCTACCGCACAGGCCGCAGCCACCGCAGGGGCGCTTCCGTGACTCGGCACGGAAGACTGTGCTGCCGCTAGTCTGCACTGTTCCAAATCCGCATGATACCGAATTCCAATCGGCGCAACCCGCATTGCACTTCCATTCGTTGCGCTTTCCTTTGCTCCTTCCTCCGGATCTCTTCCTTCTACCAGTGCTGTTAAGAACCTTCTTGTAGAAGGTCCAATCACTGTACTTTCCAACATTTTATTCTCAATCGCCCATTCCTTCATTGCACGTTCAAATTCCACTTTATCAAAACAGCCCTTTTCAATCAAAAGATTTGCAATGATTACACTTTCCTGCGTATCGTCTGTAATTTCTCCTGCATGGAGTGTCCCATGGTAACTCTGCGTTTCCAATTCCGGTTCAATAAAATCCTCAATATATCCATATGTTTTCTTAATTTTTTCTCTTGTAAAAAAGGATGCAGGCATTCCCATGGCATCGCCAATGGCCCCTCCTACTAAGCAACCGTAAGCTCGATCTAACATTATTTGTCCTTCCTTCCTTGCTTTTATTCCTTATAAATAATCCTGTAATTCTTTTGGTAAATCCGCAATAGAAAATCGTCCATGTGGTCCCGAAATCAATACTGTTTTTGCCGCACAAGCTGAAGCAATCTGCGCTGCCATAGAAAGCGGTATTTTTTTTGCCAGGCAATGTGCCAATGCTCCTGCAAAGCTGTCTCCGGCTCCGGTCGTATCAACTGGTTTTACAGCTTGTGCCATGTACTGAAATTCACTATTTTCATGATATACGGCTCCCCCCTGCTTTCCATTCTTTAAAAATACCGTTTTCCCTTGCTTCGCAAGATTGCTTGCCCACTTCTTAACGTCCTGATTATGAGATAAAAATAAGCCTTCTGTTTCATTTGGCGTCAATATATCCGCCAATTGCATCATAACAGCCAATGCTTCTGACTCAATTTTATCAACCAAAGGACTCGGATCGAACAGGATAGGAATATTTTTTTGTTTGAGTTCCCTCATAAAGTCTAACAAGACTTCCGTTTCCGTTTCCCCTTCCAGTAAATAATATCCGGTCAGTGCTGCAAACTCGATGTTCTCTAAAACCTCATCCGGTACCAAATCACGGTAAAAGTTGATTTCACAGCCTTTTGCGGTTAAAAACGTTCGTTCTCCATCCGGTTCGATGAATGCCATACAATACCCTGTCTGTCCATTTTTGTATTTTATACAGTCACAAGGAAGCTCATTTTCTTCCATATAACGATGAAGCCGCTTCCCCCATTCATCCTTTCCGAGAGCAGAGACCACATACGGCTTTCCTCCCAGATTTTTTATCGTGACTGCCATATTGAGTGTGCAACCGCCTTCTTGATCAAAACTCTGATTAATATAACCATCCTGTCCTCTTTGAGGCAAGGCATCAATTTCATAAAATCGATCAAGAAGCAATCCGCCTAGTAACAAGACTTGGCTCATTTCTGCTCCTCCATTCTCATACACGAAGTACTCTCCCAACTTAAATGAACCTTATCTCCAACTTTTATTTCCTCCGGTTTCCCTTGGTTCTGAACCTCAGCTAAAACGGTCTTTCCATTGCAGTCGATTGTATATGTGGAAAGGTTTCCACTGTATGTGATAAATTGTACGGTTCCGATTAACCCCAACTCATTTCTTAACTGGGTTGCAGACTCATCCTTCGCTTCTAATTTCTTTACATGCAGCTTCTCCGGTCGAATGGCATAAACAGCATCCTTGCCTGCTTCACTGACTTCGTTTACATTTAATTGACTCGTACCACATGACATCTCCAAAGTTACAGTATTCTTATCTGCCTCAACAACTCTTCCTTCAAAGAAATTAACCTTACCCAAAAATCCTGCAACAAATGAATTTTTCGGATGCTCATATACCTCATATGGTTTGCCCATTTGTTCCACTCTTCCACGATTCATAACAACAATCCAATCAGATAACGTCATTGCTTCCTCTTGATCGTGCGTAACAAATAAGGTTGTAATCCCTGTTTTCTCCAAAATTCCTCGAAGCTCTACCTGCATTTCTACACGAAGCTTTTTATCAAGGGCACTTAAACATTCATCCAAAAGAAGTACACTTGGTTCTGTAACTAAAGCACGTGCAAGTGCAACACGCTGCTGCTGACCGCCGGAAAGCTGCTTTGGCTTACGCATTCCATAATCCGAAAGCTTAACAAGATTCAAAATAGCATCCACCTTTTTTTTGATTTCGTCTTTACCGAGCTTTCTCTGTTCCAAGCCATAAGCAACATTTTGCCACACTGTCATATGCGGAAACAATGCATAGCTTTGAAATACCATGCCAATGTTTCTCTTATGCACAGGAATATCATTGATGCGTTCTTCTCCAATATATATTTCTCCTTCATTGGCTTGTTCAAATCCGGCAATTAGACGAAGCGTTGTCGTCTTCCCACAGCCGGAAGAGCCTAAAAGAGACACTAAAGTTCCATCTGGAATTTCCAAATTCAATTGATCTAATACTGTTAAATCTCCAAATTGTTTCGTTAAATTTTTTATCGCAACATTTGCCATTATGCTTTCCCTCCGTTAAAAATACTTTTTAGACTCGATCCCATGATTGCTCCGACCACAGCAAGACATACAAGGGAGATGCCGATAATGAGAGTCGATACTGCATTGATTTCCGGCGTGAAACCAAATTTAATGGAAGATTGTATTTCAATCGGAAGTGTGGTAATTCCAGCCGGTATTAAAAAGTAACTGATTACAAAGTTATCAAAACTCATCATAAAGGATAAAAATCCTCCTGCTACCATTGCCGGTGCAAGCATCGGCAGTGTAATTCTACGAAATGTCGTAAGTGCATTTGCTCCAAGCGATGCACTTGCTTCATCCAATGCCGAATCCAGTGCCTGTATTCTTGCCTGCAAAACCAAAACCGAATATGGCAGAGAAATGATAATGTGTCCTGCAAATACAAAAAACATATTTTTATCCATTTGAAATGCTCGAATCATTAATAACAAGGAAAGCCCCATAATCAACCAAGGAATTGAAAGCGGCATTACCATCATAGAAGAAAACAATCCCTTCCATTTTCCGGAAATAACTTGACTTCCAAGCACAAATAAAGTACCAAGAATCACACAGCAAATACCTGTAACAAATGCAATATACAAAGAATTGTTCATTGCTGTCATTAACGTTGTATTATCCTTTAATGCTTCATACCATTTTAAACTAAAAACAAACGGCAAAGTGTTATAACGCGATTCATTAAAACTCATTAGCATTAAAACAAAAATAGGTGTATATAAAAATAGCAAAATTCCTAAAATATATAATTTTGAAAGTGCCCCATTTTTCATTGTTTCTCACCTCCCATACGATGAATCAAAGCCATAGCAACTAGTACCATAGCAAACAACAGAAATGCAATGGCAGCACCAAAATTCCATCCATATATTTCAAAGAATTGGTCTTCAATGACATTGCCTATAAACATACCATCAACGCCGCCTAAAATACGCGGTTCTACAAAGCAGCCGAGGCATGGCACAAAAACAAGCAGAATGCCGGAAACGACTCCTGACCAGGACATCGGAAGAGTAACGCGGAAAAAAGTAGTCACAGCCGAAGCACCTAAGCTTTTGCTTGCTTCTAAAAGCGCATTATCAATACGTTCCAATGCAATGTAAATAGTAATAACCATATAAGGAAAAAAGATGTGCACCAAGCTGATGACAACAGCCGTTCGAGTATATAAAATCCCCAAACCATCCTGTGCCATTCCAAGTACATTAAGCATCTCCTCCAAAACACCCCCATCCTGTAAAAAAATCAGCCAGGAATAAACACGAACCAGTTGATTCGTAAAAAACGGGATGATAATCAGCATAAGTACAATGTTTCTAATCCCTTTCAACTTTTTTGCCATTATATAAGCAAGTGGATAAGAAATCAATAAACTGATGACGGTAACCGTTAAGCTTGAAATTACCGTTCTGCCTGTAAGTTTTAAATAAAAACTTTTTTCAAAAAAACGCACATAATTTTGAAGTGTAAATCCAACTCCGCTGTCATTTCGAAAGCTGTAAAACAGCATGATGAACAGCGGCGCGACGGCAAAAACCAAAAGCGTTAAAGTGCCCGGAGCCGTAAGCCATTTCTTATAGTTGTTCAACAAAATTCCTCCTTGTAAATGCTCTTGTATTTTTATTTAGTCATTTTATGATTATAAATCATCCTTGTTATAGATTACAAGATTACTTGTTTCATTTTTCATATTTGCGCTCACGTTTTATCTAATAAAAAAGTCTAAGAATATTTCCTAATAGATAAAAAAGGAGAAGCTTTCACTTCTCCCTTCGCTCTTATTTACTGGATTTTACCTCTGTCCAAAGTTCGTTCCAAGTCTGCTTTACCTCATCGGTACGATACTGCATAAAGGTTAAACGGTTTAGAGATGTTTCATCCATTCCGGCACCGGCTGCATATTCCGGATCCAAGGAGTCTGCAGCTTCCTGATTTACCGGTGCAGGGCCGCCATTTACCGCCCAGTTGTATTGGAAGTCACGACTGATCATCCAGTCGATGAATTTATATGCTAATTCTTCGTTCTGACTTCCTTTTGCGATTCCCCAATTATCAACCCAACCGATTGCACCATCTTCCGGTACAACATAAGCGATTGGCTGTCCCTCTTGCTTCATAAAAGCTGCTTGTCCGGACCACATCATTCCAATAGAAATTTGCTCACTTGCAAACAGCTTGGAAAACTCATCTCCGGTTTTCCAATATGTTTTATTTAATTTCTTCTGTTCCAAAAGTTTTGCCTTAATTGCATCCATATCCTTTGGATTATTGGCATCTTGTCCGGTAACCAATGCTGCTGTCATAACCGCATCATTGTAATCGTCACGGAACGTAATTTTTCCTGCATACTGTGGATCAAACAATGCATTTATGCTCGTAGGAGCTTCTTTAATCAAATTTGTATTATATGCAATCGCTGTAGAACCCCATACAAATGGTACAGCATACAGCTTTCCGTCTTTGATGCATTCCGGCTGTTCCTTAAAACGATCAAACATTTTTTCAAAGTTTTCTAATTTTGAGGAATCCACTTCTTTTAAAAGTCCTTCTTCGATTGCTGCAGGAAGTATACTGCAATTCGGCAGGCATACATCAATTTCTCCATCCTTTGCCGTACGAAGCTTAGTTAATAATTCTTCCTCACTTGACATATAAGTATTTACAATTTCACAGTTATTCGCTTCTTCAAATGCAGCGATAAAGTCGGCATCATCAGAACCATAATCTTTCCAGTTTACAACATATAATTTCTGCTTTTCTCCATTTTGATCAGTGTCACTTGTAGACTTTACTCCGCAGCCACTTAGACAGGATACTACCATAGCTCCTGCTAACAGCATCAGTGCAATTCTCTTTTTCATCTTATCCTCCATTTTAACTAGTGATTGGCAAATAGATCCTTTGCCTTCTTTATTATACGTCTTTTTTCTGTTTTTACACAGATCTATTCAAAAATCATACACTGTTCTAGTTAAAATTTCAAGTATTTTACATAAAGCTATATAAGTAATAGTACTTTATTACTGCTTCGTATACATAATAAATAATGCCAATGAGATACCAAATAAAAAAGCAATGTACGAATGGCCTTTTTCACCTTCTTTTACAGCAGGCAAAAGATGAGAGGCTGAAAGATAAATTAAAACTCCTGAAACAACTCCAAGAGCCAATCCAAGAATAGAATTATTAAAATTACTTACAAAAGGATACGCTATAAACGCTCCTACAGGTGTTGTTAATGCAGCTACAAAAAACGCATATATCATCGCTTTTTTTTCATGGAATCCACCTTCGATTAATGCAGTAAAAGTAATGATTCCCTCAGCAAATTCATGAATGACTAATCCAGTACCTGCCAACACTCCTACAAAAGTACTCGCAGTAAAGGTTACAGAATAGATAACTCCATCAATAAAAGAATGTATTCCAATCCCTACTAATGCTGTAATTCCAAACGCCAATTCTGGTTGCTGTGTTTTGTATTTAATATATTTATTACTGAAAAACATAAATATAAAACCAAACAAAGCAGCCAAACCTGCATTAGAATTTTTTGCTATTGCTTGCGGAAATGCCATAATTAAAGGAGATGAAATTAATACTCCTGCAGCGAAGCATATAAAATAGTGCTTTACTTTGATTGCCCATGTCTTGTTTTGATATACGACCCAAATCCCAAAACTATTTACAATCATTGCACAGAGTGCAAAAATCGCAACCCATGTAAATGTACTGAATTCCGACATCTTATCATCTCCCTATTTCTAATAATCCTATTTACAAACATACTATATTTTTTTAATTAAACCCGAATTCCAATCTTTTTCAGTGCTGCATGTGGATTTACTTCATCCGTAAGTATCATCTCAACATTCGAATTCGAAAAGACATAATGCGGCCCTTTACTTCCAAAATCTTTTTTTACTATAACAAAATCAACTAAATTTTTAACCAAATATTCTGCCGCTAGAATGCCTTTACTTTTTTCTACTGTGCTAAAAGGGTTTTGAATCACTTCCATCTTGCGAACCTCTTTGTCTTTTCCATTAATTGTGATTAGCATAAATGACATAGCTTCTCCAAAATGTTCACTAATATGATTCTGATCATCCGTCAAAGGAAAAGCATAAATTAATTCTTCCTTTTGCATTGGTTCATAATGAATAAAAACTTCATGCACATTTTTAATTTCTTCCTGAATTTGTTTTTCTATTTCCTCTGACATGATATGTGCTTTTTTTAAATCATGAGTTTTTATTACTATGTTTGCTTCAATAAATTTAAATCTTCCGGAATTACGTCCAGTTAAAGTCTTTAATTCAATCACTTGAGGAGTTTCTATAATAATTTTTTCTACTTTGCTAAGCGTATCATAATCCAAAGAAGCATCCAAAAGGACTCTTGCGCCATCCTCTAATATCTGAAATCCGGTTCGTACAATAAATCCAACAACAATAATTGCAGCTATTTTATCAACTTGATATCCCATCAAACTAGATATCATTGCAATGAATACCAAGCCGTTGCTTAATACGTCCATATGTATATGAGCCGCATCCGCTAACAATATAGGTGAATTTGTTTTTTGACCAACTTTCTTCTCATATTTTGAAAAACAAAGAGTGATTATGATTGAGAGAAGCAAACTAAGTATTGCATAATTTGAATTTCTAATTACGACAGTATTTGTTGTATCGATTACCTCTAGTAATATTTCATAACCCGTATAAAGAATAATCAATGAAATCAAAACAGATAATAAATTTTCAATTTTGTAAAGTCCATAAGGAAATGCTTTTGTTTTATATTTTGAAATCTTTATTCCTATAAATACAGTCGAAGATGCAACAAAATCTGCGAGAGTATGGAAGGCTTCCGCTTTTAATGCAATACTCCCTGATGCAACGGCCGCCGCATATTTCATAGCGAAAATTATAAGATTTATAATTATCGAACCCAATGCAGTTTTTTCACTAATATCCATGTCTACCACCTATTTGAACCCTTTATCAGTTAATTTCTTTCACCAAAATCACCTCTTTACATAATAGAAAAATTATCATATTTATTAAAGAAACTCTATTTTTGAAAAGTCTATATTGCCTTCGTTATCAAGCAATTGGTTATCTGCATGAACATACTCAATTTTACCGATAAACATTTCATGAGAACCTGTAACAATGGAATCCACTACCTTACATTCAATATTCACAGGACAGTTCGTAAGTATCGGTGCATTTATTTTTTCAGCGTCAGCCATTTTCACTTGCATTGCTTGTAATTTATCTTCATCACGTTTGCTATGACTTCCTAAATAATCAAACGTTTCTTGATATGATTTCTCTACGAGATTCACAACAAAGCATCCCGATTCTTTTATCATTTTATAAGAATATCTTGTTGGAACAATACCTACCATAACCATTGGCGGATCGTAACTGCAATTTCCACAGTACCCGACTGCAAGGACATTGTTTTCTCCATCCAATCCTCTGCAAGATACTAACACTTTAGGCATTGGCTGAAGACAAGATTTCATACTTGCTTTACTCTTTTTCATTTTTCATAATCTCCTTCTTCATTTTTTTAAGATAACATAGAAAACATTTATAGTTTCCGTCATATGTCATTTATATTTCTCATTATATTCCATTTTGGGCATATGTCAATAACTAAATTTGTAAATACCTGCAATATAACGTTTTCCGGTTTAACCTTTCTTATGATAGAAAAGAAACCTTTCGATTCGTAAAGAACTTATAAAGTAAAATAAAAAAGACTACAGATTGGACAAATCCATTGAATTTTAGTAAAATAAAATATACGACTGAAATATCAATACAAGCTATGCTATTCCTAAATTACATAGTAAGACATCGCCTTGAAGGAGTTCTCTAATGAGTAACGTTATTTTAAGTAGTTTGTTAATGGTATCTTCTATTTTACTTTGTATTTTGGCACTCTATGGAATTAAAAACAAAGAAATACCTGGCGCACTATATTTTTCTTTATTAATGCTTGCTATGGCCGTGCATTCTATAGGATACTCATTTGAGTTACAAGGTAATACCATAGAACAAATGTATTATTTCATCCGAATCGAATACATAGGAACTTCCTTTTATCCAACTTTAATTCTTTTATTTGCAAGAGAATATATTGATGAAAAAAAAGTGGCAAACAAATGTGTTCTAACATTACTCTTCATGATTAATGTCTTTACTTTAATTTTTGTAAACACAAATTCTTATCATTTTTTATACTATTCCTCAATTGCTCTTGACTTCTCCCTTGGTTTCCCAATAATGATACTAAATAAGGGAATTTGGTACATTGTACAAACCATAAGTTTATACTTCTCGCTTTTTTATTCTGTCATTTTTTTCTTTATAAGATATAAAAAGTCAACGGGTTATTATCGAAAAAGAATTGCTTTTATGTTAATTGGTACTACAATACCATTTATCACATTTTTTATTTATATGTTAGGAGCAATCTATATTGATGTATCACCATTTTCCTACTTAGTCATGAGCTTATTTATTTTCCATGGGCTTTTGCGATATCATTCCCTTGCTTTTATGCCTGTAACCTATGAAATGATTTTTAATTCCGTCGAAGAAGCCGTAATGGTTATTGATAATGAAAAATTATTGGTTCGATTTAATCCTGCTTCCAAACTATTATTTCCCTCTCTTAATGAAAGAAAACTTGGTGAACCAATTCATTTTGTAACGGAATTACAGGATTATAACTTTGATACAAATCCAAAGATTTATGAGTTTGATAAAAAAATATTATACTTTAAAATTGTAAATATAGGTAATGACAAAGGATATATCTATATGGTAAGTGATATTACAGAAACAGAACAATCCAAAAAGCATTTGGAAATATTGGCAACGAAAGATGCATTAACTGGACTATATAATCGACGATATTTTATGGATAACCTTTATACCGACCATAAAGAGGGTATTTTTGTTATGATTGATATTGATCACTTTAAAAACATCAATGATACCTTTGGCCATATCCAAGGGGATCACGTTTTAATTGATTTCTCAAAACAGCTTATGCAGTCATTTCCCGAACAACCTGTTTATCGTTATGGTGGCGAAGAATTCGCAATGTTCTTTGAGTCAAAAAGTTTGGACAAGGTTTATGAAAAAATAGAAACTTTCCGAAAAGAAATCGAAAAGCAAAATAATAAGATTATTTACACCTTTTCTGCCGGATTAGCACCCTATACAAATGGAAATGTAATAAAAGCGATTAACCAAGCAGACAAGCTCTTATATGAAGGGAAAAAGACGGGAAGAAATCAGATTATGTATTAAAGATATAGTAAATCATATGATAACAAATCTCCTTAGAATTTTTTAGAATAAAATAAAAGAATCTTTATTTGGATTAATTTTTGTCATATTTATTAAAAGCACCATTTGAATTATATATCAAATGGTGCTTTCCTTTTATAACGAGTCTATTTATTTCAGTATCAACTTTTATTAAAACTAGCCCTGCTCTTTAAATTCCTGTAAGGATGCAGCCGTTTCGGCTTGTTTTTGCCTTATTGCCTGTTCCAACATCATGTCTTTTACCTTCATTAAACGTGTCTGGTTTCCTCTTTCGCTTTCATCCAGTTTCATTTTAATATACTTAATGGTCTCTTCCAGCTGTGGAATCATAATATACTCTAAGGCATTTACTCTTCTTCTGGTCTTTTCAATTTCCTGCGCCAAAAGACTAGCTTCCTTCTCCATCGCTGCAAGCTCAAGCATTACAGGGAAAACCTCTGACAAACGAGAAATCGCTTTGTCCAATTCACCTGATGTCGAAGCAAAGCCGTATGGATAGATATTAGTTAAATCATCGGTGGTAGTGGTAAATTCAAATACCGGCACATCCACACTCATTACATTTTTTTCGCCTACCTCAATGGAAACGCCCTGTTTCGGATACATCAATGCTTCCTCCATCATTTGAGAAGACATCACTGCACTGGCAATTGTAAAGTTTCCATAAACCTCTGCCAGCTGTTTTTCCACTTCTTCACGAAGCGACTTGTTTTTTCTCGCAAGCTCCAGAAACCGTTTCATGAGTTCATCTCGTTTATCCTTCATGAGCTTATGTCCGCGAGAAGCCACTGCCAGCTTTTTTTTCAGAGAGGTAAGCACCATTCTGGTGGGGTTTACATTTAATCTTGCCATTCCCCGTCACCTCCCTCTTCTATTTCTCCTGCTCATCTTGTTCAGGTAAATACTGATCGAGGTATTCATCACGAATACGTTTCAGTTCACTTCTAGGCAAAATAGAGAGAAGCTTCCATCCAGTGTTCAACGTTTCTTCAATGCTTCGGTTTGTTTCATAGCCCTGTGAAACGTATTCATTTTCAAAAGCATCTGCAAACTTTGCATACAGCTTATCAATATCGGTCAGCGCGGCTTCGCCTAAAATCGCCATCAATTCCTTGCATTGCTTTCCGCGAGAATAAGCAGCAAACAATTGATTCATCGTATCTGCATGATCTTCTCTTGTCTTACCTTTTCCAATACCTTTATCCTTTAAACGAGACAAAGATGGTAATACATCAACCGGTGGAGTTACGCCCTTACGGTATAGCTCTCTGGAGAGAATAATCTGTCCTTCTGTGATGTATCCGGTCAAATCCGGAATTGGATGTGTTTTATCGTCTTCCGGCATAGTTAAAATCGGAATCATGGTAATCGAACCTTCAAAGCCCTTCTTTCTTCCGGCTCTCTCATAAAGAGTAGCAAGGTCAGTATACAAATAGCCAGGGTAACCTCTTCTGCCCGGCACCTCCTTACGAGCTGCCGAAACTTCACGAAGAGCCTCTGCATAATTTGTAATATCCGTTAAGATAACCAATACATGCATGCCTTTTTCAAACGCCAAATATTCTGCAGCAGTCAATGCGATACGAGGCGTCGAAATACGTTCGATTGCCGGATCGTTTGCTAAATTCGTGAATAGTACAGTACGATCGATTGCCCCCGTTTTCTTAAAGTCTGAAATAAAATAATCGGCTTCTTCATACGTGATCCCGATCGCAGCAAATACAACCGCAAAGTTACTATCACTTCCAAGTACCTTTGCCTGTCTTGCAATTTGTGCCGCTAAGTTTGCATGCGGAAGTCCGGAACCGGAGAAAATCGGTAATTTCTGACCACGAACCAACGTGTTTAGTCCGTCAATCGCAGACACTCCGGTTTGAATGAATTCTGCAGGATAGTCACGAGCGGCCGGATTCATCGGCAAACCGCTTACATCCATATACTTTTCTGCAATGACATCAGGACCGCCATCCTTTGGACGTCCAAGACCATCAAATACACGACCCAGCATATCCTCCGATACACCAAGCTCAATGCCTCTGCCAAGAAAACGAACTTTGCTTTCTGCTAAGTTAATTCCGGCAGCACTTTCAAAAAGCTGTACCAATGCATTGCTTCCGTTAATTTCCAAAACCTTACATTGTCTGGTTTCTCCACTAGGTAATTCAATTTCACCCAATTCATCAAAGGTTACATTCTCGACGTTGCGCACAAGCATTAAGGGGCCCGCAACTTCCGATATGGTTTTATACTCTTTCAGCATCGTCTTCTACCCCCTTATTAATCAAATCTTGTACGCATTTCGTTAATTCATTCAATATATCTTTATAATAAACTTCCACTTCTTTTTCTTCTACATACTTGAATCTTCCGATGGATTCTCTCACTGACATAGAAACAAGGGTTTCATAGTCAGCACCCTTTTCAATGGCAACCTTACTCTGCTTATAGAATTCCAAAATTAAATTCAACAGCATATATTGCTTTTCTAATGAGGAATACGTATCAACATCATGAAATGCATTTTGATGCAAATAGTCTTCACGAATGGATTTACAAGCCTCCAGCTTTAAACGATCTGCAAAGGACAATGCATCCACGCCGACCAGCTGTACAATTTCTTGTAATTCCGCTTCTTCTTGCAGCATTTTCATTGCTTCACTCCGAAGAACCGGGAAGTTTTTATTTACGTGTTCCGCAAACCAAACAGACAAGCGATCAACATATAGAGAATAACTGTTCAGCCAATTAATTGCAGGGAAGTGACGTGCATAGGCAAGTGCAGAATCCAAGTTCCAAAACACCTTAACGATACGAAGTGTCGCTTGAGATACTGGTTCCGAAATATCACCGCCCGGAGGAGATACTGCTCCAATTGCGGAAAGCGCACCCTCACGGCCTTCTTTACCTAAGCTGATGACACGACCAGCTCTTTCATAAAACTGTGCAAGACGAGAAGCCAAATAAGCAGGATATCCTTCTTCACCTGGCATTTCTTCTAAACGGCCGGACATCTCACGAAGAGCTTCTGCCCAACGAGATGTGGAATCCGCCATCAATGCAACGGAGTAACCCATATCTCTAAAATATTCTGCAATCGTAATACCCGTATAAATAGATGCTTCACGAGCCGCTACAGGCATATCGGAAGTATTCGCGATTAATACGGTTCGCTTCATCAAAGGTTCTCCAGATTTAGGGTCCTTTAATTCAGGAAATTCCATCAATACATCGGTCATTTCGTTTCCACGTTCTCCACAGCCAATGTATACAACAATGTCAGCATCTGCCCATTTTGCTAACTGATGCTGTACAACCGTTTTACCGCTTCCAAACGGTCCCGGTACTGCTGCAACACCACCCTTTGCGATCGGAAACATCGTATCAATAACACGCTGCCCTGTAACCAAAGGCATTTCAGGAACCAATTTTTCTTTGTATGGTCTTCCTTTACGAACCGGCCATTTTTGCATCATTGTAACTTCAGTGACAGAGCCATCCTCTCGTTTTACTGTACAAACGATATCCTCTACCGTAAACTCCCCGGATTTGATTTCACTTATCACGCCTTTGATCCCATTTGGAATCATAACTTTATGCAAAACAGTTACCGTTTCTTGAACGGTACCTATAATATCCCCGGTCTCTACTTCATCTCCTGCTTTTACACAAGGCTCAAAGTTCCATTTTTTTGTACGAGGAAGGGCTTTTACACTGATACCTCTTGTTATGTTCGGCCCTGCTTTTTCCAACATTTCTGCCAAAGGACGCTGAATTCCGTCATACATATTTTCAATCATACCCGGCCCAAGTTCTACCGAAAGTGGTGCTCCGGTGGTAACTACCTTTGCGCCCGGTCCAAGTCCTGCGGTTTCTTCATATACCTGAATAGAAGCAGCATCACCTCTCATTTCGATGATTTCTCCAATCAAGCCCTGCTCGCCTACGCGAACCACGTCAAACATATCTGCATCCTGCATACCTTCTGCAATTACAAGTGGTCCAGATACTTTTACTACTTTTCCTTGCTTCACTTCACAGGTCACCTGCCTTCCTTTTCTCTTTCATCATTCCCAAAAAGAATGTCCGCGCCAACAGCTCGTTCCACAGATTTCTTTACATTCTGCATCCCGATTCCATAACTTCCATCCATCCCCGGTATTGGAATGATTGCCGGGATACGCACATCCTTATATTTGTCCAATTCTTCTATCATGCCCTTGCATAAGCTTTCTGTGATATAAATAATGGCATAGTCTTCCTTGGCAATGCGATGCAATATCCTTCTTGCTTCGGTGCTGTCTGCACAAGGAAATCCATTTAGTCCCACCGCTTTAAATCCCAAAACGCTTTCATGGTCACCTATGACTCCTATTTTATACATACGCTTCCCTCTGCCTTTCCTTTATCATTTCCCGGGAAAGTCCTTGCAAAAGACCTGCCATTATAATCCTGGCATTTTTAATGTCCCCTTCCTTTGCAATCAAATAGGCTGCCAACGGCTCAACGCCAAAGGATACATACTTTGCTTGCTTTGCATATTGCATTAAGCAATTATCACAAAGCTTCTCCAATATCGTAAACCGACCGCTCTCCTTTAACAGCAATGCACCTTCTGCCAACACTTCATTCAAGTTATACGGCAAAAGTTTCTCTGCAAATTGCTCATAGCTTTCCTCATAGCCACTAATGAATACACTTTCTGAAATGCGTCCACCCGGTAAAAATACCTTGGAAAAGAAATCCCAATTTTTCTTCATTTGTCTTAAACGAACAAAAGTTTTTAAATTAATTATATCAATCAGAAGTGCAACATATCCCCGAATGTACTCACTGCCAGAATTGTCTGCGGCTTTACACATTGACTCATAGCAAGCACGATCTAAAATAAAATCAATTACTTGTGGGTCAGCAGTTCTTCCAAAGACATCAATAACTTCCTGCACTGCACGTTTCATTTCTTCCGGCATATCCATAAAGCTTCTTTCTCTCACCATAACCATAAGCTTTGATTTCGGTATGGTACCGATGTCCATTAAAAATGGTTCTGCTTCTGTGTCAGAAAACTCGGCTTTCAGCAGTACCTTTAAGTTATGATAATCATAGGGATATAAGAAGGTATCAAATACGCCTTTATCCGGTGCCACATCAAAAACAAATGCATATGCCTTCTGAATTTCTGTAGATAAGATTTCATTCAATTCCGAAGGATTCAGACCACTGTTTTCTTCTCCATAGCCTAACTCATGTAGGACTTTTAACGCGTCCTCAGATGTTTTGCTATCTATCATTTTGTCTGCCTTCTCCCGACTGAGAAGATTTTTTTCTACACTGCGTACCCGAGCGGAAGCAAACACATAATCCATATTTTTGTTTCCCAAAGTCCTTCCTCCTTTCCGCTGGATTTTTTAATTGAAGAGGACTTTTACTACTTCAGGTGTTACCGCTTCCTTTACGGCATTGACCATGGTTTCCAAGGTAGAATTTACCTCAACAGCTCCATCTCGAAGAAGAAATCCTCCTTTTGCGGAAATAACCTCTTCCGATAAAGTGAAATTTGTACCTTTTTTATTCACGCGTTCCACTAGTTTTTGACCAACCGAATTTCGATCTTTTTTATTTAAAAGAATTTCTCCTTTTTCCATTCCTGTTTCGTTCATGACCTTTTCCAGTAGGTTAAGATAAGCTTCTTCTTCCATACTTGATAGCTTTTCCAACGCCAAATCAAAACTTTTTGAAATGACCTCCTGCTTTGCGCCAAGACGTAACTTTCGCCCTTCTAGCTGTGCGACAGAGTCCTTTCTCTTTTTCAGCGTGTTTGCATCATGTACGCCGCGTTCCTCTGCCTCAGTCTGCATAATTTTGATTTGGTGATCTGCCTGCCGCTCAATAATACGACTATCATAACGCCCTTTATCAAAAATTCTTCTGGCATCGTCTTTGGCATCCGCTAGGATTTGTTCTGTTATTTTTTCAATGCCCATTGTTTCACATCCTTATTTTTCTACAGAGAATTAGCCAACCTGAATTCCATTCAGCATTAAGAAGGAAATTAATAATGCCAAAACTGCATACGTTTCTACCATAGCTGTATAAACCATACCTTTTGCAATTTCCTCAGGACGTTTTGCAATTAACATAATTGCAGAAGCGGCTGCTTTACCCTGTGCAATACCGGAAATGATACCTACAATGAAAATCGGAAGAGCTGCTGCAAAAATATAAAGACCTTGCTCTGTAGTGACCGGTAACATCCCGTTTCCACCTAAAAGTCCAATCTTTAACATAATCAAAAAGGCAATCAACAGTCCATAAATACCCTGGGTACCTGGTAAAGCCTGTAAAATCAACGCCTGACCAAACTTTTTCGGATCTTCTGCAACGACTGCCGAAGCAGCTTCACCGGCAATTCCGACGCCCTTTGCACTGCCGATACCTGCCAAAGCAGCTAATGCGGCACCTAACATAGCAACATAGCTTCCATTAAATAGTGTGCTAATCATTTCTGTAATCATTTAGTTTTCCTCCCTTGAAATCTCAACATATTTTGTATTTTCATAAAATGGCTGGAAGGCTTCCCCTCCACTTTCATAGAACTTACCAAAAAACTCTACATATTGTAAACGGCTGGAATGTACAAATGACCCCAGCGCATTAATAGATAAATTGTACGCATGACCGATAACAAAGACAATTGTAAGTAAGATGGCCCCTCCAATGCCACCGCCGGCCAGACTGCCTAAGGTATTAATAACAGAAGCAATAACACCAGTTGCTAACCCCAAAGCCAGTAGTCTGGAATACGACAAAACATCCGCCAGATATCCGGTAATGCCATATAAGCTACCAAGACCTCCGGTAAGCTTTCCAAGACCTTTCTTGTCTCTTCCTCCGGTAATCAAAATACCTACAGCTCCTACTATTGTCATCCACATTCCAATATTGGTGCCTGTCGGTCCTACAAGTGCGGCCATTTTGCCACCTAACCAAAGAACTAAACCAATTAAAAGAATGTACCAAAGTCCTACATCAAATAACGCATCCCACGGTCTTCCGTCTCGAATGGACATATATCCGCTCACGCCCATTCCTAAGAATAAATGAATTCCCCCTAAAATAAAGGAGAATGTAAGCATTTTCATCGGCTCATCCAATGGATTAAACCATACGGCAGGTACTACCACATCGGCATCAAAGAAGGTCTTAGCAACCACCGTAACTATATCTCCGAAATATCCTCCAAACAGAATTCCCCAAAACATAGTAGAAATTCCACAATAGAAGAACATCTTCATCAACTGTCCCATCATTCCCTCAAGTGGATACTTCTTTAAAATGATAAACGTAGCAGCGGCGATGATTAAACCGTAAGCCGCATCACTCAGCATCATTCCAAAGAACAGCGCATAAAAGAATGAAAAATATGGAGTCGGGTCAATTCCTCTGGAATCCGGAAGTGCATAAAGTTTTGTAACCGCCTCAAATGGGGCAGAAAATACACCATTCTGCATCAGAACGGGAGTTTCTTCACCCTTATCCGGATCCGTAATTTCAAACCAACAATTATTTTCTTCTAATAGCTTTGCTACCTTTTCTGCCGCTACCTTTGGTGTCCATCCCTCTAAGTAAAAGGTACGATTGGTTACCAAAAGGCGATGCCGGATCAATGCTCGATCTTTTTTAATCGCAAGACTATCATAATAAACTTCGATGTTATGCTTTCCATCTTGCTCTTTTTGAATTTTTTTCTCTAGTTCTTGTATTTGTTCTTTAATTTTTTCCGTTTGTTGTTCATAAGCAGAAATGGCCTGCTGTGGTTCTCCTTCAAATTCCAATCCTTGACTTGGAGAAAATCCAAATTGTCGTAGAACATCTTCTATTTCATTTTTTTCTTTCTTTAAATATAGAAGTGAAATATATTGCTGTTCTGCATCACTTGCCACTAACTGCAAATCATAACAAGGTGTTTTTTCTTCCATAGCTTCCTGGAGCTTTGGTAAACTGGCTGCTGCTGGTATAACGCCTCGAATTAGATCACAATATTTTGTTCCCTTTGTGTTTAGAGGCAAATTATAGTCTTTCCACGGAAGCAATGCGAGCTTTGCAACCTCAATTTTGTTAGCCTCATTTATTAATTCGGTGATTCCTTCAAACGCTTCGTTGATTCGTCCAATTTGACTTTCAACCGTTTGATTCTCTTCTGCCAATTTCTGAAAGAGTTCTCTTTGCATCTTTCTTCTGGTATGAAAAAGTGATTTTTTCACGGTTTCATATTTTGCGATTGCCTCTAAAGCTTGGTATGCTTTCCCCATACGATCCTCTATCTTTGCAACCGCTGCATCGTTTTCATCTAACGATACCAAGTCAGCCCAATCTTCATTATTCAACTTACTGTCCTGAATATTCAGTTGAACAACTCCCAGCTTCATAAGCTGTTCCATTAAGGTCTCCTTACCAGAAACAAGTCCAATGGCAGAAAGCTTTTGCATTCTAACAATCGCCATTTAACTCACAACCCTTCCTACAATGATTGCTGCGGCATTTTCTAAATGCACACTGGCATTCGTTATGATTTCACGACATTGCTTTTCTGCATTATGAATCGTTACATCATATGCCGCTTTTGCTTCTTCTTCTGCCTTTGCGATTTGTTGCTTATAGGCATCCTCCGCTTCATGACGAGCGTTTTCCAATAAATCCTGCGCTTTTTTTTCTGCTTCCGCTCTCATTTCTTTTGCCTCTGCGGTTGCCTTTCTGCGCAATTGGTCAGCCTCCTCTTCTACTTCTTTTATCCTCTTAATTTGCTCAATTGCCAACAGCGTCGCCTCCTATTCCTTATTAATTTGATTTTTATCATTTTGAGACGCTTTCATTCTCATTATGATATATGTACCCCAAAATGATGATTGTAAACCATTATACATTAATTTACCGAAAATTCAAACTCGAGTCTTTTTATATATCTTTAGATTTCACGGTAATCTGCTTTATATTTCGATAATCTATATGGAAAACACTTTATTTCTTTGTATTTTTTTACTCACACAATATATTTTAATTATTTTTTACATATTTTTTATAATTTGCCGTAATTATTTTTGTCTATTTTTTAACAAACACAAATATTTCCTTATTATATGTTCTTGTAACTGCAAAAAACGTATGCTATACTGCTTTTGGGTAGTATTCCAAAAAAACAGACGGAAACTATACCAAAGCAGAATTATTTTTTTATTTGAAAACAGCCCATATCCTATGGAATGGGACCGGGTGTATCACTCTTTTTTAGGAGGTGGTACGCATGCAAATAGGATTTATCGGTGCAGGAAAAGTTGGTTTTTCCCTTGGTAAATACTTCAGCCTGTACGGTATTAACGTAACCGGCTATTATAGCAGAAATTTCGAATCTGCAAAATCAGCAGCAGCATTTACAAATTCGCTTGCTTTTTCTAATTTAAAAGCGCTTTTGGATGTGAGTGATACCCTATTCCTTACCGTCCCTGACGGTGAAATTGAAATTTTATGGGATGACATAAAAAAGCTGTCGATTCAAAATAAAAAAATATGTCACTGCAGTGGTTGTTTATCCGCATCGGTTTTTGACGGAATCGAAGCCCTTGGAGCTTTTGGTTATTCCGTGCATCCGTTGTATGCAATCAGCAGTCGAATGGATTCTTATAAGGAGCTTCAAAGGGCGGTATTTACCCTGGAAGGCTCCTTTTTTTATTTGAACGAAATAAAAACAATGCTTGAGAGCTTAGGAAACTCCGTTCAAATTATATCCGGAGAAAAAAAGACACTGTATCATGCAGCCGCGGTATGTGCAAGCAATCAAATGCTTGCTCTTGCAAAAATGTCACAGGACTTACTCATTCGTTGTGGGTTCTCAGATTCCCTTGCCCAGCAAGCACTTAATCCTTTAATGCTTGGAAATATGGAAAAGTTATGTGCAACGAGCTTAAAAGAAGCTCTTACCGGCCCAATTGAACGAGGAGATGCTGCAACTGTTTTGCACCATCTTGATTTCCTAGGGGAAGAAGAAACAATGCTTTACCTAATTTTATCAAATAAGTTATTAGAAATTGCAAGAAAAAAACACCCTAATCGTTCTTATGAAAAAGTAGAACAACTGTTATCTGAGAAAATGGGAGGAAAAAACAATGAAAAATACAGCAATCACTTTTAAAGATGCAAAGAAAACCGGACAAAAGCTTAGTATGCTCACTGCCTATGATTATTCCACAGCGAAATTAATGGATCAGTCTGGTATTCACGGTATATTAGTCGGCGACTCCTTAGGAATGGTAATGTTAGGCTACGAGGACACGCTCGCTGTAACAATGGAGGATATGCTGCATCATACAAAAGCGGTTGCACGAGGTGCAAAAAATTGCCTTATCGTAGCCGATATGCCCTTTATGTCTTACCATACCAGCATAGAACAAGCCGTTTTCAATGCCGGCCGATTAATTAAGGAGGGTGGTGCACAAGCCGTAAAATTAGAGGGTGGTGCCACTTTCTGCAAAGAAATTAAAGCCATCACACGTTCCTCGATTCCAGTAATGGCTCATCTTGGTCTTACGCCACAATCCATTCATGCCTTTGGAGGATTTAAAGTCCAAGGAAAAAGTCAAGAAGCTGCACAAGCTCTTCTGGATGATGCAAAAGCCGTTGAAGCAGCAGGTGCTTTTGCTCTTGTATTAGAATGTGTACCGGAAAAACTAGCACAAAAAATCAGTGAAACTCTTTCCATACCAACCATTGGGATTGGTGCGGGTGCAGGGTGTGACGGACAAATTTTGGTTTACCAAGATATGATTGGAATGTATTCAGACTTTACCCCTAAATTTGTAAAACAATATACGAATGTCGGTATACAAATGAAACAAGCCTTTGCATCATATATCCAAGAGATACAGAGCGGCGCTTTTCCTCAAAAAGAGCATACATTTTGCATCGACGATTCCATTATTGACAAATTATATTAATAACTATCATTATTTTATAAAAAAGGAGAATTAATATGATTCCTATCGTTAATACCATATCTGAAGTTCGTCAACTCATAAAAGAATGGAAGGCACAAGGTCTGTCCGTGGGCTTAGTTCCTACCATGGGATTTTTACACGAAGGTCATAAAAGTTTAATTGAGAGAGCAGTAAAAGAAAACGACCGAGTCGTCGTAAGTGATTTTGTCAATCCAACACAGTTTGGGCCAAAAGAAGACCTTGCAGCCTATCCACGCGACTTAAATTGGGACAGTCAACTCTGCGAGCAAGCAGGTGCTTCCCTTTTGTTTTATCCGTCTGCTGAGGAAATGTATGCTTCTGATTACACTACCTATGTCAATATGGAAGTACTCGGTGAAGAACTATGCGGAAAAAGCCGTCCCGGTCATTTCCGTGGTGTTTGTACCATTGTTACAAAGCTGTTCCACATTATAACACCGAATCGTGCTTATTTCGGAAAAAAAGATGCACAGCAATTGGCAATCATTCAGCGAATGGTCCGAGATTTAAATTTTGACATTGAAATCATCGGCTGCCCTATTATCCGTGAAGAAGATGGACTCGCTAAAAGTTCTCGAAACACTTACCTTAATTCCGAAGAAAGAAAAGCTGCACTCATACTCTCCCAAGCACTTTCTCTTGGAAAACAATGTCTAGTGCAGGGAGAAAGGAATACCGAATCCCTAATTACCACTATGACAGATTGGATTAAAAAAGAACCTCTGGCTAAAATTGACTACATTAACATTGTAGACAGCTCTTCCATGCAGCCAGTTAAAATCATTGATCGCCCTGTATTGTGTGCTATTGCTGTATATATTGGAAAAACCCGTTTAATTGATAATTTTTATTGGCCAGAATAGAAAGGAAGGAAAAGATGAACCTAACCATGTTAAAAGGAAAAATTCATCGAGCAACTGTAAAGCAAGCAGAATTAAACTATGTAGGGAGCATCACTGTTGATGCTGATTTGCTTGATGCTGCAAATATTTTAGAATATGAAATGGTCCAAATTGTAGACATTAATAATGGCAACCGTTTTGAAACTTATACCATTGCCGGGGAGCGAGGTTCTGGTATGATTTGCTTAAATGGTGCTGCCGCCCGTTGTGTACAGCCCGGAGATAAAATAATTATTATGTGTTACTGCCAACTCAATCAAACCGAAGCAAAAGAACATAAGCCACATGTTGTATTTGTAGATGATGAAAACCAAATAAAACAATGTTCCCGTTATGAAACACACGGTGAAATTAAGTAATAAAAATTAGGCTGACATTTCGATCAGAATTGTCAGCCTTAATTTTTTGTATCACTTATTATTCTTTTGGTTTGTCTTTCTGCATCGTACCGCGAGGATGCTCCGGAGGTGCATATATTGTTACCAACTTAATCGGTATATCCCCCGTGTTAATTATGTTATGCCATTTACCTGCAGGGATTATAATCGCATATTCTTCATAAAAACTCGTTTCGTAATCTAAGTCATCTTTTGTATCACCCATCTTTACCGTTCCCTTCCCATCTTCAATAAGTATAAATTGATCCAGCTCAGGATGTTCCTCCAAACCAATATCCTCTCCCGGCAAGATACTCATTAAGACAACCTGTAGGTGTTCTCCGGTCCATAAAGCAGAGCGAAAATTATCATTGAATTCTGAAATCGTTTCAAGATTTGCTACATATGGTTCTGGACCATAATCCATAATCATTGGATTCATTTTACTCATTCCTTTCTAACATTTATATAACTTATCATATGCTTCTATTTCTTAGATGTTGTCTTACAATTTATTTCTTCCGACAAAGACTGTCATGCATTGTTTTATCTTGACAAAATGAGGGTATTAAGAGTATTATGTTAGCAGACGCTAACATCCATAGAAAGGGATTCACATATGAAATTAAATGAACTTAAAGTAGGGACTTCCGGTGTTGTTCGTAAAATCGGCGGAGAAGGTGCCCTGCGAAGAAGATTATTAGATATGGGCATTACCCCCAATACAAAAATTATGATACGTAAGGTCGCTCCAATGGGTGACCCAATTGAACTGCATTTACGCAGTTATGAACTGACCATCCGATTGGATGATGCAAAAAAAATCGAAGTGGAGGAACTGTCATCATGAATAACAGCACTGCTTTGAAAATAGCTTTGATTGGCAATCCAAATTGCGGAAAAACCACCCTATTTAATCAATTGACCGGGAGCAATCAGCATGTTGGGAATTTCCCCGGTGTAACAGTAGAAAAAAAAGAAGGAAGCATTCGTAAGCACAAGGGCGTTACGGTCATTGATTTGCCCGGCATTTACTCGTTGTCACCATACACGGCTGAAGAGGTAGTCACAAGAGACTATTTATTACAAGAAAAACCTGATTGTATTATTAATATCATTGATGCGACCAGCATTGAACGAAACTTATACCTGACCCTGCAACTAATGGAATTGGACCTTCCAATGGTTTTGGCCTTAAACATGATGGATGAAGTTCGTGCCAGTGGAGCTTCTATTGATATTGCAAAATTGCAGGAAGAGTTGGGTATTCCTGTAGTTCCTATTTCTGCCAGTAAGAATGAAGGAACGGAAGAGCTGACTCTTCGAACAATCAAAATTGCAGAACAACAGCAACGTCCAAAAAAACTTGATTTTTGTAAGGGCTACGTTCATACTGCCATACATTCCATTGCACATCTTATTGTGGATGAAGCGAAACAAGCAGGACTTCCCCTTCGCTTTGCTGCAACAAAAATTGTAGAGGGTGATGAACCGGTTATGACTGCACTAAAGCTGATGGAACCGGAAATTGATATCATCGGCCATATAGTAGAAGATATGGAGTCACACCTAAAAACAGACCGTGAAGCCGCCATGGCTGATATGCGTTATGCTTATATCGAAAAAGTTTGTGCTGCCACCGTAGTAAAAGCCGGTGAAACGAAGGAACACTTGCGTTCTGTAAAAATTGACAATATTCTGACACATAAATATTTCGCCATTCCTATTTTTTTAGGAATTATGTTGCTGGTATTTTGGCTGACATTTGGCCTTTTTGGCGCGGCATTAAGCAATTTACTAGCTATGGGAATTGATGAATTCACGGCGCTTACCAGTCAAGCAATGCAGTCGGCTGGCGTGAGCCCGGCTCTTCATTCTTTGGTAATAGACGGTGTTTTTGTCGGTGTTGGAAGTGTTCTTTCCTTCCTTCCAACGATTGTTATCCTATTTTGCTTTCTCTCCATTCTGGAAGACAGCGGATACATGGCTCGCGTCGCCTTTGTCATGGACAAATTGCTGCGTAAAATCGGACTTTCCGGCCGTTCTTTTGTACCTATGCTGATTGGTTTCGGCTGTTCGGTTCCTGCTATTATGGCAACCAGAACGCTTCCAAGTGAAAGAGATCGAAAAATGACCATCCTGTTGACTCCATTTATGTCATGCAGTGCAAAACTTCCGATTTATGCAACTTTTACTGCAGCTTTTTTTAGTGAATACGAAGCGTTAGTAATGTTTTCACTTTATGTTATGGGTATTTTAGTAGGTATCCTTTATGGCCTCTTACTACAGAAAACCATTTATAAAGGAAAACCGGTTCCATTTGTTATGGAGCTCCCTTCCTATCGGTTCCCTGCGCCTAAAACAGTACTTTTGCATATGTGGGAAAAAGCAAAAGATTTCCTAATTAAAGCATTTACCATTATTTTTATAGCTACAATCATTATCTGGGTACTGCAAAGCTTTGATTTTGGTTTTAATATGGTAACCGATAGTCAAAATAGTATGTTAGCTTCTCTTGGAAAATTGCTTGCACCCATTTTTAAACCATTGGGCTTTGCAGACTGGAGAGCAGCAACGGCTCTTATCACCGGATTGACGGCGAAAGAAGCAGTAATCAGTACCTTTGCCGTTTTAATGAACGCAAGCGATACAAGTGCCGTAATTTCCATGCTCTCTGAAGTATTTACACCACTTCAAGCCTTTTCATTCCTCACCTTCTGCCTGCTTTACATGCCATGTGTCGCAGCAATGGCCGCAGTAAAAAGAGAAATGGGCGGTTACCGTATTGCATTAGCAGCAATGACATTTCAAACAATCATTGCTTGGATTTCTGCTTTTGTTGTCTATCAGATTGGATTATTTATTTTTTAAAATAATTTTTTTAACTTTTAAGTTATAATTATATGGAGTATGGTTATAATTCATTGACCATACTAAAAAGTAATATTTATTTTACAGTAAAAAATCTGTTTAAAAGCAGAAGAAAAATCGATAGAAAAGTGAGGGAGTTTTATATGGAAAGAATGGTCGGAACCGTCGTCCGTGGATTACGTGCGCCAATTATCCGAGAAGGTGATGATTTAGAATCAATTGTTGTAGATACTGTATTAAAGGCATCAGAAGCGGAAGGTTTCAAATTACACGATAAAGATGTTGTAGCAATTACAGAAGCTGTCGTGGCAAGAGCGCAAGGAAACTATGCAACCACAGAGCAATTGGCTTTGGATGTAAAAACAAAATTAGGTGGAGAAACCATTGGTGTTATATTCCCAATTCTTAGCAGAAACCGCTTTGCAATCTGCTTAAGAGGCATTGCAAAAGGAGCAAAAAAAGTAGTATTAATGCTCAGCTATCCAAGTGATGAAGTCGGAAACCATCTAATTGATATAGACAAACTGGATGAAAAAGGAATTGATCCTTACACAGATGTTCTGACTCAAGAACAATTTGAGACGCTTTTCGGTCAATCAAAGCACACATTTACCGGTATGGATTATGTTAATTATTATAAGGGATTAATCGAAGAAGAAGGTGCCGAAGCAGAAGTTATTTTTTCAAATAATCCAAGAACGATTTTGAGTTATACCAAAAGGGTATTAACTTGCGATATTCATACAAGAGCACGTACGAAACGCTTACTAAAGGAAGCCGGCGGTGAAATCATCTTAGGTATGGATGACCTTCTGACCAGCAGTGTTGAGGGAAGCGGCTATAATACAAATTATGGTATTCTGGGTTCTAATAAATCAACTGAGACTACCATTAAACTATTTCCAAACGACTGTACTACCTTTGTAAACGGTATTCAAAAAAAGCTGCTTGAAGCAACCGGAAAGATCATTGAGGTTATGGTATATGGCGATGGTGCGTTTAAAGATCCTGTGGGTAAAATTTGGGAGCTTGCAGATCCGGTTGTATCACCGGGATACACCTCCGGACTGGAAGGTACACCAAATGAGTTAAAGCTAAAATATCTTGCTGATAATGATTTTGCACATTTATCCGGAGAGGAATTAAAGAAAGCCATCTCTGAATGTATTAAGAAAAAAGACAATGACCTGAAAGAGTCGATGCTTTCACAAGGAACTACTCCAAGAAGATTAACAGATTTAATTGGTTCCCTTTGTGATTTAACTTCAGGAAGCGGAGACAAAGGAACTCCGATTGTTTACATCCAAGGATACTTTGATAACTATACAAAATAAATACATGAAAAAACAGGGAAAAATATTTCCCTGTTCAGACTGTAGACAAAATACCTTGCTAAATTTATATTCTTATAATTTCTGCAAGGTATTTTCTATTTTTTCTATAAAGCTTTTAAAAAAAGAAAAAATAAAAGGATATCTCTATGCCATTTGATTCCTTCTTTCAGATTTATGAATCCATGTTGCTAGTTTTTTTAGATTCATGGACGCAAAAAGAAGATTCAGTTCCATTTCTATCTTCTGAATCCCTCGATATTGTGTATAACGCATATTATGTTTTTCTTTTGCATCTGCAAAGACTCGCTCAATGGTTTGACTCCGTAGTTTGTAAAGATCTCGATACTTTGGAGTATGACGAATGTCCTCACATTGCTCTATGTAGTTTTCCCATATATGACGTGTGACTACTTTTACATGGTCCTTACTTGCTGTGCATTCTGATAAGGAAGGGCAACTCTTGCAAATTTCTCCTTTACTCTTATATTCCCGATACCCTTCTCTATTTGTTGTAGTATAGTTTAACACTTGGTTTTCTGGGCATACAAAGCAATCATAGTATTCATCATAAGCATATTCGTGTTTTTTAAAATAACCATTTTTTGTCATAGGTCGTTTGTATGGTAGGATAGGAATTCGTTTATCTTTGAGTATTTCTCTAGCAATTGCAGGTGTTTTATATCCGGAATCCATTACAATATTTTTTACACCTTTATATCTTTTTACTTTTTCATAAATCTTTGGGAATGCAACTGAGTCATGTACATTTCCTGGATTTGTATGAAAAGCAAGTATGTAATTGTTTCGATCGCAAGCTACATTTGCAGCATAAGCAAATACTACCTTATGCTTTCCTTTATGAAATACACCGCAATCCGGATTTACGGTACTTTTCTTGATTACTTTTGTCTTTTCTTTGGCTTCCGTTTTTTTTTACAAGCTTGTTTTCCTCGTTCAATGCGATCTTCGTTAATTTCTTTCATTAGTTCTTTTTCATAGTATTTAACGGATTCCAAAACGGTTTCTTTTTCACTGTTATGGTTATTTGCACTTGCTTTAATATGTGTACCGTCAATGAAAATGCTTTCTGAATTAATGAATTCATATTCCATAATTTCAGCAATGACTCTTTGAAAGATTTGTTCGAATAAGTCAGTATTTTGAAACCGACGAGAGTAGTTTTTACCAAAGGTAGAAAAGTGAGGAATTTCTTCCTCTAAACTATAACCAAGATACCATCGATAAGCTACATTCGTTTGAATTTCTTTAATGGTCTGCCTCATGGATCGAATACCAAAGGTATATTGAATGAGGGTAATTTTAATTAAGACGACAGGGTCGATGCTTTCTTTTCCCACATCAGAATACAAATCTTTTACAAGGTCATAAATGAAAGAGAGATTAATCGCAGTATCTATCTTACGAATAATATGATCTTGTGGAACAAGAGAATTCAAGGTTACCATTTGAAATTGATCACGACCTAATAAATCTTTCTTACCCATCATAAAGCAAATACCTCCATGTATTTATACATATATTTTATGTATTACATTATGTAAAAAAAACTGTAGGCAAAGATAGAGATATCCTTGTCTACAGTCTGAACAGGGAAAAATATTTCCCTGTTTTTTGTTTAAAATTTAAGTTTATAATACCAACTTTAATTATAAATCTACTTTTTCTTCTTCTTTTGAAAAATATTCTTTTGATAGTTTTACAACAACCGGACTTAAAAGCAATAATGCAATTAGATTTGGAATTGCCATTAATCCATTTGCAGTATCTGCCAATGCCCATACAAATTCTAATCCACCCATTGATCCTATAACAATAAAGATAACCCACATAACACGAATCGGAAGCACCGATTTTGCTCCAAACAGGTAGTCTGCGGATTTTTCACAATAATAATTTGCAGAGATTAAACAGGAATATCCAAATAATATTGCAGAAATCATAACGATGTAGCTCCCAATTGAACCTGGCAAGGTCACTTCAAACGCCTTCATTGTTAATTCTGGACCCGATATTCCACTCGTCCAGGCACCTGAAATAATAATAACAAGTCCCGTGATGGTTGCAATAATAATCGTATCGATAAATACTTCAATTGCGCCCCACATTCCCTGTTCTACCGGATGAGAAACCTGAGCACTGCTATGAATGATCGGAGAACTTCCCATACCTGCCTCATTGGAAAACAATCCTCTTGCCATACCAATCGTAATCATTCGCATAACAGTAGCACCTGTAAAACCTCCAACCGCACTCGGCGCATTAAACGCTCCCGTGAAAATTTCACCAAACGCTTTCGGAATCTCTTGGAAATTAAAAATTAAAACTGCAATTCCTGCTAAAATGTAAAGCCCTGCCATAATTGGAGTTAAAAACTGACAAACTTCTCCAATTCTTTGAATGCCACCTAAAATTACAATTGCTGTTAATACTGCAAATACAACACCCGTTATGATTGGGGCAATCCCCCATTGCGCTTGAACCGATAAACATATGGTATTTGTATCTACAATTGCACCAATAACAAAATATGCAATGATAACCATAATACTAAAAAAGACTGCCATCCACTTTTGCTTTAGCCCTTTTTCTATGTAATACATAGCACCGCCTGCAAAACTGCCATTTTCCCTTTTTTCTCTATAATGAATACCTAGGGTTATTTCGGAAAATTTTGTAGCCATACCAAAGAAAGCTGCTACCCACATCCAAAACAATGCCCCAGGTCCACCAATGGAAATAGCCGTTGCTACACCGGCAATGTTTCCAGTTCCTACAACCGCTGCAATAGAAGTTAATCCTGCTTGACCGGAACTGATATCTCCATCCCCATTCCCTGATTTTGCAAATGCTTTACCAATAGTATGCTTATAGATATAGCTAAATCGAAAGATTTGTAAAAATCCTAATCGAACGCTTAAATATAAGCCAACACCTACCAGTAAAAAAACCATGTACGGGCCCCAAACCCAATCATTAATTTTTCCATTTACTTCATTAATAAAATCCATACCTTTGCTCCTCCTTGCTTAAAAATACAATGATGTCCGTAACAAAAACGAGTTTCTTCGCTTTTGTTACTTATTATAAGAAGCAAATATTATGCCAAACAGAAATTTATTCATTTTCCAACGAATCAAACCATGCCAAACAGAAAAAACAGTGAAATTTATTTCACTTTACGAAAAATATTTCACTGTTTTGTGTAATTTATTTCTTTTTTAATTCTTTAAGTTATACTCTGAAATCTTATTCCATAACTGCCGTTTTGTAATTCCTAAAAAAACAGCTGTCTTTGAAATATTTGAATCATATTTCTTCAAAGCCCTCGCAATATAATCCGCCTCAAATTCAGAACGGGCATCTCGTAGAGTTTGTGTTAATGCTGCTTGCTGTTTTGTTCCCTGTGTTTCCTGCTGCAATGGGGGTAAAAGGTCCTTTGCACGAATGGTTCCCCCTTCACTTAATGCAACCAGCCGTTCCAAAATATTTTTTAACTCTCTAATATTACCTGGGTAATCATACTGCATTAGAAAGTTTCTTACTCCCTCTTCTATGTTTATTATTTTCTTTTTTTGTTCTCTTTGAATTTTCTCCAGAAAAAATGAAATCAGCCGTTCTAAATCCTCCTTACGCTGACGCAAAGGTGGTATTGTAATTGTTAACGTATTAATACGATATAAAAAATCTTCACGGAAATTTCCTTTTTGTATTTCTTCTTCTAAATTTTTATTGGTGGCAGAAATCAAACGAAGATTCAAATCGATGGATTTATTACTCCCTACTCTCTCAATTTTCCAAGTCTCTAATACACGAAGAAGCTTTCCTTGAGTGGCAATCGGCAAGTCTCCGATTTCATCTAAAAAAATTGTCCCATAATTCGCTTCCTCAAACCGCCCAATTCGTTTACTGGTAGCACCTGTAAATGCTCCTTTTTCATGGCCGAAAAGCTCGGATTCAATCATACCCTCCGAGAACACCTGACAATTTACAGGAATAAAATGATTGTCACTTCGGTTGCTTAAACGATGTATAAACTGAGCAAATATTTCCTTTCCAACACCGGATTCCCCTAATAATAAAACATTAATATTTGAATCAGCCGCTTTTTTGCAAACCTCCAGTACTTTTTTTACTTCTTCATTTTTGGTGTCTATGAATATTTCGGGTGACGATGCTTGCTGCCTTAATATTTCATTGGATTTTTTTAGTGTTCTGATTTCTGTAATCCGATTAATATCTATCAAAAGTGCTTCCGAGTCACTGCTCTTTACAAAATATCCTATCGCACCATGCTTCATCGCTTCTACAGCACTCTCAATGCTCCCATAAGCAGTCGCAATCATAATATCAATTTCTGGATCATAGTTCTTCACCATTTGAATCAATTCTAAACCATCAATGTTCGGCATTTTTAAATCCGTCAATACAAGATTAATTTCATTATTCTTTATATAATCCATTGCCGTAAGTGCGTTCGAGCAACACGAGACTCGATATCCATTTTCCCTTAAAATTAAAGAAAATACCGTTTGATACTCTACTTCATCATCTACCACCAAAATATGAAAACTTTTGTTAATGTTCATATCAGCAATCCTCTCCTGAAACATCTCTTACCGGAATGGTTAAATCAAATACGGTTCCTTGACCCAAGCAACTCTCTACCTGCATCATCCCATTCATATTTTCCAATTCAAAGTTAACAATATAAAGTCCTAAACCGGTTCCACTATCTTTCGTCGTAAAAAAGGGATTAAAAATATTTTCCAACTTACTCTCTTCTATTCCACATCCATTGTCCTGCACTTTAATTCGCACCGTATCATCAATCCGCTGTACCGTAACGAATATTTTTTTCTCTTCTTTCTCAATATTCTTTAGTGCATCTACTGCGTTATCAATTAAATTAAACAGTATAATTTTAAAAGCTTCTTCATTGAAAAATAATAACCCTAATGATTCACAACTTACTTGAAAGGAAATCCCAAATTCTCTTAATTTTTTTCCCTCCAACTCGGCAATACTCCAAATTAGTTTTTCAATATCCGTAATCGTATCTGCTTCATTTCCCAATCGCGAAAAACTTAATAAGTTTTCAATCAGTTGATTGATTCGACTAACGGAATTGTCAATGACCTGCATTGCATGCATTCCTAAATCGTTCGTAACGTATTTCTTCATGACATACATATAATTTTTGATCAATCCTAATGGATTACGGATTTCATGAGCCAGTCCCGCTGATAATTGTCCAACTGCTATCATTTTACTTTCCTGACGAAGCTTATTCTCATTAATTCGCTTCTCTGTAACGTCTTCAATTGTGATTAGCTTACTATCCGATAAATCATCCAAATGCCGTTCGGTTACAACATAATATCTTTCTTTGATCTTTCTTTGACCGATGGCTGCTTTTTCATAAATTTCCGTGAGTATCAAATTTTCAAAAAAATTAGTTCCAATAATCTCATTTCTTCCTTTTTTTAAAAAATACTCTGCTGCTTGATTGCAGTCTATAATTTCACCCTTCCCATTGATTACAAACAAATAAACATGCAATGCATCAATAATCGTTCGAAGATTCGCTTTGCTCAATTCCAATTGTCTGGTTTTTTCATAGACCTTTCTTTGCAAAGTATCACTCCAAAAAATCAATACCAAAAATATTATCATTACAAATAATATCCCTCTTGAAATCCATTCATAAGAAAGACTATCCTTAATAATCGGAGCTGAAATTCCAAACCATTTTTGTTGCGTTTTTGATAAAATATCTTTTTTCTTTAGACTTAATATCCCCTTGTTTAAAATGGAAAGAAGTGCTTTTTCCTTTTCTCTTACTGCTAGAGTTACATTTTTTTCATATAAATGCTGATCCAATATTCGTATTGAAATGTCTTCCGTTTTATTGATTCCATAATCAATGATAACCTCATCACCTGCAATACCGGCTACATCTCCACTCTGCAACAAAGCAATACCTGTTTCAATATCTGGAACTAAGAGTACCTCCGGCATTTTCTTCCCTGATTTTAAGTTATCCTTAATGTATTCAATAACAAAATCGCCTTCTACCACTGCGATTCTCTCTTGCGCTATATCTGAGATGGATTGTATATTTTTTGCTTCTTTTTGAACTGCGACTACCCCTCGTAGAGAGTATATGGATTGCAAAAAAATAAAATCTTCCTTACGCTGTTTACTTGGGAATAAATCTGCCGTATCAATATTCCCACTGCGAAGTTCCTCCATAACGTGAGCCCAGACAAGCGGTTTGCATTCGATATCCACACCCAAATCCACGGATAGAAAAGACATATAATCAATAATCAAGCCCTCATACTTGCCGTTCTTCGGATTCACATATGAGATTGGCCTTGCACTTTGATCCGAACCGCATACAATGGTTTCTTTTTCTTTTAAATATGCAATTTCATTTCTTGTTAACGGTAAAGAATATCGTAAATATTCGTAAAGATTAATGTCATATTTTAAATAGGTAATCCAAGCAAACGTTAATAAGCAGGATAATGCCACAATAGAAAACCGGATCCATTTTTTCATAGTTTCCATCCTTCCTAAAGCGAATCATGCTTCATCACCAATTGACCGGAAATAAATAAAACAAAAGTAACTAAGAGATAAAACAATAACGTCGCCGTCCATTGCCCGGTATAATCATATAATATACCGGAAACAACAGGCCCAAGGGCTGCTAAAAGGTATCCGGCACACTGACTCATTCCGGATAATTCACCAGCTTCCTGTGCATCGTTGCTTACAAGAACAATCATTGTCATCGACAAACTGTAATTTGCACCTCCGCTTGCAGAGGCAATGGCTAAAGCAATCAACAGAAGCACAACAGAAGTACCTGAAATTAAGAATAGAACGATACCGATAAAATAACCGATTCCTATCATAGCTGCAAGTATTTTTTTATTTTTCATTTTTTGAATTAATATGGGTGCTAAAAAGGTAGTTGGAACGGCACTCCACTGATACCATGTTGCAGCCATACTAATTGCTTCAACAGATAACCCGCGATCCGCTAAAATCGATGGAATCCAATTGCTTAGAGAATAAAATAACAAAGATTGACTTCCCAAGAATAGAGTAATATGCCATGCCCATGGTGAAGCCCATACATTTTTTTTGTTTCCCTTCAATTTCTTTTGTGATTGAAGAAATTGATTTTTAATTTGAAACTCCTTTTCAGAAACTTGAGGCACCCATAAGAGAAGAGCAATCACTGCTGCGATTGCCCAAACCGAAAGAGTGATTCTCCAACCAAATCCAAGCTTTATTGCAAGAGGAAGGCTCAATCCAGCTCCAATACCTGCGAAAACACCTTGTATCGTCATATAAGCCCCTGTAATCATGCCCCCGCTTTCCCCAAATCTTGACTTAATAATGCTGGGTAAAAGAACATTTCCCACGCCAATTCCAAAAGCCATCAGTATGGTTCCGAAAAGCAATCCCCAGAAACCGTAAAAGGAGCGAAGAAGAATTCCGATCACTAAAAAAACCAATCCTATCATCACAGTAAAATTGTATCCCAATTTTCTGCTGAACGAATTGATAAACGGCGAAGTTACTCCAAAAACTAACACAGGAAGTGTAGTGATCATCCCTAATAAGCTTGGTGAAACGACCAAATCTTTACCAATATCTTCTATCAACGGACCTACTGCAGTGAGCGGTGCACGCAAACAAATACTAATACAAAGAATGCCTAATATTAATAAATAATGTTCTTCTTTCTGATGCTCCATATTCTCCTCTTAAAAACAATTAAAACCATTTCTTTTTTTTCAAGTATAAATAGCTTGATACTGCAACCGTAACAGAAATTAAAATGACCACAGGATATGCATAGGCAAAGCGGAACTCTGGCATTTGCAGATTCATACCATACCATCCAACAATCAAAGTTAATGGTAAAAAAATAGCAGTTATAACAGTAAAAAGTTTCATGATTTCATTTTGTTTAATATCTACTTGTGCTTGATATGCTTCTCTTACCTGAGAAACATAGTCCCTTAGGTTTACAATATTATCCATAATCCTCATAGTTCTACCTGAAAGACGATGAAATGCTCGCGCCATTTTATTTGATAACAGTCCATTTTCATTTTCCTGCATCCCTTCGGCAATATGCAAGAGCTGCTCATAGTAGCGTTTCCATGCCAGTAGTTTCCGCCGGATTCCCATAATGTTCTGAATGTAATCCGATGCTACCGACGTCAATAATGCTTCTTCTAACTTAAACACTTCTTCTTCAATTGCTTCTAAATAATCCGCATCTCCTTCGGTTAATAAATCAAATAATTCATAAAGGATTCGTTCCAGGCTTAATACCTTTATCCCTTTTGACGTAACCAATTCAAGCATTTTTGTTAGAAATTGCTTACCCTCGTTATCTTCATAAAAGAAAAGAAGTTGATTGTTTCTATAGTATACTTCAATCCAATGTTTACTTGTCGTATAATCAACAGCATTAGGAATGGATATCGTAATATAGTCAAAACCATCATGACTTTCAAATTTACATGTTTTTTCTCCAAATAATTCTTCACATACAATCGGACTGATTTCTAAATAATCCTTCCAATCTTCCGTTTCATGTTGATCAAAAATACCAAGACAAGGCCGAAAATCCACCGAATCTTTTTGATTGGATTTCTCTGCCTCCAGCCTGTCCTCCTCTAAAAAATAAATCATTTGTCTCCCCCTTTTGCTTGTTAAATGAATATTTCACCTTTTGCTAGTATAACACCGCTTCCGCCAACTTGAATCTTTATTTCGTTGTTTGCTTCTTTCAGGTGGCTAATGATTTTGGAAGGACGATTCATTGCCTCACCTTGTATAAAAAGATTGTTTTGATTTGCATTGATTAAACCATTTAAATATAAATAGTAAGTTAAAGCTCCGTTGGATGTTCCGGTAGCCGCTTCTTCATCAATGTCATATAAAGGTGCAAAGTTTCTGCAATGGACTGCACCATCATCGGAATTTACAGTGAACGCATGAACTCCCGTTACATTATACCGTTCTGACAATGCAGAGAGTGCAGGAAAATCTGGAGAAATGGCAGCTAATTCCTCAACATTTGCAACCGGCATCATAATATCAAACAAGCCGGTAGAAACCAATTGCGGTAAAAGAAGTTTCTCTGTTTTTTCCACGACTCCTTGGTTTACATAAGAGAGTCCCATAACACGATACATTTCCTCCAGCTCCTCTTGACGTTCCATTTTAGGCAAACTTTGTGGCTGTCCCATATCCATCTATAACAAAGCCATCGTTTACCTCAATATTTAATCGTCCCGCCAATGTATCGTTAATAAACGATTCTCCTGAATTGATCATACCATCCTGCTGTAACGCACAAAAAGAAGCAATGGTTGCATGTCCACATAAATCGACTTCTGCTGCCGGAGTAAAATAGCGAATATTAAATTCCTTCTCATTGATTGTACGAATGAATGCAGTCTCAGAATAACGTAACTCTGCTGCTGTTTTACGCATCAACTCATCACTAGGAAATTCCATACCTGCTTCCAGCAGTACTACACCTGCCGGGTTCCCTCCAAATATCTGATCTGTAAATGCGTCAACTATATAAAATTTCATAATTTACCTCCAATCTATTCCTCATTTTCTTAGGTTATATCAATCATATTACCTTATATACTCGAATTCATTCCCTATATGTTTTTCTATTTTCTCTTGTTTCATTATACACTTTCTTTTAAACTTTTTCATCTCTTCCTCTTTTTTTGTGGTAAACTATTCAAAAGAATCATTGTTCAAAATATTATTACAAAAGAAAGAAGGTAAACCAATGGCTAATAAAATGTTTGTATTGAATTTAGGTTCTACCTCTACTAAAGTAGCTGTTTATGAAGATACAAACGAAATTGTGAAAGAATCTTTACAACACTCACAAGAGGATTTGAATCATTTTTCTAAAATTATGGATCAAAAAGAATTTCGAAAGAATGCAATTATTGATTTTTTGAAAAGAAACAACTTTCATTTGGAAACCTTTGACTGCATTGTTGCACGAGGAGGCTGCACAAAACCGATTGAAGGCGGTATTTATTATATTACAGAAAAAATGCTTGCTGATATGGAATCGGGTATTTACGGCACACATGTTTCCAACGTCGGATGTATGATTGCTTATGAACTAAGTCAGGAGTATCATATACCTGTAATTACAGCAAATACCGTTAGTACCGACGAACTTTGTAACTTTGCCCGCTATTCCGGCATCAAGGAAGCACCGAGAGTAAGTACTTTTCATGCTTTAAATCACAAGGCAATTGCTAGAAAGTATGCAAAAGAAATCGGTCGTGATTATGAAGACTTAAATTTAGTCGTAGTGCATCTCGGAGGTGGAATATCCGTAGGTACCCATGAAAAAGGTCATGTCATTGATACGAATAATGCATTGGAGGGTGATGGCTCTTTTTCTCCGGAACGCGCAGGTACACTACCGGTCGGTGCTGTCGTTCGTATGTGCTTTAGCGGTAACTATACCGAGGAGCAGATGATGCACAATTTACGCGGTGGCGGAGGTCTTATGTCCTATTTGGGGACTAACAGCGGCCTCGAGGTAGAAGAACGCATAAAAAACGGAGACGATTATGCAAAAGAAGTGTTTGAAGCAATGGCATACCAAGTTGCAAAGGAAATTGGTGGTGCCTCCACCATTCTAAAGGGCAAAGTAGATGCGATTCTTCTTACAGGAAGCTTGGCTTATTCCGATTTGTTTACAAGTTGGCTAATCGATCGTATATCCTTTTTAGCTCCGGTCCACAAATTCGCCGGTGAAAACGAAATGCTTTCTCTAGCAGAAAACGGAGTTCGTTTCTTAAATAAAATAGAAGAAGTAAAAACCTATTAAAATATGATATATAAAAAGCAAGCTTTTTTACGATAGCTTGCTTTTTTATCTTTATATTTCATGAATCACATTTCTTACCCATTTTTTAGAAGTCAGCCGTTTCATGCAAAGCGTAAACTTGGTAATTTCCTCCAATTGAGCCATAAGAACTACGATATAAATCGGTAAATGCAGCCAAAGTGCTCCAACATAAACAATCGGCACCCCAATTAGCCACATCGTACATAGCTCAGCAGTCATCGCATATTTTGTATCACCACCTGCTCGTAACGTTCCGGTAACATTCATCCCATTGAATAATTTTACAACCATAAAAATTCCGTACACCTTTAAGATGTTTAATGCATACATTCTACCCTCATCTGTAAATTCAAAAAATTGTACAATCAGATGCGAACTAATAATTAACAAAACACCTGCAAAGGCACCAATGATTACACCAATTTTTAATATCTTTTTCGCTAAAAGATATGCATATTCCAACTCACCTTTACCAAGACGCTGCCCAACTAAAATCAACAAAGCATCCCCTAAACTAAAAATAGCCAAAATGAACATACTGTTGATTGTAGTACTAGCTTGAATCGCAGCAAATTCAGTAATACCCATACGACCATAAACAGCATTATATGCCGCTGTTCCAGCACCCCAAAGAGCTTCATTTAATGTTGTCGGTATCGCATTATTTAAAATACGACGTGCAAACTTTCGATCCCATCCAAAAAAATCTTGAAATTTCCCGCATATTTTATTCTTCCGAACGAAAATTACAATAATAAGTACAGTAAGTTCCAGTACGCGAGCAATTACGGTTGCAACAGCTGCTCCAACAACACCAAGTGCAGGCATTCCAAAATTTCCAAAAATTAATAGGTAATTTAAAACAGTATTTATTGCAAATGCAATACCGCTAATTTTTAGTGGTATTGCTGTTTGCTGCGTAGCTCGTAAAGCAGTCGTCAATGGTACTGTTATGCTGACGCAAAGGAAACAAAATGCACCCGCTCTCATATACTGAGAACCAATTTCAATTGCCTCAGGTAAATTCGTAAAAATACGCAGCACCTGTTCCGGAAAAAAAGCCGCTGCTATAAAAAACAAAAAACCACTTGAAAAGCATATGGTGATTGCAAATCCAGTAACCTTTTGAATTTGCTTTATATTTTGTACTCCCCAAAATTGTGCCATAAATGTAGAACATCCACTGGTAAAGCCAAAAAGTATCATCCATTGTATAAAAAAGAGCTGTGTCGCTAACCCTGTAGCCGCTAAGGCAGATTCTCCGAGACTTCCAATCATCAGATTATCCACCAAGCTTAAAGAAGATGCAATTAAACTTTGTAACGCAATGGGCAAAGCTACAACGACTAAACTATGATATAACTGCTTATTATCAATAACAATTGGATAATTGTTTCCCATACTCCTACTTTCTTAACAGAAATTTCTATTTTCCATTACTTTTTAAAATATATTTTCAGCGCTTTGATAATATGTTCACACGCCTTCCCATCTCCATACGGATTGGTTGACTGTGCCATTTCATCATAAGCCCCTTTATTTTCCAATAATTCCTTAGTCAGTGCATAGATTGTATCCTGACTTACACCGGCAAGCTTAACCGTTCCTGCTTCAATTGCCTCAGGGCGTTCCGTTTCTTTTCTTACAACAAGAACCGGCTTTCCAAGAGATGGCGCTTCCTCCTGCATACCACCAGAATCAGTAATTAACAGATAGGATTTTGCCATCAAATTTACAAATGGCTGATATTGCAACGGCTCAATTAAGTGTACCTTTTCAGATTTTCCGAATACCATGTTCGCCGTTTCCCTTACTTTCGGGTTCATATGAACAGGATAAACAACTTCAACATCATCAAATTCATCTGCAATTTCACGAATGGCTTTAAAAATATGTACCATATTCTCTCCAAGATTTTCTCTTCGATGACACGTTACCGTTATAATGCGATTTCCTTCAAAATCTAATTTTTTAAGCGTTTCATCCTCAAACTCATATGGCTTATTTGCTACCTGAAGCAGTGCATCAATTACCGTATTTCCGGTAACCACAATCTTTTCCTTCTCTATATTTTCTCGAAGTAAATTGTCTACATTACGTTGTGTCGGAGCAAAATGAATATCCGCAAGATGTCCGGTCAAAACACGATTCATTTCTTCCGGATAAGGTGAATATTTATCATAAGTGCGCAGCCCTGCTTCCACATGACCCACTTTAATTTGCTGGTAAAACGCAGCAAGTGCAGCTACAAAGGTCGTTGAAGTATCACCATGCACCAAGATCATATCTGGCTTTTCCTTTTGTAATACCGATTCCATCCCTTGTAATACATTCGCCGTAATCATGCTAATGGTTTGATTTGGCTTCATAATATTCAAATCGTAGTCCGGAACAAGTTCAAATAACGAAAGTACCTGATCCAGCATTTCTCGATGCTGCGCCGTTACACACAGTACGGATTCAATGTCCGGATCTTCTTGCAGTTTTTTTACCAAAGGCGCCATCTTAATGGCTTCTGGTCTTGTCCCAAATACCGTCATTATTTTCATGATTTTTCCTTCTTTCTTTTTCTATAAATCTCTAATCTTATTATATCTTTATTTAAATCTCTATTTTTTCTTCTTTTTATTTTTTTTGTTATTTGATTTAGGATGACTTTCCACTTTTAATTGTGGAATCGCGCTCGTCGCATCCGTTAAAAATATATAAATAAAATTCCCTGCTATTAAAAATAATCCTGCAGATTCCAAAAATAAATCTCGGCTAAAAAGAATTGCTGCTACTCCCATTACCGCGCTAATCCCATATAAAGTAAGTACCGAACGCCTTTGACCCATACCTGCTGCCATCAAGCGATGATGCAAATGTCCTTTGTCTGCTTCCATAATTGGTCTTTTATTAATCACTCTTCGAAAAATGGCAAATGCGGTATCAAAAATCGGAACACCTAAAACCAATACTGGGACAATTGTAGCAAGAATGGTGGCTCCTTTTACTGGACCTAAAATAGATACTGATGCCAGCATAAAACCTAAAAATAATGAACCCCCATCTCCCATGAAAATCTTTGCTGGATGAAAATTAAATGGCAAAAATCCCAACGCTCCTCCAGCAGTTGCAAGCATAGCCATTGTTACCGTATACATTCCATGAATGTATGCTGTATAAGCAATCGCAAATGAAGCTATAGCAGCAACTCCCGCTGCTAATCCATCTAACCCGTCGATTAAATTAATGGTATTGGTAATTCCTACAATCCATATAATTGTAATGAAAAAACTAATTGCAAATGGAAAATATCCATGTCCAACTCCAAAGTGATTGGTTACAAAGGAAATTCGAATTCCAGATGCAAAGACCACTGAAGCACATGCAATTTGTAACAAAAATTTTACCTTGGCAGGCATTCCTCGCAAATCATCAACCACACCTACAAGGTAAATAAGAACACCACTAATTAAAAGTCCAAATACTTTTTCAACAGGCTCCCCCTCAGGAAGATACTCTGTAATTGCTGGTAATGCAAAATACATAGAAACAATCAATGCCGCTATGGTTCCTAAAAAAATAGCAATTCCTCCGAATCGCGGCATTGGCTTTGTATGCATTCTTCGTGCATCCTTTGGAATATCGACAGCTCCAATTTTTGGTGCAATTTTAATCGCAAGCGGAGTACATAAAAACGACACTAATAAAGCCGTCATAAAAGGCAGCACAAAACTAATTCCAAAACTCATTTCTCTAACTCCTTATTTATCCTCTTTTTCTAACATTATAATGCTTAATCCAGCTTCTTCCAACATCTCCACTGCTAAACTGTCCGGATAACCTTCTTTTACTACAATACGATTCATCCCTGCATTAATCAACATTTTAGCGCAAATAACACAAGGTTGATGCGTAACATAAATCGTCGCCCCTTCAATGCTTTGACCAAGGGTAGCTGCCTGAATAATTGCATTTTGCTCTGCATGAAGTGCCATACAAAGTTCATGACGTTCTCCAGAAGGCACATTCATTTTTTGCCGTAGACAGCCTCCGCGCTCTTCACAATGTGCAATCCCCCTAGGCGCACCATTATATCCAGTTGCAATGATGTGCTTGTCCTTAACAATAACTGCCCCCACTTGCCTTCGCATACAAGTGGAACGTTTTGCAGTCAACACTGCCATTTCCATAAAGTATTCATCCCAGCTTGGTCTCTCCATACGTGAATCCTTCCTGCGTTCCTCTTTCGCATTTAACGATCAGCAATACCCTTTAATTTTTAAAAATTTCATTTGCTGCTTTTACAGTGTCCATTGCATCTTTACAATAATAATCAGCACCTATTTCTTCTGCATAATCCTTTGTTAATACAGCTCCGCCAACAGCTGTCTTACAGCTTAAGCCTGCTTCCTCCAATTTTTTAATTGTCTTTTCCATACTAACAACCGTAGTCGTCATAAGCGCACTCAAACCAACCAACTGAATGTTCTCATTTCGAGCAACCTCCACTACCTTTTCAACCGGTACATCCTTACCTAAATCGAGTACCTCATATCCATAGTTTTCTAAAATAACCTTTACAATGTTCTTACCAATATCATGTACGTCCCCTTCTACAGTAGCTAAAATAATTCTTCCGTAATTAATACTTTCACCGGAAAGCTTCATCGCCTCTTTCAATACATGAAACGAACGAGTTACCGTATCGGCTGCTTTCATAAGCTGTGGTAAAAATTTTTCTCCGGTTTCATATTCCTTTCCAACCTGTTCTAAAGAAGGTATGATACGTTTTTCAACTATTTCTAATGGTTTTTCTGTCTTTAAAAGCTCTTCCGTAATTTGTGCCGCACGATCCTCGTACCCGTTTAAAATAATCTCTTCTAACGTAAATGCCTCTAAGGATGATTTTTTTGAAGTATTCCGGGTCAGCACTTCACGATTTTGTTTCGTCGTCAATCCATTGCTGTTTGTCCCATAATAGTCGATATAATTCTTTGACTCAATGTCCTTTCCGCTTAACGCTTCAAACGCACTGATGGTATTTACATAATCTGGTACAAGAGGGTCAGTTATCGGTGCATCCAATCCTGCTTCTAAAGCCATAGCTAAAAATGTACGGTTTAACAGGATGCGTTCCGGCAAGCCAAAAGAAACATTACTTGCCCCTAATGTTGTTTTTACACCATATTTTTGTTTGACCCTTCGAATGGCTTCTAATGTATCTCTTCCTGCATTCTGCTGAGCGGAAACCGTCAAAGTCAAACAATCAACAAGAATTCGATCCGGTCCAATTCCATACTCTGCCGCTCGCTTTATAATACGGTCTGCTATTTCAACTCGCTCCTCTGCATTTTTAGGTAAACCCTTTTCATCCAAGGTTAAGGCAATTACACAAGCCCCGTATTTTTTTACAATCGGAAAAACAGCATCCATTACTTCTTCTTTTCCATTTACGGAATTAATGATTGGCTTTCCATTATAAGTACGAACGGCTGCTTCAAGTACCCTGCTGTCTGCGCTATCAATTTGTAACGGTACATCTACAACTGCAGAAACTTTTTTTACAACCGAAAGCATGGTAGAAAGCTCATCCATTTCCGGTAGCCCTACATTGATATCCAAAATCTCTGCTCCGGCTTCTACTTGTTGAATGGCTTCATTTTCTATATAAGAATAATCCCCTAATTTCAAGGCTTCCTTTAAACGCTTTTTTCCCGTGGGATTAATTCTCTCGCCAATGATACGGATGCGGTCATCTAAAAAAACGGTCTTTGTTGCAGAGCTTACCGCCATAATCGGTTCCTTCATGCTGCGTGGCTGTAGCTTTTTATCTTTTAATGCTTCTGCTAAGCTAAGAATATAATCCGGTGTTGTTCCACAGCATCCACCTGCAATAGCAAGCCCCTCATCTACAAAGGAAACCATAATCTCTGTATATTCTTTAATACTTACGTCGTATATCGTTTCTCCGTTTATTATAGTTGGCAACCCTGCATTTGGCTGTACCAAAACAGGTACCTTTGAATGATGCAAAAACTCTTGAACCAAAGGTATCATTTGCTTCGGTCCAAGTGAACAATTCATCCCTAAGGTATCAATACCCATATCCTGCAATATGGTTATTGCAGTCAATGGATCTGTCCCCATAAGCATCCTTCCATCTTCCTGAAAGGTCAGCGAGCAGAAAACAGGCAGATCACAGCATTCCTTTGCGGCTAATACCGCAATTTTTAATTCATAGATATCTGTAAAAGTTTCCAGAAGAATCAAATCCACTCCGGCCTTGACTCCTGCTTCAATTTGCTCACGAAACATTGCATAAGCTTCCTCAAAGGTTAATGGTCCATAGGGCTCCATAAGTTTTCCAATTGGCGCTACGTCTAATGCAACATATTTGGGCTCATTCTTCCCTTCTTTAAAGGAACGCTCCATTGCACGTTTTGCTGCATTTTTAGCTAATTTTACTCCCTGTGCTACGATTTGCTCTACGGTATAACCGCAACCTGCAGTTTTATAAGCATTTGCACCAAAAGTATTGCTTGAAACAATATCACTTCCTGCTAAAAAATAAGCTTCATGAATCGCTTCTATCTTGTCTCCATGTGTGAAATTTAACAATTCCGGCACTTTACCGATTTGAATTCCTGTTTTCTGAATGATTGTACCTGTTGCTCCATCAAACAGTAGTACTTTTTGATTCATTTGTTCACGTATATCCATATTAGCCTCTTTCCAGCAAGCTCTTTAATTTAAAGAGAAAATCTTGAATGTTTGCTACAATGGTGGTAACTTCTAACGTTCCTCGATCACGAATTTTATTTAGAACAAATTCTGAAACATCCACTGCATAAATAAATACCGGACGAACTTCTTCTCCACGAATTACATAAGACGGAGTAAGATTTCCGGTTGCAATGGTATGCAATTGCGTTGCAAGGCAAACTATAGTAGTCGCTTTATTTGTATGCTGGCGCATCTCATCCTGAACGATTGCAGTACTGCATTCCACCTGCGGCAAAGGTCCATCATCACGAATTGATCCAGCTAAAACCAGTGGTACATTGTTTTTTACACAACTATAAACCAAACCATTGTCAATATAACCTTCCTCCACTGCCTTTTCCACCGACCCTAGACGACGAATCAAATTTATCGCATCCAAATGGTGATAATGCCCATTTGGTCGATTCATAGTAGTGGTTAAATCTTGTCCTAAGGCTGTGTGAAATAATGCACCTTCTATGTCATGTGTCGCAACGGCATTTCCTCCAAAAACAGCATGACAGTACCCGTTATCTATCATATATTCCATAGCCTGTCTTGAACCTTCATCAAAAACCGCCGCCGGTCCTAGCACCCAAACAATGTGCCCATTATCACGATCATGATTTAAAAGCTGTGCCAAACGAAGATAATCATTCGCAAAAGAAGTTTCTCTGGAACGCCCGCTGCGAAATGCAAACGCATCGCCCTTTGCTTCCTCCATTGCAAATCCATCGGTATGTAAGTAAATACCTTCGCTTCCGTCCTCTGTTCTTCCTAAAATCACAGTATCTCCAATGGTTAACCTACGGAATTCCTTTGCTTCCAATCTTCCATCTGATTCAATAACCGGAACACAGTCCATACGTGTATTCTCAATCAGTTTCCACTTACCATCTATTTTAAAGTATTCGGGATACATGGAAGTCGAATGATAATCATCCGGTGCGACTCCTTCTTGCTCCACCTTTGCAGTTTTTACATTAGGTGCCTGCACAAAAAATGTCTCTTTAAAATTCGGTTCTCTGTATCTCGGTAATTTAAACATGCTGCCTACTCTTTCTTCCTTTATTATCGTTTATGATTTCTACTAAAAATCTTAACTTTTATTTTATCATATGCATATTCGCCTTGCAAGAAATACCCATAGAACCTATGCTTGCAAACGTCGGATGTTTTCAATGTTTGTAAGGATTCGTCGAGCGGTATCCGGTTTGTTCATCGTATATAAATGAATCCCTCTGACACCCCAAGTCATCAAATCTATAATTTGCTCAATGGCATAAGCTTCTCCTGCCTCTCGAAGAGACTCCGGATTGTTTTCATAACGATCTACAATACGTCGAAACTTCGGTGGCAAATAGCAACCAGAAAGTTTGGTCATTCGAAGGATTTGATTCTTGTTCATTACAGGCATAATTCCTGCAGAAACCGGTACATCAATGCCTGCGAGATCCAATTCTTCCATAAATCGAAAAAACCGCTCGTTATCAAAGAAAAGCTGACTGATTAAAAACTCAGCACCACGATCTACTTTCTCTCTTAAATGCTTAATATCTTTAATGCGGTTTTCACATTCTATATGTCCTTCCGGATAACAAGCTGCACCGATTGAAAAGCCACCTTCATTTCGTATCTCTGTAATTAAGTCCTTTGCATAATGATGTTCCTCTGAAATATTCGAACGAGCATCTTCCTGCTCAGGAACATCTCCCCTTAATGCTAAAATATTTTCAATATTATTTTTTTTCATCTCTGTAAATATTGATTTAATTTGTTCTTTGGTGGAAGAAATACAAGTTAGATGTGCAAGACTTTCAATCCTGTAATCATTTTTTATCTTTGATGCAATTTCTACAGTGCGATCCTTTGCCTTTCCACCTGCACCATATGTTACACTAATAAAGTCCGGTTTTAATCCTTGCAATTCATCCAATGTTTTGTAGACTGTTTCTACAGGCATTTCTAACTTGGGCGGAAAAATTTCCAAAGAAATGACTGTCTTTTTTTCATTGTATAGTTCTTTTATCTTCATTGTTTCACTCCTTCTCACTTTTTACATCCAAGGCTGCTTCTCATAATATACCTCTACTAAATATAATCCTTGCGGCGGTGCGGTATGTCCAGCTAAACAACGATTTTTGCTTTCTAAAATATGCTTTGCTTCTTTCGTTCTCTTCTTTCCAAGCCCTACCTCAACTAAAGTGCCGGTAATAATACGAACCATATTGTAAAGGAAACCATTTCCCATGATTTCTATTTCAATTTGTTCTTCTTGGCTGCTTTGCGAAGATACCTGTTTCTTTACGTTTAATTGATAAATGGTTCTTACGGTTGACTCCATTTCCTGTCCCGCTGATGCCATAAAACACCGAAAATCATGGGTACCAACAAATGCTTTTGCAGCTTCTTGCATTGCACCTATATCTAAAGCTTTCTCGATTTGATAAGTATAATTTCTTTGAAATAAATCTGGTTTCTCCGCATTTCGAATGCGATAAATGTATTTTTTTCCTAAAGAATCAAAGCGAGCATGAAAGTCATCAGGCATTTGTTTGGCTTCTAAAATCCGAATATCTCCGGTACTTTTTAAAAGTCCCCCTTCACCAGCAAGTAAATGATTGGACGCGATCGGAATACGGTCAATCGGTATGCCAAAATCTCCTTTAAAGGAAGCTCTTTGTCCAAGTGCATGAACCCCAGCATCCGTTCTGCTTGTCCCTGATATTTGTATACTTTGTTTGCAAAGGGTTGATAACACTCGTTCAACCTCTCCCTGTACGGTTCTCTTATGTGGTTGTCTTTGCCATCCCGAAAAATTTGTACCATCATAGGAGATTGTTAACAAAACATTTTTCATTTTGTTTCCTCAACTTCTTTTTTTCTTCTACTTAAAAATATTTTAATGCATATTATATCATAAAGTAACTTTCCCTACAATTTTATATCCCTTTCGACATTTTTCTTATAAAACGTCGAATCTTAGGGAAATTTTCTTCTTCAAATCATGCCATATTTTGCCTATTTTTGATTTACTTTTCCATTCAAAACGACTAGAATATGTATGTTCGATAAAAAAGGGGAGGGGGATTTTTACATGAAACAATTAAAATCTACAGTAATTATTGTTTTATTTTTAACTTTTTTATTGATTCTTAATACAATTGGGATTCTAATTTATCGCGATAGCCTCTTATCTTTAGAAAATCAAAAAGACAATATGTTAAAGCTTACAACAAAGTATGAAACGATATCTAGTACGCTTATTAACAATGCTACACTTTATTTTTCAACCGATGATGAAACCTATCAAACAGAATTTAATCATTTACTGCAAACATATTATGTTTTGGATATTATTCCCATTGGTAGTCAGATTTTTACTGGCATAGAATCAGAAACATTCTATTCTTCAGATCACGTGACGATGAAGGCACATTTAAACAATTTAGACTTTACTTCGAAAGAGTCGGAATCCTATCAAGAATTCATCCAATCGTTCAATGGAGTATTAAAGCAATTAGAAATCGCTGTTATAAAAAAGGATCCGTCCATTCTAACTTCCATACAATATCAAAAACTTTTTAAACAGCAAAATCAAGATTTACTAAAAATATACAGCTCCTATATGAATCGTATCAATGATAAAGAAAATATTCTTATAAAAAATCAATTCTTATTGGAAGCTACATTAATTTTCTTATCTATTTTGTTATTTTTTATGGGTATTCTTCTCTTTTACCTATTAGTAAAGGAAAATGCCTTAAACTTATATTTTAGAAAATTATATAAGACAATTGTAGAAAATATCAATGTAGGTCTTTCCATACAAGATAAAGATGGAAAATACGAATATATGAATCCAAAATATAGAGAACTTTTAAAGGTAGAGCCCCAAAACATAATGGGACAAACACCCAATACTCTTTTTTCTCAAGATGTAGCAAGTCTTTTAAACGTATCAGAAACAAGACCGTCCGAAGGCAATTTAAAAATGAAGCTTGATAATGAAGATTATTATATGTATTATAATTATTTTACTATTTTTGATGAAAACAAACAAACGAAATACATCGATCTGCTTCATGATACGACTCAAACCGAAAAAATGCAAATTCAACTGCAGAAACAATTGGAAGAAATTGAGTTTCACTCTCGGGCCAAAGACGCCTTCCTTGCTAATGTATCGCACGAAATAAAGACTCCAATTAATGCCATTATCGGTATGACCTATTTTCTGAAAGAAACACAGCTTAGTAAAAAACAAGAGGATTTAGTAGCTAAAATAAAAAATTCTTCTAATTTACTTTTGGGTATTATAAATGATGTATTAGACCTTTCAAAAATAAAAGCAAAAAATTTAAGTTTTTACCCATCCTCTTTTATGTTAATTAATCTCCTAAAAAACATGGAAGATATGTGCATCGCTCACATTACTCAAAAGGGACTTAAATTTGAAACTCATTACAACTTTGATCCCAACCTATGTGTGTATTTAGATCGCACTCGCCTCCTACAAGTCTTTGTCAACTTAATCACAAATGCATATAAGTTTACGGATGCTGGTCATATTATTTTATCTGCAGAAGTGAAATCGGAAACAAACGATATCATTACCCTTCAATTTTGTGTTGAAGATAGTGGAATTGGTATTCTCGAGGAGGACATGAACAAGCTATTCGAAGAATTTGAACAATTAGAAAACCACCTCACTAAAAAGCATACCGGAACCGGCTTGGGGCTTACTATATGTAAATACATTGTAGAAAAAATGGGTGGAGAAATCTGGGTAACAAGCAAAATTGGCGAAGGCAGTAAATTCCATTTCACAATTACCGCTAAAAAAGTAAATATTACACAAGTACAAGCTGATGAAGTAACGGATTGTATCCCTAAAAAATATGATGCGCACGGTGCTAGAATTCTTCTTGTAGAAGATAATGAAATTAATCAAGAAGTAGCTACCAATTTATTAACGGAAGTAAATTTTACTTGCGACACTGCAAAAGATGGGTTAGAAGCAATTGAGATTTGTAAAAAACATCCTATTGATTACTATAAGATGATTCTTATGGATATACATATGCCACGAATGGATGGTTATACAGCGTCTAATATATTAAGAAACAAACTTCATATTTCATGTCCGATTCTAGCAGTGACTGCAACCTGTTTAGATGAGAGTACAAAGCTGCAATACCGTAATATCATCAGCGACTTTATTATAAAGCCATTTAAAATTGATACTTTTTATAATACGATTTATAAACATTTATCATTTACAAATGAGAACAAAGAATTAATATCACCAGTCACAGCTAGCTGCATCCCTTGTTCTGAAGAACCAGAAGAAATCAGTGAAGTTGTACTAGAAAAACAACATGAAAATAATGATGATTTTCAAAATCCATTTGCCGGAAAACAAGAAGCAATTAAAAATCTAGGTGGATTAGAAACTGCTTATTATAAACATGTAGATAAATTTCAAAAAAATTATAAAAATAGCGCAAAGGAAATTCGAGATTTTTTAGCAGATGAAAATTATGAAAAAGCAAAGCGCCTAGCACATTCTATAAAGGGCCTCGCAGGCACTTTAGGTATGAGTGGGCTACATAAAGCAGCTACTGTTTTAGACAAAAACATCTCTGAACAGTCTGTAGAAACAGAAACTTCTTTAAAAAAATATGAAAGTGAATTGGAGGCTGTTGTTGCAGCAAACCCACATTTGGATGAATAAATAGTTAGCTCATTAATAAACTTAGATAAAAACGAAGAGGCAGAACAGATTCTGCCTCTTAAGGGAGTATCCTAAAGTTTGTGTAAACCTCTAAACTGATGTAAGATAAATATATCAGTTTGGAGGTTTTATTTATGCCCAAAAGAAGAAAAGAATCACCCCAAAAACAAGCAATCAGAAAAATGATGCAGGAATACTTAAAAGAGAATGATATTCCTATCAAAAATGGTACAGATGTCAATTCTGTTATGCGTGATATGATGTCTGTATTACTGGAGGGTTCTCTGGAAGGAGAATTAGAAGACGAACTGGGATACTCAAAATATGACTATCGGAATAAGGAAACCGACAATAGTCGGAATGGATATTCTTCTAAAATCATGCATACAAACTATGGAGATATGAATGTTGCTATTCCTCGTGACCGTAATGGAGAATATGAACCCCAGCTTATCAAGAAATATCAAAATACCGTTACGCAAGATATGGAAGAAAGGATACTTTCCATGTATGCAAAAGGTATGACTACAAATGATATTGAATCCCATATGCGTGAGTTATATGACATTGATATTTCTGACAGTACGATTAGCCGAGTTACTGATAAAATTATACCGATTGTAAAGGAATGGCAGGAACGTCCTTTGGAAGAAGTATATGCGGTTTTTTTTATGGATGC
>NZ_JADQTL010000008.1 GCF_017168145.1 Anaerovorax sp. IOR16 | reverse complement strand
AATGAAGGTATATTCGACTTGAACGGTAATGTCTGGGAGTGGACTGCTGGACTAAGACTTAAGAATGGTGAAATACAGATTGTAAAGGACAATGATGCTGCAATGGCAAACGCTGACTTTGGAGATACAAGCTCTTGGTGGAAAGCTGTCTTACAGGATGGTAATTTGGCAGCACCAGGCACAGCTTCAACTCTTAAAATTGACAATACAACTCCTGGTACTGCGGACAAAGATGGAAACAATGTAGGAGGAACCCAATCATAAATACTGTAAGGGATAATCCTAACTACACTGGTGGAGATGTTAACGAATACTATAGATACAGCCATTGTAATTTTGAGACTTTAGCTGCTAAGAGCGGTGTAACAGTACCGACGTTGTTAAAAGCTTTAGGGATTGCTCCAGTAGATGCTTCGTGTGGAGGAGATGGCTTCTGGGTTCGTAACTACGGAGAAAGGCTTCCGTTTCGTGGTGGCGGCTGGGGCCACGGTTCTGCTGCTGGGGTTTTCGCCTTGAACTTGCACTACCTTCGTTCGTACTCGGGCAACAACTTTGGTTTCCGCTCCGCTTTTGTCAATCTGTAATCTGCTTTCTGTTAATCTGATAGGGAGAGCGATAGCTCTCCTTAACTTTTTGTATAAGTGAGGATGAAGTAATGAACGAACTAAAAATATATCAAAAAGTTTATGACATGATAGTTTATGGTAATAAATGCTTACTTCAATTTCCTAAGTCTGAAAGGTACGCTCTTGCAAATGAGATAAAGAAATCAATGTATTCTCTCTTGAAGCTGATTATTGCAGCAAATAAGAAATATTATAAAAAGACCACTCTTCAGGAGATGGATGTGGAGCTTGAAACATTGAGGACTTTCATAAGAATTGCAGCAGACCCAAAATTCAAGTATTTAGGATTAAAACAGTATGAAAATTGGAGCAAAATGTTGAGTGAAATCGGTCGCATGTTAGGCGGCTGGATGAAATCAGTAAATAGATAAATACAAGTTTTGGGGGATGAGCCTATTGAGCTTCCGATTCGTGGTGGCAACTGGAACAACGGTTCTGATGCTGGGGTTTTCGCCTTGAACTTGAACAACCTTCGTTCGAACTCGAGCAACAACATTGGTTTCCGCTCCGCTCTGCTCTCATTGTCAGATGTTGCAAGCTCAAGGGCTTGCATCCAGTACAGAGAGGACAAAGGGGCTCATTTCCCTGCTGACAAAGCAAAATATTAAATTGCTATGGAAGCACCAAGTAAGAAATGAAAAGTGCTACACATAGCCATATGACTAATTATTATGAGGAAGTGTGCTTTATGGCTAAAAAACTAAGAAATATATTTTCTGAAATAATAGACTTTGAAAATCTTTATATAGCAACAAATGAAGCAAAGAAAGGCAAACGATACAGACGTGATGTACTGGAGTTCAATACAAACCTTGAAGAGAATTTAATCACGATTCAAAATGAATTAATATATAAGACTTATGAGGTTGGTAGGTATAGAGAATTCTTTGTCTATGACCCTAAAAAGCGGTTAATAATGGCATTACCCTTTAAGGACAGAGTTGTCCAATGGGCTATATACAGGGTCTTATATCCGATATATGACAAGCAATTCATTTATGATAGTTATGGGTGCAGAGTTGGAAAAGGTACTCATAAGGCTGCTGATAGGCTTCAATATTGGTTAAGGCAAGTAAACAGGAAGCCACAGAAATACTATTATTTAAAACTGGATATATCAAAATATTTCTACAGGATTAATCATAAAATACTATTGGATATCCTGAAAAATAAGATTGAGGATGAAGACCTTATTTGGCTTTTAGATACGATTATAAACAGTGAAGATGTTCCTTTTGGACTTCCTGCTGGAATGGAGCCTGACCAATGCAGTGAAGAAGATAGGCTTTTTGATGTAGGGATACCGATAGGAAATTTAACCTCTCAGCTATTCGCTAACATATATCTCAATGAGCTTGACCAGTATGTTAAGCATAAGCTTGGAATACACTACTATGTAAGATACATGGATGATATAATAATACTGGTAGATGATAAAAAATACTTACATGAGATTAAAACCGATATTGAAGTATTCTTAAAAGAAGTTCTCGACCTAGACTTGAATAATAAGACCGCTATAAGACCCATATCGTGCGGTATTGAGTTTGTAGGCTTTAGAGTATGGGCTACACATAGAAAACTAAAGAAAAAGACCTTAAAGAAGATTAAGAGGAAGTTTAAAATGCTTCAGAAAGCTTATTCGGAAGGTTCTAAGGACTTTGAAGAGATAAACCAGTCCGTACAGTCATATCTTGGTATCATGCAGCATTTTGACAGTTATAACTTCAAGGCTAAGCTGTTGAATGATACTATATTCAGGAGGGACAACTAGGAACCAATAATCTCAAACTAAGTGGCAAAAAACTAAAAATCTCACGCTATGGCAGATATGAAAAGTTTGCCAAAAAGCGTGAGAAGATTTGCCAAAAAATTTTCGAAGCTACAATATACTCCTTGTAGTGTATGCAATCCATGATAGAAATTAGGATTATATTTAAAGAAGAAAAAATAAGATGAGTTCATTTATTGTAAATCTGTTGACGGAGGTAGTATGACTGAACGGTTTGATAAAGCTGACAAGAAAAAGAATAATAAGATGAGAAAAGTAGAAGTGGTTGCAGGAATTCTGCTATACAACAACAAAATATTATGTGCACAGAGACCAAAAGGAAAATATGATTATATTTCATACAAGTTTGAGTTTCCGGGTGGAAAAATAGAACTGAATGAAAGTCCGAAAGAAGCATTATGCAGAGAACTTATGGAAGAGATAGGGGTATTCATTCGAGAAGAAGACCTTAAATTTTACTGTACAGTGGAGCATCAATATCCGGATTTTGACCTTGCAATGCATAGTTTCCTCTGTCCGTTAAAGAGCGATCATATTGAGTTAAAAGCTCACGTTCAAGCTTTATGGATGGACAAACATGAATTAGATAAACTGGATTGGGTTGAAGCGGATTTACCGATAATAGAAAAAGTAGCACAGGATTCCATATAGCAGTATAATAAAGGCTAAGACAACAAACGGAGGAAACTAATATGACAGAGAAGAAAATCATAGACCTTTCTATATGGATGGACGAATTCACCTTTCCCGGCAATCCTGTATTTCAGCCGAATGGCCCGATGAATCGGGTGGAAGGGAGCAATCCCGAATACGTCTATGATTTTGAACTTTGCTCACAAAGTGGTACGCACATACAGGGGGCGCACTATTTTAGTGAATCCGGAAAGAAAATCAATGAATTTCCATTGGAACGCTTTCAGGGGAATGCCTACATAATGGACGTAAAAAAACGAGGTGAAGACATTACTCTTGAGGATGTAGAAAAAGAACTGGATTCAGTGGATTTAACCGGACGCATACTTATTTTTCGGACAGGTCATATGGATGAGCTAATAAAAGATCAGTACATTGATCCCAAAAGACGTCCCGGACTGTCCATCGAAGCGGCTCGCTATCTTTGTGAGGAGAAGAAAGTAAATATGCTGGCGATCGATTCCATTGGTTTGGAATCCAGAGTCAGCCAAAATTATGAAGTTAATGTTTACTTATGCAGCAAGGAGATTTTAATTTTAGAGTGTATAACAAATCTTGATCGGATAAATGGCAAAGAAGTCTTTTTGGAAGCCTTCCCATTGAAAATTAAAGGCGTAGAAGGAACACCATGTCGGGCAATTGCAAAAGTATAGGATTGGAGGAATAAAGAATGAAAAAATTTATCATTGAAGATCAATTTTGGGACGTATTTCCAAATGCTAAAATTGGAGTTGTCATTTGTAATGGGATAGATAATTCTATGAAAGAAGACGATTCTTATAAAGAGATGATTTCAAATGCAGAGCTTGAAGCAAAAAAGTATCTGCAAAATCAGGAGTTTAGCAAGAATGAGGTTATCAAAGTTTGGAGAGAAGCATTTCAAAAATTTAAAACGAAAAAAGGTGTTCGATCATCGATAGAAGCATTGCTTAAAAGAGTGCAAAAGGGCGATTCGATTGGGAAAATCAATCCGATGGTGGATATTTATAATGCAATTTCATTAAAATATGGGTTGCCATGTGGCGGAGAAGACATTGATACATTTGTTGGAGATATCCGATTGACTAAGGCAATTGGTAATGAAGATTTTATTCCTCTAGGTTCCGAAGAAAATGCACCACCATATGAAGGTGAAATTATCTATAAAGACAATGGCGGAGCGATTTGTAGATGCTGGAATTGGCGTGAGTCTTTTCGAACAATGTTAACAGTGGATACAAAAAATGCATTCCTGTGTATTGAACTAATTGATGAAAGTAGAGAGGAAACATTAAAAGAAGCGTTAGAGGAAATGTCAGAAACTGTTTCAAAAAAGCTTGGTGGAAACGTAAAGGTATCCATTCTAGATATAAATAACAAGGAAATTGAAATAGAAACGAATTAATTTTTAGTAATTGAGGTGCTTATGAAAAAGAAAATAGCAATCATCCTTGGGGGCGTGTTTATATGTTTACTAATTGGCGTACTCTTATCTTTCGTAAATAGTTTTATGGGAAATCCCATCTCTAAAGCATTGGCGACGCATTCCATCAAAGAATATGTAAAAGAAGAGTATCCACATCTTAATCTTGAGGTAAATTCTGCAGTGTATAACTTCAAGATGGGAGATTATAATGCAACTGCAAAGTCAAAAGACAGTGTTGATACGTATTTTATGGTTCATTGTAGTTGGGATGGAACTGTATTGGATGATGAGTATGAAGAAAGGGTATTAAGCGGATGGAATACGTTCCGTCGATTTGAACAGGAATATCAAAAAACAGTAGAAAATTTAGTGGAATCCAATTTACCATATGATTTTGACATGATTATTGCCCGACTGGATAAAAGGGAGGATTCTTCTGTCAAAGTTTCTTTGGACACTCAATTTGACATATATAACGTACCTTATAAAAAGTACTTAACAGTCTATATGTATACCGATGAACTGTCTTGGGATAAGATTGCACAAACAGCGTTAGAAGTGGATGATCTGATGCAAGAAAATCAGTTGTCTGTTAATGAGTATACGATTGTACTGGAACCTCTTTCTGCAAAAGAAGAGAAAAAAGGTGAAATGATGGGCGTTTATGATTTCCCGCAGGAGCTGCTTTCATCAGAAAATTTGGCTGACGTTATGGAGAAGAGGCAGGCTCAATGGGAGAGTGAACACGACAAAAGTTAATTGAATCAATAATGAAAAAAGAAATGAAACATAGCCTCTAAATTTAATTTAGGGGCTATGTTTTATTATACAGTTAGTATTACTTTATAATATCTTTTCACGAAAGTTATGAAAGACAGACAAACTTAGTGGATATTTTTTCGCTGAATGCAATATCGTGTTCAACGAAAAGTAACGTCGGATGATATTGTAAAAGCAATTCCTCAATTTGTATTCGTGACAACACATCAATATAATTGAAAGGTTCATCCCAAATATATAAATGAGCTTGTTCACTTAGACTTTTTGCAATCAAAACTTTTTTCTTTTGTCCGGCACTAAAATCAGAAATATCTTTTTCATATTGAATGCGTTGAAAATCAAGTTTATGAAGGATTGCTTTAAATAAGCTCTCATCAATACCGTTTTGTTTTGCAAAGTCTTTCAAGTTGCCTCTTAAATCAGAGGTGTCCTGCGATACATAGGATATCTTAAGGTTAGAAGCCTTATTAAGATTCCCATGATAGGTGATGTCATCGCCCAAAATAAGCTTTATGATACTGGACTTTCCCGAACCATTCTTACCACTGAGACAAATTCGATCACCTTGACAGATCTGGAAATTAATATTATCACATACCAATTTATCACCATAAGAGATTCCCACATGTTCTAGGGTGACCAGCCGATTGGAGTGATGTATTAGAGGTGATAGTTTAAGACGATCTGCGGTTTCAATGTTTTTCAGCAGTTTGGATTTTTCTTGAATTGCCGATTCTTGACGATCTTCTATTACCTTTGATCGCTTCATCATTTTGGCAGCCATATGACCAATATGACCTTTATCTGGTTTGAGCCCTGAATTTCTTGTACCGTTTTTCGTCTGTTCAACTTTATTTGACCAATTCGATGTGCGTTTTGCGGCTTTGGAAAGTCTTTTGATTTCATCCTTTAATTTTTCATTTTGTGCCAATTCCAAATGATCCTGCGTTTGCTTATTTTCATACCAGGAAGAGAAGTTGCCTTTTTGAATCTCAATGTTTGCTTTATTGATGGAAATAATATGATCAATGCATTCATCGAGAAACAATCTGTCATGTGAGACTAATATAAAACCATTCTTGGATTTTAAATAGCGTGCTACAATCTTTCTGGCTGGTACGTCCAGGTGATTCGTCGGTTCGTCAATGAGTAAAAAACTATTTTCTTTTAAGAAAAGAGAAGCAAGCAATACTTTCGTTCGTTCACCGTTACTGAGTGTATTGAAAGCACGATACAATACGTCTTCATCCACTTGAAGCAGATTAAGCTCACGAGAAAGCTGCCAATGCTCAAACCCAAAATGAATTTGTTCGATTACATCGATGGTCAACAATGTTTCATCCGGTATTTTATAAGGGAAATATTCAAAATTCACACTAGCAGAAATGCTACCGCTATATTCATATTTTCCCATAAGAAGATTCAAAAGTGTTGTTTTTCCACGACCGTTTCGTCCTACAAAGCCAAGCTTCCAATTGGTATCCATCTGGAAAGAGACTTGATCGAAAATTGTATCATAGCTGCCGTCATAGGCAAAGGTTAGATTTGAAATATTAATTAATGACATGGTATATACCTCCTTTGTAAACAATAAAGCTGCAAGAAAGTTAATTCTTACAGCTCGTGAAAACAAAGCGCAGCATAACCAAAAAGGCAGTCGCGATATATTCAGAGAGAGAAAATGATGTAACTTTCCTGCATTGCATAACAAAAAGACGGTAAACCCGTTTTGCTTTTTTATTATGCTTTAAAATTTAGCAAGAAAAATTACGCATCTTCACAACTCCTATCTATTTTTATTTTTTTATTATTGCACTTCAATATTATATGTATAATCTAAATTTTAATCAATAGAAAAAAGGTAAATTTATCATTTCTATTGATTACAGAAGCCGAATGAGCAATTCATATTGGTAAGAAAGCAGGAAAAATCCAATTGCCCAACTTGCAAGGTTTGCAACAATCCCGTAAATACATCGGGTTTTTGGTGTTTTTCCTTTTAGGAATTTATAATATAATATGGACTCAAAAGCCAAAATCGCAACTTCAATCGGAAATTGTGTAATATATGCGGAAAGAGGCCCGCTTTTTATTAATGCTGAACCTATAATTATTGTCAACGCTATCTGCGTTATAATATTTGCGAATAAGAAAACTTTCCAATTTTCTTTCAGTTTAAATCCAAATAGCAATAATAAAATTGCTTCAATAATTAGTGTCGGAATACAAGTGGTAATAAATTGAAGAAGATAGGTATAAGCAATATTAGGAACAACGGCTTTACCGGAATTATAATCAAAGGTAATACTGCTTTGAAGCGCTTTTCTTGTGAAGGTATCAGATACGGTTATTTCACCACTTTCGGTAACAATGATGATTCGATAAGTGTCAGGGACTCCAAAATATCCAAATTCATGAACCATTCTATTTCCGTCAGGTTCGCCGATCAGATTGCCAAACATAGGAACACCCGTCCCTTCCGTGAGCGCCGGTTTCCAACCTTCATTTGCATAGCTGTACAGCAAATCTACCATCGTCGAATTGAGAGATTCACGCTCACCCTCGTCACTTAAATTATTATATGGAGAGGTTTCTTGCGTAAGTAAATCAAGATAATACAGTTCTTTTGGAGGATGATTAACATAAACCGTCAATTCATCTTTTGGTCCGATATCAGCATATACCGCTGCCGGCAAAGTAAGAATCAGCGTGCAAATAAATACAATAGTCCATATTGTTTTAAATTTTTTCATGATGCGTTCTCCTATTTAATTATAAGATTTTAGTAAGCTTTTGTTTATACTTTTTGTTTATGAAGCCTACTTTTTCGCAAAAATTACATCCAATAGAGCATTACACCCTTCACAGATATCGTCATAAGTTACATCAAAGTTTCCTGTATACCATGGATCGGCAATGTCTCTTGGATTTTTTGAAAAATCGAGTAGACGGTGTATCTTTTCACTCTCACTCAGCCCTATGATACGGTACATATTACGGATGTTCTGACTGTCCATACCAAGAATATAATCGTAATTATCAAAGTCTTCTTTGGTGAGTTGAATCGCTTTTTTTCCTTCAACAGAGATGCCAATTTTATTTAATTTGTTCTTCGTCCCATGATGTACGGGATTTCCGATTTCTTCGGTGCTGGTTGCGGAGGAAGCGATGTAAAATTGATTTATCAATCCTTTCTTTTCTATCATATCCTTTAATATGAATTCAGCCATTGGACTTCGACATATGTTTCCGTGGCATACAAACATAATTTTTATCATCTTTATTCTCCCATTCCTTGTTTATAATAATTATCTCCCCAGCTGCACATCATACTAAGGAGAGGCATTAAACTTTTTCCTAATTCTGTTAAAGAATATTCAACCTTTGGGGGAACTTGCGCATACACCTCTCTATGAATTAAACCATCGGCTTCTAATTCTCTAAGCTGCTGTGTCAGCATTTTTTGAGTCGTATGAGGTAAATTTTTTTTTAATTCATTAAATCGCAAAGTTCCTTTTGTGCCCAGATGCCAAATAATAAGAGGCTTCCATTTTCCTCCAATCAAATCAATGGTTATTTCAAAGGTACACGCATATTGTTTATTTTTAAATTCCAAAGAACCTTGGTTGGTACTCATGCCTATCATCCTTCCTATAGTATCTATTTGGGTACTATCATACAAATAAGTACGTACTTGCTATTATATAACTTAATTTTTATAATGGTAACATAAGTAACAAGAAAAAACAATGAGAGAGTCATACTCAAAATTTATTAATATTATGGAGGTAAAATTAGTGAAGGTAGTTGCATTTAACGGAAGCCCGAAAAAAGAAGGAAACACATATCATGCTATAAAATTGGTTGCGCAAGAACTGGAAAAAGAAAATATTGAAGTTGAAATTGTGCATGTTGGAAATAAGGCAATAAGAGGATGTACCGCTTGTAATGCTTGTGGAAAAAATAAAAATGGCCGATGCATCATAGAAGAGGATGAAGTAAATCAATGGATAGAAAAAATGAAAGAGGCCGATGGTATTATCTTAGGATCACCGGTTTATTTTTCAGCAATCGGTGGAACGATGAAATCATTTTTGGATCGAGCCTTTTATGTTGCAAGTACGGGATCACTTTTAAGACATAAGGTAGGGGCATCTGTAGTGGCTGTTCGTCGTTCGGGTGGAATTCCTACGTTTAATCAGTTGAATAACTACATCAATTATGCAGAAATGCTCATGCCAAGCTCAAATTACTGGAATGTAATCCATGGAAGAGCACCGGGCGAAATTGTTGGTGATGAAGAAGGAAAACAAATTATGAGAATCCTTGGAAAAAATATGGCATGGCTTATGAAGTTAGTTGAAAACGGAAAAGAAATCGTAAAAGAACCAGAAAGAGAAAATAAAATATATACAAACTTTATTCGCTGACTTTAAGAAAAAGGGTAGTTAATCCTATTGGAGTTTAAAAGCTTGTTTTTGATAAATTATAGTCTAATGATTGAACCAGAGTTTGAGCAGTCAATAACTATTTAGATATTTTTCTAAATAGTTATTGACTGCTTTTTTTATTGGTGGTACTATCTATTTAGAAAACATTCGAAATAGATATGGAGGGGAAAAAGTGGGATTTCCGGAAACATTTAAAGCACTGTCTGACCCGGTTCGCCGAGAAATTTTAGAAATGCTGAAAGACACAAAGATGTCAGCAGGAGAAATTTCAGAGAAATTCGATATGACACCGGCAACCATTTCTTATCATTTATCACAATTAAAGAAAGCAGGACTCATTTTTGAAACAAAATATAAGAATTTTATTTATTACGAAATTCAAGTATCCGTATTTGAAGAAGTGATGCTTTGGATTTCACAGTTTGGAGGGAAAAAGGATGAAAAAGAAGATTGACTTTTTAGCGTGGATTACTACAGCAGTTTGTCTTTTGCCGATTATATTGTCAATCATTGTATACGATAAATTACCGATGGAGGTTGCAATTCATTTTGACAGTTCAGGTAACCCAAATGGCTATGCACCTCGGTTTGTAGCGGCATTTGGCATACCATTTTTAATGGCAGCAATTAACTTGTTTACGCATTTTTCGTTGAATCAAGATCCTAAAAAAGAGAATGCTTCAGTTACAATGCAAAGAATAACAAAGTGGATTATTCCAATTCTAAGTGTAATCTTAGTCCCGGTAACGTTGTTTATGGCTATGGGCATGGAAATACCGATTCAGATGATTGTACCTTGCATTGTCGGTGTTGTAATCATTGCTTGTGGAAATTATTTTCCAAAGAGCAAGCAAAACTACACCATTGGAATTAAGCTGCCATGGACGTTAAACAGTGAAGTAAATTGGAACAAAACACATCGTTTCGCTGGATACGTTTGGATTGTAGGAGGCGTTCTTTTAGTATTGAGCAGCTTCTTCGAAACGTACGCCTTGCCAATGACATTAATTATTATTACTCTTTTAGTTGTAATTCCATTTGTGTACTCTTATCTGTTGTTTAAAAAAGGGATATAGTAAGTTGCTAATAAGAAATAGCCTCAGTTTTAAAATGAAATTGAGGCTATTCGTATTTATTAATTCTTTTTCTTTAACGGATGAATAAGATTCCTCTCTTGACATTATTTCCTAATGCATTTAATCTAAAAAGAGAGAATATTCTTTTTTTTAAAACAATTACATAGGAAGGAACGGATAACATGTTAAAGGGTAATGAATTGCTTAATCATTTATTAGCGGTGGGACCGTATTTCAAGAATATCTTTGGAAAAGATTTGGTTGTTTGGATTTCTGATACGAAAAATATACTAGGTTATTTTCCGGGTGATCATTTTGATGTTGGATCGGATGGAATTTTAACCGAAGATGATCCTATGTACATTGCAATGAAAAACAGAAAAGCAGCGCAAACTTATATGCCGGAAGGGATAACTGGTATTCCATTTAAACAGATTGATAATCCGGTTTTTGACGATAGAAACAATGTAATTGGATGTATCACAATCGGAATCAGCTTAGATCAAGAGCTAAAAGTAGTTGATGTGGCTGAACGTGTCAATGAAGCCGTTAGTAATATAGAAGTTTCCATACAGGAAGTTGCTTGTTCTTCGGAAAACATCAGAAATAACGAAAAAGAACTTCGGGATAATATTAATACTGTCAATGAATTGACGAAAGAAATCAGTAAGGTATTGACTTTCACAAAGAAAATAGCGGATCAAACAAATTTATTGGGGTTAAATGCAGCGATTGAAGCTGCACGCGCCGGAGAACATGGTGTTGGGTTCAGTGTGGTAGCGAGTGAAATTCGAAAAATGTCAGCGGATTCGTTAGAAACCGCAAAAAATATAGAATCCTTAATTAAACAAATAAATGATGCAAATCGTGTAACGCTAGATAGTTCGCAAGCTGCATACACTGTAACAGAAGAACAGGTAGCTGAAACGGATAAGGCGAAAACCAAAATAAAAGATTTAAAAAATATTTCGGAAGAATTGAAAATGCTTTCTAAAGAAATATAAAATTTGATTCAGCAGATAAAGGAAACGGAATACAAAACAGCCTCGATTTATAAATTAAAAATTGAGGCTGTTGTTATTTTATGCATTTAATTCAATCATATTTTTTATATCCATCATTTCTTTATCGGTATTCGCAATTACCTCAGCACATTTTAATAGTTCATTTCCTATATGCTGTGTATTTTTGATTCCATTTTTATATTTGAGGCGATGCTCTAAGCTTGCCCAAAAATCCATTGCAACGGTCCTAATTTGGATCTCTACACGCATCATTTGACGATGATCTGAGAAGAAAACCGGAACTTCTACAATCATATGATAGCTTCGGTATCCATTTGGCTTTGGATTTTTTATATAATCTTTAATTCGAATCACTGTTATATCGTCTTGTTTGGTAAGCATATCGGAGATTTTATAGATATCATCAATAAAGGAGCAGATGACGCGAATACCCGCAACATCGTTCAAAGACTCCTGGATTGCATCTACCGAGATTTCTTTTCCATAACGGTGAAGCTTTTCTACAATACTCATAGGTTCTTTTATTCTGGATTTAATGGATTCAATTGGATTTATCTTATGTAAAGAAAGCTCATCGTTGAGAATTTCTAGTTTGGTCGTTACTTCTCGAATTGCTGAGTTATACATCATCATTAGTTCCTGGAATTGCACAAGTTGGTCTAAAAATTGATCCGGATTGTGCTGCATTAAATCTTGCAGCATAATCCGTTGCTGTCCATTATTACTTTTTTTTGCATTTGATTTCATCGTTGATTTCTCCTTATTAATTGTTCATCAAAGGAATTTTTGCTTTTCCTATTTCTCCTGACCATTTAAATGCTTGTCTTGAAATGAATTCATAAGGGGAGCATTGGTAATCTTTGCACCAAATGAAGCACCTAAAATTTTACCTGCTGCCCTTGAAAAAATAGGCTGAAATGATTTTGTAATGTTTTCCAACCTTTTTTCAGTAACCATATTAGCAAAGGTTGCGGAAAAAGTCATCCCTATCAGCATAAAATTTAATATAGGTTTATTAAAAATAATAGCATTGCATAAAAATCCTATTGTAGATGCTACCAAAATCATGAAACATGTTAAAAGTAGAGTATAGGGAGAAGAGCGTTCTTTTTTCCTATGATAAAAGCAATTATAATAACAAGAATAAACTGTAGTAAGTCTGACATAATTTTATTTCTCCTGTACGAAAATACCATAAAGTAACATGTCCATAAATTTCGTCATATGGTATTTGCTTAGTGCTAACTGATCATTTTGTGTAAAATCTTTCATTATAGTACTATGAAAAGAACTTACATAAAAATTAAAAAAAGTTATAATGTATTCGATTGCTTCTTCTTTTGAAAAACCTTTTCGCAGTTCAAAACATCCAATAAGCTGATAAATAAAATTTTTGTTAAAATGCTCTAGGCTTTTATGAAGATTTTTAATTTCATTTTGTAAGTGCGAAGGGGCTTGAAACATCGCAACAATAAAAATATTACATAACAATGGATTTTGTTCAAAAAAAGTATATCTGGCAGAAAAAAAGGAATTGAGTGCGCCATTTCGATTTTCATTGTTTAAGGATACATTTTCTTTTAAATAAGCTTCTAATTTATCAAAGCACATTTTTACGCACGCAAGAAAAAGACCGTCTACATTACCAAAATAGTGATAGACTAACCCCTTAGAAATGCCATCTTCATTACAAATTGAATTAATTGAGGTTTCACTAAATGCTTTTGAACCATATTCTTTAATTGCAGCCTGTAATATTCTGTTTCGGCTTTGTTCCTGTTGTTCTTCGCGTTTCATAAAGTAGCTCCTTTTTATATTTAACCAACAAATGCAGAAAATATAGTCAGTAAAAAATCAAAACAATTAAACATAGACCTCGAAGTCTATAATAATAAATATAGACCTTGAAGTCAATATTTTGTAGGAAAAAGATAAAAAAATAAAACCGTTGCCATCATTAAAATTTAATGATTTTAGCGGTTTTGTGTTTGGTACGCCCGGCAGGAGTCGAACCTGTGGCCTTTGGAGTCGGAGTCCAACGCTCTATCCAGCTGAGCTACGGGCGCATATCAATCTTAATCATAATTATCATAGCAGAATCAGCAATTTCAGTCAATTTACATTTTCCCGGCAATATTGATTTAAATAATCATCTTATCTTCTTTCAAACACTTCCTGACTCTTTTTCTTTTTTGTATTTCGTGCTATGATAATAGGATAACCTACTATTCATAGATTTTAAATCAGCCGATAAAAGGTAATAATAAATAGATGGGATTTTTACAGAAAAAGAAAGAAGGAAAGAAAAAGCGATGAATCAGCAAAAAATAGAAAAATTAAATGCCTTGTATGAAAAACTCGCGGATTTAATTCCGGAAGAGCAATTAGAAAACTTGGTAGGAAAGGGCTATGCTGCAGGCAAACAATATGCGAATAATGAAAAAAGACTCATGGTTGTAGGAAAGACCTTTGCATTTGAAGATACTGAATTTTGGGGGCCGCTGAAACACATTACAGAACACTTTTTGGGGCAACATAATCCAGAATGGATGGAAAATGTCGCTTGGACTAGTTTATATAAACTGACTTCGAAAGACGGACAAAAGATGTCCAGAGAACTTATGGATCTGCAAAAAGATTTGTGCAAAGAGATTATCAATGCGGAAATTGATTTGCTTGAACCAACACATGTATTGTTTTTAACCGGGTGGACTGGAATTTGGGACTTTGATTTACCAATTGTATCTCTTCTCAAAGGTGAAACATTGGAAGGAATTGGAGAGACGGATTCAGGTGCACTTCTTATGGTAACGCGTTCTAATGTACGCCAATTAGAAGGCAAATTCGTTCACGATGTCATGGAATGCATCGAAAACTATAAAAAATAGGAGAACAAAATGCGCTTATTTATCGCCATTCCTTTAGCAGAAGAGACAAAAGAAAAACTCTTTCACATAGGGCAGCATTTAAGAGAAACAAGCATTGAAAAAGCAAGCTTTACAAGAGCAGAAAATTTTCATATGACACTTGCGTTTCTTGGAGAGACAGAGCGAGTGGATGATTTAAAGCAATGTATGAATCAAATACAATCCGAATCCTTTTTAATGAATAGCGGTAAACTTGGATCATTTCAGAGGCAAGGCGGAGATATTTGTTTTTTTAATGTCAAAAAGAATACCAAGCTCATAGAACTTCATGCACAGCTTACCGATCAGTTACGACATAATGGTTTTTCTGTGGAGAAACGCACGTTTCAGCCTCATTTTACTTTGGCAAGAAAGGTAATTTGGAAACATTCCGGTGTTGTGTTATATGATGAGTATGAGGATGGATTTACGATTGATGTGCATAAAATAAGTTTAATGAAATCCGAACGGATTCAGGGTAAGCTGATTTATACGGAAATTTATGATAAAAAGCTGCTATAGTGAAAGGATTGTGAATGAAGTTGGAACAATTATTCCACCCATGGAAGCCAGTTTACGATGAAAATTCTAAAATTTTGATATTAGGAAGCTTCCCTTCTCCAAAGTCGAGAGAGAATCATTTTTATTATGGGCATCCACAAAATATTTTTTGGAAAATTGTAGCTAAGGTGTTAAATCAGCAAGAACCAATACCGACACCAGAAGAAAGGAAGAAGTTTTTACTGGATAATCACATAGCAGTATGGGATGTATTGGCAAGCTGCGAAATTATAGGTGCAAGAGATGACAGCATTCAAAATCCGATTGCAAATGATTTCAGTGAAATATTCCAGAATGCATCCATTCAAAAGGTTTTTACTACAGGGAAAAAGGGCAGTCAGCTATATGAAAAATTATGTTATCCTGTAAATGGGATTAAAGCTGAATATTTGCCTTCGACAAGTCCTGCAAACCGAGCGATGCAAGGAAAGCCGGAGTTTCTTGAAAGCTGGAGCCAGATTAAAAATTATTTGTAACTTTAATAAAGCTAAGGAAACAAATACGATTTATAATGAGTCAACTAAGAAAACAAAGTAAGGAAAATATATGCGAAATCAAGTGATTTTAGTCAATCATAGAAATAAAGCAATCGGAACGGCTTCAAAAGAAGATGCGCACAAAGAACCTCTTCTGCATCGAGCCTTTTCCGTATTTTTATATCATGATAACAAAATGCTCATTCAAAGAAGAGCGTTTGACAAATACCATTCTGGTGGTCTTTGGGCAAATACCTGTTGTTCTCATCCGAGAGAAGATGAGACGGTTTTGGGAGCTGCCAAAAGCCGATTACAGGAAGAAGCAGGTATTTCCTGCGAGCTGACTCCAATTTTTGAGTTTACGTATCAGCATCAGTTCGCAGAGGATTTGTACGAACATGAATATGATCATGTATTTGTCGGAGAGTATAATGGAGATTTTCATCCAAATCCAGAGGAAATTTCGGAAATGAAATGGGTTTCTTTTGAAACCTTAAAAAAGGAACTAGAAGAAAATCCAAGTCAGTTTGCGCCATGGTTTATACTGGCGGCACCTAGAGTCATCAAAGAAATACAAAGGGGAATCAAATCAGAATGAAACACAGGCATTTTTTATTTCGCGTTATGCTAAGCCTCTTTTCATTTGTTTTTATGGTTAGCACCATTGCGGTGCCAACGAGCTATGCTGGGGAAGCAACTTCACATAAAGTAAATACCAAATATGAAAGATTGATTGCTCAGGGCGGCGGGTCTGTACAAGGCTATTACACGACGAATTCTATGGAAGCAGTCGAGCAAGCCATTCATCACGGATTTCGATTGATTGAGCTGGATATGGGTATTACGAAGGATCAGGAAGTGGTAATGCTTCATGATTGGGATTATACCAGCAAGGATATGCTAGGTCTTGCATCCAATAATAAGCTTACTTTAGAACAATTTGAAAAAGCAAAGATATTTGAAAAATTTGAGCCAATGACGTTTGAAAAACTTTCAACTTTATTAAAGGAGCATCCTGAGGTTCGAATCATTACCGATACGAAGGAAGATAACATTAAGCTGCTTACTCTTATCGCGCAGAAATATCCAGATTGTAAGGATCAAATCATTGCGCAGATTTATCGTTTTGAAGAATTAAAAGCAGTCAAAGAATTAGGATACAAGCAAATCATTCTTACACTGTATAAGATGCAGAGTTTGAATGCTGCTAAGATTATTCGATTTGTAAAGGATAATGGCATTTATGCAGTGACAATGAGTGAAGAACTTAGAAATCAAACCATTGCAAAGGAGTTGCAAAGCTATGGAATCGTGGTGTATATGCATACAATTAACGATGTGGAACGAATGCAGGAGGCGAAGCAAAAAGGAGCATTCGGTATTTATACGGATGATTTAATTCCTGCTGATTGGGAGAGCATGCAGGCAGGAGGCTACTATTTAGTAAAAACCGGTGCTGGGGATGCAGGAAAACGCTTGGACTATGAGTTTTACGAAAACGAAATTCGCTTAAAGATAAAAGGAACAAAGTCTAATTTCGGGGATAAAGTACAATACAGCAGTGAAAATAAGAATTTGGGCGAAGCTCCGGTAGGCACAGCGTTATGCCTTGATAAGGATTTGTTATCGCCTGGAAAACATAAATTAACTGCGATTGTAGAAGATTCTTTTTCGAGGCAGATTGCGAAGCTTACTTATTACATATGGGTCGATAAAGGGCCTTGTCAGGTTGTAAATGAGACAAATGAATACTTGTTGGATAAATGGGTTGTTACACCCGATTTTAAATCTGCAGCACAAAAAGCATCAAGAAAGGTTCAAGAAGTATTAGAGAAATCAATCATATCCAAGGCCGGGAGCAGTATGTATTTTGTTGACGGTAAACCTAATTTTTATCATAATGGAAAGCAATTACAGGCAGCTTATGCTGATGAGTATGACAATACTATGGTGCATTTGGCAACGATCGGGACGAAGTTGGGAGCAACGTCGGTTTATATGGATAATACGAAAACTATGCGAATTACAGATAAAGGCAAGCTGTATACGAGTAGAGTAGGAAGTAATGCGTTGACGCGTGGTGGATCTCGTAAAGTTTTAAACCAGAAAATGACGTTGATACAAGGGAGAGCCTATGCTGCAGGAGTATTTTATCAAGAAATCTTTGGAAGAAACTACTTGGATAAAGATGGCGTTTTAATCTTATTACCGGAGGGGACAGTATTAGAAAAGAAAGAACGACAGCAAGTAATAGATATAGCTAAAAAATTGTTTGACTAGGAGAAAAGAAAATGAACTATTCTTATAAGACGGATGGAACCTGTTCCAAATTAATCGAATTTTCACTGGAAGATGGTGTTGTTAAAAATGTAAAGTTTACAGGTGGATGCGATGGGAATTTAAAGGCGATTGGCAAATTGGTGGAGGGTATGAAGGCAGAAGAGGTTATAAAATGCTGTAAAGGTATTTCTTGCAGTGGACGTCCTACTTCTTGCGGAGATCAACTTGCTACTGCTTTATATCAAGTTTTAGCGGAAGAAGCAGATGATTAAACACAATGGATAGATAATACATACCTTAAAGTATAAATTATAAATTATAAATTGAAATATCAATTATAAAGTACCTACTTGAAAAATATAGGAAGATGAATCAATTTGACAAAATGCCCGTTGCTTTTTCACCTGGAAGAGGTATAATGAATAGCTGTTGGAAAAAGTAAGGGGAGGTTATTTTTTATGGAACATAGGAAAGAACGTGATTTTCTATTTGATAATATAAAAGGCGTTTTAATTTTTTGTGTTGTTTATGCACATTTTTTACGTGCTACAACATTTGAACTTGAAACATGGGGCAGTGCCATCTATGCTACTTTTTTCTGCTTTATTATGCAAGTATTCCTGTTTGTGTCCGGATACTTTTCTAAGAAGGTAGAAAAATGCAAGGAGACTGCAATTGAAAGTTTTTTGTTTCCTTATTTGATTTTGACGGTTGTCATGTATTTTATACGAGTGTTGATTTTTGGATGGGATAATTCTAAATTGCATTTTACAGAGCCTTCCATGGCTTTATGGTATTTGCTGGTGCTGTTTTTCTATCGATACTTTATAAAGGATGTTGCAAAGATTCCGTTTTTATTGCCAATAAGTGTAATATTGTCGCTGTTTTCGGGTTTTGTACCATTCTTAAATGAGAATTTAAGTTTAGGTAGAGTATTTGGATTTTTACCGTTTTTTATAGGAGGTTATCTTTGTACCTCGGAGCATATAGAAAAAATGAGAAAGATTCCAAAAATAGTGACCATCCCGCTTCTTATGATTCTTCCTGCATTTGGAGGTATCATCGCTTACACAGGAATTGGATGGAACTCCATCTTATTTAAGAGACCTTATGCAAGTGAGGGACTTTCGGCAGTACAAGGATTGCTTGAGCGTGGCGGTTTGATGTTAATTGCACTTGCTTGGATTATTGTTTTTATAGCTTTGATTCCGCGTACAAAGACGATTTTAAGCTCAATTGGGCAAGGGACAATGACGGTTTTTGTATTACATATAATTATACGTTATGGGATTAAAGCAACGCAGATTTTTGGACAGCAGAATGCATATTCGTATTTCTGTTTGTTGCTTTGTGCAATTGCGACCATATGGATCTTTTCCCGGCCATGGGTTGTTTTCCTTTATAACCGAAGTCTAAGTCAATTATATAATGAAATCTTACGGCTTTATAAAAAAGTCGCCAATTCTTCAAAGAAGCTTGTTTTGCCTCAAGGTTTTGACCATTAATAGGAGAAAGAACATGACCATATCTTTAAATGAGTTTTTGCAGCAATTGTTTAATAGTCCTACGCTATTTGTTACAGTGTTTTTAACTTTGTGTGTTGTAATGCTAAATGGGTGGACGGACGCGCCAAATGCAATCGCAACTTGTATTTCTACACATTCTATAAAGCCTCGTTCAGCCATTATTATGGCTGCGATTTTTAATTTTTTAGGTGTTTTATTTATGACAATGGTGAATGCAACTGTAGCAGAAACCATTTATAACATGGTTGAATTTGGAGGCAATACCGAAAGTGCAACCGTAGCATTATGTGCAGCACTGTTTGCCATTGTTGTTTGGGCAGTTGCTGCTTGGTTTTTTGGTATTCCTACAAGTGAAAGTCATGCATTGATTGCTGGAATTTCCGGTGCGGCGATCGCACTTCAAGGTGGGATGGCCGGAATACATATCGCTGAATGGATGAAGGTCATTTATGGTTTGCTGTTATCTACTATACTGGGATTCGGTTTGGGATGGATTTTAGTTAAGTTAGTGGAATTTTTGTTTCGTGGTATGGATCGGCGAAAAGCCTTTTTTTTCTTTCAGAGAGCACAGGTATTGAGTGGTGCCGGTATGGCATTCATGCATGGGGCACAAGATGGGCAAAAATTTATGGGTGTGTTTATGCTGGGTATTTTCTTGGCAAAAGGAGACGGAACAGTAGATCATTTTATCATTCCGATTTGGTTGATGGTTTTATGTTCACTTATGATGGCACTCGGAACCTCTATTGGAGGCTATCGTATTATTAAATCTGTTGGAATGGATATGGTTCGATTGAATAAGCATCAAGGATTTTCCGCTGATTTGGCTGCTGTGAGCTGCTTGCTTGTTTCTTCTCTTACAGGAATTCCGGTTAGTACGACACACACCAAAACAACAGCAATTATGGGTATTGGCGCAGCAAAAAGACTTACGTGTGTTAATTGGCGTCTGGTGCAAGAGATGGTATTAACTTGGGTGCTGACATTTCCGGGTTGCGGATTCATTGGGTATTTGATGGCGCATTTATTTATGCGTATGTTTTAATACAAGAGGAGGAAAATAGAAAATGGCACGAAAACGAGATGAAGATTATTTTGAACGCTTTGTTAGCTTAGTAAAATATTCGTGTGAAGCAGCGGACTTATTAAAAGACGTGTTGGCAAATTATCAAACAGAAGAATTGCAGATTAAAATGAAGGATATGCATGTTATTGAACATCAGGCCGATATTGAAAAGCATTTGATGATGCAAAAACTTGCGAAAGAATTTATTACGCCGATTGAACGCGAAGACATTATGGAAATGGCACATCAAATTGACAACGTAACGGATGCCATTGAAGATGTCGTTATGCGTTTGTATATGTTTGATATTCTTGAAGTGAGACCAGAGGCATTAGAACTAGCTAAAGTTATTTGTAAACTTTGTGATGCTTTAAAGACTGCATTAATGGAATTTTCTAATTTCCGAAAATCAAAAAATCTTCATTCTTTAATTATAGAAATTAATCGTCTTGAAGAAGATGGTGATCGTATTTATATGGAAGCCATGCGGAATCTTTATGTTTCCTCAAAGGATACGATAGAAATTATTCGTTGGACGAAGACGTTTGATTGCTTAGAAAAATGTTGTGACGTTTGTGAAAATGTTGCAGATGTCATTGAAAGTGTCATTATGAAAAATTCCTAGATATAGAAAGGACTATTAAATATGGAACAATTGAGAGATCATGGGCGTACAGTCAACGAATTGAGAGCTGTAAAAATAAACAATCATTACTTGATGCATCCAGCTGGATCAGTATTGATTGAAATGGGAAATACAAAGGTTATTTGTACCGCTACTGTGGAAGAAAAGACTGCGAAGCATTTGAAAGGAACCGGACAAGGTTGGGTGAGTGCAGAGTACAGTATGCTTCCGGGCTCTACGCAAACTCGCAAGCAAAGGGATTCTTCAAAAGGGAAAATTGATGGGAGAAGTCAGGAAATTCAGCGTTTGATTGGGCGTTCTCTTCGCTCTGTAGTTGATATGGAGAAGCTGGGAGAACGAACGATTTGGCTGGATTGTGATGTGATTCAGGCAGATGGTGGAACAAGAACAGCATCCATTACCGGCGCGTTTATTGCGATGGTAGAGGCAATGAAGACGTTAAAGGAACAGGGCGCTTTAGAAGAAATACCGGTAAGAAGTATGGTATCTGCTGTCAGCGTTGGTATTATTGATGGTAAAGTTATGCTTGATCTTTGTTACAGCGAAGACTCTAGAGCCCAGGTGGATATGAATGTTGTTATGACGGATCAAGGTGAATTCATAGAAGTGCAGGGTACCGGAGAAGAAGCACCATTTACGGCAGTACAGCTACAGGAACTCATAGCTGCAGCAACAAAGGGATGCAGTGATCTGCATCAAGTACAAAAGGAAGTTTTGGGGGAAATAAACCTTTAAAGAGATGCAAAGGAGGAGAATAAATGAGGATTGTAGCCGCAACACAAAATAAACATAAAATTGAAGAAATGAGTGCCATTACAAAGGAATTCGGAATGAATATGGTATCACGTTTGGATGCTGGCGTACCAGAATTTGAGATTGAAGAAGACGGGAAAACCTTTGAAGAGAATTCGGAAAAAAAAGCAAGAGAAATTATGAAGGTTTGCGGTAATATTACGATTGCAGACGATTCGGGTCTGATGGTGGATGCTTTAGATGGAGCTCCGGGTGTTTATTCCGCTCGATTTGCAGGTGAAGACAGTAACGATGAAAAAAATAATGAAAAACTTTTATTGCTGCTAAAGGATGTGCCGGAAGAGAAGCGAACCGCAAAGTTTGTTTCCGTTATCACTATGGTCTATCCGAACGGCGAAAAAATTGTAGCACGAGGGGAATGCAGAGGGCATATTTTATATAAGGGAAGAGGAAACAATGGTTTTGGATACGATCCTCTCTTTGTACCGGATGGATTTGACCGGACATTTGCAGAACTTTCTGCTGAAGAAAAAAATAAAATCAGTCATCGCTCGATTGCACTTCAAAATCTGAGGGAGAAGTTGAAAGAAAAATAATAAAAAGGGGATGCTATGACAAAAAAAAGATTACTGGATATGATTTTACGCATCATTAAGAGGATGCGTGACCCATATTACCAGGGACTGTCTGCAGAGCTTGCATTTTATTTCATCATGTCCATGGTGCCGATTGCCATTTTATTGGGTGAACTTTTGAATGTGTTTTCTTTATCTTTGGGTGTCATTCGAGAACTGGTTATGGAATACGTCAATGTAGAAATGGCGGGGGAAGTATTAAAATACCTCAATCAAACCACGCCGGGCAGTTTTAGTATTATTTTTGTTGCATTTGCTCTTTGGGCAGCTTCGAAAGCACAATTTTCCATGGTGTTAATTTCAAATTATGCTTATACCGGAAAAACTCTGCAATATGGGTACGTAAAGGAACGATTACGTGCCATCAAAAATATTATTTTGACGATGTTCATGTTCGTGTTTAGCTTAGTTATTTTGGTTTACGGGGAAGGTATTTTAATTATTGTTAACCTTTACGTTGAGAAATTTTTACATTTACCATTTAATGTAAGTGATGTCTGGTATATTCTAAGATGGCCTTTGGCGATTGCAGTTTATTTCTTGACCGTAAGTTATAATTATTACTCGTTGCCTGCAGAGCGGATGCCATATAAACGTTTTTTGCCGGGAAGCATTGTTGCCTCTTCGGGTATGTTGATTGCAACCTACGTGTATTCTTACTATACAAGGGTTTTTGCCAATTTTGATTTGTTGTATGGTAGTTTGGCATCGATTGTAGCCTTGCTCTTCTGGTTTTATATTTTGGGGAGTGTATTGGTTCTCGGAGTATTGGTTAACGTCGTATGGGATGAAACGGCATAATAATTTCATTTATAGTCTAAATTTAATTAAATAAGATTAAAAAAAGGTATCTCAGGATTATAGCAGTAAAAAGGGGAGTAAAAAATGAGGAAGAGTAAAAGAATTTTTGCAAGTATTTTGGTACTTAGTTTAATGGTTGGCTTGTTTTTTTTACCGAGCAATGTGAGAGAAAGTGATGCTGCAAGTTATTCCGAAAACTTTCGTGGTGTTTGGGTAGCCAGTGTATTTAGTTTGCATTATCCTTCAAAGGTAACAACGGATGATGAATCTCTGAAAAAAGATGCCATTGCTATCTTAGATCATGCAAAAGAAATGGGATTTAATGCCGTTGTTTTGCAAGTAAGATCGAGTAACGATGCATTATATCCGTCAAAGCTATATCCGTGGTCTAAATATTTGACCGGAAAAGAAGGACTTGCTCCCGACCACGACTTTGACCCACTTCAATTCTTTGTTGAGGAAGCACATAAAAGAGGATTACAGCTTCATGCGTGGATTAACCCTTATCGAATTACCGCAAAGCCGAATGATAATGCAACCTTAACTTCACAAAATCCGGCAGTACAGCATCCGGAATGGACGGTAACGCATTCCGATGGAAAGATGTATTGGAATCCGGGAGAGCCGGGAGCCAGAGAATACATACTTGAAGGTGTTAATGAAATTCTAGATAATTATGATGTAGACGGCATTCAGATTGACGATTATTTTTATCCGGGAAGCAACTTTGCTGACAATGATACCTTTGCACAATATGGGAATGGTTTTTCTTCAATTCAGGATTGGAGAAGAGATAACATAGATCAACTGGTTAAAGGGATTTATGATATCGTACATATGAAAGATTCCAATCTAGTTTTTGGAGTCAGCCCTATGGGAATTTGGGCAAATAAAAGCACAGATGCAAGAGGAAGCGATACCAGAGGCGCAGAATCTTATAATAAGAATTATGCCGATTCTAGGGGATGGGTAAAGAAAGGATATGTAGATTATATCATTCCGCAGATTTACTGGAATATCGGTTTTAACCTTGCTGATTATCAAAAGCTGTTAAATTGGTGGTGTGATGTGGTAGATGGAACGGATGTTGATCTTTATATCGGACAAGCTGCTTATCGAGTAGGAAACAGCGATACCAGCAGTCCGTGGTATGGTGTGAGTGAAATAGAAAGACAAGTAAACTTAAATCGAACGAAAAGCCAAGTTAAGGGATATTGCATGTATGCTTATTCCAGCTTTAAAGCGAACCATGATTTAGCGGATCTAATGAAACGTTTGAATGAGACACCATTAGCAGGGAACAATACGATAGAAGAACCATCAAGAGGCGGCGATGAAACAAGAATTCCGGTTACACCGAATGATCCCGTTTCTTCGTTTGTTGATCTGGAAGGACATTGGTCGAAGCCATATATGGAGCTGATGGCGCAAAAGGGTATTATTAAGGGTGATTTGTATAATCGTGCAATGCCGGATTATCAAATTAAACGTGCAGATTTTGTACTTATGTTGCTTCGCATGCTTGAAATAGACAACATTGAAGGTGCGCAAGGGTTTGCGGATGTTGCTCCTGATGCGTATTATGCAAAACAACTGGCAACTGCAAAGCAAATTGGTTTGGTCAATGGTGTGAGTGAAGATTGTTTTGCGCCGGAAAGCTTAATTAGCAGACAGGATATGTTCACGATGGCATATCGTGCACTTGAACGTAAAAATCAAATTGACGGAAATGTAGATGTTTCCGCTTTGGATGCTTTTCCGGATAAAGATCAGGTGTATCCATATGCATCTTCTGCAATGAGTTATTTTATTTCAAAAAAAGCAGTAAATGGAATGGATGGAATGCTGGCACCGACTTTAACGGCAAGTCGTGCACAGGCTGCGACATTCCTTGCAAATTTAATTCAATAAAACGACTATAAAATGAAAGATAGCTCTGTTTGTGACAGAGCTATCTTTTTATTGTTTCATTAAATTATGGTGCTATTTTCCAGGAATGACACGAACAGATACAATGCCGTCTACAGCAAGTGACTTTTTCAATTCCATTTCATCAACTTCGGAATCAACATCAATGAGTGTGCAAGCGTAATCGCCTTTGCTACGGTTACTCAAATCACTGATATTAATGTTGCTGTCTGCTAAAATACCGGTAATTTTACCAAGCATTGCCGGAATGTTTCGATTCAATACTAAAATTCTTGCTTTGGATTCACATACACCAAGATTGCAGGCTGGATAATTTACAGAGTTTGTAATATTACCATTTTCTAAGAAATCCATCATTTGATCTACTGCCATTTGTGCACAGTTTTCTTCCGCTTCCTGTGTTGATGCACCAAGATGAGGCAGACAAATCACGCCGCTGCGGTAAAGAACCTTTTCATTTGGGAAGTCTGTAACGTATTTCTTTACCTTGCCTGCTTCAATCGCAGCAAGAAGATCATCTTCATTCACTAAAGTATTTCTTGCAAAGTTTAAGAAGCAAACTCCGTTTTTCATTTGTTTGAAGCGAGCTTCATCAATCATCCCTTTTGTTGCTTCCATAGCCGGAACGTGAATCGTGAGGTAATCACACTTTGGAAGCAAAGCATCTAAGTTGGTAACTACCGGAATGGTATTGGAAAGAGCGTGTGCAGAGTGCAAGGAAATGTAAGGGTCGTATCCGATTACTTTCATACCGAGCATTTCACAAGCATTTGCAACCATAACACCGATTGCACCTAAACCAATTACACCTAATGTTTTTCCTTGAATTTCTCTTCCTGCAAACTGAGACTTATTCTTTTCTACAGCTTTACCAATGTCGCCACTCAGTGTTTTTGTCCAAGAAACGGCATCCGGAATATTACGGGCAGCTAAAAGTAAACCAGTAAGAACCAATTCCTTTACTGCATTTGCATTTGCACCTGGTGTGTTGAATACAACGATTCCTTTTTCTGAACAGTGCTCAATTGGAATGTTATTCACGCCTGCACCTGCTCTTGCAATAGCCAGTAGGTTATCCGAAAATTCTATAGAATGCATATCATGGCTGCGAACTAAGATACCATTTGCTTTTTCCACTGCATCTGTTATTGCGTATTGATCTGTAAAGTGAGAGGTTCCTTTCCTTGATATTTTATTTAATGTAGCAATTTGAAACATTTTTAGATTCTCCTTTTTAAATGTTTATATATTTTTCTTTTCAAATTCTTTCATGAAAGCAATTAGCTTATCTACACCTTCCGTAGGCATTGCATTGTAAATACTTGCACGCATACCGCCGATGCTTCTGTGACCGCCAAGATTTACAAGACCCTGTGCTTTTGCTTCCGCAACAAATTTCTTATCCAAATCATCATTGCCGGTAACAAAGACCACATTCATAAGAGAACGGTCTTCCTTTGCAACCGGAGCCTTATATAGCTTACTGCTGTCAATGTAATCGTAAAGTTTCGATGCTTTTTCAATGTTTCGCTTTTCCATTTCCTTTACGCCGCCTTTTGCTTTAATCCATTGGAAGGTTAAACCTGCCACGTAAATGCCGTAGGTTGGTGGTGTATTATACATGGAACCATTGTCTGCGGCTATCTTGTAGTCAAGCATAGTTGGAACATTTTTATCTGCATGACCTAGTAAATCTTCACGAATAATGACGATGACTACACCGGCTGGGCCTATGTTTTTCTGAGCGCCTGCCCAGATAATCCCAAATTTAGAAACGTCAATTTCCTGTGATAATATATTAGAAGAAAAGTCGCCAACCAGAGGAATGTCCCCGGTATCCGGAAATTCTACATAGCGACTTCCATAAATTGTATTGTTTCCGGTTAAATAAACATAGTCGGCATCTTCGCGAAAGGCTTCTTTTGAAAGCTTCGGAATATAAGTAAAGGTTTTATCTTCAGAAGAAGCTACGACTTTAATGTCTCCAAATTTTTCTGCTTCTTTTGCTGCTTTTTTCGCCCATGATCCGGTTACAATATAATCGGCTTTCTTCGAATTGCGAAGAAGGTTCAATGGAATCATGGAAAATTGTAAGCTACCGCCACCTTGTAGGAATAAAACCTTATAATTATCAGGAATGTTCATGATGTCTCTTAAATCCTGTTCTGCGGTATCAATGATCTTTTTAAAATCTGCCGAACGGTGACTCATTTCCATAACGGACATGCCGCACCCTTCATAATTTGTCATTTCTTTTGCGGCACGCTCCATTACCTCTAAAGGTAGCATGGAGGGACCAGCTGAAAAATTAAAAACTCTTGCTGTGTTACTCATGTGTTTTCGCCTCCTAGCCAAAAAATTTATATCCCCAATTGTAGCACTTTATGTTACAATAGTAAAGTAGATGTATGTACAAAAACGAAAAAAACAATACAAAAAAACAAAAAAAGTACAAAAAAACTCATCGGAAATATTAAAAAAACTAAGAAAAAGCCGTTCAAAATGAACTGAGATTTTCAAAAAATAGAGTAAAAAACGATTTTTTGAAAGCAAAATGAACGGTAAAATTCAAAAAAAACCGTGATGAGACATCAAAAAAACCACATATTTTTTAAAAAAGCTGATCTAAATGCAAGTGAAATTGAACAAAAAACTGTTGTTTTTAGATCTAAATTTCAAAAAAATATCTTAAAAATGTAATTTTACAGGTGAAAAATAACGAAAAAAATGGATTGATTAAAAAGTGTGATATGTCGAGTGAACATTGAAAAATCAACATTTGTTTTAAAACTATCGTAGGTAAAGGAGTAAAAAAAGTGAAGTATTTAATTTTAGTAGCAGATGGAGCGGGTGACGAATCCATTGAGAAGCTAGGTGGAAAAACACCTCTTGAAACAGCAAATATAAAGAACATAAATCAGCTTGCAAAAAAAGGTACAGTTGGAGTGGTCAGTACAGTACCTGAAGGAATTGCTCCGGGAAGTGATGCCGCAAACTTATCTGTTATGGGTTATGATCCCAGAGTTTATTTGACAGGACGTTCTCCACTTGAGGCAGCGAGTATTGGGATTGATATGTCTGATACGGATGTTGCATTTCGATGTAATATAGTAACATTACAGGGTGAAGGTGCTTATGAGGATTTAACAGTATTGGATCATAGCTCCGGTGACATTACAACGGAAGAAGCGGATGAATTAATCAAAGCAGTTAACGAGAAATTTGGAAGTGAACTCATTCAATTCTATACTGGTGTAAGTTATCGTCACTGCATGATTGTAAAAAATGGTGGGACAGACTATGTATTGACTCCGCCTCATGATATCTTGACGCAAAAAGTCGGAGAATATATGCCTAAGGGTAATGGCGTTGATTTTATATCTAATATGATGAAGGAAAGCTATGAGTTGCTTTCAAAACATCCGGTGAATGTAAAGCGTGTGGAAAAAGGATTAAATCCTGCAAATTCTATTTGGATTTGGGGACAAGGTAAAAAACCGCTTCTTTCTTCCTTCTATGATAAATATCACATTAAAGGTGCAACCATTTCCGCAGTGGATTTGATTAAGGGCATTGGTATTTGTGCTGGTTTGAAATCCATAGATGTAGAGGGCGCAACCGGAACCATTCATACTAATTTCTCGGGAAAAGCTGAAGCTGCAATTCAGCAATTTAAGGAAGGAATGGACTTTATTTACTTGCATGTAGAAGCACCGGATGAATGCTCTCATCAAGGAGACCTTCCGGGAAAAATAAAATCTATGGAATTGATTGATGAAAAGATTGTGGGACCGGTGATTGAATATTTGAGAAGCACCGGAGAAGACTTCCGCTTTTTAATTTTACCGGATCATCAGACTCCTATTTCCATTCGTACGCATGCCGGAAAGCCGGTACCGTTTGTTCTCTATGACAGCAGCAAAGAAACGGAAGAGGATGAGAATCGAGGATTTAATGAAACAGCAGCAGCTGCGTCTAGCCTGTTTTTTGGCAATGGCTATGAATTGACAGATTATTTTTTTGGTTGCTAGATAGTCGATAACAGGGGGAGACAATTATGAAGAAGTTTTTTGCTGCATTGCTTGCGGTCATTTTCGTATGTAGTGCTACAAACTTTTCGTATGGTGCAGCAGCAGAACCGATAATCGGAGGTGCCAGCGGTATTTTGATTGATGCGACTACAGGGGAAATCCTTTATCAGAAGGATGCCGATGTACAAAGATATCCCGCAAGTACGACAAAGATGATTACCGCACTTTTAGCGTTAGAAAACTTAGATTTAAATAAAGTAGTAACCGTTGATACCGATACGCCTTTTACAGAAGGCAGTCGAATGTACTTAATTGAAGGGGAACAGCTGAAGGTAGAGCAAATTTTATACGGAATGATGACAGAATCGGCAAACGATGCTGCCGTTGCACTTGCAAAGGAAGTATCGGGGAGTGTAGAAGAGTTTGCAAAGCTTATGAACCAACGTGCAAAGGAGCTTGGTGCGAAAAATACAAATTTTGTAACACCGAACGGACTTCACGATGATGCCCATGTTACTACTGCATATGATTTGGCAATGATTGCAAAATATGCAATGACCAATGAGAAATTCAGAGATTTGGTAACAACATACCGCTTTGTATTACCTCAGACAAACAAGCAAGAAACACGTTACATGTACAATACAAATCGCATGCTTTATGACGAAAAGACAAAGGTTGTCGTAAATGGTGTTTTACGTGGATGCAAATATGAAGGTGTTACAGGAATTAAAACGGGATATACAAGTCATGCTGGTGGCTGCTTGGTGGCCAGTGCAAAAAGAGGAGATACCGAATTGATAGCTGTAACATTGGCTTCGACCGATAAAGGTAGATTCGCTGACTGTATTACATTATTGGATTATGGATTTGCTAATTATAAAACGGTTCATTCTATGGAGTCAGGTACGGAGTTGGGTGAGATTAAGGTATCCAGAGGCAGTGTGAATCGAGTTAAGGTAACACTGGCGAAAGACGCTGCAACGACATTGCCCGTTGAGGCATCGCCTTCGGTATTATCTACAAAGCTTGTTTTGGATAAGTCTTTAAAAGCACCGGTAAAAAAGGGAGAAAAAGCGGGTGTTCTGCAAGTTTATGAAGGAGATACCCTTTTAAAAGAATACGAAGCCGTTGCGGCAGTCAATGTAAAAAAAGGAGGCCCGTTATCCATTTTCGGAATAACAGATAAAACGGCAAAACTCATTGGAATTGTGGCCTTAATCATCGTAGGATTTCTGATTTTATTAATGGGAGCCTATATTGCATTGAAACGAAGACAAGTGCGGTTGCGAAAGCAAAGAAGATTAGAACGGCAAAAGCGAATCCAACGAGAAGAGTTGGAGCGAAGGACTGCATGGGAAGAAGAATACGAACGGCGTTACCAGCGTCGCAGCTAAAGTGAAAGAAAAAACCCATCAACACATCAAAGAAGTAGATGTAGTTGATGGGTTTGTTATTTTGTTACTTTAGATTGCATTGATCGGATAAAATTCCGTATTTACATGTGCATAAAGAAGCCGTTTCATTGGCAAAATGAAGTATATTCTCTAAATTCGGGGCACTCAGTTGTTTGACTGGTATACCGAGCTCTAAAAAACGTAAGAGAGCTGCCCCCATAAAAATATCAGAAGTTGTGTGGCTATCCATTGCTTGAACTTGTTTAATGCCTTGCACATAGCCTTCACCGTCTCGACCTACGTAGCGGCATCCGTTTTCTCCCATGTTTATGAGGATAAAGTGGGAGCTGTATTGGTGAAGCAGATCCATTGGAGATATTCCGAGAAAATGAAGATCTTCTTGGGTAATGTTCACTAAATCAGCATCTTTAATCCCTTGTAAGATTTGTTTTTTTGCTTCTTCCTTACTGTTCCATACGCCGTTTAAATAGCTCGCTTCAAAGCTGATAATTGCTCCAGATTTACGTGCGATGCGAACTGCTTCAAATGCTGCTTCTCTGGAAAGTGGATGTGTAAGTGAAAGACTACTAAAATGAAAAATCTTTGTATTTTTTAACATAGAAATTGGCAATTCTTCTTTTGTATATTGTGTTTCAGATCCTGGTTTTCTGACAAATTCATAAATAGCTTGACCAGATTCATTTATATTTACAAAAGCCAAAGTAGTGAATACATTAGGATCCAAAACAACTGCACTGGTATCTACTTGAAACTTTTGCAGAGTATTCAATGCTGTTTTACCGAAGCTGTCTGATCCAATTTTTCCGATAAAAGCAGTTCGGAGTCCACATTTGGCTGGAACGGATATTAGGTTTGCGGGAGAACCACCTGGGTTGGGAACGTAAGAACCGTCCTCTTGTAGTATAAAATCGATGAGCAATTCACCGAACGCAATGATGTCATATGTTTTCACGTGTACTTCCTCCTGTTTGTATTGCTCTCTAAATTCTAACACTTTTGTATACAAAGCAAAAGTATTAAAATAAAAAAGTCAAATTTTGTCACCATTGCAAAGCGATAGTTGTTTGAAGCTAAATTTTCTGTATAATAAAATAGAGGTGAACAAGGATGTTTGATATCAAGGAAAATTTAAAAAAATTACCGGACAAGCCCGGGGTTTATTTGCATAAAGATAAGATGGGAAAGGTTATTTACGTGGGTAAAGCGGTTTCTTTGAAAAATCGCGTGCGGCAATATTTCCAATCTTCAAAAAGGCAGGATGCCAAAGTACGTGCAATGGTATCTCATATCGAGGAATTCGAGTACATTACCACCGATACGGAAATGGAAGCTTTGATTTTAGAAAATAATCTTATTAAAAAATATATGCCGCGGTATAATGTCCTTTTACGGGATGATAAAACGTATCCTTATATCAAGGTGACTATGGGAGAGGAATACCCTCGAATTTTAAAAACGAGGAAAGTCATAACTGATGGTGCAAAATATTTTGGCCCCTATACCGATGTCGGCGCAGTCAATCAAATGATTGATTTACTAAACGATGTGTTTATACTAAAACGTTGCTCAGCTCAAAACTTTACAAATGGATTTCAGCCTTGCTTGAATTATCATATTCATCGCTGCAGAGGAATTTGTACGGGTACTGTAAGCCGTGAAGAGTATGGACGTCAGATCCAGCAGGCTGTTGATTATTTGAGCGGAAAGAATAAGGGGCTTTTGGAAGAATTAGAAAGGCGTATGATTGAGGCTTCTGAGAATCTTCAATTTGAGCAGGCTGCACAGTATCGCGATCAAATCGCTGCTGTAAAAGCGGTTTCGGAAAAGCAAAAGGTAGTTTTGAGTGCTGCTGGTGACATGGATGTTGTTTTGGTTTCAAAGGGACAGGTTGGTGTTCATGTGATTGTTTTCTTTGTAAGACAGGGCAAACATAGCGGAAGAGAGACTTATCATTTGCAGGCAATGCCTGAGGAGAATAATGCGGAGGTATTAGCAGCGTTTTTAAAGCAATATTATTCACCGAGTATTATGGTTCCAAAGGAAATTCTATTGGAAGAGGATTTGCCGGAAACGGAATTGCTTGAAAAGTGGCTAACCGAGCTTCGTGGAAGCAATGTAAAACTTGTTGTACCTCAAAAGGGAGAGAAAAAAGCATTTTTAGACCTTGCCAAACGGGATGTCATTGAACTTTCGAAGGTTTTGGATGAAAGAGCGAGAAATCAACAAGAAAAGGCATCCGCTATTTCAGAAGCATTATCTTCCTTTTTTGGTTTTCATGCAGAAGGAAGTTGGCGCATTGAGGCATATGACATATCTAATACAAATGGTGTAGATTCTGTTGGTGCGATGGTTGTGTTCGAGAACGGAAAGCCGGTTCGCAAGGATTATCGTCGATTTAAAATTCGAACCATCGAAGGGCCAAACGATTATGGGAGTTTACAGGAAGTGATGTATCGCAGAATGAAACGAGGTTTGCAAGGAGATGCATCCTTTTCAAAAATGCCGGATCTTTTGCTTATGGATGGCGGTAAAAATCAAGTAGCTGTGGTGGAGCAGGTCCTTTCGGCTATGAATGTTTCTATACCGGTTGCTGGAATGGTTAAGGACGATAGACATCGAACAAGAGGATTGGTTTATCAACAGAGGGAATTGGATTTAAGAAGCAATCCGGTTTTATTCAAATACATTGCTTTGATTCAAGAGGAAGTGCATCGATTTGCGATTGATTACCACCGAGGATTACGAAGTAAAAAATTACAGAAGTCTATTTTGGATGAAATTGATGGTGTAGGAGAAAAACGAAAACTGGCATTGTTGTCTGCGTTTGGAAGTATTGACGCAATTCGACAAGCATCGATAGAAGAATTGACTCAAGTTTCCGGGATGAATCGAACTGTGGCAGAAAAGATTCATCAACATTTGCATAATTCAATTGTGAAACAACCATTATAGTGTTATAGTGATAGTATACCCAAAATGAAGAAAATGGGAAATTTATAGGAGGATAAACATATGAGTGAAAAAGAAAAGTGCACACCTGGTGGCTGCAGTGACGATTGCTGCTGCGGAGGCGATAATGATGCAGATTTTATCACATTAGAGTTTGATGATGGCGTTGCAGTAGAATGTGAAATTATGGGCCTTTTCGATTATGAAGGGAAAGAATACATTGCTTTGATTCCGGACGATGGTAGTGATGATGTTTACATTTATGGCTATAAGGAAACCGGAGAAGATGAATTTGAATTGGTTGACATTGAAGACGATGCAGAATTTGAAAAAGTCGTTGCAGAGTTTGATAAGTTGACAGCAGAAGAAGCTTAATAAGACAAATAAAAACCTGTAGGAAAGAAAATTTCTTTCTTGCAGGTTTTTTTTATATCTTTTATCGGTGGACTTTTGAAATGTCAGTTTTATTAGTCATTTAAATGTCGAAGGAACATAACGGCAAAGGCAAAAAACATAAATGCACCTACAAGAGTACCTCTTTGAATCTGAGAAAAACCATTATGAAGACTGACTCCTAAGCAAGAAATACCTGCAAGCAGCATAAAGATAGCAACGTAAAGATTTTTTTTGTTCATAGTATAAGCTCCTTAGAATGAATGATACGATTGCAAATGATCGTTTTAGATATAACGGACGAGTTTTATTATATCATAAATGCTTCAAAGATGACTGATTTTTTAGAATAGAAAACAATATTTTCTGTTTTATGAAAAAGTGGATTCTTTTGCAGAACGGGGATTAAACTGTAGTTTCGTTTCCATAAAGAGAGGAGAATGATAATGGAGGATTTAATGGAAACCATCCATGTGTTTGAATTGTGGATCAATGGATACTTGTGGGGGGTTCCAATGCTGATTTTGCTGTTTGGAACTCATATTTTTATGACATTTCGAACGGGAGTCATTCAGCAAAAAATATTTCATAGTATTCGTCTATCAGTTACAAAGGATTACAGAGCAAAGGGGGATGTGAGCCAATTTGGTGCCTTGACAACAGCGCTGGCTTCTACGATTGGTACAGGGAATATTGTGGGTGTTGGGACGGCAATTGCACTCGGAGGGCCCGGTGCTGTATTTTGGACTTGGATTACAGGTTGTTTTGGAATAGCAACAAAGTATAGCGAAGCTCTCATTGCAATAAAATATCGTGTGCAAACCGCAGATGGATCGATGCTTGGTGGTGCTATGTATGCATTGGAACGAGGACTAAAGATGAAATGGCTGGCTGTTTTATTTGCAGTGTTTACTGCGTTGGCGGGTTTTGGAATTGGTTCCGGGGTACAGGCAAATGCAGTCTCTGTTGTAATAAAACAAAATTTTAATGTATCTGAAAAAATAACCGGAATCCTGTTAGCACTATTGGTAGCGGTTGTCATTATAGGGGGCGTACAGTCCATAACAAAGGTCTGTGAAAAACTGGTGCCGTTTATGGCTCTTTTTTATGTTGTAGGATGCATTCTTATTTTATTTATAAATCAGAGCTATTTAATGGATGCCATAAAAACAATTCTTTTAGGAGCTTTTACAAAGCGAGCTGCAGGAGGCGGATTTGTCGGTTCTACGATTTTGATTGCTTGTCGTTACGGTGTGGCAAGAGGATTGTTTTCCAATGAGTCCGGAATGGGTTCTGCACCAATTGTGGCGGCCGCTGCACAGACAAGAAATCCGGTGCGCCAAGCAATGGTTTCTTCAACGGCAACGTTTTGGGATACGGGTGTAATCTGTGGAATAACCGGTTTGGTGCTAGTCAGTACCATTCTTGCAAATCCTGAAATCAATGCAACCGAAGGAAATGGAGGGCAGCTTACGTCTATGGCGTTTGATCAGATTCCTTACATAGGGCCAATTGTTTTAACCTTTGGTATGATTGCGTTTGCGTTTTCGACTATTTTAGGATGGTCGTATTATGGTGAAAAAGCAGCACAGTACTTGTTCGGAAAGAGAGTAATATATCCATATCGATTAATATGGATTGCAATGGTTTTTGTCGGTGCAGTTTCTAACTTAGAGATTATATGGAGTTTTGCAGATATGCTGAATGCGTTGATGGCAATTCCGAATCTCATTGCAGTGCTACTGCTTAGTGGAGTCATTGCAAGGGAAACAGAGTATTATGTTTATGAGGGACACTTGGATGAAATTGATAAAACACCAATACCAATCATTAATCGTTAATAAGCGTTTTTTAAATGAGATACTATGTTCTTTTAATACCATTTTTTATGTTTTGCACCTTAGTTTTTGGGTAAAATATATATATTGGATCCCTAATGAAAAACTATACCAAAAAGGGAATTTATGTTATACTAAACTGTTGGCAAAATCTATATGAGTCATATGGATTTTCAGATGTTCAGGATTCATTCTGAAAATGAGTCATTCGAGAATCATTTGAGAGTATGAAGATTGAGAAATAACGGAGGAATGTGATGAAAGTATATGACGTTGTTATCATTGGTGGCGGACCTGCAGGACTTTCTGCTGCACTTTATGCAGGAAGAGCGACTCTTTCTACTTTGTTGATTGAAAAGGAACAAGTAGGCGGACAGATTATGATGACATCGGAAATTGAAAATTATCCGGGATGTGTCGAAGAAGAATCTGGTGCGACTTTGATTGATCGTATGAAAAAGCAGGCTGCGCATTTTGGAGTAGAGACAATTTCGGATGAAATAACTGAGGTTGATTTATCACAAAAGGTAAAGGTATTAAAAGGTCAACAAGAGACCTATCGTGCAAAGTCGATTATTATTGCATCCGGTGCTGCTTCAAAGCGTTTAGGATGTGAAGGGGAAGAACAGTTCATTGGACGCGGAGTTTCTTATTGTGCGACTTGTGATGCATCTTTTTTCCGTGGACTTGATGTGTTTGTAGTCGGCGGTGGAGATACGGCAGTAGAGGAAGCTCTTTTCCTTACGAAGTTTGCTAGAAAGGTAAGCATTATTCATCGCAGAGATCAGCTGCGTGCGGCAAAATCCATTCAAGAAAAGGCAAAGAAAAATCCAAAGATTGATTTTATGTGGGATTCTGCCATTGAGTCGCTTTCTGGAGACGGTATTTTAGAAAAGATGGTTATCAAGAATTTAAAAACAGGGGAAAAGACAGAGTATATAGCAAGTCCGGAAGATATGACGTTCGGTGTATTTGTTTTTGTAGGCTATGCACCAAATACGGCTTTATTTAAAGAAGAATTGGAATTAGAAAACGGTTACATCAAAGCTGATGATATGATGAAAACGTCCATTGATGGTGTTTTTGCAGCAGGGGATGTAAGAGTGAAAAGCTTAAGACAGGTTGTCACTGCTGTTTCGGATGGAGCGATCGGTGCGGTGCAAGCAGAAAAATATATAGATTCTTTGGAATAAAAGAATACTGGAGGAAAGAATGAAAAAGTACGATGTAATTATTGTTGGAGCAGGCGCCAGCGGAGTGTTTATGTCTTATGAATTAACCAAAAGAGAGAATAAGGCAAAGGTTCTTATGATCGATAAGGGTGCAAGCTTAGAACAGAGAATCTGCCCGATTAAATTGGGTAAGGTAAGCAATTGTATCAAGTGTAGCCCTTGTCATATTATGAATGGTTATGGTGGAGCAGGAACGCTTTCGGATGGCAAATACAATATTACAAATCAGTTTGGAGGCGATCTGCATCGTTATGTAGGAGCTGAAGAGGCCTTAAATCTGATGGAATATGTTGATGAAGTACTCTGTAATATGGGTGGAGCGGATGCGAAGCTTTATTCGACCGGAAGTACGGATTTAAAGACAACTGCACTGCGTAACAATTTACATTTATTAGATGCAAAGGTAAGACATTTAGGTACTGACCGAAATGTACGTATTTTAGGTAAAATTTTTGATTACACAAAAGAACGCATAGATACCATGTTCCACACTACAATTTCTAAGGTGGAAAAGTTTGATGAAGGATTTTCTGTTACAACAGATAAGGGTGAGGAATTCCAGTGCAATGAATTAGTCCTTGCAACAGGTCGTTCCGGTTCTAAGTGGATTTCGGATGTGTGCAATAAAATGGATATTGAATTAGAGTCCAACCGTGTAGACATTGGTGTACGTGTAGAATTACCTGCAGAAGTATTTAAGCACATTACTGACGAAGTGTATGAAAGTAAAATTGTTTATAAGACAGAAAAATACAATGACATGGTTCGTACATTCTGCATGAATCCATATGGTGAAGTCGTATCAGAAAATACAAATGGTATTGTTACTGTAAATGGACATAGTTATTCTGATCCTGCATTGCGTACCGAAAACACAAACTTTGCTTTATTGGTATCAAACAAATTCACCGAACCGTTTAAGAACAGCAACGAATATGGTGAATCAATTGCAAAGCTTTCCAATATGCTTGGAGGCGGTGTTTTATTACAGCGTTTTGGTGATTTGGTTAAGGGAAGAAGAAGTAGTGCACGCAGAATGGAAAAGTGCTTTACAAATCCGACATTGAAGGCAACACCTGGTGACTTGAGCTTAGTAATTCCAAAGAGACAGCTGGATGCTATCATAGAAATGATTTATGCTTTGGATAAGATTGCACCGGGTACAGCAAACGAAGATACACTGCTTTATGGTGTGGAAGTAAAATTCTATAATTCTAAGGTTCAGGTGGATGAAAACCTTGAGACAAAGATTAAGGGTCTGTATGCTTTAGGTGATGGTTCCGGCGTAACACATTCCTTATCTCAGGCATCAGCAAGCGGAGTATGGGTAGCACGAAAACTGATTGAAAAGTATCAATAATAAAAAATGCAATACAATAAGAAATAAATGAACAAAGAGTCAAAAGAATAGAAACAAGTATTTAATCGAAGCAACCGTATTAGCGGCTGTTTCGATATTTTTTTGCAGCTATAAAGAACAGGACAAATCCCTTTTTCTTATCGATTGCACTAACGGTTTTTTATTATTTACTTGATTTTCCTTACCTTTCGTGCTAATATAATTTTCGTAACAATACGCAGGCATGGCGGAATTGGCAGACGCGCACGGTTCAGGTCCGTGTGAAGGTTTCTTCATGGAGGTTCGAGTCCTCTTGCCTGCACCAACATAAAAAAGACGCCCTTTGGGCGTCTCAGACTGTAGACAAAATACCTTGCTAAATTTATATTCTTATAATTTCTGCAAGGTATTTTCTATTTTTTCTATAAAGCTTTTAAAAAAAGAAAAAATAAAAGGATATCTCTATGCCATTTGATTCCTTCTTTCAGATTTATGAATCCATGTTGCTAGTTTTTTTAGATTCATGGACGCAAAAAGAAGATTCAGTTCCATTTCTATCTTCTGAATCCCTCGATATTGTGTATAACGCATATTATGTTTTTCTTTTGCATCTGCAAAGACTCGCTCAATGGTTTGACTCCGTAGTTTGTAAAGATCTCGATACTTTGGAGTATGACGAATGTCCTCACATTGCTCTATGTAGTTTTCCCATATATGACGTGTGACTACTTTTACATGGTCCTTACTTGCTGTGCATTCTGATAAGGAAGGGCAACTCTTGCAAATTTCTCCTTTACTCTTATATTCCCGATACCCTTCTCTATTTGTTGTAGTATAGTTTAACACTTGGTTTTCTGGGCATACAAAGCAATCATAGTATTCATCATAAGCATATTCGTGTTTTTTAAAATAACCATTTTTTGTCATAGGTCGTTTGTATGGTAGGATAGGAATTCGTTTATCTTTGAGTATTTCTCTAGCAATTGCAGGTGTTTTATATCCGGAATCCATTACAATATTTTTTACACCTTTATATCTTTTTACTTTTTCATAAATCTTTGGGAATGCAACTGAGTCATGTACATTTCCTGGATTTGTATGAAAAGCAAGTATGTAATTGTTTCGATCGCAAGCTACATTTGCAGCATAAGCAAATACTACCTTATGCTTTCCTTTATGAAATACACCGCAATCCGGATCTACGGTACTTTTCTTGATTACTTTTGTCTTTTCTTTGGCTTCCGTTTTTTTTTACAAGCTTGTTTTCCTCGTTCAATGCGATCTTCGTTAATTTCTTTCATTAGTTCTTTTTCATAGTATTTAACGGATTCCAAAACGGTTTCTTTTTCACTGTTATGGTTATTTGCACTTGCTTTAATATGTGTACCGTCAATGAAAATGCTTTCTGAATTAATGAATTCATATTCCATAATTTCAGCAATGACTCTTTGAAAGATTTGTTCGAATAAGTCAGTATTTTGAAACCGACGAGAGTAGTTTTTACCAAAGGTAGAAAAGTGAGGAATTTCTTCCTCTAAACTATAACCAAGATACCATCGATAAGCTACATTCGTTTGAATTTCTTTAATGGTCTGCCTCATGGATCGAATACCAAAGGTATATTGAATGAGGGTAATTTTAATTAAGACGACAGGGTCGATGCTTTCTTTTCCCACATCAGAATACAAATCTTTTACAAGGTCATAAATGAAAGAGAGATTAATCGCAGTATCTATCTTACGAATAATATGATCTTGTGGAACAAGAGAATTCAAGGTTACCATTTGAAATTGATCACGACCTAATAAATCTTTCTTACCCATCATAAAGCAAATACCTCCATGTATTTATACATATATTTTACCATAAATACAATAAAATGTATTACATTATGTAAAAAAAACTGTAGGCAAAGATAGAGATATCCTTGTCTACAGTCTGAGACGCCCTTTGGGCGTCTTTTTATGTTTTTGTGAGCGAGGAGTCGAACCTCCTGAGGTGAGAGTCAAATTGCCCATCTACGATGGCATCATTTTATTTGAATTTCGTCTTTTTATATGATAGATAGCTGATCGAACAAACATCACTAATACAACTCCAAGAACTACATTTGAAATTGCATAATGAGGCACAATAATATAATACCGCATTATAATAGATATATATAAATTATGTGAAAGCATAAGAAAAATCCATGCAGCTATAAAAAATAGATTATAAAAAAAGAAAACAACATAAGATATTAGTTTTTCGCCAATATGAATCAATAAATATAGTAAAACTGCAATTGTAATATAAATTAGGGATACATAAAAAAAATAATAATCAATTAGATATGTTCGATGTTGTTCTCCAATATAATTATGATAAAGTAAACAACAATAGATACAAATCATGAAAAAAATATAGCTAAACAATAAAAAAACTTTATTATTTATATTTATTTGTTTGAACATAGGGATGATATCCATAAAAACCTCCATAACAGATAATAAAAATAATTAAAAAATAATTTATATTTTTATTATATTATTATTTTTTTGGTATTTTCAATATATTTTGATTATTAATCATTTTATTAGAGATAATTGTCATGTAAAGAGCATTCAATATAAAGTGCTCTGCGATGCCTATACCAGTAAGAAGTCATGTATGAGGAGTTCAACTTATACATGACTTTTTGTTTTTATCTGTGTTAAACTTGGAGCAAGGATTACTTATATTGGTGAGGTGACTTTAATGAATTGGATTATAGAATCAAAAAGATTGAATTTCCGTAAAATTTCCAAGAGTGATTTTAATAGTTTAAGAACTATATTACAGGATTCCGAAGTGATGTATGCGTGGGAACATGCTTTTACAGACGAAGAAGTCAATGAATGGATTAATAAAAATCTTATTCGCTATGCAAATGAAGGATATAGTTATTTTGCTGTTATTGTAAAAAGCACAAATGATTTTATAGGCGTGATAGGTCCTTTAATTGAAGACATTAATGGTACTCAACATATTGGAATTGCATATATACTTAATAAAAGATATTGGGGAAAAGGGTATGCCCTTGAGGGCGCAGAAGCTTGCATGAATTATGCTTTTTCTAAATTAAATGCAGATAAAGTAATAGCCCAAATCAGACCCAACAACTTACCATCACGTAGAATTGCAGAAAAACTTAATATGAAAATTGAAAGTGAATATGTGAAACATTATAATAATATTGATATGCCTCATTTGATTTATAGTCGAACAAAAATCTCCGTCTAACTTTCCTGAAAGAAATCGTATTTTGTACTTGCAACCATTAGTTGCTAATATTCAAAGCAGGATTGGTAGACTGCCTATGAAGTCATTCGATATAATAACAGTATAAGAAACCAAAGGAGGATATGACATGAATATAGGCGAAAGAATTCATGATCTTAGGATTAAGAAAAATATGTCCCAAAGTGATCTGGCTGAAGCACTTGGCGTTTCGCGTCAGTCGATTTCAAAATGGGAGACAAATACCTCTATACCAGAAATAAATAAACTTGTTGATATAGGAAAATTATTTGGTGTATCTCTCGATGAACTTGTGTGCGGAACGGAGTGCGGAAATCCATCAGAGACGCAACAGGCTGAGGTGAATGGACATACTGCGCACAGCCAGATACCTAATAGCAGGATGGTCGGCATTATTTTACTGATTGCTGCTGCTGTGATATTCCTTGTATTTCTGATATTAGCAGATCTACTGGCTGCACTTATTTTTGCTTCTCCATTCTTTACCTTAGGTGCAATGTGCTTCTTTATAAAGAAGCACCTCGGTCTTTGGTGCGGGTGGGCATTGTATATACAAGTTTACACATATTTTCGCTATGCAACAGGCATTCGATTTTGGTGGGCCTTTACACCGTGGATATATAGAGATGACCTAGTAATTCATGCAATCATTGCATGGTGTATGACACTTGGACTGCTCACGCTGGTAGGATTCACTATTAAACTTCTTTACAAAACACCAAGAAAACGGGATGTATGAGAGTTTGAACTCATACATCCCGTTTTTCTTTTTGTGTGATATAATGATGCAAAGCAAAGTCCGAAGAACATCGAGAAATTGAGTGCTAGTCTTATTTTTGATTTACAATAAGAGAAAACCTATGTTTTTTTCATGGAGGAAAATAATAATGGCAGTGGAACAACAATATTTATCTGATGTAGAAGTAATCTTATCACACAGGCATGACAATGGGGCAGACCTTTGGGCTACACAGGATAAAAGATTGCTAAAAGGTTCGCCGTTTTCAACTTTTGAAAGCGCTCTTTACTTATTGGAATTAGGAATGCTCCCTAATGAGCCGATTTTAAAAGATACCGCTGATTTGATTTTCAGTGTGTGGCAAAAAGATGGGCGATTTAAAATATATCCCAAAGGCAGTATTTATCCATGCCAGACGGCGATTGCAGCGAATGTGTTGTGCCATATGGGGTATGCTCATGACGACAGACTTCAAAAGACGTTTCAGTATTTTTTAGACACACAGTATAAAGATGGTGGTTGGCGCTGCAATAAGTTTTCCTTTGGACATGGAGAAGAAACGGAATACTCCAATCCACAGCCTACGCTGAATACGCTTGATGCATTTCGCTTTAGCGATTACTTAAACAAAGAACAGGCACTTGATAGAGCCGTGGATTTTTTGTTGGAACATTGGGTGATTCGGAAACCGATTGGTCCTTGCCATTACGGAATTGGTACATTGTTTATGCAGGTTGAGTATCCATTTCGCAACTATAACCTGTTTGATTATGTGTATGTCTTGTCATTCTATAATCGAGCAAAGAAAGATAGCCGCTTTCTGGAAGCATTAGACACATTGCAGACAAAAACCGTAGACGGTCAAATCGTAGTTGAGCGTGTTGTTCCCAAATTAGCAAAACTCTCTTTCTGTAAAAAGGGTGCACCGAGTGTGTTGGCTACAAAACGCTATCATGAGATTTTAGAAAACCTTAAAAAGTAATGTTCAGGGAAAATAAGAGAAAGGAATAATCTTTATTTATGTACAGATCATATAGGATATTACGAGCATTATCATTTTGAATATATCGCTGATGGGTACCATCCTTGGGGAGATATTTCTCGTATTTATATGGCTAAACTTCTTTAAAGTTTTAGATAACTCACATCATATTGGAGGTGAATCGATTGGGAACATTGGCTGATATTTTTTTTAAAACACTTCATAGAATAGGAATGGATTGCATAAAGCATCCCATTTTTTATAATGCACCTATAGGCATTCGTTTTGAAATTGGAGGAGATGAAGGTGTATATTTGACTAATACATACTCTCATGAACTTGCAGTAAATCCTGAATATGTTTCTGCTGCCTTACACAGAGCTAAAACGATATATGAAAATCTGCCTCAAAATCCCAACGTACTGAGAATTGACGCATATCCTAATTATGAAAATAACGTCCAAGATATAATTTTATCTGTCTGCAAAGCTGTAGGATTACCACAGCCCCATGAACAGGTAATAGAGCCTTTTCAGTGGGATGAAGATGATGAAGTCATCTCACAGCTTCAATTGTATTGGGACTTAAAAACAATATCATTTTCTTCGGATAAGGTATTACAAGAAATTATAAAAGCTGATATTGGAGGCTGCATTGAGCTTGTCTCAAGTGTCTATTTCGTTGATACAATCAATTCCGTTTTGTTTCATCTTTATGATGATAAGGGTCTTGATTTAATAGCTGCTGATAAAGAACAACTCCGTCCTATATTTAATCGCTTTAACAACTGGATATTGGACTATGATAAAAAAGAAATTGATAGAACATTTTCTGAAATTACCTCTTGTTTATAAATCATAACTTACCTTAGAAAGGTACAATTATAGTATTAAAAAAGGTTTTGGACTACGCCAAACCCTTTTTTATTTTTTTTTGGTACTTTATTGGTACCCTGACTTGAAATATAATGAACAAAAATTATTAGAATATTCAACAAGCGAGAGGAGAAAAAGAATGGAATCTACTTCAAAACTTAGAAAGAACCTGTTTTCGCTGGTAGTCATCACCATCGCAGGAGCAATGATTTATGGACTTCCTTATTTCAGATCGTATTATTACGACGCTTATCTTACCACCTACCATCTGACTAATACCCAGATGGGAACCTTCGGATCCATGTTCGGTATTTTCGGTATGATATCTTATTTATTTGGAGGTGTCGTTGCAGACATGGTATCTCCCAGAAAACTGATGTCGACTTCTTTAATACTAACTGGAGTGGGCGGATTTCTTCATCTAATGCATCCAAATTATGTAATGCTGCTTGCCATTTATGCCATGTGGGGATTTACATCTCTGTTTGCATTTTGGCCGTCTCTTTTGAAGAGTCTACGTGAAATCGCCAATGAAAATGAACAGAGCAAGGCATATGGTTTCATGGACGGTGGCAGAGGCATAGTATACGCCATAGATGGGGTTTGCATTGTCGCTATCTTCGGTTATTTCAGCAAGGTATCAAGTGAGGCAGCAGGACTCAACGGTGTAATCACATATTACTCTATTATTGCGGTTTTGCTTGGCATTCTAGTTTTCATATTATTGAAGGATAACAAACCTTCCGTTGAAGTTGAAAAAGTTGAGAAACAGGAAAAGTTTTCCGTAGCTCAGATCGTTGAAGTAATCAAGATGCCGGCTCTATGGATACTCTCGATAATCCTATGCTGCACCTATGTGATGAATATTGCGTTCTACTATTTCACACCGTATGCTACCTCTCGATTTGGTATGGCGGCTACTGCAGGAGCAGTCGTTACCATTGCAGCTCAGTATGTGAGACCTGTAGCTGCTTTCACCGGAGCAATTTTTGCTGATAAGATTGGCAGGTCCAAGGTCATGTATGTGACATTCTCACTGATGGCAATCTGCACATTGTTGATGGTTATCATGGGCAACATGAGTTCTGCAATATTTATCGTATTGTGTATATTAATTTATTTAGGCATGTACGGTGCCTACAGTCTAGTATTCTCCATGATGGAAGAGGGCGGTATTCCGATTAGAGTTTCAGGAACCGCTATCGGTCTAGTATGTACCCTCGGCTACCTTCCAGAGGTAATCGTTCCATTCTGTTCAGGTAAACTCCTGGATACGTTCGGAGCTGGAGGTTACCGTTATATGTTTATCGCCATCACCATTATCATGGTCATTGGTATCGTTATGTTGACTATATGGGATAAATATGTGGAAAAAGTAAAAAATAGTAAAGAAAAAGTCGTGGAGAATGAGACCTATTCTAATGAGGCCTATTCTGAAGTATAATATTCAACATAAGCGAATCTTTAAAAAGGTTTTTTACTGTATTGAGCATAATTGAGAACCTTTTTCAGATAATTCAAGAATTGTTGTAGGATGAATAATTATGGAGTTGACTATAGATCGAAACAGCTATGTACCTGTATACCAGCAAATCGCCATTAAAATCAAAGATAAGATTCTGTCTCAGGAGTTGACGCCAGGGCTCAAGTTACCTGCGGAGCGTCGTTTGGCAGAAGCGTTGAACGTCCACCGAAACACTGTGGTCAAAGCATACAATGTTTTGATAGCAGAGGAACTGGTGACGGCATCCAGGCAGAAGCCAAAGGGATATTTTGTAGGTGCACCAAAGGAAATTACCGATTTTGGTAAAAGATTCTTTCCTTTGGAAAAAGCCTTCCGCTATGAATTTCGACGGGCAGAGAAACGATTTAATGATATTTACTGGAAATCGGAGTCAAAGAACGCGATTTCTTTTGGTGGTATTATCATGGATAGAAAGCTGAGCCCAGTTTTGAAAATGGAACATGTAGTAGAGAGAATCTTTAATAACAGCGAGAAAGACCACATGACTGAGTTTGGCAGGGAAACCGAGCGCCTTAAAGAAAATATCTGCCGTCTGCTGACTCGCCAGAACATCTATGTTATGCCGAAAAATGTACAGATTATGGCAGAGAGCAATCAAACCATCAGTTATTTGATCTCCCTATATCTACGCGAAGGAGACTGGATTGTAGCGGAGGAACCTATCGTTCCGGATAACTTCAGTATTTTCTATAATCGCGGCATTAATATTGCCACTGTACCCATGGAAGAGGACGGCATGCGGATGGATATGTTGGAGGATGCAATCAGGAAATACAAGCCAAAGTTCATCTATACCCAGCCTAACTTCCACAATCCTACGGGGATTACGATGTCTCTAAAGAAACGGCAGACTTTGCTGCAGTTGGCAAATACTTATAACATACCTATAATCGAGGAGGATTATCAGCAGGAGTTTTCTTACACAGAAAAAATATTACCAAGCCTCTATGCACTGGATGCTAATAAATTAGTAATATATGTGTATTCTTATACCTTGATTTTTCCGTATATGATGAAAATTGGCTACGCAGTAGGACCATCAGACTTCATAGACATGATGGGGTATGCCCTCAGCGTGGACGAGACCATCGTAAGCGGAATCGGCCAGTATTTTCTAAATGAATATATTGACTCTGGTGAGTATGACCGTCATGTCAAAGTAGTGCGCAGCGAATACTCCGCCAGACTAAACCTGCTCTGTAGTGAATTGGATAAAATTGCAGATAAGGGCATTACTTATCAAAAACCTTCTGGAGGCCTGTTGCTTTGGTGCACACTGCCTGACGATATAAATGAACGTGAGTTGTGCAAGCTAGCCGAAGAAAAAGGCGTGTTAGTAGTGCCTGGATGGGTTTTTTACGAAAATTCTAATAGAAAAAAAGGGCATATTAGAATGTGCTTTTCAAATGTCACAAATGATGAAATCTGTCGAAGCGTGATCCTTCTGGGAGAGGCTTTGGATGAATGCAGACAGCAGAAAAATGCAAAAAACAGAAAGGAAAAAGAAAATGAACAAATTTATTGAGTATAGAAGAGAATTTCATCGCTATCCTGAACTTGGTTGGAAAGAAATCAGAACCAGCGCCAGGGTTGCAGAGATTCTTGAGGAAATGGGATATACTTGTCTTATGGGAACCGATGTAATCGATGTGAATACGCTTTCCTTTGAAATGCTCAGTGATGAAGAAAAGAAGGTGGAGAAGGAACGTGCCATTGTTCAAGGTGCCAAGCCGGAATATGTTGAGAGGACAGAGGGTTATTCAGGTGTAATCGCAGAGCTAGACACAGGCAGAGAAGGACCGATAACCGCTCTTCGTTTTGATATTGACTGCCTGCCGTATCAGGAGCCAAAGAAAGAAGGTTACAGACCTTTTGACGAAGGTTATATATCCTGTAATGAAGGATCTGTTCATGCCTGCGGGCACGACGCGCATACTGCTATGGGGCTTGGTTTGGCACAGGCATTAATAGAGCGCAAGGATACATTAAAGGGAAAGATACGAATTATTTTTCAACCGGCAGAGGAAAGGTACTACGGCGCTCAGTCTATAGTAGACAAAGGTCATCTGGATGACGTGATAAACTTTATTTCCGTACATGTGGCTTTAACCGGTGGTGGCAACCCGCTACCGTCAAATACAATTTGTTGTGGATGCAAAGACTTCGTTAGTGACTGCCAGCTGGATGTGACATTCAATGGCAGAGCTGCTCATCCATGCGGTGCATCACAGGAAGGTAAAAATGCATTGCTTGCTGCCTGCACAGCTGCACTCAACATGCATACCATCGCTCCACACGAAGCGGGACTCTGCAGAGTCAATGTGGGTGTGCTCAATGCAGGTGTTGTAGTCAACACGATTGCACCTAACGCGTTTATGAGCGTAGAGTACAGAGGACAGAATAAGGAAATATCGGAATATGCTCGCAAGAGAGTTTTCGATGTTTTGGATGGCGCTTCAAGGTCATATGATCTGGAATATTCCGTTAATGACTTAGGTGAAATACCAGCCTCGCAGAGTGATGATACCATGATGGAAGTCATCCAGCGAGCTGCAGGCAAGGTACCTTGGTTTGAGAAGATTTATTTTGAGGGCAGCATAGGCGGAACCGACGATGCAGCAGTCATGATGAACAAAGTTCAGGAAAATGGAGGAATAGCCACTTATGCAGGTATTGGAACTGATACTACGCAACCAGTTCATAACCCGGAGTTTGATATTGATGAGGAGGCCATCCCAGCAGCTATCAATATGCTGACCTATGCGATTGAAGAACTGAATATGTAGAAATGCTAATGATTGGATCCGGAAGGATGCCAACCTTTAGGAGGAAATAATGAACGTCCATGCTGGGTGCACCTAAAAAAACGCCTTGGATTTAAATCTCCAAGGCGTATTTTTTTGCATGAAACTACAACCATATAGCAAAATCTTTATACTCGAAAATTCCACTTCCGTGATGCAACTTGCCTTCTTCTTTCAGTTGACGGAAAGCAGTTTGCATTCTGGTGAGTATTTCCGGATGGATATCCAGACTGTGATGTGCCGGAAAAACTCGATTGACGGGAAGTGATGCGACTTGCTCTATAGATTTCAGATATTCTGTCGGATTGGTAGAGGGATAATAGGCAAACAAAGTATCTTTGTAAACCAAATCGCCGGTAAAAAGGTAGCCGCGCTTCTGTTCGAAAAAGCACATATGTCCCGGTGAATGACCGGGCGTATGTAAGACCTGCAGAACACGCCCTCCAATATCAATTACATCGTGATCTTTTAGTAACCTTTTAGGTGTCCCTTGAAAAAATTCATAGGTATCTACATTGTATCCTTCTGGCAGATCACAGCGATCTACTACCATCTCCTTGATCTGATCCATGGTCAATGGGAATTCTCCGTTTAGCCAGTTTAGTTCATCCTTATGGGCATAGAAATCTGGGAAGTATTTATGACCGCCGATATGATCCCAGTGGATATGAGTTGCCACGGCAGTAATCGGCTTGTCAGTCAATTTTATCACTTCGTTATAAATATTGCATATACCAAGACCTGTATCAATCAAAAGTGCTTTTTCCTTACCGATTAGTAAATAACAATGTGTTTCTTCCCAATGTCGGTATTCACTGATGATATATGTTTCCTTGTCTATCTGATCTATTGTAAACCAATCACTCATTAATTTTTCCTTTCAAAACTTGTTTACTTATCTAAAGATATAAATAAGCATTTTATAAATTCTTTTATATAAATAGGATACCACTTACTGTTAATTATTCCCACAGACTTGTATATAATCATATGAAAAAATAGAAAGGTAGTAGATTAAAAATTAAATTCATTTTTCCAATCAAAATCTTCCGATTCATCTAAACTTTTTGGCCAATGGCTACACCATTCCGGCAGTCCGGGAGCTTCTACTCTGTCAAGACTTGGTGTATATGGTTTTATGTCAAGTACAGGAGTTCCATCGTTAGCATCAATATCAGCAATTTGAATGATACCTTTTGCGAAGTCGGTATGAATAATCTGTACCGTAGTTAATGCGATAGGGTTTGGACGAATAGGCGACCTTGTCGCAAATATACCCATTAAAGGCGGAGCCATTTTATATGGCTGTGGTGCTTCGAGTATATTTCTCATATCTTCATTATCAAAGTCACTGAACCACCAGATTACATTGATATGGCTGAACCCATCCAAGGCTTGCAAAGCAGGGATATACTTTGGTTCAAGCGCAATGAACATTCCATCATCTCTAACGTCGATTTTACCAATCGATTTTACTTGAAAATTTTGCATAGTGAATACCTCCATAATAGAATTAATTTATCTGTAAGTTCAGTATACACTCTCACATTATGTGAGAGTTAAGAGCAAAAAAAATATTCTTGACAGTAAAGGTTTATTGCGATAGACTAATGACTGAGGTTTATTGGGATAGACCACACACTTTGGTTTATAAGGATAAAAGATAATATATAGGGAGGAATAAAAGATGTCGGATTATAAATTATTTGAATCAGAGTACAAATTTATGGAACTTATTTGGGAACATTCACCTGTGAATTCCACAAAGCTTGTTAAACTTTGCACTGAAGAATTAGGATGGAAAAAGTCTACTACTTATACAGTACTTCGTAAATTGTGTGAACGTGGAATTACAAAGAATGTAGATGCTACGGTTACTTATATGGTACCAAGAGAAGAAATCCAAATGCAAGAGAGTAAGGCTTTTCTAGAAAAAACCTTTGATGGTTCTCTTCCTATGTTTTTAGCAAGTTTTCTAAAAAAAGAATCCTTATCAAAGCAAGAGATAAAAGAGCTAAGACGAATCATTGATGAAAGCGCGAATGAGACAGAGGTGTAGAATGACAAATATTTTTATGACTGTTGTCAATATGAGTATTACTGCCACTTTTGCAGCACTAATTATCTTTGTTTTCCGCAGTATATTTGGAAAAAAGATTCCCAAACTATTTTCTTATGCCCTTTGGGGTATTGTACTGCTTCGATTAGTTTTGCCTTTCTCTTTTTCCTCGGTCTTCAGTATTTTAGATAAAGTCAATCCGAATGTGGGGCAGTATGGAGAAACACTTAGCCAAACATATTTGACGCCTAATTTGGATAATGGTGCATTATCACAACAAGGGATAGAAGAAACACAAGCTATACTAGGCAACACTCTTGAAAATGCAGTTAGAGGCGGAGAAAGTGTATCAGAGGGATTAGCTCAAGGAAATTATATTATAATCGGGTGTACAGTGATTTGGATCATTGGAGTAGCGGCATTGCTGGCGTATAGTATAATTTCGTATTTAAAAATAACTAGAAGAGTGAGTACGGCTACACGATTGAAAAATAAAGAACTTATAGAGTCTTGTAATGCAATTGTTAAACTACGGTGGCCTTTCGAAGTATATGTATCAGACCAAATAGAGAGTCCATTTGTGTGTGGCATATTAAGATCCAAGATTATTTTGCCAAGTTTTCTTTTTTTAAAAGAAGACTATGAAAAAGAGTTGCAGCATATTTTACTGCATGAAATGGTACATATCAAACGTTTTGATTTTATTTTAAAGCCGTTAGCTTACATAGCATTAATTATACATTGGTTTAACCCGGTTATGTGGTTTTGGTTTTACCTAGCAAGCAAAGACATGGAAATGTCATGTGATGAAAAAGTAATTAAAATATCCCGATTAGATCAAAGAGAGAGCTATGCAAATACACTGCTGGAAATTTCAATGAAACAAAATAATTTATTTGCAGAGGGGCTGCTTGGCTTTGGAGAAAGTAACATAGGTGAAAGAGTGAAAAATATAATGAAATATAAAAAACCGAAAATGTGGGTTATAGCAGCATCTATTCTTATTATTGCTATCTTTGGTATTGTACTGTTATCAAATCCAATGGATGATAGTGAGTCTAATAATGAGATTATTAGTGTATTATTTATGGGAGCTTGCGAGGCAGACTCGGGAGAAAACACACCTGTAGACTCTTTTGTTCTAATGGGATATGAAGCAAGTACGGGAAACTTAAACATTTTATCGATTCCAAGAGATACGGTGATTAAAGATGAAACCAGAGATACAAAACTAGGTAATTATGCAGCTTTACATTCACCGGAACAGGTTATTCAAGCGTTAAACAATATATTAGGGGTTAATATATCAAAATATATAAAGATTGATACGGCTGCCTTCAGAGATTTTATTGATGCTATCGGAGGAATAAGCTATGATGTACCACAGGATATGTATTATGATGATCCAATGCAAGGATTACATATTGATCTAAAAAAGGGACTACAAGTTTTGGATGGTAACAAAGCAGAAATGCTGGTACGTTTTAGAAAGGGATATTCGGAGGGAGATATTACCCGTATTGATGTCCAAAAGGAGGTACTTGTTGCAATCCTAACTCAGAAAAGTGGGACTGATATATTTAAAAATATAGGTTCCCTATATGATTTAGTATCGAATAACATTGAAACCAATATTGATAAAAAAGAGATAAAAAAATATTCTGCTATTGCAAGAAAGCATTCTATTCAAATGGAAGATATAAAAGAAATCAATTTGCCGTTTTCTGTAACATTGGAGGATAGAATTTCTTATATAAGAATCGATGAAGAAGAAGCTCAAAAAGTATTAAAAGATGAATTTTAACTTCAAGTATTTATTTACATATTGCATCTTTTAGTACTATAGAAAATTAAAAAACACATCCGCGGATGTGTTTTTTAGTTCCAGTATAAAATGAAAAAGTGAAATTGTATAAACCTTATTGAAAAAGGGTAACCGTCTGAAGGATTGTTTCATAATATAAAGATGAGATAACTAATCTCAAAGTTTAAATAGATATAAAGTATATTTAAAGGAGTTAATATAAATGGGATATATCGGAGATTGTTATTATTGCGAGCCTAGTGAAAATAATGAACAAGGCAAACCAAATGGCAAAGAAAAAAATTTCTGCTTGTTCGCAAAACATCCAAAGCCAAAAGAAATATTAATGGAATGCGGGTGCAATCCACAAGATGCACACTTTGAAATATATGGTGGCTGGGTTAAAAGATATCAAAAGTTTGTATTAGATAAAGTAATTATTGATACGACTTGTCTATGCAGACCGATTGTAAAAATCGAATTTTCCAGTCTTATTTACTTCAAAGGAGAAGCTAAAAATGGTGGAGGAGGCGGCGGCAGAGCAGCTGAAGGTGAGCCAGATGGTGAAATGTTACCGGAAATTGAGGCAGAAACTGAAACAACAGTTAGAAGCGGCGGTGGCGATAAAGAGCTAGAAATTGATTTGCTGTTTGAATTAGTAAAGGTTTGCAAAGGTAATGAAGAAACGGTTCAGAGCTGGAGATATAAAAAGAGATATGAAATTGAATGCAATGATGATCTTGAAGTAGTGTCAAGTGAACCGTTTACAGTCACTTTCTGTGATAGAGCTTGTTCCGATTGCTGTGAATATAAAATGATCGTTCGAGGAAAAGATTTTGATGGATGCTTCGATGCAGTCAGAGTTATTAAGCCAGATATAAGTGCTATTGCTCAAGGATTATGTGATTGCTAACAGCAAAAAACTACCATAAGAATAAAAATTCTAAAATAAATTATTTTAATCGATAACAACGGAGGGCTAAGGAATCTTTTGATTTCTTAGTCCTCATTTTTTATAGAATGAAGTAAGGGACTGAAACATACGATGTAAAGAAAGAAGGTGAATAGATGGAGATGCAAGAAAATCACATTTCAATCGGAATGAGAGCCCCAGATTTTTATGCAAATACAACGATGGGTGCGATGCAAATGTCTGATTACAAAGGAAAATGGGTTATTTTTTTCTCTCATCCTGGAGACTTTACTCCTGTATGTACAACTGAATTTATTGCATTTGCAAATGCAAATCCGGCATTTGAAAAACGTAATGCAAAGTTATTGGGACTGAGTATTGACAGCAATCCGTCTCATTTGGCGTGGGTTTATTCTATTTATTTGAATACTGGTATTGAAATTCCGTTCCCGGTTGTTGCAGATCGTATGGGTGATGTGGCAAGGATGTATGGAATGATAGCACCAGATGTCAGCAATTCGGAAACAGTACGAAACGTATTTATTATTGATCCGGACCAAATCGTTCGTGCAATTCTAATTTATCCGTTAACAAATGGGAGAAATGTTACAGAGATTTTGCGTTTGCTGGAAGCTTTGCAAACAACGGATCGTGATAAAGTAGTGACTCCGGCAAACTGGATACCCGGTCAGCCTGTATTGGTACCGCCGCCAAGAACATACAATCAATTATTAGAACGTGTAAATAATCCGGATGGTATGGGCCTAACTTGTGAGGATTGGTGGTGGTGTTACAAGAGCGAACAAAAATAAACAAATTTTTAATGAATCAATTATATGTGTGAAAAAAGTCTACAAACGAAAGAGTGTTTGTAGACTTTTTTGATTGTCTATATTATTGAGGTATTTTATTAAATGTTTGCTGTCATACAGGTAGAAATAAAAACAGAACTAGAGTTGCTTATTACAGCATTAATATGACTTGCTGGTGTCATATTAATACGCTACAATGAGTTTGAGGTGAGAACATGCAGATTAATCGGTTATTTGAAATTATATATTTGTTATTGCAGAAAGAAACCATTACGGCAAAGCAGCTTGCGGAGCATTTTGAAGTGTCTTCACGAACAATTTACCGTGATGTGGAGGCCCTGGCTTCTGCCGGTATCCCTATTTATATGAGCAAAGGAAAAGGCGGTGGAATTTCATTATTATCTAACTTTGTTTTAGATAAAACGGTATTGACCGATGTGGAAAAAGAAAACATTCTTGCATCACTGCGTGCAGTAAGTGCAGTAGATTTGAGTGGACAAGATACTGCATTGAAAAAGTTCAGTAGTTTATTTGGCGAATCTTATGCAGATTGGATTGAAGTTGATTTTTCTTCTTGGTATAACCATACGGATGAGGCTATGCTTTTTCAAACATTAAAAACAGAGATCTGTAATCGAAAGTCCGTTGCATTTCAGTATTTTAATATGAAAGGGGAGAAAAGCTTTCGAAATGTAGAACCTTTAAAGCTTTGTTTTAAAGGCACTGCATGGTATTTATATGGATATTGCAAGACACGCTGTGATTATCGTTTTTTTAAATTACGACGTATAAAAGATTTAGAAGTTACTGATGAAGTTGTTAAGAATAAAGCACCAAAACGTATTTTGACAACAGAAAAATATGATCAAGAGGAATATTTACATCTGAAATTACGGGTGTCTCATGAAATGGCATATAGAGTTTATGAAGAATTTGAGCAATATAAACAACAATCTGACGGCAGTTTTATTGCGGAAATTGACTACCCAAATGGCGATTGGCTGTATTATTATATTGCTACATTTGGTCCTTGCTGTGAAGTATTAGAACCGATCGAAATACGCAACACAGTAAAAAAGAAGTTACAAGAAACTTTAAACCTTTATAAATAATATGACATGCTGTTGTCTTATTTAAGCGGTTATAATACCTTATAAAACATTTGAAATTGAAACCAAAAATTTAAAGAATTTTTTTGAATGTACAGCTCTATTAATTTGAAAGAGAGGTCATACTATGCCATTTGACTATAAAAAAGAATACAAAGAGTATTATATGCCGCCTAAGAAACCAGTAATCGTTGAAATACCAAAGATGAACTACATTGCTGTAAGAAGTAAGGGTAATCCAAATGAAGAAAATGGAGAATACCAAGAAGCTATGGGAATGCTTTATGGAATCGCTTTTACAATCAAAATGAGTTATAAAGGGGATCATAAAATAGACGGGTATTTTGAATATGTAGTACCGCCATTAGAAGGCTTTTGGTGGCAAGATAATGTAATAGGAATTGATTATTCATGCAAGGATACATTTCATTGGATTTCTATAATTCGCTTACCTGATTTTGTGACAAAAGAAGATTTTAATTGGGCGATAAAAGAAGCAACGAAAAAGAAGAAAAAAGACTTTTCAAAAGTAGAGTTTTTCACCTATGATGAAGGTATTTGTGTGCAATGCATGCATATTGGTTCTTATGATGATGAACCTCAAACCATTCAGGCTATGGATCAATATGCTTTAGACAATGGATATGAGATAGATATTACGACAACTCGATTTCATCACGAAATATATTTGAGTGATCCTAGAAAATGTGATGCAAGCAAGCTAAAAACGGTTTTGAGACATCCGATTAAAATAAGAAAATAGATATTTATAGCAGTATTAAATTTGTACATGAAAGCGAGGTAAATCAATGAGTCATGAATACATCAACATTACTACAGAAAATCTTGAAAACGAACATCTCTGCTGTGCGATTTCAGATAAAAAGCATCAATGTGGGGTCAATGTAAAAAAAGAATGGCTGAAAAACAGGATGTCCGAAGGGCATATTTTTAGAAAATTAAACGAAAAAGGTAAGGTTTTTATTGAATATGCACCACTTGAAAAAGCATGGGTTCCTATTATAGGTGAAAACTATATCTATATCTATATCTATTGTTTATGGGTTTCCGGAAGCTTTAAGGGGAAGGGTTATGGAAAAGAGCTGCTTCAGTATTGTCTCAACGATGCAAAAAATCAAGGAAAATCCGGTATATGCATCATTAGCTCCAAGAAGAAAAAACCTTATCTTTCCGAGAAGAAGTTTATGCTTAAATATGGTTTTGAAACGGTTGATGATATCGGAGAAGAGTATGAACTTTTAGCATTGTCATTTGACGGAACAAAACCGCATTTTACAGAGGGTGCAAAGAAACAAATAATTGAAAGTAAAAAATTTACTATTTATTATGGAAAACAGTGTCCTTATATCCCAAACTGCATTATGCAAGTGGAAGATTACTGTAATGCAAACAATATACCCATTGATTTGATTTCGGTGGATACACTTGAAAAGGCGAAAGAGGTTCCGTGTGTATTCAATAACTGGGCCGTGTTTTATAATGGAAAATTTGAAACCGTTCATTTGCTTAATGAGGGATACTTAAAGAAAATTCTTGATCGCCTTGAACGGTAAGCTCTTATACCAAATCTTTGATGACTTCACCAGCAATAATAAGTCCGGCAACGGAAGGCACGAAAGCAATGCTTCCAGGAATTTGACGTTTTCCGGTTTCGGCGGATGGTGCCGGCTTTATTGCTTCTTCTTTTGAATAAACGACTTTCACATCCTTAATATTTCTTTTTCGTAACTCAGAACGTATAACCTTTGCCAAAGGACAAACTGAGGTTTTGGCTATATCTGTTACCTCAAAGCGAGTCGGATCAAGTTTGTTGCCGGCACCCATGGAACATATAATGGGTGTTTTCGCAGCTTTTGCACGTTCGATTAATAAAAGCTTAGAAGCAACCGTATCAATTGCATCGACGATATAAGAGAAGCTGGATAAATCAAATTGATCTGCATTTTCTGCAGTATAAAATACCGGATAAATCTCAACCACTGCATTTGGGTTGATATCCAAAATCCGTTCTTTCATTACTTCAACCTTTAATCTTCCAATCGTCTTATGGGTCGCAATGATCTGTCGGTTTATATTTGTCAGAGATACAGTATCATTATCGAATAAGGCGAAATGACCGATACCGCTTCTTGCTAAGGCCTCTGTTGTATAGCCGCCTACGCCGCCGACACCAAAGACGGCTACGGAAGCATGGCTTAATTTATTTATTGCTTCTTCCCCAAGAAGAAGCGCTGTTCTTGAAAATTCATGTAACATAAGATACTCCTATCTCTTTGCTGTTTGTTCTAAGTATTGTATCAAATTAAGGGAATGCAATCAAGAAAGCATGTACCATAAAAAAACCCATTCTATATATCGTCTTTTATAATTTTATTAAATAGATTCATAGTATACCCAAATATTTAAAATCAATATATTTTTATTGATAAACGATAAAAATATATTGACAATTAATATTATTCCTTTTATAATAAAACCAAATTCAGGAAAAAAGAAAGGGAACATTATGTGGAATGCAGTGAAATCAGTGACGCTTTCGTCAATTTGTACCAAGCTGGTAATGGGACTTATCGTTATATTCGGGATAGGGGCACCTTACTTTGTAAAACATTATATGGCTTATACCGGGAAAAACCCCGATTTGATTGTACCACTTTTAATTACCATCTATGCATGCTGTATACCGGCGCTCATTGCACTTTATTGTTTAAATCGTGTCTTGAGCAACATAAAAAAAGACCGCATTTTTATTGATAAAAACGTGCAGGATCTTCGAGCGATTTCCTGGTGCTGCTTTGTAGTGGCAGGCATCTTATTGCTATCGGGATATTACTACTTATTATTTCTTATTGTCGCTGCTGCAGCTGCTTTCTTTGGTTTAATTTTAAGGGTGGTGAAAAATGTTATAGAGAAGGCTGTTATTTTAAAACAAGAAAATGAATTAACGATTTGAAGGGAGAGAGGGAATGGCAATCATCGTAAATATAGATGTGATAATGGCAAAACGAAAAATGTCTGCTGGCGAACTTTCCGAGCGCATTGGTATTACTCCTGCAAATCTATCTATTTTGAAAAACAATAAAGCAAAGGCAATCCGTTTTTCTACCTTAGAGGAAATTTGTAAGGCATTGGATTGCCAGCCGGGGGATATTTTAGAATATGCGAAAGACAAGGATTGATTATTAAAATTTGGTTTAGAGATTTTGGTTGTAGGGGGAAAAAATGGACGATACGTTAGGGGTAAAAGAAGAGATTCGGGTCATTGCAGCAGCACGGCCTAAAAAATTTGATGGAAAAGACATTCAATTAGCACTATTTATGCCGGTGATCGGATTTTTATACTGGCATTGGATTGGTTTTTCCGCTTTGGGTTTGAGTGCGACTTGCTTTGTTCTGTTATTTTGTTTGAGTGCAGGTTTGTATATGCGTCAAAGTGGCTTCTCACAGACAAAGCAAAACATCCCATATTTAATATTGACTTTAGTTAGTTCTTTGCAGTTTTTTTTGTTTGATAATGGATTTTTAAAGTTTTTAAATCTATTATTTGTTTCTTTGCTTGCAGTGTATTGGATCTGTGTAACAACAAAGCGAAGATTAGAGGGACATTTGTCTGCATATATTCTTTGGGATTTGATTTTACAATTTATTTTTATACCATTTGCTAATTTTACTTGTCAGTTTTTCGGATTTAAGCAGATTGGAATGAAAAGTCAAAGAGGAAAGAATATTTTCATGTCAGTTTTAGGGCTATTTTTCTTTGCACCAATCCTTATTTGGGTAATACAGCTTTTAATGGATGCTGATGCCGTGTTTGAAATGCTGATTGGAAAAATGTCATTTTCTTTGTCGAATCATTTTCTGAATTATGCCATTAAGTTTTTGTTTGGAATCCCGGTAAGCTGTTATTTATATGGGCTGTTTTATGGAAATGCAACCGGGAGATATGCAGAGGAAACATCTTTGGAATCCGTGCAAAAATCGATTGCAGCGTTTCAATTTGCACCGAGTGCCGCAATCTTTACGGCAATGACAGCACTGAATGCCATTTACCTTTTATTTTTCTTCTCTCAAGGGGTATATCTTTTATCGGCATTTGACAATGTATTACCGCATTCGATGACATATGCAGAATATGCACGCCGTGGTTTCTTTGAATTGTGTACGGTATCAGGAATTAATTTAGTGACGATTGCTGCTGCTTATTTAATTATGAAGAGAGATGATTCGGAACAGAGCAAAGAGCCAAAAGATGATTCGGGACAGAGTAAAGAACTAAAAAAGGAAGAAGTAAAAAAACTAGGTAAAAGTAATTGGGGATTGAAGCTGGAAACTTCGATACTTTCAATTCTTACCTTGCTTTTGATAGCAACGGGCATCAGTAAAATGGTAATGTACATTCATTATTATGGTTTAACTGTACTTCGGGTATATACAACATGGTTTATGTTATTGTTGTTTGTCTTTTTCTGCATTATCCTGGTACGACAATTTGTGAATTTCAGGGCAGGAAAAGCTATGGTAATTTCTTTTATTGTTTGTTTTATGATACTTGCTTATGGAAATGTAGATGGGCAAATTACAAAATACAACATTGAACGTTATGAGCAAGGAACGCTGGAGCATCTTGATATAAAAAGTCTTTACCGCTTGTCCGCCGCTTCGGTACCATATTTACACGATTTATATCTGGAAACAGACAATCAGACTTTAAAATGGAAGATTAAAAAAATACTGATAAACCAGCCTTGGGATGATTCCGAATACGATGGATTGACGTTGCAGAATTATAATTATCAGAGTGATCGGGCTCAAAAGATGATTAAGGAATTAGGACTATAAAACTTTAGCCGCTGCGCCTTTCTATTGGTGTAGCGGCTTTTTAACAATTTAAGTATACCAAAATAGCTTATATGGTTAAAGCTTAAACAGGCGACAGAATTCTACGATTATGGTATACTTGGTAAAAAGAAAAATAATACTATATAATGCATTACAAATAAACGATTTAATAAAAATAAATAGTAATTATCATTTAAATTGTTTTTAATTTAGTTTTGCTTGAAAGGAAGAAAAATTTGAAATTAGGTGAAGTATACAAAATAGAGATTATCGATATGGGAATGGAAGGCGAAGGCATCGGCAAAGTAGATGGCATGGCCGTTTTTGTTGAGGGTGCGATTGTAGGTGATTTGGCAGAGGTTGAGATTACACAGGTAAAGAAAAGCTTTGCAAGAGGTAAGGTTTTATCACTGATACAAAAATCCGAGCATCGTATTTTGCCCCAGTGCTCTTATGCTGAAGAGTGTGGAGGATGTACGTTCCAAAGTATGGATTATGAAGGCCAGTTATCATTAAAGCAAAAGTGGGTTTCTGATCGTTTGCAGAGAATCGGAGGAGTTACAGATGTAGAAGTAAAGCCAACCTTGGGAATGAATGAGCCTTACCGCTATCGAAACAAAGCACAGTTTCCGATTCAAGCGGGAAGATTGGTAAAAAACCATGAAGGAAAATTGAGAAACAATAAACCGTGCAGCATTGGATTTTATAAGCCAAAGACACACGATGTTGTACATTGTGAGCATTGTATGATTCAGGCAGAGCCTGCAGAAGCTCTTGCCGCTGCAGTTAAAAAGTATGTGGAGGAGCAGACCGTCAGCGTCTATGACCCGAAAAACGGTATGGGACTTTTGCGTCATTTGATTGTAAAATCAGCATTTGCTACGGGTGAAGTTATGGCGATTCTGGTTGTAAATGGAAGCCATTTAAAAAAGGAAGAACGTCTCATTGAATTAATGGATGAAGCAATTAATGCTTTGCCTTTGAATGAAAGCGGAGAACCGCGATGGTATTTGGAGAGTGTTGTTTTAAATATAAATAAAAATAAAGGATCTCAAATTTTAGGGAAAGAGTGTGTTACGCTTGCAGGAAAACCAACAATTACAGATCAGGTAGGGGATTTGGTTTTTGAAATATCTCCGAAGTCTTTTTATCAGGTGAATCCGGTACAGATGAAGGTACTTTATGATAAGGTTGTTGAATTTGCAGCTTTAACCGGAGAAGAAACGGTGCTTGATTTGTATTGTGGTGTGGGTACCATTGGTTTATATTGTGCGTCTAAGGCTAAACGAATTATCGGTATTGAGAGTGAAAAGGCTGCTGTGATTGATGCGAATCGTAATGCAGTCATCAATGGAATTGTAAATGCGGAATACATCTGTGGGAAGAGTGAAGAAGTTTTGCCGAAACGATTAAAAGATGTAAAGGCAGATGTGGTCATTTTGGACCCGCCGAGAGTTGGCTGCCATGCTGAGCTTTTGGAAGCAGTGCTTAAAGTAGATCCAAAGCGTATTGTTTATGTGTCATGTGATCCGGCAACCCTTGCACGAGATATTAAGGTGTTGGGCGAAGGCGGGTATTCCGTAAAGGAAGTGCAGCCTGTGGACATGTTCCCTTCGACAGGGCACGTTGAAACGATAATAATGATGACGAAATGTGGTTCGGAGGGCAAAAAGTAAACTTTGACCACAACATGTTGTGGTTTTGGAGCGATTTTGAGGCTTGAAAATGGGCAAAAAAGTGCCGTTTTTGAGCCTTGAAAATTGGGGAAAATATAGATGACATGAGGTTAAAGAAACTAAAAAGCATATAAACATATCTTTAAGTGAAGGGAGATGACTATATTGTCGAGTAAAAACAAGTTTGAGATATGTAATGATGATATTCATATTTTAGGGGAGGAATGGGACAAACTTGGATTTACAACTTATCGCCAGGATTATTATGAAGAGCTTACAGGGGTTACTTGGATAAATAGTAATGGATACCTAAAAAATAATAAATTTGGCTTGTTACATAGATACATTATGAAAAAATGGTATGGGGAAGAAATTTTTCAAGAAATGACTAAAAGAGGTTGGATTGTTGACCATATGAATAACGATGGCTTTGATTGTAGAATATCTAATTTAGAGTTTCTTACTTCACGCCATAATGTTGCAAAAGGGCAAACTTTTGATGTTGAAGCAAATCAAATGAGAAATCATATTGCTATAAATATGTTTAAAGATTTTACAACTAATCTATACCAAATATCTATAGGGTGCAATGATCCTGTCTATTTAATTGATGAAGAGAATAAAAAAATGTGTCCAGTCAATGAAATATTTCTTTTATATGATTGTGATTATAGATTAGTAATAAATGATGCAGAACAAATATTATTAGACTATAATTTATATAAAAAAATAGATATTAAAAAGTTAAAATGTATTGATTTTAAGTATGAAATTCCTCCTAATATTAGTTTTACGGAACAAGAAATAGAAGAAATTAATAATGGCAATAGATGTTTTATAGAAAGAAATGGCGAAATATACATGATACTTGGTAAGGGGATTAAAATCCATTCTGCTAATTATAAAAAAGGTTGGATTCCGTCAAATAACAAATAATACATATTAATAAAATAGAGTCTTTATTAATAGGCTAAGCCTTAGGTCAACTTAAGACCTACAGACTTAGCCTATTTTTTATGTTCAAAAACAAAAAGAAAGGAAAGATTACAATGTCAAAATTATTTATGTACGGCACAAGGTTACAGGAGTTTGAGCAGATGATGATGCTTGTGCCCAACTTTACTAAGAGAGGGAAAGGATTGATTGTATTAAAAGGCTTTCCATTTACCGAAGAAGATGTTACCTGTCGGTTTTGTACTGAATACCCCAAATGCAGGAATGATGAAAGTAAGTGCTTAGTCTTATCCGAAAGATTAAAAGCTAACGCAGTATGTTATGAAAACATAGTAAAAAGTACCTTTAAGGATTTCAAAGAATATAATCTCAAAAAAAGATTGAGTCAATTGGTTTCAGAGTTTAATGGCGATTTCTTTTGCGACAGCAGTCACCGACAGCGATTTGAAAGTATTATCAAAATAAAAAACAGAGTGGTAAAGAAAATTGATTATCAATTTCTTGCCACTCTGTTTTTGCTTACAGCTGACCATGAACTATGGGAATGGTCTTCCTCACATGTTTATTTAACTAAGGTTGATTTTAAATCTGTTCATTTAAAAGGAATTGATACCAACAGATACGCTGTCTACCAAACCGCAAAGACAATATCTACAGGGAAAGAGTATATTAAACTGAATGAAATTGCGGATGAAAGCCTAATTGATGAGAAAACCTTTCAAGCTATCATTCATGCTATACTCCTTACCAAGTATGGAACAGAGATATTGGGTATCTGCAAATAAAAAGAGCCTGTAAAAACAGACTCTGTATCGGCGAGATTTACTTTTCATATGTCATCAAATCGGAAATCTTGCAATCCAAAACAAAGCAGATGCGAGTGAGGACATCAATATCCATACGCTCAATGTTTCCGTTGTACCATTTGTCAGCTACTTCAAAACGGATATTTGCAAGTTTAGCAAGTTTGCTTCTGGTCATATCTTTGTTGTCCATAATTTCTTTTACATGAAAGCTAATTTTCCCATAATCCTTAATTTCAAAAATCGAGTTGCTGTTGTTCATATTAACCACCTCGTATAATAAAGTCGTAGTTATTAAAGTCCCTCTTCAAGGACTAAATGCTATACTGTTATAGATACTGTGGATTAGTGTTAATCACCTACCACTTGATGGTTTTTAGAGAGGCTCTAACCACAGTCTCTTTGTACAGTTGTTAATTAGTTAGATACCGCATGACGGTTAATTTAGAACGAGGTTACAATTGCAAAGAGCAACCGTGGTCTAAAAACAGTATCAAATACTTTTATAAGGAGCGAATGATATGATTTTAGTAGGAATTGATGTAGCAAAGGACAAGCATGATTGTTTTATTATGAACAGTGAAGGGGAAGTTTTATTTAAATCATTTACCATCACGAACAACATGGAGGGATTTATTGATCTTTATCAGAAGATTTCATCTACCACAAAGGATTTAAGCAAAATAAAAGTAGGACTGGAAGCCACAGGACATTACTCCTACAACATTTTGGGTTATCTCCTAGATAAAGGTCTTCCCACCTTTGTCATCAATCCGTTACATACCAATCTTTATAGAAAAAGTCTAAGCCTTAGAAAGACGAAAACGGATAAAGTTGATTCCCGCACTATTGCAAGTATGTTAATGTCTGATGTGAACTTAAAGTCCTACACAGACACATTATACCATAATGAAGAATTAAAATCACTCACTCGCTATCGCTTTGATAAGGTAAATCAACGTGCAAAATTAAAACAATCTATTTCAAGGCTGGTAAACATACTCTTTCCTGAACTTGAAGGCTTAGTTGCAACATTGCATATGGTATCTATTTATGCACTTCTTTTTGAATTCCCAAGTGCGAAAGCTATATCAAATGCTCATTTATTAAAATTGACAAACCTACTTTCTGAATCCTCAAGAGGTCGTTTTACAAAAGAAACGGCAATTTTGTTTCGTGAAACCGCTAGAAATTCTATAGGTTCTCACATGCCTGCAAAATCTTTAGAACTCAAACATACCATAAAATCTATAGCCGAGCTTGATAGAGAAATTGAAGAAATTGAAACGGAAATCAAACGCATAATGGAAGAAATTAATTCACCCATTCTTTCAATCCCAGGTATCGGTTTAGCTACAGGAGCTATGATTATTGCTGAAATAGGTGACTTTACAAATTTTGGTTCACCTGACAAAATCCTTGCCTTCGCCGGATTGTCTCCGTCAACTTACCAATCGGGTCAGCTTTATTCCACTCATGCCAAGATGGAAAAACGTGGATCGAGATATTTAAGGTATGCTATTTTTAATGCTGCTAAATTTGTTTGTAAGTGGGATCCTACTTTTGCTGCCTATCTTGCAAAGAAACGTTCAGAAGGCAAACACTATAATGTTGCAATTTCTCATGCAGCAAAAAAACTTGTTCGAGTAATTTATCAGCTTGAGAAATCAGGTCAAATATATATTAGAGCAGCTTAACTTATTCTGTTTTAATATTGTTTTTAGAGCATTGTTACAATGCTCTTTTTGTTGTGCAATTTTAAAAGGTTAATTAGTTTTTATATTTTCACTTATTTTTAGCTTGACTTTTAATAGTTAGTCTCTCTATATCTATTCTATATGCAACATTACGTATTGACTATATACATATAAATAGATACTATGTATATAGTATTATAAAGGAGGCATAAAACTATGCAGAAAAAAGAAAACGCTCTATGCTTCAGCGGTCATCGGAGTGAAAAGCTACCGCAAAGCAAAGAGCAAATTGAAAAACTTAAGGTAAGACTATGGGAAGAAATTGATGAGGCAATCGCAAATGGAGCAAACACATTCTACTTCGGAGCGTGTTATGGATTCGACTTACTATGTGCAGATACTGTACTGAAACGAAAAAAAGTGATTAAGCCCAATGATCCAAAAGCGATTACACTGATTGCTGTGATACCATTCGAAGAACAAGCAAAAAATTGGAATGAGGCAAATCGGGACAAGTATTATGACATCCTTGAGCAGTGTGATGAAGAGTTAATGCTGAATACATATTATCGCCCAGGCTGTTATAACCAAAGAAACCGATACATGGTGGACCACAGCAGTAAAATGATATGCTACTATGACGGCAGTAAAGGCGGTACAGCATATACCGTAAAATATGCCGAACAAAAAAATCTGCAAATTACAAACCTATATGAAAATTAACGAATCTGAGCCACTTTAAAAGGTGGCTCATTTTTAATGTCAAAAACAAGAATTGGAGGAATGAATTTGAGAATTTCAATCAAGAACCCTGTAAATGAAAGAACTGAAACCTTATGGTTTCCTTGGAAAGCTGAGGATTTTGAAAAAGTTTGTCTTGGCTTAGAAATCGCACCAAGCACAGAACCCAACTGTACTATTGTTGATGTATCCGATGAAAGGTTAGCTACTCTCCTAAAAGATAAGGCTTGCAACATTCATGAATTAGATTACCTAATGAAAAGATTGGACAGTTTCGATAACGATGAACTTCAAACATTTTATGCAGTGGCATATGCAGAAAAAGCGAAAACTACGGCAGAACTCATCAATATCACCTTTAACACGCACTGTTACAGCCTTGTAGCCGATTTCAGCGACCTTGATGCAGTAGGCAGGAAAATGTACTTAACAGAGGAAGGCGCGGTCAGTGAGGAAGAATTGCAAAGCTTTGACGGCAAATCGTATTTTGAAAAGATGCTTGCTCAAAACCAAATTCCAAAGGTTACTCCTTACGGAATTCTTTATCAAAACAAAAACCCCATACAGACAATTTATGACGGAATGCACTTTCCCCTGTATCATTGGCAAGATGAAATTGCAGAGTTAGAAGTGGGAAAAGACGGATATAGTCAATCTCTCTATCTGCCTTGTACCCAAATGCAGATAGAATATGTCTTGCTGAGATTGGATGCCGATTCTCTTTCAAAATGCAGTCTAAGCCTTACAAGTGACCACTTTTCAGACAGAATGCTTGATATCATAACTTCCGAAAAACCACTGTGCGAAAACATGGATGATATTAATCACCTAGCAAGTAAGTTTCGAGAGCTTGGCACACAAGAAGAAAGCTATTTTGAAAAGCTGATGGAATTTGTCAAGCCACATGATCAAAAGGACTTAAAAGCACTTCTCGACAGTATGTATGAGTTTGAACTCTTCCCTAATATCCATACCGCTGAGGAATACGGAAAGTACATTATCTGCGACAGCGGTCATTTTGAGTATGACGAAAACCTTGAAGAATATATAGACTTTAAGGCATATGGACGGCAGAAAATTGCAAACGAAAATGGTGCATTTACAGAAAAAGGATACATTCTCTATCACGGTTATAATTCAGAACTTGCACAGGTTCTATCGGAGCACCTTGGAATTGAAATTCCAAAACAAGACTTACAGGAGTTAAAACTGTATATGCCACTTCGTGCGACCACATATTATGATGAAAATAACTATGGTGACCTTTATCAAGTAGACTTTGAAATTGAGGTTTATCCTGATGAACTGGCGGAATATAAGGATGAAATTATGCAAGCGATTGAGAAAAATGCTTTGCCGGAAGAAACGGAACGTGGATTGATGAAATACTACAGCGAACAGGACAGCATCAATGCAAAGGTAAAAAGATATGATTTCTCAGTAGAAGAAGTAAATGGTCAGCTAATGGGAGTAGCCAACCTTATACTAAAAATTCCCCTTAATGACAATGAGCTTGTCAAAATAAAGGACGAAATTACGGGTCAAGCGAGTGATGGATGGGGCGAAGGTTTTGAGCAACGAGAGATTAAATGCAATGGTAAAGAAGTATACGTCAGCTTTTGGGGAGCAAAAAACTGGTGTTTACAGACGCCTGAGGAAATGGGAATAGAACAGCAAAATCATGATATGAAATTTGGAGGGATGTAAAATGAGAGGATATCCGACACAGGCACAAGTTGAAAGAATTAAACTGCAATATCCCGTTGGTACGAGATTAGAACTGCTTAGTATGTCAGATCCGTATTCACCTGTACCGCCCGGTACACAAGGAGAAGTAACTTCAGTTGACGATATGGGAACTCTGCACATGAAGTGGGACAATGGTCGTTCCCTTGGTGTGGTAGTAGGTGAAGATAGTTTCAAGGTGATTTCAAAGCCACAGGAAGAACAAACAGTGGATTCACCTAAGATGGGAGGAATGAGTCTATGAAAAAAGTAATGCAAGCAGAACTCTGCAATAAAAGCGGAAAGTTATATGCAAACATAGAACTCCCAGCCACTTTTGAAGAAATGAAGGACTGCTTGGAAAAAATACACAGCACATCTGAAGACAGCAAGGTTATTTCTGCGGAATGTTTAATTGAATATGACCTACTTGCCGAAAAAGCACTGGAGCCTTGCAGTCTGTATGAACTCAATCATTTTGCAGCGTTAGTAGAAAATTTAGATGAAGTGGATCAACAGCGGTTTGAAGCCTTGACGGCTATTACCTGTAAAAATGATACGGTAACGATAAGTGAACTCATCAATTTAGCAATGAATGTAAATGAAATAGATATGCACTATATCCCCGTTCTTAATGATAAGGAACTGGGAAATTTTTATATTGATAATGAGTTTGTATCACAGCTTGATAATCTTCCAACAGAAAAAGCAAATTGGTTACTTTCCCATATCGACAGCGAAAAAGTGGGTAAAGAAATGCGGGAACAAGAAAACGGCATTTATTGCGGCAGAGGTTATGCAGTCGTAAATGAAGAACTGAAACAGCTGTATAACGGAAACTTCCCTGTTCCTCAGCCTAAAAATTATGTGTTTCGATTAGAGATTGCCAAAGCACCCATAGGAGATATTCCAAATGATGAACATACCGTAACACTTACACTGCCAGCAAATAATACGAACATTATAACTGCTGTAAAGAAAGCTGGGGCAAGCACCCCACAAGAATGTGTGTTTTATGAGTATGAAAGCACCATACCACAACTGGAAGAAGTGTTTTATGATATGAGTGACTTATACACTCTCAATGAACTTGCAAGAAAAATTGAAACTATGAAAGCCTATGGAGATATTCCAAAATACAAGGCAATGCTGAGTACATTTGATAAATTCAATCTGCAGACTGCCGTAGAGGTTACGGAATATCTAAGTGAATTCACCTTGGAGTGTGGATGTGAAACTCCATCGGAATATGCAATAAAAATGCTGAAAGATATTGATATGCCTTTAAAAGATGACTTGCTTTTCTATCTTTCTACGGATGGGTACGGAACGGCATTGATGCAAAAAAACGGTGTGGAGAAAACACCCTATGGAATGTTAGTGCCTTTCTCTGGATTGACACTTTCTATGCAGATTGAACAAAACAAACCAACCATGACAATGGAAATGAAATGAATATAAAGCAATAACGGCCGACAGGAAGATGTGAAAGCATCAACTTGCCGGCCTTTTTTGTTTGTACGGAAAGGAAGAATGTGAATGCATGAACTAAAGATTTTTGAATACGAGGAATTCGGGCAGATAAGAACCTTGCTCATTGATGGTGAACCTTGGTTTGTGGGAAAAGATGTAGCACAAATTTTAAAATATAGCAATCCCCAAAAGGCAATCCGAGATCATGTTGACGAGGATGATAGGACGGTGAACGAAACGTTCACCGTCAACGGAACAAAAGGAACTCTTATTAATGAAAGTGGTCTTTATTCCCTTATTCTCTCCAGTAAACTACCTACCGCTAAGAAGTTTAAGCGTTGGGTAACTTCTGAAGTCCTCCCCTCTATTAGAGCCTATGGTGGATATATTACCAAAGCAAAGCTTGATGATATTTTCCATAATCCAGAAAACTTGTCGGTGTTTTTAAGACAGATGTTAAAGGTAGCGGAAGAAAATGAAAGACTGAAAGATGAAATTGACACGTTAGAACCCAAAGCAGATTACTTTGACACCTTGGTAGATAACAACTTGCTTGTTAATTTCCGCACTACCGCAAAGGAACTCGGTATTAAACCAATGAGATTTACTCAATTTCTGCTTGATAAAAAGTTTGTGTTTCGTGACACAAAGCAAGTCATTCACCCAATGCAGTCATTTGTTCATAGCGGACTTTTTGAAATCAAAGAGTTTTGCAGAAACGGACACAGTGGCACACAAACCCTTATCACGCCAAAAGGCAGACAGTATTTTATGGAACTTCTTATCGAGTGTGAGATTATATGAACACCGCAGAGTAAAGGCCGATTGTTTCACTGCAAATGCAGTAAAGCAGTCGGCCTTTTTTGTTTCTCAGAAAGAAGGTGATAGAAAAGTGAATAGCTTTATTTCATGGATTGGCGGGAAAAAGTCTCTAAGGAAGTTGTTATATAAGCTGTTTCCTAAAAAACATACTCGATATATAGAAGTGTTTGGTGGTGGCGGTTGGGTACTCTTTGGCAAAAGGCAGAGAAAGAATTGTATGGAGGTTTACAACGATTTTAATTCAAATCTTGTAAACCTTTTTTTATGTGTGAAAGAACGTCCACTTGCTTTTTTAAAAGAACTTGGATTTTTGCCTCTCTGTTCAAGAGATGAATTTGGAGTTCTTAGAAATTTTATTGAGCAGGAAGAGTTTACTGACGCATATATGGTTGAAGAACTGGAATTGGCAGAAAAATATATTGCTCCACCGTCTGCTGAAGAAATGAAACTTCTATATGAAAAGAAAACAGAGTTATACGAAGTAAAAAGAGCAGCAGCCTTTTTTAAGCTTATTAAGTACAGCTATGGCAGTAGTACAACATCCTTTGGAGGTCAACCCTGTGACATTCGAAAGTGTTTCAGAATTATATGGGAAGCCTCAGAAAGATTAAAAGACGTTGTTATAGAAAACAAGGACTTTGAGGACTTAATCAAGCAGTATGACAGAGATGGTGCATTCATCTATTGCGATCCGCCTTATTTTGGAACAGAAGGGCATTATTCTGTGGGATTTGCAAAAGAGAACCATGTAAGACTTCGAGATACGCTTTCAGAGTGCAAGGGATTATGGATGGTGTCGTATAACGATTGTGAGTACATCAGAGAACTGTATAAGGATTTTTATATTCGCTCTGCTGTTCGTATCAATAATTTGGCTCAGCGTTATGAAGGAGGTGCCGAGTACAGTGAATTGATTATTACAAATTATGATCCAAAGAAGATGATTATGGAGGATTTGAGCTTTCAAATGAACCTTTTCTCTAATTTGGAGGACGAGGACGAACAGTTTGAATATTACTTAAAAGAGGATTAGGAGGAATATGTACATGAAAAAATTAAATGAACAGCAAGGCTTGGTTGTTGAAAATGAAATGATAGAATTTGCAAACTTAGGTGATGAAGTAGTTCTTACCGCAGTAGACCGCCTTATTATACTGACAAAGGCAAAAATGACGGCAATGGATATGGTAAAAACCATTGAAACGTTTACGGATATCACTCAAAATCTGCTCGAAGTCTTAGCAAAAAATTGTGGTACTTGTGAGGATTGCGGCCATTGTGAAGAAATGGATACAGAAAATATCAAACTCCCCGACTATATGCTCGAAACCGCAGGAATTCCAAAAGATACAAAACTGGTTGCATATGCTGAGGAAGACAGCGGAATTGTGCGTGTGGAACAAGCAGAATACGACCATGATATTGCAGATATTCCCGAAGATATTCGTGAATTACTTTATAACTATGGAATTTGTATGGGCGAACTTGATGCTTTGCTTGTAAAGGGGGAACTTCTTCATGGATAAAAATTATGTATATCCGTACAGCTTTCAGTTTGCAAAGGAAAATCAAGAACTTGATTTATATAAGGAGTCCCATAAAGCAAATGTAGAGTGTAGAAATGCCATTGAAAAAGTCATTGCCCAGAATTTTAATGGCTTAAGGCTTGCAAAAAATACAGCAGAACAAGTAATTTCACAGTTTGGATATGACAGAGTCAACTTTGTTCTTGCCAATTCCGTACAGCAAAAAAATCATGATGGCAGATTTTCTCGTGAGAATAAGGATTGGGCAAAAAGCTTTTATATTTCTCCCGATAAGATTCAAGGATTTGATAAACGTTTGGAGTTTGCCGTGGATAGCCACCCTGCTGTACTGGATGGATTTATTAACCAAGCAATACGAGCCTACCAAGATTTAAACTTGTGGGAGCCAAAACACTGCAATGATCCAACAGGGCTTAACTTTGAGGGTAAGGTGATGGTACTTCGTCCCACAAACCTCAAAGATGAGTATAAAAATCCTCGTGACCAGCTTGTTTTATGTGAGGGCGGCTTTGGCTGCTCTCCTACGGCAAGTGGAAGAAAGGTGTTCGGCAGATTTCTTTCCGATGGCGAAAAGTGCCAATATGAACGCAGCGACTTTATCGGAGAGCTGAAAACCGAGCACCTCCCAGATTGGGCATTGGAAAAGCTAAATGAGATAGGAGTGAACATGGAGGAAAATCAAGATATGGGAGGAATAAAAATGCAGTAATGAGGAGGATTTTATGGATAGTATTAAACTCAAAAACCGCTGTATTTATTACTATGGCAGTCCTGCGGGATATATAAAGGACGGCAAAGCTTCAGTAGATACCATGTTTGATTGCGAGGAGCTGAAAGTATGGTGCGAAAAGAGAAATTATGAAATCAATGTTATGGAGGGCATCTTTGATAAGCTTTCCAAAGGCGAAAAAATTGCTGAGTTAAATGAAGATTACAAGCCACTTAAAAAAGTCCGAATTTGGCAGTTAAATGCTGATTCGGATTTTTCTATGCGTTTTATCTCATTGGAGGAATTTCAAAAGAAGTTCGGTGAGCCGACCGCTGAGCATTACAAAGCTTTATTTGATGGTGAACTCGATACAAATGATTTGGAATCTATCTATACCGTATGCAACATAAATCATCCAAAAGGCTACAATGGGCATTCTCTTTCTATGTCTGATGTAGTGGAGCTTTACGATGATACAAGCAGAAGTTTTTACTATGTGGACAGATTTGGATTTAAAGAAATCGGCTTTATAGAGCCAAACTTACAACAAGAAATGGGAATGCAGATGTAAAAACTGTATTCCTTTTTCTTATGACTAAAAAACAGGAGGAACAAGAAAATGAAACAAAACAACGAACTTCACTATGATGTGAAAATTCAAAGCATCCGCCCCGACGGTAAGTTTAGAGCGATGGCAAATGTCAATATAAATGGCGCATTTGCAATTCGTGGAATTAAGCTTATGGAAGGTCAAAAGGGATTGTTTGTATCTATGCCAAATTACAAAACACAACGTGGTGAGTATATTGACATCTGCTTTCCTATTACTGCAGAAGCTAGAAATGATTTGAAGAATGTGGTCATTGAAGCTTATGAAATTACTCTTACCCAAGGACAGAAACAAAAAGAAGAACAATCAGTAGAACGGGAGCAAAATTCTGCTCCAACAATGACAATGTAAATTAGGAGGATACGATTATGAAGAAAATTATTTGTTTTGCAAATAAAAAGATGACTGAGGCTAAAGCGTTTTTTATGTTTCAGACAATGAAAATGAAAGCTGCCGCTTTAAATAACAGCGGTGAAAATTATGTGGACAGTGCAGTGAAAATCTTGATTGCAGTTGTACTTGGCGGTCTGCTTCTTGCAGGACTTTATGCTTTATTCGGAGATGTTGTAATGCCGACACTAAAAAGCAAAATCCAAGAAATGTTTAACTACCAAGGTTAACGGAGGGATAATATGAATCAGAAATTTAAAAGGACTTCTTCTTTTCTGCTCATAGCCTGCCTTATCGTTTCAATGTTTGCAGGAAGTGCATATGCTATGCATTTATACTTTGAAGATGCAAAAGGACACTGGGCGGAAGAAGCAATTCAAAAACTTACAGAGCAAGGTATTGTTACTGGTTTTCCCGATGGTCTTTGCCATCCAGATGAAACCATTACCCGTGGAGAGTTTACAGCACTTCTTGCAAGAACGTTAAAGATAGCTGAGGATAAGGAATATCCAGCTTCTTCTTTTACGGATATTGAAAGTCATTGGTCAGAGGGTAATATCTTATTTCTTGTAAGTAAGGAAATTATTGAAGAATCTGATTACAAAGAGAATTTATTTAAGCCTGATGAACCTATTACCAGAATGGAAATTGTAAAGATGTTGGTTCGTGCATTAGGTACGAACTGCCACAGCGAAGATTGTACTTGTAAGCTTGATTTTACAGACATTCAGCTTTTGAACAAAGAGGATAAGTTGTATCTTTGCATTGGTGGAAAGTATTATATTATCAATGGCTACCCTGATAAAACAGTAAAGCCAAATGATACAGCTACACGTGCGGAAGCCTTTCAAATGCTTGTGAAAGAAGAAAAAGCAAAAGAACAGATAAAAAAAGAGGATCAACAGCCACCTGTTGCAAAACCAGAAGAAAAACCTTCCCATGGGAACAGCAGTGGCGGCAGTTCCTCCTATGTTCCTGAACCACAGTTTAGCTTTACTCTTCCAAAGACAATGTATGTAGGAGAATCCATTACCATTGTACCGCAAGGCAAATATGTAAATTCTGTCGTTTGGTCTGTCAGCAAGAATGATCTTCCCATTGAATTTTCCAAGTCCTTTGAGGGTGAGCTGAAAGCTGATGGAGGTACAATCAAAGCAAAAGATACAGGTACTTATGCTATTACAGCAACAGCTAAAAACAGCCGTGGCAGAAAAATTACATGTAAACAGATTATATCCGTCTACCCTGTTATAACTGCAGATTTTACTTTGCCGAATACAGCACATACCGATACAAGTATTGCCGTAGATTTAAAAGCTGAAAACCTTAGCAGTAACTCTGTTGTATGGACTCTTACGAAAGATGGTAAATCTGCAGAAATAACAGATTCCCTTGTAGGCGAGCTTAGTAATACTGGTGGAACGGTGCAATTTAAAGAAAAAGGAATTTACACTCTAACCGCCACTATTACTGATGAAATCGGAAAGGTTGTGACTGTTTCTCATGAAATCACGGTCTATCCTGTGGCTGAGGTAAAACTTAACTTACCGAATGTAACACATACCGATAAAACAATTATTCTTACGACAGAGATTAAAAACAGTGATAATTTGTCACCATCATGGAGACTAACAAAAGACGGAAAAGAAGTTGAGATTGAAAAATATATCAAAGGGAACCTTGCTTTAAGTGACAGCATTATTCGTTTCACAGAAAAAGGTGTCTATCAGCTGTCGGTTACATTAACCGATAAAGCAGGCAGAAAATTCACCAATACCGCAAAAGTTACGGTTTATCCCGTAGGCTCTGTAGGATTTTATCTTCCGACTATTATGCATACTGATGATATGGTTAAGGTGGAAACCACTTTAGGCGAAATTGGGGATAAAACTGCCATATGGACACTCTCAAAAGATGAACAGAAAGTTTCTCTTACTGATTGTTTAAGTGGCAGCTTGACAAATGATGGTGGCAATATTCGTTTTAAAGAAAAAGGAAACTATGTTTTAAAAGCCTCATTTACTGATGACGGTGGCAGAAGTTATTCCTATGAGCAAAATATCAAAGTATACCCTGTACCTACTTTGACTTATTCAGCACCGAAGTATGCACATACCGATACGGAGATTGAGATTACGGTAACCAGTACAGATTTAGACGGTCTTACCTTGGAGTGGCTTGTAGATAATACCTTTGGTTACCAAGATTGGAACACTTTTGTCAATGGAAAACTTAATAATAATGGTGGTTTAATCTATTTCAAGAGAGCAGGCATTTATGAACTTGTGTGCCGAGTTACCGATGAAACAGGCAGAGTATTTCTTTTTGAACCAAAGAAAACTACAGAGGTTCTGCCTATTCTTGCAATTGGATTTGAACTGCCAAAAGCGGCCTATACCGATACGGAAATAGATCTTCGCACAAGCGGTCATAACAACACACTTCCCGTGGAATGGATAGTAATGAAAAATGGTGAAAAGAAATCTCTTGAAATGGTTCTTGACGGTAACCTCAATGCTCTTGGAGGTAAGGTAAGATTCAAAGAGCATGGAGAGTTTGTATTAACCGCAGACATGATAGATTTACTTGGCAGAAAGTATTCTCACAGTGAAAGCATTACGATTATGCCTGTATTGGATTTTGGCTTTACCATGCCAAATCAAATTCATTATGGTAAGGAGTTCAATGTAAAAGTCAGCAAATCCGAACATATCGAAAATGCAAAGATTACATGGATACTTAGCAAAAACGGTGCTCCTGTAAGTTACACTGGAGTGCTGACAGATAAGGGCGGCTCAATCTCGATTTCTGATACAGGTGAATTTGCTCTTACTTCTGTTTCAACCGACCGTTTGGGAAGAGAAAGCAGATGTACACAGAAAATTACCGTAACCAATACGGCTCCCCAAATTTCTGAGTTTACAGCAACCCCAACAAGAACTGCAAAAGATGGAAAGTTTCTTGTAAATATTTCTGCCACAGCAAGTGATCCGGATGAAGATGCCACTGTGCTTGAATGGCAAGGCAAAAATGCAGACGGTTACTATGCGGTGGGAACATATACGGTTAAGGTTCGTGCAAAGGATATAGCGGGGACTTATTCCCAATGGGTAGAAAAGTCATTTACAGTTGCAAATTCAGCACCTAATATCACAAATTTTACAGTAACCCCAACAAGAACTGCAAAAGATGGTAAGTTTCTTGTAAACATCTCTGCTACAGCAAGCGATGCAGATGGAGATGAAACCATACTTGAATGGCAAGGCAAAAATGCAGACAGTTATTATGCGGTAGGAACGTATACGGTTAAAGTTCGTGCAAAGGATACAGCGGGGACTTATTCCGAATGGTCAGAAAAGTCATTTATAGTTGCAAACTCAGCACCTACAAGACCAATCATAACGAGAACGCCAAATGGTAACAGTGTAGCACCGGGTACACCCGTTACTATTAAAGCACAAAGCACTGACCCCGATGGTGATAACATTACCTATGTGTGGGAGAACAGACCAAGCCAAACAAGTACTTATCCTCTTGGGAAAAATGTAGTGAGAGTAAAGGCAGTTGACAGCACTGGTGCTGAATCTCCATGGTCAGCCATTGTATTCTTTGTTGCCGATTCAAACGGATCAGGTGGAATGACACTAACAGGCCCCGACTCTACTATCTTGGAAAACGGAATTGAGGGTGCAACCATCACCAAATACACGTTTACTGTTCCGCCTGTCAGTGGGCATAGTGGCAATGATTTTGGTAGAGTAAAAGGGTACAACATTCTAACAAAGCAATGGGACCAGCTTGATTACGGAACTACAAGCAATGGCATCAACTTTGAGCGAAGCTTAACAAGTGGACTTTATTCCAAACTGGAGTTCTACTACTATACCAATCATAATTGCATGTACAACAAATCAAACATCACATACAGCGTAGAATATTTCTTCGAATAATGGAGGTTTTTGTGGCGTATCAGTGCATTATACAAGCTATCTTATTTAGTATTTTGCTTATAATCATTTCCGTTATTGATGTCAGAAATAGAGAAATCCCGCCTATTTATTGTGTGGCGATTGCACTTTGTTCGGTGCTTGATTTTAAGACGGAAAATCTGTTGGGATTAGGCATTGCTCTTATTTTATGGGTATGTGCAGCATTTATATGTCCCAATATGCTTGGCGGCGGTGACATTAAACTCACCGCCGCTGTAAGTCTTGTTCTTGGATTTACAGCCACGGCTTACGGAATCATTATTGGCTTTACACTGGAACTCATTTGTTTTTCAGTGATAAAGCATCAAAAGAAGCTATCAGAGCAAGAGGCAAAGAATTACTCCATGCCACTTGCTCCTTTTTTATCCATTGGTTTTTTAACCACATGTTTTATAAACTTGGGAGGACTTAGTATATGAAGATTTTTAAAAACAGAACAACACTTGGCATTCTCTGCATTGTAATATCTTTGCTTATCTGCTTTGGAATTACACCGCTTTTCAATAAAACAATCAGTCAGAAGACAGAAATTGTGAGAGTTGCAAAGGAAATCAAGTTGGGCGATAAAATAACAAAGGATATGGTGCAGACTGTGGAAGTAGGCGGATATAACCTGCCCGAAAATGTTATTAAAAACAAAGATACAGTTATTGGCAGGTTTGCAGCTGCTGATTTATCTGTTGGGGATTATATCTTAAACACAAAGATATCCAAAACACCTGAACAAGATAACGCATATCTATATCGCTTAAATGGTGAGAAGCAGGCAATTTCGCTGACACTTAAAACCTTTGCAAGCGGTCTTTCTGGCAAGCTTCAAAGCGGAGATATTGTTTCAGTGATTGCACCTGATTACAAAAAACAAGGGATGACCGTTATTCCGCCCGAACTAAAATATATCGAAGTGATTTCGGTTACTGCTCCAAGCGGTTACGATGCCAACCAGCGTGACGCTGGACCCAATTCGCCTTCGGCAGAGGACGAAAAGGAGCTACCTACCACTGTTACTCTTCTTGCTACAGCAGAACAAAGTAATATCTTAGCAGAACTTGAGTCAGACGGAAAAAGCCATGTTTCTCTTGTTTATCGTGGTGATTCAAAGCAAGCGGAAAAGTTTATTTCTATCCAAGAAGAAGTGCTTTATAAACTTTATCATTCAGAGATCAGCACAGAGTCTACACAAGAAAATGAGGTGGTGCAGTAATGAATTTTATGAAAGACTCCATTTTTTCACGAGGTCAAACGCAGAAAGTACCAAAAGAACAGGCATTGCATGGCGGTGTTCTTGCTGTTTGGGGAAGTCCTTCAAGTGGTAAAACAACTGTTGCTGTAAAGCTTGCAAAATACCTTACAGATAAAAAGAAAAATGTAGTACTGGTGCTTTGTGATACGACCGCACCCATGCTCCCCTGTATATGCCCGCCCTCAGATTTAGAATGCGAAAAATCACTGGGAAGCATCTTAGCCGCACAACATGTTACCGAATCACTGGTGAAATATCATATGATTACCCATAAGAAGATGGACTACCTCACCAGTCTTGGTATGCTAAAGGGAGAAAACGAATATTCCTATGCACCTTATAACGAAACACAGGCAAAAGAACTCATTGCAAGTCTTAGAAAAATTGCACCCTTTGTCATAATTGACTGTGGAAGTTATATTGCAAGTGATATTCTCTCTGCTGTTGCCTTGATAGATTGTGATTCTATGTTAAGGCTTGCAAATTGTGATTTAAAATCTATCAGTTATTTATCCAGTCAGCTATCTATTTTGCAAACTACAGGACTTGACTTTGAAAAACAGTATAAATGTGCATCAAATGTGAAATCAAATCACGGTATCGAACATATGGCGGGTGCTATGGGTAGTCTTACTTTTCAAATTCCGCATTCAGATGAGGTGGAACAGCAGTACTTGGAAGGCAATCTTTTTGCAGATTTGACTTTAAAAGACAGCCGAGAATTTCGCAAGGAGATTGAAAAAATCGCAAGGGAGGTGTTCGGGTGTTAAAAAAGATTATAGACTTCTTTTTCAAAAGAAAAGAGAAAAATCCAAAGAACAATGCTTATGAACCAAACAATAAAGCTGCCTCGATATGTAATAGAGCCAATGAACTGCTTGCAGTACCAAATGAAATAACAAGTCCTGTGGAGCTTGGTGTTAAGAAGAACACTCACTCTTTATTTTTTGCTCAAGAGTGCGAGTATAGGGAGTTTTCACATGTACTAAAACAGGTTCAGGAGTATATATCGGAAAACTATGCGAACCTCATTACCGACAGCAATTTAGAAGATGCCAAAGAACAGATGAAACGCTATATCGGCAAGTATGTTATGGATGAGAAAATTGCTGTTAAGGGAATGAATGAAAATGAGATAATTGATGCGCTCTATACTGAAATGGCGGAGTATGGCTTTTTAACCAAATATATCTTCGGAAAAAACATTGAGGAAATAGATATCAACTCTTGGCAAGATATTGAGGTACAGTATTCTGATGGCAGAACGGTAAAGCTTGATGAGCATTTTGATTCACCGGAACATGCTGTCAATGTGATTCGGAGAATGCTCCATGTATCTGGAATGGTTTTGGATAATGCAAGTCCTGCAGTTCTCGGGCACCTTTCAAAAAATATCCGTATTGCCGCCTTAAAGACACCTCTTGTGGATGAAGATGTTGGCATTTCGGCATCCATTCGTATTGTAAATCCACAAAGTATGAAGAAAGAGGATTTTGTACAAGGTGGAACGGCTACCGATGAAATGCTGAATATGCTGTCACAGCTTGTTAGATACGGTATTTCCGTTTGTATTGCAGGGGCAACTTCAAGCGGTAAAACCACAGTGCTTGGATGGCTGTTGACAACAATCCCAAACGGAAAACGAATTTATACCATCGAAAACGGTTCAAGAGAGCTTAATCTTGCACGATATGAAAATGGTAAAGCTGTGAATTCGGTTATCCACACGATTACAAGGGATAGTGATAATGATAAGCAAAAAATTGATCAAATCACACTTCTTGATATGGCACTTCGTTTTAATCCTGATATTGCAGTAATCGGAGAAATGCGAGGTCCCGAAGCCAATGCAGGTCAAGAGGCGGCAAGAACAGGTATTGCTGTTATTACAACTCTTCATGCAAATTCAGCTGTTGCAGTTTATCCAAGAATGGTATCACTTTGTAAACGTGCAGTGGATATGGATGATAAGACATTGTACGGATATGTAACAGAGGCATATCCAATCGTGGTATTCTGTAAACAGCTTGAAAACAAGCAAAGACGCATGATGGAGATTATGGAATGTGAAATTATGCCCGATGGAACGAGGAATTTTCGCAGCTTATATCAGTACATTGTTACGGAAAATAAAATTGATGAAAACGGTAATTTTGTAATTGAAGGGAATCACAAACGTATACATGGCATTTCCGACAGCTTAGCAAAACGACTGCTGGAAAACGGTATGCCTCTTGAAATGATTAACACCTTACAGAAAGCTGAGGTGAGCGACAATTGAATATAATTTTATTAACTGCCTGTATCGGAATGATAACAGGCTTTTTTATTTTATTTTCCCTATCTCTTTCGGAGTTTACAGATGGAGTTTTTAAATCCTTTTTAAACGGTCCCAAAAGCCTAAAGGAAGAAATCAATGAAACTACGGATAGAAAAAAGGTTGGTTTCTTTAAACAAGAGATAAAAGAGGTACAGGAAATTTTAAAAATAACTGGTCGAGCAAGCCGTTTCCCAATGCTTTGTATGCTTTCACTTGCTTTGTTTGCAGTTGGAACATCCATAGCGATTATGATGGGCAACTTTTTCCTTGTGCCTGTTCTTGCAGTGGGAATGATGCTTTTGCCTTTTTGGTATGTTCGACTTACTCAAACTCATTTTAAAAAGGACATTGCCGCAGAACTTGAAACAGCACTGTCTATCATTACCACCTCATATCTAAGAAATGAGGACATTTTGACAGCGGTGGAGGAAAACATAAACTACTTAAATCCGCCTGAGCTTTCCATCTTCAAAGGATTTGTTTATGGGATTAAGATGATCAATCCAGACATTAATACAGGGTTGCAAAATATTAGAAAGCAGATTGACAACGCTGTCTTTCGAGAATGGTGCGATGCGTTAATTGCGTGTCAGCATGATAGAAGTCTTAAAAGCACATTGACACCGATTGTATCAAAACTTTCTGATATGCGGGTAGTAAACGGCGAACTTGAAAATTTGGTATTTGAGCCAAGAAAAGAGTTTATTACGATGCAGATGTTGGTGCTTTGCAATATTCCTCTGCTGTATTTTCTAAACAAGGATTGGTATCACACTCTAATACACACCATCCCAGGACAGATTGTGCTTGCGGTTTGTTTTATCATAATGTTTGTATCTATGGCATTTGTGATTAAACTGACACAACCCGTTGAGTACAGGAGGTGAAAAGTAATATGCAAATTTTAATGATGCTATTTGCTGTTTTCTTTGCAATGGGATTGTTCTTTATCCTTGCAGATTTTCTGAAACTCCCAAGCTTAGCCGCAGAAAAAGCAATGCTTTCTGCAGTTAAGGAAAGTAGTCAAAAAACTAAAAATATAGAGGTTCTGCTTAACGGATTTGCAGTAAGGATTGCAAAATATCTGCCAATAGATGAGTACAAGAAAATTCGTATGAGAAACACTTTAAATGCCGCAGGAATGAAAGAAACCCCCGAAGAATTTATGGCAAACGCACTTGTAAAATCAGGTGTCATTCTCCTTGGAATCATTCCCGCACTTATACTTTTTCCTCTGCTTGCTCCTGTAGTATTAATTCTTGCCGTGATTGTTTATTTTAAAGAAATCCGCACGGCTGATGAAAAACTAAATGCAAAGAGAGAGAAAATTGAAATAGAACTTCCAAGGTTTGTGGCAACTATTACACAGGAGCTAAAAGCAAGCCGTGATGTGCTTTCAATTCTTGAAAACTTTAAGAAAAATGCAGGTGCTGACTTTGCTAAAGAGTTGGATATTGTAACAGCAGACATGCGGTCATCTTCTTATGAAGCGGCACTTACAAGGTTTGAGGCGAGAATCAATTCAACAATGCTGTCGGATATTACTCGAGGGTTAATTGGTGTGCTACGTGGCGATGATGGTGCAATGTATTTTCAAATGCTAAGCCATGATATGAAACAGTTGGAGTTGCAAAGGCTGAAAGCACAGGCGATGAAGATACCTTCAAAAATCCGTGTATTCAGCTTTTTGATGCTCATGTGTTTCCTAATGACTTATATTGTCATTATCATTTCTGAAATCATTCATTCACTCAGTGCAATGTTATAAGGGAGGTGCCTTTTATGCAGAAAATGATAAATTCTCTCCGGAACAATCGTGGTGAGGGATACATTGATGTAGTAGTCCTTGTCCTTTGTGCAATGCTCATAATTGCAGTTGCAGTTAAGGTATTCCCTGCTTATATTGCCAAACAGCAGGTTGATACTTTTGCGACAGAACTTGTACGTGAAGCAGAAATTGCAGGCCGAGTAGGAACGGAAACTGAAAGACGAGAGCAAGTGCTTATTGAAAAAACAGGACTTCATCCAAAGGTTAACTGGTCAACAACAGGCAAAATACAGCTAAACGAGGAAGTCTCTGTTATAGTTACCTATGATATGGATATCGGGTTATTTGGTGGTTTCGGTTCATTTCCTGTTACATTACGAGGTGAAGCAATGGGTAAAAGTGAGGTGTATTGGAAGTGATGAAAAAACGAATAAAACCATTACAAAACAATCATGGCAACGGTTATCCTTTAGCTGTTGCCATTACCCTATGTCTTGTAATGATTTTTACTGGCATATCTGAATATTTTCGCCTTTTAATCGTTGCACAGGGAGTTCGTGATGCAATGCAAGATGCAGTCATTTCTACGGTTACAGAGAATTATGATGATGTATATCACGGAGTTAGAGAAGGATATTCGGGTGGTTATCAGCCAAACCTTGATGACTTTAAAGAGTCCATTGATTATGGTGATATTTATAATAAAATGGATACAATACTTGGTTTAACAGTGGAAAATGACTATCACAAAAAAGTCACAGATGATAAAAATAATATCCAGTTTAAAATTTGGAATCTTGATGTGGATATTAAAAATGCACCTTTTGCAAGCGGTGATCAGGATAGCCGAAGATTTAAAATAAACAGTTCTGTGAACTTAGAAGTCCCAGTATCCTTTGGCGGAAAACTGTTGCCACCAATGCATATAAAGGTGGAAAACAGTGCGGGATATACACCTAAATTTTAACTTTATGATAACTCTTAAATATTTAGTAGACTTTTTAAAAACCTTGTGATACGGTTTGACTTAATAGATGAATTTATATATAAGGAGGCATCGGTTTATGAAAAACATAAATGATAAAACCAAAAAGTGGCTCATCATAACAGGCGGTATAGTAATAAGCATTGCGTTGATAGTTATAATAGGAGTAAGATTTCAGAAACCTCCTGTTAAGGATGTCAATATTTCCTCTCAAAACAGTGAGGTTCAAGATGTGGTGACAAAAACACCCGATACTTCAGAAAAAGAAGATGAAATTAAGGTACCGACTGTTGACGTTCCACAGAAGACGGAAACGGATAACGGAGCAGTAGATACAGGTACAGAACAGAAAATTCAAAGAGATGCTGAAAAGCCTACATATACGGAAGAACAGCTTACAAATCCAAATAAAAAGCCAAATGGCGATAAGGTAACAGTAGATGATAAGCCTGTTGAACATGATAAAGTGGAAAAACCAACTGCACCAACGCAAAAAACATCTGGTGGGTTACCTGGATTCGATAATGTACCCAATGGTGGTGAAAATCATGGTGAGTATGTAGATGGTGACGGAGATATCAATAAGCAAGTAGGAAATATGGGACAATAAAAAATAGTCAAGGTTAGTGCACTGCAAAAGCAGTGCATTTTTTCTTGGGGAAAGGAGCCTTAATGAAAAAGCTATTAACAACAATATGTATTTCTCTAATCATTGTCTGTTGTTATTCCATATCTGTTTTTGCTGTTGGGGATGGAAATATTGATGGCGGAGGTGGAGGAATGGGCAGCGGAACAAGTAACAATGTATGGTCACCAGGAATGGATGGTGTGCGTGTAACAGCAGTCAGAGCAAGTGATCACGCTGTAGTTACAACTCCCATTGATTTAACAAATAAAAAACCGCCCTCAGAGATTTATCATTTTGGAAAGATAAGCAAACTACAATACAACAATGGTAGAGGGCTATCTCCCGTACAGGGAGGGTATAGTTATAAAAACCCAGCACAAGCAATACCAAGAATAGTCAGTACCAATGGTAGAAGTAATATTGATGCCATTAAAAAATATTTCTGCTCAGAATATATAATTAAAAGAATTGCAGAAATAACAGGCATGAATTACGATGTGCTAATTGGCGGAGAGTATAAGCTATTGCTTGAACCAATAGCCTATTACAAGTTTGAGGGAGGTATGATTGCAACCACTGCAACTGAGGCGGCCATGTATGATGAAAAGGTCAGTGGATTGCTGCGAAAGCGAATGGTTTCTTTATCTCACAAAAACCTACCTCTTGCAATGTTTTTGGAAGTATCTGACTTAGGATATCCTGCGTGGAATGGCAGTACAACAAAGGCGGCAACCAATGCGGATATTAAATCATCGCTTGGACTTGGGGTCGTACGTTTTACGGAACAACCGGAACCACCTGTTGTTTCAACGTATGATTATGAATACCGTGTAAGCACAGAGGTAATTACCTCCGTTATGATCAGCGGTGGGCAGTCTGATCCCGACAATCCGACTCGTGTCAGTTTTCATATTAATGGTAAAACCTATAATGTAGGTAATATATATTATCCCGAAGGTGACAGTCAGCTTGCATGGGTAAAATGGACTACTCCCGACACAGAACAGAATATGAACATAGATGTAACTGTAAAAGGTCCGGGAGGAACAGATAAAACCACCATTCATTGCAAAATTGTTGACCTTGATAAAAATCCCCCACCAAACCCTGTTGCTGATGATAGAAATGATGACTTTTCATTATCACCCATTCCTCAAAAAGCAGAAAAAGCAAGGGCAGAATGGACTGTTTGGGATCCATGGTGGCATGAATATTTGGTATGGCATAGTACAGGTGAAAATAGTGGATATTGGTGCGACCACGGATGGTGGGAGTTTGATCTTAACAAATATTATGCTGTCTTTTCAGCAAACATGAAGTTACTTTGCGACGGTAAGAATCCAACTGCAAATGGTAGGACAATGAAGTCTGGATATGGTGTTAATCAACAAGTATTTGCATCGGTAAGCAGTAATCAATTCTCGGCAGTGACCAACCCACAAAATGCGGTAAGCTACTTTCCGGAATTTAATTACAACACCTATTGGCGGTTATTGGAACAAGTTCAGAATGGAAGTAATTCTCGTTTTGAGTTTCAAAAAAATAAGTATTCTACCTATAAAAACCGAACTCACTTTACACCAATTTGGATGCCAAACGGAAAGTATGAAGTGAATACTTGGGCGATAGACAGCTGGACCCCCGTAGGAATGATGTCTAAAAATCTAAGCGATAGTTTAGTAATTCGTGGCTCACTTTGGGATGACTGGCACGTTGCACCATTAAAACCATAAGAAAAGGAAGGTGGATAAATATATGAATAAACACAAGAAAATTGCATTCATTCTCATAGCAGCATTGCTTATGTGTCTGTTATTTAGCACTACTGTTTTTGCAGCCAGAACTGGTGATGTAGCTGGAGCCATTGAAGGCACATGGAAAGATGCATCAAGTCAGATTAAAACGGTAGTCAATAAGGTGGTTTTCCCAGCCATTGATTTAATTCTTGCGGTATTTTTCTTTGCCAAATTAGGTCTTGCTTATTTTGATTGTGCGCCCATAAAGGCTCTCTAATAATTGTAGGTTTAGCAACCTAACGGACTTGTGCTTTAATGTCCGTCATCAACCGACTTACTCGTGAGGGAAACCAATAACGAGGAACATAGCACGTCGGTAACGTCATAAGTTGAGAAGTTATCATCTCACGACTGAATGGCAAGATGAAAAGAGTGACATGAGGATAAAAGTTAAACTACTTGAACCGCAGTCTGATGGGCTTATGTAAGAGCTAAAACACAAGATAACTATAGGTGTTTTATTGCATATCTGTACTATGTTAGTCGAGTAGATACAGCCAAAGCTATATGCAACCAAAATGGATAAACATTAAAGGACGAAAACGGTATCCGACAATCATTCACGCTATTATTAGTTAGTTAAATGGGGATTGCCTAACCCGAAATGCCAATAACTTGGCTATGTGTAATGCCTTTGGGTGATAAATTTCAAGTGTAAAAAGCAAGAAAGATGACACTGAATATTCGGTATGGCAACGGAGCCACCGTAGTAGTTTGAGCAAGGGAAAGCCTTGCACGTGGCGAAGGGTGGCAGTTTGTTATCTTAACATTAAAAGAAAGGATAATGTGTGATACATTATGAGAAATCCAATCAATGTGTTAAGCAGTCTGCAACAACACAGTTCCGACAAGTCATACATTTATGAACGATTGTACAGAAATCTATATAATCGTGATTTTTACTTGCTTGCATACCAAAATATATATGCAAATGAGGGTAATATGACAAAAGGAACAGACGGCAAAACAATTGACGCAATGAGTTTGAAAAGAATTGATAAACTCATTGAAAGCCTAAAATCCGAAAGATATCAACCTAATCCGTCAAGGAGGACATATATTCCAAAGAAAAATGGAAAAATGAGACCCCTTGGCATACCGTCATTTGACGATAAGCTAATACAGGAAATTATAAGAATGATGTTACAGGCAATTTATGAGGGATATTTTGAAAAATCCTCTCACGGTTTTAGACCAAAGAAAAGTTGCCATACAGCTTTAGATAGCATACAAAAATCATTCTCTGGAGTAAAATGGTTTATCGAGGGAGATATTAAAGGTTTTTTCGATAATATCGACCACAAAATAATGATTGGTATTTTGTCAAAAAGAATTAAAGATGAAAAGTTTTTGCGTTTGATAAATAAGTTTTTAAGAGCAGGATATTTAGAGGAATGGCAATATCACAATAGCTATTCAGGGACACCGCAAGGTGGCATTATTAGTCCAATATTCGCCAATATCTATCTTGATGGATTTGATAAATATATGCAAGAACTAAAATCTGAATTTGACAAAGGAAAAGGCAGAAAACCATTATCGCAAGCAATTAAATTTGAAAGTCATTTACAAAGGCTTAGAAGAAAACTCAGCGTAACAACAGACGAGAACGAACGAAAAGCGATTTTGCAGAAAATAACAGAAATCCAAAGAGAAAAATATCAAACACCATATAGTGACCCAATGGACAATGATTTTAAGCGTTTGCAATATATTCGATATGCAGATGACTTTATTATTGGAATTGTGGGCAGTAAAGAAGATGCAAAAAGTCTTAAAAGCAAGATAGCGGAGTATCTTCAAAATAGCTTGAAATTACAGCTGTCGGAAGAAAAAACGCTGATAACAAACTCCTCTGATAGAGCAAAATTTTTAGGATATGAAATTTATGTAAGAAAAACAAATGCCGTTACAACAAACAAAAACGGAGTTAAAAGCCGATATTTGAATGGCTCAGTTTGCCTATCGGTATCTATGCAAACTATCAGAGATAAACTGTTTGAATACAAGGCTATGAGCATTGAAACTACTGTATACGGAAAAGAAAATTTTAAACCCAAGTCAAGGTACTACCTTAAAGATAATGATGACCTTGAAATCTTAGAGCAATACAACAGTGAAATCCGTGGGTTTAGAAATTTTTACAGCTTAGCAAACAATTCATCAATCGTAAGTTCGTTCGGTTACATTATGCAGTATAGTATGTTCAAAACATTTGCTACCAAGTACAGGACTTCTGTACGAAAAATTACGCAGAAATTGCGTATAGACAAAGGCTTTGGAATACGATACAAAGACAAGAAAGGCAATACAAAAACACGTCTGTTTTACAATGAGGGATTTTCACGGAAGAAGTTGAAATATTCGCAAAATGTGGACATTATTCCAAAAACCATTATGTATACAGCAAAAACAAGCTTAAAACAAAGGCTTGAAGCTGGCAAATGCGAATATTGCGGTAATGAAAATGAAATGATTGAAATACATCACGTTCGTAAATTAAAGGATTTAAAAGGTAAAAGTCGATTGGAAACTTTTATGATTGCAAGAAACAGAAAAACAATAGCGTTGTGCAGACAATGCCATTCTGACTTGCATTTAGGCAGATTGAATTAACAAATGGAGAGCCGTATACATCGAGAGGTGTAAGTACGGTTCGGGGGCGAGTGCTTGAAAACCTACCGTAGTAATACGGCAAGGCGTTGGGTACTTAGCCTACATCGGAAACATGGTCAATTTGAGTGGGCGGCACCGGCAATCCTTTTTTCATGTTTGGTGTTCACCTTAACAGCACCGCTATATATTTGGACTATTCTCGGATTATAGGTAAAGAGATAGCCACTACACAAGATTAAAGTGTAGTGGCTATCGTCTCATAAGATGCCAGTTATTCTGTGGCAAATCCGTGAGATTTCTTAGTAGTTTCTTTTCCGATAAAGAACAATGTCAAAAATAGTGTTACTGTTTCTGTAGTTGGGGCAACCAGCCATACACCCATCATCCCCAGAAATGCTGGAAGTGTGAAAATGCAAATGAGTAGAACAACTAATCCTCGTGCTGAAGAAATAATAGCAGACTCTTTTGCCCTACCTATAGAGGTAAAGTAAAAAGAAGTGATTGTATTGATTCCTGAAAAGAGAAACGAAATAGCAAAAATCGCTACACCGGAATGTACCATCTGTTGCACCAAATCATTCTTTATGAATAGACCACTGTACCAATCATCCCCAACCAATACCAGTAAAAAGACCAACACTCCTGCAATCAACACCATTGTGTTGGTGATTTTACGCAGGTTCTTTGACAGAGGATATTCCTTGGCACCATAAGTGAAGCTAATCAGAGGACTGGCTCCTTGCCCAAAACCAATCAGCACCATGCTAAAGATATACGCCACATAGCCTACGATAGTAAATGCAGTAACACCATCAACGCCGATATACTTTAGTATCACAAAGTTATAAGCAAACATCGAAATACTAAGGGACATTTCTCCGATAAACTCTGAACTGCCATTAAGAAGTGTATTTTTAAGCACATCCTTTGAAAAAGTAAATTTATGGAGTTTATACACACATGACTTTTTAATAAAGAAGTAAAGTATGCATAGAAATGTAACAATAGCTGAAAGAAGTGATGCTGCTGCAATGCCTTTCACGCCAAACCCCATCCAGCGAACAAATAAATAGTCTAACAAGATGTTGAGTAGTACGTTCAAAATATTAACCTGCATAAAATATTGCGGTTTTCCTTCTCCTCGGATAAACATACCAAAGGATGCGTTTATCACCATAACGGGAAGCTCTAACAGCAGAATGCCATAATAGTCTTTGAAAAATCCTGATACCTGCCCATCGGCATGTAAAAGATAAAGCATTGGGTCAAGGCAGAACCAGACAATCACACTCAGCAAAATTGTTGCAAGTGTTGAGGTGAACATTGTTTGATTAAAGACGCTGTTGCATTTTTTGGTGTCTTTTCCGCCCAGTGCAATTCCTGCGATTGCCACACCACCGACTGAAACCATTAATCCTACTGCAAGGTACAAATAAATAATCGGTAAACCTAAGTTTACCGCAGCAAGTCCCTCTGAACCCACATAGTTTCCGATGAAAAAGCCATCTACTACAGTAATCAGAGAGGTTAGTACCATAGCAATAATCGATGGAATCGAGAATTGTAGAATGGTTTTTACTTTGTTATTCTTGATGTTTTCTAAATTCATATTCATTTCCTCCAATCCTTTGTTCACAACCTAAGGATAGCAGAGGAAGCAAAAATAAACTTCTGTATTTGTGCTCTATTGAATAGGGATAAAAAAATCAATTTCCATATACATGGTATTGCAATCAATTCTTCTGTAAATATCAAAGCCGTATCGGTCGTCAATTTCAAAACTGCTTTTCGGTAGCCATACATTAAAGATGCTTTGATAAGCGGTATAGATCTGATCCACTGTCCCCTTAAAGTGATAGACAGCGAACTTGCCACCTATTAGTGTATAGGTGTTTTCAAGGGCATAGTCTTGCGGTGCAGTGATGCACAGATCATACAAACACTCATCAATATGGGTAATAGAAGGGTCATCATAGGTGCGCTCAATCAGCAATGTTTCATTGGCGATGTATTGCTGATACTTTTCTTGGAAGTTGCACCAATGGGTCGATAAATCCCGATAACTTCCCTTATATCGCTCATAGATTACCCTGCAATCCTCAAGAGTATTTATAGAGATTTTTTTGTTACATTCTTCAAATGACTCTAAACTGATATTAGCAACGCAAAACATAGGGTTTGATAAGGATTTCTGTACAATGCTTCGACGAAATTCAATAGGAGATAGGTCATGATACTGCTTGAAAGCGGAGCTGTAATTTGATGAACTGTAACCATATTTCCAGCCAATATCAGTGATGTTTTTATTTTTTTCAACCTTTAGGCGAAAAGCACTTTGCTCCAGTTTCAGACGTTTAATAAACTCATAGATGCTTTCACCAGTTTCTGCCTTAAATAATCTGGAAAAATAATATTTAGAAAAGTTGCAATGAGAAGCAACCTCATCAACCGATAGGTCTTCGCTTATGTTATTTAAGATGTAGTCTATTGCACGATTGATAGATTCGTTGGTTATTATGACTTCTCACTCCTGTCTTTATCTCAATAGATAGTAATAAGCCTAAGAGGGCTTGGTTAATAGATATTTGCAGTATGATTTTATCATAGCAAAGTAACATCTTCAAGTAACCAAATATGAACAACAGCAAAAGGGATTGATTGACCATCCTTTTGCAAGGATGCTCTGGACTATATTAGGAATATAGTAATCAAAATTTTGTTTTTTGCATTTGACAAGCTAATCTAAATATGCTATTCTACCATACGATAGGTAGGTGGATAATATGAAAGAAATGTCAACAAAAGAAAAATTGCTCAGAGCTATGTATGAATCGCTTGCTAAGCAGGGATATGATAAAACCTCCATTGGGCAACTGGCAGACGCCATCGGGATAAAAAAGGCATCCGTTTACTATTATTTTAGATTTAAAGAAGAAATATTGGTGGAGCTTGTAAAAAATCTTTATGTACATGATAATGTGGAACAATCCCTTCACAAAATCGAAACACAAAATGAATTTCGTGAATATCTTTTGAATGAGGGATATTCCCTTGTTGATGCATTTGAAACCAATGTTACAGCAAGAAAAGTATTTGCTGAAATAGATATACAAACAAACAGAATTCCAGCCTTGCGAGAATATGTGGATAGTTATATTCTTGCAGAAAAAGAAAAATGGCGTAGCATTATAGAATATGGAAAATCAATTGATGCAGTACCGCAGGAAACAAACAGCCTAAGCTTTGCAGATTACCTATTTATCGTGCAGACAGGAATTGATGATGCATTGCTTTATCATTATCAGATTGATTGCAAAGAGGTTTGGGCTATGGCAATCATGAAAGTACTTGGAGGTGAGTGAGATCTCGTACGAAATCAAAAAATACAGTAAAAAATATTTAAAATCATGTGCAAAATTAGTCCTTAATACATGGGATTTTCATTCTGGATTTGTTGGTGTAAAAGATAATTTGGATATTTATATCACTTATGTAAAGGAATGTTTGGATTATAGTATTCATCGAGAAATAATCGTCAATGAAAATGACGAGGTGTGCGGATTGCTGTTTGGTAGTATTGAGAATAATGGCATAATTGAGAATATGAAATGTAAAGTATCTTCGTTGTTTACCAGTATGTATCAGCTTAGCCTTTGGGGTTTGGGAAAATTCGGAAATCGAAAAGTAGCACGTCAAATTGCTGCTACACATAGGCGAGTGGATTGCTTGGGCGAAGAACAATCAGATTTATTTGATGGTGAGGTTAATCTATTTATTGTAAGCAAGGAATTGCGTGGCAAGAAATATGGTTACCAGCTCATGAATGACTATGTGGAATTTTGCAAGGTAAATCAGATGAAAAGTATTTTCTTGTGGACGGAGCTTAGCTGCACATACACATTCTACGAGAGATATGGGTTTCAAAGATATAGTACCTTTCATGATAAGTCATTGACCGATGGCAAAAAATCAAAAGATAATGGATTTGTATATTGTTTTAAAATTGAACAGGAGTAAAGTTTATGATATTAGTAACAACAAAATATATGCAAGGCAAAGAAATTGAAATGCTGGGTTTGGTTGAAGGAAACAGCATTCAAAACAAAAACGCTGTGAAGGATTTTTTTCAAGGTGTAAAAAGTGCCGTTGGTGGTGAACTTAAAGAGTATGTAGATATGCTAAATAAATCGAGAGAAATATCTAAAGAGCGTATGATAGCACAGGCAAAGGAAATGGGTGCTGATGCCATTATTGGCGTTAGATATTCTTCAACTGCTATTTGGGAAGGTGTTTCCGAAACGGTTGTATATGGCACAGCGGTAAAATTCAAATAACACTGAAGCGACAATCATTTGGTTGTCGCTTTTTCACCGCCCTTATCCGAGGATACTCTGGACTATATTGGGTATGTAGCGAAGTAAATATTGTTTGGCTTTTACTTCAATTCTTGTTGGTATTAGGTATAGCTTTAACTTAGACTTTGGGGTATGCTTTGCTTGCAAATAAAAATCAGGAGGAAAAAGTGATGGAAGAAACCAAAAGTTTATGTGCCAAAATTCCTATCGAATTACACAATAAAGTAAGAGCAAACCAAGAAAAAAGCGGACTTACCCTAAATCAATATGTAGAAAAGCTGATTATTGAATACTATCAAATGAAGGAGATGAAAAACATGGCACAAACAAGGACACTTGCCTTGCAAATATCAGAAGAAATCTTTGCAAGGATAAAAAAACACCTTGATAAGAACCCGAACTTAACCCAAAAGGCATTCATCACTGAACTAATTATAAAAGCACTAGATGAAGCTGAGTTGCAAGAAAATAATAATCAGTAGCAAGGATAGAAAATGTCCTTGTTTTTTTTATGTCAAGTTTGTTGGTTTCTGTGTATAGCTTAAATCAATTTGTTGTGCTATTGTGTTGTGCTTGAAGGAGGTGGAGAAAATGCAGAAAGAAAATTTACTTAGCGAGTTGTACAACGGAAATCTGTGTCCCATAGCAAAGGAAGTGGTTCATGGCAGTGAATACCAAAAGAGTCTGAATGAAATAGCTGAACTTGAAGAACAACTCAACAAGCTGTTAGATGCACAAGGCAAAGAAAAACTGCAAGACTTTGTAACAGCACAAGGAAAACTCAGCTATATAAATGCTGAGGAACGGTTTACACAAGGCTTCCGTATGGGAGCAAAACTGATATTGGAAATAATGAATGAAGATGACGGAGAGCTAAAATCATTGAAGGATTAGCACCCCGTCATTTTTTATGCAAAGCTTGGGCATATCGTGAAAACGGTATGCTCTTTTTACTTGGAAAGAAAGGAGGTTTCCCCTTTTGTTTATATGGGATTTTTTGCTCAGTGATGTGATGGATCAAATCATTGATTGGTTTTATGGACATCTTGTAGGCTTTCTCGGTGACTTTTTTGCCCAGATGGGCAATATGGGTGTGGAGTTATTTGAGATGAATTGGGTTCAAAGCATTGTACTGTTTTTTTCTTATCTTGCATGGACTCTTTATGTTACAGGACTTGTGGTTTCATGTTTTGAAACAGGAATTGAGTATCAATACGGCCGAGGAAATCTTAAGGATACAGGAATAAATGCTATCAAAGGGTTTATGGCGGTCAGCCTTTTTACTGTTGCCCCCATAGAACTGTATAAGTTATCGGTGAATCTGCAAGCAAGCCTTACTACAGGAATTACAGGTCATGCAAATGGAATCAGTGACTTGGCTAATGGTATTATTACCGAATTAAACAACGTAGGAACCCTTGATGCCGTTGGAAATTCTAATGTCTTTGGAGGATTGTCCGCTATCACTTCACCCATTATGGCGCTGTTTATTATTATCCTTATGGGATATGCGGTGATAAAAGTATTCTTTGCAAATCTCAAGCGAGGTGGCATTTTGCTCATTCAGATAGCCGTTGGAAGTTTATATATGTTTTCTGTTCCTCGTGGATATGTAGATGGATTTATAGGTTGGTGCAAACAGATCATAGGACTTTGCTTAACTACGTTTCTGCAAGCAACCATACTTACAGCAGGACTTATGGTGTTAAAAGACCATGCATTACTTGGTTTGGGACTTATGCTATCCGCAGGTGAAGTACCAAGAATTGCGGGGGCATTTGGTTTGGATACCTCAACAAAAGCAAATGTGATGAGTGCGGTATATACGGCTCAAGCAGCAGTGAATACAACTCGGACCATCGTGCAAGCGGTGCCGAAGTAGAGAGGAAAGTGCCTATGGAATGGAGATGATATAAATGCTTACAATGGGAAGCCTTTTTGATGGGATTGGCGGATTCCCGCTTGCCGCAGTTCATAATGGGATTGTTCCTCTGTGGGCCAGTGAAATCGAAAGTTTTCCCATCGAAGTAACAAAAATAAGATTTCCCAAGATGCTCCATGTTGGTGACATTACAAAGCTTGATGGTAGCAAACTGCCTGTCGTTGATATTATTTGTGGAGGTTCGCCTTGCCAAGACTTGTCTGTAGCGGGAAAGAGAGCAGGACTTGAGGGTGAACGCTCAGGACTATTTATGGAGCAGATTAGAATAACAAAAGAAATGAGGTGTGCCGATGGAAACGACGGAAAAGCAAATGACCTTATTCGACCTCGATTCTTCGTTTGGGAAAATGTCCCCGGAGCCTTCTCCTCTCAGAACGGAGAAGACTTCAAAGCGGTGCTTGAAGAGACCGTTCGAATTGCAGACCACACCGTATCTGTACCTCGACCTACGGGAGGGGTATGGAAATCTGCTGGGTGCATTTTGGGAAGAGAATTCTCCCTTGCTTGGAGAGTTCTGGATGCTCAATACTGGGGTGTCGCCCAAAGGCGCAAAAGAATCTTTCTTGTCGCAGATTTTGGAGGACACACCGCTCCCCAAATACTATTTGAGCAAGACCGCTTGCTTGGGAATACTTAGACGAGCAAAATCGAGAGGTAAGGAATTACCTATACAATTAAAAACAGCATTGGAAATACAAGCCAGAATTACACAGATAGATAACAGCAGTTTACCAAATATGAAAGAGCTGAAATCGTATCATATTAATCAAAGGAATGAAGGCATTGACCTTGAAAATCTTTCGGGGGCGTTGATGGCAACACAAAACATGCAGATGCAAACCTTTGTTACAGAACCAATGATTTGTTTAAATGACCAAGGCGGGAACCGCATGGATATTACCGAAAACATAACTTCAACATTAAGAGCAAGTATGGGTGGAAATCTTCCCATTGTTATGGGAAGTCAGCAAGGTGGTGCGGAAATTTGTGAAAATTTTTGCCCGATGATTACATCAGCCGCCGGAACAAGTGGAAATAATCAGCCTGTACTGTTTGATAATCACGGTAAGGACTGCAGATATAATGGACCGCTGAAAGTTGCACCGACAGTGGCAGCAACCTATGGAGCAGGTGGAAATAATGTTCCTCTTGTATCAACACCGATTGCATATAGTTTGGATAGCAAAGATAGTAATTCAATGAAATCTGATAACCCAATATCAGGCTGTCGGGAAACAGATAAATCACGAACCCTTGATACTACAAACCCAGATCCAAGTAAAAACCAAGGTGGTATTGCCATAGTACAGGAAAGCTATTGCATTGCCAGCAATACGATTAACCGCCAGGATCATAACGGTGGCAACGGTCAAGGTGTGCAGAAAGATATCAGCTATACCCTTACAACATCAGACGTGCATGCTATTTATAAGCCTGAGCCATATCAAGATGTGGTAGGAGCCTTGTGTCATCGTGATTACAAAGGAGTGAATTCTATCTATGTAAATCAAGACAAATGCATTATAGGTAAACCATATCAGGATGTTGTTGGAGCATTATGTAATGGTGATTGGAAAGGTGCAGGCAATCAATATGTCAGCCAAGATAAGTGTATTATTGACAAACAAAGCACCATATATGGACAATCTGCATTTGCAGATTACAAGGAAGGATGTGGCACTTTAAGAGCCGAAGGCGGTGACAATGGTGGAGGAAGTGAAAATCTTGCAGTATCACGGAACCTTGTCCGCAGGTTGACACCTCTTGAGTGCGAAAGACTACAAGGCTTTCCCGATGGGTGGACTAATATACCAAAGGCTTCAGATTCGCCAAGATACAAGGCTCTTGGAAACAGTGTGGCAATTCCATGTGTAGACTTTGTTCTCCGTGGGATTGCTTTTTTCTTGAAAAAATTCAAGGAAGAAAGAGAGGAAAGTTAAAATGTATATGTATCCCGATAACTTAAAAGCAAAAGCAACACTATGGCTTTGGGAATTGCGTGACATTGGTATTATTGGAATAGGATTGCTTATTTCTGTTTTTGCCCTTGCTCAAACAGGTATCCTATTCCCTGTTGTAATTACTGCGGCATATGCTTTTTTAAGCATTCGCTTTGAGGATATGAGTATATTGGATTTTATTCGATATGCCGTATCCTTTTTTATTTTAAAGCAACAAACATATGATTGGAGGTTATAAAACTATGAGCAGAAAAGAAAAGACAAAGGAAAAACATAAAAATTCTACAAAAGAACTGATGGGAATTACGAAAATCACTGATTACAGCCTTGTCACTCCTTATGGCGAACTTGTATATTTTATCATACACCCAACAAATATATCTGTACTTTCGGAAAGCAGTGTAAGCAGTAGAATCTATGCATTGATGACGGTGCTGAAAGGTATTGCTGAAATTGAAATGCTCTGCCTTAATTCCAAAGAGAATTTTGATGACAACAAGCAATATCTGAAAAAGCGTATGGAGGAAGAGGAAAATCCTATTATCCGAAAACTTCTGATGCAAGACAGCACCAACCTCGACCGAATGCAAGTGCAGATGGCTACTGCTCGTGAATTTCTGATAATCATTCGATTAAAAAATGAGAAAGAAAGTGACGTGTTTCCATATTTATCTCGTATAGAAAAGAGCTTAAAGGATCAAGGTTTTACATCAAGGAGAGCGGATAGTGCGGATATCAAGAGAATTCTCGGAGTGTACTTTGAACAGAATGTCACGACTGATAGGTACGAAGATTTCGATGGTGAGAGGTGGGTAATTTTTAATGAATAGAAAAAAGAAGCAAGGAGAAATTCCTTAGCTTCTCTTTTAGGTGTCATTACTTTTGACCTGCAATACAAAGTCCAAAGAAATCACTGGTTACAGTTGCATTGCGTAGATTAGAATGACGCAGAAGTTCAGTGATTTCAGAAATTGTATAGGCAGCATTTAGTGATGTAATTAGACCGGGGCGCATTTCCTTGGGCTGAGTTGAAAGATAGACCAATGCCTTTTTAAGTGGATGCACATCACGACGCAAATCGGTGATGCAGTATCGTCCGCCGGCACGAAGAACACGATAAATTTCATCAAAGGCACGGATAGGGTTTTCCCATTCATGTAAGGATCCGTTGGAAATGACAGCGTCAAAGCTTTTATCCTCGAACGGCATCTCCATACAGTTTCCCAACACGTAGTGGGCGGGAATGCTGTATTCAGCAGCATTTTTCTCGGCAATATGAAGCATAGCAGGACTGATTTCGCAGCCAGTGAGTGAAGATGGTCGAATCTTTTTTGATAGTTCCAATCCCACATATCCCGGTCCGGGCCCGACTTCCAATACATCACCACCCTTGATGCCAGACGCAATCATGCCGTCCACACCGTTCCATCCTTTATCCCGCATACTGCGGGCAAATAAGTCAAAGGTTTTCACAGTAACTTCATTCTGTATACCCTCATTTGTTTCAACAACTCTGGTTTTTACCATGTGCTTTAGCCTCCTTCAAGATGTTTAATGATTCTTCTGCCCAAGTAAGCTCAGCCTTATAATGCAGAATGTGGTGCTCAAAAATAATATTGGCAGAGGTTTTATAGTCTTCGGGGATATGCGCTATAGTTTCTTTACGGTGAATTTCCAACTTATTAAGTGTCTTTTTCAAGCTAGAAATGTGCCGGCTAAGACTATCTATTAAGACACTACTATCCAAAGAATCAGAAAAATAAAATGTACCATCAATATCAAAGGAAGGACGATACTTAATCTGCAAGGTTTGATGAAGTAGTTCCTTAAATTTATCCGCTCCTGTATTGCTTATCTGATACACGGTTTTTTCTGGGCGTGCACCTTGCTTGTCACGATTAGCAGTAATTAGTCCCGCAAGTTCCATTTTTTCAAGATGGTAATACACAGTGGGTAGTTTAATCTGCGTAAAGTCCTCAAGCTGTTCCTCCATTAGCTTTTTTATTTGGTATCCGTGTTGAGGGCCAAATCGCAAGAGTAAGCCAAGAATGTATAGTGGAATCATATTATCACTCCTTTTCAACATAGTCAGTACTGACTATAATTATACTCAGCGCTGACTATTTGTCAATAGGTGATTTTTTTGAAAGGAGATATTATATTCATGAAAAGTAAAATAACACAACAAGTAACTCCACAGGAATATGTGTATATACAAGAGTTTCTCGACATGATTGCTCCATCAGTGATTAAATTTAATGTGGATCATTTTATTTGTGGAAACACATTCCGATGTGTGTGGGCACTTCGTGAATATCCCACGGTAACTGAAGAACAGGCTGTCCTCCGTCACCTTGGAGAAAAAGATGGCGTGACACTGCGTATCTATACAAGACAGGTAACATCAACAGAAGAAAAAAGAATCATTCATAATGCCACAAATAAGAACAGAATGAACACTGCAAACACCAATGATTTGAAAGAAAGTGTCACTGCTGAAAGCAATCTGCAGGATGTGGTTACATTGATATCTACCATGCATAGAAACCGTGAACCACTCTTACATTGTGCAGTATTTATCGAGTTAACTGCAAGTGACTATGACAACCTAAAGCTATTACAAACTGATGTTTTGACAGAACTTGTACGCAGTAAACTAAATGTAGATAGGCTGTTGCTCCGACAGCAGCAAGGTTTTTTCTGTGTTGGTCCATCGGGTAGAAATATTTTTGGTAGTCAATTTGAACGAGTCCTCCCTGCTTCATCCGTTGCAAATCTGTATCCCTTTAATTACTCGGGAAAGACAGACAGCAACGGTTTTTATTTAGGCAGAGATAAGTTTGGCAGTAACATTCTTGTGGATTTTGATAAGCGAGATGATGACAAAACCAACCCTTGTATCTTGATTTTGGGTAATTCAGGACAAGGCAAAAGCTATCTACTAAAGCTGATTTTATGCAATATCTTAGAGTCGGGTAAAAATGTAATCTGCCTTGATCCGGAGCATGAATTCGGTGAACTTGCAGAAAATACAGGCGGTTGTTTTGTGGATTTGATGAGTGGGCAGTATATGATAAACCCACTGGAACCGAAAAGCTGGGATGACGGTGGATCCCCACAGGATAAGGATGCACCCATTGCATTTAGGCAAGCAACCAAGCTAAGTCAGCACATCAGCTTTTTAAAAGATTTTTTCCGTTGCTATAAAGACTTCGATGACATACATATTGATGCCATTGAAATTATGCTTGGCAAATTGTATTCCAATTGGAATATAAGTGATAACACCTACTTTGCATCACTTGAGTCTAAGGACTATCCCATCCTGTCTGACCTTTATGCTCTGATTGAGAAAGAGTATAAAGACTATGACAAAGAAAAATATCAGCTTTATACCGCTGAATTGTTACAGGAAATTCTACTTGGACTGCATTCCATGTGTAAGGGTGCAGAGAGTAAGTTCTTTAACGGACATACTAATATTACTTCAAACAGATTTATTGTGTTTGGTGTAAAAGGCTTATTAAATGCAAGTAAGAATGTGAAAAATGCTTTACTTTTTAATGTTTTATCCTTTATGAGTGACAAACTTCTTACCGAGGGAAATACAGCGGCGGCCATTGACGAACTGTATTTATTCCTTACAAATATGACTGCTATTGAGTACATCAGAAACTTTATGAAAAGAGTTCGAAAGAAAGAGTCCTCCGTAATTCTGTCCAGTCAGAATTTGGAGGACTTTAATATTGAGGGTATTCGTGAGATGACAAAGCCGTTGTTTTCCATCCCAACTCATCAATTTTTATTTAATGCGGGTGCTGTAGATTCTAAATTTTATATGGATACCTTACAACTTGAACAAAGTGAATACAATCTTATCAAGTTTCCTCAGCGTGGAGTATGCCTCTATAAATGCGGTAACGAGCGATATAACCTTGTTGTTCATGCTCCGACATACAAAGAAAATTTGTTCGGAAAGGCAGGCGGAAGATAAATTTGAAATTACCTATTGACTCTCACATTATGGTATACTCTAAAATAAAGATGAGCTCAAAATACACATATATGTGAGGAAATCAAAATGTTAAGAATAGGTGATTTTTCAAAACTATCAAGGATTAGTATACGAATGCTACGGCATTATGATGAAATAGGTTGGCTTATACCAAAGGCAACTGATAGCTTTACTGGATACCGCCACTATGGTGAAGACCAACTACCAACAGCAGGTAGAATTACATCTTTAAAGGATATGGGTTTCAGTCTTTCTGCAATTGGAGAAATTCTAAAAAGCTATGATAATCCGCAGGCGCTTGCTGAATTCTTGGCGATAAAACAGAGAGAAGTTTTAGCAGAAGCTGAAGAAACAAACCGTCGTTTACTTTACCTTGATACAGCTATTGAAAGGCTGAGAAAGGACGAAACTGCTATGAATTATAATGTATCTTTAAAAACTTTACCTGAGCGATATGTTGCAAGTGTAAGAAAAATAATTCCTTCTTATGAACAAGAGGGAATGTTATGGGGGATTTTAATGCAGGAAACTGCAACTCTTAAAATGCAAGATAGCGACCCTTGTTACACAATGGCTATCTTCCATGATGGAGAGTACAAAGAGTCAGATGTAGATGTTGAGGTTCAGAAAACTGTTAAAGGCAAATATTCTAACACAGAAAATGTCGTATTTAAGACTGAACCTGCTGTAGAAATTGCATCAGCAACTTTTAAAGGTGGGTACGAAAAAACAAGCGAAGTAAATGAGGCAGTCGCCAACTGGGTGCAGGATAACGAATATGTTTTTACAGGATTGGCATTCAATATTTATCATGTCAGCCCTCATGAAACACAAAATCCAAATGAATATGTAACCGAGGTTTGCTATCCCGTTAAAAAGAAATAATGTAATTATGAAAATGCCGTCTACTGAAAATGTAGGCGGTATTTTTATGAAATGAGGTGAAAAAATGGCTGACCCCGCAACAATCAGTATGGCAATTAAAGCCTCACTCACTGCATTATCAGATGAACGGCTACGAAAATCAATAGGTTGGATTGTCGTGGCAATCCTTTCCCCTATCATTGTAACCATAGCTTTAATTCTTGCAATTCTTTCAGGAACAGCAAGTCACAACAGCACAGCACTTGAATTATCCTTTAACGGTGGTGCTATATCTGAAAAAGCACCCGTGGAATTTAGAGTGCATATTGAAGATATGCGTTACAGCTTTGCCTTGCTTGATTATGATATTAAAAGTATTAATAGCAAAACAGAACATGACGAAAGCCTTGATTCGGTAAGAGTTAAGGCTATTTTTTATGCTCTGTATTTCGGCGATGAACGCCCATCCCTTATTAATACCTTACAGTTTGCAGACTGCTTTGTTGTTTATGAAAAAAGAACTCGCACAGTTACAAATGAAGATGGCAGTACCAGTAAAGAAACCTACATTGTATCTGTTCCCATTAAGGAACTGTCAGTTATTTATGAAAACATTGCTAAAGTAATGGGAATAACCGCAACAGCTGATGACAGAGCCAATGCGACAGAAATATATTACCGTATTAAATACGGCAGACCTGCGCCTACCTATGGGAAGGAGTTTGACGATTTTACTAATGGACTTCCCATTTCTGATGTTCCGTTCGTAGGTGTAGATGGATTTACCGAACCTGTGGCAAATTGGAGAAGTTCGGTGACCAGTGAGTTCGGCTATCGTAAAGACCCATTTACAGGACAGAAGAAAGGGCACGGAGGTATCGATGTTGGAAAACCAAAAGGTACTCCGATTTATTCTGCTCTCGATGGAACAGTTATGCTTGTACGCTATTCCAATACAGGCTATGGATATCATGTTATGGTGGATCATGGCGGAGGTTTTATTACCCTTTATGGGCATTGCTCAAAGTTACTTGTAAGTGAGGGGCAAAAGGTATCAGCAGGAACAAAGATTGCCGAGGTAGGCACTACAGGCAGAAGTACAGGAAATCATTTGCACTTTGAAATCCGTATAAACGGAGAAAAACAAAATCCAAGAAGTTATTTACCATAAGAGAAAGGAAGATTTTATGCTTAAAACAAATGCAATTTTTGAAAGAAAATGCTCTGCTATTCAAACACAGCCTTGTGTTATTGAAACCGTAGAGCAAATGGAACATGAAAAATTTGAAGAGTTTTCTAATGGCTTGCTCCAGGACAGACAGTTTATTGCAGATCACAAAGAGGATATGTTTGTTGATTCTAACGGTGTAATTCACGGACTGCTTGCTCTTGATATGGAAAGCGGTGACGGAATTCTAATTGATTCAAGTGGATATGATTATGCACGATACAGTGCATATATGCCAAATATTAAGCTTTATCTTGATGAGCAGATTGCTCTTACAGCAGACAAAATTATCAAGGATGCTATAACAAATGCAGAGAACGGCAGATGGGTTTTTGACATTGAAGATGCCAGTGAATGCTACGAAATTCCTATCAGGGAGAACAATGGTATCGGGGGCATGTTGCTTTCTGCTCTTCGTGAAAAACAGGAAACTGCCGAAATCGTGGTGGAGGATAACTGTGTTAATATCACTCTTGATTCTGAGTACTGTAATAAACTAAAAGAAAATGAGCAAGATTTGGAAAATGATACTGTACTGGAAGATTGTGCAATTACGCAAAATAAAATTAAAGTTGTAAAAATGGATGTAGGTATGCCCCCTGTGGTAAAAGAGATTGAGAATACTCTTGCGGCATTACAAGCGGAAGTGGGTGGGCTCATTGAATGTGTTTATCTCGATAATGGATGTCTTGCGGTTGTCAATGAAGAAGGAAAACTAAATGGAATGGAACCAAACAGACGATTGGGCTCAGATATTATCTGCGGTCCATTTTTTATTTGTGGCGATAGTGATGATGGTGAATTTGTATCACTTGATGACAAACAGGTAGAAAAATACACCCAGATGTTTTCTGATGTTCCCACTTTTACAGGGGAAGAACTAGAACTGGAGCCACGAATGACGTTTATAGGTTTTGATTTTTAGGAGGATGAGTGGAATGAAAAAAGCAACTTTAACCTTGACTTTTGAAAAGGAAAAACTGAATGCACTTGAATTTTATATGGAGAAAAAGGATGCTGAATTGCAAAACGAACTCTCCGATACTATTCAAAAGCTGTATGAGAAATATGTACCACAGCCTACCCGAGAGTATATTGAAGACAGAATTGCAAAGGAGACTAAGTCGGCTAAGACTAAAAAACCGATAAATACACCGCAATCTGATAACAGCAATTCATAAGAAACAGATAATCGACCACGTTGCCACTTGTGTGCCCTTGTGTGCGACTTTCACACCCAAGATAGGATAAGTATACCCTTTGAAAGAATTGAGGGCGATTTGGGCAAAGTTTTGCGAAATGCCAAGATAAGAGAAATAAAACCTTGTGACTACTCAGCATCCTAAATTAGAGTGAACCCACCGTTCGATTTAGGTGCGGGATAAAGAGAGGTGGTCGCAAGCGACCGCCTTTCAGTCACAAAGCTCGGCAGTGCCGAGCTTTTCTCGCATTTCAGTTAGGTGGTCGGAAAACAGATTTTGTGATGCTTAGGTGGTCAGAAATCAATGAAAAGACCGTGATTATGGCATTTGCAAGGTGGTCAGATAGGTGGTTTCAATGATTAGGAGTGATATTTTGAAAGAAACACAAAACAAGAATAAGAAAAGAACGGCAGTTTGGCTGTATCCAGAAACATTTGAAAAGATGGATATTTTATTGAAAGGAGATAATTGTAATAACCGAAGTGAGTTTATTGAAAAGGCATTGACTTTTTATATGGGATATTTGGTTAGTAATCAAACAACAGATTATCTTTCTAAAATTCTATTGGGAGCAATTCAAGGTACACTTAGGGAAACGGAAAATCGTCAATCAGCAAATCTTTTTCGCTTATCGGTAGAGATGAGTATGATGATGAATATTCTTGCAGCAGGACTTGAAATCAGTGATGAGGATTTAAGAAAACTTCGTAGCAGATGTGTCGCCGAAGTAAAAAGAAATAAGGGCAGAATTAATATGGAGGATGCGGTAAAATATCAAATGGGTACTGGGGAATAAGAAAAAAGGGGGATTTTTATGCCAAGGATAATTTTTAAATGTCCTTATCTAAAAGGCGGTAATAATACAGCACATCTATCCAATCTTGTAAAATACATTGCAACAAGAAGTGGTGTGCAAAAGTTTAGTGCTGAAAATAAAAATCTCCCAGCGACAAAAAAGCAAGCAGAGCTTATCAAAAATATCTTGAAGGAGTTTCCCGACAGTAAAAATATATTTGAGTATGAAGATTATATTCAAAACAAAACAATTGAAAATGCATCAGACTTTATTTCCATAGCATTAGAACACAACCTTGATGTAACAGCGAAGAAAGAAAATTACGTGGATTACATTGCAAATCGTCCAAAGGTAGAAAAATTATCTTCCCATGGTTTATTTACAAGCGGAACAGAAAAAATAGTTCTCTCAAAGGTTGCGGAAGAAGTTGCTCATCACGAGGGAAATGTTTGGACACCAATTATCTCATTAAGGCGAGAGGATGCTGTAAGTACTGGATTTGATAACGTAGAAAGGTGGAAAGACTTTCTTGAAACCTACGCACCAACCATTGCCGTAAATTTAAAAATACCGATAGAACACTTTAAATGGTATGCAGCTTTTCATAATGAGAGTCACCATCCCCATGTTCACATGATTTGCTATTCTGATGACATAAGATTTGGCTATCTTACCGTAAAGGGCATTGAAAAAATAAAGTCTGGATTGGTTTCAAATATCTTTCAAAATGAGATGAAAGAAATCTATACGGAGCAAAGTCACAGAAGAGATGCTTTAAAAGCAGAAAGCAAGAAAATATTGCTTCAGCTGATTACAGAAATGAAAAACGGGAATATTCAAAATCCAAAGTTGGAGTTATTACTCATTGAACTTGCTGAAAAGCTAAAGTATACAAAAGGCAAACGAGTCTATGGCTATTTATCCCCAAAACTAAAAAATATCGTGGACAGTATTGTGGATGAGCTTGCAAAAGAAAAAACAGTTTCAGATGCATATAGCTTGTGGTATGAAATGAGAAATGAGGTGCTTAAAAGTTATTCCGATAAGCTTACTGACCCTATCCCGCTTTCTAAGCAAAAGGAATTTAAGTCAATTAAAAATTTTATTATTTCTGAGGCAGATAAACTCTCTAAAAATGAAATTAGCTTATCAGAACTTGAAGAAATTGAAGCTGATGGAGAAAAATATGAAAATACTTCAACTGAATATTTCGTAGATGAAGACTCTGAAGAACCAAGTGAAATGTCTGATTTTATAATGGATAAAATAGAAGATGACACCAAAGAAGAACCTTTCACACCTCATGTAAAATGGTCTGAAGATTATAAAAAGGCGCGAAAGTTTTTGTTTGGTATAGAAAATGAAGAACCCGACTTTGAACAAGCAATGGAGCTTTTGAAATTAGAATCAGAAAAAGGCAATGTGCTTGCTGTATTTGACTTAGGGCGAATGTATGCAGACGGTCTTGGTGTTGAAATAAATGAAGAACAGGCAAAGAACTATTATACAAAGGCTCTTGAGGTTTTTTTATGTGTAGAGAATAGCAAGCCATGGAAATACACCCAGTACCGCATTGGTAAAATGTTTGCACAAGGACTTGGTACAGAACAAAATTATGAAAATGCTGCGGATTGGCTTTTAAAATCATCTGCGGAGAGATATAAGTTTGCTGAGTATTTCCTTAGTGGACTTTACTATCGTGGGCAAGGTGTAGAGCAAAACTTTGAAAAAGCCTTTGAACTTTATCTGCGTTCTGCAAAGCAAGGCTTCCCGTATGCGGATTTTGAAGTTGCAAAAATGTTTCGTGATGGTACAGGCACAGAAAAAGATGAAAAGAAAAGCAATATTTATTTTAAGAAAGCATTTGTAGGCTTTGAAAATTTAGAAAAACAAAACAGAGATGATAAACTTCAATACCGTCTTGGCTGGATGCTGCAAAATGGAATCGGCACAGAAAAGGATATTGTCAGAGCAAAAGAGTATTTTCAAAAGTCCGCAAAGCTCGGAAATACATTTGCTTGCTATTCTCTTGCAAAAATAATCCTTGCTGAGGAAAATCCGGCAGAGGAAGAAATAAAATCAGCATTCGAATATTTAAAAACTGCATCTGATAGTGGTAACCCATTTGCACAGTATGCACTTGCTAAACTTTATTATGAGGGAAAATACATCGGGCAGGATATATCAAAAGCGGTTGAACTGTTTACATATTCAGCAGAACAGAGTAATGAGTGGGCGACTTACCGACTGGGGAAAATATATTTGACAGAAGACAACTTCAAAGACATTACTTCTGCCACTCGTTGGCTTAAACAATCCGCAGAAAAAGGCAATCAATTTGCTCAGTATGTTCTAGGAAAACTATATCTTAAAGACGAAGAAATCCCTAAAGATGTTGAAAAGGCATTGCAGTATCTTACTTCATCAGCGGAACAAGGTAACCAGTTTTCACAGTACATTCTTGGCAAGATGTATTTAATCGGGCAAGGGGTGGCAAAGGATAAAGAAACTGCTGTAAAATGGTTTGCTTTATCGGCAGAACAAGGTAACGAGTATGCAAAGTTTTTTCTTGAAAATATGGACAAGTGGCATGAGTCATCAGTAGGTTTTGCAGTTTCAAGGTTATTTCATCATATGAGTCGAATTTTCGAGGATAATATTCCAAAGCCTAAATCACCTGTCAGTCTTACGGTAGACAGTAAGTTGCTTCGAAAGTTAAAGCAAAAGAAAATGGCACAAGGACATAAGCATGATGACTATGAGCAAAATATGAGTTTGTAATAGGCAGTCTTTCGAAACGGAAAGGCTGTTATTTTTTTACCCCAAAACAATATGGAAAGGATTTTTATTATGAAAAGCAATCAGAAAAATACTCATCCCAGTTTCAATGTACTTGAAAAACAAAATCAAAAACCAAACATGAAAGGCTATCCCGTTAAAAGGATAGCCTTTCATCGTAAAGTTGGTAAAAAAGCATAAGGAGGGGTTGTATGGGTAAGTATATTTACTTTACTGAAGAAGAAAAACGGAAAGCAAATAACGTTGACCTTGAATATTTTCTCCGCCAACAAGGTGAAACATTGCTACCATCAGGCAGAGAAAAACGCTTAAAGAGTGATCATAGCATTACTGTTCGAGGCAATGAATGGTACGATCATGCAACGGAAAAAGGTGGTCTTGCTATAGATTTTGTGCAAAACTTTTATGGTTTATCTTTTCCCGATGCGGTAACCATGCTCCTTGGTGGTGATAGTGAGAAAGCCTATCATTGTGCCGAAAAGAAAGAAAAAATTAAAAAGACATTTAAACTGCCACCACATAACAAGGATATGCGGAGAACTTTTGCCTATCTCATTAAGCACAGATGTATTAATAGCGATGTAGTTAGTTTTTTTGCCAAAGAAAAGTTATTGTATGAAAGTTGTGAAAAGTCTAATGATGGAACAAAAGAATATCACAATGCAATTTTTGTTGGACTAGATGAAAATTGTGTGGCTCGTCATGCTCATAAGCGTGGCATTTACACTAAAGGTAAAGGCTACAAAGGGAATATTGACAGCAGTAATCCTTGTTACAGTTTCCACTTCTGTGGAACAAGTGACCGACTCTATGTGTTTGAGGCGCCTATTGATATGCTGTCATTTATCAGCCTACATAAAGACAGTGATTGGAAACAGTACAGCTATGTTTCCCTCTGTGGACTTTCGGAACAGGCAATGCTCAAACAGTTAGAGATTAACCCTCAAATTAAAAAAGTAGTCTTGTGTTTAGATAATGATAAAGCTGGAATTAATGCGTGTGAGAAGTTTAAAAAACTATTATATGAACAAGGTATAATAGTTTCTCGTCTCTCCCCTATGCTTAAAGATTTTAATGAAGATTTGCAAGAGAACGTAAAGGAGCAGACACAAAGCTTTGAAATTAAGATGGCATGAAAATAATATCAGCGAGAGCGGTCAAACACTCTCGCTGATAATTTTACGGTTTTAGAAATTTTAGGCAACACATAGTGTATTACTTTAAGTTTCCAGACAAATAGGAATTTGCAGAGGTTGAAAATTTGTTTTGGCTCTAATTACAAATAGGATTCAACAATTTCAGTTAATTCCCCAATAAAATTTCCTACTTCATGATCTGCATCATTCTCATCAGGATATGAGAAAATCGTATCGTACTTACTTAAAAACTCGTCGTATTGCGTTTCACTATGATGCAATCCTTTAGCATGAATGTAGGATACAACCATAACCGCTGCATCCATGGGACGAGACTCAAAGTTATCTGCATCAGCTAATCCAGAAACTCCACTTCGGTCACAATTGAACATCCTACGAACTTGATGCTCCAATTCTATTGCATCACTGTGATTAATTCTAAACATGGTTTCACCTTCTTCAATATAATGTCATCTGACTCTACAAATTTCGATTTGCCAATTTTATGTATTATACTACTAAAAATCACAAAAAGAAAGGACTCCTCCATGAACGAACAACTCGTAATCTTAATTTCCTCAGCAGTCATAATGTTTTTATACTCGGCGGTCTGTCACTCCTTGCTCATTACTATACCCTCAACGGCATTAAATCAAAAACCGTTGGTGATGGACAACACGGTGTCGCAAGGTTTGCAACCAAAAAAGAAATTACTAAAATTTATCATCCTATAACGTTTCAAGTTGCAGACTGGCGAAAGGGCGAAAATCTTCCAAAGAATCAAGGCTTGATTGTCGGTTCAACTGGAAGAAAAGGAACTGTCACCGCACTTGTAGACACAGACGATGTTCACTGCTTGATGATTGGTGCAGCTGGTGTGGGTAAAACTGCATTCTTCCTCTATCCCAATTTAGAATATGCCTGCGCCAGTGGTATGAGTTTTATCACAACTGATACCAAAGGGGATCTTGCAAGAAATTACGCAGCCATAGCAAAAGAAAGCTATGGCTATAATATCTCTGTCATTGATTTACGTAACCCAACAAGAAGTGATGGAAACAACTTACTGCACCTTGTCAACAAGTATATGGACTTATATCGTGCCGACAATAAAAATTTTTATGCCAAAGCAAAAGCTGAAAAGTATGCAAAGATTATTGCAAAAACTATTGTATCTCCCGATGGTAATAATGCCGCAATGGGACAAAATGCATTCTTCTATGATGCTGCAGAGGGACTTCTCACAGCAGTGATATTACTCATTGCTGAATACCTACCACCTACTGAGATTGATGGACAATTAGTAGATAAAAGACACATTGTATCGGTGTTCAAAATGGTACAAGACTTAATGGCACCAAGTCAAGTTAAAGGTAAAAGTCAGTTCCAACTTTTAATGGATAAGTTACCATCCACCCATAAAGCAAAGTGGTTTGCGGGAGCGGCCCTTAACTCAGCGGAACAAGCAATGGCATCTGTTCTCTCCACTGTACTGTCAAGGCTCAATGCTTTTTTGGACACGGAGATGGAGCAGATTCTCTGTTTTCATTCCTCCATAGATGCTGAAACTTTCTGCAAAGAAAAGTCGGCAATCTTTCTTATACTTCCCGAAGAGGATAATAGTGCGACACGTTCCTAACTGAAAAGGTTAGGCACAAGTCATTAAATGAAAATTGAAAGGAGTTTCACAAATAACTTGTAGAACTGATATTTCGAGAGGTGGAATGACGGAGTAACGTCCCGAAACGCCCCCTTAAAACTGCGACAGGCGAAAAGTTTGTAACAATTTTATCGTTTGAAGCTCGCAGAAGTCGGCAGAGAACAACCCAAACAGATAATGCTGTGGAAAGCTGTATAGAGGTATACGGTGTTGCCTATATGTCGGAGGTCTAAAATATACCTATGGTGAGTATGTGGTGTGAAAGACTACAGACAAACCTCAGATTGTACGGGTCTAAACTTCTGAATAGTAGAAATGCTATTGTCCGAATACGGACGTAAGCCGAGGAAAAGTAAGATTTTGTTGTTATGAAATTCCTGATTGTGTTATAGGCACAAGAGTAGCTTACAGGCTTAGATGAGGCACCTAAGGGTATGAATGAAAAGATAGAAATATCGGAACGTGGTAAGGTCAGAACGTGGAGCAAGTTACATTGCAATGAAGTGTTATTAAGGAAAATCAATACTGATATAACTTAATTTCATCTGACTGAAAGTGATGCCATAGTACCTATGAAACCGTGATAATAAGCGGTGGAGGGATGGGCATTAGTCACAGTAAAACTAAATAAAAGAATTACACAATTTTTATGGGTTCGAGTATGACTAAAAAAGGTAAATCTAAATGTGATTTTCACATAAGGAGGTAACCGACCATAGCAAACTCAAAAGCACCAAAACGTCGCAAACTGCGAAACAGCGAATATTATGATTTGCAAACTACCCTTGACAAATTGTATGCAGATAGTAAAAATAATAAAGCTTTCAAAAATCTAATGACGCTCATTATGTCGGAGGAAAACATTAAACTTGCATACAGAAATCTGAAAACCAATAAAGGTAGTAAAACCGCAGGTGTAGACAGAAAAACAATCGAAAACTTGAAAAGGTGGAACGACCAACAACTAATCGCTAATATTGTAAAATCGCTTGAATGGTACACCCCAAACAAGATACGCAGAGTAGAAATACCAAAGGCAAACGGAAAAACTCGCCCTTTAGGTATCCCCACAATCAAAGACAGGCTTATACAGCAATGTATATTACAAGTCTTAGAGCCAATCTGCGAAGCGAAATTCCATGAACGCTCTAACGGTTTCAGACCGAACAGAAGTGCAGAACACGCTATTGCTCAAGCAATGGCAATGATACAGCAAAGAAATATGCACTATGTCATAGATATTGATATTAAAGGCTTTTTCGACAATGTATCACATGGAAAACTGCTAAAACAGATGTGGCATTTGGGAATACGGGATAAGAAGTTAATCAGGATTATCAGCACAATGTTAAAGGCAGAAGTTGCGGGAATAGGCTTTCCCGAAAATGGCACTCCGCAAGGCTCACTCATCAGTCCGTTATTATCAAATGTGGTATTAAATGAACTTGATTGGTGGATAGCAAGCCAGTGGGAAGAATTTCCGACTGAATATCAGTATAAATGCTGTATTCATGAAAATGGAGTGGCAAATAAAAGCCCAATTTATTCTGCTCTTAGAAAAACCAACCTAAAAGAATGTTACATTGTCAGATATGCTGATGATTTCAAAATATTCTGCCGTACAAGAGATGATGCTGAAAAATTGTTTACAGCAACGCAGAAATGGCTGAAAGAAAGATTAGGTCTTGAAATTAGTCCCGAAAAATCAAAAATAGTAAACCTCAAAAGGCACTATTCAGAGTTTTTAGGGTTTAGATTAAAGGCTAAAATCAAAGGTAAAAAGTCTGACGGACAGCCCAAATATGTGGTTACATCTCACATAAGCGAAAAAGCACATAAAAATATATTAAAGCGAGCGAATGAAACAATAAGCGAAATAGCAAAACATGATGATAAGGAAACCGCATACAAATATATCGGTATTTATAATTCTTTTGTCATGGGTATTCACAATTACTACAACTTAGCAACGGAAGTCAATAAAGACTTTCACAAAATATCTTTTCATGTCAATCGAACCCTAAAGCGAAAACTCAAAAACAGATTAAAACGTCCTGATACATCGAAATTAAGATGTAAAGCAATATTAAAACGTTACGGAAAAAGCATGGAACTTAGAAGTGTATATAACCTACCGATAATACCGATAGCTTATGTACAGCATAAAAATCCTATGTGGAAACGGACAAGCATAAATAAGTATACTGCTACAGGCAGAGCCGAAATTCATAAAAACCTAAAAGGTATAAACATGGATATTTTACTTTATCTAATGCGAAATCCTATCCAAAACCGAAGTATAGAGTATAATGATAATCGAATATCACTCTATTCGGGACAAATGGGGAAATGTGCTGTCACAGGCAGACGGCTTGAATTAAATGAGATACATTGTCATCATAAAAAACCGAGAAGTTTAGGAGGTGACGACAGTTATTCAAATCTCAAAATAATTCATGTTGAGGTACACAGGTTAATTCATGCGACAACTGAAGAAACGATAAGAAAATTGCTTGAAACTCTGAAATTGACTGATTATCAAATAGGACGAATAAACAATCTGCGAAAACTTTGCGAACTTAATCTGATAGAACAAATTTGAGTTTGAAAATGTGTAAATTTAATTGAAGTTTAACTGTGATGGAACGCCGTATGACGGGAAACTGTCATGTACGGTGTGAAGTGGGGGAAAAGTCAGAGATGACATCAAAGACTTACCTATCACTATCAAAATATTTTATGGTGTCATTATTTCTGCAGCAATTTTATCGTGAAATGCTTATGGTAGCGGATGAACACAGTGGCAAACTTCCAAACCGTGTGATGATTTATGCCGATGAGATTGGTACTATTCCAAAGATTGAGTCATTTGAAATGATGCTGTCAGCAGGACGTTCCCGAAGAATTTCTGTTGTTCCAATTATTCAATCCTTTGCACAGCTTGATAAAAATTACGGTAAAGAAGGTTCAGAAATTATAACAGATAACTGTCAGTTGACTATATTCGGTGGATTTGCTCCTAACTCCGAAACAGCACAGGTGCTTTCCAAAGCGTTGGGCAGTAGAACTGTAATGAGTGGCAGTATTAGCCGTGGAAAAAACGATCCATCACAATCATTGCAGATGATAGAACGCCCACTCCTAACTGCAGATGAACTAAAATCATTGCCGAAAGGTAGATTTGTTGTCATGAAAACAGGTGCTCATCCTATGCAGACTAAGTTAAGGTTATTTATTGATTGGGGAATTACCTTTAAAAAAACATATGAAATAGAGGAAAACTCTCATCGTAAAGTTTACTATGCAGATAAGGAAGAATTGGAACAGAATATTATCAAATCCTTTTCTGACAGTGATATAGAAGATGAGCCTATACCCTTTGCAAATAAAAAACATGGAGGTACAAATCATTCTGCAATAATAGAGCAAGCTGAAGAAACAGCATTAAAGCGTAAAACAGTATTAAGACCGTAAGGGAGAAGGTATTTATATGAGCTTTTTTGGAAATCTTTATCGTGAGGATTTGCCACCAAGGGCAAAGACTGTCTATATGTACTTAAAAGACCGTAGCAACAAGGATGGTGAATGTTGGCCGGCAATAAAAACAATTGCTAAAGATACATCAATGTCTGTCAGTACCGTAAAAAGAGCCATAGCCGATTTAATCCGTTATGACTTACTTACTAAGGAATATCGTTACAGAGAAAACGGTAGTCATACCTCAAACCGATATTTTTTAAAATTACTAAAATAATTTAATGGTATTTTAGTTTATTGTTCATGAATATGACTTTCCGCCAAGAGAAAAATATGCCTTGTTTGTGGACCAAGCCTACGTTCATAAAGAACCACCCAGAAGGAGTCAATTTAAGGAACGTTTATAGGCAGAGAAAGAAAAACTGATAACATAAATCATTTAATTAACTTTTAGATAATTCATATATTTATTTATCAAATATATCAAAAATTTGCGATTTATTTTATGATTTTGTCAGAAACACTTGTATCTATGAAAAAAATGAAATATAATATATATTTATGTAAGTAAGTTCAGCTGTAAATGTTGAAATGAGGGATTGAATGAAAATTAGTTATAAAAAGCTATGGATAAAACTCATAGAGCAGGATATTAAAAAAAGTGATTTGCGTAAGCTAACTGGACTGTCAGCAGGGACAATTACGAGATTAAATAAAAATGAACCTGTCTCCATAACCGTTTTACTGTCTGTATGTGAAGCTTTAAAATGTGATATTGGTGATATTTGTTCAGTTGTCCCTAATGACGATGATATTGAAACATTATAGTATTAGATGACAAGCAACTATTTTATATTTACCAAATACAGGTATAATTAGTACTTACTAATTAAATTTTAAAATAAGGAAATTTAAATATAAATAAATGATATTGGAATTAATTGTAAAAATTATTTTAATATATAGTTCAAAGTGGTGAGAACATGGCAAATAGAATTCCTTGGAATAAGTACGAAACTGCGTTATTGATTGAGGCTTATTTAAAAGTTGAAAACAAAGAAATAACACGTAAAGATGCAATATGCCAGATGTCCAATATATTACGTAAAATGGCAAAAAACATTGGTATTAAAATTGATAGGATTTTCCGAAATGAGAATGGCATTTCTCTACGTATGAGTGAAATGCAATATTTAATGACAGATTGTAAAAAAGGTCTAAAAAAAGCTGTGATGTCAAAACTTTTTCAAGAAATGGTAGAATTATACCGAACTAATAGGACAGAATTCAATAAAATACTTACGGAGGCAAAGAAGATGGTTGATACAGATCATATTATTAAAAATCAGTATTTAACATGGCTATCAACTAAAGTATCTCCGGCTCAAATAGCAGAACTTTATCATTTATATCCTGAAATTGAATCGTTTTGCTTATATATAAAAATACTAAAAAAACCACTGTTTGAGACAACAGATATGAAAGTATTGTCCGCAGTTAAACAAACCGTTGATTCAAACAAGGTTTTTCGTTTCAAATATAAAAACCAGGTTTTAAGCATGTCTTCTGCAATAAAATACTACTATCAGTGGGTTAGAGATAATCAATTATTGCTTACAAAAGAAGAATGTGTTGTAAAACAGGATATGGATACTCCTAACATACAAGATAATGTACTTACCTTTGCAACTGAATCATTAGCCTTAGACCAAAATACGAATAAACTAAGTGTTTGCTTAGCATCATACAAAGAACTTCTTGCAGAAAAATATCAGAAAGGTTTCCGTATTAATTCTGATCTTGAAATGATACGCTTCAGACGATTTTGGGTAGACAAATTCGGTTTTGATTTGGAAGAAGATGACGGAATAGTTCGCATGAACATTAGTAATGTGACGATTCAGCATCAAGATTTTGTATATCTACCCGAATTAATGCTTGATGTAGAAACTCAGCAGGAGATATTATCATATATTCAAAATTGCTTTTTGGAAGGGAAAAAAGCCGTTTATTTTGATGCATTGTATCAGAAATTTAAAATTAAGTTTCAAGGACAACGCATTAATAATGCTGATATGCTTAAAACATATCTTACCTTTACAAATAAAGGCAGTTATGTAATTAACAAAAATTACGTAGCTTCTGACAAAAATGTTGAAGTTGACCTAACCGGTGAAGTAAGGAACTATCTTACCAATTATGGGCTTCCTATCAAGATAGATGATTTGGTTGAGTCTTTATCTCATATTCCACGAGACAAAATTATTTGGGCAATTGCAGGAAATAATAGTGCTGAATTTGTACGTAATCAAAAAGGTGAATATTTTCATGCTGATATTGTTGATTTGAAATCTGAAGAACTCGAAAATATAAAAAAATTGATTGAGAAGGCCATTAATGAAAAAGATTTCATGGGGGGAAATGAATTAATTGAGATAATTTCAATCAAATACCCTGCAATTATAGAACGCTATCCGTATCTCAATCCTCTTGGAATGCGAGATGCAATTGGCTATAAATTGCGAGATGTTTTTTCATTCAAAGGGAAGATTATAAGTACTCTTGGAGAAGACTTATCTATGTCTGATGTATTTGCTGACTATGCAAAATTAAATGAGCAATTTACGCTTACGCAGCTGAATGCACTAAAGACAGAGCTAGATACACCTATATACTTTGACGCTGTGTATGCAAATTCTCTTCGTATTAGCAAAGACGATTTTGTATCTAAAAAGCGAGCAAACTTTGATATTAGTGAGACCGATGCAGCAATTGACCGTTTTTGCATTGGCGATTATATAACAATTAGTGAAATCCGTCATTTCGGTTCATTTCCATATGTAGGATTTCCTTGGAACAGTTTTCTTCTGGAGCATTATGTTTCGGATTATAGCAAAAAATATAAACTTTTGCACTCTGGCTTTAATGCCGGAACTCCTGTTGGAGTGATTGTCAAATGCACCTCAAAATTTGAGGACTTTAATGATCTTATTGCAAGCGCATTAGCTGACAGCACGATTCCTCTCAACAGAAAAGATGCTTTGCAATATCTATGTGATAAGGGATTTTTAGCTCGAAGAAGTTATGGCGATATTGAGCAAGTCCTTATCAAATCAAATATGCAAAGATCACAGAAAGGATGATAAGCTATATACTCATATGAATTTGATGTAACAACAGGCGGGCTTTTACTGAACAGTTCACCGCTAAGTTTCAGCAAAGAGCCAAGGCCTGTATATTATAAAGAACTTGATATACTGGGTTTTGACAAATATTGGAACTATGATAAAAATGATACATACCCATATATGTGGGCAGAAGCGAACAATTATTATTATCGTGGACGCAAGGTTGCACAAACAAAAGGTGGTTCACTCTATACTGCTCCAGAAATTAAAATATTGGAAGATCCCGAGCCAAATGGTGAACCATTGCGTTTTGTTGATATTCCAGGCATGATAGAAAAAAACAAAGGTATTATTGAAAGTCTTACACAGGAAACTATCAAAAAGGTTTATAATACGTATATAGATTATAAAGATAAGGTTGATGTTTTTCATGTTTCATACAGTGGCGGTAAAGACAGTGAAGTAACATTTGATATTGTAAAACGAGCATTACCTCATAACGCTTTTATTGTCATATTTGGTGATACAGGTATGGAATTTCCTGACACATATAAAGCAGTAGATATCACAAAACTATTCTGTGATAAAGAAGGAATAAACTTTTATGTTGCACATTCAGATTTCAAACCTTTGGATTCTTGGAAGTTGTTTGGTCCCCCTTCTTCAGCAATGAGGTGGTGCTGTGGCGTACACAAAACCGCTCCTCAACTCTTAAAACTTAGAGAAATAACAGGGAAACAAGATGTAAAAGAAATGGCTTTTGTTGGTGTTCGTAGCAGCGAAAGCGTGAGAAGAAGCGGGTATGACTATATTTCCTTTGGTACAAAGCACAAGGGTCAATTAAGTTTCAACCCGATACTAGACTGGAATTCTGCTGAAGTGTATATTTATATATATATGCAGAATTTGTTGATGAATGATGCTTATAAAAAAGGAAGTAGCCGAGTAGGATGCCTTTTTTGTCCTATGGCAGCCTTAAAAAGTGATTTCTTTAATTATACGCTTTATAAAGATGAGTTGCAGCCCTATATCGATATTATCAAAAATCTATATGTGGATGGACGAGGCGATGAAAAGCTTATTAATTCCTATGTTGAGAATAAGGGGTGGAAGGCAAGAAAAAACGGACGAGATTTGATTATAGGTGTTGGTGATTTTACTGAAGAAACAAAAGCTGACAGAAGAAAAGTAAAAGTCAAACGCCATAATGACATGTGGAAAGAGTGGATGAAAACTTTAGGATACCTTGACTACGATGGAAATAATTACTCTTTAGCTATTAACGATACTACAACGATACATTTCTCCGTTACGAGTTTGGATAACGAATATATTGAATTTACATTTTATGAATATGAAGTCAAAAAAAGTGCTACTGTTTTTAAGAACATCAAGAACCTATTAAAGAAAAGTCACTCATGTGTATCCTGTCGCTATTGCGAAGCTAATTGTCCAAATGGCAATATACACTTTTCTAATGGAAAGGTTACAATAAGTGATAATTGTATTAAATGTGGGCTTTGCAATAATATAGATAACGGCTGTTTGATTTATAATTCACTAATTTTACCGAAAGGAACTGGAAAAATGAAAAAAGGAAGCATAGATGAATATGGAACACATCCTCCAAAGCTAGCGTGGATTAAAGAATTTATTAAGTATCGTGATACATTTGAATCAAATCATACACTTGGTAGCGCTATGCTTCCAATGTTTAGAAAGTTTCTGAGAGATGCTGGTATCACCAATAAGAATAATACATGGAATACATTAACCAATATTCTTTTTAAATCTGAGCTTGAAACAGAATATACTTGGGCTTTAATGCTTGCAAACTTGGCTTACGCACCACAAGTTGGATGGCTGGTTACTAACCTCGATTTTTATACAACATATTCTCAAAATGAGCTAAAAGATATTCTGTCTAATTATATAACATCTAAAACAGGTCCCGGCAATATTGCAAACAGCTATAAGCGAATATCAGAATTACCTTTTAAAAATGTTGGGTTCGGTACTGTTACAGGTAAAGATAAAAATGGCTTTATTTTCATTCGTACTCCTTGGAAGAACCCTGATCCCCGTGTTATTCTTTATTCTCTCTTTAAATTTGCTGAAGCTTGTGGAGACTACTATCAGTTTACCTTGAGCAGGTTACTTAACCACGATATTGACAGTGAAGGCGTAAGTCCAACTGAAATTTTCGGTTTAGAAAAAGATCAAATGGAAAAGATTTTAAACGGATTGAGCATTAACTATCCTGATTTTATTAACGCATCGTTTACACTCGATCTTGATAATATTACACTCCGTGGCGACAAGTCTTCACAGGATGTATTGAATTTGTTTTAAGGAGGATGAGTTATGTTAGATAAGTATCGCGACTATTTTGATATTAACCCGGAATATTTTCCACAGGTTAATGAAGCAATCATAAATGACAGACCAGACCTTTGGAAAACTTTTTACCCACATCAGACATTTGTAAAACTCTTGAAAGATACTATTAGTGTTATCTCCAGAAAGCAGAGGGTTTCTATTTGGGTGGAAGGTGCATATGGTACAGGTAAATCTCACGCAGTTCTTACGCTAAAGAAATTGCTGGATGCCTCTGAGAAAGATACTCGTGAATATTTTGATAAATATAAAGACCAATTGACTAATGACTTGTTTAATCAGTTTCATCAACTGAAAAGTGGCGAACAAAAAATCCTGACTGTTCATCGTTACGGTTCTTCTAGCATTCGTAGCGATAGCAACCTTGTTTCTGCAATGCAGGATAGTATCGTCAATGCACTTAAAGAGGCAGGTATTAAGAGCAATGCACAGGCAACACTGAAAGATGCTACTGTTAAGTGGTTATCTGAGCCTTGGGCTAAAAATGCCTTTAATGAACTTATAAAATCGGACTATGCTGACCTCTTTGCTGGCGATGATGTAGATGCAATTGTTGAGAAACTGAATACATATACTGGAGACAGTCTGCAGGAACTTATGGGCAAAATCATGAAAGTCGGTGATGAAAAGCAGTTCAAAGCACTGATGCTTGATATAGATGGCCTCGTGGAATGGATTAAGGCTGTCATAAAAGAAAACAACCTGAAAGCAATAGTGTTTATTTGGGATGAATTCACTGAATACTTCAGAAATAATATGAGAGCCTTGACTGGTTTCCAGAAAATCGCAGATATTAGCGGTAGCGATCCGTTTTATTTAATTGTGGTAACCCATAATGTAATGCATATCTTCGATCCAAAAGACAATGACTGGAAGAAAATCCTCGGCCGCTTTATTAGCCCTATTTGTAATATTGAATTACCTGAAAATATGGCGTTTCGGTTAATGGGTGCAGCAATGGAAAAGAATGAGGACACACAGGTACAAGCGGACTGGAAAGATACTTCTGATGAACTTTATGAAAGAACTCACGATTCAAGACAACTTGTTAAAAATAAAGCGCGAATTTCTGATGATGAATTGAAGAATATTCTTCCTATTCATCCGTATACTGCATTGCTTTTAAAGCATATCTCCTCTGCTTTTGATTCAAATCAACGTAGTATGTTTGATTTTATCAAAAATGATCGTGGCGATGAAATTAAGGGTTTTCAATGGTTTATTGATAATTGTGGTCCTTTCGATGAAAATCCTTTACTTACGATTGATATGTTGTGGGACTTTTTCTATGAAAAAGGCAAAGAGTATCTGTCGCATGATATTCGTACGATTTTGGACTGTTACTCTTTCGCCACTAATAAGAATCTTGGTAAAGATGAAAAGCGAGTTCTGAAAACAGTTCTTCTTCTTCAGGCAATCTCTCAGAAAACAGGTGATACTGTTGAACTCTTTGTTCCAAACGAAAAAAATGTAAACTATGCATTTGAAGGATCTGATTTTGAAAACGATGAGGCTGCACGTATTGCTGACAGTCTGATTCCTGATGTCCTTTTCAAAAAGCAAATGAGCGGTGGCAAAGTTCAGTATTCTGCATTGATTAATGTAGGTAATACGGTAGAACTTGATAAACAGAAAGATGAACAGCGTAAGAAGTCAACTTCTGCTCTCATAAACGAGGGAGATATTTCTTCTGCAATTGCACTGAGTGGTGCCCTCCGCCTTCGTTATGTTGTGAAATATGTTGCAGTAAGTGATTTCAGGTCTACTATTAATTTATTACGCAATCAGGAAGATTCCTTTGGTAACAAAATTATTGCTGTGGTTGCATTTGCAAAGAATGAATCTGAGAGTGCAACTATTGGAAAATATATTCAAGAAGCCATCAAGGATGGAAGCTATAACATGGTGTTCATTGATGCTTCTATTACTCCTATTGGCAATGATATTATGGAGCAGTATGTAGAGTCAATGGCTAATTCTGTTGTTAATCTCAAGCAGGACAGGGGTTTGGCTGCTCAGTACGAAGCAAATGCCAAGGAAGTCTTGAAAAAATGGAGAAACAAAATTACCAGCGGAGAATTTGTGGTTTACACAACTGATAAGCCTATGGGACAAAGAGCAACTACACTCGACCTTTTATATAACGAATTGTCTGCAATAAACAGAAAGCTTTATCCTGATGGTCTTGAAACAGGTAAACAGGTAACAGAAACTATGTGGATTTCTAATCAGTTGGCTAAAGGTGTAGAGCTTGGAACTGACGTTTCACAAAAGTATGGACAATATAGCTGTTGTATCGATTATATTGGTAAAGATTTATGGGATGATAAGCAGTATTGGATTAATAAGCCTTATTTACATATTTCTAAAATTAAACAACATGTAGAAGACGCTATAGCAAAAGCATTTAAAAAAGATGGCAGGATTTCTATTGCTCAGATTTATGATGTTCTTAAGGCTGAACCTTATGGTTTTATGCCTTGTAACCTTACGGCTTTTGTGATGGGATTTATTTTAAAAGAGTATACTGACGATACTTACAGTTATCGTGATGACATTATTAATGATAGTATGTCTGTTGCTAAACTGAAAGAAATGATTGCAGAAATTATTAAGCACAATATGACTACTATCCCTCGTTACAAGGATAAATACATTGTGATTATGACTGCTGAAGAAAAAGCTTTTAATGAGGCTTCCTCTAAGATTTTTGATATTCCTTTAAACCTCTGTACATCAATTGTGCAGACCAGAGAACGTATTCGACAGAAGATGAAAGAACTTTCATTCCCAATTTGGTGCTTGAAGTCTATCCTTGACACGGTTTCTCTTAAAGAAGACAAACAGAAGGTTGCAGAATTAATTGATAATTACAGCGGTATTGCAAACAACAGCAATTTTGGTGCATCTAAAACAGACAGCGATATCGCATTAGAAATCGGTAAATTGTGTATTGAAAATATTGGAATTGTTGAGGATATGGCATCTCTCATTTCTAAAGAGAAATGTACGGAAGGTATGGTTGCTTATTTACATACTTTTAATGGTGGTACTTTAATTTCTTTGGCAGATGAAATTGGCGATGGTGGTCAATATATCAATCGCCTAAAAAAGAAATTTGATGCGGATGCAGCTAACTGGGTATGGAATACTGACACGGCTAATCAGAAAATATCAGAAGTAATTTTAGAATATCAGATTATTGTAGCGAGCAACAAGGTTCTGCCTAAGAATATCGCTTTTGATGCAACAATCCGTGAGTGGCGCGACCGTTGTAACCTTATTCGTATATCTTACTTATACGCAAAAAACAACTGGGACGATCTTTCTGACTTCATGGAACTACTATATAACATGAAGAAATCTGGTCAGTTGCTTGATTCACAGAGGCAGAAATTTTTAGAACAAATTAATACAAACGGTGCTACATTTAATGCGTTTTATAATAATCAGACTGAAATCTTTAAAAAGGCATGCACTTTTATTTTGAATCAGTTTTCAGATGATGAGGTACGAGAAATTTTTATGATGATACCTTCAGGTATGTTCACTGCTGAAAAGTCAAATTATCAAAATACTGTACAAGCTACAGTAGAGAAATTTGTTAGTGAACAAGGCTCTGCGAAACTGAAGAAGTTTTGGAAAGAAAAAACAGGCACAGATAATCCTCGTGCTTGGTCTAAACAATACCTTACTCCAATTCTTTGCATGGTAAATGATAAAGATGTTCAAATGGCAAAGATGGCATTTGCAACTGTAAGCAAAAAACAGTCTGACAAGAGTTCTATTGAGAAGACAATGGAATTCTTTGAACACGCAGATTTCTTTGATAGACTCGGTAGCAAAGAAGAACGTGATAAATCATTTCATGCATCTATTATCAAGTCCTACGCTATTATGTTAGATGATGTAGATGAAGTAAGAAGTCATCTGCGTGACGTTATGACACCGGAACCCTATGATTGGTTCGGTCTTCCTGAAATTGATAAGCAGCTACGTCAGATGGCAGAATTTAAGTATAACCAGTGTGGTTGTGATAGAGCATTAGAAAAGATTGATGGTATGGATGTTGCTGATGTGAAGCGCTATTTAAAAGACCTTATCCGTGATAATATGATTGTGGGCATGGAAATTATCAAGGATAATTAAGGAGGCATAGAATGAAGCTTGAAGAATGTATAAAAAGAATTGATAGATATTTGCGTTCTACTGACACACAGCCTCGTTTTGTAAATGTACAGAATATTAATGACCTTGCTCAAATAAAGCAACATTTCCATGTTGGTAGTAATAAATTTAAACAGGTTCAGGATTATTGCAAAGAGGATGAGAATCCAAGCATGGATTCTTTGCTTAATGGCTTACGCCATATGGAAGGAGTTGTATTCCTAACAGGATTTACAACTCACTTAATGTTGATGGGTGAATATGAATTAAAAAATCAGCTATCTAAATTGATTCATCTTACAACGACTTCATGCCGAATTGTAGTATTATGCTATCAGTGCGAAAAATATCTCACCACTTCAGATGTTCGCTTTGATAGAATTATATATAGCGTGGATGGTGAAAAGTCGAAAAAGCCACGCTTGGTGTTTTTTTCACCTGAAATGCCAGCTCCGCAAAATGGAACTGTAATTGACGGAATACAAAACGCAGCTAGTGCTATTGAAGAAATGCCAATAAATGTTGTATATATAAAGACTCGTAAGAATAAATCATCATATTCATCCGCTTTGTATCATATTTCAGAGCAAAATGGAGCATTTGATGTGCTTTGCACTATGGATCCACATACTAATCAGTTAAGTATTGACTACGGTACAGAAAACAATGGTCGTATGCTTTAAGTGAATTGTCAAAGTATTCTTCTTGGGAATCTTATTTTATGCAAATATTTGGTGGATACTCCACTTTGGAACTTGTGGCAAGTAACTGGCAGATTTTTGATGAAAAGAAAAAGTGGTTATATTTTATTGCTCTAAAACTTTTTGGAGCTAAAAAGAACTGGTGTCTCAATACTGCTGCGAAAGAAGCCATATCTGTAGATAGCTTAATACGATGTATTTTTAGAAGCATTCTTTCTTTAGAATGGAGCGATAAGACTTTTTGGAGTAAATATCACGAGCGTAAATTATTACTGTTAGCATTTGGTAACCCCCACAACGAGGTCCTTGACTACTGCGCTATGGTAAATAGTAAAGAAAAATATGCTCTTTATTATTTAACGGATAGCACTAAAGACGAACAAGTCATGATATTTGAAATCTTAGATGCTTACGCATTAGAATTCACACAGGATGAGATTATCAGTGTGTTGAAGAATATATATCCTGACCTTTATGCTTATTTGCAACCATTCAGTTTCAAGAATGAGCTGCTTAACAACTATTTTCAAACCTATAAGTTTGAAAAAGTCATTAATAAGGTCTTTCCTGAATTTGAAGCTTTGGTTGAAGAACAGGCTGAAAAACGTGAATACAATCTGTTGCTACCTGCAAGAAGTGAAAAAATTGAAGCTATTAATAAGAAAGATACCCACCTGTATTTTATCGATGCAATGGGTGCAGAATTTCTTGGCTTTATAATGGAGAAATGCCGTCAAAAGGAACTATTGGCATACGTTACCGTTTGCAGATGCGAATTACCATCAATAACTTCCTGTAATAAAGAATTTATTGAAGTGTTTGAGAATGCCGGCGCTTTATTGGTTCCTGATAGAAGTGGCATAAAAGCTTTAGATGAAATAAAGCATCATGGGCAGGATGATTATGATTATCGCTTGACAACCTTACCTATCCATATTATTCGTGAACTAGAAATAATTGATAGTATATTAGAAAAAATTAAAATAAAGCTTGTAAAGGGAGAATGCTCAAGAGCAGTTATGATTTCAGATCATGGTGCAAGTAGATTGTCTGTAATAAGCCAAAAAGAAAATAAGTGGGAAATGGCAACCAAAGGGGAACATTCCGGTAGATGTTGTCCTAAAAATGAAATTAACGAACGTCCTACCTGTGCTACAGAAGAGAATGATTTTTGGGTATTAGCAAATTATGACCGTTTTAAGGGAAGTAGAAAAGCTAATGTTGAAGTTCATGGCGGTGCTACACTTGAAGAGGTTACTGTTCCAATTATTGAAATTACTTATAGCACCAAGAAAATAGAAATCCAAATAATTACTCCTTCTATTGAATTCAGTACAATGAAAAAGAATGCCACTATCAAGATATTTTCTAAAATAAAACTCAGCAATATCAGAGTTTCTGTTGCTGGTAAAGATTATGAGGTTGAAACCACAGATGGACAGTTATTTATTGTAAATCTTCCTGACTTAAGGAAGATTGGAGAGTATACGGTAGATGTGTACTCTAATAATAACAAGGTGGCATCTGATTTAAAGTTTACTGCTCAGAAGGAAGGCTTCAAGGAAAACAAATTACTGTAAGGAGGTTGTGCTATGATTGAGAAACTTAGAGAGTGCTTTGATGAAATGGTTGTTTATAAAGACCTAAAAAAAAGTAATTTCTTTTCTGCTCTTAGTCTTCCATCTTTTTTAAGAGACTGGCTTTTAAAGCAATTTGAGGATGACGAGGGAAACTTCGATATAGAAGAAGTTTCGGATTTTATTCATCAGTATCTTCCTAAAAAAGATGAATGGATAAGTATTAAAAACCGTATCATTGTAGAAAATGAGCGTGTGAAATTCCTTACAAAAATTTCTGTTGATATTAATATCAAGACACAAGAAATTTCATTCGCTCTACCTGATTTTGGTTTGACAAATAAAGAGACTATCATCGAACCAGATGTTTGGTATGAATGCAAGGATGAGCTGGTTAAAGGAAAGGAAATCTGGGGCGTTGTAGAACTTGGATATCGTCTGCCAGACGAAGATCTGAAGTTGCCAGGTCGTATTAAACTGACAAGTTTTACTGATTTCTGTCCATATTCGATTGATCTTGATTACTTTAAAGATGCTCGTGCTGAATTTACTACCAAAGAGTGGGTTGATGTGATTCTTGGCGCTATTGACTATAACGCAGATGGTTATGCAGATGAACATCAGAAACTCACGATGCTTACTCGTATGTTACCTTTTGTAGAGAAACGTATTAACCTTATTGAACTTGCTCCAAAGGGTACTGGTAAGTCATATCTTTTCGGACGAGTAAGCAAATATGGATGGCTATCATCCGGTGGTGTTATGTCCCGTGCAAAAATGTTCTACGACATTAGCAAAAGAGCACCGGGACTTGTATGCGGAAATGATTTCATTGCACTTGATGAGGTACAAACCATATCTTTCACCGATATTGACGAAATGCGAGCAGCTATGAAAGGATATATGGAATCTGGTGTTTTTACTGTTGGAAACTATGAAGGCACTGCCGATTCTGGTATCGTCTTGTTGGGGAATATTAGTAAAGATAACATGGATGAGTATAAGAGTATGTTCACAGAACTGCCTAATGCATTCCATGAAAGTGCTTTAATTGACCGTTTCCATGGTTTTATAAAAGGATGGGATATTCCTCGTATGCATGATGATTTGAAGATTTCTGGATGGGCATTAAATTCAGAATACTTCTGCACAATTCTTCACCTTCTTCGTGAAGATGCAAGTTACCGTGCAATTGTAGACCAGCTTATTGAAGTTCCTGATCACGCGGATACCCGAGATACTGAGGCTGTAAAACGAATTACTACTGCTTATTTAAAACTTCTATTTCCTCATGTTCGTTCTGTGAATGATGTTGATATTAGAGAGTTTCAATTATATTGTCTTCGTCCTGCTGCTAAAATGAGACAAATTATTAAAAAACAGTTGGGTATCTTGGATATTGAATTTAAGGGTAAGGATATACCAGCATTTTCAGTGAGGAAGATTAATAATGAAGATTGAATGTGTATCTTGTGGAAAGAAAGACTTAGATAAGAATACAATTGGAATAAACAAAAAAATGCTTGGCACTGAGGTTTCGACCTTCTATTGCACTGACTGCCTTGCTGGGTATTTGGATACAACCGTTGAGGAAATTCTTGAAAAAATTGAGGAATTTAAAGAAGAAGGCTGTATTTTATTCCAATAAGAGTTGAGGTGAAAACATTGATTTATGTTGATAATGCAGCAACAACAAAATTGGATATTGATGCGTTTGAGGCAATGAAGCCCTTTTTGATTGAAGATTTCGGTAATCCATCGCAACCTTATTCATTTTCAAGAACAGGGAAAAGGGCTTTAAGACAGGCTCGTGCTATTATAGCTGAATGTATAGGTGCGGAGCCGGAAGAGATTTTTTTCACTTCTGGCGGAACTGAAAGCAATAATTGGGCGGTTAAAGGAACTTCATTGGTATATGGTGATACACGAACAACTATCACATCAAAAATCGAACATCACGCTGTTTTGAATGCGTGTGCAGCGATAGAACGATTGGGTTTTCCCGTGGTATATCTTCCTGTTGATAGTGAAGGTATCGTGCAACCAGCAAACTTACAAAAATACATTTCTAATAGGACGAAGTTGGTATCCATAATGCTTGCAAATAATGAGATAGGGTCCATTCAACCAATACAGAAGTTATGTAATATTGCTCACGAAAATGGCGCATTGTTTCATACAGATGCTGTTCAAGCCGTTGGGCATATCACTGTTGACGTAAATGAACTTGGTGTTGATATGCTTTCATCATCAGCACACAAGTTTAATGGTCCAAAGGGAATTGGTTTTCTTTATATACGAAAAGGTACAAATATACAGCCATATGCAGATGGGGGTTCTCAAGAATTTGGCATGCGTGCTGGGACTGAGAATGTAGCAGCGATTGTGGCAATGGCTACTGCTTTAAAAAAATGCGTCAATAATATTGCTGTAAGGGCTAAAAGACTTAAAAAGATGGAGAATTTATTGATAAACACCTTGTCAAATGCAAATATCGATTTTCTCCGCAACGGCTGTAAGGATGGTCTCCCTGGAATCATCAGTCTATCATTTAAAAACTTGGAGGGTGAAATGCTTCTGCACCGGCTAGATTTGATGGGCATATATGTATCAACTGGATCTGCCTGTAATTCGGTTAATACACAAGTATCACATGTTATTGAAGCGATTGGTGTACCGGAAGCTTATTCAAAAGGTACCATTCGCATATCTTTCGGAGCCAACAATGAAGATGGTGATGCAGAAATGATTGCAAACGCTTTAATACGAATTCTATCTTCAAATTAAATTATAGACATTACTGTAAGTTTTATATCTTAACCTTCCTCAAAAAATCCCCTCTGGGATAATCGGAAAGTCTAAAGTCATATCCAAGGCGGTTCATTTCCTGCATTTTAATGAGTAGCAGGTTCATATGAGAATTGAGCATGCAAGCGATTTGCTCGATGTTATATCCGTCCATTGCTAACTCGTAAACTTCTTCATTATCAAGAAGAAGATGGGACGCAAAGACGTTTGCCTCGTATTCTGTAATGCTTCGCATATCAAAAAGATTAAATTCTTTTAATCCACTTGTAGCGAGTTGTCTATGTAAATGATCGTGACCGAGTTCATGGGCAAGAACAATATTATGCATATGTTCGTCAAGGTTATTATTCAAAAGTATAATTCGTTGTTTCCATTGATAAGTATACATACCAAGCAAATCATCAAAAGAAGCATAATAGACTTTTATGCCCTGACTTTTAGCAATTTGTTGAACTTTGTGAGAAGCACATTTGCGTTTCACAAGTTCAACTTTTTTATATATTTCAACTGAGTTAATCAAGCCAACACCTCCAACGAAAAGGGCAGTTTTTTATCTCATTAGGAATAATAAACTATCAAAAGATGATTTAAGGTCTGAATTTCTTTGGTGTGTATTTTTTATTATCTTCTTTTGCATCCCAATAAGCTTTCTGTAATGCTTGCATAACGGCATCTTTATCTGTTTCGGATAATTCACCACCGGCAAATAAACCGCCTATTTCAGACACTAATTCCTGAGCTTGCTTTGCACCTCGAGAACCGTATTTCTCTTTGGCTTCTGCAATAAATTCTTCATCTTCCGTAAGCAGATAATTCACATCGATATGAAAATAATCTGCCAGCATAGAATAGATTTCTCTTTTTTTGGGGTAGCTTTTCCCTGTTTCATAACTGATAATTGTACGCAGTGAAACACCGATTTCTTTCGCTAAGTCCGTCTGTGTAAGTCCTTTATCCTTTCGCAGATCTCTGAGTTTCTCTCCAAACTTCATATAGCCCTCCTTGAATGTGAAGTTAAATTTCACAAAATACATTACTTCATATTGACAAAAGTAGGTAATCTTCATATAATATAAATGTGAAGATAAACTACATATTTATATTACTTCAATCTTCACATTTTGTCAACGGATTTAATGGTGTGGAAAATATTACATAATCTTCAATTAACCCAATTATTTAAAACGGAGGACTGCTATGAGAGTTACCAGAACAATGAGAAATATTTCGCTTATGTATGAAGGCATGCATCTCAATGAAGAACAAGTTTTTCATAAGGCTAAACTGTTGTTAGATATCTATCGTGATGTTGTATGGAAAACTCTGAGAGAGGTTGATTACATAAAAGAAGTATGTGAATCTTACTATAGCAATGATTTGAATGTTGCCTTAACTTATCTATCCGATTTTGCACCAACAGAGCAAAAAGAAGAGTTTAAGAATAAGGTTTCATACATATTTGAAACATCGTGGATGATTGAACTTATTGATACCGCAATGATTAAAATATATGACTATCCTACAAATGGAAAGCTTTATCATGAAATATTATCGAAATGCTATATAAATTCCGCAACGCTCAATGAACAGGAACTGCTTGAATGTTTGTCTATGGAAAGGACAAGCTTTTATGTGAGAAAAAAAGAAGCCATTAAATTATTTGGAGTTGCACTTTGGGGATATGCACTTCCAAAATACAAGGCTGTTTTTATTGATAATCATAGTGAAGAAGATGATTATAATTACTTTTGCAAAGATGCAGACTGAATGCGAACTAAATACGGACTAATCACGCACTGACTTTGGACATTGCATATCCTATAATGTGTATTGTGGGATGGGTACGAAATAAAATAACTGATAAGCCTCGACTATAAAAAGTCGGGTTTTTTTTATACCCATTTTTCATAATACGGCAGTAAGAAAGCCGGGAGTAACAGAAATGTTATTCTCGGCTTTTTTTGTGCCCATTTTTAGGAGGAAAAATGGATAAGCCAAATCGTTGGTTTCGGTGTCGTTCTCCACCTTTCTGATTTTGATTCTAAACATTTCAAAAATCAGAAGCGGAGGAAATAAAAATGTTTGACAACACAAACCCTTACAATTTGCAAATTCATGCAGATGAAAATACAAAGCGATACTATGCAGCTTTTGTTGATGAAGAAGGTAAAAAAATTGAAGTCGAAATAAGTGTAGCAGTTGCGAAAGTGCTATTTCAGACTTTTGTTAGAAAAGAAAGAAATTTAAGACGTTCCGATGAAAGAAATCTTGAGCATTCTGAACTAACAGAGCAAATCTTATATCAAAGAGCCTTACATAAACCAGAATCTTTGGAGGTTACAGCTTTTAAAAATTTGCAAAAAGAAAAGTTATGGAGAGCAATTGATACATTGCCTAACATTCAGCGAAGAAGATTGATTTTGTATTACTTTGAAGGTTTTACCTATGAGCAAATTGCAGAAATTGAAGGATGCAAAAAAATGGCTGTAAAGTTCTCTATTGATATAGCAAAAGGAAAAATTAAAAACTTTTTTGATAAATAGACTATACTTTTTCATTCTAAGTGTGGAAACAGGTGAAGGGATATTTTCTCTTCCCTGTTTTCTTTTTTGAAAAAAGGTTAGTACCTTGAAAACTGAATATCCGATTTCATAAATACATTAGCTGATGAGCCTTAATCGGAAAAGCAACATTGATAGATGCGCGATAACCTCCTGTAAAATTAGGACAATCCATGAAAATGGATTTTTTCTTCTGAATTTTATAAATGCGGCCAACATAAGGAGCGAGCGGGTCCATCTGATCATGAAACAATTTGTAGTGGATTGTATTGCCATAACCTTATCAGCCTATAATGATACTTCTGTCCAGCCACAGACTCACGCAATGGGGGCAGCTTGCAGAGATCCTGCAGGAGGTGAGATTCCTATGATAAGAATTAACTTCTCTTAGTTTATGTAAATCGCCCTGTACTTGGGAAGTAGTGTCGAATAAAGTACAAAAACAACAAATAACTGACTTAATGTCAGAAGCAATGGGGATTACCTATGCTTTATCTGCTTTTGCAGTTGCAAACTCAGACAGTGGTAATCCCTATTTTTGTGATATTAAGAATAACTATTCAGGAATGGAGGTAAAGAATATGGATCCAACGAAAACAGATGCTGAAATGGCAAAAGAATATGATATGACTATAGAACAATCTCAAAATGAGGTCCACTATAAAATGTCAATTAAGTTTCTTGATATTCTAAAGAGAAAAGGAATTGTTTCTGATGTTGAGTATGCACAAATAGATGAATTAAACCGCCAATCCTTTTCTCCATGCCTTGCAAAAGTATATGTGTGATAACACTTGCTATTATAAATGCTTTGGGGTATTGTGTGTTACTAACAGAAGGCTTACTTCTGGGAAAGGAGGAAATATAAATGGTGAAAAAGGTCAAAACCATAGAACCTGTAAGGCAGAAAGTTTTGCAGGAATTAAGACCAAAGAAAAGAGTTTGTGCTTATTGCAGGGTCAGCACCGATAGTGCAAAACAGCATACTTCCTATGTTGCTCAAACAAAATATTATAAAGAGTACATTGAAAAAAGAGCAGAATGGGAATTCGTAGGAATATTTGCAGATGAATCTAGTGGTACAAAGGTGAAAAATCGTGATGAATTTCAGAGAATGATAACGGAATGTGAAAAAGGAAGCATCGACCTTATCATTACAAAATCCATCACAAGATTTGCGAGAAATACCATAGACAGCATTGAAACAATTCGAACTCTGAAATACCTTGGGATAGCAGTATACTTTGAAAAAGAGAATATCAATACCATGTCAGAGCAGAGCGAGCAGATGCTGACAATCCTAAGCTCAATTGCACAAGGTGAATCGGAAAGCATCTCCACAAATAATCGCTGGGGTATTCAAAAAAGATTCGGGGATGGAAGCTATGTACCAAGCTGTGTGGCTTATGGCTATACCAAGGATGAAAATGGTGAACTTATCATTAATGAGAATGAAGCTGAAATAATCCGAAGAATTTATAACGAATACTTAAGCGGAAAAGGCAGTTATGCAATCGCCCGAGATTTAACTCGTGACAATATACCAACCATCCGAACAGCAGAAAAATGGAATGATAGTGTAGTAAAGGAAATTCTGCAAAATCCAATTTACAAGGGAGAATTGCTGCTACAAAAAACATATACAACAGATGTTCTCCCCTTCACAAAAAAGAAGAATTATGGAGAACTACCCATGTACTCCGTTAAAAATAGTCATGAACCTATTATTACTAAGGAACAAGCAGAAAGAGTTCGGGAAATTTATGAGTACCGAAGAGTGCAGATGGGCATAGATGACAGCAGTAAATACCAAAACCGCTATGAATTCAGCAGTAAAATCATCTGCAAAGAATGCGGTGGAACATTCCGCAGACAGAAAATCTATATCGGCAAGCCTTACGAGAAGATACAATGGTGCTGTATCACGCATATAGAAAACAGTAAAAAGTGTACCATGAAAGCAGTAAGAGAAGATATTATCAAAGATGCTTTCCTAACCATGTGGAACAAGCTTGTAAGTAACCACAGTGAAATTCTCTATCCCCTATTGGAATCCTTAAAAAAATTAAGGGCGAATAAAGAACAGGAAGAAGAAATTCTTAAACTAAACAACAAAATATCGGAATTAATGGAGCAGAGCCATATCCTACAGCGAGTCATGCTAAAAGGATATATGGACTCTGCTATTTTTATGGAAAAGCAGAATGCCATTAATATTGAAATTGAGGAATACAAGAAAAAACGAAATGTTCTCCTTGAGAGTAATGGTTATGAAAAAGAGATTGAGGGAACAAACAGGATACTGCAGATTATAAAATACAACCCTGTAATCATGGACGATTACCAAGCAGAACTGTTTATCCATACGGTAGATAAAGTCCTAATCGGGAAAAATGGTGATATTACGTTCAGACTTATCAATAGCCTTGAACTGACGGAATATATAGCAAAGAGGTGAACAAAAATATGCAAACACATATGCCGATTGGCTACAAGATGGTGGATGGCAAAATACAAATAGATAAAGAAAAATCCAAAACTGTAAAAAAGATTTACTCAGAATACCTGAAAGGAAAATCTTTATTAGCTATAGCAAAGGAACTGAGTGAAAAAGAAGTTCCGAATGCAAATAACAAGACCAATTGGACACACGGTGCTATAGGAAGAATCCTTGAAAATATTAAATATATGGGTGATGAAGTTTATCCCAAATTGATTGACAATGCTACCTTCGATAAGGTTCAAATCAAAAGAAAACAGAAAGAAAATCAGCTTGGTCGTACAGCACAGCCAAACAGCATGAAAAACCAAAGCCTATTTGCGAACAAGATATTCTGCGGTGAATGCGGTGAGCCATACCGAAAGTACACGGAACATTCGGGTAAGGCATCGGAAAAGAGCAGATGGAAATGCAAAAAATATATATTTAAAAACCGAGTATTATGCAGAAACCTCTTCTATACGGATGAGGAATTAAAATTGGTATTTATAAGTGCAGTAAATCAGCTTATTAAAAACCAACGCTTACTAGACAAACCTCATAAAAAAGAGCTGGCGAAAATGAGCAAAGAACTGCTTGCGATAGAAAATCAAATACATAAGCTTGAAGAAGATGAGAAATTTTCATCACAAGAGTTGGCGGATCTAATATTCAAACGAGCAGAACTAACCTACAGCACTTCCAAGGTAGATGACTACGAAGTACAGACACAAAAAATAAAAGAGCTGTTAATCGGTCAAAACCAATTAACAGAGTTTGATGTAGAATTATTCAAAGGTATGATAGATAAAATTACCATCTATCAAGACGGCAAAGTAGAAACACAATTTATAAACGGACTTAAAATCTGCGAGATTTTAGAATATAAGCGAAAGGATGAGAAAAATGGCTATAGCAAAAAAGACAGTGGCAATCATACCGCCACAAATGAAATATGACAGACAATTAAGAGTAGAGCAGAAAACACTGCGTGTAGCCGCCTACTGCCGAGTAAGTACCTTGCTGGAACAACAGGAAGGGAGTTACGAGGCACAGGTTGATTACTACACCAATAAAATAAACAGCAACCCAAATTGGAAGTGTGCTGGCATATTTGCTGACGATGGAAAATCAGCAACACAGACAAGCAAACGTGATGACTTCAATGCCATGGTAGATGCCTGTATGAATGGGAAAATAGACTTGGTGCTTACCAAATCAGTCAGTAGATTTGCTAGAAATACGGTTGATGCCTTGCAAAATATTAGAAAGCTGAAAGAGAAAAATGTCCCCGTTATATTTGAAAAAGAGGGCATCAACACCATGGAAAGCGGTGGAGAACTGTTAATCACTATACTTAGCAGTCAGGCACAAGAGGAAAGCCGAAACATCAGCGAAAATACAAGATGGGGTTTGACGAGAAGATTTGAAAACGGCATTATATCGGTAAACCACAAAAAGTTTTTAGGCTATACCAAAGATGAAAACGGCAACCTTGTAGTAGTACCCGAAGAAGCAGTTATTGTAAAAAGGATTTTTTGGGAGTACCTTGAGGGCAGTAGTATTGTTCAGATATGCAAAGGCTTAGAAAAAGATGGTATTAAAACTGTCACAGGACTTGAGCAGTGGCATCCGGGAACTATCGACAAGATGCTCTCAAATGAAAAATTTTGCGGTGATGCTCGTATGCAAAAGACTTATACAGTAGATTTTCTCACTAAGAAAAGGGTGAAAAATGATGGATATGTTAGACAGTACTATATAGAAGATAACCATGAGGCAATCATTCCAAAGGAGTTATTCCACCAAGTACAGGCAGAAAAAGCAAGGCGAGCAAGTTTAAATAAAGCTGCAGTTACAAGAAAAAAGAACAAGGAATTAAAGGAGAAAAGCAAATACAGTTCTAAATACATACTTACGGATCTGATGGTATGTGCAGAGTGCGGCCATGCATACCGCAGGCAGATATGGTCCAAATACGGTGACAAATCTGCTGTATGGAGATGCGAGGACAGGCTGAAACTAGGCAAGAAATCAAGATGCCAGAATTCACCTACCCTAAAGGAAGAACAACTCCATGATGCAATTATGAAAGCAATAAATAATGTAGTAGAAAATACAGGAGAATTTATAGGGACCTTCCGAGAAAATGTAATAAGAGTTATAGGTAACTACAGTACCCACGGTGTTACAACCGAATATGACGAACAGATAGAAAAACTGCAACATCAGATGCTTACACTCATAGAAAATAACGCAAAACAAGGAGCTGTCAGCGAAGAATTCGATGAAGAATATAAGAAACTGTCAGAACAAATTAACGAGCTCAAAACAGCGAAAATAAAGGCGGTGCAAGCGCAGAAAAATGCAGAAAACTATGTTCAAAGAGTTGAGGCCTTAGACAAGACGATTGCCAATGTTAATCCGCAAGTAAGGGAGTTTGACCAAGACCTTGTAAAAAGACTGATTTCCTCCATAAAGGTACATAAGGGGATGAAACTAGAAATACAGTTTCACTCAGGAATCGTGGTGAACCAAGAAGTGGACTACTATGAATAGGCATTAAAATAGGAGTAGGGTGTCTTCCCGGGAGTATCCTAAAGTTTGTGTAAACCTCTAAACTGATGTAAGATAAATATATCAGTTTGGAGGTTTTATTTATGCCCAAAAGAAGAAAAGAATCACCCCAAAAACAAGCAATCAGAAAAATGATGCAGGAATACTTAAAAGAGAATGATATTCCTATCAAAAATGGTACAGATGTCAATTCTGTTATGCGTGATATGATGTCTGTATTACTGGAGGGTTCTCTGGAAGGAGAATTAGAAGACGAACTGGGATACTCAAAATATGACTATCGGAATAAGGAAACCGACAATAGTCGGAATGGATATTCTTCTAAAATCATGCATACAAACTATGGAGATATGAATGTTGCTATTCCTCGTGACCGTAATGGAGAATATGAACCCCAGCTTATCAAGAAATATCAAAATACCGTTACGCAAGATATGGAAGAAAGGATACTTTCCATGTATGCAAAAGGTATGACTACAAATGATATTGAATCCCATATGCGTGAGTTATATGACATTGATATTTCTGACAGTACGATTAGCCGAGTTACTGATAAAATTATACCGATTGTAAAGGAATGGCAGGAACGTCCTTTGGAAGAAGTATATGCGGTTGTTTTTATGGATGCAATTCATTTCCACGTTCGTAGTGAAGGAAGAATACGAAAAAAGGCTGTGTATATTGCTTTGGGAATTGATATGAATGGTAGAAAGGACGTTTTAGGTATGTATGTTGGTGAAAATGAAAATGCTAAATTCTGGCTTTCTATACTGAATGGGCTAAAAAATCGTGGTGTAAAAGATATCTTAATAACATGTATTGATGGACTAAGTGGATTTCCACAAGCAATTGAAGCAGTCTATCCTGAAACAGAGATACAGCAGTGCATTATTCATCAAATCCGTAACTCCACTAAATTTGTATCCTACAAAGATTTGAAAGCTCTGATGGCTGATTTGAAGCGAGTCTATACTGCCCCAACAGAAGAATTAGCCCTAAATGAATTGGAGTTGTTTCAAGAAAAATGGGATGTAAAATATCCGAAAATCTATAAATCTTGGCATGATAATTGGTCAACTTTAGCAACCTATTTTAAATATCCTGAAGCTGTTAGGCGGCTTATTTATACCACAAATGCCATTGAGGGATTTAATCGTCAACTTCGTAAAGTAACAAAAAGCAAGACAATTTTTCCTTCTGACGATAGCCTTTTAAAAATGCTATATCTGGCAACGATAGATATCACAAAAAAGTGGACAGGATATCGTAGGGACTGGGGACGGATATATTCCCAGTTAGAGATTTATTTTGAGGAAAGACTAAAAAATCTCAACTTCTAAAAAACAACTTGTTCGGCAAGTTTTATTGACATGCAAAAAAATCATTGTATAATGCAAACAAGGGTAGAATCCCAAAATTGACTCTGCCCTTAAGTAACTATTCACATATCTTATATCAGATTTTTGAGTTTACACAAAACTTGAAACTGTCCCGTCTTCCCTGCTCCTGTTGAGTTTAAACTGCTAAGAATAAAGTCTTTAATTTGTTCAGGACTTTATTGTTGGCGGTTTTACTATTTTAATTCTAAATATTCTGTTAAGTTGTGTCTAATTTGACGTTTTACTGTTGTAAAATTTTAGGGAAAGATATACAATTGAAATAACAATGTTGTTTATATCATTATCTCGATTAGGAGGTATCATTTTGTCAACAGTAAATGAATTATTAGATATGGCAAAAAGAGAATTAGCTAACCTTAAATCCGGTGAAATATTCTTAGTTCGTGATCTTTTTAAAGGATACGAGTGGAATAGAATATCACGAAGTGACAGACTCCTCCTTGGCACCTTATTTCTCAACTATATCAAAAGTAATGATATAAGCGTTGTCCCGTTTGAAAAGACTTCATCTGGGCAGCAGAGATATAAGAGTAATAATGGGTTGAAGGAGGATTAATATGTATATACAAGAGTTAAACCTTACAAATTTTAGAGGATTTAAAAAAAGTACAAAGATACAATTCGCTAATGAAATAAATGTTATTGTAGGTGCTAATAACTCGGGAAAAACCACTATTATTAAAGCATTAGAATTATTATTTTCAGAGGGCTCTTCTAAGAGATTATCTATTGATGACTTTAATCATAATATAAGTATCGAAGAATTAAAGACAAGCCCACCCAAAATTATAATTAGTGCAAAATTAGTTGAATCAGAAAATGAAGAAGAATATTCGGAAGACTTGATTACGGTTGCTACTTGGCTAACAAAAATTAAAAAACCATATGAAGCAACAATAACATATGAATTTTCACTTCCAGATAAAGAGGAAGATGACTATAAATCAATAATAGGAAAATTAACAAATAAAGATATTGAAGATTATTGGAGAGAAATAGAAACTACTTTTTTGAGAAAATATACATCAAAAATTTTCATCGGAAATCCTAAACATAGGACATCAGTTGATTCGGACAGTATAAAAAAGTTCGATTATCAATATTTAGATGCCATTCGTGATGTGGAACGAGATTTATTTACTGGAAGGAATACGTTATTAAGAGAAGTTATTGATTTTTATATGGATTATGATATTAAAATTGAGCCCTGTTGTAAAATGAAATTGAACCAATAAAAAATCCATAGTGAATTATCTGTGTTATGATTTAATCGCTTAAACAAATCGACACGGAGGATAATCACTATGGACTACCCAAATGATAACACAAAATTACGTAAAAACAAACATTTGAATTTTGAAGAACGTATGACAATTCAGATTCGATTAAAGGATGGCTACACACCATACAAAATAGCCAAGGAGCTTTCACGTCCTATCAATACCATTTTAAATGAAATAAGACGAGGAACAACGACGCAAATAAAGCAGGGAAAGCTTATTGAACTGTACCTTGCAGATACAGGACAGGCAATATACCAAAAACACCGTCAAAATTCATGCCGTACATTCAAGCGGCTGGAGTGTAGTAATTTTATCACTTATGCCGTAGATAAAATTAAAATACATTCATGGTCCCCAGATGCCTGTGTTGGTGATGTCATTAAAAATAATAGGTTTAAACGTTCTCAAATAGTTTGCACAAAGACTTTATATAACTACATTGACTTGGGGCTTCTTGCTGTTAAAAATGCTGATTTACCGATTAAGTTACGTCTTAATACTAAGCCTGCAAGGGTTAAATCACATAAGAGAGTTCTTGGCACAAGTATTGAAGAACGTCCTGAAAACATTAATACACGTGAAGAATTTGGCCATTGGGAGATTGATACCGTAATTGGTGAAAAGTCAGGTAATGACTGTGTTCTTTTAACTATCCTTGAACGACAGACACGGTATGCTATTGTACGTCAGATAGCTTCAAAAACTGCTAACGCTGCGACTGAAGAGCTTTCTGATATTCGTTCTTTATTCGGCGAACAATTTGCCAAAGTATTCAAAACTATTACTGGTGATAACGGCTCTGAATTTGCACAGTTAGCGACACTTGAGGATGAAGAAGATACAAAAGTATATTTCACACATCCATACTCATCGTTTGAAAAAGGGACAAATGAGCGTCATAATGGACTGATACGCAGATTTATTCCTAAAGGTAAACGCATGTCTGATTATAGCGCTACTGATATTGAATTTATAGAAGATTGGATGAATACCTTGCCAAGAAGGATTCTCGATTACAATACTCCAACTGAGCTATTTGAAGCACAATTAGATATAATATATGCAGCGGAGTTATAACATACACAATTTCCACATATTGGATTGGTTCAATTTGTTATTGCAATTGGTCATATTAAAATTGATAAAAAATTAAACAAAAAGGATAAACAAGAATAAATACGCCTAAAGAAGAAAGATTTCTCAAAAAAAGCAGATGTATTAATTGCAGATTTACATACTAGGATGAGTGGCGGCAAAAAAGAAATGCTGAAATACGCCGAGAAAACAGGTGCTGATTTTGATAATATAACACCTTCTTTTGATGGGAAAATTTTAGATACAGAACTGTATTCAGCTTTGAGATTGGTAGTGGAAAATAAAACAGGAGTAAAGCTTCCTGCAACACGTAATGGGTTGGGATATAATAATCTGATATATATATCATTATTACTCGCAAAGATGCAAAAGAATGCTTCAGGAGAATATATGGGTAATAATGCTAAAGTTTTTCCTATTTTAGCAATAGAAGAACCAGAAGCACATTTGCATCCTAATATGCAATATAAGCTTTTGAAGTTTTTAAATGAGAATAGTATGCATGAAGTGAGACAAATTTTTATTACGACTCATTCCCCTAGCATAACAGCAGCGGTGGATTTGGATTCCATTATAGTTTTATATAAATCTGAGGATGAAACAAAAATTGCATATCCAGGTAAAGTTTTTTCTCAAAGTGAAGAAGACCAAGCATCAAAAAAATATGTAGAAAGGTTTTTGGACGTCACAAAAGCCGACATGTTCTTTGCAAAAAGCATTGTTTTTGTTGAAGGTATTGCAGAACAATTATTACTACCTGAATTTGCAAAATATAGCAATTTAGATTTAACTGATTCACATGTTTCGGTTATAAATGTTAATGGAAGATATTTCAATCATTTTTTAAAATTATTTGATACAAATAAGAGTCAATATGCAATTCCTAAAAAAATAGTCTGTCTTACGGATAAGGATCCAGTGATGAAAAAAATTAAGGATAAAACAACAGAAGAAGATGATGAAAATAGTAGTTGGAAATCTTGCTTTCCCTTTTTACTCGAAAGTGACAAATTGAATTATGAATATAAAAAAACATCCAATCCTTTAACTGAATTGTATCAGCAAAGAGAGAAAACGGATTTAATTAGAGTTTATACGCAAAAAGAGGGCTCTACATTTGAGTATGAAATGATACTTGAGAACATTAAATGTGTTCAATTACTTACCGAATCAGTAGCGAATAAAGAAGAAATTAAGAATATGATGGAAAAATATCATGATGATATCAACAAATCACAGACAGAAGATTTAGTGAAAAATATGCGTAAGGGTAAATTTAGAGATATAATAAATAATTTTTTACAAATAACAAAACTTGAGCCATCAAGAATTGCAAAACATATTATTGCAGCAAGATATTTAAATTCAATCAAAAAAGGTGAAGTCGCACAAGAGCTTTCATATGTTATTTCTAGTAATATTAAAAATAGTAGTGACACTAAAGAAAAAGTTTTTGACTTTGTAGTCCCAACATATATAAGTGAGGCGATAAAATGGATTTGTCAGTAGCAAAAAAATTAAAAGATAGCGACGAAAGAATTAATATTTCGAATCATTTTAAAATTGTTGCTGGACCTGGTGCTGGTAAGACTAGATTTCTTATCAATCATATCAATCATATTATTGAAAAATCTGATAAGATTTCTGACATAAGAAAAATAGCTTGCATCACATATACTAATGTTGGTGTAGAAACAATAATTTTCAGATTAGGTAAATCTATAGATTATGTAGATGTAACTACAATTCATAGCTTTTTATATCTAAATATTGTTAAACCCTATTTATGGGTTCTTGAGGATGATTATAAATTTGATTTCATTAATATTGATGGTCATGATGACATAGTGCCAACATTTAGCATAATGAATGAATGGAAGCTGAGAACAAGGCAATATGCGCTAAATGATAATAATAAATTAGCTAAAGAATTATCTAAATTACATTGGTATTTAGACGATGGAGAACTAATATTGCGTTTTAAAGAAATTTGGGAAGGAAAAGTTGGAGCTTACAATATTAAAAAGGATTCCTACTTAGAATACAAAAAAATTTGTTGGGAAAAAGGTTTGTTATCCCATGATGATGTGTTATTTTTAAGTATTAAGATAATTGAAAAATCCCCTCGTATTTTAGAGATTATTCGAGGTAAATTTCCATATGTTTTAGTTGATGAATTTCAAGATACTAATCCTATTCAAACAAAAGTGTTAAAGCTTATTGCTGAAAAAGAAACTATTGTTGGAGTTATTGGTGATGAGTGTCAATCAATTTATAAGTTTCAAGGTGCAGATGTGACACAATTTACTGAATTTGACTTGCCAGAACTTAAAACATATTATATTGAAGATAATCATCGTAGCACACAAGAAATAATAGACATTTTAAATTATATGCGAAATGATAAAAATTTTCATCAAGAATCGCCAGAAAACAAACATGGACACAAACCTACAATTTTAATAGGAGGTTTTATCGATTCGTATAATGAAGCAATTAAATTATGTAATAAAGATGAATTGTATACACTATCCTTTAAGAATGAATTATGCAACATGATACAGTATGGTATTGATAATTATTTTTCTGAGAATATATTTGATGAGTTTATTTTTTCTGATGGAGATCGTGGGAAGATGATATTTTATATAATTCATTCATTAGAATATTGCAGACAAGATAAATTTAAAGATGCAATTAAATACATGAAAAAAGCTTATAGGAAAATAAAAGATTTTGACGACAAGGCTGCATTAGAAAATTTGAAAAGATTATATAATCTTTATTCAAGAATACAGCAAATCAATATTAAGGAACTTTATAATAATTATATATTTGGATTTTATGGTGTTAAAGCAAAAGTAACAAGTGGAAAAGCTAATAATTATTATAAAAACTTGACCTATAACAAAGTAGCTTGTGTGATAACAATAACTGATGATGATGGTAAATTTAGAACCATTCATAAGGCTAAAGGTGATGAATTTAAAAACGTTTTACTGCTATTGGAACCTAAAGAACAATATAACGAAGAAACTGAATTATCTTTTTTACTTAACCCTGATATGGGTAATGAAAGCCATAGAGTTTACTATGTAGCTTTAAGTAGAGCTATGGAAAATCTGTATATTTCTATTCCGCAGTTGTCGGATGAAAACAGAAGTAAACTAAATAACTTTGAGATTATGGAGGTAAGACCAAAAAGCTAAGCAGGATGATATAATAGATTTTAATAAAAGGAGTGTTAAATAATGTGAAAAATAACACCCTTATTCAGAAAAAATGCAACAACCAATTGTATAGTGATATGAACAAAATTTGATAGACAATATTGACATTGATTCCCATAAATTAAAGGGGAAAAGTATAAGATATTTTAAAACTATAAAAGGAAGATATATGGAAAATTACTTATTGCAAATGGATAAAGAGAAAAGTGAGTTTATAAAGAAAAACAATTCTGATGAGAAAGTTTATTTAAGCAAGGAACTGTATTTTTATCAACCTATTATATTTGATTTAGATAAAATTAAGTTTTCACATGGTTTTTATGCTGTAAAAATAAAAAAAACCACTATAATTTTACATGATCAAATAAATAACATAAAAGTCCATTTTTCTGATAAAGATGTTAATTTTATTATTAAAAAAATTAAAGTTAATCAGAAAATATTTTATGATTATTTAGAAAAGAACATATTGAATTTAATTGCTAACAAAGATTTAAATGAAATTATATTTACATTAGGAAAAACACAATTCAAAATTTTGGGGATAGCATTTTCAGAAGAATTTAATAGTGTTCAATGCGAAAACCCAGCTGATATTGATTTAAATGGAAATGATCTAATTGGGTTACTTAATTTAATAGCTGAAAAAGAAAGAACAGATAGATACAAAGAAAAGTTAAAAAATACATTTGAATACTACATAAGGTCGTAAAGCATTTGATTTTTTATTGATTTTCTAGTATAATTATTTTGCTATAATTATGGTGTCCCAGTACGGCTTTGCGCCACCTCAGCATTCTGAGGTTAATGAAATCACAATCTTGAAAAATTTGAATTTGATGCCTCAAATATTTGAGAATTTAATTTATCGGCCAGAACGACTTGTTCTGGACCTTACAAAATCAAATTCTTTTGTGACTAACTTTAACAAATTTTTGTGGGACACTTTTTATGGAGGATGTATAATGGAATATATCTTTAAAAGTAAACCCGAATTTGTAGAACCAATTCGGGTTTTATTTTTATGCGGAACTAATTTTAATGACAATGATAGCGACAAAAGAATTGCAATAGAAAAAATTTTGAAAGATGATAGCTCGAATAGAGTAGTAATTTTAGAAAAGTATTTTAAGTTTTCTAAAAAAGGGGATAAAAAAAGTTTTTTATCTTATTATGATATTAATCTTTTCAATCTATATAATATTGAGAATTTGGCTGCTCTAACAGCTACCAACGTTATTATTATACATGAGTCGATATCTACTGCAGGCGAATTAGCTATGTTTGCAAGTAATACAAATCTTCAAGGTAAGATAATAACTTTGGTTCCAGAAAAATATTCTGTAGAGGAAGAAAAAGTATCTGCCTTTTTAAGTTTAGCATTTTGGAGCAAAAAACAAACTATTCTTAAAAATGAAGTTATAAGATTTTACCCACAAATAAAAAAAGTTGGTATTTCTAAAGATAGAAATACCTATTATACTTATTTCCCTAATAACATGTTTCCTTATGAATTAGGAAATCAACTAAAATCAAAAATAATCACTCAGCAAACTACGAATATGCGATTATTTGGGGTTGGATATAAAAGGGTCAATACTGATATTACATACACGAAAGATACTTATGTGAATTTTGAATATGAAGTTTTTAAAAATTATGTGTTTTCTCTATTATCTATAGATGAATTCCGCCGTAAGATTAGACAATGCAATAAAATAGTTAAATTGAAAAATCTATTTAAAAGTATGTTTATAAAAATGCTGGAAAATACCATAGTTGATCAAAATAAAGAAGTAAAAGGTAAAATAAAAATTAGATTTAATAATCAACCAAATTTAAACTTTGATAATGCTTTGTTTTTTATGATTTATATTATGCATGCATGTAACCTAATTCATATAAAAAATGAAGAGGATAATCTTATTAGTGTAGATATTAGGAAAAACACATCAGAGATTTTTAAATCATATTCGGTTTTAATACAACCAATTGTGCAAAAGGAATGGGGGATTAAAATATATGAATAATGATTTATCCACATTTTATATCCCTAAAGCGAAAGGTTATAGAAAAATAACCACATATAAAGATAGAAATGGTAACCTTATCAAATATCATGACAAGGTTAATATCTCACTGCAAAAAAGGCTCAAGCAATCAATTTTTGCCAAAGCATATATAAAAAAAAGATCCATTGTTACGAATGCTAAAACACATATGTACAATGATATCTTTATCTCGATGGATATAAAGGATTTCTTTCAGAGCATTACTCATGATAGGCTTATAAATACTTTATATTATGAAATAAATAAAAATACCGTAGGGCATTTTACATTAGAGCAATGTAGAGATTTGGTAAAATCATGTTCTACTGGACAAAGGGGTATTGCAATTGGACTAAAACCTTCGCCGATACTAGCCAATGTTTACCTTAAGGATTTTGATGGCGTTTTATACGGGTGGCTTAAAAAATTAGATTTAGATAATGTTATTTACACTCGATATGCAGACGATATGATGGTTTCGTATAGATCTAATTCTAAGGATACTGTACCAGCAAATAAAGAAATAATTAGTAAAGTAAGTGAACTTCTCAAACTATCTTATTTAAGATTAAATGCAAGCAAAACACGAATTATTAATCTTAATATATCAAACCATGTAAGAATAACTGGAATTAACATTACTAAAAATGATGATAATTTTAGAATGTTAACGGTTGGAAGAAAGCAAAAAGATGACCTGTATTACAGATCAATAGGACTGTTTGTAAAAGAAACCAAAGACGATAAATGGTACTTGGAAGCTAAAAAAATTCAAGGTATGCAATCTTTTATTCTTTCCGTTGAAGGAGAGCGGTATCTCAATACGTATTCTAAAAAAATGAATAATGTTATAAATGATTTAGGTTATAAAAACTTAAAAGACCTAATTGATAATTTGATATGATTTATAAAAGATACCCCTCCGCCAAGGAACCACCAGCTCCCTACGACATCATTATTGTCTACTCAAGGCACGTTGAAGCCGTGACCCTACTTACGAAGTAAGTAGAGGTACGTCTCATGCAAGGCTTGCCCAAGAAAATGAGCATAGCGAAATTTGATTGGGAGCAAGCTACTGCGGAGTGCGAATGCCTGTTGCAACGCATCGAGAGATAAAATAGAATAAAATTAGCGAAAGCCGTGAGTTGAAATCAGCTCACGGCTTTATTGTATCTATAAATTAAGAAAAGGGATTGAAATGAAAAAACTTAGAAGAATAGAACCTACTAAAATAGAAACTAAAAAGTGTGCTTTTTACATCGAAAAGATGCTGTTTACATTGACTTTATTGAATAAGTATCTCAAAATTCATAAAATTGAAGTAGTCTGATTTTCTTATGAATCAGAGACTTTTGTTTTCGTTACTGCATATGAAAAGAACATGCAAGGAGGTGTGACATTGAATATTTCTGTTTACAATCTTAATGTAACGGAACGGGAAATGATAATCTGTTATAGAGAGATTTATAACAAAAATAGTTTACTATACATACTGAAGGTACAATAGATGCTTAAATACATATGAAAATCAAGGAGGAACGTTATGAAAGTAAAAATGAGAATACATCGAAGACTAGCTATTTTAATGGCTTTATGTATGGTAATAAGCCTGATGCCTGCAATGCCTGTAATGGCAGAAACAGTGCTAGATACTTCGGTATGGAGTGGAAGTCCCGCAGATAGTTTTGAATCAGGGAATGGCGAGACAAAAGAAAGTCCATATATAATTAAAACAGCAGAGCAGCTAGCCTATTTGGCTGCTCAGGTAAATAGTGGTACAGATTATGCAGGTAAATATTTTGAACTGCAAAATGATATTGTACTAAATGGAAATGTATTAGATGGTGCAGGAGAACTAAATTCAGGGACATTCCAATCATGGACACCTATTGGTTATCGGATATCTACTACAGACGGTAAGCCTTTTAAAGGGGATTTTAATGGTAGAGGCCATAGTATTACAGGCATTTATATCAATGATTCTAGTGAGCGTTCTATAGGACTGTTTGGTTATACGGAGGATGCAGTAATAGAAAATATACACATTAAAGATAATTATATATATGGAAAAGGTTATGTAGGAGGAGTGGCAGGCTATAAGAAAAATGGCAGTATAAGTAATTGCAGTAATAGTGGAGCGATAAGTAATAGCCAAACGACAATTGCACAGGGCACAGGAGGAATAGCAGGTTACAATTATGGCGGAAGTATCAATGATAGCAGCAATAGTGGAATAATCAGCGGAGTACAAAAAATAGGGGGAGTAGCGGGCTGGAATAAAGGGAGTATCAATAATAGCAGTAATAGTGGTGCAGTAAGTGGAACAGTGCAGTATGTAGGAGGAATCGTAGGAGATAATGATAGTGGAAGCAGTGTAAATAATAGCAGTAATAATGGAACTGTAAATGGAAAGAATGAGGTAGGAGGAGTAGTAGGTTACAATTGTGGCGGAAGTATAAGTAATAGCAGTAATAGTGGCGTTGTAAGTGGAGATGGAATGATAGGAGGCGTGGCAGGTGAAAATCGGAGTAGTGGAACGATCAGTAACAGCTGCAACAGCGGAGAAGTAAACGGAAAGAAGCAAGTAGGAGGAGTGGCAGGAAGTAATGGCCTATCTAAAATAGTAAGCTGCAGTAATAGTGGGGCAGTAAAGCATAAGATAGAGGGATCAGAAGGGATCGCTGATGTAGGAGGCATTGCGGGCAGTCAAGCTGGTACCACAACAGCAGACATAGTTATAGAAAATTGCAGCAACAGTGGCAGTATAAGTGGAGCCGGCGGAAATACGTTATATATAGGAGGAATAACAGGAAGTCAAAATAATGGAATTATAGAAAATTGTAGTAATAGTGGTAGTATAAGTGGAGTCGGCGCAAATGAGTTATACATAGGAGGATTGATAGGGCAGCAACATTCAGGAACGATAGATTCATGTTTTTGGAGAAGCCTTACTGGAATAGCTATGGCGGGAAATCAAGGGGGGACAATTAATAATTGTGGTACGTTAGATGGCAGCTCTATTAGCGAACTTAACAATTATGCCAATGACAACAGCTGTTTAACATGGGTACTTGATGCTAACAGCTATCCTAGGGTAGCGATTTCTCAAATGCAGCTACAATGGGCAGACGGATGTTTGGATGATGTAACTTATAATTCTTCTGAAACAAAGAGTATAACATATAAAGTGACAAACACAGGAAATACAATGCTTAGTAATGTAACGGTTAATTTATCAGGTGACAATAAGGACAATTTTGAAGTAAATGGTTTCAATTCAACAGGGCTTGAGCCTAATGAAACAGCAGAATTTACGGTTAGCTTAAAAACAGGAACGATTGTGGGGAATTATACCGCGAGCGTTGATGTCTCGGGTGAAAGTATAGATGGAGAACCTCTCCAAACTACTGGATTAAGCTTCAGTCAAAAGGTAAATAAGGCTGCGTCAAAGTTGCCTGAGATAGAAAAAACAGATGAAACAATAAAAGATTTTAGTGATGGTAGCCTTACGAATGTAACAAAGGAAATGGAATATAAAGCAGGTGAAGAGAGTGCTTACCAAGCGATTACAGAAGACGGTACACTTACTGGACTAGCACCAGGCACATATTATGTACGTTATCAAGATAGTTTTGCTGCTAATTATGAGGGAGATAATACACCAGTTTCATTAACTATTAATGAAACTGGTGTAGCTCCAATATATAAACTGGAATTAACGGCAAATGACAGTTTTCAAGATTTGACTTATGGGTATGAAAAAGAAAACTGCGTGACTTACACCTTAACCAATGATGGAAATACAACAGTCAGTGACTTAACAGTAGTGTTATCTGGAGCAGCTAAAGATGATTTTGTAGTAAGTAATCTTAATATATCAGAACTTAAACCTAGTGGAGAAGCAATATTTACTATTACATTTCCGTTGGGAAAGACAGCGGGGAGCTATGCGGCAAGTGTTGATGTATCAGGTAAAACTCCACCATTGGGTGCTGCGATAAATACAAATACAAGTATCACTCAACAAGTAAATAAGGCAGCGTCAAAGCTATCTGAAATAGGAAAAACAAATGAAACAATAAAAGGTCTTGGTGATGGCAGCTTAACGAATGTAACAAAGGAAATGGAATATAAAGTAGGTGAAGAGGGCGTTTACCAAGCCATTACAGAAGATGGAACAATTACTGGATTGGCACCAGACACATATTATGTACGTTATCAGGATAGTTTTGCTACTAATTATGAAGGTGATAATACGCCAGTTCAATTAACTATTGAAGAACCAAGATATGAACTGAAATTAGAGGGAGACAGTCGTTTACCAGTTTTGACTTATGGGTATGAAAAAGGAAATAGCGTAACCTACACTGTAACCAATGCAGGAAATACAATAGATAGTGGCTTAAAAATAGCTTTATCTGGAGATGATAAAGATGCTTTTGAAGTAGGAAAGCTAAGTGCTACGAAACTTGCACCTAAGGCTACTGCAAACTTTACAGTTACATTAATATCAGGAAAAGAAATAGGTACTTATACGGCAGACTTAAAAGTGGAAAGTAATACAACAAGTGCCAGCCTAACAATTACTCAACAAGTTAGAAAATCCGGTGGAGGACATTCTTCTGGTGGGGGAGGTAGTGTACAAACAGATCCTGCAACACAGGAGGAAAATCCATCACAGAATGAAACACTAAAGAGTCTTGAAATGGTTAAAAAGGATGGAGCAGAAAAGGTTAAAGTCTTTAATGATGTAAAGGAAAGCTCATGGTTTTATGAAGGAACAGTTTATTCTTTAGGCAGTGGATGGTTTGCAGGAAGTACAGAGACAACTTTCAGTCCAAGTAATCCAATGACAAGGGAAATGTTTAGGATTGTATTTGGAAGAATGGGAGCAGATGTAAATGACCTTATGGACAATGACAGGCTAAAGGAAAATATCACTAGAGAGCAGCTTGTAACATTACTTTACAGAATGGCACAGGAAAAAGGTCTTGTGAAGGCAGACAGTCAGGATACCCTCAAAATTTTTACTTTTGAAGATGGATCTCAGGTTTCTTCATGGGCTAAAGAAGCTATGGCATGGGCTAACGCGCAGGACATCATAAAGGGAGATGACAAGAATATGCTTAAGCCTAAGGCAGGAGCAACAAGAGCGGAGGTTGCAGTAATTCTTATGAGATTTGATACCATTGTTAGAAATAATTAATAAAAAAATAAAATGTTTTGTAGAGTATAAATATATAATTTGACAATAAATCTTTAAAACTAATAGGCTAAGCCGTAGGTCAACTTAAGACCTACAGACTTAGCCTATTTTAGTTCCATAAAAGTGTAATCGTTAAACACAGCATTAGTGATCTAAGTTTGCATGAGGGCAAAGAAATGTTTAGGCTCACCGGTACTAAAATATTCATATGCGGACGCTTATCCAATAGCCCAAAGTTGGTAAGCGTAGCGGTTTAGAGCCGTTACATATCCGCACAGAAATGAAGCGTAGAATACATGATGTAGCTACCTTATACGAAAACTAGAACAAGGAGACCATATAATTTCTTATAGTGGAGGGTTTTCGGGTCATATATAGATAAAAAAATTTAGAATCTTGATTATACATATGTTTCACTTGAGTGGTTATTTTGAAGATGATTTTTTTACATTAGACGACGTAACAAATTATTGGCGCATCTCTTGGTGGAATGCTTGCACCTCGTACTGTAGCCTGTGAAAAGAGAATAAAACTGCTAATTCTATATATTCTGTAAAATCATGTCTAAAAGAGTGTTTTCCTGTTGATTTACAACAGGAAAACATATACAATTAAGGGATATAACGCTGTATAATGCACGAGTGCATCAATATTCTACATTTGCTGTTTGTACTCACTCAACCCGTAATAATAATGGGAACAGTGGAATTATGGAAATAAGCTAATAAAAAAATATTGTTTGATATTTCAGACACCGTGCAATAGAATATGAATAAAGAAGTAATGTTTGTCAAAAAGGTTGCCTCTTAGCGAATCTGAACTTAGCGAATCTGAACTACCTTTTAATTTGATAAAATTGTCGGCAATAGCTAGGCATGGAATGTAGTTCAAATACCAAAATAGTACAAAGGAAGATTATTAGGAAAAAATGATGAACGAGCAAGATTTAGAGATATTCATTAATAACTTAAAACGTAAAAATATATCGGAATATGTTTTTCTTAATCAATCCGATATATCTTATTCTCAACGACTTAGAGATCATTGTGAATTGTTTTGTCCCAATTTTAATCAAAATTGGTCTTGTCCTCCGAATGTCGGTTCTATTGACCAAAATATCATGAAGTGTAAACAGTACCAATACGGACTGATACTTTCATCTTATCTAGAATTGGATCCAGAAACTGTTGATAAAAATGATGAAGAATTATATGTTAAATGTCGCAAAAAACTTAACCCTGTTTTTCTAGAGATTGGAAAAAATCTAGAAGAACTTACTGGGCAACCTGCATTAATTCTTCGTACTTTCTGCACGATATGCAAAACCTTCCTGATTCTCCCTGCCGTTTCCCCGAGCTTGCGGGATCTTCCGTTGAATCTCATGGGATTCAAATGGTTTCGATGATGGAGCAGTATCATTTTTCAAGGTTTTCCAACAATCGAGGCTATACTTGCGTTGCTCTTATTCTGTTTAATTGCAACGATGTTCCCGATCTTAGCTTTGGTGAGAAGGTATTATTGCGCGAATATCCGACTTTTATCGAAGGCCAGCATTATGTCGATTCTCTTTATAAGGCAGGGGAGATTAGTAGTGCCATTGATCTGAGAGCTTGTACTCCTTATCGCCCTGGTATCTATCCTCTGAATGGTGCAGAGTCTTCTTCTATTTGTGTGTTGTCCTGTGATTCAGAGATCACAACGCCGTTATTAATTAACGAAATTGCAAAATCAAAGATTCCCGTTCAGCTACTCTTAATGGACACCCACCGTCATTCAGTTCTCCATGCATATTCTGAAGGGCTTTTTATCACAGATACGATTACTCATTTTATTCGAAATATAGAATCCGAGATTGATTCTCGAACATTAGTGATTCCCCACGGAATTTTTATGCTACAATATTCCTTGCAAAGAGCGTTGTCTGGCTGGAATATCTATGTTGCATCGGACAAAATGGCAGATTTTCCCCAATGTCTTGGGGAAATAGAGATGGAAAATAGTTAAAATGGCAAAATTTTATTTAATCTAAGGGTAAGGCTACTGCTATACTAATTAGTTCTAAACTCTTAATGAATCATTTACGTCAAGTACCCACCAGCTCTTTACGACATCATTTTTGTCACCTTAAGGCACGTTGAGGCCGTTGTAAAGCTATATCGTAAATAAAGAAAGAGGATTAGTATGAATGGAACTAAACGAGAAAAGATAAAACAGGGAATAAAAGTTAGAGTTGTACAAAAGCAACACCAGCGTTCAGGAAAATTAACAGAAGGTGTGGTTCAAAAAATTCTTACAAATTCATCTACTCATCCTCATGGAATTAAAGTGATGCTTGAGAGTGGAATAGTAGGTAGAGTTGAGGAAATATTGGATTAAATATTTAAGTATTGTAAAGGGCATTTGGCTGAAAAGGTTAGGTGCTTTTTTAGTGCTTAAATAATTGATTTTATTGCCACATGTAACCAATAAGAGTATGATTAGAATATGAATTGAATATTTTTGAGATACTGAGGGAAGGTGTTGTGTACTTGGAAATCAAAATGTTTTATAAGAGTCAAATTGATATAAAAGAAGATGTTCTTTGAAATACGGTGTGAGCGCAAGGACGTCGTGAATACACGGAAGGTTAGCTGACATAGGACGAAAAGGCCGCGCGTCCATGCGGATTTGTATGGGATAAGCTTTGTAGAGTTAATATACAATAGTATGATGTTGTAAAGTAAAGGGAGGTTATTAGAATGGAAGCAAGAATTAATTTAATTACCATATGGACAGATGATGTAATTCCAATGAAAGAATTTTATAATAAAGTGCTAGGTTTTAAAATAGAAAATGATCTTGGTGAATACGTTGAATTTAAAAATGAAGGTGTTAGATTTGCTCTTTGCCTTAGAAAGGTTATGTATAATTATAGTGGAGAGTATAAAAAACTAAGAATTGGTCAATCTTTTGAATTGGCTTTTCCATGTAAAAGTCCAGAAGATGTAGATAAATCATATAAAGATATAATTTCAAAAGGTGGAGTGCCTGTTCATGAACCTCAAAATATGCCGTGGAATCAGAGAACAGCATTGTTTTCAGATCCTGATGGAAATATACATGAGATTTTTTCGGATTTTAAATAAACAAAATATTAATAAATAGGGGTAAAAGTTTTAAAGTAATAGATATGATTAAAGGAGCTGACGTCCATGTCGGCTTCTGAGTCTGGGGTCCCACATCAGCTAACAAAGTACTTACGCTTCGGGCATGGTAGGGTCTCCAATAACGAATGTAGATGAAGGAGTCATCTCAAAAAAATTGCCATGCCACATCGTCTTATCGGGTGCAAGCACCACTAGGAGGTATTCCTTATAGGTTCGATTCGACGACGTTGAAGAAAAGAAAGGGGTCAGGCTTGACAAATTTCTATATTGCTACTATGATCTAAAAGTGATTTTCAGAAATATAATATTCCACCAAGGAGCCAATATGCTCCTACGACATCATTTTTACCCACACAAGGCATTGTGAGGTTGTATGCCTGTTGGAACGTGCTGAGATATAACATAGAATAAAAATTAGCGAAAGCCGTGAGTTAAAATCAGCTCACGGGTTTTTGTATCCTTAATTGAGAAAAGAGATTGATATGAGAAAGCTGATAAGAGTAGAACCCGTCAAAGAAGAAAAGAAGAAGTTGAAGGTCGCTGCATACTGTAGAGTTAGCACAAAATTCGAAAGCTAACTAAGTAGCATTGCTCTGCAAATTTCTAATTATGAAACCATAATACAAAGTAATCTACAGTGGGAATACGCGGGAGTTTATTTTGATTATGGTAGTGGACTCAGATAAAAAGGTCAGTTCAACTTAGAGAAAATGATAAATAAAGCTTGCGCTGGTGAGATTGATTACATTCTTACTAAATCGCTCAGTAGATTGATTATCTAGGGATGTTTTAGATACATTAATCATCATAAGAAAATTAAAAGAAAGGGGCATCTGTTTAAATCTCGGTCCTTTCATTCGCGCCATGATGTCTCCTAAATTAAATCAAAAGTATTAAGTTGCGCACTGGCTAATTGATATGATTATCATTGCAAGATTTTATCATATGACATTATATAAAGCAATGCACTGAATTTGAAAAAAGGGTAATAGATGCACAATGTGATGGATCAGTGTATATTGTTTAATAGACAAGAGGGATAGTATTTGGTATACTTTTAGTACTTTATGGTTTCTGATAGAAAATCACAATTATTTAGAGGGGAACTTGAAAATGACGGAATTTGATATACGCCAATGTGTTAATTACATAACGCTAAATAATACAAAGAAATTAAGTGAAGTCTTTGGAAAGTGGCTAGATGGCTCTGGTATTACGAGGATACAGTGGATTGCACTCTTCTTTTTAAAAACCAACGGTAAACTCTCTCAAAGGGAACTTTCACAGGCAATGGAGATTAATGATTCCAGCGCTTTAAGGTTGGTTGACCGATTGGAAAGAGATGGTTTTGTAACCCGTACGAGAAGTGAGGAAGATCGAAGGGTCATTCATTTGGATTTGACACAGAGAGGTTCAGACCTCATGGATAAATTATTGCCAATTGGTGAGCAGTTTAACCAAGTCCTCATCCAAGGGATACCACAAGAAGAAATTGAAATTTTCCTAAACGTTCAAGCAAAGATGTATAAAAATATCATAAATGACGAAAGATCTCAGATATAACTCTGAGATTTTTATTTTTGTATAAAAATCTTATTGATTAAAAATATGCTATTTGCTATAATAATAATTGCATATGCAAACTTTGGTATGACAAATAAAAAATGGAGGTTATCTTATGTACAATGTTAGAGAAATGTTGAATGGTTTTGTAGGCGGTTTAGAGAACTTAGCGACAACAAATGGTGAAGCTGTAGGCGCATTTATGGGTTTACTTGGTGCAGCATATGAGCCAGGTGCAGTAGATCTTAAGACAAAGGAACTTATCAGTGTTGCTATCGGATGTTACAACAGATGTGAATATTGTATCGTATACCATTCATATAAAGCTTTAGAAGCTGGTGCTACTAAAGAAGAAATCATTGAAGCTGCAATGGTTTCAGTAGCATTTGGCGGTGGCCCTTCAATGGCGTATTCTGTAACGTTATTAAAAGAGTGTTTAGAAGAATTTGCAAATGATTTTACAGCGTGAATAAGGTGATGAAATGAAAGATATTATAATTGACAAGATATCTGGTCATGATCAAGAAGCGAAAGTTGGACAAGTTAAAGTAGCCGTTGGCGATGAAGTTCAAGAAGGAGATATCCTACTTACGCTTGAATCAGGCAAGGGTGCTGTTAAAATTTTAGCGAGCGTTCCCGGTCTGATTCAGTCTTTAGATGTCCAAGATGGCGATGTCGTAAAGAAAAATCAGAAAGTTGGTGTCATCAAAGTCGCTGCGGGTTACCAATGCGAGAAAAATGAGCCACCAAAGAAAAAGGGCTACAGTTTTGGAATCAGTACCCCGATGAAGGAAGACATTCACTGTGATGTCTTAATCGTGGGTGGCGGTCCTGGCGGTTATGTTGCAGCTATTAGAGCATCTCAACTTGGCAAAAAAACAGTTTTGGTTGAGAAAGATGCCCTCGGAGGCACATGCCTTAATTACGGTTGTATTCCAACTAAGGCTTTGGCGCACAGCGTCGAAGTTCTAGAAGAGATGAAAAGTGCTTCTAAACTGGGATTTCAAGTGGATAACATCCAAATAGATTTTCAAAAGACCATGGCCAATAAGGATGAGGTTATTCAAAACTTGGTCGGTGGTATTGGCGGTTTAATGAACAACCATCAGATTCGAGTAATCGATGGTGAAGCTGTTGCAGTAGATGCTCAAACCATTAGCGTTAAGACTAAGAAGATTGATGCAACGATTAAATTTGACAAATTGATCATTGCCGTTGGCTCTAGTGCCTTTAAGTTGCCAATTGAAGGAAGTGATTTGTCTGGTATTCTCACCAGTACAGAAGTGCTGGCGCTTGAGGAATTGCCAAAATCCTTAACCATTATTGGTGGCGGTGTTATCGGTATGGAAATCGCTTTTATATACAATGCGCTAGGGTGCGATGTCAGCGTCGTTGAGTTCTTGCCTAGAGTGTTGAGCATGTTAGATCCTGATGTCAGTGATGTGGTATGCCAATCAGCCATTGAAAGAGGCATTAAAATCTATGAAAGTGCAAAGGCGACAAGCATTCGCGAGACGCTAGGTCAGACCTTTGTAACGGAAATAGAAGTAGAGGGCCAAGCGCATCTCATCAGTAGCGAGAAAGTTCTTATGGCGGTTGGTCGTAGAGCGAACTTAGATGCCCTTGATCTTGCAAAATTGGAAGTTGAACTTAATAAGCGTTCAAATGGTATCGCTGTTAATGAACACATGCAGACCAGCAATGAGAACATCTATGCAATCGGAGATGTAACCAATATCATTCAATTGGCACATGTGGCTTCTCATCAGGGGATGATAGCAGCTGAACATATCGCAGGACAAGATAGCAAAATGCATTACGATTTAGTTCCTTCAACCATTTTTACAATGCCAGAAGTTGGCGCAGTTGGGCTCAATGAGGTAACTGCTCAAGCAGAAGGTTGCTCAATCAAAGTGGTTAAATTTCCATTTATGGCATCTGGTAAAGCAGTTGCAATGCATGCTACAGAGGGCTTTGTGAAGCTTATTGTCGATACGGAGAACCAAGTACTCTTGGGTGGTGCAATTGTCGGAGCACACGGTACAGATTTGATTGCGACGATCAGTGAGCTCATTAGAAGTAAAACAAAAGTATCTGATGCACTTGCGACCATTTATGCACATCCAACCTTGGGAGAAACCATTCATGAAGCCTTATTGATGGCAGATGGAAGAGGCATTCACTTTGGATAAATTCAAAAAACACACATTGGTAGTTGGTAGGAAAGCAGATACCATAGAAAATCTTTCGATTGAAAACTACCTTATGAAAAGATGCGAGCCCGATGAAATCATACTTTTCTTATGGCAGAGTCACCACACTGTGGTTATAGGGTGTCACCAAAACCCCTATAAAGAATGCAACCTACCCCTTATGGAAAAAGACCAAGTTCAATTGGTTAGACGTAAATCGGGTGGTGGTGCAGTGTATCATGACCTTGGAAATTTGAATTTCTCATTTATAACGCATTTAGATCGAGCGGATGTTCAAAGAAATTATCAATTGGTTATTAAGGCGTTAAAGGCTTTTGGCATTGAGAGTACACTAAGTGGTCGCAATGATTTGACGGTCTCCGGCAGTAAATTCTCTGGAAATGCTTTTCTCGAAGAATATGGTGTACACTGTCATCATGGCACTTTACTGATTGAATCCTCTTTAGAGCTATTGTCAAAGTATTTGACGCCATCTAAACTAAAAATTGAATCCAAGGGCATCGACTCTGTGAGATCGAGGGTTGTCAATTTGAGCACACTTTCAGAAAAGTGTACTGTATCAGAAGTGAGGCACCAATTGATTGAAACGTTTAAGTCAGCGTTCGACGGCGTCTTCCTTGAAGAGGGAACGATCTCGCCAGAATGTTATGAAGCGTATAAATCTCATTATGATCAGTGGTCGTGGCAAATAGGGAGTATTCCTCAGTTTAATATTGAATTCGAATCCCGTTTAAGCTGGGGGAGTATCATGGTTCAGCTGGAAGTGCATAAGGGAATTGTCGAAAACTGCCATTTGTCTACGGACGCGCTAAATGATGAAAACTTTCAACAATTAGGTGAGGCTTTCATAGGTAAAAGATATCAGAAAGAAACCATTTATCAGTGTATTCACCAATGGATTTCCGATGAGACCATTAGAAGAGATCTTATTGAGATGATAATAATTTAACAAAAATGGAGCTGTTGCACTAAATAATGATTTAGTGCACAGTTTTTTTTATGGCAACAAATAAATCCCAAACTCGAGAGTAAGGGATTTATGGTAAAATTAATGTATGACCAACACATTAACTTATAAAAAAATTATGATAACAACAAAAATATAGATGACATAGGGCGTTTTTGATTATGACATTGGTAAACATATATTTTGGAAGTGTGATAAAAAAAGAACTGTCCCTAACGGGTGGAAAGAAAATTTTAAAGGTAAGGTGAATAGTATATGATAATAGACGGTCATGCACACGCTTGCGGCGCATATTTAACACCTGAAAATATTGAAAAATATTTAGCTATACATGGAATTGATAAAGTTGTGCTTTGCGGTGGTGAGCCAAACAGCATTAAAAATTATGCTTATCCAATGCTCTCAAATTTATTTAAAGGACAAAAGCTTAGCTATTTTTTCAATAAAATTATATGTAGAGTTACAAAGATGAATCATGTAGCAAACAATATAGATGAACAAAATGAGTTTGTCTTTAATCTTTCTTGCCAGTTACCTCAAAAGGTAATCAATACATATTGGGCAAATCCATTAGATGAAGATTGCATACATAAGCTTAAAGAGTATTACCCAATATATAAATTTAAGATGATAAAACTTCATCAGTGCTGGACAAATTTTGACATAAGTTGTGAACAATGTACAGCAATATTTAAATGGGCAACAAATCATCATCTTCCTGTTTTTATCCACTTGCTGTCGCATGAGCAGGTAGTTAAATTTGTAGAAATTGCTAATATATTTATGGATACTACTTTTATTGTGGCACATATGATAGGTGCAGATTATATGAATGATACTCTTAAAAATGAAAATGTCTTTTTCGATTTATCCGCTCCACAGCTTTATTCATTGGATATTTTGAATAAATGTATGAAGAATTTTGGAGTACAAAGATTATTATTAGGAAGTGATACACCATATGGTATTGATAATATAGACAAAGTTCGTAAAAAACTAATTCAATTATCGCTTTCTGACAATGAAATTGCGCTAATATGTGGTGATAATATTGCAAACAGCTGCTTTGAAGCTACCGGTTTTAACAACTTTTAGGAATACTCCTACATTAATTTTTTCCATAATGACCTCCCAACATTACCATTATAGCTGTGCTATTTTTATACCACAATAGATATATAAGTTTTCCTTTAATTTTATATAAATAATCACAGTTTGACTTATATTATATTTGAAGCTACAATTTTATCAAAAAGCGTAAAGGGAGTAAAATAAATGTTTCATAATATTCTTGTTTTGTTACCACTTATTTTTGTAATATTGTCTGCGCTTATAACAAAGCGAATGTCTGAATCCCTGATTATTGGTACATTATTGGCAATGGTCATTCTTCATAAGCAAAATTTTCTTGCAGGCACTATTAATGCACTTTATGCAACACTCTCCAATAGATCTTTCCAATTTTCACTCATGGTAATCATTTGCTTTGGAGCATTGATAAAGCTCCTGCAAGAATCCGGTGCACTGATGGGGTTTCGTAATTTAGTACTGAAGGTGGCAAAAGGTCCCCGTTCTTCACTATTTATTGCATGGCTTTTATCGTTGATTATGTTTGTTGATGACTATCTCAATGCATTGACGACTTCTTTTGCCATGCACGATATTACTGATAAAAACAGAGTTCCCCGTGAACATCTTGCACTTCAAACTCACGGTATGTCTTGCAGTCTTTGTATACTGATTCCGTTTACAAGCTGGACGGCTTTTACAATTAGTATTATTTCGGAAAACGGAATGGGATTCAATGAATATCTTCGGGCAATCCCATACATGTTCTTCCCAATACTGATGGTTATTCTATGTTTGTTTTTAGCACTAAAATTATTCCCCCGGATTGGTACTCTAAATGAAGCATACAAAAGAGTTAATAGTGGAGGTCCTACATTCTTGAAAGAAAAAGAAGCTTCTTCTATTATAGATTTGGAAGCTTTTAATGAAAATAAAGTTTCAAGTGCATTTAATACAATTCTCCCTATCATTGCGATGATTACAGGAGTATTTATTTTTGATAATGATTTGGTATATGGGCTCTTTATTGCTCTCATTGTCCAGTTTGTTTTGTATATCGGTCAGAAATTGATGACAGTGGAAGAATTTTTTCAGAATTTCTTTGAAGGAGCCAAGTCAATGATGTTGATTGCCATTGTAATTGCTTTTGGTTTTACTTTAAGCAAAGCCAACGAAGAACTTGGTCTATTTGACTTGTTAATCGGAAGTGTAGGGCAGATGATTCCGGTATCCCTGTTTCCTGCTGTAGCATTTCTTTTGACAAGTTTGTGCGTATTTGCAATAGGAAGTTGCTGGGTCGTAATGCTGATTGCAATACCGATATTTCTTTCTCTTGCCGCAGCAACAGGTGCATCTACCATCATTGTTCTAGCAGCAGTAATGAGCGGTGTGGTAATGGGACTTACTCTTTGTTTCTACTCAGACACGGTATTCATGACGGCAGCCGGTACTGGCGTATCCAATGTTCAAATTATAAAAACAATGTTACCCTATACTCTTTTGATTTCAATTACTTCTGTGGTTGGATATTTAATTTTAGGATTTGTTTCTTAATTCTTCACTGCCCTAAATGGATATAAAAGATAAAAAAGAACTGGACTCCACATTTAAGTGAAGTCCAGTTCTTTTCATTAGCCACATATTAATTCATTAAAAACATTCTCTTCTACACAGTTAATATCGGTCATCTCAATAATGCTCCTTCAGATTTTCAAAGAGTGGGTTGGGTAAAAAAAACAGATCAGAGTTATATATTTTAGAAGAAAATACCCCTCCGCCAAGGAACCAGTGGGTTTTGGCGGCATCATTTTTGTCTAGTCTAGGCATGTTGAAGCGATAGTAGCAAAACAAGCTTTTCATGTTTTGGACGGATATAGCAAATTATTTATTTTCAAATTAAAGTGGGCATATATTATAGCATTTGTTATAATATGAAGTGGAGCACTGGAGGTGTATGGAATGGATTTTGCCCAAACAGTAAAAGAAATTAGAGCCAAACTGAATATGAGTCAGGAACAACTGGCCAGAGAGTTGCACGTCAGCTTTGCGACAGTTAATCGATGGGAAAATGGAAAAAATAGTCCCAATATGCTTGCAAAGAAAGCTCTTTATGACTTTTGTAATGAGAAAGGACTGAATGAAGCGTTGATTAAACATTTACTGGATTACTAGACTGAAATAGATGAAACCAAGGGAGAATTACAATGATTACAGGTGAATTACGAAGCAAGGTAGATAAAATATGGGAGATATTCTGGACAGGTGGGATCACCAATCCACTTTCTGTTATTGAGCAGTTTACCTATCTTTTATTTATAAAGGGACTTGATGACAAGCAAAAGGAAGAAGAAAAACTGGCGGAGTTTGTCGGTACAGATTTCAATAAAATATTTAACGATGATCAGCAAAACCTTAGATGGCATAACTTTAAACAAATGAGTGCAACTGAGATGTATGAAACAGTTTCAAAGAAAGTGTTTCCATTTATTAAAACCATGCATGTTGATAAAGATTCAGCTTTTACCAAATACATGGATGATGCCATCTTTATGATTCCTACACCACAAATGTTAGAAAAGATAGTCACAAATATTGATGGACTACCTATTAAAGAAGGCAACACAACAGATGATGCCAAAGGGGATTTATACGAGTATTTACTTTCTAAGGTTGCAACAGCCGGTACAAACGGTCAGTTCAGAACGCCAAGACACATCATTAAAATGATGGTGGACTTGATGCAGCCAACACCAACGGACATTATCGTTGACCCAGCAGCTGGATCAGCAGGTTTCCTAGTTGAAGCTGGTGAATATTTAAAACGAAATAACGAGGACATGTTCACCATCAAGGAACTGAAAGACCATTATCACAAGGGGATGTTCTTCGGTAACGACATGGACAGAACTATGCTCCGTATTGGTGCCATGAACATGATGCTTCATGGTGTAGAAAGCCCAAATATTGAATATAGAGATTCCTTATCAGAAACCAATAGAGATAGAGAAAAGTACACATTAGTCCTTGCAAACCCACCATTTAAAGGCTCGCTTGATTATGATAGCGTATCGGCAGACCTATTAAAAGTAGCCAAAACTAAGAAAACAGAGCTACTATTCCTAGCCCTTTTCTTAAGAACGCTCAAAAAAGGCGGAAGGTGTGCTTCTATCGTGCCAGATGGCGTGTTGTTTGGTAGTTCCAATGCCCATAAATCTATTCGTAAGGAAATTGTTGAAAATCATCAACTACAAGCGATTATTTCTATGCCTAGTGGTGTGTTTAAGCCTTATGCAGGGGTTTCTACAGCTATTATGATTTTCACTAAGACTGGTGCAGGTGGCACGGAAAAAGTATGGTTCTATGATATGCAGGCAGATGGTTTATCTCTAGATGATAAACGTCAACCGGTGGAAGCCAATGATATTCCTAATATAATCAGCCGTTACCATAACCTTGAAAATGAAAACGATAGAAAGCGTACAGAGAAGTCTTTCTTTGTTCCTAAAGAGGAAATTGTAAAGAATGATTATGACCTGTCTATCAATAGATATAAGGAAATTGAATATAATGAAGTGGAATATGAAGCGCCAAAGGTAATTATTCAAAGAATAAAAGAACTGGAACAACAGATTCTTGATGGTCTTAATGACATTGAGAGGATGGTATAGGGAATGATTGAAGTCATAAAAATTAAAGATGCATTTATATTTTTAAAAAAATCAAAGATTAAGGCTGGTGAGGGCCTTGAAGTCGGTAAATATCCCTTTTATACATCAAGTTCTATTCTAAGTAAATATCTGGATTCATATGAAATCGAAGGAGAATCACTAATCTTTGGAACTGGAGGCAGTGCGAGTGTACATCATTCATATGGTAAATTTTCAACTTCTACCGACTGTTTTGTAGTTCAAAATAGTAAAAAGTTTGAAATTGATCTTAGATTCGTTTTTCTCTTTCTAACTGGGAATATCCATATACTAGAAAATGGTTTTAAAGGAGCAGGATTGAAACATATATCTAAGAAGTACTTAGAAAATGTTGAAATACCAGTACCACCACTCGAAACCCAAAAGAAAATCGTTGAAGTTTTGGACAAGGCTCAGGGGCTTATTGATGCAAGAAAAGAGCAAATCAGGTTGATGGATGAGTTGGTTCGGTCGGTGTTTTATGAGATGTTTGGTGATCCTTTAAATGGAACTGCAAAATGGGGCGTTCATAAGGTAGGAGATATAGCTGGAGCTATTGACCCTCAACCGAGTCATAGAACTCCGCCTGTATCAGATGATGGGATACCATATATTAGTATTAAAGATTGTGATTATAGAACTGGGAAAATTGATTTTGGCAACGCACGAAAAGTAGGTTTTAATGTACTTGACGAACATCGTAAAAGATATACCCTTCATGATGGCGATTTTATAATTGGGAAAATTGGAACTATTGGAAACCCAATATTTGTTCCAATAAGAGATGATTATACACTTTCTGCAAATGTTGTTTTAGTACAGCCAAATAGAAATAAAGTATCACCATATTTTTTAAAGTATTCATTTATGTCAGATTTCATAGAAAGACAGTTTCTTGAAGCAAAAAATTCTACATCACAAGCAGCTTTTGGAATCCAAAAAGTAAGGTCTATAGATGTTATGAATCCTGATATAAATATTCAAAGAGTGTTTGAGAAATTTGCAATAAAGGTTGGCAAATTTAAATCAGAAGTGCAAAACTCATTAGATGAAATGCAAGTGCTATTCAATTCAATTATGCAAAAGTACTTCAATTAAATATATATTGTTTACGATTACGAATAAGTAATAATTATCGAGACTTTTATTTCCAAAAATGGGGGTGAGAACGTATATCAAAATTATATTCTGATTGGCTAAAGATTGATCTTCATATTCATACTGATTATAGTAGGAAGACAAAGAAAAATGATTATAAAGGTGTCTTTTCTATCGATAGCTAGCACAACAAGCTAAAAGAACAAGATGTTTCAATATTTTCGTTAACTGATCACAATATTATAAACCTTGATGCTTTCAAAGAATATTATGAGAAATTTAATAGTGATAATGAACCTTTGCTTCTTGCAGGAGTGGAACTGGATATTATACTTTTCTCATAGAAACTGAAAAAAAATTGATATTACATTGGATGAGCCTGAAGAACCAAAATTAAAAATAATCTATGAAACAATAACGGAGATAATTGAAGCATATAATTTAAATTTGAAAGATTATATGACTGTTCAAGATGTCGATGAGGAAGAGGACTAAAGAAAAATAAAATCAGTAAATGTAAATAAAAGGGGGAATACCATGTGCTACAATTTTGATTTCCTAAAGAAAGAAGAAAAATATAAAGACTTTACATACGCCTGTATTGAAGCTGAAAAGGGCTTGGTGGTTTCCTATGCCAGTACAGCGATTCTTGCACGTAGAGCTTTAGAACTGGCTGTAAAGTGGGTGTTTAGTTATGACCAAGAACTAGAAGCACCTTATCAGGATAATTTAGCATCATTGATTCATGATTACAGGTTTAAAGGCATTATTGATACGAAACTATTTCCCATGATTAAATATATTCAACAATTAGGGAATAAAGCAGTGCATTCTGCAACACCTATTACAAGAGGACAGGCAGTAATGGCACTTCATAACCTCTTTGAATTCATTTCTTGGATTGATTATTGCTATTCAGACGAGTATGAAGAGATTGCCTTTGATGAAAGTCTTCTTGGGGATAATGAGAAAGAGAGAAAGACAAGAGAGGAGCTTAAAGACCTTTATGACCGACTAGGTGCTAAAGATCGTAAGCTTGAAGAAATCATTAAAGAAAATGAAGAGCTGAGACGAGTTAATGCAGCGAAGCGTGTGGATAATAAGAAAAACCGTGAGTTTAAAGTCGATGAGATTTCTGAATTTAAGACACGTAAGATGTATATTGATCTTGAAATCGAGCTGAACGGCTGGGTAATCGGTAAGGATTGTCTTGAAGAAGTTGAGGTGGAAGGCATGCCTAATCAGGCAGGTCTTGGTTATGTAGATTATGTTCTGTTTGGTGATAATGGCAAGCCACTTGCGGTTATTGAAGCTAAGAAAACTAGCGTGAATCCTCGTGTAGGGCAAATACAAGCACAGCGTTATGCAGATTGTTTAGAGAAACAGTATAAAGTGAGACCTGTGATTTTCTATACGAATGGATTTGAATATTATTTATGGGATGATACCAGTTATCCGGAACGCTTGGTGTCGGGCTTATATACGAAAGAAGAGCTGGAATGGCTTTATTTTAAGCGCGAAAATAAATCGTCATTGAAAGACCCTGTCATCAATGATGACATCACCAACCGACATTATCAGAAAATGGCAATTACAGCTGTATGCGACACTCTGGAAAAAGGGAATCGTAAAGCACTGCTTGTTATGGCAACAGGTTCAGGTAAAACAAGAACAGCCATATCAACCGTTGATGTACTGATTAAAAGAGGGTGGGTTAAAAATATCTTGTTCCTTGCAGATCGTACAGCCCTTGTGAAGCAGGCTAAGAAGAATTTTAAAGCGCTATTGCCAGAACTGTCACTGTGTAATCTGTTAGACAGTAAGGATAGCCCAGAGAGCCGAATGGTATTTTCAACCTATCCAACCATGATGAATGCCATTGATGACATTAAAAACAAACACAGTGAAAAGCTATTTACCAGTGGACATTTTGACTTGATTATTATAGACGAGAGTCACCGTAGTATCTATAAGAAATACCAGGATATTTTCAATTATTTTGATGCCATTCTTTTGGGGCTTACAGCGACGCCCAAAAATGATCTTGATAAAAATACTTACGCTATTTTTGAGCTTGAGAACAATGTACCAACTTATGCTTATGAGCTGGGTGAAGCAATTGAAGATGGTTATTTGGTGCCTTATCATACCATAGAAACCAAGATGAAATTCCTTGAAGAAGGCATTCATTATGATGATTTGACGGATGAAGAAAAGGAACAATTTGAAGAAACCTTTGATGATGATGTAAAAGACATTAGTGGTGAAGCATTAAATTCATTTCTGTTTAATGACAATACCATAGATACCGTGCTTCAGGAGTTAATGGAGAAAGGTTTAAAGGTTGAGGGTGGCGACAAATTAGGTAAAACCATAATTTTTGCAAAGAATAAAATACATGCAGATTTTATCGTAAAACGCTTTAATAGCCTATATCCTGAATATCATGGTAATTTTGCAAAACCTGTTTATACCGGTATCAACTATGTGGAAAGCACTATGGATGATTTTGAAGTAAAAACCAAATTACCACAAATCGCCGTGTCTGTAGATATGCTGGATACTGGGATTGATATTCCAGAGATATTAAACCTTGTATTTTTCAAGAAAGTACGATCGAAGACTAAGTTTTGGCAGATGATTGGTCGTGGTACACGTCTTTGTGAAGATTTGTATGGCGTAGGCATTGACAAAGAAGGTTTTAGAATCTTTGATTACTGTGGTAATTTTGAGTTCTTCAGAACCAACAAAAACGGTAAAGAAGCTAAAATGATGAAATCACTTACAGAGAATCTTTTTAATATCCGTGTTGGAATTATTAAAGAATTACAAGTGCTTGACTACCAGACTGATGAATACATTGCGCATAGAAACACTTTGATTGAAGGAATCGTGAAAGAAATAAAGGGCATTGATGAGAGTAAATTCAATGCCAGAATGAAGCTTCAATATATCCATAAATTCAATCAAGAAAGTGCATTTGAAAGCCTTTCAGACACTGATGTCAGAGACCTTGAAGAACATGTTGCACCGCTTGTACCATCAATAGATGATGATGAATTGGCAAAGCGATTTGACTATTTAATGTATACCATTGAATACGCCGATATTAAGCGAGTACCAGCTTCAAAGCCTAAAAATCGTGTTGTGAGTACAGCTGAAAAGCTCACCTTTAAAGGGACGATTGAAAAGGTGAAACAGCAGAAAGAATTAATCTACAAAGTTCAGACCAATGAATACTGGGAAGAAGCAGACATTTTCGATCATGAAGATGTTCGTGAGGCATTGAGAGATTTAATTAAATTCCTAGATAGTAAATCCGGTGAAATCTATTATACCAATTTTACTGATGAAATCATGGAGACTAGAGAAAATCCTGGTGAATACTCAGTCAATGATATGCAAAGCTATCGCAAGAAGGTAAATAAGTACTTAATGGAGCATCAAAATGATTTAGTGATCTATAAACTGCGAAGCAACAAACCTTTAACGGAAGATGACATCAAATATTTTGAAAAAATCCTATGGCAAGACCTTGGCACAAAAGAAGACTATGAAAAAGAGTTTGGTGATGAGCCACTTCTTAAATTGGTAAGTAAAATTGTTGGACTAGACCCACAAGCAGCAAATGAAGTCTTTTCAGAATTCTTGTCTGATCAAAGCCTTAATTTGAATCAGATGGAATTTGTAAAACTGGTGGTGAATTACATTATTAAAAATGGTAGCTTAGATAAACGAGTGCTTAATGAACATCCATTTAACAAGCGTGGCAATGTCATGCATTTATTTGATGGTAAACTTGATGTGGCAAAACGAATCATTGGCGTTATTGATAAGATTAATGGACGGTTGAGTGTCTAAAGGAGGCGAGGGCATGGCAATACCCAAATATCATGAATTTATGAAACCAGTATTGGAATTATTAAAGGATGATCAAATGCACAAGCGTGTGGATATGTATAAGGTGCTGGCAATGCAATTTCAACTTACTGAGGCTGAACTTGAAGAGTGGCTGCCAAGTGGCAAACAACTGGTTTATAAAAATCGAATTGGATGGGCACTGACTTATCTGAAAAAGGCTAAAGTGATTGAGTCTCCTGCAAGAGCCAGTTTTAGAATTACTGAACTTGGTCATAAAGTGCTAGAAGAAAATCCTAAGGTAGTGGATCAAAATTATCTTAAGAAGTTTGAAGGTTTTCAAGATTTTATTAACAGCACTTCTGATAGCATACTGCTTGACAATGATGTTTCTAATATCGGTAGTGATGAGTCACCCAAGATTTATTGGATAGAGCTTATAAGACGATTTCAAACACTTTGGCTGATGATCTGTTGACTGAAGTTATGAATCAATCACCGGACTTCTTTGAGAAATTAGTGGTGGATTTGTTGGTTTCCATGGGCTATGGCGGCAGTAAGATTGAAAACAGCCAAGTTCTTGGTAAATCTGGTGACGAAGGCATAGATGGTGTTATTAAGGAAGATAAATTAGGTTTTGACAAGATTTATGTACAAGCGAAGCGCTGGGATACTGAAAAAACAGTTGGTAGACCTGAACTTCAAAAGTTTGTTGGTGCATTAACCGGACAAGGAGCAACAAAAGGAGCATTCATTACAACTGCAAGTTTTACAAAAGAAGCTAAAGAGTATGTGAGCAAGCAACATGCCTGCAAAATCGCATTAATTGATGGTAAATCTTTAGCAGCGCTTATGGTTGAACACAATCTTGGCGTTTCTGTAGAAAACACCTATTTAATCAAAAAAATTGACACGGATTATTTTAATGGAGAATAAAAATTAAATATTTTCGCTCACCCCCTATCTATCTATTTTTGAATAATTTTGGTATACCCCATATGATTTTTCGACTTGATGTTGAAATTAAATATACAAAGTAATTAAAACCGGTTGGAGTGTTAATATAGCATTCTGACCGGTTTTTTTTATTTGTTTTTGTAAGGCTGTTAATTAGGAACAAGAAGTGTTATTGGATAACGTAATGTTGTAGTATAATATTAAGTATAATTTGGAATTATTATGCAGAAGAGGAGAGATTAAATGGGGACATGGTTATTGACGTGGAATACAGAGCTTTGGCCTTGGTATGAATATAAAGAGGCTATTAAATCTGCAAAAACTGGTTCTATTTATTGTGATGGATGGTCATGCAATACGAAGCAAACAAACATTGGTGATAAAATATATTTGATTAAATTGGGAAAGCCACCTAGAGGAATTATAGCATCTGGGATTATTACAAGTGAATTTTATGACTCTGAACATTGGAATGAAGATAAGAAAAATAAAGGTGAAACTGTAAGGCGAGTTGACATTGATTTTAATAGAATTTTAGACTATGATTTAGATAAAATTTTAGAACAAAGTGATTTGAAAAAAATGTTTCCGGAGCAAAATTGGAGCCCACAGGGGTCAGGAATTTCAATAAGGAATAAGTATATAGAAAAATTAGAACTTGTTTGGGATACACTGTTTACAAGTGAAAAAATGAAAATTTCAGATAATGAATATGAAGATTATTTGAAAGTTTTTGAAAAATTCAGATTTACGTATACTCAAAAAAGAGAAGAACTAGAAGAAAAAAGACTATCTTTTACTAAAGATTATAGTATTGAAAAATTAAGGCATATGTCTTTGGATGAATATGTAGTTGGTAAACAAGATAAAACTTCGTTTTGCTATCGGTTAGAGAATGAATTACAAGCGTGGGGAGATATGCATGGTTCCACTTCTGCAAAATTTGGGATTTATTTTGGTAAAAAAGGAAGTGATCATATTCAAAAATATAGATGGACTAAAGGATATGGTAATACAAAGGAAGAAGCTTTAGATAAAGTTAAAGAGCAGCTAGTATTACTAATTATGGCTGGTAAAAACTACGATATAGAAAAAATAAATCAAAATAAGCTTTCTCCCATGATGAAAGGTAAACTATTATCTCTTTATTATCCTCACTTATACTTAAATATATTTTCTAGTTCTCATTTAGATTATTTCATTGCACAGCTTAACATAAAAGAAACAAAAAACAGTATGAGTGAAATCGAAAAGCAGAAGTTATTGTTAAATTATAAAGATCACCATCCATTCATGAGAAATTGGAGCATATTTGAATTTAGTAGATGTTTATACTATTTATTTGGAAGTCCTACAAATGAGAATAAAAAGGGTGTTGCAGTGGAAAAATCGTATTTGGCATTGGTTGACATCTTTGTACCTATTTCAAAAACTGAATACGAAATAATAGAGTTACTACCAGAAAAGTTTGAGCCTAATTCTGATGAAAAAAAAGTTCAGGGGAAAAAGGGCAAAGGAAACTATGAAAAGCAAGCCAAGGACAATAAGCGAATAGGAGATCGGGGGAGTTGATTGTAATTAAAGCCGAGGAAGATAAACTTAAGGCGGCAGGAAAATCAAATCTACTTGTTAAGCATATTGCAGCAGAAGATGATGGAGCTGGATATGATATACTCTCATATGATGAATATGGAAAAGAGATGAAGATTGAGGTTAAATCAACAAAAGCTAAAATCGGCGATGCCAATTTTTATTTATCGGATAATGAACTGACAAAGGCTAAACAAGTCGATAATTATTGGATTTATATTGTTTATGAAGCTGATACTAGCAATCCTAAAATATGGAAGATAAAAAACCCCTTTCTTCAAAAAGATATAGTAAAGATTGTGCCAACACAGTATAAGGTCGCAATTAATGTGAAACAGGAGGGACTAGATAATGTAGAAAAATCATCATAATATAAAAAAAGATATTTAAGATTTAATACAAAGCAACCAAATCTGCGTGGTTTATGATACTAATATATATTTGAATTTATATGAGTATTCTCCAGAGGTGACGACTTTTTTGTGGAACTATCAGAGCTTATATTAGATAAACTGGTGCTTCCAGAGACTGTAAAACGAGAGTTTGATCGAAACCATAGTACCTGTTTAAATCGTCAAAGAAAGAAATTTGAAAATGTTTCATCAATACTAAACAAACCGTTGGATCAGATGAAAGATAAAATTAACAAACAATTTGATATATTAAAAGGGTATAAGTTTCCTGATATTAAAGAGTTAGAAGAAAAGGTGCAAGAGCAAATTGAAGCGGTAGAAAATGCATTTGAAGAATATGCTTTGGAACATGACACTTTGGATGAAATTAATAACCGATTTTTGGATGAAGATAAAATTAAGCAGTTGATAGATAAGATTATATGGAATGCGGCGGTGAATAAAATAGTACATGAAACACGGCTGATTGGGAATTAGATCTAAGTCAGCCGTGTTTTTTATTACTTTAAAAGTAGTTGTAAATAAAATTACAAACTACATTGACAACAATATATTTGAGAGATATAATTTTCCTATAAGAGGAGGGATATTATGGTAAAGGACTTAGTGGAAACATGCCCAAGATGCAATGAAAAGTTAATCGCAACCAAACTTAGTTGCGACAATTGTGAATTAGAATTAAATGGTGATTTTCCTCTTAGTAAATTTGACTATCTTACAGCAGACGAACTCGATTTTGTTGAAAGCTTTTTGAAGGCGCAAGGAAATTTCAAGGCCCTTCAAAATGAAAAGGGGATGTCTTATCCCGCTGTAAAAAAGAAGTTTAATGATATTCTTGATAAATTAAACCTGTCTCCAATAAAAGGTGAAGAAAGGAATGAGACCGCCATGATAACAGTGGACAATCAGCCTATTAAAGAAACCGACAGCCCGGTTATTAAAATAATAAAAGAGAAGCTTAATGCGGTTGGTGGTAGAGCTTTGATTCCTCTTTATAGCGGTGATTTGTGCGATATTGGCTTTGATCCTAACGGTAAGGGCCTTGTTTCACCAAAGATTCCTGTTCCTAATCATCTTACTTGGGACGTGTTTGATGCCGCTGTTGAAGTTGTAATTCAGAATGGTGGAAAAGCCATAAAGGGCAAAGCTCGTTCAGGTGCAAAACTTGGAAGTGATGATTTGCCGTTAGATTCAGTAGAAGGCTATATAGCACATAAGGTACATGGCGCACAAATCGGCGAGACCGCTTTCGGACCGGCGTTTGTAATTGCTGCGATTTTGGATTGGGCGGGGATTTGTCGCAATGAGAGAGGGTATTTGACAATAAACCCTAGTTACATGAGCGAGATTAAATAAACTGTTGGAGGTGTTCGTATGAATTCTTTAGAGAAGAATTTTAATGAAGATATGAAGAATATATACCTGAGAGCAAAGAAAGAGCTTAAGTATAACGCTACTCGGTTCCTACAGCTTTTCTCTGAAAAAGGAGGTGTTCAGGCTGCCAAGATGTTAATAGCAAAGGATGGCGGAACATATGGATTTGAGATTCTTTCGGAGCACAGAAGGTTAGACCTTTCAATTGAAGCTCATGTACTAAAACCAGAATATGTGCAACTATTCACAGATGAAGAAAGAAATATATGCAGATATAGACTTAAGCAGTTTGGATATAATCCAGATCAATCGCATGTGTAATGCCTTTTGATAAAAATAGAGGTGGTTAGAATGCGGATAGATAGCGATGAAAAATATGTTCTGGATTTAATTTCTGAAGTATTAAAAGAGAATTATGTTAAATATAGCGTATATTAAAATTTTACTAATAAATCCTAAGATTTTATATTTTTATTTTGCTTAGAAAAGTTTATTATTACTTTTAAAGGATTTTTCTAACAATTTGTATATTATATACAAAAGAGGGATGTTGTGAGGGATATTGTTATGTATAAGGTTTTTCTACTAGATGACGATGAATTAATTCTAAAAGAGTTACTTGAAACTGTTCCTTGGATGGATAACGGTTTTAAAGTAATTGGCTATGATAGCAATCCTGTCCATGCTCTACAACGCATACCAGAGCTTTGTCCAGATGTTATTTTCAGTGACCTTAAAATGCCTGATATAGATGGACATGCTTTTATGAAAACCTTACTTGACTCTAATCTAAACTTTGAGTTTGTCATGGTAAGTGCCTATGGTACCTTTGATGATGCCAGAACCTTTTTTAACCACTCCGGTTTTGACTATATTTTGAAGCCTGTTCAGATAGAAGAATTACAGCTGGTTTTAGAAAGACTTGCAAATAAGCTTTCCAAAAAACGGCCATTTTTACCGAAAACTCCGGAAGAAAATATAACTCCGGCTTTCCTTGATTTAACAGAATACCTAGAAAAAAACTTTCAAGAGAAATTCTCACTAAATAAGCTTTCAAAGCAATTTGCTCTAAGTCCTGGTTATATATGTAATCTTTTTTCTAAATATTACAACACGACCTTGACATGTTTTCTTACAGATTTAAGAATGAAGCATGCTAGTTCACTTATCATAGAAAGTAACCTTTCCTTCAAGCAAATCGCCCTTGAATGTGGCTACACCGACTACTATTATTTTAATAAGGTTTTTAAAGAGTATTATGGGGTTGCTCCTAGTAAATACACGAAACAGGATTAAAGGGAACATAAAATACATATAAAATATAAAATAAGAATGGACAAACAAATGGAATTCAAGAAAAAGCAAAAAAATTTTATATTTTTTATAACACTACTAATCATAGTTATGCTGATAGTAGTTTTTGTAGTCGAGAGACAAGCAATGAAGACTGATACTGGTAAAAAAGTTATAACCATTGCTATAGTTCAAGATGATCTCGTACAAGACTACACCACTAACTATTATACAAGCTGGCTTGAATCCGAAACAAATTGCTCGATTCAATTTGATTACATCCCTCATGGCTACAAAAAAGAATATATAAAAGCCTTGCTTACAGCGAATTCTGGTAAAATTGATTGCGTAATTTTACCGCAAAACCAATCAATCATATCAAAAGAGGATTTCTTAAGCTATGCAGAAAAAGGACTGATTTATAGTCTAAATCGCTTAACCGCCGAAGGCACTAATTATTATAATATTTTACATAAATCCGATAATAGTCTGCCAGAAGAAAGCCTTCTGATTAATAGTAATCTATATTATTTTCCAAATGCGGAAACCTCAAGAACCAGTAAAAACTTTCAAACGTTTTGGATTAACACCAATTGGCTTAAAGCCTTAGGCCTTCAGATTCCTAAAACGACGGATGAGCTTCACGATGTACTAATAGCCTTTCGTGATAAGGATCCCAATAATAATGGTATTTCTGATGAACTACCCTTAGTTGGCTGTGAATCCAACTATTCACTTCAAAGCTATAACTTTCTTTTAAACGCTTTCATTCATAACGATCCAATAAATTTAAGATTTTACAAGGGTGATAACGATTCTATTTATTCCCCTATTACAAATGATTTTCGTGATGGTCTAAAATATTGCCATAGATTGTATTCGGAGGATTTATTAGCAGACATCAGTTTTACCTTTACCCAAAATCAAATTTTAGAAACTGTGTGTTCACCGGAGGATATTGTAGGCGCTTTTACCAGCCAAAGCATCGTTGATAATATTTATGCCAATGCACCTGCTATTTTATCCTGTTATATTCAAGTGCCACCCCTAATTGGACCAAGGGGTTATAAAAATGCCATATACACAACTCCTAAACCATCAATCGGAGCTTTTATTCCTGCTAATAGCAAGAATCCTGATGAAGCTTTCAAAGTTTTAGACGCCATGCTTTCAGAAGAAGGAGCTTTAATTGGCGCTTTCGGTGAATATGATGTGGACTGGACCTTTTCCCTTGGCGATGACATCTCCCTTTATGGAAATAAGGCAGAAATTGTTACCTTGAATTATCTAAAAAGCAAAACACAAAACAAAAACTATGCTGGAGCCGGGGTACGCTATGTAGATGAAACCTATATTGATGGTGTTGCTTGGAATGGGGACAATTCATTGGTGGAATATTTGGATGCTCGTGCGGCAAAAGTGTATGAGCCTTTTTATAACAGAGAAATTCAGGAGGATAGCAAATATTTATATACCCAATTGGGAAATCCAACAGAGCTGACAAATTACTGTGATGATATGATTAATAAATTTATTACTGGTGAACTTGATATTAATTCAGATTACCACTGGAAAGCTTTTATTACAAAATGCAAAGAACTAATTGGAGATGACTTTTTATCAAATCCAGAGTAATAGGGTGCGAATATAAGAATATATTAATTTGTTAATTTACGGATTGCTCGTTTTGGAGGTTAATGTAATGGAAGTGAAAAAAATAGTTTTAGTGGCATTGCTTTGTGTTATGGTATCTTTTACCTTAATTGCGTGCGGTGGCAGAAGTGCAGGTAATCAAGCAACGCAGCAGGAATTTTTAGAAAGCTGGGTGCTTTCTGCCAATCTTGAAGCGAAAGAAACGCCTGATGAATTGTATAAGGCCGCCTTAGAAGAGGATATTTTAACAATCTACTCAGTTACTACTAGATTATTTGACACTAAAAAATACTTTGAAACAGCTTATCCCGGACTTACAGTTGAAATAAAAGATATCCGAAGTAAAGATGCTATTAAAATGATACGTACTAATTATGATACCAATTCCTTTGATTGTGATATGCTTATTTGTAGTGACAGTGCCGGGAACCTTTACAATGAGCTCATTGAACCAGGTCTAATTCTCCCATATATTCCTTGGGATATTGAACCAAGGATTAAAAGCGACCATATAAATACCAAATTAAATTTTTTAGATGAAGTAATTTTATTTGCCTATAATAGTGAGCTTTATCAGCAAAGCCCTATCTCAAATATATGGGAAATTACTGAAAATAAATATAAAGATAAAATAGTTATGGCCTCGCCTCTTAGTTCTTTTACTACTTACGGCTTTTGTGCGACTGTTTTAAAAGAAGAGGAAAAAATGCTTACTGCCTATAAGTTATATTTTGGCACAGAGCCTGTTCTCCCTAAGGATAAATCCATAGGGGAATATTTCTGGGAGCAGGCAGCAGAGAACATAGTTTTTGTAAATACCAGTGATGAGGTTGCTGAGGGTATTGGTACCGGTGACAATTCTTATGCTTTAGGCATAATGCTATCAAGCAAATTAAGGCTTTGTGAGCTTGGCTATAGCTTTGAGCCTATTTATGAGCTAGAGCCTTTTGCCGCAGTATATACACCTAATAGTGTCATGCTTGCAGCGGGGGCGAAAAATATTAATTCGGCAAAACTATTTATTAGATTTTTGCTTGGTGAAACTGACGGCACAGGTGAAGGGTATAAGCCTTTCTGCACATCCGGTACATGGTCTTGTCGAGATGATGTTGCGGACGGCAATGATATTCCTTTAGATGAAATTGATGTTATAAAATATGCAAATAGTTTTATTGACGGCAATACGGAATATTTAGACCAATTCTTTAAATCGTTATTAAAGGAGAATATTACCCAATAGTATGGTTATAAAAAAGAATTCATTATTAAAAAAACTGAAAATCACTTTGCTTGCATTGGGAATAGCCGTGTTATTTATATGGTTTTTTTTCTATGTGTCTATGCAAAATATTTTACAGCAACATACGATTCAAAACATGGAGCAAACCTCTTTACGAATTATCTCGGAATTAAACCAATCCTTTCTCCATTTGGAAGAGGTATCTTTTTCCATGTCAAAAAATGATAATGTCAAGAAGATGCTGCTATCAGGAGATTTAATTGATTTTTATCAAAATGCAGAGGCTGTAAACACAGATCTTAATGAAATGATTAAAAATTCTCCGTTTGCTGAAAAAGTAATTATTTTTGCAAACAATAATCGCTTTTATCGATTTTCCGGACAGTTAAACAATACCAGTATTAAACGATTACAAGCCTTAATCAGAAGCAATGAAATAGAACAGCATATTCAAATCTCCCTTGATGGCGAAAGATATATAGGTTATACCATAGCGATTCTTGATGAGTTTGATAAGCCATGTGGACAAATCGTGATGCTTATCAGTGAAAAAGAAATTCTTCAATTATTTGTAAGAGTTGAAGGTAATGAAAAGTTAAAAATACTATTGGGGGCTGCTGATACAATCATTACGTCAAACCAACTAGAGCTACAAGGGATGTCTATTGCTGAGTTTGAAAACAGTCAGACACACGTTTTACGCAAGAGTATAGGCTTTACTCCTTTTGAGCTGATTATTTCCTATACTGAAACCGATAAAAACTTAAATTTGTTTTTCATACTTGCATTAATTATATTAATTTTAATGCTCTTAATTGCATTTTGGTTTTTTGTAAGTGCATGGAGAAAAAACTTTTTTATCCCTATTCAAAAGGTCATTACTGAGGTCGAGTCCATTGATGGCACTGCCAATAGCTGCCTGCCCCTCACGGGATATGATTATTTGGATGGCTTGATATGTAGGATTAACGATATGATTAGCCGTATTGAGATAAAGGAAAGAGAGCTTTACAAAGCTACCCTTTCCCTACATGAGGCAGAAATAGTCAAGCAACGCTCCTTAATTATCTCACTAAAAAAACAAATAAGTGCTCATTTTACCATAAATGTTCTTAACATAATAAAAGCTCTTTCCAATCAGGGGGAAAATGGAAAGGCAGGTCTGCTTTGCGACGGACTATCCTCTCTTTATAGGTATGCCAATGAGGGGGATTCTTATATTAATGGTTTAGAAGAATTTTTCATCTTAAGAAAATATATAGGGATTATGGAAATCCGCTATCCGAACAGGTTTTCTGTAGAGATTGACATGGAGGATTACTTGGAGGATATTAAGCTTCCAAGAATGCTCTTGCAGCCTATTATAGAAAACAGCATTGTCCACGGGTTCAATAGTAATAAGGCAGTCTCCGATGTCTTGGGGATTATACATATTTACAGCTGCTTGCAAGGTAAGACGATAGATATTGTCGTTGAGGATAATGGCTGCGGCATGGATAGTGATACTCTAAATAGACTTCGTACTAGCATTGAAAATGTTTCTATTAAAGAAAATTTTGAAGTTGAAGGCCTGTCTCATGTTGCTCTTATTAATATTCAAAGAAGAATTATATCATATTTTGGTGATGCTTATGGTCTCCAAATAGAGTCTGCCGAAAACATAGGAACAAGGGTTACTGTATCACTTCCGATACTTTAGAATAAAATGTGAATATTTTACCAACGAATGTGAAACCTCTCAATTTTTTAATTGGGGGTTTTTTTATAGAATGAACAGGATGTCTTTCTATTTTAATAAGCATTTTAAATAAACCAATTAAGGAGGAAAATAAGATTATGAAAAATAAAGCTTTATCTTTGGTTATTACCATATGTATGATAATGACCTTGTGGCCGGGGGCAGCCTTTGCGGGCACGGTTGATGCCCCGCAACCACCTGCAAATCCTAAAATTACAGTAGGTGAAATCTTTCAAACGATGCCCACATTAACATGGGACAAAAAAGACTATAGCTGTTCGTATGGTATAGATTATACGAATCACAGCTCGGGGACATCAAATAATTATTCAGTTCTTTGGGATGCTAGCGATGAGGAGGTATATCGTGCGAATACTGATGCTTCTTGGAGCTCCCAAATCAATAATATGGAGCTCCGTACTGAAACGGATTTAGGCACTTCAACGGCGGTAATGATCCCTTATGAAATCAACTTTAAATCCATAAAGAAAGAAGCTGTAGATGTTACAGAATTTATAAAAGATAATACTGCATTATATACAATCAAAGGCTTACCTGCTGATTGTACAGCATACTATGCTTATACCAATTATATATCGGGTAGCGACGATTATGCTGCTGCAGATAATTTGGGGGCTGCGCAGCCATTTGAGATTAACGAGGATGGAGTTTTAGTTATACACGATAGAACTGATGAAGAATCTCCAAAAGGGTATTATCATGTTGGAGATAATACCTGCTATCGTTATTTAGTTGTATTTACAGATTCGATTATTAATCATGAAGACAAAACAGTTTCAGTAAATCAGGAAATATATCCATTAAATAATCCAACTAAGCCTACATATGATAATTCTCAAACATTATCAATTGATCCAAGTTATTTTGATGAAGGTGATAAGGTTTTGATAGCCCAAGGTAAATCAAAGAAAGTTATTGCCACAAATTCTGCAGGGGCAGATGGCGGATCTATTCTGTATCATTCAGACCATCCGTCTGTACATGTACATCCAACGACAGGCGTTGTAACAGCTATCGGAGAAATTGGTGATAGAGCTCGGGTAGAGGTCCTGGTAGGTTCAACGGAAAAACCGGATGGAACGGGGCACTATGCACCAAACATAAGCACTTATGATGTTAAAATTACAGAAGATATTATAATTTGCCCTGCTCCTTCCGATATTAAGTTTGAAATGAAGAGCAACTCTGAAAGATATGCCACATTGCCTGTACTTTCAAGAAAACAATTAAACTATAATGACTATGAAGGCTATTCCATTTCATATCTTACAAGATATGAAGAAGGGGGAGAATCTGAAGGGGTAATGAATTATGATACATTAAATTATGTAGGTAATCTTACGGATTCAAAGGTAGGAGATAAATGGACTGAAACTATAACCAAATATATTTTAATAAATAATCTTCGAGAACAAGAAGGTGAAAAAGAAATACGCTCAGAGGAAGTTATCTTTGATTGCAATGTTACAATAAACAATGAGCATTTAGAAGACTTAACAGCGACCTATACTAAAGCCACAGAGAATATAGATGGATCAGACCGGGAGGTCTACACATATACTGTTCCTGATTTGTCTTCAGGTAAATCTGTATATATCAATACAACTAAGTATAATGCAAATTTATTCTCCAGTGGGGATGGAACTTTAGTTTTTAAAGATTATGTTCGTGACTATGAGCCAGAGGGCAAAGGATATTTTGGTTTAGCTACAGATCAGAGAGATGCGGATTTAGGTGTATATGTAACTGTATTTACCAATCCTGTCATCTCAGGAGCAACAGTAAGCTTTACACAAGAAAGACATAAATTGAACTTCGTTCAAGATGATGGTTTGACAGGACAGACAATTTCATGGAGTGGGGGAGGAGAAGGGCTTTCAACAAACTATGGCACGCCTATTGAAGGTAAAACAGCTACCAACTCAAGTGACAATGGCGGTTCCATAACCTACTCAAGCAGTGACACCTCTGTTGCTGCAGTTGATTCTAGTACTGGTTCATTAACAATAGTTGGTGCCGGAGAGGCGAAAATCAAAGCGACTGCTGCAAAAGTAGAAGGGACATACAAAGAGACCTCGATAACTTACCCATTGACTGTTCACAAGAAAAACATAACAGTACAGGCTGAGGATAAGACAAAGACCTTTGGAGAAGCAAATCCTGAATTGACCTTTACAGTATCGGCTGATAGTTTGGTTGGCAGTGATGCTGAAAAAGATCTAGGGGTAGCCTTATCAACAACAGCTACAGCTACATCAAATGTCGGAGACTACCCAATCACAGGCACCTCTGCCACAAGTAGAAATTACAATGTAGTAGTAAACCCTGCAGTTCTGAGTATCAGCAAGGCAGCAGCACCGACCTTGGCAGATACAACTAAGAATCTGCTTTACAGTACTCCTTACACTGATATTGAAGCTGTAATTACAGGGCTTCCTGAAGATTGTGGAACAGTTAGCTTCGCAGCGGGAACACCGGAAGGAACGACTGCTATCCTTAATAGCGAAGTACAAAATACAATGAATGGTATAAAGTTTTCAACAACTACAGGAGCTATTGGTAACACAGTAACAATTCCTGTGACTGTAACAATGCAAAACTACGGAGATGCAAGCACAAATGTAGTAGTAAAATTGGTGGACAAAACACCTGTTACAATTACAGGGGTTACCGTTGCAAGTAAGAACTATGACGGAAATGCAATCTCAGCAACTGGTACTCCATCTGGAACCTATGGGGATGTGTCTTCACCGACAGTCTATACCGGTAATGATTTCCAATACATTTGGATGTCCGGTGCAAGCACACTTGCTTCTGCTCCAAAAGATGCAGGAGACTACACTTTAACAGTTAAAATCCCTGATTCTAATGGGGAATATATGGGCCAGCTTGGACCTATGAACTTTACAATAAGCAAGGCATCACTAACCGTTAAGCCTGCAAATCTAAGAATATACAATGGAACAGCACTTCCTACTCCAACAGCGATAGATTATATTGGACTAAAAGGCAGTGATACTAAAGATGTAGTAAGCGGCGATGACTCAATGCCTGCCATGAAAATTTATCAGACAGATGGCACAACTGAATTGACAAGTAGTGCAATAAACGGAACATATCCTATTAAATTCATTAGCACTGTACCGTCTCTCACAGCAGACAACTATGATATCACAGTAACAGATGGCACGCTGACAATTTCAACTAAATCTTCTGGCGGCTCAAGCGGTGGTGGAGGTAACGGTGGCGGTACTACTACACCGACTAAAGGTACCGAAAAGGAAGTTAAAACAAGTGTGACGCCAACTGTTGAAAATGGAACTGCCAATGCTTCTGTTGGTGACAAAGCAGTTACAGAGGCTCTTGAAAAAACAGCAGAGGGTGCAACTGTAGAATTTAATGTACCGAATACAAGAAACACAGATGCCGTATCTGTTGCCCTTACAAATAAATCTGTAAAAGCTCTTGCTAACAGTAAAACAGGAATTGTAACGGTTTCTTCAGAGCTGGGTTCGATGGATATTTCTGATAAAACTCTTGAATCTATTGCAAAACAAGCAGGGTCATCAGACATTACCATTAACCTAGGCAAGGTTGACAAAGAAAAGGAGCTTAACGAAAAGCAAAAAGATGCAATTGGTGATGCACCGGTTTATGACATATCAATTAAAGCCGGCAGTTCATATATTTCAAGCTTTGACGGTGGTTTAATAACGCTAAACCTCCCTTACGAATTAAAGGATGGAGAAAATCCTTCTGGCATCGTTGTTTGGTATGTGGATGATTATGGAAACATTAAGAAGGTTACAACAATGTATGACACAAAAACAAAGAGCGTAATCTTCACAACAAATCACTTATCACTATACGCAATTGGTTATGATGAAACTCAAGTATGGGTAAACCCATTTGCAGATGTTGCAAATACTGCATGGTATTTTGAAGCGGTTAAATATGTTAACACTAACAATCTAATGTCAGGTGTCGCTGCTGACAAATTCAATCCAAAGGGAGATACTACTCGTGCGATGGTAGTTACAATCCTTTACAGATTAGCAGGAGAACCTGCAGCTGATACAAGCAGCAATACCTTCTCTGATATTTCTTCAGGCATTTGGTATGAAAAAGCTGTAAGCTGGGCAGCAGAAAATGGAATCGTTAAGGGCTACGACAATGGCAAATTCGGACCAATGGATAGTATTACCAGAGAGCAGATGACTTTAATACTAATGAGCTATGCAAAATTAAAAAATATCAATACGACAGGTTCAAAAGAAATTTCAAGCTTTGCTGATAGTGCTTCCGTAAGCACCTGGGCACTTGATTCCATGAAATGGGCTTACAATGAAGGGCTTATCTCAGGAAAAGGAAACAATAAGCTTGATTCTAGAGGCAAAGCTTCAAGAGCAGAAACTGCAACCATTCTAATGAGGTTTATAGAAGAATGAAATTTTGAGAAACAATGAGCTTAGCGAAATTTGATCGGGAGCAAAAAAGAAAATTTAGAGGCATTAAGATAGAAAAATCTTGATGCCTCTATTTTCATATAAACTTATATCTCTAATCATGCAAAATAGATGGCGTATATAAGGATAAAGGTATAACATTCACATTTACAAAGATTTATAGCATTTGAAAGGTATATTGATGTTATGTATAATTAAATAAGGAAAAATGGGCTCAGCTGCAGTGGAAAATTTGAATTTTTAGGGGGATTTGATATGAACGCAAGAAAATTATTGGACTCATTATTTGTTGCTGAAAGGCTGAAAGATACAACTCGGCATTGCTTTACATCCAAAGGCAGACATGAGAGTGTTGCAGAACATAGTTGGATGATGACATTAATGGCTTTCTTTATGAGAGATGAGTTCCCCGACGCTGATATGGATAAGGTTATCAGAATGTGCATTATTCATGACTTAGGAGAATGTTTTACTGGGGATATTCCTACTTTTGAAAAGAACCAAACCCATGAGCAGATCGAAGAAAATTTGCTGTATAACTGGGTTTCTTCCTTACCGGAAGAGTATGCAATAGAAATGCGAGAACTTTATGAAGAAATGAAAGAGAGAAAAACAGTTGAAGCTCAAATCTACAAAGCTATTGATGGTCTTGAAGCATTGATTCAGCACAATTTGTCCGATTTGTCTACTTGGATTCCGAAAGAATTTGACCTCAATTTGACTTATTCAGATGATAAGGTTGCGTTTTCCGATTATCTGAAATCTTTAAGAGAAGCTGTCCGTGAAGATACGATCAAAAAGATTGAAGAAGCAAAATAAATATATTATAGATGAACATCGGTAATGAATTGCGTTCATCTTAATAAAGAATATAATTGATTTAATACAAATAGGGAGTGTGATATCATGAATATTAATCTCATGGACAGAAAAATGATTGAAATGCTCTGTGCAAAGTCTGTAGGTATGAGTTTGGGCGACAATTTGCACAGGGATAAATATTTAGTCGCTTTTGATAAATGAATTCATACATATACAGGCTTTGTTTCCTTAATTAAATAATAAATTTAAGGAAGTGAGCTTTATGAAATATGTAAGAATTGATAGAATATTACCAGATGATTTAGTTAAAGAAATTCAAAAGTATATCCAAGGTGAATATGTATACATCCCTTCCGTTCCTGAAAAGAGAAAAAGATGGGGTGAAAAATCTAAAAGCCGAGATTATTTAAAAGCTAGAAATGAAAAGATTCTAAACCAATATATAGGTGGGCAATCAATTAGCAATTTAGCTGAAGAATTCTTTCTTTCAGATAGTAGTATTAAGAAAATTGTATATAAAAAAGATAAGTAGGTTAAAGCTACCACTCATGTAATGTGTGGTAGCTTTTGTGTAAAAGATGATATAGAAATGATTATTATCTTTCTTAAAAAATGTAGAAGCCTTAAAATGATATTGAAGATAAAATTCGTTTAAAAATGAATTTGTAATTCTTCTAATAGATATTATAACAAAAGGAGAGAATTAAAGTGAACAAAAAAATATCATTAATTCATTCTACAAATTTAGCTCCAGTAGATTATGCTTATGCTGGACGTATACCTTCAGGAATGGACTTATTATTTTTGGCGGGGGCATGTCCCATTAATAAAAACGGAGAAGTACCCAGCCAGAGTAATTATGAGCTTCAGGCAAAGCTTTGTGTAGAGAATTTGAGAGAAGCACTGAAAGACTGTGGGGCTACTTTGGAAGACGTAGTATATACCAGAGTTCTTGTAGCATCTCACGATCAGTCAGATTTGGTAACTGCATGGGAAACAATAAGAACAGAATTTGGTAATCATGATGTTCCAAGCATCTTATCTGGTGTTACAGTATTAGGATATACAAATCAATTGGTAGAAATTGAAGCAGTAGCAGCAGTAGTAGACAATACAAAATGATATATCATTTACCGTAATAGGCTTTGTCGAATAGCTTTTCATATTCTTCTACCATCATTTTTCTAGGGTTGCTAGGCGTTGAAACATTAGCCATAGCGGCAACAGACAACTCATGAAAATCTGCAGGGTTGATTTCATCATATTCTTTCATGGCCTTTATGCCAACCTCTTTGCATAATTCCTGCAATCCTCCTGCGCACATAGTGGCTGCATCTTCTATGGATTTTCCAGCGGTATCAAGCCCCATGGCATTTGATATATCCGCGTATTTTTTCAAATTAGCTGTCACATTATATTCTGTTACGGTAGGAAGCAGCATAGCGTTTGCAACACCATGAGGTAGATCATACAAACCTCCGAGGGCTTCTGCCATGCAATGGACAGCTGCCACGTCAGAATACCCAAATGCGATGCCTGCTATTGTACTGCCGAGCATCATTCCTGTACATGAATCCAGACTTCTGTTTTTAACGGCATCTGCCAAATTCTCTGCAATAAGCTTTACTGCATATATCGCATAGGCATCTGTGTGAGGGACTGCAAGAGTACATGTATATGCTTCTACAGCGTGAGTCATAGCATCAATTCCCGTTGCTGCCATGATATGAGGCGGAATGGTAAGAAGCATTGCCGGATCTACCAATGCAATTCTAGGCGCTGCCTTAGCATCAAATATATTTAGCTTTACATGAGTCTTTGAATCTGTAACGACTGCAAATGGTGTGACCTCACTTCCTGTCCCGGCAGTGGTAGGTATAGCGATAAGGGGTGTAATTTTCCTTTCAAGCTTTCCAGCTCCACACCAGTCTTGGATGATTCCTCCATGAGTCAGGAGCGTGCCGATTGCTTTAGCAGTATCTATGGAACTTCCCCCGCCGACAGCTACAAGCACATCTACATTTGCATCCTTTGCTACATAATATCCTTCCGTCACATTATAATCTCTTGGGTTTGGTACGATTTTGTTATAGTATGTGTAAGGAATAGATGCGCTTTCTAAACTGGCTTCAACATCCTCAGTAAGCCCGGCATTGATTACACCCTTATCAGCTACGATCATTACATTAGTTGCACCAAGCACTTTAGCATACTTCCCCGTTTCTTTAGTTTTTCCTGAACCAAAATGTACTTCGGTAGGAAGTGAAAACATATAATCTAGCATTAACAATGCCTCCTTTAAAAATAGTGATGGGTGGCAGTGAGTACTCATTGCCACCCGCTGTAGAAAAGGAATTACTGAACTCCGCAAATTTCTCTAATTGCTGAAACCGTTCTGTCTACATCTGATTCCAAAAGGTATGGTGCCATACCTATTCTCAGCATCCCGCCATAAGGCTGAAGTTTAAGTTCTTCCCATATAGTTGCGATAGCGTAAAACTCGCCATCCCAGACAAAAATACCTTTTTCAGCTAATTGCTTAGCCATATCGCTGGCATTCATGCCTTCAACAGTAATTGAGACAGTGGCTGTCTGTGGCTGACCTTTGCTCGGTCCGTAAATCTTTATCCCCGGAATATCCCTAATGCCTTCTCTCATGCGATTAGCAAGCTGATCTTCATACGTGTCCATAGCTAAAATTCCACAGACAATATCCTTTCTTCTTCCATTGAGATTTAAAGTTTCCTCTGCGAACATAGATGCATGTTTTCTTCCTATGTCAGCTATGAATTCAATGGCTTCAGCGGCTCCGCTTGCATTTTCCATGCACATGGTACCTGTTTCCAGCTTGAATGGCATTTCTGTATTATCATCAGCCATAACGCGGGCTGATTTAAGAGACTCTCCAAGCTCTTTTCTACAGTAGAACACTCCGCAGTGAGGTCCATAAAACTTGTAAGCAGAAGTGTGAACGATATCAGCGTCGATTTCTTTTACGTCGATTATCTTGTGAGGGGCATACTGCACAGCGTCAACAACAACTATAGCCCCAACCTTATGAGCCTCAGCCACATATTTCTTTACATCAGTAATGGTACCGCAGGAATTGGCCGCCCAGTTTATTGCCACAATTTTGGTCTTCTCTGACAATTTAGACTTGAAGTCATCATAATCAAGTTCCACAACGCCAAATTTAAGTTTTACGCTTTTTACTACTGCTCCAAAGTCTTCAAGGGTTCTCCAAGGCGAACGGTTACCCTCATGATCCATGTTTGTAATGAGTATTTCGTCGCCTCTCTTCCATGTACGTGCGAATCCCATTGCCAGTTTGAAATTGTCTGTGGTGGTGTTTTCTCCAAAGCAGACTTCATGCCAGTCACAGTTAAAGAAATCCGCAAATGTTTTACGTGCATTGACGATTAGTGCATCGTTCTCCAGTGATGTTCTAAATACTCCGTGGATGTTAGAATTATGCATGACCATATGATCTTTCATTTCATCCATTACTCGCTGTGGTACCTGAGTCCCTCCAGGACCGTCCATGTATACCGCATTGTAACCGTTTACAGTATTTCTCATAGCTGGAAACTGATTTCTGAAATAGTCTACATCAAACTTAAACCTCTTCATTATTTACCTCCTTTAGAGTCTTTAGTTATATCTTATATAGAGCATATCAGCCTGATATAACACTTGCTATTGGTAGCGTTACAAATCTCAAGACAATGTTTTGTAATGTTTACAAACATAATATATAATTATTGAGGGAGGTAAAGATTATGGTTTTATTACGAGATATTTTAGCCATACCGGAGTTTTCCAATTTTAGAGTTGTGTCTGGGTTCAATGGGATAAATGAACCAGTAACAAGTACGGGATTCTTCGAATGGGAATCAGGATCCGATATTACGAAAAACTTCGCTAAAGGAGAATTTGTTGTTACCACACTCGCTGTTGTTAAAGACAAACCGGAGTCTGCAAAAAGCTGTATTAAAACACTGATCAGGAACAAAGTCACAGCAATTGTAATAAAGGATATATATTTCAGTGACGTATCAGACGATATCAAAGAATGCTCAAACGAACACAATGTACCGATTATTTTTTTCAGTGATTTGTTCGTCGATGACGTGCTGTTTGTAATCAAGACAGAGATCCGTCGTGCAAGCGCTGAACATTCCCAATACATTTTTTCCTCATTACTGTATGATAATACCATTGGAGATAGAAAACTTCGCGAAATGATTTCGCAGCTTGATTCATTTCTTCAAGATAATATAGTATTTTGTGCGTATATTTCCCTTGCAGGCTATGATACCGAAATTCCGGATACGCTTAAACTGAAGTATAATTCATTTGGGAATAATAATATGAAAATTTATACTGAAGAACTGGCCATACAAAAGAGAATGCATGAAAATGTAAAATACACATTTCTCCCATATAAAAGGGGGATATTTCACATATTTACTGCGAAAGATACTGATTCGATTGATAAAAGTTTCAGCAAAAAGTTTCTTGAAAAATTTTTTGATATCAATGATGATTTTCGTATAGGTATTAGCTCCACGCAGGGTAATTATCTTGTGATTCAGGATGCATTACGAGAAGCAATGTACTCTAATATCACTTGTATTCTGAATAATAAGACCATGCTTAGTTTTGACGATACAGGATTGGATCGCATGCTTTGCCCGTCTGCAAGGACCAAGGAAACTCGTGCATTTTTGGCATCATTAGATTTATTGATAGAGAACACAGGTGCAAGTAACAGCTGTGACAGTTTGAAAGAAACTCTTGTTGAATATATTGCATGCAATGGAGATGTGAATGCAGTAGCTGCGAAAAAACATCAACATGCAAATACCATCCGATACAGGATTTCCAAGGTAAAGTATGCCTGGAACTGTAAAGACGAATTGGCTTTCCAAACACAGATAATGATATATGTAAGGACCAGACAAATAATAGAACTGTTGGTATAATCTAGGGATAGCGGTATTGAGAGACTCTGAAGCTAATGTAAAGGCTGATATCTTCGGTGTATGTCTATAATATGGATTTTGAAATTCCAAAAGTCATATTCAGACTGTAAAAAAGGTCTGTAAATAATGGGAAGATCGTTAAAACAATAGAGAAGGTTTAAGAATTAGGTGAATAATGAAAATATTTATTGTGGAAGATGATAAAAAATTAAAGAACGAATTAATTACTTTTTTGAGTAATTATGGTTATGAGTGCGATTCTAGTGAAGAGTATAAGGATATGGTTGACATTATACTAAATTCACATCTAGATTTAGTATTGCTAGATATTAACCTTCCATATTTTGATGGATATCACATTTGTAGAGAAATTAGAAAAACTTCAGATGTGCCTATCATTGTAGTTACCAGCAGAGCAGGTGATATGGATGAGCTTATGAGTATGAATCTTGGAGCAGACGATTTTATAACAAAACCATATAATACACAGATTTTGCTTGCTCATATTGAAGCAGTTTTAAAAAGAAGTGAAACAAAACCAACACAAAAAAAGATTTGTCATAATGGAGTAGTTTTGCAAACTGCAAGAGGAATAGCAACTTATGAAAATAATGAGATAGAACTTACTAAAAATGAGATGAAGATATTAAGTGTATTAATTGAAAATGCAGGGAGAATCGTAACTCGAGATGAGCTTATGGATGAGCTTTGGCAGTCGGATGAATTTGTAGATGACAACACTTTGACCGTAAATGTAAACAGGCTTAGGAGAAAGCTTGAGGACATAGGTGCAAATAATTATATTGTAACAAAGCGGGGACAAGGTTATTTAATATGAGATTAATAGGATTTTTGAAAGATAAAATTATATTTATAGTGGCGCAAATTTTTCTAATTATTTTTATTAGTACGCTTTTTAAAGTGTTAAAAATAAGTGATCAAGCTGTAGTTTTAATAACTTTTTTTATACTTCTTATTATGGCTACAACATTACTTTATGAATATATAAAAAAAAGCCGCTATTACAGAAGACTATACTCAGTATTTGATAATATGGAAAAGAAACAATATATTGCGCAGTTTCTTGAAGAACCAGATTTCATTGAGGCTGAAATCCTTTGCGATATTTTAAAGCAGGCAACAAAAGCTATGAATGATGAGATTGCAGTTCAGAAGATTGCAGAAGAAGAATACAAGGAATACATCGAAACATGGATACACGAAGTAAAACTTCCTATTTCTTGTATTGATTTAATCTGCAAGAATAATAATAATGATATTACTCAAAGTGTTTCTGAAGAGGTAATGCGTATTGATGCTTTTGTAGAACAAGCGCTATTTTATGCTAGAAGTTCTGTACTTGAGAAGGATTACTTTATACGAGATGTTCAGCTTGATACAATGATTAAGTCAGTTGTAAAAAAACATTCAAAACAATTAATTTCTGCAAAAGCAGAGTTAGACTTTGGAGGACTACAGTATATAGTTTATTCTGATCCTAAGTGGTTGGATTTTATATTGGGGCAATTAATTTCTAACAGCATTAAATATAGAAGTGAAAATTTTAAGCTTTCATTTTCTGCAACAGAAAATGAAACACAGGTTATATTAGCTATAAAGGATAACGGTATAGGTATAGCTGAAAAAGATTTAAAAAGAGTTTTTGAAAAGGGTTTTACAGGTAAAAATGGAAGAGGTTTTGGAAAATCAACTGGTATAGGCTTATACCTGTGCAAAAAGATGTGTGATAAGATGCATCTACAGATAGAAATATCCTCAGAAGAAGGAATCGGTACTTGTGTTTCTATTGTATTCCCAAAAGATAAAAGTATTATGTTTGAATAGATAAACGTTAAGTGCACCCCAAATATTAGATTAATATCTAATGTTTTGAGGTGTATTTTTATTATAAAAAATATCGAATTTTTTTGAAAGCAGTTTGTTGCTTAGGTGACAAAAATGTTCGTTTTCTGTAAGGAAAATAGATGGCTGAAGTTTAAAAAAGTTTGTATTATATATCTATAAAAGAAAAAAACGTAGAAAAAAATGTAAAACAATTAAAGGTATTGAAATGAAAAAGATAATGGCAGTGCTTTTAGCACTAGTTATGGTTATGGGAGCTATGACAGGCTGTGGCAGTACTACAAGTACTACAGAAGAAGGTAGTAGCTACAATAAGGAATATAATCGTGAAAATATGATTACTATTAGTGGGCAGGAAGTCTCTGTTAAAGATAATGAAAATGCGTTTGTAGATAAAGCTTTAGGTTTTGGTTTTGTTAACCCTGAGTCTTGGAAAAGTATTGATGAAGAATGTATGGATATGATGGTGGGAGGTCCAAGTCAAGTATATATAGGTTATTTGTCATCAGAAGTTGTTGCGCAAGTTATGTTTTTGAAGGAAATTTAAACAAATTTACTATAGCCGATGTAAATGGTAAGGAAGTAACGCAAGACATATTAAAGGATTATGACATAACAATGGTAAACATCTGGACAACTTGGTGTGGTTTCTGCGTAGAAGAAATGCCTGCGCTTGCAGAACTTTATAATAATCTGCCTGAAAACGTAAACACCATTACTATTTGTGGAGATGCTTCTGATGAGCCAGAGCTTACAAAAGAAATATTGGATTCAGTAAATGCAAAATTTATAACACTTGAAGGAAATAAAGATCTTGAAAAATGCTTATTAGATTCTGTGACTGCATTCCCAACTACGATTTTTGTAGATAGTAAAGGCAATCTTGTAGGAACTCCTCAAGTTGGTGCTCCAGGCGGTGAAGATGAAATCGTAGAGGGTTATACAAAACTTATTAACAAGGCACTTTCAAAAATAGGTAAATAATAAAAAGAAAAGAGGTTTATAAAATATTATGAGTGAAATTTTAAAGGTAGAAAACTTAGAAAAATATTATGGTGGCAAGGGAATTGTCACCAAAGCAGTTGATAATATTAGCTTGTCAGTAGAGGAAGGCGAATATATAGGTATCATGGGAGCATCGGGCTCGGGAAAAACCACATTACTAAATTGTGTTTCTACTATTGATAGTGCAACGGCAGGACATATTTACATTAATGGTAAAAATATAACTAAAATGAAATCTAAAGAGCTAGCAGAGTTTAGGCGTAAAGAACTTGGATTTATATTTCAGGACTTTAATTTGCTTGATACTTTAACAGCTTATGAAAATATTGCAATTGCATTAACAATTTTAAAAACCCCTGTAAATCAGATTGATAAATACATTAAAGAGGTTGCAAATATTCTTAACATCACTGATGTTCTCTCGAAATATCCTTATCAAATGTCGGGAGGGCAAAAGCAGAGAGTTGCATCGGCAGGAGCTATTATTACAAATCCAACAGTGGTTCTAGCTGATGAGCCTACGGGAGCATTAAACAGCAGTACGACGAGAGAAGTAATGGATATCCTTAATTCTATCAATGATGAAGGCACAACTGTTATCATTGTTACCCATGATGCGAAAGTGGCCGCAAGGGCAAATCGGGTACTGTTCCTTATGGATGGAAAGATTCATGATGAATTAACATTGGGGAAATTTGAAGGTTACGATGAGATGAAATCATTACGTGAAAAAAGGTTATCCGAATGGTTGGAGAAACAGGGATTTTAAAAAAACGATGAAATAGATAATTATACAGTTCAAGGTATAATAACTATACTCTCTTTAATCGAATTTTGGTCAGTTCTACACGAAAAGAGTAACGACAATGTACGCTATAAACTTGATATGATTTTATAAAAAGAATATAATATTTATACTGAATATAACAAAATAGGATCACTTATTATTTTCAGAATGGTTATGATTTAATTTTGCTTGTAAGAATTATAGAGTTAATTTTAGAATAAGGTGAATTTATGAATCCTTCTTTAGTCAGTGTAAGTGATTTTATATCATGTATATATCTTGCAATTATATTCTTAGTTCTTATAGAACTCAAATATTCAAAAAAGGTAACCTTTATTTTTATTGTTACTTTTATTCTTTTTGCTTTTTTCACATACTTAAAGTTTGTGTCTATGGATTTTGGTGAAGGTAAATCTTCGGCAATTACTTTAACAATTCCTTCTTTTATTTTATGCTTACTTCTTTCAAAAAACAAAGACAGCAGATTTGTTTTTACTTTTTGTACCGTTGACATTATGGGACTTATCATTATCATAATAGCAAGAATGATTGCTATCTTATTTAACGATAATTCTATTGTGATATTATCATTTACTATCACTGGATTATCATTCCTGCTGTTTGTTTCATGGAAATTTAGAAAACAGTATATTCAGATACAAAGAACACTTCAAAGTGGATGGAGGAGTTTTGGATCTGTTGCAGTTATGTTTTATATCATGATTTATATGATAATATCCTATCCTGTTCCTATAAAAGAAAGAAGAGAATATCTGCCGGTTTTAATTTTTTTCAGTATCACTATTTTATTTGTCTATGTAGTTATATACCAGACAGTAATTAAATCCATTAAGATTCATGATGAACAGAAGGATAAAGAATTGCTTGAAACCAAAATAGCGCTGCAAAACAGTCAGCTTAAGTTCAAGGAATTGTATTATAAAATGGCTTATACAGATGCATTAACGGGTTTGAAAAACCGTGCGGATTTTGAAGAAAGAAAGAAGAGTCTGTTTAAAAATATTGAGAATGGAGATATGATATCTTGTCTTTCGTTTGATTTGAATAATTTAAAAGAGACCAATGATATTTATGGACATGATAAAGGCGATGAGCTTATAAAAACATTTGCTGATATTCTGAAACGTGTATTTAATGATTCACAAACTTATAGAGTAGGAGGGGATGAATTCATAGTAGTTTTTTGTGGAATATCAAAAGTGATAATTGAGGAACAGATAGGTAATCTGAATCGAGAAATAATACATATTAACAAAAATAATAAGATTCAAATAAGTTTTGCTATGGGTCTTGCATCTATAAGTGAAGCGCATATAAAAGATATCAACTCATTGATAATAACTGCAGATAAACGGATGTATGAAAACAAGAACAATATGAAAAGGGTTTTATAAGCTCTCCAGAAAACCACATACGATTGCAGTCATTTTATCAGATATTTGATAATTTCCGGAAGATAAAGCCCAGTTATAAATAACTCCTCTTGAGATGATTAAAAGCTCATCCGTGATTTGATCAGCATCTTTCGACTTTGATAGCTGTCCTGTCTCTTGTCCTTTTACAATTAAATCGTGCAGACCCTTTGGTAACGCCCGATCTTTTGATAAAAAAAACATACTGCCATTATCCATTTGAGCTTTGTAAATATTTCTGATAATGTCAATTCCGGCATATTCTGCATAAGCACCTTGCTCACATAAATATAAGACTATGGCTTTTTTGATGTTAGAGTAGTCTATTTTTTTTATTATATTTGTTTGAAAGAAATCATCCGTTCTTTCGTAGGCTGCTACGACGATTCCTGATTTACTAATGAAATGGTGATAAAAAGCACCGACGGATACTCCGGAATTCTTACAAATTTCTTTAATACTGATATCGTCATAATTCTTTTGTTCCATTAATTTCAATGCTTCATCTAAAATTCTGTTCTTTGTATTCTCAGCTTGTAATGTCCTCGACGTTTTTGCTTTCATTTGATATCTCCTTTGAATGTTTCATTAACAATATACAATAAAAAAACGTTTTTTTCAATTAGTATAAGGAAGGTATCATATTGACAGACTATATAATATTTTATATAGTAATTTTGACATAACGAATTCGGCGAATCAATTATCTTATTTTTTTTAATGAATAAGGAGGTACGAAATGAATTATCCGGAGCTTTTTACACCAACTAAAATTGGTAAGGTTGTTTTAAAAAACAAATTATCAATGGCACCAATGGGACCTGTTGGTTATGCAGATGCTTTTGGTGCATTTAACCAAAGACTGCAGGATTACTATGTTGAAAGAGCAAAAGGTGGAATCGGACTGATTATTACAGGTATTTGCAGTGTAGACATTGATATAGAAGGGTTGTCGAAACCCGGACTGCCATGTCCAACGCAGACACCTCTGGCATTTATTCATGCGGCCTATCAAATGAATGAGCGCATTCATGCTTATGGCACAAAGATATTTGTCCAATTGACTGGTGGTCTTGGAAGAAGTGCCTTGCCAGGATTTGTAAGCAAGTGTATTGCTCCTTCGGATAATGGAAATCGATTTGATCCGAAAGTGATTCATAGAGAGATGACGAAAGAAGAAATAGAAAACTTGATTCGAAAGTTTGCAATGGCGGCAGCTATATCGAAAAAAGCAGGCTTTGACGGGATTGAAGTACATGCTGTACACGAAGGATACCTTTTGGATCAATTTGCGATTCCGATTTTTAATAAAAGAACCGATGAATATGGTGGATCATTGGAAAACAGACTTAGAATCGCAACCGATATCGTAAAGGGAATCAAAGCCGCTTGTGGCAAAGATTTTCCTGTTTCTTTAAGATATAGCCTGAAGAGCTGTATGAAGGGTCTTCGTCAAGGCGGACTTCCGGGAGAAGAATATGAAGAAGCTGGAAGAGACATTGAAGAAGGAATTGAAGCAGCTAAAATTTTAGTGGAAGCCGGATACGATGCATTAAATGTTGATGCCGGTACCTATGATTCCTGGTATTGGAATCACCCGCCTATGTATTTTGAAGAAGGAATGTATCGTGAATTTGGAAAAATACTGAAAGAACATATAAGTGTACCGATCATCTTGGCGGGCAGAATGGAAAATCCTGAACTTGCAGTGGAAGCATTGAAAACGAGCTGCGATATGATTGGATTAGGAAGACAACTTCTAACTGACCCATATTATCCCGAAAAAATACGTACCGGCAGATTGGATGAAGTGCGTCCATGTCTTGGCTGTCATGAAGGTTGCCTTGGAAGAATCGGAAATGCACCTGTTAGTTGTGCGGTTAATCCGTCTTGCGGTCGGGAAAAGATTTACGGACTTGTTCCGGCACATAAAATTAAGAAATTCCTTATTATCGGAGGCGGCCCTAGTGGTATGGAGGCAGCCAGAGTTTTAGCGGAAAGAGGGCATAAGGTTGTTCTTTGCGAGAAAAACGGTGAACTTGGCGGAAACTTGATTCCAGGAAGTGTCCCACATTTTAAACGTTATGATCGAGCCTTGATAAATTGGTATCAAAGACAATTAGAACTATTGAATGTCGATGTTAATCTGAAATGCGAAATTACTGCTGACAAGATTTCTTCCTATCAAGCTGACGAAGTCATTGTGGCAACTGGATCGACTCCAATTGAATTATCGTTTGGTGGAACCGGAAAAGCAATACTGGCTAATGAAGTATTGCAGGGCAAAGAAAAACAGGGCAAGGACATTGCAATTATAGGCGGGGGATTGGTTGGTTGTGAAACTGGTTTGTGGCTTGCGCAGCAGGGAGCAAATTTAACCATAATTGAAGCAACGCCTGAAATTTTAGGCGGGCCTCATGGCCTTCCTCATATGAATCGTTTTATGTTAGAAGATTTACTGGCATTTCATAAAGTAAAGATTCTTAAGACTACAAAAGTAGTATCCATTGATGAAGGCTCTGTCACTTATGAAAATGATAATGGAACAGAAAGCATTCCTGTCGATATGGTAATTTCAGCAGTTGGATATAAAGAGAATAATGGTTTGTATGAAAGCTTGAAGAATTCTGATATGATTGTGCATAATATTGGTGATTCTCAAAAAGTGCATAATATTATGTATTCCATTTGGAACGCATATGAATTGGCTAGAGAGTTATAAGAGTTAGACAAAAAGAGACTGTCTCAAAAATAAAGTGAGACGGTCTCTTTTGATTTTTGTATCAATTATTCAAATGGTGGGTTGGGACTTATACCTTATCCTTTTGAATTTGATTGATCAAAAGGGTTTGTTACATAAATATTGGAAAGAATCAAATCAAGCATTCTATTTAACTTTTCCTTACAAAATTCCAGAGAATAATTTGCCATATGAGACCATTCAAACTGAGCCATCAGATAAACACTCATAACAATGTCTAGGATTTCGTCAGCACTGATTTCTTTCTTAAAGATATTCTGTTCTTGAGCCTCAACAATCAGTGTTCGAAAAATGCGCATCATTTCTAAACGGGTTGCATAAAGGTTACTTTCTTCACAAGAATTCAAGTAAGTAATTTTACGGGATAAATTGATGTAAGGAATGGAGTCAAGAATAAAAACCTCCAAAACTCTTCTGAGCTTGTCTTCACTATTTACGGCATCCTTTAATTCGTGGTTTAAGAGATATTTTATCTGATCCAATTCATCTTGCGCAATTCCCAGCAGGAGACTTTCTTTATTGGGGAAATAATTATATAAGGTTGCTTTCGATATTTCTGCCTTTTTAGCAACATCTTCAATTAAAGTATCCTCATACCCCTTACTGCTGAACAGACGACGAGAGGCCTTCAAAATACGTTCTCGGCATTTTATTTTATTTAATTCTCTTCTTGAACCTTTCATAATCTCTCCTAAATGATAAAACATTTAAATAAAAAAATGATAAATTAAATACTTTAATTATATTACATAATTGTAGTTTTGCCTATAAAAAAATATTATATTATTAAAGTATTCTAAATATTCCAATAAAAAATAATTATTAGACTTGACTTCAAAATTAGACTTGAGTATAATTTAACTGAAAATTGGAACGTATAATATATAAAAATATTTGGAAGGAGTGAAGAAATGGATTATATCTTATCATTTGACGTAGGGACCAGTGCCTTAAAGGCTATTTTAGTCAACAAATGCGGAGAGATTAAACAAAGCGCTCAGGAGTGCTATGAAGTAAACCTGATGCAGGATGGGTATGTAGAAATGGATCCGACAGAATGGTGGGCTGCAATTATTAAAACGACGAAGACAATCATGTCAAGTTGCGATGTTCTGCCTAATGAAGTAAAAGGGATTGTATTTTGCACACAAGCTTTAAATGTAATTCCAATGGGGTATGACGGGAAAGTCTTAAGACCGGCAATCAGTTGGCTTGATAGCAGAGCTGATGAAGAAGCCAGTGAGATTGTAGAGATGATCGGTGGAGTGGAAGCGTGCGAAGCAGTTATGGGCACTGTGTTTACAGGAATGGATTCTTTGCCAAAAGTTAGGTGGTTGATGAAGAATGAACCGAAGACATTCGAAAAAATGAAGTGCTTCCTCGACTGTAACGGATACCTTACATATCGTGCAACCGGTGAAATGGTATATGACATTGCAAGTGCGTCCTTCCTTGGATATGACAGAGAATCGGCTTCCATTATTCCGGAACTGATCGGAACATCAGGATTTGATCCGGAAAAATTCCCACGCATTGTAAAATCATTTGAAAAAGTTGGGAATCTAACAGCTATGGTGGCAGAAGAAATTGGTCTTACAACGGATACTGCAGTATTTGGAGGAACTTGTGACATTCAGGCTACGACCATTGGTTCCGGTATGGCTGGTCATGAAGAGGCTCATATTTATCTGGGGACTTCTGGCTGGGCAGCAGTAGGTACGAATAAGGTAGCTACACTATCCAATGGCGGAGGCTGCATTATGTCTGCCGATCCGGATATGCAACTATGGGTATATTCTACAGAAACTTGCTGTGCTACATATAATTGGTTTATTGATAATTTCTTTGGATCAGAAAAAGAAAGTACTCTGATTCCGAACATTTATGCTTTTATGGATCATCTTGTAGAGCTGATTCCACCGGGATGCAACGGATTGATTTTTAACCCTTGGATTAGTGGAGAAAGGAGTCCAGTTCAGGACGTATTTGTTAGAGGCGCATTCCTGAACATAGGAATGCTTCATACAAAAAATCATATGCTGAGAGCGGTGATGGAAAGCATAGCATATAACCTTAAGTGGTGTTATGACAGCATGGAAAATGATTTGGGTCAGAAGACCTCTGTGGTCAGAATTCTCGGTGGCGGCACAAAGAGTAAAACCTGGATGCAGATATTTGCCGATATTTTCAATCGTAAAATTGAGGTTGTTAAGGATTCTCAGGTTGCAGGTGCAATCGGAGGGGCATTCTTAGCGGCGTTAGGGCTTGGAATGTATGAATCCTTTGATGATGCAAAGCAATGGGCTATGGTATCTCAAGTATATGAACCGAATCCTAAAAACGTTGCATTATATAAAGAAGAATTTGAAAACTTTAAACAATCCTATGAGGAATTGAAAGACTTTTACAAAAAAGTAAATAAGAAATAGCGAATCTAACGAAGAAAGGTTAGGTGAGTACCTTGAGCGAAGGAAAGTATCGGGTATATAACTATCGTTGGATAGTGCTGGCCGTCTATGGGTTATCTACAGCAGCTATACAATTAATGTGGACCACATATTTCTCAATAACAACCAATGCATGGCAGTATTATGGCTTCACAGATGCAGCCAATGGGGAAAGTGCAATCAGCTTTCTATCTATCGTGTTTATGATAGGGATGATCACTCTCTCTATTCCTTCCCTTGCCGCATTTGAAAAGTTTGGATTTAAAAAATCGGTAGGTTTTGGAGTCGTATTAATGGGTGTAAGCGGGATATTTAGAGGATTTTTCGGAGATAGCTATGCTATGGTTATGATCGCTACAGTTGGTTTTGCAATTGCACAACCATTTATTTTAAATTCACCGGGGCTAGTAGCAGGGAAATGGTTTCCGGAATCAGAAAGAGCAACTGCCAATAGTATCGGTTTGTTGTCAAGCTATATCGGTATGTGTATTGGATTACTCTTAACACCAGTTATAGTCGAAGGTGGAATGAGCATCAAAGAAATGCTTATTCTATATGGAATCATCGGTGCTGTCGTTGCAATCTTATTTGTAATATTTGTAAAAGAAAAACCAGAAACTCCACCATGTCCCGAAGAACAGGCATTGCGTTCGGATTTTAAAGTAGGGATAAAAGGTGCATGGAAGAGAAAGGACTTTAGATATAGTCTAATCATATTTTTCTGTATGTTTGGTATTTTCAATACATTCTTTACGATGATAGAACCGATATTAAAACAGCTCAGCAAAAATAATATAGACGCAACAGAGGTTGGAATAATAGGCGTTCTAATACTGGGAGTTGCCATAGTAGGAAGCTTTGTAATTTGTTTCATTTCAGACAAAGATAAACTTCATAGAAGAAAACCATATATGATCATCAGCAACATTATTGGAGCTTTTGGTCTTATGATATTCATCATTGCGGGTGGATTTTTTGAAATGGCAATTGCGGCAGTGCTTTATGGGTTTTTCATTGTAGGAGGAGCACCCCTTGTCTTAACTTTTGCTGCAGAGGCAGCATATCCGACTTCAGAAGGAACATCGGAAGGATTACTAATGTTTTCTGGTAATGTCGCCGGAGTGATATTCCTTGGAGCAGCAACACTTTTCCATGGAAATCATAACTTATTGATGATATCCATGGTAGCGATTACTGTAATCTATATCATATTGATATTTATGTCAAAGGAATCGAAGCTGGAAATAAAGACAAGGTAAAAATAGAAATAGAAATAGTAGGAGGAAGAAAGTATGTGTAAAGGGTATTCTGTATCCGCATGGCCGGATGTAGAGAAAATCAATGAGAAGATGAATCATTTGATTCAAAGCAAAGTTTATAAGATTAAACCTGAATTTATGGAAAAATATTTGAATTATTTTGAAACAAAATGTCAGGGTTCCAAAAAGATGATTGAGGAAGCTAAGAAATATATCCCAGGAGGAGTACAGCATAACCTTGCCTTCAACTATCCATTTCCTCTTGCGATAACAAAGGCCGAAGGTGCATACCTCTATGACGTGGATGGAAATCGATATGTAGATTATTTACAGGCAGGAGGTCCAACCTTACTTGGCAGCAATTACTTGCCGGTACAGGAAAAGGTGATTGAAGTCATCAAGGAAGCGAGTCCGTGCACCGGTTTGTTTCATGAATATGAGATGAAGCTTGCAAAAATCATCCATGAAAATATGCCTTGGGTAGAAATGTATCGAAGTCTTGCAAGCGGTACAGAAGCAGACATGATAGCGATTCGAATTGCCCGGACATTTACAGGTAAGCAAAGAATCATAAAAGTTGGTGGAGCTTATCATGGTTTTAGCGATCAAATGGTTTACAGCCTTCATATACCCGGAACGAAGACTTTTGAGGCGCATGGAATTCCGAAGGAAGCATCCGCAAATACAAAGGAATTTTATCCGGGAGATATAGATGGACTACGTCAGGTTTTAGAAAAAAATGAAAAAGAGGGGGGAACTGCAGCTGTAATTCTTGAACCAATCGGTCCGGAAAGTGGAACAAGGCTTGTATCCAAAGACTTTAATGCAAAGGTAAGGGAACTTTGCGATGAATTCAATGCATTGCTGATTTTTGATGAAGTTGTAACCGCATTTCGTATGGGGCCGGGAGGTGCACAGGGTTACTTTAATGTAAAACCGGATCTTACGGTATTTGGAAAGATCGTAGCGGGTGGATATCCTATGGCTGGCGGCGTTGGAGGAAGAGCCGATATTATGTCTTGTGTAGCGGCAGGGGTGAAGCCTGGAAAACCTAAAGCATATGCTGGTGGAACCTTAAGCGCAAATCCTCTTAGCTGTGCTGCAGGATATTATGCAATTAAAGAAATCATTGAACAGGATGCAGCAAAAAAGGCAGGTGAAAATGGAGATAAACTGTGTGAAGGGTTAGTAAAGCTAATTGATAAATATGAACTTCCGTTTGTTGCTTGGAATGTTGGATCAATCGTTCATTTCGAAGTATCAGGGGTAATGTATTTATTAGTTGAAGATCCAGAACTAATGCAAAAAATTAAGGAACGACAGCATTGTATCGAAGAATTCGGAGCTGCGCTAACTGCAAATGGTGTCATAACTCTTGCAGGCAGCAGAATCTATACGAGTATGGCGGATAACGATGAAACGATTGCTTTTACTCTGAATGCATTTGAAGATATTTTTAAGAATTTAGAAAGATAAAATAAAGGGGGAAATAAAAATGATCAGAAAACTTGATGATGAGAACTTAATGCATGCTTTTCCGGAGGTAGCCTTTTCTGAGGACTATATTATTGCTACATATCAGGCAAAAGTAAAAACAAGAGACATTGAAAAATTAGCCTTAGCAATTGCAGATGAGCAAACAACAGGAACTTGGATTAAAGTCGGTGCGGATTCAAATGATAAAAAAAGAAAATTTGGGGCTAAGGTAGTTTCTATCTATGAAGTACCTGATACTGCTGCAGACTATATGTCAGATGAACCGCCAATTTATATCATTCAGATTGCATATCCGATTACAAACTTTGGAACGAGCATTCCTATGCTGCTGACTACCCTGTTTGGCAATATTTCCGCATCTGGGATGATTAAATTTATAGACTGTGCTTTTCCGAAGAAATATATTGAACAATTCCAGGGACCTAAATTTGGTGTTCAAGGTTTAAGAGATATTTTGGATGTTCCTGACAGACCATTGCTGAATGCGATGATCAAGCCAAATATTGGATGGAATCCGGATGAAGGTGCAGAACTATTTTACAAGGCGACTAAGGGTGGCGTTGATATTATTAAGGACGATGAGTTAATGCCGGCAAATGAATCCCATTGTCCGCTTGAAGAAAGAGTACGTAAATTTATGGCGATGGAAAAACGTGTATTTGAGGAAACAGGGGAACACAGTTTATATGCAGTCAATATTACAGACAGTATTGAAAAAATAAAAGAAAATGCATATAAAGCCATTGAGTATGGTACGAACTGTTTGATGCTGAATACCTATACAGCTGGATTTGGTGCATTAAAAATGCTTGCGGATGACCCTAATATCAATGTACCAATTTTAGCACATGTGGATTTTGCCGGAGCGTATTGTGCTTCTACTTATACTGGAATGGCTGCACAATTACTAATTGGTAAAATTGTAAGACTGGCAGGCGGAGATTTCCAGATTAACGGTCATCCATGGGGCAAATTCCCAATCGCAAATAAATTATTCTATCGTAGCTTTAAATTCTTTACACAACCATGGTGGAATATTAAGCCAATGATGTATGCTGCTTCCGGTGGCACGACACAGCTCGTTGTAAAGAATTGTATCGATGCAGTAGGAACGGATATCATTTTAGCAGCAGGCGGCGGCGTCCATGGTCATCCTGACGGAAGTGAAGCCGGAGCTAAATCGATGCGTCAAGCGATCGATGCAGCGTTACAGGGAGTTAATCTGTTTGAATATGCAAAGACACATAAAGAATTAGAAAGAATGATCGAATTACTGGGACCAGATGCAAAGAAAAACTTTGATCTGATGAACTAAATTTAAAGATTTGAGGATTCTATGTACAAAAAAATAATATTTGTTGATTTTGATGGCACGATTACAATGGAAGATACCCTTGACGGTGCTATGCGGCTGTTTGTTTCAAAGGAAGAATACGAAGAAAAATTAAATGAATTGATTCATGGTAAGATAACGTTGAGTGAAGCACTTCATATGGTCTTTGATCATACTCCATCGAATCGGTTTCATGAGATTATGGAGTACGTTGAAACGATAGAAATAAGAGACGGATTTTCAGAATTTCTCGATGAAATGAACAGCGTTGGAATCCCTGTAGTCATTATCTCTGGCGGGCTAAGGCAATTGCTTGAAGCAAAAATTGGGAAATATAAAGATCATTTTCTTGGAGTACATTATGTAGATCTTGATCTTTCAGGGGAAAAGATGAAGCTTGTATCTCAATATGATGATGGAAAAGAATTGCTGAAGAAGACGGAGATTATGGAACAGTATGACTACGAGTCGGCAATATGCATAGGAGACAGCTATACGGATATTAATATGGCTGGTGCATCTGATGTTGTCTTTGCAAGGGACATTTTGGCCGATTATTTAAAAAAAGAAGGAAGATGCTATATCCCTTGGAACAATTTTTATGACGTTTGCGAAGCGATTAAAAGTTCCAAATAAGATTTCGTTGTTAAGGATTCTCGAGGAATACGTAAAGAATCCAGCATATTAAGAAGCTGCTCCAAAGCGGCTTCTTTTTTTTCTTTATTCTCAGCCATGTATTCGAGCTCCAAAAATAATCCTAAATCATCTACCTGGTCGATACATGCAGTTATTGCATCAAAATGGTAGAATTCTCTTGTCTTTTTAACGGTAAATAGAGGGTAATAGCCTAAATGAGATAAAATTGCTTTCATTGCATCGATATCTCCGATGGAAGATTCATATTCTTCTCTGGTTTGAGAAATGGTATCTAACTTTCTCCCTTTATAAGTAATAAATGCTTGATAGGAGGATTCTCCGATTATATTTGAATAACGGATTCTAAGGGCTTCGTCTCTTTTTGGTAAATTTCTTTCTTCACCCGTATAATAAATGTCAATCTCTCGTACGGACGTATCCTTAACAAAAGATAAATCAAGCAGAGAATCTTTTATTAAATCAATATCGCTAAGTTTTGCCTTTATTTCAACTTCAAACATAAAATTACCCCTCTGTTAATATTTTATTAGATATATTATTACATATTTAAGCAACAATGTATAATAGAATTACCCATTTAATTGTCAAATTCCAACCTTACTGGTATCATAATAATAGAAGAATCATCGTGCAGGACAAAATGTCAATGGGTTTATAAAAGCGGATAAAAATAAAGGATTAAAATAGATTATGAAAAAATTAGTCATTGGAATATTAGCGCATGTGGACGCGGGCAAGACAACATTATCGGAGAGTATACTGTATCTAAATGGCAAAATCGGAAAATTGGGAAGGGTGGACAATAAGGATGCTTATTTGGATACCTATGAATTAGAACGGGCAAGAGGTATTACCATTTTTTCCAAACAGGCTATATTGGAAATCGGAGACATGCAAATTACCTTGTTGGATACTCCAGGGCATGTAGATTTTTCGGCAGAAATGGAGAGAACTCTTCAGGTTATGGATTATGCTATTTTAGTAATAAGCGGCGCAGATGGGGTGCAGGGGCACACTAAAACATTATGGAATCTTCTTGACATGTATCAGGTTCCTGTATTTTTATTTGTTAATAAAATGGATCAGAATGGGACGGATAAGGAAAAGTTAATAAAAGAAATAAAAAAGCAGTTGGATGATGGATGCATTGAATTTGGACAAGTTAAGACAGACGACTTTTACGATCAGCTGGCAATGTGTAATGAATTTATGATGGAAGATTATCTGGAAACAGGACAGATTGAAACTTGTCAGATTATAGAAGCAGTCAAGGCGCGTAAAGTATTTCCTTGTTTCTTTGGTTCGGCTTTAAAATTGGAGGGTATTGAAACATTTATGGAGGGGATGGTACAGTATGCAAAAATACCTTGCTATCCCGATGAATTCGGAGCAAAAATATTCAAAATAACGAGAGACGAGCAAGGGAACCGTCTTACCCATATGAAGCTTACCGGAGGCAAGCTTAAAGTAAAAGATGTCTTAACGAATGGTGTATGGGAAGAAAAAGTGAATCAAATACGTATTTATTCCGGTCAGAAATTTGAGGCAGTGAATGAGCTGGAGGCAGGTTCTGTATGTGCAGTAACAGGGCTTAGTCAAACTAGGCCAGGAGAAGGCTTAGGGAAAGAGAAAGCTTCTAGTGCACCGATATTGGAACCAGTACTGTTCTATCAGATTATACTTCCGGAAGACTGTGATCCAAGAGTGCTGATTCCCAAACTACGTCAGATTGAAGAAGAGGAGCCTGAACTTCACATTATATGGGATGAGCAGTTACAGGAAATCCACGCACAAATTATGGGAGAGGTGCAGATTGAAATTCTGCAAAGCATGATACAAACCCGTTTTGGTGTTCATGTAGATTTCGGTATTGGAAGGATTGTTTATAAAGAGACAATTGCCAATGTAGTGGAAGGAGTCGGACATTTTGAACCATTGCGGCATTATGCGGAAGTCCATCTTTTATTGGAGCCAGGTGAACCAGGCAGCGGTCTACAGTTTTCTGTAGAATGCAGTGAAGACTTATTGAGTAAAAACTGGCAAAGACTTATTTTAACTCACCTGGAAGAAAAAACTCATAAAGGAGTTTTAACAGGATCGCCTATTACCGATGTGAAAATTACTTTAGTATCAGGTAGAGCACACAACAAGCATACCGAAGGCGGTGACTTCCGAGAGGCTACTTACCGTGCAGTGCGTCAAGGCTTAATGGAGGCAGAATCCGTATTGCTTGAGCCGTATTATTCCTTTCAGTTGGAATTACCTGAGAAGATAGTAGGAAGAGCAATGACTGACATTGAGAAAATGCATGGGACATGTGAAATATCACAGACGGATGGTGAGATGGCGGTTCTTGTAGGGAGTGCTCCTGTTGCAACAATGAGGAATTATCAGAAAGAAGTAGTTGCGTATACCAAGGGTCTTGGCAGGTTGTTTTGCAGCTTGAAAGGATATGAAACGTGTCATAATGCTGAGGAGGTCATAGAAAGCATCGGATATGATTCACAAAGAGACATTGAAAACCCGACAGGCTCTGTATTTTGTACACATGGTGCAGGATATCTGGTAAATTGGGATGAAGTAAAGGAACATATGCATCTTGAAAGCTATCTTAAGAAGAAGGATGATTCATCGGTAGAAACAACCCAGAATCAAGTCTCATCCGCAGAAGAACGCTGGATTAGTTTAGAAGAGATTGACCGAATTATGAATAAGACTTTCTATGCAAATCAAGGTAAGAAGTCTGTTTGGAAAAGAGGGAAAACAGCACTTGAGAGTCATTATGAACCTACGGATTATGTCAGCATACAGAAAGAAAGCAATGAGGAGTATCTTCTAGTAGATGGTTATAATATTATCTATGCATGGCCTGATTTAAAAGAACTTGCAGAGGAGAATATGGATGGTGCAAGAATGAGTTTGCTGCATTCGTTGAGTAATTATCAGGGCATAAGAAAATGTCAGATTATTGTTGTATTTGACGCGTACCGTGTTGAGGGACATCGTGAAGAAGTAATTGACTATTATAACATTCATATCGTTTATACTAGAGAGGCGCAAACGGCTGATGCGTATATTGAAAAATTTGTTCATGATAATAAAGGAAAATATCGTATAGAAGTAGCAACATCAGATGGTTTACAGCAGATGATTGTAAGAGGAACAGGGGGGGCCTTGTTATCTGCAAGAGAACTGAAAATTGAGGTTGACGCGGCGAATGAAAGAATCATGCAGGAATATAAGGAAATGCAGGGTGAAGAAAGAATTACTTTAATCAATTCCTTGTCTTTGGAAACAAAGGAACAGATAGAGCAATTAATAAAAAAAGAAAATGAATAATTTGAAGATGAAGGGATTAGGGTTATAAATCGCAGTTCGTATTATGGAAAATATATAGTAAATGAAATTTTAAAGGATACACTATTTATAATTGGTAGTTTTTTATTGATATTATAAGAAAATATCAAATAGAATAGGAGTACATGATATGACATTTGAAGAACTGTATGTAAAGTTGACAAAAGACAAAGCAAACGGCAAATCACTTGATTTAACAGGATTAAATTACGATCAAAATCATATGGACTGTCTTTTGCACCCGGATAAGCACTCATTGGTCTGGAAAGTTAGAGAGTGTAATTGCAGTGATAAAGGTTGTGTATCATCTTGTCTTTTTGATGCGATAGAAATTAAAAATGGATCTATTTCTTTTAAAAATGAAAATTGCACAGGTTGTTATGAATGCATCGATGCTTGTAAGGAACATAATCTTGAGCAGAGTCGTGATACCATTAAGGCAATCGAAATTTTAAAAGAATCAGAAGAGAAAGTATATGCCCTTATGGCTCCGGCTTTTGTAGGGCAATTTGGGATGGAAGCAACACCTGGAAAAATAAGAACTGCTTTAAAGCAGCTTGGGTTTGCAGGCATGATAGAGGTAGCGGCTTTTGCAGACATTTTGACACTAAAAGAGGCCTTAGAATTTAAAAAGAATATAGAAAATGACATGCAATTTCAGTTAACGAGTTGCTGCTGTCCAGTTTGGATATCATTAATTAAAAGAAATTATAGGGATATCGTTAATCATCTTCCTCCTTCTGTTTCACCTATGATTGCTTGTGGAAGAATTGTAAAAGAACTACATCCCGGTTGTAAAACTATTTTCATAGGTCCTTGTCTTGCTAAAAAAGCGGAATCGAAAGAAAAAGATCTTATAGGGGCAATTGATTGTGTACTTACCTTTCAAGAGTTAAAAGATATCTTTAACGCATTTCAAGTTGACTTTTCCAAGCTAGAGGAAAACACGAAAGAACATTCTTCAACAGCAGGACGATTGTATGCCAGAACAGGAGGCGTAAGCGAAGCTGTTTCTTTTTCAGCAGATCGGCTGCAAGTAAAGCGTAAATTAAGGCCTGTCTATGCCAATGGAGTGAAAGAATGTAAAGAATTATTAACTTCAATATTAAATAATGATATTAAAGGCAATTTTTATGAAGGAATGGGTTGCTTAGGCGGATGTGTAGGAGGACCGAAAAGTGTCATTAACGAAGATGAAGGAAAAGAGTTTGTAAATCAATATGCGGATAAAGCATCCTATCACACACCATTAGATAACCCTTATGTTATTGAAATCATTCATCGGCTTAATTTCCATACGGTTAATGACTTCTTAGAAAAAAGTGATATACTAACCAGATATTTCACTGATTAATTAAACTAATAATAGGAATAAAATAATAGGAATAAAATTTTACAAAGAGAAAGGTGGTTGTAAAATGATTTCATATCAGTCGTTGGAACAAATAGATAAAGGAAGACTTTATAAAACGTTTATTGATGCATTTTCTGATTATCAGGTTAAAATTGATTTACCATTTTGGAAGTTTGAGCAAATGCTTCAAAGAAGAGGTTATCATTCCGAAATTTCTATAGGTGCCTTTGAAAATGATCGATTAGTTGGATTTGTTCTAAATGGATTTCGAAAATGGAATGGAAGAGCAACGGCATATGACCTTGGAACCGGCGTCATACCGGAATTTAGAAGGAAAGGCATTACAAGTGAAATGCTTTTACATGTAAAAAAACGATTTAAAGGCAAGCGGTTAGAGCAATACTTACTTGAAGTCATAAAATCAAACACATCCGCTGTACAACTCTATAAAAAACAAGGGTTTAAAGTTCAAAGGGAATTTTCATGCTTTGAAATAGAAAGAGATAAGTATTTTCCACAGTCAACCTATAATACCGAGCATGTTGGGAGAATTGAGCTGGATCAGTTAAAAGAATTTTGGGACTTTAAGCCTTCTTGGCAGAATTCGATTGAGTCTGTAAATGCAATACCAGAAGCTTTTATTTATTCTGTTGTACGTGTTAATAATAACATTGTTGGGTATGGAATTATTGATAAAAAAACAGGAGATATTCCGCAGTTAGCGGTAAATAAGGACTACAGGGGAAATGGAATTGCTAGAAGTATCATTTCCGATATGATAAAAAGTACAGAATCAAATAAAATCTGTATTCTTAATGTAGATACTCAGTTTAAATCAGCTGAAGATTTTTTTAAACAATTAGGATTTGAGTATAGTGTTGGTCAGTATGAGATGCTTTTAGGATTATAAAACAATGCGTATCAATGCTAAGTTATAGTAATTAATTTGGCATTAATTATATGTATAAATTTAAAATTTGCTTCGTTTTTATCTGCCTCGTGTTATAATTAAACGTAAGTTTTTTTATTGTAAATGACATACCATATCTGATATAGCTAAGGAGATAGTGTTAATGCAGTTTATAGATAAGTTGCTTTCTGCAAAGATGAGTCCTCCGAGAATTGGATTAGAAACCATTTGGCGAAAGAGATTGATAGAAAATTTTAATGATCATGAACGTGTGAAATTAACAATTGTGTCAGCTCCTACAGGATACGGGAAAACCGTATTAATTTCTCAGTTTGCTTCTCTAAAAAATAACCCAGTTGTATGGTACCAATTGGATGAATTTGATAATGACTTAATATTATTTATTCGATATTTTATAAATGCAATAGCTAATAAAATTCCTCAATATGGAATACAGACTTTAGATTTTATTCAAAAGAATGAAGATATTTCAAAACAAATAAGAGCCATCGTCACGCTTCTTGTAAACGAATTGGAAGCAAGAGCGAAAGAGGGGCTCACATTTATATTAGATGATTATCACTTAATTAATGAAAAAATGATTCATAAATTCATTGAAGAATTGATTCAATATATTCCAGAAGGTGTACATTTAGTAATTTCGAGCCGATACGAGCTGCCATTTAATCTTGTTCGATTGAGAAGTCATGGACTAGTTAACGAAATTACATATAATCATTTAAAATTCAGCAAAGATGAAGTCAAGCTGTTTTTTAATTCCCAAAGGGAAAGTGGTATAACAGAAGAATTAGTTGAAAAATATCAATTTGAAACAGGTGGTTGGGCAGTTGCTTTATCCTTGTTGAAAGCTTCTTCTTTAAAAAGTAACAATAAAGAAAATTTGATTTCTCAAAGAAAAAATCATGAAGATATTTATAATTATTTTGCTGAAGAAGTGTTTCGTGAATTACCAATTGAATTTCAAACATTTTTAATGGATACGTCTGTCATTGACGTATTAACACCAGATATTTGCAATGCATTGACAAAAAGAGAAGACAGCAATGATATGCTGGAAAAAATAATAAAACAAAATATATTTTTAATAAAATTGGAAGAAAAAGAAGCCTCTTATCGATATCATCATTTGTTTCGAGATTTCTTACAAGCAAATTTGGGAGATAAAAAGAAAGCACTTTTTGAAAAGGCGGGAGAATATTTTGTAAATAAAGAGTATTATGAGCAGGCTGTGGAATATTTTATACTTGCCGGTCTCTTTGAAAAAGCTGTTTTCAATATGGAAGAGATCGGGATACAAATGATTAAATTTGGAAAATGGCAGACAATCAATCGATGGCTACAAAAGATTCCAAAATCATTTAGAGAAAATTCTCCTCAATTAATGCTTCTGAGAGGTGCTATATATAATCAAAAAGGAATGTGGAGCGAAGCACTTTTTCAAATTGATAAAGCGATAGAGTTGTTTGTTATTCAAGATAATAAGATATATCTACACTTATTAAACGCACATTTTTTTAAAGCGGTTGTTCTTAGGAGAGCAGGTCAATTATCTGAAAGCTTAGAAGTGTTAAATAAAATACTCATTGATTCCGGTCATCTACCTATTATTGAATGGTACGATATGATATTAGAAAAAGTAAATACACTTTTATGGAGCGGTGCTTTTAAAGAAGCGGCTGAAACCTTAAAATGGGGGATCAAATTTGCGCAGCGTGATGGAGAACATCGATTGATTGCTTATTTTATGGAGCATTTAGGTGCAACTTATTACACAATGGGAGATTACCATAAAGCCATTAAATATTATGAGTCTTCTATGGAAGAATCTTTACCGGTATATAATTCCCTTACTGAATTTGAGAAAGAAAGATATTCTCAAAGAACGACTCTTGCACGCATTTATAGAGATTGGGGTGAATTAGACAAAGCATTAAAATTAGTTCAAGAAGAAATTGATACGAAAGAGAGACTTGGGCTCATCGATGATTTGCCTCGGGCTTATCATCAATTGGCACTGATTTACAATGATTTAGGTGACAAAGAAACTGCTGAAAGATATTTTGAGCATGCGGATCAAATGTATGAAAAGCTGGAAAGAAGAGATTTTCAGTGGACATGGCATTTAGCTTTATACGGGAAAATATTACTGGATAATGGCAAAACAAAAAAAGGTATATCACTTATAGACAAAGCAATAAAATATTCAAAACAAAATTCAGAGTTTAATTTGGCTCTTTGTGAGTTTGTTGGATGTTATGCTTACATTGATGATGGAAACATTGATAAAGGGTTAAAACTTTTAAAACATGCATTGGAAGTAGGAGAAAAAGTTGGTGCAAAAAATTTAATCTGTCAGTGTTGTTGGGCATTGTCTAATATATATTTAAAAATGGGAATCGAAAAAAAAGCAAAAGAGTATGCATTGCAGTGCTTTACTTTAGCAAGAGAAGGAAATTACTTACAGATATTTCTATCTTACGAACAAACATCCTTCCCCATTATAAAACTTGGACTCGAAATGGGAATCGAAGAAGATTTCTTAAATAAGATTGTTTCAAGGTTAGGGAGCAAAGCGGATGCAAGTCTGCTGGCGCTTGTAAAGAATAAGGACATACTATCAAACAAAGAACCGGATAAAGAAGAAGAAGTGCTTAAAGTATACTGTTTTGGTAATTTTGAAGTTTATGGGAAGGGAGAATTAAAGCCTGTTCAATGGAAAACTGCGAAAGCTATGGAACTATTTGCTTACTTTATAAAGAATGCAAATCAGACAATTAGTAAAGAGAAGATTCTGGAAGATATATGGCCGGATATGAACCCGGAACAAACGACAAAATGGTTACATACATATGTTTACCAAATAAGAAGTGCAATGAAAAAGTTTGGAATGAAAGATAATTTGGTGTATAAAAATAAGGCGTACAGTTTGAAAGCAACAGGAATAAATAGTGATGCAGACAGATTTGAAACTTTTATTCATCATTCTATGACAGAAGAAAATGATCATTCCATTGAATGTTTAGCCAAAGCGATTTTATTATACCGGGGAGAATATTTGGAAGGATGGTATAATAAATGGATTATGGAAGAAAAAAATCGGTTAGAACACATATATTTAACCACTTTGGAAAGATTATCAGGATTATATATGGAAGAAGAAGAATATAGTTATGCAGTAAACTGTTTACTTTTGATTTTAAAAACAAACCCATTATCAGAAAATGCGCATGAAATGTTAATTAATATTTATGAAAAGACAGGCAACCGAATGGCTATAATAAATCAGTATGAGGAGTATTGTAGAATAATAAAAAATGAACTCGGAATTGAACCGAAAGAAGAAATAAAAGATTTATATGATAAGTATAAAAAAGATAAATAAAAAAGTAGAATACTTTGATAAAAAAGACAGATTAAAACGATCTGTCTTTTTTTATTCAGATTCTATTCAGAATAAAATAGTATTATACAAATAATAATGTTCGAATTTGTAGAATTATATCTGTATAGATGAAAAGCGAGTCTGAAATAATCAAAATACAGGGAAAGGATTGGTATAATGAGGAAAAAATCATTATTCAGAATCATAATTACAATAATGCTAATTATCTGCCTAAATAACTGGACATACATGAGTGTGTTGAATTGTGTTTTTGCCGATTCTAATATAGAGGAAAATCAAATTCCTGATATGACAGATGTAAATGCTGTAATGGATCATATCACCGATGGTATTGGTAATACCGAAGATTTGGTTGTTACTGATAATTCAATTTCGGAAGAATCGAATGTAGAGGGGCAAATATCAGAGCAATCAATTTCAGAGGAATCAAATACAGAAGAACCAATACCGGAAACTCCTATATCAGCAGAACCGATACCAAATGAAGCAATTTCGGAAGATGAGGTTATCCCAGAGACTCCTATTAAACCGATTCCAGAGGAACCAATTCCTGAAGAAATAATTCCTGAAGAAATAATTCCTGAAGAAATAATTCCTGAAGAAATAATTCCAGAGGAACCGATTATAGAAGAACCAATTATAATAGATGAAACAGAACCGGTGAATTATGATGATTTAGTAGATGCAGAAAAGTATATAATGGAAAATTATACTTCTATGACAGAAGAAGATGTGATTGGAATTATTTGGCCGGAGATGAATATCCTACATAATTTTCATCATATACTACGTAAGCTCTTACATAGATGTCTCCTTTGCCATAGGTGAGGCTATAGTCAAAACTGCTTAACTGATTGCCCTGTCCAATCTCAACAAAGCCTTGATTCTCTACAACGGTAGGCTGCTCATTATCATAGGACCACACATATCCATAAGCATTAACCTCTTTATTGCAATCATCAATAAAGTTTGTATGCAGTTTTAGTTCTTGATTCTTTAAATCCCATTCTAATTCATCCTGCTCCAAACCAAAGACAGTATTTCTTGGAAGATACTAGTTATCTATATGATAATTTAAGAAGCAGCCGATTGGCTGCACCGATGATGAGTGTTTCTGCAAATCCAACTATGATGTCTATGAGTACAATACCACTATTATCTGAAGGAGAACCTGTTGGTGCAACCTATTTTAAAGATACGGGAGATGATCTTGATAAATTAAGGATTGCAGCAATTTATAATTATGGATATTTGAAAATAGAACTGGATGTGGACTCATTACCGTCAGATTCTTCGTACTTAGTACTTAGAGGTGCTTTTGGTGGGTTTGCCCACTTAGCTTTTAATGGGAATAATATGGGATATGTTGGATCTGGCTTAAATAATCTGTATTATGCTTTTGAACTTCCCAATGATTATGTGAAACAAGGAAATAATACGATAGAGTTCTTTGTATATGGAATGGCATGGGCGAAGGTTGATTCGGTCAGCATAGTAGTTGACGGAGGAAATAAAACAAACGGACAAATTAAAAATATTAGATTTGAAGATTGGAGTATGACGTATAATTCTAAGATAGATACTTACTTTGCAGATATCTATGCCAATTCAACAACACAAAATATTAATACAACTGCGGGGTTACAGCTTGTAAATAGCATCGGTCTTTATGGACAAAATCATTTTTCAAGCTCGGATTATGCAACATTAGATCTTTCTGAAGATAAATATCGTTTTCGAGTAACACTTCCAGATAATGTAGAGAAAGATGGAAGCTCACCAAATGAAACCGGAAATTGGAATCTGTTTTCTATTATTATACAAAATAAAAGAGCTTTAACAGTAGAAAGTAAAGGCTTTTATTATACTGATTCGAAAGGTCTTCGAAACTTTGGATTAAATTTTAAACAGGATTGCAGTAGATATACCAATGGAAGTATAACGATTAAAGCCACAGTTGATGATCTTTTCAAAAGACCTTTTAGTCACCTTATTCTTCCCGACGGGAGTAAGGTGTATGACTATGAAGCAGATTATACTGTGAGTGAAAATGGTGCTTATACTTTTAAAGTAGCTGAACCGGACGGTACGGTAACCTCATTTGTACATAAAGTAACTAATATAGATAAAACAGCACCGCAAATAGCAATATTAAGCGATCCGACAATTATTACCTTGGAGACAAATATCTATGTTGATCCAGGTGTTTCTGTTTCTGATAATTTATCGGGATTTGATTCCATGGAACCGGAAATTGATTATAACGGCTTAAATATAGCTGATACTCAGCCGGGTGCTTACACAATTAAATATACCATTTTTGATCGGGCAGGGAACTCAAACAGTACTTCCAGGATTGTTATTGTTAAAAATAAACCTTTAAAGGTAATGACTGGTGATATTTTTAAGGATCCTTCGAACGTTTCTATAAATGGAAATTTAGCTTACTTTGGTGAAGAAGAGATAACCGAAAAGGGATTGGTTTGGGGTATTATAAGCAATCCTACTATAGATAATAATGAAGGGAAACAGAGCTGGACAACAGATATATTAAACAAGAATAATTTTAGTAAAACCATTGCGATAAATTCTTTGATAGAAAATGCAGCCTATAATGTACGTGCTTATGCTAAAACGGCAACGGGAAGAATTGTATATGGACAAAATAAAACGTTTGAAGCCAATAATAAAAGTTATGGTTCTTTTCAATTAACGAACACAAATATTCGTATTGAAAAAGGAAACAGCATCAAATTTGATATTGCCAGAACCGGTGGGAGCGACGGGGAAGTTCAGGTATATTATCGGACCATTAACGGCTCTGCGGTGGAAGGAATACATTTTAATAATAATTTTGGTTTTGTTACATTTGCTGATGGTGACAGTACTACAAAAAGTGTAACTGTAAGCACATTAAATTATTCAACTTGGGAAAAGGCAAACAGACAATTTTATTTTGAAATATACCAGCTTGAAGGAAAAGGAAATATTGGCAGCAGTAATTTTGCTTCAGTGACATTTACAAATGATACAGATGATATCTCAAATATCAAGAATGGCAGTTGGGATTCTATATGGTCGACTTATGATGACTATACCTCTGATAGCAATAAGACTATGTATACGCCAGAGGTTAGTTTAGCTCAGTATGCGTACTGGAGAGAGCAGGCTTCCAGTTTTTTGGGTAGAGGATATGGAACGATAGAAACCTATTTAGTTGATGTGAGATTTCAACTTTTAAAATTAACAACATCGTGGGTAGATGCTGGTTATAGTTACTTTGCAAGTATAGATGGTTTCAAGTATACAAGAGATAATGGGGTAAACGTGAAAGATGCCTCGAAGCTTAAGCTAAAGATTGATGTAGAACATGCCGGCGGATTTACGGATCATGGAGGCGTTAAAGACCCTGGCGTTCAGATTTATATAAAAGATATAAGTGTTCCAAGGATTGAGTATTTTTATTCAATAAATGGAGATTATGCCGAAGGCGATACAGTCTATGTATCAACGGTATTTAATGAAATTGTAACAAGCAGCAATATCACAGATGTAAGAATGAATATTAAGCTATATGATATTGACGGAAATGAGGCAATCCAAAAAGCAAATTATATAACTGGCATTAATACGGATACGCTGGTGTTTCGTTTTGTCGTACCTGCTGGAAAATATAACAGTAAGCTTGAGTTTGCAGAAACAAATTTTGATAATTATGGAAATATAAATGATCTTGCGGGGAACGCTTTTACTGGTGTAGTTCCTTCTACAGTTATCAATGCAAGTGCACATATTGCTTCTACTTGTCATAATATCGTTTTTTTACCAAATGGAAACAGCACCCCTGCATTAAACCATAGTACTTCGGTAACAGTAACAAAAAGTCTTTCCGATCCTGCAAAAATTACTACCACCGAATACCTTTGGGCTACTGATCGGAATACAAAAATTAAAGGATTTAAAAGCTTTAACAATGGGGAAACACTGGACATAGGAGGCGCGACAGGGAGCTTTTATCTGCATATTCGCAGCAGAGATGACTATGGCAATGAAACTTATGTCATTTCAAATCCTTTTATACTAAACAATGCGGAACCTACTTTTTCCCTTATCCCTGATACATTGGAATGGACAAAGAATGATGTGAAGATTACGGTAAGTGATATACCGACAGATGCCATTATTTCCAGTTATCAGTATAAAACGGGATTTTATACGGTAGAAAATTTTGGGAGTGGAACGGACTTTACTGGCAGCGGTAGTTTTCTTGTAAGCACGAATGATCTTTATTCCGTCTGTCTGACGACCAATATGGGTAAAAAGTATGTGAATACAATTAAAATCTCAAATGTTGATAAAATATTACCTGTGGTAGAAATAGATACCGAGACGAATGGATCTGACGGAAAAACAGTTTATTTGGCAAGCACTAAAGCAACAGGAGTGGATGAAGGAGGTTCCCAGCTAAGTACGCTTCAGTATGTATGGACGAATAGTTCTACTAAGCCAAAAGAAGGTTGGATGGATTTTTCTTCGGGAGAAAGACTGGAAAAGATTGCTTCAGGTATTTGGTATCTTCATATACAGGCGGTTGATAATGCAGGTAATGAAAGCTATACGTGTTCCAACCCATTTATTTTGGATAATATTGGACCGGAGATCAATGTTACAGGCTCTGATTTTATTGATTGGACCAATCAAGAGATAATACTGACTGTATCCGCTTCAAAAAATAACTTAGATTATGTTATGATGCCCGATTTGACAACCGTATCAGCTACTAACGGCATTGTGAATACGACTTTCACGGCAGACAAGAATGGCTATTATAAATTCATTGCAGTTGATGAAGCTGGCAATACAGCCGAAGCTGGCATTAATATTACAAAAATAGACGCAGATGCACCTAAAATTCTCGTTTCGAAATCAACAGAAGATTGGACGGCAGGTAATATTGCATTAACTATTTCCTCGGAAGACAATGCTTCGCCTATTTATAACAATAATGGGGATGTAATTGAATATGGAGGCATTGGGGGAATCATGATTCGGAAACAAGGGAGTGCCTTTTTTGAAGAGTATACCGGACCATTTGTTTTTGATGTGACGGAAAACGGTTTGTACCAAATTACAGCAAAAGATGCTCTAGGAAATCAAACGACAAGAGACATTCGTATAACAAATATTGATAAAACTCCACCATTTGTAGATGCTGATAATACTGATTATGGTGCAAAAGACAGTTCGATTGCAGTTACCTTAATTTACAGTGATGCAGAGATGGGGGTCGTGAGAAGAAAAGAATATAAAGTAACGAGTAGTACAGGAACACCGACTATTTATGATTTCTATGACGGTAGACCGATAGTTTTGAATCGTGAAGGCACGTATTACATTCATTATAGAGCGGTGGACGAAGTAAACAATACAGTTACTGGTTATTTCGGCCCTTATGTAATTAATTCGGCAGTACCGAGTATTACTTTACAGTCGTCTGATGCGATGACGTATAAAAAGTCTCATTCAGTTCAGGTTATCGTTGATTTTAATGGATTTACCGAAGGAGAAATCAATTATCAATGGACGGAAAATTCACAAATTCCGTCAACAAATTGGGAAAGTGCTATTGAAAATAATGGTACTATAAGCCGGGATATCGTAAATGGAGATTATTATTTGCATGTTAGGGTTAGTGCAAATGGTTCTTATTATTATGCATCTAAACTATTTAAATTTGATAATACAGCTCCTGTTGTTATCTTAAATGGAGATAATCCAACTTCTCTGCCATACAGGGCATCCTACGTAGAAAAAGGAGTAAAATATAGTGACAACTACGATTTGTGGCCACGATATACGGCTGCGGATCTCAGCATAATAAAAAGCAATGTTTTGAGAACGTATACTCTGGACTATCTTGTAACGGATAGTGCAGGAAATGACACAAATTTAAGAAGAACCGTCAATGTTATAGATGTAACTCCTCCAGTTGCAACTACTGTAGATCTTAATGTAAATGAAGATAATATATTATCTTTAACGAAAGAAGATTTTATTCTTTCGTATAGCGATGATGTAACTTCGTTATCTAAGATTAAGATATTAAGTTTGCCTGCAAATGGGCAATTAAACTTGGCAGTGGCACGATTACGCAAAACCAGATAATAGACGGTGGAGACATTAGCAGCATAGAATTTATTCCAGAAGCTGAGTGGAACGGTAGTAGCTATTTCCGTTATTGCGCTTACGATGGTTATGACAATGAATCAAACGAAAGTTTGGTAAATATAATGGTTCACTCCATAAATGACGTCCCATCGGCAAACAATGACTCGGGAAGTACGGACGAAGACTGCAGTGTTAGAGTTAATGTGAGAAATAATGATTATGATGTGGAAACAGATACGGTTTCTTTAGTTGTACAGTCTGTAACACAGGCAGCTCACGGGACTGTGACGAACAACGGGGATGGAACCGTTACCTATTTACCGAATGCAAACTGGAGCGGTACGGATAACTTTACCTATACAATATGTGACAGTGATAATGGAACGGCTACAGCGATTGTGACAATTAAGGTAAATCCGATAAATGATACACCGACTGCTCCTTTTAATCTAATAATGGACAGTTTATCACCGTACAAGGGTGGCGAGAGTGTAATTGTATCCTGGAATGGTGCGTTTGATGCAGATGAAGACAATTTGAGCTATGAGCTTGATTATTATGATGGAACAGATTGGAATAATATAGGAAAAAATATAACAGAGACTTCAAAGGCGTTTATTATCCCAACTGTGGACATCAAGAAGGCTAAGATGAGGATTCGCTCTTATGACGGTAAAGTTTGGTCGATTGATTATAAAGAAAGCAATGAATTCGAGATTGACAGTACAAAGCCACAGGTATCCTTATCCGTTGACAGCAGTGACTGGACAAGTGCAGATATTACCGTTAATTTTATCACTGAAGATAAGGAAGGCTCCGGGATAGCGGATACGAAATATTGTTATGCAAAGGCTTTAAACGATACTACTTGGAGTCCATGGAACGCTTATACATCGGGAGATTATATTTCATTTATTGAGGATGGTATTTATAAGCTAAAAGTAAAAACAATCGATAATGCTGGGAATGTAAGCAATGAAATAGAAAGCAGAGTGTATAAAGTAGACAAAACAGCACCTATTAGCTTTATAATACATACCGTTATAGACAGTACTACACAAATTACTGTAAACGGAACAACGACAGATAGTAACGCCTACAGTTCTGTGGTCTCGGACCTGGCAGCAGAACCTTATGACTACAGCATAGACGGAGCATACAATGGAGTATACGAAGCAGATGGATCATACCATTTTGTAAGTTTACAGCCAAATAAACAATATACATTCAAAATGAAAGCCAAAGATCAAGCCGGGAATATAATACAAACATCCGAAGTGAGTAAATACACCAAGGCAGAAGATCCTACAGGATCCATTGCAAAATCATGTACGAAAGATACCTTAAATGTAACGCTTATAGCAAATTCTCATAATGCTGTAGCGCCACAATGTCAGGTTTGGATTACGCGAAAGGATGACAGTTTTGATAATATTGTAAGTTCCAGCCCATATTCAAGAGAACTGGAACGAACCTTTACTGCACTTCCGGAAAACACAAAATATGATTTATGGGTAAAAGTAAAAAATGAAGACGGAGTAGAAAATCCACCAATAAAAGTAGGAACCTACAAAACGAACAAAGTACCTGAAATAGTAATAAACAGCCTAAGTAATATATATAAAAAAGCAGGGGAAATGATTGAAATAACTGGAGTCGTTTCTGATGCTGATAACGAAGACGTTACCGTAAGCGCTAGTCTAAACGGCAAAGAAAAGAGCATTAATATATCTAATACATCAGATGGTGCTGATTGGAGTCTTAGATGGGATATCGATACAGATAGCATCGCAGAGGATAATTACAAAGGATTGGTAATTACTGCAGCAGACATTCAAAATAACCAAGATTCGATGAGTTATACAGGAGATATCATTGTCGATAAAACAAGCCCTCTTGCTCCGAATATAACCGTTTACGGCGGATGGAGCAGTCAGAATTTTGAGGTGGTAAAAATTGCCGATAATGACGATTTAGGTAGTTCTAAGAGTGGAGTAAACAGGATTGAATATATGCTGGGAGGGGCAGAAGAAACAGATGGATTTGTTGCATACAAAGAAGAATTTTTTATTGCCCAGGAAGGTATTACTCAAATAACAGCAAGAGTCATTGACAATGCAGGAAATATCAGTACCGAAACAACGAAAACAGTATATATAGATCGGACCAATCCGGAAGTTGTTCCTACTTCGGTCGACGGACCCATATTTACTAATGGCAAGGAAAATAAAACGGTAGACTGGACAAACACTGATTATTCAGTGGACATGACATATGCGGATACAGTTGGGATAGACAAAATATATTATGAAGTAACGCAGAGCATAGAACCTCCGGTTATTTACGATGACTTTGTAAACGAAAATGTAAGCTATGAAAAAGATGTTAAAACAGTTGTTAAAAGTATAAGCATAAACAGAGAAGGTGAAAATTTTATCCATTATAAGATAATAGATTTGGCAGGAAATATCGTAACAGGCTATAGTGGGCCTTACAAGCTGGATAAAACAGTACCTAAAATCTTTGAGATCAATGTAGATTCCGTTCAGGCACATTCAATTACAATCAGTGGAGAAACAATAGATAGTACCTCTAACAGTGCCATCGTATCAGGAACAGAAGCAGTATTTTATGATTTTAGCTTAAATAGTGAATATAATAACGAATATAAGGAACAGAGTACATATCAGTTTACAAATCTTTTGTCAAGCAACGAGTATGTACTTAAAATGAGAGCTAGGGATAAAGCAGGAAATGTAATAGAAACAGATGAAGTAACCGTTAAGACCAAAAAATCCAAGAAATATCAGGACTCAAACCTAGTGGAAATCAGTTTGGATGGAGATAAACTAAATCACATAAAAGAAATGGCTTCAATAAACTCAAGTAATGAAAACAGCGTGCAAATTTCTATCATTAATGGCAGTGTACATGAATTATTAGAAAATGATAGGATAGAAGATGTTATAAGTTTATCGACAGAAAGAAATTCTCAGATAATCATAGATGGTTTAACCGGTCTTGATATTAAGCAAATGGAGAATAAAAATGTGGCATTGGAAATTAAAAATGCAGCTGCGTCTTATTTGTTGCCGGCAAAACAGATAAACATTGATTCCATAATGGATAAACTGGACAACCAAGTTTCATTAGAAGAAATTTTAGTTCAAATAGAAATCTCAAATCCTTCGGAAAAAGAGGTGAAAAGGATCGAGAGTACTATAGAACAAAAGGAATATGAGACAGTAGGCAATCCTGTAAATTTTGAAATAAAGTGCAGCTTCCGTAACAAAACTGTGGAATCGTCTAAATTTAACAAATATGTTGAAAGAGCGATAGCAATACCTGCTGAGATACATTCTGATCGCATAACTACAGGTGTACGAATCGATGAAGATGGAAGTATACATCATGTACCAACGAAAGTAGTGAATGTTAACGGAAGGTATTATGCAAAGATCAATAGTTTAACAAACAGTCTCTATACTTTGATATGGCACTCGGTTGAGTACTCTGATGTAAAGAAGCATTGGGCAAAGGATGCGATTAACGATTTGGGTTCGAGAATGGTAATAAGTGGTGTCGGGAATGGTATGTTTAAACCTGACCGTGATATTACAAGGGGAGAATTTACAGCAACTATAGTGAGGGCTCTTGGATTAAAGGAAGGAACAGAAAAAAATCTCTTTAGTGATGTAAAATCCGGTGATTGGTATTGTAAATCGATTGAAACCGCTTATGAATATAGTTTAATATCCGGGTATGGAGACAAAAAATTTAATCCTAAGGGAAAAATAACCAGAGAAGAGGCTATAGTGATATTAACAAGGGCAATGAGTCTTACAGATTTAACAATTAATATTGAGAGTGGAGAAATCGAAAGTATCCTTTCCAGTTTTAAAGATTATGATGAAACTTCAAAATGGGCAAAATCCAGCCTTGCATCTTGTGTGAAAGTGGGCATTGTATCTGGTAATTACAACAAAATGCTTACTCCGAAAGACTATATTACAAGAGCTGAAGTTGCAGTGACTATTAGAAAGCTATTGCAAAAATCAGAATTAATATAATGCAACAAAAGGGCTTCAAGAGATATTTTTCTTGAAGCCTTACTTATAAGCAATTTTAATCAATTTAAAAATAAGATATAATAAAAATAATTAAATACTTATAATTTTATGTTATAGTTTTCTAAAAAAACTGGAGTGTAATTATGGATAAGTTAAAGATTAAATGTAAATCATTTGTTGAAGGGGAATGGATCCCACTTAAAAACACTGCTCGTGGTGAAGATATATCTCCTTGTTTTGAATTAGAAGGTATAACTGCAAATGCAAAATCAATTGCAATTACCTTCGATGATGCTTCTCACCCACTTTTTCCAAATTATAATCACTGGGTAATATGGAATATACCCATACAAAATGTGATTCCAGAAGCCATACCTCATGGCACTGTTGTAAATAGTCTTGGAGGTGCTATGCAAGGGATTGCTTATGGGAAACATCGATATAAAGGCCCGAAGCCACCGCTTAAGTCAATTCATACTTATGTGTTTACTTTTTATATTTTAGACTGTAAGCTGGAATTGCCTCCTAACAGTAGAAAACGAGATTTGTTAGTTCAAATGGAAGGACATATTCTTCAGCAAGCAATTCTTTCGGGGAAATTCCAAAGTTATAGAGAATGATTGGGTTTTTATTTGAGAAATTTTCATGATGCCTGTCATCAGAGATACGTATTTATTAAGATCTAAAAAAGAAGGATTTCAAGTCATAGGAATATCCTTCTTTTTTATTTTTGAATTCAATCATTTATTTGACATTTTACGAAATATAGTATTTAATAATACTACATACAGACTATGGTCTGTATGTAGTAAAGTAAGAGTTATGAAGAGGAAATAGGGTTTAAATGAATAAAAGAATACTTCAAGGAATGGAAACAAAAAAAAGGATTATCGAGTGTGCGCGTGAGCTTTTTAAAGAAAAAGGATATTATTCTGTAACGGTAGATGAAATAATAAAAAACGCAAATTCGTCGAAGGGTAGTTTTTATACACATTTTAAGAGCAAAGAAGAATTACTCTTTAACATGATACCCTTAGCGGATGAGGCGTATTTTGAATTTTCGAAGATGGATATAAAGACTGAAAAAATAATAGATAAAATATCTTTATTTATTCAATACGTGTTTAAAAATATTGAAGAACAAATTGGCTTAGAATTTATTTCTACGATATATTCTTCTCAAATTAAAGATTTTAAAACGGAACGATTCTTAATTGCATCAGAAAGGACCTATTATCAATTATTAAAAAAAGCAATTAAAGAAGGGCAGGAAAATAATGAAATAAAACAGGAAAAAACTCCAGAACATATTGCTGACATTTTAACCAGTTGTGTCCGAGGTGTTATTTATGATTGGTGTTTAAGAAAAGGAGAATTTAATCTTAGAACTTATGGCATGGAAATAACGAATATGATGCTAAGTCAGATAGAGTTAAAAAATTAATATGAGCTTTATTGGAACAATTAAAAATGATTATGTTTAAGGAGGAGATATTAATGAAATCTATTAAATCTATGTTTAAACTAGTGTTTTGTTTTTGGTTACTCATCTATATGCTTTGTGGAATGAATACCCTTGTATTTGCGTGGGATTCTGGTAGCCATGGGGGCGGGTTTGATAAGAATAATCCTTGGCCTTCACAATCTGCAACGGATAGACTTTCGTCACACCCTGGCATCACTGATCCCCATAAAGTTGCTTCCTATACTCTTTCCGACGGTTCTATTGATTCTCCAATTGTTTTCAGCAACGATGGAAACAATTATTATTTTTATAAACGTTTGGAGAATAATCATTATTTATATTGTGTCAACACAAGTGGTGTATTTCAATGGTCTGCAGAGTGTGGTAATATCTGTGGAGGGGCTCCGATCGTAGCAGATGATGGAATCGTATATGTTCTAGAATATGATCATGTTAGAGGATTTAACAGTGAAGGTACGTTGGTATTCTTATCTACAGAAGATACTTTTGGAGAATCCCATGAATATAAAGGTGCTGGCGATAATTATTTAACAGTTGATAATTCAGGCAACCTTTTATTCACACAAGTAAGTAAACAAGCTACGGGAAGTGGATACGGGTATGTGGACAAATATAGATTTATTAGAATGAGTAAAGAATATATAAAAGGATATATTGTTCAAGAATATAGTTCTTTACCTTTATCCGAGTATGGGGATCTAGAAAGCGAGAGCTCAGTAGCGATAGATGATGATGGATATATTTATGTATTTATACACGGCAAATTATGCATTTTCGACAGTGCATTCAATCAAGTTCATTTATCGTCAAACGATGCATTTTATCTTCCGAGTGTATACGATATAACAATAGGTCCGGATAACACAATCTTTGTTGCTACTTATGCTGAGCTAGAGGATTCAAGCTTTGTGCAACCATATGGTTCCCTTGTAAAGATTAAATTTAATGAAGCACGTACAGAAATACTTGAAACTATAGTAATAACTGACAATGGTGATCCATATAGCAATACGCCATATATAAATTGTAAAGTTGCTGTAGACAATGAAGGCAATGCATATGCTGTGACTGGACTGATTATATATCATGGTACTTATGTTGAGGAAAAAACGGGAAGACTTTTAAAAATAGATACGGATAACAATGTTACTACCTTATATACAGCGCCAGAAGGAAAATCATTGTTTCATTCTCCAACGATAACAAAGGATGGCATTATATATCTAAGCAATGGTGTTGTTCTTAATACAGATGGAGAAGTGCTTTGGAGTAAACCTAGTGCTTACTCTCAAGCGATAGATAACAATGGTTATGTATATTTTGTGACAGCTAATTCTATTACATCATATAAGCAAAGAGATCCAGGGTATCCATATCTTCCTGCTGCAAGCGCTAGCGTTTCAGAAGTTGATCCTATAGATGGTGATTATAGTTTTAATGTAGAAATAAGACGAAATGGTGGGAGCGAAGGAAGCTTTACTGTAAATTATAAAACAGTTAATGATACAGCAGTTGCTGGGATTGATTACGTAGAAACTTCAGGGACTGTGACTTTTGGTGATAAAGAAACATCAAAGTATATTAGCGTACCTTGCATTAGCGATAGAATATATACCGGAGATCGACAGTTTTCATTTATTATCGAAAACCCAAGTGGAAGTGAAGAACTACCAGACGGTACATCAACATCTGTGACGCTGATAATATTAGAAGATGATGCGATTGATAATATAGATCCTTATGTTGTAAATTCAAACCCGGCAGGTGGAGAAACAAATTATCGAAATGATGGAAATATGCTGGTAGAGTTTGATGATTACATTATAGAGGGAAGCAATTTTAGCGACATAACGCTTACTGATGGAACGAATTATATACCACTAAATTGTACATTGGGTGATAAAAGTATAACGATAAAGTTCAGCCAAGTACTTTTAGATTCTACGACATATACGCTATCTATTGGCGAAGATGCAATTAATGATGAATCTGGAAACAATATGGCAGGGGGCTGGTCAGTTAGCTTTTCAACGCCATCGCTTGCTTTTGCGGGAGGTAATGGAAGTGTACAAAGTCCATATCTTATCAACTCGCCAAGCTCATTAGATGGTGTAAGAAACTATCCGGATAAGTGCTTTCGATTAATAAGCGATATAGATATGGGACCAGCGACTAGCGTCGGTGGAGATTATTATTATGATGGCAAAGGGTTTATTCCAATAGATTTTAGAGGTATTTTTGATGGAAATGGCTATACTATTTCTAACATGAATATAGATCGAACCGATGATCAAACATACGTAGGTATTTTTGGAATGAATCATGGAACAATAACAGATATTACTTTAGAAAACTGTAATATAAGATATAGTAATACGAAAGATAAAAGTGTAGCTGTTGGTGTGATTGCAGGAAGGAATGACGGAATTATTTTCAACTGTGTAAATAAGTCAACGGTTACATTTAGCCAATCAGGGAGATTTTCTAGTTATTTACAATATTATTGCCTAGGAGGGATTGCTGGTAAAAATACAGGAATTATAGAGAAATGTGCTAATTTAGGTGATGTAAATTCAAACGGAATATATAGCTCTAGTCAATCATGCATCGGTGGGATTACAGGACAAAATAAATGTGGAACGATTCGAACATCTTATAATGATGTATCAATAAGTACCCCATCTCTTGAAAGAAATAATTATGTAGAAATTGGTGGGATTGCTGGAATAAGCGATGGCAGTATTGAAGATTGCTATAACACAGGAGAAATTGGTAGTGATTATGGAATATTAGGTGTTGATAGAGCTGAATGGGACGCACCATCAAATACAGTAAGATGCTATACCATAAATAATGAATATAGCATAGGAAGCATAAGTGGAAAATTCGCTCATGCTTATAACATATATCAATTTGGCGGTGTTGATATTTTTAAATATTTTTATGATATGTATGGCGATCCAGTTATTTCTGATTGTGTTCTTTATGATAAAACGGATGATACAAAAAAAACGGCTAGTAGTTTTCGTTCATTTGACTTTAATGATGTTTGGGATATAGAAGAAGGTAATTATCCTACTTTAAAGAGTCAAATAATTGCGCCTACAGATATAACGGTCGAACAAACAGAATTAAACTTAAAAATGAATCAAACATTTACATTAAACCCAATTGTATTACCAAGTGATGCAACATTTAAGCTGATTAAATATGTTTCTAGCGACCCAAGTATTGTTAGTGTTGATAACAATGCTACAGTTGAGGGGAAGGCAGTAGGTACAGCAACAATCACTATTTTTACATTAGATGGTATGAAATACACGGATGTTACAGTTAATGTAACCGGTTTTGAGGTTCGCTTTGATGTAAACAATGGAAGTAATGTTCCAAATATTAATGTAGGTTATGATACCAAAATATCAAAACCGGACAATCCAATAAAAACCGGATATACGTTTGAAAATTGGTATAAAGATTCTGAACTTAAAATTTTATGGAATTTTGATGCAGATACGGTAACAGAAAATACGACTCTTTATGCAAAATGGACACCAAATACTTATAATATAATATTTGATGTGAACAATGGAAGTAATGTCCCCAATATTAATGCAAATTATGATACCAAAATATCAAAACCGGACAATCCAATAAAAATCGGATATACGTTTGAAAATTGGTATAAAGATTCTGAACTTAAAATTTTATGGAATTTTAATGAAGATACAATAAAAGAAGATACGACTCTTTATGCAAAATGGACGCCAAATACCTATAATATAATATTTGATGTGAACAATGGAAGTGATGTCCCAAATATTAATGCAGATTATGATACCAAAATATCAAAACCGGACAATCCAATAAAAACCGGATATACTTTTGAAAATTGGTATAAAGATTCTGAATTTAATACTAAATGGGATTTTGATGTAGATACGGTGACAGAAAATACGACTCTTTATGCAAAATGGACACCAAATACCTATAACATAATATTTGATGCAAACCTAGGCACAGGAAGTGAAACTTCTTCTAATGTTCCTATGCATAATCAAACATTTACATATGGTATTTCAGCAAACTTATCTAACAATACGTTAACAAAAATAGGTTACAATTTTAAAGGTTGGAATACAATTTCAGATGGGAGTGGTATAAATTATCTTGATGGAGAAAGTATAGTTAACCTTAGTGCAATAAATAATGCTACTATGACATTATATGCACAATGGGAAAAGAAAAAGTCTGTGTCAACAAGCAAAAAAACAATCACTACAGAAAATACAACAGATGAAAATGGGCGACCAGTTACTATAATAAATATTAGAAGCGGTGATGACCTTCATTTTATAACAACTAAAATAAATGTTAATGAAGAAGAACGACATAGATATATAGTGAAAGCTATTTTTAAAGACGGCAGCGAGAAGATAATGAAAGATGCTATTATTGTAGATGATGAAATATCCTTTATAAGTGAAAAAGGCATAAAATATAGAATTGAATATGTAGAAAAGTCATTTGAAGATACTAAAAGTCACTGGGCTAAAAAGGCGATAGAGGCACTCGCTGTAAGAGGAGTGATCATGGGGACTTCTGAAACAAAATTTGCACCAAATGAAACGATATCAAAAGCAGATTTTGTTACACTTATTTCAAGGTATTTTAATTTAACTAGTGAAAACACAAAAAGTTTTGTAGATGTAGCGGATGATAAGTATTACTCTATGCCAATATCGACATTAAAAGCATTAGGAGTATTACCTCCAGTAGATGAGGATTTATTTAATCCAAATGAGCCAATCACTCGTCAAGATATTATGTATATTTTCTATATGGTAATGATTCAAAAAAATGTAGATATAGAAGGTAAAAATCTTTCAGTTGATGAATTTAATGATTTAGATAAAATATCAGACTATGCGATGGAGGCTACAAAATATCTTGTATCGAGAGATATTATACATGGATATAACAACACACTTAATCCAACAGGAACAGCAACACGCGCGGAGATTGCTCAAATTTTATTTAGCATGATTGAGCTGCTTCGCATGTAAAAATAAGTGTGGAAGTCTTCAATGTTACATAGTATACATAAAAAAATAGTTAGAGTTAAAAAGATGATAGGAAGTTGATTTCTTATAAAATAATTATGAACTCAATAGGTTGGAAATAAAGAATGATAAAAGTAAATGACTGTAATTTCTCAATAGAACAAATATGTGAGTCGGGCCAGTGCTTCCGACTAAAGAAAATTGAAGAGAATAAATATTCAATGATTGCATTGGGACGATATTTAGAACTGGAACAGGATCAAAATGAAATAACATTCCATTGTACACCGGAAGAGTATGTTCAGGTTTGGGAACACTATTTTGATTTAAATACCGATTACAAACGATTCATTGAGTCTGTAACTGAAGAAGACGAGTATTTGTATCGTGCAGTTCAATTTGGAAAGGGCATTCGAATATTAGAGCAGGATGTTTGGGAAATCATTATATCCTTTATTATTTCACAGCAAAATAACATCAAAAGAATTAGGAAATGTATAGAATTATTGTGTGAAAAATATGGAGAGAAAAAATTTATTAACAAAACTGAAATATATTATGATTTTCCAACAATTCAAGCCTTAGCCGGAGCAACCGAAGAAGAATTAAGAGATTGCAATTTGGGTTATAGGAGTAGATATATTTTAAATACAGCGAAAAGTATTTTGAATAAAGAGGTTGACATTAATGCTTTAAAGAAAATGGATTATAAGGATGCAAAAGTAGAATTGATTAAGCTATCCGGAGTTGGAGAAAAAGTGGCTGATTGTATTTGTCTGTTTTCACTGCATCATTTGGATGCTTTTCCGATCGATACACATATCAAAAAGGTTTTAAATCAATATTATCCAAAAGGGTTTCCATTTGAAACATTTTTAGGATATACGGGTATTATTCAACAATATATTTTTTATTTTGATTTAAAAAATGGAAATGTGTAATTTGAATAGTATAAATAATTAATTACTCAAAAAAAAGGCGAAAATGAAGCGAAAGTCTCATTCTCGTCTTTTTTTTATTTCTGTATGATAATTTGACTGAAAAGTATCTAGATTTATTGTCAGTCGACTTTATATTCTATTAATTGACATAAAATTGCCATGGGAATATGATAATAAATATAGGAATCTTTTGGTAAAACATTGCCGATAACCTATTGATGCACAGTTAAGCCAGCTAAAGTTATGATGAAAATAGAATATTGTATCGCTTGTGGAATGAACAAAAGAGAGGATGGTTATTCATGATGGAGAGATTATCAAATCTGCTTATTCGCCAATTCCCTTATGCATTTGCTTGCAATCGGTTTGTTTATGATCAAAATGGTAAAGTTGTTGACAGTATTTTTGTTGAATTAAATCCTAACTTTGAATCAACATTCGAAGTAAGTCGTGAAGCTCTAATCAGTGCAAGTACATCCGACTTTTTTAAAAAATTAGGAATTGATGATAATGAATTATATGATAGATTAACAAAATATAAAAATGCTGAATTAAAAGAGGTCTATTTCGAACTCCAAAATGAGTGGTATCACCTTAATGCTTTTATAATAGACAATGATATGTTTGCAATCCTATTACGCAATATCACACAGGAAAAATTAATTTTAAGCGAATTGATGCAGCAGAAAAAAGAATTGGAAGAGACAAGAACTAATCTTGATTTTGTATTTAATAGTACACAAGATGCAATGTTTATGGCCGAATATAAAAACAATGATTTTTACTATATATGTCTGAATGCTGCTCACGAAAAGGTTACCGGATTACAAAATAGCGATATTATAGGAAAAACTCCGGTAGAAGTATGGGGTGAGCATGATGGAAGAGATCTTAATGAATTTTATTTACAGCCAATCAAGGAAAACAAAAATCTTATTTTAGAGGAAACTTTACATACAAACGGTAGAATGTACAATTTTTTAACCAGCTTATCCCTCGCTACCGAATCGGAACATCAATATATTATTGTTTCTCGAAAGGATATTACAAAATATAAAGAACTCCAAGAAAACCATCTTGTTCTTTTACAGCGACTGCAATCCATGTTCAGTGATCACATCGCAAATATGCTGATTATTGATCCCATTACCGGGAGAATATTGGATGTTAATCCTTCTGCATGTGATTTCTATGGTTATCGAAAATCCGAACTCTTACGTATGAACATACAAGAAATTAATATGCTGCCGGCAGAAGAAACTGCGAAATTAAGAAAATCTGCATTTGAACGTAAAAAAGAGCATTTTATTTTTCCGCATCGTTTGTGTAGTGGAGAAATCAGACTTGTAGAGGTATATTCCTGTCCAATTGGAGAGTTAGAACAACCGCAGCTTTTTTCTATCATTTTTGATGTTACGGATCGAGAGACATATCGGAAAAATTTATTTCGTGAAAAAGAGTTATTGAATACAACTTTAAAATCGATTGGAGACGGAGTTGTTACAACTGATACAAATGGTAAAATTACGTCACTGAATAAAGTAGCGGAAGAGATTGTAGGATGGAGTAATGATGAGGCTGTCGGAATAGATTTTGAAGGAGTTTTTATACTAAGAAATGAAGAAACTGAAGAACTGGTTGAAAATCCAATAAAAAAAGTTCTTCGAACTGGAAAGATAATTGGTCTTGCAAATCATACTTTTTTGATCAATAAAAATGGTCAAAGAATTACGATTGCAGACAGTGCTGCACCGATAAAAAATGAAGATGGGGAGACCTTTGGTGTAGTAATGGTGTTCCGTGATATCAGAGTAGAGAAAGCGCAGCAAAATAAAATACTTTTTCTCAGTTATCATGATGCTCTTACGGGCCTTTACAACCGTCGTTTTATTGAGGAGGAAATTCGAAGATTAGACTATGACAGACATATTCCAATTTCTGTTGTAATGGGAGATGTAAATGGTCTTAAAATTACAAATGATGTTTTTGGACATAAAATGGGTGGCGAGCTGTTGAAAAAAGTGTCAGAGGTTTTTAAAGAAACCTGTGACAAGGATGATATTATTGCTCGATGGGGCGGAGATGAATTTTTATTGCTTCTTCCAAATGCAACTATTGATTATGCTGAAAGAATGATTGAAAAATTAAAAGAGAAATTTAAGAACAAAAAAGCTGGCACTTTACATTTGAGTGTCTCTTTAGGCTGTGCAGAGAGAACAGAAAAAAATCAGAAACTAGATTATGTGATTCGGCAGGCAGAAGAGTGGATGTACCATCAAAAATTATTAGAAGGAAAAAGTTATAGAAATACGATAATTAATACATTACTAGCTACGCTTTATGAAAGAAGTATGGAAACCGAGCAACATGCTAAAAGGCTTTCAAAATATTGCAAAGCAATTGGGAAGGAACTGAATCTTACGGATAAAGCAATGAATGAATTATCGCTGCTATCTTTATTGCATGACATTGGAAAAGTGGGAATACATCAAAGCGTTCTAAAAAAGCCCGGTATTCTTACTCCGGAGGAATGGAATGAGATGAAAAAGCATTCGGAAATCGGCTATCGCATTACTCAAAATGCACCTGAGCTTTCACTTGTTTCAGAATATATTTTATTTCATCATGAACGTTGGGATGGAAATGGGTATCCAAAAGGTCTAAAGGGTGAAGAAATTCCTATATACTGCCGCATTCTAGCCGTTGCAGATGCTTTTGATGCAATGACCAATGACAGAGTTTATCGAAAAGCTCTTAGTCAAGAGGATGCGATAAAAGAACTGATCCGTCATTCCGGAACACAGTTTTCACCGGATATTGTGGAAATATTTGTGACAGTTTTACAAAGAGAACAGGATAATAATGGAACGGACAAGTTATAATATAGAATTAATAAAAAAGATATAATGAATAAGATGTCAAAATAGTAAACCAATTCTGCTGGCATGCAGTACAATATTGTTTATTTCTGTTCGAAAGCCAAGAAGAAAGAATTAAATATTAAATAAGATGGTAGATACAATTTGGATACAATTATGATGTATTATGCATTATGAATCAATGGAGGTCAAAGGATAATGATAAAAATATTAATTGTTGAAGATGAAAAATCTATTTCTGATTTAATTAAGATGAATTTACTTGATGAAGGCTATGATTGTACTTGTGCCTATGATGGTGAAGAAGCTGCAAATTTAATAGAAAAACAAGTGTTTGATTTAATTTTATTAGATATCATGTTACCTAAAATTGATGGATATGAGTTAATTGAGTATATCAAATCCTTTGAAATACCAGTCATTTTTTTAACAGCAAAAGTAAGTGTAAAAGATAAAGTAAAAGGACTGAAAGCCGGCGCAGAAGATTATATGACAAAACCGTTTGATATTATGGAACTTTTGGCTCGTGTGGAGAGGGTTCTTCGAAGATATAATAAAACTTCGCAACAGATCAGTTTTTCTGATATCAAAATTGATATTCTGGCAAGAATGGTTTATAAAAACAATGAACCGATTAATTTAACGGTGAAAGAATTTGATCTGCTTGTTTTATTTGCAAGAAATAAAAATAAAGCGTTGTATCGAAGTCAAATCTATTCTCAAGTTTGGGGAGAAGAATACATGGGTGACAGTAGAACCGTTGATTTACACGTACAAAGAATGCGAAAAAAATTATCATTAGAGAAGCAAATTGTATCACTTTATAAAGTTGGTTATCGGCTGGAGGTTACGGATTGAATTTTTTTTGGAAGATATTCTTTACTACTATGTTCGTAAGCATTACCTGCTTTTCTATGGGAGGATATTTTTTAGTTAACTCCAATATGAATGCACTTATAAAAAATGAGGCTAATATTGCTTATGAGTTAGGGGATATGGTGTATTATTCACTGAATAATGAATTAAGGTTTATGGATCAATATTATTTTACAGGTGAATTGGATTCTGAAGTTTTTGATTTTATATCCAATATTTCTGAATCTATTAATATTAAAAATTCCAATGGGAAAATCTTATTTACTGTTATAAGTGATGACATAGGAATCTTATTTTCGTCGTTGGACAAACAATTTGATAAAAATTTATTAAATTCAATGAGTGAAGATGAAAAAGGATATACCTTAAAAAAAACGAAAGAAGGGATTTACTTACAAGCATTAAGACCTGCTGTTTTTTTAGGATATGATTACCATATTGAAACTGTTCGTAATGTTTCTTATATTTTTGAAACGCAAAGAGAGCAATATCAATTATTGGTTAAGATTATTTTAGGTATGTTATTGTTAGCAGGTATTATTACCTTTTTATTATCGAAAATCTTAATAAAACCGATTGTGTCTTTGAGTAAAGTAACGAAAGAGATTTCTGCTGGAAAGCTAGAAAAAAGAGTTATCATTTCTGGTGAAGATGAATTTGCATTGCTTTCTTCGAACTTTAACAAAATGGCAGATGATTTGGAAGAAAAAATACATTTGCTTGAGGATGAAGCAGAAAAAAAAGAAATGTTTGTCGGTGCCTTTTCCCATGAATTAAAAACACCACTTACCTCGATAATCGGATATTCTGATATGCTTCGAAGAAAAGAAATGGACAAAGATAGAATACATCTTTGTGCAAATTATATATATACAGAAGGAAAAAGACTGGAGATGCTTTCAATGCGACTCTTAGAATTTATTGTAGTTAAGAATCAGGAGATATATCCGGTAGATATATCAATTAAGACATTTTTTGATGAGATATTTGCAGTAGTGGAAAATCAATTAAGTCAATCAGATATTTATTTGCAAACTGAAATTGAGGATGTGATTTTATCGTTTGAACCAGAGCTTATGAAAACAGTATTTCTTAATATTATTGATAATGCAAGAAAAGCTTTTGATCATAGCGGAACAATATTTGTACAAGGGAAAGTAGAGGAACAGCAATATAAAGTAAAAATTATAGATAATGGAAAAGGAATGGAAGAAGAGGAATTATTAAAAATAAAAGATGCTTTTTATATGGTAGATAAGTCACGAGCTAGAAAACAGGGCGGTGCTGGGCTTGGCTTAGCTTTATGTGATCAAATATTAAAAATGCATGGATTTACCATTGACTTTGACAGCAAATTAAATGAAGGAACTACGGTTACTATAACAATGAAAGGGCATGCCTATGAAAAATAAAAAGAATTTTATGAAATTGGGTCTTCTTTTTATATTGCTTTTTTTTGTGGCAGCAACTCCTATTTTATTGACCGAGTACGATAATATGCGATTATTAAATAGACCAATTGTAACAGTTATGCCTGATGATTATTTAAATCATCAAAAGCAAAATACAATGCAATCTTTTGAGCGAATTAAAATGATTATCAATGCAAATAATCAAAAGACAGGTATCATTACGGAGCAGAAAGTCGATATTGCTAAGGATAAGGAACGGTTAGGAGAAATTGTAAAGAAAATCGAAGAACAGATGCAAATTCTTCAAACAAAAAATGCGATACCTACCTTTGATATTGCAAATACTTATTATATAAAAAACATTAATAAGACAATGTATATGGATAGTATGTACCCTGAAAAATCTGTGAGTATTTGGAAGATATTACTTAATTATACTAATGTTTCTATTGAAGTATGGATGGATGTGGAAACAAATATGCTTTATTTAATTTCTTTATTCTCTGATAATGAAACATTTAATTTTGATATATCTAACATATCTGAAAAGAATTTTTTAGATTATATTAGTAATGGTACAGAAAATATAAAATTTCATAAAAAAGATGTATTATATGATGATTCAATAGAAAATAGGGAAGGTTATTTTTATTTAGAGAAAGAAGAAAGTGTAGTTCAGTACTATTATACGATTGAGAAAAAATATATTGCTTATTATTTAGTGACTTAAAGAATGATGCAAATTTGATGCAAAAAAGTTAATAATTGGATACAAACGCTCTGTATAATGAGATGCAGAGCGTTTAATTTTGTATTTCTATTGTTATCTCAAAATAGTTTCTTAAAATAATAATAATAAGTATGCTACTTTGATGCAAAACAACAACAAGTATGATGCACTTATTTCGTAAAATAAATTCGAGATAAGTGCTTTTTATATGCTAGGGGAAAAGAATGAATAACAAAGTGAAGATTCGGTCGAGAAGAGCAATTAAAAATAGGAAAAGAAGAGAAAAACAACAAAATATAATACGGTTAGCTTTTTTAATTTTATCATGTGTGATGTCTATTACCATGGGATGGATATTTGGAAAGTTAATAACGGTGATTTTATAATTTGTTATCGTATTTCTCAGATGGCTGTCATTAAGTAGAAAAGAGCATTTGTTTAAATAGTATTTTCATAAGTTATTGGGAAAGAGATAACGGGGGGATTAGGTAAAAATATGAACGGAATAAGAAACGAAAGACAAAGGGGGGAAAAATATACATATTCGGTTAATCTTACTTTTTATTATTTGGGGAATTTGTTTTGTTGTTGGAATGAAAATTGCGATGCCGGATTTGGGGATTAATGGATTAAAATTATTTTCTAAATCATTGCCTAAGACATCTTATGCAAATGAAAATTTACCATTGAGTGGGAAAACAATTGTAGTTGATGCAGGACATGGAGGCTCTGATTCAGGAACTTTAGGTCTAATGACTGGTATACGAGAAGATGTTTTGAATTTAGAAATTGCAACATTATTAGAGTCAAACCTAAAAAAAATGGGTGCCAGTGTTGTGATGACAAGGACGAAAGAAATAACAGAAGCGCTAAGGAATGAAAGAAAGCTATCTTTTGAGGAACGTGGGGCAATTATTGAAGGTTCAGATGCCGATATGATGTTGAGCATACATCAAAATTTTAACGAGGATAGCAGTAAAATTAAAGGGGTACAAATTCTACTTCGAGATAAGGAGTATTTAGACATTGCTACACAATTTCAGAACACATTTAATAATGCATTAGGTACTCGTCTAAATATAATTAAAGACCAATATGCGGTATTGAGTTTTGGTAATCAGCCATCGTTTATTATTGAATGTGGATTTTTGTCAAATGCTGAAGATGAAACAAATCTGCAGACGAAAGAATATCAAGAAAAACTTGTTGATATTTTGTGTGATGAAATTCAAAAACAGTTGAAATAGTTCCTTTAACTAGAAATATTTAGAGTTGGGATAAGAGTGATAAAATACGATTTATTCTATGAAAGGATAGTAAGATGAGAAAAACAAAATGGCCCATTCTGTGTATGCTTATATTGGCTATTTCATTAGCTGCTTGTGTTCCCACTGCTGGGAATGAAGGAGATACGGGGCAGATTAAGGCGGAGGATGAGAAAGCACAAACGATTGATTGGATGGAAAAAGATAAATATTTTATTTCTTCGCAAATTCAGGAAATTGCTCCCATAAATAATATGGATTTATATGAAGTTGTGTATGATGCAGCAAATGCGATGGAAGATGAAGTAGATATTTCTGCATATACGGTAAGCAAAGAGGAGCTACAAAATATTTTGGAAATTATATGGGATAAGGGGAATGCTGAATTTTTTTACTTAAAGGAAATGCCGACTGTTTCTCAAGACAATAAATCTGTGAAAATTACATATGCCTTTTCAAAAGATGAAATATTAGAACTAAAAGATAAGTTTGCTAAAGAAGTAAACCATATTTTAAATGACATGATTGATCAAAATGCAACGGATTTACAAAAACAATTTAGTATATATGATTATTTGTTAAAAAGTTGCACTTATAATTATGATTTTTTTGATAATGGAATCGATATGACTCCAGAAGAGCTAATGCAGCTTAGTGATGAAGAATTAGAAGATATTGGGGAAAAAATGGCGGAATCGGAAGTTATCAATCGAGCAAAAAAATATAATACTGCAAATGCTTATGGAGTAATTGTAAATAAAAAAGGTATATGCTTTGGCTTTGCAGGAGCTCTCAACTTCTTATATAACAAAATAGGTATAGAGACAAGAGTGATATCTGATAAATTGAACACTCATTCTTGGAATATAGTTAAAATTGACGGTAAATATTATCATGTTGATTTAACAAATGATGTTGATAGTGGTAAGAATTTAGAGCATTTTAATTTTACGGATGAAGAACGACCAAATGAGGGGTTATTGCTCAGTTGGAATGAACCATTTTTCGAAAGAGGCAAAGAGGCTGTAATTTGTAATGATAATCGGTTTGAATATTTTAGAAATGTGAAAGACTACAAACTGGTAAAGAATAAAATTCAATTTACAGACAGCAAAGACGGAAAAAAATATGTAATGAATATCGATGGTACAGAGAAAGAACTTATAAACTGAAGATTCTTTTGTCTACAGTTGTAAAAGCATCATGAAGTGTTTCATGATGCTTTTCTGCATGGAGAGGCAATTTTAAAGTATGTAATATTAAAGTTTTCAAAAAATTCGTTTACTTTTATAAAAATACCTGTTAAAATTTTACTAGAGCATATCTAATACTTGATTTAATCTAATAAACGTGAATAAGACAATAAATGATTTTTTAAAGGAGGAAAAACTATGGAGTTGACATCTTATGATAGTGTAACTAAGTATATTACGGAAGAGTGTATTCGAAATTATAGAGAAAAAGATGTGATTGATCCAATCGATCTAGCGGTACATTTAATGGAATTTCCGGAAATGAAGATGCATTGCCCTCAACATCATTATTTAATTCCTGCAGTTATGCTGACGGCAGCTTATAAATTTCAGGGAAGACCCATTGAAATGCTGCAGGATGGATTGACCGAAGCAATGTTGAGAGCTAAAAATGTTTTAGCTGGCTTTTGCGGCCTATATGGAAGTTGTGGTGCAGCAGTAGGATTGGGTATTTTTTCAAGCATTCTAACGGATACAACACCTCATTCTGTTGAAACATGGGCTTTGACAAATCGAATTGTTGCAGAAAGTTTATTGCAAATCGCAGAAATAAACGGGCCGAGGTGCTGCAAACGAAATTCATTTTTTGCACTTTTGTTAGGGGAGAAATTTACGAAAGACCAATTTGGAATTGATTTAGGTACAACAGAAAAAATTTCTTGCACTTTTTATTCCAATAACCAAGACTGCAGACAGAAGGAATGTCCATTTTTCCCGGTGAATTAAAAAGAAGGTGTCAAATATGAGAGTAAATATTACCGTTCCTGAATTTATTATGAAAAAAGTCGGTGCTTATGCTTGTAAATGCCAGTGCACAGAAATTAATATGGAAGAAAAAACAGGTAAAGTTTTTTGGAGGAAGGATAAAAATGATTCAGTGGAAATTGGAGATATCCTTTGCGAAATAGAATTAGAGAAGAATGTGGGTGAAGTTAAGTCGGATTATGCAGGGCATTTGGTTGAAATCTGTATGGAAGACGGGGATGATTGTACATTAGGGAGTATACTCGGTATATTAGAAACAGATTAACATTATTTAAAGTGATAGTTGGGGCAAAAATCAGGCTGTCTAATGCCTAATTTGCCCTCACTTTTTTTACTATATTAGAAAAGACCCTGTGCCATCATAGCATCGGCTACTTTTAAAAAGCCTGCAATGTTTGCACCATCTACATAGTTTCCGGGTACTCCGTATTCTTTTGCAGATTCAGAAATTTTTTCAAAAATATCGTTCATAATCTTTTTCAGCTTTAAATCTGTTTTATTAAATTCCCAAGAATAGCGTATACTGTTTTGAGCCATTTCCAGAGCGGAAACTGCCACGCCGCCTGCATTTGATGCTTTACCAGGAGCAAACAATATATGATTCGCTTGAAAATAATGAGTAGCTTCTAAGCTAGTGGGCATATTAGCACCTTCAGCTACAGCAATTACACCATTTTTAACCAATTCTTTTGCATCATCCAACTGCAATTCATTTTGTGTTGCACAAGGGAGGGCAATGTCGCATGGTGTGCTCCATATTCCTTTTCCTTCATGATACACTGCATTGGGACGATAAGATATGTATTCAGAAAGGCGTTGCTGCTTTACTTCTTTTATTTCTTTAATCACTTCTAAGTGAATTCCATCCGAATCGTAAATCCATCCGGAAGAATCACTCATTGTTACAACTTTTCCGCCCATTTCTTGTGCTTTCTGGCAAGCATAAATGGCAACATTGCCGGAACCGGAGAGAACAAAGATTTTTCCATCTATTGATTTGTTGTTTGCTTTTAACATTGCATCTAAAAGATAAAGAAGACCAAAACCTGTGGATTCTTTTCGGACTAAAGAACCACCATAAGATAAGCTTTTTCCGGTAAGAGCTCCTGTATGTTGATTGCATAAACGTTTATATTGTCCAAAAAGATAGCCGATTTCCCGACCACCCACTCCGATATCTCCTGCAGGAACATCGGTATCTGCACCGATATGGCGGTGCAGTTCTGTCATAAAACTTTGACAGAAAGTCATGATTTCACGGTCAGATTTTCCCTTTGGATCAAAATCTGATCCGCCTTTTCCACCACCGATTGGTAAGCCTGTTAAAGAGTTTTTAAAAATCTGTTCAAAACCAAGAAATTTGATAATGCTGAAATTAACTGTAGGATGAAAGCGTAGTCCTCCTTTATAAGGGCCAATCGCATTATTAAATTGTACGCGGTAACCGCGGTTGATTCTAATTTTACCTTGATCATCGATCCAAGAAACGCGAAATTTAATCTGACGGTCCGGCTCTGTTAAGCGTTCCAAAATTCCTGATTTACGGTATTGAGCATGTCTCGCAATAACGGGTTCCAACGATTGCAGAACTTCAGTCGCTGCTTGAAGAAACTCCGGTTCGTTCGTGTTGTTTTTCATTAAATTGTCAAGCTGATTCACCATGTAAGTCATATTATCCTCTCCTTGCTGTAAGTTGTATTGAATCTCGTTCATATAAGTAATGCCGAATTAATTTAATACTTTAGCATAGGAAAAGATAAAATGCAATAATAATTTCTGTTATTGATGTTATTTTAATATAAAAACATTAATATTTGTAGAAAATTAAAATTTAACAGAAATTATTTCTGTTAAATTTTATGGATAAATAACCTTTGCATTAGCTCTTTTAAAATAGAATAAAATGTGATACGGTAAAATGTAAACTTTTTTATGAAACTAATAAAAGAATGGGAAGGGATGGCAGTGCATTTTATGAATTTATTTAAGAATGCAGTTGAAATATCGAAACGAATTTGTGAGCAGAGATTAAAAGAAGGAGATATTGCGATTGACTGTACCATGGGAAATGATACCGTATTTTTATGCAGTTTAATTGGAGAGGATGGGAAAGTGTATGCATTTGATATTCAGGAAAGTGCCGTATTCAATACACGACAGAATCTTCTGCAATATGGCTATCTCGAAAGGGCCGAGTTAATACTGGATGGTCATCAAAACATTGATAAATATGTGCAAGAAGAAGTTCAATTAATTCTATTTAATTTGGGGTACTTACCCAAAGGAAACCATGATATTACCACAAAGAAAGATACTACCATAGAAGCAGTTGAAAAGTGCTTAAATATACTTAAGCTGAAGGGAGTCATATTATTAGTAATCTATCCAGGGCATTTAAGCGGAAGTGAGGAAAAAGAGGCTTTAGAAAATTTTACTTCAAAATTGAATCAAAAAAAATTTACTGTAACAAAGCTCTCTTTTTTGAATCAGATTAATCATCCATCTGAGCTTATTTGCATTGAAAAGGTATGCTGAGAAAATTCAGTTTTAAGTGCGGTTATAATAACAGCACTTTTTTATTGACAATTTTGTCTAATGACGTTAGACTGTATTTGTCTAATGGCATTAGACGAAGGGAGGTTAACAAAATGGATCAATACAAGTTAGGTGATAAGGAGCAGAAATTTGCTGATTTGATATGGAAAAATGAACCGATTGCTTCGGGAGATTTGGCAAAGCTATGTGAGATAGAATTAAACTGGAAAAGAACGACTACTTATACTATGTTGAAAAGATTGTGTAATAAGGGACTTTTTGAAAATAACAAAGGAACTGTGTCAGCGCAAATTAGCAAATCTGATTTTCATGCAGTACAGGGTGAGGAATTCATAAAGGAAACCTTTGATGGATCCTTGCCACAGTTTTTAGCTGCATTTACAAGAAGAAACAAACTTAGCAGCAAGGAAATTAATGAGCTACAGAAGCTGATTGATGCACATAAGGAGGGATAGGAATGTTGGATCACTTATTTTTACAGATTCTGAACATGAGCTTTACCGCAAGTTATGTAATTTTATTTGTTTTAATTGTAAGATTTTTTTTGCGAAAAGCCCCAAAGATTTTTTCCTATTCGCTTTGGAGCGTGGTATTGTTTCGACTCCTATGCCCGTTTTCCTTTGAAAGCCGGTTTAGCTGGTTTTCAATCCGCGGCATGAAAGTGGAACAGATGAAACCCTTTCCGGAACATTTTACAACACTGAACCCAATACAATATGCAGACAATGCAATGGTAGGGAGTCCCGAGGTTATTGTAGAACAATCAATAACAGTCCACAAAGCTGTTCCGTTGATGGAAAACACGTTTACATTGATCTGGATTATGGGCATTGTTGCACTTCTTATTTACAGTGTAGTATCTCTTTTAAAGCTAAAAAAGCAGTTAAAAGGTACAATGCATGAGAGTGATAACATCTATATTGCAGCTAATCTTCAGACACCCTTTGTCATGGGCGTTTTCCGTCCACAAATTTATCTGCCAGCTAATCTGAATGACGCAGAGCGTCAATATATCCTTCTGCATGAGCAGACGCATATCAGACGGTTTGATCATGTAGTGAGAATCATCAGCTTTTTTATGCTGTGCCTTCACTGGTTTAATCCTTTTGTGTGGTTGGCATTCTTTATGAGTGCTAAGGATATGGAGATGTCCTGTGATGAAAGCGTAATCAAACAACTTGGTAATGATATAAAAAAAGATTATTCTTCTTCACTTTTATCGCTTGCAACAGGTAGTAGAATTGTAAATGGTGTTCCTCTTGCTTTTGGAGAGGGAGATACAAGGGGGAGAATTAAAAATGTACTGAATTACAAGAAACCTGCATTTTGGGTTATCATTGTTTGTATCATTACTGTTTTGATGGTTTGTATAGGACTTATGGCAGATCCGAAGAGTGAGGAGAATTTTCAAGACAATGGTTCTGCTGAATTTCTGAAATTTAAAACCGAATATGTTGGTGATATCTCTAAGGTGAGTGGAATCCTCCGTTTGCTTCCATTTCCCGATAAAATATCATATAACGGTTTAGAGCTTTTTACAGACGAACCGCCTTATGCGGTAACTGTTAATCTCAAAGCTGATACTGAAACACGAAATTATTATACAGGGGAAGCACTTCAAAAACCCTTTGAAAACAATGCGCTTATTCTGTTTGCGCTCGTTGGAAATGTAGAATATATTAATTTCTGCATTGATGATGAGGTGGCAGAACCTTATACGATGCAGTATACACGACAATGGGCAGATATGAACTTCGATAAAGATATACGAGAGTTTGCCGTTAGTGAGGAGACGTTTGGAGAATTGCTTGAGAAATTGAACGGTACACCTTACAAATACACTACTGCTGTTTTGTCGGAATACGAAAATGGTAAAAACAATCTGGCATCTGCCATTGAAATTAACGAACTCCTCACAGCGCATTTTGAAACAATCATGAGAAAACCGAAGGCGTCATCGAGTCCCAATGACTATATTAAAGCAAATCAAGAAACATTCGATGAAATATTAAGTTATGGGGATAGTACACTTTTGTATTGCTACCGATTATTTGAACAAGGTGGTCAAACGGACTTGAAAGGTCAACTGATGATGGCTGCGTGTCGTTCGCTATGTACGGAAGAAGATATTGATCTTTCAGCAACAACCGGACAGGATTGGTATGATGCGTTTAAAGACAATGCGGTAAATATGCAAAGCAAATTAGGAGAAGAGGATTTTGAAAAACATATGCCAAAATCATTTTTACTATTGCAATTTTTAAACGGAAAAACTGGCGATGGTGCAACGGTACGTTTACCTCATTTTTCCTATTCCGGTGATGATAAGATTTTAAAATTAGTATACGATACAGAAATTTCACGTTATCAAAATTATCACAATGAAAATGCATTCTGTATTCCCGCTGTTCGCGTTTTTAATACAACGGGGCAGGAAAATAAGTTGAAAGTATTTGCAACTATTTTTAGCGAGGATTATGTACTTTATGAGAAGAAGTTGAAAAGTATGGGGGGGAGTATTATCCCTGTTGCCATTACTTATACAGAAAACGTAGATGGTAGTTATTCTATTGAGGAATATGTGCAAGCGGAAGACGGTACACGTTTTGCGCCCTCAATCAAAGAATTTTGTACGTTTCCTTTATCCGGCAGAGAAATCCCCGGTCTTGCCGATATAATCCTAAATCATTATAGCAATTATGAGGATTTGCGCCAGATGCAAAGAAATAATCTGGTTGATCATTTAAATACATTTAATCAAACAGGAATTTCTCTTATTACGGATTACGATGACAGCGTACTACCAATAAATTAAACTCATTATAGGTCTAAGGCAAGAAAAGATTCTTCGTTGGTTATTTTGTTACGCATAGAGAAAATCTGCACTAATCGATGCTTCAATTTTTAATTGACCGGGAACGATTGGTGTTGCAGCAGCCTCACGTTGAAATTGCTGCATTGGAATTGGTGAACTGCCACTTTCAATGATGCGTATGGGTATGGGATTTAATTTTTGATGTAAATTTGTTGAAATCGATTTTGCTTTTTGAATTGCATTTTCAACCGCCATGTTTAAAGCGTACTGATAATATAGTTCCGGTTCCGATAATTCGAAGGAGATGGATTCCACAACATTGGAACCCATATTGACTGCTGTATCAATAATGTCTCCTGCCTGGTATATGTCATTGGTTCTGATTTCCAGGATATTTCGTACCGAATATCCTTTATCGATTCGGTTTCCATCTTTGTATTCATACAGCTTATCGATTTTATATTGTATCGTTTTTATATCTGCAATTCCGGCTTGACTCAAGGATTGTATGATTCTTTGGATAATTTGTGCATTTTCAGATTGTATCTGGGTTAAATCATAACCGCTTGTTTGAACTCCCAATCGGATTACGGCTAAATCGGGAGTTGCCGTAACTTGCCCCTGACCGTTTAATGTCATGGTATGGTTGGAATAGTTATTTCCTGTTAAAGACTGTGCCATAGGCTGATCTCCTCTCCTACTATTTTATTTCATTGTATAGTGTATTAAGGAGAACTTCATTTGGGTCCTGGCTTAGTTCCCAAATCATGGCACCACCTAAGTTTTTTGTTTTGATATAATCTGTTTTATATGAAATGGATTGAGGATCTTCATAGCTGATGAACGTAGAACCATTGAATAGCCAAGGAACCAATGATTGTGAGTGAAAATATCGGATAAATCCATGTTGATTCAAATAGTTTTCTGCAATCTTCTGATAGCTTATGGAATTTGCACCGCCATATGTCTGGTATAAGCCATTATTTGAATTAGTTACGGAAGAATAGATATATCCATAAAATGGGATGCCAAGTATCAGTTTGTCGGATGGAAAAGAGGCATTAATCCATGCATTTACAGAAGAATCGACACTTCCCTTGTATTGTGGAGATGAATCATTGTTATTAAAAAGCGGTGCATGAAGGTCTGTATAGTTGTCCCAAGTACCGTGCAGATCATAAGTCATGATTGTTGCATAATCGATGTATTGAGACAGTTTCGTTATCTCTATATTATTCAAATAAGAACTACTTGCTCCTCCGGCAATGGTAAGAAGATAATGCTTATTATCCATAGTACCTTGTTCATCCAATTTTTCTCTCAATTTTTGAAGAAGTAATGTGAAATTTTGTTTGTCTTCCGGTCGCTTTGAATTGCTTGTTAAACCACCGCTGACCGGATATTCCCAATCTAAATCCACTCCATCAAATCCATATTTGATTATGAAATCGATACAGCTTTCTGCAAATACAGTTCTAGAAGCGTCGCTCAAAGCAGCATCAGAGAATTTTCCGGACCAACTCCAGCCTCCAATGGAGATCAGTGTTTTTAAACTGGGGTTTGTCATTTTAAGTTCATTCAGTAGCTTAAAGTTATTTTCATCAATGTCAGGGTATCCCATTGTAATTTTTAAATCAGAACTGATATTTGCAAAAGCATAATTAATATGCGTCAATTTACTTGGATCAATCTGATTGGGATAATATCCAGAGTAGGAAGACCATGCAGCATAGTACCCAACAACTTTTTTAGAGAATGGCTGAGCCGGTGATGTTGTTGTTACAGAAATAATATCACTGGCAGTTGATATGTTTTTTCTTGCATCTTTTGCTTTTATATAAAATTGATAATTCGTTGCAGGAGTTAAATTGTTTATGGTATAGGTAGTTGCTGATGTTGAGGCGAAATAGGAGTTATCACGGTATATGTAATATGATTTTACCGCAACATTGTCTGTAGATGCATTCCAAGAGAGTGTAATAGATGTGTCTGTGACAACAGCTGCTTTTAAATTTGTTGGTGCTGCCGGTCCAGTACGATTAGGCTTGGCAGCTAGGGTATAATTAAAAGAGCTGCTGAAGACGGTTAGAAGAATAATGGATAAAGCTAGTATAGTTGTGTGGATACGTTTTTTCATCATTGGTTTCTTCCTTTCTTATTTTATTTATGCAAGTATAACATGTCGCTTTTTCCTTAAGAAATACTCAAAATTTGGAAAATACAGTTATCCTCTTAGGAAGTTCATTTAGAAAAAATAGAATCGATTACTAAATCAGATAGTTAATATAAACTCGCATGATGAAATTCTTAACATTTACAGGATAAGATATATATTATACATCATAATATAATATAGAGGTGATTCGTGCGTTGCTAAATAAGATGAAATGCGGAGACGAAAAATTAAAATGGTGCATTTTTGCAATTACAGGTATGGCTAATTTCAGTGTATGTTTTGCAATTAACAGCTTAAATCTGGCACTTCCGACACTTATGGATGAATTTGGTGTTTCACAAGGAGAAGTTAGTTGGCTGGCACTTGTATATACATTTATCCCATGTTGCATGCTGCTAATTTGCGGAAAAGCCGCTGATATTTACGGATATAAGCGACAATATCAAATTGGTTTTTGTTTTTTTGCAGTTGCATCTGTATTAGCGCCGATTTTGTCGGATCGTCTTATTACATTGGTTTTTTTTCGAGCAATGCAGGGTCTGGGCTATTGTTTACTAATTTCTATCACACAAGCTACCGTTACCAAAACATTTGATGCGGATGAACGGGGTAAAGCACTTGGTATTAATGCAATTTTTGTATCGGTAGGATTAGCTTCGGGTCCTTCAATTGGAGGATTTCTGTTAACCCATTTTTCATGGCATTCTATTTTTTATTTTCCGATTCCGTTCTGCTTATTTGGATTGATTGCAACCATTATTATTATGCCGGAAGATTACCGGCGAACCGGTGAGAAAAGATTAGACTGGCCAGGCGGCCTTTTTTTTGCAGTATTCATCGGAGCATTGGCCGTTGGGCTGAACTTTAGTGATGACTGGGGTTTGCGTTCTGTTGCATTTGTTTTATGTATTGCATTATCAATCCTATCATTCATGCTCTTTCTATGGAGGGAGAATCATACAGATATACCTATGATTGAATTAAATTTATTTCATAATAAAACGTTTTCTTTTGCAAATGCTGCATGTTGTTTATCTTATATGACTCAACAGCTGACAACCTATCTTTTTCCTTTTTTTCTTATTGATATTGTAATGTTAAAACCAGATAAAGCTGGTATCGTAATGCTTTCGTTTCCTTTGGCTATGATGATTGCATCTCCTTTTGGTGGTACGCTATCGGATTATTATGGCACACGTAGACCGGCTGTTGCAGGACTTTTGCTGATTGCATTAAACTGTATTTTAGTTGGTTTTTTTAATGAAAATTCAAATATAATATTTATTATACTTACATTGATTATGGTTGGAGGTGGAAATGGGCTAAGTGTTTCTGCGATCAACTCTGCAATACTCGGTTCGGTTCCAAAGGAATATTTAGGAGTTGCTTCCGGGACTCTTGCAACTATGAGAACGATCGGTAATACATTTGGAACCGCCATTGGAAGTGTTATGCTTATTACCAGACAAACACATTATTCATTTTTACAGTTGAGTGATAATGAAATCTATCTATTTGCACAAAGAGATACCTTTTTAATTGGACTTGGACTTGTATCGTTAGCGGTATTGTCTGTTATAAAAATACCGGATAGATTGTAGTTATCTAGTTTTTTTCTTTATTTTTTGTAGTAATTTATGCTATAATTAACAATAAAATTGATTTAATATTAATAATGTTAAAGGGTTTGCGAAATATGAGAGTATATTGTAAGGATTGTGGTTTAAATGCTAGTCTAGAGGAATATAGAGTAAGACTAAATAATAAGGTAATTAAAAAAAGGGATAATTTAATCGATGAAGAAGTGATAGAGTTAAGTCAATTGCTTGATAATTTAGTGTATAAGTGTATATCATGCGTGAATAAATCAATTTACACTGCTAGTGTAGGGTTAAAAGATATATTTGGGATACATTCCAGTTTTTATTATTATGGACATAAGCATCTTTTTACAAATATGTTCTTTTATATTACAGAAGGGATTAAGAATAATGAGCTTATTTATATTTCTATGCAGCATGATTTGTACCATGAGCTAATAGAGTTTTTAAGAAGCAAAGATGTATGTATAGAGCACATTAAATTTAGACCAGTGAAGGATTTAATCCTGTGTCATAAAAAAGAAGGATTCGTTGGATTAAGAGATAAAATTGATAGCATTTGCGTAGAAGATGCTGTAAAAGAATACAATGGTGTTCGATGGATTGGGCAACCAACTTATGCGATTCAGACTACTTCCCAAGAGGATTTTTTAGACTGGGAAATTGATTTAAGCAAAGCTCTCGAAAACAGGAATGTTTCATTGATATGTGTGTATGATGCCTACGATTATATTGTCGAAGGTAAGTACATAAATGAAGAGGTTATAAAGAAATCAAAAGACACACATTCTTATATTTTAAAAGACTTAGTCTTAGAAAGATATAAAAACGAGGAGAATTTAGAAAATAAATTAAAAATATAGTTCAGGAAGATAGACACACCTAATAAAGGTGTGTTTCAGACTGTAGACAAAATACCTTGCTAAATTTATATTCTTATAATTTCTGCAAGGTATTTTCTATTTTTTCTATAAAGCTTTTAAAAAAAGAAAAAATAAAAGGATATCTCTATGCCATTTGATTGGGACAGTTTCAAGTTTTGTGTAAACTCAAAAATCTGATATAAGATATGTGAATAGTTACTTAAGGGCAGAGTCAATTTTGGGATTCTACCCTTGTTTGCATTATACAATGATTTTTTTGCATGTCAATAAAACTTGCCGAACAAGTTGTTTTTTAGAAGTTGAGATTTTTTAGTCTTTCCTCAAAATAAATCTCTAACTGGGAATATATCCGTCCCCAGTCCCTACGATATCCTGTCCACTTTTTTGTGATATCTATCGTTGCCAGATATAGCATTTTTAAAAGGCTATCGTCAGAAGGAAAAATTGTCTTGCTTTTTGTTACTTTACGAAGTTGACGATTAAATCCCTCAATGGCATTTGTGGTATAAATAAGCCGCCTAACAGCTTCAGGATATTTAAAATAGGTTGCTAAAGTTGACCAATTATCATGCCAAGATTTATAGATTTTCGGATATTTTACATCCCATTTTTCTTGAAACAACTCCAATTCATTTAGGGCTAATTCTTCTGTTGGGGCAGTATAGACTCGCTTCAAATCAGCCATCAGAGCTTTCAAATCTTTGTAGGATACAAATTTAGTGGAGTTACGGATTTGATGAATAATGCACTGCTGTATCTCTGTTTCAGGATAGACTGCTTCAATTGCTTGTGGAAATCCACTTAGTCCATCAATACATGTTATTAAGATATCTTTTACACCACGATTTTTTAGCCCATTCAGTATAGAAAGCCAGAATTTAGCATTTTCATTTTCACCAACATACATACCTAAAACGTCCTTTCTACCATTCATATCAATTCCCAAAGCAATATACACAGCCTTTTTTCGTATTCTTCCTTCACTACGAACGTGGAAATGAATTGCATCCATAAAAACAACCGCATATACTTCTTCCAAAGGACGTTCCTGCCATTCCTTTACAATCGGTATAATTTTATCAGTAACTCGGCTAATCGTACTGTCAGAAATATCAATGTCATATAACTCACGCATATGGGATTCAATATCATTTGTAGTCATACCTTTTGCATACATGGAAAGTATCCTTTCTTCCATATCTTGCGTAACGGTATTTTGATATTTCTTGATAAGCTGGGGTTCATATTCTCCATTACGGTCACGAGGAATAGCAACATTCATATCTCCATAGTTTGTATGCATGATTTTAGAAGAATATCCATTCCGACTATTGTCGGTTTCCTTATTCCGATAGTCATATTTTGAGTATCCCAGTTCGTCTTCTAATTCTCCTTCCAGAGAACCCTCCAGTAATACAGACATCATATCACGCATAACAGAATTGACATCTGTACCATTTTTGATAGGAATATCATTCTCTTTTAAGTATTCCTGCATCATTTTTCTGATTGCTTGTTTTTGGGGTGATTCTTTTCTTCTTTTGGGCATAAATAAAACCTCCAAACTGATATATTTATCTTACATCAGTTTAGAGGTTTACACAAACTTTAGGATACTCCCATTTGATTCCTTCTTTCAGATTTATGAATCCATGTTGCTAGTTTTTTTAGATTCATGGACGCAAAAAGAAGATTCAGTTCCATTTCTATCTTCTGAATCCCTCGATATTGTGTATAACGCATATTATGTTTTTCTTTTGCATCGGCAAAGACTCGCTCAATGGTTTGACTCCGTAGTTTGTAAAGATCTCGATACTTTGGAGTATGACGAATGTCCTCACATTGCTCTATGTAGTTTTCCCATATATGACGTGTGACTACTTTTACATGGTCTTTACTTGCTGTGCATTCTGATAAGGAAGGGCAACTCTTGCAAATTTCTCCTTTACTCTTATATTCCCGATACCCTTCTCTATTTGTTGTAGTATAGTTTAACACTTGGTTTTCTGGGCATACAAAGCAATCATAGTATTCATCATAAGCATATTCGTGTTTTTTAAAATAACCATTTTTTGTCATAGGTCGTTTGTATGGTAGGATAGGAATTCGTTTATCTTTGAGTATTTCTCTAGCAATTGCAGGTGTTTTATATCCGGAATCCATTACAATATTTTTTACACCTTTATATCTTTTTACTTTTTCATAAATCTTTGGGAATGCAACTGAGTCATGTACATTTCCTGGATTTGTATGAAAAGCAAGTATGTAATTGTTTCGATCGCAAGCTACATTTGCAGCATAAGCAAATACTACCTTATGCTTTCCTTTATGAAATACGCCGCAATCCGGATCTACGGTACTTTTCTTGATTACTTTTGTCTTTTCTTTGGCTTCCGTTTTTTTTACAAGCTTGTTTTCCTCGTTCAATGCGATCTTCGTTAATTTCTTTCATTAGTTCTTTTTCATAGTATTTAACGGATTCCAAAACGGTTTCTTTTTCACTGTTATGGTTATTTGCACTTGCTTTAATATGTGTACCGTCAATGAAAATGCTTTCTGAATTAATGAATTCATATTCCATGATTTCAGCAATGACTCTTTGAAAGATTTGTTCGAATAAGTCAGTATTTTGAAACCGACGAGAGTAGTTTTTACCAAAGGTAGAAAAGTGAGGAATTTCTTCCTCTAAACTATAACCAAGATACCATCGATAAGCTACATTCGTTTGAATTTCTTTAATGGTCTGTCTCATGGATCGAATACCAAAGGTATATTGAATGAGGGTAATTTTAATTAAGACAACAGGATCGATGCTTTCTTTTCCCACATCAGAATACAAATCTTTTACAAGGTCATAAATGAAAGAGAGATTAATCGCAGTATCTATCTTACGAATAATATGATCTTGTGGAACAAGAGAATTCAAGGTTACCATTTGAAATTGATCACGACCTAATAAATCTTTCTTACCCATCATAAAGCAAATACCTCCATGTATTTATACATATATTTTACCATAAATACAATAAAATGTATTACATTATGTAAAAAAAACTGTAGGCAAAGATAGAGATATCCTTGTCTACAGTCTGAGACACACCTAATAAAGGTGTGTTTTTCATTTTCACAGATTTAGATCGGATAGCATAAAATAGAGTTGATGATGCTTACAAAATAAACAATGAGGTGGAGTGTTTTGGTAGTACTTGATGTACATAAAATAGAACAAAAATATCAGGCAGTGAATGGAGAAATCACTGCATTGAAAGAAATTAATTTCAGTGTTGAAAAAGGAGAATTTATTAGTATTGTTGGACCTAGTGGTTGTGGTAAATCTACACTGCTTTCTATTATTGCGGGATTATTAAAACAAACATCGGGAGAGATTTTTGTAAACGGAGAAAAAATAGAAGGGATATCTGCTCATATAGGATATATGCTGCAGAAGGATAACCTGTTGGAATGGAGAACAATTTACAGGAATGTAATCTTTGGTCTGGAAATTCAGAATAATTTGACACCTGAAAATTTACAGAGAGTCATTCAATTATTAAAAACCTATGAACTCTATGATTTTAAGGATAAATATCCATCACAATTATCTGGTGGCATGCGGCAAAGGGTTGCTTTAATTAGAACATTAGCAATCAATCCTGATATTTTACTATTAGATGAAGCTTTTTCCGCATTGGACTATCAAACGAGATTAACGGTTACAAATGATGTTTACCGAATTTTAAAACAAGAGCAAGTTACAACTTTAATGGTTACACATGATATTCCTGAAGGAATTAGTATGGGAGATAAAGTCGTTATTCTCAGCTCCAGACCTGCAATTGTAAAGGAAATTATCCCAATTGATTTTGAAATTGAAAATAGAACTCCGTTAAATTGTAGGAAGAGTCCTAAGTTTAGTAAGTATTTTGATCATATATGGAAGGAGTTAGCTTCCGATGAATGAATATCAGCTTTCAGAAGAAAGAGTTATATATTTAATAAAAGAAAAACGTCGCAAACAAATGATTCTTATTTGGCAAATTGGAATTTTATTTTGTTTCATAGCGATTTGGGAAATCTCAGCCTTACTTGGATTGATTGATAGCTTTATTTTGAGCCAGCCCTCACGTATATGGAATACTTGCATCCATATGGCTCAAAATGGTCTGCTTATGCATATCGGTGTTACTGTTTATGAAACCTTGATTGGGTTTACGTTAGGAGTTGTTACCGGGACTGTACTTGCAATTATACTTTGGTGGAGCAGCTTTATCGCTAAAGTAAGTGAACCTTATCTCGTTGTACTAAACAGTTTACCTAAAATTGCTTTAGGCCCAGTTATTATTATTATCGTTGGAGCTGGGACCAAAGCGATTATTTTTATGGCACTGGCTATTTCTCTTATTGTTACTGTGTTAGAGATGTTAAATGGGTTTCAAAATACGGATAAAGAGTATATTAAAATGGCGACGACCTTTGGCGCTTCAAAACTACAAATATTTAAAAAAATTGTATTTCCATATAACATAAAAACATTATTCAATTCTTTAAAGATAAACATAGGACTTTCTTTAGTTGGTGTAATTGCCGGTGAGTTTCTGGTTTCAAAAGCGGGTTTGGGATATTTAATTGTTTATGGAGGGCAGGTATTTCAACTTGATTTGGTTATGGCAAGTGTAATTATTTTAGCAATAGTAGCAGCAATTATGTATCAAGCGGTTGTACTTATGCAAAGGTTAGTTATGAAATGGTATGGGCATTAAGTGACTCGTTCCATTTTAGAAAGGGTTATAGGTTACCTTTCTTAACCTAAATATAATAATATATAAGGAGTTGGTGAAATGAGAAAATATTTTAAGTTATTTAGTATTACTTTATGCTTTTTATTAATTATTTCTGTGATGGCGGGATGTGGGTCAAAACCACAAGAAAAGGATAAGGTAAGTTTGTGTGAGGTGACTCATTCTATCTTCTATGCACCGCAATATGCCGCAATAAATTTGGGATTCTTTGAAGAAGAAGGAATTGAAGTAGAGCTTACAAACGGTCAGGGTGCGGATAAGGTTATGGCTGCGGTACTATCCAATAATGTAGATATTGGATTTTCTGGGCCGGAAGCATCTATTTATGTTTATAATGAAGGTAAGGATGATTATACAGAAGTATTTGCACAATTAACGAAACGTGACGGCTCTTTTCTTGTCGCTCGTGAAGAGGATTCGGATTTTTCATGGGATAAGATTCGTGGGAAAAAGGTATTGCCGGGACGTAAAGGTGGAGTACCTTATATGACATTAGAGTATGTAATTCGTCAGAATGGTTTAGACCCATATAAGGATACGATTCTTGATAATAGCATTCAATTTGCTCTGATGGCAGGGGCATTTACAAGCGGAACCGGCGATTATGTTACATTGTTTGAACCAACCGCATCTATGTTAGAAAAAGAGGGTAAGGGGTACATAGTATCCTCAATCGGGGAAGAAAGCGGTGAAATACCATATACAGCGTACTTTGCAAAGAAAAGCTTTATTGAGGAGAACCAGGATCTGATTGAACGATTTACTAAGGCGATTTATAAAGGGCAAAAATGGGTCGAATCCCATGATGCTAAAGAAATTGCTGAAGTGGTTGCTCCATCCTTCCCGGATACAGATGTAAGCTTATTGACAACAGTAGTACAAAGATATAAAGATATTGATGTATGGAACAGCGATCCTATTTTGAAAGAGGAATCCTTTAATTTGTTACAGGAAGTAATGACGCAAGCAGGAGAATTAAAACAAAAGGCTCCATATGAAGAAGTTGTAAACAATACCTATGCAGAAAAGGTTATAAATTAGAAAAAGAATAAGCGGCTTGACCATAATTATTTAAATTAGATATAGAAAATGAATTTTAAAAATAAATATTAAAAGGTGAAGACTATCAATTATGTTGATAGTCTTCACCTCTTTTTACCAGATAATTAAATCACAAACTTTAAAACTATATTCTATAGCAAAGAATATAGTTTCAGACTGTAGACAAGGATATCTCTATCTTTGCCTACAGTTTTTTTTACATAATGTAATACATTTTATTGTATTTATGGTAAAATATATGTATAAATACATGGAGGTATTTGCTTTATGATGGGTAAGAAAGATTTATTAGGTCGTGATCAATTTCAAATGGTAACCTTGAATTCTCTTGTTCCACAAGATCATATTATTCGTAAGATAGATACTGCGATTAATCTCTCTTTCATTTATGACCTTGTAAAAGATTTGTATTCTGATGTGGGAAAAGAAAGCATCGATCCTGTTGTCTTAATTAAAATTACCCTCATTCAATATACCTTTGGTATTCGATCCATGAGACAGACCATTAAAGAAATTCAAACGAATGTAGCTTATCGATGGTATCTTGGTTATAGTTTAGAGGAAGAAATTCCTCACTTTTCTACCTTTGGTAAAAACTACTCTCGTCGGTTTCAAAATACTGACTTATTCGAACAAATCTTTCAAAGAGTCATTGCTGAAATCATGGAATATGAATTCATTAATTCAGAAAGCATTTTCATTGACGGTACACATATTAAAGCAAGTGCAAATAACCATAACAGTGAAAAAGAAACCGTTTTGGAATCCGTTAAATACTATGAAAAAGAACTAATGAAAGAAATTAACGAAGATCGCATTGAACGAGGAAAACAAGCTTGTAAAAAAAAACGGAAGCCAAAGAAAAGACAAAAGTAATCAAGAAAAGTACCGTAGATCCGGATTGCGGCGTATTTCATAAAGGAAAGCATAAGGTAGTATTTGCTTATGCTGCAAATGTAGCTTGCGATCGAAACAATTACATACTTGCTTTTCATACAAATCCAGGAAATGTACATGACTCAGTTGCATTCCCAAAGATTTATGAAAAAGTAAAAAGATATAAAGGTGTAAAAAATATTGTAATGGATTCCGGATATAAAACACCTGCAATTGCTAGAGAAATACTCAAAGATAAACGAATTCCTATCCTACCATACAAACGACCTATGACAAAAAATGGTTATTTTAAAAAACACGAATATGCTTATGATGAATACTATGATTGCTTTGTATGCCCAGAAAACCAAGTGTTAAACTATACTACAACAAATAGAGAAGGGTATCGGGAATATAAGAGTAAAGGAGAAATTTGCAAGAGTTGCCCTTCCTTATCAGAATGCACAGCAAGTAAAGACCATGTAAAAGTAGTCACACGTCATATATGGGAAAACTACATAGAGCAATGTGAGGACATTCGTCATACTCCAAAGTATCGAGATCTTTACAAACTACGGAGTCAAACCATTGAGCGAGTCTTTGCCGATGCAAAAGAAAAACATAATATGCGTTATACACAATATCGAGGGATTCAGAAGATAGAAATGGAACTGAATCTTCTTTTTGCGTCCATGAATCTAAAAAAACTAGCAACATGGATTCATAAATCTGAAAGAAGGAATCAAATGGCATAGAGATATCCTTTTATTTTTTCTTTTTTTAAAAGCTTTATAGAAAAAATAGAAAATACCTTGCAGAAATTATAAGAATATAAATTTAGCAAGGTATTTTGTCTACAGTCTGAAACTATATTCTATAGCAAAGAATATAGTTTTTTTATTGTTTTAATTTTTAAGTTTACATTTTTGAACACCAAAAGAGAGGACATTAATTTTTTATAATGATAGTCTTTTATCAGGAGGTGAGAAATGGAGGTTTACCTTGTTAACGATCAACAATCTAAACATGGGTATGCAGAAGTTTGGATTGCAATAAAAAAAGAAAATAAGGAGGAATAGAATGACAGCAATTAAAATTGAACACTTGGTGAAACAGTATAAAAATGGTGTTAGAGCCTTAAATGATTTAAATATACAGGTGGAGAAAGGAGAAATCTTTTCTCTGCTCGGCCCCAATGGTGCAGGGAAATCTTCACTGATCAATATTTTGACTACCTATTATTCACCTACTTCTGGAACAGTAACGATACTAGATAAAGATCTATCGAAAGAGTCTTCATGGGTACGTACACAAATTGCTTGTGTTGCACAGCATGTTTCTATTGACGAACATTTGTCACTTATGGAAAATATGATGTTTCAAAGCCGACTTTACAAGGTGAATAATGATACGGCAAGAAAGAGGATTGACACTCTGATCGACAGCTTTGGGCTGTCACAGTATTTAAAATATCCCGTTGCTTCCTATTCCGGTGGAGTGAAACGTCGTCTGGATATTGCGATGAATATGGTTTCTTATCCTAAAATACTGTTTTTAGATGAACCGACCGTTGGTATGGATATTAGTTCCCGAAAAGCGATGTGGGAAATCATGCGGAAAATACGGGATGATTTTGAAACAACAATTTTTCTGACGACACATTATCTTGAAGAAGCAGATCAACTTAGTGATACTATTTGCATTATGAAAGAAGGTCATGAACTGATACAAGGAAAACCTAGTGATTTACGTCAATATACACGTCAGAATATCTTAAGAATTGGTTTTTCAAATATAGAAAAGATAAAAAAATACGCTAAGATGCTTAAGGGAGTACAGATGCTTTTGCCTTTAAATATACGAGGGAATTCGATCTTTACAGATTGTACAGAAGATAGAAAAACGTTTGAAGATGTAAATCGATGGCTTTTGGAAAAACAAATTCCCTTTGAGGCAATTGAAATGGTACAGCCCAGTCTTGAAGATGTCTTTTTAAAGTTAACTGGAACGGAAATGAGGTAAGCAAATGGATACAATAAATATATTATGGCGTAATATGAAGTGGCGATTTCAAAACCCTATTTCAATCATACTTACAATTATACAGCCACTGATTTGGTTAGTATTATATAGTGCAATCGCAGGTCAATCGATGAAGAATATGGCTCAGGGCAACTACACTGCTTTTATTCTCGCAGGTATTATGGTGCTTGTTATATTATCCTGTTGCAGTAGTGGTGGTTATCTTAATTTCATCATGAAAACAAAAGGTAGTTTCTATCGAATAGTAATCGCCCCGGTAAAAAGGAGTTCTATTGTATTGGGACAAATTCTCGAAGCAGTTTTTCTTTCTTTTATAGAAATTAGCATTATGTTGATATTGTCAATCTTCTTGTCGGTACACATTGCATCTGGATTTACCGGACTGCTTCTCATGTTGCCAATCATTTTCCTTACAGCATTTTTTATGTCGGGAATATCCTATACGATTAGTCTTTGTCTGCCTAATGAAGCAATTTATGAAACCATTATGAATCTAATTGTACTTTCTATCTTTTTCACCAGTACCGCATTATTTCCGATGGACAGTATATCGGGAGGTCTTAAAATTGCAGTTACGATAAATCCTTTCACACATGTAATAAATTGTCTTCGTAATTTAGTTTTAGAAACTACCGTTGATTTACAAAACGTATTGTTTGTAAGCAGTTTATTTATTTGCCTTTGCTGTGGTAGCTTTACATTGGCACTTTGGAGGCTAAAAAAGGAAACAATACAATAATTTCAATCAATGAATGATAGACAGTATTGTATACATCAATACTGTCTTATTTTTTTAATCAGGATAAAAAGTATAATTTAATTATTGTTTAAAATAATATAATAAAAATTGGTTATATATAGAAATTATGTTATAATATATTTGCGAAGTACATGAAGGGAAAGATATTATGAAATTAGCATTGGAACACATTCTGAACAATAAATTGTATCACACAAAATTATAATCAATCTGTAAATAAGATGCATTTTAAATTTTATAATCGTTTACGGTATATACGTATATTTGTGTGATTTTTTATTTTTTGAAAGGACGTTTTGTATGAATAAAATTAATCGTATATTAGACACATCCTCTTTTGCCGGTTCCTTGATTATACTAGAATGTTTACTTTGGGGGTTAGGAAATCCCGTAACAAAAATTGCTCTCGAAGTTGTGTTACCCTTTTATTGCTTGGCTTTGAGATTTTCAATTGCTGGAATCATTTTTTTAATTGTTTTTGGAAAACACATATTTTATCAATTGAAAACTGCAAATATAAAACATATTTTAATTGTTAGCCTATTTACAGCGTTATCTTTTATTACATGCACTTTTTCTCTATTACTTACTTCTGCTACAATTGCTGGGTTTTTAATGTCGTTGGCAGTAATCTTTACTCCATTTCTATCGGTTATAATATTAAAAAATAAATTTAACATAGCGAATATTCCCATTGTAATTATAGTAGTCATTGGGCTGTTTTTCCTTTGCAATGGAAATCAAGGATTTCATTTTGGCTTTGGAGAGATAATGGCGCTTCTTAGTTCTGTTTTTCTTGCATGTGTGTTTGTTTATACCTCAAAATACTCGTCAAATATAGATGTAATTACATTATCTGCAATGCAGACGATTATTACTGCTTTAATTAGTTGGATTTGCATCGCATTTTTCGAACGTTCTTTTTCAATTCTAACTATCACCGCAACTGGTTGGGGTGCTATTTTATATTCGGCAGTAGCTTGTACTTTTTTAGCCTATATTTTTCAAAACTTTGCATTAAAAAAAGTATCAGCTGTATTTGCGTCATTAGCTTTTTGTTCTGAACCTATTTTTACGGCTGTTTTTTCAAGGATTATTTTGAATGAGAGATTAAATTTATTGGGATGGTTTGGTGCAAGTTTAATAATTATTGGTATTGTAATAGCATCAATTTATGAAAAACCTAGTGGGGAAGAGGAGCAAGCCTCTATAAAAATAGAGGAACCAATGGAGGATAAAATTATAAAACAAGAAATAAAATAGAGAAACAATGAATTTATATTAAAATAAGAAAGAAAATAAAAGCATCAAAATCTAATCGTTTTGATGCTTTTATATATAGTGTGGAAATAAAATAAACTATTTAGCAGCCTGCAATATAAAGTTCAGTATATTTCTTGATTGCAGAGTATAAATCGTCATTTGGTCTTTGATCACCTAATCCGCCAGAATAATGAATAAATCCGTAAGCAGGAAAATTTTTATTGGAGGAGAGATTAGCTGGAATTGGTATAGAAATCATACCCATATGCTGACCGAACGTATTGATTGCTTGTAAGCAAAGATCTCCGCCCCCTTCTGCATTACTTGAAGAGGTAAATGCAGTCAGCTTTTTTCCTACTAACTTTCCATCAATCCAAAATATAGAGGCAGAGTCCATATAAGCTTTCATTTCACTCGAAACATTACCAAAATAGGTAGGACTTCCTAATATGATATAATCACTTTCCAACATGACTTCAGGTTCTGCAATGGGGATTTTTTTCATCTCATTAAAAAATTCTTTTGCTACTGAAAAAGTATCAACCCATTTTTCTAAATCATCGTCTTTTATTCTATATAAGTGTACATCTTTGTTTTGGGCTTTTAGGGAATTATAAAATGCTTTTGCCATTAAAAAGGTATTACCGCATACACTATGGAATATAATTGATATTTTAATTTTTTCCACCTCCAATTATAAGGTAATAAATTTATATCATTATATCATATATCTATGGTATTTATAAGCTTAACACCTATATTTAACTGGACAGAAATTTTATCTGGATGTATTATTAAACTAACAATTGAAAATGCTTATAAAGACAATTCTTAATAGGGTAAATGGGGTCCATAATCCATATTGGAGGAATATTTAATATGAAAAGCATTAAAACACTTATTGCGATACTTGTCGTCGTTATAGTGGTATTAATATTGAATGTGTTTCTTTATATAACGAGTACATTAGAACGTCCTGTATTTCTTAATCACTATTATGAAAAAGAAATCAGTGATAACTCTATATTTAAATTCTATTATATTACAAATAAATCTGATGAAAATATAGTAACTCACATTACATTTCCGGAAATTATAGGAATGGATATACGTTGCGTAGTAAAGGATACTAAAGCCCATGGTGTGTATGGACATTATAAATTAAACGTTGTTTCAATGGGTTTCGAAGAAAACGAGAGTGCATATATACCAGAAACAAAAGTTACAACCGCTAAGGTTTTCTTTTCTGACGGCAGAATTATACCCACTAATATTGGAAAAATTGTCTTATCAAAAGAAATGGAACAAGAGATTCCGTTTCTTACACTTTCAACTACATCCTCAAGTAATCATTCATCCAGTGTCACATATAAAGCATTAGAAAAGATGCTGCTTTCGGAGGTAAAAAGTGATTTGGACTTTGAAGTGGAGGACCATTTATATATTAATATGGATAAAAGCAATGAAGTCTCACTACCTTATACAATTTCAAAAGGAGATTCCATTACCTTCGAGAGTAATTTTAAGGTTAGCGAAGAAGATATGGAAAAATATAATGCTTACAGTATCGTTAAGAAGTTTTACTTTGAAACTCCGGATGGGAAACAATATATTCATTCTCTTTACCATTTAGATTATAAACCGGAATTTAACAAGAAAGATATATATAGTTTTTTAAAAATGAAAGGTGCAATTTAAAGATAGAAAATTTATATCAATAATAAATACTGAATTCTTTATTAAGAACTCAGTATTTCAGACTGTAGACAAAATACCTTGCTAAATTTATATTCTTATAATTTCTGCAAGGTATTTTCTATTTTTTCTATAAAGCTTTTAAAAAAAGAAAAAATAAAAGGATATCTCTATGCCATTTGATTCCTTCTTTCAGATTTATGAATCCATGTTGCTAGTTTTTTTAGATTCATGGACGCAAAAAGAAGATTCAGTTCCATTTCTATCTTCTGAATCCCTCGATATTGTGTATAACGCATATTATGTTTTTCTTTTGCATCGGCAAAGACTCGCTCAATGGTTTGACTCCGTAGTTTGTAAAGATCTCGATACTTTGGAGTATGACGAATGTCCTCACATTGCTCTATGTAGTTTTCCCATATATGACGTGTGACTACTTTTACATGGTCTTTACTTGCTGTGCATTCTGATAAGGAAGGGCAACTCTTGCAAATTTCTCCTTTACTCTTATATTCCCGATACCCTTCTCTATTTGTTGTAGTATAGTTTAACACTTGGTTTTCTGGGCATACAAAGCAATCATAGTATTCATCATAAGCATATTCGTGTTTTTTAAAATAACCATTTTTTGTCATAGGTCGTTTGTATGGTAGGATAGGAATTCGTTTATCTTTGAGTATTTCTCTAGCAATTGCAGGTGTTTTATATCCGGAATCCATTACAATATTTTTTACACCTTTATATCTTTTTACTTTTTCATAAATCTTTGGGAATGCAACTGAGTCATGTACATTTCCTGGATTTGTATGAAAAGCAAGTATGTAATTGTTTCGATCGCAAGCTACATTTGCAGCATAAGCAAATACTACCTTATGCTTTCCTTTATGAAATACACCGCAATCCGGATCTACGGTACTTTTCTTGATTACTTTTGTCTTTTCTTTGGCTTCCGTTTTTTTTTACAAGCTTGTTTTCCTCGTTCAATGCGATCTTCGTTAATTTCTTTCATTAGTTCTTTTTCATAGTATTTAACGGATTCCAAAACGGTTTCTTTTTCACTGTTATGGTTATTTGCACTTGCTTTAATATGTGTACCGTCAATGAAAATGCTTTCTGAATTAATGAATTCATATTCCATAATTTCAGCAATGACTCTTTGAAAGATTTGTTCGAATAAGTCAGTATTTTGAAACCGACGAGAGTAGTTTTTACCAAAGGTAGAAAAGTGAGGAATTTCTTCCTCTAAACTATAACCAAGATACCATCGATAAGCTACATTCGTTTGAATTTCTTTAATGGTCTGCCTCATGGATCGAATACCAAAGGTATATTGAATGAGGGTAATTTTAATTAAGACGACAGGGTCGATGCTTTCTTTTCCCACATCAGAATACAAATCTTTTACAAGGTCATAAATGAAAGAGAGATTAATCGCAGTATCTATCTTACGAATAATATGATCTTGTGGAACAAGAGAATTCAAGGTTACCATTTGAAATTGATCACGACCTAATAAATCTTTCTTACCCATCATAAAGCAAATACCTCCATGTATTTATACATATATTTTACCATAAATACAATAAAATGTATTACATTATGTAAAAAAAACTGTAGGCAAAGATAGAGATATCCTTGTCTACAGTCTGAAATACTGAATTCTTTATTAAGAACTCAGTATTTATTTAATTATAAGAATTATTTCATTCATTATTATTGAAAACTTAGTTGGACAATACATTCCTATTTTTGCTGATAAGGAATAATCAATATTAAAACCAAAAATTTATTGTAACTTGAAGTTAAAGGAGGGAAATCATATTATTTCTAAAGAAAAATAAATCTAAGTCGAGCGAATTTGCGTGGGGCTTGCTTGATTGCCGCTGATGCAAGAGGAGTAGATTTCACCAGAACGGATTTGATCGGAGCTGATCTTCGAGATACAGATATTAGAGGAGCAGATTTGTCAAAGAGCATATTTCTAACACAATCACAAATCAATGTTGCAAAAGGTGATATAAATACAAAACTACCATCTTCACTCACTCGGCCAATAGGCTATGATTTATTTTAGAATATATAAATGAATTTACGAACATTTATGCAAAATAAAAATTAAATGATACGTGTTTTAACCAAAACAGTTCATTTTTTTATTAAGATTAACTGTTTTTTATGTAAAATTTATGTATTTTTTATCTAATCTATGTTACTCTATCTATCATAAAATATTATATTTAATATTTTCAATCCAATATAAAATTCGTCAAGATACAAGCTGCAGGACGGGAAACCTGGTTCGCCAGCAATGGTCGGGGTATCTAAAATTATTTATTGGAGGTTTTTTTATGCAAAAAAACAAGAACAACTTAAAACAACTGATTCGTGCAGGAAGAGGAATTGCTCCGGCGCATACGGTAGTACTTCATGGAAATTTAGTAAATGTAATGTCTGCTGAGATTTATCCAGCCGATGTGGCCATTTATGAAGACACAATTGTAGCGATTGGTGATGTAAGTGATTACATTGGTCCGAATACGAAAACAATTGATGCCGCAGGCAAGTATTTGGTACCGGGATTGATTGACGGGCATATTCACAGTGAATGCAGCAAGCTAAGTATAACGAGCTTTGCAAAAGCTGTGGTACCATGTGGAACAACCAGCATCATTTCAGGGCTGGACGAGTATATCTCGGTTTCCGGATTAGAAGGCTTAAAGGAAGTATTTGAAGAGGTAAAAGCGAGCCCGCTTAAAGTATTTTGGGGAGCTCCATATAAAACACCTTACACATTTCCACAGTCGACCGTTGCTTTTAACTTCAATCAGGAAGTTCACTCTGTCGTACAAAAATGGCCGGAATGCTTTGGTGTTTGGGAAACCGTACGTGAATATGTACAGGAAGAAGATGAAGATACGCTGGGTGCGATTGAAGAAGCATTTAAAAACCGGCTTCCTGTCTTTGGTTGTGCACCGATGGCAAGGGGAAAGGACTTAAATGGCTATCTCTGTGCAGGAATTCGTTTGGATCATGAAAGTTATGATCATGAGGAAGTTGTTGAAAAAATGCGGAATGGGATGCATATGTTGATTCGTGAGTCATCCGTTACCCATTTTTTGAAAGAAAATATTAGAGCGGTTACTGAAGTAAATCCGGCTCTCGCTCGTCGTGTAAGTTTTTGTACGGACGATGTGACTGCTACGGATGTTTTGGAAAAAGGTCATTTAGACAATCTAGTGCGTTTGGCAATTGCAGAAGGGGTAGAACCTATGACGGCAATTCAAATGGCAACAATCAATAGTGCAGAAGCTTATCGAATCGATCATTTGGTTGGATCCATTTCTCCCGGAAGAATTGCAGATATCCTATTGGTTGACACTCCTGAAGCATTTCATGTAGATACAGTTATCACAAATGGAAGACTTGTAGCTCAAAATGGGAAATTAACCTATGATCTAAAAGCGCCAAAAAGAAGCAGTATACTGAGCAGTGCATTAAAATGTGCGTATACAACAAAAGAAGATTTTGAATATAAAGTAGATATAAAAAATGGACAAGCAAAAGTGCTTTCTATGGATGTAAAAGGTCCTTTTGTACGTAAAAGAAGAGATGTAACTTTAAACGTAAAAGACTCCATCGTAATGCCGGACACTAAACAGGATGTTCTTATGGTTTCTGTTTTAGAACGGTTTGGACGAAACGGAAATAAATCATTGGCATTTTGTTCCGGTTGGAATTTAAAAAAAGGTGCAATGGCTTCCTCTGCAGCACCAGATGATAATAACATTATCGTAATGGGAGCTGATCCTTCTGATATGTCAATTGCAGTCAACCATTTAATCGAAAATGGCGGTGGGCAAGTTGTCGTAGCGGATGGGCAAGTAATGGAATTCCTTTCTTTACCTGTGGGTGGAATTGCAAGTGATTTAGAGCCGGAAGAAATTGCTTACCGTGAAACTTTACTTACAAAAGCTGCAAACCAGTTGGGGTGTTATTTGCCGGAGCCATTAATGTACATGTTTTTTTTGCCGATTACAGCAATTCCTGATTATGCAATTACAGATGTTGGTCCTGTTGATTGTATTGCATTAACGACATTTAATCCGATTTTAGAATTGATTGAATCGAAATAAAGCGAGGGGTTGCAGAAATGGAAAAAGAACAGTTGAAAAAACTAATTGATGTTGCAGGAGGACGGATTCCTGCAGATCTTGTAATAAAAAATTGTAAAGTCGTAGACGTATACAATGGTGCAATCATTGAAGGGGATATAGCCTTGTGTGATGAATGGATTGCAGGTATAGGAAAATATGACGGGTTACAGGAAATCGATGCAAAGGGACAATATGCGGCACCGGGATTTATTGACAGTCATATTCATGTGGAATCTTCGTATGTTAGTCCGGAGGAACTTGGTCGGCTTGTTGTTCCTCATGGTACCACTACAATCATTGCAGACCCACATGAAATAGCCAATGTGTGCGGATTAAAAGGCTTAAATTATATGATGGAAGCATCCAAAGGTGTTGCTTTAGATATAAAATGGATGCTGCCTTCCTGTGTACCTGCTACACCGTGGGAGCATGCAGGTGCTGTAATCAATGCAGAGGTTATGGAAGAACCTATTAAAAATAATAGAATTCTTGGTTTGGGTGAGTTTATGGACTTTCCGGGTGTAATCAATGCAAATGATACGATTTTAGATAAACTTCTTGTAGCAAAAAAACAAGGAAAGTTGATTGATGGGCATAGTCCTGGTGTAACAGGTCATGCGCTGAATGCGTATGCGGCTGCTCGAATACATACCGATCATGAATGTTCTACGGTAGAAGAAATGCAGGAGCGTATTTCCAGAGGAATGTATGTTTTGCTTCGTGAAGGTTCTGCTTGTCATAATCTAAAAGAATTGTTAAAAGGAGTGACGCAGCATAACAGCAGACGCTGTCTTCTTTGTGCTGATGATTGTCAACCAAAGACAATTTTAAGTATGGGGCATCTTGATAACCATTTACGTATGTGTGTACAAGAAGGTATTGATCCAATTGTTGCAATTCAGATGGCAAGTTTAAATGCTGCTGAATGTTTTGGTTTAGAGGATCGAGGTGCAATTGTACCTGGATTAAGAGCAGACATTGTACTTTTAGATAATCTTGAAGATTTTAAGGCGCAAAAAGTATTTATTGCGGGGCAGGAGGCTGCTTCTAACGGAAATTATCAGCTGGCGATTACTCATTATGACATCTCATCAACAAAAGGGAGTTTTCATGTAAAAGAGTTTTCCAAGGAGAAGTTAAGATTAAAGATACACTCTAACAAGGCAAATGTAATTGACATTTTACCGGGAGGAGTGGTTACTAAGAAAGAAATAGCAGAAATCAAACGGAGTAAAAAGGATGAATTTCTATATGATTCCTCTGTAGATATCGTTAAAGTTGCTGTGGTAGAACGTCATCAAAATACAGGAAATGTAGCAGTAGCCTTGTTAAAGGGATATGGCATAAAAGAAGGGGCTGTTGCACTTTCTGTAGCACATGATTCTCACAATATTATCGTTGTTGGTGTTAACGATGAAGATATGGCTTATGCAGTAGAGCAACTGATAAATCAAGGTGGAGGAATTGTCCTTGTAAAGAAACAAGAAGTATTAGAAAGTATGCCAATGCCGATTGCAGGACTTATGAGTAATAAGAGTGGTGAATGGGTTGATGCAAAATTGACTCATATTCATAAAATTGCACATGAGATACTTAAAATCAATGAAGAGGTTGAACCTGTAATGACGCTTTGCTTTATGTCATTAGCAGTTATTCCAGAAATCAAACTAACAGATATGGGCTTATTTGACGTAACAAAATTTGATTTTATAAATATCGAAGCATAGATTTTAAACGTTTTAAAACTAAAAAATACATCAGAGGAGAGTGACTTATGTTAAAAACGGAAGCACGTTTGTCAATTTTTAATCGAGGGGATATCGGTGGGTTAACTTATGTACTTACAAACAATATAGTAAATTATATTATAGTAATAGCGACTTTATCAGGCGTATTAGGCTGGCCGGATGAGCTTGTTTATGGACGAGTAATACCCGGAATGTCTATGGGACTTTTGGCAGGAGGTTTATATTATGCCTATATGGCTTATAAATTAGCAAAAAAAGAAGGAAGAAACGATGTAACGGCGTTGCCATCCGGGGTTTCAACACCAGCAATGTTTGTTATTTTGTATGGGGTTATTATGCCCTTGCACTATTCACTTAATGATCCGGAACTTGCATGGTCTGCAGCAGTTGCAGCATGCTTTATAGGAGGGATGGTTGAGTTTTTTGGCGGATTTATAGGACCATGGTTAAAAAAGCGTATTCCGAGAGCAGCGCTTTTAGGAACGGTAGCTGGTATCGGTTTTATCTGGATGGCCACCCAAGGTGTTTTTGACTTATTTGGTGACCCAATCGTAGGACTTCCTATTCTACTTGTAGGAATGATTGGTGTTTTTGGAGGGTATTTATTCCCTAAAAAAATTCCACCGTTTGTTGTAGCGATTGTAGGAGGAATTATTTATGCATTACTCATTGGACGTACACACGTTGATTTTACAGGAATAGGCTTTTTTATCCCTAATCCAGCAAATTCGATTGAAGCACTGATTAATGGTTTTGCAATTGTAATACCATATTTAACGATTATTATTCCAATTGAGATTTATAATTTTATTGAAACTATGGATAATGTAGAAGCGGCAAATGCTGCAGGAGATAACTATAGCATAAGAGAAGCTCAATTTACTGATGGGGTATGTACTATGATTTCTGCGTTATTTGGAGGTGTTGTACCAAATACCGTTTGGCTTGGACATGCGGGGCTTAAAAAGTCAGGTGCGAGCATAGGATTTTCATGGATGGGTGGAATTCTATTAGCTCTTGCAGGTATCTTTGGACTCTTTACAACCTTCAGCGCATTGGTTCCACCGGCGATTGCAGCTATTACTTATTTATGGTGTTCAATTATTATGTTATCTCAAGCTTTTAAAGCCTGTGATACCAAGCATTATGCTGGAATTGGAATTGCTATGGTACCTCCAATTGCAGACTTCTTATTTACTCAAGTAACGGGTGCCGTTGGATTAGCAAATATATGGACAGAGACATTGCCTTCCGGTTTGGTTGGTTATGGATCAGAAGTGACAAAAAGCTTAGCAGAATCCGGTGTAATGTGGAATGGCGTGCCGGCTGTAAAGTCCGGTGCGATTATTATCGGTATTATTCTAGGGACTCTAGCGGTTTTTATTATCGACAAACGTTTGGATAAGGCTGGAATTACTGCATTGGCAGGGGCTGTACTCTCCTTCTTTGGATTCATTCATAGTGCGGCGCTGGGATTATTTCCAAAGTCTCCATTTATGATTGGTTATATCATTATGGCAGTTCTTTGTTTTATTCTTCATTCAGGCCGTAATAAATGGTTTGATGCACCAGATGATTTTGATTATGTATAAATTTGATTAATTAAATTAGGGAAAAGGTTGTGTTTTATTGCAAAAACACAACCTTTTTTTGTAGAATAATACCTTTTCGAGATAAATGAAACCTTTTGATTACTCATATAGATTCCGATTTATTTTAATAAATTTATATATTTTATATTTGGTTAAATTTTCTAAAAAAACAGTATATTGATGAACTGTTTTGGGTTCTGCTGACTTTTTGGAATTGAACCGTTTTTGCATCGAGTACAAAAACTATTACACATTCGTCACAATATTCTATTTATTAAAATGAATTATTTTTGGGATACTAATATTTTATCAAGATTTATTTTTGTTTACAGCTTGAATTTGAATAAAATTATCTATTTTGAATAATTGGCATGTAACTTGCTTAATATAAGACGGCAAACAAAAAAAGCTTTTGTAACTAGAGAAATGCAAAAAGGAATCAATAAAAATTCTAAAATAAATTCAATAGGTACAAATGAAAAAATATTATTTATTATTTAAGGAGGATTTATTATGAAGAAAGGTTGTCCATACGGAACACACAGAGTTATTTCACCGAAGGGAGCATTACCACAGCCTGCTGATGTGATTGATAATACAATGGAGATTTATGATAACGAAGTATTAATTGATGTTATGACATTAAACATTGACTCAGCATCATTCACAGAAATTGAAAAAAGAGCTGGTGAAGATATTGAAGAAATCAAAAAGACCATTTTACAGATTGTTGAAAAAGCAGGTAAGATGAAAAATCCTTGGACTGGTTCAGGTGGAATGTTGATTGGTACCGTTAACGAAGTAGGACCGAATTATGTTGGAGATTTAAAAGCTGGAGATAAGGTGGCTACTTTAGTTTCTCTTTCTCTTACACCACTTAAAATTGATGAAATCCTAGACATCAGACCAGATATCGACCAGGTTGATATTAAGGGTCAGGCAATTTTATTCCAGAGTGGTTTATATGCAAAGCTTCCTGATGACATTCCACAGAGTTTAGCATTAGCCGCTTTAGACGTTGCAGGTGCACCTGCTCAGACTGCGAAATTTGCTAAAGTTGGTGATACAGTATTGGTTGTTGGCGGTGGCGGAAAAGCTGGTATGCTTGTTACTTACGAAGCAAAGAAAAGAGTTGGCGTTACCGGAAAAGTTATTGTTATTGATGGTTTAGAAAGTGCAATTAACAGAGCTAAAAAATTGGGATATGCAGATGAATATGTTCTTGCAGATGCAACCGATTCTATGGAAATTTACAATATTGTTTCTAAACTTACTGATGGAAAACTTGCAGATCTTGTAATCAACTGTGTAAACATTGAAAATACTGAAATGTCGTGCATTCTTTCTTGCAAGCAGCATGGTGTAGTATATCTATTCTCTATGGCAACAAGCTTTACAAAGGCAGCTTTAGGCGCAGAGGGTGTAAGTAAGGATATTGAATTGATCGTTGGTAACGGTTATTGCGAAGGTCATGCTGACATCACTCTTCAAGTATTAAGAGAAAGTGAACCAATTAGAAAGTTATTCCAAGAACTTTACGCTTAATTTGTAAAGATTCTTATAATAAACACACACTTATAAAAAGATGACATATATGTCGTCGACTGTAGGCAAGAGTGCTTTCTTGCCTACGGTTTTTTTTTGTTATATAAAAAACTTAAAAGTTGTAGTTTAATAGTTATCTGATAAACCAATCAGGATTCCTATCGCACGCTCCTTTTTAGATTGTGGAATTCTTCTGAATAGTTCTAAAAACTCTAATTCTTCTGATTTGAAATTATTGATTACTAATTCATTAACAGGCGTTCGTGTATCCGTTAAATCTAAAAGAAAATCACTTGAAACATGAAAGAGATTACATAACTTTAATAAAGTATGGATGCTTGGATAAGACTTTCCAATTTCATATGCGCTGATTGATACTTGATCGACTCCGACTTTCATTCCTAAATTGAGTTGATTCATCTTTTTTTCTAGTCTAATTTTTTTTAAATTTTGCATAACTATCCCTCCAAATATAATTTATATTTATAATCGTATTAGTTTAACTTGTACTTTTTAAAAGTTGAAGTTATAATAATAAAGATTAAACTTTAATTGTTTGAATAATTTGTAATCAGATTAAAAAGATTACATTTTTTTAATCTGATTTCCTTTTATTATTGTCAAATCAACTAATAACCATAACATATTAAATCAAATAAAAGTCACGTATAAATCACAGACAGGACTATTCTAGGGAGGATTTTTTTAAAAATGTTTAAGAATTTAAAAATGAATGCTAAATTATCAATTGGTTTTGGAATTATTTTAATTATGTTAATTCTTAGTTCTGGAATCGCCATCATTGACATGACTATAATGGGAAAGCAGATCAATGAATATTCAACTCGCACAGTTCCTAATACAGAAAAAGTATGGCAAATGAGAAGGGACATGGTATCTGTAGAAAGAAATTTATTAGCTGCACTGATTGAAGAGAAAGAAAGCAACATCAATAAATACCTTGAGTTAGCAGAAAAAGACGCAGAAATGATTTTATCGACAATCGACAGTATGAAACAAAATAAAAAAATAGATGAAAGTGCTTTAGAGGAGTTTTCTTCCTGTTTAGATGAAATCAGTATTATACGAAAGCAGATATCAGATGATTTGAAAAGAGGAGAAGATGATAAAGCATATAATTTATATGTGAGTAAATATCAACCCCTATTTCAGCAAAGTGCTGAAATTTTAGTAGAGATATCAGAAAATGAAATGCAGCTTGCTAATGAGCAGAGTGCAAAAGCGCATAGAGCATTAACTAGTGGTATGATAATCTTAATCCTTATAGGTATTTTATCCTTAATCATTACCTTAGTTGTTTTAACGATTATAAAAAAAGCGACTTTAATGCCAATTCAAGAGATGAATTTAGCTGCTCAATCACTTGTAAGAGGCGATTTAAGTGCTTCGATTACTTATGAAAGTAAGGATGAGCTTGGAGAATTAGCAGAGGGTATGAGAAGTCTGGTATATACTATAGTTGGAATTATCAAAGATTTAGATTATGGTCTTAGCGAAATGGGAAGAGGGAACTTTACAGTAGAAAGTAAAGCAAAAGAATTGTATATCGGTGACTTTGCCAATTTACAAAAATCAATGGAAAAAATCATTCAACAGCTTTCTAATGCACTTGCAAATATTAATCAATCATCAGTACAGGTTGCGATTGGGTCGGAGCAAGTATCCAGTGGAGCTCAGGAACTTTCTCAAGGGGCGAGTGAGCAGGCAGCATCGATTGAAGAAGTGCTTTCTACGATGAATACGATTTCAGAACATATAAAAAAGAATGCTGAAGATGCTCAGAATGGAAAAATGAATGCAGATGATGTTGGAACTCTTGTGATTCATAGTAATGAGTTAATGCAGCAGATGATTCATGCAATGGATGAAATCAGCAATACTTCAGATGAAATTAATAAAATTATTAAAAGTATTGATGACATCGCATTTCAAACGAATATACTTGCATTAAATGCAGCAGTTGAGGCGGCTCGTGCAGGTGCGGCAGGTAAAGGGTTTGCCGTTGTTGCTGACGAGGTCAGAAATCTTGCAGGAAAATCAGCAGAAAGTGCGAAAAACACTGCAGCACTTATTGAAAGCAGTATTCGTGCGGTTGACAATGGTGTGCAGATGGCACAAAAAACAGCAGAGTCATTAGAACAAGTCGTTCATAAAGCAGGAGATGTAAATTCTGTTATTAATGAAATTGCCCTTTCCGCTGAGGAACAGGCGCATTCTATTACACAAGTAACTCAAGCCATTGATCAAATTTCTGCTGTTGTTCAGACAAATTCGGCAACTGCAGAGGAAAGTGCAGCGGCAAGTGAAGAATTAACAAGCCAATCAAATCTTTTGAAAAATCTTGTATCGCAGTTTAAATTAAACGAAATCGATGAATTGTATTATGAAAAAGTAAGTTCTAATGAGGAAGTAGGAAATGATTTGGATAATGTCAATCTAATATTACAAGATTCTGTTAAAGATTTTGATGGGAAATATGAATAAAATATACTAAGGTATAATTATAAAAAAATGACCTCCCATAAGTTAGATTTTTAGGTCTAACTTATGGGGGTCAGTTCTAAAACATAGTCTTTTTCTTATCATTTCAGGCATTTTTTAATGTTCGCTCGGTAGGTTCACCATTTGCACATCGATTTCCCCAAGAATCTATCAGTTCATCATCCTTATAAAAGCAAATAATTTCACAATTATTAGGGCATTTATTGCATTCATACCCAATGGTTTGATAGTTAATATCAGATATATTAAGATTAAAGGGCTTATCCTTTTTTGCTCTTTTTGATAAGATTGCAACTCCTAATGCACCCATTAAATGAGAATTTGCATCTACATAAATTTTTTCATTAGTTACTTGCTCAAATGCTTTAATAACACCAACATTTTTGCTGACACCGCCTTGAAAAACGATGGGAGGTTTTATCATTTTTCCCTTTCCTACGTTGTTTAAGTAATTTGAGACTACTGCCATGCAAAGCCCTGCAATAATATCTTCTTTTTTATGTCCGATTTGTGCTTTATGCACCATGTCGGATTCCGCAAAAACAGTACATCTAGCAGCAAGCTTCGAAGGATTTTGTGATGTTAAGGCAATTTCACCAAACTCAGTTACATCCAAACCCAGTCTTTTTGCTTGTGATGATAAAAAAGAACCGGTACCCGCTGCACAAATTGTATTCATAGCATAATCTACTACAATTCCATTGTCTATAATAATTATTTTTGAATCTTGTCCTCCGATTTCAAATATCGTTCGCACTTCTGGAAAAACAGAGAGTGTACCAATAGCGTGAGCAGTAATTTCATTTTTTACAACATCTGCACCTAGCATTGCTCCAACTAGTTTCCTTGCGGATCCGGTGGTACCTACCGATGCTATTTTAAATTCCTTCTCATTGATTTGTTGTCTTAGGTCGTGAATAATTTGTTTTACGGCATTGATAGGATTACCTTCTGTCCAAATATATTTATCGGCAATGATTTTATTGTTTTCGTCAATAATAATACCTTTGGTTGAGATTGAGCCAATATCTACGCCTAAATAAGCTGTTTGCATCTTTCTTGTTCCTTTCGCATTAGAATCATATCATAGAAAGCCTCTAATCTTGTCTTTATACCAGTTTCAGAGGTCTGAGAGTCAAAGCTAAAAAAAAGAATTGGTATTTTATAATCATTACTTATTTTTTGCAACATTGGCATGGCGTTTACTTCAGGGGTACATCCAAATGGCTTAATATGAATAATTCCATCATAACCATCTTCTGCTAACATTTGTCCTTTTTCTACGCTGTCTGTTCCATCAGCACCAATTGCATATTTTAAATATTTTTTAGCGGATTTTAATATCTTTTTTTCTATTCTTGACTTTTTTAATAAAAAGGTCACGGTAATAAAGCGACTTACTTGAATATTATTTTCAGCAAGTTCTTTTTCAATAAAAAAGTTACAAAAAGGTTCCATGAGAGAATAGAGTTCTCCCACGATCCCAATTTTCAAGCAATTGTTTGGCTTATTTATTTTCACTTTCTTGAGCTTTTGATTATATTTTATATATAGTTTATTTAACTGCCGGAAGCTGTGAATGTGTTTCAATTCATTTAAAAATTGCTTATGAATGGTTTCAAAGCTGTTCTTTTTCATCTCAAAGCCAATGTTTTCCCTTATATAAGATTCAAAGGAATCCATTACTTTAATCATTTTTAAAGTTAATAATACATAATGTATAAATTTAGGAAAAGATAAAGAAGTTCCTATTTTTTTACAAAGGTTATATACTTCAAAGGGATTAAATTTACCCCATGTTATTTTAATAAATTCAAATTGGTACCCAAGGTCCTTTAATATTTGTTCCTGAATTTCTGCATAGTAACCATATCTACATCCGCCACATGCTTGTATTAAAATATTTGCTCCATTTTCCAGTGCTTCTATATAATTACCGAGATTGTACTTAAAGGGTACACATACAAAGTCAGGACTGTACTTAGTGCCTAATTCCAATGTACGTTTTGTTATTTTAGGAGCCGAAATGACTGTATGATCTTTAAATAGCAATTTTAACAATGTTTCTATAGGCACGTAATAATTCCCTATATGAGGAAAGCTAATAATTTTTTGCATTTTTAAACAATCCTTTTCTTGTTTATTTCTTTCTGGTTAAGCCTTTCTTGTTGGTTAAGCCTTTCTTGAATGATATCCATAAAGCTTTCAATTCGAGTCTGTAAGCCTGCTTCACCTTGCAGTTCATCTACAATGATATTAATTGTTGGAAGTTTCTTTGATTTTCGAATGATTAATTCATTGACTAGAGAATCAGGCCCGCAAGGAAATGCTGTGAGTAAGATAATACCGTCGATTTTATCTTCCAGCAGCTTAATGGCTCCGATTAATTCTTTATTATAAATCCAATACAAAGAATCCGAAATTTCCTTTGATCTTTGCAGGCTTTCTTTTTTATTGATGAGATCCGCATAAATCGGTAACCCACCTAGTTTTTTTATATACTCTGTAATTGGGTATCCGATTAAACGGTCATAAGTAATATATGGATGCGATACAATTAATAGTTTCATTTGATTGCTTTCAAGAACGTCAGCTTGTAATTGTGATTTTAATTGATCACTGAGTGCCTGTGCCTTTTTTGCTTTTTTATAGGCGATTAAAGAATGAAAATAGCTTTTACCTAACCTTTTTCCCATTTTTATAAAGCCTTTTTGTTCCTTTTCACCTTCCATAACATTGATGCTATAATCAAGTATGTTTATATTTTCAAACGTATTATTGGCAATATCATAGAAGGCATTGAATTTAACACAAACGTCATTGTCGTAGCCATAGCTGACAACTTGAGGAATTAATATATAATCACATTTTCCTATTAAGGAATATACATGTCCCATAAAAATTTTAGACGGCAAACAACTTTCGTCAATCGAATATTTGATTCCGTCTTCTAAAATCTTTCGATTCGTATCAGCACTTGTTATTATTTCGCACCCTAATTCTTTAAAAAAAGTCTCCCATAAAACTTTATATCTATAATAAAGCATAGCTTTAGGCAATCCAATTACCATATATTGTTCACTCCCCTTCAAAGCTAATTTTATCAATTTACCAAAATTTTATACAATTGGTAAATAAATTTGCATGCAATATTAAATTGGATTATTTATTCGATGCTTTCAAAATACTTAAAAATAAGATACAATCTAAAGAATTGAAGTTATGAAGGAGGAAGTAAAATGGAAGAGATGAAAAAAATTTTAAACCAATTAATGAAAGATGCGATGCAAGAATATTCTTTGCCTGGACTTGTTTTAGGTATCAAAATAGGTGAGAGCAGTAAGATTGTTCCGAGTGAATTTGTATATACAGGGGCTGCAGGATATCGAAACTTTGAAACGAAGGAGAAGATGGAAGTGGACCAAATATTTCATATGGCTTCTATTACAAAGCTTTTTGTAGGAACTTCCATTATGCAGCTTTGGGAGAAAAAGTTGCTTTCTCTTGATGAGAAGCTGGTTGAAATATTTCCAGAATTAGAAAATTCACAAGAAATGTTTAAAAAAATCACAATAAAACATTTATTAACACATACATCGGGATTAAGCAATGTGAAGGATTTTGGTTGGGATAAGCCTGAAATCGGCGAAAAGGCATTACGAGAGTATGCAGTTTCTACGGAAGTAAAGAATATAGAATTTTTATGCTCACCGGATGATCTTGAATTTAATTATTCTGACGTGGGTTATGAATTGCTGGGTGCAATTATAGAAATAAAAACAGGAATGAATATTGAAGCGTATATCAAGAAAAATATTTTTGAGCCGCTTGGAATGAATGATTCAACTTTATTAACTTTTGAGAGAACATTTGTACTGCCGGAGATAATGGAATCAATTCATAAAAATAAAAGTATTTTAAAAAGTTCTGACTTTATAAAAAATAATATCTTGTCTTTAAAAAATCTTAGCAATGTTGGATTAGCAATGCCACATAAAAGAAATGAAAAAGATACAATAATACTGGAATCAAATTATCCGTATAATAGACCGCATGGGCCAAGCTCTACCTTAACTTCAAATTTTTTTGATATGGAAAAATTTGTGGAATCCCATTTGAATCATATTACCGGAAGAAGGAATGTACCATCTCTTTTAAAACCAGATACTTATGAAATGATTTGGAGAAAGTATGCAATTGTTCCTAATAATGGAGAACATATAGGGATGAGCTGGTTTATAAGAGAACAAAACGGTTATACGCTTTATGGGCATGAGGGGACGGATGATGGATTTCGAGCTAGTTTTTGGATTTGCCCGCAACTCGATATTAGCATTTTAGTTAATTCAAATATTACAAAAGCACCCGTCAAAAGAATCGCTAAAAAAGCCTTTGAGCTTGTATTTTCAAAGCTGTAACAACATAATTTTGTCAATTATGTGAAAGTCATGTCAAAAATGTGATGAAAATGTGATGAGAATGTGATGAAAATGTATTGCATACGTGAACTTCACCTGCTATAATGTGGGTGCTAAATAATTTATTTTGTTCTTAAAGTTTTGTAAAAAACGATATAAGAACAGGTATTTTAAAGCATAGTGTGTTTGTTTATGTAAGAAGAAAGCGAAAAGGAGAAGTAATTATGAAAAAGAATTTAAAGAGAATTCTTGCCCTAACACTTGCTATGGTAATGCTAGCATTTGTATTTACTGGATGTGGAGGCGCGAAAGAAGATGCAGCATCAGGTGATGAACCAATTGTAATCAAAATTGCCCATACGGACTCTTCCTCACGTTCTACACATTTATGGAGTGAAAAATTAGGGGAATACTTAGAAGAAAAGGCTCCAGGAAAGTTTGTTGTTGAAGTTTATCCTGATGGTCAGTTAGGAGATACTCCGGATTTAGTTGCAGGCGTTAAATTAGGTACTGTTACTATGTGTTTTGACCTTTCCTCTGTTATTGCAGCAGCCGCAGGTCCTGCCGCAAGTTGCATTGATTTGCCTTATCTATATCCTACATATGAAGACTGGATTACCGGTACTTTTGAAAACGGCGGATTGGAATTATTTAACGAAGCACTTAAGGATTCTGGTTACTATTGTGTAGATATGTACTACAATGGCATGAGACAGGTTATCAGTTCCGAACGTACTTATCATAATGCAGCTGATTTGAAAGGCCAAAAAATTCGAATTGCGCAGAATGAATTAAATGTAGCTTTATGGAAGGATATGGGTGCTAACCCTACACCTATGGCTTGGGGCGAAGTTATTACTTCTTTATCTCAGGGTACGATCAATGGCTTAGACCATTCATTAGGTGTATTCAATGATTTCTCTTTACACGAAATTGCACCTTATGTTACTCTAACAAATCATGCAAGTTCACCATTCCCAATCATTTGTTCTCTTGAATGGATTGAATCCATGCCGGAAGATTTGCGTGCTGTCTTTGAAGAAGGCGTACACTATGTAAGTGAACAGCAGAGAGGAGAAGAACGCGCAAATGAAATGGGATACCTCGAACGCTTTAAAAATGAAGGAGCTACTGTAGAAGAATTAACACCAGAAGAAGTAAATGCATTTGTTGAATCCGTACAGCCTGTATACGATATGTGGCGTGAAAAGGTTGGCGATGACGTGATGGATGCTTGGCTTGCTACAGTTCCAAAATAAGAATAATATGAAACGAAAGACTTTTGTCTGAATCATTTATAAAAAGAAAAGCGCTCTGTATTTGGGACAGTTATATATTAGACTAGCTCAGATACAGAGCCTTTGAAATAATAGAACTATTTTGTTTGAAAGGAGAATGTATGGAATTGCCAAATAATGCAAATTAGATGGCAAGAAACATATAAGTACTTAGATGAAAAATAAGACAATTTCAGTACTTAACCGTTTTGAAGATATACTGCTTGTTGCCATGTTTGTAGCAATGGTTGCAATTATATTTGTGCAGGTAATTATGCGGTATGCATTCAATAACTCCCTTTCCTGGTCAGAAGAGCTTGGAAAATTTCTGTTCGTATGGCTTTCATGGATTGGTATTAGTATCGGTGCAAGGAGAAGGGAGCACATTAAAATTACGATGCTGGTAGATAAGTTACCGTATCGTGCTGCTAGAGCCATGGATGTTCTTGTGGAATTAACCTTAATTGCAATATGTGCAATTACTGCGTATTATGGTGTTACTTTAGTGTTTAGCCAAGCTGGTACACACTTTGCCGGGATTAAAATAAGCATGTCGTGGGGTTACTTATCCGTAGTTGTAGGTTGCATACTAATGGTTATTCGATCTTTGGTTACTTTAACCGAAGCAATTATTGCAGTGAAAAGAGGAGAGCCAGAAGTAGAGCTTGGTGAAGGAGGGAACAATTAATGGCAGTTGCAGTATTATTTATCGTTCTTTTTGTAATGCTATTTATTGGAGTACCGGTTGGCTTTGCAATTGGTGGAGCAACTATGGCTTCCATGTTCTTTTGCTCTGACTTGAATATGGTTGTAAATGCACAGTATTGTTATTCGGGTATTAGTTCGTTTACCGTTATGGCAATTCCTTTCTTTATGCTGGCAGGGCTTATCATGTCAACAGGTGGTATTGCAAAACGTATTGTAAACTTTGCATCTGCACTCATTGACTTTGTTACGGGTGCGCTTGGTTGTGTTACTATTTTAGCATGTATGTTCTTTGGTGCTCTATCCGGTTCCGGAATGGCAACAACATCTGCAATCGGCGGAATGATGATTCCGGAGATGAAAAAAAAGGGTTATGACCCTGCATATGCAGCTACATTGGTTTGCTTTGGAGGAATCGTTGGTCCGATAATTCCACCGAGTTTATCCTTTGTACTTTATGGTGCAACAACTGGTACACCAATCCCTACATTATTCTTAGCAGGTATTCTGCCGGGTGTATTTATTGGGCTTGTATTCCTTACAACAAATATTATTATGTGTAAAGCCACAGGAACAGATTTAAGACATAGTAAGCATACGGATGTACAGGTAAAAGAAGTTCCAATGGGTGAGTTGCTATGGAATCGAGTTAAAAACATTTGGGTTGCAACTGCAGAAGGCTTCTGGGCATTGTTATCGCCGGTTATTATTCTTGGTGGTATTTATTCAGGAGTGTTTACTCCAACAGAGGCAGCATGTATTTCCGTAGTGTATTCCATTATTGTCAGCTTGTTTGTATACCGAGATATGACTATGAAAGATTTGTATAATACCTTGTTGGATTCAGCAGTTCTTAACGGTATTACTTCATTCCTGCTTGGTTATTCTACGGTATTCTCAACGTTTATGACATTTGAAAAAGTACCTCAGATGATTACGAATTTCTTGACAGGAGTGTCGGATAATCCTTATGTGGTATTATTATTCGTAAACTTAATCTTACTTGCAGTCGGCTGTTTTTTGGATACCGTTCCAGCTATTATTGTAATGGCACCAATGCTATTACCTACGGTAAATGCACTTGGAATTAGTCCGGTACATTTTGGGGTCGTTATGGCTGTAAACCTTGCACTAGGTTTGTGCTCACCTCCTTATGGATGTAATTTGTTTGTGGGTGCAGCTGTAGCTAAAATAAAAATGGAGAGTATGTTTAAATACATTATGCCTTTCTTTATTGTAGGTATGGCAGCATTATTAATAGTAACTTATGTTCCATGGTTATCCTTGGTATTTGTTAAATAAATCCTTTTTAATATTTTTTAATGGTCACATTTTGCAAAGTTTAATCGCTTTGCAGGGTGTGACTATTTTTAATTGTAAGCATGGCACGAAAAAATAATAGTTTTAAACTCTTAGGGAATAAATAAAAGAGTAGAAAACAAAGTAAAGGAGCAGTTATGTTTATACCAAAAAGAATTATTTTCGAAAAAGATATATTAAAGTATCCCATGGCGAGTGAAATTTTGAATTCTTTTAAAGACAATAAAGGAATTGAAATAATTCATATGACATCCAATCGATTTAAAGAATATATTCCGGGAAATGATTTATACACTCAATTCAGAGAAGGTAAAAAGACACTTGTTATTGATACAAAGAAAAGTTTAAAGTTCCAATCATGCAAACCTTCGGCACATTATCAATTACCATTGGTAACCGGTTGTATGGGGCAATGTGAATATTGCTATTTAAATACAAACTTAGGAGATAAACCGTTTATTCGTGTACATGCAAATCTTGATGAAATTCTAAATCAAACAAAATTATACATTCAAGGAAGAATTCCTGAAACAACTATCTTTGAAGGAGCTGCAACATCTGACCCGGTACCAGTAGAACCCTATACACATGCTTTAGAATCTACAATTAAATTTTTTTCCGAACAAAAGTATGGAAAATTTCGTTTTGTTACGAAATATAACGATATAGATGGCCTGGTGAATATTGCACATAATGGGCGTACCGAAGTAAGATTTAGCATTAATACTGCCAATATCATTCATCAATATGAAAATGGCACTGCTTCCTGTGAAAAAAGAATTGAAGCGGCTATAAAGATGGCAGAGGCAGGGTATCCTACTGGATTTCTGATTGCTCCAATTTTTATTTATCCTAATTGGAAGGAAGAATATCAGGAGTTATTAAATATGGTAAAAAGTAAACTTCCGAAAAAAATGAAATATCCGCTTACCTTTGAAATTATTTCTCATCGATACACAAGCATAGCTAAAAATAGAATTTTAGAAGTGTTCCCTAATACTAAACTTCCAATGAATAATGAAGAGCGAAACTATAAATATGGACAATTTGGATATGGAAAATATGTATATCCAAAGGATGATTTGAATGAAATAAAGGCTTTTTTTTCAAATGAAATAGAAAAAATATTTATTGACAAGGAGATTAAATACATTATATAAATTGTATATATAATTTGGGTTACAAAAAGGCATTAAGAAATTTGCTTGATGCCTTTTTATTATGAAAGAAGTACTGTTTTGCTTTTTTTATGACATTAATTCGAAATAGCAAGAATTATGAAAAGAAAGAATTTAAAATTTGATAAGATAGATACGTAAGGAGGTTGTTATTTTGTCTAGAAACTATGAAAACATTAAACTTGCAATTGATTACATAGAAGATCATTTAACAGAAAAATTAAACTTAAGCATCGTATCAAATGCAGTTCATTATTCCAAGTATTATTTACATCGTTTATTTACAAATATCGTTGGTATGACAATGCACGATTACATCCAACGTCGCAAGTTAACAGAAGCCGCCAAACTATTGGTTTTTTCAGATAAACCTATACTTGAAATCGCATTGATAGCAGGGTATGAAAGTCAGCAATCATTTACTTCTATCTTTAAGGAGATGTATAAAAAGTCTCCAAATCAATTTCGACAACATGAAATATTTTATCCACTGCAGTTAAAATTTGTATTGAAAATGAATCCAATTGAAATTGATTCTAAGAAAATTGATGTAGAAAGAGACATTCTATTTGCAACATTAGATGATATTGAAATTTGGATGGATTTAGTTCGGCTTGTAGTAGATGGTTTTCCTTATTTAATCGAGGATGATTATTTAAAAGTATTGAAACAGTGCATTATTGATCAACGAGCTTTGATAATAAAGGACAAGAAAATTGCAATTGGGATTATGATTTTCTCTTATGATACAGGAAGCATAGATTTTTTAGGAATTCATCCACAATATCGCAAGCAAGGTGTTGCTAAGGCATTTTTAAAAAAAGTAATTAAGGAATATTTGAAGGGAAAAGAAATAAGTATAACAACATTTCGAGAAGGGGATAAGGCGGATACCGGCTATCGTGAAATTTATAAAAACCTTGGTTTCGCAGAATCTGAATTGTTAATAGAATTTGGGTATCCCACACAAAAGTTTGTTTTACCTCTTTCCATAAAAGGAGTAAGGAATCATGAATGAAGCAATAACAGCAGATGAACAATTTTCAATGAATATTTTAGCCCATAAATTTGATGCATTATCACTTTTACGGTTTGCATCTCCAACTATTTTTATGATGGTTTTTGTTGGATTATATACACTTATTGATACTATTTTTGTTTCACGTTTTATAAATACAAATGCCTTGTCATCTATAAATATTGTTTGCCCCGTCATCAATGTAATTACAGGTCTGGGTGCGATGGTCGCAGCAGGAAGCAGCGCCATTATTGCTAAAAAAATGGGAGAAGGGGATGAGCGAGGTGCGCGTGAAAGTTTGACATTTATCGTACTTTTCGTAATTATTATCGGGTTAATCTTAACGACTATTGGAGTCATTTTTATTAAACCTATTATTTATGGTCTTGGTGGAAGCAAACTATTATTTCCATATTGTTATGATTATCTTGTTGTGTTACTTTTGTTTGTTCCGGCCAATTTATCGCAGATTATTTTTCAAACGTTATTTGTGACTGCCGGAAAACCAAGACTTGGATTTTGGTTGATTTTAGTAGCAGGTATAGCCAATACAGCATTGGATTATGTTTTTATTGTTGATTGGCAAATGGGTATTACGGGAGCAGCGCTTTCAGATGGGATTGGTTATTGTATTAGTACGATTACAGGACTTCTATTTTTTTTACATAATAAAGAAGTGCTTTACTTTTGTAAGCCCAAGTTTGATTTGAAATTGCTTATAGAAAGTTGCAGTAATGGTTCATCAGAAATGGTTGGGCAACTATCAACTGCTGTTACCACATTTTTTTTTAATGCATTAATGATGAATTTATTAGGAGAGGAAGGAGTTGCAGGGATTACTATTATTATCTATTCCCAATTTCTTTTAAGTACATTTTATATTGGTTTCTCAATGGGGGTAGCACCTATTATCAGCTATAACTTTGGAAGCAAAAGTCATACACAGCTTAAACGAATATTTCGTATTTGTATTTCTTTAATTTCATTTACTTCTGTGTTAATTTTCGTGCTTTCCATTATAGGTGCTCCATTCATTGTCAATTTTTTTACACCAAAAGGAACGTTTGTCTATCGTATTGCAAAAGAAGGTTTTTTAATATTTTCATTTAGTTTTCTATTTTGCGGATATAATATTTTTACTTCAGCATTGTTTACCGCTTTATCAAACGGTAAAATATCCGCATTGGTCTCCTTTTTACGAACCTTTGGGTTTGTTACAATCTCATTATTAGTGCTTCCACGTGTATTACAAGTGACAGGCATTTGGCTGGCTATCCCATTAGCGGAATTATTGACATTAGTCTTATCTATCTATTTTATTTACCGTTATCGTACACAGTACTACTATATTTGATGATTTAAACATAAAAAAGAACTGCCTGATACATAATCAGGCAGTCTTTAAATAGCAAGGGAAGGAGTTTATACATCATTGTGTTCAATGGATTGTTTTTTTGCATTTCGGTTATGATTCTGATTTTCTTTTGTAATCGGAGTCTGATAATTGCATTTTTTCATTCTTGCATGCTTGTTGTCTGGTTGACTGTCTTTAGCCATAAAAATCACCTCGAAATTATTTTTAAAATAGTAAAAGAAAAACGGGCTGATATCCCGTCTTGGCAAGTAAATTACGCATGTTGTTACATGTTTTAAAAATCAAACCGTAACTCCTTAATAGTTTACTCAAATATTAAGATAATAATCAGGAAAAATATGTTAATTGTTATGAAATAAAATAGCATAATAGATATTTAAAAAAACAATAGTATGATAAAATGAAAGGTATACTGTTTTTTGTTTAAAAATATGGATTTGGAGTTATCAAATATATGAAAAAAAGAAAAATGCAGTGCATAATGCAGGATAAGGAGATTCGTATGTTTCAATTTAAAGAAGTAAAATATAAAGAGATTCTTGATTTGCCGGATTTATATATAAACTTTGGCATTACCGTATTGTTAGGTGCCAGTGGAAGTGGAAAGTCAACAATCTTAAAAATGTTAAATAAGATGATTTCTCCGACACAAGGTACAATTTTATATCAGGGTAAGAATTTGAAAGATCTGTCTTCTGTAGAACATCGAAGGAATGTTACTATGCTGTCTCAAAATCCGACTATGTTCGAAGGAAATATAAGGGATAATCTAACAATAGGTCTAGAATTTCAAGGCAAAGAAATACCAGATGAGTCAGAATTAGCTGAGATACTTAAGCAAGTACAGTTAAAGAAAGAACTGAGTGAATCTGTTTTAAATTTATCCGGCGGAGAAAAGCAAAGGTTAGCTTTGGGGCGACTGTTGCTGCTTGATCCTCAGGTTTATCTGCTTGATGAACCTTCTTCCGCCTTGGATGATAATACCGAAGAAATCATAATACAGATGATAACGGAACATGTTAAAAAAAGAGACAAATCTGTCATTATGGTTACACATTCTAAAAATATTGCTGAAAAGTATGCAGATGAAATTTTACAAATCGGACATGGAAGAGTATTGAATAGGAGATAAGAAGATGAGAGGAATCATTGATTTGAGTGTAACACAAGTTATACTATCTTATATTTTTGTAGTTATTGTTCTTTTTATTTTAAAAAAGAGAGGTATAAAGAGAGAAAAAGAGATGCTTATTTCTTCTTTTCGTATGACCTTTCAATTGATTTTAACAGGTTATGTGCTGGTATATATCTTTAAAAATCCGAATCCGTTTATTACGGTTGCTTTAATTATTATTATGGAGTGCTTTGCTATATATACTGTGTTTCAAAAATTTAAAGGAAAGCTAACAAACAAACTAAAACAAGTAATTGCAATAGCAATGGTTATAGGTACAATATCTTGTTTGACTTATTTTTTAATGATTGTGATTCGAATTTATCCTTGGTATGATCCGCAATATTTTATACCAATTGCTGGGATGATGATAGGAAATTCGATGACAGGGATATCCCTTGCAGTAAAATCTTTATTGGAAGGGATGACATTACAGAAAAATGTTGTTGAAGAAGCAATGATTCTTGGTGCATCGCCGAAAATGGCTACTAAAGGTATTATTAATAAAACCTTTGATGCTGCAATCATGCCAACCATTAATTCTATGCTAGGTATGGGAATTATATTTTTACCGGGAATGATGACCGGACAAATATTATCCGGTACCTCTCCTGCCACAGCTGTAAATTACCAGATTGCAATAATGCTGGGAATTCTTGGTGCTGTTTCACTAACTGTTATTCTCTTATTACAGTTTGGATATCGTAGCTTTTTTAACGAAGAGGATCAACTTATTCAATAAAAATTTTTTTTTTCCTTGAGCCTATGATTTATTAGCTTTTTACTTTTCTACATAATTGTTTTATAAAAAGATAAAATAACAAAATATCGCAAACGATATTTCCTACATAATAAAAAATGGGCTGATAAGGAGCACTACAAATGAAAAGATTAAAATTATTGGTTGAAAGATTAAGAGAGCTTTCCACTGCAATCGTTCGTTATCCTTTAACAACTGTCTTTCTTTTTGCGGCCATGATAATGATTTCTATTTCCATAGAAACAGAAAAAGATTTTTTAAAAGAAATTATGAGTTGTATCATCGGAGCGGTTTTGAGTGCTTCATTACAAGCATTAAATGAACGTTTTTTTTATAAGAATACCATACGCTTTTTTTTAATGGGATGCAGTGTTGCTTTTACCACAGGATATTATCTTATTATTAAATCTGCTCCGGAACTTAGTATGGAAATTGGGATACGAACATTTGTTGCTGCCTTAGCGATGATTGCTGCTTATTTGTGGGTTCCTGTGATTCGCAGTAAGATTAGTTTTAATGAAAGCTTTATGACTGCATTTAAGTCTTTTTTTCATTCTCTTCTATTTTCAGCCGTTCTTTTTGGTGGTTGTATTCTCATTATTGCAGCGATTGATTTACTGATTGTATCCTTAAACGAAACGGTATATCCACATGTGGCAAACATTATTTTTGTATTTTTTGCTCCGATTTTTTTTCTTTCACTCATTCCTGTATATCCAGGAGAGAAGGATCATAAAGAAGAGTTTGACGTTATAGCTGAAAAAAATGAGATGGTTGAAAATGCAGCGTTCTGTCCGAAAATTTTGGAAGTTTTGATATCCTATATCGTTATTCCTTTGGTTTCCGTATTCACGGTTATTTTGTTGTTGTACATTGTGTTGAATGTGAGAGAAGATTTTTGGACAAATAATCTTTTGGAACCTATGTTAGTGTCCTATGCAATTACAGTAATTTTAGTATATCTTTTAGCAAGCAGACTGGAGAATAAATTTGCAGTTTGGTTTCGTAGAATTTTCCCGAAGGTTCTTGTCCCCATTATGTTGTTCCAAGTTGTATCCTCACTTCTTACATTAAGAGAAATGGGGATTACACATACACGTTATTTTGCAATTTTATTTGGGATTTATGCTGTTTTAGCCGGAGTTGTGATGAGTCTTGTGCCTATAAGAAAAAACGGCATTCTTGCAATTATGCTTATTGCATTTTCCTTGGTTTCAATTATACCTCCAGTAGACGCATTTACTGTTAGTCGCATTAGTCAGGAAAATAGATTAAAAGGTATTTTGGTAAAAAATGCAATGCTCAAAGACAATATTATAATACCAAATGCACTTCTTTCAGAGCGAGATAAAAAGAAGATTGTTTTGTCGGTTGAGTATTTAGATCGAATGGGGTATACGGATAAGATTACATGGCTGCCGAAGGATTTTACTGCTTATGAAGATTTTTATAATACGTTTGGTTTTTACGAATATGAACAGGCAAAGAATCAAAATCGTTTCATTCATGTATTTCGAAATTCGGAATCAGCAATTAATATAAAAGGTTATGATGTATTGGTGCATGCCTTTATAAACTTTGATGATAATAGGGAAACAAAGATCTGTCAGATAGAAAAAGCAGGAAAAAACTATATTTTAAATAAAGTGAAAGAAGGAGACGGATATGATTTTGTACTCGTTCAGGAAAACCAGAATCAGGAGATCATACGTTTTAGTACGCAAGAAATTTTTTCAAGATATCGAAGTTATATAGTAGAAAAATCTGAATTATCCAATGAAGAAGCTACTTTTTCTATTGAAAACGAAGAGGCAAAGCTGACTCTTGTTGTGCAGGAGGCAAATATGGATGATTCGTTAAATCAAAGAAATAATTTTGCCACTTTAGATATTTTAATATCCATTCAATAAGTTTAAAAATATGATTCATTAATTTAAAATTAATTATTAAAACATAAAAAATATACCGTTTCAAACAGACGGTATATTTTTTTATTTGTTTTTCAACGAAATCCATATTATGATGAAATAAAATCTCAAATGAAAAGGTACAGGTAAAAATGAAAGTAAATAAATTACTTGGTATGGTTCTAATTATAATACTTTTTATAAATAACACTGCCTTTGCTTCCACTTTAGAAGAAGGGAGTCAATTTATAATGACAGAAGAGGAAAAGAATTTAATAAATTCATTGGGAGAAATTCAAGTAATGGTAGATGATCATTTTACCCCTTTATCTTTATACTCTGAAAGTGATGGAAAATACCTTGGTGCCAGCGTAGAATTGTTTGAAAAAACAGCAGAGCTTATAGGCTTAAAATATAGATACAATTATGAGAAAGATCTTAGTTGGTCAGAAAAAATAGAGTCCATTAAAAGGAAAGAAATTGATTTGCTGTTTCCAATGAGTATTACAGACAGAAGAAAAAGCTATGGCCATTATACGAAACCATATCACACAATGTATTATAGTGTAATTGCGAAGTCAGACAGTGAAAAAATTTCGAGTCTAAATGATTTGCAGAATAAAAAGGTTGGTGCTGTACGTGGAACTTCGATTATCGCATTGATAGAAAACTATATTCCTAAAAAAAATATAACCTATTATGATAGCGATAAAGCAATGTATGCAGCATTACAAACCGGAAAAGTGACTTATACTTTTCAAAATGAGAATGTTTTTAATGAAGACTTTTACCGCTATGAGCTATTCGATGTTATAAAAATTTATAAAATTGAGGAATCTCTTAGAGAGTATAGTTATCTTTTCAAGAAAACAGAGGATATGCGTGAGTTCGTAAAAATATGGAATCGTGCGATGAGTTGTTTTAATATGGAGGATGTCATTTCAAAATATGAAGTTGGAGAAACAGAATTATTGAATAAATATTTAAAACAAAAAAACACGCAAAATCAAATTGTAATCTCGTTATTTATACTTTTGATAGTAATAATCGGATTAGCCTATCAATATAAAAGTGCAAAAAAAATGTCCGAGTTAATGAAGAAAGAAGCATCAATCAATAAAATGGCTTATCTTCAATCTCAAATAAAGCCGCATTTTTTATTTAATGCATTGGGAACAATCATGGCACTTTGCTATACAGAACCGGAAAAAGCAGGAGATTTATTAAACAGTATGAGTAAATATCTTCGAATGGTTTTCACGACAGACAGCCAAATGGAGTTGGTTTCTTTACAGCGTGAAATTGATCTGGTGAATGCTTATGTGGAACTTGAAAAGGCAAGGTATGGTGAACGAGTTGTCTTGCATTTTGAGGTGGAAGAGGAATGTCTTTCTTATCAGATACCTCCTTTAATCATACAGCCTCTTGTAGAGAATGCAATTTTGCATGGTATAACCAAAAAGGAAGAAGGGGGTGCGGTTTGGTTATCGGTACATGCAGTAAAAAATAGAATGCAAATCATTGTAAAGGATAATGGTGTAGGGATCAAAGAAGAGCAATTACGTTATATTATAAATGAAAAATCAATGGAGTCCGGAATCGGTTTATCCAATATAAGACAAAGAATTTTGAGTTATACAATGGGTGAAATGACAATAAATAGTCAAGTTGGCGCTGGTACGGAGATTATAGTTTTTTTACCAATTATAAATAATCATAGTTAAGGAGGAAAACGAATGTTACGAGCCGTCATTGTCGATGATGAATTTTCCGGGCATATTCTTTTGAAAAGAGCAATTAAATTAGTGGACGGAGTTGAAGTTATTCGCAGTTATATGCAACCGAATGCAGTACTCGATGAGTTAAAAGAAGTACAACCAGATATTGCTTTTTTGGATATTGAAATGGCAGCGATGAATGGACTAGAACTGGCAGAGAGGATACATGAAGTAAATAATGATATTTCTGTTATTTTTGTTACAGCTTTTAGTCAATATGCGGTTGATGCTTTTAAAGTAAATGCTCTTGATTATCTTCTTAAACCAGTTGATCCAAATGAGGTACAAAGAGTATTGAATAAGGTAATGAGTACTCAAAAAGCAAAACCTGAGGTTATAAAGACTAGAAAATATCCTGTGCAGCTGGCTCGGTGTTTTGGCTTTTTCGAAGTATATGGAAATCAAAATGAAAAACCTGTTCAATGGATTACTTCAAAGGTAGAAGAACTTTTTGCATACTTAATACTACATCATGGGAAGCTTATTGAAAAATGGAAGCTTTGTGAATTATTATGGCCCAATACAAGTGCGGATAATGCAGCGACTAATCTTCATACCACCATTTACCGATTAAGAAAAACAATTAAGAGTGAAAACATTCCGATAAAAATTTTGAATCAAAATGGAGGGTATATGATAGAGTTCGAATCCTGTTTTACCGATGTTCAAAGATTTCAACAATATTATAAAGAAGCAAAATCGATTTACGGCATTGGAGAACAAGCGGACGAGGTAGAGATTCTGAAAAAAGCAGTAAAGTTATTTCAAGGGGAACTTTTCTCAAATAAATATTTTGAATGGGCTATGGATTATAGAGAATCCATGAATCGTCAATACATTCGTCTTTCTTATCGCCTTGCTGTATTGTTAAACTTAAGTGGAAATATTGAATATGAAATTGCATGTTTAAATAAACTCCTTACGCATTTCCCTTATGAAGAGGATGCTTGCATGATGCTCATGAATCGATACGAAGAAGAAAAAGATAAACTGGGATTAGTTCATTTCTAGCAGTCTTATCAACAACGTTTGAGGAAGGAACTGGATTGCAAACCTTCAAAAAAAATGCAGGATAGATATAACTGCATAATAAAGATGCTTTAAATGGATGTAATTGTTTGTTCTGATATTTAATATAATAAAATTTTCTGATATGTCAGTAATTTGTCAGTCTCTTCCGATACTATAGAAAATAGGATAGGAAAGTTGTCTATCTTAAACATCTTAGTAGAAATATGGAGGGGAGAACGATGAAAAAGATATTAGTACTTATTCTTGTAACGCTGATAATGAATACGACTTGTACAGTCGGATTTGCAGCAGGGCCGTCTGTTCCGGAGAATATCAAGCTATTACATACTTTAGGTATTCTTGAGGGAAGTGATGGAACGTTAAATTCCATTGATATTCAAAAACCTGTAACTAGATTGACAGCGGCAATTGTACAATTAAAATTGTTAGGTCTTGAAGAAACCGCATCTGTATATACAGGAAATAAAAATTATGCGGATGCAAACAAAACACCTTGGGCAAGGCAATATTTGGCATATATTTATGACCACCCTGAGTTGGGTTGGGTAGGGAATCAAAATAATTTTGATAGCTTTGCAAAAATTTCAGGAGAAGAATTAACAAAGATAATGTTATCAATTTTGAAAGAGACAAAATATACAGAATCAGCAGTTAAGTATGCCAATCAGTTGGGGATTAAAAGTGCAAAGGATAGTAATATTGTTAGCATGAGTCAATTTTCAAATATTGTCACAGAAACTCTTAATGTAAAAGTAAATGAAACAAAAACTGCTTTGGCTGAATACCTTGTAGAACAAAATATTCTTGACAGAGAAGTTGCAGATGCAGAAGCGATTGTTAAGAATATGGATGGGAACATTTTGACAGTTGCAGTTGCATGGAAGCAGACAGCAGCAGAGTATAAGGCGTTGTATTATCAAGGATTTAATCAGGCAAAGTCGCAATTGCAGTTTGCAATTGCAAATCAGAAACCAGGTGATAAGCCTTTGGCAGTCATTACGGACGTAGATGATACAATTGTAAGCCCGGTCAATTATTGGGGCTATCTGATTCAGAATAAGAAAGACTTTTTTAATGATGAGATATGGGATAAATGGATACCAGAAAACAAAATGGTACCTACACCGGGGTCTTTGGAATTTCTAAACTTCTGTAAAGAAAACAACGTTGAAGTTTTTTATGTGACGAGTAGAGATCAGGGAGAAAAAACATATGAATATGCTTTAGGTAATCTTCAAGCACTTGGATTTCCATACGCGGACAAAGAACATTTAAATGTTCTGCAAGACACTTCAAATAAAGAAAAACCACAGATGGCAATTGCTGAAAAATATAATGTAAGTGTATATCTTGGTGATAACTTAAATGATTTTAGAAGAATCTATTATGTGAAAGATATCGATGAAAGAACAAAATTAATGGAGGCAGATAAAGAGTTGTTTGGTTCTAAATTTATCTTATTCCCAAATCCTACGGATGGACATTGGGTGCGCGCTATTTTCGGAGAGTCAGAACCTGCTCCTGCAAATGAAAACAGAGAAATTTGGGAAAATGCAGCTCAAAAATCTACATGGTCCCCCCAAAAATAAAAAATATAATTTATTTTAATAAAATTTGACTATAAATATAATGAGTGAAAAACAGATTCTATTAAACTGACGTCCATAAGTTAGACCTAAAATCTAACTTATGGGGGTCAGTTTTTTATTTTAAAAAAAATCGAGTAAAAAAACTTTTTCACCTTTTCTTATATATTTCAAAATTTGAGGAATAATAATTTGGAAACAAATTTAGAGTATTAAATTTATTTTAACTTTGATATAAGAATAAGAGGTAAGTTATGGAGAAAAACAATAAAGGATTATCTGCATGGCAGCTTACAATGATGGCTTTAGGAACAGTAATTGGAGGCTCATTTTTTGTTGGTTCCTCAGTTGCCATTCATGCAGCGGGTCCATCTATTTTAGTTGCATATGTATTAGGTGGAATATTAGTCTATTTTATACTAGTTGCTTTATCTGAGATGACGGTAGCAAATCCCGATTCCGGATCTTTTCGAACATTTTCAGCTCAGGCTTTTGGTCCTGGAGTTGGATTTGTTGTTGGATGGGTGTATTGGACCGGAATGGTTTTGGCAATGTCTAGTGAAGCGACGGCAGTATCAATCTTAGTAAGTGAATGGATCCCTAATATATCGATACCTTTACTTGGAAGTTCTATTATAATTGGTGTAACACTTCTTAATTTGCTTGGAGCAGATAAATTAAGTAAGCTGGAGAGCGGTCTTGCAGCAGTAAAGCTATTTGCAATCGCTTCTTTTATTATAATTGCATTATTATTAGTTGCAGGAGTCTTCTTAAGGACTTCGCCAATCGGAGCCGGTGAATTAGTTCGAGAGCCTTTTATGGCAGGAGGTATCAAAGGTATTGCCGGAAGTATGCTAATTGTAATGTTTACGTATGCCGGATTTGAAATCATCGGACTTGCAGCTTCGGAAAGCGATAATCCTAGAAAAACTGTTCCAAAAGCAATTCTTTATACCGTTTTATGTCTTGTAGGTTTTTATATTACTTCAATTGCATTCCTTTTCCCACTTATTCCTACTGCAAGTATCAATGAAGATGTAAGTCCGATGGTGGCTGCATTAAATAATCAAGGCATTGGATGGGGCAGTACTGCCTTAAATATTGTTATGATCACAGCTATCATCTCAACTATGCTTGCAGCTATGTTTGGAATCGGAAGAATGATGCGCTCACTTGTCGATGAAGGACATGCACCAAATTGGTTAAAAGATAAGACCGATGTTCCGTATCGTGGAATATTATTTTCTGGCCTTGCTATGTTATGTGGATTGGGGATTGGTATTTTCTTACCTAAAATATATCTTTTCTTAATCAGTTCCGGGGGGTTTGCATTACTGTTTACTTACGCCGTTATTATCGCAACTCACATGCGGCTGCGAAAAAAAAATGGCTGCCCACCGGAAGGGAAATGCCAAATGCCAGGTTATCCGTATACATCATGGTTTTCTTTGATTTGTATGATTATCATAATTTTTAGTATGCCATTTATACCAGGGCAGACTTCAGGATTAATTGCAGGATTTACAATCATTGCAGCCTATTCTTTGGTTTATATGGCAATGAACGTATTAAATCGTTCTGAAGAAAGAAATATAGAGGAAGGGTTTAGAGGCAAAGAATATTCCTCTATATTATCACAGGAATTTTCAAATGAATTGATTGAAAAAATGAAGGAGGAGAAAAAAGATGAATCGTAAAACAAAATGCAATGTAGGAAAAACAGAGCAAATCGTACGAATTACAATTGGTTTAACCATTGTGGTTGTAGGAGTGTACTACCAAAACTGGTGGGGGATTATTGGATTAGTACCAATCATCACAGGGTTTACTCGTTATTGTCCAATCAGTGATCTTTTAGGGATTTCTACTTGTAAGGTAAAAAAACATGAATCCTAATTAAAGAATTTAAGGAGAAAAAGCTATGGTTTCATTTTTACTTTCCATTGTTGCTTTAATATTAGGATATGTATTATATGGAAAATTAGTTGAAGCAATCTATGGAGCAGATCCTTCAAAAACAACTCCAGCAATTGCCTTGAATGATGGGGTGGATTTTGTAGCACTTGATAAGAAAAAAGCATTCTTAATTCAATTTTTAAACATTGCCGGTTTAGGACCGATTTTTGGTGCAGTTGCTGGAGCATATTGGGGGCCGGTCGCTTTTTTATGGATTGTACTGGGGAGCATTTTTGCAGGTGCAACACACGATTATTTTTCTGGTATGCTTTCCATGAAACATAATGGAGAAACCGTTGCAGAAATCGTTGGAAGATATCTCGGAATTGCTGCTAAAAATGTGATGAGGATATTTTCTGTAGTCTTGCTTATTTTAGTTGGTGTAATTTTTATAACCGGTCCTGCGGATATTCTTTTAAGCATGACTGGTGTTTCAAAGTTTGTATGGATTGGCTTAATTATTCTTTATTATCTATGTGCAACGGTAATACCAATTGATAAAATTATTGGAAAAATTTATCCAATCTTTGGTGCGGCTCTTATCATCATGGGTTTAGGCATTTTGTATGGAATTTTTAATCAGGGATATGCGATTCCAGAAATTCAATTGGTGAATCTACATCCAACCGGAAAAGCAATTTTTCCGTATTTGTTTATTACCATTGCATGTGGTGCAATCAGCGGATTCCATTCGACACAGTCGCCAATCATTGCGAGATGCATATCCAATGAAAAGGAAGGTCGCATGATATTTTATGGAGCTATGATTGCAGAAGGTATATTGGCTTTAATTTGGGCAGCTGCCTCTATGGCATTTTTCGGAAGTACAGAAGCACTTGCAAATGCAGGACCAGCAGCCATTGTAGTAAAGACAATTTCTGTATCATTGCTTGGAACTTTCGGTGGTGTACTTGCCTTATTTGGTGTGGTTGCCTGTCCGATTACTTCTGGGGATACTGCATTTCGTAGTGCACGTTTAGCAATTGCTGATGCGATTCATTTTAATCAAAGTCCGATTAAAAATCGATTTTTAATTGCAATACCGTTATTTTCTATTGGGGTGGTATTATGCTTTATAGACTTTGGGATCATTTGGAGATATTTCGCATGGTCAAATCAAACGTTGGCAACCATTATGCTTTGGACTGCTTCTGCATTTTTGGCTAAATCTAAGAAGTTTCATTACATTACATCCTTGCCAGCGACCTTCATGACTACCGTGGTTACTTCTTATATTCTCATAGCACCAGAAGGTTTATCATTGCCGACTACTATTGGATATCCTGTTGGGATTGCTTCCGGAATTATAGCCTTTCTTTGGTTCCTTTTATTTTCTAATAAAACAAATAAAGTAGTTGGGTAAATGAGTAATATTTAAATTAACAACTAGGATAAAATTAGCCTGTAAGAATTAAAATCTTGCAGGTTTTTTTATTACATAATTGAATCATTTCGCTTCCTTATTTGATAGCAGCAACAATTATATTATTTATAATCTCTGTATGATAAAATAGATAATAAAATCACTTATTTCAAGTAATGATTAAACTAAGAATTTAAAGAATGAAGGAGCTAAATTTTAGAAATGGATAAAAGATACAAAGCATATAAAGGAAATATCATTTACAGTCAAGATAAAGATACTCTGATTAGTAAAGAAAACTCATACATTATGGTTTTCAACGGAATGGTAAAGGGAATCTGTAAACAATTGCCTGAGGACTTTCCGGAAGAAAATATAGTGGATTGGGGAAAGCGTCTTATTATTCCGGGATTTTGTGATATGCATGTGCATGCCCCTCAGTTTTTACAAAGAGGCATCGGCATGGATCGGGAACTTTTGGACTGGCTTAATACCTATACATATCCAAACGAAGCTAAATTTGCAGACAAGGATCATGCGAAAAAGATTTATTCCGCTTTTGTAGATGAATTATTACGTAATGGTACGCTCCATGTTAATTGTTTTCCATCCATTCATTATGGAGCCTCTGAAATCTTATTTCAGATTCTTGAGCAAAGGGGATTATTTGCATTTACCGGCAAATTAAATATGGATCAGAACAGTCCTTCTTATTATATTGAAGATACGGAGCAATCCATACGAGACACTGAAACGTTCATCTTACAGCACCAAAATACTAAGAATGTAAAAACAAGCATTGTTCCAAGATTTTCAATTACTTGCAGTGAAAAATTATTAGCTGGGTTGGGAGAACTGGTGAAAAAATATGAAGTGCCGGTACATTCTCATATGTGTGAAGCGGTTAATGAAATGAAAGTTTGTAAAGAACTGTTTCCAAATTATAAAAATGGTGCAGATATCTTTTATAAAAACAATTTACTTGGAGAAACACCAACAATAATGGCACATTGTATTTTTATGGATGATGATGTATTAGAACGAATGGATAACTCTAATTGCATGGCAGTACATTGTCCGGATGCAACTGCAAATATTAATGCGGGTGGCATTATGCCGGTAAAAAAGCTTTTGGATATGGGAATACATTTAGCAATTGGCAGTGATATCGGTTCTGGTGCTAATTTTTCAATTGCAAGAGGCATCGCTAGTACCATTCAGCATTCAAAAATCCGTAATATGTTTGACTCGGAATGGGAGGCAGTGAATCTTGCAGAGGCATTTTATATGGCGACACGTTCTGGCGGAAGATTTTTTAATCAAGTTGGAGCATTTGAAGAAGGGTATCATTTTAATGCACTGGTGATTGATGACAGTAATATGTATCACGAAATGGAGCTTACTCCGATAGAACGTTTGGAGCGTTTTTGCTATGCAGGAGATGATAGAAATATATGTATGAGATATATTTTGGGAACTGAAGTAAAAATAGTTTAAAGAAATATTTTAATTCAAAAGAAAGTGGGTATAGTTACTATATAATCAAATGATTAATTATTATATAGATAAAGAAAGGAGTGTATGAAGTGTTTTAAAGATACTTCATGCAAGGGATTTTATGAAAATAGCATTAAGAGATAAGTTTCCTGAATTAACAGTAAAAACAACAAAAGGAACCATAAATTTACCAAGTGACTATAAAGGAAAATGGTTTGTTTTATTTAGCCATCCAGCTGATTTTACACCGGTATGCACGACTGAATTTGTATCGTTTCAAAAGAAAATGAAACAATTTAATGATTTGGGAGTGGAATTAATCGGGTTAAGTGTGGACAGCCTAGAGTCCCATTATCAGTGGATTCAATGGATTAAAGATAACATTCACGTACAGATTGAATTTCCGGTTATTGATGATGAAGATAGAAGTGTTGCACAAACTCTTGGGTTAATTCATCCAAATGAAGATGATACTGCGGCTGTTAGAGCTGTCATTATCGTAGACCATAACGGAAAAGTGAGAACAATGCTGGAATATCCAAAGGAAATCGGGAGAAATATAGATGAAATATTAAGAACGGTCAAAGCATTAAAAATGGCCTCTATCAAAAAAGTATTTGCTCCGGCAAATTGGCCGCATAATGAAATCATAGGGGATAAGGTTTTATTTCATAGAGATGAAAAGGATAACCCGTCTTTGGACAAAGAACGTGGAATCTATAGCCTATCCGATTGGTTTATATACAAAAATATGGATGAAAACAATTAATATCCTTACAATTTTGGGGATTTAGAACTTAGAATATAAATATATAATTAAAACCATCTCGTGTTTTGTTTTATACAGAATGCGAGATGGTTTTAATTTTATCTAATAATTTTTCATTAGAAATTTAATTTTATAGATAAAAGAGATTGAAGTGTTAAATTATATGGCGCAAACAATGCAAATAAAATGGTCAAAATAAAATTAAAAAACTTCAGAAACGGTTGAATTTTCAAAAAAATTTTTTGGCATGAATTATGCACTTATCATAAATATCTAAAAATATAAGTGAAATAGTTTGAAGTTTATATTCTGGAGAGGTGTAGGACAATGAAAATACAAAATGAAAGAATGAGTGACTTAAGCATGTCAGGGGGCTTGTATGAGATATTTCAACAAGCTTTAATTATGGAACGCGATGGTCGAAAAGTAGTACATATGGAAATCGGAAAACCGGATTATGATTCGCCTCAAATTGCCAAAGAAGCCGTTATTAATTCATTAAATGATGGATTTGTACATTACACGGCGATGGCAGGCATTCAGGAATTACGTGAAGCAATATTAGAAAAAGAACAGAAGGCAAATTGTATTGTTGCTGACCCAAATTCAGAAATTATTGTAACCGCAGGAGCTTGTGAAGCATTAATGGCATTTATGTTGGCTGTTTTAGATCCTGGCGATGAAATACTTATACCAAGCCCATATTTTTCTGCATACGACGATATTGCAAAAATTCAAGGAGTAGTAATTAAGGAAGTACCGTTAAAATTTGAAAATGCTTTTGAATTACAAGCAGCTGATTTGGAGAAATATGTAACTTCAAAGACCAAAGCGTTACTTGTAAATACACCGCATAATCCTACAGGGGCAGTGATAGGGAAAGAAGAGTTGCTAAAAATAGCGGAGTTTGCAAAGAAATACGATTTAGTTGTGATTTCTGATGAGACCTATGATCAATTTTTATTTGAAGGAGAACATGTAAGCTTATACACCTTACCTGGGATGAAAGAACGAACCGTTGTAATTAATTCTACTTCGAAAACTTTTTCTATGACAGGATGGCGTGTAGGTTATGCAATTGGTCCAAAAGAAATCATTCGATATATGAATAAAGTGCATCAAAACATGTCAACCTGTGCGACATCATTTGTTCAAGTTGGTGCAGTAAGTGCATTTCAAAATGGAAAATCTTTTACAGAAAAAATGGTTGATACATTTAGAGAAAGGAGGGATTTAGTAATAGAAGGATTGTCTCAAATAAAGGGAATGGAATATCAAGTTCCTCATGGAGCATTTTATATATTCCCTAAAATTTCAGACATTGGGTTATCATCTACGGAATTTTGTCAACGAGCATTAGAGGAAACGGGCGTTGCTTTAGTTCCTGGAAATGCATTTGGCGAGAATGGTGAAGGATTTATTCGATTGGCTTATGCTTGTTCGAACGAAGAAATCAAGGATGCAATGGCATTACTTAAAAGGTTTGTTGAAGAACTATAAAAGGAGAGGGACATGAAAAGAAAGTTAAGTATAGTATTGGTGATGATTTTAGTACTAGGTTGTTCGCTGATCGGTTGTGGCGACAAGGAAAACGCTGGATCGGCTGATTCGAGTGACGAAAGCTATTTAATTCGTGTAGCACATGTTTTACCAACGGATCATGCAACACATATTACTGCAGAGGAAGTCTTTAAAAAAGAAGTTGAGGAAAAATCCAATGGAAGAATAAAAGTAGAAGTGTATCCGAATGGACAGCTGGGCGGTGACAGACAAACCATTGAAGCTTTAAATTTAGGTACTGTTGAAATGTGTATTCCAGGAGGAACGGTATTATCTGGATTTGTTGAAGATTTTATGGTACTTGATTTACCTTTCTTATTTAAGTCAAAAGAGGATGCATTTAAAGTTCTCGATGGAGAAGTTGGAAATGCATTAAATGCCAAATTGGAAGATATCGGAATTGTCAATCTTGGGTATGGTGAAAATGGATACCGTCATGTTACAAACAATAAAGGACCGGTTACATCTCCAAAAGATTTAGCAGGACTTAAGATTCGAACAATGGAAAATCCAATTCACATGGCTTCCTTTAAAGCATTTGGAGCAAACGCTACACCAATTTCATTTAATGAATTGTTTACAGCACTGCAACAAGGTACAGTTGATGCACAGGAAAATCCAATTCCTATTATCTATACATCAAAGCTTTTTGAAGTTCAAAAATACTTGAGCTTGACAGGACATGTTTATACGCAGTGCCCATATTTGATTAGCAAAACATTCTTTGATAAATTGCCAGAAGATTTACAGCAAGTTGTGAGAGATGCAGCAAAAGATTGTGTCGCTGCTCAGAGAGAAATGTGCGCAGAGCAAGAACGTGAATATATCGATGATTTAAAAGAAGCCGGCATGCAAGTAAATGAATTGACTGCAGAACAGAAGCAAGAATTTGTGGATGCAGCACAGAGTGTTTATGATGAGTATATTGAAAAATATGGATCTGAACTATTAGATGAAATCAAAGCAGAAATAAATTAAGGAATATACAAACCGTATCATTTTGTGATGAAACAGAATACCGGGACGGGTTTCTCGGTATTCTGTAATACTTGAGAAATCGAGGAGGGATTCTGTTGAATCGATTAAAAAAGATAGATGATAATTTAGAAGAATATTTTTTAGTAGCAACCATTTCAATATCCGTCATCGTTATTTTTTTACAAGTAATTATGCGCTATGTATTTAAAGCCTCTTTACCATGGAGTGAAGAATTTGCAAGGTGTTTATTTTTATGGCAGATATGGGTTGGAGCGGCTTATGCCGCAAAACATTCAAGGCATCTACGTGCGGAAGTATTAAAGTCAATTACAAATAAGAAATATCATAATTACATTGAGTTGATTGCATTAATCATTTGGCTTGGATTTGCAATATTCTTAACGATAAAAGGAGCTCAAGTGGTACAGATGATTGGGCGTATGAAACAATTATCTCCGGCAATGAGAATGCCGATGGTAATCCCTTATCTATCAGTGCCGGTTGGATCTGTGTTGATGGTGTATCGTTTGATTCAAAATTTAGCGACGTTAATCAAAACAATGATTATAGATAAGAAAGTATTGCCAGAAGGAGTGGAACAATGAGTGTTGTAATATTATTCGGATTTCTGTTTTTGTTCATATTTTTAACAATACCAATTGGTATTGCACTCGGATTAGCAACTGCTTTGACTTTGATGTTAACCAGTAATATTCCAACTATTATTATTGCGCAGAATGCGTTTGCCGGATTGGATTCCTTTCCTTTAATGGCGATTCCTTTTTTCATATTGGCAGGTAATCTAATGGAGCACGGTGGAATTTCTCAGCGAATTCTAGATTTTGCGGATAGTCTAATTGGATTTATTACGGGTGGATTAGCAATGGTTACAACGGTATCTTGTATGTTCTTTGCAGCAATTTCGGGATCTGGTCCTGCTACTGTTTCTGCAATTGGAACTTTTATGATGCCAGCAATGGAACGAAGAGGGTATGATGGTGGATTTGGAGCTGCATTGACAGCTGCTGCTGGTACCATTGGAGTTGTAATACCTCCTAGTATTCCTTTTGTTATTTATGCGGTTGCTACAGGAACATCCATTTCAGATTTGTTCTTAGCTGGAATTATACCAGGTGTTTTAATGGGGTTGGCATTAATGACAACCAGTTATGTCATTTGTAAGAAAAATGGTTGGAAGGGAAGCGGAAAGAAGCTGAGTATTAAGCTTGTTGGAAAAGAATTTGTTAATGCATTTTGGGCATTGCTTATGCCGATCATTATTCTGGGATCGATTTACAGTAGTGTTTGCACTCCAACAGAAGCAGCAGTTATTGGAATTGTGTATGCGTTAATTATTGGTAAATTCGTTTATAAACAATTGGAAAATCGATTTATCTATAAAGCATTGGTATCTACGGCACTTATTAATGGAGCGACTTCCTATATGATTGGGTTATCGACTTCTTTTGCAAACTACTTAACGATGGAACAAGTGCCCAATACGGTTGCCATGTTATTAACGACAATTACAGATAACCGAATTGTTATTATTTTAATCATCAATCTATTTTTGTTAGTAATTGGATGCTTTATTGATAATATATCATCTTGTTTGATATTGGCACCAATTTTCTTGCCAGTTGTAGTTGGATTAGGAATGAGTCCAATTCAATTTGGAATTGTCCTTACAATGAATTTAGCAATTGGCTTTATTACGCCACCTTACGGTGCAAATTTATTTGTTGCCAGCGGCGTTGGAGGTGTTCAGTTTGAGCGGGTAGCCAAGAATATCATTCCATTTGTAGCAAGTTTAATTTTAATATTGTTAATCACAACATTTTGGGAGCCAGTATCAATGTTGTTACCAAATATGTTTTCAAATTAGTGGAGGAATCGTATGAATATTGCCATTTTGATAAAGCAAGTACCAGATATGGAACGAGTAAAATTTGATTGTGAACGTGGGTTAGTAGATCGTTCAACAGCTGGAGTGGAAATTAATCCATTTGATTTAAACGCCTTGGAAGCAGGTGTGAACATTGCTGAAAGTAAGGGTTGCGAGTCGGTTGTTTTAACAATGGGACCACCAAGAGGTGCGGATTCTCTTCGAGAGGGAATTGCCAGAGGAGCCAGCAGAGGAATATTGTTATCCGATCGAGCATTTGGCGGCGCAGATACAAAAGCTACTTCTAAAACATTAGCAGCAGCTTTAAAGAAGATGGGAGTTCCGGAGATTATCTTAGTAGGAGAAAAAACAGTGGATGGCGATACGGGTCAAGTGGGCGCTGAAATTGCAGAATTCTTAGGCATACCACATATTTCTTATATTGAAGAAATTTTAAATATTTCAGAGAATGATATTACAGTTGTATCCAATATTTTTGATGGAAAATTTGTTAAAAAAGCTAAATTTCCTGTTTTGTTAACGGTGACCAAGGACTTAAATGTTCCAAGACTACCTTCTTTTAAGAGCAAGTCTATTGCAAGAAAGGCAGAGATTCCAACTTGGTCTCTTGAGGAGCTTTCCGATTTTATTGAAAAAGAAGAAGTTGGTATTAAGGGTTCTCCAACAAAGGTAAGAAAAATTGTCGTACCAAAAGCAGAATCACGCGTATGTAAGAAGGAAAAAGACAACATTGAAAATTTCTTGGATGAAATGATTGGCGATTTGATAGAAAAAAATGTGTTGGAGGGTTAAAATGATAAATGATGTGAAGAAAATTGTGATTCTTGCTGAACAGAAAAAAGGTAAAATTCACAAAGTTACATATGAGTTATTAGGAAAAGCAGCAGAACTCATTGCGAGTTTTCCGGAAGGTCAGTTTGAAAAAGATGTCATTGTTTTAGGTTCGGATCAATTAAATCTGGATGAAATATTACACCATGGTGCAGATAAGATATATCATATTGCTGCGAATTCATTTGATATGCCAGACGAATGGTTATATAAAGAGAATATTTGTGAACTCCTGAAACAGATTCAGCCGGAGATGTTACTGGTCGGCGCCACAACTTTTGGACGGTCTTTAGCACCAAGAATTGCAGCTGCATTAGAGACAGGATTAACTGCAGATTGCACGGAATTAATGATTGATACAGATGGCAAGCTGATTCAAATCAGACCAGCTTTCAGCGATAATATATTGGCGCATATTAAAACTGAAACCTTACCGCAAATGGCTACGATTAGGTATAAGGAATTTGCCCCTGCTGAATGGACAGATGAGGTTAACGGTGAAATTATCAAAGTAGATGCTTATGTAAAGGGCAATGAATTAATCGAAATTTTAGAGGAATTGGAAGAAAGTGAATTTGATATCTCAGATGCTCACATTGTCATTTCTGCAGGAAAGGGCATTAAATCTAAAGAAGATATGAAAATGATTTATGAATTAGCAGAATGCCTGAAAGCAGATGTAGGAGCAAGCAGGGCAATTGTGGATGAGGGTTATATTGATAAATCTCATCAGGTTGGATATTCCGGTAACCGGGTGAAACCATCGTTATACATTGCTTGTGGAGTTTCAGGAGCGCCGCAGCATTTAGCGGGGATGAAAGAATCTGATGTGATAGTGGCAATTAATTCAGATGCATCGGCTCCAATCTTTGAAGTATCGGATTATGGTATTGTAGGGGATGTTTATAAAGTGGTACCAATGTTGATAGAAAGACTGAGAAGTAAAGAAATATAGCTTGATGCAAGGATAAGTAGATGAAAGGAGATATACAACATAACGTTGTATGAATACCGTAATATGGATGGAATGTTGATTAAAGAATTAAAAGCCATAGTTGGGGAGGATTATGTTATTACTGAACATGATAATGTGGTCAGCTACCTTTATGATGAAACGGAACCCAGATTAAGACCGGCCGCTAATGAAGACTGTGTGGTTGTAAAACCAAGAACGACAGAGGAAGTATCTAAGATTATGGCTCTAGCCGATAAAAATAAGCAAACGGTTGTAGTTCGAGGTGGAGGTACAGGATTATGCGGTGCTGCGATACCTACAGAACCCAGTTTGATTTTATCGATGGAACGATTTAAGGAAATCATTGATTTAGATGATAAGAATTTCATTATTACACTGGAAGCTGGAGTTACATTAGGTGAAATGAATGAATTTTTAAAGACTAAGGATGTATTATATTTTCCTTGTCATCCTGGTGATGAAAGTGCGCAGATGGGTGGACTTGTCGTGGAAAATGCCGGTGGTGCGAGAGCCGTAAAGCATGGTGTAATGCGAAACCATATTAAGGGTGTAGAATTGGTACTCCCGAATGGAAAGGTGATGAATCTAGGTGGGAAACTTCAAAAAAATAATGCTGGATATGATTTATTACAATTAATCATTGGTTCTGAGGGTACACTTGGTATAGTTACGAAGGTAATGCTTAAGTTATACCCAGAGTCAAAATTTACTGGAACATTATTGGTTTCTTTCGATTCATACGATCAAGCAACCGAAGCTGCGACAAAGACATTACAAAGTGGTATTATACCTTTATCCATTGAATATTTAGATCGCCAAATTGCGTTAAGATCTGCAGAACATTTAGGAGAAAAATGGCCGTTGCAAAAGGGTAATGTTGATTTGATGTTTATTTTATCCGAAGACAGTGAAGATGCATTATTTGATGTAGGTGGTATGATCGAAGAAATTTGTGAAGTAGTAGGGGCAGTGGAAAGTTTAATTGCAGACAGTTCTAAGGATCAAGCTCGAATATTAAATATTAGAAGCAACACCTATACCGCTTCTAAGAGCAGTATTCTGGACTCTATGGATATTACAGTACCGCCAGCTCAAATGCCAGCATTAATGCATGGTTTTAGTTCCATCGCAGAAAAGTATCATGCATCCATTGATACGGTTGGGCACATTGGAGATGGAAACGTACATAATAATATCTATTTAGTAGATGGTGAAATACCACCTTATTATGAAGAAATGAAAGAAGAATTGTATAAATTGGCAATTCAATTAGGTGGAAGCATCACTGGTGAACATGGTATTGGAAAGATTAGAAGAAAGAATTTACCACTTCAATTTGATGAGATTCAGATAAATCTAATGAGAGGAGTCAAAGAATTATTTGACCCTAATAATATATTGAATCCAAGGACTGCAATATACTAAATAAGAAATTGAATCATTTTATGCTTGAGCTCCCTATTGGGAGCTCTCCTCATTGGTAGATAAGTAAAATTACCTAAGAGTCCCTTGTATTTTAAGAATTTTATGATAATTTATTGATTTAAAATATACAAGTATGTAAAATTATAATAGGTTAAACATTTATATAGGAAATATTAGAGGAAAATAAGAGAGTAGAAGTGAATTATGATAAACAGTGAAATACGGTATTTATTAAGAAAAATCGTAGGGAAAGAGTATTGCATTGTAGACGTCGATGAAGTGGCTTTGTTTTTATATGATGAAACAGAACGCTTTTTAAGACCTCAGGCCTCTCAAGAATGTGTAGTAGTGAAACCGGAAAATGAACAAGAAATTGCGGAAATTGTAAAAATAGCGAATAGCGAGTCAATTCCTGTAGTGGTTCGAGGTGGTGGAACGGGTCTTTGTGGTGCAGCAATACCAACCTACCCCAGCATTATTATTTCTATGGAGAGAATGAATCGAATCGTTGCAATCGATGAAAAAAATTTTATGATAAAAGTCCAAAGTGGAATTACCTTAAAAGGAATGAATGCATTGCTGAATCAACGTGTTAATTTATATTTTCCGGCAAAATTAGGAGAAGATACCGCTCAAGTAGGAGGGCTGGTTGCGCAGAATGCCGGTGGGGCCAAGGTAGGAAAGCATGGGGTAATGCGAAATAATGTAAAAGGGATGAGGGTAGTTCTTTCATCCGGTGATATTGTATCGTTCGGTGGAAGTTTGAAAAAGAATAACGCTGGATACGATCTGATGCAATTAATGATTGGATCAGAAGGAACCTTAGGAATTATCACAGAGGTAACATTGCAATTATTTTCTAAAACGAATTTTAATAGTGGTATTTTGGTTTCTTTTGACAGTTATACGGAAGCAACGGAAGTCGTTAATCGTATATTAAGAAAAGGAATTACTCCATTGACGATTGAGTATTTAGATCGGTCCATTGCAATGCGAACCGCAGAATATTTAGGAGAAGAATGGCCATTAGAAAAAGGAGAAGTATTTTTACTCTTTGAACTATCAGAGAAAAATGAAGCAGAATTATTTAATGCAAGTGTAGGGATTGAAGAAGTATGCAGCAGAATGGGTGTAGTCGATTACATCGTATTAAATTCAATTAAAGAAAGGAATCGTATTTTAGAAATTAGAAGCAATACCTACCATGCAACAAAGAATTTATTAGTAGATTCTTTGGATATCTCGGTTCCACCCGCAGAAATTCCTAATTTAATGAAGCATTTTAATCATATTGCACGCAAATACAATGCTATAATCGATACTGTTGGACATGTTGGGGATGGAAACGTTCACAATAACATTTATTTAAAAAATGGAGAAGTACCAGAGTACTATGAGGATATGAAGGTGGAATTGTATCAAATAGCAATTTCGATAGGAGGAAGTATTACCGGTGAACACGGGATAGGAAAAATTCGCAATAAAAATTTAAAAATGCAGTTAAGTAAAGAAGAGATTGAACTAATGAGAGGATTAAAACAATTATTTGATCCGAAAGGAATTATGAATCCAGATACAGCAATATATTAAAGGATTAGGTATGATAATGATTACTGATAGCACAATAAACAAATTAACTTCGATACTAAAGGATGGAATTTATATTGTTGATGAACGTGGAAATACCGTAGTCTATAATCGTAAAATGAGTGTAATTGAAAATAGATCCTTACAGGATATTCAAAGCACGAATTTATTTGAACGGAACGATCCGAAAGATGAGGATATTGTTTCAGTACTTAATAGTGCAACGCCGTTAGTAAATAAAATTTATTCGGGAATAAATAAATTTGGCAATAAGGTAATCGCAAATAACTCTATCTGGCCTATTTCACAAAACAGTGAAGTGATAGGTGTTATTAAAGTAGCAGTGGATGTTACAGAGATTCGAGAATTACATGAAAAGATTTTAGGGATTAGTAAAGATATCGGTATATTAACAAAAAAAAGCAATATCAGCGGAGAGAAACGTGGGTATCTGCTTTCTGACATTATTGGAGAAAGTGACATTATAAAAAATGTAAAGAAAAAGGCAAAGCTGGCAAGTGAATCAAATGCAAATGTTCTAATTTATGGAGCATCAGGTACAGGGAAAGAATTATTTGCACAAAGCATACATAATGAAAGTAAAAGATATAGAAAACCGTTAATTATGGAAAACTGTGCGGCAATACCGGAAAATTTATTGGAAAGTGTTCTATTTGGAACTGTAAAAGGTGGATTTACCGGTGCAATCGATCGAATCGGCTTATTTGAAATGGCAAACGGAGGGACTTTAATTTTAGATGAAATAAATTCACTCCCGATTGGATTGCAGGCAAAACTCCTTCGTGTTCTGCAAGAGGGATCCTTTCGACCGATAGGCGGAACTGATGTTGTGGATGTAGACGTACGTGTAATTGGGATTATGAATGAAAATCCAGAGCAGCTTATTTATGAGAAAAAATTGAGGGAGGATTTATTTTACAGATTGAGTGTAATAGACATTTATGTACCTTTACTGAAAGAGAGAGATACAGATGTACAATTATTGATGAAATATTTTTTAGAGAAGCATTCGGAAAATAACCAAAAAAATCTTAATGGGTTTAGTGAAGAAGTTTTAAAAGCTTTCGACTCCTATTCCTGGAGAGGAAACGTAAGAGAATTGTCAAATGTAATCGAGTGCGGAGTTAGTATGGCTAAAAATAATAGTGTGATTGAAATGAAAGATTTACCTTTTTATTTCATAAAATATTACAGTCGAGAGCAAGAAAAAATAATGTCAGAAAATGAAATTGAAAATGCATTAGCAAGTGGAGTCACTTTACAAAAATATATTGCATGTGTAGAGCAAGAAGTTATTTGGAGAGCATTTGAAATGAATAACTGTAATATTTCAAAAACAGCAGAGCTTTTAGGTGTTACAAGACAGACTTTGCAACATAAATTAAAAAAGCTGAAAATATAATGAAAATCGTCTATATGATGCTATCAATAAACAGTTTAATTATTCATTAAAGAAGAAATTATTTAATCAAAAAACCTCTTTCGTTGATGTAATTATTAAAACATCCGCAAAAGAGGTTTTTTTAAATTTTTAAGATTTAAAATCTTACTACATACTACCCATACTTCTACATTCTTGTGCACACATACGGCAGATATCAGCACACTTTTGACAGTGATCATCTTGGAACATTGCACATTCTTCAGCACACTTATCACAAATTGTTGCACACAGCTGACAATGCTCTTTACTGAATTGGCCATTCATTGCCATCATTCCAGCTGACATTTGGCACATCATTGCACATTCAACTAGCATGCTAACGCAATTCTTTCTTGCATTTAAATCCGGTTCATTTAGACATGCTGTAAAACATTCATAGCAAGCTTGTTCACATTTATGGCATGCATCAATACAAGTTTGAAATTTGTCGGTCATAGTTGTTACAATACCCATTTAAAATCTCCTTTTTCTTAGTGATATAAAATTAAATAATTAAAAATCAATTATATTATTTGTGTATGTGTCATTATTTATACAAGAAAAGGAAGGTTAATAATACTTAATATAAAATCTAAAAAATTATATATATCAATTATTATAAAAAAATTTGACGAAATACTCTAAAACAATTAGAATGGTTTTTAACGTAAATAGAACGGAGGAATGAAAATGGCGATTGAAAAAGTAAAAACATATTTCAGGCAATGGAATTTAGAAGATAAAATACTAGAATTTGAAGTATCGAGTGCAACTGTTGAGCTTGCGGCTGATGCTCTTGGATGTGAACCGAAGCGTATCGCTAAAACATTATCGTTTAAACGTGACGATAACTGTATTTTAATCGTTACTGCGGGTGATGCTAAAATTGATAATCGAAAGTATAAAGAAAAGTTTGGGATTAAAGCTAAAATGCTGGCACCAGATGAAGTAATTGAATTTGTGGGACATGCTGTTGGAGGCGTCTGCCCATTTGCTATAAAGCAGGGTGCGCCGGTTTATCTCGATGATTCATTGCAGCGTTTCCATACCGTATTTCCTGCATGCGGAAGCAGTAACAGTGCTATTGAATTAACGATTCCCGAGCTGGAAAAGTATTCGAATTACATCGAGTGGGTTGATGTTTGTAAGGGATGGAATGAAAATGAGCAATAAAAATACACTTAAAATCGGATGTCATTTATCATCATCAAAGGGTTTCTATGCAATGGGGCAGAATGCTTTAAAAATTAACGCAAATACGTTTCAATTTTTTACACGTAATCCCAGAGGAAGTAGAGCGAAAGAAATGAATTTAGAAGACGTTGAGCGTTTTTTAAAGTTCATGCAAGAGCATAAAATTGAAAAGGTATTAGCCCATTCACCTTATACGCTGAATCCTTGCTCTGCGGATGAAAAAAATCGGGATTTTGCCAAGGTAACAATGTTAGATGATTTAACGCGTATGGAATATTTACCGGGAAACTTTTATAATTTTCACCCGGGAAATCATGTTGGGCAAGGGATCGAAGCTGGGATTGAACAAATTATTTCGATGTTGAATTCGATTTTAAAACCAGAGCAGACAACGACGGTTCTCTTAGAAACTATGTCCGGAAAAGGAACGGAAATTGGCAGCAAGTTTGAAGAGTTGCATCAAATTATGGAAGGCGTTAAGCTAAGTGATAAGTTAGGAATCTGTTTGGATACCTGTCATGTTTTTGATGCTGGTTATGACATTGTAAACGATCTTAGCGGAGTACTTCATGAGTTTGATGAGATTATTGGTCTGGATAGGCTTTATGCGGTACATCTCAATGATAGTAAGAATCCTATCGGAAGTCATAAAGATCGTCATGAGACAATTGGAAAAGGAACGATTGGAATGGATGCAATTCTCAGTATACTTACACATCCTAATTTATGCCATCTTCCATTCTATTTGGAAACACCAAATGATTTATCGGGCCATAAAGTGGAAATTGAAATGATTCGCACAGCGTTACAGCAAAATTAAGATTATAAAAATGCTATTGAATAAAAAACCTCCAAAAATATATTTTTGGAGGTTTTTTCTACTATTATAATACCACAAAATGACCAAAATTTCAAGTCTTTTACTTATGCAGTAATTAGTGTATTAAGTATTAGAGGGGTGATTTTATGGAAGGAAAGAGTAAAAACAAACTCATATTTTATAATGCTTCAATTATAAAACAGCAAGCTGTAAATGAGATTATAAAATGCAATAAAATTACAAAAAAATTTGGGTTAACTTTAACTAATCGACAGGCGGCTGAATTGATTGAAACGCGTAATTATGTTTTAAATGCAAATGGCCGGATTGAATTTGGGGGAGGCGTTGTTGATAAAATTATAAAAGAATTTTGTGATTCACCGTTTATATCAATGTATAACTATACAGAAGTACTACATGATTTGGTAGAAATGTTTTATGAGTATAAAAATGAAACACTTGATTTAGCCAGTGATGAAGAATTAATAAAATATATGAAAAAAGCGTTTGATGGAGTATGTCATGGCTCCATATATTTACTTTCTGAAAGAGAACTTGCAAAAATGGCTCGTAATATAAGATTTGGGATTCATCCGGATGATTCTGAGGATAATGACGAAGTGAATGAGAAGATGGAGGATGATTTTGATGAATATTGAGAGTATCAGTTTGATCGATCAAAATAAATTAAAGGAAGACTGCTATTTTGAATCTTTCATTGAGGAAGCTTATCGTTGCAATTTTTTATCCGTTTCCGACATTGAAAGAATACAATTTGAGTGCATTGAGTTATTAGCACATAAAGTTGAGCGGTATAACGGTGGTGATAGTAGTTCGATTCGAATGGAAATTGCCGAAAATATAATGCAATCGAATCTATATACAATTGGAATTTATTTAAAATCCTTTCATAAAGCAGAAGCTGCGATAGAAGCATTAAGGGAAATCTCAATCAATGAATTGTATTTTAAAGGTACTGTTGAAATTGAGAAAAAGATAAGAGATGCAAAGTATCTTCATCGAAAGGTTTTAGAAAACAAAATTAATATTGGTTATTATACGTATAACGCAACTATTGTAGACGGTATCGAAGGCTTCTTTAAATTATATAATCCTGAATTTGATGCTTGTGAAAACCATATTACAGCAGATTATCCAACTTGTAACCCAATTAAAAATGTTGTTGGAATTGAATTTATCCAAAAATATTTAGAATATATTTATTTTGAAAACATGTTTTGTCAAAATTATATGCCAGAGGAGATTCATCACTTGCTTTGTGGTATTGATGAGAACTATGATTATTTAATACTGAATATTTATGAGCAAATTTTTACCTCTGCAATCGGATGCAAGCTTGCTGGTATGGAAAGCAGAGGATTGAATCTTTCTGATGAAACAATTAAATATTTATATGGAAAATTAAATAATAAATCAAGCGAAGAGATACAAAGCACAGTTAATCGGGCATATTGTGAGCTTAAAAAAGAACTATTAATAAATAATGATCTTCAAGAGTTATATTTAGAAGAAAGTTTAGCAAGAATTTCTCTAAATATCTGTATTGCCTTGAATTTAAAAACACTCAGTAAAGTATTTATTGTACCTGATTTCCCTGAACGAAAACCCAAATTCTTTTTTTCTTATGGGGAGAAGATGGATAATGAACAATACCGATATATTGTTGAGGAATTATTACAATGCCGCTTTTTATCAGATAAGCTTTCAATTATAGAAAGTAAAATAAAATCACTTGCTGATTTAGAGGATATCTTTTTTGATGCAGGATTCAATCCAGATGAAATGGATGCTATTTTTAAGAAACTTGAAATTTCTGAACTCGCAGCGCTCGCGAAAAATCATAATTTGTATAAAAGAATGGAAGCATTGGATGATTTACGAGAATCGGAACAAAATTTTCAAAGCAGTTTGTTTCATTATATAGAATCACTATCAGAAGAAGAGAAGGGTTGGATTTATACTGCAGCTGATAATATTGTGATAGACTAAAAAATTAAGATGTTTGTAATATATTTGAAAGGAAGTATTATGCTATAATGAATTGTAATTATTGGGAAAGAAAGGAATTTAATTAAATGGAAATAGTAGAGCTTCCAGAAAATACATCGACATTTACAAAACAGAAGAAGATAACCCTTCTTGTAATTATTGTCATTGCCGTGCTTTTGCTTGGCATAAAAGCATACCATCTATACCAGCAAAAATTACTGCTTGAGGAAACCATTGCAAACCTTGATTGGGAGATTCCTCTTGAAAAAGATTTTGAATTCACAGATTGGCGTCAATTAAAACAAAATGAAGAATTTCAGAAATACGGGCTAAGAGTTTTTTCAGTATATGCAGAGGATAAAGATGAAGATAATATTTTTGATAAGCTGTATGGCGTAATGAATGAACAAGGGGAGATTATCGTTCCGGCTATTTATTGGCATCTTACTCTTAATTGGGATATGGGATATATACTAGGAGAAAATTGGGATACGTATCAAGCACATTATTATAGTTTGGATGGAAAAGATTTTATAGCGAAGACATTTAAAGATGCATCTCCGTTTGAAAATGGTTACGCCACTGTAGAAGATGAAGCAGGATATCATATTATTGAACCATCTGGAAACGTAAAACTAAGATTTGATTGTGATTATTTAAGTGCATTTGACAGTAATAGAGGTCTTTATGAGTTTGAAGATAAATATGATAATGGCATCATTGGTGGAAAATGGGGCATTGTGGACATAAATGGGAGAGTATTATTAGATGCCCATTATGATATGATACATAAGGCCGATGAGGATAAAATTTTAGTTACTTATGAGACTAAAAGTATCATTCAGGAGAGTCAATATTTTGATTATGATTTTAACCTGGTATTTCAGGAAAGCTTTGATGAAGCAAAACCATTTACTGATGGATTGGCACCTGTGAAACGAATCGATGATACATGGGGCCTGATGAATGAAAAAGGAGAGGTAGTTCAAAAAATCAGCTGCAGTGATTTTTATTCTTATTCAGAAGGTTTGGCGATCGTTGGACGCGGGAATTATTTATGTGGAATCAATAAGAAGGGAGAAACAGTATTTAAGGAGCCTTATGAGGAAGGCGGCAATATTACTGGATTAACAAAAGGCTTTCAGGAAGGATTGCTTTTGTTTCGAGGGAAGAATGGAAAATACGGTTATATTGATAGAAACGGAGACGTAGTAATTTCTCCTGTGTTTGATGATGCAGATCCGTTCGAAGATGGAAAAACATTTGTAGAAGTAAACGGTCAGGGAGGAGTTATCACAAGAAATGGAATATAGTCGTATACAGAAAAATGCAGTGAAGGCTTGGATGATTGGAAGAACGATTTCTTTAGTGATATTTTTTGCAATTTATTATCCGGTTGTTTATAAGTTAATAATGCCGAACTTTGGAAGTATTTTTGAGGTAAAATATGGTTTGAATGGTTTAACGATTCTTTTAGCTTTTTGTTTTTTAATGAATACTTTTATTATGCCAGTGATCCAATATAAAGAGTGGAAATACAGTATCCAAGAAGATCGTATTGAATTGATTCATGGTGTATTGGTACGAAATAAGGTAATCATTCCAATCTCTAGGATACAATACATTGAGATTGAACAAGGACCAATTTATCAGAGTTTTCATCTTGCTTCCTTAAATATTAATACAGCAAGTGATGTACATGAAATACCGGCATTAACATTAGAAGAGGCGAATGAGATTTCACAAAGATTAAAAGCAATGATAGAAATGAGTGAAGACATTGAATAACAAAGAAGAATTAAAAAATCACCAAAACATTAGTAGAAATTCACAAGATATAATTGAGGAAGTGGATGAATTTGATGAGGTAGAGCGCAACCATGCATGTAAAATTCTTTATTTGTTCTTAAGAAAGCTTATGAGCTGGATCTTCTTAATAATTATTGTAATAAAGAATATGCATAGTGATTTTGGTTTTTCTGCGATTTTTTTTGCTTTATTTATAATTCTGTCTTTCGTGATGTTTTTCAGCATGATTGATTGGTATAATCAAATTTTTTATTTTAAAGATGAAGCAATTTATTATAAAAGCGGACTTATGAATATAAAAATCAGAGAAATCCAATTCAAGAAAGTAAATACAGTTGATTTATCACAGGGTATACTTGAAAAAGCTTTTGGTCTTGCTAAGATTAAAATTGATACAGCCAGTCTTTCAAAGGATGAAAGTGAACTGTCGCTATTATTGAATAAAGAGAAAGCAATAGAGATTCGTAATCTTATCCTAAATCGGAAGGATGATGAAACAGTACTGGAAGAGGTATCTTATGACTGCTATACTTTAAATTCTAGTCAGCTCATGCTTTATGCATTAACTTCAAATGCAATTGCTAAGGGAATCGGTATTATTTTTGTCGCCTATACATTCTTAGATGATTACTTTTTGGATATTTTTGATATTAAACTATTTGATAAAGGGCATTTTACAATTCAATATTTATTGACAAAAGCGATATGGATTATAGGAGCAATTTTAGTTATAAGTATAACCTTATCAGTATTACAGAGTTTTATTCGATATTATAATTTCAAAGTTTATGTGGATAAGGATAAATTAAATATTCGGTATGGTTTATTAAATGAAAAACATTATTCGTTTGCTCGAAATAAAATAAAAGGGATTCATAGCAAACAAAATCTAATTATGCAGTTATTTCATATTAAAACCTTAGAAATTGAAAGTATTGGCTATGGGGATGAAAAAGGGGAATCTGCAATTTTATTTCCAATTTGCAATGTTGATTTAGAACGTAAAATTATAAATGATATTTTACCGGAATTCAATTTTGGTGGTTGTATGCAAGTACCTCCGAAACGTGCTCTGATTCGATTTATATGGAAAAAACTCGTTTTTATTGCCATTCTGGCAGGCATTTTTACATATTACTTTTCATTTGGATTTTTAAGTGTCCTGTTGTTTCCCTTTGCCTTAATTTTAGGATATATGCAATTTAAAAATACTGCGGTTGGGATGGAAAAGGATTTACTTGTTATGTCTTACAATGGATTTTACAAGGTTGGAACAGTTGTTAAAAAAAGTGCAGTGCAGTCTATAGGAAAATCTTATACATACTTTCAAAAAAAGAGAAAGCTGGCAAATTGCAACGTAAGTATTTTTAGCAATCAAAAGTATAAAAGTATTCAAGTTGAAAATTTAGAAGACCAAATGATAGATGATTATTTGAAAAAAGTAAGATAAATAGGTAAAATTGAATTAATTAGTAAAAGGTTAGAGAAAAGGAGGAAGTTATGTTTCGAGAAATGAGAAGAAAAGAAAAGCAATTGCCAATGGAAGAGACAATTAAAATGTTGGAAAAAATGTCTCATGGTACGCTTGCTCTTGCAGGGGATGACGGTTATCCTTATTCACTGCCAATCAGTTATGCCTACAAAGATAATAAAATATATTTTCATGGTGCAATGCAAGGACATAAAATTGACTCGATTATAAAAGAGCCAAAGGTATCGTTCAGTGTTATTGAACAAGACACGGTCCTGCCGGAAAAATTTGATACCGTGTACCGAAGTGCAGTTATATTTGGAAAAGCCAGAATTCTAAAAGATAAAAATGAAAAACGGGCTGGATTAATGGCGTTGATTGAAAAATATTCTTCTGCATATATCGAGAGTGGTGAAAAGTACATTGATAAAGCCATCGACGCGGTGAATGTTATTGAAATTGTGATTGACCATATGACAGGAAAAGAGGGTAAATAAAGTGCAAGAGATAAAAGAAAACATAACAATGGATGTTTTGGATCAAGTAGATATAAGAGTTGGTACGATTATGCAAGTCTCCGATGTGAAAAATTCAAATAAGTTAGTCAAATTATCGGTAGACTTTGGAGACTTTAAAAGGAATATACTGGTTGGTATGAAAGGGGAACGAGAGAATCCATGTGAGATAGAAGGAAAACAAGCTCTGTTTGTTGTCAATCTTGCACCAAAAAAAATGGCAGGAGAGATATCAGAGGGAATGTTATTTGATATCGGATATAAGGATGGAATTATACCGGTACTAGCTCAGCCAGAAAAAGCAGTACCGAATGGAACCACTGTTGGATGAATAAGATCCGTTAATATTATTAATGAAACAATAAATTATTACAAAAGACAAAACAATTAGTTAATTCTAATTGTTTTGTCTTTTAATTAGTAAAAAAAGGTAAAATGAATTGCGGTATAGAAAGAAAATAAGATATAATGTTTTAAATACTAAAATTGATTATAAAAGGGTAAAGGATTGAGAAAACGATTAAGAAAACCATTATGATGATAAAGGCCTTAAAAAAGTAAATGGATAATGGGGTGAATCATTTGAAAAAACATATCCGGAAATATATTTTGCTTCTTTTTACTTTCGTCCTAGTTTTTGGATCGTCGGAAAAGAGTTTTAGTACTACCATGGCAGAGAAAGAAAAATATCTAGAAGAAAATAAAGGACGTACTTTTATTTTGGGTGTAGATCCCTATTCTGGCATGGAGTATTTTGATTATAACGGAAAAGAAGAGGGGTATATTATTCCTCTGATGGATTATATCAGTGAAGATTTAGGAATAAAAATTAAAATTGATACTCGAAGTTGGTCTGAGATCTATCAAGATTTGTTAAATGGACATGTTGACATTCTCTTTGCAGCAAATGAATCAGAGGAAAGAAAAAAATGGATGTCGTTTACAAAGCCGGTTTATAAAAATCCATATGCGATTATTACAAAAGATGGAAGTACCATTCAAACAATTGGTGATATCGATCAAAGAAAAGTGGGGTTTGTCAAAGATGATATTATTATAGAATTGTTGCCTAAATTATACAATAAAATCAACTATCAGAAATTTGTATTTGATGACAAAAATGATGGAGTGGAAGCAGTACATAGAGGTTTAATTGATGCTTTTATCACTGCAGGAGGCGCTGTTATTTATGATTATACATACACCTATCCAGATTTAAAGTATGTTTTCAAAATTAATAAAATCAATTCAGAGTTGACTTTTTCAACAAGAAAAGAAGATGCAATTCTAGCAGAAATCTTGAATGATGAAATTGAATCGATTGAGGACAATAAGCTTAAGGAGTTTATTAGGGAGAATGAAATAAAGTATTATCGAAAAATCATGAACCTAAATGAAGATGAGTTAAATTATTTAAAGCAGGATGGAAAAGCTGTTTTTGGTATTACAAAAGATTATCTCCCTTTTGATTATTATAGCGATGGAGAATATCTTGGAATCAGTGCTGAAATTATTAAAGAAATCGGAAGCAAAACTGGAATAACGTTTACTTATGTATATGATGATTTTGATACACTATATGAAAAATTAAAGCAAGGTGAAATTGATATTTTAAATATTGCAAAGACAGAAGAACGTTCAAAACATATCATATTTCCTAGAGCATTCAGTAAGGAACGAGATATTATTGTTGGAAGAAAAGACAGCTTAGATGTCAGAGATATTTTTGGATTGGAAGATAAAAAAGTTGCTGTTATCAATGGATTTTGGCATAAAGAAGTTCTGGAAAAAAATCTAGTTAATGTTAATATTATTGAAACAAATAACATTATGGAATCTTTAAACCTAGTCAGTATAGGCAAAGCGGATTATTTAATCGAAAATCCAACCGTAGTGAGATATTATATTGGTGAATTGGAATTATATAATCTATGTGAAAAGGGAGTTACTAATTCAGATTCTTATTTGTATTATGGTGTAAATAAAGATAAGGTTTATTTGGCTTCGATTATTGACAAAGTTATCCCATTATTGGATATTGAAGAATTGTCAAAGACAGGATATGCAGAAATACCTCATAGACAAAACATTATAAAAGAAGAACGATTGGTCTTTATAATATCAGGAATGGCGATTTTGTTAATTTTATTGGCTATTCTAACTTATAAAATTAAAAAAGACTTAATTATGGAAAAGAAAAAAATAGAACTTTTAAATGCCAGAGAAGAGCTTTTGTACACTGATACATTGACAAATTTAAAAAATAGAAATCATTACCTCACAAAAGTCCGGGATACCATTGATGAGAAAGTATATCCACAAACTCTCATCATTGCAGATTTGAATAATTTAAAGATTGTAAATGATAAGTATGGGCATCAACTTGGCGATGAACTCTTAAAGTTGTTTTCTAGAAGTTTACATCAAATATTGCCTAAGAGCGCTTATCTTTATCGGTATGGTGGAGATGAATTCTATATTATTCTATTTGAAGAAAATACTCAATCTGCAGAAACTCTAATTGTTAAAATAAGAGAATATTTAAATGAAAATCCTATTGTAATCAGTGAAGAAGATAAATTAATACCTTCAGTAGCTTTTGGATATTCTTATCGACAAGACAATAAAAAATCTATCTTTGAGTTAGAAAAAGAAGCAGATTCTAATATGTATGCAGATAAAAAAAGGATAAAGGAGGAGGGGGACATCTTATGATTTTAAAAATGCTGGTAGAGAACACTTCCGTTTTCGATGATATTTATTGTGAACATGGATTGAGCCTATATATTGAAACACAAAATCATAAAATTTTATTTGATACGGGGGCAAGTGCGCTTTTTTCGGAAAATGCAAAAAAAATGGGCGTTGATTTAAGAGAAGTTGACATTGCAATACTTTCTCACGGGCATTATGATCATGGCGGTGGTCTAGCTACATTCTTAAAAATAAATGATAAAGCAAAAATTTTATTAAATCAAAATGCATTTGGAAAATATTTTGCAAATCGTAAAGATGGTGAAAAAAAGTATATCGGATTAGATCAAAGTTTACTTCCAAATGATCGATTTGTATTTGTAAAAGATAATTTTATTATTGATGATGATATGGAACTTTTATCCAATGTTAAAGGTCAAAAATATAAACCGTCTGGCAATAAGGAGTTATTGAAAGAAATGAAAGGTTCCTTGGTTCTTGATGATTTCATGCATGAACAAAATTTAATCATCAAAGAAGAGAAAGGAATGATACTTGTCGCAGGATGTGCACACAATGGCATTGTAAATATATTAGAGAATTTTTATCAAAGAAAAGGTTGTTTTCCAAGACTGGTAATAGGTGGATTTCACTTGTATAATCACTCATGTGATCAAACGGAAAATCCGAAAATTGTGAAAGAAATTGGACAGTTTCTAAAAGAAACAAACTCTACTTATCTAACCTGTCATTGTACAGGTGTTGACGCTTTCCATCAGCTGAAAGAAACTATGGGGGAACAAATTATGTATTTATCAACCGGTTCTTGCTTTAGTAATCAATTATAAAAAGTTTAGAGGGGTAACAGGATGCATTGGTTTAAAAAGAGTATTATAAGAAAAATTTTACTTGCACATAGTATCTTTCTCTTGTTAATTTTTTGTATATTTGGTTTTTATTTAAATACGCAAGTACGTGATTATTTTGAAACAGTACGAAAAGAGGAGCTGTCAAAAGAGGCTGGCCGAATTGCTATAGAAATTGAGATGTTTATGCAAAAATATATTATAATAACATCCGAAATGATGACAAATACAGATTTTATAAACATTACGAAAGATGTCAGAGACAGATCAGATAAACAGAAACACCCTCTTTATGTACGAGTAACAAAACAATTGGATGACATCGCTATGATGGATGAAAACATCGCTTTATCTTATATTGCTTTGGATGAAGCGAGTGATATTGTTACCAACCAGTATGGATATGAAATAAGATGGGATTTTGATTTAAGTAAAAGACCATGGTATATTGAGACGATTCAGGCAGGGAAAGTTACGGTAACCAATCCATATATCGATATTATAACAAATAAGAAAGTGATAACCATTGCGGTACCTATTATTGAAAATGGAAAGAATTTAGGTGCATTTGGTTTGGATTTAATGATTGATGACCTCTATAAAATGATGAAAACTCATCATATAGGGCAAGATGGTTATGCTATGATTCTGGATAAAAATGAAGATATTCTTTATCATCCTGAATATCAAGAAGAAATGTCTGAAAAGCCTTCTTTTAATCAAGCATATGGTATTACTTTAGATAAGCTGATTTCAAATCAAAAAGGCGTAACGCAGGTTACAATTAATAATAAAGCGTATTTTGTAGCTTATAGTCCTATAGAAAATGCAAATTGGTCAGTCGTTACTGTAATTCCAATAAAAGAAGTCTTTGCGCCATTGCATCGCTTAATGCAGATATTTTATTTAGCATTAATTGCTATCATTGTTATCACGGCATTATTAGTTTGTTTATTGCAATTTAGTATATCAAAACCAATTGTTGTTATTTCAAGAGAAATCGAAGGATATAGCAATAACAATCGAACGATTTGTTTGCCGCAAGATTATTTTAAAAGAGAAGATGAAATTGGTATTTTAACAAAGGGCCTTTCTTTTATGACGAAGAAAATGGCCCAATATATGATCGAAATTGAACATAAAAATATAAAATTATCGGAAGAAATCAATAAAAAAATAAAAATTCAAACGAGGCTGGAAATGATATTGAAGCTTCTATCCAAAACAGATGAAGGAATTTTTATTGTAGATCAAAATTATGTTTGTTTGTATTGTAATTCTGCATTTGAAAAGATATCCGGATATTCGCAAGATGATTTAAGGAATCATCAGATTATTGATGATATGATTCATTTACATAAAGAGTTATTAAATAATATTTATAAAAACAAACAGGTAAAAGAAGAAATTGAGTATCAGAATGCACAGGGGCAAACTTATTATTTATTTTTAAAGATTGATGTCGTTCAATACAATAAAGAAGATTATTATATTGGAAGTGTGATAGATATAACAAACTATAAGCAAAGAGAAAAAGATGTTTATGAATTGAAGTATTTAGATTCTTTGACAAAACTACGAAGCAAAACGTATTTTGAAGAATTTTTTAAAAAATTAATGCATCAAGAAAATTTAATGTGTGCTTTAATTATTATAAATATTAATGATTTTAGACTGATTAATGAGGCGAAAGGATATGAATTTGGGAATAAAGTACTAGTTGCTCTTTCTGAAAAATTAAAAAAATTTGAAGAGAAAAATGATTGCCTTGCAAGATTAGGGAATGATGAATTTGCGATTCTGAAAACAAATATTAAATCAATTAATGATCTTTATACTTTTGTCACAAGACTGGATCAAGAGATAAATTCTAAATATTATATTGATTTGGAAGAGGTATATATTGCTGCCGGAATCGGTGTCGGGATTTATCCAAAGGACGCAGATAGCTTTGATGTCTTATTGAAAACTGCAACTTCAGCTTTAAACAGCGCAAAAAGGAGCAAAGCAAATCGTTTTGAATTTTATAATAAAGATATCAATAAACAATCAATGCAAAAATATGAATTACAAAATAAAATGAGAAACGCACTTTTGCAGCATGAATTTTCGCTTAAGTATCAGCCGCAAATTGATATGCAAAGTGGACAAATAATTGGAATGGAAGCGTTGATTCGTTGGAAACCACAAAACAGTGAAGAAAGCATTATGCCATATATATTTATTCCTCTAGCGGAAGAATCTGCAATGATTTTGCAGATTGGAGAATGGGTTCTCCGAGAAGCTTGCTATTTCGGACATAAACTTTATAGTCAAGGTCATAAAATCAGTATTGGTGTAAATTTATCAAGAATACAATTTAAAGAACCTTACATTATAAGTTTAATTCATTCAGTTTTAAAAGAAACGAGGCTACCTGCTAACCTATTAGAGCTGGAAATTACGGAAGGTATCTTAATGGAAAATCAGGAGGAATGTGAGAGAATTTTAAATGAATTAAAAAGTATGGGTGTTAAAATTGCAATTGATGATTTTGGAACAGGGTATTCTTCTCTATCTTATTTGAAAAAATTTGCTGTAGATAAGATTAAAATAGATCGTTCCTTTATTAAAGACATTCCAAATAGTGATAATGGAATTATTGCAAAAATTATTATTGAACTGGCTGAGAATCTAAATTTATCTGTTATTGCTGAGGGTGTGGAGACACAAGAGCAAGTTGACTTCTTAATTAAAAATCATTGCAATCAAGCACAAGGATTTTTATTTGCTAAGCCACTAAATGAGGAAGAGACATTGCAGTTTTTAAAAGAAAAAGAATAAAATTATAAAATTTTAATTTACTTTTCAAGAACATCATATTTCGAAAAAATAAGTTCAGAAAAATACCATAAAAATTAAAAATTTATGTCATACTTTTGCCATATTTGTTCGGTACTATTAAACCATAAAAATTGTTAGAGAAGATATAAAAAAGGAGGTCTTTTATATGAAAAGAACGAAAATAGCTTTAACGGTTGGTATGATGGTACTCGCACTTGGTGCAACCTCATTGACTGCATTTGCAGCTTCAAACTATAAAACTCCTGCAGAAGCAGTAGCAGCTCTTACAGGAAAAACAGTTGAGAGTGTTGTTTCAGAAAAAACAGCAAACAATGTTACTTATGGAAGCATTGCAAAGGATGCTGGAAAATTGGAAGAGTTTAAACAAGAGCAGCTTCAAATGAAAAAAGATATTTTAGAAAAAAGAGTTGCTGATGGAACTATGACACAAGAAAG
>NZ_JADQTL010000007.1 GCF_017168145.1 Anaerovorax sp. IOR16 | reverse complement strand
TAAAATTGATACTCGAAGTTGGTCTGAGATCTATCAAGATTTGTTAAATGGACATGTTGACATTCTCTTTGCAGCAAATGAATCAGAGGAAAGAAAAAAATGGATGTCGTTTACAAAGCCGGTTTATAAAAATCCATATGCGATTATTACAAAAGATGGAAGTACCATTCAAACAATTGGTGATATCGATCAAAGAAAAGTGGGGTTTGTCAAAGATGATATTATTATAGAATTGTTGCCTAAATTATACAATAAAATCAACTATCAGAAATTTGTATTTGATGACAAAAATGATGGAGTGGAAGCAGTACATAGAGGTTTAATTGATGCTTTTATCACTGCAGGGGCGCTGTTATTTATGATTATACATACACCTATCCAGATTTAAAGTATGTTTTCAAAATTAATAAAATCAATTCAGAGTTGACTTTTTCAACAAGAAAAGAAGATGCAATTCTAGCAGAAATCTTGAATGATGAAATTGAATCGATTGAGGACAATAAGCTTAAGGAGTTTATTAGGGAGAATGAAATAAAGTATTATCGAAAAATCATGAACCTAAATGAAGATGAGTTAAATTATTTAAAGCAGGATGGAAAAGCTGTTTTTGGTATTACAAAAGATTATCTCCCTTTTGATTATTATAGCGATGGAGAATATCTTGGAATCAGTGCTGAAATTATTAAAGAAATCGGAAGCAAAACTGGAATAACGTTTACTTATGTATATGATGATTTTGATACACTATATGAAAAATTAAAGCAAGGTGAAATTGATATTTTAAATATTGCAAAGACAGAAGAACGTTCAAAACATATCATATTTCCTAGAGCATTCAGTAAGGAACGAGATATTATTGTTGGAAGAAAAGACAGCTTAGATGTCAGAGATATTTTTGGATTGGAAGATAAAAAAGTTGCTGTTTATTTTGGCATAAAGAAGTTCTGGAAAAAAATCTAGTTAATGTTAATATTATTGAAACAAATAACATTATGGAATCTTTAAACCTAGTCAGTATAGGCAAAGCGGATTATTTAATCGAAAATCCAACCGTAGTGAGATATTATATTGGTGAATTGGAATTATATAATCTATGTGAAAAGGGAGTTACTAATTCAGATTCTTATTTGTATTATGGTGTAAATAAAGATAAGGTTTATTTGGCTTCGATTATTGACAAAGTTATCCCATTATTGGATATTGAAGAATTGTCAAAGACAGGATATGCAGAATACCTCATAGACAAAACATTATAAAAGAAGAACGATTGGTCTTTATAATATCAGGAATGGCGATTTTTGTTAATTTTATTGGCTATTCTAACTTATAAAATTAAAAAAGACTTAATTATGGAAAAGAAAAAAATAGAACTTTTAAATGCCAGAGAAGAGCTTTTGTACACTGATACATTGACAAATTTAAAAAATAGAAATCATTACCTCACAAAAGTCCGGGATACCATTGATGAGAAAGTATATCCACAAACTCTCATCATTGCAGATTTGAATAATTTAAAGATTGTAAATGATAAGTATGGGCATCAACTTGGCGATGAACTCTTAAAGTTGTTTTCTAGAAGTTTACATCAAATATTGCCTAAGAGCGCTTATCTTATGGTATGGTGGAGATGAATTCTATATTATTCTATTTGAAGAAAATACTCAATCTGCAGAAACTCTAATTGTTAAAATAAGAGAATATTTAAATGAAAATCCTATTGTAATCAGTGAAGAAGATAATTAATACCTTCAGTAGCTTTTGGATATTCTTATCGACAAGACAATAAAAAATCTATCTTTGAGTTAGAAAAGAAGCAGATTCTAATATGTATGCAGATAAAAAAAGGATAAAGGAGGAGGGGGACATCTTATGATTTTAAAAATGCTGGTAGAGAACACTTCCGTTTTCGATGATATTTATTGTGAACATGGATTGAGCCTATATATTGAAACACAAAATCATAAAATTTTATTTGATACGGGGCAAGTGCGCTTTTTTCGGAAAATGCAAAAAAAATGGGCGTTGATTTAAGAGAAGTTGACATTGCAATACTTTCTCACGGGCATTATCATGGCGGTGGTCTAGCTACATTCTTAAAAATAAATGATAAAGCAAAAATTTTATTAAATCAAAATGCATTTGGAAAATATTTTGCAAATCGTAAAGATGGTGAAAAAAAGTATATCGGATTAGATCAAAGTTTACTTCCAAATGATCGATTTGTATTTGTAAAAGATAATTTTATTATTGATGATGATATGGAACTTTTATCCAATGTTAAAGGTCAAAAATATAAACCGTCTGGCAATAAGGAGTTATTGAAAGAAATGAAAGGTTCCTTGGTTCTTGATGATTTCATGCATGAACAAATTTAATCATCAAAGAAGAGAAAGGAATGATACTTGTCGCAGGATGTGCACACAATGGCATTGTAAATATATTAGAGAATTTTTATCAAAGAAAAGGTTGTTTTCCAAGACTGGTAATAGGTGGATTTCACTTGTATAATCACTCATGTGATCAAACGGAAAATCCGAAAATTGTGAAAGAAATTGGACAGTTTCTAAAAGAAACAAACTCTACTTATCTAACCTGTCATTGTACAGGTGTTGACGCTTTCCATCAGCTGAAAGAAACTATGGGGAACAAATTATGTATTTATCAACCGGTTCTTGCTTTAGTAATCAATTATAAAAAGTTTAGAGGGGTAACAGGATGCATTGGTTTAAAAAGAGTATTATAAGAAAAATTTTACTTGCACATAGTATCTTTCTCTTGTTAATTTTTTGTATATTTTTTTTATTTAAATACGCAAGTACGTGATTATTTTGAAACAGTACGAAAAGAGGAGCTGTCAAAAGGCTGGCCGAATTGCTATAGAAATTGAGATGTTTATGCAAAAATATATTATAATAACATCCGAAATGATGACAAATACAGATTTTATAACATTACGAAAGATGTCAGAGACAGATCAGATAAACAGAAACACCCTTTATGTACGAGTAACAAAACAATTGGATGACATCGCTATGATGGATGAAAACATCGCTTTATCTTATATTGCTTTGGATGAAGCGAGTGATATTGTTACCAACCAGTATGGATATGAAATAAGATGGGATTTTGATTTAAGTAAAAGACCATGGTATATTGAGACGATTCAGGCAGGGAAAGTTACGGTAACCAATCCATATATCGATATTATAACAAATAAGAAAGTGATAACCATTGCGGTACTATTATTGAAAATGGAAAGAATTTAGGTGCATTTGGTTGGATTTAATGATTGATGACCTCTATAAAATGATGAAAACTCATCATATAGGGCAAGATGGTTATGCTATGATTCTGGATAAAAATGAAGATATTCTTTATCATCCTGAATATCAAGAAGAAATGTCTGAAAAGCCTTCTTTTAATCAAGCATATGGTATTACTTTAGATAAGCTGATTTCAAATCAAAAAGGCGTAACGCAGGTTACAATTAATAATAAAGCGTATTTTGTAGCTTATAGTCCTATAGAAAATGCAAATTGGTCAGTCGTTACTGTAATTCCAATAAAAGAAGTCTTTGCGCCATTGCATCGCTTAATGCAGATATTTTATTTAGCATTAATTGCTATCATTGTTATCACGGCATTATTAGTTTGTTTATTGCAATTTAGTATATCAAACCAATTGTTGTTATTCAGAGAAATCGAAGGATATAGCAATAACAATCGAACGATTTGTTTGCCGCAAGATTATTTTAAAAGAGAAGATGAAATTGGTATTTTAACAAAGGGCCTTTCTTTTATGACGAAGAAAATGGCCCAATATATGATCGAAATTGAACATAAAAATATAAAATTATCGGAAGAAATCAATAAAAAAATAAAAATTCAAACGAGGCTGGAAATGATATGAAGCTTCTATCCAAAACAGATGAAGGAATTTTTATTGTAGATCAAAATTATGTTTGTTGTATTGTAATTCTGCATTTGAAAAGATATCCGGATATTCGCAAGATGATTTAAGGAATCATCAGATTATTGATGATATGATTCATTTACATAAAGAGTTATTAAATAATATTTATAAAACAAACAGGTAAAAGAAGAAATTGAGTATCAGAATGCACAGGGCAAACTTATTATTTATTTTTAAGATTGATGTCGTTCAATACAATAAAGAAGATTATTATATTGGAAGTGTGATAGATATAACAAACTATAAGCAAGAGAAAAGATGTTTATGAATTGAAGTATTTAGATTCTTTGACAAAACTACGAAGCAAACGTATTTTGAAGAATTTTTAAAAAATTAATGCATCAAGAAAATTTAATGTGTGCTTTAATTATTATAATATTAATGATTTTAGACTGATTAATGAGGCGAAAGGATATGAATTTGGGATAAAGTACTAGTTGCTCTTTCTGAAAAATTAAAAAAATTTGAAGAGAAAAATGATTGCCTTGCAAGATTAGGGAATGATGAATTTGCGATTCTGAAAACAAATATTAAATCAATTAATGATCTTTATACTTTTGTCACAAGACTGGATCAAGAGATAAATTCTAAATATTATATTGATTTGGAAGAGGTATATATTGCTGCCGGAATCGGTGTCGGGATTTATCCAAAGGACGCAGATAGCTTTGATGTCTTATTGAAAACTGCAACTTCAGCTTTAAACAGCGCAAAAAGGAGCAAAGCAAATCGTTTTGAATTTTATAATAAAGATATCAATAAACAATCAATGCAAAAATATGAATTACAAAATAAAATGAGAAACGCACTTTTGCAGCATGAATTTTCGCTTAAGTATCAGCCGCAAATTGATATGCAAAGTGGACAAATAATTGGAATGGAAGCGTTGATTCGTTGGAAACCACAAAACAGTGAAGAAAGCATTATGCCATATATATTTATTCCTCTAGCGGAAGAATCTGCAATGATTTTGCAGATTGGAGAATGGGTTCTCCGAGAAGCTTGCTATTTCGGACATAAACTTTATAGTCAAGGTCATAAAATCAGTATTGGTGTAAATTTATCAAGAATACAATTTAAAGAACCTTACATTATAAGTTTAATTCATTCAGTTTTAAAAGAAACGAGGCTACCTGCTAACCTATTAGAGCTGGAAATTACGGAAGGTATCTTAATGGAAAATCAGGAGGAATGTGAGAGAATTTTAAATGAATTAAAAAGTATGGGTGTTAAAATTGCAATTGATGATTTTGGAACAGGGTATTCTTCTCTATCTTATTTGAAAAAATTTGCTGTAGATAAGATTAAAATAGATCGTTCCTTTATTAAAGACATTCCAAATAGTGATAATGGAATTATTGCAAAAATTATTATTGAACTGGCTGAGAATCTAAATTTATCTGTTATTGCTGAGGGTGTGGAGACACAAGAGCAAGTTGACTTCTTAATTAAAAATCATTGCAATCAAGCACAAGGATTTTTATTTGCTAAGCCACTAAATGAGGAAGAGACATTGCAGTTTTTAAAAGAAAAAGAATAAAATTATAAAATTTTAATTTACTTTTCAAGAACATCATATTTCGAAAAAATAAGTTCAGAAAAATACCATAAAAATTAAAAATTTATGTCATACTTTTGCCATATTTGTTCGGTACTATTAAACCATAAAAATTGTTAGAGAAGATATAAAAAAGGAGGTCTTTTATATGAAAAGAACGAAAATAGCTTTAACGGTTGGTATGATGGTACTCGCACTTGGTGCAACCTCATTGACTGCATTTGCAGCTTCAAACTATAAAACTCCTGCAGAAGCAGTAGCAGCTCTTACAGGAAAAACAGTTGAGAGTGTTGTTTCAGAAAAAACAGCAAACAATGTTACTTATGGAAGCATTGCAAAGGATGCTGGAAAATTGGAAGAGTTTAAACAAGAGCAGCTTCAAATGAAAAAAGATATTTTAGAAAAAAGAGTTGCTGATGGAACTATGACACAAGAAAGAGCAGAAGAAATTATTGCAGCAATTGAAGAAAATCAGCTCAATTGTGATGGAACCGGAAATGCAAAAATTGGTCAGAGAATGGGAGCCGGATTTGGAAGCATGAATGGAAACGGTCAGGGACAAGGTAACGGACCTAGAAATGGGCAAGGAAAAGGCCAAGGACGTGGTTTAAGAAACGGAAGCTGTCAAGTATCTGAAAATTAATTAAGAAAAAAAGATAATAACTCGGTAGGTATAATCCTATCGAGTTATTCAGACTGTAGACAAAATACCTTGCTAAATTTATATTCTTATAATTTCTGCAAGGTATTTTCTATTTTTTCTATAAAGCTTTTAAAAAAAGAAAAAATAAAAGGATATCTCTATGCCATTTGATTCCTTCTTTCAGATTTATGAATCCATGTTGCTAGTTTTTTTAGATTCATGGACGCAAAAAGAAGATTCAGTTCCATTTCTATCTTCTGAATCCCTCGATATTGTGTATAACGCATATTATGTTTTTCTTTTGCATCTGCAAAGACTCGCTCAATGGTTTGACTCCGTAGTTTGTAAAGATCTCGATACTTTGGAGTATGACGAATGTCCTCACATTGCTCTATGTAGTTTTCCCATATATGACGTGTGACTACTTTTACATGGTCTTTACTTGCTGTGCATTCTGATAAGGAAGGGCAACTCTTGCAAATTTCTCCTTTACTCTTATATTCCCGATACCCTTCTCTATTTGTTGTAGTATAGTTTAACACTTGGTTTTCTGGGCATACAAAGCAATCATAGTATTCATCATAAGCATATTCGTGTTTTTTAAAATAACCATTTTTTGTCATAGGTCGTTTGTATGGTAGGATAGGAATTCGTTTATCTTTGAGTATTTCTCTAGCAATTGCAGGTGTTTTATATCCGGAATCCATTACAATATTTTTTACACCTTTATATCTTTTTACTTTTTCATAAATCTTTGGGAATGCAACTGAGTCATGTACATTTCCTGGATTTGTATGAAAAGCAAGTATGTAATTGTTTCGATCGCAAGCTACATTTGCAGCATAAGCAAATACTACCTTATGCTTTCCTTTATGAAATACGCCGCAATCCGGATCTACGGTACTTTTCTTGATTACTTTTGTCTTTTCTTTGGCTTCCGTTTTTTTTTACAAGCTTGTTTTCCTCGTTCAATGCGATCTTCGTTAATTTCTTTCATTAGTTCTTTTTCATAGTATTTAACGGATTCCAAAACGGTTTCTTTTTCACTGTTATGGTTATTTGCACTTGCTTTAATATGTGTACCGTCAATGAAAATGCTTTCTGAATTAATGAATTCATATTCCATGATTTCAGCAATGACTCTTTGAAAGATTTGTTCGAATAAGTCAGTATTTTGAAACCGACGAGAGTAGTTTTTACCAAAGGTAGAAAAGTGAGGAATTTCTTCCTCTAAACTATAACCAAGATACCATCGATAAGCTACA
>NZ_JADQTL010000006.1 GCF_017168145.1 Anaerovorax sp. IOR16 | reverse complement strand
TTCTGAAAAATAAGTGCGGAGCATTTTAGATAATCTGGTTAACACTTCATTCCCTGTTGAATGTCCATAAGTATCATTAATTTTTTTAAAATCATCCAAATCCAAAATTGCTAACGCAGTAATCTTTCCTTTTGATAAGTCTTCTTTTAATACTGTATCGACATAGGAAAAAAAAGTATTTTGATTATACAGTCCTGTAAGTGAATCTTGCTTTACTTGCTCCCGCAAAGTTTCTTGAAGACGATATCCAGATCGAAGATAAATCAAATTTTCTTTATTGTAAGATATCAATACCTGGCAAAGTAAATAAGAAGCAAATAAGATTGCATAAAATGAAATTAAATTAATAAAAAAAATCTCTAACGACTCAGTTGTAAGAAAAAAAGAATGTATCCAACATAAAGAAGAAAGGACTACATTACTTAAAAATACAATTTTCGTTTTTTTTACTTCTCCAAATAAGGAAGCTACCATAATCGGTATTGTATAGGATGCATATACAATAAAAATTGCATCATGAAAATAAGTAATAACAAAGCACATAGCCGACCCTGTTATTAAAATCGAATTATTCTTTTGGCTGGTATTTCTGCTTTGAGAACGTTGACAGATTGAAGAAAAAGAAACAAAAATAATATTAATTAAGGATGGAAGAAAAACGTAATGCCATAAATATTTTGGCTCTGTAATACTTACGTGAAAAAGATGATTATTTTTTAAGATATAAAAAACGGATACTTCCGTAATAAACTCAATTAGGACAATACCCCAGAAAAGATTTGAAATCTGCATTCTTCTCTTTTCTAGAGTATGACTCCACCTATTATTATGCTCCATTATTAAAGTCTCCTGTTTCGGTCAAGTTTCCAAGGCTATGGCTAAGAATATTCATACGTAACGTTGCTTTTAATATTTCCTCATACGAAATCATGAGCAACTTATCTATTTCAATGTTTTGTTCAAATGGCATCATACTTTGTAAATTCTTATTTTGGTTTACATTATCAACGGATAATCCACCTTCCATATATTCTATAACTTTATTTATATAATTATGGGTTTCTTCAAACGGAGGTATTCCTCTGTATTTTTTTACGTTACCACTACCCGCATTGTACGCAGCTAACGCTAATTTTATATTTCCCCCATACTGCTTCAATTTCTGTGATAAATAGTTGGCTCCTCCAAAAATATTTTGTTCTGGATCAAAAGCATCTTCAACTCCAAGCGCAGCTGCAGTCTTTGGCATTAACTGCATGACACCTTGTGCACCACAATGAGAAACCGCATTTATATTAAAATTTGACTCCGCTTTCGCTACCGCTTTTAACAAATTTAACGGCACTTGATATTTTTTAGCAGCACGTTCGAAAATAGATTCCAATTCTATGTTTTTCTCTTTCATTTGAGATGAATGCATTTCTTTATTTAAAACATCCAAAAAATCAGAATGAACAATCTTTTTATCCCGTTCTTTTAGCTTTATTTCGTGCATATTGCTGATATATGAAAAATTTATTATTTGACTCATTTTTTTCTCCTAATTGCTCAATCGACTTTTTTCTATATTACCGTTTTTGCAATATAAGAGCAACCTATTTTATTGACTTAATAAGACAGTTCTACTATACTGAATAAAAAATAGTTTTGCTGTTTTTAAACCAAAGGGGTGCGTGCTTATGAATCTTAATTCATCTATCGTAAGATCTTGTCCATTATTTTCCCAAATAACTGAAAACGAAATGGATTCAATTTTAAAATGCTTAAGCGCGAAAAAAAAAGTATATCAAAAAAATACATTTATTATTTCCATGAATCATCCAGTTTCAATGATTGGAGTTATTGTTAAAGGAAGTGTAAATGTAGTCAAAGAAGATTTTTGGGGTAATCGAACCATACTTACACGTCTAAGCAAAGGCGATCTCTTCGGAGAAGCTTTTTCTTGTGCGCAACTTCAATTCTATCCCGTCAGTGTTATTACAACAGAAGAAACAGAAATTTTGTTCCTTGATTATAAAAAAATAATAAAGACTTGCTCCTCCTCCTGTAGATATCACATACAATTAATCCAAAATATGTTGCAAATATTAGCAAAGAAAAATATCTTACTTACACAGAAAATAGAACATATTACAAAGCGTACCACAAAAGAAAAACTATTATCTTATTTATCCTCACAAGCAATTCAGGCACATAGTCAATCCTTCAAAATCCCATTTAATCGTCAAGAGCTCGCTGATTATTTATCCGTAGATCGAAGCGCCATGTCAAATGAACTTTGTAAATTAAGAGATGAAGGCTTATTAACATTTCACAGAAATTACTTTGAATTAAAAGAATGAGTTATCCTATAATCTCATCTTGTACCATCTCTTTAATTTCATCTTCTGTAAACCCAAGAGAAGTCAGAACACTGTTCGTATGATGTCCTAATGGATAACCTCCATGCTTATATTCAATTGGGCATTCAGAAAGCTTAATTGCTGTCCCCAATTGTTTGATGGATTTCCCTTCACCAATCGGCAAAGAAACATCGACGACCATTTCTCTAGCCTTAGTATGTTCATCCTTTAATAGAGCTTCCTGAAGCGATAACACTGGTTCAACACAAACTTCTTTCCCTTTAAATATTTCGAGCCATTCTTCCATAGTCTTACTCTTTATAACCGCTCTAACATCATCTTTAATCACTTCAATCTGTTCCGGCCATACGGTACCCTCTATGTATTGCGGTCGGTTAATACAGAAACAAAACTCTTTAAAAAATTGAGGTTCCAAACATCCAACGCTCAAATATCTTCCATCCTTTGTTTCATAAAAATCATATAAGCATCCACCATTTAAGCGTTCGTCCTCTCTCTCAGGCTGCTTACCTGTGGCAAGAAATGCAGTTCCATCCATTGCAAGAAAAGGAATGAGTCCATCAGACATTGCAACATCAACAAATTGTCCTTTTCCGGTATTATTTCTGAAATGCACCGCCGCTAAGATTCCCACAACGGAATTTAAGGAACCAACTGCAAGGTCCGCAATTTGCATATTAGTAAGTACAGGCCCGGTTTCCTTTCGTCCGGCACATGACATATTACCACTACGCGCCAAATAATTAATATCGTGTCCAGCTTTATTCTTTAACGGTCCATTTTGCCCATATCCGGTAAGAGAACAATAAATCAGTTTTGGATTGATTTCCTTAAGAGTCTCATACCCTAACCCCAATTTTTCCATAACGCCAGGTCGAAACTGTTCTACTATAATGTCATATTCCATTATTAATTTTTTTACAATTTCAATTGACTCTTGTTTTTTTAAATTTAAAAACATGGTTTTCTTGTTTCTTCCGAGCCATGCTTGATTTGCAGAAAGATTGCTATTATCATCTATAAATGGAGGATAATCCAAAACAATATCCGGTTTCTTTTTTGAACTTATCTTTAATACTTCTGCACCCAAATCAGCCAGCATAAGCGTTGCAAACGGCCCCGGTAATAACGTTGAAAAATCTAATATTTTTAATCCACTTAATGCACTCATGATAATTTCTTCCTTTCTATTAATAAAAATGTTAATTAATATGAAATATGCTTTATCAATTAATACTAAGAACGAATTACGTTTAAATTTTCCTTTATTCTTCGTTTTTCCTGATACATCTTTTCATCGGCAACTTTTATTAAATCATCCACTTGAGACATTTTAGAATTATTATAACTTACAATTCCATGACTCACACTAACCAAATATGGTCTATTTTCTGTTTCATTTATGATTTCATATCCATTTAAAATACGCTCCCATACCGTTTCAGCAAACTCAGCGGAAACGTTATGAAAAACAATCAAAAATTCATCGCCTCCCATTCGTATTACAAAATCATAATCACAAATCTCATTTTTAATGACATTAACAACTGTCAATAATAACTCATCACCATGTTTATGCCCTAAAGTATCGTTCACTTGTTTCAAGCCGTTTACATCAAGGAAACATAAGCTTACCAAAAAATTTTTTTTCTCGTCCGCCGGAAACAATCGATTGATTCGAGCAATTCCAGCCCTGCGATTATATACCTTCGTAAGTGAATCATATTCCGAGTAATATTTAATTTTTGAATAAGTTTTTCGATTAAAATAAACTAAAAATGCAACAATTATAGAAATTGCTCCCATTAATAAAAAGTACAATTCATTCTTTTGGAATACATCTAATATCAAAGTTTTTTTGTCATCAACAACCAAAGAACCTTCCTCTTCTGATCTTAGAACAGAAGAAATAATGTACCATTTTCCCGTAGCCAGATAAGTATTTTTATTCTTTATACTTTCAGCATGTCGATTGTATTTCTGTTCCAAATAAAGCGTCGTAAAGGTAAAAAGCCCATTATCGGTTACTACTTGCCCATTCCCGTTCTTTATCATTTTCCATTCTTCTGGATATTTATTTGAAAAATTATCTTCTTTACGTTGTTCAAACATAAAATTCCACTCTAATGTTTTATCTTCACAGGAAAGCCAATCCCCTTTGGAATTAATTAAGACAATTTCTCCTCGACTGTTTTCGGCTAAATTCCGAAAACTCTCTAAAATATTTTGAGCCAAATAGTTTAATACAATAACACCTTGTATTGTACTATTCTTATCATACACAGGAGTAGAAAGCCGGATCATTGGCTTGTGTGGTATTTCAATAATCCCATTTTCATTATTTAAATCCAAAGCGGATACATAAATACTCCCTTTTGGCAATACGATTGCTTCATAAAAATAATAACGATCCATTTTGTTTTGTAACTCGTTTTTAGGAACGATATATCCAAACTCACCCTTTAAATTAATTCTAATTTTTTCATCTCCCATAAAATCTATAAAACGGATTTGATCGTAAACCCCTTGGTGTGTAGAAAATTCAACCCAGTTTTTTGCAATTTCATCATATTCTTTTTCTTCCAACAGTTTTTCATCAAAAGCATGATAGAGATAATCTATGTCCGCAACAATAGCACTAAAATCCTTACCTAATAGGTCATTTTCCAGCTGTACGATTCGTAATTCATTTGTTTTTAACGATTCGAATTGTATCTCTCTAACTTGTCCTTCTATTAAAAACAATACAATAAACGACAAAAAAAATAAAAAAAGAAAAGAGACTGCAAAATATCCAAAGTGATAACTACGATTTAAAATTTCATTTGTATCATCCTTCAATCGTATCACCACCTCTCAATGCACCTGTTTTCTGTCCATATGGTGATTATAATGAAAAATAGGTTTCCCGTCAACGAAAAGTATGATTGACCATATGCCCTATTATAAAAAAAGCTTATACTGCGTTCACAGTATAAGCTTATGATTATTGTTTAGCTGAGTCGGCTTTTAAAATCCTCATATCCAAACGTTTTAATGATTTTTATATCTTCCCCTTTTTTTAATGCAATGGATGGAAGATTTATACCATTAAACGTATTATTTTTAACCATGGAATAAATCGCCATATCACAAAAACAGAGCTGATCACCAATTTGTAATGGCTGATCAAAAGAATAATCACCAATGAAATCTCCGGCTAAGCAAGTAGGTGCTCCTAAGCGATACGTATATTTTTTCTCACCTGGTTTACCCGCTCCTATTACTTCCGGACGATATGGCATCTCTAAAACATCCGGCATATGACAAGCTGCTGATGTATCAACTATGGCAATCTCCATCCCATTGTCAATTAAATCCAATACCGTTGTTACTAAATACCCTGCATTAAGTGCAACCGCTTCCCCTGGTTCCAAATAAACAGTCACTCCATAACGTTCTTTCATACGATGAATCAATTGAACAAGTGTCTCAATGTCATAATCCGGACGAGTAATATGATGTCCTCCACCGAAATTCAACCATTTCATTTTAGGAAGTATCTCCCCAAATTGTTTTTCAACTGCATCAATTGTTACTTTTAATGCATCTGAATTTTGTTCACATAACGTATGAAAATGAAGACCACTTATGCCCTCTAATTGATCTGAATGAAAATTCTTTTTTGTAATGCCCATTCTAGAATAAGGGGAGCAGGGATCATAAATTGCATGTCCTTCCTGCGTCGAGCATTCTGGGTTAATACGAAGGCCGCATTCTTTTTTTAATTCCATCGCTTTATGCTTATATTTTCCCCATTGAGAAAAAGAATTGAATATAATATGATCACAGATATTAAAAATCTCATCAATCTCTTCTTCTCTATAGGCTACTGAAAAAATATGATTTTCTAAGCCCATATATTCTGCTCCAAGTTTCGCTTCAAAAAGCCCGCTTGCAGTTGTTCCGCTAAGATACTTTCCAATCAGCGGATAAACTGAAAACATGGAAAAGCATTTTTGTGCAAGTAAAATACGGCAATCCGTCTCATCCATAATTTGCTTTAATATCTTTAGATTTTTTTGTAATAGATCTTCATCAATTAAATAAAATGGAGTAGGAATATTAAAATGTTTCATAATTATCCATTCTTCCTTAATCTACTAACGTCGGATCAAAATCTTCTTCCCATGGAAGTCCCCATTGATTTAATGCGTCCATAAATGGATCTGGATCAAATTGTTCAATGTTAAAGACTCCTTCCCCTCTCCATGTTCCATTCATAACAAGCATCGCACCAATCATAGCCGGAACGCCAGTGGTATAACTGATTGCTTGAGAACCAACCTCTTTGTAGCATTCCTGATGATCACAGATATTGTATAGATAGTAGGTTTTATCCTTTCCATCTTTCTTTCCTTTAAAGATACAGCCAATGTTTGTTTTTCCTACCGTTCTTGGTCCAAGGCTTGCCGGATCCGGAAGAACAGCTTTTAAAAATTGAAGCGGTACAATCTGCTTTCCTTCAAATTCAATTGGTTCAATTGAAGTCATTCCAACATTTTCAAGACACTTCAAGTGAGTAAGATAACTTTGTCCGAACGTCATAAAGAAACGAATTCTGTGAATACCCTTAATATTGAGAGCCAAGGATTCTAATTCTTCATGATGCAATAAATACATGTCTTTTTTGCCTACGCCTTTAAAGTCATACTCTCTTTTGATTTCCATCGGCTCTGTTTCAATCCATTTGCCATCTTCCCAATAGCTTCCATTTGCAGATACTTCACGAATATTAATCTCAGGATTGAAATTTGTTGCAAACGGATAGCCATGGTCACCGCCGTTGCAATCCAAAATATCGATTTCATTGATTTCATCAAAATGATGCTTCATTGCATATGCGGAAAATACACCGGTTACTCCCGGATCAAATCCACTGCCGAGAAGTGCCGTAATTCCAGCTTCTTTAAACCGTTCCTGATATGCCCATTGCCACTTATATTCAAATTTCGCCGTATCCAAAGGTTCATAATTTGCCGTATCAATATAATGTGTTTTCGTTTCTAAACATGCATCCATAATTGTTAAGTCCTGATATGGAAGTGCTAAATTTAATACTACCTCCGGTTTAAATTCATTGATTAATGCAACCAATTCCGCTACGTTATCCGCATCTACCTGTGCAGTATGAATTATTGTTTTTGTCTTTCCTTCTAACTCATTCTTTAATTGATCACACTTACTTTTTGTACGACTTGCAATCATGATTTCTTCAAAAACTGCACTGTTTTGGCAGCATTTATGAATTGCAACACTCGCAACACCGCCACAACCAATAATTAACGCTTTACCCATTCTCTTTTCCTCCTTGTTAGTTACTCCATTTACTTACTTTCTATAATTTATAAATTAATTTATTTGCTTCCAACTGCCAATAATAGTTCTCGAAGTATTTTACAAGCAACCGCTGTAGACGCTCCGCTAGGATCATAAATCGGAGCTAATTCATTAACATCCATACCAACAATGTCTAATACGGATACTTTTTTAATTGCCTCAAGTAATTCTTTAAACGTGACACCGCCAGCCTCAGGTGTTCCTGTTCCCGGAAAGACGGAAGGATCCAGCACATCCAAGTCAATGGTAAAATACACCGGATATCCCTGGCAGGCTGTTATTGCATCTTCCAACCCTTCAAAAGAAAACTTGTTAAGATTGGTGTGTTCTTTTGCCCATTGGAATTCCTCACGTTCTCCGCTTCGAATCCCAAATTGATGAATGCGGTCGTCACCCACTAAATCCCAAATTCTTCGAATTACGGAAGCATGAGACAAACGCTCACCCAAGTACTCCTCTCTCAAATCAGTATGTGCATCAAAATGAATAACACGAAGCTCTTTATAAGATTCAAACACAGCTTGTACTGCACCAAAAGTCACCAGATGCTCTCCGCCAATCATGCAAGGAATTTTATCAGCATGAATAATTTTATTTGTTGTTTCTTTAATTTGATCTAAAGCATTCGATGGATTTCCAAAGCTTAGCTCCAGATCACCGCCATCAAAAACGCTGATTTCCTGCAAATCTTTATCCTGATATGGACTATATGTCTCTAATCCAAAGGATTCACTGCGCATGGTTCTGCTCGCAAATCTTGTTCCGGGTCGGAATGAAGTCGTAGAATCAAACGGTGCTCCAAAGATAACAATGCGAGCATCCTCATAATTTGCATCACATCCAATAAAGGTTTCTATATTTTTATTCCACATCTTTTAAAAGCTCCTCTACATAGGTTGGTAATGCAAACGCTCCTGAATGAATCTGCGTATTATAATACCTTGTCTTTAAATCTCTCTTTAGCCATTTTTCCGCTAAAAAGTCTCTTGTCGGATGGTATTTCTTTGAAGCAAATCCAAACAGCCAATGTCCGGAAGGATACGTCGGAATATGTGCCTGATATACCTTACTTACTTCAAAGCTTTCTACAATTCTTTTATGCGCTCTCTGCATCGCAATGGCATCTTCCGGATAAAACGGGCTCTCATGCTGGTTTACCATAATACCGTCATCTTTTAATGCTTTGTAACAATTTCCATAAAATTCCTTTGTAAAAAGTCCTTCTCCCGGACCGAATGGATCAGTAGAATCCACGATAATCAAATCATATTCCTGCTGTTTTGTTCGAACGAACCTTAATCCATCCTGATAATAAATTTTTAGTCTTGAATCATCCAAACAACACGATGTAAGTGGTAAGTATTTTTTACATACTTCTACAACCTTCTCATCTATTTCAACCATATTCATTCGTTCAATGGTATCATATTTGCACAACTCGCGAATCACACCGCCATCACCCGCTCCAATTACCAAAACATTTTTTACATTCGGATGTACCGCCATTGGAACATGAACAATCATCTCATGATAAATAAATTCATCCTTTTCCGTTAGCATCATGTATCCATCTAAGGTTAAAAATCGACCAAATTGATTTGATTCAAAAACATCAATTCTTTGGAATTCACTCTGTTCAGAAAATAACTGACGATTTACTTTGATGGAAAACTTCACATCATCTGTGTGTCGTTCTGTATACCATAACTCCATGCTTCACTTACTCCTTTCCAACCATTACATTAATACGCTCAATCTTCATATCCTCAGGTCCGGTCATGAAACAACCTTTCCCTTTAGCATATTGAATGTAATTTAAAATATCTTCTGTAATTTGTTCACCCGGTGCCAAAATTGGAATGCCGGGAGGATAACACATGACGAATTCTCCACATACATACCCAGCGGTTTCCATAATCGGCAGTGATTTTTTTTCTCCGTAAAAAGCTCTCTGTGGAGTCGCTGCAACAATCGGGCTCATGTATTCGTGATCTAACATTCCTGCGCGGTCTTTTTTGTATCTGCGACGTATTTCAGCAAGTGCACTGACAAGACGTTCAATGTCACGTTCCCGGTCTCCTACAGAGACATACGCGAGTATATTCCCAATGTCACCAAATTCTATCTGAATACCATACTCATCTCTAAGCAAATCATAGACTTCAATTCCAGCCAGTCCAACATTCAATGTATTTACCGATAATTTAGTCACATCAAAATCATAAATAGAATCATGATTGATTCTCTCATTAGAATAGGCATAATAATCACCGATTTGATTGATTTCATTTCTTGCATAATCAGCTAAATATCTTACTTTTTTAAAAATCTCTTGTCCATTTAAGGCTAAATTCTTTCTAGATACATCTAAACTGGAAAGCAATAAATAAGAGCCGCTTGTTGTTTGGGTGAGATTAATGATTTGTCTTACATAGTCTGCATTCATTTCCTTCCCTAACAGCAAAAAGGAACTTTGCGTTAAGCTTCCACCGGATTTATGCATACTGACAGCTGCCATATCGGCTCCAGCTTCCATAGCAGAAATCGGAAGCGCCTCATCAAAATAAAAATGCGTTCCATGCGCTTCATCGGCTAAAACCAACATCCCATGCCGGTGTGCAAGTTCTACAATGCCTTTTATATTCGAACAAATTCCATAATACGTTGGATTATTTACTAAAATAGCTTTTGCATCTGGATTTTCTAAAATTGTTTTTTCCAATTCGCTCAGGCGCATTCCCAAAGAAATTCCAAGTTCATCATCAATATCTGGATTGACATAAATCGGAGTTGCTCCGCTTAAAATCAATGCGTTGATTGCACTTCGATGTACATTTCGTGGAAGAATGATTTTGTCACCTGTCTTACAAGCTGCCAGAACCATCGTCTGAACAGATGATGTGGTTCCTCCTACCATAAAAAAAGCATGCTCTGCACCAAATGCATCAGCAGCAAGTGCTTCTGCCTCGGAAATAACAGACACTGGATGGCACAAATTATCAAGTGGTTTCATGGAGTTTACATCAACTGACAGACATTTTTCTCCTAAGAAATCAGTCAGTTCTAAGTTTCCCTTTCCCCTTTTATGCCCAGGCACATCAAACGGTACAATACGATCTTTTTTAAATTTCTGTAAAGCCTCAAAAATCGGCATACGGCTTTGGTCTAAGTACATTTCATCCTCCCCTACTCTTTAATCAAAAATATTACTTCCGGTAAAGATTTCTATCATTTCCCTCCTCAGACTATTGGTAATATCCAATCTTGTTTTCGGAGGCAATTCATATACGTCTGTTTTAAACAAATAATTTTGTAAATCAATCTCTTTTATCAGCATCTTCGTGTGAAAAAGATTAGATTGATACACATTAATGTCAATGGCATCGTATTTCTTTAGTGTTTTATCATCAATGTAATCTTGAATCGAAGTCATACTTTGATCCATAAAAAGCTTTTTTCCTTCGATATCTCTTGTAAATCCACGAACTCTATAATCCATCGTTATGATATCAGAATCAAAGCTTTGAATTAAATAATCCAATGTAGACAGCGGTGTAATCTCACCACAAGTAGCCACATCAATATCTACGCGAAATGTTGCAATGCACGTATCCGGATGGTATTCCGGGTATGTGTGTACCGTAACATGACTTTTATCCAAATGTGCCAATACGGTATCACCTTTTGTTATGATTTCTTCTTCCACACTCTTACATGATCCCGAACGAATCATTTGTTCTTCTGCAAGCAAAATAGTGACGCTTGCTCCTTGCGGTTCATAGTCCTGCTTTGAAACATTCAATACATGAGCTCCTATCATTTCAGATACATGATAAAGTATCTTCGTCAAACGATCGGAGTTATACTGCTCATCAATATAGGCAATATAATCTTTTTGCTCTCTTTCACTTTTAGCATAGCAAACATCATAGATATTAAAGCTTAATGATTTTGTTAAATTGTTAAATCCATATAACCTCAATTTGCTCATTTCCTCATCCTCATTCTTATCGTTCCACAGGATATCCATTAATATTTTGTTAAATACAAAAAAACTCAAGCTTGATGATAAATTTCTAAACATCATTACACTTGAGTTTCAAAACTAAAATTGAGTTATCTATTTGAATTTACATTCGCATTTTATTAATCCAATGATAGCGATTAGAGTCTATATAGCAAGAATTACTTTTACTACTCTTATTGATTTTTCACAAGTGTGATGTGCCATCAAGCACACGGTTGTTTAGTGACCAACTCAATGTTGAATTATTGTAATCAACATCAACTTATAAAATTTGAGCTAAATGCTCAATCAATAAGGCAACGAAGTTGCCAACTCGGCATTTGACCTGGCTGTCCGCATGGCCATGATTCCTAAAATAGGAATAGTCAAAAATTCTCGCAAAAACCTCTAACTGCTTTTGCTTTTCCAATTATATATTAAGCTATTTTAAAATGCAACAATTATTTTACACCTTTTTCATTTCCATAATCTTCTTATATTTTTATTTTAATTACTAAATTAATTCATTAGCGTTATTTTGCAACAGGTATGCAACGACGCCTTCCGCAATATATTCTGTTACTTTTTTTTGATAATCCTCCGAAAAAATCAAACGACGATCCTCTAAATTCGTAACATATCCGATTTCAATTAATACTGCCGGAATTTCTGTTTGCCTTAAAACTTGTAAATCACAGTCTGCTACAATCCCTCTGCTTATCATTTCAACATCAGCACTTATCGTATCTTCTATCTTCTTCGCTAAATTTCTGCTTTCTTCTCCCCCAATTGATTTCTCTTCGTTGCACCAAATCTCCATTCCTCTTACAGAAGAATCTTCAAAAGAATTTTGATGTATGCTTATAAATAGATCTGGTTGCTCTTTTTGTGCCTTTATAACTCGTTCCTCTAAAGAAACATAACGATCGTCCTTACGAGTCATCCAGACACGAACTCCCTTTTTTTCTAAACTTCTTTGTATTTGAAGCGCAATTTTTAAATTCAGTTCCTTTTCCGGAATCTCTGCTTCAGTCGTTCCAGAATCATTCCCTCCATGACCTGCATCAATCATTACAGTTCCCAATAACTCAGAATTATTACTCCATATATTTTTAAAAACAGTACTTTCTCCATTTTCATACTTAATAAAACCAAAATGAATCATTGCATTGCGTGCGGAATAAATAAGTAGAATACTTAATACAATAAAGATCAAATTCCTGCGAATTTTTTTTCTTTTTAATCTTTTTCTTTTTATTCTTTCCCTACGAATTTGTCTGCGTTGGCTTGGTTCTAGATTTT
>NZ_JADQTL010000005.1 GCF_017168145.1 Anaerovorax sp. IOR16 | reverse complement strand
AGCATCAGCTAGCAGTAAAGAACAGGCAGATGTAAATAAGTTGGAAGGTGTTAGCCTAACTGCCCTTTATTATTCCATTACCGGACGAAAAGAAGAACAAATGGAAAAAGAAAGAAGAGAGGCACATGCTGCAGCAGCAAAGCATAATAAAGTTTGTGCTCAGCTGAGAGCTGTCAATCAGGATATACAAAGATACACGGATGAGCTTATGGAGCTGTCCTCTTGTGAAAGTGAATACGAACACTTATTAAATGAAAAAGCGGAATACATAAAGAAAACGGATTTGATAAACGGTCCTGAAATTCTTCGTCTTGAAGAACATATGCGAATTTTAAAAGCACAAAACAATGAAATTAATGAAGCCTATTCAATTGGTGAATGTATAATAAATCAGATACAAGATATTATGGAATCTTTGGATCGTGCCGAAGGATGGGGCACATGGGATTTGTTTGGCGGAGGACTGATTTCTAATATGGCGAAGCATTCAAATCTCGATAATGCGGAGCAACAAATACAGCAATTACAAGATCTTTTAGGAAGGTATAAAACAGAGCTTGCTGATGTGAAAATTCACGCAGAAATGCAGGCAAAGATCGAAGGTTTTTTATATTTTGCCGACTTCTTTTTTGATGGACTGTTTGCAGATTGGGCGGTTCTTGACCGCATTCAAAAAAGTCGAAATCAGGTAGAGGATACACATAACCAAGTGAAACAGATTCAGAGTCAATTAAACACGATAAGAAGAGAGATACAAAATAAAATACAGCAAACGCAGGCAGATTTGAATCAAATAGTATTAAATCATTAATTGGGATATATTTTGTATACTATTTACAATTGAAAAAGTTATAAACTACTCAAATATAAAATAGAATGCTAAAGCAGAAAATGGGGTGCATATGAAAAGAATTGCCATTATTTCGGACACACATGGATTACTACGCGACGAAGTTAAAGAAGAATTGGAAGCGTCTGATATTGTCATTCATGCCGGAGATATCAATACCGATTCGATTGTCCAAGAGCTGAAAGGCTATGGCGAATTATATATTGTACGAGGAAATAATGATAAGGACTGGGCAGAGTATTTGCCCAAACTGCTTGCGGTTACAATTGAAGGAGTTCAGTTTTTAATTGTCCATAATAAAAAGGATATTCCCGAGAATCTTACGGATATTGATGTGGTTATATATGGGCACTCACATAAGTATGATGAAAAAGTAAGAGATGGGATACTATTATTAAATCCGGGAAGCTGTGGTAAACGCCGATTTGATTTAGAAATTAGCATGTGTCGTATGTACATTGATCAAGATTCCTATACGTATGAAAAGATAATATTACCACAAAAACAAACACGTTAGAATTTTCATCTTTATGGACGAAAAATAGGGAAGGGGAGAAAGAAGGAATGTATGAATTCCTTCTTTTTATATTACTTTGTAGCAATATATTTTTTTGAACATATTATAAATTGAATAAATAGAAAGGAGGGTTACAATGCAAGAGTACATCATACAACCCAATGATACTTTATTTTACATTGCAAAACAATTTGGAATACCTTTAGTACAATTGATTAATGCAAATCCCGAATTAGCAAACCCAAATTTAATCTATATTGGGCAAATCATACAGATTCCTGATTTATTTAGAATTCCGGAACAATTTGATGTATTAGAGTCTAATGCCGTAGATATCATTGATGATATATATCTAGGAGATTGGGCAGAGGCGATGAGTAAGGTAGAAGTTATCAAGAGAGCAATGAATGAGTCAATGCCATATCTTCAGGAGGCTTATGTTCCGAATCAAATCATTTCTTCTATGAATTCTGCTATTCGCAATTTAGAGCAAAATGTAATGCGCAAAAAGACTTACCCGGCAATCTCTCAAGCAAATCAAGTTACGAGATTTCTTGCAGATATGCTTGACTACTTTGAAATAATTATACCACCTGATATAAAGAGATTGTCTTATCTAGGCAGACAAATGATCATTAACATTGAAAGTAATGATTGGAATGAAGCGAATAATAATTATATGACAGCAAAAAGGTATTGGGATAGATTAAAACCTGAACTTGATGAAAAATATAATGATGATATTGTTGAATTTGATATGCTGTTAAATGATTTAGGGGAATCAATCAAGAATAGAAACTACGAAATGACCATTGAAAACATCATCGCAATGTTAGACGGTGTTAAAATGATAGAAAAAGATTTTGAAGAACAAAGAAAGAGTGAAATGACCGTAGATTGAAAAAATAGTAACTCAAATAAAAAACAAAATACAACTACTTAAGTAATTGAAACGATAACTGGGTAATGCTTTTTACATTGCCCAGTTATTTTTATATGACATAGGGAAATATCGTTTCGATTGAATGATGTAGATGGTATTATTTTACGATAGTGTATTCTTGTAGGGTGGGGGAGGTTTATGTTGAAAATATTAGAATGCTGTTATAAAATTGAAATGATTTCTATTATGGAAGATACGGATGTATAGAAAGACAGCATTCCATTTATAAATACAAGAAGGGAAGAGATTATGAAAAATAGGACATTTCATTTATTATTATTGTTGAACTTACTGGGAGTTTTCATATGGTCAGTGATTGAACCCAAAGACATGTTCACTTGGTTTTTAGAAACGCTTCCGGCGATACTAGGTGTCGGTATCGTAATGATTCTTTATCCCAAATTTAAATTTTCAAATTTAGTGTATGTTTTGATTTGGATACATTGCATCATATTAATTGTAGGAGCGCATTATACATATGCAGAAATGCCGCTGTTTGATTGGATCCAAGATTATTTTGAATTAAGTCGTAATTATTATGATCGAGTCGGTCATTTTGCACAGGGATTTATACCGGCTATGATTGTTCGAGAAATATTGATTCGAAATGAAGTGATTAAGAACGAAAAATGGTTGGTTTTAATCGTAATTTTTATTTGCTTGGGGATTAGTGCTGCTTATGAGTTAACGGAATTTACGGCCGGTCATCTGAAAGGAGAATCTGCTGAAGTATTCTTAGGTACTCAGGGAGATGGTTGGGATACACATTATGATATGTTATGTGCTTTATGCGGTGCAATTATTTCTTTATTATCACTTTCAAAATTACATGATCAATCTTTAAAGAAATTAAACTAACAGGATATAGTTAAACAAAGCAAATTTATTAATAGGGATATTTTGATTCACAAATACAAATAATAATTAAAAAAATTATAAGGAGTTGAATCATTATGAAAAATTTAAAATGTATGTGTGAAGAATGTCATTACAATGAAAATCATGAATGTTGTGCAGAGAATGTCGAAGTTACGTCAAATGGAGATAATATGGTAAATACAGCAGCAGGAACTTGCTGTAACACTTTCAAACCTAGAGATTATAACTATAAAGGTTAAGGTTCATTAAAAAATAAATAAGTACAAGTAATTACCTAAGTTTAGGTTTTTATTTGTACTTATTTTTTTATAGATTTTATAAAAAAGTTTATTCAACCATAATTGTGCCATAATTTCATTGTATAGTAAGGCCATAAACAAAAAAGATTTAAAAAAGAAAGAATAGTATTTACTTATAAATGAAGAAAGGAAGTAATAACAATGATGATTTTAATTTGGTTACTGATCGGATTTGGCATTTACTATTTAGTAAAAGACAATAATAATGAAGAAAGAAAAAACAACAGCAAAGCTGATGCCGTAGAAATATTAAAATTAAGATATGTTAATGGAGAAATTGATCAGCAAACATATTTGAGAACGCTAGAAGTTCTTAAGGATTAAGAGAGGTGATTACAATGATGTATGGATATAATGGAATTGGAAGATGTTTCGGAGCAGCAAGTGGTTTTATGTATGGTGGATTGGGTATGACTATCATGTTAGGACTTATTGCACTTACTATAATAGGTATCTTTTTTCTAGCTAAGAAAAAAAGACGCCACCATTCCGATAATGCAGCTTTAGAAGCATTAAAAATGAAATTGGCTATGGGTGAAATTTCAGAAGAAGAATATAATAAAAGAAAAATGATATTGGATTAAATTTATGAAAGGGTGAGGTGAATTAATGAAATATCAGATTTTAGTTGTTGAAGATCAATCTGAAATAAGAGATATTATTTCAAAATATCTTAAAAAAGAAGGCTATGGATATTATTTGGCCAAAGATGGATTTGAAGCATTAAATTTCTTTAACAATAATATAGTTCATCTCGTGCTGTTAGATATTATGATGCCAGGAATTGACGGATTCGAAGTTTTAAAAGAGATACGAAAGATCTCTGAGGTACCGGTTATTATGATAACGGCAAAGCAAGAAGAAGTAGACCGAGTGAAAGGGTTTACAATTGGAGTAGATGACTACGTAATAAAGCCATTCAGTGTAAAAGAGCTAATGTTAAGAATTAAGACACTGTTGAAAAGAGTTTATCATGAGTCGGATGAAATTATATATCAATGCAAAGACTTGAGTCTGCATACGAAAAGTATGCGATTATATAAAAAGAATGATGAAATCCAAATTACAGCAGCAGAGTATAATCTGCTGCTTGTCATGTTCAAAAATCAAGGGCAAGTCCTGACTAGGGAGCAGTTAATTGAATTAGCATATGGAAATGAATATGAAGGGTATGATCGAAATGTGGACAGCTATATTAAGAGAATTAGACAAAAAATTGAAGATAATCCGAGAAACCCTCAGATTCTAGTTACAAAGTATGGTGTAGGCTACACTTTCGGAGGTAATCACGCATGACAATTAGAAGACAGTGGATGCTGGTATTAATTTTGTCTGCAATAATTTGTGTGATTATAAACTCTTTCATTCTAGGATTGTTGATTAATAATTACTTTATTGACAATTCTAAAAATAATTATAATAAACATTATGAGCAAATAGTTGAATTTACGAGAAAAGCTCTTTTAGAGAATTTCACGCAGCAACAGTTAAGTACACAACTAGAAACACACATTGTAGACCCAATTGTAAGGATAAAATTGTATGATGTAAATGGCTATTTATTGGCAGATGTAAGTAATGAAATAACTATGATGGGCAATCATATGATGAACAGGATGATGCGAACCCCTATGGAGGAAGTTGATTCCGAAGATATCTCTGATTCCGGAGTTTTATTAGGCAAATTAGATATTGTCAGATATAGCTCCTTAGCGAATTCGATGCAAACTCGGATGTTTACAGTTGCCTTAGTAAGAAACAGCATATTATCTTTTTGCATTGTAGTAATATTAATGCTTATTATCGGATTTGCCATTAGCAGAAAAATGAGTAGAGATTTAATGAATGTGACTGAAATGGCAACGAACATTGACTTAGGCCAAGATGTAACTATAGAAAAATCAAAAGTTCAAGAAATCCGTATTATTCAACAGAGCCTTGAAGCTTTGCAATCAAAACTGAAACTGAAACAGGTAAGCAGGAAACGGCTACTGGATGAACTGGTTCATCAGACTAGAACACCGCTGACGATATTGAAAACCAACTTGGAAGGATTTGAGGATGGTGTACTCGACATGTCGAGCAAAGAAATAGAAACCTGTAAAGCCCAGATTGACAACATAACTTCGATTATTGTAAATATGAGCGCTATGATTGATGCAGAAAAGAACCTTGAATCCATTCAACTTGAAGATGTTGAAATGAATCAGCTTCTGAAATTAATTATCGGCTCATTAAAGGTACAATTCAGTAAAAAGCAAATTGATTTATCCTTGCAAAGTAATAAGAAGATCGTTGTTAAAAGTGATAAATATAAATTAAGTCAATGTATTTATAACATTCTAACCAATGCCTATAAGTTTACTGAACCAAATGGAAAAGTATTGGTTTCTTACGAATTAATAGAAGAAGAACTAAAGATCGTGATTGAAGATACGGGTATCGGTATTCGTTCGGAAGATATGAAGAACTTATTTAATGCATATTTTAGAGGAATCAATGTTTCAAACATTTCTGGGGAGGGGATTGGCTTATATGTAGTAAAAGAAAATCTCTCTATGCTTAATGGTGAAATTCATGTTGAGTCCGAGTTAAATAAGGGAAGCCGTTTTATAATCACGCTACCTTGTGATGGGCCACCATTAGAAAACTCTAAGGATTTACCAAATTCTAAGTACTAATGTAGATATTTAGAATGTAAGATTAACTTGATAAACATAATTAGGGAGAAATACATGGAGAAATATATAATGAAGTGTTAAAAATGGTAATAAGCTCAGATATTAAAAATCTTCTTATAAATATCAAAATGGAGTAAAATGTTTTGAATTATAGTTAGTTAAAGTTTTGGAGTTGTTTATAAGAAGCGTTTTCCTATATTTATATTAGTTGAGGATTCAAAGGGAACCATATTACTAGATGATTAAAATTGGATTAAATGGAAATTAGTTTAATATTTATATTAAAAATAGATATTAAAGACGTTTCGTTTAATTGACAAGAATCTGCAAAGTCTCTAAACAGGGGCTTTGAAACGAAGGATAACTATTCCTAAAATGTGTGTTTTCGGAATAGTATATACAAAATTTAAAGAAGGAGCAGCTTTTTGGCTTTTTAACCATAAATTTGTTCCTTTTGAGTCCCTTTATATAAATATATTATTTTACATTATATCACTAATATCTATTTAAACCATTCTTTATGTTCTATCTCTTATCTTCTTAATCTTATTTTTTAAAGTATTATAGAATTTAATCTATCACAATTCTTTTTCATTTCTTATATAAATCTATTTTAATTCAATCTTAAAAAAATCACATTATTTAATACTTACTTTTCTATATATTCTTATTCCACCACAATTTGTATATATTTCTTTTGTCTTTATTTACATCCAGTGAATTTCATCGATCCAATGATTGTTTTTTCTATATCATTTGATGTTTTAAAGTTCAAATTCTTAATCTGCATTTATAAACGTTGAAATTTCAACGTTTTAACTGGACGAGCCTCAAATCGTCGATTTAAGCGACTTTTTCTTCCTTTTAATGGTTTTATACCTATAAAATCTCTCTTTAAATCTAATTATGTACAGTACGAGTAAAAATCCATACTATTTCAGAACAAATTGAAGAATATGAAAGATATTTATTAAATAGTAGATGGAATCAAAATAGATTGCCCTGGATAGATACAATCTGCGGAGATTTGATTGATCATGCAGATTTCATAAACCACTGCACGAAGATCTTGATGAGCTGGTCCGAATTCTTTTGCTAAATTCCATAAAGTATCACCATCTTGAATTTGAATTTCCATATAGTTTGTTTGCGTTAGACTGTCTGACTGATAAAAGCCGAATAAGGAATTCATAATTACAATGAGAAGTATGAAAAACAAACTCATAAAAACGGTAAAACGAGATTTTGATACGATTCGATATTTCTTAGTCATGATAACGCCCTCCTACCCTAAAAAGAACATGTGTTTGTACCATTATAATAACAGAATGTATGTTCTTTGTAAATAGAAAATTAAAACATTTGTTCTTTTTTTATATTTATGCTATACTTATTTTGAAATTTATATCAATTCGAAATTAGGAGTATTAAAATGATCTATTTAAGAGGCTTTGAATTTTCTAAAAATACAGCTATGACGCAAAACGTATATCCTTACAACATATTGAGTTCTCGTAGAATTGATGTTATGTTCTTTGATTCCATTACGATACTTTATGGAGCGAATGCTTCCGGAAAATCTACTGTATTGAATGTGATTGCCAATCATTATAAGTTAAATGGATCAGTACGTTCAAAAGCATGTGGGGAAGCTTTTTTTCAGTATATTAATGAGTGCAATGGTATTATAGCGGAGGAATTTACTGCGATTCCAAAAAGCAGCCGATATATTAAAAGTGAAGATATTTTAAATGAAGTGAAACAAGTAGAAGATAAAAGAACCATGTTGGATGCTTATATTCGACATTGTGCAAGAACACTTGGAATTGAAGATGCAGATGAAAATACAATTGAAAGAAAAATGCGTCCGGTGAAGCTTAAGCAGGCAATGGAAAATTTAGAATTTAGTAAAGAAAAATATTCAAATGGAGAAACGGCATATCAGCTTTTAGAGGAAGAAATTGAGATGGATGCTCTTTACCTTTTAGATGAGCCGGAAACCTCACTTTCTCCAAGCAATCAAATCAAGTTGGCCAATGAAATAAACAGACGTGCAAGATTGCTTGGCTGCCAGTTTATCATTGCAACACATTCTCCGTTTCTTTTGGGTACCCTTGAGGGTAAAATATATGACTTGGATCAAAAGCAAATTACAGAGTCAAATTGGTCTGACTTGGAAACTGTCAGAGTATATTATGAATTTTTTAAAGAAAAAGAATCTTATTTTAGATAAAAAATTATTAGTAAGATTCATAATGTAGAGAAATAAAATAAGGTAAGGACAAAATAGAAAAGCTACGGAATAAACTCCGTAGCTTCAGACTGTAGACAAGGATATCTCTATCTTTGCCTACAGTTTTTTTTACATAATGTAATACATTTTATTGTATTTATGGTAAAATATATGTATAAATACATGGAGGTATTTGCTTTATGATGGGTAAGAAAGATTTATTAGGTCGTGATCAATTTCAAATGGTAACCTTGAATTCTCTTGTTCCACAAGATCATATTATTCGTAAGATAGATACTGCGATTAATCTCTCTTTCATTTATGACCTTGTAAAAGATTTGTATTCTGATGTGGGAAAAGAAAGCATCGACCCTGTCGTCTTAATTAAAATTACCCTCATTCAATATACCTTTGGTATTCGATCCATGAGGCAGACCATTAAAGAAATTCAAACGAATGTAGCTTATCGATGGTATCTTGGTTATAGTTTAGAGGAAGAAATTCCTCACTTTTCTACCTTTGGTAAAAACTACTCTCGTCGGTTTCAAAATACTGACTTATTCGAACAAATCTTTCAAAGAGTCATTGCTGAAATTATGGAATATGAATTCATTAATTCAGAAAGCATTTTCATTGACGGTACACATATTAAAGCAAGTGCAAATAACCATAACAGTGAAAAAGAAACCGTTTTGGAATCCGTTAAATACTATGAAAAAGAACTAATGAAAGAAATTAACGAAGATCGCATTGAACGAGGAAAACAAGCTTGTAAAAAAAAACGGAAGCCAAAGAAAAGACAAAAGTAATCAAGAAAAGTACCGTAGATCCGGATTGCGGTGTATTTCATAAAGGAAAGCATAAGGTAGTATTTGCTTATGCTGCAAATGTAGCTTGCGATCGAAACAATTACATACTTGCTTTTCATACAAATCCAGGAAATGTACATGACTCAGTTGCATTCCCAAAGATTTATGAAAAAGTAAAAAGATATAAAGGTGTAAAAAATATTGTAATGGATTCCGGATATAAAACACCTGCAATTGCTAGAGAAATACTCAAAGATAAACGAATTCCTATCCTACCATACAAACGACCTATGACAAAAAATGGTTATTTTAAAAAACACGAATATGCTTATGATGAATACTATGATTGCTTTGTATGCCCAGAAAACCAAGTGTTAAACTATACTACAACAAATAGAGAAGGGTATCGGGAATATAAGAGTAAAGGAGAAATTTGCAAGAGTTGCCCTTCCTTATCAGAATGCACAGCAAGTAAGGACCATGTAAAAGTAGTCACACGTCATATATGGGAAAACTACATAGAGCAATGTGAGGACATTCGTCATACTCCAAAGTATCGAGATCTTTACAAACTACGGAGTCAAACCATTGAGCGAGTCTTTGCAGATGCAAAAGAAAAACATAATATGCGTTATACACAATATCGAGGGATTCAGAAGATAGAAATGGAACTGAATCTTCTTTTTGCGTCCATGAATCTAAAAAAACTAGCAACATGGATTCATAAATCTGAAAGAAGGAATCAAATGGCATAGAGATATCCTTTTATTTTTTCTTTTTTTAAAAGCTTTATAGAAAAAATAGAAAATACCTTGCAGAAATTATAAGAATATAAATTTAGCAAGGTATTTTGTCTACAGTCTGAAGCTACGGAATAAACTCCGTAGCTTTTTAAAATTATTAGTAGTTCTCTTCATAATATTTAATTCGATCAATTATGTTTTGTGAGTTATTGGTATCACAAGGAATGCGTTTCATAGTATGTAAAGAATCATTTTCTCCGATTTTCACCCGATTGACTCCAGGGCTCGTTGTAATTGTAATTTTATAGTTCATATTTTGCAGTACATGTTCTGTTTGTAAATTGTATTTTCCATAAGGATATGTATATGCTAAATCGTCATAGTTTAAATTTTTCTCTATTAACTCCTTCATTTGCTTCGTATCTTGAGAAAACATATTAAAATAATACTGTGGAGATTCGTAAGCTTTCTTCATAACACCAAGCCGATTGACTTCTTCTGCAGAAACATGTTGATGCATTTCATAGCTATGGGATCGAATCCGTATAAAACCTGAATTCACCATCTCTTTTGCCTGTTCCCAAGAAAAATGCGGAATAATCGGAAGTCCTGTGTTTGGATTTTTATCCAAACCAACAGAACTGCCAATAATTGAAATTTCAGCTTTCATTCCCAATCCCTTTAAAATTGGATAAGCATATAAGTAATTGCTTTCATATCCATCATCAAAGGTAATAATAACTGGTTTTTCAGGCAAATCCTTTTCACCTTTTACAAATGCGTACAAATCTTCATAGAAAATAGTTTCATAGCCGCCTTCTTTCAATTCCATCATATAACGACGAAATGTGTTAGAAGTTAAAGATGAATTTTCTTCGTCGGAAATATGGTGAAACATTAAAATCGGAACGGACAATGGTATGACTTTATAATTAATCTTTTTGGTCTGATTGGATAATTTTTTTTCCTGCATTTTGAAATTTTCTGCAACTTTTTTTCCAAGATTAATTTGTACATCAGTGGAAATGGAAATGGATCTTTCCAGAGCCAAAGTAGGCTGAACCCAGCTTAATACAAAAATAGTAACAAAAAATATTATTAAAAATCGATGCTTCATAATTATTTCAACTCGTTCTTTTTTAAAACGGATTCTCCTTTTCTTTTATTTTTACCTGTAACTTCTTTTTCTTGATTGTATTAATCGATTGTATATAACATCAGTAATACCAATAAACTTCTTTCTGTGTACGAAACAAACAACGGAGAGAAAGACAACCGCAACACAAAGAAGAATGACATTCGTATAACTACCGGTTCGAGTCATCGCACCAATCATAATCGTAGCCATTAAGGCAGGTGTTCTGCCTACCAGAGATAAAACCAAATATGGCTTTAATTTTATCTCTGAGACACCAGCTGCATAAGTAATTAGATCTTTTGGAAAACCTGGAATTACATACAGTATAAAAATTATCATATATGCCCGTTTGCTGTTCAACATTTCGATAAAATGATTGATTTTCTTTTCCCCAAATAGAACGTGCATTGCATTTTTTCCTAGTATTCTTGCTAAATAAAATGTAATAACGGTACCTAACCCAATTCCGATAATGGAGAGGAAAAACCCAATCCAAAAGTAATAAGCGTATCCAGCTGCAAATTGCAGCATTTGTCCCGGAATGATACAAATAATGATTTGTATCATTTGAAATCCGATGTAAATAAAGATACCGGCTGTGTGGTATTGGGAAAGAAATGCATTAATCTCCTCTTGAGTCTTAAATCGATTTAAAAAATCCGGGAACCAAAAATAAAGAATCAAAGGTATCCCTAATGCGATAACCAGCAAAAGCGTTAGCTTTACAATAGAAAAGAAAAATTGAAATTGCTTTTTGCGTTTATCCTTTTGCATAAATTAACTCCTAATCCCCCTACTTTCTTTTTATTTAATTATTTCTTTTTCATACAAAGCTTGCAATGCTTTAATTACACCAAATTTGGAATGCTCGTAAGTTAGACCGCCTTGAAAATATACAATATAAGGAGGTCGAATTGGTGCATCTGCACTTAATTCAATGGAAGAGCCCTGTACGAATGCCCCTGCTGCCATAATTACGGGATCTGCATAACCCGGCATATCCCAAGCTACTGGCTTTACGTGAGAATCAATTGGAGCAGCTGCCTGAATACCTTCACAAAAAGCAACTACTGCTTCTGCAGAACCTAATTTTACGGCTTCGATAATATCACTTCTTTTTTCATCTGGCTTTGGACAAACTTCATACCCTAAATTTTGGAAGACTTTTGCACATAATATTGCACCTTTTATCGCACCATTAACTACTTTTGGAGCGATGAAAAGTCCTTGCAGCATTGTACGAGTTTGACCAAAGGTAAGCCCACATTCCCCGCCAATTCCAGGGGAAGTCATTCGATAAGAAATGTTCTCAATTAAATCGGAACGTCCGGCAATGTATCCCCCCGTTAATGCCAAACCTCCTCCTGGGTTTTTAATTAATGAACCGGCGATAACATCAACACCGACTTCGGTTGGCTCTTTCGTATCTAAAAATTCTCCATAGCAATTATCAACCATGCAAACGATATTTGGATTGATTTCTTTTACAAAGCGAGCCCATTCTTCCATTTCGGGAATGGTTATGGCTTTACGCCAACCGTATCCCGTTGCTCTTTGAACGCAAACCATTTTCGTTTTGGAAGAAATGGTATTTTTTAAAGTATTCAAATCAATGGTACCGTCTTCTTTTAAATCCACTTGTTTGTAGGTAATTCCAAATTCTTTTAAGGAGCCTCGCCCTTCTTCTCGGAGACCAATTACCTCTTCCAAGGTATCATAAGGCTTTCCCGTACAATAAATCAACTCATCTCCTGGTCTTAAAATACCCGTTAAAGTTAAAGTTAATGCATGTGTTCCATTTACAATAATCGGACGTACCAAAGCGGCTTCTGTTTTAAAGAGCATGGCATATACTTTTTCCAATGCATCTCTTCCGGGATCGTCATAACCATATCCAGTATTCCAAGCGAAATGCATATCACTGATGCGGCATTTTTGAAATACATCTAAAACTTTATATTGATTGAACGCCATGATATCATCGAGTTCAGAAAAGATGTCTTTGATTTCTTCTTCCGCTTGCGAAATGGTATTAATTACATTTTCATGGATTCCCAAGGATTCTTTTAGTAATTGATTGGTGTTTTTCTGCATTTGTTTCCCTCTTTTATAATTTATTTTTTAAAACGAAATATGTATTTATTCTTCTTCCTTCCATTCGAAGACCTTAATTAAATCCCGCTTTACATTCATTTTATGTGCGGCATAAAGTTGTGTCGTCGTAACATTATCATGATCTAAAAGTGCCTGTACATCATAGATGGAATTTCCGCGAGCGATCAGCGAGGTTGCAGCTGTTGCACGCAGCTTATGCGGGCTATACCCTTGTTTTCTTCCTGTTTTTAGAGTAATTGAAGTATATTTTTTAACCATTTCACGAATTTGACGTTCTGTCATACGTTTTTTTTGCAAAGAAAGAAATAGAGCATCCTGCTCTTCCTTTAGAAGTTGATCGTTGCTTGGACGTTCTAAATCCAAATAATTTTGCAGAGCTTCCATTACGGTATTGTTTAAAGGCATCAAAGATTCTTTCGCTCTTTTTCTGTAAATTTTAAACTCACCGCGACTGAAATTAAAGGATGAGACATTAAGCTGCTGTAGTTCAGACAATCGTAAGCCATACGTAACAAATAAAATGAGAATGCATTTGTCACGATGCTTTGTCTTTTCCCAATAGCGGCGTTCATGATCCGTCAAACCGGTTCCATTGGTAACGGCATCTAACATAATCATAACTTCATCATCCTGTAATGCTTTGATCTCGTGATCCGATGCCTTTGGAAGCTTAATTGGGTCAAAACCGTCGGTAATGTTTTTAGGTACTAAACCATCACGATATAGATATTTAAAAAAGACGGATAAGGAAGATTTTTTTCGCGCGAGTGATTTTTTATCGTTTTCATATATGATGATATTTTTATCGGTTTCTATTTTATAACGACGACAATAATCAATGAATATATTAATATCAACTGCTTGTATCTGCTCAAAATCTTCAACAAGTATATCTCTTGGTTTTGTTGCTTGTGTTAAATCCGTTTCTTCAATTAAGTAACGGCAAAAAAAACGAACATCCTTTAAATAAGCCAAACGTGACATAGGAAGCAAATTGCCTTTTAGATACATAAAAAATCCATTAAGCCAACGAGGAAGTTCTTTTTCCACTTCCACGCAATGATTTATAATATCATTTTCTTTTAATAGAATATTTGTCGGTTTCCCCTTTTTATTTTGTATTTGAATTTCTTTTTGTGAAGACATAACAACCTCCGTTAAGGTAAATTGCTCTTGATATAATTTAGAATTGCCTCTTCTGCTTTTTGACTGCTTTCAAATTCTGAAAGATTAAACCACTGCATTTCCTTATAACGCCGAAACCATGTAAGCTGACGCTTTGCGTAATGACGTGTGTTCTTTTTAATGCGTTCCACTGCTTCTTCCAGTGAATAACCACCATGAAAATAATCGATTAGTTCTTTATAGCCAATTCCCTTCATTGAAATATTACTTTCGGTTAGTCCGATATCCAATAGCTGTTGAATTTCTTGAAGAAGTCCTGCTTTCATCAGAAGGTCGACTCTATGATTGATTCGTTCATACAATTCATCACGATTGCGGTTTAACCCTACCAAAATGACTTCATAATCTTTCGTTTTTACGAACGATTCTTCAAATTCTCGTACATCGTTTTTTCCGGATTCCAAAATTTCCAGGGCACGAATGACCTTTTTTACATTATTAGGATGGATGCGTTCTGCTGCTTTTGGATCTTTTTTTCTTAATTTTTCATGTATGAATTCATTGCCATAAGTTTCGGCTTCTTCTTGCAGCTGTTTACGAAACTGTGTTTGCTTCGGAATGACTGAGAAATCCATATCATAAATCAAAGAATTTACATACAGTCCCGTACCTCCGCTAATAATCGGAAGTGCATCTTTGTCAAAAATTTGCGCGATGCATTCTTTTGCTTTTTTTTGATATTCTGCAACGCTGAAATCTGTTTTAGGATCGATTTCATCTACCATGTAATGACGGGCTTGCGCCAATTCTTCTTTTGTTGGTTTTGCACTGCCGATATTCATATAACGGTAAATTTGCATTGAATCCGCTGATACAATTTCACCACCGAGGTTTTGTGCTATTTTAATGGCATATTTTGTTTTTCCTACGGCCGTAGGGCCTGCGATAATTACAATGTTTCGTTTCACAAAATCACCAAGTCCTTTTTATTGTTAAGTACGTTTAAACATTTTTTCAATTTCATATTTGCTCATTTTAATAAACGTAGGTCTGCCGTGTGGACAGGAAAATGGATTTTTTGTATTAGAAAGATCTTTAAGAAGCTGAATCATTTCCTGTAAATCCAAAGAATCATTTGCCTTTATTGCAGATTTACAAGCTTTCATAACAATATCGTTCCATTTTTTAGGGTCTAAAAGCTCTCCGTCCTCCGTAAGATTATCACAAAAATAATCCAAAAACCGTTCGGATTCAGTCAAACTCATATACATTGGAATTTCCGTAACCCGATAAGACCTCTGTCCAAATTCTTCTAAGGCAAATCCCATTTGCTTGAGAGAATGTATCCAATGAACATCATCATTTTTTAACCGATAAGGAATTTCTAGCAAATAAGGCGTCAAGAGAATCTGCGATGGTTTTTCTTCCAAATGGTATTGTTCCAGAAGCGTTTCGTAAAAGACACGTTCGTGTGCTGCATGCTGATCAATTAAATAAAAATAATTTTCATCGACTGCTGTGATATAGGTGCCGAAAAGAGAGCCAGTTGGATGTAGATTCGAAAGAACAAATGCAGTTATGCCATTCTGCTGTTCCACCGGTTGCTGTATAGGTAATGGATATGTTTCACATGATTCTTTTACAAAAGAGAGATCATCTGCCATATTCTTATTTCTATCTTTTGCTTTTTCATCGGTTTTATTTATGAAGAGAGAATTTTTAGATTGCGTTATCATCTCTTGTTCTTTTCGTTTTGTTTCCAACAATTTTTTTATGTCAACCTGTTCTTCTGTTTTTTGATTTTTTATAGGTACAGGCATTTTTGCAAAGAGATTTTCTTTTTTCACCTCTGGAATGGCATCGGCAGTTAATAAACCTTTGCGAATGCATGATCGTACAAAGTGGCTTACATTGCCTTCATCATCAAATCGAATTTCTTGCTTATTTGGATGAATGTTTACATCCAACTGTTCCGGATCAATATTTAGAAAAAGAAAAGCAATGGGATAGCGACCTTCGAATAATTTTTCCGCGTAGGCTTCAGCAACCGCTTTGTCTAAAATTTTACTACTGATATAACGGCCGTTTACAAAAAAAATCTGACTTTTTCGATTGGTTTTTGTTTGGTCAGGAGAAGAAATGTAAGCTTCGAGTTTAATTCCTTTTCCATCATCCTCTGTTAAATGGATTAGTTTTTGACCAATTTCTTTGCTGTATATTGTTAATATATTGGTATATATATCTCCTTTTCCTGGTGTTGAAAAAAGAATGGAACCATTATTAATCAGACGAATTTTAATGTCCGGATAAGCAAGTGCCATTTTTGAAATGAAGTCAATGATTAAAGTACTTTCTGTATGGTCAGCCTTTAAAAACTTCAACCGTGCCGGGGTATTATAAAATAAATCAGTAACAATTATAGTTGTTCCATCGGGACAGCCGGTATCGGATTTTTGAACAACTTCTCCCCCATCAATACAAAGACGAATTCCTGTTTTTTCTTCTGGTGTTTTCGTGATCAATTCTGTACGGGAAACCGCACATATACTGGAAAGTGCTTCACCACGAAAACCCAGGGTATAAATATGATTTAAATCAGCTGCTTCCTTAATTTTGCTGGTAGCATGTCGTTGGAATGCAAGTTCAACCTCATTTTTAGGAATTCCACATCCGTTATCTGTAATACGGATGTAGGTTTTTCCTCCATTTTTTATTTCTACCACAATCGAGTCTGCTCCGGCATCAATTGCGTTTTCCAGCAATTCTTTTACAATAGAAATTGGACGATCTACTACCTCACCGGCTGCAATTTTATCTGCAACCTCTTTTGAAAGCGCTTGTATTTTCCTTCGATCAATTGATTTCAACGGTAACTCCTTTCTGCTTTTTCAGCAGCAGATTTGAGGTCTTCTAAAATGGAAAAGGCTTCGGATGGTGTGAGGTTCATCAGGTCCAAATCATTTAACCGTTTTACAATTTCATTTGGAGCAAAATCAAACAAGGAAAGCTGTTGTGTTTCTTCAGGAATAGGGTTTGTATCCTTTGATACAAACGAAGAAGTCAGGTATTGCTGCAAATCCATTTCCTTGCTTTCAGACTCAAGCTCATCCAGTTTTTCCTGTGCATTTTGTAATAATAGAGTTGGTACACCAGCAAGCTTTGCAACGTGAATTCCGTAGCTTCGGCTTGCACTTCCCGGTACAATTTTATGTAGAAATACGACGGTACCATTTTCTTCAGCAACATCAACATTTCGATTTTGAACGCCTTCCATATGACCCTCCAGTGAGGTTAATTCATGGTAGTGCGTTGCAAACAAAGTACGAATATGATTTTTATGACTGCACAGATATTCGACAACTGCCCAGGCAATGGAAAGACCATCGTAAGTACTAGTACCTCTTCCAATTTCATCTAAAATGACTAAGCTGCGTTCTGTTGCTGTATTCAAAATATATGCAAGTTCACTCATTTCAACGAAAAATGTACTTTGACCCTGTGCTAAGTTATCAGAAGCACCAATTCGAGTATAGATTCGATCGACAATGCCGATGGAAGCTCGATCGGCAGGGACAAAGCAGCCGATTTGCGCCATTAATACAATTAAAGCCGTTTGTCTCATATAGGTTGATTTTCCAGCCATGTTTGGTCCTGTAATTAAGAGCATACTTGTATCTTTTCGGTTCAAATAAGTATCGTTTGATACAAAGATACCATTCTTTATAGTAGCCTCAATAACTGGGTGCCTTCCCTTTTCAATGATGATTTCATCTCCATCATGAACGAGTGGCTTTACATATCCTAACCGATTGCTGGATTCAGCAAAGGAAACCAACACATCGAGTATCGCAATTGCAGCTGAGGTCTCTTGAATGATTCCAATGCTGTTTTGAACATCCTGACGTAAGGAAAGAAACAATTCATATTCCATTTGGTTGATTTTTGCCTCAGCATTCAATACTACGGCTTCAACTTCTTTTAATTCCGGTGTAACATAACGTTCACAGTTTGATAATGTTTGTTTTCGAATATAGTTATCCGGTACTAATTGAAAATACGATTTTGTAACTTCCAGATAATAACCAAAAACTTTGTTATAGCCGACTTTTAAATTTTTGATTCCGGTACGTTCTCTTTCCGTTGTTTCCAAGGATGCAATCCAAGCTTGTCCATCTTTAATGGAATCCTTCATTTGGTCTAATTCGTTAGAATAACCGCTTTTGATGATACCCCCTTCCTTAATGGTAAAGGGAGGATCGTCTATTATTGCAGAATCAATTCGGTCATAAACATCTTTCAGACTATTCATTTCTGTTTCTAAGCGTTCAAGTAATGAATTGCCACAATGTTTTAACTCTTCCTTTATATCCGGCAAGACAAAAATAGAGTTTTTTAATGCTATAAAATCTTTTCCGTTTGCATTTCCGCATGCAACTCGGCCGCAAAGGCGTTCTAAATCATAGATTTTTTTCAGACATTCCTTGAGATTATTTCGGATTAAAATCTGATCAAATAACAGTTCTACCGCGTCGAGTCTTTCCTGAATTTGAGGACAATTATTTAAGGGCTCTCGCAGCCACTGTTTCAGTTTTCGGGATCCCATTGCAGTATGGGTTTTATCTAAAATTCCCAAAAGAGAACCTTGCACTTTTTTTTCAAAGAGGGTTTCTGTCAATTCCAGATTTTTTATGGTCGCTTTATCCAAGGACATATGCTTCCCTATGTCGTATACATTTAAATGGGATAAATGTGAAAGAGTTTGTTTCTGAGTTTCGAATAGATAGGATAACAAGGCACCTAAAGATAAGGTTGCATTGGTGTGCTCAGAAAGACCAATCCCTTTTAAAGATCCAATCTGAAATTGTGATAAAATACGGCTTTCTGCTGTATCTTTTGAATAGTAGCTATCATTTAACGTTGTAATATAAGCATTCGTTGCTTGCTTGATTTCTTGATTAAATTCTTCAAAAAGAATCTCCTCATTGACCAAGATTTCTTTTACCTTCAATTTTACCAGCTCATTTAAGAGTAATTCTCTTGAAGAATTGCCAAGAAATTCAGTCGTACTGATTTCTCCTGTGGAAATATCACAAAAAGCAAGACCTGCATGTGGACCTTCCATATAAACCGATGCCAAATAATTGTTTTCTTTTTCATTTAACATGGTTTGACTGACTACGGTACCTGGCGTTACGATTTGAATCACTTCACGTTTTACGATCCCCTTTGCAAGGGCAGGATCTTCAACCTGTTCACAGATGGCTACTTTATAGCCTTTTTCCACAAGCTTTGCTATGTAAGTATCGGCTGCGTGAAAAGGAACACCACACATAGGTGCCTTTTCTTCTTGTCCACAGTTTTTTCCGGTTAGTGTAACTTCCATTTCCTTTGAGGCTGTAATGGCATCTTCAAAGAACATTTCATAAAAATCACCCAAACGGAAAAATAGAATACAGTCTTTATATTTTTCTTTGATCTCCATATACTGTTGCATCATGGGTGTGAGTGCCATAGGTTACCTCTTTCTATTTATCTAATTCTTCGTGTGATGCATTGACAATAGACTCTGCCAATTCATCATAATTTAACGCTTCACAAGAAGATTTATCTTTACATAAATACATCAAATATTCAATATTTCCTTTTGCACCGGTTACCGGTGAATAGGTTAAACCACCAATTGTGAACCCTGCTTCCAGAGCATAATCAGCTACTTTATGAAGGACTTCCAAATGTGTGCTTTTTTCTCGAACAATACCGTTTTTCCCAACTTGGCTTCTACCTGCTTCAAATTGCGGCTTTACCAGACAAACTAATTTGCCGGTTGAGCTGAGAAGTGAGGATGCTACTGGGAGAACCAAATGCAAAGAGATGAATGAAACATCAATGCTGATAAAATCCAATTTTTCTTCTATGGTTTTCGGGTCTAAATAACGAATATTTACACGTTCCATATTAACGATTCGATTATCATTCCGAAGTTTCCAATCCAACTGTCCATATCCAACATCAACAGCGTAGACTTTTTTTGCACCATTTTGCAGCATACAATCCGTAAATCCCCCGGTTGAAGCCCCGATGTCCATAGCAACAGCCCCATCCAAAGAAAAGGAGTATAACTCCAAAGCTTTTGCCAGCTTCAATCCACCACGGCTGACATAAGGGCAAACAGCACCTTTTATTGTGAACTCTGAGTCATCGGAGACCGATGTACCGGCTTTGTCAACCATTTTTCCATCTACAAAAACGATTCCTGCCATAATGGATGCCTTCGCTTTTTCTCGAGACGGAAACAATCCTTTGTTTACCAATATTACATCCAATCTATCCTTCAATAAACTCTGCCACCCTTCTTGCAATTCCATTTGCATCTAATTCATATTGTTTCATCAGTTCTGAGACCTTTCCCTGGGAAATAAACACATCCGGCCATCCGATCTGTAATAATTTCTGTGAAGGATTTCCCTTCTCCTTCAATAATTTGCATACTTCGGAACCAAAGCCTCCTATGATTGCATTATCTTCTAATGTAATGACCGTTTTCTTTGTATTAACACAAGAAAGAATGCCATCTTCATCAAGCGGCTTTATAAATCGCGCATTTACTACCCCGAAATCAAGTCCTTTTTGCTTTAAAATTAATTTTGCTTTTATTGCAGGCTCAACCATCTTTCCGATTGCGAGTAATACACCGTCATTTCCTTCAGAAAGAACTTCAATTTTTCCATCTATCGGTGAATGTTCCTTTTTTTCTGTATCCAAATCTTCTGCCTCACCTCTTGGGTAACGAATGGCACAAGGGCCATTCAAAGTAAAAGCATATTCAAGCATTTCTGCAAGTTCACTGCCGTCCTTTGGAGCCAGAATGGTTAAATTCGGCATATGAGACAGATAAGAAAGGTCAAACTGACCATTATGGGTTTCACCGTCATTTCCAACGTTTCCGGCTCGATCAATTGCAAAAATAACCGGAAGGTTCTGCATACATACATCGATTAAAATTTGATCATAGGCCCTTTGTAAAAATGTAGAATAAATGGCAACGACGGGTTTCATCCCATTAAGAGCCATGCCTGCAGCAAAAGAAACAGCATGCTGTTCAGCAATTCCTACATCAAAGAGACGTTCCGGAAATTTTTCCTGAAATCGATTAAGCCCGGTTGCTTCTACCATAGCAGCACTGATTGCAACAACTCGTGGATCATTATGTGCAATTTGTACTATTTTTTTTCCAAAAATCTGCGAGTAAGTGTAGTTTTTTGCAACCGAAAGCAATTCTCCTGTATTCAAGTCGAAAGCTCCAATTCCATGAAATTTGCCTGGATTGTTTTCTGCATTGCGATAACCTTTTCCTTTTTTTGTAACGACATGCAAAAGAACAGGCTGCTGCATATTTTTTGCAAATTGCATTGCCTGAATCAAATCATGGATACTATGACCATCAATAGGACCAAAATATTTAAAACCAAACTCTTCAAAAATAGCTCCGGATACTACGGCATATTTTAAAGAATCTCGGATATGTTCCATTCCGGAATAAAGACCTTCGCCATATTTAGGAATGCCTTTCACTGCATGTTTTACTTTCTTTTTAAATTCCAAATATGCATGAGAAGCTCTTAATCTTCCAAGATATTGCGACATGCCTCCAACATTTTCCGAAATCGACATTTCATTATCATTTAATATGACAATCATCGGTCGATTGGATTGCCCAACGTTATTTAGTGCTTCATAAGCAATCCCTCCCGTTAATGCTCCATCTCCTATGACAGCAACAACAGAATAATCATCGTGATTCAAATCTCTTGCTACTGCATATCCAAAGGCTGCAGAAATGGAAGTGCTGCTGTGTCCGGACGCATACATATCATGTACACTCTCTTCTAGTCTTGGGAATCCGCTGATTCCTCCGTAAGTTCTAAGGGTATTCATTTTTCCGCTTCTACCCGTTAGCATTTTGTGTACATAGGCCTGATGACCTACATCCCAAATAATTTTATCCTTTGGTGTATCAAATACGGTATGAAGTGCTATTGTTAACTCCACAACACCTAAATTGGAAGACAAATGTCCTCCGGTTACGGAAACAGTATCCAATAACGTTTGACGAATTTCATAAGATAATAATTCCAATTCATGCTCCGTCATGGACTTTAGTTTTTGTGGAAAATTATCATCATTTAACAAATGCTTCATAAAATGAAAGTCTCCTATCATTATTTAATTTGCTTTAATAAATATTCAGCAACTGCAGTAAAGACCTCAGCCTGGTCATAATAAGGTGCCATTATATTTAAAGCATTTTCTAAGAGCTCAGTTGCTCTTCTTCTCGATTCTTCCAAACCATAAATAGCTGGATAGGTTGATTTATTTTGTTTTGCATCCACACCAACCTTTTTTCCAAGTTCATCTTGGTCACCGCAAATATCCAAAATATCATCAACAATCTGATAAGCCAAACCAACACATTCGGCATATATACTTAAATCACGGCGCTTTTCATCATCAGCCCCAGATAAATATGCACCTGACATGATTGCAGAGATGATTAAAGCTGCTGTTTTATTCAAATGAATATAATCAATCATTTCCTTTGAGCATTGCTTGTTTTCATTTTCAATATCAGAAGCTTGCCCTGCTACCATACCACGACAGCCTGCACCCTTTGAAATTTCATAACTTGCTTTCACACGGCAGATTAATTTGTCAGGATCATCAAAATAGAGAAGCATATCCTTATTCATTGCTTCAAAAGCCGAGGTTAAAAGGCCATCACCTGCTAAAATTGCCATTGCATCCCCATAAACTTTATGATTGGAAGGCATGCCTCTTCGAAGATCGTCATTATCCATAGCTGGCAAATCATCGTGAATTAAAGAATAGGTTTGAATATACTCCATTGCACAGGCATAAGGCAAAGCCTGCTTAATGTCATATCCGCAAAAATCACAAGCAGCTAAAAGCAATACAGGGCGAATTCTTTTTCCTCCGGCTGATAAACTATAACACATAGATTCGTATAACGTAATACTTTTATGGTCAACCTCAGGTAAGAAGTCCAAAAGATGTTCTTCCAGTAAATTTTTCAAATAAATGTATTCTTTATTTTCCATATTAATTTCCTCCTCTTAGAATTCTATTTGTTCCTGCGTTTCTTTGTCGTAAATTTCAATTCGCTGCTTTGCTTCTTTTAGTATATGATTGCATTGTTCATAAAAAACAATACCTTGTTCATAATTCTTAATGGCATCTTCTAACGTTCCTTCGTTTCGTTTTAATGCATTTGCTGCTGTTTCCAATCCTTTAAGTGCCTCTTCAAAGGTTAAATTTTTATTTGAGGTCATTTATTATCATCTCCCTATCCAAGCAATGTTTCTCATCCACTGTGCAATGCAGACGACCGTCCTTAATTCGTACAAATAATTGATCACCTAAATCAATTTGAGAAATTTTATTTAATAAATTTCCTTTTTTATCGGTAAGAATGCTATAGCCGCGTTCCATAATTGATAAAGGATTGAGTGCTTCTAGTTTTTCTTTTTGCTGTTGTAAACGTAAAGTCTCATATTGCAAGCGATTTTGGAATGATTCAAATAATTTTTGTTTGTCGTGCATATAAACTCGCATTGCGTCATACTCCAACCTGCGTGATAAACCATATTTTATAGATGAAAGGAAATCTTGACAAAGGCTTTGCAATTCAAACGTATTCGGTATCGCCAGTTGTGCTGCCGCTGTAGGTGTTTCTGCACGGAAGTCTGCCACAAAATCAGAAATAGTAAAATCCGTCTCATGTCCAACTGCAGAAATAATCGGGATTACGGAAGAAAAAATACTTCTCGCTACGATTTCCTCATTGAACGGCCAAAGTTCTTCCAGAGACCCTCCTCCCCTGCCAATAATTAAGACATCCAAATCCGGAAACTTTTGATTAATATTTTTTATTCCCTCAGAAATATCCTTTGCTGCTTCCGGGCCTTGTACCAAACAAGGATATACTAAAATGTTTACATAATTATTTTTTGATTTTATTATTTTAATAATATCACGAACGGCTGCTCCGGTCGGCGAAGTCATTACACCGATTTTCTTTGGAAAAAAAGGTAAACTCTTTTTATATTTTGTATCAAAAAGACCTTCTGCTTCCAATTTTTTCTTTGACTGTTCAAATGCAATGCTTAAATTCCCTATTCCGGAAAGGGAAACATCTTTTACGTTTAACGAATAGCTTCCTCCACGTTCGTATACGGAAAGATAACCGTGTGCTGTAATTTCCATTCCATCTGAAAGCTCATAGCGAAGATTCCGCAAATATTCAGCAGCCAAAAAACAATTTAGCTTACTGTTTGCATCCTTCAATGTAAAATAGACATGTCCAGAACTATGGTATTTTAAATTAGAAATTTCTCCAATGACGGAAACATTGCCTAATATCGGATCGGATTGTAAAATGCGCTTGATGTATCCATTTACTTGGGATACACTAACCGGCTTTAATGCCATAATGCTTTTCCTCCCAACAAAGAAATACCGACTGCATTGTCTGAAGAAAGCTTCGGTTCTCCGAAAAATAGATTGATCTTATCTTTTGAAAAAGCATCTAACAGACGTTTTCGTAAAAAAGTACTTGCAGATACTCCTCCAGTAAATAAGACTTGATCTTTATATTGATGTTTTAATGCTTCTTTTGTAAGCTTTTCCAAAGAATCGCTGATTTTTAAAAAGAGTTCAAAAATCAGAGCATTTTGTACTTTTTGCTTGTCTTTTACATCTGCAGCTTGCAAAATACGAAGTGCCTGTGTTTCGATTCCGGATAAATTTAGATAAAGTTCCTTTATCGGGATCGGCTTTAGTTTATTGGGTGGTTTTGTGTGATTATGTTCTTCCCATTGAGAAAGCGCGATTTCATCCATTGCTCTTCCTGCAGGAAAGGCAAGACCTGTAGCGACACCAAAACGGTCGATCAATTGTCCAAAAGAAATATCGTTTGACCCCCCAATAATGGAAATGTGCTGCTCATTCACATCCAATAGTTCGCAGGTGCCGCCGGATAAATGATAAGCAAAATAGGATACTTGTTCGTTTATCAAGGTATTATGAGCAGCTGCTGCTAAATGTCCTTCTTGATGTGAAAACGTATAGTACGGAATTGCAAGTGCATTGGATAATACGCTTCCGAACTGCATACCTGCTTTAAACACTGGCATATAAGAGCCTTCTACAGGACGCGGTCTGCTGCTGACTGCAATTGCTTTAATTTGAGACCGAAAGGGTTCTTTCAGCACCTCACTTAGGAGCAATGGTAAATTCTCCATATGTTGAAAAAGGGCGTGTGATTGCCGTAGCCCTCTTTCGCCCTGTTTTACCACCAACGGTGTCCTTTTATCAAGTCGGATATTTCCGTTTGAATCTGTCAATGCAACTGATGTTGTATAGTTACTGGTATCAATACCAAGTATCATTTCATTTCTCCATCTTTTCTATTCGTTTTCTTTTTGCTTGCCTCTTACAATTTTACCTAATACACCATTTACAAATTTTCCTGAATCGTCTCCTCCAAATTTCTTTGCAAGATCCACAGCCTCATTAATTGAAACAGAATCTGGGATATCCATTTTGTATAAGAGTTCTGCAATGGATAATCGTAATATGGCCAAATCAACTTTTGCTAAACGATTAATTTTCCAATTGTTACTGTATTCTTCAATTTGTTGATCAATTTCAGGTAAATGCAATGTAATCAAACCATACATTTCTTCAAAGTAATCCTTCTGGTTTGATTCTTCTAAGTTTTCTTCTGCAACTCGTTTTTTTATAGAATCACTGTGATCATTTTGTACTTCCATCTGAAAAAGCATCTGCATTAATAGCTCTCTTGCTTGTGTTCTTCGCATACATTCCTCCGATTGTATAGGGATTTATTTACTCTGCTTGACATCCACACCCTGAACATGAATGTTCACAGCCTTAACCGGTTCATCAAGCATGTGTTCTACTTCTTTTTTTACATTTTTTTGAATGTTAAAAGCAACCTCAGGAATCTTCACTCCTAAAAAGACAATTGGATAAATATCTATCACAATGCCATAATCAGTTTGAGCTACCTTTATGCCTTTATATAGAGGTTCTTTGCCTAACATATTAGAAATACTGTCGGTAATACCTCGACTTAAAGAGGATACACCTTCTGTCTTTAAAGTGGCATTCATCGCGCAAACAGCAATAACCTCATCAGATATTTTTATTGTGCCATATTTTTCGTCATTGATTGCGTTCATTCCACTCACCTCTTGCCTATTATAGCAGAAATGCGTAGAATAAACAATGTTTTCAGAGTTTAAAATTTACTTTGAATCACGATTTGCTCCGCATTTCTTTCTGTTTCTCTCATTACTATATCACATATTTTTGCCACATCTGTCTGAGATAATTCCTGTTTATTTACAGTTACATTAACGGAAGTATCTGTAATGAGAACCAGTGCATCTGTAAAACCTTTATTTTCAATTAAATTTTCAATGACCTTTTCTTGGTTCATATAATCAATAATCTTTAATTTTTGCTGTGTTGCATTGTTTTTTTCCGGTCCATCTTTGGTTTCTTCAATGACTGCCGTAAGCATAGAAAGAATTTCGTTTCGATCCATATTAATGGTAGCCCGAACTTCTTCAAAATAGGTATCTGTATTTTTTAATTCTTCTAAGTTATCGGAAGTTACGACAGAAGATTCTTCTGCTTCAGTCGCTCCATTTGTTGTTTCATTATTGGTTTCTTCAGCGGCTGCTTCATTTGGTTTGGCTGGATCGGCAATAGAAACCGGATCCGGACTCTTTCCAGGAAGCGTTACAACATTAATGCTATCCACCAAAACTTCGCCATCATGAAGCTGCATTTCTTTTGTTTCATAATCTTTATAGCCTGCTGATGCGCTAAGAGCATCCTTGGTACTTAATTTGTTGTTTACTACACTGACGCATACGATCAGTGCCAACATACTAACTAAGACCACAATTTTTCTTTTTTCATACTTCACCTTTCAAACCCTCCATTTTCTCTATTCTTTTTCAAACACGGTCACATTACCAGCCGATATGTTAAATACGCAAGCAACAGCATTGATGATATCATTTTTGATGATTACATTATTTGCCCCTTCTGCGGTTACAATTACTCCATTTATTTTCGGACCATCCTTTGCTACAGACGAAGAAAAAACATTTGTTGTCTGAACATTATCCCGATAAGTAATAAATACATCGGCTTCCCCTACGCCTTTGATACCGCTGAGTATTTCAGAAAGGCGAAGCTCTTCTCTCGTTGCAGAAGTCGATTCTTCTGATGCAATGTATTCTGTACCTCCATCATGATCGACAATTTGCTTTCTTCCATCCTTACTCTGTGTCATTACGTTTAATAGGACAAGTCCCATTGAAGCAATGATTACAACAGTAATTAATTTAAAAAATAAATCTTTAATATTTGTTTCATTTTTCATCAGTAGCTTCATTTTCTTCCTCCTTTTCTTTGATAAAAATGTTCCTTTTTGACAAATTCAAGAAATCCGAAAGGGTATTTTGAATTTTAACTTGCTCCGTCAAATCATCTGTATATAATATCACCTTATTTAACTCACCAAAATGTTTGCTGTTTCTATTCTCGTTAATGTATATTTCAATTACTGCCTCACTTATGCCTGAAAATTGCTTTTCCAACTCTTCTTTTATGCTTTCGCTTACTTTCTCTTTGTACACATCAGAAATTTGCTTTGTTTGTACTTGTGAAAGATCATATTCGAAGGAAGCATCGTTATTAATTTCATAAGATTGTGCAGCGCTAAAGGAATAAGGAATCGAATGAAATGCTAAAATTTCTTTTCCTCCCAATGATTGCAGAGGATAAAGCATGACAGTAAGCAAGAGTAAGGAAAAAATAAATTTTAAATAACCTCGCATGCTTCCGCTTGGAAGAAGCAATTCCAAAAATGAGATGGCTAGAACAATTAAAAATACATTCCGTACCCATTCCGTGACAAAACTCATGAAACATCCCCCTCACATTGTACCCATAGCAATAAGAATGGAAATAAAAATCAAAAATAAGATAGCACCCAGAAGCAAGACAACCGCTAAAGTAATGATGGTATTCCCAATCTCATCCATGCATACCGCAATTTTTTTCGAACCAATCGGTTCTGCAATGACAGCTACAACTTTATATACAATTGCAATGGCTACCAATTTTAGTAATGGAATGAGTAAAATTGTAAGAATGAGTAAAAGGCCAAAAATCCCAATGCCATTTTTAATCATTTTTGTACAACTAAGAATCATGTCCATAGAATCGGCTGCAAATCCTCCAATGATCGGAATGAAATGATCTACCGAAAATCGTGCAGTTTTTATGAGCATGGTATCTGCGGATTCAGTTGCAAGACCCTGAATGGCAGTTAATCCTGAAAATAATGTAACGGAAAGCCCCATAAGAAAAACAGCAAAACCTCGTAAGAAACCAGCTAGTTTCTTTATGTAATCTTTGTCGGAAAGGCTGTTAACTAATAAAAAAATACAGGATAAAAAAATGGCCGGTAGAATCAGTTGCTCCATTACCTTAGAAAGCAGCGTAATTGCCGCTAAAATTACGGGGTTTAAAATACCGCCTGAGGTAATACTGCCTGTAGCAATCATCAGCGGAACTAAAATAGGAAGCAATATCTGCATGGCAGAAACCATTTGTGTAACTGCAATACTGCAGAGGTTATATACGTCTATAAAATTTCTCAGACATAAGGTTGCGACTACACAGCTGCAAATCATGCCACCCATTTTAGAAACTGTATGTTCTCCAAAGGAAGATGCCATATTTTGAAGTAAATTAACGACCATACAAATAAGCAGTATTTGGACGGCTAAAAAAATGGCTGATCTGATTTCAATGAAGAAAAGTTCAGAAATACGACTTAATAATTGATCCCATTGAAAAAAGGGTTCTCCTTTTATTAAACTTTGAATAATCTCCATTACAGATTTGTTTTCAAATATTTGTCCTTGTGAGTTTGCCATCCCCATAAGTTCCTGTAGTTGCTCCAGGTTCATTGAAGATAATTGCTCGTTGATTAAATTTTCCATTTCCAAGAGTATCACCTACTTTTTCAATGCATGGGTAGCAAATTTTCTAAGAGCTCCAAAATGGACATCATAACAGGAACTGCAAGATAAAAAATAAATAACTTCCCAGCTAATTCTACTTTTCCGGCAATGGCAGATTCTCCAGCGTCTCTACATAGTTGTGCGGTAAAATCTGCCACATATGCAACAACTAAAACCTTAATCATGACTGAAAAAAATGCTTTTCCATACGTAATTTGATTATAAATAGTATTAAGAAAATCAAAGATTGTACGTAAATGGTAAAGCAAAAATCCAAAAAGAAGTAAAACTGTTGCAATGACAATGTAAATTGCCAGCTCTGGTTTATATGCTTTTACTATGGAAGAAAGAATCATGCCACAAAGACCAATGGCACAAATTTGAAAAATATCCATGGTCTTTGTCCTCCTAAAATTGAAACATTGTTTTCACTGCTATAAAAAAATCATTGATCATCTGTATAATGATAACTAGAACGACAATAATCCCAGCTAGAGTTGTCATCATTGCCTGATCCTCTCTGCCTGCCCGGATTAATACCTGATTTAAAACTGCAACAATGATCCCAATGGCTGCAATTTTAAAAATAATATCCACATCGATTGTCATAAGTGATTCACCGCCTATCTTTTTATTCCTTTTTGTTGAACAATTCTTTATACCATGTATATTCCTTGTCCAAGGTTTTATGCAATGAAAAAAAACCGAAATAAAAACCATTTTTCGGTTTTTTATTTCGGCATTTTACTTTTAAATATAATCTATTTTATTGTTGATCCAGTTTTTCTCGACGAGCCGTTGACTTACGAAAACACTGCTTTAAGCTTTCCGTATCTTCCTTTATTAACGCGAATTTTATCACATTCAGCTCTTTTTGGAAATTTTCGATGGAATGCAGAAGATTTTCTTTATTTTCAAGAAACAACTCTGCCCAAAGTGCATCATTCATATTTGCAATACGAGTTAAATCTCGATAGCTATCACCAATAAAGCTGCCGGTATCTCGTCCCTCTTTGTCACTGTTAATGAGTGCTACTGCCATTGCATGAGGGAGTTGTGATGTAAAACTGATCATTTCATCATGAAAGCTAGGCGTAATTCGCTTCACTCTTCCAAATCCGATTTCCAGCATTAATCGTTCAATTTGATCTAAATTTTCTGCTTTATTATAAATAGTTGGAGTCAGAATATAATTTGCTCCTTGGAATACTGTACTGCTGGCATAAGAAAGACCTTTTTTTTCACGACCTGCCATAGGGTGTCCGAAAATAAAATCCACACCTTCTGGTAGGGCTTCTAAAACATCGTTTAAAATAGCACCCTTTACGCCGGTGGTATCCGTTATAATTGTTCCTTGCTTAAATTGCTTTTTATTTTGATTCAAAAAAGAAGATACGAGTTTTGGATAAATTGACAATAGAATTAAATCCATTTTTGAAAGAAATTCTTTGCCATCTGCACTTCCGTCGCAAATAATTTTCATTTTTTTTGCTTGGGTAATCGTTTGTTCATCCGTATCGATACCAAAAACTTCGGTATACCCTTTTTCTTTGAGCGCCAAGGCAAAAGAACCTCCTATGACTCCCAATCCTACAATGGCTATTTTCATAATTGTACCTCTTTCACATAGGAACCTAAAAGTCGGAAATCATAACCGTCCTTTTCAATGGTTTCAAGTGCTTGTTTTACATTTTCACCTTGTAAATCACCCTCAAAATCCAAGTACAGGCAATATTGAAAGGCATGTTCTTTTAAAGGTCGGGATTCAATCTTTACTAAATTTACATTATTTTTTGCAAATGCTCCTAATAATTCGTAAAGAAAGCCAGCTCGATTTTCCAAGGAAAGCACTGCACTGAATTTATTGCTGAAAGCGTTTCTTTCCAACTGTCTACCTACAATTACAAAACGAGTTGTATTATTTTTTTGATTATGAATGTTTTTCTCTAAAATAGTAAGGTTGTATACTTTTGCTGCACGTTCACTTGCAATGGCTGCTTTCGCGTTTGATTGACTCTCTTTTACTAACTTAGCGCTGACTGCCGTGTTATGAAAAGGTATCAGTTTCCAATTTGAAAAACGATTTAAGAAATTACTGCACTGTTCTAAGCCTTGAATATGTGAATAGACTTCCTTAATTTCAGAAAGATTTGTTCCGGAGAAGCCAATCAGATGATGTTTAATGGAGCAATACGTTTCTCCGACAATATAACAATCATATTGTTTTAAAAGATCATAGGTTGCAGAAATGGCACCGGTAGAAGAGTTTTCAATTGGAAGTACACCATACGCAATCTTTCCTTCACGCAATGCTATAAATACATCTTCGAATTCTGCATATTCTTGCCTCTTTTGGTGCTCTCCGAAATATCGGATAAGTGCTTCCTCCGAAAAAGAACCAATGGTTCCCTGAAATCCGACTACTTTATTTCCCAATTCCATCTGCGTCTCTCCTTTTGATGCATTCATATATTCCAATGGCACATACAGCTTCAATAACAGGTAAGGCTCTTTGCACAATGCAAGGATCATGTCTTCCAGAAACAGAAAGATTTGTATTTTGCCGTGTCTTTATATTAATCGTAGCTTGTTCTTTGGAAATGGAAGGTGTCGGTTTTATTACAGATCGAAATACAATTGGCATTCCGTTTGTAATTCCACCCAGTATTCCACCGTTATAATTGGTCTTAGTTTTTACCTGATCTCCATCATAATAATAACTATCGTTGCATTCGGAACCTTTTTTCTCTGCCATCTCAAATCCAAGACCAAATTCAACTCCTTTTATAGCAGGTATGGAAAACATTAGATGTGCAAGTGTGGATTCCACCGAATCAAAAAACGGATCCCCGATTCCTACCGGCAAACCAATGGCAGCACATTCTACAATACCGCCTACAGAATCTCCTTCTGCTTTTACAGAAAGAATTTCTTCATGCATACATACTGCTTTGTTTTGATCAAGTACAGGAAATGTTTCTTTCGTTAACTCAGAAAGTATTTCCCGGGTGATACTTTCTGAAGTAAAGGAAATATCTCGAACGTTTCCGATTTGTTTAATGTGAGCTCCGATGTAAATTCCTTTTTCTTTTAAAATTTGTTTACATATAGCACCACAGAAAACAAGCGGTGCAGTAAGCCTCCCGGAAAAATGACCTCCACCTCGATAATCGTTAGCCCCTTGATAGTGGATAAATCCGGGATAATCTCCATGACCCGGGCGCATAACTTGTTCCATAAGAGAATAATCAGAAGAATGATTGTCTTTATTTGCAATGAAACAGCATAATGGAGTACCTGTTGTTTTTTCTTTAAAAAAACCACTTAAGATCTGCGGTAAATCCTGTTCATTCCTAGTTGTAGAAAAACTATCTTTTCCGGGAGCGCGACGCTGCATTTCCCGGATGATTTCTTCCATGTCAATGGCAAATCCAGAAGGAAGACCGCTGATTACCATTCCGATACCATCTCCGTGTGATTCTCCGAAAATGGACAGTTCTAATTGCTTACCCCATACTCCACTCACTTGCAATTCCTCCTAACTGTAAATAGTCTTTAAAAAAGTCTGGATATGATTTTGAAACACATTCGTAATCCTGTAAAATTATTGGATTTTTGCATACCGTTGCTGCAATGGAAAGCATCATTGCAATACGATGGTCTTTATGACTCCACACCTCAGTGCCTCCCTGCAGTTGCGCAACGCCTTCAATGTAAAAACCATCCGCAATCTCTTTAATATTTGCACCTAACTTATTTAGTTCTTGTGTTACGGCGGAAATTCGGTCACATTCCTTCAGGCGTAGTCTTTGCGCATGAATGATTTCTGTTTTCTTACCTTCTTGTAGTGCTGCTACCAATGCAATTACTGGTATAATGTCAGGACATTGAGAGCCGTCAATGGTAATAAGGCTGCTCGTATTTTGTTCCTTTATCTTGCTTAATAATTCCAAAACTGCTTTATCACCCTGCAAAGAATTACTTTTTAAATTAGCGATCTTTATATTTGAACCCAAGCTATTTGCACAAAGGAAAAAGGCAGCCTGTGAATAATCTCCTTCAATTTCATAGTTTTGATTTTGATAAGATTGATTTCCTTTTATGTAATAAAGTTGATTCTCTTTTTTTTCAATCTTTACTCCAAATTCATCCATTACAGATCGTGTTAAATCTAAATATCCTTTTGATTCTAGTGGGGTTGTAATGGTCAATGTAGAATCGCCGCTCAAAAGTGGAAGTGCAAAAAACAGACCACTGATAAATTGTGAACTTATATCTCCGGAAATCGAATAATTGCCGGAAATCAATTTGCCATTAACTCTAAAATCAAGAGAATCATTGCTGCATTCTTCATATTGAATGTTGCATTGATCGAAGATTGGATAAAATGGAGTTAATGGTCGTTTTCCTAAATTCCCTCGTCCCAGAAAGCGACCGCCATTTCCTAAAACCAGAGAAATGGGTATTAAAAATCGAAGCGTTGAACCGGATTCGTTACAATCAATAACGACTTTTCCGCCTTCTCGAAGTGTCTGCATGCCTTCACTGGTCGCAATTAAATCATCCGACAAGTTCAATTTTAGAAATTTATTTGTTTTGCTTAAAGCACTGCAGATAACTGCTCTATGCGCGATGCTTTTAGAGGGTGGTATTTTAACTTCTCCCATTAATTTTGACGGATGCAGTTTCATATTTCCCATAGAGTCCTCCCTTTTTTATATAGAAAGCTTTCCCCGATTCTTTTTAATAAAACAACGTTTAGTTCATCACCGAACTGCTTTTTATCATGAATCGCGGCAGATTTAATCGTTTCCATAGAAAAAGTAGGCAATTCAAACGGCAAACCATGAGCGATCAATATTTTTTTTATTTTTTCGGCTGTCCCTTGTTCCGTTAAACCCAAGTGTTCGCTTTTTACGGTAATCTGATACATTCCGATGGCAACAGCTTCGCCGTGTGTTGGTCCCTCGTAGTGATACATCAGTTCTATTGCATGGCCCCAGGTATGACCAAAATTTAATAGCATACGGTTTCCGAAATCTCGTTCGTCTTCTTCTACAAGCTGTCTTTTTAAATCACAACAGCGGTAAATGATTTCTACAATATGCTGCATGATTTGATCTCTGCTGAAATTTTGTGAAAGCAAATTGAAAAAATCATAATCTTTAATACAGCCGTATTTTATTACTTCTGCCATACCATCTTTAAAAAATTTATCTGGTAAAGTCGATAAAACCAAAGGGTCAATAAAAACAGCTTTTGGCTGATAAAAATTTCCTATTAAGTTTTTGCCTTGCGGAAGATCAACGGCTACTTTTCCTCCTACAGAGCTATCTACTTGTGCGAGAAGCGAGGTTGGTATTTGTACAAAAGAAATTCCGCGCAGATAGGTCGCTGCAGCAAAGCCTCCGATATCTCCAACAACACCGCCCCCAAAAGCAATCAGCAAATCTTTTCTTGTCATTGAAAAGTTTAAAAGCGCATCGTAGATACGTTGAAGCTGAAATAATGACTTTGATTGTTCACCGGGTTCTTGTGAATAAATTTTTACTTCAAATCCTTCTTGTTTGAGCGATGAAAGCAATGACTCACCATATTCTGCATTTACATGATGGTCTGTTAAGACAAATACCTTACGCCCTTGATAGATTCCTTTTAGTTCTTTCCCGATGATTGATATAAGACCATTTTTGATTTGAATGCGATAACTGTTTTCTTTTAAATTTACCAATAAATGTTTTTTCATGAAAACCTCTTTTGTCTTCAGCAATTGTTTTTATTTAACTTATAGTTCTCTTCCTACTACAGAAGCAATTGGACGAAGTTTTTCCATAATATCCCCGAACAATTTTGGTTTAATAGATTGTTGACCATCACAAAGTGCATTTGCCGGATCGTTATGAACTTCAATAAGCAGTCCATCTGCTCCAACTGCAATTGCAGCTTTAGCTAAAGGTTCTACCATCCAATATTTACCGGTAGCGTGACTTGGATCAACTACAACTGGAAGATGGCTTAACTCTTTAATTGCTGGAATTGCACTGAGGTCTAGTGTATTTCTTGTGTAGGATTCAAATGTACGAATGCCTCTTTCACATAAGATAATTTGCTCATTTCCGCCAGACATAATATATTCTGCTGACATCAGCCATTCTTCAACCGTTGCGGATAAACCTCGTTTCAGTAAAATTGGTTTGGATGTTTTTCCTAGTTGCTTTAACAAGTCAAAATTCTGCATATTTCTTGCACCTACTTGAATGATGTCTACTTCTCTTTCGAAAATATCTAAATCATTTGTAGACATGATTTCCGACACAATTGGCAATCCGGTTCTTTGACGTGCTTCCATCAAAAGCTCCAGTCCATCGTATTTTAATCCTTGAAATGCGTATGGAGAAGTTCTTGGTTTGAATGCACCGCCTCGAAGAAAGTGAGCACCTAGCTGCTTTACTTCATCTGCAATTTCACAGATTTGTTCTTCACTTTCTACGGAGCAAGGGCCTGCAATAATGGCAAGCTTGTCCCCTCCAATTTTTTGTCCACATACATCAATAACGGTTGGTTCCGGATGGAATATTTTATTTGCCTTTTTGAATGGTTCAGCTACATGCATGACTCGTGCAACGTTCCGATTTGCCTCCAGCTGGGAGCAATCAATTTTACTGGTATCGCCAACCAAACCCAGCACACATACTTCTGTACCGACAATGGGGCATACCTCGACTCCCTTTCCTTTGACAAAGATGGATAATTTATCAATTTCCTCTTGCAACGTATTTGGCTTTAATACAATAATCATATCATTTTCCTCCATTTTCTATTTTTTCTCTAAGATACTAAATTGGCTTATTAATGTGATTTTCTCGTACAGATAGGAACTTTGGTTTTTTTTCTATCGTATAAAAAAAGAGAACCCATCCGTTGAGTTCTCAAAATTTCCAAAATAGTTTGACTAATCGTTTTTGATTTTATTTTGATGTTATAAGACTCATAGGAATCGAAATATTTTACATGAAAAAATGTCAGCGCTAAAATAAAAGCCCCAAAAATTAAAATATGTAAAGCTATTTAATTTTGCTAACATTTGATTCTTCATTTCTATTTCCTCTCTTAATCTTTTACTTATAACTATGCTTATAATAAACCCCTTAAATCGAAATTGTCAACTATTTTTTTTGCATTTTAGCGTTAATGTTTTTTTATTATCAAAAAAAATGCATATAGAAAACACTAAAAAAGTAATAAAACAATTAAAATTCCACCATAAAATCCAAGACTTTGATACATTTTACCCTTTTTCTTTTTTTCTTCTTCTGCCTCTTTAATTTGCTCTTCGATACGCGAAAAAAAGCGTTCGAATGCACTTTTTTGTCCTTGTAAATCACTTTTTCCAAGCTCTTGTCCTAATTGACGCAATATTTCTTTATCTTCTTTTTGCAAACTGCTGCTACTATAGATTGCAGTTACAGAATTTTCCCAACATTCATAAAAACTATTTCCACCTTTCTCTAAGCCATTGCAAACATCTGTGTAAAAAGATGCAAGAAGTCCCTTTTCTTCTTTGGCAAGACGTTCCAATAAGATCGGTAATGTTTCTCTTGCATATTGAATCTCGGTTTGCAATAACTTAAATCCTCGATGTAATTCTCGTAATTGACGATAACGATAAGAAAATTCAAGTGCTTTTACTTTACCGGCTCCAAAGCAGGAAGCAACAATTAAAACACATAAAAATAACTTCATGCCAGACTCCTTTCCCTTAATAAAATCATATGGTTTTTCTCATCCGTAATTTTTCTTACAGTTCCAATCTTTGGTTGATTCCCCAGATATACAATTCTTTGAAAAATGCCACAATCCAGTAAGTTTTTTGCCGGAGATCGTAGCAAGTCTTCATAGCTGTTTCCATGGATGGTCGTTAAAAGACCTACACCTGCAGTTATCGCCGATTGGATCGCTTGGTAATCTTCCGGCTTTCCAATTTCATCCGTTGCAATGATATCGGGTGCCATTGATCGAATTAACATAATCATAGCCATTTCCTTAGGACAAGCATCCAGAACATCCGTTCGCATTCCCAAATCAAACGATGTGCCAAAATGGTCAAATCCTGCAATCTCAGAACGTTCATCACAAACGCCTACTTTGAAGCCATGTGCACTCAAATTACGAATTAAATCTCGAAGCATGGTAGTTTTTCCGCATTTTGGAGGTGAAAGTAAAATGGTATTATAAAAATATCCTTCCTGTGTCGTTAAGTAAGAATAATAAGGTTCTGAAATTCCGAGTATTTGCCGACTTCTTCTTATATTTACTGAGGTAATATTTGTTAAGGTATTTACTCTGCCATTATCGATAACTGCCCTTCCACAAAACCCTACGCGATGTCCGCCTTCCATTGTAACGAAGCCGTTTGCCAGATCTTGTTGATGTGCATAAATTGAGTGGTTAAGTATACAGTTGCATACATTGTTAATATATTCTTTATCAATTACTGAGGCGGATTCTCCCTTTAACACATATTCTTTGCTTCCAGAGTAGATTAAAATAGGATGTCCTATTTTAATACGTATTTCTTGCAGATGTTCTTGTATTTCCGGTGAAAGGCGCTGTAGCTCAATGGATAATTCCAACGGTAATTTTGCAAATAAACCAGCATTTTGTTTCATAAAAAAACCCCCTGTCCCATTTTTATTATATGCGTGGATACTAGGGGGTTATGTGTTATATTAAATTATGTTGCGTTTTTTGTTCGGTAATATTAATCTCTGCTTTTTCATTTTCTTCAATCGATTCTATTTCTTTTTCTTCGGATATGATTTCTTGTGGTGTAATAATAATACGAACCTTATCAATACGACGATCTTTTACCGATTCTACTTTAAAAATACAACCATCATAAGGAACGACGCGTTCTTCTGTTTCATCTTCATCTGGAATTTCACCTAACAGATCTATGACAAACCCGCCAATGGTTTCATGATTTTCCGATTCCAATTCCAAACCTAGTTCCTCGCTCAAATCATCCAAATAATATTGTCCATCTACCATATAAGTGTTTTCTTCAATCAGTTCCAGCTGTGGTTCATCATCATCGTATTCGTCATCGATGTTTCCCATAACCTCTTCTATGATATCTTCCATTGTGACAATACCGGCAAATCCACCGTATTCATCAATTAAAATTGCGATATGCATTTTAGAAATCTGCAATTCGCTAAATAATTCGTTGATTTTTTTACTTTCCGGAACAAAGAATGGTTTTTGAAGAATCTTACGGATATCAACCTTTTCAAAACCATGTTTTCTTGCTTCAAGAATAAAATCCTTCATATAAAGGATACCAATAATGTCATCACTGTCTTTATTATAAACCGGAATTCTGGAATAGCGTTCTTCTAAAAGTTCATCAATGTATTCGGATAAATCATCATTTATGTCAATCGAAAAAACATCCGTTCTTGGTGTCATGATTTCATAGGCTAATTTATCATCGAATTCAAAAATACTATTGATCATTTCACGTCCGGTTTCATTAATTTGCCCAGACTCCTGACCGACTTCAAGTAAGGATCGGATTTCTTCTTCCGAATATTCATCTGCCTGATCATGCTGATCTTTTCCGGTAATTTTTAATAGAAAAGAAACCGAAATGGACAATAATTTTACAAATGGTGATGCAATTTTTGAAATAAATAATATCGGTTTAACAGCAAACAAAGCCATTTTTTCTGCATTTTGCAGTGCAAGTCTCTTTGGAAATAATTCCCCAAATACCAAAGTAAAATAACTTAAAACTAGGGTTACCAAAACAACTGCAATTTGAGTCTCATAAGGAATGCCAAACCGATGTAAAAAAGCACCGATATCATCGGCCATTGACGTAGCAGCGGATGCACTGGATAAAAATCCTGCCAGTGTTATCGCTACCTGTATAGTCGATAAAAATTTATTAGGCTCTTCAATCAATCGTTGAAGTAAAATCGCTTTTTTGTTTCCTTGATTTGCAAGTAGTTTAATCTTATTTTTATTCAGTGATACAAACGCCATTTCTGCCGAGGCGAAAAAAGCATTAATCAGTATCAATAATGCTAAAAATAATAGTTGAAATGCCAGCGGCATACTGGGGTCTGGACTAGAGTCCATCATTTTTAAATTCCTCCTAATTTAATGAAATACTATTATATGTTGTTTTCTATCAAAACTTACTATATTATACCATAAATTTAATGAAAATTCAATCTTATTCTTTCCTTTTTCGTATTATGAACTTTTCCGATACTGGTTTAGAAACTTTAATTTTCAACATTTGTTGGGCATGAGGTGCTTCTGTAATCGCATCTCCTTCTTCATTCAGCATGATTTCTATTTTTTGATTAAAATAATCACTGTTTGGTCCGAAAATTTCTACTTCATCACCCACGGTTATCTTATTTCTCTGTTCAACGGTAGCAAAGCCGGTGCTTTCATCATAATCATGTACAATTCCTAAAAATACATATTCTCGATAGTAGGCACTGCTTTCATAATTTTGATCTTCGTTGGTTGGCTTTCGATAATAAAAACCCGTAGTAAAATGTCGATTGCTGACTTTTTTTAATTCTTCCATCCATTCAGGTTGAAAACAATAGTTTTCTTTCTTTTCATAATATGCATCAATGGCTTTTCTGTAAGCACCTATAACGGTTGCTACATAAAAAACACTCTTCATACGTCCTTCTATTTTTAGTGATGCAAGTCCAGATTCAATCAAATCCGGTATGTGTTCAATCATGCATAAATCCCTAGAGTTAAAGATATAGGTACCTCGTGCATCCTCTTCAACCGGATAATACTCTCCGGGTCTTTTTTCTTCAACCAAGCTATATTTCCAACGACACGGATGCGCACACATTCCTCTGTTTGCATCGCGTTCAATCATAAAATTGCTTAAAAGACATCGGCCAGAATAAGAAATGCACATTGCACCTTGAACAAAGGCTTCTAATTCCATATCTTCCGGTAAATTTTCTTTTAAACCCTTTATTTCATCAAAGGATAGCTCTCGAGCCAAAACAATACGTTTCACTCCTTGCTGATACCAAAATGCAGCGGTTCTGTAATTCGTTGTGTTAGCTTGTGTGCTTAAATGAATTTCAGCATCTGGAATCACTTCCCGTATTAATTGAATCACTCCGGCATCCGAAGCAATAAAAGCATCAAGAGGAATCTCTTTTATTTGATTAAGGTAGTTTTTCATTAATTCAATGTCATCATTATGCGCAAACACATTCATGGTAAGAAATACTTTTTTTCCACGTGCATGGGCATAGGCTACGCCTTCTTGCATATCCTCTAAACTGAAGTTTTTTGCACCTGCACGAAGTCCAAATAACTCTCCTGCCATATAGACCGCATCTGCACCATAATCAATCGCTATTTTTAATTTTTCTAAATCTCCGGCTGGAGCCAACAATTCAATTTTTTTCATGATTTCCTCACTTCTATTCATGGATTAAGCTAATGGCAACACCATCACCAACTGCCAATACACAAGTATCAACCTTTTGCAAATTTGTAATGTTCTTAAGGTATTCTCGCATACGGCGAATAATAGTCTTGTTTCTTCGGTCTAATACAAAATCATCAGAAGCAGTCATTCCCTTAAATAAAACATTGTCTGACACAATAAGTGCCTCATTGCTCCAAAGTGGTTCACACGCATCCCAAAATGCTTGATATTGCGCTTTTGCCGCATCAATAAAGATGAAATCATAAGGTTCTATTTGCCCTTGGTCTAATTGCTCTTCTAGAAACGTAAGGCTTTCTTTTGCATCTCCTTGTACTACTTGAATTCGATCGGAAAACCCTGCGTCTTCTATATTTTTTCTTGCAATGTTAGCACTATCTTCTGATAATTCTAAAGTAGTTATTATAGATTTTGAGCAAATTGTTGCAAAACAAATGGAAGAATACCCTACGGCTGTCCCGATTTCTAGGATTCTTTTTGGATGTTTGATACGCAGAAGATTTATCAATAGTTGTTCTGTATCACGCAAAATGATCGGAACATGTTTTTCCTCCGCATCCTTTCTCAATTTTTCTAAGAATGGATTTAGCGGTCGATACAGTTCGTCCAAGTATGCGGTAACCTGATGTGTCATAATGTTCATTTTTTTATTCTCCAAAGGTTTTTTTAATATAAGCCTTTTTATCTTTTAAAAATTGGTCGTAATCATTTGTGAAGGCATGGTAGCCATCTCCCTTAGCGACGAAATAAATATAATTCGTCTCAGCAGGATAAAGCGCTGCTTCAATTGCTTTAATGCTTGGGGAGCAAATTGGTCCCGGCGGCAATCCCTTGTTCTGATACGTATTGTATGGTGAATCTACTTTTGTATTTTCCGTACTCACACGATTTGTTCGTTCCTGCAGTGCATATTGAACGGTGGCATCTACTTGCAGCGGCATACCAATGTTAAGCCGATTATAAATCACACTGGAAATGAGATTCATCTCATCTTCTTTAACTGCTTCTCCTTGAATGATAGAAGCAATGGTTATCAGTTCATTAATATTTAAATTTAACTCTTTTGCTCGATCGTAATATTCTGGTTTAAAAACTTTATCAAATTGTAGAAGCATTCGATCAATGATATCTTTCTCGGAAGCGGTTGTATATACATCATACGTTTCCGGATACAAATACCCTTCTAAGCGAAGTTCTCCTTGCGGAGCATGCTTCAAGAACTCATAATTATATTCTCCGGATTGTATCTCCTGCATAAAAAGTTCTTCATTGATTAATCCTTCTGCACTTAGCTTTTCAGATATTTTCTTTAATGTATATCCTTCCGGTATCGTAAAACGAACGGTATTTACATTACCAGCAACTATTTTTTCCATAAGCTCAAGCATAGACATACTTTTTGAAAGCAAATATTCCCCTGCTTTATATTTCCCATCATAGCCTTTTGTTTTTGATTCCAAACGAAACACGGTAGTATTTCGAATCAATCCGTTTTCTTCTAAAATTTGCGCAATGCCGTTCGTACCGGTTCCAGTAGGTATTTGAACCGACATTGTTTCTACATCACTTGGATCTATAGGTTTTCCTACTTGTCCCAAATAAACAAACACCGTTGCTAAAGATAGCATGCACAGGATTCCAACGGTTAGTATAATTGTTATAAATCGATTGGATTTCCCCTTTTTCTTTGATTTTTTTCCCATATATAATCTCCCTATGTATGACCCTTTACAAAAAATTATCGCAGAATGCGACCATTCTGCGAAATTATTTTTATTATTTTTATTTAGCTCTTCCTAAATATTCGCCAGTTCTGGTGTCAATCTGGATCAATTCTCCCTCTTCGATAAAGATAGGAACCTGAATGGTTGCACCGGTTTCTACAACAGCTGCTTTTGTTACATTTGTAGCGGTATCGCCCTTCACACCTGGTTCGGTTTCTATTATCTTAAGGTTTACAAAGTTCGGTGCTTCTACTAAGAAAGCGCTTCCCTTATAAAACTTAATTGTAGCCATATCATTTTCTCTTAGATACTTGATTGCATCTTCAACCTGTTCTTCTGAGATTGGAACCTGATCAAAGGTTTCCTGATCCATGAAATAATAAAGCTCTCCATCGTTGTATAAATATTGCATTTGTTTTGTGTCAATGTGTGCTTTCGGAAATTTATCATTTGGATTAAATGCTTCTTCTCTAGTTGCACCTGTTAAAATATTCTTATACTTGGTTCTTACAAAGGCTGCACCTTTACCGGGCTTTACATGCTGAAAGTCAAGAACTACATGTGGCTCTCCATTAATATCAAAAGTAACGCCTTTTCTAAAATCGCTTGCATAAATCATTGTTTACTCCTCCATTGTAGATATATCTAATCAATCCTATTTAGATAATAATTAGCTCTTTTTCTGAATGAACCGTGTTTATTATACCAAAAGATGTGATGATTGCCAAGTCTTCAATTCGAATCCCGAATTTTTGTGGAAGATAGATTCCTGGTTCAATGGTAACGGTCATATTTTCCTTTAAAAATCCTTTGCCTCTGGGACTTAAGGTTGGTGCTTCATGAATCTCCAACCCGACTCCATGACCAAGTCCATGTCCAAAATAGTCTCCATAACCGGCTTCAATAATCACTTGTCTAGCTAAGTAGTCTCCCTCTACACACGACATCCCTGCTTTTAGTCCTTCAATTGCCGTTTTTTGTGCTTGTAAAACTAAATTATAGATTTGTCTTTGCTCCGGTGTCACGGAACCAATCGCAACTGTTCTTGTCATATCCGAGCAGTAACCATCTAAGATACAACCGAAATCCATTGTCAAGAAATCGCCGACCTCCAGTTTTTTGTCCGTTGGTACTCCATGCGGTAAAGAACTCCTTATACCAGATACACAGATCGAATCAAAGGAAAGACCCATCGCACCATTTTTTTTAAAGAAAAATTCAATTTTCAAAGCGGCTTCTTTTTCTGTCATATGTGGTTTTAAAACAGAAAGCATATGAGAGAAACAATCATCCGTTAAAGCAGCAGCTCGCTTTATGGCATCCAATTCATATTCATCTTTTATTAGACGGATTTGTTCTACTAAACCACTGCAATCTTGCCACTTTGTATGTTGTACTTCATTTGTTAGTTTACGATAACTATTTACTGTTAAAGTGTCGTCTTCACATCCTATGACAGACAGCTGCATTTCTTTTAGAAAATCTATTTCAGAATACTCACTGTTAATTAATACAATTTCGTACATTGGACAAGAGTCTTTTGCTGCTTCAATATATCTAAAATCGGTAAGCAAATAATTTTTATCTTTGGTGAGAAGAAGAAAACAATTGGAAGAAGGAAAATCGCACAAATAGATTTGATTTTCTTTCTTTGTAATCCAAATTCCATCCAATTGTTGTACTGTTAACGCATCTCTTACCTTTTCAATGCGGTAAGAAATGCGTTTTTCTTGTTCTGATTTATTTTTCAATACGAATCACTTCTCCTAAAATGCCATAAACATCAGAAACTAATTTTGTAAAAACAAGTTCTGCCTGCATATATTCTGCAGCCAAAGGATCCGCCATAACAATTTGATATAAGGATTGAACCTGTTCCATAATGTTTTGATCAGCATTGCCTGTCAGCATTTGTTGCGTTTGCATTTTCATATTTTTATCTTGAAAATCATTAATCATAGCACTGAGTTCCGCATTTTGGGAAATTTCTTCTTTCTTAGCGATATAATTTTTATATTCCTGTGATTCTTTCAACGCTTTTGCTAATTCATGTGCTTTATCGTAAGGGTTCATAATAACCTCCTATACTTCTAAAAAGATTGGTAAAATAACGGGGCTTCTCTTTGTTCTTTGATAAATAAAGTTTCGTAATTCATCACGAACTGCATTTTTTAATGCAGCCCAATCTCGAATCCCATCAGCCTGACATCGCTCTAAACGTGCTTGAACAACTTTTCTTGCGGAGTCAATTAAATCTTCAGATTCTCTCACATATACAAAGCCTCTTGATATAATATCAGGTCCTGACGTAACCATACCCGTTCCCTTTTGAATACCGGCAACAACGATAATTAAGCCCGCCTCTGATAACAGTTTTCGATCTCGAAGAACAATGTTTCCTACGTCACCGACACCAAGACCATCTACCATTACAGATGAACATGGGACTTCTTCTTTGCATTTTTCAACTTTATTTCGCTTTAAGGAAAGTACTTGTCCATTTTCTAAGATAAAAATATGGTCCTTTGACATTCCTAAGTTTTCAGCAATCAAAGAATGCTGCCGCAAATGACGGTACTCTCCATGAACCGGCATGAAAAACTTTGGTTTGATAAGAGAATGTACCAGTTTTAATTCTTCAGCACAGGCATGACCTGAAACGTGAATGTCAGCAATGTCATTATAAATAACCTCTGCTCCTTTTTCAAAGAGCTTATTTACAATATTCGAAACGGTTTTCTCATTTCCGGGAACCGGACTTGAAGAAAGAACCACGACATCTCCTTTTTTAATTTGGACGGCTTTGTGATCACTGGAAGCCATTCTTGCTAATGCCGACATCGGCTCGCCTTGGCTCCCTGTCGTAATAATAACTAAATCAGAATCCTTTATATTTCGGATTTTATTGATGTCTACTAAAATACCATCCGGAACCTTCAGATATCCAAGCTCAATCGAAATGTTTACGACGTTCAGCATACTTCTTCCAGAAATCGCAACCTTTCTCTTGAATTTTACTGCCGTATCAATAATCTTTTGTACACGATGTACATTGGAAGAGAAGGTTGCAACTAGAATTCTTGTATTACAAGAGCGGAAAATGTTTTCGAGTGTTACACCAACCGTTTTTTCTGAAGCAGTATACCCTTTTCGTTCTGCATTTGTACTATCAGCCAACATCAGCAAAACACCTTTATTTCCAATCTCTGCCAACCGATGAAAATTAATTGGCTCACCATCAAGTGGTGTATAATCAATTTTAAAATCTCCTGTATGAAATACTTTTCCTGCTGGCGTATCAATGGCAAGACAAATGGCGTCTGCAATAGAATGTGTCGTTCGTATGGTTTCCACTTTAAAGTCGCCCAATTTTATGGTTTCACCCGCAGCAATAACATTTAAATTTCCTCTAAGACCGTGTTCTTTTAATTTATTTTCAACAAGTCCGAGTGTAAGTCTTGTTCCATAAATTGGCAAATTAAGTTCCTTTAATAAATAAGGAATTGCCCCAATATGATCCTCATGACCATGTGTCAATACCATGCCTCTGATTTTTTCTCTGTTTTTTATCAGATAACTAAAATCAGGTATCACGATATCAATTCCGTACATTTCATCATCAGGAAAGGACAAACCACAATCAATGATAATCAAATCATTCTTTGATTCCAGGACGGTAATGTTTTTACCGATCTCATTTAATCCGCCAAGTGGAATCAATTTTACGATGTTTCCTCCCCTATTATTGTTGTTGATTCTCAAATAATACATCCTTTCTTTTTTTGTGTTTTCCACATATTATTTTACAACTACGTTCAATAATTTACCCGGAACGGCAATGACTTTCACAACCTCTTTTTCAGCTAAAAGTGCTTTTACTTTTTCAACGTCCATCGCTGCACTTGTGAAAGCTTCTTTGTCAAGTCCCGTCGGCATTTGTATTCTTTCTTTGACTTTACCGTTTAATTGAATGACAACCTCAACCGTATCCTTTACCAATGCTGTCTCATCATAGGTTGGCCAAGCGGCATTATAAGCAAAGCCCTCATGATTTGTATGCTTCCACATTTCTTCACAAATATGCGGAACAAATGGATTTAGTAGTAAGATTAAGGAATCAATTGCATGCTTAAACAAGCCTAGATTAATGTCGTCCAAAGCCTTATATTTATACATTTCATTGACTAATTCCATTATTGAGCTAAGTGCTGTGTTAAAGTTAAAACGAGTTCCTATGTCTTCCGTTACTTTCTTAATCGTACTATTTAATACAAATGCTAAATTTTTATCTTCTTTGGTTTCTAAAGTAAAGCGTGCAGGAATTCCATTTGTCATTTCTGCTGCTTCATATACCAAACGATACACACGATTCAAGAAACGATAGCTTCCTTCCACACCGGCATCCGACCATTCCAGTTCTTTTTCTGGTGGTGCGGCAAATAAAATAAATAACCGTGCCGTATCTGCACCATATTTATTGATGATTTCTTCTGGACTAACTACATTTCCTACGGATTTTGACATTTTACTGCCATCCTTTAATACCATCCCTTGTGTTAAAAGATTAGCAAATGGTTCTTCTACCGGAGACCTTCCAATGTCATAGAGTACTTTTGTAAAGAAACGAGCATATAGTAAATGTAATATAGCATGTTCTACACCACCAATATACTGATCCACGCTCATCCAATAGTCTGCATTTTCTTTTGCGAATACTTCGTTTTCATTTTTTGCATCTGTATATCGTAAGAAATACCAGGAGGAATCCAAGAAGGTATCCATGGTATCCGTTTCTCTTCTAGCCGGTTTTCCGCATTTTGGACATGTTGCCTTAGCGAAAGTCGGACTTGTGGTAAGCGGAGATTCCCCTTTGCCGGAGAAAACTATATCAGTTGGTAATTCAACCGGAAGATTTTCAAGCTTTTCCGGTACCCATCCACATTCCTCACAATATACCATAGGAATTGGACAGCCCCAATATCTTTGTCTTGAAATCAGCCAATCACGAAGACGGAAATTGATGGATTCATTTCCGATTTTTTTCTCTTCCAAATATGCAATGATTTTTTCCTGGGCCGGCATATTATCTAATCCGTTAAATTGATCGGAATTGATTAATTTACCTTCAGCAACAAAAGCTTCTTGTAAATTGTAAATATCAATGGAAGGATCTTTGGATTCTACCACCGGTATGATTTCCAAATCATATTTTTTTGCAAAATCAAAGTCTCTCTGATCGTGAGCAGGTACTGCCATAATTGCTCCGGTTCCGTAGTCCATAAGAACGTAATTTGCGATATAAATTGGAATCTTTTTACCATTCAATGGATTAATCGCATATTTACCAATAAATACTCCTTCTTTTTCTAAGGTTGTGGAAGTACGGTCAATGTCACTTAAGTGCTGCAGCTTAACTAAGAAATCTTCAACTGATTTTTCATTTTCTGTACCGGCAATCAATTCCTTTACATAAGGATGCTCCGGTGCCAATACCATGTAAGTAACTCCATATAAGGTATCCACTCTTGTAGTGAAAATACGTAAGCTCTTTTCAAAGCCATCAATGGAAAAATCAACTTCTGCACCGACGCTTTTCCCAATCCAGTTTTTCTGCATCGTTTTTACTTTATTTGGCCATCCATCCAACTTATCCAAATCATTTAAAAGACGATCAGCATAATCGGTAATTTTTAAATACCATTGATCTAAATCTTTTTTACCAACCATTGTTGTGCAACGTTCACATTTCCCGTCAACAACCTGTTCATTCGCCAATACTGTTTGGCAAGACGGACACCAATTTACTGGATTTTTTTTCTTATAAGCCAAACCTTTTTCATAAAATTGAATAAAAATCCATTGCATCCATTTATAGTATTCCGGAGTACACGTAGCGACTTCACGTTCCCAATCATAGCTAAAACCTAATTGCTTTAATTGCTCTCTCATTTCTGCAATGTTTTGTTTTGTCCAAACTGCCGGATGAATGCCATGTTTAATTGCAGCATTTTCTGCCGGAAGTCCAAAAGAATCCCAACCCATTGGATGAAGTACATTATAGCCTTTCATAGTCAAAAAACGTGCAGTAACGTCACCGATGGAATAATTTCTCACATGACCCATGTGAAGCTTTCCGGAAGGGTATGGGAACATTTCAAGAAGGTAAAACTTTTCTTTTGTTTTATCCTCAGTTGTATGAAATGCATTTTCTTTTTGCCAAGTATCCTGCCATTTCTTTTCGATGATATTAAAATCATATTGTTGTTGCATCTTTAACTACCTCCTAATTTTCCGTAGCATCAAACGGAATAATTTCACAGTCGCCCCAAACTTTTTCAATATTATATCGTTCTCTTTGTTCTAATGAAAATAAATTAACAATAACATCTCCGAAATCCATTAAAATCCAACCACTATTTCCTCTTCCTTCAATATGTTTTGCTAAAATACCATCCTTTGCAAACTGGTCCTCTACTTCGTCAGCTAATGTAGAAAGTTGTCTTTCTGAATTTGCGGATGCAATTACAAAAAAGTCTGCAAAAGAAGACTTTTCTTTGATATCCATTACCACGATGTCAATCGCTTTTTTTTGATCCAACACAGCGGCTGCAGACAGTGCAATCTCTTTATTTTCCATATAATCTCCTTTTTTTATATCTTTATATGCTTCTAACGTATTATAATCCAAATCCAAACCATTTTCGGTCACATACCTTATGGTATTCCTAAATGCTTGCAGACAAGCTGCATCTAAATCTTTATATGCCAAGATTCGAAGCTCATCCACTCCGGGATAGCTTCGATTTGGTTCAATGGCATCTGCCATATATAAAATCTTTTCCAATAAAGACATCCCTGCTCTTCCAGTCGTATGAAAGCGTACGGCATTACAAAGATCTTCATCTTTAATTTGATAAGTGTCTTTCATGACGTCTGCAGCAATATTACCGTGAATGAGGTTCCCTCTTTCTCGAAACGCATCATGAAACAATGCACCCAATTCTGCTTTTATTGGATTCACTCCATATTTTTTTGCCAATTTTTTTGCTTCCTCAACGACACCAAATGTATGAGCAAGTCGTTTTTCCTTCAAATTCGCTTGAATATAAGAAGTGATTTCTTTTTTTATCCCATTTTTTGTATACATTCCATTGTACCACTAATCTTTTCCATTGACAAGGGATTGCGCGGAAGCCGGAAGTGTGCTATCCCAATTGATACCATACAATCGATTTTTGATTGCATACTCGGCAACGGAGTCGGGAAGCAAATACTTTACAGATTTTCCATGATAAAAACGATCTTTAATATCAGTTGAGGAAATATCCACCTTTGGCATTTCTACTTTTTCCACCTTAGTTCCGTAACGATTTCGTACTTCAACTAACATGCGTTCCAATGCTTCATCCTGATACCCAGGGCGATTTCCAACTAAAAATGAAAATTCTGTTAAGAGTTCCTTTGCGTGTGCCCAATCCTCAATACCCAAAAATGCATCCGTCCCTGTGATAAAGTATAATTCTGTTTCACTACCCCACTCTTCTTTTAGCGCACGGAGTGTTTCAATGGTATAGGATACGGTTTCTTTTTTCAATTCATAATCAGAAGCAAAAAAGTAAGGGTTCTCTTCAATGGCCTTTAAAACCATAACGTAACGGTCTTCTCCTCTTGTCGGCACTGTATTTAATTTGAATGGAGAAATTTTCGCAGGAACAAATATCACACGATTCAAGTTAAATAGACTACGTGCCTGTTCTGCTAATAATAGATGCCCATAATGAATGGGATCAAAACTTCCTCCAAAGATACCAATTTTATTCATTCTGCACCCCTAAATTTTGGTTGCTTTATTCCTGCTCTGCTACGATTTGAATTGCTAATTCATCAAGCTGGCTTTGTTCAATCACAGATGGTGCGTCACTAAGCATGCATTGTGCTGCTTGATTTTTTGGGAATGCCATAACTTCACGAATACTCTGTGATCCTGTAAGAAGCATAACCAGTCTATCCAGTCCGTAAGCCAAACCACCATGAGGCGGAACACCATATTTGAACGCTTCCAATAAGAAACCAAACTTACTATTTGCTTCTTCTTCAGACAATCCTAATATTTCAAAAATCTTTGCTTGTAACGTACGATCATGGATACGAATGCTTCCACCACCTAATTCAACACCGTTCATGATGATATCGTAAGCTTCTGCTTTTACTTTGGATGGATCTGTGTCCATCAAAGGAATGTCTTCTGCTTTCGGTGCTGTAAACGGATGATGCATTGCCTGGTAACGTCCCAATTCTTCGTTGTATTCATACATTGGGAAATCCACAACCCAAAGGAAATTATATTCTTTATCATTTAATAAACCGAGTCTTCCTGCAATCTCTCTTCTAAGGAATCCTAAGCTGTCAAATACGACGGACGGTTTATCAGCTACAATTAAAATCAAATCATTTGGTTTTCCTTCAAAAATCTGAATCATTGCATTCATTTGTTCCGGTGTAAAGAATTTACCGATGGAAGATGTATGTTCAGACTCACCAACTCGAATCCACGCTACACCTTTTGCTCCGTAAGCTTTCGCTGCATCCTGAAGCTTGTCTAAATCCTTTCTGCTGAAACGGTCAGAATACCCATTGATATTGATACCACGAACATCGCCGCCGGAGGAAAGTGCATTTTTAAACACTTGGAAATCACAGTCTTTCACTGTTTCGTTTAAGTATTTTAATTCAAATCCAAAGCGAGTGTCCGGCTTATCACTTCCAAATCGAGTCATTGCTTCCTCATAAGTGAGTCTTGGAAATGGTGTATTAATCTCCAAATTCATCAATTCCTTAAACAATTTCTTCATAAAGCGTTCCTGCGTAGAAATGACATCATTTGCATCGACAAAGGACATTTCTAAGTCAATCTGTGTAAATTCAGGCTGACGATCCGCTCTCAAATCTTCATCACGGAAGCATTTAGCAATCTGAAAATAACGATCGGTTCCGGAAACCATCAAAAGCTGCTTAAATAGCTGTGGAGACTGAGGCAGTGCATAAAATTTTCCTTGGTTTACTCTGCTCGGTACAATATAATCTCTGGCACCTTCCGGAGTGGAGTTAATTAATATTGGAGTTTCCACTTCTGTGAACCCATCTTCATCAAAGAAATCACGAGCTATTTTTGTTACCTTATGACGAAAGGATAAATTACGCTGCATTTTTAGTTTTCTAAGATCCAAATATCTATATTTTAAACGTAAATCTTCAGATACCTTATCATCATCTTTTACATAAATTGGTGGTGTCTCTGATTCGGAGTAGATCATCAAATCACTAGCAAATACTTCGATATCTCCGGTTGACAGATCTTTATTTTTCGATTCTCTTTCTTTTACCGTTCCCTTAATTCCTACTACAAATTCACTGCGAAGCTTGTCTGCTTTTTCAAAGAGTTCCTTCGGAATATCATCATTAAATACAATCTGAACAATGCCGGTTTTATCTCTTAAATCGCAAAAAATCAGTCCTCCCAGATTTCTTCTTTTTTGGATCCATCCGTTTAAAACGATTTCTTCCTGTACATTTGCAAGTGTAAGTGTACCGCACATATGCGTTCTTTTAAATAAATTTGCCATGTTTTTGTATCTCCTCTATTTTAGTATAAACTGAATTCTAAAAATTTATTTCGTTTCGAATTGCATCAATGGCAATTTCTTTCTGTTCTGAGGTTTTCATGTTTTTAAGCGATACTATTCCCTTATCAAGCTCATTATCTCCGATGACAATGGTATATTTCGCATGCAAACGATCGGCATACTTGAATTGACCTTTTAAGTTTCGTCCAACAACATCCATTGCAGCCATAATTCCTTCTTTTCTCAGATCATGCATTAACTTTAATCCAAAGTTTTTACCGCGTTCTCCCATTACTGCAATAAATACATCGGTAGTCTCTTCTTCCGGAAAAGAGATGCCTGCTGCCTCCATGACTAATAGTAAACGTTCAATCCCAAGTCCAAATCCAACACCCGGTGTTTCTGGTCCGCCGATTTGCTCTACAAGGTGATCGTAACGTCCGCCTCCGCAAACCGTACCCTGTGCCCCAATCGAATTGGATACAATTTCAAATGCGGTTTTTGTATAGTAATCCAAACCACGTACAATACCCGGATCCACAAGGTAAGGAATTTCCATCGCTGTTAAATTGCTCTGTACTTCAGAAAAAGCGTCAGCACATTCATCACAAAGATAATCCAGCATCTTTGGGGCACCCTGGACTAATTCTTGACAAACCGGAGATTTACAATCCAAAATACGCATCGGATTACGGTCATAACGACTTTTACAGGTATCACAAAAAGCGTCATAGTTTGGTTTTAGGAATGCCTGCAATGCTTCTCTGTATTTTTGACGACAATTTGGACAACCGATGCTGTTGATGCGAAGCTCCAAATCCTTGATACCCAGTTCGTCTAAGAAATCCATTGCCAGTGCAATGACTTCGGCATCAGCCATCATATTTGCCGCACCAAAGGTTTCAATTCCTAACTGATGGAATTCACGCAGGCGGCCGGACTGCGGCTTTTCATAGCGAAAGCACGGAGTTACATAATAGTATTTGGAAGGCTGTACTTCCGCAAATAATTTATTTTCTACAAATGCTCTTACAACCGGTGACGTACCTTCCGGTTTGAGTGTTAAATTTCTTCCGCCGTAATCATCAAAAGAATACATTTGCTTTTCTACGATATCAGTCGTATCCCCAACGCTTCGTTTAAACAATTCCGTATGTTCAAAAATTGGCGTACGAATTTCTTTAAAATGGTATTTACTGCAAAGTTCTCTGAATGTACGTTCTACATACTGCCATTTATATACTTGAGAAGGCAACACGTCCTTCGTTCCCTTAGGAATGTTTGTAATCATTAAATACCTCCGTTTTCTTCTGCTTTTAAAGGAATAAAAATACCCTTTTCTTTACGTTCGAGCATTTCATCCAAGCGTTCTACATAGATTTCATAATTTGAAACATTCGGCACACGTTCCAAGCGATTTTCATCTGGAAAATACACTTTACTAATTCCACCGGCTCCCAAAGCTATGATGGTTTGATTTTCCTCCATGATGCGAATGTTATAAATACTTTCTGTATTTGGTTTTGCATATCCAACATTCTCAAAATTTCCGCTCATATGCTTCTGTCGATACATATAATAAGGAACATATCCGTTATCTTCCATTAATTGTTTTGAAATGTCTAACATTTTTCGGACACGCTCGCCCTGATGATAGTGATATTCTGCATCCATATCAATCAATCTGGATGCTCGCTTAACTGCCAACGTGTGGACGGTGATGTTTTGTGGCGCAAGCTTTATGATTTGACGTAAACTCTCTTCAAAATCCTCTGGCTCTTCTTCGGGAAGTCCTGCAATTAAGTCTGCATTTATGTGCTCGATTCCAATATCCTTCGCCATAGCGAATGCATCCACAATTTGCTCTGGAGTATGCGAACGCCCAATCAACTCTAAGGTTCTTGGTTTCATAGATTGCGGATTGATGCTGATGCGATCCACATGAAAGTCGGAAATGACTTGCAGTTTTTCCTTAGTAATGGTATCGGGGCGCCCTGCTTCAACGGTAAACTCTTTTAAATGAGATAAGTCAAAATGCATTGAAACAATAAAAAGCAATTTTTTAAGTCCTTCTGTCGATAAGGTAGTTGGTGTACCCCCTCCGATATAAATGGATTCTGCAAAGATTCCGCTTTCCTTCATACGTTTTCCAACGTAAGCAATCTCTTTCAATAAAGCATCCAAATACCAGTTTATTTTCTCCTCGGTTGCTTGATTTGAAGTAAAGGAACAATAGACACACCGAGTTGGGCAAAAAGGAATACCAATATAGATACCCACATCTTTTTTTTCACAATTAGCAAAAACACGTTTTTGGTTTTCGCATAAATCAATCAATAAGTCTATTTTTTCATCGGACACATAGTAAAAATTTTTGAAAAGTGTTCGAATCTCTTGAAAGTTCTTACCTTTTTTTAAGTATTCTCCAGCTAATTTTCCAGGTCTTACACCGGTTAAAATTCCCCAATCCGGATGCATTCCTGTTTCTGCACTTAATTTTTCAAAGAGATAGCGCTTTCCTTCATTCTTATCTGTTATTCCATCCGGAATCTGTATTTCTTTCCAAACTGATTCGTTTGAGTTTTTTTCCTCTAAAGAATTCTGTACAGTTTCATTGTTAAATAAAACATAATCATTTGGTTTAAGAAACATTTTCACCAGTTCTTCCAGCTCATATTTATTTTTTATTTCATTGCAGTCAATTTTATACAAATGGATTATGCCTCTTTTCGTAACCAATGGTTGTACTTCCCATATGTCCCGGATATACTTTTGTGTCTTCCGGAAGTAAAAATAGCTTTGTTTTTATAGATTCAATTAGGTGTGGGAAAGAACCCATAGGAAAATCCGTTCTTCCAATGGATTGTGCGAAGAGAGTATCTCCGCTAAATAGACAATCCTCTACCAAAATACACATTCCACCCGGAGTATGTCCCGGTGTTTCAATAAAATGAAGCACCAAATTGCCAACATTTAAGGTATCTTTCTCTTCTACATATAAATCAGCTTCAAGAGAAAGGCTTACACCACAGGTTTCTTTTGAAAAATTTAAAGACGGGTCCTTTAAGAAATCTTCTTCTTTCTTGCTGGCAACAAGCTTTGCTTTCGGAAATGCTTGTTGATGAACACCAACACCGCCAATGTGATCTCCATGACCATGTGTTAACACAATATATAAAATGTCTATGTCTTCTTCTTCAACCTTCTGAAGCAAACCAGCATTGACACCACCTGGATCTACGATAAAACCTTTTTTTGTTTCCTCATCATAGACAAGGTAAGAGTTTACTTGCAATGCACCGCTGTAATATCCTTTTACAATCATACCTTTCTCCTTTAAAATAGTTTTTTACTGTCTAAAAGAACCGTTACCGGTCCGTCATTTTCTATGCGGACCAGCATGTCCGCTTGAAAAACGCCTTCTTCAACATGCACCCCATATCCTTTACATGCGTCGATGAAGGCGCGGTAAAGGCTGTTTGCCTTTTCCGGACGGGCCGCTTTAATAAAACTTGGTCGCTTTCCTTTTCTACAATCTCCAAAAAGCGTAAATTGAGATACCGCTAAGATATCCCCTCCTACGTCCTTGATGGATAAATTCATTTTTTCTTCTTCATCTTCAAAGATACGAAGTCCCGTAATCTTATCAGCCATATATGTTACATCAGTCATTTCATCGTCATCTTCTACACCGAGAAGAACCATCAGTCCTTTTTCAATGGAGCCGGTAACTTTATCATCAACTGTAACGCTTGACCGCAGAACTCTTTGTACAACTGCTCTCACAAACTCCTCCTCTTACTTTAATCAGCATTTTATGATTATTTATATTTATTTTCTATCGATAAGAATTGGATCATTGAAAACTCTTATCGTTTATTTCTAAGTGATTGTACGATATACATCCGCAACACCCTGTACGGAACGCAGCGAACGTAATACCTTCTCCATTTGGTTGGTATTTGAAATGGATAGCGTCATTGTAATATTGACAATTCGATCCCTTGCACTCTTCGCATTTACTCCGGTAATGTGAACATCCATATCCTCGCAGACACGAGAAAGATCGGAAAACAATCCCTTTCTATCTTCCGATAAAATACTAATATCCACATCGTATGACAAATCTTTTTTGTCACGATCCCATTCAACATGAATAAAGCGCTTTCGTTCGTCTTCCGGTAAAGTTAAAATATTGATACAATCCTTACGATGCACAGAAATACCACGTCCTTTTGTGATAAAACCGACAATTTCATCACCCGGAACTGGATTACAACATTTTGAAAAACGGATCAAAAGATTATCCATACCTTCAACCGTAACGCCTGTTGGGTTTATCTTGCGTTGTTTTCTTTTTGTTTCCAGCTTAGCTTGTTCTTTTTCTTTTTTCTTTAACTCAGCTTGTTTTTCTTCATGATAATACCCCTCCAGCATTACCATAACCTTACTGAGAATGACACCACCATAACTAATTGCTGTATATAAATCTTCTGTATTTGAATAGTTTAAAGCTTTTGCAGCTTTATTGATATATTGATTTTTTAAAATTTGCTGCAGGTCATATCCCTTACGCTTTGCGTATTTCTCCAACATTTCTTTTCCTTTGTCGGAGGTTTCTGACTTGTTTTCTTTCTTTAACCAAGCACGAATCTTATTTCTTGCAGTATTGCTCTTTGCAATTTTTAACCAATCGATGCTTGGACCTTTACTGTTTGAAGAAGTTACAATGTCAACAATTTGTCCATTGGATAACGTATAGTCAATGGGAACCATTTTACCGTTTACTTTAGCTCCAATGCATTTTGCACCAACTGCCGAGTGAATTTTAAATGCAAAATCAAGTGGTGTTGAACCTGCCGGAAGTTCTATAATATCTCCCTTTGGAGTAAAAACGAAAACCTGATTTGAAAACAAATCCACCTTTAAAGTCTCCATAAATTCTTTTGGATCGTTTAAGTCTTTTTGCCATTCTAACGTTTGACGAAGCCATGCCAGCTTTACTTCTTCTTTCTCTTGTGAAATACTTTCTTTATATTTCCAGTGTGCAGCAATACCGTATTCGGCAATCTTATGCATTTCTTTTGTTCGAATTTGAATTTCAAACGGTTCTCCGTTATCTCCTAAAACGGTTGTATGCAAGGATTGATAGCGATTTGGTTTTGGCATCGCAATGTAATCCTTGAAACGACCCGGAAGAGGCTTCCACATAGTATGAACAATACCCAAAACTGCATAGCAGTCCTTTATAGTATCTACAATAATTCGAACGGCTGTTAAATCAAAAATTTCATCCAACTGTTTATGTTGATATTTCATTTTACGATATATACTGTAAAAATGCTTTGATCTTCCGGTAATTTCATAAGAAATGTTCAACCCATCCAAACATTGACGAATTTCATCCATTACGTGATTGATATTTTCTTCCCGCTGTTGTTTTTTAATCTTAACTTCTGTAACCAGCTTATAATAAGCTTCCGGTTCTAACATTTTTAATGCAATGTCTTCCACTTCAAATTTTATCGTGTATATACCCAAACGACTTGCAAGCGGTGCATAAATTTCAAGGGTTTCTTTACATTTTTCAATGATTTTATCTTCGGTCATATAATTGATGGTTCGGAGATTGTGCAGACGATCCGCCAGCTTAATAATCAGCACACGAATGTCCTTTGACATAGCTAAAAACATTTTACGAAGATTTTCAGCCTGTCTTTCTTCTTTGCTTTCATAAACAAGAGAACCTAATTTGGTTACTCCATCCACAAGCAAAGCAACCTCCTCACCAAAATCTCTTTTTAAATCTTCTTGTGTGTATGGAGTGTCTTCGACGGCATCATGAAGCAGACCTGCAACAATTGTACTTTCGTCCATGCCTAAATCTGCCAATATTTTAGCCACTTCAACCGGATGAATCAGGTATGGTTCGCCTGATTTCCGGAATTGGCCTTCATGCTGCTTTTCTGCGATTTTGTAAGCTCGTTCTATGATATCTAAATCATAATTTGGGTTTACATTCAGCAGATAGTTTAAGAATTGCTCCATCATAAGAAAATCCCTTACTTTCCTTTATATTTCGATTTCTTTTCTGTTAATTTGCTTAGATCATAGTAGAAAGGACTTGCAATTGCAATGGAGGAATACGCACCTGCCGTAATACCTACCATCAAAGGTAATGCAAATTCACGAATAGTATCTCCGCATAAAATATAAAGCGGAATGATAACTAATATGGTCGTGATGGATGTCATTAAGGAACGAACTAAAGTTTGATTGATACTCTTATCAATTAATTCTTCTAACTTCTTTTTCTTCATATATTTTAAATTTTCACGAATACGATCAAATACTACGATGGTATCATTGATGGAATATCCAACGACAATCAACATACCTGCAATAAATGGATTGTTGATACTCACATGGAAAAATCCATAAAACGCAATTAACATTAAAACATCGTGCAGCAGTGCAACGATTGATGCCACACCAAATTTCCATTCAAAACGAATGATAATGTAAATTAACATACACACTGCAGCAATCAAAACAGCTTTCACTGCATTTTTCTTTAGTAATTCTCCAACCGATGGACCAATCAACTGTGCATTTACTACACTGCTTTTATCTAAATCAAAGGTTTTATACATATCTTCATAGAACTTTGTTCGAGCAGCATTATCTAATGCTTGTACGGTTTTTAAAACAATCTGATCGTTGTCTTCTCCCGCATGCTGTACATCAGCTTGAATCTTATTTTCCTTTAATACGGCTTTCACATCATCAATCGCAACTTCACGTCCCATATCGAATTGAATACGAGTACCGCCGGTAAAATCAATTCCATAATTAAAGCCTCGAATTAAACCTGTCCCAATTCCGCCTATAATTAATACAAGGGAAATGATATAAATAATCTTTCTATATTTAATAAAGGAGAACTCTCTTTTAAATTCAAACATTTATTGCACCTCCTTTATACCAAAAAATTTATTATTTCCAAAGGTCTTACTCTCAGCGAAAATGGAAAGGTAAAGCTGTGTAATAACAACAGCGGTAAAAATACTGCCCACAATACTGATCATTAGAGTCATGGCAAATCCCCGAACCGGGCCGGAACCCAACTGGTATAAAACGACTGCAGCAATCATAGTTGTAACTTGTGAATCAATTACCGTAGACATTGCTCGCTTAAATCCTTCGTGCGCAGCAACGCGAATGCTCTTTCCGTTTTTAACTTCTTCTCGAATTCTGGAGAAGATAATAACATTTGCGTCAACTGCCATACCAACACCTAAAATCATACCTGCAATACCAGGTAAAGTCAGTACAGCGTTGAAAGCTGCCATTACCCAAAGAACAATTAATATATATAAAAGCAGTGCTATGTCTGCCGCCAGTCCCATAACACGATACATGGCAATCATAAATACTATGATCAATGCAACACCAATCATTCCTGCAAGTACACTGCCTTTTAGGGAATCAATTCCTAAAGTTGGACCTACTGTAGTCGTATCAACTTCTTCCAGTCCGACTGGTAATGCACCGCCACGAATCAAAACGGCTAAGTTCGCAGCTGCTTCATTTGTGAAATTACCTGAAATTTCTGCTTGTCCAGAAATAATTTGTGTTACCTTTGGATTGGAAAGCACTTGTCCATCCAAAAGAATCATAATTTGATTTGCTTCCATTCCTGGAACGGTTGAAGTTACTTGATTATTTACAATTCGTTCGGTTGCCGCTTTAAAGGCTTTGGAACCTTCTGCGTTAAATTCCAATGTAACCACATAACCTGTGTCAAGTGATATGTCGTTTTTTCCTTGATTTTTTGCAACTCCGGCATCTTTTACTTGGCTGCCATCTAATACAACCGTACCGTCTGCCATAATAAACTGTAATTGTGCAGTTTTACCAATTTGTTTGATTGCTTGATCAGCATCATCTGCACCTGGCAACTCCACACGGATACGTTTTTCTCCTTCTATGGTTACAACCGGTTCTGACAATCCCATCTGATTCACTCTTTTTTCAATGATGGCCTGTGTTTGCTGCATCAATGTTTTTAACTCGGAACCGGTCGCATCTGTTTGCGCCTCCATGACTACGGAAACACCGCCCTTTAAGTCTAAACCCAATTTTAGCTGGTCTTTAATAGGCGCAAATGATCCGATACCCATAAAGGTAACAAACCAACATCCGGCTATGAGAATCGCCAGGACGATTGCTAATGTTTTTTTCATTCTTTTATTCACCTTCTCTTACGTATTTTTTGCGAAGTTTTCCGCTCGATAAGCTTCAAATTATTTGAATGCTACAGAATATTTTACTACTTTTTTGTAACTTCTACAAGTAAAACATGACTTGAAATGCCACTTTTCCTTTAAATTTTAAGATTTACACCAACCATCCCGCCTAGACTTCCAAGAACAATACATGGCACATATCGCAGGCGTAAAAGAAAAATTGAGTTTTCCATTCCGGATAGAACAAAACTAAGGAGTAGAATGCTTAAAAGTAAAACACCGGCAAACAATGCTCCAAAAATAAGCCCTCTCTTTTTGAACACAATTCCTGATTGCAGTCCAATAAAAAAGCAAGTTATCCCACAGATTGCCAAAATATAATATGGCATCCCTTTTTCCGGCAGTGCTGTAAACATTAACAATACTGCAAGAAGTGTAAACAAAACAAAAAACAATAGGAAGGAAAAGATAAAGGCCTTCATACCTCTTGTAATGTAGTTTTGTAATGCTATACCTTTCATATTGCCTCCATTTCTGCATCGCGGCTAATTTACCGCGACTGCTATAAAAGTTCTCGCACTACAGCATACGTCTCCCGTTAGATTTTTATTCAAAAAAAAACAAGGACAAAGCCTTGTTTTTCAATGTTAAATTACGTTTCGATTATTTATTTTCTTCTGATTCTTTTTCGCTCAATTCCGGCTCCACACTTGGTTCTACAGAATCTTTTTCTGTACCAAGCTTTTTCAGCTTCTTTGGAAGTGCTTTTTTCGTCGTTCCTTCCACTTCTTCTTCAGCAAGCTTTGCCTTAGATTTTGGAGCTTCATTTTCTATTTTAGAAACAGCCCATCTCGTAATTTCAAATTTTGTTTTGTCTGCGCCAACCTGAATGGTAAGCCTTTCATCCTTTACTTTGACAACCTTACCATAAATACCGCCAATGGTCACAATGTCATCTCCGACTTTGATGCTATTACGCATGTCCGCTACTTGTTTTTCCTTCTTCTTTTGCGGACGGATCAATAAGAAATACATAACGACAATCAAAAGCACTAAAGGAATAAATTGCGCTGCAAGTGCATTGTTCATAACGAATCCTCCTTTTCAACCTACAATCAAAATTATATATTATATTGCACAAAAAGAAAAGGTTTTTTTATACATTTAATACTTGATTTCTCTTTTTAGTTATGCTATTATAATTATGTTGCGCCGGCGTGATGGAATTGGCAGACGTGCGGGACTCAAAATCCCGTGGTGGCAACACCGTATCGGTTCGACCCCGATCGCCGGCACCAAATAAAAGACACAGTATTTAATAAATACTGTGTCTTTTTCTATATGTTCTTATACTATTTTAATAACTTAATTTTATATTCACAACCAGTATCTTAGTTGTCCCTACTAAACATAACCAGAAGTTTTCCTTTATCAAAAGAAAGGGTTGCTTCTTCTTCAAGAATTTCATTACTTACACCAATTGGAAAGCTATGATCAAGCAAAGCATTCGTTAAAGGATACTTCACTCCTTTTATGGTTACATTTTTACAATACTCTGTATACGAAAACAAAGAAAGCTTATATCCTTTTCTTTTCTGAATTTGAATGGTACCGGGATTAAGCATCGTAACAACGTTATTTCCATTTAAAAGTACGACGTATTTTCCTAAATCACAGCCATAGGAAAGTGCTTGTAAATTCGCTATCGTGTGATCCAAACGCCCTCCAATTCCACCTACGATGCCAAAAACATGAAATCCCTTTTCAATTCCATATTTTAAACACAAAAGAGTATCCGTGTCATCTTTTTCAACCGGTACATGAATGACGGTTTCTGAATCTTTTTCCGGTGCATTTCCGGAATCAAAATCACCAATGACGATATGGGGTACGATTCCTTCTTTTTTCGCCAATTCATAGCCACCGTCAGCGCAAATAATAAAATCATCGTCATGAAGACGCAAAGATTGTCGAATGGATTTTTTGAGATATGCGGTTATGATGATACATCTTTTCATGGATGCCCTCCACAGATTTATTTTCTCCATTCTACCTTTCCGAAAATAAAAATGCAAGTCCTATTGGACTTGCATCAGACTGTAGACAAGGATATCTCTATCTTTGCCTACAGTTTTTTTTACATAATGTAATACATTTTATTGTATTTATGGTAAAATATATGTATAAATACATGGAGGTATTTGCTTTATGATGGGTAAGAAAGATTTATTAGGTCGTGATCAATTTCAAATGGTAACCTTGAATTCTCTTGTTCCACAAGATCATATTATTCGTAAGATAGATACTGCGATTAATCTCTCTTTCATTTATGACCTTGTAAAAGATTTGTATTCTGATGTGGGAAAAGAAAGCATCGATCCTGTTGTCTTAATTAAAATTACCCTCATTCAATATACCTTTGGTATTCGATCCATGAGACAGACCATTAAAGAAATTCAAACGAATGTAGCTTATCGATGGTATCTTGGTTATAGTTTAGAGGAAGAAATTCCTCACTTTTCTACCTTTGGTAAAAACTACTCTCGTCGGTTTCAAAATACTGACTTATTCGAACAAATCTTTCAAAGAGTCATTGCTGAAATCATGGAATATGAATTCATTAATTCAGAAAGCATTTTCATTGACGGTACACATATTAAAGCAAGTGCAAATAACCATAACAGTGAAAAAGAAACCGTTTTGGAATCCGTTAAATACTATGAAAAAGAACTAATGAAAGAAATTAACGAAGATCGCATTGAACGAGGAAAACAAGCTTGTAAAAAAAAACGGAAGCCAAAGAAAAGACAAAAGTAATCAAGAAAAGTACCGTAGATCCGGATTGCGGCGTATTTCATAAAGGAAAGCATAAGGTAGTATTTGCTTATGCTGCAAATGTAGCTTGCGATCGAAACAATTACATACTTGCTTTTCATACAAATCCAGGAAATGTACATGACTCAGTTGCATTCCCAAAGATTTATGAAAAAGTAAAAAGATATAAAGGTGTAAAAAATATTGTAATGGATTCCGGATATAAAACACCTGCAATTGCTAGAGAAATACTCAAAGATAAACGAATTCCTATCCTACCATACAAACGACCTATGACAAAAAATGGTTATTTTAAAAAACACGAATATGCTTATGATGAATACTATGATTGCTTTGTATGCCCAGAAAACCAAGTGTTAAACTATACTACAACAAATAGAGAAGGGTATCGGGAATATAAGAGTAAAGGAGAAATTTGCAAGAGTTGCCCTTCCTTATCAGAATGCACAGCAAGTAAAGACCATGTAAAAGTAGTCACACGTCATATATGGGAAAACTACATAGAGCAATGTGAGGACATTCGTCATACTCCAAAGTATCGAGATCTTTACAAACTACGGAGTCAAACCATTGAGCGAGTCTTTGCCGATGCAAAAGAAAAACATAATATGCGTTATACACAATATCGAGGGATTCAGAAGATAGAAATGGAACTGAATCTTCTTTTTGCGTCCATGAATCTAAAAAAACTAGCAACATGGATTCATAAATCTGAAAGAAGGAATCAAATGGCATAGAGATATCCTTTTATTTTTTCTTTTTTTAAAAGCTTTATAGAAAAAATAGAAAATACCTTGCAGAAATTATAAGAATATAAATTTAGCAAGGTATTTTGTCTACAGTCTGATGCAAGTCCTATTGGACTTGCATTTTATCATTTTAAAGTAACAGTTATTTATTATTCTGCTTTTTCTTTTTTCATTTTTGCAATCAACTCACCGGACACCACTTGCTGTCCTTCTTTTACATATATTTTGTCGATTACTCCATCAATGATGGCAATGATGTTGGTTTCCATCTTCATTGCTTCAATTACCGCAATCGGCTGTCCGGCTTTCACTTCATCCCCTTCTTTCACCAACAGTTTGATAATGTTGCCAGGGATATTCGCACCGATTTCATGATCATCGTCACTATCTGCAATTAAAATGGATTGTTTACTTGCTTTTGTATTTGCTTCTTTATCTTTGATAACAACCGATCGAGTGATACCATTAACTTGGAATACCACTTCACGGTTTCCGTCCGCATCTGCATTTTTAATTTCTAAAAGCTTTATAACAAGAACTTTTCCTTCTTCAATCTTAACTTCGCAAGTTTCGCCTTCTTCCAAGCCATGGAAGAAAATATCACTTCCCATGTATTTAAAGCTTCCTTCTTTTTTCTGGTTGTTTAGGAAATCTTCAAATACTTTTGGATACAATGCATAGCTTAATACATCTTTGTCCGTTGCATCGATACCGAATTTTTCTTTTAAATGGGCAAGAATCATATCAAAATCTTCATCCGGAAGTAATTCTCCAGGTCGATTTGTAATTGCGGTACGATCCTTTAATACTAGTTTTTGAAGTTTTTCTGGGAAGCCACCTTCCGGCTGACCCATCATACCTTCGAAATAAGATACGATAGAATCCGGGAAGTCCATGTCCTTTGCTTTATCGTAAATGTTTTCTTCTGTTAGATCATTTTGCACCATAAAGATTGCCATGTCTCCAACTGCTTTTGAAGAAGGAGTTACTTTAACAATGTCTCCGAGCATTTCGTTTACAATCTTGTACATCTCCTTTACGTCTTGGAAACGATGTTCCAAACCAAAGCTCTGTACTTGTGAACGTAGGTTGGAGTATTGTCCTCCAGGCATTTCATATTTATAGATTTCAGCGGTACCACCCTTTAATTCCGATTCAAATTGGCTGTAAACCGGTCGTACAGAATTCCAATAGTTCGAGATTTCCTGCATGCCATCTAAAGGCAGTCCCGTTGCACGTTCTGTATTTTCAAGAGCAGCTACAATGGAATTCAATGCCGGCTGACTGGTAAGTCCCGCGAAAGCATTAAACGCTGTATCAACAATATCTACGCCTGCCATAGCTGCCATTAGTATTGTTGCTCCACCATTACCACTTGTATCATGCGTATGCAAATGTACAGGGATAGATAGTTCATTTTTCAATGCCGTAATCAGCTTATGCGCTGCCATTGGCTTGAGTAAGCTGGACATATCTTTGATCGCAAGTATGTTTGCCCCACGTTTTTCTAATTCTTTTGCCATCTTAAGATAATAGTTTAAGCTGTATTTGTCTCTCTTTTCGTCCAAGATATCTCCAGTGTAGCAAACGCAAGCTTCGACAACCTTACCTTGGTTACGAACTTCATCCATAGCTACTTCCATACCTTGAATCCAATTTAATGAGTCAAATACACGGAATACGTCAATTCCTGCCTTTGCAGCTTCCTGTACAAATTTACGAACGACATTGTCCGGATAGTTTTTATATCCAACCGCATTTGCTCCTCGTATTAACATTTGAAGCAATACATTAGGAATCTTTTCACGAAGAAGCGCAAGACGTTCCCATGGGTCTTCATTTAAGAAACGATAAGCAACGTCAAAGGTCGCACCGCCCCACATTTCTAAAGAGAACAAGTCTTTTCCATAATAGGAAACAGCAGGAGCAATTTTAGTCATATCAATCGTTCTTACTCGTGTTGCCATCAGAGATTGCTGTGCGTCACGCATTGTTGTATCTGTGAGCAGCAAACGTTTTTGATCCAATACCCACTGAGAAAGTTTCTCTGGTCCTTCTTTATCCAAAATTTGTTTTGTTCCGGATAATCCTTCCAATTGACTTGAATCAAATTTAGGAACATGTGGTACATCAAATTGAGGCTTGTTGCCTTTAGTCTCATTAATGCTTTTATTGCCGAGGAATCGAAGTACCTTTAATTCTTTATCTTGACTGGCTTTAATATTTAATAATTCAGGATGATCTCCTATAAAACCTGTATCACAAGTTCCTTCAATGAATTCTTTACTATGAAGAACATTCATGAGGAAGGTAATATTTGTTTTAACACCTTTGATTTTTAATTCATCAAGCGCACGGCTGGATTTATTGACAGCGTCTTTCCATGTTCTCCCTAAAGATGTAATTTTAACAAGTAAGCTGTCATAATAAGGGGTAATCGTTGCTCCGGTAAAACCGTTGCCGCCGTCGAGTCGAATACCAAATCCTGATCCCGTACGATATACATCAATGATTCCGGTATCTGGAGCGAATTGATTTGTAGGATCTTCAGTTGTTACACGACATTGGATTGAGAAGCCCCTTGGTTTGATATCGTTTTGAGATTTGATGCCGATTTCCTCAGAGTCTAGTTTATGTCCCTGTGCTATGAGAATTTGAGCCTGTACGATATCAATGTTGGTTACCATCTCTGTAACCGTATGTTCTACTTGAATACGAGGATTCATTTCAATGAAATAATGTTTCCCATCTTTATCCAATAAAAATTCAACAGTACCTGCGCTTTGATAATTTACAGCACGTGCTATTTTTAATGCATCATTACATATTGCTTGTCTTTGTTCTTCCGTAATACAAAGAGCCGGAGTAAATTCTACTACTTTCTGATGACGTCTCTGAATGGAGCAATCTCTTTCATGTAAGTGCACAGCATTACCGAATTTATCACCTAAAATTTGAACTTCAATGTGCTTTGGACGTTCTACATATTTTTCAATAAAGATATCATCGATACCAAATGCTTTTCTTGCTTCGCTTTGCGCACTGTTAAATTCCGGAATTAAATCCTTTTCATCTCTTACAATACGCATACCACGACCGCCGCCGCCTGCGGCTGCCTTTAGCATAACCGGATAACCACAGAATTCTGCAAACTTCAGTGCATCTTCTTCAGATTTGATAGCTTCATCAACACCAGGAATGGTAGGTACCCCTACCTCGTGTGCTACAATCTTAGATTGAATCTTATCGCCCAAACGCTCCATCATTTGATGTGTTGGACCGATAAATTCAATGCCCTCTTCTTGACAAAGGCGAGCAAACTCTGTGTTTTCCGAAAGAAAACCGTAACCAGGATGAATGGCATCTACACCTTTTGATTTTGCTAATTCAATGATTTCACTCATTCCCAAATAAGCTTCAACGGGTGATTTTCCTTTTCCTACCTGATAGGACTCATCTGCTTTTGTACGGAATAAGGAGTTTTTATCTTCTTCCGAATAAATGGCAACCGAACGGATGCCAAGATCTCTACATGCTCTAAATACTCTGATTGCAATTTCACCACGATTTGCAACTAAAATACGTTTAAATTTTTTCATGACTTCCCCTTTCTATTTTTATTTTAAAATTCCTCTTTAAAAGTTGAATTTTTATTCCATCAAAAAAAATAATATATCTATATATTGTATCAAAACGCACCAAAAAATGCAAGGCCTACTAATAAAAGTAGGCCTTAACTTTATAATATTCTTTCTTTTACGAAAATGACAAATATTTTTCTAGCAAACCTTTACTACCCAACCTTCCGGTCCGGCTGTTTTACCCCACTGAATACCAGTTAATGTATCATAAAGATATTGACTTAATTCACCAATTTCTTGATTGTTGATTTCCATCACGTTATCGTTATATTTTAAGATTCCTACCGGACTGATAACGGCTGCAGTACCCGTTCCAAACACTTCTTTCAGTTGCCCATTTTTATGAGCTTCTTCTACTTCAGAAATACTGATTCGACGTTCACTTACCTTATATCCATCCTTTTGAAGCAAAGCAACAACACTCTTACGAGTGATCCCGCCTAAAATGCTTCCGGAAAGTTCCGGTGTGATGACTTCATCTCCAATACGGAAGAAAATATTCATAGCTCCAACCTCTTCAATGTATTGGTTTTCAATTCCATCCAACCATAATACTTGACTGTAGCCTTGGTCGTGAGCTTCGACGCCTGCTTTTAAGCTAGACGCATAATTCCCACCAGTTTTCGCCATACCCGTACCGCCTTTTACTGTACGGACATACGTGTTTTCAACATAGATTTTTACAGGATTTAAACCTTCTTTATAGTATGGTCCCGATGGGGATGCAATGATAACAAATAGATACTGATCACCTGCTTTAACCCCTAAATTTGGTTCATGACAGAAAATAAAAGGTCTTAAGTAAAGAGATGTATTTGGAGCACTTGGCACCCAATCCTTATCAACTTCCACTAGTTTTTTTGTTGCTTCAATGCAAAAATCAACATCTACTTCCGGGATACACAGACGATCATTGGATAAGTTCAAACGTTTAAAATTTTCATCCGGTCGAAATAAGTTTATGGTTCCATCTTCTGCACGATAGGCTTTCATTCCTTCAAAAACTTCTTGTCCATAATGCAGACACATTGCGGCCGGTTCGAGAGGAATTGGTCCATAAGGAACGATTCGAGGAGAATGCCAGCCTTTTCCTTGTGCATATTCCATAATAAACATATGGTCCGAAAAAACGCTTCCAAAATCCAACGCATTCTCATCAATCGGTCTTGTTTTAGGATTCTTAGTTAATTCTATTATTATATTTTCCAATGTTGTCACATCCTTTCCTGACAAATCTATACATAATCGAAATTTAAATACAAAACTAAATTCCGTTAGACTCGTTCACTTACTAATTTAAAACCTGCATCCGTAAGCGCTTTTTTGATTTCTGCTACCTGTTCATGATCTCTTGTTTCCATTCCAACCTTTAGGAAACAGCTATTGATTGCCATATTTTGATCTCCACGGTCATGGTGTACACTAACCACATTACCGCCGCAGCGACTAATAATTTCACTAACACCTTGAAGCTGTCCCGGTTTATCAATGAGTGCGATAGTAAGAGTACTGTTTCTTCCGTTCCTCACCAAACCTCTGGTAATGACACGGCTGAGAATACTAACATCAATGTTTCCCCCACTTACCAAACTTACAACCTTTTTACCTGTAAGATCAATTTTATTAAACAATGCGGCCGCTACCGAAACGGCTCCTGCGCCTTCTGCAATCAGCTTTTGTTTTTCAATCAAAGCTAAAATAGCAGCAGCAATTTCATCGTCATTTACCGTTACAATCTCATCTACATATTGAGAAATAATATCGTAAGTTAAATCTCCGGGATGTTTTACTGCAATCCCATCTGCAAACGTATCTACTGAATTCAATGTAATTTTTTCGTTCTTTTGAATTGACTCGTACATACTTGGTGCACCTGCAGCTTGAACACCGTATACTTTACACTCTGATTTTAGATGCTTAATTGTATAAGCAACACCACTGATTAACCCTCCGCCACCAATCGGTACGATAACGGCATCTACATCAGGAAGCTGGTCTAAAATTTCGAGTCCAATGGTTCCTTGTCCAGCAATCACATCCGGATCATCAAAAGGATGAATAAAGGTATAACCTTTCTCTTCTTGCAATTCGACAGCTTTTGTATGTGCATCATCATAAGTGCCTTTTACAAGACAGACCTCAGCTCCATAACTTTTGGTTGCCTCTACTTTACTGATTGGAGCGCCATCCGGCATACAAATGATACTTGGAATCTTATTTTTTGCTCCAGCCAACGCAACTCCTTGAGCATGATTACCTGCACTGCAGGCAATGATGCCTTTTGCCTTTTCTTCTTCATTTAATTGGCTGATTTTATAATAAGCTCCTCGCAGCTTAAAGCTTCCTGTAACTTGTAAGTTTTCTGTTTTTAAATAAAGCTCACACTCTTTACAAGAAAGAGCGGAAGCTGCAATTAAATCCGTTTTACGCGCTACACTTTTTAAAACAAAAGCAGCGTGGTATATTTTATCCAAAGTTAGCATAGGTCTAGTTCCTCCAGTCTTATTTCATAACAGCTCCAGTGTTTGCGGAAGAAACCATCCTAGCGTAGCGTGCGAGCCAACCAGACTTAATATTGGGTTCTGGTTGAACATAATGCGCTCTTCGCTTTTCAAATTCTTCTTCAGTTACCTTTGCATTTATTTTGGATTCCAGTATATTAATTTCAATCAAATCATTTTCTTGAAGCAAACCAATTTCTCCACCGCTCGCTGCTTCAGGACTAACATGTCCAATGGATGCGCCCCTGCTTGCTCCACTAAATCTACCGTCAGTAATTAACGCAACGGTTTTATCCAACTTCATTCCGGCTAAAGCACTGGTTGGATTTAGCATTTCTCGCATACCGGGACCGCCTTTTGGTCCTTCATATCGAATGACCACGACATCTCCCGATACAATCTTACCATTATAGATTGCATCAATGGCTTCTTCTTCACTGTTAAAGACCCTTGCTGGTCCGGTATGAACTAGCATTTCTTCTGCAACAGCACTTTGCTTTACAACACAACCATCTTTAGCAATGTTACCCCAAAGAATAGCGATGCCACCTGTTTTGCTGTAAGGATTATCGATTGGACGAATGGCGTTGGTATCTTTAATAAAGGCACCTTTAATGTTTTGTTGAATGCTTTTTCCGGTAGCTGTAATTACACTATCATCCAAGTAACCACCTTTAACAAGTTCTGCCTGTACTGCCGGAATCCCTCCTGCACGGTTTAAATCCTGCATATGTGTTTCACCAGCCGGAGCCAAATGACAAAGATTTGGTACCTTACTGCTTATTTCGTTAAATAAATTTAAGTCCAAAGGGACACCTGCTTCATTTGCAATTGCTAAAAGATGCAATACACTATTTGAGGAACATCCCAGTGCCATATCACAAGCAAGTGCATTTTTAAGGGATTTTTCATTGATGATATCTCTTGCTTTGATGTCCTTTTCCACTAAATTCATAATGGCCATACCAGCATGTTTTGCGAGCTGCATACGACCACTGTGAACTGCCGGAATCGTGCCATTTCCAGGAAGCGCAATTCCAACGGCTTCTGCCAAGCAGTTCATACTATTTGCCGTATACATACCGGCACAAGAACCACATCCGGGACAAGTATTATTTTCAAACTCCATCAATTTTTCATCATCAATTAAGCTTGCTTTTCTAGCACCAACGGCTTCAAACATTTGAGATAAGCTTGTTTCTCTTCCATCAACAAGCCCTGCCATCATTGGGCCGCCGGAACATACAACTGCAGGTATGTTAAGTCTAACCGCAGCCATAATCATGCCGGGTACTATCTTGTCACAATTCGGAACCAAAACCAAACCATCAAAACAATGTGCCATAGCCATAGTTTCTACGCTGTCTGCAATTAACTCACGACTGGCAAGACTGTATTTCATTCCAAGATGTCCCATTGCAATTCCATCGCAGACACCGATGGCAGGAACGACAATCGGTGTTCCCCCTGCCATTCGCACACCCGCTTTAACTGCCTCTGTGATTTTATCTAAATGAAAGTGGCCCGGCACAATTTCACTGTGCGCGGAAACCACTCCAATTAAAGGACGATCCAATTCTTCTTTTGTATAACCCATTGCATAAAATAAGCTTCGATTGGGAGCTCGTTCTATGCCCTGTGTTACATTTGCACTACGTAATGCCATAGAATTCTCTCCTTATTTTTTCAACCAGCTCATCATCTTTCTGAGCTCTGCTCCAACTTTTTCTAATGGATGCTGTGATTCCATACGACGTGTTGCAAGGAATTTTGCCTGTCCGCCGCTCTTAAATTCTTGAATGAATTCACTTGCAAATTCTCCGTTCTGAATTTCATGGAGAACCTTCTTCATTTCTTTTCTTGTTTCCTCTGTAACTAAGCGAGTACCTGTTCTGTAATCACCATATTCCGCAGTATTTGAAATAGAGTAACGCATCATTGCAAATCCACCGCTATTGATAAGATCAACAATCAGTTTCATTTCATGGATACATTCAAAATAAGCCATCTCCGGCTCATATCCAGCTTCTACCAAAGTATCAAAACCAGCCTTCATCAATTCAGTAACGCCACCGCAAAGAACTGCCTGTTCACCAAACAAATCGGTTTCCGTTTCTTCTTTAAACGTAGTTTCCAAAATACCTGCACGACCTGCTCCGATTCCAGAAGCATATGCAAGCGCATAATCCTTTGCATTGCCGGACTTGTCCTGATAAACCGCAATTAAGCTAGGTACGCCTCTGCCTTCAAGATATTGGCTGCGAACCGTATGTCCAGGTCCCTTTGGCGCAACCATAATGACATCAATGTAATCCTCAGGAATAATTTGATTGTAATGAATGTTAAAGCCATGTGCAAACATAAGCACATCGCCTTCCTTCATATGCTTAGAAACCTGTGCCTTATATATATCTGCGGCAAATTCATCGGGAACAAGCATCATTACCAAGTTTCCCTTTTCTGCAGCTTCTTCTACTTCCATAACCTTAAGGCCAGCTTCTTCTGCTTTTGCCCAGCTTGCAGAACCTTTTCTAAGACCAACTACAACATTAACTCCGCTCTCTTTTAAATTTTGTGCATGGGCATGACCCTGACTTCCATAACCAATAATGGCAACGGTTTTTCCGTCTAACAAGCTCAAATTGCAATCTGCGTCATAATACTTTGTAATCATTTCGTTCTCTCCTTTTTCATGCTTTTATCTTTAAACAATACGTAATACATTTATCATGATTTTAACGATTTGATGTTATATGTGGTAATTTACAGGTCCTCTGCTCAAGGCAGTAATTCCGGTTCTGCAAACCTCCAGAACTTCATACTCACCCAATACCGTTAAAAATCCATCAAGTTTATTTTGTTCACCGGTAAGCTCTAAAACCATACTTCCCACTGATAAATCAATAATTTTTGCTTTAAATACATTTGCAATTGAAGTAATGCTACCGCGGTTGGTTTCATCCGCAGCAACTTTTACCAGCAATAGTTCTCGAACTAAGCTTGCGTCCATATTTAATGCAAAAATATTTCTTACTTCCACTAATTTAGAAGTTTGCGCAATCATCTGCTCTAACATATGTTCATCACCTGTAATTACTAGGGTGATACGTGAAATATCTGGAATGTTAGTAACAGACACCGTTAAAGAATCAATGTTATATCCACGACGTCCAAATAAACTGGTTACGCGGGTCAGTACACCGGGATGATTATCCACAAGTACGCTTACCACTTTTTTTTGCATTGACATCACGATCCCTCACTTTCCTAGTTAATCCATAATCATATCGTCAATCGTTCCGCCGGCCGGAATCATAGGTAATACTTTTTCATCTTTTTCCATTAAACATTCAATCCAAACAGGACCCTTTTGCGTTAGCGCCTCTTTTAATGCCTCTGTAAATTCTTTTGGATTGGTTGTACGGTATCCTTTCACACCAAATCCTTCTGCTACTTTAATAAAATCAGTCTGCCTTTGCGGATCTGTATGAGAATATTTCTTTTTATAGAAAGCAGTCTGCCATTGACGTACCATACCTAAAACGGAATTATTCATTATAATAGTAATAATCGGTAACTCATAGCTTTTTGCAGTACATGCTTCGTTCAGATTCATATGAAAAGATCCATCACCTGTAATATGAATGACTCTTCTGGAATTGCCTACTGCCAGCTTCGCACCTATCGCAGCTCCATAACCAAATCCCATGGTTCCAAGTCCTCCACTAGTAAGAAAGGATCTAGGCGCAACATGTTCGAGGTATTGTGCAGCCCACATTTGATGCTGCCCAACATCGGTGACGTAAACCGTATCTTTTTCGGTCGTTTCACAAAGAATCCGAATAATTTGGTGTGGCTTCAATGTACTGTCACTGTCGGTTGGCTGATAGTCTCTATCCTGCCACACATGAATTTTTTTCATCCATTCCAGATGCTGATTTTCTTCTATATAAGGAAGGATTCCGTTAAGCACTTGTTTAACATCCCCTACAATACTATAATCAACATATACATTTTTATTGATTTCACTTTGGTCAATGTCGATTTGAATAATTGTTGCTTTTTGTGCAAAATACTTTGGATTCAAAGCAACTCGGTCACTAAATCGTGCTCCGATTGCCACAACTACATCGGCATCCCCAATCACGTTATTGGTACTGCTTTTTCCATGCATTCCAATTAGACCTAAATTATGCATATCATCATGACATAACACCCCAGCACCCATCATTGTGTGAACCGCAGGAATTCCGGCTTTATTTAAAAAAGCTTTTAATTCTTCCGACGCTTCTCCTAAGCTGACGCCGCCTCCAAAATAGACGACCGGACGTTGTGCTGCATTGATAATTTCTGCCGCTTTTTCAATCTTATCCAAGTCTATTTCAGTATGTTTTTGTACATTGATGCATTCTTTTCTTATAAACTCACATTTTGCTGCAGTGATATCCTTCGGAATATCAATAAGTACCGGACCTTTTCTTCCAGTATTTGCGATTCGAAATGCTTCACGAATAGTATCTGCTAATTCCTTTACATCTCTTACCAAAAAATTATGCTTTGTAATTGGCATTGTTATTCCGGTAATATAAATTTCCTGAAATGAATCTCTTCCCAATAACGAAGTACTGACATTTCCTGTAATAGCTACCATAGGAATGCTATCCATATATGCAGTTGCAATACCGGTTACTAAATTGGTTGCTCCCGGTCCACTCGTTGCCAAAACAACACCTGTCTTGCCCGTTACTCTGGCATAACCGTCTGCTGCATGGGATGCTCCCTGCTCGTGGGCTGTTAAAATGTGTGTAATTCGATCTTGGTAGTCATAGAGGGTATCATATATGTTTAGAACTGCGCCTCCGGGATAACCGAAAATAGTATCGACTCCCTGTTCAATTAAAACTTCTGTTAATATTTCTGCGCCTGTCAAATTCATATTTCTTCACCGCCTTTCAATTTCCCGTCTTTGGCTATCTTTTGCTGTATAGTTTGAAAACCATCTGTTTTCTAGATGGTTATTGCACCTATTTTAACGGATACGTTTTACTCTGTCAAACGATTTTTAAAAAAATAAAATAAAATATATAAAAATAGTCAAATTTATTTTTTTTAATCAAAACATCAAAGAAAAACATAAATATTTGTTAGTATATAACAAATTATACGATTTGAAAAGAAAATTGAAATAAAAAATTCTAAAATTAATGTTGACACATCTATAATTATACAGTATGATATTGAAAACTTTATAAATGAAATGCTATGACAGGGACAAAGTTGTAGATAAAATGATATCAGAGAGTTATCGGTTGGTGCGAGATAATACATTTTCTATAAATGAACTCACCCTTGAGCAGTCAGCTGAAAGATTTCTTAGGCGCGACCGGGTTTCTCACCGTTACATATGAGAACGTATTCGCAGTTCTGCCGATACGAGAGAGTGGGTATTTTTATACCAATAAGAGTGGTACCACGGATGCTTTATAATTAGCCTTCGTCTCTTGCACAAAATGTGCATGAGGCGAAGTTTTTTTTTACCCTTAAGAAATTAGAAATGAAAAAATAAAAGAAATGGAGAAGAAGTTATGAAAAATTTTGATAAGTATCAAATTGGCTATTTTATGCCACCATCTTGCGAAATGCATTGGATGAAAAAAGATCACATTGAAAAAGCACCTATTTGGTGTAGTGTGGATTTACGGGATGGAAACCAAGCCTTGATTGTTCCGATGAGTTTGGAAGAAAAATTGAAGTTTTTCGATTTTCTCGTTTCCATCGGGTTTAAAGAAATTGAAGTTGGTTTTCCGGCTGCATCGGAAACGGAGTATGAGTTTTTACGAACTCTTATTGAAGACAATCACATTCCGGATGATGTAACGGTACAAGTGCTGACACAATCACGAGAACATATTATTCGGAAAACATTTCGTGCATTGAAAGGCGTGAAAAAAGCAATTGTACACTTATACAATTCCACTTCCGTTGCACAGAGAGAACAGGTTTTTAAAAAATCAAAGGAGCAAATCATTGAAATTGCAGAATTTGGTGCAAATTTGTTTAATAAGTATGCAGCGGCGCAGCCTGAAACGGAATTTCAATTTCAATATTCACCGGAAAGCTTTACCGGGACGGAAATAGAATTTGCGGCAGAAATATGCAATCGAGTCATTGATATTTGGAAGCCTACGCCAGAAAAAAAAGTCATCATTAACCTTCCGGCTACCGTATCTATGTCGATGCCTCACGTATATGCAAGCCAAATCGAATACATGTGCAGCGCTTTGCATGACAGAGAAAATTTAATTATTTCTCTTCATCCACATAATGACCGCGGTACCGGAGTCGCAGATGCAGAGCTTGGACTCCTTGCAGGAGGCGATCGAATTGAAGGTACATTGTTTGGAAACGGTGAACGTACTGGTAATGTTGATATAGTAACGTTGGCTATGAACCTTTATTCTCAAGGCGTTGATCCAAACCTCAATTTCAGTGATATGCCATCCGTCGTAAATTTATATGAATCGGTTACACGGATGCGTGTTCATGAAAGACAGCCATATAGCGGAAAACTTGTTTTTGCTGCATTTTCCGGATCTCATCAGGATGCTATTGCAAAAGGTATGAAGTATCGAGATAAGAAAAAACAACGGATTTGGAACGTTCCTTATCTACCGATCGATCCAAGTGATGTGGGGCGTGAATACGAAACAGATGTCATTCGTATCAACAGTCAATCCGGTAAAGGCGGTATCGGGTACCTTCTAGAACAAAACTTTGGCTACAAATTGCCGGATGCAATGAGAGAAAGCTTTGGATATCAAATTAAACAAGTTTCCGATGAAAACCATAAAGAACTTTCACCGCAGGAAATTCACGATATCTTTACTAACGAATATGTAAACTACTTTACTCCGATAGATATTACCAAGGTTAAATTTGAACAAAAAGACGGGATTACTGCTACCATTTGGGTTACCATCGATGAGGAATCCTTCTCCTTTACCGCAAACGGAAACGGCCGTTTGGATGCAGTAAGTAATGCATTGAAACTGAGCCACTTGGATCTTGACTATAACATCATTTCCTATAATGAACATGCACTGGAAAATGGTTCTAACTCTAGAGCGTGCACATATGTAGGCGTTGAAGATTCCAAAGGAAATGTAACATGGGGAACCGGAATTCATCCGGATATCATTTCTGCTTCCGTAAACGCTATGGTTAGTGCCATCAATCGAACCTTAAAATAAGAGATAACAGAAAGGAGTCATCACTATGGGAATGACAATGACACAAAAAATATTAGCAGCACATGCTGGATTACCGTCCGTAAAAGCCGGCCAACTAATCCGTGCTAATTTAGATATGGTTTTAGGTAATGATATCACCTCTCCTGTTGCCATCAATGAATTTGAAAAGTCAGGGTTTAACAAAGTCTTTGACACAAAAAAAATCTCTATGGTTATGGATCACTTTGCACCGAATAAAGATATCAAGGCTGCGCAGCAGTGTAAACAGTGCCGTACCTTTGCAAAACAATTCGGTATTGAAAACTATTATGATGTTGGTGAAATGGGTATTGAACATGCCCTCCTTCCTGAAAAGGGATTGGTTGCTGCCGGGGAACTTATCATCGGTGCTGATTCTCATACTTGTACTTATGGTGCACTAGGTGCCTTTTCTACTGGTGTGGGAAGTACGGATATGGCAGCAGGTATGGCTACTGGCCAGGCTTGGTTTAAAGTTCCGGAAGCCATTCGATTTGTACTACAGGGGCAGCTTTCAGAAGATGTCAGCGGAAAGGATGTCATTCTTCACATCATAGGAAAAATTGGTGTAGATGGTGCTCTATATAAATCTATGGAATTTATTGGTGAAGGATTAAAGAGTTTAACGATAGACGATCGCCTTTGTATGGCAAATATGGCAATCGAAGCCGGTGCAAAAAACGGCATCTTTGCGGTCGATGAAATCACGACCGCGTATATGGACGGAAGAGTAAATCGTCCATATACCATCTACGAAGCAGATGAAGATGCAATATATGAACAAACCATTGAAATCAATTTAAATGAGATAAAACAAACGGTTTCCTTCCCTCACCTGCCGGATAATACAAAAACCATAGATGAAGTTGGTGAGATTAAAATTGATCAAGTCGTAATCGGATCATGTACAAATGGTCGTTTATCTGATATGGCTATTGCTGCAAATGTATTAAAAGGAAAACACGTTCATAAAGACGTTAGAACAATCATTATCCCAGCTACGCAAACTATTTATAAGGAAGCAATGAAATTAGGATATTTGGAAATCTTCATTGATGCAGGCTGTATTGTCTCTACCCCAACCTGCGGTCCTTGTCTCGGTGGCTATATGGGAATTCTTGCAGAGAATGAACGTTGCGTAGCAACAACAAATCGAAACTTCGTAGGGCGTATGGGACACAAAACTTCAGAAGTTTACTTGGCAAGTCCGGCTGTAGCAGCTGCTTCTGCTATCACCGGAAAAATCAGTGGTACTAAGGAGGTAAAATAATGAATGCAAAAGGCTTTACACATAAATACGGCGACAATGTAGATACAGATGTAATTATCCCTGCTCGCCACTTAAATACAGCAAATCATAAGGAATTAGCCTCTCACTGTATGGAAGACATTGATGCAGATTTCACAAAAAAAGTAAAGAATGATGACATAATGGTAGCAGGTTTCAACTTTGGTTGTGGTTCTTCCAGAGAACATGCGCCGATTGCAATCAAAGAATCTGGCATTTCCTGTGTCATAGCAAAAACCTTTGCTCGTATTTTCTATCGAAATGCTATTAATATCGGTTTGGCTATTCTTGAATGTGAAGAAGCAAGTAACGACATCAAAGACGGTGATGAAGTATCGGTTAATTTTGATACCGGAGTAATTACAAATCTTACAACAAATAAAACATACCAAGCAGAACCATTTCCTGACTTTATTAAGGAAATCATTCAATGCAATGGACTATTAAATTCCATCCATCAATCAAAGTGAATCAAAATATAATTTTTAAATGAAAACGAATTTGGAGAGTAGCTTATGAAAAAAATAATTACAATCATTAAAGGAGACGGTATCGGACCGGAAATAGTAACCGAAGCGATGAAAGTAATCAATACTATCGGGAAAAGATATCATCATGAATTTATCTTTCAAGAAATTGCTGCGGGCGGAAATGCCATTGACCAATACGGTACTTCCCTTCCAAAAGAAAGCTTAGAAAAATGTCTAAATTGCGATAGTGTGCTTTTAGGTGCTGTCGGCGGACCCAAATGGGATCATGTAGACCCTTCTATCCGTCCGGAGAAAGCACTTCTTACCATTCGGAGTGAAATGGGTCTTTATGCAAATCTTCGTCCGGCAAAGCTGTTTCCTCAGTTAGCTGATGCTTCTCCGCTTAAAGAGAGCATCGTATCTGAAGGAATTGATTTTGTAGTTGTACGTGAATTGATTGGCGGCGTTTATTTTGGAAAACGGAGTACAATTACTGAGAACGACGAACTTATCGCACGTGATGAAATGAGTTACAGTGAACATGAAATCAAACGTATCGCTAAAATAGCATTTGAAACAGCAAGGAAGCGTGGAAAAAATGTGATATCGGTAGACAAAGCAAACGTTTTGGATACCTCCAGACTATGGAGAAAGATTATGGAGCAGGTAGCTAAGGATTACCCTGATGTTAACTATAACAATATGTTGGTCGACAACGCTGCAATGCAAATTGTAAAATGCCCTTCCCAGTTTGACGTCATCGTTACGGAAAATATGTTTGGTGACATTCTTTCCGACGAAGCCAGCATGATAACAGGCTCCATTGGTATGATTCCTTCATCAAGCTTAGGAGATGGAACTCGAGGTATGTATGAACCAATTCATGGGTCTGCACCGGATATTGCTGGTCAAAACATTGCAAATCCAATTGGTACGATTCTATCTGCCGCTATGATGATGAAATATTCCTTTGATATGGCAGAAGAAAGTGAAGCCATTGAAAAAGCGGTCCATACGGTATTAAATGAAGGCTATCGTACTACAGATATTATGAGTTTTGGAAAAACAAAAGTATCCTGCTCAGAAATGGGAGATCTCATTATTAAATATTTATAATATATGAAACTGTGAAGCTCTAAAATTATCAATGAAAAACAGAACTCATTCGAGTTCTGTTTTTCATATAAGTCTTTTTTTATATTCTATATTTTATGATCTACTATGTAAAGTCCCTATGATTCTATTCCCAGTCTACGATATCAATACCTACCAGTTCCATGATACGTTCATTCATTTCAGGATAATCGGTACGAAGTCGTAAAGGCTGGAAGGTGTCAGCGTGAACAAAGCAATGCTTTGTTTCCCCTTTCGTTCTTAATTCTCTTGTTTTCTGATCATAGACTTCATAAGAAATTGTAATCTTTGCTCCTTTAAACTCTTTGATCTTAGATAGAATGACCACAGTATCATTAAAGTGTACCGGTGATTTGTATTCACAGGATACTTCTAATACGGGCATCATTACACCCATTTCTTCAACCTCTGAATATGGCATACCAATCTTACCTAAGTAATCAACTCTGGCTTCCTCAAACCATCGAATATAATTCGAATGATGAATGATTCCCATTCGATCTGTTTCATAATAATTTGCAAGTCTTATCAATGGTAATATTTTCAATTCTATGCCCCCTTATATTATAAAAACAAGCCACCTAAGGTTTTTACCGTAAGTGTTATAATAATAACACCTACAACAAGACCTACAATCGTAAAGGCATATTTTAAATCTTTATCATTACCAGTTAAGCCATGTCCACAGCCACCATTTTCATCATTACCGCAGCCTTCTTCCCACCAAGTAGGACTTTTCTGTTCTTGATCAGTTATACCTAAACAATCTTCTATGTGTTTTTTCTTTGCTTCCTCCTCAGAGATCGGTGCATTGACTTCAGCATGACAAAAGCCACAATATTTGCTCCCATCTTTAAGCTGTCCACCGCAATGTTTACATATCATAAATATTTACTCCTTAAATACTACTTATTGATTGCTTTCATTTTTTATCGCTTCTAATTGTTCTTCTATTATCTTTTTCCATTTTTCTTCTGTTTTAGAACCAACGTACGGTTTCCCAACAATTTCACCTTTGCTGTCTACAAAAAATGTATATGGAATAACATCAATTTCTCTTAGTTTTGCTTTAATTAAATCATTTGAAGGAAGTAAATGCGTGTAAGTAGCATCTGTAGTATCAATGATTTCCTTTGCTGTTTTTATTTTATCGTCTGAGAAGCTGCCATCAGCAGCAAACATGTCAATTGAAATACCAATAATTTGAAAACCAGTTTCGTTATATTCTCTGCTGATATTACCTAAATCCGGCATTTCTTTTAAGCATGGACTACAATAGGTTCCCCATACATTAATCATAGTTAAATCGTATTCTGAAAAAATATCTTGCGTTACCGCATTCCCCTCTAAATCAGTCGTTTTAAACCAACTCATACTTGGTTCTTTTTTCTCTTTTGCAGGTTCTTCTTCACCCGTCACAATCCCATATGTCCAATCCTGAATTCCACCAAAATCATATACATTCGTATATCCAATTTTTAATAGCTTTTCGGCAGCTTGTTGACTTCGGTTTCCGCTTCTGCAATATATTAAAATTTCTTCATCTAAATCAGGAAGTTTATCGGGCTTATTATCCTTAATCGTCTCATTTGGCACTAAAATAGCTCCACTGATATGACCTGCGTTATATTCTTCTTGTGTACGTACATCTAAAATAACTGCATTTATATTTTCATTCATTCTCTGATATGCTTCTTCTGTTGTAATAAGGTTATATTCACTCTTTATTTCTTGCTCCTCTGTTTTTCCGCAAGCAGAAAAAAATAACATAGAAAATATCAGTAAAATTCCTAAAATCCGTTTTAAATATTTCATATAAAAGCTCCTCTTATCTTACATTAATTTTCTGTTGCGATATTACATTGGCTTTTTTTTGACATATTATACGTTATTCTTACATTTGTCAATATTATTAAAGACAAACATTAAGCATGAAAAAAGAACAATCAAGAAATTATTTCATTGAATGTTCTTTTTGATGAGCGTTACTTATTTCGAATCTGCTAATCAATTAAGCCAAACGAACGTTAACGGCTCTAATTTTACTGCTGTCTCTGGAATCGGTTTCTGTGTCAAAAGTTACTTTCTGACCTTCAGAAAGAGATTTAAAACCGTCAGCTACAATAGCAGAGAAATGTACGAATACATCATCACTTCCATCATCATTTGAAATAAATCCAAATCCTTTTTCTGCATTAAACCATTTTACTGTACCATTATGCATATGAGTACCTCCTAAAAATATTGCAACCAAATATTAAAAAAGTTCACATATCTTTGTAAACCATTAAACGAGCAAATGACTTACAAAAACATGTGAACTCAATCGAACATTTAGTATACCTCTTGATTATACAATCATTATAAATATTTGTCAATCATAAAAGGCTTCTCCTTTTCATTTCTGATACAAGAAGCCTTTTTTATAAAATATTAATCTTCTTTAATACTTTTTATCATAATTGTGATTTAATTCAACTGATTGACTTTCAATTGATAAACTGTGAAAATTTCTATCTTCAGAATCATCATTTCTCAATCGAAAACTGCCAACTAGATTCTTAAGCATCTGCGCCTGCCCGGATAACTCTTCACTCGCGGCTGCGCTTTCCTCTGCAGTTGCAGAGTTTGTTTGAATGACTGCAGAAATTTGATCCACACCTTGCGTTACCTCTTGGATAGAATCCGCTTGTTCTAAAGAAGCATTAGATATCTGATCAATGGTAAGTGCAACCTCCTTAATCTCATTCATAACCGTTTGCATAGAGTTTGCTGTTTCATCTGCAATTCGGTTTCCATCCTCCACCAATTTTAAAGAATTTTCAATAAGAGTGGAAGTATTTTTTGATGCTTCTGCACTTTTTGATGCAAGGTTTCTTACCTCATCAGCAACAACTGCAAATCCTTTTCCCGCTTCCCCTGCACGTGCAGCTTCTACCGCTGCATTTAATGCAAGAATGTTCGTTTGAAATGCAATGTCCTCAATTGTTTTAATAATCTTACCAATCTCATTGGAACTATTACTGATTTCAGACATAGCCTCAAGCATTTTCTGCATCCTATGATTGCTTTCTTCGGCTTCTTCCCCAAGCGAATTTGCTTTTGCATTTGCTTCCTTTGCATGATTCGCATTTAAAGCTACGTTGTTGGAAATCTCATTAATAGTCGAAGCTAATTCTTCTACGGAACTTGCTTGCTCTGTTGCACCTTGTGAAAGTGCCTGTGCGCTGTTCGATACTTGATCTGCACCTACTGATACTTGATCCGCACCTTGATTAATTTGTGATAAAGTATCACTTAATTGGTAATTGATTTTACGCATTGAAATTAATAAATTTTCGAAGTCTCCAATATAGACCTCTCTTTTTTGAGATTGAACTGCAAAATTCCCATTTGCCATCTCACCCAACAAATAATCGGCATCATTTATAATGATTCTTGTATTTGTTATCAGTTTCTCTGTTGCAGCCGCAAGAATTGCCGTTTCATCTTTTGCATTTATAACGGGCACCGGTGATTTTAAATCCCCTTCATCCGCTAATAATTCCAAACGTTTTACACAGGAAATAATCGGATTTACAATCCTATTTGCTGTTTTTCTTGCAAGAATGAAAGCAAGTAGAATTCCAATTAGAAGCGTGATAATGGTTATAACTATACCACTGTACAATTTCTTCATAAAATCACTCTTCTTTGCATTTACTGCAAAGGTCCAACCATTTGTTTGCGGAATAGGTTCATAAGCTAGAATTTCTGATGAATCCATTTTCTCATCTTGCGTTACGACTTTTCCATTTACAACATAATCATGGTTTGGATGTGCAATCATCGTTTTATTTGCATCAACAATAAATGCACCGCTATTTTCACTGATTTTTATTTTGTTTACTATTTGACTTAAAAAATCTCCATTGCGCGTAAAACAAATGACACCAACAACCGCCGAATCGGGAATGCCATCCTGCCATACCGGAGCTGCAATTATAATATTCAGGTTACCAGTCACTTTATTTAGCAATGGTTCTGATACATTTGCATTGCCCAGCATTGCTGCTTTAAAATAAGCTCGATCGCTATAATCGATACCATCAAATTGACTTATTCCATTTCGATCTAAAAGATTTCCACTTTCAAACCGATACGTTCTCACTTTTTGATTTATCAACTCTTTTTTCAACGCAAGCGTTGATTCTATATCAGTAAGACGAGCTATACTACCTGTTTCATAAGCAATCCCTTTATCAACAAGTAATTGACTGGATATTGATTCAGCACCCTGCTCTGCCAATTCTCCGATAGTCTCTTTTAACGTGGAGTTTGTACTGCTATAATTCAACCAAATGGAAACTCCCCCCATAACAAGCGAGGTGATTGCTACCAATGAAATAGTAATCACAAGCAACCTGCTTTTTAGGGTTTTCATATCATATCCCTCCTAAAACGAATCATTCCCAATTTACCTGTTTTTACTTCGTTTATTATTAGAGTCCATGATAATATATTCATTCCAATAGATTCTTGCTAACTACTATAAACATTCAATATATAGCTGCTAAAAAGTTTTAACGTACTTTATTAATTCATCTGGTAATAAAGGCTTACTGTAATAATATCCTTGTATGTAATCACACTCATGTTGTTTCAGCCATTCCAATTGTTTTTGATTTTCTACCCCCTCGGCAACCACTTTAATGTCTAATTTGTGTGCCATATTTATAATGTTTTTTACTGCAATTTGACCATCTAAATCATTGATTCGATCTATAAAAAACTTATCAATTTTCAAATGATCCACTGGTAACTTTATTAAATTAAATAATGAGTTATAGCCTGTCCCAAAATCATCGATAGAAATTTTAAAACCAAACTTCCTTGCATTATTTAACAAGGATTTCACAAAGTCCAGATTTTTTATAGCACCTCGTTCCGTTATTTCAAGTTCAATCTTTTCAGGATTTACCCTATTTTCTTTTATGCACTTCTTCATAAATTCTACCAATTCATCAGTCTTTACATCTTTTGTAGAAAAATTAATAGCAGCATTTATGTAAAAACCTTTCTGTTGCCATTGACTTAATTGTTGTACCGTGTTTTCAATGACCCATTTTGTAATATCGTTTATGATTCCTATATTTTCTGCAATGGAAATAAACTGCTCAGGATCAATAAAGCCTTTCTGCGGGTGCTTCCATCTTAATAGTGCCTCTACACCAATTACCTTATTTTCATTTAAACTAATTTTAGGCTGATACACAAGATAAAACTGTTTGTTATTAATTGCATCATGAAGAGACATTTGTATTTCATACTTTTCTTTGTTTCTTTTTTCAAGTTTTGCATCATAAACACAAAGATCGAGTGAATTGGAAGCTTGATCCAAAGCTAGTTCCATTTTTTTAAACAATTCATCGGAATTTGAGCTATGTGAAGGACAGTGAACAATCCCAGCTTTCATTACTATTTCAATCTTAAATCCTTTGATGGAAACTGGCTCTCTAAATTCTTCTAAAAATTTAAGAGCTTTAATATATGTATCTTCTACATTGTATTTCGGCAGAACAACTGCAAATTCATTATTATATATATAATAGATCTCATGAGAACTGGAAGAATCAGAAAACATATGAATTGCTTTTTCCAATGATGCTTCTCCTATTCTATAATCAATGGAACGATTGATGTGATCCATATTCGCAATTTGAAAGGCAACCAAAGAAAAACATTCTTTCCTTTTTATACGTTTTGCTAAATCAATTTTTAATTTATTTGCATTTGCTAATCCGATTTTTTCATTAAAAAAAGCTTTATCAATTTCTTTTATTTTATATTGTTTTATACGCTCAAATAAAAAACTCATAATGATTCCAATCAGTGTAAAAATTATTAAACGAAAAATCCATTCCTTTGGTTCTTGCATAACCTCATCGATAACATTTCGATACATAAACGGACCTAAGCTAATTCCGCAAATAAGAGCCGTAATTGAAGCAAATTTAATGTCTCCCCAGAAAGCTGCCATCAATATTGGAATATACATAAAATGAGTAAATGCTGATTGTGTTCCTCCAGTTAAATATACAGTTTCATCCGTAAAAAAAATCAACAACACAATGAAAAGAATCTTAACCATTCTTTTTCTAAAATTTATATAATTATAAATAAAAATTTTTGACATTTTTTCAACCTTATTAAAAATATTTTATATGACGTTTTTATTATAACAGCTTCTATCATTATAATCTATTCTTATATTTAATATTAATAATTATTTAATTTTAAATATTAAAAAATAACCTGCTTTTATTGAAATTTGTTTGCAGGTTATTTTCAAGCTATTTTTATGATAATTCTTTATACTGTTTGAAATTCTATTTTTCTATAAGCATTTTTGAAACTCTATTCTTTAAATCGAGTACTTTTTCTTCAATATTTCGAATCACATCTTCAAAAATCTCATCACTTTTACCGGTAGGATCATTAAGACCCCAATCTTCGCGATGCTTACACGGTAAAAATGGACATTTAACATTACAGCCCATTGTTACTACAATATCAATGGATGGAATTTCAGATAACAGTTTAGGATGTTGTGTTTTTGTCATATCTATTCCATAAATTTGTTTCATCATTCGAACCGCATCCAGATTGATACTATCTTTTGTTTCTGTTCCTGCCGAAAAACTTTCAAAAACATCCGAAGCCAAGTGCTTTCCAAGTGCTTCTGCAATTTGACTTCTGCAAGAATTATGCACACAAATAAATGCGACTTTCATTTATTTCACCTTTTTTAATATTTCAATTACTTCATCTTGTTTTAATATTTTACCATAAGATACTACCTGACCATTCACTACAAGTGCAGGAGTACTCATAACTCCATAAGCTGCAATTTTTGAAAAGTCTGTAACATGTTCTATTTCAACATCCATTTCAAGCTGCTTTAATGCTTCCTTAGTATTTTCTTCCAGCTGATTGCACTTTGCGCAGCCAGATCCAAGCACTTTTATGGAAAGATCTTCTTCTTTTTTAATCTCAACCGTTGTTTTTTGCTCCTCTCCACAATGATTACAGCAACATCCTTTTTCCTCTTTCTTTTTACTAAAACCAAACAATGCCATACTTTTGACCTCCTTATATTATTATATAGTTAAGCATTCTTATTTATCCATTTATTCCTTTTACTTTGTTAAACAAATAAGAATGAAAACGCATTGAACAGATAACCAATTACTACGATTCCTATTGATACAATTGAAAAGAACACGAAAAGAAGCTTTGGCTTAACTGCTTTTCGAAGCATAATCATAGATGGTAAAGATAACGCGGTTACCCCCATCATAAAGGATAGAATGGTTCCAATTCCAACTCCTTTTGCAAACAGAGCTTCCGCAATCGGGATGGTACCAAAAATATCTGCATACATCGGAATTCCAACAACGGTAGCAAGAAGAACAGAAAATGGATTCTTTTCGCCTAAAATGGACTGTATTATTTCGGCTGGAATCCAATTATGAATAATAGCACCAATTCCTACACCAATAATTACGTACCAAAATACCTTTTTTACGGTTGCTTGCACTTGTTCTTTCGCATAAATAACACGTTCTTTTTTTGTAAGCTCGGGAGATTCTAAATCGACGCAGGACGCAGATTTAATAAAGCTTTCTACATGTTTTTCCATTCCCATCTTTTCAATCAAGGTACCACCAATAACAGCTAAGATTAATCCTACAATAACATAGGCAACTGCAATTTTTGCTCCAAAAATACTCATAAGTAAAATCAAGGATCCTAAATCAACCAAAGGGGATGAAATTAAAAAGGAAAACGTTACACCAACAGGCAATCCTGCGCTAGAAAATCCAATGAACAGTGGAATGGACGAGCAGGAACAAAATGGTGTTACCGTTCCAAGCAAGGCGGCTAATATATTTGCGCGAATGCCATAAAATTGTCCTAATATCTTTTTTGTTCTTTCAGGAGGAAAATAACTTTGGATATAGGAAATAATAAAAATCAATACGGATAGTAAAATAAAAATTTTAATGGTGTCATAAATAAAAAACTGTACACTACCTCCTATCCGTTCTGATAGATCAAATCCCAGTGATGTAAGTACATTTCCAATTAATGTATTTAACCATTTCATTGCTAATATTTGGTTCTGAAAAAAAAGCCAAATCATCTTTATTATTTGCATAATAAATCTCCTTACTATTAATAAATTTTATAGATTGATATAACTAAAATTATCGATATATACTGCTTTTTTAAAGCTATCATTATGGATAGCTTTTTAATCAAAATTCAGTTATATTAATTACATTTAATCTTTGTAATTATTTGCAACAAACCTTTTTAGCTGAAGAATCTAATTCAGTAAGCTTTTCTAACAATTCTTTTGCATATTCTCTACCTTCCTGATTGATAGAATAATGAATCCACTTACCTTCTTTTCGTCCGGTTACAACCCCAGAATCACATAGAATCCTCATATGATGTGAAAGTGTGGACTGACTAATATGAAGATCCTCCAATAATTTACAGGCACATTTTTCACCACTTTGCAACAACTCCAAAATCATTAAACGATTTTCATCACAAAATGCTTTAAATACCTTTGCATTTTCTTGATACATAGTGTCTCCTCACCTCCATTACATTGTATTACTCTTTCATAAATAAGTTACCAAATAAATCGAAATTTGTCAATATGAAAATACGATATATTTGAACAAACGCTCAGAATGAACACTCTAATTTATTTCGCATACAATAAAATGATAATTAAACTTAGAAAGAAGGTGTAAAAATGAAAAAACTGAACCCTCAAAAAGTATTCGTCCAATATCGGGATACCATGACTCCTTATGAACCGGTTATGCAGCGAAGATATACAATTACCCATTCCGATATCACTGCGGAATTATTTGTATTCATCTCAGAAGAATATGCAGAAGACCAAATAACGAGAATGCGAGATGAAGTAAGGGTTTCGTGGGAACAGGATAAAAACGATATTGCTCTAATGGGATATGTCATAGTTGATGGAAAAGGAGTAATCGGTAATCCAAAAATTAGATATACTACTTTCTACAATCAGATGCCAATTGCTTTGCAAGCATTGCGTCAAGCAGATCGTTTTTTATTTGATCAATATCCATATCTTGATAATGCTCCAGTACTTATTCACTTTATTTCAAGCAATCCCGCATATGATAAAACCTATGACTTTGGAGCGATTGGAAACTATAGGTAACGGATTAATAAAAGAGCAGCAAAAAGAGAAAGGCTTGCTCCAAAAGAAAACGGTGCCACTGCACCAAAAACATTCCATAACGCCCCCGCAATTATACTTGCAGGCAAGAGCGCAACTCCTACAAGAGTTGCATGCAAACCCAGCATTGTCCCTTTTAAAGCAGGCGGTGAAATCTCTGCAATCATTGCCCGTTCCGTACCAGAAATTAATGCGGTATAAAATCCATAAAAAATAAAAGAAATGACTAGTGTAGTGGCATTCGTTGCAAAAGCAAATCCAAAATATACACTGGCGAAAACAATATATCCAGCGACCAATACATTTTTTCTTCCAACTTTATCGGATAATTTTCCAAATGGAAAGGATAGAATTGCCGCTGAAAAATTATAGACCAGATAAAGCAATACAACATTTGTATCACTAAATCCAATACTCTTTGCTCGCAATAAAAGAAATGTATTCGAAGAATTTCCTAGAGTAAAAATAAATACAATCAATAAATATAGCTTTAATTTTCCATCAAGTTTTTTCATTCCATTCCAAAACGGTTCTCTCAATTTTGTCTGCGTTGACTCGGTTTTTTCCTTAACAAGAAGCAATGCAATTAACCCTATTATCATTGGAACAATGGAAATAAGAAATAACTTTTTATAATTAAAATTTCCTTGTGCATTTACAAGCAGCAAGTAAGCAATCAAAATACCCAATGCGGAACCTGCCATATCAAGTGCTTTATGAATGCCAAAGGCTTGTCCCATACTGTTTTTATCAGCGCTTTCACTAAGAAGGACATCCCGTGGTGCAGTACGAATCCCCTTCCCGATTCGATCAATGATACGTGCAAGCAAGATTCCAACCCATGAAGCAGCAAACAAAAGAGCCAATTTATAAAAAAGCCCCATAGCATAACCACAAAAGGCAATCGGTTTTTTCTTTTGATATTTGTCTGTAAAATATCCGCTAAAAACTTTTAAAAGACTCGCCATGCTTTCCGCAATTCCTTCAATGATACCTACTATAACAGGAGTGGCACCAAAAGAGGATACAAGATAAAGGGGTATTAAAGGATAAACCATCTCCGCACTGATGTCAGAAAAGAAACTAACAAGCCCTAAATACATAATATTTTGCATGTATCAATCCTTTCATAAAAATGAACCTATGATATTTTAGCATGGCTATCTATTATCATATATTCACTTCAAATATCAAATAATTTCTTCATTCTCTAAAATATCCTCATTTGTAGAATCTATACTATTTATACATTTATCAACATTAATATTTGCGATATATACACCACCGATAACTAAAACAGTTCCAATTAGTTGTCCAAAGGAAAATGGTTCATTTAAAATGATAACTCCGGCTAGAATCGCTACAATAGTAGAGATTCCTGCAAAGGATGCTGTTTTATTTGTTCCCATATGAGATATAGCAATATTGTACAATAAAAAAGCAAGAACAGAAGAACCGATTCCCAAATAAAGAATTGCTACTAAAAAATCGATGTTCGTAATTGGAAGCAGTATAAAATCGTTTATAGTTCCAGCTCTTCCATTTTCAATTAAAGCTATTAAAGTGAAAAAAACCGCTCCTAAAGCAATCATAACATACGTTTTATCTATATCAGTAAAATCAGCCGCTTTTTGGGAAAAGACAGCATATAGGCTATAGGAAAGTACACCAAGAAATAACATAAAATAACCAATCGGATGAAACGAAGCTTCCATACCTTTTATAAGTACAATACACATAATTCCTATGGCAGTAATACTAATCCCTATTATTTGCCATTTATTCGGCTTCTCTTTTAGAATTAAAGCAGAGCATATTAATGTTACAATCGGTATACACGCAATAAAGGTTCCGCTTTCTGAAGCCGTTGTAAATTGAATGCCAAATGTTTCTCCAATAAAATATAAGATTGGCTGAAAAATTGCAATCATTAATAGCGGTTTTATTGATTTCCCTTTTATATTAAGTTTAATGATACGTAAGCAGACGCAAAGATTAAGTACTATAAATGCAAGAATAAAACGCCAGCTTAATAAAGTAACAGGAGATATTAAGTTAGTAATTCTTTTAGTAAAAATATTGCTGAAACCAAATAATAATTCACAGATTAAGACACATATGATTCCTATAATAACTTTCTTCTTTTCCATTTTTTCCATATCTTATACTCTTTCCTATCACTGCATAAATTATCAAAATATACACTATTTTCTTTCTATAGACAGTGTATCATAAAGAATATAAAACACAACCATATAATGGAAAATTTAGTGTGTAATACAATATTCATAATCACTAGTAAAATTATGATTTTATATTCATGCTCCATTGAGCCAACTGGATTAAAATAGGAATCAGTCCATCACATTTTGGGGTGGCAGTATATTCGACATGCGGAGGTATTTCCATAAACTGCTCTCTCTTTACTAATCCATCTTGCTCCAATTCTTTTAAAGCATTTGCGAGCATCGTATTGGAAATACCTTTCATTTTTCGTTTTAATTCATTAAATCTTGTAGAACCATCCCGATATAATGAACATAGAATTTGCACTTTCCATTTACCTCCGATGATTCTCATTGCATCTTCCAATGGACAAATATCAGAGCAGGGACAACACTCTTTCTTTTCTGTCATACTCTTATTCTCCTTACTTAGTGATATTTTTTTGCGTACTTGTAGGTTATAACTTAGTACGGTAAAATAATTTTACTAAATAAAATTAAATGAGTAAAGACAAAAAGAAGACCAAAATGGAAAAAGTAATTCAATTTCTAAAAGAAAATCCAGTTTTTTATTTTGCTACGGTGGATGAAGGACGTCCAAAAGTTCGACCTTTCGGATTTAGCATGCTATACAATGGAAAGCTTTACTTTGGAATCGGAACGCACAAGAAAACATTTCAGCAAATATTAAAAACTCCAAATGTTGAAATTTGCACTTGCTCTAAAGATCAAGAATGGATTCGTATTCATGGAGAAGCTTGCATTGATGATTCTTCGGAAGCTCAAATGAAAGCTTTTGAGACCATGCCTCTATTAAAACAAATTTATAATGATACGACCGGTCAAAAATTAGGTATGGTCTATCTAAAAAATGCAGTCGCAGAGATTGCTGATATGAAAGGGAACTTTGAAGAAATAAAGTTGTAAATACATAAAAAACCGCCATATGAATATATGCGATTTGATTTCTCATATTCATGGCGGTTTTTATATGCTTTTTTATCGATCAGTTTTTAAGTAATATATAAATATCCCATCATCTATATAGAAAACAAACATTTAGAAGTAATCTGTTTATTCTATAATTAAATGGTAAATTTTATTTTTTGTTGTTTGGTTTAATTCTTTATTACATCTTTGTCCTGTGAATCTTACATTTGGATTGTTTTTATAAGCAGATAAATAATCTGTTTCTTCTGGAATTTCTTCCGCTTTCCATTTTGCTTTTCCACTGCCTACAAGCATAAATGAAACTTTTGGACACATATGTACGATTGTTTTTTCTGAAAGCACCTCAGATAGTTCTTTCATGAGTGGATAAGTAAACCATTCTACCATCTTCTTCCCAAATCTAGGTCCTATTATATTAACTCCGCCCGAAGAATCGGAGTAGAAAAACAAATTGCATCCAATTTTTTCGGCTGCAAGAAAGTAAGTAACCACATCACTTCTGATTCTATCGCATACTTTTTTCATTACATCCTGTTTCATTGCACATGTCATAAATACTTTCTGAATGTCCATGAGAGAGTTAAGCATATCAAAGATACCTCTGATTTCTAAGGCAACGGTCTCACCTTGTTCTATCAGCATTTGACAAGCTTTTAAAAGCTCTGCCATTCTACCTTTTGATGGATCGATTGCAGGAAGGTTTAAGACTTCTTCCGTATCATTTAAAATATCAATATCTTTTCTCGGACCAAGCGGTGAATCATCATACTTTATCTTTCCACCAAGGTTTTCAGCTTGGACGCACGTATCCAGCGGTAGTTTACAAAAACTGCTGTTATTATCCTCTTTGATTTTCAGTGCCAGCTTAACCATATCTTCCGCATTCAAATACAAATCCGGCAGTTTTAGCCCTAAAGACGCTGCATACTCAGGCGTAACCCCCCTAAAATCTGCATACTGACATTTAAAATCAATTAATTTAGCCATCATCAAATCCTCCTCTTTCTAATCATTTTACATATGCTGTATTTGCTAAATTCATTTAACAACTAAATTACAGAGCAATCAAAGATCATATACGCTTAGTGATGATCTATTACTCAATAGCTATTTTAAGTTAATTATATACCCTTAAAAAAAAATTACCACAATATTCGGGTATTTTTATAAAAAACTCTTTAAAAAAGATGGATGCCAAGCAATAAAATTACATGGCATCCATCTTTTTTACTATTTTAAATTGAGCAGGAATTTAACTAATTATTTAAGTTTATACAGTTTCCCATGGCGTATAAAGGCAATAGCATTCCCTAGTTTCACCCATAAATACCCATACATTATCCCCCATTTCCAACTTTTCATCAAATATCAAATTAGGAATGAAAAGCTTCAAGGAAACTCGCTTCGTTCCTCGGAGTGTTGTATCCTCAGTGGTAGGATTGTCTTGAAAACTCTTAATTTTCTTCTCTAAATCGAATATTCCTGTTTCCTTTGAGAGTAAGGGAACAACCTTGTCTAGCTCCGCATATACAATGTTATCCTGATTTTTAAACCAATTAATGTTCATCCTTTTATCCCCCATTCTGTTTGATAAATAAAAAGTAGCTAATGCCATCCTAGGTAATATATTATTTCGTCAATATCCCAAACGATATTTCCTAACATAATAAAAAAACTGTGACTTTATAGTCACAGTTCCGTATTTAACTGGATTAATAAATATATGCAACACGCACAAAAAATTGCCATAACCTCTTTAACGAGATACGTGTAAAATTTATGTATGTCTTCTGACTTGCGTATCATTATCTTTTGCCGACCTTCCCAAGTTTCCTCAGTGGCTGCCATTTTTATGGCTACGGCTCAGACTCCTCGCTTACAGCGGCGGTACCGTCCCGGATTTTAACCGGAGTTCCATCTTAGCCATCAGCAGTATTTCTGCTAATGGAACATAAAATACATAATTACTTTATTTATAAAATTATATTACTATAAATTGATAGCCACCGATTTTCAATCAGTGGCATATTTTGGTGCGGTCGAAGGGACTTGAACCCTTACGGTGTTACCCACACGGCCCTCAACCGTGCGCGTCTGCCGATTCCGCCACGACCGCATATCGTGTTTCATCACGATATTAATTCTAACATATCAAATCATTGATGTAAAGTTTTTTTTAACGAGTAAACTCACATCTCCAATCAGAACAGCCACGATACAAATCAAAAAACGTAGGTGAAATCTTCCCTTTTAAACTAAGAGATGCATTCGCCCCATAGGTTTTATAAAAAAGACAATAATACGGTATTTCTTCATTCAAAATTTCTTTAATCTCAGAAAAAGTAGCTTTACGCTGCTCCTCTGTAATACCGGATTGCATCTTATCGAGCAAAGTATCTAATTTATTATTTGAATATCCGATTGGATTGGAATACTGAGAATGCAGCAGAAAACGCATATCATAATTATCTGAAATCCGATAACCTCCAATATAGATATCATAGTCCTTATTTGCTAAGGCAGATTGATACGCTTCCCAATTTTTCTCTTCAATTTGCACATGAATTGGTAATTTTTCCAATCCAGACTTTATGATTTGCGCTGCAACCTTCCTTGAATCGTTGTTCCCATTTACCAGAATTTGAATGGTAAGCTCTTCATTTTCTGAATTCTCGAAAATCCCGTCTCCATCTCGATCAATATAACCTGCTTTTCCCAGAAGTTGTTTTGCTTTATCATAATTGACTTTAAGCAAACTTTCTTTTCCATTGCTTCCCAAATAACCTGGATAATAAAGTGAATCATTTAATACACCGCTGCGAAAGTACCCAGTTTCCATAATTTCTTCCGAGTCAATGGTGTACGCAATTGCTTTTCGTACTCTTCGGTCTTTCAATGCTTTTTTATTCATATTAAAACCAACCAATTCTAACTCGTTGGAAGGAAAAGAAATCAAATTGACATCACTGTTATTCAACAAAGTATCTCGATTAATTTCTTTGGAGAATGCAATGGACAAGTCCTGTATTTCAAACAAATTAATAGCATCCATTTGATTTGGAATGGTTTTAAAAATCAGTTGATTGCTTGGAACCTTCCCATCATGATAATCATAAAAGCCTTCTAAAGCAATTTCTTGAACGCCATTGATATTTTTAATTTTATAGCGACCAGTTCCAATTGGTTTAAAGTCGTTTGTTGCAGTTCGTATATTTTTATCCTTTTTAGAAGAAGTTTTTGGCATGATTGGAAACGTTAAATTTTCAATTGCCATATCCTTTGCTGATTTAAATGTAATTACAACAGTTTTATTTCCCTTAGCCGATACTGACTTTATTTTATTAATATAGTCTTTATACAAAAATGAATTTGAATATAATACGGATAAATACGTATCAATGCTATATTTTACATCGTCAGCAGTTAAACTAGTACCATCATGCCACTTTACCCCATTCTTAAGATTAATCGTTACAGATGCCTTTTCTTGATTATATTCATAAGAGGAAGCTAAAAGCGGTACAGCCTGCAGCGTTTCATCCAAAGTGAATAAGCCTTCATAAATCAATTTATGCATGTAATAAGCATCTTCATCCACTGTATTGAGTGGGTTTAATGATCGTATTTTTTGAATGGGAATTTTAATTTCATTGGATGTGATTACTTGAGGTTGTTCTTCATCAGAACCAGATAAAAAAGGAACTGCTTTACTGCAACCGGAAATACCAGTGCATCCCAGCAGAATGGCTAAAATAAGTAAAAGTCGTTTTTTAAACATTTCGCTCTCCAATAATTATTCATACTTAATGATTTATAAATTTAAAAGTAATTGATCCACTTTGGCGTATAAGTTTGCTAAATTTGAAGAATTATCAATTATGACATGTGATTTTTTCCTTTTTTCTTCCGCATTCATTTGTTGTAAAATACGTGCTTTTACTTCTTCTTCCGATAACTTATCACGTTTCATAACACGATCAATTCGAAGTTCATCCTTCATTTCTACAAGCCATACCTGATCCACAATTTTATCCATACCGGTTTCCAATAACAAAGGAGCATCAATCATAACATAAGGTACTCCCTGCTCTCTTTCTTTTTGTAAGCTTTTCTGAATTTGTTCAATGATTTTACCATGCATGATTCGATCTAATTTTAATTTTTTTACGGAGTCAGAAAAAACAATGGAACCCAGCTTCTTACGATTTAAAGATCCATCCTCCAGTAAGATTTCTTTTCCGAAGAAATCCGTAAGCTCGTTTAACGTATCACTTCCAGGAAGTACAATTTCTCTTGCAATTTCATCTGCATCCAACACAACAATTCCTTTTTCTCTTAAGTATCTTGAAACGGTTGATTTTCCGGAACCAATTCCTCCTGTTAGACCAATCACTTTCATTTTAAATCTACCCCAATCTCTATTTTAAATCATACCAGTTATCTCCTGTATTTAAATCTACAGATAATACTACATGTAATTCTACTGCTTGTTCCATATTTTCTACTAATAATTTCTTAACCTGATCAAGCTCATCTTTATGCGCCTGTAGTATTAATTCGTCATGCACTTGAAGGATTAAGCTGGATTTCATTTGGTTTTTTATCAGCTCTTTGTGCACCTTAATCATTGCAATTTTAATAATATCGGCAGCACTTCCCTGAATTGGCGAATTCATTGCTAAACGTTCTCCGGCTTGACGTACCATATAATTGCTGGCATTGATTTCCGGAATGCTTCTTCGTCGATTTTTAATGGTTGTTACGTAACCGTTTTCTTTACAAGATGCTACTTGTTCATCCATATACATTTTTACTCTGGTGTACTTTTTAAAATATTCTTGGATGTATTTTTCCGCTTCCTTTCTGCTAATGTTTAAGTTAGAAGAAAGACCAAACCCGCTCATTCCATAGATAACACCAAAATTAACCGCCTTTGCATCGCTTCTTTGTAAGCTGGTCACATCTTCTTCAGCCACTCCAAAAACCTTTGCTGCGGTAATTTTATGAATATCATCTCCGTTATTAAAAGCTTCAATCAAAGATGGATCTTCTGACATATGAGCCAAAACACGCAGCTCAATTTGTGAGTAATCAGCACCAACTAAAGTAAATTCATCACTTTCAGGTACGAATGCTTTTCTTAGTTTTCTTCCCAATTCCTGTCGAATCGGAATGTTTTGTAAATTTGGCTCTGTACAACTAATTCTTCCAGTAGCTGTTACTGTCTGCTGAAAATGCGCATGAATCTTCCCTTCGGAATCCACCAAAGGTAAAAGTCCTTCGATATAAGTACTGTTTAGTTTGGTGAGCATACGATATTCTAAAATCAGAGGAATAATAGGATGCTCATCCAATAAACGTTCCAAAATACCCGCGCCAGTAGCATAACCTGTCTTTGTCTTCTTTGCGCCACTTAAATTAAGCTTTTCAAACAATATAATTCCCAATTGCTTTGGGGAATTGATGTTAAATGATTCACCTGCTAATTCATGAATTTTATCTGTGAGTTCCTGAATTTGTCTTGTAATATTCGTACCGGTTTCCATCAAAGTATCCTTATGAACCGCTACACCTTGACTTTCCATCGAAGCTAAAACAGTAATCAAAGGCAACTCAATTTCATAAAATACATCTTCTAGCCCATCAGTGGAAAGTCTTTCTTTTAGTAAAGGTTCCAAACAAGCAACCGCCGTACACCATTTTGCACCGTATTCCTCATACTGTTTTGATTCATTCGAAAAAAGATCTATCTGACGACTTCCTGCTAAAAACTCTTTCTCATCAGGAATTTCATGCTGTGTATAATCAAACAATAGTGTTTTTAATTCATATTTACTCCTGGTTGGATCAAGTAAATACTGTCCAATTGCACTATCAAAAGCAGTGTGTAAACAATTTGGCGAAAGTCCATTCGACAAAAAAGCAAAATACTCTGTTTGCAGCTGATGACCGGAAAATTTAACAACATTAGCATTCAATAATTGAACAAATGCTTCCCAGACACCATTTTTCTCTGTACAAAGATAATAAGAAGTATCCCCAACTAAAAGAGAAATTCCATAAATGATTGGTTTTCCTTTATGATTGTTATCCGTAAAAGCCTTTAAATACACGGTTGTTTCCTCGGAAATTGCTTTATTAAGTACTTCCATTTCCTCAGGCTTTGTAATTGTTTGTAATGATTTTACCTCTATTAAAATCGGAGCCGCATCACAAGCAAAAGAATCCTCCTTCGAAGTATTAATCATAATTCCTTCCTGTGAAAGCTTTTTTATTAAACTTTTAAATTCAAGCTTCTGATAAAGTTCCAGTAACTTTGTATAATCTGGTTCCTGTAGAAAGCACTCAGAAAAATTAATTTCAATGGGTACTTCAGTACAGATGGTAGCCAGTCGCTTACTCATCATTGCAAGCTGTGCATTTTCTTCTACCTTTGTCCGCAGCTTCGCATTACTGATTTCTTCAGTATGCATTAAAAGATTTTCTACACTGCCAAACTGTAAAACTAGTTTTTGTGCAGTCTTTTCCCCGACTCCCGGAAGACCTGGTATGTTATCTGATTGGTCCCCCATAAGCCCTTTATAATCAATAAATTGCTCTGGTGTAAATCCATATTTATCGATCATCGCTTGCTTATCGTATAACTCAAATTCAGAAATCCCTTTTTTCGTAATCATAACCTTTGTCATCTCGGAAGCCAATTGAAGTTCATCGCGATCTCCGGAGACAATCAGAGGAAACATCCCCTCTTTTTCAGCCTTTTTGGCGGCCGTTCCAATGATATCATCTGCTTCAAATCCATCAATTTCAAGCATTTTTATGTTCATTGCTTCCAATACTTCTTTCAAAAGCGGCAATTGCATTGCCAGCTCCATTGGCATCTTTTTTCTTCCTGCCTTATATGCTTCATATTCTAGATGACGAAAGGTTGGTGCCTTTCGGTCAAAAGTTACCAGCATGTACTCTGGAGTTTGCTCTTTTACCACTTTACTTAACATATTAAGAAAACCGTACACCGCATGGGTATACAGTCCATCTTTCGTCATCATAGGTTTTTGTATGGCATAATAAGCTCGATTAATCAAACTGTTTCCATCAATAATTATAATTTTGTTGGTTTCCATACAATACTCCTTACTTCATTCACATTTTCTCCATTTTCATTCACCAAAACATTTACATGAAAGACAATGGAATCCTCTTCGATTGTTTCATAATTTTGCAAAACATACGTTGTATTAGAGAGTTGCTCTTCCAAC
>NZ_JADQTL010000004.1 GCF_017168145.1 Anaerovorax sp. IOR16 | reverse complement strand
TTTTAAACTGTCCAGCATACTCTTTTTGTAATTTAATGGTTAAATCTCCATCCGATATCTTCATTAAAGCATCGGATATTTTATCTATGTATTCCTGATAATTAATCAACCTCTTTATTGTTAAATTAAACGCCTCAGCAAGCTGCCCCACCTCATCATGAGAATCTACCGAAAGAGTAACATCAAAATTTCCGTCTGCAATCTCCTGAGCAGCTCCTGTTATTTTTTTGAATTGGTTTTGCAATTTTATTGCTTGCAAAAATAGTCACAATCGCACCGATTATAATTGCAGCTAATGATAAAACTATAAGTATAAATTTTATTGCATTAACCTCTTCTAGAATTTCACTAGATTCGACTCCTAATGCAATAATCCATGGGCTTCCTTCGATTGGAGTAAATGCAACAATTTTATTTATACCATTAAAAGTATAATCTCCACTTCCAGATTCACGAGTTATCATAGATTCCGTAAGTTTTCCTAACTCTTTAAGAGTACTGTCCTTTTTAGCATTTTCAATATCGTTATCTTGTTTTAAAACGATATCTTTATTTTTATGTCCAATTGTAGTTCCTTGATTGTTTACCATATAGGCATAACCGCTCTTACGATAATTCACTTTACTCACAATATCTGATAGAATTTGCCCATCTTTTCTTCCATAAAACACACCGATTTGCTGACCATTTTTATAAACTGGAGCAGCGAATATAATAACAAGCTCATCGGTCGCACTGCTTACAATTAAATCAGAAGCAGCCATTTCACCTGTCATTGCGGTTTTAAAATAGTCTCGGTCTGCAACATTTGTTTTTTCTCTTTTTGAATTATAAACAGTACTGTTTCCGTTTTTATCAGCAAAGGCAAATGCCTGATAGCCAGTTCTTTTTGCCTCTGTTTCACAAAAAGAAATTTTCTCCTCCAAACTAACTGTTTGATCTGCAATCAATGCATTCTGTGCAAGGGCATCAATATACCTTAGCTCCGTATCTCTCGTAGCTTGAATGTATTTGGCTTCTTCTTCAGCTATTTCTATTAGATCACTGTGTGTACGTTTGATTAAATTTTGACTTACCACCTGCGTAGAGACAAAACCCAGTACTGTCGTCAAAAAAAATATTACTGTTGTAAATATTAGTACCAACCGCATTTTTAATGATTTCATGTTATTAAATCCTCCTAAGTTTCTATTGTTGTTGTTTGTTATAAATCTGTAAGTTAGGTTTCTGGAAAACTTTAATTAATATATCTGCTTTATTGAAGAAAGTGGAACAGGTTCTGAAAAATAGTATCCTTGTGAAAACTCACTCCCTATGCTTGTTAATATTTGAAGCTGTTCTTTTTCCTCTACACCTTCAACAATGACACGAATATCAAATGCTTTGCATATGGAAAAAGTATTTTCTAAAATTTTTTGTATTTTCATATTATGTTTTATATTAGCTATCATAGACTTGTCTATTTTTAGGGTGTCTATATTAAGCTCAAGGACCAAAGGGTAATTCGCTGAGTATGCTCCAAAATCATCCAACGCAATATGAAAGCCTATTTTTTTTAATCTTTCTACTACATCTGTCAGTTCTTTTATCTTATTTAACGGTATATTTCTTTCGGTTATTTCTATTTCTATTTCACTTGCAAAAGTATCATTTCCCATCATCACTTCAATTGTAAGAAAAAAGTCATCGCGAAGTAATGTTGAACAGCACATGTTTATCGATATCGGTATTATTTTTTTCCTATGCTCTTTCCAGTTTCTCATTAGTTCAATTATTTTACGTAAAACATAGTAATCAATTAAATGAATTAACTTATTTTTCTCAAAATCTATAATAAAACTTTCTGAAGAATTCAAAAGGCTATCCATTTTAGTCCATCGAATTAATGCTTCCAATCCAATTACTCTGCCTGTTAGATTTTCAATTTTAGGTTGATAAAGCAAGTAAAATTCATTATTATTTATGCTCTCTAATAACTGATCAAAAGAAATCATCGAATTCTTCATTCTAGGGAGTTTCCGTCCAATTTTTACTTTTTTACTGGACGGATATTCTTTTGGAATGTCTAACGAATTGTATTGCCTATAATCAAACATTTTATTTTTGTTCATTTTACTAATTAATTCTAAGACATAATCAAGCCCGTTTACTTGTACATATTTTGCAACAAAATAATAGATATCGTTATGAAAGAATTCAAACTTTGTATATATTGTTTTATTTTGAAATGCTTTAATTAATATACAATTTGAGATATAATGATTTTCTTTGCACATAGAATAACATTCATAATTACCATACTGTATGTCAGTTTGTTTCAATAAAAAAGTGCATTGCTTATGTCTTTTTACATCAATAAGCCTTACTACATCAAATGTATTTTTTAATAAATTCATTTCATGAATTAATTCATTACTTTCATAGTTATGTTTCATACGCAAGTTCCTTTATCATTCAAATCAATAAATTAACATGAATTGTATAGAAGTAGTATATCTGCACAAAATAATTATATAAAACAGAAGGATTCATAAAGATTTTACCTTTATGAATGGTAATACTTGGATATTTATACGTAATAGTATAGACACTAAAAGTATAACAAGCTAAAATTTAGAAAAGATATGTCGAAAATAGTCTAAAAATGAAAAATTTTGACTTGTATATTTCATATAATATCATTTGATTATTTAAAAATCAAATAATTTTGATTTTTAAGTATTATTTTATGGTTATAAGTGGTAATTATTTTGGTCAAATTTTTATGCATCAGGAGGAAATGACAATGCCAAGAAAAGGTGAGAATATTTATAAGCGTTCAGATGGTCGGTGGGAAGGTCGATATGCTATAATTATAGACAATACAACGGGTAAAAAAAAATATCATTCTTTATATGGTAAAACATATTCGGAAGTGAAAAAGAAATTAATAGTTGCAAAACAAGGAGTTGCTACAAATCGATTATTAGAAACATCGAAAACAAAGTATAAATTAGCTGAATGGCTTCAATTATGGCTAAGCCAATATGCTAAGTTTAATGTAAAGGATTCAACATTTTCAAATTATTATTATTGTATCCATAATCATATAATTCCTAAATTAGGATATGTGAATTTAAAACAATTAAATACTTTTAACTTACAGGTTTTTTTTAACGAAAAGTTAGCAAATGGAAGGATAGATGGAAAAGGAGGCTTATCTTCTAAAAGCGTTAAGGATATACACACAATTTTATCCGCAGCGTTAAAACAAGCTTTAGATAATAATTTAATTGATAAAAATCCTTGCATGAAAATAAAACTTCCTACAGACAAATACAGTAGTATCCGTGTTTTGAGTGTTGATGAACAAAAAATACTTGAAGATGCAGCTCTGAATTCGGAACATTATTTGTCAATCGCCATTATACTTGCACTTTATACAGGTTTAAGACTTGGTGAAGTATGTGCATTGCAATGGAAAGATATAGATTTATCAAATGGAATTTTAAGAGTCACTTCTAATTTGCAAAGAATAAAACTTGTTTCTCAAGAAGAAAACAAAAAAACTAAAATAGTAATAGGGACTCCCAAAAGCAGTTCTTCTATAAGAGATATTCCGTTTTCTAGGGGTTATGTCGTTACTTAGCGATAAAGAAAAAGTCAAACAATCTTAAATTTGTTGTTTGTAATCATGAAGAAAATTTTGTTGATCCTCGGACAGTACAAAGTTATTTTAAGAAACTAACCAATCAAATGGGAATTGAGTCTGCAAGCTTTCATACTCTTAGACATACTTTTGCTACTAGGGCAATTGAAGTCGGTATGGATATAAAATCTGTAAGTGAGATTTTGGGTCATGCAGATGTTTCGATTACTCTAAAAAAGTATGTCCATTCTCTTACGGAACACAAGAGAAGTCAAATGCAGAAAATTGATACACTTTGGAGCAATAACCGTCAAATTTTTAGTCAAAATTAGAGGAATGCTTTAAAACCAATATAAAAACAGAAGGATTCATAAAGGTAAAATCTAAACGAAAAAACAATACCAAAAAATATAAAAAAACTGTCTCTAAATCATGAGACAGCTCAGACTGTAGACAAAATACCTTGCTAAATTTATATTCTTATAATTTCTGCAAGGTATTTTCTATTTTTTCTATAAAGCTTTTAAAAAAAGAAAAAATAAAAGGATATCTCTATGCCATTTGATTCCTTCTTTCAGATTTATGAATCCATGTTGCTAGTTTTTTTAGATTCATGGACGCAAAAAGAAGATTCAGTTCCATTTCTATCTTCTGAATCCCTCGATATTGTGTATAACGCATATTATGTTTTTCTTTTGCATCTGCAAAGACTCGCTCAATGGTTTGACTCCGTAGTTTGTAAAGATCTCGATACTTTGGAGTATGACGAATGTCCTCACATTGCTCTATGTAGTTTTCCCATATATGACGTGTGACTACTTTTACATGGTCCTTACTTGCTGTGCATTCTGATAAGGAAGGGCAACTCTTGCAAATTTCTCCTTTACTCTTATATTCCCGATACCCTTCTCTATTTGTTGTAGTATAGTTTAACACTTGGTTTTCTGGGCATACAAAGCAATCATAGTATTCATCATAAGCATATTCGTGTTTTTTAAAATAACCATTTTTTGTCATAGGTCGTTTGTATGGTAGGATAGGAATTCGTTTATCTTTGAGTATTTCTCTAGCAATTGCAGGTGTTTTATATCCGGAATCCATTACAATATTTTTTACACCTTTATATCTTTTTACTTTTTCATAAATCTTTGGGAATGCAACTGAGTCATGTACATTTCCTGGATTTGTATGAAAAGCAAGTATGTAATTGTTTCGATCGCAAGCTACATTTGCAGCATAAGCAAATACTACCTTATGCTTTCCTTTATGAAATACACCGCAATCCGGATCTACGGTACTTTTCTTGATTACTTTTGTCTTTTCTTTGGCTTCCGTTTTTTT
>NZ_JADQTL010000003.1 GCF_017168145.1 Anaerovorax sp. IOR16 | reverse complement strand
TTCTGCCATTGGGGACGAAGGTGTAATTGGATAGATTGCTGCTACATCAGTAAACGCATAAGACACGTAAGCTGCAGCGGTGTTTCCATCCATGGTTTTCATTTTTTTACCCATGTTATACTTCTCCTTTGTTATAAAATTTATTGAATATTGTTTTTTCACTAGCTAACCATCATGTGAACGAACATATACATACAAGACTCATTATAGTACGAAAAAGTCGAATAATCAAGGCTATGAGTCAATGCAAAATAATGTTTTATCAATTCCGTAAATCCTTAGGTTTTTTACCGTTTTTTCTTGTTCTCTATTTAATTTTTACCGTCAATCTTGTTTTTTACAGAAATAATTATGCGCGCGCAATCTTCTTTATTACCAAAAACGGCATAAAATCGCCCTTTTCGGTCTTTGAGAAAGTAATGCCCTTTTGTACAAAGTCTGCAGTTTTTTTCGGTAAAAGTGCCTTTTTCCCGTAAATCTCCTATTTGGCAATGCGCACTTGTCATAAGTGGCGTAAATCCTCCAATTGCCATCTCTGGTATCACGCCGTGAAATTCCTTTAACCTTTTGTAATAGAAGGGAGATATGGTATTAATTCCATATCTGCATTGTTATATTCTTTCCCAACATCTTTTTCTGCATCCAATTCTTTTTTTAAAGTTGGATAAATGTCCAAAAAGAACATTTTTATTTCCTCTATTCCTCTAAAAGTAATTGTTAAAAATTGTATTATTGTTTATAATACTATATTAGAAAGGCAGGATGCAAGTATGAGAAAACTTAAAGAAATTCTTATGGACAAACAATACATGAAAGCAAGTATTTTTACATCGATAACAATCATTAGTATATATATTATTTATCTCGTAATATCGAACTTTTCTTCCATTATAGAGAGTATAATCTCTGCCATTGGAAACTTAGCTTCTGCATTTTCACCATTACTGATTGGTTTGCTTCTCAGTTATCTTCTAAGTCCTCTTGTAGAAATGATTGACAATAAATTAATCGGTAAATTTTTCATTCCAAAAACAAACGATCCGATTTGTCTGGAGCGCCATACTAAAAGAACCAGAACTTTGAGCATTCTCTTAACCTTCCTTTTAATTCTTGGCATTCTCATTTTAATTTTATACGCGTTTACCGTACTAATTTTGGGACAAGTCGTATTTTATAGCTTAGAAAGTATGATTGATAATCTCGTTCTCTATTTTACGGAATATGAAAAAGTAATTTATGACACCCTTCAAAAAATACCAAACAGCGGCCTCGATACGAATTGGCAAGAAACGATCAATCATATCTTAACTTGGTTTTCTCAAATTTTTAATGCAGGTGTCGCAGTCAATTTTGTTGCCAATATTGGAAACGGTATTTTAAATTTTGCTTTGGGGGCAGTAGTATCCTTCTACTTATTAAAGGATCGTGATTTTTTTCTACGTCTTTGGAGAAAAACCTTACATCTATTACTTCCAATGGAACAAAGTTCTAAATTTAGTGAAACATTAAGGGAAGTAGATGTTGTTATTGCTCGTTTTTTACGTGGACAATTATTAGACGGTCTTATTATTGCAATCTTATCTTCAATAGGTCTGACTCTAATCGAACTTGATTTTGCTGTTTTTATTGGCTGTTTTGCAGGAATTGCAAACATCATACCTTATTTCGGACCAATTCTGGGTATGATTCCAGCTGCTATTGTAGGATTATTAAGCGGCAGTTTCAGTCAAGCAGCTTTTGCTGTTTTAGTACTATTTATCATTCAGCAAATTGATGGTGCAATTATTTCTCCAAAAGTAGTCGGTTCTAGTACTGGTTTACATCCTGTTTTTGTTTTAGTCGCAGTCACTGTGGGCGGCTATTATTGGGGAATTTTAGGCATGCTTTTAGCAGTGCCGATTACTGCAATTCTAAAATTATTTCTAACGAAAAAATTACGTGATTTAGATTAAGCAAAAAACAATATTTATTCCTGTCTTTTTCCATTTTACCAAAAATTTATTTTTATTATTTTCCAAATATAGAATATAAATGTTGCTTTTCTTCTTTTTTTGTTAAATTTTTTACAATCTTCTTTACAAGTTATCTTCCTGTATATATACTGTTGATATCAATTAATTATTATCTTATTTTATTAAACTAGAAAGGACGAACTCTATGCCAAAAAAAGGTATGTATCCGGAAGTTGACTTGATTCTAAAAGCGCATGAATCAAAGCAATCTGCCATTATTTCCATTTTGCAGGATGTGCAAAAACAATACCGTTATCTACCTCCAGAAGTTTTGACTTATGTAGCTCGCCAATTGGATTTAAGCGAAGCAAAGGTTTACAGTGTAGCTACCTTCTATGATAATTTCTCTTTAGAGCCAAAAGGGAAATATTTAATTAAAGTATGCGATGGTACTGCCTGTCATGTTCGAAAATCCATTCCAATTTTAGAAGAATTACGTAAATCCTTAGGATTAAGTGATAAAAAACATACAACAGATGATATGAAATTTACTGTGGAAACGGTTTCCTGTCTGGGAACCTGCGGATTGGCACCCGTTCTAACGGTAAATGATAAAGTATATCCATCTATGACCCCGGAAAAAACAAGAGATCTATTAAAGCAGTTAAAGGAGGAGGACAACGAATGAGAATTCCATCATTGGCTGCCTTCCAAAAAAGGCAAATGGAATGTGCAAAGGCACTTAAGCTAGAGCACAAAAAAATATTGGTTTGCGGCGGAACCGGCTGTGTAGCAGGGGGATCTTTGGATATCTATGCTGCATTCCAAGATATCATCAAGAAAGGCAATTTTTCTTTTGTTGATGTACAACTTGAAAAAGAAGAAAAGCCGCACGTATCTGTAAAGAAAAGCGGCTGCCACGGTTTTTGTGAAATGGGTCCTTTGGTACGCATTGAACCTTATGGAATCCTGTATGTTAAAGTAACCAAAGAAGATGTGCCTGAAATTTTCCAAGAAACGATTCTTAAAGGAAAACCAGTAAAACGTCTCCTTTACCATTTTAACGGAAAAAACCATACAACCGAAAAAGATATTCCTTTTTATAAAAAACAAAGAAGAGAAGTTTTGGAACACTGCGGACTTATCGATGCTGAATCCATAGACGAATATATCGGCATCGGCGGCTACACTGCGTTCACGAAAGCTTTGTTCCAAATGACCAGTGACGAAGTTATTGAAGAAGTAGTTCTCGCCAAGCTTAGAGGAAGAGGCGGCGGTGGATTTCCTACCGGAAAAAAATGGATGCAGGTAGCACGTCAAAAAGAATCCACCCGCTACGTTGTCTGCAACGGTGACGAAGGAGATCCTGGTGCATTCATGGATCGAAGCGTTATGGAAGGTGACCCACATAGAATGTTAGAAGGTATGCTTATCGCTGCTGTCGCTGTACGTGCTACAGAAGGCTTTATCTATGTGCGCGCTGAATACCCTTTGGCGGTCACTCGTCTTCGCAATGCGATAGAACAGGCAAGAGACTGGGGTTTACTTGGTGAAAATATTTTAGGTTCTGATTTCAGCTTTGATATTAAAATCAATCAAGGAGCCGGTGCATTTGTTTGCGGTGAAGGAAGTGCCTTAACAGCGTCTATTGAAGGTGATCGTGGTATGCCTCGTGTAAAACCGCCAAGAACCGTTGAACAAGGTCTGTTTAATAAACCAACCATTCTAAATAATGTAGAAACATTTGCAAACCTACCAAGTATTATACTAAACGGTAATGAATGGTTCCGTTCCATGGGTACAGCAAACAGTCCGGGGACAAAAGCATTTGCTCTGACCGGTAATGTAAACAACACCGGACTTATTGAAGTTCCTATGGGCACAAACTTAAAAGAAATCATCTATGAAATCGGCGGCGGCATTAAAAATGGCAAAGACTTTAAGGCAGTACAAATTGGTGGTCCATCCGGCGGCTGTCTATGTCTGGATAAAGAACACCTTGACTTGCCGCTTGATTTTGACTCCTTAAAATCAGCCGGTGCTATGATTGGTTCCGGTGGTCTCGTTGTTATGGACAGCGATACTTGTATGGTTGAGGTTGCTCGTTTCTTCATGAGCTTCACTCAAAGAGAGTCTTGCGGAAAATGTGTTCCATGCAGAGAAGGTACTCTTCGAATGCTGAACATCTTAGAAAATATTACAAAAGGAAAAGGTACCTTAGAAGATCTTGACCTTTTAGAAGAACTGGCAGAAACCATTACTGATACCGCACTTTGCGGACTTGGAAAAACGGCTTCGCTTCCGGTAATCAGTACGCTGAAATATTTCCGTGACGAATACCTCGCTCACATTGTAGATAAAAAATGCCCGACAAAAACTTGCAAGTCACTTTCTTCTTATGTCATTGTTGCAGATAAATGCAAGGGATGCTCCAAATGTGCAAGAAATTGTCCGGTTAATGCAATCAGCGGTACGATTAAAGAGCCATTCATCATTGACCAAGCGAAGTGCATAAAATGTGGTGCTTGTAAAGACGCTTGCAGCTTTGCGGCCATTGAGGAGGTATAAACAATGAATAAAATTGCGACAACAAACCACGATGAATTTATGTGGATTGATGGCCTGAAGGTAAAGCTGGAAGGCGAAAAGAATATATTAAAGGTCATTCGAAAAACCGGAATTCATCTTCCGACCTTCTGCTATCACTCTTCCTTAAGTACCTATGGTGCTTGCCGTATGTGTGTAGTAGAAGATGAAAAAGGCACGGTTATGGCAGCTTGCTCTACTCTGCCAAAAAACGGAATGTCTATTAAAACGAATACGAAAAAATTATTAAAGCATAGAAGAATGATTCTTGAACTTATTTTAGCGAACCATTGCAGAGATTGTACAGTATGTGAAAAAAACGACGACTGTGAACTTCGCTCTCTTGCTGCTCGTTTGGGTGTAAAACACATTCGTTTTGATAACAACCGTGAAATACAGCCGGTGGATCATTCCAGCCCATCTATTATCAGAGACCCAAGTAAATGTATCCTTTGCGGAGACTGCGTGCGAGTATGTTCCGAAACACAAGGTATGGGTATCTTAGATTTTGCACACCGTGGCGCCGATATTCAAGTCACGACTGCTTTTAATAAAAAATTAAGTGAAACAGATTGTGTTTCCTGCGGCCAATGTGTTGCTGTATGTCCTACCGGAGCACTGGTTATTAAATCAGAAACACAAAAAGTTTGGGACGCATTGCTTGATCCGAACAAACGTGTTGTTTGTCAAATGGCACCGGCCGTTCGTGTTGCACTTGGTGAAGAATTTGATCTTCCTGCTGGAGAACTGGTTACAGGTAAAGCATTTGCGGCACTAAACCGATTAGGCTTTGATTATGTTTATGACACAAGTTTATCCGCAGACATGACAGTTGTTGAAGAAGCGAATGAATTTATGAAACGCTTAGAAGATGGGGGTCCATTCCCTATGTTTACCTCTTGCTGCCCTGCATGGGTTAAATTTGTAGAGAGTAAGCATCCGGATCTTTTGGATAATATCTCTACTTGCAAATCTCCAATGCAAATGCTTGGTGCGATTTCAAAAAATCATTTTGCACAACCAAAATGGAATGACAAAGATACTGTTATGGTGGCAATTATGCCTTGCACTGCAAAAAAAGCAGAAGTTGCAAGACCAGAATTTGTTCATAAGGGAAAACGTGACGTTGATATTTGTATTACCACACAGGAATTAGCATATATGATCCAAGAAGCTGGCATCGATCTTTCTAACCTTACACCGGAATCCCCAGATATGCCATTTGGTCTTGCTTCCGGTTCCGGACTCTTGTTTGGTGTTACCGGCGGTGTTGCAGAAGCCGTTATTCGTCGCTGCAATGCAGAAAAAACCTCAGAGTCACTCCAAGCCATTTCTTACTGCGGCGTTCGCGGTATGGAAGGAATAAAAGAGGCTACCATTGAGGTTGGTGACCGCGAAATTCGAATTGCGGTTGCTCACGGACTGCAAAATGCAGACCAATTAATCAAGCAAATGAAAAGCGGCAACATCTATTATGATTTTATAGAAGTTATGGCTTGTCCTGGTGGCTGTGTATGCGGTGGCGGTCAACCAATTGCTAAGAGAAGACTTACTCGTGAAAAGAGAATGGAAAGCATATATAATGCTGATGGCATCGCTCAGCTCAAATACTCGGATGAAAATCCACAAGTAAAAAGTCTTTATTCTGCTATGAAAACGGAAGATGTACATCATTTGTTACATGTTCACTATCCAAAACCAATGGCAGATGAATAATAAGAGCGTTTGACACAAATATGAGACAATAAAAAATAAATGCCCGTGATACATTTTGTATCACGGGCATTGTTATTTGTTTTGTTCATATAAAACAAAAGTTTAAACTTAAGCTGCAGGTATCATATTCTCTGCCATATTCATATAATCTACGACATTAGCTCCCTTTGGAATGGTTGTATCAACCTTTTCTGTCGTAACTTCTGACTTTACATCCATATCCATAGTCATATCCATTAGATCTGCAACTTCAACTACCATATTAAGTGTAGAATTAAAAGAATCTCCTGTTACATCAACGTTAACATTAACGCCTTCAGCCTGCATGTTAAATTTAACTTTGCAGTTTTTCATTTTAGAATTTTGTTCCTGAAGCTCAATGGTACAAGAAAAATCCATGTCTTTAAATTCTGCCATATCTTTTGCAGTAAGGTTCAATTCCTTGCTATGCTTTGTCAATACAGAAGCCAAAGAGGTCTTATCAATTACTAAAGTATGTGTATTTCCTACCGTCTTAAAGGCACTGTCTCCGGCAACTTCCTTTACAATGTCATACAATAAAACAGACTCTTTATAAGTATCTACTGTATAACTGCTTGAAAGACTATTTGCTAATTTGGTCAGCATTTCAGCAACATCTAGGTTTCCAGCAAATCCCTTGCTGATATTCATCAATCCTTGATAATCCATGCCCATCTCTTTGTACATAGCATTCATATCCATCTTATACCATGTATCCGCATCAACATTCTGACCTAGGCTACCCATAATATTAGATAGCATAGGGCACTTCATATACATAATACCTGTATCATCCATTTTAATCTGCATGTCAATATTTTTTAATGCATCCATCATTGGAACTAACATGGCTTTTTCCTCTTCCGTCATCTTCTGATCCTTCATGAGAGATTCCATATCCAAAGCCATCTTCATAGAAATGTCCGCATTCATCATCTGCTGCAATCCTGTCATTTCTCCAGAAAAGCCTACACTCATTTTCTCAGGAGCGCTTGCCTGCTCTCCTTCCTTGGTTACAGACGGTGTTTGAACATTGATTTTACCATTCAATGTGCCCTTAGTTTTATATGTTTTTGTAGTATCATATTCTACTGCATAAGGCATACTCAAATAAGAGAAATCTTTATTGGCATTTTCAAATATTTTATTAAAGTCAATAATGATAACAGTTTTGTTTGCATTATCCCAACCAACGGAATAACCAAATCCTTCTGCAATCGCACGTGTGGATACATAAGTTCGATTGCTCTTATTATCAACAAAAGGTACAACATCCATTTTTTTGTTTTCTTTTTGATCACCAGTTGTTACATTTAAGTCGGTGCTTCCGACTGCAAAAGAAATCACTTGTTCACCAAGAGTCGCTGTAACGACCGCTTTTGCTTGGTCATAGTCAACCTTTGCGTTCAATTTCTCTAAAATCGCACGAAACGGTATCATAACTCGATTATCAACCATTTTTGGAACAGCATCTGTAAAGCTCATCATCTCACCGTTTACTTGAACTTGCACTTGAGCTGGCGCCTTTGTTTCAGATGCAAATACCATTACACCACTGGTAAATACCATAGTGATTACTAAGGCAACTGCCAGTACTTTTTTCAGTGCATTAAATTTCATTTTCATTTCCCCCTTATAAATACACTTCTACATTTGAACCCCAATTCTTATAACAGGAGTTTATACACACTACAGTTTAACAAATATATGGTAATAATTCAACTTTAATTCCTTTCTTTTCCTTTATTATAAAGAATTTTATTTAGTTTCTTCCATATTATTTTCTGAATTTGACTGTTTCTTTGTATATAAGACGCCGCATACAACCGCTGTAAGCGGTATGGTTAAAAGAATGGCCGTACTTCCTACTAAAGCTTGTAATATTTCCGCTATGATCTGTTCTCGATTCATGAGCTCTGTCATGGAACTTGTATAAGTAATTAAAAGCAAGACACTTGAAAAAGAGCTTCCAATGTATGCTAATACCAATGTATTTGACATGGTACCCATAATATCACGTCCAATGGCAAGTCCGCTTCTTACAAGCTTTCGGAATGATATATCTTCCATATGCTGACGTATTTCATAGAGTGAAGATGCAATATCCATCGCAACATCCATAACCGCACCCATTGCACCAATAACAATCGCTCCGAAAATAACCGCCTTCAAATCAATCGGATTTTCAATATTCATCATATGTAAATAGACAGAGTGTTCATCTACATATCCCGTCATATATAGAACTCCATCCATTCCAATGGTTAATAATGCAGAAACAATGACTCCAAAAACGCACCCGCAAATTGTAGCCAGTGTTTTCTTCCCAAGCCCATTAACAAGCAATAATGTCATTATAATGGTATAAATACACGTAATGAGTGACGTCACATAAATATTATAGCCATTTAATACAGATGGAATAAAAACAGCAAACACAGCGAGACAAGTTAATGAAAGAGAAAGAATGGTATTAATGCCTTTTCTTCCTCCCAAAACAATTAACAGAATGAAGAATAAGAGAGCAAGCCATATAATTGTATTAAATCTGGCAAAGTCGCCAAAAACCCATTCCGTTTCAAATTCTTCAGATGGATAATTATAAATGATTACTTTATCCCCTAGTTCAATTTCTTTTAATGGTGCATAGGATTCATCCAAAATCTGAGAAACAGTAACCGTTTCACCCTTCCGATCTCCAGTCAAAATTTTACAATCAAAAATAATCGCACGGTTTTTAAAAACCTCTCCTCCAAGTGAATAGTCCTTTTGCTGCTCACCAGTTACCTGAACAACTTCTGCTTTTGCTGCTGCAGAATCGCTTTCCTGAAATAAATCCAAATCTTTACTTACAATACGATTTCCGATAAAAATAAATAAAATGGAAATCAAAAGCGTAAGCGCCCAGACAATGTCATTCGTTCTTTTCTTATTTTTTAATCTCATAATATCTCCTACCGTCTTAAGTAATAAAAAACCTTAAATCCCCGCTATTATAACTTGTTTTTTTTCTATCTGTCAAGGTAATGAAAAGATATGAAAAATAAAAGAAAACCGATACATTCGTTTTCCAGGTTGAACGTATCAGTTTTCTTCTTTCACTATATTTGGATGAGAGTATAAAAGGTATCGTTTTTACAAAGTAATTACGGTTCCTGTTTTTCCTTCTAATGCTTCTACTGCTTTATACAAAGAAGTAATGATTGCTTTCTTTCCAGGGTTTGCTTTTGCGAACTTTACAGCAGCCTGTACCTTTGGTAACATGCTTCCTGGTGCAAAGTGACCTTCTTCAATGTATTTTTCAGCTTCTGCTACAGTTAAGTTAGCTAAATTCTTCTGATCCGGCTTGTTGAAGTTAATCGCAACTTGCTCTACTTCAGTAAGAATCATCAATGCATCTGCACCGGTTTGTTCTGCCAAAAGTTCAGCAGCAAAATCCTTATCAATAACAGCAGCAACACCTTCCAGTCCTTGTTCTGTTTCGATAACCGGAATACCGCCGCCTCCGCAAGTAATTACGATTGTAGAATCCCAAAGTCTGTTTACGGAATCAATTTCACAAATCTTAGTAGGAATTGGAGAAGCAACAACTCGACGGAAACCTCTTCCTGCGTCTTCCTTCATTGTATATCCTTTACTTTCCATTTCCTTTGCTTCTGCTTCAGAATAGAAAGGACCGATTGGCTTTGTTGGATTCTTAAATCCTGGATCTTCACTGTCAACAACCATTTGAGTGACCAAGGTAACAACCGGAATGTCTTTTTTAACTTCGTTTAATGCCTGCTTTAAACCCTGCTGAATGTGATAACCAATATAACCCTGGCTCATTGCACCACAAACGTCAAATGGCATTGCCGGAGTAACTTCTTTCGCAGTTTCGGATGCCAACAGGATTCTTCCTACCTGTGGACCGTTTCCGTGAACGATTGCAATTTCATGACCTTGCTTTACAATTTCTGCAATGTAAGTGCAAGTTCTTTTTACTACATCAAGCTGCGCTTCTGCAGTTGCAGGACCTTTTGAATCCTGTAATGCATTGCCGCCTAAAGCAATTACTAATTTTTCTTTCATCTTATCCTCCATTTAAGCGGTCCTACCCTTTTACGTGTATAACCCTTATTTTGCTTAATCTCTGTTGATTGGCATGCTCATGCATCTTGGGCCACCTCTGCCTCTGGAAATCTCAGAGCTTGGGATGGTCAGTACCTTGATACCATAGTTAGAAAGGATTTCATTTGTAATATAATTTCTGTCGTAGGTAACAACTACGCCAGGAGCAATTGCCAATGTGTTGGAACCATCGTTCCATTGTTCTCTTTGTGCTGCCATTCGATCGTTACCGCCACAACGAATCAATTCAACTGCCGGCAACTTGAGTTCGGATTTCAACAAGTTCGTCAAGGTGTCTGTTGCAGAAACAAACTGCAATGCCCCATCTTTACCTAAAGTGATTTCATATAAGTTTAATGGTCCCTCAATCTCTGGATGAATTGTGAATTTATCATAGTCTACCATAGTAAATACGGTATCAAGATGCATAAATGCACGACACTTAGGGATATCAAAAACCAATACTTTCTTGAAGCTATTTTCACTCTTCAAAACTCTTTCTGCTAAAATGCTAATGGCTTCTGCAGAAGTTCTCTGAGAAAGTCCAATGGCTACGATTTCAGGAGAAAGAACTAAGATATCTCCGCCTTCAATCGGATTTGGTCCTTCATGCTGATACCAAAGATGTGTTCCTTCCGGCATCAAATCCTTATTATTTTCAAATACATATTTCAACATGAGGGATTCTCTTTTTCTAGCTTCCGTGCTCATGCAATTTACAGAAACACCGTTTCCGATGCTAGCACCTGGGTCTCTTGTAAAATACAAGTTCGGCATTGGATCTGTGTAATACGGATAACCTTCTGCAATGATTCCCGCAAAAGAATTTGGAGCTTTTACCTGTACATCGGTCTTTTTGATACCTTTAATACATTGAGTAACCATATCTTCTACGGATTTTTCCATTAACCATTCTTGAATGACTTCCTTTGCATAAGGAGAAACGATGTTACTTTCTTCAACAAATTCCTTTGTAAATGCTCTTCTTACTTCGTTATCTTGTAAAGCCTTTACAACTTCATGTTCGCAGTATACTACTTCAACACCATTTTCTCTAAGTACATCAGCAAAACAATCATGTTCATGCTGTGCCACCTTTAAGTAAGGAATATCATCAAACAATAGACGTTCAAAATTATCCGGTACTAATCCTTCCACTTCTTGACCCAATCTATGCAACATTACCTTATTTAGTTTTCCAATTTCGGAATAAACATTAACTCCCTGTTTCATCCTGGTCACCATTCCTTCTATTACTGTCGGGTAGGAGACTCCCGCTCTCCTACCCTACTATATTTTCTGGTTTACAGCTATGGTACGCTGTGGATCATTTGTTATTCTTTTATATCATTAAATTGTAGCTACGATAACAGCCTTAATTGTATGCATTCTGTTTTCTGCTTCATCAAACACAACGGAATGTTTGCTTCTGAATACTTCGTCCGTAACCTCACGAATGTCATAGCCTTTTTCTTTCTGAGTCTTTGCCATAGTTGTTTCAAAGTCATGGAAAGAAGGTAAGCAGTGTAAGAACAATACATCTGGATTTTCAGTTTCCTTGATCATGTCCATAGTTACCTTGTAAGGAGTTAACATACGTACTCTTTCCGGAATCTTGTCTTCTTCTCCCATAGAAGCCCAAACGTCAGTGTAAAGTACATCAGCGTCCTTCAAGCAGGAAGCGTCATGGCATACTTCAATAGTAGCACCAGTTTCTTTTGCAACTTCTCTAGCAGCTGCCAAAATGTTTTCGTCTACCTTTAATTCTTCCGGACCATATGCAACGAAATGCATACCCATTTTTGCACAACCATACATCCAAGCGTAGCTCATATTGTTACGGATGTCGCCACAGAATACTACCTTAACCTGGTTTAATGGCTTAGCACAGTGTTCTTCAATTGTTAATAAGTCAGCTAAAATCTGAGTTGGGTGGTCAACGTCAGTCAAACCATTCCATACAGGAACACCAGAGAACTTAGCTAAATCTTCAACAACCTTCTGATCAAATCCTCTGTATTCAATACCATCATAGAATCTTCCCAAAACTTTTGCAGTATCTTCTAAGGATTCCTTTTTACCCATCTGAGAACTTCCACTGTCAAGGAAAGTAACGCCTGCGCCTTCTTCCATAGCTGCTACTTCAAATGCGCATCTTGTTCTTGTAGATCCCTTTTCAAACAATAATACGATGGTCTTTCCTCTAAGAACGTGATTTACAATTCCAGCTCTTTTCTTTGCTTTCAGATCATGTGCTAAATCAAGCATGTATCTGATTTCGCTAGGAGTGAAATCCATCAATGTTAAGAAACTTCTTCCCTTTAAATTTACTGCCATTTTTCTCTACCTCTCTCATTCTTAAATTTTAGGTTACAACTTATCTCCTAAATACACGTAAATCTTATTTTTTCCTTTACAGTGTATTAGTTTGATACATCTTTAAAAAAATCATACTATACTAATTGAAAAAATAAAGTACCAGTCCCATTCTTTTTGCGTGTGCCAGTTAAATATTTTGTATATTTGCAATCTTTTCAAAATATATTTGCCAATTCTTTATATCAGCCTTATCATTTTTCAAAAAACATCTTTATTTCAGTCTTTTTCTAAGCTTTGCTCCATTGCCTCAAGAAGAAGATCCATTCCTTTTTCAATTTGCTCCAATCCCGGATAAGAATAATTCAATCGTATATACTGTTCACCCTTTGTCCCATACGGAAAAAATACGCTGCCTGGAATAAACGTTACACCTTTTTTGCCAGCCAGTTCAAGCAAACGACTTAAATTCATATTTTCGGGAAGCTTGCACCAAATATAAACGCCGCCTTTTGGCTTATTAAAGGTTACACCGAAATCTTCCGCTGCTTTTAAGCAATCACACATCAAATCTCTTTTTTTCCGATAATCTTCACAGATACCCCTAAGATTTTTTTGATACGTTCCATTTTTCATGTAAGTACAAAGCAGCCTTTGAGATAAACTATCAAAGCTTACCAAACGCAGCGAAATCAAATGACTGAAATTCTTTATTACAACACGGGGTGCTACTACAAAAGCAACTCGAATGCCGGGTGCGAACGTTAATGCAAATGAATAAATATAAATAACGGAGTTACGCGTGTCCAACGCTTTTAAAGAAGGGGTTTGTTTCTCTTGATAACAAATTTCGGACGCACCATCGTCCTCAATGATTGGTACATGATATTGATAAGATAGCTTTAGGAGAGCTTTTCTTCTCCGAAGGCTCATGATAATACCCGTAGGATCATGATAACTTGAGTTTACATAAATAAATTTAGGATGATATTTTACAATTAAAGGTTCAATGCGATCTGTAATCATCCCTTCCTCATCCACGGGAACCGTGATGATTTTCGCGCCTGCTAACCGAAGTTCACGAAAAACATCCGGTGAAATTGGCTCCTCGGTAATGACAACATCACCTTCATCTATAAAAAGTTCCGTCAAATAATCAATCGCCTGATTGGTTTCCGATACAATTTGGATTTCCCCATGTCTGGCATTGATCCCTTTTCCTTGCAAAAATACAGAAATTGCCTGCCGCAGTTCAAAAAGTCCTTGATATGGGGTGTATGCATACAGGTCGTCCTTCTTTTCCTTGCTCTCTTTTGATTCTGCAATCAGTTGTTCTAAGATTAGAGCCAAATCCGCTCCATAATAAGACTCCGGTGCCGCAATCCCTCCCGCAAAGGAAATGTTTCCGTTGTCGTACGATCTAGAAAATAAATCATCAAAGGTAGTCTCCAAATCCAAAACCGGTTGTCGAATTAAATGAGACCATAATACGCTTTTGCTTTTTTTCAAATCTTCGTTCTTTTCCTTTGTTTCGTTTTGCTCAAAACTTGATTCACCTACACTGCGATAGGTAACACGGTATCCCTTGCCCTGTGATGCGCTAATAAAGCCATCGGCCTTTAATTCATTATAGGCTTTGATTATGGTATTTCTGTGTACGTCCGCAATCTTAGCCATAACACGCTCGGAAGGAAGTACTGAATCATCCGGTAATTCCTCTTTCAGTATCATTTCTTTAATTTGATTTTTAATTTGCCGATAAATCGGCGTTTGACTTCGATGATTAACAGTTATATTCATTTTCTACTTTTATCCTTATTAAAGTACTCATTCATTAACTTCTGAGCCAAGAACTTTTGTGCATTGGCTTTCATCGACAGGTTCGCAATCAACATAAATAATTCAGTGGTATCGTCATCTGCAAGTTCGTTGTCGTCTAAATTCTTTTTAATGCGGTTAATGTCTTCTGTTACCTCTGTCAGTAAATTTTTCTGCTCTTGTTCATACAGATTTAATATATTGTCATAAATTCTGTGAAAATCAAATTTCTCATCAAACTCGGAATTATAATTTTCAATTAATGGTTCCATTAATGTTTGAATTTCTTCCATTTGAAAAGTTCCCTTTAAATAGAAAATTAAGGTCAATAAAATAAGATGATCTTTCGTATATCTCTTATTCTTTGGTCTCGGTATCAAGTGATGCTTTGCATAGTTAGAAACCATGGTCTTTGTCATTACTTGATCCTTCGCTTCCTTTTTATAAGCATTCAAGTGCTTATTGATAAACATGACTGCCTGATCCATATAAAGTTCCATATCAGGAAACGCATCACTGGAAACCACTCCACCGTTTACAAATTCCTCTACGGTTTGCTTTATAAACTCCTCATATCTCATATTGGACGCACCTTTTCCTTTCTTTTTCTATTTTATTATTCCTCCGTAATACCTTTTGTATTACTAAACTGCATTATAAAGTTTTATAAAACCGATGTCAATGTTTATAGGAAATATCTTACGTCGTTCAATAAAATTCTTACATTAAATATATTACAAATCCTATGGCAAATAAATCATACCTCATTTACTTACCCATATCAAAAAAATTTCTTAAATATATAATATTTTTTTATTTTTAGTAAAGATTTTTCTTGCATATTTATTTTTATTTTTGTATAATTATTCGAAATAATTATTAAGGTAAAAAGAAAGGAAGATATATTATGGAAGGTTTATTATATCTGGAAGACGGTACCGTCTTTCTTGGAAAGGGGTTTGGCTTTCCAAAAACTTCAGTCGGAGAATTGGTTTTTAACACGTCCATGACTGGCTACCAAGAAATTCTTACCGATCCCTCTTATACAGGTCAAATCATTAACTTTACTTATCCTCTAATTGGCAATTATGGCATTACCGAATCCGAAAATGAATCCAATGAAATTCATGCCTTTGGCGCAATTGCAAAGCACATTTGCTTTGAACCCTCCAATTATAAATCCATTGATAACATAGACCAGTGGCTTTTCAATCGAAAAGTTCCTGGTCTTTTTGAAATCGATACGAGAGCCGTTACACGAAAAATCAGAGAGTTTGGTGCAATGAAATGCGTCATTAGTAATGAAAACATATCAATTGCAGATGCAAAAAAATTATGTGAGGAATCCATGCTTCGCCAAGATTATATGAAAACGGTGGGAACAAAAGAAATGATACATATCCCCGGAAACGGACCTAAGGTTTCCGTATTGGACTTCGGGGTAAAAACAAACATTTTAAATGAGCTTAAAAAGAGAGATTGTGATGTTTATCTGTTTCCTTACAACAGTACTGCTCAACAGCTCCTGTCAGTGAATCCCGATGGTTTATTTCTGACCAATGGACCGGGAGACCCAAAAGAAGCAACGGAAGCAGTGAATGAAATTCGGTTGTTATTGCACAAGATTCCGATCTTCGGAATCTGCATGGGGCATCAAATCCTCGCCCAAGCGGTCGGTGGCACAACTTATAAAATGAAGTATGGCCATCGAGGCGGAAATCACGGTGTCTTCGATAAAGATACAGGGCGCAGTATTATTACTTCACAAAATCATGGATTTGCAGTCAACGCAGAGAGCATTTTGTTGACAGGGATGGAAATCACACATATTAACTTAAATGATCGTACAGTCGAAGGTATGAAGCATCAAAGCTTACCAGTATTTTCGGTTCAGTTTCATCCAGAGGCAGCACCGGGACCAAATGACAGCTCCTACCTTTTTGACCGTTTTCTAACACTCATGAAAGGAGGCACTTTACATGCCTAAAAATCCTAATTTGAAAAAAATCATTATACTCGGCTCCGGACCGATTGTTATTGGTCAGGCTGCTGAATTCGACTATTCCGGCACTCAAGCATGCAAGGCCATTCGAGAAGAAGGCATTGAAACGGTATTGGTCAACAGTAACCCTGCTACCATTATGACGGATCCGGGAATTGCAGACAAAGTTTATTTGGAACCATTAAAAGCAGAGTTTTTAGAAAAAATCATTGAAAAAGAGCAACCAGATGGAATCTTAGCTGGTTTTGGCGGTCAAACGGCACTGAATCTTGCTATGGACCTCGCAGACAGGGGCACTCTCAAAAAATACAATGTGTCCCTGCTGGGCGTCAATCAGCAGAGCATTCAGAAAGCAGAGGATCGGGATGCTTTTAAGCAGCTCATGCTCGAGATTGACGAGCCCATTCCTCCAAGTATCATAGCCACAAGCTTGGAGGAATGCGAGGCCTTTGCTGAGGAAGTCGGTTATCCATTGATTATCCGACCTGCCTATACACTCGGCGGTACCGGTGGGGGATTTGCAAAAAATAAGGAAGAATTAATATTACAATGTCAAATCGGAATGGAAAACAGTAGTATTGGGCAAATTCTCCTGGAAAAATCCGTAGCGGGATGGAAAGAAATTGAATACGAAGTCATGCGAGATGCTAAGGACAATTGTATCATTATCTGTAATATGGAAAATTTTGATCCGGTCGGTGTTCACACCGGAGACAGTATTGTCGTGGCTCCTTCTCAAACACTCCGAGACACGGAATATCAAATGCTGCGGAATGCTTCCCTGAAAATCATCCGCAGCTTAAAAATCGAAGGCGGCTGCAACATTCAGTTTGCTTTAGACCCAAAAAGCAGCCGCTACATTGTTATTGAAGTGAATCCGAGAGTGAGCCGTTCCTCTGCACTCGCTTCCAAAGCTGCCGGTTATCCTATTGCAAAAATTGCTGCAAAAATCGCACTCGGCTACAGTCTCGATGAATTAAAAAACTATGTTACAGGTGACACCAGTGCTTGTTTTGAACCGGCTTTGGATTACTGCGTTGTTAAATTCCCGACTTGGCCATTTGATAAATTCCAAACTGCTTCAAGAAAATTAGGAACACAAATGAAAGCAACCGGTGAAGTTATGGCAATCAGTAATTCCTTTGAAAATGCACTGCTGAAGGCTCTAACCTCTTTTGATAACAAAAATGACGGACTCCGTATTCCATGGATTCAAGAACTTTCCTCCGAGGAACTTTGGAATAAGCTATCTATCCCAAACGATCAGCGTATTTATGTTTTAGCAGAAGCACTACGTCGTAATATCACAATTAATGACTTGCATGAAAAGACACAAATAGACCCTTGGTTCTTAAATGGGCTAAAGCGAATTACCGATATGGAGCAAAATCTGGCGACTTCTCCCCTTACACCAAAGTTAATGCTTGAAGCGGAAGCTATGGGTTTTACTGATCAAGAAATCAAAGACCTATCAAAGGTACACCGTTCCGCAATGCAGGATATAAGAATTTACAATGACATTTTTCCAGTATATAAAATGGTCGATACCTGCAGCGGAGAATTTGAATGCCGCACACCTTATTATTATTCTTGTTTTGATAAAGAAGATGAAAGCCGAATCAGCAATCAAAAAAAGGTACTCGTCATTGGATCCGGGCCAATTCGGATCGGTCAGGGCATTGAATTTGATTACTGCTGCGTACACGGCATTTGGGCATTGCAAAAAGCTGGCTATGAAGCCATTATGATTAACAATAATCCAGAAACCGTCAGCACTGATTTTGATACTTCAGACAAGCTTTACTTTGAATCACTACATATGGATGATGTCATGAATGTTATAAAAAAAGAACGCCCTGAAGGCGTCATTGTACAATTTGGAGGTCAAACCTCACTCAACTTGGCACAACGTCTCGCTGAACGAAGCATTCATATTCTTGGAACAAACTATACATCCATTGATCTTGCAGAGGATCGAGAAAAGTTCAGTCAACTTTTAGCAGAGTTAAATATTCCGACTCCAAAAGGATTTGCCATTACGACGATGCAAGAAGCCTTTACCGCAGTCAAACAACTAGAATACCCATTAGTGGTACGCCCTTCCTATGTTATTGGCGGGCGGGCAATGCAAGTTGTATATAATGACTTGGAACTTGAAAAGTATTTAAAGGAAGCTGTATCACTTTCCACAGAGCATCCAGTGCTGATTGACCGCTATATTCAAGGAAAAGAAATTGAAGTCGATGCGATAGCAGATGGCGATGACATTCTTATCCCGGGTATCATGGAACACATTGAAAAAACAGGGGTTCATTCCGGCGATAGTATTTCTGTATATCCTCCTTATACACTCTCTGAAAAAGTGATAAATACCTTAACCAATTACACAAAAAAAATCGCAAAAGCATTAAATGTAAATGGACTCATCAACATTCAATACGCATGCGACGGCGAAGAAATCTATGTGATTGAAGTAAATCCTCGTGCATCCCGAACGGTTCCGATTTTGAGTAAGGTTACCGGAATTCCGATGGTACAGCTTGCAGTCAACGTCATGCTTGGAGACAAATTAAAAAACATGGGATTCGGTACTGGGCTTGCAGTAAACCAAACACTCCATGCTGTAAAGGTACCCGTTTTTTCCAGTGAAAAGCTAACGGATATGGATGTTGCACTAGGGCCAGAAATGAAGTCAACCGGAGAAGTATTGGGTCTTGACTCTGAATTTTCACATGCAGTTTACAAAGGCTTTGTCGCCTCCGGTGTCCTCATTCCAACCAAAGGAAATCTATACATTTCTTTGCGAGATAGTGAAAAAACACAAAGTTCTATTGATCTTCTGAAAAAATATTGTAAATGTGGTTTTTCCATCTTTGGTTCCAAAGGAACCGTAGAATATTTGAATCAAAATAAAATACAAGCTTCACTTCTACCGGAAGAAGACGTACTTTGGGGTATACAAAACAAAAACATTCATCTCGTTGTAAACGTACCGGAACACATGAATGATCCGGAAAGCCAGGCTTTTCATATCCGTAGAAAAGCAACTGACTACCGTGTTCCTGTGCTTACCTGTATGGATACTGCAAAAGCGTTTCTCCTTGCCATCCAAATTGAGCAGCAAAAGAAAGAAACTACTTCAATAAAGGTAAAAGCCCTAGAAGAATACTTACAGTAAGAAACAAACTACCTAAATATTTTTTATATTACATTGAATCTTCATTTATTATTTAATCAATAATAAATGAAGATAACTTATGCATTAGATTTTGGCGGTTTGATTCCATAATATTGGTAATAACATGTTTCTATCCTTCCGTTGTAAAGCTTACGTCGACGGTCTGCCGGTTTCTCACGGAATTGTGTTTCAAACTCTTTATCAGAAGTAACCAAATACAAGGACCATGTAGGATTTTTTACAAAGAACTTCTGCAGGTCCTTGTAGATTTTTTGAATATCTGCCTTTTCACCAATTCTTTCACCATAAGGAGGATTTCCTATCATTATCCCATATTCCTCTGATGCCATCACTTTTGCTACCGGCTGTACTGAAAATTCAATGCAGTCGTCTACACCGGCTTCCTCTGCATTGGCTGTTGCTCCCTTTACTGCAGCGGGATTAATGTCCGATGCTAAAATTCGTACCTCTGCATTATAATTAATTGCAGAAAATGCTTTCTTCCGCTCTTCCTTCCACAATTCATTTTTAATGGTCGGCCATTGCTCCGCTGCAAATTTTCTTTGCAAACCTGGTGCAATGTTACGTGCCAGCATAGCTGCTTCAATTGCAATGGTACCAGAACCACAAAATGGATCTACAAGTAATCTGCCTTCCTTCCAAAAAGACAGCTGAACCATAGCAGATGCCAAGGTCTCTTTAATCGGAGCTGCTACATCATTAATTCGGTATCCTCGCTTATGCAGACCAGCACCACTCGTATCAATCGTAATGGTTGCTCGATCCTTTAGAATCGTAACCTTAACTGTAAATTCTGCACCTGTTTCCGAAAACTGCTCACAAGCATAAGTCTCTTTTAACCTTTCTACGATTGCTTTTTTAACAATTGACTGACAAGCCGGTACGCTGTGTAACTTAGACTTTACAGAGGTACCTGTTACAGTAAACCTACCATCCTCTGGAATCCATTCCTCCCAAGGAAGTGCCTTTGTCTGTTGGAATAGCTCTTCAAAAGACTCTGCTTTAAACTCTCCCATTTTTAATAGAACACGATCGGCACACCTTAGCCAAAGATTTGATTTTACAATCGCTCTTTCGTCTCCCATATAAGTGATTTTAGCATCTTCGGATTTTAATACTTTAAAGCCCAAAGCTTCAACTTCTCTTTTCACTACCGACTCTAATCCAAAGGTAGCGGTCGCAATAATTTCTAATTTTGCCAAAAAATAATTCCTCCTATAAAAAACTGTCTTAAAACAGCAGATAATATTACGCTACTTTGAGACAGCTCTGATTCAATGTTTCAACGATTTAATAATTCAACAATTACTGCATTAAATAAAAGGTTTTTTACGATTCATGGAATTGTTTTGAATGGCATCCATTGAATTCAATGCCTTTCCTGTTCCAATCGCAACGCAAGATTTCGGGTCCTCTGCAATAATAACGGGAATTCCAGTCCTTTCTTGAATTCTACGATCAATGCCATAAAGCAAAGCACCGCCTCCCGTAATATAAATTCCACTGTTACTAATATCCGCTGCCAATTCCGGTGGTGTACGTTCCAAAACAGCATGTGCTGTTTCACAAATTACTTGAAGAGGCTCGTCCAATGCTTCCATCATTTCTTTGGATGTAATTTCCACAGATTTTGGTAACCCTGTAACCAAATCTCTTCCGCGGCATTCTTTTACAACGATATCCTCACGCGGATAAGCTGTTCCGATGGTCATTTTCATATCTTCAGCCGTACGTTCTCCAATGTACAGTTTGTGTTCTTTTCTCATATACTTAATGATGTATTCGTCAAACTTATCACCAGCAACCTTTACGGAAGAACTGGTTACAATACCTCCTAAAGAGATGACTGCCACATCGGTTGTACCGCCACCGATATCGATAACCATTACACCATCCGGTTTAGAAATGTCAAGTCCTGCACCAATGGCTGCGGCTACCGGTTCTTCCATAAGAAATACGGCTTTACCGCCTGCTTGTGTTGCAGCTTCCCGAACCGCTCTTTTTTCAACTTCAGTTACACCGCTTGGTACACAAACCATAATTCTTGGTTTAAAGAAGCGACTGTTTCCACAAGTTTTTCGTATAAAATATTTTAACATTCTTTCGGTTACATCATAATCGGAAATAACTCCGTCACGCAGCGGACGTACCGCTACAATGTTACTTGGGGTTCGTCCAAGCATTTGACGTGCTTCTTCCCCAACCGCTAAAATATCATTTGTATCTCGATTGATTGCAACAACGGATGGTTCATTAAGAACCACACCTTTACCTTTTATATAAACTAATACGTTTGCTGTTCCAAGGTCAATACCCACTTCATCTGTAAATGCCAATTTCATTCCTCCCTTGCCTTTACACGTTTCCCATTTTCGTGCTTGCCCAATTATTATATCTATTATTCCGCTAAATTTCAATTTATATTTTCACTTCTATCTGATTTTTACTTTGCCCCTTTTTTCAGAAAATCTCACCAATTTAAGAAAAAAGAATATTATTTTTTTCTAACCAAGCTTTCATATAAAAATCGAATTCGTCACAACGAGTCCTTTTTGCGCATATAATAAATGGAGTCCGTGAGAGGAGGTTAACTTAATGCCTATTATTCCGCTTCTTGTCGGGTATCTCGTCGGCACCCGCTGTGGTTCAAATTCTTGCAGATGCTGCTCTAATCGATGCGACTGTGTTTGTCGATGCCGATGCTGTTACAGACGTTAATATAATAAAACAAAAATTATAATATAGTGAAACAATAACATTTATAACTAATGAAAATTAATATTGAATCACAAAAGATTAAAAAATGATATTAGTTTAGTAAAAATTTCCTGCAAATACCTGTTTTTACCACGAAAAGCTGTCTATCCAATAAGGATATGATGGCTTTTCTGTTTTTATGCACCATTTTTTTTTGAAAGCATAGAATAATTTTGAGGCTGGTAACAGCCAATTTCTATTATAGAAAGGAGCTTCTATCGTGGATGATTTTGCACTAAGATTTGGTGAAATTACACTAGAGCACAATTATGATGCCCCAGTTTTTACGACCGTTAACGGGAATTTGCCATTGAATCAATTACCTTTGGCAATGGCATATGTTCCTATGCAAGTGTGGAATGGTACCTACGAAGGTCTTCGAGCTTTCGAACGCGGAACCATTTTTCCTGATTTAGATTTGCCATTCAGCGGAACAGGAGTGAAATAGTAAAGCTATGACAGAACAAGAAAATTTAATGAGACGGCTACAAATACAGGATTTTGTAATAACCGATATTAATCTGTATTTGGATACGCATCCTACGGATCAGACAGCACTCGATTACTACAAAAAATATCGTGATTTAAGAAATCAAACTTTAACAGCGTATATCAAACAATTTGGTCCAATTACTCCAGAAGACGTTTATGCAGATAGCTGGACTTGGGTCGAATCGCCTTGGCCATGGGAAGGATGTGTATAAGAATATGTGGACGTATGAAAGAATGTTACAATACCCGGTTAATATTAAAAAGCCGGACGCACGTGCAGCAAAAATTATCATTACACAATACGGTGGACCGGATGGTGAACTTGGCGCTTCCATGCGTTATCTTTCGCAACGGTTTTCAATGCCGTATCGGCAGGTTGCCGGTATACTAAATGATATCGGCACCGAAGAACTGGCTCACTTAGAAATGGTCAGCACAATTGTACATCAATTGACACGCGATCTTACCCTTGAAGAAATTAAGGAACAAGGCTTTGAACCTTACTTTGTCGATCATACAGTCGGTATCTATCCGCAATCCTCCTCAGGTTTGCCATTTAGTGCCGGAGCCTTCGCTTCTAAGGGAGACGCCATTACCGATTTAGTAGAAGATATGGCGGCAGAACAAAAAGCACGTACCACTTACGACAACATCCTACGCCTCGTGGATAATCCTGAGGTTATTGATCCGATTCGTTTTCTGAGAGAACGTGAAATCGTACATTTCCAGCGTTTCGGCGAATCCTTAAGGATTGTACAGGACAAACTGGATGAAAAGAATTTCTATGCTATTAATCCGGAATTCGATTTAAGACCAAGAGATCGTTGCAAATAAAAAGTTATTGTAAAATAAATGTGAATACTCGTAAAAGCCTTCAAAGATTTTATTTTTAGAAGGCTTTTTTATATAAGTTTCTCTTTTCCCTTTCATATTCCCTTCATATTTCTAATTCTTAGATTATTCTGTTAATAAATCACCAAACAACCATAGTATACCGCCCTTAAAAATGCTATAATATTGTATTATAGCTAATTTATTATTACTAATAGGAGGTATTGCCTTGAAGATAGAAATGAACTCTCTAAATGTTCCTATTATGTGGTATCAAAAAGAGCAGAATGAATTTTCCGGAAATCAAACATTTTTAGAAGAATTTGCAGGACCGGAAAATCAGTTTCTGTTGCAAGAATTAATTGAATCCAGTTTTGAATCCATTTATGCCAAAGAGCATTCTTTTAAAAAATTTATTAGAAAAGAAACCGAATACCTTCTTCTTATCATACCTAACCTTACAGATTCTGAGACATTTTTCTTTTTCTTAAATACATCTAAGATGGAGAACGTATTCCCTCAACTAAATCATACTAAAAAAATAGAAAATGATTTTTATAAGATTCTAGAAAGTATTTACGATGACTTTACTATTATAAATAAAGATGGCATCATCGAAAAAGTTCTGCCTAATTTTGAATCTGTCTATGGCGTTCCATCAAAAGAAGCCATTGGTTCAACTATTTTTGAAATGGAACATCGTAAGATATTTAATCCATGTATTTCAGCACGTGTAATGAAATCAAACAAGCCAGAAACAATGTTACAAGTAACAAAAAATAATAAATACCTAATGTGTGCCGCAGTTCCTATCTTCTCTGATAATAATGAACTTGAAAAAATAATCAGCTATACCAGAGACGTAGAGAAGTATGAATTATTAGAAGAAGAACATCGTAAATTACAAGATACAATGACCTCTTATCTCGTTCAATTAGAACAATTAAAACAAGAATACAAAAAAAATTCTAAAATTATAGGTGTAAGCCAGAAAATAAAAAATTTGATTCATACCGCTATGAAAGTAGCAAAATTTGATGCAACTGTTTTTATTAACGGGGAATCCGGCGTCGGAAAAAACATGTTAGCTGATTTGATTCATTCGAGTAGCAAACGTGCCGATGCACCTTTCATTTGCATCAATTGCGGAGCAATTCCCGAACATCTCCTCGAATCAGAATTATTCGGCTATGAAAAAGGAGCCTTTACCGGTGCTGGACAAGCCGGCAAAGCTGGTCTCATCGAGCTTGCTGACCACGGCACGCTGTTTTTAGATGAAATTTGTGATTTACCGCTTCATATGCAAGTAAAACTTTTAAAAGTCATTCAAGAAAAAAAGGTAATACGAGTTGGCGGCGTTGTTGAAAAAAGCATTGATTTTCGCCTTATCGCAGCAACCAATAAAAATGTAGAAAAAATGGTCGAACAAGGTACATTTCGAGAAGATTTATATTATCGCTTAAACGTACTGTCACTCACAGTTCCTCCACTTCGTGAGAGAAAAGAAGATATCTTCCCACTTATTAATCATTTTACAAAAAAATTTAATGAACAATATGAGATTAACCATGTATTCACAAATAGTGCGATTAACTATATGGAAGCTTATTGTTGGCCAGGAAACATTCGAGAACTTGAAAATGTAGTGGAAAGAACAATCCTTACAGCTGACGATTATTCAATTACGGAAGAACAGTTGCCTTATTACATATACTCCAATGAACACCCTCATAATGTTTCTAAGAAAAGCAGAACTCTCAAACAAATTCTGGAAGATGTGGAGAAAGAAGTCCTGCTTGATTCCTATGAACGAAATGGAACAACAACGAAAGTTGCAATAGAATTAGGAGTGAGTCAACCAACCGTTTCTGTAAAGCTTAATAAATATTTTAAGGGAAAGAATATTAAATAATTTAACATTTTAATTCCTAATATCTTTGAAAATTTATAGTATATACGTCTCTCAATAAAAAATTGTGCGGCAGAACTTAAGTTCCATCGCACAATTTTATGTTTTTAATTTCTTCTTTAAATATTCTAATAAAATTTAAATTCCAAATTTAATTAACCCAACATCTCTTTTCTTTCATCTTCAACAATCAGTTGATCAATTAAACCTGATTTTCTATCTTCTTTTAACCACTTAAACATTCCATAAGCCATAAATATAATAATAAACATAAATGGCACCGATATTAATATGGATAAAATTTTAAGAGCTGAAAAACTTGCCTTTGCAAACATAATTGAAAGTGGAACTAATGTAAGAACGATGCACCAGAATACTCTCAGCCATCTGTTTACTTCTCCATCCTTCTCAACAATTTTTGTTGTAGTCTGTGCAAGTGATAAAGAGCCGGTATCCAATGAAGATGCAACAAGTCCAACAATTATAACCAAAAGCGCAACTGGTAAGATAATAGATCCGCCAGGCAATAATTCAAGTACTTGATAAATACCTGCTTCACCAACACCACTGTTTACAAGCTCAACGATATTCGTTTGGTTTGTAATATGTGCATGGATTGAAAAGCTTCCGTGTACAGCAAATAGGAACCATCCACCGGCACTGATACCAAACAACGTCGCCCATGCAACTTGTTTAATCGTTCTTCCCTTTGAAACCTTAGCAATAAAAATACCCATCAGTGCTGCATAATTTAGATAAAATGCTTGGAAATATAACGTCCACGATTCTGGGAATCCAGTTTGTGCAATTGGGTCCATAAAGAATGACATACGAGGAAATTCGCCAATCATCCAACCAAATGAGTTTACTGTGTTCTTCATAATGAATGTAGTTGGACCAGCCAAGAATACATAAATTAAGAAAACAATACAAAGGCCTGCAGAAAAATTACTTAAATTTTTCATTCCCTTCTTCGTACCAATAAATGATGTAAGTGTAAATACTATTGCAATAAATACAACGATTCCTACTTGAATCGGGAATGTAATTTTAACACCAAAAATTTGAGTAAGAGCACCTGCTGCTAAAGGAACCGCTAATCCAAGTGAACATCCAAGACCACCAACAACTCCAAAGATTACACTAAAATCAATCAATTTACCTATAACAGATTTACCCTTTACGTCACCCATCATAGCGCTGCAAACAGCACTTGTCTGTAGGACGGGGATCTTTTTTACATAAAATGCATAGGCCATAGCGACCCCAATGATTACATAGATACACTGACCCGATAAGCCCCAATGGAAAAAAGAATATCCTAAAGAAGCTTCCAGTGCTGCTGTAGAACCTGGTTCTAGACCCAAACCAGGTGTTACGTAGTAGAATGCCCATTCAGTAAATCCCCAGTATAATGCTGCCGATGCTAACGCTGCAAGAGTCATCATTGCTACATAACTAAACATAGAATATTCCGGATCGCTATCACCAAGCTTAACATTTTTATATCTTCCTATACCTAAATAAAATGATAAGCATAACATTATAAAAGTGAACACTTCAAGCATAGGTCCGAAAACTGCAACAACTTTATTAAAAATATTATTAATTCCATTTAAGGTGGCATCCGGTGAATTTATCATCATAATAACAAATAAAACAAGTAATGCTAAACTAACTATAATTAAAGAAAGGTCAAATTTACCCTTAGTTTTCATATTTAAATTCTCTTCCATTTTAATCTCCTTATTACTTAACCAAAATTATCTTTTATTACGAATTGAAAATAAATTAATAAAATTTTGTGAAATTTCAGACTTGTTGTTGTGTAATAAAGGGCAAGGCACCTACCTTGCCCTTTATTATACTTTATTATTTGTTTTTCTAAAATTTCAATTAAAATCCCTTACCTACCTTCTTCTTGAAAAGCTCAACACTAGGAATCTTAATGTCAAGTAACTCCGCAATCTTAATCTTTGCAGCCATACCTGTAGATGCATGTTTTCTTTCTAAGATTGTGCCGATGTCTAGAGATTCCCTGATCTCCTTCATCTTTGCTGAATCTGCTAAATCGAAAACGGAACATCCAAGTTTATTTGCTACATATTCCTTTGCGGAAGCAATTTTCATGCCCTTCATGACCATACGTGCAACTAGATCTCCAGCTGTACGTATTCCGCCCATACCTGCGGCCATTTCGTGCATTACAGCCATTCCGTACGCATCTCCGTGGCCTATCTACAATCCGTCGGCTTTACCGATTTCCAGCATAGCCTTTGATACTCTTGTAGTTGCATCTGTAGGAGATGTATTTGTTAACGGTATACCACCTACACCCATTCCTGCGTTTACTAACACAGGGATATTTGCTACTCTTGTAGCTTCCTTAACATATGTAACGGAACGTGATAAGTTCCAGGCAAATGATTTACTGCTATTTGTGTTAACTACACAGCCATAACTGTGAGCCCCTGCAGCTTCAACAGACTTAACCTGCTTAGCAGGATACTGTCCAGCAACCCTTTGACCCTCAAACTTTAATTTACCATGCATACCAAGATGAAATTCATTTGCCATGCCCATAGTAATACTTACATCAGGATATTTTTCTGATAATACTTTAGCTGCTCCTAAAGCTGCATAAGCATCTGCATCACCACTAGCTCCACAAGTATCAAACTGAAGTCCACATGCTCCTGACTCAGCCATAACGGAACCAATATAAATCATATCATTTTTACATAATTCAGCAGCTTCTTCCTGTGCAGCCATCGCTTCCTTAATTTTTCCTTCTGGAAGCAGCATTGCCCAGTTATCAACAGGCCCATCTGGTTTTGTATATAAACCCATATTAGGCATCGCACCATAAAATATAGGCATAATACAGTTCATCTGAGCTTGCTCCATAGCCATTCCTTCTTCTGGTACAATATTTTTAATTGCCTTGTAACTATAGTCTGTGTTACAAAGTTCCATTGTATCTGAACAAAGAATTCTTTCATGTATCAGTAATGTCGTAGATCTATCTACTGGTATTCCTGATCTTATAGGAAGTTTTAATGTACCGGCATCAAAGGTAACAATACCTTCATTACCTCTTTCAACACTAACATTTTTTTCTGGCATCGTCAATATTTCAACTAATTGATCAATTTCACTATCATCAAGTGGTTGTGACTTGCCTCTTACTACAGCATCTTCCATTCCAGCGATTACGTCATTCTTAATTTCTTCTTTCGTCATCCAAACGCCTTCGCCATCGCCCATTCTAGTAAAGTATTTTTGACTCATAACTTAGTACTCCTTTCGGGTTAATTATTATAAAAAATGTTTTTATAATACGAATTTATTTTTCATCTATAAATCTCTGTGCTCTTTCACAACATTCAGAAGCATCTTCTGTATAAGCATCAGCACCGATCTTCTCCGCCCATCTTTGCGTAATAGGTGCCCCGCCGATCATAGTCTTATACTTATCTCGGATTCCTCTGGATTTCAGCTCATTTTCAAGTTCTTGCTGAACAGTCATTGTCGTTGTAAGAAGCGCGCTTGTTCCAATGATATCAGCCCCAACTTCTTCAGCCTTATCAATAATCACGGATGCAGGAACTTCTCTGCCAAGATCATACACGTCAAAACCACATGTTTTAAGGAGCGATACGCAAATTCCTTTACCGATATCATGTACATCTCCCTCAACGGTGGCCATAACAATCTTACCCTTCTGAGTAACCGTTTCTCCACTTTCTAACAGTTCCGTTTCAACTCTTTCCGTAACAGCCTTCATAACTTCGGTAGCAAAGATTAATTCTGGTAAGAATATTTCACCTCTTCCAAACTGATCTCCCAGTTCATTCATACCCTTACTGAATCCTTCTTTCAACATTTCCACGGCACTAACGCCAGCCTCAGCAGCTTTGTCCATTGCCTCCATAGCTGAATCTTCATCTGCTTCAACAATCGAATCAAAAGCTAACTTCATTAATTCTTCTTTACTCATGATTACACTCCTTAATTGTTTAATGTTTTAAATAAACCTTATTGTGTAGCATCAATAGGCTTCTCACTATAAGCCTCTTCCGCTACACCTTTATATAAAGCAACTTTCATACCAGTTTTTTAATAATAAAAAAAAATAATTGTTTAACGTTGATAATTAAACAATTATTTTTATTTTTTTACAAATTTACTTAAGCTGTTATATCTTCTAATTAGATTTATATAATGATTTTCTCCATTATAATAATGAAAAAAATCATTATATTTTTAAATTTCCGAAAGTTCTGTCATTCATTCGGTCATCTTTATCCTGCAAAAGCCAATATGATTGTTCAAATATGAAATTAGATACTATTTTATTTTGCCACTCCTAAATCTTTTTCGTACTGTTCGATCATCTTAGCAATTTCTTCTTTAGCTCCTTGTACTAATGGAGCAACTTGATGGTTTTCAAGAAATCCATTCTGCTTTTTCATACGCTTTTTCTGCTACGTTCTTAGAACCAGCTTTTTCCCAGGCACTTCTGCTTTTTCTGCTGAAGATTTCTGCATTAGATTGTTCTTTCATATATGCAAATGTATGTCTTTCATTTAAGTAAGCACCAGTTGGACCAACCTTATCAATGATATCTAGTGCAAGCGTATCATCATTAACCTCTATTCCACCTATTATTTTACGAATAGAATTCATTGCTTCACAATCCATCACTAATTTTGCATAGTCCATTGTCAAGCCAAATTCCAATGCACCTGCACCTTCAATAAAGTTTACACCTGCGATAGCAGCTGCCATTGCATTCATAGCAAATTCATAACCAACCTGTGCGTCAGGTATTTTGCTATCAGAAAGTGAAGAGCCCATAAATGTAGGCAGGTTATACTTTTGTGCTATCTTAGAAAGGGCAGAAGTAAGAATACCTTGTTCTGGAGCTCCTACTGCACCTTCCGCAGTTTTAAGATCCATAAGTGTACTCATACTGCAATAAATAAATCTTGCGCCTTTTCTTACAAGCTGAGCTAAAGTAAAGCATGCAAGCAGTTCTGCATTATGCTGTACAACAGATCCAGCTAAAGTAACTGGTGATGTAGCACCCGCGAGAGCCATAGGTATACATGCAATACCTATACCTGCTTTCGCACATTCCATCGTTATTTCACAACATTCTTTTGCCAGCTCAAGAGGACTAGTTGGACAAACCCAGATGTTTAAAAAAGGTCTAGCTTTTAAGTTATCCATTCCACCTACTGCAACCGCTGCCATATCTATCATTCTCTTACAGTTATCTCTATTAGCTGCTCCTATAAATAGCGCTTTTGAAGTATTCTCCATACAAACTTGGAGATTATGTAACGCTTGCACACTGCTTGGATAGTCAGTGCATACAAAAGGCCTGTCAACAACAGCAATTTCATCATAATAATCGCAAATTTTCACTAAATCTCCATTATCAGCTTTTACAGAATCTCGATGCTCTCTTGTCTTTAAATCTATAATTCCAACTGTTTCCCCAAAATTTGTAAATCCTACATTGTTCTTAAATGCAATAAAGTCTTTATCTTTTGTTCTTCCATAAAAAGTCATAGGTCTTGCTGCTGTAGCTAATGCTGCTTCTACCATGTGTGGATATAATTTTACTATAGCATACTCGTCTTTATATTCCACTTCAGCTCCATTTTTCTCAAATAATTTTGCAGCTTCTAATGACCCTATTCTTATGCCAGTATCTTTTAAAATTTTAAGTGTAGCAAAATGTATTTTATCTACCTGCTCATCATTAATAGTGTTAGCTCTCAAAACTCCAACTTTAGAAGGTTTCTTAACATATTCCATTTTATTTTTCTTCATTTTTTCACATTACAGTAAAACTGTATTCTCCTTTCTAGCTTCTAAAAATCAAACAATACCTAAGTTTATATTTACATTAGCTTCTAGAAATCAAACAATATCTACGTTTATATTTACATCATCTTCTATAGTGCATTGTTCAGCTTTATACTCTTTTAGCCATCTAAACGTCCCCACATACATAAATATTAATATAAATACAAATGGGATAGCAGTAAGTATAGATATCATTTTTATTACGTTAAAGTTTGCTTCAACGAACATGATTGATAATGGTAATAAGGTAAGTATAAAGCACCAAAATACTCTAAGCCATTTGCTTGGATCCCCATTTTCATCAAGTTTTAGCGTTGTAGTCTGTGCCAAAGATAAAGAAGCAGTATCTAGTGAAGATGCTACAAATCCTACAATCATAACCATTACAACAATAGGTATGATTTTGGTTCCTCCTGGTAACATTTCATATAGTTGATATATAGCGTCCTGACCTGCACCTTTATTTACAAGCCCTACTACGTCAACAAAACCTTCCATATTGGCATGTATTGCAAAGCTACCATTTACTCCAAATAGTACCCATACACCACACCTTATCCCAAGTAGCGTAGCCCATGTAACCTGCCTGATAGTCCTTCCTTTTGAGATTTTTGCAATAAATATACCCATAAAGGCTGTATAGTTTAAGTAAAATGCAATAAAGTAAATTGTCCACCAATCAGGGAATTTACCACCAGCAATCGGATCTGTAAATAAGCTCATACGCATAAAATTTGTAACCATCCAACCAAGACTATTCGTAATGTTATCCATTATGAATACGGTCGGCCCCATAATAAACAAATACGCTAACAAAGCTAGGCAAATTATAGTTGAGGTATTACTAACTGTTTGCATACCTTTTTTGGTACCTATAAATGAAGTGATTGTAAACACAATAGCTATCGTTAGCAAAATTCCAACTTTAACAGAAAATGTAAGTTCAATCCCAGCCGCTTGAGTTAACCCTCCTCCTGCTAATGGAACTGCTAAACCAAGTGTAGAGCCCAATCCTCCTACGATTCCTATAATTACTATGAAGTCTATAATTTTTCCAAAGGTCTTCTTTTTCTTTTCCTCAACTCTATCCCCCAGCATAGCATTGCATACTGTACTAACTTGGAATAAAGGTACTTTTTTTATGTATACTGCAAAAGCAATTGCAATTCCTATAATTACATATAGTGACTGCATCCCTATACCCCAGTGGAAGAATGCATAAGATAAAGAAGTATCTAATGCTAAAAATGAACTAGCCTCCATATCTAACCCAGGGCCACTATAGTAACTTGCCCATTCTGTAAAGGACCAATATATTGCTGCCGATGCTAGAGAGGCTAAAGTCATCATTGAAATATAACTAAACATAGAATATTCAGGATTGCCTTCTCCTAATTTTATATTTCCATATTTGCCAAATCCTAAGTAAATAGCAATACCAAATGTTATAAGTGTAAACCATAACATTAATGGTCCAAATACTTCGATTACTCTGTCGAAAATACTCTGTATACCGTTTAATGTTGCATCTGGTTCAATAACCATTAAAATTACTAGAATTACTTGTATTCCTACACCTGCTATAATTAATCCTAAATCATAGCTGCGATTTCTACCGTTATTAATATTGGTACTATTTATTTCGTCATTCATTTCATATCCTTTCTGCTTTGAAGGAAAGCATAATAATATATTTTTAAAATTAACTTGTTAAATATATTGAATATTTTGTCCAACGTTAATTACGTAAATAAATAGCCACGATTAATATTAAATGCATTAAATTACATTATTTATTTTCTAAAAATCTTTGTGCTCGCTCGCAACATTCAGATGCATCTTCTGTATAAGCATCAGCACCGATTTTTTCCGCCCATCTTTGTGTAACTGGCGCTCCACCAATCATAGTTTTATACTTATCTCTGATCCCTCTGGATTTCAGCTCATTTTCAATTTCCTGCTGAACAGTCATTGTCGTTGTAAGAAGCGCGCTTGTTCCAATGATATCAGCCCCAACTTCTTCGGCCTTATCAATAATCACGGATGCAGGAACTTCTCTGCCAAGATCGTACACGTCAAAACCACATGTTTTAAGGAGCGATACACAAATTCCTTTACCGATATCATGTACATCTCCCTCAACTGTGGCCATAACAATCTTACCCTTCTGAGTAACCGTTTCTCCACTTTCTAACAGTTCTGTTTCAACTCTTTCTGTAACAGCCTTCATAACTTCGGTAGCAAAGATTAATTCCGGTAAGAATATTTCACCTCTTCCAAACTGATCTCCCAGTTCATTCATACCCTTACTGAATCCTTCTTTCAACATTTCCACGGCACTAATGCCAGCCTCAGCAGCTTTATCCATTGATTCCATGGCTGAATCTTCATCTGCTTCAACAATCGAATCAAAAGCTAACTTCATTAATTCTTCTTTACACATAAAAACCTCCCTTAAGTGACCTTTCTTTTTAAAATAACGAACATGTAGTATTACTTGCTATACATTGCAAATCCTGTGCCACGCTCTACTGTTTTTAGAATATTTAGAATATTGCAAATTTCATTAAATATACAAAAAAGTTATTATTATTAAGGTTACCATACCAACAGCTTCTGGAACTTTCTCTACCAAAAATCATATATAATATCGTGTAAATTCCGTAATTGGTTACTTTACATGGCTAATTCTTAAACCAATAAATAAAACTGAGAGTAAGGAATAACCTTACTCTCAGTTTTGTTTATTTTATTTAATTTTAATAATATTTCTTAAAATTCGACATAAAGTAACAATTAATTATTTTTTTATAAAAACATCAAAAGTTTAATCATCAATTTCGTTTCTTTTAATTTTAATTTATAATAATGAATTTTCTCATTATTATAATGACAAAATTCATTATTTTTAAAATTTAATATTTCTGCTATTCATCCTCATCATCTTCGTCTTGCTGCTGTGCAATGATTTCTGCAAGGTATTCCATATTCAATAATCTATGTTCTTCCTTTTCTGAACCAGAAATATTTCCACTTTCCAACTTAGCAGCCAAATCATTTAATCTATCTCGTTTTTCTTTCTCCATTGTATTTTCTCCTTCTCCTACAATTGTATTAATAATCACTTAAAACAAAATTTACTCTACTTTAGTTTACCTTCTCCATGTTTATGTAAAAGCTTTACAACCGTAGACTGATCAATTTGCAAAGCTTCTGCCATCTTATATGTTGATTTATAAATCTGATATGCTCTTGTAAGTAACTGTTTTTCGACCTCATACTTTGCAGCCTTTAATGGCATCAAATTAATACACACGACATTTTCTTTTTGAGCTGGTAATTCACCAGTGCTATATATTACCCTCTGTATTTCTTCTTTTATAATAGTATCACTTTCAGAAAGAATAAAGGCTCGCTCTAATACATGTTCCATTTCTCTTACATTTCCAGGCCAATCATATAAATAAAGTCCTTCCAAATATCCCTTTTCATATTTTTTATGACAGCGATATTTTTGAATTAAATTTAGATAGAAAATGTTTAGATAATACTTCAATATCACCAAGTCGCTCTCTTAAAGGTGGTATATTTATCGGAATTACATTTAATCTATAATACAAATCTTTTCTAAACTTTCCCTCTGCACACATTTTTTTTAAATTTCTATTAGTTGCTGCCACTACTCTAGTATTTACATATAAAACCTCAGTCCCACCTACCCTGGTATAGTTGCCATCTTGCAATAAATCCAAAAGCTTAACTTGCATTGTCAAAGGCAATTCTCCTATTTCATCTAAGAATAATATTCCCCCTTCTGCCAACTCTACTTTGCCTATTTTACCAGTTCTTTCAGCACCTGTGAAAGCACCTCTTTCATATCCAAAGAGTTCAGATTCAATAAGATTCTCTGGAATTATTCCACAGTTTATTTTCACCAATGGTCTGTCTTTTCGATCACTAAACCTATGTAAAGTTCTTACGATTACTTCTTTACCAACCCCAGTTTCTCCACAAACTAAAACTGCAACATCTAATGGTGCTATTTTTATTATATCTGCGACGATTTTTTCCATTATAGAGTCTTTTATAATAAATCCTACTGATTCAAGAATATCATTCCTGAGCTGTTGAATTTCCTCCTTGTTTTTTTCAATGATCTCTTCCTGCACCTCGACCTTATTTACTAATTCATTAATGGACTTTACATCTTTTGATGTCGTTACTATCATAATGATTTCTTCTTGATGATTATCAAAAATAGGAACACCCGTAGCAATTAAAGTTCTCCCATCTTTCAATTTCTGAAGCAGATCTACCTGCTTCCTAGTTTTTATTACTTCCATTGTGCAGCTTTTTGAAAAATACCCTTCTTCCTCTAAGGTTTTTACATGCTTTCCTATTATTTTATCCACAGGAAGTCCAATTCTTTGAGAAGAAGCTGGATTAACAAATAAAACACGCCCTTCACCATCAGTTACGAATATTTCTTCGCCTAATGCCTCAGCCATTATTTTATAAAATGTATTATCAAATTTGCGCCTGCTATTATTATCTACTTTTCTTTCTATATCTTTTTCAATCTTCATTAATCATCCTACTTTCCTGTAATGAATTCTTTCATTACATGTTACATTAAAGAATTATTAACTTATTACTATAGCGCAAATTACTTTCTATCTCTTTATCAGCTCCTTTAATTTCATTTTGATAATCCTTCGTTTTATGTTTATATTATTTTTAGTATTTGCCTTATTAATAAGGGGCACACGCCAAACTCTTTGCCTATTATGTTGTAAAAATATTTCGTCACTCAACATAGAAGGATCAGCACTATTAATCTTGGCTATTTCCAAATTGTCTATTAAAACATCCCGATAAAAAAATTTGCCACACAGATTATAAGCTAGATCCTTAGAAAATTTATCGTTCAGAATTATATCAATTCCTTTTTTCCCTAAGCACATAGCCTCTGACCCTTGTAGCATTTCTTTTATAACTTTTATTTTATTTTTTTCCATATTCTTCACCATCTCTTCCCGTTTTATAAAAATCAATAACAAGTAATAAAATGGTAAGGACCATAATTAATCCTATTTAATTAAAGATTTTACTGTGATAGTAGACTGTTTAGATAAACTGCATAGCTTTTAAATATCGTTCTTGAAAATTATTGCAAGATGCCAATTCTATATGCTTCACGTCATCTGATATGTTTACTGATAGATTCTCATCTTCTTCACTAACAAGTACCATACAAGTTCCCGAACCGGCAGTATTTCCGACTAAGTGTATTTTACTTAATTGTACAGAAGGTATTAATCCTATCGCAATTGCACTTTCCTTATCAATGAAATTTCCAAATGCGCCTGCTATCATAACCTTTTTTATATTATCTAACTTTTCACCTAATTCTTCAAGCATAATTTGAATGCCTGCTGAAATCGCTCCCTTTGCAAGCTGTACTTCTCTCACATCCTTCTGCGTGATTACTACATCTTCCTTGCCTTCTTTAAACACTAAAACAAATTCTCGATTGCCTTCCTCATCATTTCTTAATCGATACCCCAAATTACTTTCCGGATGCTTTTTTAAATATTCTTCTGCCGATGCAAGTCTTCCTTTTTTATTAATCAACTGCACTTTTAACATTTGAGCAACTGCATCAATTAGACCAAACCCACAAATTCCAACAGGCTCACACCCATCAATTGTCTTAAAGAAAACATCATCCTCACGAATTTCTATCCTTTCTATTGCACCGGATGCAGCTCTCATTCCATCTTTAATAGAAGCCCCCTCAAATGCCGGGCCTGCAGCTGTGGAACAAGTTAGAGTCATACTATCTTTAGTCAAAACAATTTCACCATTTGTTCCAATATCTATAAACAAAGTTAATTCTTTTTTGTTTAAAAGCCTAGAAGCTATAATCCCCGCATTAATATCTCCTCCAACATGCCCTGCAATATTAGGAATTAAAAACACCTTAGCAGAGGGATCAATTTTTAGCCTTGCTTCTTCACCTGACATAATGACTTCACCTTTATATGCCGGAATGAAAGGTGCTAAAGCAAGTGACATAGGATCATATCCAGCAAAAATATGAGACATTGTCGTATTTCCACAAACAGCTGCTTTTACTATCTGCGAGCTATCTATGGAATGATTCTTACACAATGTATCCAATATTTGATTTAAACAATCAATTACTTTATTGCGTAACTCCTCAATCTTATCCTCTTTCCCACCACAATATGTAATCCTGGAAATCACATCAGAACCATATGCATTTTGTGGATTTGTTTTTGCCATAGTTCCAACCTGCTCTCCTTTTACTAAATCCCATAGTACGCCTACTACTGTAGTCGTTCCGATGTCAAAGGCAATTCCAAACCCATTATTTCCTTTATTAGGAACAAAATCTTCTGGGAAAGTTAAAAGCTTTGTCTTTCTTTCATTCGCCTTTTGCATCATATTTGCGCCTTTACATCGTCCACAGTTTGCACATATACCAGTGCATCTAAAATTTTTATTCATCCTGTTCCTCTTTAAACTTCCTATATCTACATATATTTCATTCACTAAATATGTAATATCCCTTTTCCATACTTCTCGATTGCACAAGTAATGACACTCATCATCTTAAATCCAATCGCAGAGATCACAACCATTTCCACGCCCTCTACCGCTTCATGCCAGGGACTGATATTTATATTTTTACCAACTGTACTAATTTCCATAGTACCTTTATCTGTATCTGCAAAACCTTTTATCCTAAAAGTGTCCGTAACAATTTCGTTCAAAAATTGAACTAGACTCTCGATTGATATTTTACTGTCACTTTTTATTGTAAATGTAAAAGGTCTGGTCTCATACGTATTACTGCTTTCCCTATTCTTTTCGGCATTGCCGCAATATCGTTTAAAACAGTCCATTAATTGATCTATCTCTACTTTACAGTATGACGTAATGAATTTTTCCGCACATGGATTTATATCAGAAATCTTTTGAATGACATGATTTAGAGAGGTTTCATCAATTAAATCAGCTTTGTTTATTATTACACCGCTACAAAACTCAATCTGCGATTCAATTGCAGGAAGTAAATCAAATAATTCTATAAAACGTTCTCCATCGATAACACAAATAGAACCTTTATAATCGTATTCATTATGTGTTTTATGTTTTATACCATTTAAAATATCAGATATATTTGACGGATCCGCCAAACCAGATGCTTCTATGAATATGTATTCCAAATCCTTTGTTGACATCTCAATAAGACTATTTACAAATTTATCTTTAATACATGCACAAAAGATAGAACCATTTGATAGCTCTGCCATGTCGATTCCATCACGCTTAATTAAAGTTGAATCTATGTTTATGCTACCAAATTCATTTACAATGACTCCTACTTTCTTATCTTTATAGGCAGTTAAAACTTCTTGCATTAATGTTGTTTTACCGGCACCTAAAAATCCAGTCAGCAAGATCAGATTTATCATTCCAAATATGCCTCCTTATATTCTTTTGCCGTAGCAATTTCCAAACCTAATTTTTCTAAAATATGAGCAGCTTCTTTAATGGTCCTGCCACCTTCATCAACATCCATTCGATTCTGAGCTACACCCATTAACCCTGACTTAGGAGGAATGATGGAGGTGATTAAATTGGCTCCTGCATTTATTCTGTCTTCAAGTCCTGCTATGCCATCTATATCGAGTGATGCTGGTATAAGTGCGTTCGGATAACAAAGTCTCATAACAGCGATTATCTTTAATTCTTTAAGTCTATCTGGGGTGTCAATATCTTTCATTGGGCTTCCTTCTTGAGGTACAAAACTCATAACCCTGACTTGCATTGCACCTATGCGTCCCATTTCTAAAATTGAATCTGCTATATCTTCTACGCTTTCACCTACACCTGCAAGGAGTCCTTCCTCGATAAGCATTCCCTTTTCTTTTGCATAAAGTTTAGCTTGCATTCTTTCATCATAGCTTTGATGCAATCTAAGTTTCGCAAACAATTCTCTATTATGAGTTTCCTGATAAAGAGCAAACCATTCAATTCCAACATCAGATAATTTATCAATTATTTTATTACTTATAACACCCGGAGAAATCATAATAGGCAAATCCGTTTTCTCTTTAATTTGTGACGCAATGGATAGCACTGTCTTAAAATCTTCATTATGATATGCTATATCCTCACCCATAGTTAAATCGATCAAATTTACCCCAGAATCTGCTAAAGACTGAGCAATCGCTATAACTTCATTTGGATTTTTTCGATATCTTTCTATCATATTTGACTTTCTGTAATAACAAAAAGCACAATCATTTCTACAATAGGTAGAAAAATATACAAATCCATAGGCAAAAATCTTTTTCCCAAAATGATTGGTTCTTACTTCTTGTGCAGATTTAAACAGTAAAGCTAGTTCTTCAACCTTTTTAATATTTAACAGCTTAATAATTTCGCCCTTATCCAGTAACTGTCCATCCTTAGCCTTAGCAATTATTTCTATGATGCTTTTATTATTCATTTACGTCACACTCCTTGCCTATTTACTAAAAACATATTCTATAATATTTTAGCATTCTTCATTTGCATTTGAATGTTTCTCATCTTTATCATTCAATCAAATTAATTAATTATAGAGGGAAGGAATTTATATTTTTCCCTCCATAATTAATTCGTATTGTTTTTACTGCTTACTTTTTTGAATATTCTCTGACCGTATTAACAAGTTCTTCCCTACTAGGTATGATTGAAATCCATTTAAGATCTCCATTAATACACATAGAAGGTAAGTTCTTAATTCCCATCTTTCTTGTTCTTGCAATGTCTTCTTTAATAAAGTATTTATAAATACGATATTCAGCAATATCTTTAATTTCATCATAAGCATCGAGAACACTGTTCTGCATATAGGTACAAGCTGCACACTGATCCGGGTCAATCAAAAACAATTCTATAATTACTTTTTCTGAATTCGCATAGTCAGGAATTTCTATATCAATATCATCAACAACTGCTTCATAATTTTTAATTAATTCCCTTGAGCTTTCTGGATTTTTTACCGCTTGCGCACAAGCAATTGTATTTTCCATAGGTGTTGCATACGGCATATCACAACCTGGGCTTATAATGAGATTTTTATGATCCACGCTGTCAAGAATTTCAATGACGCTCTTAATGTTATCCTCTTGTGTACCATGTAACATCGTAGTTGTAAGCGGAATATTTCCACCCATAGTAATATTATACTGATCTGTTGTCACCTTGGCGGCTGCAAGATCGACGTTCTCATCAACGGAAACGCCGTCTGGTCCCATCTTACACATCGACTCAATTTGCTTTGTTGCATTTCCGCAGACAAAGAAGCTTGAGAATACGTTTCTACTTCTTATATAATCAAATACACCAGTAAATGATTCGGCTAACAGCTTTTCTATATGTTTTGGTGAAACCTGGCTGACAAGAGGATCCACTACAGCAATTACGTCCATACCTGCATCAATGTATAGTTCAGACATTTTGCAAGCAACCATGCCACAAAATGACATTAATTCCTTGACATATTTTGTATCTTTTATCATATCCATAAAGATATCACTTCCCCTTAAATGAGAAGCTAATGTAAAAGGTCCGCAAATCAGCCCATAAAGAGCAACTTCATCACCAATTGCAGCTTTTGTCTTTCTCATAGCATCTAAAATCATAGGAATTCTGCCTGATTCAGCTGTAGGCATCTTACAGGAACATGGTAGTGTTTTTTCACCTGCAAGAGGATGGCTCTTAACGGATGGAGGATTATCTTTCGCCCATAACAAATCGCATCCTAATATCTCTGCTTCAATCTGAAGATCAAATACAATAGGAAGTCCATCCGGCATATACAATTTATTTACTTCCTTAAGGGATTCAACAATTTTATCAGCATCCTTTAACATTTCTTCTGCCGTAAAACCTTTTAATTGTCCTGCATGAACACCAGCAAACGGTACCCAAGGAACTTCACTCATTTCTTCATGACGTAATGCTTTGAAAATTAACTCTTTACTCATATAATTCCCTCCTGTAAATTTTTTCGTTCAAATGATTTCACACTGGTCTTTTATAAAAAAGGAGAGTCCCAATCTGATAAACTGACTCTCCTTTTTCACTTTTACGTAAAAGTAATAAAATCTAGGTATCATCCAATCGTGAATCATGAATAACCAAATCCGATTCAATGCTAAGCAACGAGTTTAATAAATAGAGTATAAAGCTACGCGAAGAAAAAAATTGCTATAAATACTTCCACTATGAAACATTCCGTGTTTAACATTGAAAAGTCGAGCATACTCCGGTTGTTTCTTTCTAAGATAGGCAGGAGAAATTCGAAAGAACGCATAAGCCAAAACTATATTCGTAAAGGTATCATGTTTTTGATGGATTCTACCATATAAGAAACCGTTCCAACTAATTAAAAATTGATCGTATCCTAGTCTAGAACGGATCTTAATAAGTTCATAGTGGGCGGCTTTATTGCCGCCCCATATTATTTAATTTTATTTAATGCCTGCAATGTCTTTTACTAGACCTTTCTTTCCTTCGATGTTACCCTGTCTTGCAATCATAATTCTCTGAGCCTGTGGGGATCCTGCTCCATGCATAGATTCCGTACGATAACCAACTGCAGAAGAACCAAGACAAATGTTTTCTAAGAAACGAAGTACTCTCATTCTATCTTCTGTTGGAACATCTGCTCTTCCTGCAAAGTATTTATTGCAGATTTCTCCAATCGTTTCTCCTTCTTTGCCAACAACCACATCCGATTTAAAATCCTTTTCTGATGGCATTGTTACCATTAATCCACCTGCAATATCCTCAGCTAATCTTACAATTTCATATGGGAAACGTGTTACATTCTGTTTACATACGTTCGCAAGCAGTAAGTCAATTTGGTAATTTCCTGCTTTTGTTGGACATCCTTCACAAGAGCAAGCCATTCCGCAAGCATATAAAGTCTCATTTAAATGCGTCATTTCAATCAGCTTATCCTTAATATGAGAAGCTTTATTGGCACCGTTATATTCAGAAGCAAGGGCTGCTGCTCCAATTACAACATCACCAACACCAACCTTACAGCCGCCATAGCTTTGTCTATGGTATCCTGCAAATCGCTCTACCATCATTCCTGCAAACTCGTACTCTTCACAAAGGAAGATTCGATCGTTCGGAATAAACACATTATCAAACACTACCAATGCTTCCTGACCGCCAAACTTCTGGTTTCCAAGATCAACATCTGCATTCTCTTCCAGCTTTCTTGTATCACAAGATTGTCTGCCATAAATCATATAAAGTCCTTCTGCATCCGATGGAATTGCAAACGATACTGCATATGCCTTATCTGCTTCTTTCATAGCCATAGTCGGCATGATTAAATGTTCATGAGAGTTAATGGATCCGGTCTGATGTGCCTTTGCTCCTTTTACCACAATTCCATCTTCTCTTTTTTCTACAATATGTACAAATACATCAGGATCAGACTGCTGACTCGGAGAGAGTCCTCTATCACCCTTCGGGTCAGTCATAGCACCATCTACAACTAAATCATTTTCTTGAATATAGGTTAGATACTTTACAAAATTGTCATGGTAATGTGTTCCATATTTTTCATCGGTTTCAAACGTTGTGGAAAATACTGAATTAAATGCATCCATTCCTACGCATCGCTGGAAACAAGACGCAGTTTTCTGCCCTAAAAGACGCAGCATCTTAACTTTTTTTCTTAAGTCATCTGTACTCTGATGAAGATGACCAAATCGATTAATCTTCTTTCCTGTAATGTTTGAAGTAGCTGTCATTAAATCTTCATACTGCGGATCATGTGCCAGCTCATAAGTCATTGCTACACAATTGATCGAAGGACGAATCATCGGATGATCCACCCAATTATCAACTTTTTCACCAAACATATAAACTCTTGTGTTTAATTTTCTTAAACTCTCAATATACTGAGCTCCTGTCATAAGTGCCATAACGTTCCTCCTTAATTCTCTTAAAAATAATCAGCTTATTAATATAAATTATTAAAAATCTCTCTAATTTCTTCTTTACTAAGCGGTACATAATTGTTTGCTAAAAGTCTTTGCTGATTCGCAATGGTGCTTTCTGTAAATTCATCAATTTGTGCTTCGACCATTCCGTACTCCCTCAAAGGTTTCTTTGCAATTAACTTATTCAAGAATTCTTCTAGTGCACCGAATACATCATCTTTCGCATCGCATCCTAAAACATTTGCAAAGATTTCTTTTGCCTGCACTATTTTTCCATTTGGATTCTTTCTGTCATACATTTTGAAAACTTCAGTAAAGAATTGATAATTTGCTTCTCCATGTGGTACATGGAATGTTCCTCCAATACTGTAGGAAAGAGCATGCACTGCAGCGCATCCTGCATTCCCAAATGCAATTCCAGCATAATTCGCTGCTAAAACAAATGTTTTTAAATCATCTAATCTAGCTTCAGGTCCATTTGCTATAATCTTTTTATATCCTTCCATAATCATCTCAATTGCTTTTAAGGAATACATTTCTGTAAATGGAGATGCTTTTGGAGACAGATAAGATTCAATTGCGTGAATCAAAGCATCGATGGAACTAGTAACGAAAAACTTATATGGAAGTCCCTTCACGGTCTCTGGAATCAATACAGCACAATCTCCATATGTTTTCTCGACTGCAATTCCTTTTTTCGTATGCTTTGACTTAAGCTCAGCAATTGCAACATTTGTTACTTCGCTTCCCGTTCCACAAGTTGTAGGAACTAAAATGAGTTCCTTTTTCTTTACTGGTAATACAGTTCCTTCAAATAAATCAATGGAATGCTCTGGAACATCCAATGCTAAAATCTTACAAATGTCTACAATGGTTCCTCCACCAAATGCAATGATTCGATCAAAGTTAAATTTTTTCATTTCCTTTGTCATAGCATCAATCATTTCATCCGATGGTTCACCTGTTCCGAATTTTTCCTGAAAGATCAAATTGGTTTCGATGCCCAGTGGTTTCATAAACGGCTCGTAAATGAACTCATTGGTTACCACCAAATCGTTCTTTCCGATTTTGAATTCATCATTGAACTCTTTAAAAGTGTCGAAATAGAACACCTTTGGTACAACTCTTAAAGCCAGCATATAGTTCCCTCTCTTCCTTTTTTAAAAAGTCTTTGCAATGGCATAAAATTTTTCATGAAATCTCTTTTCAAATTCAGCCTGCAATTCATCTCTTGCGCTTTCATGAGATATGCTAATTAAGCTTTTTGCGCGTTCTCTTAAGGATTTTCCTTTCAACGCTGCAATGCCGCATTCTGTAACAACATAATCAATATCATTTCTTGAAGTGGTAACCGCAGCTCCATGATCTAGGAATGGAACAATCTTGGAAATAATCGTTCCGTCCTTTTTCTGGGTATAAGAAGCCATCGCAATGATGGATTTCCCATCCTCTGCCATAGATGCGCCACGAATAAAGTCTACCTGACCACCCACTCCGGAAAATTGTTTCAAACCAATACTTTCCGATGCAACCTGCCCCATTAGATCTACCTGGATTGCAGAGTTTACACAAACCATTTTGTTTTGCTTCATAATTACAGCAGGATGGTTGACATAATCAACCGGTCTGACCTCTATTTCCGGGTTGTTATGTGCAAAATCGTAAAGCTTACGACTCCCCATTAGAAAGGTAACTACCATTTTCCCTTGATCAAAGTTCTTGTATTTGCCATTAATGATTCCTTTTTCATAGAGAGCTAAGGTGCCGTCAGAGATCATTTCAGAATGTATGCCTAAATTCTTTCTGTCTCCGAGCAGTTGAATCACAGCATCAGGGATTCCGCCAATTCCAAGCTGTAACGTAGAACCGTCCTCAATGAGTGAGACACAGTTTGCTCCGATGGCCTCCTCCAATGCTCCGATTTGAGTTGGCTTAGATTCGTAAACCGGTGTAGATGCTTCCACGATATAATCAAATTCAGAAACATGAACTTTCTCTCCATACGTTCTCGGAAATTGGTCATTCACCTGAACTATAACAATTTTTGCAGACTTTATTGCTTGATATGTATAATCTACAGAGGTCCCCAAACTGCAATATCCATCTTCATCCGGCGGAGTAACTTGTGCCATTACAACATCACATTTGATTTTTCCCTCACGTAATAATAGAGGTATTTCATGAAAAAACGCAGGTGTAAAATCTGCTCGCCCTTCAACAATAGCGTTTCTGGTATTCGCGCTTACAAACAAAGGATTTGCTCGAAAATGCTTTTCCATCCCTGGTGCAGCATATCCCCCACTTCCTAGGCTGACCATGTGCTTTACTTCAACATCTTTATACTGTTCAGCATTTGCAACCATAGCTTCAACCAAAACATGAGGTTCTCCCACACAATGTGCCAAGACCACTGCACTGCCATCCTCGATATGGCGAACCGCTTCTTCTGCCGTACACAATCGGCTTTTATACTGTTCCTGCCAACTCATATGTTCCTCCTATTTCATGCAAGCCTTGATTGCATTTTCATAAATTTCCAATCCTGCATCCAACTGTTCGTCAGTGATAACAAGTGGTGCTAAGAAACGAATTACATTATTATAGGTTCCTGCACTTTCTAATAAAAGACCATGCTGTACTGCCTCCGCTACAATTGCACTTACAATTTGTGGGTTTGGTTCTTTTGATGCCTTATCCTTTACAAACTCAATGCCCATCATACAGCCAACGCCTCTTACATCACCAACGACGTTGTATTTTTCCTGCCAAGTCTTCCAAACCTTCATAACCTTTTCGGAAATCCTTAATGCTTTACCAGGAAAATCTTCCTTTTCCATAATTTCAATTACTTGAAGTGCAGCCGCACAAGCCATTGCATTTCCACAATAAGTTCCGCCAATTGTACCAGCCGGTGCTGCGTCCATGATTTCTGTTCTAGCCGTTACAGCACTTAGAGGTGCACCGCCTGCGATGGATTTTGCACAAGTCATAATGTCCGGTGCACATCCAGCTTCCTTCCAGTATTCCGAAGCAAACATTCTACCGGATCTGCCAAAACCAGTTTGAACTTCATCCGCTACTAGAAGAATTCCTTTTTCATCACAAATCTTACGAACTGCTTTTACCCATTCAATCGGAGCTGGTACGAATCCGCCTTCACCCTGAATTGGTTCTAATACAATTGCTGCAACAGATTCTGCCGGAGAAGCTTCAATAAATGCGTCTTCTACCTTTTTAACATAGTAATCAACGGCCTCTTTTTCACTCATATTACCAGGAGCTCTATAAAGATATGGGAATTCTGTTCTGTAAACGCCATCCGGGAATGGCCCCATTCCAACTGCATAAGCTTTTTTAGCTGTCATTGCCATTGTCATAGTTGTTCTTCCGTGGAATGCACCTGTGAATACAATGATGTTTGGTCTTCCGGTATAGCCTTTTGCTATTTTTACAGCATTTTCATCAGCCTCTGCTCCACTGTTTACGAACATTGTTTTTTTCGTATCACCTTTTACAGGAACAATTTTATTTAATTTTTCTGCAAGTGTGATATAACCTTCATGCGTTGTAATATTCATCATTGCATGGAAAAATTTCTCAGACTGCGCTTTGACTGCATCAATCAACTTAGGATTGCTGTATCCTATATTTAGAACACCAACACCGCCAATCCAATCAAGGAACGTATTTCCATCAACATCCTCAAACATTGCACCCTCTCCTCTTGCAATAACACAAGGGTATCCGCATTTGATTGCATTCGGAACAGCCTTGGCTCTTCTTGCAATGATCTCGGATGCTTTTGGACCAGGCAATGTGGTTACAACTTTAGGTAAAGCATTTTTCAACATGGTTTGTACCTCCTAAAAAAAGTGCTACACTTAACTAGTGGGTTATTAAAAAATCACTAGTATTTAAAATGATTTATACTATGCCTTTTTATAACGCAAATAATATGCCATATTATTTAGAGTCATTGAAACAAATATAAAATAAGCCTCAAAACCCATGTGATTTCAATAAAAAAATAATTATCATTCCTGTTTGTAAAATCCAAAATGATAAATTATTGTTAATTTTTTTTAAAAAAAGCACTGAAAATTATTAAAAAACTAATAATCTTATTTATTTTCTAATAATTTATTAAAAAAGGCCGATATACTATATAAGAGAATCTTTTGCAACGCTTTACTTGTTTCTGTTATAATAAGCGTAATAAGCAAAAATAAATTGTAATTTTAATGATATAGAGATTAAATAAAAAGAAGAGAGGGATAGAATGCAAAAATATGTAGTACGACAACCAATCAAGGATTTAAATCAACAAATCTTTGGCTACGAAGTGGTATTTCAAGATGATACCGGAGGTTTATCCAATCAAACACAAGATCGTAATGCAGCCGATTTGATTGCTGATTTTTTATTACAAAATGGAAATAAAATTTTTGAAAATAAAATTGCATTTATAACCTTTACACCAAATCTTTTGTTTCGAAACGTCCCAAAAATTTTTAAGCAAAATCAATTGGTCATTCAAATTGATGATAATGTTATTATCCATCCTTTAGCACAGAACATCATCCATCGCTATAAAAAACAAAATTATAAAATTGCAGTAAATGATTTTCAATTTGCACCTCGTTATTTTTCAATCATGGATATCATTGATTACATTCGACTGGATTTTCGAAATATAGAATCGAATTTAACTTCCTTCCGAAACATTGTACGAACTGCAAAAGGATTTCAAAAGAAATGCATTGCTTATGGTGTAAATACAAAAAAAGCTTATGATCTTGCAGTTGAACTAGAAGTGGATTATATGCAAGGCTCTTATATCGCAGAAGACGTTTCAAAGAAGGTTAATCGCATCGAATATCTTCAAGGTAACTTCTTTCAACTTGTTGTCGAATTAACGAAAGATGAACCAGATTTGCATTTGGTAGAAGAACTCATTGCAAGAGACGTAAGCTTGACCTTCTCTTTATTAAAAATGGTAAATTCAGCCTATTTTGCACTGCGTCATAAAGTAACCTCTATTATGCAGTCTTTGGTTATTTTAGGTCTCGGTCAACTAAAACAATGGGTATATCTTTTAAGTTTCAAACAAGATGATGATAATTTACCGGAAGATTTGGTTAAAGTATCACTATTACGTGCAAACTTCTGCTCCGAGTTACTTCCTCATGCCAGCGACATGCCGATATCAAAATCGGAAGCTTACCTAATGGGTATGTTTTCTACGTTAGGTCTATTGATGGATGCTCCTTTGGAAGAAGTGCTTGATGAACTTTACATTGCAGATGAAGTAAAAAATGCCTTACTAAAAGGTGAGGGCCGTTGTGGTCAACTATATGAACTGGTACTTAGTTATGAAAAAGCAGACTGGAAAAAGATTAGCGAGTTAGCTGATACTTTGGAAATTCCGAAAAACATTATGTCTCAAGTCTACTTTGAATGCGTAGAAACAGTAAATAATATTTGGAACAACCTAATGCTTTCTTACCATGGAGAAGAAAATATTCCGGCGCAGCCGTCTGAAAGTATCCTGTCAAAAAATGCACATCTCAGTGAAGATGGAATTGTTGACCAAGAAGCAGAGACAATTCCAATGCAACAGGAAGAAAACAAGGACGCACTGCCGCAAGAAGAACCGTCCTTGTCAAATGAAGAAAAAGAACCTGCACAAGAAACAGCTCAATCAAGTGATGGTGGTTTCATGCCTGATTCCTTCTGGGAAGATTTTTAATTCAATCATCTTTTAAAAAATTATAAAAAGCCTCAAACCAAATACTTTTCAAGCAAGGTTTTGAGGCTTTTTTAATGAAAATAAAAACTAGTTTGTTTCATACGCTGAGGTTAAAAAATCAATGGTATCATCACTCAACATGGTTTCGCTATTTATTAATAAAACAATTTTATTCTGTAATTTTCCAATTCCGGATAAATTCGTATGAGCATCACTTCTTTCACTAGAAAGCTGTGGCGGTTTCGAAATTTGCTCCTCATCAATTTTTACGACTTCATCCACTTCATCTACGATAAAACCAATTAAACTCTCCTTAATATTCGTTACAACAATGCACGTACGCTCATTATACTTCATTTCCGGCTTATTAAAACGAAGGCGTACATCAATCACTGGAATGATAGATCCTCGTAAATTAATAATTCCTTTCGCATAATGTGGAAATTCAGGTATTGATGTAATCTCCTGCATTCCAACAATCTGCACGACATCTGCGATTGGGATTCCAAAAAGTTGACCGTCTGTCCAAAACGTCAAATATTTTCCATTCATTTCTGAAATGTCAGTCATGTTTTCTATCGTCAATTGATCCATCTTATTTTCTTCCATAATACAATCGCCCTCCATGTTTATTCTTAATCAAAAAAGTATATACAATAATTATATACTAATCGTTATTGTTTGTCATATATTACATTCTAAATTTTCAGCCAACTTTTCATTATGCTTTATTAAGATCATAATAAAGGCCTTTTTTTCTCAATAACTCTTCATGTGTTCCACTTTCTACAATCCCCTGATCCGAAAGCACTAAAATAACAGAGGCATTACGTATTGTCGATAAACGATGAGCAATGGTGAAAGTCGTCCGGCCCTTTGCTAACTTTTCTAGCGAATTCTGCACAATTCGTTCACTCTCATTGTCTAATGCCGATGTAGCTTCGTCTAAAATAAGGATTGGAGGATTTTTCAAGAAAACTCTGGCGATACTGATTCTTTGTTTTTGCCCTCCGGATAGCTTCACGCCCCGCTCACCAACATACGTATCATAACCATTCTCTAAATGTTCGATAAACTCATGTGCACCCGCCATCTTAGCAGCTTGCATAATTTCTTCATAGGTCGCCCCAGGTTTACCATATTCAATGTTATTGTAAATGGTTCCCGAAAAAAGATAAACATCCTGCTGCACAATCCCAATTTGAGAACGTAGAGATTGTAAGGTAACCTTCTTAATATCCATCCCATCTACTAAAATACGACCTGAAGTCACTTCATAAAATCTTGGAATGAGGTTGCATAATGTACTCTTCCCTCCACCTGACGGTCCGACAAGTGCCACATTTTCACCTGGCTTTACATGAAGATTGATATTGGAAAGTACACTTTTCTCTCCTTCTGCATAGCGAAAGCTTACGCGGTCAAACTTAATTTCTCCCTTTATGTCTTCCAGAGGTAATGCATCCACGGAATCTTTGATTTCTACAGGAACATCCATTATTTCAACGAAACGTTCAATCCCAGTCATACCTCTCTGAAATTGCTCGGTAAATTCAACAATACGCCGAATAGAAGCAAGCAGCATTGTTACATATAACAAATATGAAATCAAATCCGGTGCGGTAATTTTTCCGTTTATCATAAACAGAGCACCAACTACCACAACCATGATGTACATAATACCATCAAAAAATCTGGTCGTACTTTGAAATCCAGCCATATATCGGTATACTTCTTTTTTAATTTTTAAAAACCCACCATTTCCCTCTTCAAATTTTCTTTCTTCCATTCCCTCGTTTGTAAAAGATTTCACCACGCGAACACCAAGTAGGCTGTCTTCCACTTGTGCATTCAGCTCTCCAATCTGGTTTCTGGATTTTTTAAACGCTCTACGCATTCGCTTATTAAAGTACATGGAGCAATAAAGCATAATTGGAATTACAGCAAAAATGATAATAGTGAGGGCTACATTCATGGTGCAAAGAATACTGAAAGCAACGCTAACCTTCAATGCTGCAATAAAATATTCCTCCGGACAATGATGCGCAAACTCTGTAATGTCGAATAAATCGCTGGTGATTCTTGCCATAAGCTGTCCGATTTTCGTATTATCATAATAAGAATAGGATAGTTCCTGTAAATGTGAAAACAAATCTCTTCGCATATCTGTCTCAATTTTTGCACCCATCATATGACCGATATTCGCCATATAATAATTTGCTATCATATCTATAAACCTTAAAATGAAATACACCGCACCCAGTGATAAAATAACCTGCACAGTCAAAGCATCCATGTCATTCATGCCTTTATCCGTAATGTATCTTACAATCAACGGCAGCACAAGTTCACAAACTGTCGTAAGTGATGCGCAAAATAAATCTAAAAACAAAACAGCTTTGTACTTTTTAAAATAAGGTGCAAAGCGAAAAAGCAAATGCTTATTCTCTTTCATAATAACTCCTCTTGTTTGTTACAATAATATTTTATTTATCCGGCTGACGAAGTTTATCTGCCAGTTCACTAATTTTCTTCAAGCGATGATTGATACCGGATTTTTTCAATGGCGGCTTCATCATTTCGGCTAATTCATTCAAAGAAGCTTCCGGATTTTCTAAGCGAAGTTGGGCCACCGTAAAGAGCTTTTCCGGTAAAAAGCTTAGTCCTTTGGTATTTTGAATCAATTCAATATCTGAAATCTGTTTTGAAGCTGCATTTACAGTTTTATCTAAATTCGCACTTTCACAATTTACGATTCGATTGGTCTTATTACGCATTTCCTTTACGATTCGGATGTTTTCAAAATCCAATAACTGCGAATGGGCTCCCAATATATTTAAAAAATCAGTAATTTGTTCACTTTCTTTTAGATAAACAATATAACTCTTTTTTCTTAATACTACCTTTGCATGCAGACCAAATCCATTGATTAATTTTTTTACATCGTTTGCTAAAACTTCACTGTTGCAAACAATTTCCATATGATATCCTTTTTCCGGATTGCTAATAGTGCCTGCTCCTAAAAATACGCCTCTTAAATACGCTTTTTTACAGCACCTTTTTTTTATTAAATCTGAATAAATACCATTACTGATATAATTACAGCCTTCCTTTACTAAAAGAATGCCGGTTTCCCTTAATATTTGCTCTGCATTTTTATCCGAACCGATCGTTAATTCATAGGAGTGTCCTCTTTTTAGGATTGCCGCCTCAGAAACTGCCAAATCTGCTCTTGCCCCAAAATAGTTTTTCAAAAGTTTTATAAACAGTCGAGCTACAGCAGCATTTTCTGTCGTTAATTTCACATCCATCTTTCCGCCTCCGGAAAGCTTTATAGTCCCACACATTCTAAGAAATCCTGCAATTTCTGCAAGCATACAGCATTTCTTTTCCACCTCAATGCGCGCTAACTCATTTTTTGTGTTTGATGAAAAAGACATCCTTGCACCCCCTTAGTGATAAAATTTTATACTTCTTTTTCACTTGCTTCATTGTATCAAAAAAAGCGGTCGGGGCAAAGAGCACCTTCCGCTTTTTTATCGATGCGTTTTAAATCTTTTGTTTCAATTTATTTTGTTAAACCTAAAATTTGTCTTGCTTCTGCTGGAGTTGCAATTTCTCTTCCTAAAATCTTAGCAAGTTTAACTGCCTTTTCTACCATTTCTCCGTTGCTCTTTGCAAGAACGCCTTTTTCTAAGTAAAGGTTATCTTCAAATCCAACTCTTACGTGTCCGCCCATAGAAATGGTTGCAGCTGCAATGTGCCAAGCATTCTTTCCAAGTCCAGTAGCAGTCCAAGTAGCACCAGCAGGAAGGCTTCCTACCATGAATACTAAGTCTCTTAATGTAGCAGTCATCTGTACACCAAGTACAAAGTCAAAGTGAAGCGGGTGTACTAAAAGACCTTTCTTGTCTGCTTTTAAAGCAATGTCAATCATACCCTTATCAAATACTTCAAGTTCTGGCTTAATGCCTCTTTCCTTCATGATCTTAGCAAAATTAAAGATTGTATTGTCTGTATTTACGAAAACTTCATCTCCGCCAAAGTTACAAGTACCGCAATCTAAAGTTGCAAATTCTGGAGTTGGAACGATATCTGTGGATTCCAATCTTTCCAAATCAGTCATACCAACTGCACCACCGGTAGAAGGCTGAATGATTGCATCCGGACACTCTTTACGAATTGCATCCACTGCTTCTTGGAATCTTTCCTTGCTCTGAGTCGGAGTACCATCATCCCATCTTACGTGAAGATGAATAACTGCTGCACCTGCATCATAAGCGGATTTTGCTTCTCTTACGATTTCTTCAATTGTGTAAGGGACTGCAGGATTCTGCTCTTTTGTTACTTCTGCGCCACAAATTGCAGCACTGATAATTAGTTTTTCCATGTTTTTTTGCTCCTTTGTATGTATATGTTATTATTAAATATATCAAGCGCTCAGAATGGTTAGTATTCATGAGTTAGCCCGACAATCACGTTGGCGATGCGTTCTGCATCATGACGAATATAGCCTAACTTAATATCTGTAAAATCATTCTCAATCAATCTTATTTCTTTTTCATTAAGATAAACCTTATCCGTTTTGGTAGGAAGAATCTGTCTTGAACCATCTTTTATATATGGTTTTAATTTTTCCTCTTCAATCTGTTTATTATTAGCAATGACGTATTCAATAACCTCTCGGCCTATGTATTCATTAGATTTTTTTACATGGTCAGAAACCGTATAGCCATCGGTTTCACCTGGTTGTGTCATAACATTACAGATTAATATCTTTCGTGCTGGGGATTGCTGTATTGCTTCACCAATGCCACCCACTAAAAAGTTTACTATGATGCTGCTATAAAGACTACCCGGCCCCAGAACGATGACATCCGCTTCTAGTATAGCATGAATTGCCGCTTTTGTGGCAATCGTTCGAGTAGGTTTCAAGAAAACACGGCGAATCCCACTTTTTTCAGAAATTACTCTTTCAGGTATGCGTGATTCACCGCAAATAACATCGCCATTTTGCAATTCAGCGCAAAGAGTTACATCTTGCGTAGTGACTGGAAGCACTCTCCCCCGTACCCGAAGGATCTCACTTGCCTTTGCAACTGCAGTTTCAAAATTACCGTAAATACCATTTAATGCAGCGATCAATAAATTCCCAAAATTTTGTCCTGCATAGCGGCCTTCACTGAAACGATATTTTAAAAGCTCCTGCATGGTTCCTTCCTCATCAGCCATCGCTAAGATGCAACTTCGAATATCTCCTGGTGACAACATTCCTAAGTCTTCTCTTAAAATCCCCGATCCTCCGCCGTCATCAGCTACCGTAACCACAGCGGTTAGATTTTCCGTTACTTTCTTCATTCCACGAAGAATAACCGAAAGTCCGGTTCCTCCGTCAATAACGGTAATCCTGGGTCCGTTGCCTTTTTGACAATAGTAATCGGTTCCCATTTTATTTAAAATCCCTTCCATATATACCCTCTGTCTATTTTTCTATAAATCTCGATGAATCAAAATAATTCGCTTTTCATCCTCCGTGAACAATCTTGAGAATTCATTTGCCATCGTTACGGAACGATGCTGACCTCCGGTACATCCAAAAGCAAGAACTAAATGTGACTTTCCTTCTTTCTTATATAACGGTATCAGATAATTGGTCAAATTATAAATCTCTTTGATAAATTTATGGCTTTCTGGAAACTTTAATACATAATCCTGCACTTTTTTGCTGTTACCTGTAAGATTTTTCATACTGGCAAGATAAAATGGATTCGGAAGAAAACGCACATCAAATACCCAATCTGCATCAAGCGGAATCCCATGCTTGTACCCAAATGACATAATTGTAATGGTAAATCCGTCCGAAGCTTCTTCTGACAGCAACAAACGCTTGATCTCTTCACTTAACTTTGCCGTTTTCATATTTGAAGTATCTAAAATATAATCTGCTTCTTTTCGAATCTCCTTCAAACTTTCTCTTTCTTTTTTAATTCCCTCTGCGATAGCGCCGGCAGGTGAAAGAGGATGGTTGCGTCTTGTTTCTTTATATCGGCGAATTAACACTTCATCCGATGCCTCTAAAAACATAACTTTTATCGGCATATCTTGATTTTTTAAATCCATAAGACTGTTTTTAAAATTCTCAAAGAATTCTCTGCTTCGAATATCAACAACAAAAGCCGCTTTATCAATCTTCATTTTATCCTGAACCGCTAAGTTAATAAATTCCTTAATCAAAATTGGCGGCATATTATCAATGCAATAATATCCCAAATCTTCCATGCAATGTACTGCTTGGCTCTTTCCTGCACCGGATAATCCTGTTACAATGATTGCTTCCATAACGCACCTCCTTTCTTCTTTCATGCTTCTAAACGCTCTAAATTAACAATTCGATCCAAATCCAAACCAGCTTCCATAGCCCTTTGCAAACCACCCTCATAACCACCAACTCGTTGCGCTACATGGGCGTCACTGCTCAAAATAAACTGCACATCCTCTTTCGCTGCGATGCGAATGGATTCTACCGTCAAATCCTTATGCCAGTTGCTGATTTCCATCCAAGTACCACATCCCGCACAAGCTTTTGCAATTTCTGCGATATCAAACTCACCCTTATCTCCAGGATGAGTCAATACCTTTATCGGATTTTCATACAATGCTTTTATGGTCATTTCTGTATTCCAACGTTTTGCAAATTTTGCACGGATGCCACTGTGCTCCCTAATAAAATTTACACTATGCAGCAAACCGGCACGCAAAGGTTTTTCTCCAAAAATGCCATAGTGATAGCCTGCCAATATATAATCATATTCCTGCGCCAGTACGTCCAAGCGTCCGCTCGGATTCATAATATTAGCCTCAATTCCTAATAAAATTTCAATCTGCGGATATTTCTTTCGCAATCGCTCAATCTCATCCCGCATAACGGGAACCGCACTTCTTTTTATACCATAACTGACATGACCTGGTCCGTGGTCTGAAATACCAATGGTTTTTAAACCTTTTTGCAAAGCCACTAATACATTATCCTCAATGGAACCTTTTCCATGTGAAAAAGTTGTATGTGTATGAAGATCAAATTTTAAACGGTAAGATTGCATCTCACCCTGTTCTGCATAATGCATCTGCATTATACATCTCCTTTCTTATATGATCCGTACTTCCGGATTTAACATAACTCCACTCTTATCATAGACAGTCTGTTGAACCAGCTTCATTAAATCAATAATATCCTTTGCAGTAGCTCCACCTTCATTTACAATAAAACCTGCATGAAGCGGAGAGACTCTTGCACCGCCAACACTTAATCCCTTTAAACCGGCTTCCTCAATAAGTCTTCCTGCAAAGTGTCCTTGCGGTCGCTTGAAAAAACTGCCTGCACTTGGCAAAGAAACAGGCTGTTTTTCATTACGTTTTGCATTCAGTTCCTTCATTCTTTCCTTAATTTCCTCTTGGTTACCAGACTGTAAGTATAATTTGACACCTATAATAATCTCTCCGGTTTCCTGAAAAATGCTTTTTCGATAGCCAAAATTTATTGAATCCACCTTACGGTCTTTCATCATTCCATTTCGTTGTATGGAAGCGGTACTGATAACAACATCCTTCATTTCGCCGCCATAAGCGCCTGCATTCATATAGATAGCTCCACCCAGGCTTCCCGGAATTCCTGAAGCAAATTCAAGTCCGGTAAGAGAGTGTTCCATCGCCTTCTTGGAAACGGTAGATAACAAAATTCCAGGTTCTGCGAAAATCACATTTCCTTCAATACGAATTCGATCGATTCCTTCACCGACACGAACGACAACACCGTTATAGCCTTCATCACGAAATAATGTATTACTCCCATTTCCCATCACAACAAATGGACATTTTTCTTTATTTAAAGTCTCCACCGTCGAAAACAGTTCGAACAAATTTGCCGGTTCTACCAGTAAAGCAGCATTCCCTCCAGTACGAAATGAGGTATACTCACGCATCGGTGCATCAAAATGCAAACCGCTTTCTTCTATATAGGGAAGAAGCTTATTATAAATTTCTTTTTGATTCAAAATGATATCCTCCATGCAATAAAATTCTTTACTCATTATATTCGACTTTTTGAATAAAGTAAACCATTCCGTAGTAAAGTAAAGTGTTGGCTGAAAAAATCCATGATTTTATTTTAAAGGGTTTTGTGAATATTTATTTGTATTTATGAATAAATATTAAAATTTCTCTTGATTTTTGTTTTTGGCAGTACTATACTAAATAACATATATTTTGGATAATACTAGATTAAGGAGAATAAATGCCATGATAAAAGAAAAAATTATACTCGCTTATTCCGGTGGATTGGATACATCGGTTATTGTAACCTGGCTAAAGGAAAAATATGATTATGATGTGATCGCAGTGTGTATTGATGCCGGACAAAAAGAAGATTTTAAAGCAATTGAAAAGAAAGCTTACGCAACAGGCGCATCGAAAGCTTATGTTATTGATGTGAAAAAAGAATTCATTGAAGATTTCATTTGGCCGGTATTAAAAGCTGGTGCCATTTATGAAGGGGATTATTTATTGGGTACCTCTATGGCACGTCCCTTGATGGCTCAAAAACTGGTAGAGATTGCAGAAAAAGAAGGTGCTCATCTGATTGCACATGGATGCACTGGAAAAGGCAATGATCAAGTTCGTTTTGAATCTTCCATTAAAGCATTAAACCCTTCTATTAAAATCATCGCACCTTGGCGTATTTGGGATTTAAAATCAAGAAAGGATTGTCTGCTTTATGCAAAAGAACATGACATCCCTGTAGCACAAAGTGTAACAAAAATCTACAGCCGCGACGAGAACATATGGCATATCAGTCACGAAGGCGGCAATCTTGAAAACCCATGGAACGAACATCTAGATGATATGCTTATTTTAAGTGTACCACCTGAAAAAGCACCGGACACTCCGCTTTATGTTGAAATCGACTTTGAAAAGGGAATTCCGACTGGAATCAACGGAACAAAAATGGATTCGGTAGAGCTTCTTACATATCTAAACAAAGTTGGCGGAGAAAATGCCATCGGCTGTATTGATATTGTAGAAAATCGTCTTGTAGGTATGAAATCCAGAGGTGTATACGAAACACCGGGCGGAACGATTCTTTTCCAAGCACACCATGCATTGGAAAAGTTAATCTTAGATCGTGACACCATGGCTTATAAAAACATCGTGGCTCAAAAATATTCCGAATTAATTTATGATGGACGTTGGTTCACACCATTAAGAGAAGCCATTGACGCTTTTGTCAATGTAACGCAGGCACAAACAACTGGTACTGTACGTATGAAGCTATACAAAGGAAATTGTACGGCAGTTGGTTCTAAATCATCGTATTCTCTTTATAGCGAAGAATTTGCAACATTCAGTGCCGATGAAGTGTATGATCAAAAAGATGCAGAAGGCTTTATCAATCTCTTTGCATTGCCATTAAAAATTCGTGCCATCCAAAAGGAACAGCACGAAGGCATCAAAGGCGATAAAGCACTTGGAAAAAAAGTCATTCGCGGCGGTGAATTTGTAGAATAAAACATCAACGATAAGATGATGTCAATTGAAGCATAACCTCCAATTGATTATAAACTCCACGTTCTACCACTTGATAAAAAGACTCTGGATTTTCTGTTTTTAAATAATGATACATAGCATCATTATATTGTGATTCACTAATATCAAGTGAAATAGGAGGAAATCCATGCTGTATCAAATAATATAAGAGGGCCATTCTCGCCATAATTGCAGAATGAGCGCCAAACGGATAAATTTCAATGATTTTATTATGCAGATAGGTTGCTTTTCGTATTGGATTGGTTGCATCTTCTTCACTCAGCCAATCAAACAAAAGCTCCATCTGCTCTTCTATTTCTTTAAAATGAGGTGGATTATACTGCAATTCAATCAATACCGGATTATTGGTACGATAAACTTCAGTATGCTCCGGAAAAAGCACCTGGTAAATCTGCAGCAATACTTTCTCACTCAATTCATTCTTCATATCTACTAAGACAGAAATAAGTTTTATCGCTTCAATATAATTACGAATGCAACTGTGTTCCATCAGATTTACGCTCACAACAAATTCACCCTTCATAATTTTGGTGACATTTTGCTTTGTAATCGCACTGCCATCCAAACGCAGGGAAGAATAAATCCAGTCATGAAAACTCACTTCCTCCATATACGCTTTTATTTCCGGTGGAAATGGCTTTCTGTTTTCTAAAATAAGAATCTTTTTCTTTATTTCTCGATACATAGGCACACCCCATTAAAATTGATTTTAGTATACCCTTCTTCTCGTATTCACGCAAGAAAAAAATACCATTAATAAAAAATAATCAGAATTTGCTTTTCTGCAATCGCCTACCGCTTCATTCTTTCATATGATATAATTAACACTAAAATCAGAATCCTTTGTGCCAAATACTATATTTATAGACAGGAGGAATGTCAATGCAACAATTCCACATCTTATATATTGACTATTTACAGGACATTAATCTAATATCCGTTACAATTCGTCTGATTCTTGCCATCCTATTAGGTGGAATGATTGGATTGGAACGAGGTTCCAACAAGCATCAGGCCGGTTTTCGTACTCATATGCTTGTCTGCATGGGCGCGGCGCTTGCCATGCTTACCAATCAATTCATCTATGAAACCATGTCCAATATTTCTGATCCAGCCAGACTGGGAGCACAAGTCATCAGCGGTATTGGTTTTTTAGGAGTGGGAACTATATTAGTTACAGGACGACATAAAATCAAAGGCTTAACGACTGCAGCAGGACTTTGGGCCTCTGCTTGTACAGGACTTGCTATTGGAATCGGTTTTTACTCAGGAGCAATTATCGCCGGAATTTTAATTTTTATCGTTTTAGCCTTTCTTCCAGGCATTGAACTTTATTTTTATAACCGATCAAGAATGATTGATCTTTATGTGGAAACGGACTCTATAAAAAGAGTGGCTCCTATGCTTAAATTTATTCGCAGCCTTGAAGTTAATATACTGGAAACACACGTAAGCCGTTCCGAACCCATCGCTCAAAACGGAGTGGGCGTGCATCTTTCTATTAAGTTATCAAAAAACGCAAATCGCGAAAATTTACTCGAAAAGATTAGTAATCTTGAAGGAATTCATCTTCTTGAAGAGATATAGCTAATGAAAGATTTCTTAACCAAAGAGATCTGAAACATAAAAGAAGCATAACAGAAGGAAATAGACCCGTAAAGGAGGGAACCCGATTGAACGATCAAGCCATTAAATCATTATTAGGCTTTCTTTTAGAAAATAAAGCCTGCATCATTCAATACCTTGACTACTTTGAGCCATCGGATCTGAGAAAGGGAATTCTATCCATTCCCGAATCACTGGTGAACGATAAATGCAAAGAACTGATTCTTCCAAAGCTTGCACCAAATATAAAGGATTATAAGATTTCCTTTTCCAGTGATTTTATATTTTTAGATTTGAATTTAAATATTAAGCAACTTGGTCCATTTAAAGCAATGTATTTGTTAAGTGTAGAAGATTGTCTCTTCGAACCTCGCTCGCATCGAATTTCTTTTTCTTACCGTGAAGACATCCGACCGCAAGGAAATCCAATGCAATCCATGATGCTCAAAACCTTCTTGCTGAATCAAGGTACATTGCTGCAAAAAGCCGTGGGATTATCTAAGTCCAATGCAATCAGAGTAACACGCACTCACGTTTCTGTCGATTTGGATCAAATCCCGATTTTTTCTGCTTCATTTTTTGATAAACTAAGCATCAAATACCTACAATCACAAGATGGTAAATTTACCTGTAACTTCACGTTTCTAGAGTAAAGGGAGTTTATGACAATGATACCATGGGATAAAATTTTTGAAACAAAAATACCTCTTATTGATAATCAGCACAAACGTTTCCTTTTAAAGGCAAACCTCTTCTATGTTAAATGTAAGGTGAATACATCCTTTCAAGAATGCGAAGAAGATCTCTCTTATCTCGAGAAGCTTCTTCTTTCGCATTTTTCAGAAGAGGAAGCACTTCAAAAGGAATTGGAATATCCACAATTTCATCATCACCAAGCTTCTCACGATCGATTGCGAAGTATTACAAGAGAGGTAGGCTCTCATCTGCGTGCTTCCTCATTTTCCAATGAATCCTTACAAGAATTTTATCACTGTGTAGAAACCTTTGTAAAAGATCATTTGGTTTATGATGATATGAAATTTGCAAGGTATTACCAAGAAAAAACAAAGATTGGTAGTTCGTGAATGATAAGGGTTGTGCGTTTACATTGCCTTACTTTGTACTAAACGATCTGCTAATTCGACGGCGGTAACTGCATCTTCAGAATAGTAACTGTCAATGCCTTTTGCATAGTCCTGTGAAAGCGGAGCGCCTCCAACCATTACAAATAAATCATCATACAAGTTTTCTTTCTTAAGTGCTGTCACTGTTTCATTCATAGTAGTCATAGTTGTTGTAAGCATAGCGGACATGGCAACAATATCAGGTTTATGTTCCTTTACTGCCTCCACGATCTGCTGAACTCCTATATCTACTCCCAAGTCAATCACTTCATATCCTGCCCCTTGAAGAAGCATTACACAAAGTTTTTTCCCTATATCATGTAAGTCTCCTAATACTGTACAGAAAATAATTTTACCTGAGTTTGAAACATCAGATTCATTTAAATGCGGCTTTAATACTTCCATGCCGGCATCCATAGCTTTTGCTGACATAAGAACTTCCGGTACAAATAATTCGCCTTCTTTAAATAAGTCTCCAACAATGTTCATTCCCGCAACAAGTCCCTTATTCAAAATATCCTGAGGGTTTTCTTCATCTTCAAGTGCTTCTTCTACTAATTCTAAAACATCATCCAGTTCACCCTCGCCCACAGCTTCTATTATTTTTTTAAATATCTTACTCATACTTAAATTCCTCCTAATTATTTGATGCCGTATTCTACTTCAGCATCTTCAATAATCTTACGAATGACTTCCGCTGCCTTTGAATCTAAAGGCTCAGGCTTATAATTTTCTAATATTTCAATTGCTTTTTCATAAGCTTTTTCTGTTATATCTTTGCTTCCATCCGCCAACCAAGCTTCTCTGTTTTTTCGATTTATCAGTTTAGAATGCGATTGAATTGACTTATAATTACCGCTTGTATGAGGATGTGAAACAAATTCACCGGTACCTACTTCTTTTATGACATCTAATGCCAATGTCTCTGCATTTACATTAAATCCATTCATCGTATGTAATACCATCTTGAAAATTTCTGCATCAATAATCAACTGTGCCAAATCGAATGTCATACCCAGCTCTAACATGCCTGCACCGTAAATTAAGTTGGCGCCACCCTGAGCAGCCATCATTGCGGTTAAGGTCTTTTCGTGAGCAGCCTGAGCATCCGGAACTTTACTGTCTGCCTACCCACCCGCTACAAAGCTTGGAAGCAAGTAGTATTGCGATAACTGTGCAACTGCATTGCTAATCATAGCCAATTCCGGAGCACCTACCGGAGTTGTTAAGTGTCTCATATCCATAATTGTAGTAGAACTTGCATATAAAACAGGAGCTCCCTTACAAGCTAGCTGGCTTAATACCACTGCAGATAAGACTTCCGCATTATGCGTTACCAAAGTTCCCGCTAACGTTACCGGAGCGGTCGCACCAGACAGTGCCATTGAAATTATATTGCTTGGGATACCATGCTTCGCACCTTCAATAATTACATCCGAAGCGGTAGGATTCAGCTGAAGCGGACTTGTAGGACATACATTAAACGTTATAATTGGACGTTCCTTTAACTTATCTTTGCCCCCGACAATCGCTGCTGCCATATCAATGATTTTTAATGCATTTGTCTCACCATCCGGACCAATAAAGATATGCTTTGAAGTGTTATGGCACATAACCTCCATATTATGTAAAGCCTGAACATGACCGTGCTGATCCTGTGATGCTACTGATCGGTAAGCAATCGGAAGAACATTTAAAGCATCTGCCACTAAAGTATTTCTTCCCAAATCTGCTTTCGTCGATCTTCGATATTCCCTCGTATATGGATCGATTACGTTTACACCTTCACCAAAGTTAATAAACGCTACCTTTCTCTGCTTTATCACATAGTCATTTTTAGGATTTCTTCCTGCAAGTAAAATAACAGATGGGGCTGACTTAATAGATTCTTCAACGATATAGGCAGGAATCTTAACCGTCTCACCATGGATATAACATCCATTTGCTTCAAATAGATCTCTGGCTTTTTTACTTTCAACCTTAATGCCAATTTGAGATAGAACCTCTAAACTTCCTGCATGAATTGCATACAACTGTTCTTCTGTCAACTTATTGCTGCTTACATGCGCTGAATTGATAGTGTCTAATATATTTGCACTATCTTTACCTTTTTTACTCATTGTAACCTCCTTTTTTGTTATTTCCCTAAAACCATTTAACTTAATACGTATTTAAACGGTGATGTTAAATCAATTTATATCACTCGCATATTTCATGCCAAATACAATAAAAAAAAGTAATTATCAAAAATTCTGAGCAAATGCCCTTCTTTAGGGGCAAAGAGGCTTTCGCCCAATGCCTTTTTCCCACAGCTTTAGCTGTAATAGAAAAACGGACAGCCAAATAAGCTTTGTGAATATATGTGCACTTTCTTTTTTATCTATTAGGAGAATCTAACTACTAAATAAAAAAAGAGTACAAAAACTGTCATTGGATTAACAGTTTTTGTACTCATCGGTACACAAAAGTTGTTCATTTTATTTTTATTTAGAAATACCAAATTTCTTTATTTTCTTATATAAAGTATTTCTTGATATATCTAATTTTCTCGCTACCATACTTAAATTGCCCTCATATTCCTTTATAAGGTTTTGTATTTCTTCTTTTTCAGAACCTTCCTTCACTTTATGGGACATTTGTAATGATGTCTCTCTCAATTTATCTATTTCTTTATTGATAATCTGATCGGTATTAATAACCATAGGGAAAAATTCTTCAATCTCAACCCCTGTCATGTACATCATTCTTTCCACAATGTTTTGAAGCTCTCTAACATTTCCGGGCCAGTCATACTCGTAAAATCGCAAAAGCTGATTATCATTAAATGTATAATGTCGGTTAAACATCTTTCTCCCATATCTTTTAATAAAAGCCCCTACAAGTAGAAATATATCATCTTTTCTTTCTCTCAGCGGAGGGATACGAAGATTCACCACATTCAATCTATAATATAAATCTCGTCGAAACCTGCCGCTTTTCACTTCTTCCAGCAAATTTCGGTTCGTTGCACAAATAAGTCGAATATCAATCGGTATAACCTTGTCGCCTCCTACACGGGTAACTGTTTTTGTTTCCAAGACTCTTAGTAGAGCAACCTGCTGTGCAAAAGGCATCTCTCCTATTTCATCCAAAAACAATGTACCACCCGAAGCCAGCTCAAACTTACCGGGTTTGCCGCCTTTTGCAGCCCCAGTAAAAGCTCCCTCAACATATCCAAAAAATTCACTTCCTACCAATTCAGCCGGTATAGCACCGCAGTTTACGGCAACAAACGGACCATTCGCTCTTTGACTTTCATTATGTATGGCTTGAGCAAACAATTCCTTTCCCGTACCACTTTCCCCTTCAATTAATATTGCTGCATTTCCTTTTGCCACAGATTTTGCATAATTAATTAAGATTTTCATCTTAGGTGTCAAAGTTAATATATCGGAAAACTTATATATGGCATATAAATTAGATTCTACCTTTCGAATACTGGCATTTTTCAAATTATTTATGTTAGTTTTTGGTCCCAGCTTTAATATAATTTGATTTGCCTTCTCCAGTTCTTTTGTTTTTTCCTCTAGTCTTTTCTTCCATTTTGTAATATCTACACCGATTTCTCTGAATTCCGTTCTGCAACCGTTTTCATCAAAATACGCTCTGCCTACATACTGAATCCAAATAATTTTACCATCGTATCGTTTGGCCCGTCCTTCAATTCTGTAATTGGGTTCTTCCGGCGTTACAACCTCTTCCATATTACATATTGACCGATCTTCCGGTAATATATAATCGAAACAACTGGTACCCACCACAGATCCCTGAGAAATCCCATGGCAGTCACAAAATGCCTTATTTGCATACTTAATAATGCCATTCGCATCCTCTATTAACACCATTTCAACCATATCATCTAATACTTCTGCATAAGTATCCATACGAATCCCCCTTACACTTTTAAAGTATTGAACCAAATTAGTTGATACTATGTTACCATGTATTACGATGGTACTCAACGTTGATGTTTGATAAAATAATGCTTTTTTTGTCGTATTAATCTTTTATAAGGATGGCTAACTGTGCAAGGTCGGTTCCTTTTTCTTTAAAACGATCAATCTGTCTTTGGATAAATCGATTATTATGAACCATATTTCGAGAACAATTGACCACTGCTTGCACAAAATCCTCGTCCGTACTGTCTGTGTCAATGAGTCCTTTTAAGACTGACTTTAATAACAAATACAAAGCGGCAAATCCTACATAATTATCCCAAATACTTTGATCTTGAAAAAGAAAAGGTTGCCCTGTAGTAAAAAACCATGTCACCATAATGTTTTCTAAAATATATTTCCTCCCATTTAAGAATTGATCAAAGTGTCGTTTTGCTCTATTATAATATTCTAAGTCACAATTATATTGTATAGCTTGCCCCTCTAATACACTTTCTGCTGTAATACCAAGCTTTCTATATATTTTCTCTAGAGTATTTTGATCTTTCCTATGAAAAAAGAAATCAAATAATAAAGAAGCTGAACTTATCGATTGTAAATTGGAGTTCCCTTTTATATTTTTCCATAGCGCCTTAATTTCGTCCGAATCTAATGTTTCCAGCATATGATCCACATAGGTAGGAATCTCTGCTTCTCTTTTTTGCTGCTCCAAATCATCGATGTGTTTCAGAAAAATACCTAAAACTAAAATACGATCATCTAAAGATAAACTACGACATTGCAACGTAGCTACTGCCAGCATTTTTATGTCAAACGCATAATTATAAATTGGACGTTTTTTTGCTTTTTCTTTTCTTAAATCTTGATGAAATAATTTTTCTGTTATCTCTACATTTTCTTCTGAAACATATGCGATGCCATCCTTCTTATCCAATAAAAATTTGACTACCTCCTCGCATGCTAAGCTAAGATGCTGCTCCACAACATCACCAGTCATTGCATGATAGCGCGGAAAATTGCGACAAACCTCTGATAATGCTTCGGGTCCACATTCCAATTGCAAAAGACATAACCCCTCTTTACTATGAAATGGACATTTCTTATCCTTATACAACTTTATTTTCCCGTACTGTAATAAACTTGTACTTTTTCGTTCTCTGGACAAAGCAACCTCACGAATTTTACCCAGCTCTAAGGATAACTTTCGCTTCTTTAATTCACTATATTCCTTTTTTGTTAAATGAATATTCCAATCTTTACAGCAAGTATTTTTACAATTTGATCCGATACAAAAATACTTATCATAATAATCCGGTTTTATGATATTTGCTTTCATTTTTTATCCTCACTTCTTTAAAAAAAGGGCAGGTTATCCTGCCCTTTTTATGAAACTTTTAAATAAAACTCGTTTTATAAAAGCAAACCTTTGCTTTCTTACTGCAATAACTGCAATACGCCCTGCGGAAGCTGATTTGCCTGTGCAAGCATCGCCTGTGCTGCCTGAGTCAAGATGTTATTCTTTGTAAATTCCATCATTTCCTTAGCCATATCCACGTCTCTCACACGGCTTTCAGCAGCAGTCATATTTTCCTGCGTTACACCTAAGTTGTTAATAGTGTGTTCCAAGCGGTTCTGAATTGCACCAAGGTCACCTCTTGTAGCTGATACAGAGTTGATTGCATCCTTGATTTTTTCAATAGCTTCACCAGCTCCATTCTGATTTGAAATATTAATATTATTAATTTCAAGCGATCTGGTATCCATCGCACCTACGGATACGGTTACCTTCTGGAAATCGTCATTGGTATCACCTACCTGTAAAGATAAGCCGGTGCCACCTGCACCTGCAGAAGATTTACCTGCTAAGCCTAAAAGACTTGCTGCAATCCCTTCTACACCATCTTCTGTTTTCTCGCCGAAGCTAAAGGTTACTCCTTCAACATCACCTTCATATTTTACATTAAATCCTCCATTTTTATCCACACTTACCGTGAAGTCCGTTTTTGTAAGCGCTTCCTCTGTACCTCCAGTACCCATTGCCGTATTATATGCATCTACTGTATTCTGGATTGCAGTTTGTAAGCTAGCTGCTACAGTAGCAGTACTATCAGTACCTCTCGTTCCTGCTACACCAGTTACCTCTAGTGTTGTACCATTAATCGTCATGGTGAAAGCATCCCCTGCCACCACAGTATTCGCAAAGTCCTTACCAGCTTCCACTACCGCTCCGGTTCCCGGTGTTGCAGAGAATAATAGAGTACCTAATGACTTAGCTGCATCTGCCTGAGCCAAACTGCTTCCAGTCCAACCGATTGATGAAGTTGAACCTTCGTTGTTACTCTGCAAGGTTAATTTATGTGTTGTAGTATCAGCAGTTACGGTTACACTACCACTCAAACCTTGCTCTTTCATTTGGGCATTAAATAAGTCTGTTAGCTTAGCTGCAATGTCCTTTTCTTGATCTGCAGTTAGTCCAGCATTATCTTTATCTAAATTAGTAAATAATGTCTTTGCATCACCTTTTGACCAATCAATGGTTAGAGTCTGACCATCTACGGTAAAAGTATCAGTTGCTGGCATTGCCGCACTTAAATCAGTATTAATCGCTGTAGCGCCTTCCATTTCTGCTGCAGTAAATGTAGAAACATTTCGACCAGTTAATTCTATACCGGAAGATTTGGTAGCACCACCAGCCAAGGAACCATCTAACAATTTGATTCCGTTGAAATTTGTGGACTCTGCAATACGGTCTACTTCGGATTTCAGGGATTCAATTTCCTTCTGCAAGTTTGCGCGGTCAGTCGTGTCATCATATGTACCGTTGGAAGATTGAGTTGCCAATTCTACCATACGATTCAGCATAGAGTGTACTTCTGTCAAAGCACCTTCTGCAGTTTGGACTAAAGAAATACCATCGTTTGCATTCTTCTGAGCAGTTTCCAAACCTTTGATCTGCGCTCTCATCTTTTCGGAAATTGCCAAGCCTGCAGCGTCGTCGCCAGCACGGTTGATTCTAAAACCGGAAGATAACTTTTCAAGGTTCTTGCCTACAGCAGCATTGTTTCCGCCTAACTGTCTGTAAGAGTTTAAAGCCGCAATATTGTGTTGAATTCTCATAATTGTTCCTCCTTAAATCATTTCAGGGGATTCCTTTCCCCCAGATTCATACATTCTATATTTCATCCCTCAGGCTAAGGGCCCTTTCGCCTTCGGGTTGAAAACTTTTTCTCTATGTCTTATATATCGTGCAAATATTTGGATACTTAATAGTTATTTTGATTCTTTTTGGATTTTTTTGATAAAAAAAATCAGCCTGTTTTTACAGACTGATTCAGACTGTAGACAAAATACCTTGCTAAATTTATATTCTTATAATTTCTGCAAGGTATTTTCTATTTTTTCTATAAAGCTTTTAAAAAAAGAAAAAATAAAAGGATATCTCTATGCCATTTGATTCCTTCTTTCAGATTTATGAATCCATGTTGCTAGTTTTTTTAGATTCATGGACGCAAAAAGAAGATTCAGTTCCATTTCTATCTTCTGAATCCCTCGATATTGTGTATAACGCATATTATGTTTTTCTTTTGCATCGGCAAAGACTCGCTCAATGGTTTGACTCCGTAGTTTGTAAAGATCTCGATACTTTGGAGTATGACGAATGTCCTCACATTGCTCTATGTAGTTTTCCCATATATGACGTGTGACTACTTTTACATGGTCTTTACTTGCTGTGCATTCTGATAAGGAAGGGCAACTCTTGCAAATTTCTCCTTTACTCTTATATTCCCGATACCCTTCTCTATTTGTTGTAGTATAGTTTAACACTTGGTTTTCTGGGCATACAAAGCAATCATAGTATTCATCATAAGCATATTCGTGTTTTTTAAAATAACCATTTTTTGTCATAGGTCGTTTGTATGGTAGGATAGGAATTCGTTTATCTTTGAGTATTTCTCTAGCAATTGCAGGTGTTTTATATCCGGAATCCATTACAATATTTTTTACACCTTTATATCTTTTTACTTTTTCAT
>NZ_JADQTL010000002.1 GCF_017168145.1 Anaerovorax sp. IOR16 | reverse complement strand
TAATATATATGGAACATTTTAATCAATATAAAGATATTAAAAATGCAATAGACAATCATGAGATAATTTTACTTTTCGGCAAATCAAACCGTTGTACTGTTTGTGATGCTGTCTTACCAAAGATACAGCAAATGGTGAAAAAACATTCAATCTATAGTGCTATAATTGCAATCGAAGATTACCCGGAATTTTCGGGACAATTTTCTGTCTTTACAGCACCGACTGTTTTATTGTTTGCTTTAGGTAAAGAGGTTTTTAGGCAATCAAGATTTATTTTATTTGAAGAGCTTGAAAAGAGATTATCAAGTGGAGAACTATGCATGCAGAGGGGAAGATTCGTGTTTGACCAATAATAATTCAACCATGTAAATTAGAAGATGAAGAGTTCTATGTAAAATTAAATTTAGATTTTATGAAAGCGGTTAAAGAGGAACATCCATATTGGGATAGTTTGAAACTGCCATCAGAAGATGAGATGAAAAAACATTCAGAGAAGCTTTCGATTCGAATACATTACATATTTTTATTGCAAAGTTAATAATGAAGTTGTCGGATTTGCTAATGTTTGGACTGTTTATAGTATATGGTCTGGGGGAAAAGGCTTAACGGTTGATGATTTATATGTATTGCCTTCTTATCGAAAAAATGGGATTGGCAAAAAAATAATGAATTATATCGTTGAATATGCTAAAGACCATGATTATAAAAGAGTACAGCGCATGCAGAAATGGATAATGAAAAAGCCCATAATCTATATAGAGGACTGGGGTTTAATGAAGAGGAAATGTTATTTTTATGAGAAAATTGGATTAGTACAAGACAACGTGATACGTTGTCTCAGACTGTAGACAAGGATATCTCTATCTTTGCCTACAGGTTTTTTTACATAATGTAATACATTTTATTGTATTTATGGTAAAATATATGTATAAATACATGGAGGTATTTGCTTTATGATGGGTAAGAAAGATTTATTAGGTCGTGATCAATTTCAAATGGTAACCTTGAATTCTCTTGTTCCACAAGATCATATTATTCGTAAGATAGATACTGCGATTAATCTCTCTTTCATTTATGACCTTGTAAAAGATTTGTATTCTGATGTGGGAAAAGAAAGCATCGATCCTGTTGTCTTAATTAAAATTACCCTCATTCAATATACCTTTGGTATTCGATCCATGAGACAGACCATTAAAGAAATTCAAACGAATGTAGCTTATCGATGGTATCTTGGTTATAGTTTAGAGGAAGAAATTCCTCACTTTTCTACCTTTGGTAAAACTACTCTCGTCGGTTTCAAAATACTGACTTATTCGAACAAATCTTTCAAAGAGTCATTGCTGAAATCATGGAATATGAATTCATTAATTCAGAAAGCATTTTCATTGACGGTACACATATTAAAGCAAGTGCAAATAACCATAACAGTGAAAAAGAAACCGTTTTGGAATCCGTTAAATACTATGAAAAAGAACTAATGAAAGAAATTAACGAAGATCGCATTGAACGAGGAAAACAAGCTTGTAAAAAAAACGGAAGCCAAAGAAAAGACAAAAGTAATCAAGAAAAGTACCGTAGATCCGGATTGCGGCGTATTTCATAAAGGAAAGCATAAGGTAGTATTTGCTTATGCTGCAAATGTAGCTTGCGATCGAAACAATTACATACTTGCTTTTCATACAAATCCAGGAAATGTACATGACTCAGTTGCATTCCCAAAGATTTATGAAAAAGTAAAAAGATATAAAGGTGTAAAAAATATTGTAATGGATTCCGGATATAAAACACCTGCAATTGCTAGAGAAATACTCAAAGATAAACGAATTCCTATCCTACCATACAAACGACCTATGACAAAAAATGGTTATTTTAAAAAACACGAATATGCTTATGATGAATACTATGATTGCTTTGTATGCCCAGAAAACCAAGTGTTAAACTATACTACAACAAATAGAGAAGGGTATCGGGAATATAAGAGTAAAGGAGAAATTTGCAAGAGTTGCCCTTCCTTATCAGAATGCACAGCAAGTAAGGACCATGTAAAAGTAGTCACACGTCATATATGGGAAAACTACATAGAGCAATGTGAGGACATTCGTCATACTCCAAAGTATCGAGATCTTTACAAACTACGGAGTCAAACCATTGAGCGAGTCTTTGCAGATGCAAAAGAAAAACATAATATGCGTTATACACAATATCGAGGGATTCAGAAGATAGAAATGGAACTGAATCTTCTTTTTGCGTCCATGAATCTAAAAAAACTAGCAACATGGATTCATAAATCTGAAAGAAGGAATCAAATGGCATAGAGATATCCTTTTATTTTTTCTTTTTTTAAAAGCTTTATAGAAAAAATAGAAAATACCTTGCAGAAATTATAAGAATATAAATTTAGCAAGGTATTTTGTCTACAGTCTGAAACAACGTGATACGTTGTCTTTTTTTAGGAAAAATTAATTTAAAACGAATATTTATACTAACTTTTAAGGAACTTATTTTTAATTTATGCATATGTATTATTGTATTAAAAGATTCAAATGTAAGAAAGGAAAACTATGAGAATTGAAAAAAAACAAAATAATCTTGCATATGCATTAAGAAAATTAGTCATGGATACATCATCATTGATTCCAACGAATAATGGAACTTTAAATAGTATTTATTTTGATAATGCTGGTACAACACCTCCCTTTAAATCTGTTATGAATGAATTGGAAAAATATTTGCCATGGTATAAATATGTATCAGATAAATCGAGAAAAGCAAAGTTTCTATCAGAGTTATATGAAGACAGTCGAACCAGTCTTATGAACTTTTTCAATGCAGATATCGAAAACAATACTGTAATTTATACGAAAAATACGACGGAAGCAATTAACATACTAAGCAATGTAATCTGTCAGCAAAATTCAGATATGAACCCTGTGGTGCTTACAACTTATATGGAGCATTTATCGGATTATTTGCCATGGAAATATAGATGTGAAACTGATTTGGTTAATGTAGACCAAGATGGCAGACTATCTATTCTTGATTTAGAGCAAAAGCTATTAAAGTATAGAGGAAGAGTAAAGTTAGTGGCAGTTACTGGTGCAAGTAATGTAACCGGATACGTTAATCCGATTCACGAAATTGCGAGATTAGCGCATATACATAATGCAGAAATTCTAGTAGATGCTGCACAATTGATGCAGCATCGTAAAATTAATATGAATCCAGCAGATGCAATGGAGAGCATTGATTATATAGCGTTTAGTGCGCATAAAACGTATGCGCCATTCTTTACCGGTGCTCTTGTAGGAAATAAACATGTTCTAAATATGGGTTACCCTCTTTGTTACGGAGCAGGGATTACAGAACTAGTTACAGACAATGAAATTATATTGAAAGATAGCCCGCAGCGATATGAAGCTGGTTCTAACAATATATTAGGGGTAATTGCTTTAGCGACTGCAATACAAACAATGGCACAAATAAATATGGATGTTATAGAAAAACATGAATCTGAATTGCTTTCTTATGCAATGCATCACTTAAATTTGAATCCCAATATAATCATTTATGGAGACAATAAGCATTTAGAAGATAGAATACCAATTATTGCATTCAATGTAAAAGATAAAACGCACGAAGAAGTAGCAAAGTACCTATATGAAGATTATGGAATCATAGTGAAAAATGGACTTTGTGGTGCAGATTTATATGTAAAGAAGCTAATCGGTGGAAGCCCATATACAGGTATTGTTCGAATCAGTATGGGTTTGTATAATCAGGATTTTGAGATTGATCGTTTGATAAAAGCTTTACATTGAAAAGACTTTCCATCTCATTAATTAATAAACTGAAAAAGATTAGAATGAAAGGATGTGATCGTGTTGGGTATCATTGCAATAATTAATTGTCTGCTCTTAGAAGTTTGCATATTTTTCTTAGTAACATGGATTTTTTGGTGGCTTTGGAATATGACTATGCCACAAGTATTCAATCTTAATAAAATTACATGTTGGCAAGCTTTCAGGCTTTTGCTGATTGCTGGAATTGTTTTTGGTGGTACATACTTTAAATTCTTTAGTGTTACTTTAGCGCAATTTGGTAATTACTTATAATTTTTATTAAGTATACTGGAACATTTTCTCTGCGTAACCGTCTATATGTAAAAGAGGTTAATTATGCCTCTTACCTGATGAGCATATAGAAAAGGAGCAATAATGTATGAAGAAGAATTTAGTTGCAATAGCTTTGACCGGCGCTTTGCTCTGTACGATGAGTGTCCAAGCCGTGGCGGCGGAAGTCCCAAATCCTACACTGTCCGCTATACCCACAACAGAGAAATCCCAGTCCCTGAGCGACAGCGTTCTATACTATGGGCAAGTCAAGAAGATTGTCACGAATAAGGACGGGACAATCTCTCAGCTTCGACTGGATTCGGAGCGTTTCGGCGAATATGTAGTAAACCTTTCTGCGGAAACTGTTTGGATTGACAGCGGAAACCATTCTGCAGATGATCCGTCTGATCTAAAGGAAGGCGAGGGGATTTATGTGTTCCACAGTCCTGTGGAAACAGCCTCTCTTCCTCCACAGTCCTCCGCTTTTGCCATTGTGCGCAATATCCCCCAGGATGTGGGTTGCGCTCAATATCATGAAGTCGAAGCCATTAGAGAAGAGGATGGAAAGCTGAAGATAACCACAGACAATGGCGGTTTATTCATCTTGGCTGACGAGGAAACGAAAATTTCTTCTTATCTCGAAGATGCTTCCACAACCCTGAACGATATTCAGCCCAACACTTATATTATGGCATGGTATGAAAGCTATGCGACGGTTTATCCCGGACAGACCTATGCAAACCATATTATGCTACTGGAAGAGGCAGATGCCGAAGCTCTTACCCGAGCTGGTTTGGTTTCACTTCTGCACAACATGGAAGGCAACCCGGTTGTAAACTATGCTATGAGTTACACTGATGTAAACGGCAATGATTCTTATGCGGAGGCAATCCGCTGGGCAAGTAGTAAAGGCTTGGTTAGCGGATATGGCAATGGCAGTTTTTGCCCGAATGATGTGGTAAGCCGTGAGCAGTTGGTTACCATATTGTGGCGTTATGCTGGTAGTCCGATGCTGATGGACTATCCTGGTCTGACACAGTTTAGTGATGCCGGTGATATTTCTGCCTTTGCTCGCCAGGCTATGGCTTGGGCACACCAGAAAGGATTGATTTCTGCCACTAATGATGGGCTTCTCGCCCCTCATGGCACGGCAACAGCAGGAGAAGTCGAAAAGATCATCCAACTACTTGATAACTAAGAGTAAGCAAATGGTACGTTCAGCTCCTAATTTGCTTTGTTGATTTACTTGTGATATACTAAAGAAGTACTTAAAAACAGAATAATGAAAAGAACCGTCTAAAGAGATACAGAAGGGCTTTTGGTATTGTTGTCGTTTGGCACTGATATGAAAAGCCTTTTTTTTATAATCTGTTTGCGTAGATAAAATGAGTATACCGATTAAGATATGAATATAATTGATAATAATTAGAATTGCAAAAATAGTTATTAACCGAGAAAGGCTTTATGGAGTGGAGGAGAAGATTATGAAAAAGCAACTATTATTTTTGGTTCTTAATAAAATAGGCGTTCTTAATAAATTGCTTATGGACCTAAATACAAATGGAATTAAAGGTGCAACTGTGATGAATTCTGTCGGTATGGCAGGAGCCCTTGCATCTGCTGAGGAAGGTATGTCTTTTGCACCATTTAAGATGATGTTTTCCGGTATTGCAGAGGATAATAAAACAATTTTAATGGTTATCGATGAGGACCAAATTCCAATTGTACAAAAAGTTATTACCGAGCTTGTGGGTGATTTGTCAAACCCTAATACAGCTTTTATGTTTGCAGTTCCTATAACCTTTGTTGATGGGATAACTTGCATGAAATAGGGGGAGAGAAAATGCCGCAGTTCACTACTTTATTATATGTTGGATCAATACTACTATTTGGATTGTTATTTGGGCGGTTTGTTAAAATTTTCAAGTTCCCGAATGTTACAGGTTATCTTTTATCAGGTCTTATATTAGGCCCACATATTTTGAGTTTTTATTCTTTGGAAGTAATTCAAGACTGTTCAATCGTATCGGAAATGGCACTGGCTTTTATTGCATTTATTATAGGCTGTGAATTCAAAAGAAGCTTTTTAAAAAAGCTAGGGATTACGCCTGTAGTGATTGCTTTTTTTGAAGCACTTTTGGCTGTTGTTATTGTAGATACAATCTTAATTGTAACAGGGCATAATGTTGCATTTTCTATTGTTCTTGGTTCCATTGCAGCAGCAACAGCTCCGGCAGCAACGGTAATGATAATCAAGCAATATCGTGCTAAGGGGCCTGTTACTGATATGCTCATGAGTGTCGTTGCTTTAGATGATTCTGTGGCTCTTATTGCTTTTGCAATATCTGTTTCTGTAGCTAAGAGCCTTAACGGCAATGGCGATCTAAGTGTTGTACAAGCTATTTTAACACCTATGGTTGAAATATTTTTTACACTCATAATGGGTACGATATTTGGAATATCCATTTACATTCTCATGAAATTCTTTAAAAAGCAAAACAATCAATTGATTATTACAGTTTCTGTAATATTTATTTGCTCTTCATTGAGTTCGTTTTTTGGATTGTCTTCTTTGCTGTCGTGTATGATGTGTGGAATGTTATTTTGCAATATCAGCAGTGAAAGTGATGAAATTGTGTCATTGCTGGGTACTTGTACACCGCCAATATATGTAATGTTTTTTGTTGTATCTGGTGCCCAACTTAATATTGAATTAATACCTCAAATAGGTAGTATAGGTTTAATTTATGTTATAGGAAGAGTAATCGGAAAGTTGCTTGGTGCTAGAATTGGTGCAGAAATCATGAGAGCAAACAAAGCAATATGTCGTTATGTTGGACCAGCTTTAATTCCGCAAGCAGGTGTTGCGATAGGGCTCATTGTAGTTGCAGAGACTGTTGTGCCAGAATATTCAGATCAAATACGTACGATCATACTTTGCGCTACAATGTTATATGAAATAGTAGGTCCGGTTATTGCTAAATCAGCTTTGAAAAAAGCAGGAGAAATTCAAGAGACTTAAAAGATATGAATAGAATTAAAAAGTTAATAATTTTTGTAGTTTTGTAGTTTAATTATTTTTATTGTCAGCATGTATAAATCAAGAAATAGATTAAAACAGTATTAAAAAAAACACTGTACATAATTTAAACTGAGGAGAGGCTAACTATAGAGTTAACGGACAGAAGGGTTCTTTTCATAAAAATTTACTTATTAATAGACTCTGGATCGTGGGACTAACTCTGAAAAATATAATTTTAATTAATATGATTACAGTTTTTGAATATAACTGACAATGGGTAATATTGTTGATCTATCAGTAAAATCGACAGCTTTGCCATAGGTAGATATGAATTCCTTATCCTCAATTCGCAAGGAATCATAATCTTTTTTATTAATCATTCTATAAAGCATTGCCATCATTGCCTTATGCGCAATGCTGAGTTTAGCGTAATCTATAGCGCCACGTAAATGAAATAATTTGATTTTATTCTGCATTTGAGTTGTAAGAACTTTATTAAGGCTTTGCTTAATACTATCAGTATTTTCTTTATCCATAGGATCAGCCAACCCACAAGTAAACAGAATCAGATTTTTATTGCTAAGTTGATCAAAGTTCTTTGTTACTATGTCAATTCCGCTTACACCACCGGCGTATAGTCCACCACCATAAATGATGGTATCATATGGTTCCAGATCAGCTAATTTAATGTTTTTCCGCTCAAATAAATCACAAGATAATTCTTCTGAAATCCACTCAGCATATTTTTTAGTCGCTCCATACTTGGACTGATATACAACTACAATTTTTCTCATATATCTACTCCTTTTCACCTTGGTGCAACGTTTTCATTTTTTAATATCTTCGCGTTTTTTTCTACTTAAGTATATTCACCTCAACATGCAATTAACATTATAAATAATATTTACAGTGTTAATTGTATTTCTTATAAATTACTTTATCAAGAAAATTATTTTAGGAGGGCAAATCACTTATGAACTTTAATGTCTTTTCCATAGAGATAATTCTGGATAAGTAAAAGGGGGTGAGTAATTTTTATCATGATTTTCTATCCATTTGTTTATTTCTTGTATTTCTTCTGCTGTTAAATTATTTGAAGAAATAGATTCAGAACATACCTCTCCGTATTCTTCCCATACAACTTTAAATGACACCTTAATAATGTTTTTATCTTTAAAATAAAAATACCAACGCCTTTCACCGATAAAGAAATGCCTGTCGCTATTAAGGTACCAATCGATATCCATTGTATCAATTTCATCATTGTCCTTATAATATATTTTACCAATTATATAAGGAAATAGATCCATATTTAAAGCTCCTTTATATGTAAAATATGGTGTAAGACTGTCTTTTTCAGGGATACAGAATTCCCAATTATCACTTTTAGCTATGGTTTGTTTTGAAGAGATAGAAAACACATCGGCATATGTAGAAGTAATGTTAAAAAAGCCTGAAGCAAATAATTGTATGAGATTAATAATAAAGAATATAAAAAATATTAGTGTAACTTTTTTTAGAATACTTTTGTTTTTGTTTGTCATAATTAGTTCCTCCATTTATTTTATTACTTGTTTCATTGAAACGAAATGGGTATAATTCTACGACAATTATTTTCAATAATTACATAATATTATATATTTTAGATATTTCAAGTATAATTACAATACTTTTAAATTATTAATACATATTTATACTTTATACGTGATTTAAAAGGGAAAGAAGTAGTGCTTCTACTGATTAAATTAAAATTAAATGTAAACAAACAAAAGTCCTTCTGTATGTATGGAAGGGCTTTTGTATCATTTCGTTATCTTCTTCTATTATTGTTATAAAAATCTATAATTAGAGTTATCTAGTATTACTAATTGGCCAGCTTGATAATTTATTTAATATAGGATAAACTTGGAGGCAAAGAATATGAAATATATGGTAGTAATTATACTATTAGAAGATAAGCTCAGAAATTGAGAAAGGTTAACTTTATGATGAATTTTATTAAAAAATGGAAGTATTGGATTATAGCTTTAATAAGTACTTTGTTATCTGTTAAATTCAATGGGTTTATACATATAAATTCTCAGCAAATTAGTGGAATGAATACTTATTCGGGAGGGCTTCCGATTACATGGTTTGAATTTTATTATCCAGAGGGCACTGATTTAACATTTAGCTATATAATTAATAATTGGTGGGGACATCACTTTATTCAATTAGGAGCAATGTTTCTGAATGTAGCTCTCATTGTTTTTATTATTCATATAATAAAAGAATTATTCATTAAATTCATCTCTAAAAATTCAAGTAATTCTTAGGGAGAATATACCCGAAGGGGAGAGGGGTTATATGAAACGATGTATTGTTTTATTATTGTTAATATTGTTTTTAGCTATTTTTTCACATTACTATTTTGAGCCGTCATTAGAGCTAATAAGCTCGAATGTTACGATTCTTAATGATAAAGAAGTAGTGGGTTCTATAGGTATTAATGTAGGTGAACAAAAGGAACGAGAAGTTGTCCCAACTGCATTGTATTACGAATTTAAAATTAAAAATGTTGGTAATAAGAATATTAATATTAATGACACTTATGATTTAAAGGTGAAGCTTGAACCGAATAATAAATTAAAGGAAGTATCGGAAGAGACAGTTGGAATTAATATATTTGACCCATCTTCTTATATGGCGACTGGTCTAGGATATGGGGAATCGTCTTCTTATGATTTTATGAAAAAAGGAGAAGAAGGAGAGGTTACTTTTACATTTGATTTAGGCGTAAGTGAGAGAATTCCAGAAGTAAGACTTATTACTCCATCAGAGGAAAAGTTGGAAAAACTATTGAACTATGCTTTAGATGCATCTTTAATTGTAATATTTGAAGATGAAGAAATAGCACGTTTTAACTTAAATGAAAAATAATACTATATTTTATGATTTAAATATATGTAAGAGGACGAGTTATGAACTTAAATGTCTTTTTCATAGAGATTATTCTAGATAAATTAAATTTAAATGTAAACAAACAAAAGCCCTTCTGTATGTATGGAAGGGCTTTTGTATCATTTCGTTATCTTCTTCTATTATTGTTGTTATTATTTGGTCGGCAAGGATCACAGCAATCATTGAAATTATTATCTCTGCATGGGTCGCAGCAAGGATCACAGCAAGGATCGCAAATGCATTGACAATCATCTTCTTCCTCTTCTACTTCCGGATTGTATTTGCTTTGGATTTGATTTGGAAATAGTTGAGGGAAGCTATCGCAAATTGAAGAGGATTCTGGTAACAATTGAACATAACCAGTAGAAAGTACGCAAAGCTGAACAGGAACTATGATTTTCTTTTCACAAGTAACACATAACGCGATGATCAGATTGGCTTTTACTGTACCGTCTGGGCAGATGGTTAAATCACGGCCCATATTATTGGTTGCCAGTCTTGTTTCGCATGCTGGATTACAGAATTCAGTAAAGCGTGGAAGGAATGCACTGTTTTGTGTAGATGGGATACAAAGTTCAAAGAAGTTTGTAAGTAACAGCGGAGCACATTCCTGTGCAATATTTACCTTAGTGTAAACAGTAAAGGTAACTTCATGATCATATCTGTCACAGAGTAACAGATCCAAATATACCATTACATCACCAGTAATGGAAATGTTTTGTGTACCGAAAATAGGGGTTCCCCTGCCCTTATCATCACAATCCTGAGTATCTGCATAAACAATTTTTTCTGAATAAGTACCGTCTGGACCTACAACAGTTACATCGTCGCCGTTTGCACATTTAATAAAGGTTCCGCCTGAAATTGTCGTATTGATATTTAGCTTTAAATTAGTAGGGTCTTCTACGTTTTGAGGGTTGAAGGCTCTTTTACAGCGAATATCTACAATACGTTTTAAGCGGTGGCCTCTAGGAATTGCTGGAGTGAAGCATTGATTGTTGACTGTTTTTAACCCTTGAAGATTAAACAGTACAGCATCAAAAACCTTTTGTACATAAATCGGCTCCGAGACAACGTTGTTTAAATTACCGTCGAACTCACACATATCGTGTCCGTTGCAGCAATTTGAAAAGAGGTCCGGCGATATACGTCCACCGAAACAACTCATATATTTACCTCCTTTTTTTGGTCAATTAAGTAATTGGTTTCACAGATAGTATATTCAAACACAAAATATGTGTTACGGATTCTAGCTTTCTTGGCAATAAAAATATATAATAAAATTATAAAAAACGTAAATGTACAAGTTAATTAGCCTGCAAATAAAAAGTCAATAGTAAAAAGTTGATTTTTTTCAAAAGTACAATGAGGAAATATGACCATCACAAAAAGACCACCGGATATGGCTGGTCTGAAATAAGGGTATGTATGTGGTAATTACTGCGGAAGAGATGCTAAGTATTCTTTCACTCGTCCATAGTAGATACGTAAGAACTTATTGGCACCTGCTAGTCATGTAGACATAATAAGGTTTACCTTGAGCACGTTTCTTGTCCATAAATAGATACACGGCATCATCCTGTGGCTTATTTTTGATAAGAGCGTCCATGACCTGAAACAAAGTTTTACGCAAGGTAGAAGATCCTCTTTTGGAAGCATGAACACTCTTTTGTTCATAGGTTCCAGATTGATTTACACCTGGATCGACACCAGCAAATGCTGTAATGGCGCCTTTGTGAGTAAAGCGTGTAACATCTCCAATTTCAGCAATTAGCTGAGGACCTAGAGACGAACCAACGCCTTTCATTTCCATGACGATAAAGTACTCTGGCAGTTTAGATGCAGTTTCATGCATTAAAGAACGAAGTTGTTCCACTGTTTGAGAGGCGATATTTAGCTGTTCTACAGCCTGTTTAACAATCAGTTTGGTTAAGTCATCTTTAGGAAGTACGGGAATAAGCTCCTTAGCTGCACCATAGATTTCTTCAGCTTTTGATTTACTGAAGTTGTACTTCTTTCTCTTGCACCATTTCTGATAATGGTCGGTGAAAGCATTTAGAGACATTTTACGAACACAGTCCACATGCCAGTATGTAGTGGCGAAATCAACCCATTTCTGACTACCATCATTACGGGCAGGGCTATCGAAGTAAGTATTAACACCTGGATAGGTTTGATCAAGAATGCCGATAAAGTTGTTTTTCATAGCCGTTTTGTGCTTTATATAGAAACCAAACTGACGGTTCATTGTTTTTAACTGATTGCGTATTTCATCCATAAGACAATACTGTTTCAAATCAGTCCAGCTGTCAAGAGCATAACGAGCTATTTTAACAGCATCTGCCTTATCAGACTTGACTTTACGGAGAGAATTATCTCCGAAATCTTTAATAAGTTTTGGATTTACGGCACTTACGAAAAGATTTGCCTGAGAAAGCTCATGAGCTAATGGTTCGTAATAACGACCAGTATGCTCCATGACAATCCGTGATTCACCTTCAATGGATTTGATTTGTTCAATTAAGAAACTAATTTCACTTGAAGTGTGGTGAATCTCAAAAGGTGAAGAAACAATCTCACCATATGGGCGGAGAATAGCAATCATGCTTTTGCCCTTAGAAACATCAATACCTACTGCGTTCATAAATTTGTCACTCCTATAGATTATTGCAATGGATAAACACCAGTTTTACTCATTGCCTATTCCATCTACTGTGGTGTGACCCGAACGTACTGTAGGAAGCAGTTCAACCTGCATAAAACGAACGCTGCGAATGAGGAGCTGGTTAGCAGTCTAATTTACGGACGCGAAGTCCAAGAAAGGAAGACGCCATACCTATTGCTCCATACATTCTAACAGCTTAAGCAACAAGATGGATAGTGACCTGACTGGCTGTCAAGCACATTAACCATAAATATATTGTAGTAGAAAGATAGGGAAAATGGTTAAGGTAAAAGAAATAAATTTAGAACGTGGATTTCCTACAGTGGATATGGCAATTCGTGATATGGTAGGGAAGCTAGGTACATATAAAAGGCAGGGTTATCGTGCGTTAATTCTCATTCATGGGTATGGTTCTACTGGTGTAGGTGGGAGTATAAAGGTGGCTGTTCGTACCAAATTGAAAGAATCCAGTTTAAGCGGCTTGGTAAAAACTTATGTAGGTGGTGAAGATTGGATCAACCGAAAAAAAGAATGTGTGGAATTCTGTAGCCAGCTTCGTGATTTTGAATCTCGTATCTATGGAAATAATGGCGTAACGGTTGTTTTACTAAAGTAATTTAGATAGCAAATTTCTATTAAAAGAAACTTGATTTTTATGAATTAATGATTTATAGTAATGTTAGCACTCTGATAAAGTGAGTGCTAACATTACTTTTTTCTACCTCAATCTTATATGATTGAAGAAGCGAAAACCCGTCTAATATAGGGTATGAAAATTTATCCGAGGAAATCGGGGAAAAATAAGGGGGCATATACACATGGCAAAAAAGCAATTTAAAGCAGAATCCAAACGACTTTTGGATTTGATGATTCATTCCATTTATACCCATAAAGAAATCTTTTTGAGAGAATTGATTTCGAATAGCAGTGATGCAATCGATAAACTATATTATCGTGCACTGATGGAAAACAACACAGGATTTTCTCGTGAAGATTTTACAATTACAATTGAACTGAATAAAGAAAACCGGACATTAAAAATTTCCGATAATGGCATTGGAATGACAAAGGACGAGCTGGAGCAAAATTTAGGAACGATTGCAAAAAGTGGCTCTTTAGCATTTAAGAAAGACAATGAGCCAAAAGATGAAATTGATATCATTGGTCAATTTGGTGTCGGATTTTATTCTGCATTTATGGTAAGTGAAAAAGTAAGTGTAATCAGTAAAGCATTTGGTGAAACTGTAGCATATTGTTGGGAATCAACTGGTGCAGATGGATATAGCATTGCAGAATGTGAAAAAGAAAGCAATGGTACAGATATTATATTAACCATAAAGCAAAATACAGAAGAAGAGCATTACGATGAATTTTTAGAGCCGTATCGCATTAAGGAGTTAATAAAGCGTTATTCCGATTACATTCGTTATCCGATTCATATGATGATGGAAAAGCATCGTTTAAAAGAAGGAAGCGAAAATGAGTATGAAGATTATATGGAATTAGAAACTTTAAATAGTATGGTTCCAATTTGGAAAAAGAATAAAAGCGAATTAAAGGAAGAGGATTACCATACGTTCTATAAAGAAAAATTTCATGACTTCATAAATCCAGCAAAGGTAATTCATACAAGTGTAGAAGGGGTATCTACCTACAACGCATTGTTATTCATACCGGAGAAGGCACCATTTAATTATTATACTAAGGATTATGAAAAAGGGTTGCAGCTTTATTCCAGTGGTGTTTTGATAATGGAGAAATGTGCAGATTTGCTGCCAGACTATTTTAGCTTTGTACGTGGACTTGTAGATTCTCAGGATTTATCCTTAAATATTTCCAGAGAAATGCTGCAGCATGATCGTCAATTAAAAGCCATTGCCTCTCGATTAGAAAAGAAAATAAAAAGTGAGCTACAGGCAATGATGAATACGGAACGTGAAAAGTATGATGCGTTTTTCGAAAGCTTTGGTTTGCAATTAAAATATGGACTTTATGAAGGCTTTGGAGCAAATAAGGATACGTTAAAAGATTTAGTCTTATTTTATTCTTCTTCAGAGAAGAAAATGGTTACTTTATCTGAATACGTTTCTCGTTGTAAAACAGAACAAAAATACATTTACTATGCTTGTGGAGATACAATTGAACGTATTGATAAATTACCGCAGATTGAACTGTTGAAAGATAAGGGGTATGAAGTCTTATACTTAACTGCAGATATTGATGAATTTGCATTGCAAGTACTTCACGATTTTGATGATAAGGAATTCAAATCTGTATCAAGTGGCGACTTGGAATTAGAAGAAAGTAAAGAAGAAAAAGAAGCGGCACAAAAGCAGACGGAAGAAAACAAAGATTTACTAGATTTCATGAAGGAAACTTTAGGTGATAAAGTATCGGAAGTACGTTTGTCACAGCGACTGAAGACGCATCCGGTTTGCTTAACCAGCGGCGGAGATTTGTCGTTAGAAATGGAAAAGGTAATTAATGCACTTCCAAATGAGCAGAAAATCAAAGCAGATCGTGTTTTAGAAATTAATGCAAAACATCCAATTTTAGAAGCCTTAAAGGAATCATTTTCAGTAGACAAAGAGAAAGCGAAGACTTATACAGAGTTGCTTTATAGTCAGGCACTATTAATTGAAGGTTTTACATTGGAAGACCCGGTTGCATTTTCGAATGCCATCTGTTCGCTGATTGTTTAAGCTTTGTATTGCAATTAGAATAGGATTTTAAGTTGCACCCCTTATGAAAGATATGGTATCATAAGGGGTATGCTTTTTTTTAGGAAGTAAAAATGAAATGAAAATCGGCAAAAACCGAACGATATAGAAAAATCAGGAGGACAGAAAAAAATGATTACAGTTACTAACGTAAGCTTGAATTTTAGCGGACAAGCTTTATTCAAGGACGTCGATCTGAAATTTACACCGGGAAATTGTTATGGCATTATTGGTGCGAATGGTGCTGGGAAGTCAACATTTCTACGTATCTTATCCGGAGAGCTAGAGCCTTCTACTGGAAGTGTATCTATTCCGCCTCATGTACGTATGTCTGTTTTAAAACAGGACCACTTTGCTTACGATGAATATACAGTATTAGATACCGTAATCATGGGAAATTTAAGACTTTACCAAATTATGCAAGAAAAAGATGCGCTTTATGCAAAAGAAGATTTCACCGATGAAGATGGTATAAAGGCTTCAGAATTAGAAGGAGAATTTGCAGAGCTAGATGGATGGGAAGCAGAGTCGGATGCCAGTCGCTTGCTTCAAGGTTTAGGGCTTTCAAATGATATTTTATATAACCAGATGGATTCGTTAACAGGAAAAGAAAAGGTAAAAGTTTTACTTGCACAGGCACTTTTTGGAAAGCCTGATATTATATTACTTGACGAGCCGACGAACCATTTGGACATACAGGCAATTGATTGGCTGGAAGATTTTCTTTTGGATTATGAAGGAACGGTAATTGTTGTTTCCCATGATCGTCATTTCTTAAACACCGTTTGTACAAACATTGTTGATGTTGATTACGGCAAAATTAAAATGTACGTTGGAAACTACGAATTCTGGTACGAATCCAGCCAGATTATGCAGAAAATGATTCGTGATCAAAATAAAAAGAATGAAGATAAAATTAAGGAATTGCAAAACTTTATTCAACGATTCTCTGCGAATAAATCAAAATCAAAGCAAGCAACCTCCAGAAAGAAGCTGATTGATAAGTTGACCGTAGATGAATTACCGTTTTCATCCAGAAGATATCCATTTGTAGGATTTAATATGGATCGTGAGGCAGGGAAAGAAATTTTAACGGTAGACGGCATTAGCAAAACCATAGATGGAGTAAAGGTTTTGGATCAAGTTTCCTTCCGTGTCAATAAAGATGATAAGATTGCATTTGTTGGTGAAAATGAAATTGCAAATACAATTTTGTTTAAGATTATTATGGGAGAAATGGAGCCGGATGAAGGAAGCTACAAATGGGGGACTACTATTACTACCTCATATTTCCCGATGGACAATTCACAATTCTTCCAAGATTGTGATTTAAACTTAGTACAATGGCTAGGACAATATACGGAAGAGACTACAGAGACCTTTATGCGTGGTTTCCTTGGACGTATGTTATTCTCCGGTGATGATGTATTTAAACCGGTAAAGGTTCTTTCCGGAGGAGAAAAGGTTCGTTGTATGCTTTCTCGAATGATGCTTTTTGGGGCGAATGCATTGGTACTGGATCAACCAACCAACCATTTGGATTTGGAATCCATTACAGCTGTTAATAATGGCTTGATTGATTTTAAAGGAAACCTGCTTTTTGCGTCTCATGACCACGAATTTATTCAGACAATTGCAAATCGTATCATTGAATTTACAGAAGAAGGAATGTTGGATCGCACTTGCACTTATGATGAATACATTCAAGAACAAAGAGATCGTGCTTTGGCAGCTAAAAAATAGGTATAAAGAATAGTTGGATACAATTTCACATATTTGTTATATACACGTAAAAAAGAGAGAAGAATGGAGTCTATAGTAAAAAGATTCCATTCTTTTTGTTATTTTGCTGTCGAAACTACTTTTAAAATGATGAAGGTTATGTGAATTTGTCTTGTTTAAGTTGATTCATACCTCATAATGTTATATAATTATCAACGTCATAATTCAAGAAAAAGAGGTTATTTATGGAACAAAATTCATTAAATATATGGTTAAATAAAATAAAAAATTGGTTCTTATTAAAAAAAGAGTTGATTGGAATCATTGGTATTATCGCAGTATTAGCGGTTCCACTAAAATTATTATTTTTTTATCAATTCATGTCGGTGCAGTCAAATTTCTTGTTAATTTGGGTGATTACAGGATGCTTGATTTACTTATTGTTTTCATCTTTTAAAAATAAATGGGTACCAGCATTTATTTATTTGATTTTTACAATTTTAATGTTTGCAGACGTTGCTTATGCAAGTTTCTTTAACCGTTATTTATCGATAAACATGTTGGGTGCCGCAGGATTTTTAGGTGATGTAGGAGAAAGTATTAAAGCAGTACTAAAACCGAAGTTTTTTTTGCTTTTTATAGATAACATCCTTATTTTTATCGCATTGTTTTGGAATTTAATATCAAAATCAAAATTAAATGATTCTATAGATCTTAAATTACAAGAAGCAAATAAAGAAGAAGAGGGAATGGAAACGGGGCAGGGAGAATGAATTTTTTTAAATTCTATCATACTTTTTTTAATAATTTAACGGATTTCTTTCGCACAGTAGGGGTACGTTTTTTACAAGACTGTAAAAAATTGAAAGGGACGACTAAAAAAAGAATAAAGATTATAATAATATGGATGCTGGCATTATTGATTCTTATGAATCCAATTGCCAGTCCTTTGCTTACATCTATAAATAATCAAGAGTTTTTTTCTTATCATATTCGAGACGGGATTGCTGGATTAACCGGAGGTGTTTTTGGACAAGAAAAACAGGAATATTATTTAGCAACCGGTACCTATGAAAATCAAATCAATGGTCCGCTTTTCGGTGCGGCGAAAGGAAAAAATCTTATTCTGATACAAGTGGAAGCATTGCAGAACATTATGATTCATGCATCCTATAATGGACAAGAATTAACACCAAACTTAAATCAGTTGATTAAGGAGCAGGGTAGTCTGTATTTTGACCATTATTATCAGCAGCTGGGAAGCGGAAATACGTCTGATTCTGAATTTGTTACAAATAATTCTTACTTAGGAAGTATAGAAAGCTATACCTATCAATTATATGAAGATAACTATTTTAAAGGGCTTCCATGGATTTTAAAGGAACAGGGGTATCAGACAGCCGTATTTCATGGATATAATAAAACCTTTTGGAATCGAGAAAATATTTATCCGAAATTAGGATTTGACACATTTGTAAACAGTGATGTTTTAAAAAGTGATAATATAATCGGCATTGGAGGTGGGAACATAACTGGTATCAGCGATGCCGCTTTTTTCCAACAATCAATTGAAACATTAAAAACAATGCCACAGCCATTTTATAGTTTTCTAATTACTTTATCCAGTCATCATCCCTTTAAGCTGCCAGAGGAATTATCTCAAATAACCTTGGCGAAGGAGGATGAGGATACCCTTTTCGGTGATTATATCAACAGCATTCATTATGCAGATCAATGCTTAGGTTTGTTTTTAAACTTGCTGAAAGAGAATGGACTTTATGAAAACAGTGTAATTGCTTTGTATGGAGACCATTTTGGATTGCCGCAAACAGACTCCGACGTGCAAAAGCAGGTTAGCAAATTTCTAGGATACGATTATAAATTGAATCACATGATGAATATTCCACTGATTATTCATTTACCAAACAGTGATATTAATGAAACCTTTTCCCTTGCAGCTGGCGAAGCAGATTTTTTACCAACAATCAGTTATTTACTTGGATTGGAACGGCTGGACACCCTATATTTAGGGCAGAATCTTCTTACAGCTAAATCAGGGTTTGTTTTTGAGCAAACTCATTTACTGAAGGGATCTTTTATCAATGATAACATAGTGTTTGAAATGTCAAGAGACGGTGTGTTTTCTCATAGCAAAGCGTGGCGTGTTGACGATGGAAGTGAAGTCGATGTAACTCCGTTTGAACAAGACTATTTGAAAGCAAAACAGCTGGTAGAGTTGTCAGACTTTTATTTAAAGAATGATGTGCTTCGAAAAGCTCTTTTAGAAGGATTAAACATTGATGAAATTATAAGTGGTACGGTATCCGAAACAAAGAAACCAGAATACGTATACACTGCAACTACAAACGATCTGAAAGAAAATACTGAGTTAAACAAAATAGTACAGTCGGAAGAGGAAGTTTCTATTTTGGTTACTCCTTCTTCAGATTGGCAAGAGCAAGACGAGTCAAAAGTATTTTTCATGGATTTAATCTCATATATGCATGAGCATAAAAATGTAAGGGCATTAATAAACTTAGATGAAAATGCCATTTCTATGCTGCGTTATCTAAAAAATGATCAGTTGGATATTAATAACAATGATGCTGTAACAGCGAGAAAAGAAGTTATCTCTCGTTTGATTCCAGTGCTTCATAGCTTTGATCTCTATACAAAGACAGAGTATGAGGGATTTAAGGATGTTATTGTAACCTTGAAAAAAGATACCTATACCATTCCTGAAATTAAGGATTTTTTAGATCAAAATCATCCATGGGCTGTAGCCATTGATGTTGATAATGCAAAAGAAGAGAATTTGGCTTATGTACTTAAGAGAAACAGCAATTATGTTTATGGTTATGGAACAAACAACATCAATTATGATGATAAAGCTTTAAAGGAATTAGGATTTGATGGATTTATAGTAAAACCTGTGCAAGAATCGCTCCCGTACTAAAGGATAAAAAGATACTACTTAACCAGATTAACATGCTTTGTAAAGGCGATTGCTCCTTAATTAATACCGCTAAGGATGCAAAGCAAGGGACGAAAAGGGTTACAATGGTAAGTACAATGACAATTTGTGGTTCACTAAGAAGTCCGTCTGATACCATAGAATAGAGGTGAGCTGCACCTAAATCTTTTTTAATCATACACATGAGAAAAAGACCAGCTGTTTGAGGGGGCAGACCCAAGACAGATGTAGTCAGCGGTTCAAGACTCTGGTAAAGTAATGCAAACCCATTGAAATAAGAGAGAAGCGAAAGCAATATACTGCCCAGGACAAACATGACTCCTGCATCGTGGAGAAAATGATTTGTTTTCTGGGCGGTTTTTTTTATTAAATTTAAGAAAACCGGAGTTCTCAGCGGTGGAAGGATTAAAAACAATTCAGATGACGTACCGGGAAGCAAATGATTCAGAAAAAAACCAACGAAGAAAAACAGAGAAAAGACAGTGCCCAAGTAAATCAATAGTGACTGGAAGGTTAATTGAGATGAAATGGCTAAAAGAATAGCAAATTGAGCAGAACAAGGTATGCCGATGCAAAGAAGTGCCGAGGCTATAAGCCGCTCCCTTTTAGTGCCTAAAATTCGTGTTGTAATCAGAGCCATGGTTACGCATCCAAATCCTAAAAGCATAGGAATAATAGCTTTGCCGTTTAATCCAAATTTGGAAAACCATCGATCCATTAAAACTGCAACACGACAAAGGATTCCACAATCTTCAAGAAGGGAAAGGATAAAGTAAAAACCTGCAACAAGAGGAAGGAGCAATCCGAATAGATAAATTGGTACCATTGTAAGCAGCCCATATTCACCTAGAAGTAAACAACTTATAAATGAATCATCGGAAAAGCAAGGGTTCAGTAATCCTGTAATCCAATTAAAATAGCAAGTCCCCATTAAGAAATCTTCTGTGAAATTTATCACTTCTTGCGCAAGAACTTTTCCAATGATAAAGTAAATAACGGATAAAATAAAAATAAGAAATAGAAAGCCGAAAAATGGATGAAGCAATAAAAGACCAAGGCCGGAAGCTTTGTTTTTTTGGATTAAGTAATTAGATAAAAGACGGTTTACTTCTTTTCTGCGAAATCGATTTGCTTCTTCATTGTAAGATGGAGAGTTAAAAAAATGATCCTTCCAAGAATATGGCACAAAAGGTTGTCCGATACTCCCTCCTTCAAGAATTTGATGTTTCATCTGTAAAATCCCGCTTCCTTTACGTCCGGATACGGCGACTATAGGAACACCCAATGTCTTTTCTAGAGCCTCAAAATCTATGTAAATGTGTTTTTTTTGTACATCGTCCATCATGTTTACTAGAAGTATCATGGGCTTTCCCAAATCAATAAGCTGCAGAGTTAAAAATAAGTCTCGATGAAGCTGAGTGCCATCTAAGACATTTACAATCATATCAGCTTGAAGTACTGCATCTAAAGTAACACGCTCTTCATCGTTATCAGAAGACAATCCAAAAACACCAGGAACATCTAAGACACGGAACTGTTCGAACGTTCCTTCCGTCACTTCTACGGTTGTCCCGGGAAAATTAGATACTTCTGCATAAATTCCTGTAAGATACTGAAATAATACAGATTTTCCTACATTTGGATTTCCAACTAGTATAAGTAAAGGTTTTTCTTTCATTTTAAACCTCCGATTTTAGAAAAAGATGCTTTAATGGGAATGGTTCTTATACTCTGTGCTAAGAAGTAACCGATTGCGACTTGTTGATTTTCAATTAATACGACAACGGGGCCATGATGGAGTTTTTCCAAACAAAAAATACAACTGCCTTCGGTCATTCCAAGACGGATTGCCTGAAGTCGAATGTTTGAATTCGGAATTGAGAGAATTTGTACATATTGATTTTTTTGTATTTGTGAAAGAGGAAGCGAAAATCCAAAGGATGTGTATTTTTTTTTCATGTGTTCTTTGCTCCTTTATGCTATACTATATGTATGGTATAGAATGCATATTCAAGCAATTGATTGAAATAATACGTAGGAGGAAAGATGGAAACGTTTCTCATAATTGGTATCGTTTTATTGTTTGGTGTTTTAGGAGCTTTTGCGATTTTAGGAATAAAACAGGAAATTAAAAGCTCAAGGCAAGAAACAATGCAATACATTCAAAGCAGTTTTCAAAGTTTGGGAGAACTACTGAATGCAACACAAAAGCAAAATGCAGAATTACAAGATAAACGGTTAGCTGAATTAACCGGACAGCTTTCAGAAAGAGTTGAGACACTTCAAAAAACAGTCAATGTGATGTTAGGACAATTAGATAACCGCCTAAAAGATAATTCAATGCAGAATGAACAAAAATTAGAAAATATTAGAACTATGGTAGAATCACGTTTGTCTGCTTTGCAGGAGGATAATGGAAGGCGTTTGGATCAAATGCGTGCAACGGTAGATGAGAAATTGCAGAAAACTCTAGAAGATAGGATAGGACAGTCCTTTCAGCTTGTGAGCAATCGCTTAGAACAGGTGTATAAAGGACTGGGAGAAATGCAAACCCTTGCATCCGGTGTCGGAGATTTAAAGAGAGTTCTTTCTAATGTAAAAACGAGAGGTATTTTGGGTGAAATTCAATTAGGATCCATTTTAGAGCAGATTCTATCTCCGGAACAGTATGAAGAAAATATTGTAACGCGAAAGGGCAGTACAGAACGAGTTGAGTTTGCCATCAAGCTACCGGGTGAAAACGAAGAAGTGGTATATTTACCAATTGATGCGAAATTTCCGGCAGATGCGTATTCCAGATTGATGCAGGCTTATGAAAACAATGACCGTGTTGAAGCAGAGTCAGCTGGTACAAATTTAGAGCGCACAATAAAGACCTTTGCAAAGAGCATTCGTGATAAATACATAGAACCACCTCAAACAACGGATTTTGCAATCATGTTTCTTCCTTTTGAAGGATTATATGCTGAGGTGGTAAGAAGGGGATTAATTGAAACACTGCAAAGAGAATATAAAGTAAACATTGCAGGTCCAACGACGATGGGAGCATTACTTAACAGCTTACAGATGGGATTTAAAACATTAGCAATTCAGAAGCATTCCAGTGATGTATGGAATGTTCTTGGTGCGGTAAAAACTGAATTTAATAAGTTTGGAGAGGTATTAGCGGCTACGCAGCAGCGTATTACGCAAGCCAATGCGGAGCTGGATAAATTAGTCGGAACGCGCACTCGTAAAATTCAAAGTAAGCTTCGCAATGTGACGAGTCTGCCGGAGGATAGCAGCCGCATACTTTTAGACATTGATTCTACAGAGTTTGGAGAAAACTAAGAATGAGCATATTTGTTATCGGTGACTTGCATTTATCTTTGTCCGTAGATAAACCAATGGATATTTATGGTGGACAATGGTTAAATCATGTAGAACGAATAAAGGAAAATTGGATAAAATTAATTAAAGAAAAAGATACTGTTATTATTCCGGGAGATATTTCTTGGGGCTTACGTCTTGAAGAAGCGATGGAAGATTTAAAATGGATTGATGAATTACCTGGGGAAAAAGTATTGTTTAAAGGAAACCATGATTTATGGTGGAATTCGATTGGAAAGTTAAATAAACTTTTTGATCATTTAACTTTTGTACAAAATACTTACTATGAGACAGAAACACATCGTATATGCGGGTCAAGAGGGTGGACCTGTCCTGGTGAAGTTGGATTTACTTCTCAAGATCAGAAGATTTATCAAAGAGAACTTGGGCGTTTACGGCTTTCTTTGGAAGCATCTGCAAAGAATGGAGAGAAAACAAAAGATATCATTGGTGTTTTGCACTTTCCACCAACCAATGAAAAACTAGAGCCATCCGGATTTACCGATCTTTTTGAAGAATTCGGAGTAAAGAAAGTTGTTTATGGTCATTTACATGGAAAAGAAGCATATAAAAATGGGTTACAGGGTATAAAAAATGGGATTGAGTATATATTGACTTCGTGTGATAAATTAGAATGTGTTCCTTTTCAATTAGAAAAATAAAAGTAAGAAGAGTAATTTATCACATTTTAAAGATTAAGTAAAAGGAAAGAGGGATAGAATGAAGCGTGTAACGTTGATCGTGCTTGATAGCTTAGGTGTTGGAGAATTACCGGATGCAGCGGAATATGGGGATCAGGGAGCGAATACTTTAAAGCATATTGCAGATGCAATGGTGAATTTTCATATTCCAAATCTTGTAAAGCTTGGACTTAGTGAGATTGATGGGATTTCTACGCATGAAAAGAACGTGCAGCCTTTGGGTGCATATGGACGTCTTGCTGAGAAATCTAAGGGGAAAGATACTATCACCGGACATTGGGAAATAGCAGGACTTTTAACAGAAGTTCCATTTAAAACTTTTCCAAAATTTCCCGATAATTTTATGAAGGACTATGAAAAAGCCATTGGACGTGGTACACTAGGTAATTATGCAGCTTCTGGTACAGAAATCATTAAGGAGCTGGGAGAAGAACATAAGAAAACGGGAAAACCAATCGTATACACATCAGCTGATAGTGTATTTCAGATTGCAGCAAATACGGATGTCATTCCACTTGAAGAACTCTATCATTATTGTGAGATAGCAAGAAAGATGCTTGTGGGAGATGTACAGGTGGGGCGTGTTATTGCGCGGCCATTTATTGAAGAAAACGGTGTCTATACAAGAACTACTGACCGAAAGGATTATGCGGTTTCTCCAAGTGGGAAAACAATCTTAGATCATGTAAAGGATTCAGGAAAGACAGTTTATGCAGTGGGTAAAATCAGTGATATTTTCAATAACCAAGGAATCACTGGATCTGTGCATACTACTGGAAATATGGATGGAGTCGATAAAACAATTGAAGCATTGAAGCAAGAGTTTGAGGGGTTTATATTTACAAATCTTGTGGACTTTGATTCGATGTACGGTCATAGAAGAGATCCAAATGGATATGGCAAAGCAATTGAAGCGTTTGATCGAAGACTTCCTGAAATCATTGAGGCTATGGGAGAAGAAGATATTTTAATACTCTGTGCTGACCATGGGAACGATCCTGTTCATAGTGGCTGGGATCATACGAGAGAGTATGTTCCGGTTCTTATCTATGGCAACGCAGTAAAACCAGGTATAAATTTAGGAACCAGAAAGTCTTTTGCAGATATTGGAGCTACCATTTCAGAGTATTTACAAGTAGAAACAACTGAAATCGGAAGCAGTTTTTGGGATAAGATTAAGGCTTGAGGTATGATTATGAATATGAATGACATTATTTTTAAAAAGAGACAGGGGAACGTACTAACACGTAAAGAAATTGAATTTTTCATTTCGGGTTATACGAAAGGGGAGATTCCGGATTACCAGGCGTCTGCGTTACTTATGGCAATCTTTTTTCAAAAAATGACTGATGAAGAAACTTTTTACTTTACCGACGCAATGCAGCATTCCGGCGATGTCATTGACTTATCCTCAATCAAAGGGATTAAAGTAGATAAACATAGTACCGGCGGTGTTGGCGACAAAACAACCTTAATTGTAGCGCCGATTGTTGCTGCTTGTGGTGTGCCAATTGCTAAAATGTCGGGAAGAGGCTTAGGATTTACAGGTGGAACTATTGATAAGCTAGAATCCATTCCTGGTTTTCAAACTTCATTAGAACCAGAGGATTTTGTAAAGCAGGTTAATGAGATTGGAATTTCTGTCATTGGACAGACAGCTCATATTGCTGCTGCGGATAAGAAGCTTTATGCACTTCGAGATGTGACGGCTACGGTTGATAACATTTCCTTGATTACATCAAGTATCATGAGTAAGAAACTTGCCGCAGGAAGTGATGCGATTGTTTTGGATGTAAAATGCGGAAAAGGTGCCTTTATGGAAAGCATAGAATCAGCGGAACATTTAGGTCAATTGATGGTAAGCATAGGAAAGGCTGCCGGAAAGAAAACCATTGCCGTTATTACCGATATGAACCAACCACTTGGAAATGCAGTCGGAAATAGTTTAGAAGTACAAGAAGCAATCGATACCTTAAAGGGAAATGGGCCGAAGGACATTGAAGAACTTTGTTTGCGTTTAGCTTCCTATATGCTATTAGCAGGAGAAAAAGTAGCCACATCGGATCAGGGTTATGAAATGGCGGTAAAAGCTCTTAATAGCGGTGAAGCATATAAAAAATTCATAGAGTTCGTAAAACGCCAGGGCGGTGAAGTTTCTGAAGGAAAAAAAGAAATTCAACTTCCAAAAGCAAGCTATGAAAGAAAACTTATTGCCAAAGAAGAAGGGTATCTTTTTGAGGTGGAAGCAAAACAAATTGGGATGGCATCTCAGCACACGGGTGCTGGTAGAGAAACGAAAGAAGATTCCATTGACCTTTCAGCAGGTATCTTAGTTCATAAAAAAATTGGTGATTACGTTAAAAAGGGTGACTGTTTGGCAACTGTCTATGGAAATGTTGAGGAAAAAATAGAGAAAGCATTATTTGAAGCAATAAAAGCATTTTCTTTCTGCAAAGAGCCGATTGAAAAACTGCCTTTGATAAAGAAGATCATTGAATAAGAAGTGGAGAAAGGACAATCGTATTCATGGAAAAAGCAACTGCCATTGAAAAAACACTTTTTATATTAAACGAATTTACTAAAAGACCATATTCTTACACTGCAAAAGAACTTAGTGAGCGATTAGGTTTTAGCAAACCAACGGTTCATCGCATTTTAAATGTATTAGAGGAATTTCGTTACATTCGTCGTACTTATAATGGAGAGTATACGATTGGATATAAAACTTATCAAGTTGGTATGATTTATGCAAATCACACAGATGTTTTTTTAGAAATACGGAGAATTATTGATGAAGCAGCTCGAAAAACTGGTGAGCAGGTAGGCTACGCTGTATTGGAAGGAACTGATGTAGTAAGTGTCTACGAATCACAAACTCAAGATTCAAGAATTCGTTATATAGCCGGTGCTGTTTACCCGATTAATGCAGGGTGTTATGGAAAGGTTTTGATGGCATTTTCACATTCGATAGATGAACTTCGTCAAATAATTCCATCATTAGAGCTAAAAAAAGTATCGCCGGGAGCCATTTTAGATCCAAATGCTTTGTTAAATGAATATGAAAAAATTATAGAAAGAGGATATGCAGATAGTACAGATGAATACTTGGATGGTACCGTTGGACTGGGTGTTCCAGTCTTTCATAGTGATGGGAGCATTCATGGTTGTATCTCTTTAGGAGCAATTAAATCAAAGTATTTTGATGAAAATAAAGAAAAATACATAAAAGAATTATTTGCTGCAGCAAAAAAAATTGGTCCCTTTTTGCTGTAGGTTATTTTGTTTGTATGTGTGTATGTATGTTAAAAAAATTACAGCTAGATGAAATTATTCATCTAGCTGTAATTTTTTTTATTAATTATATAAAGCTGGCATCGAAAGGAATTTAGGGATTTCTAGTGGATGATAAGGTATAAAGAGTCTGATAAATCAGTTTTATTTTATTGACGCGTTTGCTCTCAAGTGTTATACTACAGGAAAGTCCATAATATTGACTTTATTCCGCAATATGGACTAAGCCGATTCGCTATGAAATGACACATTGTGAAAGGCAAAACAAGTATATTGTATAAGAAAGGAGGATATCATGTTAGACATACTCATTCAATCCGCACAATATCCGGATTATGAGAAAGGTAAAATGGTCAATGGCGACATTGGTATTAAAGACGGAAAAATTTTAAAAGTTGGCCGAATTACGGAATCTGCAAAAGCAATCATTTCTGCAGAAGGCAAAATTGTTTCTCCTGGTTTTATTGACATCCATATGCATGAAGAGGACTTCATCAATGAAGGTGAGAAATACGTTATTTCAGAAATGATGCTTAAAATGGGAGTAACGACCTGTTTAGGCGGAAACTGCGGCTTACAGCATCAGAGTGTTAAAACCTTTAAAGAGAGCATTTTACGTTTGGGTGGCAGCCCTGTAAATTATATGCTACTTGCAGGCTATAACAGTATGCGAACTCAATATGAAATTGATCGCTATACGAATGCACCGAAAGAGGTAATTGCAAAAATTTCTGAAAAAATGAAAGAAGAAATAGCAGATGGTGCATTTGGAGTTTCCTTTGGTTTGGAATATGATCCGGGAATCACTTTTGATGAGGTAGTTTCTGTCTTAAATGATCAAAAAGATGACGATATCTTTGTTTCCATGCATTACCGTGAGGATTCTGCCGGTTCTCCGGATGCCATTCAGGAAATGATCAAGATTGCAAAAATTTCTAAGAAAAAATTCCAAATATCTCATTTAAGCAGTTGTTCTGCAATGGGTCAGATGAAGGATGCACTTAAGGAAATAAACGATGCAATCGCAGAAAATCCGAAGCTGGATTACGACACTTATCCTTATAATGCGTTTTCAACACATATTGGATCAGCTGTTTTTAATGAAGGCTGCTTTGAACGCTGGAACAAAAGTTATGAAAGTATACTTTTAACCGATGAGCCTTATAAAAATCGCTTCTGTGACAAGGAGTTGTTTGAAAAAGCTCGCAAAGAGTATCCGGAAATGCTTGCCGTTGCGTTTGTAATGAATGAAGAAGAAATAGCCGCAGCTATTTCCAATCCACATGGAATGATTGCAAGTGATGGTATCATTAATAACGGGAATGGACATCCTAGAGCAGCAGGAACATTTCCAAGAGTACTCGGAAAATATGTAAGAGAGACCAAATCTATTTCTATGATTGATGCATTACGGAAAATGACATTAGAACCAGCAAAACGTCTGGGACTTAGCAAAAAAGGCCAAATTCAAGAAGGTTTTGATGCGGATATTACTATATTCGATCCCAAAACCATTCAGGATGGGGCAACATTTGAAGACATTACAATTGAGCCTACAGGAATCGATTTGGTGCTTCTAAATGGACGTATTGCATTGAAAGATGGAGACGTCATCAATGATCGACTTGGCCGTTTTATTTCTTCGAAGTTTTAAAAGATTATATCTAAAAGAGGAGGCCTAAAGATGGAAAAGAAAAAGAAATTACAGGTACCGCATGTATATGTTTTATTAATTGGAATTATTTTGATTTGTTCAGTGCTTACTTATATTATTCCGGCAGGGCAGTATCAAATGATGACTCTTGAAAGTGGAAGAGAAGTTGTTGACGCAACATCTTTCCAAAATGTCGCAAATACTCCAGTAGATATTATGGGATTTCTTTCTTCGATACCGCGAGGTATGATTGAAAGTGCAAGCATTATTTTCTTTATTTTCCTTGTGGGAGGTAGTTTTACCGTCTTACAGGATACTGGAGCAATTGAAGCAGGGCTTGGTCGTCTTACGAAAGCTCTTTCCGGAAGTGAAATAGTAATTATACCGGCAGTTATGATCGCTTTTTCCTTAGGAGGAGCAATTATTGGTATGGCTGAAGAAACATTACCTTTTATCCCGATTATGGTCAGCTTGGCAATTGCAATGGGGTTTGACTCGATGACGGGAACTGCGATGGTTTTATGTGGAGCGGGTTGTGGATTTGCCGGCGCTTTCATGAATCCATTTACAATCGGTGTTGCACAGGGGATTGCGGGTCTTCCTTTATTCTCAGGAATGATGCTTCGTGTTGTGCTATACATTTGTATGTTGATTATTACTATTACTTTTGTTATTCTGTATGCAAGAAGAATTAAGAAAAACCCACAGCTTTCTTCAATGTATGATGTCGACATTGCACGTGAAGATAAGCTGGATCTTTCAAATCTACACGAATTTGGTGGAAGAGAGAAATTGATTTTATTGGTATTTGCAGCATCCATTGTTCTTTTAATCTTTGGTGTTGTAAAGTATGGTTGGTATATGAATGAAATTGCAGCTCTCTTCTTAGGAATGGCTATGGTAGTTGCTGTAATTGGACGTATGGGATTCAATGGATTTGCTAATTCTTTAGGAAAAGGAATGGCAGATGTAGCTGCCGGCGCTTTGATCGTTGGTTTTGCAAGAGGAATTCTTGTTGTTATGACAGACGGTAATATTATTCATCCAATTCTTAACAGTGCTGCAAACTTCTTAGGACAACTACCTGGAGCTGTAACTGCAATTGGTATGTATATTTTCCAATGTTTGTTAAACTTTATCGTTCCTTCTGGCAGCGGTCAGGCTGCAGTATCGATTCCAATCATGGCACCGTTGGCAGATTTGGTTGGAGTTACAAGACAAACTGCTTGTTTGGCATTCCAATTAGGAGATGGTATTTCTAATATCTTCACACCGACTTCAGGTTACTTTATGGCTGGATTAGCATTAGCTAAAATTCCATGGACCAAGTGGGCAAAATGGATTTTACCACTAATCTGCATACAGTACTTAATAGGTGGTATCTTTATTGTTATTGCACAAATGACGAATTTTGGACCGTTCTAAAAAGGAGTTTATTATGAAAGAGCGTATTAAAAAAAATGTGAAAGACTATCTTGATGATGCCTTTCAAATAGCAAATTATTTATATGAAAATCCAGAATTAGGCTATCAAGAGGTAAAAGCTTGTAATGCGCTTTGTGATGCGTTTGAACGATCCGGATTTGAAGTTTTAAAAGGAATTTATAATATTCCTACTGCTTTTAAAGCTACGTATGATAGCGGCAAAGAAGGACCGACATTAGCTTTGTGTGCAGAGTATGATGCTTTGCCGGATATTGGCCATGGATGTGGACACAATTTGATTTGTTCTATGGCGTTTCTTGCTGCTACTGCTTTAAAACCAATTCTTCCTGAGATTGGAGGAAAGGTAGTTGTTTTTGGAACACCTGCGGAGGAAACCAGTGGTGCTAAGGTTGCGATGGCTGATCAAGGTGCGTTTGATGATGTTTCGATTGCAATGATGGCACATCCTGCTCCTGTTTCTGAGGAAAGTGGTTCTTCATTAACACTCATTCCTCTTCAATTTCAATATTATGGAAAATCTGCGCATGCAGCAGCATGTCCGGAAGAGGGAATTAATGCACTTGACTCTTTGATACAACTTTACAATGGAATCAATGCTTTGCGTCAACATGTGCCAAATGATGTACAGTTTCATGGCTATATATCAAATGGTGGGTCTGCACCAAATATTGTACCGGATTTTGCAGAAGCACGCTTTTACATTCGTGCAAAGAAAAGGGCAACAGCAGAAGCAGCAGTTGAGCGAGTAAAACACATTGCGGAAGGTGCAGCTCTTATGACGGGTGCTCGTTTGGAGATTTCTTCATTTGAAGAAACTTATTATGATTTAGTAACCAATCAAGCATTATTGGAAGTGTTTACTGCAAATCAAAAGTCATTAGGTGATGATGTTAGACCAGCACAAGAAGGAATTGGTTCTTTGGATTTAGGAAATGTAAGCTATAAAGCACCTTGTGTTCATGGATGGATTGGATTCGGTGATTCCTCTCTTATTATACACTCTCGTGAATTTGCAGCGAAAACTGTAACGGAAGAGGGGCGTGATCTTTTGTATCGTGGAGCTTGCGCAATGGCTTTAACTGGATATGATGTAATTACTGATAAAGAACTTTTATCACGTATTCGTGAGGAGTTTGAATCGGTAAAATAATTAAGAGTTAGATTAGAAATAGCTTATAGTATTCACTCATAGTAGAATGTAAAATGTTGGAGTGCTTCTTGTAAAAATAGAATGCACTCTGACATTTTTGTTTTTGGAATATTTATCATGAATGAAGTATTTGACACAAAAATCTTGGAAGATATAAGAAATAATGGTACAATAAATGTAAGACTTGTCGATATGTAATATCTACTTAAAAGGTTATTTACTGAGTACAGTATTCCATTTTGTCAGATGGAGGTGGATTATGGAATTGAATCATTATCATTATAAAAGAGTCAAAGAAATAATTCCCGGAGATATTCTTTTACATCCGATTTATCGAGGCGATGGTTTACTTTTAATTAATCGGTACAAGGCGTTAAATGTGGATTTAATATCAAAGATTCGACAACATGTTTCACCGTCTTTTTTTGTTTTGGTTGTTGAATCACAATCGAATTTGGAAGAGTTTCTTTCAAGTCGAGAATATGAGGATATTGAATATTATAAAAAATTGCTTTTGATTGTCAATCAATACAATGAAATTAGTACAATACCAATGAAAATGGATTCTTTTATTGGAGAGGATATGCAAGTAGTTGCAGGACAGATCATTAAAAAAGTGATCGATGACAATGATAAGAATTATTTTGAAAAGGTTTTATTTCAGGTTCCTTCATTTAATGCTTTTGAAAAAAATATTGAATCTGAAATGGCACGTTCTCGAGCTGCCTCAATCAAAAATAAATTGACCTTATTAATTCGACAGAGCAAAGATTTGCAAAGTCAGTTTCTGAGAATAAAAATGTATAAGGATATTTTCTTTATACATAGCGTAAATACTGCAAGTATGTCATTGATGATAGGATTATGCTTGGAGCTCTCAGAGGATGAGTTAGTTGATTTGGCAATTGCAGCGTTATTTGCAGATATTGGCTATACAAAAATATCAAAAGAGACCTTTAATGAATATCTGATTAATAAGGAAAGCAATCGGGATGTCTTACTTGAGCATAATAAGTTGTTGTTAGAATTGGCAATGAAAACTGAAAAATTAAGAGAAGAAGCGATTTTACATGGAATTATAGATCGCCATGAAAATTATGATGGATCTGGTTTCCCATGCGGGAAAAAAGGTAAAGAAATTAGTCTTTTTGGTAGAATTATTCATATTAGTCAAGCTTACGATGAACTAGTGGGTGGATATTCCGGAACAATTCTGACACCAAGAAATGCGATAAAAAAATTGTGGCTTGATGCGGGTAATCAATTGGATGCCGATATCTTGAAATTATTTATTTATCGGACTATTTTTTATAAAGTAGGACAAACTTCAATTTTAGAAGATGGAAGGCAAATTAAAATTATAGGTTTTAAAGATTTTATAAATGACCCAATTTCTCCAATTACTCATGTAGAATAGGAGAAAGTATTAAAAAGGGAGTGATTAAAAATCATTTCTTTTTTCTTTAGGACATCATTAGAAGAGGCATAATAAATGAATTATATGACACATGCATTGGGAGGCGTTGCTGCGGGGCTGACTATTATTACAACCACAGGAATTCATGATCCCATTCAAAAGACAACCGTGATGACAGGAGCTGTTTTAGGATCATTGTTTGCGGATATCGATCATCCCAAGAGTTGGATCACACATAAAGTACCAGTTGCGGGTACAATTATCTCAGGTCTGTTTAAACATAGAGGTTTTTTACATACACCGTTATTTATTGTTATTACATGGGCATTTGTATCTATTCTTATTCCAATGTGGCTAAAAGGAACAGAGGAACTTTATCGAACGATACTTTTTTTTAACGGATTCATACCCGGTATGTTATCACATTTGATATTAGATACACTTAATGTGCAAGGTATTATGTGGTTTTTTCCGATTTCAACGAAAAGAATCAATCTTTTATCCATCCGAACAGGAGGATTCGGCGAGGCAATTATTTGTGCGGTGCTGGGTGCTATGCTTTTTGGGCAGTATAAAGGGATCTTTTAATAAGGCAAAAGACTTGCATATAATAATATTATATGATATATATTAAATAAGAAAAGGATTACCGCTTTTCGCATGGCGGCAGATCCTAAATACAGTGATTTATTCAAAAGCCGTCTAAACCGAAAAGGATTAGGCGGTTTTGCATTTAGTTACGCTTGTGCAAGCACAAGGAAATAATGGCTACAATTAATAATCCAAACTGAAAGAGTTCGCTATATGTAATCATAACTATCACCTCCTTTCGGAAGTGACCAACCGCCAAACGGTAATCCTTACCATAAATTATAACAGAAACATTCGTAAACAAACAATAAAATATTATGAAGAAATCGGTCTGTATTTCTTATTTTTGTACTGTATTCTTACAGTTTTTTTTTTGCTTGAAAAACAATTGACAAAATTTGTAAATGTATTTAATATGTAAATATATGGTAAATATCCGTTTGGAAGTATGTACCTTGAAAATTAAAAAGATAGAATGAAAGATGAACAAGGGAAACATTATGAGGCAAAATATAAATATTTTTTAAATAATTAAAAATAATATAAAATTAAAAGAAAAATCTTGAAGTACTCTATTTTTAGGATTACGATGAAAAGAGCATATCGAAGATTGAGTACTAAATTTCCTTATGAGTATAAAGGAATGGAATAATATTGGGAGGAATCCAAATGAACAAAACAATCGTGATTACTTTAGCTGCTATTATGATTTTCGCATCAACAGCCACTTATGCTGCGGACCAGCAATATAAAGACTTAAAAACTACAAATTGGGCGTATGAATCTGTAAAGGCAATGTCTGACAAAGACATTATAAAAGGGTATCCTGATAAAAGCTTCAGACCGCAAAATACGGTAACATATGGTGAATTTATAAAAATGATGGTCGTAGCGACTAAAGATAAGGATTATGAATTGACCGTTGCAGAAAAACCACACCATTGGGCATATAACTATTATCAAAAAGCATTGGAATTAAAGCTATTTGAAGAAGCAGATATTGATAAGAGCATGCTCAATCAGCCAATTCCAAGAAATTACATGGCTCTTATCATAAGTAACGCACTTGGAAAGACAGATATTGAAAATTATACGGAAATTGAAGAATCCGTAAAAGACGTAGATAGTAAGACGAAGTATGATTATCACATCATCAAGTCCTATGCGACAGGCATTCTTTCCGGATATACTGACCGTACCTTTAAGCCGGATGGAACACTAAACCGTGCAGAATCCGCACTTGTCATTTATCGGTTCACCGAACCCGAAAAGAGAACGCCAGTGACAGCGGAATCTCTTAAGAAAGATAATGCACAAGAGCAAAGAAAAATAACTATAGTAACTATTGATGAAGGTTGGACAAAATACACTTTAAACTCTACAGATGTACAATTGGGATACAATGGAATTGAAAAGATTGAAGTCAATTCCATTGGGCGTATCGTGATATATTCTACAGTTTGTTATGATGCTATCAATATATATCTAGATAATACTCTTGTAGACTCTATGTGCTTTACAAATGGTCTTAATTATTACCTTGAAGATGGTTACTATATTTATTTAGCAAATCCATCTAGAAAAAATATAATTACAAAAGGGAAAATTCCTTCATTATTATTTTCAGATGATAATGTTTATCGCTATACAGATGTGATACTGTAATAGGAAAGGAGTGTGCTTTTTAAATGCTAGCTCAAAATAAATTAATACAAAGAGGAATTTTTATTCTTTTAATTTTAACCCTGTTGATTGCAGGGTTTTTTATTGCTCCAAATAAAAGTTTTGCTATTACAAAAACAGAAACAATTACAAAGACAGAAACAATCAATGACTTGGCTTATTACGATATTTGGAAACATGCGGATGGTACTTGGCAGAAAGGCATCAAGCAAGGCTCTTCGGTTTCCGCTACATTTACAATACCTGCAGATATAATTCCAAAGGGAGGAACTTTTATAAGCTGTTCTGGTAAATTTAATAAAAGCTTTAATCAGTTAAAATACAATGCTTATACTGTTAAAAGTGGGAGTCTTTTAGGAAATCCATTATATAATTTAAATAAAAAAATAGTTACTTATACTGTTAATACTAATTTAATAGCCAGAAGTGGAGCTAATGGCAAAGATATTACGAATTCGGGACAATTAGATGCTGTAGAAGGTTACCGTTATTATATTCCGGTGATTATAGAGATCACCTATTCTTATATGATAGAAACAACGGTAGGAGACTTCGAACCAGGTCTTAATGTTCCTCCATCTGCAAAAATTGGAGAAAGTTATACGGTGTCTGATGCATCTATTGTTGATAGCGATGATAAGATAGATTATGCAGTATTAGAGAAACAGTATGGTGATGGAAACTGGAAAAACATAATTATATGGGATGGAACAGGGAAAGCAGGAGAAAACACAGGGGGACAAATAACAGAGTCATATAATGAAGAGGGTGTGATTTTTTATCGACTTACTGTACATGACATGTATGGACAAGTGAAAGAAATTCAAAAGACAATTAATATTATCTACGGTTCTGTAGTAGATGCTACTGCCATTTTATCTCTCCCAGAAAAAACTTATGAAGGGCATCCGGTTACAGCAGAAGATGAATCTACTTACGTTGTAGATGGAGAAGACTATTCGGCTTTAAGAGCCTATGAAGAAGGAAAAGCGAGCAATCGTTTTTCTATCGTAGAAAGTGGAGCCGGAAACATCAGAAAAAATAGTACACCGATTTATGCAACGGCAACTTTTCCAAATAAGGGATATTATAACGTGCAATTAAAAATTAGTCCGAAAAACAGTGGAAGCCTTTACGATGTAAAACCGATTGAGGTATTAAAAACACCAACCGTTCTTGCAAGGTTAGGGGGAACACAAAAACAAAATCGAAAACAGGTACTTAATATTCAAGTGGCGACAAATCCACAAAGTCCTTTAAAGAGAGTGTGGGCAGAAGTCACAAATTTAGAGACAGGTGAAACCGTTCATTTGAATCATAACATAGATGGAAAAGAAAACGCATTAGATAATACCGATGGTATTAAAACACGTCCAATTGAGAAATTAGAGTCCGATCAATACTGGACAAACTGTCAACTTCTATTTTTAACGAAAAATACGAAGGAAACAAAATTCCTATACAAGGTTTATGCCCAGGACAATCGAGGGTTATGGGACGAAATAGAAAAGGAATTTACTGTACAGCCGGATTTACCGCCGGATGCTAAGATTTCCGTTCAGGATGCGTTCTTTCGTGAGAAAGGAACGAATACAGCAAAAATTGAAATGGAAGATGTAAGCAGCAGCGACGGCGATCAGTTGGAACGGAGCTGGTACATCACAGAAGACAGCGATGTGGATGAAAGTTTCATAGGCGAAACGGAAGTAAAGGCAGAAAAGAAAGCGGGATTTACCGATAATTCCTTTGGCACAAAGAAGATTATTTCCGTAAATAAAATAGGAGTTGGAAAGGTAAGGCTGCACCTTCATGTAAAGGACGTATGGACAGAAGAAACGTTACCGGAGTACATCACCGATACAGACTATTTGACAGCAGAAACCACAGCAATCACAAAGGTGGATAACATTGCCCCTGTAGTTAGTTTAAAACCACTGACACCAAGAACAGCAGACATCTTATTGCTTGCAGGAAATACCGAAGAGTATTACAAGTTAAAAAACGGCATCAACACAATGCAGAGCTACTTTTTAGGAAATGCAATTGATGCAAACATTACGGTAGAAAAACTATCTCCTCAACCGTCTGATACACAAAGTGAACATTATAATCATTTATGGACAGTCAGTACACCATACGGATATCAAGGATCATGGAGTGGTTTTTTTGAAGAGGATAACTTTATTTGTGATGATTCGAAAGTTTATCGAGTGGATGCAACTTGGGGAGGAAGCTCAAAAGAATTTTATCCACAAATGCCTTATAAAATAACGGCATATGACGGTTTTACAGGAAGTATCTGCTGGGTGTATACATTAACAGAAGATACCATACCAACAAAGGATAACGGAAAAACAGCTCAATTAGCTCAGGACGAGAACGGCAAGTATTTATATTTCATCAATCATGATAAAACGCTTATTTTAGATAAAGAAACAGGCGCATCCATTGCTGTTTTAGACTTTGCTTTTGGAAAATATAACGTCGCACAGAAAGAAAATTTGTATACTTTTAAGGAAAATGGAATCTACAAAGTAAGTATGTCAGATGGGAATATTCAGAAAGTATTTTCATCTACGATAAATGGAATGTGTCGAATGCTTGGAGGGAAGGTTCATTTTCTTAGTGTAGATGGATTGACTTTGCAGCGAGGCATCTTTGATCTAAACTCATCAAAAGTATATTTGGAGCATATCACAGGTACCGAAAAAGATGATGGAAGCACAAAATATGAAACGATAGATATTGATGTTAAAGGAAATTTATTGGTAAGAGGATTTGCAGATAAAGGAGATCGTAGTGATTATGAACCTATGGTAATCCGATTCTATTCAAGCGACAATAAAGAATTAAAAAAGATTCATACAAATTCAAGTATCAATGATGGAATTAATGTAACAGCAGTTCATGATGCTGGAGGAAATTGCAATTATGCAGTATGGACACATGAATCGGATAGTTCAAAATATGATTATGCGTATGCAAATTTATATGGTCTAAAAACAGATTATAGCGCATCATTTCGAGTGAGAAATAAAAATGGTCCACCTACAGAAGTAAATCATGTAATTTTAGCGGAACAGTTTGGAGAAAAAGTCTATGTAGTAACAGGTGCAATGCATGATTGGATTCTGAATCAGGGATACAGTGGTAGTTGGTGCGGATATCCACAGACAGCAACCGCCTTTTCTTTTGATTTAAAAACAGGAAATGCAGATGAAGCATCGCTTGGAGAAGTAGCAGCTGGAATGTCAAGCAATGAAGAATACGGAAAAAGAAGTGATGTATTTCGTATTTCTCAAATTGGTGCATCGAGTGAATATAGCGGAGAAAGCATATTAAAGGTTTGGACTTGGAATCAAAGCAGAGAACAAATCGTAGAGCGATATTTGAGAAAACATAGCATTAACGATGTGGATATTAAGATTTTAGGGGTATACAGCCAGTTAGTGGATTATAGTACGAATATAAATGATCTATTAAATAGTATGAAAGACTATAAAACTAAGTTTTTGAATTTAGGTATTTTTTCTGATGTAAAAGATGCAGTGCAAAATGTAGTGGATACGGTAATGGGAGAACGTGAAGTAGAGAGCGATATTGCTGTAATTGATGTAAAAGATGGTGGCGGTAAAATAGAGAAAGAGTTTTCATTAAATCCGGAAACCCAATATTATTACGAGTATGAAATCAAAGCAACGGATGAAAATGGGGATATGAAATTTATTGCAGAACCAATGAAAACAAGCAGAATCAATGGTTCGGAAATATTGGATGAAAAGTATAAGGTAGTCAAAAGCTATGAGGAAGATTTTAACGACAGCAATTTGAATCCATTCTTCAATCTGAAACCAAATAGAGTAAAAAACGGGATTTATCAAGGGGCAAACAGAACGGATCATGTAAGCAGTAGTAAAAATCGCTTTTATAGTGATAGTAGTATGATGTGGTTTGAAATTCCACAAGGAAAACAAGCAATTTTATCCTTTGACTACGATATGAACACGGATGGCAATCAACAATGGAACTCAAATGGAGCTTGGATTGGAAAAGGTGAAAAGACGGTTGATGAACGAGGAGAAGAAATTGTAAAGGTGATAGAATCAAAGGAATGGCAAGAATTTGTTCCAGGGAATCGAGAAGGTCATTATACGCATCACTATCTGTTAACAGAAGGAATCAATACCATTAGCTTTCGTGCGTGGACATACGGAAGAAGACATTTAAGTGTATGGACACATATTGATAATTTGAAAGTATTTTTAGTTGAAAAAAGTGATAAAGAGAAGAAGGAAACCGAAGAAAATATTAGCAATAAAATATTCTCAGATTGGAATCAAATGTCTGGTATTTTTGAAACTCCTGGTAGCACCGTTGCATTTACAAGACAGCAGGCGGAATATTCAAGTGGTGCATTTGGTGTTGCAAAATATACTTCTTTAGATAGTTATTATAAATACTTAGATATTCCGGATGGGAAAACAGCAATTTATTCGGGATTAGATACAAAATCTAGGGGGTGGGATGGCAATAATTGCTCTTATCGCTGGGATGATTATACTTGGACATACGATTCTGACCCTAAAGATTCACGCGATGAGATGGATAATATCTCTTCAAATTATCGTATTAGTCTACCTAATTTAACGGGAAAACAGAGATTTAGATGTCAAGATAGTAGACGTTCTACTGCTAGTATTCCAAACGTTGAATTAATGGTAGTGGACAAAACAAATACGTTAACAGAAGAAAATCGGTATTTTTTTGCTCCAACAAAAGAGGGTGATACCGGACTGTTCGTAGAAAATGATATTTTTGACAGAAAAGTAAAGATCTCTTTTTCATCTCAGAACAAAGGACAGTATCAAATAAGGAACTTTAAAATTTACAGCTTAAATAAGGGGAAAAAGGTTTATATTACTAGAGAAATCGGGGGAATAGAAAACTGGAACAAAGAAAATATGACTGTAAAAATAGATAAGTTAAAAGATGAAAAAGAAGAGGAAGATAAGCTTGTTTACAAAAAAGGCGAATTGGTCGCTTATGGGATTTCTTATTATGATTACGAAGAAGATCCGTCGAAGAAACAATACTGGCGTTATACCCATACTCCATTCAATGACGGTGCGCATCCGGACGCAGCCACCATTTTAGATGATGAGGGAAATGTAGCATCTCAAGACTTAAATAAGGTGTTGAATCAACCGATTCAAAGGTTTTATGTAGATGGTAAATACATCGTAGAGCATTGGCAAGAAGATAACACTTATCGTCTTGCACCAGACTATAAGGAGGTGAATTCAAACGGGCGTCCATTGTATGATAAAGCATCAAACATAGAAAGCCTGACATTCTACATTGAGGGAGGAGCATCCGCACCGTGGATTACGTCTATTAAGACCGTACCGCTAAAAGTCAAAGAAGGACAAGCCTTTCAAGTTCAAGTCGGTGTAGACGATATGGAAAAAGATGAGTTGCGGCTGACAATCGAAGTGTATAAAGATAAAAAGCTCATTTATACCTATCGAAAAACAGGATTAACAGCAATGAATGGTATTTATCCACTTACTACAACGGGCATCGTACAAAATGAAGCGCAATCCGGAAGATATGAAGTTATATGCACAGTAAGAGATCAAACCGGAGCTGGAATGGACACGTACCGTTTTACGGTTATATCGGAAGGAAGAATAACTGGCAGGGTGTATCATACAGAAAAGTGGGATGAAAACCGAAAGAAGTATAATATACACCGATTTAAGGAAGAAGTAAATCGAGTGATTCCTTATTCCGATTATTTAAAATTAAAGGAACCGAGGAAACGAGGAACCAATGTCTTTTGGTCTGGTGAAAAATTTATGCTGCATGCAGATGTTGCCGGCAGTCCAACAAAGGTAACTTGCAAGATTGAAGGATATCCATCTTACGCTACGACCATGAAAAGCACTGGAAAGAAAAATGCCAAAAATGAAACAATCTACAGTGGGGTGCTTTGGGATGAATCTATGCTCAATAAATGGGGAAGAAGTAAACCAAAGGAGTTATCTTTTATTTTTACAGCTACTTACAATGGAGACATAACGAAGATGCAGACAGTTAATGTCATTGTAGACAGTAAAGAAGATTACTGGCAGCTGCATCGATTATTTTAATATGTAATATGTCCTAAAAAATACGATTGTAATATGGAAAATGTAGGAATATAATACGAAATATAATTAAGAATATGTAAGATAAAATATAAAGAATATAGGGAAGACAGGCATGAAAAGGAAGAGGGGTAAAGTTAAAATAAAACGTCCAACAATAGCAATGATTATTTTATTGTCTATTTTTGCAGGCATGTGTCTCTATGCTCTGAAATTTTGGAATGTTATCCCTGATCAAAGCTATACAGCAGAGGATTTTGGAATTCAGACAATAAAAAGTGAGACGGATTATAATAAAAATGGGACAGATGATTTTACCGATATATTACTTGGTGCTCGATCATATGTACAGACGAAACCAGCCTATAAAAGCGCATATTATTCAGGAGGTTATCCGCCAGATGGAGTAGGTGTCTGCACAGATGTAATTTGGAAAGCATTTCAGAATGCTGGATATTCATTAAAAGATTTGGTGGATGATGATATTACCCAAAATCTTGATAGCTATACAACAATTATGCAGCCAGATCCTAATATAGATTTTCGGCGTGTTCGAAACTTAAAAATTTTTTTTGATCGAAATGTGCCGTCATTAACATTAGATGTAAGTAGCGTGGAGGAATGGCAGCCCGGAGACATTGTCATTTATCATAATCACATTGCAATTGTATCAGATAAAAGGAATAAAAACGGACGACCATATATTATTCATAATGCAGGTCAGCCGAATCTTGAAGAGGATGCACTTACCAGACAAGAAATAATTGGACATTATAGATGGATACCTTAGAGAAATAATTTGAAATAAATCGTATGAATTGCTGAAGTAGGGAGGACTTAAAATGGGTGAGTTATCAAGATTACCTAACATTGGAAAGGTTGTTGAAGCGCAATTAGAAGAAGTAGGAATTAAAACGACAGAAGATTTAAGAGCAATTGGGAGTAAAGAAGCTTGGTTAAAAATCAGGGAAATTGATCCTTCGGCATGTATTCATAAATTATATGGTTTAGAGGGAGCAATTCAAGGAATCAAAAAAAGCAACTTACGAGAGGATACAAAAAGTGATTTAAAGGAATTTTTTCGTTCCTTTAAATAAGTGCATTTAAAAAGAATGATGGGGGAGACTGGATGATCGATGTATACCTGCCGGGGACAGGTGGTATGATTCCACAGAAAAACCGATGGCTCAGTTGCTGCTGGATAGAACATCAAGGACAGGCAATTTTAATTGATTGTGGGGAAGGAACACAGATTGCATTAAAAGAGTGTGGATGTAAAATAAGCCGTTTAAATATGCTTTTGATTACTCATTTCCATGCGGATCATATTGCAGGATTACCAGGGCTATTGCTTACGCTTGGTAATAATGGAAAGACTACGCCGCTGATTATTGTTGGACCAGTTGGCTTAAAGAAAGTATTCGATGCTTTGACGGTGATTGCGCCGGTTATACCTTATCCCATTGAAACAATTGAAATAAGAAATGATGAAATTGAGAAACTGAAAATGGGGGAAATGGAAATATCTTATGTTTCATTAAAACATAGTATTGATTGTTATGGATATAGCATAACTCTAAGGAGAAAACCTAGATTTAACCCGGAAAAAGCACACAAGCTTTGTATACCTGAGCAATATTTTAAACGACTTCATGCAGGAAATATAGTTCAGTTAGACGATGGACGAGTGGTTACTCCCAAAATGGTTTTAGATGGAGAACGCGATCCCATTAAAGTCTGCTATTGCACAGATACAAGGCCAATTGATGCGATGATAGAGTTTGCCAAAGGTGCTGATTTGTTAATCTGTGAAGGTATGTATGGAAAAATGTGTATGCAGAATAAATTAGAGGAAAAAGGTCATATGCTATTTTCTGAAAGTGCACGAGTTGCAGAAAAAGCATGTGTAAAAGAGCTATGGCTTACGCATTATAGTCCTGCGTTAATAAAACCTCAAGATTATTCAGATTCTGTAAAAAAAATATTTAAAAATTCGGTTGTAGCTTATGACGGAATCCATTTAACACTTCCAAATAACGAAAAAACAGATAAATAAATTACTTTATGTATATTATCGGAGGATACATTTATTATGAAAAAGTTTCTATTTATTATTTTAATGTCAGTGGTATTTTTATCAGGATGTAGTGATAATTCTGTAGAATCCAGTTTTTTTAAAGATGCACCGGAAAAAGCAATTGCATTGATTGTAAATTTACCAACGCCGGAGCAGATATTAGAATACAAAGTTTCAGAAACCTTATATTTCGATGAAACGGATGAAAAAATGCTGTTCATTCCTCGATATGAGCATACAACAATTGATGTTTATGCACTAGAGTATGATGAAGAGGTTGAAAATCTAGCGGAAAAGAAAATATATTCCAATACTGATAGTAAAAAGGATTTTTGTTTGGAATTCCGAGCAATTCGTCCGGAAGGAATTCCAAATTACAAAGTTTCCATTGGTTTACCAAATGGTATTCAGAAAGAATATATTTTTTCGTATAATGGAAAGGATGGCAACCCTAATATGGAATATATTTTAGAGTAAAAAATTATTATAATTTTATTGATTAGTATTAAAAGGAGTGGGAATTAACCACTCCTTATCTTTTACATTGGATTTGCTTTTACTTTTCCGCTTTTTGCTTTACCTTGAATTTCAGGTACCGGTTCAACATCATTTTTTGGAATATGTGTTTTATGATTACTTTCTGTACCATGAGGATCTTTTGGATCTGGTCTTCTCATACCTGCTTTTGCCATAATAACTAACTCCTTTCTACTACAATATATTTATGGTTAATGTGCTTGACAGCCAGTCAGGTCACTATCCATCTTGTTGCTTAAGCTGTTAGAATGTATGGAGCAATAGGTATGGCGTCTTCCTTTCTTGGACTTCGCGTCCGTAAATTAGACTGCTAACCAGCTCCTCATTCGCAGCGTTCGTTTTATGCAGGTTGAACTGCTTCCTACAGTACGTTCGGGTCACACCACAGTAGATGGAATAGGCAATGAGTAAAACTGGTGTTTATCCATTGCAATAATCTATAGGAGTGACAAATTTATGAACGCAGTAGGTATTGATGTTTCTAAGGGCAAAAGCATGATTGCTATTCTCCGCCCATATGGTGAGATTGTTTCTTCACCTTTTGAGATTCACCACACTTCAAGTGAAATTAGTTTCTTAATTGAACAAATCAAATCCATTGAAGGTGAATCACGGATTGTCATGGAGCATACTGGTCGTTATTACGAACCATTAGCTCATGAGCTTTCTCAGGCAAATCTTTTCGTAAGTGCCGTAAATCCAAAACTTATTAAAGATTTCGGAGATAATTCTCTCCGTAAAGTCAAGTCTGATAAGGCAGATGCTGTTAAAATAGCTCGTTATGCTCTTGACAGCTGGACTGATTTGAAACAGTATTGTCTTATGGATGAAATACGCAATCAGTTAAAAACAATGAACCGTCAGTTTGGTTTCTATATGAAGCACAAAACGGCTATGAAAAACAACTTTATCGGCATTCTTGATCAAACCTATCCAGGTGTTAATACTTACTTCGATAGCCCTGCCCGTAATGATGGTAGTCAGAAATGGGTTGATTTCGCCACTACATACTGGCATGTGGACTGTGTTCGTAAAATGTCTCTAAATGCTTTCACCGACCATTATCAGAAATGGTGCAAGAGAAAGAAGTACAACTTCAGTAAATCAAAAGCTGAAGAAATCTATGGTGCAGCTAAGGAGCTTATTCCCGTACTTCCTAAAGATGACTTAACCAAACTGATTGTTAAACAGGCTGTAGAACAGCTAAATATCGCCTCTCAAACAGTGGAACAACTTCGTTCTTTAATGCATGAAACTGCATCTAAACTGCCAGAGTACTTTATCGTCATGGAAATGAAAGGCGTTGGTTCGTCTCTAGGTCCTCAGCTAATTGCTGAAATTGGAGATGTTACACGCTTTACTCACAAAGGCGCCATTACAGCATTTGCTGGTGTCGATCCAGGTGTAAATCAATCTGGAACCTATGAACAAAAGAGTGTTCATGCTTCCAAAAGAGGATCTTCTACCTTGCGTAAAACTTTGTTTCAGGTCATGGACGCTCTTATCAAAAATAAGCCACAGGATGATGCCGTGTATCTATTTATGGACAAGAAACGTGCTCAAGGTAAACCTTATTATGTCTACATGACTGCAGGTGCCAATAAGTTCTTACGTATCTACTATGGACGAGTGAAAGAATACTTAGCATCTCTTCCGCAGTAATTACCACATACATACCCTTATTTCAGACCAGCCATATCCGGTGGTCTTTTTGTGATGGTCATATTTCCTCATTGTACTTTTGAAAAAAATCAACTTTTTACTATTGACTTTTTATTTGCAGGCTAATTTTCAAAATTTGATTTTTTTAAAAACAATTTAATATTTTTCTCTTCTTCTGCTAAATTTGCATTGGTTCTTCCAAGTCTATCGCATAAACCAAGTAATGCAACTTCATGGATATCTGTTTGTTGTTTTAATCCTTTTAAATCAGAAAAAGGCAAATCTCTAGTAACAAATAAAATATGCATATGATATCGAATTAAAGCGGATACCTTATCAATAAAATTATCATCTTCGGTAAATACAGATAAGAAATCTTTGGCTAGATCTGCTCCAATTTTATCATGATTATAGGAGGTTATTTTTCCTTTTCTTGATTTTGTTGTAGAAGGTTTACCAATGTCATGAAGAAGGGCTGCCCACATAAAAACAGAAGGATTATGACTTTGATTTTTTCTTCTGGCTGCTTCATCTACTACTAACATGGTATGGTTCCAAGCACTGCCTTCCGGATGATGAATGGGTGACTGTTCTGTTGATTGCAAGTCCAAAAGCATGGAGAATGGATATGTTTTGCATTCTTTTAATTTAAAAACACGATTGATGTAGTTTGATGGAGCTTCATCTTTCATTAAATGTTGGCTGATTGATTCGAATATCTGTTTTTTGTTACACATAATTGCACCTCATCATTATTATCCATATTTGAAATAGAAATATTCGAAAGAAAGTACATTTTTTTATTATTATGGTGCATATTAAATTTGAGGTGATTTTATGAATACATTAACACAAAAAGAAATGACGTTATTGCAAGATGAAAAAAAGAATGAAGAGATTTGCATAGAAAAATATAATAAATATGCATCTCAAGCATCCGATCCGCAATTAAAAGCTCTATTCCAGGAATTGGAAGGAAAAGAAAAGGAACATTTAAACACAATTAATCAAATGTTAAGCGGTACTGTGCCAACGATGAATACCAGTCAGCAAAAACCACAATTTCAAGGAATGTCACAGTCACAATCAACATTGCCGCAAGCAGCGACTCAGTCACTATCCACAATGCAGTCACAAGCGATTTCACAGGCACAAGCGCAGCCGAATGCATCAAATAGTTCACAGAGTGATGCTTATCTTTGCACAGATGCTCTTTCTACTGAAAAATTTATTTCTTCAACGTATAATACTACCATTTTTGAATGTAAAGATGCTAATATGAGACAGGCTCTAAACCATATTCAGAAAGAAGAACAAGAACATGGTGAGAAAATTTACAATTATATGGCACAAAACGGTATGTATAGCTAGTCTTCATAGAGTATGTAAGAATTAAAAAAGAAAAAATAGAGTGGTAATAAATATTATCACTCTATTTTTGTTATATAATGAGTAAATTGCCCGGGAAAATTGTTCAACAAATCGAAGTTCCTTTTAAAAAACCGAGGCCTATTACCATTTTTTCAAATGGTGAGTTTATAAAATTAAAAAGCAGTATTTTAAAATTCTTAAATAAAGATATTTTTAAATAAAAAGGTCAATTTCTATATTTTTTTATTTGTTTTTTATATATTTGCGGATTAGTCTGCTTGCTTTTGATTGTGAGATTTTTAATCTTGAAGCTAATTTATAGGACGTATTATAGTATGGATATAATGCGTTAATTAAACGTTCTTCCTGTGCTTCTAAGAAGGATTCAAAACTTTCTATCTCGGAGAGGTTTGAGAATGAATCTATTGAAGTATCTTCTTTAAAAGTAGCCTCTGAATTACTATCTTTATCATTTTGACTCACTAAGACTTCTTCTGTAAATGTATTTATGGAATTCTGAGTTTTTAAAGAATTAGAATAAATATTATTTGGAAGCATATTTGGGGTAATGTATTTATCTTGACTATTCAGTATTAAAAACTCAATCAAATGCTCTAATTCTCGAATGTTTCCTGGCCAAGAATAATGGCATAATATTTCGAGAGTATCCTTGGAAAAAACAACATTTGTATCATGCTTCAGATTAAAAATATTTGAAAAATGACGAATTAATAATAGGATATCCTCTATACGTTCAGCCAATGAAGGCATTAAAATTGTAACAACGGCTAAACGGTAATAAAGATCTTCTCGAAAGGTTCCTTGTGAAATCAGAGATAGGATGTCTTTGTTTGTTGCAGCTACAATTCTTGTATCAACTTGTTTTGGATGTACTCCGCCTATAGGAAGATAGGTCTTGTCCTGAACCAATTGAAGTAATTTTGACTGTAATGAAAAAGGAAGCTCGCCGATTTCATCTAAAAATAAGGTTCCTTCATTTGCAACTTCTACAAGACCCTTCTTTCCGGTGTTTAAAGCGCCGCTAAACGCTCCCTTGACATATCCAAATAGCTCCGATTCAATTAAATTTTCTGGTATGGTAGAACAATTTATGGTTACAAATGGGCCTTCTTTTCTTGGACTGTTTTGATGGATACGCTGAGCAAGCTGTGATTTACCTGTACCGGAATTGCCCAATATTAGAATATTGATATTTTTAGAAGCCATATTATCCGCAAGTCGATAGATATTTTGCATCGCTGGACTTTTAAATTCAGCGAGAGTAGGGAGAACTTGCGGTTTATTCTTTTTTTGTTGTGGTGGAATAGGTAGATTGAAAAGGGAACTATTCGGTGCGTAAAACTTTAAATCATCAAAATTTCTGCAATGGGCAATGATAAGTGTTACCGTATCGTTTAAATCTAAAATAGGAGTTAGAGTTGTAATAATCATTTTTTGATTCTTTAATGTTTGTTCATAAGTAATTTGTTTTTTTGCTTTTAAAGCAAGTTCAAGAAAAGAATGATTCATATCATGATTTTCTAATAAATCTTGAGGTTTTTTTGTGTTCATTTCCGATTTGGGTAACTTATAAAGATTCAATAATGCTTTATTATAAAAAATGATTTCACCATTGTTATTTAAAAGTAAAATACCATCCATTAAATAATCCCAAATATGATTTAAATTATTTGGAAATAATTCATTATGATACATAATAGTTTCCTCCATTCCAATATAAGTTAGTTTAAGTATAAATAATATTATAAGTCATTTTTGACTGATAGTCATGGGAAATTTCAGTTTATTTTGCAAGTTTACAAAAAAAATGTATAATTGCATAGAGGCCATTGGATTAGGAGGGATAAAATTAGGAGGTATATATGATAGATAAAAGCATTTTGTTGAAAATAGAGGAAGTTGAAAAACAAGTTTCTGCTAAGTTGGAATATATGAGTGATTTTTTGTATAAAAATCCGGAATTAGGAATGGAAGAATACATTGCAGCCAAGGTGATTTGTGATGTGATTAAGGATTACGGATTTACCGTTACAAAACCATATTGCGGTTTTGATACAGGGTTTTTGGCAGAGTTTGATAATGGAGATGGACCTAAGATTGCTTTGATTGCTGAATATGATGCATTACCTGGATTTGGTCCCGATAATGGACCCGGACATGCATGCGGTCATAATTGGATTACAGCAGCTTCCATGGGTGCGGCTATCTTATTGTCACTCTTAAAGAATGAATTTAAAGGAAAAGTGCAATTAATCGGGACACCTGGAATGGAAAACTATGGATCAAAAGTTGATTTTATCAACCAACATGTTTTTGATGATGTTGACATTGTAATTCAGCCCCATCTAGAAAAATATACTAGCGTATCTTGTCAAAGTTTTGCGCTGGATGCCATTGAGTTTTCTTTTAAAGGAAGAGCGACACATGCAGCTGTTTATCCAGAAGAAGGCATCAATGCTTTGGATGCAGTTCAATTTACTTTTGCTGGTATTAATGCTTTGAAAAATTATTTTAAGGCGGGCGTCAATATTCATGGAATTATCTCTGATGGGGGTGAAGCACCGAGTATCGTTCCGGAGCATGCAGCCTGTAAATTTTATTTAAGAGCCAAAGATAGAAAATATTTAGATACTATAAAGCCAAGGATTATACAATGTGCGGAAGGTGCAGCCTTGATGACAGGTTCAGAAATGAGTTACCAATATTTTGAGAATTCACTAGATAATATTATTAATAATAAAGTTTTACAAGAATTAGCAAAATCTTATTTTAAAATAGAGGATATCGTTCCATCTGATGAATATGATTTGGCATCTACATTTCCTTCAACGGATATAGGAAACGTAAGTCATATTTGCCCTACATTATATATGGAGTTTGATTTGGCTCCCGATGGAGAATTTCGTATTCATGATAACACAGCAATGAAATATGTTAACTCAAAATACTCAAATCGAAGATTACACCAAGTTGTTCGGATTATTTGCGGATTGGCAATTGAAGTGTTTAATAATCCCAAGTTATTAGAGGAGATCAAAATATCTCATAGAAAAACAATGAGTCAATAAAAAGTTAAACTTTTTCATAAGTAAATCTGAAACATTCTAATTAGTTGGCATGTTAATTGCTATATTATAGTTAAAAAAAGAAAGTGAGGACGTTACTCTATGATTGACTATAATAAAAAGCTTGCTGCAGCAAAAATGGAAGCAGACCTTGCCGACAAAATTGAAGCGATTTCCACCTTTATTTTTCAAAACCCTGAATTGGGCGGAGAAGAATATAAGAGTGCAGAATATCTAGTTAATATAATGAAAAGGGAAGGTTTTGAAGTAACTTACCCATATGCTGGAGAAAAAACCGGTTTTCGGGCTGAAAAAGGGAATGGCAATGGACCTACCATTGCACTTTTAGCAGAATACGATGCACTTCCGGGCTATGGAGAGAACGGAGAACCGGGACATGCATGCGGACATAATTGGATTGCAGCGACATCAGCGGGCGCTTCAATTGTTTTAGGTAGAATGTGTAATGAATTTAATGGCAAAATTGTTCTGATTGGAACACCTGCAGAAGAATCCTATAACGCTAAAGTTGGCATGATAAATCAAGGCGGATTTGATGACATTGATATTATTTTGCAAGCGCATCTAGAGGAATCAACCGAAATAGATCCTGGTGCACTTGCATTGGATTCATTGGAATTTTATTTTACCGGAAAAGCTGCACATGCTGCCCAATTTCCGCATGATGGAATCAATGCATTAGATGCGGTTCAACTTACATATGCAGGTATCAATGCCTTAAGACAACATGTTCCTTCTGATGTTCGAATTCATGGGATAGTTACAGATGGAGGCAGTGCAGCCAATGTTGTGCCGGAACATGCGGCTTGTAAATTTTTTGTCAGAGCCAAAAGAAGATCGGTACTAAACTCTATCACAGAAAAAGTGAAAAATTGTGTTAAGGGTGCTGCAATTATGACTGGTTGTCAATATAAAATTGTTATACCTGAACCTTCTTTGGATGATCTTATAAGTGTTCCTATCTTGAATAAAATAGCCGAGGAAAATTTGTTAAATAACGGAATTGATAAGGTTCATAGAGAGGAATATATCTTACCGGGTTCTACTGATATCGGAAATGTTAGTTATGTATGCCCGACACTATATATGGAAATTGGTATGGATGATGATGTTCGATTCTGTGTACATGACCGTCAAGCTTTAGAATATGCAGACTCGTATCTTGCGCATAAGAAGATGCATCAAGTTGTAAATGTCCTTGTAGGGGTTTCATTTGATTTATATGAGAAACCAGAACTTGTTCAGCAGGCAAAATTAGAGTTGGAAAAGATAAAGAATAGATAATGAATAACAAGGTGTAAAAACTCTCAGTGAAATAAACTGGGAGTTTTTTTATGTATTTTTGACATAATGTTGTTAAATATGACTTGATAAGTTAATTTTAACTCGGAAGTTGTATGTAATGACTTATAATTAACAGCGAATTTTAAATATTCAAATAAAAACGTTTAAAAAATAGGCTTTAAAACCTATTATATGAAAATTCTAAAAATGGCATGTGATTTGCAAATATATAAGGGTAAGTCATTATTATTGCTTATTATGAAAGGAGACAGATATGGAAACCATGAAGAAAAAACAATTTAAGGTCCCACATACGTATGTGATAATCGGAATTATTCTTGTTATTGTCACTATTTTAACTTACATTATTCCTGCCGGTTCGTATGATAGAATGGAGGATCCGATTACAGGGAGAACCATTGTCGTTCAGGACTCGTTTCACTTTGTTGAGCAAACACCGGTTAGTCCTTTTGGTATGGTGATGTCTCTTGGTGATGGACTTGTTGATGCAGCGGATATTATCTTTTTTTTTTCTTTGCTTATGGATTTGTATATATGTTGATACAAACCGGTGCATTCTATGGCTCAATGGGAGCGCTGGTCAGAAAACTAAGAGGATCAGAAGTATTAATTTTCCCAGCTTTTATGATCCTATTTGGTATTTGCGGATCGACATTTGGAATGTATGAAGAGGTTTATGGATTACTACCTGCTTTTATAGGTATTGCCATTGCATTAGGCTATGATGGATTAGTTGGCGGCGCCGCAGTTGTTTTAGGTACTGCTACCGGTTTCGCGGCAGCTACATTAAATCCATTTACAATTGGTATAGCACAGGGCATCGCAGAATTACCAATTGGTTCAGGTGTAGTGTATAGAATCATTTGTTTTGTACTATTTCAAAGTCTTGTTATTTGGTATTTAATGAGATATGCACATCGTGTAAAAAAAGATCCAAGTTTATCCATTGTACGAGACGTAAAGTTTAATACAGGCGGAAGTATGACTCGTGAAAAGATGGAAGCTCTGCCTTTTACAGCAAAACATAAAATTATTATGTTATTATTTATGATAACGATTGGTATCTTAGTGTATGGAACAAGTCAGCTTGGTTGGTACTTAAGTGAATTGTCTGCATTATTTTTGACGATGATGATTATCGTTGGAATAATCGGTGGCTTTGGACTTAGTAAAATTGCCGGATTCTTTGTTGAAGCGGTGGCAGAAGTTATTTTTGGTGCGTTGGTTGTTGGTATTGCAAGATCGCTTACAATTGTAATGACAGAAGGAAATATTATTGATACGGTTGTATATTATATGGCGGGAACATTAACTAATGTTGGAAGCAGTATTGCAGCAGTGGGAATGGTTGCAGTTCAAAATTTAATAAATTTCTTCATTCCATCCGGTTCTGGTCAGGCTGCCGTATCTATGCCGATTATGGTTCCTTTAGCAGATGCAATCGGAATGAATCGTCAGATTGCAGTACTAGCATTTCAATTTGGTGATGGCTTTTCAAACTTATTCTGGCCAACTTCAGTTGCATTGGAATGTGGTTTGATGGGAATCCCGGTAGAAAAATGGTATCGATTTATGGGACCGCTTTTCTTTATGATGGTAATCCTTCAAGTAATTTTGGTTGTAATTTCCACGATGATTAATTTTTCCTAATTATTGTTAATGAAGTCTGGAGCAGATAACGATATCTGCTCCTTTTTTATTTTTTTTATAATTAGTAACTCTTAGTTCTTTTGTTATGTTATAATATTTCTGATATTTATGTAAATTCTGAAACATTTACTATAAATATATTTAAAAAATATATTTTAAATCATAAACGAAAGAAACAGGAGGTTTATTAAATGTATTTTAATGAATTTATTGAATTTAACATTATGTTTATATTTATTATAGCTATCGTTCTTGCTATAACATCCTATATATATTATAAATACAGAGAAATATCGAATGAGAGGGATAAAGATATTACACAACATAGCAAAAAGGAGAATTCAAAAAGTATCATAAGATGGTTTTATTCAGAAAGACATCCAGAACAAAAATATTATAAAAATTTTTATAGAAAGTGCATGAATGAACATAAAAAATTAGAAATTGATCGAATAAAAAAAGATAAAATGAAAAAGTAATATCATTAATATGTATGTTGCAAATATTGTAATTTCGCTATATGCTATTAAAGATAAAATTAACCGAGAAAGGAGGAAACATTATGTATAATGAAATAATAAAATTTTTGTGGAGGGTAATATCTCTATAAAAAAATAGGAGATAAATATGATAAAAGAAAATATATTAATTGATGATATACCTGCAATTTTGTGGGGAGAAAAGAGTTCAAAGCTATTTGTTGCGGTACATGGAAATATGTCATCAAAATCGGATGTTCCTATTGCGATTCTTGCAGAAGAAACGATTCCATTAGGTTATCAGGTTCTTAGCTTTGATTTACCAAAGCATGGTGATAGAAAGGAAGAACCTACATTATGCAAGGCACAGAATTGTATTGCTGATTTGGAAAAAGTGATGAGATTTGCAAAAATGCAAACAAATACTATCAGCATATTTGCTAATAGTATGGGGGCTTACTTTAGTTTACTGGCATACAAAAATGAACTGTTAAAGCAAAGTTTATTTTTATCCCCCATTGTAGATATGGAGCGAATCATAACTAACATGATGAAGTGGCTTAATATTACACAGGAAAGACTTGAAAAAGAACAAGAAATAGCTACTTCTATTGGTCACACTTTGTATTGGGACTATTACCAATATGTAAAACAAAATCCTATTACCAAATGGGCTAATCCAACTTCCATTTTATTTGGAAAGAAAGATAATCTTTGTGAATATGATGTGGTACAATCTTTTGTAACAGCATTTAACTGTAATTTTGAAATAGCAGAAAATGCTGAACACTATTTTCATACAGATGATGATTTGAAAATTTATAGAAGTTGGATCAAGAAGCAAATAATAAAATAAGTTTGAACGGGATTATTAAGTAAAGTTTATATAACAATAAAAGCAATCACCCAGGAAGAGTAAAAATAGATACTCTTCCTTTTCTGTTATTAAATAGAATTTGCAATTTAAGTTGGAGGAGTAAAGATGGCAAGTGAATTAGTGGCGAAGAAAGCATCTTCTTGGACTTCCTACAATTGAGAATTGTATAATAAATAAGAAGAGTCAAGTTCCTTAAGAAGTAATGTCCTGAATAAACTGCCCATTTAATGGGAGGTAATAGTTTTGTAATTAATATACTATTTAATATAATACAAATTATTAAAAATATATTGACGATTATGGAAATTACATATATGGTTAAATTAAGGACAGAAGCAATAAATTTGTAGTTGAAAGGAATTTGTTGGATTGGATTCCGGTATAAGATATAACAAAGCGAAAACAAATAATTATTATTTTGGAAGAGTTTTTTTGTAAGAATTTAGTGTATCGTATTTTTTATATTCAATAGTTTATATTAACATCATTCATTAAACTAGAGTTATTATAAAAAATTAATTGAAAGTGTAGGGACTATGGGAGATAAATTCAAAAATAAGTTTAAAGTATTTCTACAATTGTTATTTGCATGGACGATTGTTATGCTGCTAATCATGTATTCTTGGGGTTGGTTTACTCACAATGCGATGTTAAAAGACATAGTTGCACTAAAGTCATTTCATGTGATTGCTTCTAGTGAAAATTGGGAATTATTAGGTCCGTCTGATTTTGGTTACACGCCATTTTTTAGGTATAAAGGGAAAGGTAAAGTAGAAAATACCGTCGATATACGTGGTGTAATAGATCATAAAATGTACATTTATAATCGTGAAAAAATCCTAGATGGAGTTGCTAGAATTGATAGATCAGTTGTAATGGATAGACATTTTTTTATCGGGGAGAAAAGATGGTATACCGAAGATTCTGATGATATTTATCACTCTGCATGCCTTGAAATTACTTGGAAGAAAAATGGGAAAACTTATTCTGAGGTGATGAGTTCAGAAGAGTTAACAAAAGAACAAATACAAGAGATTAAAGATAAGTGGATTGATCATAGCTTGGAAGAATACGAATATTTATATAAAATTTTTGGAGAGCCTGAGAGAATACCTGTAAATCAGGAATAATTGATATATGCTTAAAATAATACGATAAAGGACAATCCTATAATAGTGAATTGTCCTTTACTACTATTAAATAGAATTTGTCTTCCTATGGTCTAAAATCCCTTTTATCGCAATATCTTTTAGAAAGAAAACGAGTAAGGGGGGTTTACGTTGTATTTATATAAAAAAAAGAAGGGAATGCCGTTGGCTTTGTCAGCAGTATTAATTTTCGCTATTATTTTTGCTTTTATTGTTTCTTTTTCTCATTTTTGGAGAATACCTTTTATGCCCACATCCGTGAAAGAGGAACCAATCGTTACGCCATCCGCGGTAGAGGAAACAGCTATTACGCCATCTGCTGTAGGGACAAAAACAGAAATTGCAGAAGGAAGTCTTAATGTAGATGCAAAATCGGCAGTTCTTTTGGATGCTGGTTCAGGAACCATTATCTATGAGCAAAACTGTCATGAGCAATTGCCTCCTGCAAGTGTTACAAAAATTATGACAATGCTGCTGGCTTTGGAAGCCGTAGATCGTGGTCAAATCAGTATGAAAGATCAAGTTACAATCAGTGAACGAGCGGCAAGCATGGGCGGAAGTCAAATGTATATGGAAACTGGAGAAACGCAAAGTGTAGAAAATTTATTAAAAGGCATGGCGATATGCAGCGCGAATGAAGCATGGAATAAACCCAATAAGCAGTAAAGATTGAAAAATAAACAATTTAATAAGATTATATTACAAGGATTGCAAGAGAAAGGCAATCTTTTTTTATTACAGCAAATAAAAGTTGGAGGATTTAAGATGGCAGTTTTTAGAGTAATGAAAAATCAAAATTATACCGTCATGTCAAATTATCATCTTAAGGATAAGAAACTTTCCTTAAAGGCAAAAGGGTTGCTGTCTTTAATGCTGAGTTTGCCGGAGGATTGGGACTATACATTAAAAGGTTTGGCTGCGATTAGTAAAGATGGCATTGACTCCATTAATGCTGCCATTAAGGAATTGAGTTCTCATGGGTATATTTTACGCCAAAGAGTTCGAAATGAAAAGGGACAGTTAGAAGGAAGTGAATATACCATCTTTGAGCATCCGCAGTTGATAGAGGAAAATTCGAGAAAAGTGAGCTTCACTAATTCAGGATCTTATAAATTGGAAAATCCTAAACTGGAAATACCTATTTTAGATAATCCAACATTGGAAGAACCTAAATTGGAAAATCCAATCTTGGGTTTTCCTAATCAGGGGAAACCTAAACAGGAAAATCCTGTGCAATTAAATACTAATATACAAAATAAAGATTTATTAAATACGAATCAATCAATCGATCCATCAATGAATTCGATGGATGAGATGGTAGATGAGATAAAAGAAAAAATTGAATACGAGATTTTAAAAGAATCCTATGATCAGACGTTACTGAGTGAAATTGTGGAGCTGATGGCAGAAGTGAAAAAATCGAACCGAGAACAATGGATGCTCTCAGGAAATCAAATTTCGAGTGAGGATATGAAACGTAGAATACAGATGATTAACTCATCTCATATTCAGTACGTTTTAAATTGTTTATCACAGAATACAACAAAAGTTTATAACATGAAGAATTATCTTTTAGCAGCTTTGTATAATGCTCCTGCTACCATGGAGCATTATTACCAAGTGAAAGCATCCGGTCTAATGTGAGTAATACTGTAAAAAAATAATAAGTGAGTCGTAAGAGTGAACTTTGCGCCCAATGGGCACGAAGTGGAGAGGAAAGAAAAATGGGAAAAGTATATGCGATTATTAATCAAAAGGGTGGCGTAGGAAAAACAACTACAGTGTTTAATATGGCAGCAGAAATGGCAGAGCAAGGGAAAAAGGTTTTAACCATCGATATGGATCCGCAAGGCTCATTGACGACTTCTATGGGACAAGTACCGTCAGAGCTGGAATTTACTATTGGTGATTTATTTATGGAATTGATTGATCGGAAACCGTTACCGGATATTAAGGACTACATATTAAGCCGCGGAAAGGTGGAATATATTCCAGCAAACTTAACACTTTCAGTTGCAGATGCATCAATGCAAAGAGTTATTGTAGCAAGAGAATATCTACTTAAGAAAATCATTGCCCCGCTTCGAACATTGTACGATTATATTATAATTGATTGTCCACCTACGCTCGGCTCTTTGGTTGTTAATGCATTAACTGCAAGTGATGCATTAATCGTACCTGTTAAATCGAATGATATGGATACAAAGGGGTTTGAATCTTTGATTGATACTGTTGAAATGATTAAGATGGAAACTAATCCAAATTTAAAAATTGTAGGGGTATTACTTACGATGTTTGATGAACGGCTGCTGGAAGCAAGAGAAGTACTTAAAGGACTAAAAGAAAGTTGTGAATATTTTAGGATTCCACTATATCAAGCCAAAATAGGGACAAGTACCAAAGCCGCAAGAGCATTTCGCCAACGAAAGACCATTGCGGAATTTGATGCGAGCTCAAAGATCTCTTTAAGCTATAAAGAATTTGTAAGGGAGGTATTGGCTGATGAATAACAGTAACAGCATTCGGCCTAAATGCCTTGGTGATACAAAACAAAGCTTTGAGGAAAATTCGAAAAAAAGAGTACAGGCTTTAAGAGGGATTATGAGTCCTGGTGCACAGACGGCAAATACAGACAATTATACTATGCTGCCTATTTCCCAATTGCAAGAATTTAAGAATCATCCTTTTCAGGTAAGACAAGATGATGAAATGACGGAATTGGTAGAATCCATTAAGCAGGTTGGGGTAGTAGAACCAATCCTTGTTCGATGTACTAGCGAAGAAAATTATGAGATATTAGCTGGGCATCGAAGAATGACTGCTGCAAAGATGGCAGGGCTAACAGACATACCAGCGAAAATCATGAATGTGGATGATGATACTGCAACCATTATTATGACGGACACTAATTTAAAGCAGAGAGAAAAAATATTACCTAGTGAAAAGGCGAAGGCTTATGCGATGCAGATAGAAATCTATAAAAGACAGGGAAAGAGGACAGATCTAACTTCGTGCCAAGTTGGCACTAAGTTAGATGCTGGGAAAATTGTTGCAGATAATAATGGAGATAAGAAGCGGAATGTGTATCGATATATTCGCTTAAATCAATTGATTCCTGATTTGTTGGAAATGGTTGATGAGGAAGATATTTCATTTGGTGCTGCCTATGAACTTTCTTTTTTAAATCAAGAAGAACAAGGTATTGTATTAGATGGTATTTGTAATGCACGAATTAAGAAGGTGTCTATAGAAATGGCTGTGGTATTACGAAAGCTGTCTGAAAATAGTGAGTTAACAGAGCAAACACCTTTTGAGACATTATTAAAGGAAGAAAAAACAGAGGCTTCTTCTGATTCCTTGAAACTTTTTAAAAAAGCAACTGCCAGTGTGAACAAAGCAATAAAGAAGGAAAAAATTCTGCAAGATTGTTCTGTGGATACGAATGAACTGGAACAAGTAATTATGACCGCAATTAAGGCTTACGTTATGCAGAAAAAGGCAGGAAAAGAAGTTGAAAATACCGGTAATGAGTTTTAAATGTCATAAGTTTAATATTACCGCCTTGCAAGTGTAAAGATATTGTTGTTTTTTTCTTGTTACAACAGTAAAAGTAATATATATATTACCAGTAAGAGTCTATAAGAGGAAATATGTGAGTATGACCGGTAACGGGCAAGCGAAAATATTTCCTCGGAGTAATGCATAAATCAAAGGTAAGCAATTAGAGGACACGACGGGAATCCGTCGTAGGAGGGTGGGTACGCACTCCGTGTCCTCTAATTGCATGACGGAGGGAAGATATTCAATGGATTAGAAGACCTCCTAAAATTAGAGGAATAATGTGAGGTGGTACTTTTGGAAAGCAGAACTGATGAATCAGAAATGAGACTTGAGAACCTAGCTGATATATATGTTCAGCTTATAGATAAACTAAGTTTGCAGGATGCTAGGAAAAAGCTCTGTGTTGTTACAAATAATGGTCGTTTTATGAATTTCCGTTCCAATGATTTTAAAAAGGCACTTTTAATGTTAATTGAATCAAGTCAACTTCCGAAATATATGTCTACGTTTCGTACATTAGAATGGATTGTATGTAAGGCTGGTCGATTTACTAATGTGCAGTTTATTGATGGCAAATCAGTCAGAGTAATTACAGTGGATTGTGACAAGTATAAGTTATTAAAGAAAATAGAGAAGAAGAAATAACCAAAGATTAACTTTGCGCCCCTTGGTGTAAAGTATGAAGAAAAGAGTTAAAAATATTAAGAGTAGGTGTTTATACTTATGGAGGTTTGAAAAATTGAAACAAGGAGAATGCGGAAAAAATAAGAAATATACAGCTAAAATAGAGGCTATAGAAGACATGGAAGGTCTAAATGATTATATTATTAGTTCTGACAAACCCATACCGTACTCAATTATTAATAATTTAAACAAGGGATATGTAAGCATAAATCTATTAAAACTCACCTGTACTTTACATGGGCTTGACTATGAAGTTATAGATGAAGGAAATGAATAATTTGAATTCTGATAATTATAAGCACATCACGTTATAAAATTGTTATAGAGATTTAACTTCATGCCAAGTTGGCACGAAGTTAAACAATATGGAGTGAATGGAAAATGGATAAGAAAGAAGAAGCAAAAAAAATATTAAGATATTATTTCCGCTTAATTGCTGAAAATGCAGGTGTTCGATGGGATTCTGATAATGATGCGGAGATAGACTGTGCGATTGATATGCTAGCTGAATCAGTAAAATAAGATAATTAGTTAGAAGTAAATAAAGACATCGCGCCTATTGGACGCGATGTAAAAATTAGAGATAAATTCTAAGTTCTTAATCTAATGATAATTTGGTTCTTTTCTGTATCAATGACTTTTTCAATTTCAAGTGGAGTACCTGTTTCATCAAGAAAATTACATGCTACAACTTCCTTGATGCCAAGATTAACGGAATAGCTAGAAACATAACCATTTCCACCTTTCTTTGGAGACAACTTAATTGGCTTTGTTTCCACGACTTGACCTCCAATCTTTCCATGCAAGGAGAGTTGCAGCAATGGATAATGTGATTATCGCTATGGTATAATATTTACCAAAGTCGAAAAATAAGTTGGCTGTGTTCATGGTAGTAATTAGTATGAGTAACATAATCAGCATATTGACTTAATGAGTAAGATTTTATATAGTGGGATTAGAGGGGAGTGGATTTCCCCTCTATAGAGCTTTTACCTAAAATCTCTTATCAAAGTGATTATTGCGATAATCAGGTTGATGGTTGCTGTCAGAAGCAATATTGTTGGTAAAGGCTCTTTTTTCTTTGATTTTTTCTTACTCATTTTTACCCCCTTTCTATAATATTATTATACATTTACGTAACGTAAATGTCAATATAAAAAGAAAAATAATTCCAAATATTTTAACAAGAACCTCAAAGTTAATGCCTTTGAGGTTTTCTATTTACAAATCAAAATTTTAGAGGTGAAAAATATGAACGAAGAAACAATAAAAAAATATGACAAGGTAAAAATGAATGATAAATACTATGTGTCTGAAAAAAATAGAGATAAGACGTTTAGTGTAATAACAGAGCCGCAGGAAGTATGCGGAACGTTGTCAGTATGGTTGGAAGGTTATAGAGGTTGCTACGCAGTTGATGGATTAACAGTTGTGAGCAGACCTATTATAAGTGTAGCGGAGACACCTCTTCAGGATGATGTTTCAGTTATAGAGTTTAGCAAATAAAAGTAAAACTTACGAGGTAATTAAAATGGGATATGTGATTTACCTAAATACAGAAAGGTTTAGTAGGATTTCTAATAGTTACGGGTATTGGATCGGGAAGAAATATATTTGTTAAGGAGAAGAATATCCAATTTGTGAGAACATAATTACTGAAAATACTAAAGTATATAAGAATCGTAAAGTGGCAGAAAGTAGTGCAGAAAAAGCATTTCTTAGGTTTGGTTATATAAAAAACTATGAAATTGAAGAAGTGAGCTCAAACTTAAACTTAATGAGGAAATAATAATGAAAAAAATTCTATTAATACTAATATGTTTTTTAACATTATCAGCAGGGTTTAATACTTATAAAGCAGCAAAAGAATGTAAGGACTTTGCGCCCTTCGTAGATAAAGTTATTTCTAATGAGACTGAAAATATTAAAAAAGACGGATATTTGACTGAAGGAACAGCAACTAAAATTAAAGATCGGGTACATAACCACTTTAATTATTTTTCTGAGATAACGGTAACTGGAACTGAAAAAGATGAACAAACATCTAAAATTATAGTCATGGTTGAAGCTAAAGGGAAAAATATATTTGGGGGAACAGTTTCACAAGAAATGGAAACCGTAACAATTAATAAAAATAATTAAATCAGAGTTTATAGTGGGAGCGATTAAGATGAATATTAAACTTGATACATATTTGGAACAGCATCGTAATTGGTCAAGTGATCAAAGTATTGAATTTGAAATTTTACGTTTGCAAAAAAGAGTAAATAGCATTTGTAAGGCAATGGAGAAAGAAACAATAACAGTTGAACAAGCAGATAAAAGATATAAGCCTATAGGTTTAAAATTAGCAGGGTTATATCAAATACAACGTGAACGTAATCGACAAAAATGCGTTGTTATCGATGCGCTTAGTGAATATTAAAAAAATATTCCTATAAACAAAATTACTGAAGGAAAATGTAGCGAGGATGATAAGAGGAATTATGAGAGAAAATGAATTTAGAGGTAAGCATATTCACGCAATAAATGTAAACAAGCATTTAAACGGCACGTGGGTGTATGGATATTTATCAGCAGATAATTACATAAATTCATCAGTTTACATAGGCGAAATAATGGTTGCACCTGAAACAGTAGGGCGATATACATGCAAATGTGATATATCTGGCCAAGAAGTATTTGAAGGAGATATTATTGAAAGTCATATAGGAGGACAAGTCCTTGCTAATAACTTAGTTATAAGGTATGGGGTATATCAAGCTTATTGTCCAATAGACAAATGCTTTATGGACAGTGTAGGCTTTTACGCTTCCGGAAGAAACTTACCGGATATGCCCATTGGACGGCTGGAGGAGTATGCCAAAGTAATTGGAAATATCATTGATAATCCAGAATTAGTGAACTGGTAAATTAGAATTTACGGAGGTAAAGAAAAGATATGAAAAATTTTAAAGGACGAGCCAAACTAAGAGGCAAACCACTTGATGAAGATTGTAAAAAAGCAATAATCTCAACGTGTGAATACGGCCCAACTGACAATAGAAAATTCTGTTATGGACTTTGTGAACCCTCAACAGAGGAAGTATTAGAAAAATGTAAAGGATGTAAAGCATTTGTAGATAATGCAGAGCCACCAATAAGGTAAGTTAGAATTTACAGGGGAAGTGAAATGGCAAAACGTAAAGAGACGTTGGGAATAGAAAAAGCACTAAATGAAATGTGCAGGGATAAAAGAATTTATGGTTGTGAAGAAATTACCATAGGTTTTGTAAATAATGGTTATGGTGATGAAATAGTGGATTTTATGACAATGGATAGCAAAGGCATTATACGTTGTTATGAAATTAAAGTCACCGTACAAGACTTGAAATCAAGTGCTAAAAAATCATGGTATGGACATTATAATTATCTTGTAGTATCAGATGCTTTATTAAATAAGATTGGTGATTGGGAAAAATATAAGCCTAACCACGTAGGGCTTATTAGGGCATATGAATTAAGATATCACGGTGTATGGCAGATGGTAACAGTCTTTAATCCAAAACGACAAGAAATAGACCAAGAAACTAACAATATGCTTAAAGAAAGTATTATACGCAGTATGTTTTATAAAATGCTTAAATATAAGGATTCATCTGATATGGATAAAGCTAATGCTTTAAAAAAAGAAGTGATACGTGCAAATGAAGAACGAAAAAAAGCGGAAAAACAATATGTTGAACTTAGAAAAAATGTAAAAAGATATGAAAGAGCAATGAGAAAAATAGAGGGAAAACGAGTTTATTTTGAGGATGTTGTAATTAATAAAATGAAAATAGCAGGAATGGAACTTCCTCAAGAAAACTAAAAATATAAAAAAAGAAAGGGCAAAGCTCATGGATGGTTTTCAAAAAGGAATTATACAAGAATTTTGGAAGTGGGTACTGGCGCATCAAGATAATGAAACTGTTGTAGAATATGACGGAAATAGGGAATTATGTATATGGGTAGATACTAATGATTTAGAAGAATTTGTAGATAGATATATTGCGGATTCTGAAAGTAGACTGGAAGCTACTATTTTTAACGGACATATTTATATTAAATTAATAGAATTTTTAGGCGGTTATGGATTTAGTATGAATGACGTTTGGGAGCTAAGACCAAATAACTTAGTACAAAATTTTTAGAGATAACAAGTGACATATTATTTGGCAAGATAAAAAAAATTAAAGGAGTGGGCACATTGAATTATATAACACATTCATTAGGTGGTGTAGCTGCGGGGTTCGCAGTTATATCAGCAACAGGAATCAGTGATCCGGTGCAGCAAACTACAGTAGTGACAGGGGCTGTTTTAGGATCACTGTTTCTGGACATCGATCATAGACAAAGCTGGATTGGACATAAGGCTCCAATTGCAGCAGAAGTAGCTTCGGGCTTGTTTAAGCACCGGGGCTTTTTACATACGCCGGTTTTTATACTACTTATCTGGATCCTGCTTTCTGCGGGAATTCCGATCTGGTTTGGAGGATCACCGCAGCTGCATCTTGCGATACTATTTAAACAGGGCTTTGTTCCTGGTATGTTGTCCCATTTAATATTAGATACTTTAAATATACAAGGAATCATGTGGCTTTGGCCAATATCAAAAAAACGGCAGCATATCCTACCAATTCGAACAGGAAGTTTAGGCGAGGTTGCCGTTTGCGCGGTGCTGAGTGCTGTGCTGCTTGGACAATATAATATATTTTTTTAATAAGGGAGGTATCAAGTGAGACAAGAGATTAAAAGGAGAAAAGAAAAAAGAACCCCCGCTGCGCCGGTAAAGGAATATAAACTCACTGCGGAGGAATTGATGTTGTATCGAGACGGAGGAACTTTGGGTTCTCAGAAACCAAAGAGGAGGAGAGCGTAATGTTTAACCTTCAGGTGTATGATGAGGTATTAAGAGATCAGGTAAAAAGAAACAAACTTTCTGAAAAGACTAGAAGTGGATACTTACATAAAATTAGAGAGCTAGAAGAAAATTACGAGGAAGGTCATTCATCAGCTGAAGCATTAGAAAAAGTGATCCGCAAGTTGTGTGATGGAAATCAGCAAATTGCAAAATATATCACTGCGATTAAAAAATATGAACGAGATGTACTTGGTAGCCCGAAAATTTTACTTTACGGTGAGCCATTGGAAAGGCTGCGGCAGATGCAACCTAAAAATAAATCAGCCAAGAAGCTTAATTATTCAGAGAAAACCTATTTAAAAAAATTTAATCGAATTGAGAATGAAAAGCTGAAGCTTGCATTCCGTTTGCAAGAAAAATCAGGACTTCGTATCAGTGAAATTTCGAATCTCAGTAAAAAAGACATTCATTTTGATGAAGAAGGGAGAATTTATTTAAATGTAAGAAACGGAAAAGGCCGTAAACAGAGAAAAGTAGAAGTGATTGAGGATTTATACCTTAAAGAGCATTTGTTGGCGTATATGGGGCAATTTGAAGCACATGATACGCTTTTCTATTCTGCAAGCTATATGATGAAAAAAGCTGGAGAATATGGAATGGAAACGCATGATTTGCGCCGCATTAATGCTAGAGAACGATTTCGGAAGGAGAGGAGTTTAGGAAGTACAAAGACAGCAGCCAGACGGGCAGTTGGAAAACAACTTGGGCATAATGCTCCAAAGACAACAAATTTATATTTGGGAGAGGAATGGAACGAAGAAAGGGGCGAGGTAAGTGGCGAAATCGAATCTTGACAAAGGCGATCAGCAGCTTGAATTGGTTGGTAATTATCTAATTAACTTTTTTAAAGGTGTTGGAGAAGGAGCAAAGAAAATATTAAAAGAACAAGGGATGATGGTTTTATTTGTGATTGTTACACTAGTTAGTGGAGCAATTTTTTATTTACGGGCAAACATTGCACAGCATTTTATTCCCAATCAGGAATTTCATATTTTGAAAATTGCACTTTTGCTTGTACCGGTTTTACCGATTCTTTTTCTTTATATCATTGGTACAAATGATGAAAAATCAGAAGATTTTGAGCAGAAATTTGCACAAATTAAATTTTGTGGGAAAGACGGTTCTTATCCAAAATTCAAAGAAAAGGAAAAGACGGAGGATGGGAAAAAGGTGATTTATTCCTTTTTTTCTCCATCTATAGAGCTTCAAGTGTGGGAGACTCGTAAAACAGAACTGGAAAATGTTCTGGATTGCAATATCCTTAAAATTGAGAATGCGAAAAAGAGCAAGCAAGTCGTCCGGCTGCATGCTGTGCCGGCAGAGATAGCAATTAGCGAAAATCTTCCATGGTCTGATGATTACATCAAGGAGAAGGATTGGCTGCTTTGCTTAGGGCAAGGTCTTTTGGATGAAGCAGTCATTGACTTGAACAAATACCCACATGCATTAATTGCCGGTGTAACAGGTTCCGGAAAATCCGTAAATTTGCGCTGCTTGCTCTGGCAATGTGTAAAAAAAGGCGCAAAAATTTATATGTTCGACTTTAAAGGTGGTGTTGAGTTCGGCAGGGAATATGAGCAGTTCGGTGAAGTTGTCACCGAACGTCAAAGAGCTTTGGAAATTTTGAAAGTACTTGTAAAAGAAATGAAGTTACGTTTAAAGCTGTTTCGGGAATGTAACGTAAAGAACCTGGCCGAATATAATGAGCTTCACCCGAACCGGGTACTATGCAGAATCGTCGCTTTCTGTGATGAAGTTTCGGAAATGCTGGATAAAACAGGACTTCAAAAATCGGATCAGAAGATCTATCTTGAAATCGAAAAAGAAATGGCATCTCTGGCGAGATTGGCAAGAGCTGCTGGGATCAATATGATTCTTGGAACCCAGCGTCCGGATGCACAGGTCATCCCTGGCCAGATTAAAAATAACCTACCAATCCGTATTAGCGGGCGAATGGTGGATAAGCACGCGTCAGAAATGGTGCTTGGCAATACAAAAGCCAGCCAGATGGGTGATACGTTGGGACGTTTTTTGTATTCTGTAGGGGCAGACACCTACGAATTTCAGGCATTTAATTTTAGTGATAGAAGTCTAGTTCCGGGCAATTATCAAATTGGAGAGATGCTACTAGAACAAAGTAATCGTAAATATGAAATTGATGAGGATAACAGCTATGAAGAAGAAATCGAGGAAGAATTTGAGGATGATTATGAAGAGGACGAAGAATTTGAGTTTCAAGGGTTTTGAAAGGAGGAGTTTATTTGAAATTTCAAAAGAAAAATAAAAGGGAAGAAGAAACAAAAGAAAGTTCAGAAGCGATTCAAAAAATACGAAATGATCGCTTAATGAAATTAGGAAGAATCCTGCTTTGGGTAGTGATTCTTTTTTTATTGGTGAAAGGTGTGGTTGGAATTTTATCTCCTGGAAGTGAAGTGAGGTTGGAAAAGATCGTAACCGATTATCAGCAGAAGGCAGAACTGCGGGAAACAAACCAGATCCGGGCTGCATCCTTTGCCGAAAGCTTTGCTTATGAATACTATACCTTTTCCGGAAAAATGAATAGTGATTATGAGGATCGAATCTCAAATTATTTAGCAAAGAATTTGGAATATAAAGCTCCTGTTGCAGGAGAGGTAGCAGCAACTGTAAAACAAGCGACTGCAACACAAATTCATTATCTGAGTGATACACAAATGGATATTGATGTCCATTTGGTTGTATCCTATACGCCACTTGCGGAAGGGACAAGTGCAACACAGAAAAACATTTATCTTCGTGTGCCGGTGACTATGAATAAATATGGGGGTTATGCAGTAACTTCTCTTCCATCGTATGTCCCCGAGATAAGAGCAGCAAGCATTGATCCGGTAGACTCTTATGATGGTGAGCAGGTAGCAACAAAGCAAGTGCAGCGTATCAAAGATACTTTAAATAGTTTTTTCGTTGCATATTACGAAGGAAGTAAAACAGAATTATCGTATTACCTGTCGAGTGGAAGTAATGTAACTGCGGGCATTGAAGGGACCGTGCAGTATAAAAAGATCGATTACATAACTGCATATCAGGATCCACAGAGCAAAGAGTATTTGGTGGATGCTACGATTACGGTATTGGATGAAATGCAGCCGATGCAGCAGAGATTGTTTTTAAGGCTGCAAGCTGCAAAAGGAAGATACTATATCAAGATGATCAGTACACGGCCGCTTTGATGCAATCCAAAATCGATTAGAAATTTAGTAGGTATACGTTATATATTTAATGATTTAGACGGTTGACTGCTTTGAATCAACCGATTATGGAGGGAAAAAATGAAACATACATTGAATGAAAAGAAAAGAAGTGTATTGAGAACGGCAGAATTAATCGTTTTAACAGTGATTGCATCAACTGCAACCGTATTTGCCGATGCAACTAGCGTTGGTCAGAATTTCGGGGAATGGGCTATGGGACAGATATGGTGGGTTGCATTGGCTATCGTCGCATTTATGGCTGTGAAATACCTCATTAAAAAAGCATGGATACCTTGCGGAATCTTTGTATTAATCGGAAGTATGATACTGGTTGTGATTAAAAATCCGGAGAAGTTATCCTCAATTGGAGAAGCAATGTTTAATATTATTTTTAAATAAAAGGGTGATGTCATATGGAAGATAAGCTATTACTGCGAACGTATAATAAAGCTTGGAAGTTCGAACGAAAGGTCTATGCAATTGATAACATACGGCTTCCGTTTCCGATTAATCCGGACGAACTGATCTATTTAGTCATAGGATTTCTATTTACACTATTACTTCTTAAGGTGCTCCCGTTTTTAAATACAATTCCGTTTTTCATAAGATATTTGGTAATACCTTATGGACTTATGAAATTCCTAACCAAGAAAAAATTCGATGGGAAATTGCCACATATGTTCTTGATTGGTTATCTGGATTACATAGGGTTGCCAAAGAAAATTGCTCGATTTCAAGCAGTAAAAACATACCCACAGGGGAAATTTTCTCCTGTGGTTTTTCGTACTCATGAAATCATCAATTTAACAGAAGAATTAGTGTTTGAAAGAAAATCTAAGAAAAGCAGAAAGGGGAAGCAGAGATGTACCAATTCCCGGTGAAATACTATGAAGACAACTTGATTTTTAACGAGCAGAATAAAGACTGCTGGGCCTGCTATAAAGTCAAATGCTTCAATTACGATTTTTTATCGACAGAACGTAAAATTAATATGCTGAATCGATTGACAAGATTCATTGCTAATGTTGGTTCAGAAGTAAAAATATTGATGATTCCGGTTGCACAGGATACGGAAGAGCATTATGCAAGTCTTATCAATTCTTTATCTAAGGATGATCCATTGTGTGAATCTGCAAAAGAACATGCGATTGAATCGAAGCTCTACCTTGATGATATGGTTAAGATAAATGGAAGCAGCAATGATTATGAGGTCTATGTTATTGTTAAAATATCTAAACAACCAACGATGAGTGAGATGGTGGATCAGCTTTTTAAAAGGCCGATAAAAACATTGGAGGAGTTTCTAGGAGTAGAGCGAAGAGAAATCTTGCTCAGTGAAAAAAAGTCATTTGAAGAAGCGGCAGAAGCTTGGTATCGAGAAGAAAATAAGCGACTCGGGCTTATAAAGACAGATGCAGCAACGACGCAATGGCTAATCAAGCGAATGCTGCGCCGTGGTATTTCTGAATCCGTATCGTTAAGAAAAAATAAAGATGGAACCGGTTGGAAACCTAAAAAACAGATTGTGATTAAGGACGGTGAAAAAGCAATTCGTCCTTTAAAACGAGATATTTTAACCTTGACAGAAGGAATGATTGAACCGTCATATAAATATGTCAAAGTAACAAACAGTGACGGTAAGGTGTCTTATCAGACGTTTCTCACGATGGCGCATATACCAGATGGACTCGTTTTTCCCGGAAGTGAGTGGCTCCTAATTTTACAGGACTATTCGGTAGCATGTGAGGTTTGTATGCACATTAAGACCGTAGAGTTTCGAGAATCCATTCGTAAGATTTCCGGAAAACGGCGGGAAATTAAAAGTCAGATAGAGCATGTAGCAGAAAACGACAGTGTGCCGGACGATTTGTTTGAGGCATCACAAAGTACGGATGAATTGGAGTCAGAATTAAAAAAAGCAAGAGATCCTTTGACGGAAGTATCCATTGCCATTTGTATTGCTAACGAAGATGCAAATATTTTAGAAGATAAGGCTACGTTTATCAAGCAGCGTTATGAGGATGCTAATTTTATGATAGAACGGCCTATGACCGACCAATTTAAGCTTTTCATGGAATTCATTCCGGGAGCCGGTCGTTATGTATCCGATTATGTATTGCCGTTGCCGCCGCAGACAGTAGCCGGTTCCATGTTTGCTGCTACAAGGATGCTGGGAGATACGGAAGGGCCGTTCGTCGGAACCACGGGTGTAAATATGCATCAGGTCTTTTTAAATTTGGCTAGAGCTTGTCTTTTAAACCGTTCTGCATCAGCAGCATTCTTAGGTACTTTAGGCGGTGGTAAATCCTTTAATGCGAACCTGTTAGCGTACCTAAATGTTCTTTACGGAGGAGCAGCGTTAATTTTCGATCCAAAGGGAGAACGTTCGAACTGGATTTATGATCTTCCGGAGCTTTCGGAAAATATTAGTATTATTACGCTTTCTGCGGGCGAGGAAGATGTTGGGAAACTAGATCCTTTCCTAATCTATCGAGACAATATGTCGGAAGCCGGAGAGCTTGCACAAAACATTATCTGTGAACTCTTTAAAATACAGCCGAAGGATCCGGAATATACAGTCCTACTGGAAGCAATTAAATGGGTAAAGGAAAATGAAAACCCATGCATGTCTGCATTGGCAGATTGTTTAAAAAGCTTTTCACATGAGGACGAATTAAAAGCAACAGCAAGCTTACTGGCAAGAAAAATTACCGTCATCCGTGAAGCGGGAATGGCAAAGCTTTTGTTTGGAACCGGAAAGGAAAAGGGATTGAGCTTTAAAAAACGGCTTAACATTTTACAGATACAAAATTTACAAATGCCGGAGCCGAGTACACCAAAGGAAGATTATACCCAAGAAGAAATCTTATCTTCTGTGCTTATGCTTCCGATTGCAAGCTTTGCAAAGAAGTTTGCAATGTCCGACAAGAGTATTTTTAAGTTGGTTTTATTTGATGAGTCATGGGCATTGTCGTCCACACAGATGGGAATTAAGCTGATGAATGCGCTTGCAAGAATGGGACGTTCTCTCAATGCCGGGTGTATCTTTATCGGGCATTCTGTAACTGATTTGAAGGGTGATGGAATTAAAAATGCTATTACTTATAAATTCTGTTTTAAAACGACAGAAAACCATGAGATTAAACGTGTCTTAAATTTCTTGGATTTGGAGGAAACTGACGATAATATAAAGATTGTGGCAAAGTTAGAAAATGGACAATGTCTATTCCAGGATTTAGACGGACGTGTCGGTATCCTGACATTTGATGCGGTTTACGAGCATTTGATTGACGCATTTGATACTACACCAAAATCAAAGACAGGAAAAACTGCATGAAGGAGTGAGGAGGTATGAAAAAACGAATTATATTAATCCTAACCTGCATTACGATCCTGATCTTAGTATGCTCTTCAGCGGTCATCTTTGCAGCAGACAGTGATCTTTATAAAAACATTGATGAAACAGCAGCGGAAAGCAATGAAGATTATTTTATAAATTATCGAGACAACTACCAATTAGACACGGAAAAAATGAGTGTATATAAAAACCCTGGAAGCGTCTTTTGTGATTGGTTTTCAAATATCTTATTTGCCATTCAAGTCTTACTGGCAAAGGTCACAATTTCCTTATTTTCATTCTCGTTATCCAGTAACATAGCGGTGATGCTTGGAGGATTTTTAGAGCCATTTATCATAGCGATGCGTGGCTCAATGTGGGATACGTTTGCGGCAATCGGGATTGGCTTTGCCGCTTTCTTATTGCTTTTAAAAATGATGCAAAATCGAACGGCACAGGCTTTTTCAAGTATGGTTGCTTTAGTGTTTGTCATAATGCTGGCATTTGCATTTTATGCATATCCAATTAAGTTAATTGAGGGTGTTGACACCGTAACTGGCGGTGTTTGTGAAACCGTAATGGAAGGACCATATAAAGAAACAGTAGGAGGAAAGGGTGGCGATGCAAAAGGAAAAGCGGCAGGGCTTTGCTGGAATCTGCTTGTTCATCAGCCATGGCAGATATTGGAGTTTGGTAGTGTAAGGATGGCAGAACGCCATGAAGCAGAAATATTAAAATTGACACCGGATACAGAACAAAGAAAGGATGCCGTAGAAACATTAGCAAAATCCAATCAGCTCTTTTCAAAATTGTTTGCCTATCAAGTATCAAGGTTGGTTACAGCCATTATTTTGTTGATGTTCACTCTTCTTCTTATGATTATCTTAATTGTATTTTCTGTTTTAATTATTGGGTATCAGTTTCTAGTGTTGGTTTATTTACTCCTTGGTATTTTCGTATTTCTTGTGGCTTTGCTTCCCAATTTTGGATTGCCACTCGTGAGACGATGGGGCGGTCGTATTATAAGTATTTCTTTCGTTCGTATTTTGATTGTATTTTTTCTGAGTGTAACGCTTGTTTTTATGGAGGTAATTTACAAGTTTAGCGATGAATATGGCTTGATTACAAGTATATTTCTAATTCTAGTAATTATTGCCTCCATCTGGTTTGAACGGTTTCGATTGCTTAATCTGTTTTCTAGTTTTCAATCGAATAACAGTGTACAGATGCCTCAAAGTATGCATAAAGCTTTGGATCAGGATTTTAACGCAGTGGATAGTTCAAGACAGATGTGGCGGAAAATGCGTAATCAGAATAATGATGAACAGTCTGAGACACGAATCCCGGGATCAACTGGAAAAATGGGGACCGAAACTGCGGGCGGCCGGTTTGGTGGAATTGAAACACCGAATATCAATCGAATCAGTGACAGTATAAGAGATTCATCCGAAAACATGACGACGGCAGTTAACGACATGGGAAGATATTTTAGACAAGCGGAGGAATTGCTTCAAAAGCAATACGAAATATCCAAAGAAAAAACTGAAGATGGTGCTGACAAAAAACAGGATGACGTAGAATACAGTAATTTTGTAAAACGCACTGATTCAATACGAAAATCAGGTGGCAATCATTTTGATCAGCGAGATGTTTCTGCGGTTGCTCATATCTTACGCAGTACAGAAATGCAGGGTGGAGATATTAAAAATGTGGTAACAGATGGCCAGGCAATTTACTGGGATAAGAAAAAAGAAGTTAAGCGGCCAACTAATCTGGGAGCAATGAAAGAGCAAATAAAATCTTCATCTGCGAATATAATTAGGAATGAAAGAGCAAAGGAGCAAATGGGAATCTCATTTTTCAAAGCAAATTTTGGGGATGAGATGGGTGAAGATTGCTATGAAGCTGCAACAAAGAAATATGGTAAAAAGTTAGTTGACGAATATGATTTTTCTAACTTTACATCGGAAGGAAAAAGGGATAAGAAAAGAAAAGCAAGTTATGCAGCAGTATTAAAAGAGCTTGAAAAAGAAAAAAGTAAACGTACTGTAAAAGCAGTCAATCGTTCATCTGCGCAAAATATGCGTAAAAATGAGGTAAACAATGAATGAAAGAAAGGGCTACCAAGAGTATAAGAAACAGTCAAAAAAAAGAAAAAAGAGAAAGCTAAAGAGGGCATTGCTTGCGATTGCAATGCCTTTTATCATGATTTTCCTTATTCTAACAATGCTATTTATTTCAATGGCAAGCGTTATGCCTTCCGTTGCGGATAGTGTGGTGGATGATTATAAAGCGGCAGCAGAGCTTGCAGGCTGCACTTGGCAGGAGCTTCTTGTTTATGATACTGTTCGATTTGACAATGACTTAGAGGATGTAGATCCATTCTTATCTGCGGTCGATTTCCTTAAGCTGCATTACGAAAAATGGATTTGGGTTGAAACGGACGAAGGCGGTTATTGGCAGGAAGTACAAAGTGGTGATTTAGCAACACCTTCTTCGATTTGTTCTTGGCTGACCATTCCAACTGAGAGTGATATTCAGGCTATCCTGGATGCGGGAAAACGAGTATCTGAGAGTGGCAGCAGCGATGTAAAGTGGGTCATTCAGTTTTCAAATAAAGATTTGGAAGAACTGATTATTAAAAAGGAATTTGATACAGATCAGATTGAATGGGTTGACACTTTAATGACAGCCGGAATCTTAGATGAGATGTTTGGTGATCTTTATGATTTGCCGGATTACATTGACACAACCGAAGGAGGCTATTTTGCATGGCCGACACCGGAGCTTCATAGCGTGACATCTAAATTTGCATCGGTAAGAATTCATCCCGTTCTTGGCATTAAACGGGCGCACAACGGCGTGGACATTAGTGGAAGTAATGCTATGGGATCGCCGGTGATTGCAATTGAAGACGGAACGGTTATTTATGTGAATCTATCCGGAGGCGAACGTGGAATTAATATAAAAGTGCAGCATAAGATTGGCGATGACATTTGGATCTCCCGGTACCAGCATTTATCTGCGGTAAAGGTAGACGTAGGTGATGAAGTAAAACGTGGAACCGTAATCGGTGGTGTGGGAAATACGGGAATCGGAACCGGACCACATTTACATATTGAGCTTACCTATAACGGTGTGTTAATTGATCCGCTACCATTAATTCGAGAATAGAAAGGGGGGAGGAATTTGACAAAAATACTTATGGCAATTGGAAATGAAGAATTGGAATCCATCATTTCAGAGATTCCTGATGTACAAACAGAAAGCAATTCAAATATAGATATCATTTCGGATATTTTAACGTATGAAACTTATGATTTTGTTATCTTAAATTCCTTGCTTTCTGAGCGAAAAGCAGTAAAAGCAGTAAGCGAGATTCATGATTTGGATTCAATAGACAAGCCTAAAATCATTGTTTTGATTAAGGATTTGATAGATAAAAAATTCATTGCACAGATGGTAGGAATGGAAGTTACAGCATTTGTGCCGTTTGATCGGATACCGCTCATCGAGCGTTATATAAGGGATTATCCTGCATCTTTTGATTTATCTTTACTAGCTGAAAGCGATAAAACCTTAAAAACCATGCATACAGCGGTAACTGGCACGGTATCCATCGGCGTGTTTGGATTGCAGTCGGGAGCGGGCGCGACAACTGCTGCAATCAAGATTGCGGAGGAAATTGCAAACTGCGGGCATCGGGTGCTATGTGTGGAAATTACATCTGCCAACTTTAAGAAAATAAGAAAAAAGCAGCGAAATGTGGAGTACATCAGTGCAGCAGGAAATGAAAAGGATGCTATCTTACAGCTTGCGTATGGAAGCAATGAGTTTCCGTTCATTGTCATAGATTTTGGACGAATGTTTGATGTAAATTCAGATACTTGTATTGAATCCGCTAGACAAAGCTGCATTGGAGATTTTCTTCGATGTAACTATAAGATAGGACTTTGTTTTGCATCCATTTGGAATACGGATCAGCTTGCACTCTTTTTGAAAAATGATTTTTTCAAAGAGGATTTGTCGAGAAATCAGCTAATGTTACTCATTTCCGGTGAGGATGAAGAGGGAGCTTTAAAGGATTATCATGAACTTCCTATTTGGCTTCGAGACGACTTCGAAGAGTTTACGCAAGATTTTTTTCAGAACATTGGAATTGGAATCAAAAAGGTGAGAAAGAAACAACCTTTTTGGAAACGAAAATAGCATGACAGTAGAAAGAAGGAATATTATGCGAAAAGCACAAAAAGAAAGACTAAGGGGATTCGTTGGAATCCTTTTAATATTTTTTGCCGTAGCAGGATTTATAGGATGGGAGAATTACGGCAGAGAAGCAATGACCTATCAACCTGTGATTGTTTTTAAGGAAGAAGTGCAAAAGGGTACGATTGTTGAAAAGCAGATGTTGGGACTAATGATGATGGAGAAAGCAAAATTAATTGATCAGCCGATTATAGATCCGGACAAGATCATCGGGCAGAGAACAAATACTTATATCCCCGGACATTTGCAGCTATGCAGCGAGTTTTTCAGTGATCCTGAGCTTGTTACCGGAGATGGGAATTATGTCTTTAGCATGCCGATGGACTGGGTTTATGCTTATCCTCAAACCTTACGTCGAGGTGATTCCGTGAGCTTTTACAGCATAGATAAGGAGCTGGCGCAACAAGTAGAGGATATGGCTAGTTTAAACGATATGGATACAATCGAAGGCATCGATACTAAAAGTTTTGGAAATCAATTGATGACTGCAAAGATTGCTTATGTAAAAGATTCTTCCAACCGCGAAGTCATTGATGTAACACCGGATCGCATCGATGGATCTGCTGCGGTATCCCAAATTGAGCTTGTAATATCGGAAGAGAAATATCAGAAATTAAAGACAGCAGCGGAAAAAAATCAAGTATTTATTTTAATGTACGAATAGAGGTGATGCATTCATGATAATGACTTTTTATGGTGCCGGTTCGAAGTGTGGTGTTACGATGCTATGCCAGTCACTTGCAGAATGCTTGGCAGAAGAACACACAGAAAAGAAGATATTATTGCTCAATTTAAGCGGAAGTTGCGGAACACAGTATAGCAGCACAACTTTTTCCTATCATTTGGATGATTTGAGGATAAAGCTTTCCAGTAAGGTTTTATCCGTTGATGAGTTGATTGGAGCTTGTGCAGTTTCAAATAATTTGTATACGCTGCAAGGAACGCAAAGTTTAATAGAACGACGAAAGTATCAGCCTGAAGATGTCAAAACATTGTTTGAATTGGCAAGAACAACCTTTGATTATGTTTTAGTGGATGGTGGTTCATCGGTTGATTTCGCTTTGAACATTGGAGCACTTTTATATGCAGATCGGAATGTATTGATTACGTCCCAAAATAAAGGCAATCTGCGGGAATACCTGCAAAAAAATAGTCAAGTGCTAAAGCAGCTTCAAATTTCATTTTCAAAATTAATTATTAATCGGTTTTATATTGCACATTTTCTTCCAAATGAACAAGAACTTGCAAAGCAGTATCAAATAGAACATTCTACCGTGGTAGATTATTCAAGCTACAGCTTACAAGCAGAAAATGAAGGAAGAACTTTGGTGAAAATGGATAAACAGTATAGTCAGGATGTGGAACGCTTGTCAAAGGAACTATTTGCGAGTCCGGATGATAAAAAAAGAAAGAAAAAAAGAAAAGGAATAATGAGATTTTGGAGAAAGGGATAAAAAGGTATTAGTGATGGAGATGGAAAGAAAAGAAACTTCAAAGAAGCATGATGTTCAAGAAAGGGAATTTGACATTGCAAGCTACATAGAATCAAGAAATACAAAACCTGGACATGAAGGAAACGAGTTTGAAGAAAGAGGCGATTCAAAAGAATTTTATACTGTATGTGCTCACATGCGCACCATCATTGATGCAATGGATGGGAAAGAGCTTGAAGAAAATACTGCACTGGATCGACAATATAAAGCACTCATTGGACAGGAGCTAGAGGTCGCTTACTATAGAAATAAAATAAAACAAATATTAGAAGAAAAGCAGTTGTCTGCGACAGTGTATCCGTCATGGTTTCAAAGCTTAGAAGATGCTGTTTTTCAAGAAGCGTATGGATTTAGCAGTATTTCAAATTGGATACAAAGTGTAGGAACATTAAAATTTAGTCCCTCTTGTAAGATTATTGGAGAGCGTATTTATTATGATATCAATGGTGTATTAGAATTACAAAAACAAACGATATCGAAGGAAAGAAGAGCAAAACTGCGGGATATGCTGCTTTTGCCGGATCCAACAAAAGATCGGGCTAAAGCGTATCAGGAAGTATATTTAGCAGATGGCAGCCGTGTCACTATCTATTCCGATTATGGCATGACGAAAAAAGGTCAGGATTCCATTGTCTTTCGAAAGTACCTTGCAAATACTTCAACATTTGAAGATCAAGTGAAACGACATACAATACCGAAAGAAGCGATTATTTTATTTCAACTTATGGTTCAGTGTGGGTTTAACGTAGCTTTTACCGGCCCTGTTAAATCTGCAAAAACAACGATGATGAGTATTTGGCAATCGCATGAAGATCCAAAATTAGAAGGCCTTTGTATCGAAAATGATCCGGAAATTCCTTTGCATTTGATGATGCCGACGGCACCGATTATGCAATTGGTTCCAGCGGAAGAATACATGGATGAGGTTATTGCAACCGCAAAGCGATCCGATGCACAATACATCATCATTGGAGAAGCTCGCCAAGGAAGAATGATGAATTTGTCATTGGAGGCTGCAAACATGGGTACAAGACACTGCAAAACAAATATGCATACCAGTGAAACCGTGGATTTTGCCTATGATGTAGCGGATAAAGTGACAAAAGAATGTGGAGGTGACTTGGCTTGCTGCATGATTAAAGTAGCGAAAAGCTTTCAGTACATCGTGAATATGATGAGCTTGCCGAGTGATTATGGCCAAAAACGTCTTAAAGGACTTTGGGAAATGCGATATGACAGTGAATCCATGAAAATAACCATGCATCAAATATGCAAATACCGCGTTGAACATGATGATTGGGTATGGTCCTATGACATAGGAGAAAAGGTCAAGGAAATCGGAATCGAAGAAAATGCAAAGGCATTTAAAGAACTTGAAGAATGTTTAAAAAAGCTGGCAAAGGAGTTTCCGAACACCGGAAAGACCGTATTTGAACCCCCTTATTTAAAAGCGTTATTAGGTAGGTGATTTTATGATTATTTGGGTAAACCGAGTATTTTGTCTCATTATTCTTATTGGCATTTTCTTAATCTACCAAAGCAGTATCTTATATAATTTACGCCTTATTATATGGCCAATCCAAGCGAAATTTAGCGGAACACATAACGTGGTTCGGTCGCATTTGATAAGAATCTTTCAAGTGATTACGAATGGTAAACATGTAAATGAAAAAGTAACTGCATTTATATGGGGTGTGCTCACAATATTTGTCTTAATGAGCTATTTATTCATTCGAGGCTTTGGTATAAATGGAATTATTATAGCAGGTTTGATAGCAGCGATACCGTATGGTTACATAAGGACAAAGCTTTATGTAATACAAGTAAATGCATCGTTTGAAGGAGAAATGTTAATTGATGAGTTATTAAACCAGTATAAGATTTGCGATCATAATATTTATGCGGCATTGGATGCCTGTGTAAAGGAATTGAAACCCGATACCCTTTCAAAGCGAGCAACACTTCAGCTAGCAATAAGGATTAAAACGTTTGAAAAGGAGGGAGAACTGCGGGAAGCACTGAAAGACTTCATTGCAAATTGGAACACCATTTGGGCAAGAATGATTGCAGATAATATTTACAATGCGGTGTGGGAGCAAGTTGATGTATTACATGGATTAGAAAACATATTGGATGAGTGTAAAGGAATCAGCAAAAAAATTGAAAAGGATAAAAGAGAGGGATTGGTTTCAGATGTCGTGGTTAAAGTACTTTGTCCTCTCTTTTTTTGTATCCTGATTTGGATGGCAAAGTCTATGGTTAGTTATAGCTGGCAAACTATGCTGCAATATGAGTTTGTTGAAAAAAAGGGATTGATGATATTTAGCATGATTGTTTTATTGTCGGGATTTAATGTAATCATATTCCCTGTTCTTGGAAAAAGAAAATATGATTTTTGAAAGAGGTGGTTGATTTGATTGTAGATATCAAAGCTATTTATTGCGTTGGTATAACAGCTTTATTTTTAATGGGTATGTGGTGTTTATTAGGGTTACATTTAAAGGCAGGAGTCGAACACATATCTTCAAGACGAGGAGTTAGCTATCAAATGGAAAAACTCCTAGAGGAAATAAGAGATAAAAGCGAAGATTTGATGTTTCGTCAGATTGGATTAAAGCTTTCGTTAAGAAGATACAACGCCATTCGAAAGCTTTTGCTTATTGTAATTGGATTGCTTGCAATTATGTACGTGATGAAAGGTGATATAGACTTTTCCATAAGACTGATTCTTTTCGGTATAGGTTTATATTATTTGTTATCTTCAAAAGAAAAGTTTGGTAGAAGAAAAACAGTATTTGCAAGGTTTTGTGATGCCTTTTCCAAACGACGTGGCTGCGCAATGGATGAAGAATTAACGGGTATTATTATGCAAATGAAAAATATTATTCTATCGAAAAAAAATGGTACTTCTGCGGATTACATATTAACGAAATTGATACCGTTTACAAACTTCTCTAAGGCAGCCTTTCAAACTGCACTATATTTCGTTCGCCAAGGACGAGTTAGTGACGCAGGGGAAGCCTTTGAAGAACGCTTTCCTACATCGCTCGGTAAGAGCTTTGCACGAGTGATGGTAAAGCTTGATGAATTGCCACCAGAAGAATTTTTAAAACAGCTCACTATTGTTCAAAACAATGCCTTGGAAGAGCATAGAACCAGAGAAGAGAAGAAACTGGTTCACATACAGCATATAAAACTTATGTTGGCTTTTTGCGAGGCAATTTTAATTATGGGTAATTTTGTGTATTTGGTACTCATTGATACATTGGATGCAATGAGTTTTTTAGGAGGAATTTAAAATGAAAGACATGCTTTATGATTTTATTGCAATTGTCGTTATTGTCGGGTTAGTAACCATATTTTTAATTGGAAAAAATGATTCAATAAAAAGTAATATGGAAACCCTTGGGAAGTCTACAACAAAGACGATTACAGAGCTGACAGAATAATGAAAGGATTGCTTGTTTTATTTTTATCTATGGGCATAATTGCGCTATTATATTTAGCAATGACAGGAGATTTATTTTCGGCAGGTATTGAAGCAATGCAAAGTACATCTTCTGCCGGCAGTATTGTACCATGATGGGGGGCAAATGCCCCCTTAAATATAAATAGAATGATTTAGAATGGAATTAAGGAAGGGAGCGGCCATGCATGAATTAATTGCATTTTTAATATGTATTCCACTTTTATTGTCTTTTGTACCGCAATATTCTTTGCAAATGAAAAATAACCGAAATATGGATCGGGTCGATACTATTGTAAATTCCGCGAAGGAAGAAGCACGCCAAGCGGGATATTTTACAGATGAAAACATTACACATATGGTGGATGAAATCGTGGAATTGGGATTTACTGAAGATGAGGTTATTGTAAATGTGACGAAGGTACCGAAATATCGTACAGAAACCTTTGACAGCCGTGAATTGATTGAATATGAGGTTGGAGTACCCATTGAAAAGAAAATAGCGGCAAATCAATTGTTTGGGATTTCGGATGAGGAAAACAAAGGAACGTATTACACCAGAGGGGCAGTCACTTCAGAGAAGCTGCCATATGTAGAATCGGATTAGGAGGAAGAAACATTGAGATCACTTATCTGCACCTTCGCCCTTGTACTTTTACTATCTTCCTTTTCTATCTTTCAAGTAGATAATGATTCTTTTTTACTGCAACAAGAAAAGCTGAAGCATGTTGCGGATGATTGTGCCGCAGCAGCTTCTCTTTATTATACAAGTGATTCTTATGGTGATGGAATCCGCATCTTTGATAAAGACCATGGAAACTCAGCCGTTTCCTATCTGATAAAACAGAATCTAAAGGAAGATCCATTGCAATATTATGTTTATTACTTTGATGGAGACGGTCATGTGACGGAATATAAGGGAAAGGATTTGGTAAAGCGTCAAAAAGTAGAGTACCCTTATTTATTTGAAGAGTCGTTGACCGGATTTAAAGAAATGGTTTATGAGCCAAAGACCATTGTTACGATTGATTATAAATTATTTGATTATAGATTAGTCTTTCTGCGGGATGCAAGGTTGATTCGTACATCCGGCTATGAATATGTAGGAAGTTAAGATTAAGTGAGGTGACTCATAATGATTCAGTTAAATATAACTGCTTCGGTTGAATATATGCCGGAGCCTGAATATAAAGTGGAAAATAATTGCCTGTACCGAAAGTTGATTGGAGATGAGATAGTATATTATTTGGATGAGCTGCAACGTTTACACATTGCAGAAAGTGCTATTTGGTTGGAATTATCATCTTGCCAGGATAAATGGATCGAAAAGAAAAAGAAAGAATTAAAAAATTCTTATAATAAATTAACAAAATTATAAAAATTATAAAAATTATCCTTGAAATGGAACAACATGCAGCGTAGGATAATATTAATAAATCAGCAGAGTTTAATTATAAGAGGATTATTGTATGAATCAACGGATTAAAAAGAAAAAAAGAATGCAAGCATTAAAAGAGCAAATATTAAGTACAGAGATTTATAGGATAGATGAGATAATCAAATTAGAAGATAGTTTGATTATAAAAGCACATATAAAGTAAGGAGGAATCCAAATGAAAAAAACAATCGCAATTACGTTAGCCGGAATCATGATTTTTGCATCCACAGCAATTTACGCTGCGGATCAGCAAACATATAAAGACTTAAAGACAACAAATTGGGCATATGAATCCGTAAAGGCAATGTCTGACAAGGATATTATAAAAGGGTATCCGGATAAAAGCTTCCGGCCCCAAAATACAGTAACCTATGGCGAATTTATAAAAATGATGGTCGTAGCAGTAACGGGCGAAGAGCTGACAGTAGCAGACAAACCGCATCACTGGGCATATAACTATTATCAAAAAGCATTAGAATTAAAGCTATTCGAAGAAGCAGATATTGATAAGAGTATGCTCAACCAACCAATTTCAAGAAAGTATATGGCTCTTATCATAAGTAACGGACTTGGAAAATTAGATATCGAAAACTATTCAGAGATTGAGAAAACCGTAAAAGACGTTGATAGTAAGACAAAGTATGATTACCATATCATCAAATCCTATGCTACGGGTATTCTTTCCGGATATACCGATCAGACTTTTAAGCCGGATGGAACGCTAAACCGTGCGGAATCGTCACTTGTTATTTACCGCTTCATTGAACCGGAAAAGAGAACACCGGTGACAGAAAACACTGATGAAGATACTACAAAGGTAAAATTAAATGTTGTTAAGGCCGGAAAAGATATTTCAGAAGTGGTTGATGCAAGTACCCTTAAAGAAATGTTTGATATTGTATACATGGAACCACCTAAATATGATGGATATCAGATTGTAACAGATGTATCTCCATTTCAGATGAAGTTAAAAAATAAGATGGGTTACTATTGGATCGAAATGGTAAAAGTAGATGATCTTTTAGGAAATGTAAATAATGTTGCTTTAATTACTGACGGAAAAGTATCTTCGGTATTTAAAAATGTACGTTTTTATGACAATGTTGATGTAATAAATTATAAAGGTGATATTTCTACCGTCGATTACATTTTAATTGTACCGTTTAATGGTGGAATTATCACTTTAGTAGAAAATCCATTTAAGTAAAAAGAACGTTGCATAAGTAAGGAAACTATGATATATATTAGTTAAGAAAAGGATCACCGCCTGTGGTAGGGCGGTCAGTCCATAATAAATGTGAACGAAACCGTCTAAACCAAAAGGATTAGGCGGTTTTCAACTATTTCTTGCTGTTCAAGCACAAAGAAACAATGGCTACAATCAATAATCCAAGCTGAAACAGCTCCGAATATGTAATCATAACAATCACCCCCTTTTACAGAGAGTAACTAACCGCCAAACGGTAATCCTTACCATAAAGTATAGCAGAAAGGAAGAACAATGCACAATAAAATATTACGAAGCAGCGTATCTACATTGCTTATTATCGCTCTGTTTTTTACAGGGCTTTTTTGTTATCCACTACCGGGATATGCAGCAACGACGAAACAAACCGTGACACACTTTAAATTCATCACAGCAGTGGTTTTTATTTGGTTTGATGGTAAAGACTGGTCACCGGCTGCGGAAGGAGAAAAATATCCAAAGTCAACCAGTGCCACCATCGATAAAGATGCAACCAATGTAAAGGTTTATCCATATTATAAAAATGGAAGGTATACCATTGATTTAAACGATAAAAGCATTGAAGGGAATTACTATAGTAGTGCCGAGGACTATAGAATAAATTACATGCCATATGCGGCTTCTGTATCCATATCGAAAGAAAGTGGATATAAAGTAACGTCGGGAAGAATCAATTACACTTGGGAAGCAATATTACATTCACAACAAACTTATGATGTAAAAGAGGTCTTAATTAATGGCCAAGAACAAAAGATTCGTGACTTATGCGGAGATTCGCCGGCACTAGAACCGTTTTTAAAAGCTCTTGAAACGGATCCTGGTGAAAAGATTAAAGGGCAATTGTACTTTGTGCCTTATGTCATCCAATACGACACAGAGGAAGAAGTAGAAGCTCCATTGGAACTTGATGCAAAATTAAAGCTACCTACACAAGCCGTAGTAGGTGAGAATTATCAAGTATCAGATATAACGGTTTTGCCGGACGGTGCTAAATTTAAAAATAGCACATTAGAAAGAAACGACGGCAGCGGATGGGTGCCAGTACCGGGATGGAATGGAAGTAAGTTAGGTTCCACTGTATCAGATTCATCTTCCCAAGAGGGTTCGATACAATATTGCCTTACAGTTACCCTAGAAAGTGGAGAATCGGATACGGATATAAAAACGATCAATATCATTGATGGAACAGTAGTAGACGCCACTGCCATTTTATCTCTTCCAGAAACCACTTATGAAGGGCATCCGGTTATAGCAGAAGATGAATCTACTTACGTTGTGGATGGGGAAGATTACTCTGCTTCAAGAGCCTATGCAGAAGGAAAAGCAAGCAACCGTTTTTCTATCGTAGAAAGTGGAGCCGGCAGCATCCGAAAAAATAGCACACCGATTTATGCAACAGCAACTTTTCCAAACAAGGGATATTATAACGTGCAATTAAAAATCAGTCCGAAAAACAGCGGAAGCCTTTACGATGTAAAACCGATTGAAGTGTTAAAAACACCAACCGTTCTTGCAAGGTTAGGAGGAACACAAAAACAAAATCGAAAGCAGGTACTTAATATTCAAGTGGCAACGAACCCACAAAGTCCTTTAAAGAGAGTATGGGCAGAAGTCACAAATTTAGAGACAGGTGAAACCGTTCATTTGGATCACAACATAGACGAAAAAGAAAATGAACTAGATAATACCGATGGTATTAAAACTAGACCAATTGAAAAGTTGGAGTCTGACCAATACTGGACAAACTGTCAGCTTCTATTTTTGACGAAAAATACGAAGCCGGAGAAATTCAGATATAAGGTTTATGCTCAAGACAGTCGAGGGTTATGGGATGAAGTAGAAAAGGAATTTACCGTACAGCCGGATTTACCGCCGGATGCTAAGATTTCCGTTCAGGATGCGTTCTTTCGTGAAAAGGGAACCAATACAGCAAGAATTGAAATGGAAGATGTAAGCAGCAGCGACGGCGATCAGTTGGAACGGAGCTGGTACATCACAGAAGATAGTAATGTTGATGAAAGCTTCATGGGCGAAACGGAAGTAAAAGCAGAAAAGAAAGCAGGGTTTATCGACAACTCTTTTGGAACAAAGAAGATTATTTCCGTAAATAAAATAGGAGTTGGAAAGGTAAGGCTGCGCCTTCATGTAAAGGATGTATGGACAGAAGAAACGTTACCGGAGTACATCACCGATACAGACTATTTGACAGCAGATACCACAGCAATCACAAAGGTGGATAATATTGCACCTGTAGTTAGTTTAAAGCCACTGACTCCAAGAACAGCAGACATCTTGTTGCTTGCAGGGAATACCGAAGAGTATTACAAGCTAAAAAATGGTATTAACACCATGCAGAGCTACTTTTTAGGAAATGCAATTGATGCAAACATTACCGTAAGAAAGCTTGGAAAGCCATTTTATAAAGATGGTTTATCTCATTACAAACATATTTATCAAGAAAGTATGGGTGGTGCGATTGGAAATACCGATGCTGAGATTGTTGGTTACGCTGTTGATGAAGAGTATCTTTATTTGATTGAATGTGGATTAACTGTAAATCAATATGGCAGATGTACATTTCTACCGCCATACACTTTAAAAGCAATTGATTTGGAAACGGAAGCAAATGTGTGGTCATATACCTTTGACAACGATACATTTCCTATTAACTTTAGCTGGAATGGTAATACAGAAGAGATTCTACAGTTTGATTCCGAAAATCAATACGTATACGCTGTTAGAAATGGAAAGACATTACTTTTAGATCGAGAAACGGGAGCTTATCTTACTACCTTAAATTTTGCACTAGGCAAAAAAAACTTTATTGAAGGAGACAATATTTATACATTTAAAGATGATGGTATTTATCGAATCAATCGAAAGACCGGAGATACTAAAAAAGTAATCCAAACACACTCAACAGGTGATGCCATTTGTAAGATAGAGTCAGAGATTCATTTTTTTAGCGTTGAAAATGGTAAGGCAAAGAGAGGTATTTTCAACCCGAAAAGCGAACTAGCAAGGTACGAATATTTGGAAAAAGAACCGGACGATAGAGAGGACGGTACGAAGTACAACTATGAAGGAGTATATTTAGATGCAGAAGGAAAGATATTTGCAAAAGCGATATATAGTCACGCTGAGTACGTAGGTGAATATAATTTGGATTTGCATATGTTTTCCGGTCAAAATCAATTTTTAAGTAAACGCACACTAAAAACCTATGAGGAATTGCGTAAATTAAATGTAAATGTATTGCCAATTGTAAATCAAGAAGGGGTTTGCAATTATGTAAGTTATGTAACAAGAAATCATGGCAGTAAATGGTACCATATATATGTTTATTGTATCCGAGTTTCCGACGGGAAGTCATTGGGATATGACCATGAACGAAGAAACAGTTACGCCACAGAGGACATTGCAATGTATGGATTTGAAACAAATGATGATGTTGTCTATGTTGTAACTCCTGCAACTCCTTACCCAATTGGTGGTGGGGGTGGTTACACAGAAATTACAAGAATGGCAAAATTCGATTTTAAAAATAGTAGTGCAGATAATGCATCCCTTTCAGAACTTAATTTAGATGCAGGTTCAAGATATAGTAAGCAGTCCAATCGTTATGTAGTCATGCGAAGAAATCATGAGAGTTATATTTCGAAACCATATTTAACTTTGGATACATTAATTTCAAGCAATTTAAAAAGCGAACTATCGAAAAAAGGTGACATAAAGTTAGTTGCATTGTTGGATGAGGAAAACAAAGTAAAGGACGATGCCTTTGAAGCAACAATTAAGAAGCTAAAATCCTTTGGTTATCAGTTTGTACAAATTACGGATAAAGTTGATTCCTATGGTACACAAATTAAAGATGCTATGAATGGATTGTGTATCGCTTCTAAAGATGCGCTCTCTAAGATAGCAGAAGAACTAATAAAAAGTACTGATGCTGCGGGTGAGCTGAAATTAATTGCGAAAAAAGATGGTGCAAGCTTTACACAAGATTTAAATTTAGAATCATATAAAACATATTACTGTGAGTACGAATTAAAAGCAGAAGATGGAACAGAAGCTAAAGCAGACGACTATTTAATAAAAGACTATAAAACGGGTATGTTAGGAGCTTCTTATGATAAGGAAAATTGGTATGTGGTAGATTCCCATTATGAAACCTTTAATCATGCAGATAAAATAGATCCATTTTTCAAATTAAGCACATCGAATTATGTCATAGGCGATGATTTAGATGATGTAAGGAGTAAATGGGTTAATCGTACAGTTTATGCTTGTAAATTATTTGGTTATTCCGGCAACAAAGATAATACATTGTATACCAATTCCGAAACCATAAAATTCACCATTCCTGATGGTAAGAAAGGTGTGGTTTCATTTGATTGGACAGGTCAAATTGGAGGACAATATGTTGAAAGTCAAGAATCCCAGATTAAAATTGACGGTAAATTTATATATGCCGATGTAATGAATTGTGAAGGATATGGTGGAAATTATCTGCATCCTATTTTATTAAATGAGGGAGAGCATACAATTACATTAAGTGTACTTGGTAACGGTAGACCTTATGATTGCCTTACTGTGATTGATGATTTGCGTGTCGATGTGATAAGCAAAGAAAAACCTATTTTAAATAAGGGAAATACAACGATTCGTAAAAATACGAATGAATATTTAAGTGTCATGAATGAATTTCAGCCAAGTTATAAAGCAAACAATTACATTAAGTTAGCGGATGCCGATGGAGGAAACGGTAACATTTTAGATTATGCTAAAGTAATAAGTCAATCCGGTGATAGATCAACCTATCGTTTTCAATCAGATGATAAAAAAATTGCTTTTATTGGAGCAACTTCAAATGGGTGTTCTACAGATCGAGGGGAATTTTACTGTGAATATAAAATAAATGGGACATTAAGAGAATTAAAATATTTAACTGCTCGATTATATAGTCATAGTGGTTATCGACCTCGAAATAGAATTCGTACTCATATTGGAACAAGGCAAAATTATATCCCAACAGGTTCTTCGTATTATGATTTCTTAAACAATCGCTATGGAAGCTTTTCTGAACTATTCTTTATTCGATCCAATCAGGAAAATGAAATAGTGAAAAATAAACGAATGATAATGGTAGATGAAAATACAATACTGGGAGAAACCTCTATTTATAATGGAAAAGCGACCATTGGATTAACGTTACCAAAAGGAACGTATTATTTAAAGAATTTTAAGGTATATAGCTATGAGAATGGAAAAAAGGTATATGCACTAAATAATGAATTTGAATCAGAATCCAGTATTCAGAGTTGGAAAAAAGACGAAGTTGAAGCAAGTATAGTAAAGGGAACGAAAGAAAAAGAAGAGGAAGATAAGCTTGTTTATAAAAAAGGCGAATTGGTTGCTTATGGAATCAGTTATTACGATTACGAAGGTGATCCGTCGAAGAAACAATACTGGCGTTATACTCATACCCCATTCAATGACGGTGCGCATCCGGACGCAGCTACTGTTTTAGACGAGGAGGGAAATGTAGCATCTCAAGACTTAAATAAGGTGTTAAATCAACCGATACAACGCTTTTATGTGGATGGAAAATATACCGTAGAGCATTGGCAGGAAGACGACACATCAAGAAGTAGTAAGAATGGCGGTTATCCATTGTATGATAAAGCATCAAACATAGAAAGTCTAACCTTCTACATTCAGGGGGGAGCAACCGCACCCTGGATTACATCTATTAAGACCGTACCGACGAAAGTCAAAGAAGGACAAGCCTTTCAAATTCAAGTTGGTGTGGACGATATGGAAAAAGATGAATTGCGATTAACAACCGAAGTATATAAAGATAAAAAGCTCATTTATACCCATCGAAAAACAGGTTTAACAGCAACAAATGGTATCTATCCACTTACCACTACTGACACCGTTCAAAAAGAAGCACAATCTGGAAGATACGAAGTCGTATGCACGGTCAGAGATCAGACCGGAGCCGGAATCGGAACGTACCGTTTTACTGTAGTTTCCGATGGAAAAATCACCGGCATGGTGTATCATACGGAAAATTGGGATGAAAACCGAAAGAAATATAATTTAAAACGATTTAAAGATGAAGTAAATCGGGTGATTCCTTACTCTGATTATCTAAAATTAAAGGAAACTAGAAAACGAGGAACCAATGTCTTTTGGTCCGGTGAAAAATTTATGCTGCATGCAGATGTTGCCGGAAGTCCGACAAAGGTTACTTGTAGAATTGAAGGATATTCATCTTACGCAACGGCCATGAAAAGCACTGGAAAGAAGAATGCTCAGAATGAAACCATATACAGTGGTGTGATATGGGATAAAACCATGATTAACAAATGGGGCAGAAAAAAACCAAAGGAGCTGACCTTTATCTTCACAGCTACTTATAGTGGAGGTATAACGAAAACACATACGGTAAAAGTGATCGTAGACAGTAAGCAAGATTACTGGCAGCTGCACCGTGCTTTTTAATGAGGAAGGATGTGAAATTTATAATGGGTGGAAATCAATTTTCTGTAATGGCTATATGTATATTGATGGCGTTAATTTTTAATTTAGCTTACAGATTTTTTAATTAAAGAATATTACATAGCTTTGAAAAGGCTGAAGAAAAATCATCTTCAGTCTTTTCTATTTTTTGAAAGGAGTTTCTATAATGAAAGAAAATGAGATCGTAAATATTCTGCGGGTAGAAGGAATTATGGCCCAGGGATATGGTATAAACCCTAAAATTGTAATGAGAGATAAACGATTAACTCCGGAAGCAAAATGTATTTATAGTTATTTGGCTTCTTTTGCTGGTGGAGGGAATCAAGCTTTCCCGAATAGAAATTTAATTCTTGAAGAATTAGGGATATCGGCAAATCGTTATTATAGACACTTTAAGCAATTAGTTCAATTGGACTATATTCGTATAGAACGCACTAAGGAAGCTGGCTGCAATATTTACAGTAAAAATATTTATACAATTGTATCACTTCCTGATGCGAAAGAGTGTCAAGAGAAAGAAAAACTGGATGCGTTGCCATCGAAAGATCCTGAAGTATCAGCGGGACATAGATCTCATAGTAAAATTCCTCGTTTAAAAGTAAAAAAGAAATCAAGTGTTCAGGAATTGCGAGAACGTTTGGAGATTGATCGTTTAAAAGAATCTGAAACAGAACATTCCGATCTGATTGAAGAAATATTTATGGCAATAGAAGATATGGACAGCAGCGAACAAATTACCATTGCTGGTGCAATCAAGAAAAAGGATGCCATTCAGGAGCTTTTAAATCGTCTCACACCGGATCATATTCGATTAGTGGCACATAATGCCGCTGCCAATAAAAAAGGCTTTATAAACAAAAAAGCGTACTTGCAAACGTGCATTGCGAATAGTATTTTTGATATCAATAATAAAAAACAAGAAGCTGAGAATTTAATTGAGAAGAAAAGACAAGAGGAAGAAAGGGAAAAAGAAGCAGCTGCTAAACATAAGAAACAAATTCAGGAATTATATAATACATATCCGGATTTAAAAGAAATGGATAATCAATTGATTTCACTTTCTAAAGAAATGTCAAAAGCTGTTTTATCCGGAAATGAACTCACTCACAAAAAATTAATGATAGAGCGTTCCGAATTAAAGACAAAAAGAGAACTTTTTGTTAAGAGCAATGGATTAGAAGGATGCATATAGTGTGTATTTGCCCGATGTCTTCGTTTTCGAGACATCGAAAATGAATACACTAATAGAAACAGTCTTAATAGAAACAGTATATATATCTTAAGTATTACGTTATTATACTAAGATACTTTAATAATAGTCATTCATCATTCAGTCTATAGAGAACTGATGGACGGAAGGAGGGAATGATTTTTTTATTGGAATTATTTAAAATTCGTTTTAAGAGTTTGTTTTTTAGAAGCAATAGGAAATTACATAAAAACAAAAAACAAACGTCACAAGCAAGAATAGAAGGCTAGAAAGGTATTTGTAGTATGAGTCGAAGTGCAGAAATGAAAGAAGAAAAAAGTATAGAACAGATTGCATTATTAGAATTAACAAGAAATGCTCGAATTTTACAACGGCAATTAAAAATCATGCGTGGGATGCCCTTATCCTCGTTGCATCGAAAGCAAGTAAATGAAATTATAAGCAATTTGGAAAAGGAATTTAATATTTATAAGATTTAGAAAAGGAGTAAGTAAATTATGAGTCTATGTGAACGAGATTGCAGTCGATGCGTTTGGCAATTACATTGCCAAGGCTGCTCCTTATGTGAAATAATTTTTTGCCGTAAGTATTGTCACCGATGTTTTTCATTATGCCCGAAAAGAAGAGCTACTTTCGCTTTGCTGCAAAGCATAAAAGGCGGTGAACTATCTCTAGCGGGAAATAATTCAAAGTGTTTGCCTTTCAATATTCCTATACTTCCAGATCATTTGACTGAGCCAATGAATTTGGGCGAAATAATTGGGATTCATGGAGGTAATTTTCTTACCAGTAACGGGGAAAACGTTGCAAGAGTTTACCGAAGAAAAGGCATAAAAGAGGCCTTAAATCTTAGTAACGATCCAAAATCGGTGTTGCAATTTTATGTTAAGGATCGAACGATAGAAGGCTTATGGGATAATCGAAAAGAATTATATAAACAGTTATTGGAGTTTTCTTGGGTTGCAGTGATTGCGCCCAATTTTTCTGTTTATGAAGATGCTCCTAGAATGGACCACTTGTACAATATCAAACGAAGCAGCATTGTTTATAATGAAATGCTGGAAGCAGGACTTCCGGCCGTTCCTGATATTTCTTGGTACAACCGCATTGATTTGGATCAATGGATTCGAGAGATTCGAAGGAATCATATCAAAACCATTGCTTTTAGTTTTCAAACAGTCAGCACACAATCAAAAGCTTCAAATACATGGAGACATTATTTAATGGGATTTGCCTATTTAGTCAGTCAATTGGATGATGACGTAGAGGTCATTATCGCTGGCTTGGTTTCTCCGGGCCGGCTTCAGATGCTGCGAACTGCGGGAAACGGAAAAAATAGGATCTCAGTATTAAATCAAACAGCTTATATTCAAAGCCGACGCGGAATTTTATCGGAAAAACCGACTGAAAGTGCCGGAGAATTAACAAAGAATCAAATATTGATACGAAATATAGATTTTTACACACAAGAGTATGAAACAATGAATTTAGGAGGATCTAATTATGCCAAAGTCGAGAAATAACAGCATTGGAAATCGTTCAGAAACTACGACTTATGAAGAGCAAGAAATGGGAGATCGAATGGAAAACCGATTGGATGGTTTGGAAGTTGATGTAACCATGGAAAGTCGAACTCGTGGATTAGAAAACGTACACGTATCCTTCCTTGGTTCCGGTGCGAACGTCAGATCCGGAAGCGGAAATACTTATCATGTTGATATAGATAGCGGTAGCTGCACTTGTCCGGATCATCAGCATCGCCATACAAGATGCCGACACATAGAAGCTGTAGAAATTGCGCAGGGGCAAGTAAGCCAGGGCATAGTGACAGGAAATCTTCAAAATGAAGCTATTTCACCCAATCAAGTTATTGGGGAATATATGGCTCATGAACAGCAATCAGAAATAAATATTCGCCAACAACAGCATCAAGACGATGCTTTCTTTTACAATGATAATCCGGAGCAATTTCGACAGGATATGGAACGTTTGGCAAGAGAGCCAATTCCGTATTATAGAGAAAATGTGTTAAATGGATCTGACGTTACTTTTGGTGTGGAATTGGAATTTATAAATGGTGATAGTAATGCAATTGCAGCAGAGTTATATCAGCTTGGAATTTGCAGCAGCCGTCGAATGCAGCGATATCATTCTCAAAGTATTCCCGGAAAGTGGAAAGTGGAAAGAGATGGTTCCGTTACGAGTGGAAGATTTGGTGGAGAAATCATATCCCCAATATTGCAAGACACACCGGAAACATGGAGACAGATTGAAACAATTTGTGAGGTTGCAAAACGACACGGTGCACAGGTTAATTATAAAACCGGAGGACATGTTCATATAGGTGCAGAACATACATTAGATGGAAAAAGACAGCGTTGGAGACGCTTTTTTAAAATGGCAGCTGGATTTGAAGAAGTGTATTTCAAACTTTCCGGAGGCGAGCAGGGAAGATTTCGTGGAGGCGGCTATGCACCTTCTTCCAGAGAGCAGAACCGAGACGGAATAACTACACGAATGCCACAAGGAGGGGAAACACATATATTTCAAAATGTTATGGAACAGATTTCTAGGGGAAGATATCAGAGTGTTAACATTCGCCCTTTTAGAGCTAAAAAAACAATTGAATTTCGAGCCTTTAATGGTACTTTAAACCCTGGTATCATTCAAGCAAATATTAAGTATGCTGCTGGACTCATCAACTCCGCGGAACGTTCAAGAATACATTTAAGTGAAAATTTTGAAGTAACAGCTGAAGATCGAAAACGTGGAGAGATTATTAATCAATATGAGCAAAACAGCGGGCAATCTGATCAGGCGATTATGAATGTATTGGATACGGTTTGTTCTAGGAAACAGGATAAAGAGCATCTATTATCGGTACTTGTTAGAAACGAATGGTTTAATAGATAACTATAAAATTGATAAATGTAACTAAATAGTTGACAAATAAAATTAAATCGTGTTATATTCTACGTTAGAAGAGGTGATTATAGATGATGGCAGAAAAAATCAAAATATTGCTTATAAAAAATAAGTTATCGGTTGCAGATTTAGCAAAAGCTCAATCTACAACGCCGCAAAATTTATACAATAAATTTAAAAGAGATAATTTCTCAGAGCAAGAACTTCGGGAAATTGCTGAAATATTAGGTGCAAAATTAGAAATTAATTTTGTTAAAGATGGTGAGCGAATTTAGGAGGGATATAATGATAAACTTAGTGTATGATGGACAGAAAGAAATAAAAGAAAAAGAAGGGAAATTTCTTATAGCAACTTTAGATAAGAATATGTATGAGACAGATTCTTTTAAGGAAATGGCTGCCGTAATTTGTGGGAAAGAATATTTAGATTGTGATTCTGCGGAAACTGAGATGCATCTGCGTATTAATGCTGCTAAAAATATTGGACTTTGGGTGATGACCGCGGAAGAAATAGAAAATGGTTTACTTGATACGGAGGAAGATGAAAATGCTGGGTTTGAGGAGAGCATTATCATTTATGATGAGCGAATCGGTAAAATTCCTTATAGCTATACGGATCCGGTAGTGGATTATGATATTCATGGAGATCCGCAGCTGATCCGTGTAGAATGCGATGAAACTTTTATCTATTCCCTGGAAAAGAATCGCTTGATTGCTGCATGGGAAAAGGTAGATGGGGAATATCAGAGATTTTTACAGACAAAGGACTTGGATGCACTGATTGAAAAAGAACTGGTTTCATTTAAAGAAGCTGCTGAAAAGCAGGGAAGAGTTCCACTGCATAAGAAGCTGGGGGAATAGGATTAGCTTAATTTATTTATTAAATCATTAAAATAGAAAAAGCAGTGACTAAAAAAATAAGTCACTGCTCGTTTCATTAATACTTTGTATCCCGTGGAGGACAAGGATCATTTCCATAACTATCTTTATCACGAATTTTTCCGTTACGCTTATGAATTATTAATTCACTTTGTTGGTTAATTGCAATATTACGACCATAAGAGATAGCCTCTTTTTGAGTGTTAAAATTTTTGGTTGCTCTGTCTGAATTTTCGCGTTTAACCTGCCATTTTCCATTGTTTGGAACTACATGTTGATTTGGCATAATTAAGTCCTTTCTCAGCTTAAGAAGCTGTGTAATGTTTCCAAGGAATTCTTGCTGGGTTTATGTGTGCAAGAAAACGTACAATATCGCGTCTTCCATCGTAAGTAGGAATACCGCGAGAATTTTGTGCCATTAAGATAATTGGGACATTTCCTAAAAAGGGAACAAAACTTGCACGGATTGATTCTTTGGATGAACTCTGTAGGACATACGGCTTTACAACTACAATAGCAAAAGTAACACCTTGTTCTTTAATTAAAGCTCCATCGAATTTCATATGAGTTTCCTCCTTCCTTTATTATTAGGAATAGAGATAAAACCTTTCAAAGGGATTGAAATCCTTGACGGCTTATGATATTATTCAAATGCGACTTTGAATTTGCGTCAAGCATTTTCATCTTGAAAGGGTGGTCTTTTGGACCATCTTTTTTTTATCTTTAAATAGCACTTAAAAAAATTGAGTGCTATCTTCCTTTAACTTATAATATCGCTATTATAAAATTAAGTCAACATAAATACGAAAAATTCACAAAAACATTGACTAAAATTCCTAAAATGAGTATATTATATATTAAGGAGGTGTGTTATATGTTGATACAATTTATGGTGAAAAATGTTTTATCTTTCAGGGATGAAACAACATTGGATATGACAGCAATTAATGCATATAAGGAACATGAATATAACTTAATTGATATTGGAACTAAAGAGAAATTTTTAAGGGTAGCCGCAATTTATGGTGCAAATGCAAGTGGTAAGTCTAATTTAAATTTGGCAATGACTTATTTTCAGCAGATTATTATGGAATCGCTAAACAATGTTAAAAGTGATGAACCAACAGCGATTGATAAATACTATGTTCCATTTTCATTTGAAAGGAATAATGATAATTCTGAATTTCAAATTATAGTGAGTCATGAAAATAATGAATATAGATATGGCTTTGAATATAATGCAAATTGTATTGTGAGTGAATGGTTTTATAAGAAGAATATTAATACAAATAGAACTTCTACTATCCTTGAAAGAACATTTAATTCAGTAAAATTTGGATCGTCTGTGAGAAAAGAATGTGAAGTCTACAAGGAACAAATTCCAGCAGAAACATTGGCTTTGTCTTTCTTTAATAAACTTAAAATGAAAACAAAAGTTTTTACTGATGTATATTCAGAGATTTTTGATACGTTAGTAGTTCCAGCTGATTTTTGTGAAGATACAAGAGTACTAGAGACTTTTTTGCCGAAAATTATTAACGTTGATAAAGAAAATTTGATTAAATTCCTAAATGCAATTGATACAGGTATTAAAGATATTTATTTTGAGGTTAGTAAAGAGGATATTAATTTTTATACAACTCATTTAGGTAGAGATGGCAAAGAATATTCATTAAATTTGGAATGTGAATCTGAGGGAACGATAAAAAGTATTATGATTTTTATTTATGCTAAAACGGCAATCGTTAATAATAGATCCATTTTTGTAGATGAATTGAATATTAAATTGCATCCATTATTATTAAAATTTATTATAGACTTATTTTACAAAGAAAATTCAACTGCACAATTGATTTATACTACGCATGACACAACACTAATGGATAAGAGGTTTTTTAGAAGGGATCAAATTTGGTTTGTTCAGAAAGATGAGTATGGATATTCAGAATTATCCGCGTTATCTGATTTCAAGGTTAGGTCTGATGCATCATTTGAAAAAGACTATCTTGCTGGTGTTTATGGAGGTATTCCACTTATTAAGGACTTTGATATGAAAGAGGGTGTATAAGTGGGAACGGATGATTTATTTAAGAAACGACGAGAAGAAAGAAAACAAAGAAAATATGGATATAAACAACCAAAAACAAATTCATTTCTTATAGTTACTGAAGGTGAACGTACTGAGCCGCTTTATTTTCAAGGAATTAAAAAACTTATTCAAGATAAAATAGGTGGCAGGGTAGATGTTGTTGAGATTGATATTCATGGGCAAGGTTGTTCTACGGGTAAATTAATAGAAATGACAGATGAAATTGTAAGTAAATCTAAGTTTATTTATCAGAATGTCTGGGTGTTATTTGATAAAGACGATTTTAAAGATTTTGATAAAGCGATAGAAGATGGAGAAGAAAGAGGATACAAGATAGCATGGAGTAATCAGTCTTTTGAATATTGGATTTATCTGCATTTTAATTATAGTGATTCTGCATTACATCGTGATGACTGGAATGCAAAGTTAGATGATTTATTTAAGAAATATCAATTAGGCAGCGGTAAATATCAGAAAAATTATGAAGATATCTATTTAATGTTGGATTCTTTTGATGGGGTAAATACTGCAATCAAAAATGCAAAACGAAGAAGGTCCGATTTCAGAATGGGAGATAAACCGTCAGAGTTCGATCCAGGCACAACGGTTCATCTCCTTGTAGAATTATTAAAAAGTTATTTAGATGAGTAAGTATTTGGCATGGAGGAATTATATACATGCTTTTTAATATGACTACGAGTTTTAACTGTAATATATTTAGATATTATCTTAACTAAAAACTTTAGCTAATTATTGCTGAAAAATGGATGAGAGTCATAGGAAATTGAGGGATTAAAAGTAGTTTATATAAACTTCATAATATGTTGGGTTTGTAATCAAGGATGGTGATAAAATGAAAAAAAAAGATCCTAAATTTGAAGAAGCATTTTGTACGGTATATGATGATTGCTTGTCGGTTGACCAAATAGAGTACTTATCAATGAATGATCCTGAAGAGTATGCAAGAATAAAAGAAGCTTTGTTTTGTCCAGAGTGTAAGGTTCCACCATTGCATTTATCTCATCGATTTAAGAATCCTCACCTAAAGGTAATGCCAGGAAGAAATCATGATAATGATTGTAGCTCTAAAAGTGATTACATACCTCGTAGTAGTTTTAAAAAGTATATTGAAGACAGTAGAAATATTGATAATCTTAATTTAAAATTAAAACGTTGTATTAATCAGTTGATTGAGGGTACTAAAAAAAATAACCTCGATAATAATAGCAATTCACATGTAGACGAAGTTAAAAATGGAATGAAATTAGCCTGGAAAGGAAGTACATATGCAATACCACGTAAAAGGTTTAATCGGAACATTCGAGAAAATGATTTAGAAATATGGAAATTATTTTATGGAAAGAATTTTTTAGAGTGGAAGTATAGTGATAAGACTAATAAACATTATTTACGAATTTATACAGAAAAAGATGCTTTTGTTTGTGATATTTGGTTTAGTGAAATGGTTTATTCCTATTTATCATCAAATATTAAGAACTTAGATAAAGGCACTTATCGTATTGCAATGTTTGGAGAAATGCATAAGAAAGATAATTATTATAGTATTATGTGTACAAATTCTAAGTTATTAGAAATAAGCTTTTAAAATAAAGATACTAAATTTAGTAGAATTGTTGAGGTCGGAAATGGTTCCCGACACACTTGAAAGAGTACCTGGGATGATGGATACACCGCCCATCCAATAATTCTACTTTTTATAGAATTTAACAGCATTGATACGGATATGCTGTTTTTTTATTGTATTTTTTTATATTCTTTAGCCCTTCGATAGAAGGTCCCTCTATTCATTTTTAATCTACGCATGGCTTCGACAGCGGTAATTCTATTGTTTGTCCATAGAGAAATAACTTCATCCCATTTTTTCGGTTTTTCAATTTTCGGCCGACCAAATCTTTTACCTTTGATTCGTGCAGCAGCAATGCCTTCTTTTTGTCTTTGTAGTGTATTCTCTCTTTCCAGCTCTGATAGTGCAGCAAAGACAGTCAAAATAAATCGTCCTTGAGGTGTAGTTGTATCTATGTTTTCTTTTGATGATATTAATTCAACATTTTTTTCTTGAAGCTGCTGTACAATTGCAAGTAAATCTTTTGTACTACGGGCCAGCCTAGAAATACTTTCGATATATAAAATATCGCCTTCTCTAATATATTCAAGCATTTTCTTTAATTCAGGTCTTTTAGTATTTTTACCTGATGCTTTTTCTATAAAAATCTTATCCATTCCAATATCGCCTAGAGTTACTTCTTGACGGTCTGTATTTTGTTCAATCGTAGATACCCTGATATAACCTATCTTTGACATAAAACCCCTCCAATTCTTTAGTATTTAATATAAATAGTAACATTTGTGTCACAAAAACACCATTTGTATTTATGTGCTATCACAAAATATAAAAAGTATATTTTTGTGATGTAAATGGATAGAAGCACAAAAGGTATACTTTTTGTGACGATATCTTATGATTTTTTCAATTAATACCTTAAAAGAATGAAGATTTGACTATTGTGATTAGAAACTGTTATGATTACAATTATAATATTATAGCCAATTTCTAAATTTATTTTAAAGGATTTGAAGTTATGAGAAAGAGAATCTATGACATTATCGAAGTAGCAACTAAAAAGGATAAAACGAGTGCTATGTACGATTATGTAATGCTATTTATGATAGTTGTAAGTGTTGTCCCTCTATGTTTTAAAACAGTAACCACATTATTTTTGTGGATAGATAGGGTAACTGTTACTGTTTTTATTATAGATTACATACTTCGCTGGGGAACGGCGGATTTGAAATATCAAAAGTGGGGCAAAAAGGCATTTGCCATCTATCCTTTCACTGCATTTGCAATTATAGATTTTTTATCAATCTTACCTTCTTTAACTGCTTTGAATATGGGCTTTAAATTATTCAGGTTACTAAGGTTGAACAAAGCTATTAAAGTATTAAAGATTTTAAGGTATTCTAAGAGTTTTAATTTAATCATTACAGTAATAAGAAAAGAGAAACAAGCATTATTAGCAGTATGTTACTTGGCAGGAGGATACATACTCTTATCTGCATTAATAATGTTCTCAGTAGAACCAGACAGTTTTAATACCTTTTTTGATGCAATTTATTGGGCCGTAGTAACTTTGACAACTGTAGGTTATGGCGATATTTATCCAGTCAGTGTTACTGGAAAAGTATTTGGGATGATATCTTCTTTTATGGGTATTGCAATCGTTGCTTTACCAACGGGTATCATTACAGCAGGATATATGTGTGAATTAAATAAAAATAAGGAACTATAAGGCAATATTTTCAATATAGAAGCTTCTACTTGAGGTTTTGGAAGATATTTAATTTTAGTCTATAGCCTAAACTATCAATGTACCGATTCCTTAACGGTACATTGATTTTTTGTATATAGGCTACTTCGAATCAAGTCTTGCCCGATTACGTTGTCCGGTAAGAAGGAAGTCATTAACCTTTAGATTGGAGAAAATGAAACCTTGGAACCCTGAACAATCTGAACCCGCAGGGTAAAGGAGATTATACTCATTTGTGCAAACGGACTCATCGGGATGAAAGAAGCTATTTGAGTAACTTTTTCTAACAAGTATTCCCAGCGCTGCTTTGTCCATCAGCTTAGAAATACACTCAGATATGTTTCATATAAATACATAAAGAAATTTGCTGCAGATCTCAAAACCATCTATTTGGCCCCTAATGAGCAGCAAGGATACGGCAATATGCAGCTAACTGTAGAGAAGTGGAACGAGCAGTATCAGCATGTAATGAAGAGCTGGGAACAGAACTGGGATCTTCTTTCTTCGATATTAAATTTTCGAGTAATACCAGAAAAGTTATCTATATCACGAATGCGATCGAAAGCCTTAATAACACCTATAAAAAACTTAACCGCCAGAGAAGCGTGTTTCCAAGCGATAAGGCTTTGTTGAAAGCACTATATCTTTCTACACTCCAGGCTACAAAAAAATGGGGATTCCGATAAGGGGTTGGGATAAAATTTACGGCGAATTTGCAATCTGAGGGCAAGGTACTCCTTTAGACTTTGTCCTATAGGGAAAGAAGGACATCCTTTTTCAAAGGTGCCCTTGAATGCCTGGATTAATTTAATATCTTGGTTTCGTAATCGGGTGCTTGAAAAATGCACCTTTTTTAAATCGAATTTACCATACAATGCTACAGAGTTTATTTTATACGCGGTGTTTTCCAGTAAGATTTTTTATTGTGATTTTAATTACCATTGCTTTCGGTCCGGCAGCCTTAATATAATTTTCTCCAGCAGTTATATATTGGGTACAATATTTTTTTAGGAATTCTCTGAAGATCATTAATCGTTCCTCTTCATTAGTAACTAGGCTAGCTTCTCCGTAGACAATAGAACTTTCATATAAAGTTCCAAATTTATCAGGTAAAACTTTTGTTTTTCCTATAACTGTAAAGCAGACTTTATTGTTATATTTTATGTTGTTATATTTGCTACCGCCGGCACTAGTGCTATGAAAATAGATGGAGTTATTCACATAGACATAATTTAAGGGCACTCCATAAGGCTGTAATTTCTCATCTACTGATGCAAGGATTCCATATTCTCCTTCTTTTAAGACCGTCAAAGTGTCTTCTTTGCTCATAAGCCGATCTGATCTACGCATATCCATCCCTATAACCTCCTTCATAACAAGTTACAAATTCATTTCACGTTCAGCAATACTCATATGAGTAATTTGTACAGTACCACCAAGATATTTCTTAGTAAGCTCCGCTAATAATAATGCAGCAGCTTTTAAGTCATCACTTCTGTTCGGGTCTACGGACTCAATAATTAGGAATGCATTTTTAGTATTTTCCGTTAGCATCGTTCTTTGCCCGTCGCGCCAATTCCAACATCGGCACACGGCTCCATCGTCGTCTTTATATACTATTTCCCCAGGTAAGGCATTGTCATATTCTTCATCACCAAGTGCAAGGAAAAGTTCTCCGCCAGATGCCTTTGTTAAAAACAAATTTCCTTTAAAAGTATCGATATCCTCACCACCGCAAGGAAGACCGTAGGTTAGAGATACTGCATTATAGATGTCTACCAAAGGATTTATCGGTGAAATACCGGTACCTTTTTCTATTCGTTTTAATAAGGCTTCTATCGAACATCGAACTCCTTTTTTTGTCTTAAATTGTTTATAAGCTTCTCGCCAAACAGAAATAACTTCATTTTGGCTGAATACTCCTTGCGTTATAAATTTGGTTGCCTCTTTACTGCTCTGTTTTAATAGTTCATTAATTTCAGATCTTACATCTGATACAGATTGTTCTGTATTTGTGATTTTCTTTGCTGTCACTACAGCAATTTCTGCTTTGGGAAATAGGTCCCAGAAATCATCAGTAATTATAAATTTGCCCATTTTTTTCTTCTCCTTTGTTTTTATTTAAATTAAGCTCATATTTTAACTTAATTTTCAACTTATTTATCATGTTTCAAATGTCTTAATTTTTTTCATTGATTTATCTGCTATTTTTCTTTTAGATGGAATCTGTGCTAGAAGTATTGCAGTAAACATTATAATGCATCCAAAAGATTCACGTATGGAAATTTGTTCTTTTAAAATGATAATTCCTGCAATTACAGCAAACACAGACTCTAAGCTTAGAATGAGCGATGTAAGTGTAGGCTCAGTGTATTTTTGTGCAATAACTTGTAGGGTATATGCAACACCACAAGACATAATACCGGCATATAAAATTGGTAGCCAGCAATTAATGATATCGGTCCAGTTAATGGTTTCAAAAATAATCATACAAGGCATTGAAAGAATCCCACAAACAAGGAATTGAAGGCAAGATAACTTTACACTGTCTGTTTTTGGAGAAAAATAATCTATTATTAAAATGTGTATTGAAAATCCAAATGCACAAATCAGTATCAGGAAGTCTCCTTTGTTTATTGAAAAACCTTCTTGAATACAAAGCAAGTATAAACCCGCTGTTGCTAATAATATACACAACCATAGAATTGGACGAATTTTTTGTTTTAGAAAAATTCCTAAAACGGGTACGATAACAATGTATAATGCTGTGATAAATCCAGCTTTTCCGGCAGTAGTATAAATCATTCCAAACTGTTGCAATGAGCTGGATATGAAAAAAATAATACCGCAAGACAATCCCCCCATAATCAAACTTTTTTTTTCATCTCTTAGTTTAATTTTCATAGTTTCTATTTCGTTTTGATTCGTATTTGATTGTATTTTTTTCTTTTGGTGATCCATTATAATTATAACAGGTAGCAGAGAAAGAGATCCAATTAAACATCTTATTCCGTTCAAAGTGAAAGGACCAATGTATTCCATTCCAGCTCTTTGGGCTACAAAGGCTGATCCCCATATCAAAGCCGTTATAATTAACATAAATTCACCGCGTACTTTTTTTTGCATAATATTTTCTCCTTATATTAATTAGACATTAATACAAATAGCAATTTCTATGCCAATTGTTATAGTAAATTATAATGTGTAAATATAAGCTTCTAAAGCGTATAAAATAAATTAGACAAATAATATTTGAATTGATATTAAATCATCATTAGTTCAAATGATTCAATATCGATTCAAGATAGACATCTATTTAAATTGAATATATAATGTGTTAAGGAGGAAGTAAAATGGATTTAATATATGATACATTTGGACTTAGCCGTGTAATAGAACCAAAGGATGCTGTTCCAGTTACTGCATGGAAGGTGGATAATGCTAGGGAAATATCACCTTTAGAGTGCAGAATATCTTTAGAATTGATTCACTTAGAAAGAGATTGTTTTCAACAATTGTGCAGCGAATGTAGCTTCGATGAAGCTAAAATTATTGCTAAGATTTTAGATTTAATAAATAGACGAGGAAAACTTCATAATCCTTTTACGGATACTGCCGGACAATTTTATGGTGCTATCGAGGAGATGGGAAGTGAATTTAAAAAGAGTTCACGATATAAAATAGGGGATAATGTTTTTTGTCTGACAACGATGACGGCGCACCCAATTTATATTGATAAAATTCATAAGATTGACTACAATTACGGAGAACTCACTGTAATGGGTTATGGTATTGTTTTCATCGGATCGCCATTAACAATAATCCCTCCTACTTTACAGTTAAATTATACGATGGCTACCTTTGATGAGGCTGCAAGTTTATATAATATCCATAATGTGTCTCGCAAAGGCCAACGCTATCTTATTATTGGGAAAGATTTAGTTTCAAGTATAACTTATGTTTGCTCGATCAAAAAAGCGGTAGGTGATGATTGCTACATCACAGTAATTCTTGACGAAGGTGGAATAGGAACGCTTACTCCGAAGCAAGTTGAAAATGAGCTGACACATTGGGTTAATTCGTCCTATATCCTTAATATTGCTCAACCAGTCAACTCATTAAAAGTGATTTTGAAAGAAGAAAAAGAATATGATATGACAATTAACTGTGAAGATCTTTTGGGTTCTGAAGTTTTAAGTGTTATTCTTACACGTCATAAAGGGAAACTATATTTCACAAGTCTGAAAAATAGTTATACTCAATCCATCTTAATTGCAGAAAGTATGAGTAAAGAGCTTGAAACGTATGTGTTAGGCCAATTCATTATCGGATATGAGAAGTTTACATTTAATTTACTAATATCGATTTCAAAAGATTTGGACAGGATAAATAAACTATATGAATCGCAGGCAATCGCTTTTCATCAGGCCACAAAAAAAGAAATTGCCACTTTAATAGAAAAAAAAGGAAAAATAGCTGACTTCATTTTCAGCAGTTCTTCAACAAAAGCATTGGTAGATGAAGTTTTAAATGTAGCCCAATATGATTGTAATATTATCATTCAGGGAGAAACTGGTGTTGGCAAAGAGAAAATTCTTGATTTGATACACAAAAATAGTATTCGAAAGGGCAAACCATGTATCAAGATTAATTGCGCAACTATCCAAGAAAATCTTGCTGAGAGTGAATTTTTTGGATATGTAGCAGGTTCTTTTACCGGAGCACAAGCAACAGGGAAGAAAGGGTATTTCGAGCTTGCCAATGGGGGGATATTATTTTTAGATGAAGTGGGTGCTCTCTCCTTGAATCTTCAATCAAAACTCCTAAGAGCTCTTCAGGAAAGTCAGTTTTATAAGGTGGGTGGTACGTCACCTATTAATATTAATGTACGTGTTATCTGTGCAAATAATATACCTTTACGGCAGCTTGTGGAGCAGGGTAAATTTAGAGAGGATTTGTACTACAGGTTAAATATCTATATAATTACTGTTCCGCCACTCCGGGATCGCCGTGATGATATTGTATCTTTGGCTGTATCATTTCTTGGAAGATATTGTAATCACTATAAAATCGATAAGGAGTTTGCTCCTAATGCTTTAATAAAACTTACTGATTATGATTGGCCTGGCAATGTTAGAGAGTTAGAAAATTTAATACATCGAGTTGTAATTAGCGTAAAAAGTCATGTAATTACGGAAGATGATATTGAAGGAGTTTTAAATGAAAAAACATATGATGATTTAATAATAAATTTAAAGCGTAATATGAAATCTTTACCTTCCTTGGATTTTGAGAAAATTATAGAGCAACAGGAAGTACAACTGATACAATATGCTTTAAAAAAATTTGGTACTACAAGAAAGGCAGCAGAATTTCTTCATATTTCTCAACCTAAACTAATGCGGAAAAAACAGAAGTATGATATTTAACTTTAGTAAATTATTAATGAAAATAAATTGCTGATTTTTAAGCATTATGACTATATATAAGCTCACTAAACGTTAGAATATTAATTTGACTTTTTTATGAAATGTTGATATTATAAATTTAAATATAATATTAAGCTTTATAGGGTTCCGCTGTTTAATAAAACTGGTCTGGTCCGAGATAAAGCGTACAGTTTAGCTGTATACACGGAAGGGAAAAAGCCTGGGAGATATTTAAATATCAACCATGGCTTTTTTTATTCCTATCAAAAGGTAGAATTAAAAAAATTTAACTTGAGGAGGATCAATATTATGAAATGGTTTTTTTTATTGGTTGCTGGTTGCTTTGAAGTACTTTGGGCTATAGGGTTAAAATATTCTTTTGGCTTAACACGATTAGTGCCAAGCATATTTACAATTCTAGGGATGATAGCAAGTTTCTATTTTCTATCATTAGCATTGAAATACCTTCCATTGGGAACTGCGTATGCAATTTGGACTGGAATTGGTACAGTTGGTACAATTATTTTAGGGATATTCCTATTTAAAGAAACAATGAACATAAGCAAGGTGATTTTTATTGGCTTTATAATATTAGGAATTATTGGACTAAAATTATCATCTTCAAATTAAAATATTTTAAGGATAAAAACTAGAATTATTAGAAGTATACTATTTGGTAGTCTTAAGAGCATACTTCTTTTAACTTTTCAATTAACCTTTCTTTTTCATTACTTTCGATCGTTGAAAAGCGAATGATAGGGATGCCATATTTTTTCAATATAGCGTCCTTTTTGTTATCTCGGAGTAACTGCTCTGGATTAGATTCATGAAAAGCGTATCCATCTACTTCAATTGCTAAAACTGGGTGTTTATCAATTTTAGAAAAAATGATGAAATCAACATGTGATTGCGGATGTAAAACAAAGTCTAACTCCGCTGAACCTAATAATGATGTATTTCGAATTAGAATCCTAAGTGGAACATGCAGCACATGACGTAAGTGGCAGAATTTATCTAATAAAAGGACATCTTCTATTACGGTATTTATAATATTCTCAGACTTAAATTTAGAAACATTTTTCAACCGTTTAAGTAATGGGCGTAGCTTAATAGAGTATTCGGTGTATAACAAATCAAAAACAGAATAGAGTTCACTTTCGATAATTTCAAAATTATTGTATTTAATGTACCGTACCAAGTCGGATAATATGGAATCACCTTCAAAGAAGCTATTATCTTTAGCAATAACAACTATTAGCTTATTAATGGCTCTTGAAATGGCAACATTTAATAAATCCGGCTTACTGATAAATTCATTAACCTGATTTGATACAGTTGATAGGATAATAATATCCTTTTCACGACCTTGAAATTTATGTACAGTTGCTATTTCAAGATTATTGTAATGAGAAAATGTTTCAAGAGTATCTGCTTGTTCTCGGTAGGGTGTAATAACCCCAAGCGTTTCTTTATTTGTTGTGGCTTGTAAAGTGGGTATGATTTCATTTAATATAACATCTATTTGTCGTTGGTTTTTATGTCCTCTGGCATGATGCCCGGCCGTTGTAATATATAAAGAAATTGGATTTTCTGCATTGCTTTTAGATAGTATAATGAGATTATTATTATAGAATCTCTGGTTACAAAATTCTATGATTTTTGGATGGCAGCGATAGTGCTCTCTTAGAAGCGTTTTAGGTATCTTTGGGAAAAGTTCTGTCATGGAAGAGAGCAAATTGTGCTTTACGTAATCATAAGCTGTATTTTTTACATCAAATACTTCAGAGATATCATTTATTTCATCCGAGAGATCAGAGGAAAGAACCTTAGGCAATTGTTTTGTATCACCTACAATTATAATATTTTTTGCACAAGAAAGCACCAATGCACCGGTTACTAAATCTACTTGAGATGCTTCATCCACAATTACATAGTCAAATAAGAAATTATTAGGAATGCAGTTCTTCAAAGAATGTGTTGAACTTAGTATTACAGGGTATTCTTTAATAAATTTAGAAAAATCATTTTTAAAGGTATCCTTAAAAAAGACAGGACGTTGCATTTTTAAACATCGCACACGGAGGCCTGCCTTAAGCAATTTCATTGCTCTTTTTTCGTGAGCTTGTGCAGATTTAAGGAATGAAAAATTTTTTAAAATTAGTTTATATAATTTGGTGTAGAATGACAATTCTTTTTCCTTACGAACATAATATAAATGCTGTAAATGAGTAATTACTAAATTAGGTTTTTCATAAAAAAAATCTTTTGAATATGTAGCACACAAAAATAGTAATTTCATTAAGAAATTCTTGTGAATTGGTTTTCCATTGTCAATTTGAAATTGATAAGCCACCCATAATTTAAGAATTCGATTTGAAGGAATGAAAAAGGGCGGAGAAAATGGTGAAAAATCGGTTTTCTGCGTTTGATAATATTGCTTGTAATATTGTTTTTCAATTAATAGATTAGAGAGAGTTTGCTCTGCATGAGCAAGCTTGTTTTGGATTAAAAGCATAGCATCTAAGAAGATGCCGGATACTGTAAGATAAAACTTAATAATTTTTATATGAAAAGAGCTTAGATGCCAATTATTCATATTTGGATATCTATGATTTTGATTTGCAAAAAATTTTTCGCGGTTTTCGGCATTTCCTAAAGGTGCAGCTATAAAAGATAAATCTTGCTTATCCAACTTTTCCAATACGTTATCAGTCGCAGAGTTATTATTGGATACAACTGCTACTGTTTTATTTAAAAAGATAGCATTTGCAATAATATTTAAGATTGTCTGTGTTTTACCAGTACCCGGAGGGCCTTCAATAACACTGATCTGATTATGTAAAGCTTTTTTTGTAGCTGATTTTTGACTTGCATTAAAGCCAAAAGGAAAGTAAGGTTGTCTTTTTGGTTCATCAGTATTGTTGAATAGAAGTATTTTATTAAGATAACAAGATAAAGTACTGCTTTGATCTACATTTTTTATGGAGTCATATTGTATGGATAGTAAACTTATTTCTTTTTCATTTTTTACCCCAACCTTTTTTGCTATTACTTTTAGATAGTCTAATAAATTGGCTTCCTTAGAAAACGATTTTTTTGGAGAAAAGAGGTTTTTCTTTACTGATTTCCATTTTCGTTTCAAAATAGCCAAGAAATAGCAAGGTAAAAATAAAAAAAGGTAACAAGAACTGATAACCGAAATAACATCCGAAAGATTATTTAGGATTAAATCTCCTGAGAATAATATTTTGCAAAGAAAAAATCCTATAATAATTGAAAGAAATATGGTTCTGAAAAACTGATAATAAAAAGGTTTCTTCTTTTTTATTGTAAAGAAGGTAAGAAGCATACCGATTAGAGTTAAGAGAAAAACAAATAACTTTTCTTGAGGAGTTAGTGTATCTAGATAAATAATATGGCTTCCCAAAATGGTAAATCCAAAGGTGAACCATACAAGTCCACTGAGAATTAAACTAATTCGAATGAAAACATTGCCTAGTTGAAACTTACGAGACATAAAAATACCCTTTCACTTAATGTAATTATTAGCACAATAGTTGTTGCTTGTAATTGCCGATAAAAAATTCCTTTAAAAATATTTTAAAGGAATTACTTTTCCGAAATTTTCATCTTTTATGCGTTCTTTTTATATATCCCCGAATCTATATCTTGTTTTTCTTGGTCTTCTAAAAGCATGGTGGCTCGTTCGATCAGCGCACCTTGATTGGATTCGTTCAAAGAATCAAATAGATCAAGAAGCTTGTCTTGTTTCTCAGATAAAGTCGAGGTAAAAGGTGTAGGGTTATTATAGCTTCGAATGTTAGTATAGCCGAGAAGGTAATCAATTGAAACGTTAAAGAATTTAGCGATAGTAATTAGTATATCATATTTGGGCTCTCTGTTTTCTTTCTCATAGCTGGCAATTGTTGAACGAGTGATATTTAAAAGATCTCCAAATTTTTGTTGAGTCAGTCCACGTTCACTTCTCAGTTCTATTAATCTATCACTAAAATTCATAAAACACCTCCATATATAGATAATTTGATTATATAGAAATATTTTACATTAACAATAAATAGTCTCAAAAAAGGACTATTTTCAAGAAATATCTTGACGTGTCCTAAAATGAGACTATAATAAAAGCTAAGATGTCCTTTATTGAGACGGAAGAAAGGTTAGATGGGATGCAAATGAAAAAAGTTTTAAAAGATCAAAGGATTCGTTGTGGATATTCGCAGAGTGTACTTGCAGAACTATGTGGAATAAAACGAAATTCTTATAATCAAATAGAACGTGGGCACCGAAACCCTTCCTATCTTCTCAGTAAACGAATAAAGAAAGTATTAAATTACTACAACGACGATTTATTTGACAACTACGAGTAAGTAACAGCTATATATGAACATTGAAAAGTAAATACTTCACACTGTTAGTAGATTTTGGTATAATAGCACTGTGCTACCAGAGACACGGTAGGCGGTTAGCCACAATCCGTTATTACTGCAAAAGGCTGAGAAATGTCAATCGCAGAATAGGGAGGTGGTAAATTATTAGTACATATGAAGAATTCATGATTATTGTTGCTGTGGCAACGTTAATTGTGTCAATTATAAGTTTGGAACGTAATAAAAAATAACCGCCCTGCCCAAGGAAACGGTTATTTTTTAAACGTATTCTAGGCTAACCGCTTATCGGTAGCACTTATTATATGATTATAATATCATAATCATTAAAAAAATACAACCAAATTGCAGTGTGAAGTATTTAAAGTACAACACACTGCTTTTTTATTTATTAATTTCCGGATTATCCGTCCGACCGACAAGATAGTCTATGGATACATCAAAATAGTCAGCCAATGCAATTAGAATATCATAGGTTGGTTTTCTTAGATTTAATTCATAATTTTGAATACCACGCTCACTGGCATTAATGTCTTGAGCAAGTTGCTTTTGTGTAATATTTTGAGCTTTACGAAGTGCTTTTAAATGTTCGCCAAAATTAAACATGTGTACCTCCAAAATTTAATAGGGGGTATTGACACGCACAAATGAGTATGCTACTATAGAAACGAAACACGCACATATGAGTGTGTTTATACCTGGGAGGAATGATGACAGTGCTAACAAGTCTAAAACAAATTAGAGATAAAAAAGGTTTAACGCAAGTGGAAGTTGCGTATAAAGCGAATATTGCTGTTCGTACCTATCAAAATTATGAGGCGGGTGAAAGGATACCAAATGTTCATACAGCTTTAAATTTAGCTAAGGTATTAAATTGTTCAGTTGAAGAATTGTTTCCTGTCATTGTTCCTAAATAAAGATTTTTTTAATATGTTGGTCATGTTGATTTTACCACAGCATTAAAAAAATGTCATAAAAAAATAACGACAAAGTCCCCTTTGAGTTGTGAATATATATCCTGAACCGCAGAGCTGTGCAATCGGCTCTGTGATTGAAGATATATGTAGGAATACATATGGCAATCAGAAGCTCTGAATAGATACAGTTGGAAAATTGGGTCGTTCAACTCAGGTAGGCTGAACCTTGACAATTAAATATGCTGCATCTTGAAAGGTGAAGTTTTGAAATTGGAGCGACAAATAATTTATATCTTGCTTGTAGGGTGTAAAAAATGAGTGGCGCGAAGATCAACCTGCAAGTCAATGTGATCGATTTCTTATTATATATGTAAGAAAATTAAGGTTGGAGAGCGATAAACACTGCATGATAACGGTTTTGCCTATTGCGATGATAATTTAAAATGAAACGCTTAGATTAAAATAACGATTAGGTTCTGAGATGGATCAAGATGTACCTGGCTGATCAGCCAATCCGGGGGCGGGGCAAATAGGAGAATAAGAGAAAAATATAAACTGCTTAACAGCAGATTATATGCGGCGAAAGAAATTTCGCCGTATCGATGTGCTGTTAATTTAATAGCATAAAAAAAGACTCACAGATAACTTTGCGGGTTGATGTGAGCCTTTACGCATAATTCCTACTCTAAATTACTTAAATTATAGAGCAGCTTTTGTTCATTATAGCAAAGCTGTTTTTATATTACAAGTGAAAAATTAAAAAGGAGGCTTTGCTATGAATTTATGGGGAATTTTTTTTACATTTATCTTTTGTCCACTTTTATTAGGGCTTACATGCTTACTAGATTCGTTAGATCAGGAATCTGTAAACGAGACTTTAAGGGAAGGAGCCGTGAGTACAAATGATTAATAATACAATATTGTACGCTGCATATGGCAGCAATATGAATTTAGAACAAATGTCGATGCGTTGCCCTTATGCTGAGGTTCTTTGTATTGGTACTCTAAAGGATTACCGATTGACTTTCTGTGGGAATAGATCCGGGTCGGGTGTCGCAAATATTCAGCGGGAAAATGGCAGTACGGTACCAATTGTGTTATGGATAATCACATCACGCTGTGAGAAAGTTTTGGATATTTATGAAGGGTATCCACGACTATATAAAAAGCAAATAATAAAAGTTAAAACACAGTATGGCATTGTTGAAGCGATGGCTTACGTGATGAGCAAAGAATACGAAAGACCGGCGACACCAGGAGGACGGTATTATGGAATTATTCAAAGGGGCTATGAAGATCATGGGCTAGATATAGCTCCTCTTATTGCAAGTTTACATTGTGTTTCGCAAGAAGCACTTGATTATAAAAAAGGGATAGAGAGAACAAGTATGGCATAAGATGTAATGAATTAATAAGAATAGGAGGAGATAACTATGTTAAATGTAACTCAACCAATTAGAACGAAAAATAGTTGTAATGTAGTGAATCTGTTTAAGTCAAAAGAGGAGGAACGTAAACAGAGCGTACAAGCGGGGCTGGCCAACGTCATTTGCAGGACGGAAAGTACTCCTATAATCAAATACATAAGAACGAAATGAGGAAATCAGCATGAAACAGGACCATGTACCACGAAATATTGTAGCAATTTATTGTCGCCTGTCAGATGAGGATTTAAAAAAGAAGAACAAAGAAGATGACTCTGAAAGTATACAAAATCAGAAAACGATGTTGATAAACCATTCTTTAAAGAATGGATGGGAAATATATGATATTTACTCAGATGACGATTTTTCCGGAGCCGATGAAGCTATTGAACGTCCGGAGTTTTCTAGATTAATGAAGGATGCAGAAGCGGGTAAGGTTAATATCGTATTAGCGAAGTCACAGTCTCGTTTTACAAGGGATATGGAGTACGTAGAGAATATACTTCATAAAAAATTTCCTCTTTGGGGGATACGTTTTGTATCGATTGTGGACAGTGCAGATACAGATGTTAAGGGTAATAAAAAAAGTCGCCAGATTAACGGTCTGGTGAATGAATGGTATGTAGAAGATTTATCCGAAAATATAAAAGCTGTCTTCGAAGTAAAAAAGAAGCAGGGCAAGTTTGTAGGTGCGTTCGCCCCCTATGGATACCTGAAGGATCCAAAAGACAAAAACCATTTTATTATCGACGAACCGGCGGCAAAGGTAGTCCGCTTGATATTTAAACTATATCTAGAAGGTTACGGTTTAACTCGAATCGCCCAAAAACTAAATGACTTAGGCTATCCCTGCCCTGCGGAGTATAAACGTCAGCAGGGGCTGAATTACATTCCACGTCAGAGAGGAAAGCAGGGACGAATATGGCGTAGCAGCTCCGTTAATGTCATATTAAAAAACCGTGACTATATTGGTGACATGGTGCAGGGGAAAAGCGGTACAATTAGTTATAAAAATAGTGCAAAAATCAGAAAATCAAAATCAGAGTGGGTTATTGTAGAAAATACGCATGAGCCGATTGTTGACCGTCAGACCTTTGAATTGGTGCAGGAGTTAGCTAAAACAAGAACGAGACCGGAACAGACTGGAAAGCGTCATATTTTTGTCGGCAAGCTTAAATGCGCTACATGTCAGTCGGCATTAATTAAACACCATGGGTATGGAAATAAGCGATATTTCATCTGTCCCATGAAAAAATATGATGTCTGTCAGATTGGGGTGTCAGTTTCTTATAAGTTAATCGAAGAAACCGTATTTACAGAATTAAAAAAGCTAATTCACCAATATAGCTCAGAACAAGACTTGGAAACCTTAATACAGGGAGAAACCACAATTTCAGCACAGATGGAAAAATCCAGGGCAACGCTTCAAGCAGTTCAGGTGCAATTAACAGATGCCCAACTAGCTTTAGAAAACTTATATATGGATAAAGTAAAAGGAGTGATTACAGAAAAACAGTTTATCTCTTTAAATCATGGTTTGTCAGATCGGGAAGTGAAGTGTAAAAAACAGATAAAAACCTTAGAAAAAGAGATTGAAAGCTACAATCTGAAAATTGACCTTGCTCAAGAGAAGAAAAAGGCCATTAAGAAGTACATGAATATGACGCAACTAAATCGGGAGATAATAGAAGAGTTTGTGGATGTAATCTACGTAAAAAACACAAAGGTGAGAGGAGAAAAAGAAATCATAATTCAATGGAATCTTTAAGTATTTTTATAGGTAAAAAATGAAATTGGTTTATTACAAGCTTCTAACGATGCGTGCGTTGCAATGGCAGAATATGTTGGCGGAACAGAAGAAATTTTTGTGGAAAATATGAATAAACGTGCAAAAGAACTTGGTATGAAAGATACAAACTTTGTAAACACAAATGGTTTACCGGTAGCCAATCATTACACAAGTGCATATGATATAGGACTAATGTCAAAGGAACTTTTAAAGTACCCACAGACAAAAGAGTGGTTTAATACGTGGCAAACGAAAATAACGGTTGGATTAGCTGATAAAAAGCAAACAGAATTAGGACTTACAAATACAAACCGTTTGATTAAACAATATCCTGGTGCAAACGGAATTAAAACTGGGTTTACACAAGAAGCGGGATATTGTCTATCTGGATCAGCAACGAAAGGAGAACTTACTTTAATCTCGGTTGTAATGGGATGTACAACTTCCAAAATTCGTTTTGCTGAGGCAAGTCGTTTGCTTGATTATGGTTTTGCAACTTATGACAGTGCTAAGCTTGCAGAAAAAAATGAAGTAATGGGCAGTGCTCCAGTTCAAAAAGGAAGCACTGAAGTTGTAAATGCCATTTGTCCTGAAATGGTAAGTTTCCTTGTCAAAAAAGGCCAAAAAGAAGGAATTACTACGGAAGTTAAATTAAATAAATCGATTACCGCGCCGGTGAAGAAAGGTGATGAAATCGGAACTCTTTTGGTATATAAAGATAAAAAACAGATAAAATCTTATCCACTGCTTGCTGAAGAGGATGTGGAACGTGCAGGATTTTTGGAAATGTACATACGAATGCTAAAAACCATACAATAGTATAGGTGGAGGAACGAAATTCAACGACAGAAAAGAGGGATTTCATGAAAGATTATGTCATTGCATTTTCGTCCTTTTACAAGGCTGCTTATGCACAAGAGAAATTACAAGATCAACGGGTTCGTTCTAGCTTAAAAAAAACACCCCCTAAACTGTTAAAAAGTTGTGGATATGCACTTTATGTTCGAACCAATCAGATACAGCAGGTTATTGATATTTTGCAGAAAAGTAATATTAATGATAGTGGAGTGTACGAAATCCAAGAACAAAACAATCAAATCGATTATATACGTGTATCTTAATGCATAGGGATTTCCAAACTAATACCAGGAATCAACATGTATTAGAATGGAGCTGTAAAATTTAATAGGAAACGTAAATGTGCAATGAAGCTTTTGTGCTTTGTTGCACATTTTTTATATTCTCCATTCGTAGAAAAATAAGTTGACAAATAAAATTGTTAAAAAAATAGTTTGATAACTTCATTGAAAACAGAAGCGCTGTCACTTGCTTTCTCCAAATGGAGACTAAAATATCCAAATGGAGAAAAAAGAGCTGATTTTTTATGAAAAATACACATATATCTATGAATTACATTAACAAGATATCATCTTAAACGTATTATTAATAGAAATTTTATTGTTTTATTACAAAAATGGTAAAAAATATCGCAATTTATAAATTATTTTTTTAACAATTCAGATGATAATGAATATTTGGCATGGCAATTGCTATCAGTATAAAGTGAACCGGAAAATTCAACCGGAGAAACATAAGTTTTAGTGATGCGGCCGCACAAGCTGGAACTTGAGAGCTTTCATAGAATAGAGGAGGTAATTTATGAACAATGGTTTAGTAAGATTGATGGAAATGCTGGAAAACATCAAAGTTGAATATGATGATGGCATTGCATTGGTTATTATGAATCGCCCCAAAGCATTGAATGCACTAAATGATAAGACGTTAGATGAACTGGAAAAAATATTTGAGGTATTTGATGAGAGCAAAGAAATAAAAGGTATCATCATAACCGGTACGGGAAAGGCATTTGTAGCGGGCGCAGATATTCTTCAGATGCAGGCTTACAAGAGTGAAGAAGGCAGAGATTATGCAGGGTATGCACAGAATGTATTTAACAAAATTGAATCATTTGAAAAACCAGTAATCGCTGCAGTAAATGGATATGCATTAGGAGGCGGTTGTGAACTTGCAATGTGCTGTGATTTAAGAATTGCATCAGAAAAAGCCGTTTTTGGACAACCGGAGGTAAAACTTGGCGTTATTCCTTGTTTTGGAGGAACACAGAGACTTACAAGATTGGTTGGTGCAGGTAGGGCAAAAGATTTAATTTATACTGCAAGACAGATAAAGCCGGATGAAGCATTTTCTATGGGTCTTGTTAATCGAGTTGTTACGGAGGAAGCTTTGATTGACGAGGCAAAAGCGTGTATGAAAATGATTATAGAGAATGCGCCAATTGCAATAAAATATGCAAAAGTTGTTATTAATAAAGGTACTGATCTTGATCTCCTAAATGCCCTTGAGCTTGAAAAAGACGCGGCAGGGCTTACCTTTGCAACTGAGGACAAGCAGGAAGGCATGGACGCTTTTATAGAAAAGAGAAAACCAGTATTTAAAAATAGATAGACTTTTAGACAATAGGAATAATTAGCAAAATATAAAGGAGGAAAGTATATGTCAATAAATGAACTGGTTAGTTTGATTGGTATTCTTGTAGCATTGGGAGTCCTAATGTACCTCATTATGCGCGGTATAAATATATTCGTCATAGCATTCATAAGTGCCGCTATTGTGGGAGTATCCTAAAGTTTGTGTAAACCTCTAAACTGATGTAAGATAAATATATCAGTTTGGAGGTTTTATTTATGCCCAAAAGAAGAAAAGAATCACCCCAAAAACAAGCAATCAGAAAAATGATGCAGGAATACTTAAAAGAGAATGATATTCCTATCAAAAATGGTACAGATGTCAATTCTGTTATGCGTGATATGATGTCTGTATTACTGGAGGGTTCTCTGGAAGGAGAATTAGAAGACGAACTGGGATACTCAAAATATGACTATCGGAATAAGGAAACCGACAATAGTCGGAATGGATATTCTTCTAAAATCATGCATACAAACTATGGAGATATGAATGTTGCTATTCCTCGTGACCGTAATGGAGAATATGAACCCCAGCTTATCAAGAAATATCAAAATACCGTTACGCAAGATATGGAAGAAAGGATACTTTCCATGTATGCAAAAGGTATGACTACAAATGATATTGAATCCCATATGCGTGAGTTATATGACATTGATATTTCTGACAGTACGATTAGCCGAGTTACTGATAAAATTATACCGATTGTAAAGGAATGGCAGGAACGTCCTTTGGAAGAAGTATATGCGGTTGTTTTTATGGATGCAATTCATTTCCACGTTCGTAGTGAAGGAAGAATACGAAAAAAGGCTGTGTATATTGCTTTGGGAATTGATATGAATGGTAGAAAGGACGTTTTAGGTATGTATGTTGGTGAAAATGAAAATGCTAAATTCTGGCTTTCTATACTGAATGGGCTAAAAAATCGTGGTGTAAAAGATATCTTAATAACATGTATTGATGGACTAAGTGGATTTCCACAAGCAATTGAAGCAGTCTATCCTGAAACAGAGATACAGCAGTGCATTATTCATCAAATCCGTAACTCCACTAAATTTGTATCCTACAAAGATTTGAAAGCTCTGATGGCTGATTTGAAGCGAGTCTATACTGCCCCAACAGAAGAATTAGCCCTAAATGAATTGGAGTTGTTTCAAGAAAAATGGGATGTAAAATATCCGAAAATCTATAAATCTTGGCATGATAATTGGTCAACTTTAGCAACCTATTTTAAATATCCTGAAGCTGTTAGGCGGCTTATTTATACCACAAATGCCATTGAGGGATTTAATCGTCAACTTCGTAAAGTAACAAAAAGCAAGACAATTTTTCCTTCTGACGATAGCCTTTTAAAAATGCTATATCTGGCAACGATAGATATCACAAAAAAGTGGACAGGATATCGTAGGGACTGGGGACGGATATATTCCCAGTTAGAGATTTATTTTGAGGAAAGACTAAAAAATCTCAACTTCTAAAAAACAACTTGTTCGGCAAGTTTTATTGACATGCAAAAAAATCATTGTATAATGCAAACAAGGGTAGAATCCCAAAATTGACTCTGCCCTTAAGTAACTATTCACATATCTTATATCAGATTTTTGAGTTTACACAAAACTTGAAACTGTCCCGCTATTGTTGCAATTACAGGCGGAATTCCAATGTATGATGCAATGAAAACTGATTTTGTTGGAGGGTTTGTTGGTTTTTTCCAAGCCAATTATTTGATTTTTTTAACTGGCGTACTCATGGGAAAAATGATGGAAGTAACAAACGGTGCAAAAGCAATTGCAAAGCTGATTGTAAAAGCTTTGGGTAAAGAGAAAGCACTCATATCCATTCCCTTGTCCTGTGCGATTCTCGCATATGGAGGTGTCAGCGTTTTTGTTTGTTCTTTTGCAGTTTTTCCGATTGCACTTGAAGTATTTCGAGAAGCTGATTTGCCGAGGCGTTTTATCCCTGCGGCGCTTACATTTGGATGCTCTACGTTTGCAATGGTAGCTCCGGGTGCTCCACAGATACATAATGCCATTCCTTCAACTGCCTTAGGAGTTACCTATATGGCAGGTGCAACAGTTGGTTTTATTTCCTGCGGATTTATGTTTTTAATGGGTTCTATTTTACTGTTTCGTTTTGTGAAGAAAGCAAAAGCAGAAGGAGAACACTTTGTTGCTAAAGACGTGGATACCTTCCATGAAGAAGCGAAACTTCCAAATCCATTCATTGCGTTAATCCCATTGATTGTTACAATTATTTTAATCAATGCACCTTTAAAAGATGGCAAGCCTTTGGTTCAGTTGGAAACCGGTGTATTCATTGGTGCCGTTTTGGTATGGCTGCTTCTTAATAAATACCAACAAAATAAAGAGCTTCTTTTTCATGTTGGGGAAGGTTGTAAAACAGCAATTGTATCAATCAGTAATACTTGTGCAGTCGTTGCATTTGGTTCCGTTGTAAAGAGTGCATTGGCATTTCAGGTTGTCATTGATGCTATGATTGATATTCCGGGACCTGAGCTTGTTGGTGTTGCTGTTGGAACGACCGTTATTGCCGGCGTATGCGGGTCAGCCTCCGGTGCATTGGGAATTGCCGCACCGTTATTGGGACCGATTTATATCGCAAAAGGCGTTGCAGCAGAAGCTATTTCGAGAACAATGTCCATCTCTTCAGCTGCATTGGATTCTCTTCCACATAACGGATATATTGTTACCGTTACAAACGGACTCTGCAACGAAACACATAAAGATGCATACAGACCGATCTTTTGGCTTACTGTATTTACGCCGATTGTTGGTTCAGTCGTTTGTGTAATTTTATTTACGCTGTTTCCGACATGGCCATAAGAAAAAAATAAAAGGAATAAAAAATGATAAAAGAAAAGATTTAGGAGGTAATAACTTATGTTGCATAAACCTTTAGAAGGAGTAAAAGTAATCGATTTAACTTATTTTGTAGCAGGACCTGGAACCGCTAAAATCTTAGCGGACTGGGGCGCAGATGTAATTAAAGTAGAACCAAGTTTCGGTGATCCGGGAAGAAAAACTGGAGCGACGATGATGATGCCGATTGAAGAGGATGCTAATCCGTTCTATACGACTTATAATGCCAATAAGCGTGGATTTTCAGTGAATCTTAAATGTGAGCACGGCCTTGAAATCATGGATAAGCTTCTTTCACAAGCAAATGTATTCGTTTCAAGCTATCGAACAGGAGCTTTGAAAAGATTGGGCCTTGATTTTGAAACTTTAGCAGAACGTCATCCGCATCTTATTTGGGCACAGGTAAACGGATTTGGTGATTACGGTCCTGCAAAAGACAATCCTGGTTTTGATACCGTTGCTTTCTGGGCACGAAGCGGAACAATGCTTGATATCGCAGAAAAAGATACTTCTCCGATTAATCCTCCTATTGGATTTGGAGATGCAACTACATCTTGCAGTTTGGCAGGGGGAATTTGCGCAGCTTTATATCATCAGGCAAAAACAGGGAAAGGTCAAAAAGTAATGGTGTCTCTTTTTGGTCAGGCTATTTGGAATGCAAGCTCATTGATTGCATCCACACAATATGGAGACGAATATCCAAAGACAAGGAAAGATGCAGTTTCTCCGGTTATAAATTCTTATAAATGCAGTGACGGGAAATGGATTTTCTTAAGCATTCTTGAATACGATCGCTATTTTCCAACACTTTGTGGAGTTTTAGGAAGAGAAGATCTGATCAATGACGAACGGTTTGCTACGGCTGTTTCCGGAAAAAAGAACGCTCCTGCATTGATCGCAGAAATTGACAAAGAGTTTGCGAAGCATACCCAAGAGGAAATGATTCAAATATTGACTTCTGCAGACATTGCGCATGAAAGAATTCAGCATTTTTCGGATGTTATCTCTGATCCTCAGGCATTGGAAAATAAATATGTCGTTGAAGATACAAACCGTGATGGTTCAAAAACAATCTATGCAATGACTCCGATTAAATTTGGAAATATAGAGGCAAATCTAAGCCGAACTTCTCCATTAATCGGTGAGCATTCAGAAGAAATATTAAAGGAAATTGGATATTCCGAGAATGAAATTGGAGATTTCATACAAGAGGGAGTTATAGCCGTAAGTAAATAAGCAAAATGTAAGGAGGAAGATTTATGGATTTTAAATTTACAGATGCACAAATCATGCTGCAGAAAGTTGCAAAGGAATTTGCGGAAACAGAAATTGCCCCCATTGCAGCAGAGGTGGATAAATTAGGGTATTTTCCAAAAGAAAGTTTTGAAAAAATGGCCAAAATAGGATTTACTGGCATTGGTACTCCAGTTGAATTTGGAGGAAGCGGCGGTAATGATATCGATAAGGCTATCGTGGTAACTGAAATTGCTAAAAAATGTGCCGCAACAGCAGCAATTTTATCCATACATACAATTTTTGCAGCAGTCGTAGAGAAATTTGGAAACGAAGAGCAGAAACAAAAATATCTTCCAAAAGTAACAAGTGGTGGTTGCTTAGGCGCATTTGCCCTTACTGAACCAAATGCGGGAAGTGATGCAGCGAGTGCAAAAACGACTGCAATTCTTGATGAAGACAGCGGTGAATATGTATTAAATGGAACAAAATGTTTTATTTCCGGAGGAGGTCAAGCACAATATCTTGCTATTTTTGCACTAACGGATCCGTCAAAGGGATTAAAGGGTATGTCCTGTATCCTTGTAGAAAAAGGAACACCGGGATTCTCGATTGGAAAAATTGAAGAGAAAATGGGAATCCATGGATCCGAAACAGCGGAACTTATCTTTGATAATTGTCGTGTACCGAAAGAAAATCTGATTGGTGTGGAAGGAAAAGGATTTAAGATAGCAATGTCAGCTCTTGATGGAGCAAGAGTCGGTGTTGCCGCGCAGGCACTTGGCATTGCGGAGGGAGCTTTGGAGGAAACAATTAAATATGTACATGAAAGGGTTCAATTTGGAAAACCAATTGGGCAGCTTCAGGGTATTCAATGGTATATAGCGGATATGGCAACAAAGACCGAGTGTGCTAAGTGGATGATGTATCGAGCTGCTTATTTGAAGAAGGAAGGTCTTCCATATACAAAAGAAGCGGCAATGGCAAAATTGAATGCTTCTGAAAATGCAAGATTTGTAACAAACCTCGCACTGCAGATTCATGGCGGTTACGGTTATATGAAAGATTATCCTTTAGAAAGAATGTATCGAGATGCAAAAATAACCGAAATTTATGAGGGTACATCAGAAATTCACAAGGTTGTTATTTCCAGAGCGGTGATTGGATAGGAGGAAAAGTATGAATATAATTGTATGCGTAAAGCAAGTTCCAAATACAAATGAAGTAAGAATCAATCAAGAGACCGGTACTTTAATTCGAGATGGAGTTCCGAGTATTATAAATCCAGATGACAGAAATGCTCTGGAAGAGGCGCTAGCATTGAAAGATGAACACGGTGGAAAAGTTTCTGTAATCAGTATGGGTCCACCGCAGGCAAAAGAAGCACTAAAGGAAGCTTTGGCTATGGGAGCCGATGAAGCGGTTCTGGTAACGGATCGAGCGTTTGGAGGTTCAGATACTTGGGCAACTGCGACAATTTTAGCAGCAGCTGTTGAAAAAGTTGGAGGGTATGATTTAGTATTTTGCGGGAGACAAGCTATTGATGGAGATACTGCACAAGTAGGACCGGAAATGGCTGAGTTCCTTGATCTTCCGCAAGTTACATATTGCAAAGAAATAAAAGTTGACGGAGAAAAAATTATTGTAAACCGTTTTACGGAAACCGGTGATTATATCTTGGAAGTAAAACCTCCTGTAGTTTTTACTGCAATTAAGGAGCTGAATAAGCCAAGATATCCTTCTGCCAGAGGTATTTTTGAAGTGTACGACGGACCGGATCAGATTAAAGTATATACGTTAGAAGATTTGGATGTGGATGTAACCCAAATAGGGCTAAAAGGTTCTCCGACAAATGTATATAAGTCATTTGTTCCAGTGAGATCAAAAAATAGTGAGATAATCGAAGGTTTTAATAACAAAGAAAAAGCGGCAACTCTTGTAGACAAGCTATGTGATTTGAAACTCATATAAAAGGAGGTTACATAATGAAACGAGCAAAGGTAAATCAAAATGTTAATTTAGCAGAATATCATGATGTATGGATTATTGGAGAGCAGAGAGAGGGGAAAATTCATCCTGTAACTGTAGAGTTAATTGGAGAAGGAAGAAAATTAGCAGATAAAATCGGAAAAAAGGTAATTGCTGTTGTTGCAGGATATGATATAGAGGAAGAGGTTAAAAAATTACTTCATTATGGTGTTGATAAAATAATTTACATTCAACATCCTTTACTGAAAGAGTTTTCAACAGATGGTTATGCCATTGCAACTTCTCAGCTGATTCTTGAAAGAAAGCCGGAAATTGTTCTGGTTGGGGCAACTTCCATTGGAAGAGATGTAGGACCGAGAATTGCTGCACAAATAGGAACCGGACTGGTTGCTGATTGCACGTCTCTTGACATTGATCCAGAGGATGGGAAAATCTTGCAGACACGTCCTGCTTTTGGAGGCAATCTTATGGCTACCATTATTTGCCCGAAAAACCGTCCGCAGATGTCCACCGTTCGACCAGGGGTAATGCAAAAAGCATCTTACATTGAAAATCCGAAAGGAGAGATAGAGATCTTTGAACCAAATCTTGAAGAAAAGGATATTCGTGTAAAATTAATTGATAAGATTGTAGCGGATAAAAAGGCTGTGAATTTGATTGATGCAAAAATAATTGTATCTGGAGGCCGTGGATTAAAAGGAGCTGTCGGTTTTGAAACGGTACGTAAATTAGCAGATAAGCTTGGTGCTGAAGTCGGTGCTTCTAGAGCTGCAGTTGATTCTGGATGGATTGACCATGTGCATCAGGTTGGACAAACCGGAACAACCGTCAGACCGGAAGTATATATTGCATGTGGTATTTCCGGGGCAATTCAACATCTTGCGGGAATGAGTGAGTCAAAATATATCATTGCAATTAATAAGGATCCAAATGCACCGATTTTTAAAATATGTAATTATGGAATCGTCGGTGATCTTTATGAAGTTATTCCGGCAATGATTGAAGCCATTGATAAAAAAATAGAATTTGATTTTTAATTGCTTTAAGGTAAGGGCCGATTGTGAGAACAAATCGGCCCATAATATTCATATTGATTAAAAATGTAAGAATTTTAAAAAAGCTTGTCGATATATTTTTTTTCTTATATCATAGATATAACAAAAGATAAGCTATGATTAAAGTTTAGGAGGGGAAATCATGTCTGACAAGGATTTTGCAAGATATAAGTATATTTTTGATGAAATTTTAAGAATGACAGATGATGGTTTTATCGTCGTGGATCAAAATGGAATCGTTACGGATATCAATGAACAGTACTGTAACTTTTTGGGAAAGAAAAAAGAAGAAATTATAGGGTATAATATAAAGAAAAATATTTCCAATTCAAAAATGTTGGATATCATCCAAAAAAGTTATAGGGAAGAGCTTGCTCTTCATAAATTTGAAAGCGGGGAAACAAAGGAAAGCGATGATAGCTTTCTTTTAGTAAGCCGATCTTGTGTTTATGATGAGAATAATGAAATTGCTGCAGGTGTTGCACAAGTAAAATTCCGTCTGCAGACATTAGATTCTGCGAAAAGGCTTATGAATGAATATGCTGAACTTGAATTTTATAAAGAGGCTTATCAGCAAAATACTTCTCATAAGAAATTTTGTTTTAATAATATAATTGGAAGCAGTCCAGAATTCGTAGAAAAGAAAAAAGCAGCTATAAAAGCAGCGAAAACAGATTTTGCCATTTTACTTACAGGAGAAACTGGTACAGGAAAAGAAATTTTTGCACAAGCCATTCATAATGCCAGTTCACGTGCGAATAAGCCAATGGTAAGTATTAATTGTGCGGCTATTCCGGCTAATCTTTTGGAATCAGAACTTTTTGGATATGAAGAAGGAGCATTTACGGGAGCCAAGAAAGGTGGTAAGAAAGGTAAGTTTTTAATGGCAAATGGCGGTACCGTTTTTCTTGATGAAATAGGGGATATGCCTTTAAATATGCAAGCGAAAATTTTAAGAGTACTTCAAGAGAAAGAAATCGAACCTGTCGGTGGTTTAGGACCGATTCCTGTAGATGTAAGAGTCATTTCAGCTACAAGAAAGAATCTAAATGAAATGATAGAAAATGGTGAATTTCGTGAAGATTTATATTACAGAATAAATGTAATAAACATTGATATGCAGCCACTTAGAACTCGAAAGACAGATATTTTAGAGCTTGCTAATTATTTTCTGAAAGAACTGAATAAAGAATATAATAAGACCATTGCTTTGTCTAAGGATGTAAAAAGGTGCTTTACCGGATATGCTTGGCCAGGAAACATTCGTGAGTTAGATAACGTAATTAAAGCGGCATATGCAATTTGTGACGGTTTTTTTATTGAACTTTGTGATTTACCATCAAAAATGGTTTCAAGACATAAGGTAGAAGAATGCATTTCTGTCAATAAAAAATTACCTGATTTAGTCGGTGAATACGAGAGGGAGATTATCATTGACACTTTAAAAAAGAATGGCGGTAATTGTGAACTATCTTCTTTTGAACTAGGTATACATAAAAGTGCTTTATATAAGAAGATGAAAAAATATGATATATGTAATAAGAACAATAAGCTTAATTTTGATTGATGAATTATGTATAAATTGGTATAAGATGCAAGCTTTGTTGTTAAATATATGAAGGATTAAAAAGGGCAGAAACGAAATTCGTTTCTGCCCATAATTGTTGTTATATTATAAAATTTTATTTTAAATTCTCCGGATTTAAACCTTTTAGTTCTGGTAGAACAAAGAGTCCGTCTTTTCGAATGAGTACATCATCAAAATAGATTTCACCACCGCCATACTCTGCTCTTTGGATCATAACCAAATCCCAGTGAACAGCTGATTTATTGCCGTTGAAAGCATCCTCATATGAACAACCTGGTGTTAGATGGAAGCTACCAGCAATTTTTTCATCAAATAAGGTATCCATCATCGGATGGAGAATATGTGGGTTTACACCAATTGCAAATTCTCCAAAATAACGTGCGCCTTCATCTGTATCTAATAATTCATTGATGCGGTCCGTATTATTCGACGTAGCGTTAATAATTTTTCCGTCTTTTACTTCAAAAACAATGTTTTGATAAGTGAAACCTTGTTCTTCGGAAGGCGTGTTATAAGAAATTTTACCATTCATGGAATCCTTGACTGGGGCAGTGTAGACTTCACCGTCAGGAATGTTTCTTTCTCCGTCACACTTAATTGCTCCTATACCCTTGATGGAAAACGTTAAGTCTGTTCCAGGACCTACCAAACGAACTTTATCCGTTTTGTTCATTAATTCTACCAAAGGATTCATTGCATCAGACATTTTCTGATAATCCAGATTGCATACGTCAAAGTAAAAATCTTCGAATGCCTCTAAGCTGCTATGTGCTAATTGTGCCATCGCATTGTTTGGATAACGGAGAACCACCCATTTTGTTTGGTTGACACGATAATCCTGTACTGGTCTTAATACTTTGCTGTAGAGATTCATTTTATCGCTTGGTATGTCCGAATATTCAGAGGTATTGTCTGCTCCGCGAATGGCAATAAATGCATCCATGCCTTTCATTTGCGCTAATTGATATTCTTTCATAAATTCAACTTGCTCTTCTTTGCAGTGAAGCAATATTTCTCGATTCACAGAAGAATCACGGATTTCCAAGTATGGATATCCTCCGGAAGCATAGACTTCTTTGATGAGTTGTCTTGCCAAAGGCTTTACACTTGCTCCTTCGTAAGAAATCAATACTCTTTCTCCTTTTTGTACAGAGCAAGAATAATTGACCAAATTCTTTGCTAATGTTTTAATACGTTGATCCATTTTTTTACCTCACTTTATCTATTTCATTGTTTCCAAATAATATATATCTTGGAAAATTTATAAGTCTATAACGTTTATTATACCCAAATTATTGGAAAATCAAAAGGGTTTTATACTAAAAACGTTATCCTTTATATTGTTAAAATGCTGATTGGAATTAATAGAAGTATCTTGCAATTAAATGCTCCCTATGCTATAATTTCTAAGATGTGACGATTTTATGCGTCTCATTTTTTCTGAATTTTTATCATTCTGTGGAGAGTTGTCAGAGTGGTCGATCGTGCGGCACTCGAAATGCCGTGTCCTTAACCGGACCCAGGGTTCGAATCCCTGACTCTCCGCCAAATAAAAAACTCACTCATTTGAGTGAGTTTCAGACTGTAGACAAAATACCTTGCTAAATTTATATTCTTATAATTTCTGCAAGGTATTTTCTATTTTTTCTATAAAGCTTTTAAAAAAAGAAAAAATAAAAGGATATCTCTATGCCATTTGATTCCTTCTTTCAGATTTATGAATCCATGTTGCTAGTTTTTTTAGATTCATGGACGCAAAAAGAAGATTCAGTTCCATTTCTATCTTCTGAATCCCTCGATATTGTGTATAACGCATATTATGTTTTTCTTTTGCATCGGCAAAGACTCGCTCAATGGTTTGACTCCGTAGTTTGTAAAGATCTCGATACTTTGGAGTATGACGAATGTCCTCACATTGCTCTATGTAGTTTTCCCATATATGACGTGTGACTACTTTTACATGGTCTTTACTTGCTGTGCATTCTGATAAGGAAGGGCAACTCTTGCAAATTTCTCCTTTACTCTTATATTCCCGATACCCTTCTCTATTTGTTGTAGTATAGTTTAACACTTGGTTTTCTGGGCATACAAAGCAATCATAGTATTCATCATAAGCATATTCGTGTTTTTTAAAATAACCATTTTTTGTCATAGGTCGTTTGTATGGTAGGATAGGAATTCGTTTATCTTTGAGTATTTCTCTAGCAATTGCAGGTGTTTTATATCCGGAATCCATTACAATATTTTTTACACCTTTATATCTTTTTACTTTTTCATAAATCTTTGGGAATGCAACTGAGTCATGTACATTTCCTGGATTTGTATGAAAAGCAAGTATGTAATTGTTTCGATCGCAAGCTACATTTGCAGCATAAGCAAATACTACCTTATGCTTTCCTTTATGAAATACACCGCAATCCGGATCTACGGTACTTTTCTTGATTACTTTTGTCTTTTCTTTGGCTTCCGTTTTTTTTTACAAGCTTGTTTTCCTCGTTCAATGCGATCTTCGTTAATTTCTTTCATTAGTTCTTTTTCATAGTATTTAACGGATTCCAAAACGGTTTCTTTTTCACTGTTATGGTTATTTGCACTTGCTTTAATATGTGTACCGTCAATGAAAATGCTTTCTGAATTAATGAATTCATATTCCATAATTTCAGCAATGACTCTTTGAAAGATTTGTTCGAATAAGTCAGTATTTTGAAACCGACGAGAGTAGTTTTTACCAAAGGTAGAAAAGTGAGGAATTTCTTCCTCTAAACTATAACCAAGATACCATCGATAAGCTACATTCGTTTGAATTTCTTTAATGGTCTGCCTCATGGATCGAATACCAAAGGTATATTGAATGAGGGTAATTTTAATTAAGACGACAGGGTCGATGCTTTCTTTTCCCACATCAGAATACAAATCTTTTACAAGGTCATAAATGAAAGAGAGATTAATCGCAGTATCTATCTTACGAATAATATGATCTTGTGGAACAAGAGAATTCAAGGTTACCATTTGAAATTGATCACGACCTAATAAATCTTTCTTACCCATCATAAAGCAAATACCTCCATGTATTTATACATATATTTTACCATAAATACAATAAAATGTATTACATTATGTAAAAAAAACTGTAGGCAAAGATAGAGATATCCTTGTCTACAGTCTGAAACTCACTCATTTGAGTGAGTTTTTTTGTTTAATAAAGTTTGTGGGATTCGAACCCGAAAGGGCAGCGAGAGTGAAAAAAAGTATCGTGGATACTTTTTAACGAGCTGGTCTTCATCCTGTGTTTGGATGAAGACGGCAGGTGCGGAGCAGCTGTGTAAATCCCTGACTCTCCGCCAAAACAAAAAAGTATCCTTTTAGGGTGCTTTTTTTTATCTTGTCCATGTTATAATTAGTTAGATAAAGGTTGTTTATATTACTTTCTCAGTCTGGAGGAATAAATGAAGATTACTGTTTTAGTAGAAAATCATACTAAATGTGAGTTGAAAGCCAAACACGGCTTATCGCTCTATATAGAAACTAAAAAGCATAAAATTCTGTTTGATTTAGGTTCGGATGATACTCTATTTGAGAATGCAAAAATACGAGGTATCGACCTTTCTAAGGTTGATACGGTTATTGTCTCACACGGTCATATAGATCACGGTGGAGCCATAAATCGTTTTTTACAAATCAATTCAACAGCAAAAATATTCGTGCAAAGAAAAGCGTTTGAACCTCATTATAGTAAAATATTTTTTATGAAGATTAATGTTGGCATTGATAGCAAACTTGAAACACATCCACAAATAATTTTGATTAATGGAGATTACCAAATTGATGAGGAATTAAATCTGTTTACCGTAAGTCAAACAGATAAATGCTATTCCACTGTAAATGATACTCTATATGATAGGGACGGAAAAGACAAATTTTCGCACGAACAAAGCTTGATTATCACAGAAAATCAAACAGCTCTTATTATGGGTTGCGGTCATGCAGGGATAGTAAATATTATGAATAAAGCAAATATATATCAACCGCTAATCTGTGTGGGTGGTTATCACTTGATTAATCCAATAACCAAGAAAACTGTTTCAACCACTTTATTAAACGCTATTGTTCAAGAATTGCAAATCTATACTCAAACTCGGTTTTATACCTGCCACTGCACAGGCATAGAAGCATTTCAATACTTATCACAACAAATACCTAACATGTTCTACTTATCATGTGGACAAGAGATAGAAGTTTAATTGAACAAAATGGGCATAACACCAAACGATAGTTCAAGTCTGGATAAAAAATTAGTGATATCCTATATGCAAGATATCACAAATAAAAAACTCACTCATTTGAGTGAGTTTCAGACTGTAGACAAAATACCTTGCTAAATTTATATTCTTATAATTTCTGCAAGGTATTTTCTATTTTTTCTATAAAGCTTTTAAAAAAAGAAAAAATAAAAGGATATCTCTATGCCATTTGATTCCTTCTTTCAGATTTATGAATCCATGTTGCTAGTTTTTTTAGATTCATGGACGCAAAAAGAAGATTCAGTTCCATTTCTATCTTCTGAATCCCTCGATATTGTGTATAACGCATATTATGTTTTTCTTTTGCATCGGCAAAGACTCGCTCAATGGTTTGACTCCGTAGTTTGTAAAGATCTCGATACTTTGGAGTATGACGAATGTCCTCACATTGCTCTATGTAGTTTTCCCATATATGACGTGTGACTACTTTTACATGGTCTTTACTTGCTGTGCATTCTGATAAGGAAGGGCAACTCTTGCAAATTTCTCCTTTACTCTTATATTCCCGATACCCTTCTCTATTTGTTGTAGTATAGTTTAACACTTGGTTTTCTGGGCATACAAAGCAATCATAGTATTCATCATAAGCATATTCGTGTTTTTTAAAATAACCATTTTTTGTCATAGGTCGTTTGTATGGTAGGATAGGAATTCGTTTATCTTTGAGTATTTCTCTAGCAATTGCAGGTGTTTTATATCCGGAATCCATTACAATATTTTTTACACCTTTATATCTTTTTACTTTTTCATAAATCTTTGGGAATGCAACTGAGTCATGTACATTTCCTGGATTTGTATGAAAAGCAAGTATGTAATTGTTTCGATCGCAAGCTACATTTGCAGCATAAGCAAATACTACCTTATGCTTTCCTTTATGAAATACGCCGCAATCCGGATCTACGGTACTTTTCTTGATTACTTTTGTCTTTTCTTTGGCTTCCGTTTTTTTTTACAAGCTTGTTTTCCTCGTTCAATGCGATCTTCGTTAATTTCTTTCATTAGTTCTTTTTCATAGTATTTAACGGATTCCAAAACGGTTTCTTTTTCACTGTTATGGTTATTTGCACTTGCTTTAATATGTGTACCGTCAATGAAAATGCTTTCTGAATTAATGAATTCATATTCCATGATTTCAGCAATGACTCTTTGAAAGATTTGTTCGAATAAGTCAGTATTTTGAAACCGACGAGAGTAGTTTTTACCAAAGGTAGAAAAGTGAGGAATTTCTTCCTCTAAACTATAACCAAGATACCATCGATAAGCTACATTCGTTTGAATTTCTTTAATGGTCTGTCTCATGGATCGAATACCAAAGGTATATTGAATGAGGGTAATTTTAATTAAGACAACAGGATCGATGCTTTCTTTTCCCACATCAGAATACAAATCTTTTACAAGGTCATAAATGAAAGAGAGATTAATCGCAGTATCTATCTTATGAATAATATGATCTTGTGGAACAAGAGAATTCAAGGTTACCATTTGAAATTGATCACGACCTAATAAATCTTTCTTACCCATCATAAAGCAAATACCTCCATGTATTTATACATATATTTTACCATAAATACAATAAAATGTATTACATTATGTAAAAAAAACTGTAGGCAAAGATAGAGATATCCTTGTCTACAGTCTGAAACTCACTCATTTGAGTGAGTTTTTTTGTATGGTAAAGCTTGTGGGATTCGAAGCCGAAAGGGCAGCGAGAGTGAAAAATGCTTGACATATATAGACTTCCGATATATTATATATAGATAATCGATATATAAAGGAGGCCAATATATGTCTATTGACAAGAGTTTATTAACTGGAAGTACAACAACACTAATTTTAAAGCTACTGGAAGAAAAAGATATGTATGGTTATGAGATGATTGAAACACTTTCAAACAAGTCTGACCACACTTTTGATTTAAAAGCTGGTACACTTTATCCGATTTTGCACAACCTTGAAAAAAAAGAGCTTGTGGAATCCTACGAGGAAAAAGCAGATAACGAACGAACTCGAAAATATTATCACTTAACCACAAAAGGCAAAAGCTTGTTAAAAGAGAAGCATCAAGAATGGATTGACTATTCAAACGCTGTAAATAAGGTTTTGAATGGAGGTTTAAACTATGCAACCATTTGAGCAAATAAAAGAATATTGTAACAAAGTCAGCGAGCAAATTCGCTGGAAAAAAGCCAAGCCGATAATCTCTACCGAAATTGAACATCATCTGTGTGACCAGAGAGATGCATATATGTCAGGTGGAGATGATGAAAATTTAGCCACACAAAAAGCCATTGCACAGATGGGAGATGCTGTGTTTGTAGGTCAAGAACTTGATAAAACACATAAGCCTAAATCCCAGTGGTTAATGATAGTGCTAACTGGAATTCTCATCCTAACAGGATTGTCTATTCATTATTTTATAGATGCTTCAGCTTCACTCAGGAGATTTAGTATTTTACCATATGCTCTTGCATTCGGACTTTTTATATGCTGCTACTACATTGACTTTACTTTGCTTGGAAAACATGCAAATAAAATATATGGTCTTATTTTGATTATTTCCATAATTGAAATTATGTTAGGAACAGGAGTGAATGGTAGATTGATATGGCTTATAGGGGGATTTTCTGTATCATTGTCGTACCTTTCTTTGATTTTTCCCATTGCTTTTGCACTATTTGTTTATAGCATGAGGAATAAAGGAATCGTTGGTATTTTGATGAGTGGTATTGCTTATTTGCCACTTGCTGTTTTTTTGTCAGTAATTCCGACACTATCAGGCTTGATTTTATATACCATTACAGCTTTAACAGTTCTCTGCTTTGCAATTTCCCGTGGATGGTTTGGTGTTAATAAAAAGCAAGGATTGATGCTGGTTTTGATTCCTGCTGTAGTAATGTTTTCTATATTGTATATTTTCATAATAAGCCGTACATCGCATAGATTCAGTGTTTTTCTAAACCCAGAGCAAGATAGGTTAGGGACAGGATATCTATATTGCGTAATCAGAGATCTTTTATCTGAAGCCGTTTTCTATGGCAAGGGTGCTATTCCTCAAAATATTGGAGATATAACAGCATTGCCCAACATCAGCACTGATTACTCTCTTGTTTATTTAATTCATCAGTTTGGTTATGTGATTTTATTTTGCATCACACTACTGATAGTAATATTTGCTATGATAGGAATCCATAAGTCTTTAAAAGAAAAGAGTGTTTTAGGCTCACTTATTGCGTTAACAATTATAGTAACCTTTATTTTGCAAGCAGTTTTTTATATTATCGATAATCTTGGCTATGGTTTGGTTTCTTCGCTGTCGTTGCCATTTATTTCTTACGGAAATACAGCCTTGTTCATCAATGCTGCGTTAATTGGCTTTATGCTTTCCGTATTCCGCACAGGAGAAATCTTTAGAGATTATTCTTTTGGGACTAAAACAAATCATGGCAAAGGCAATCAATCCATGTTTTCTTATGAGGATGGCAAGCTAATTATTAATCTGAATGTAATCCATTCTTGAGATACCTCGCAAATAAAAAACTCACTCATTTGAGTGAGTTTTTTATTTAATAAAGTTTGTGGGATTCGAACCCGAAAGGGCAAAATTACTCCCATTTAAAAAACCTGATTGAAATACCAATGCAGATTACAGCCAGCACAATCATGATGATGATCGGCATTAAGACATGGTCTATCGGCAACCCTAGCGATGCCCCTTTGAGTAGCTTAATTCCGTGCGTTAGCGGTAGAATATCCGCTATTTTTTGAAGTGCGGGAGGCATAACTTCGTATGGCAATGTTGCACCTGAAAAAATCAGCATAGGGAAATACAGTATGCTTGCAATGATACTTGCCATTTTAATATTAGGTGCAATTCCACCTACCATCATTCCAATACTAAACATGGACAGCATAACTAAAAAGTAGCCGAATAAAAAATGAAGCCAAGAACCCTCTAACTGATAATGAAAGAAATTCGTTGCTGTAATATAAATAAGCAAGAGAGATAAAAGGGCATAGATTGTATAGATAACCACTTGAACCGTTAAAATGATTACAGGGCTGATTGGGGTTACCTGAAATCGTTTTAATATTTTTTTACTCCGGTAGTCTGATATGACTAAAGGAAGACCCATTACTCCCCCAGCACATATTGAAATTGTTACAAGTGCACCGAAAGATTGCTGTAAAAAAGTATATTCTGCACCATCAAAAGCGGGTTTGTTTCCATAAATAATACCGAGTATGATTAACACCACAAGAGGCATACAGATTGCAAAAATAAACATATCCATTCCTCTTAATGATATCATTATTTCTGTTTTAAGCATTGTTCGAAATGTTTTCATTATTTTCTTCCTCCTCGTCTGTATACCAAAGATAAGCATCCTCAAATTTTTCAAAAGGGCTTGATGCAATTGCTTCCTGTATGGTTCCGTAAAAAATGATTTGACCCTTTTTTAATATACAAATATTGTCACATAAGGCTTCAACCTCGTCCATAAAATGTGACGTTAAAAAGATTGTAAGACCTTTTATTTTTAGATCGGAAAGGCACTTCCAAACATCACGTCTCGCTTTTGCGTCAAGTCCTGTTGTCAATTCATCTAAAAAAACGACTTCAGGATTTGGGATGAGTGCAAGAATTATAAACAATCGTTGTCGTTGACCTCCAGAAAGCTCACAAACAAAGCTTTTAAGTTTATCGTAAATTCCGAATTGCTTTAATAAATCATGATAATTTGCAGCCGACTTATAAAGAGATTGCGTAACCTCGCATAGTTCTCCTACAGTTATTTTTTCTTGATAATTAGCTTCTTGAAACTGGACACCTACTTTTTCAAATATTTTTTTTCTTTCCGTCTGCGGATTCATTCCTAAAATAGATACGGTTCCATAATCGGATTTTTTGGTGCCTAAGATGCATTCAATTGTTGTACTTTTCCCTGCACCGTTTGCACCGAGCAAGCCGAATACCATACCTCGTTTTACGGATAGGCTTATATTTTTTATTGCACACTGCCCATTGTAAGACTTAGATAGCTCATTTACTTTAATTACTTCTTCCAAACTATAATCCTCCTTTAATACATATCATTTTTACATGAAAAAGAATAACACCAGCCAAAAGGCTGGTGTTAAAATGTAGGGTTGTTAAAATTTAGTTTTCATAAATTGCAGTTTATCAATTATTATTTTTGCATTGCTTTCTGCCTCTTTCAGTGAGTAAATTAACTTATCACATACGGATATAATATCATCACTATTTTTGGGGGTGTTAAGTGCTTTTTTTATATTGGTTTTCGGATTCGAAGATAATTCATTGAGCATACGTAAAATTGCTTCAAGGGAATAATTTGCACATCGAAGTGAACGAATAATTTTCAGTCGTTTCATATCTTCATTCGTATAGATGCGATATCCATTTTCTTTACGTTTTACTGATAATAAACCATTCATCTCCCAATTTCTGAGCGAATCCATAGAGACTTTCAGATATTCCGATACTTCTTTTCTTTTCAATGACAAAATATCTTTTTCCGTTTCTCCGTATAAAAGCTGCTTTACGATTTCTATTGCTTCTTCTGCATTATGCTGCTCTTTCTGTACTTGGGATAAATAATCTTCTGCAAGTTTAAGTGCCTGGTCAAAATCATGAGATGCAGATGTTTTTATCATTTTAATAATTTTTTTTCGCAAACCGTTTTGCAGAATTTCTATTTGAAAAGCAATGCGGGCAAGTTTGAATTGTTCAATATGAAAATCAGTAAAAATACGATATCCGTTGTCTTGACGTTTTGGTTTGGGAATAAGTCCTAACTCTTCATAAAGACGAACTGTATTTGGATGTATTCCAATTATCTTTGCAACTTCAGCCGTTCTATAAGTATGATTCATTTTAACCTCCATCTAGAGATAATAACATACAAATAAAGTATGGTGATAAAGTGGAGGGTTTGAGTATATCATATTTAAAATCGAATTGTCTATAATAAGCCTTCTAAATCTTTGTTTGCAAGCATAATTGTAGAAATACAAACGTAGAATGTAAGGAGTGGGTACGAAGAAATAAGCAGGTAAACAGCGGGGAAGAGGGTAAAGAAATTGAATTTTATAGATTTTGATGTTTGAAAATATAGACAATCATTACGCCGTGTCCTAAATTTAAACATGGTGAGACGATTGTCTATATTTTTTTTGAATGGGAGCGTTATATTAAAAGTAGAAAAAGGAGTGATTTTGTATGAACATTGCAGAAAGTGTAAAACGTTTTGGTCTGGTTCAGGCCTTTCATTATCTGGATAAGGACCCGGAAAAAAATCTTCCCAAATTAATGGAATGGGTTGATAAATTTTCAAAAAAAGATGTTTATCCTACGCAGCGTCGTGCAATCCGTGAGGTGATCTCCGACCCAAATAGTAACTGGTGTCAGTTGATTCATAGCCTTTATACAGATATTGACGATGAAGTTCGTAAAACATTGTTTGAGAATTTTGTATTAAATGCTACTTTAGTCGGTTCGCAGCAAATTAAAGCCTCTAAAGAAAAATACGATTGTAATGTACCATGGGCAATTTTGATGGATCCTACTTCGGCTTGTAATTTGCAATGTACCGGATGCTGGGCTGCAGAATACGGAAACAAGCTAAACATGAGCATTGATACGTTAAACAGCATTGTTGAACAAGCAAAAGAATTGGGCATTCATATGTTCTTATATTCCGGAGGTGAGCCATTAGTTCGTAAAAAAGATATTATTGATCTTTGCAGCAAACATTCGGACTGCGTTTTCACTGCATTTACAAATGGCACACTGATTGATGAGGAATTTGCAGATGATATGCTTCGTGTTAAGAATTTTGTTCCCGCAATTAGTGTAGAAGGGTTTGAAAAAGATACGGATTTCCGTCGTGGAGAAGGAACATTTTCTAAAGTTGTAAGTGCAATGGATCTTTTGAAAAGAAAAAAATTACCGTTTGGAATTTCTTGTTGTTATACGAGCAAAAATTATGAAATTATTGGAAGCGAATCATATTTTGATCAGATGATTCAATGGGGTGCAAAATTTTGCTGGTTTTTCACCTATATGCCGGTTGGAAAAGATGCTGTACCGGAATTGATGGCTACCGCAGAGCAACGTGAATATATGTATCATCAAATTCGAAATTTCCGTAAGACAAAGCCGCTTTTTACCATTGATTTTTGGAACGATGGTGAATACATTAATGGTTGTATTGCTGGTGGAAGAAATTATTTACATATTAATGCGAATGGTGATATTGAGCCATGTGCTTTTATACATTATTCCGATTCCAATATTCATGAAAATTCATTGCTGGATGCATTGCGTTCCCCTTTGTTTATGGAATACCGGAAGAACCAACCGTTTAACGGAAATCATTTACGACCTTGCCCGCTTCTTGATAATCCGGGTAGATTAACAGATATGGTTGAGAATTCAGATGCACATTCCACAGACTTACAGTCACCTGAGAATGTACGTGACCTGAGTGATAAATGTTTGAATGCAGCACAGAATTGGGCACCCGTAGCAGATGAACTTTGGAGTAAAAATCATTCTTGCATTGATTGTGTTAAATGTGACGAAAAGGTGATTTAGAAATTTGAATATTTTTTTGTATTATTAGCAAACTATTTTTAAAAATAAACTAGAAAGCTGCCAAATTGATGAATTGGAGGATAAAAATATGGCTAATGATCAAAAAAATCTGTCAAGCTTGCCGATGATGGCTATGGAGGAAATTCCAACACCGAACGCAGATGCAAAGGAAATTGTCGGATTAGTTAAGGAAAGCGGCCGTGTAACAGGATATAAACTATCAGATGGACGCATTCTTGGAAAAGATGAAGGCGTGGAACTTGCAAAGCAGGGTGGCATTCAAGGAGTGGGTGTTGCTGTAAGAAATGGAAACGAGTATTTAAAATCTCTACCTGATGGAAATGATGAAAATAATTTAAGTAATTTGCCATCTGTTTCACAATAATCAATCAAAACCGTTTTTGAGAGGAGGCTTCAAAAACGGTTTTTTTACGTACAATCTTCATTGACTTGTATTCGGAATGATTATAAAATCAAGTTAAAACTCAAATCAACAAAATTCGATTTGAAAATAAATTACTTGTAAAGAAGGTGTCTATTTTGGCAAGGCCGAAAAAATGGAGAAAAATCGAAAAAATTCCTTCGATTTTCTGTTTTGTTCCATCAGAAGATAAGATAGAGAGTATTCCTGGAAATATTTTAAAAATAGAAGAATTGGAGGCAATTCGACTCAAAGATTTAGAAGGCCTTGAGCAGGAAGAATGTGCTGAAAAGATGGAGGTATCAAGACCAACCTTTCAGCGAATCCTGTTATCGGCGAGAGAAAAAATTGCAGACAGTCTTGTGAATGGCAAAACGGTTCATATTGAAGGTGGAAATTTTACACAAAATATTTGCAAAGTACAGTGTATAGATTGTGATAAGGAATGGATGGAAAGTCTAGAAAATTTGGAATCTATTAGAAGTGAGGATTATCATTGTCCTGTATGCGGCTCGACTAAGATTGTTTGCAGACAAACCTGCAACGGTAAATTTTTTCATCGAAACTGTTGCAAGAAAAGGAAAAATCAGCAGTAAAAATATAAGGTAATAAAATTGAAAGGAGCTTTTGCGGTAATTTCAAAAGAATTTTACAGTACGTAACATATGTTACATACAATTCTTAACACGATGTTATAATCAAACATACGAAAAACAATATGGGGATAGCAATTTATTTAAAATGTACATCTGAAATGTGCATTAACGCCATATTTTTTATCGGACACTTTTATCAGATAAGATACGTTAAACTTATTAAAACTAAGGTGAAATCTAGGAGGTAAAATTTATGAGTATGTTTTGTTTTCAATGTCAGGAAACCGCAAAGGGAACTGGATGTGAAATTCGTGGAGTATGTGGAAAAAACGAAGAGGTTGCAAAACTTCAGGATTTGTTAATCTATACGGTAAAAGGAGTTTCTCAAATAGTTGTAAAGGGTAATTTAAATACAGAAACGATAAATGATGTCAATCATGAAGTGTTGAATAGCTTGTTTATGACTATTACAAATGCGAATTTTGACGATGCTGCTATCGAGCAGCAAATTAAAAAGATGATTTCTCTTCGAAACGAATTAAAAAACGTTGCAAAAACAGACAATTTGCATGATGCTGCGACCTTTGAAGCCGATACAAGAACTTCCATGTTTGAGAAAGCAGCTTCAGTCGGTGTATTATCGACAGAAGATGAAGATGTTCGTTCTCTTCGTGAAATGATCATTTACGGTATAAAAGGAATGGCTGCTTATGCAGAACATGCTAAAAATTTAGGAAAAGAAGAACTGGACATTTATACATTTATCTATGATGCAATGGCTGCTACTTTAGATGACACATTAACGGCAGATGAATTGGTTGCACTTACTTTAAAAACTGGAGAATATGGCGTAAAAGTTATGGCGTTGTTGGATGAAGCAAATACGTCAAAATACGGACATCCTGAAATTACAACAGTAGATATTGGGGTAAAAAATAATCCTGCTATTTTAATCTCCGGCCATGATTTAACGGATTTGGAACAGCTTTTGGAACAAACTAAGGATACTGGTGTGGATGTTTATACACATGGTGAAATGCTGCCGGCTCACTATTATCCATATTTTAAAAAATACAATCATTTTGTTGGAAATTATGGAAATGCTTGGTGGAAACAAGTTGAAGAATTCGAATCTTTCCATGGCCCGATTTTGTTTACAACAAATTGTATTGTGCCACCGAGAAGCAAAGAAGTTCAAAGTCGAATCTTTACAACCGGTGCAGCTGGTTTTCCTGGTTGCAAACATATTACAGCAGATGAAAACGGAAAGAAAGATTTCTCTAAGATTGTTGAGCTTGCAAAAACATTACCTGCTCCGGATGAAATTGAAACCGGAAGTATTGTCGGAGGTTTTGCTCACAATCAAGTGATTGCACTCGCAGATAAGGTTGTGGATGCGGTAAAATCCGGTGCAATCAAAAAATTCTTTGTTATGGCAGGCTGCGATGGTAGAATGAAATCAAGAGAATATTATACGGAATTTGCGCAGAAGCTTCCAAAGGATACTGTGATTTTAACTGCAGGTTGTGCGAAATATCGTTACAATAAATTGGATCTGGGAGATATTGGAGGGATTCCAAGAGTGCTTGATGCAGGACAATGCAACGATTCTTATTCTTTGGCTGTCATTGCATTGAAGCTCAAAGAGGTATTTGGATTGGATAATGTAAATGATCTTCCAATTGCTTATAATATTGCATGGTATGAACAAAAGGCTGTGATCGTTTTACTTGCATTGCTGTACTTGGGTGTGAAAAATATTCATTTAGGACCGACACTTCCTGGATTCCTTTCTCCAAATGTTGCGAAGGTACTGGTAGAGAAATTTGGCATTGCTGGTATTGGAGATGTTGAATCAGATATCGAATTGTTTATGAAGTAAAAACTTTTTGACAAGACCAGTATGGAAAAATATAATTGCATATGATATAATAAAGGGACACTATAGACAATAGTGTCCTTTTGTTGAAATTAAGTGAGTTAATAAACAATATTGAAAGGACATGAGAATGGAGCCAAAGTATAAAAGAGTATTACTTAAAATTAGTGGAGAAGCCCTTGCGGGAGATAAAAAAACGGGATTAGATGATGAAATGTTAATTTCCGTAGCAAAAGAAGTAAAAGGGCTTTTGGAAATCGGTGTACAAGTAGCAGTTGTTGTTGGAGGTGGAAATTTCTGGCGTGGAAGAACAAGCAAAAGTATGGATCGAGCAACAGCTGATTATATGGGAATGCTTGCTACAGTCATCAATTCCTTAGCTTTACAGGATGCATTTGAAGCACAGGGGATTCCTACCAGAGTACAAACAGCGATTGAAATGCGTGAAATTGCTGAACCGTATATTCGAAGAAGAGCTATGTCTCATCTAGCGAAGAATATCGTTGTTATATTCGCTGCAGGAACCGGAAATCCATTTTTCTCAACCGATACCACCGCGGCTCTTCGTGCGGCAGAAATTGAAGCAGATATCATCTTGCTTGCGAAAAAAGTAGATGCAGTATATGATTCTGATCCAGAAACAAATCCAGATGCAAAGCGTTTTGATATGCTGACTCATAAAGATCTGTTGGACAAGGGACTAGGAGTTATGGATTCTACAGCAGCTTCGCTTTGTATGGACAATCACATTCCAATTCATGTATTTGGATTGTCAGAAAAAAATAATGTCTTAAAAGCCGTATACGGCGAAAAAATAGGAACGATAATAAAATAATACATTTAGGAGGATTTATTATGAGTACGACCCAAGAAAACTTAGCGGACAAAATGAGTAAAACGCTGGGGGTTTTAAAAGCAGAATTAAACACAGTGCGTGCAGGTAGAGCAAATGCTGCATTACTTGACAAAGTGACAGTTGAGTATTATGGTGTGGCAACACCTCTAAAAAATCTTGCTAATATTGGAGTGCCTGATCCAAGAACCCTTATGATAACTCCATTTGATCCAAAAGTGGTTTCGGATATTGAAAAAGCTATTAATATGGCTAACTTAGGAATCAATCCTTCCAATGATGGAAAAGTCATTCGTTTGGTTATTCCGCCACTTACGGAGGAAAGAAGAAAAGAACTGGCAAAGCAAATTAAAAAGATTGGTGAAGATGCAAAAATTGCAGTTCGAAATAGTCGAAGAGATGCGAATGACCATATTAAAAAAGAAGAAAAAGCTGGTGATTTAACAGAAGATGATGCAAAAAAACAATTGGATCAAATTCAAAAACAAACAGATAAATGCATGAAAGACATAGATAACATGGTTGCTGATAAAGAAAAAGAGTTAATGGAAGTATAGGAGAACCGTGTATTGATAGATTATCCGGATTTACTTGGGATGGTGCTGGAAGAAGCTCTTGAATTATTAAAAAAGAAGGATATTCCTTACCAAGTAAGTGAAACGGCACCTAGAAAAAAAGAAGCTCTTGAAGGAATTCAAAGAGTGATAAACCAGAAAAATAAAGATGGAATTTGTCATTTAATTGTATGTAAAGTTCCTGATGTTTTTCGGAAATAAGGTCGGGCGAATGCCCGACCTGCTTTTGATGTTTAAAAGGAAATGAGGCTAATTATGGATATACCAAAGACGTTGGACAAGCATAATATACCAAATCATATTGCAATTGTTATGGATGGAAATGGAAGATGGGCAAGAAAAAGAAATTTGCCTAGAGTAGCAGGTCATAATGCGGGAATGATTGCTTTAAAGGAAATTGTAAAGGCATCCTCGGTTTTGGGAGTTAAGCATTTAACAGTCTATGCTTTTTCTACGGAAAATTGGAAACGACCGCAAGAAGAAGTAAAGGGCATTTTTAAGCTGTTAATTCTATATATTGAAAAGGAGTTAGCAGAACTTCATAATAATAATGTAAAGGTTAATATATTGGGAGATTACAAAGAACTCCCAAAGGAAGCACTAAATAAGCTGGAAAAATCGTTGGAGACCACAAAGAATAATGAAGGACTTCAATTTAATATAGCCTTGAATTACGGAGGCAGAAGAGAAATTTTAAGAGCTGCATATTTACTTGCTAAGGACTTTTCTGAGGGGAAGGTTACGGAAGCAGAGTTTACAAAGGAAAATTTTGAATCAAAATTATATACAAAAGGGATGCCTGATCCGGATTTGGTCATTCGAACCAGTGGTGAAATGAGACTGAGCAACTATTTATTATGGCAATCTGCTTACAGTGAATTCGTATATACAGATGTACTTTGGCCTGATTTTACACCAAAAGACTTAGAGGATGCAATTATTTCGTTTCAGCATCGAAAAAGACGTTATGGAGGAGTTTAATGAAAACGAGATTTCTTTCTTCACTGGCAATGCTTCCGTTATTGCTCGTGCTTTATTATGGCGGATACCCGTTAATGATTGCTTGTTTTTTAGTTGGTTTCTTTGGAGTTCGAGAATTTTATAAAGGTTTTGAAACCCTGGATATTCATGCAAACCATTGGGTAGCATTGATTGCAATTGTATCATTGTATGCCATTCATTTGTTGCAATCGTTTGATGCGTTTAAGCAAACGGATTGGATGATGTTTTGGTTTTTTGGTGTCATTTTACTTTCTTTGCTTACTTTATTTCAGATTGAAAAACGTAAGCTTGAAGATGCATTGGTTACCATTACAGGAATATTTTATGTTATTTATTTTTCCTTTCACGTTCAACTAATTGCATCAATACAATTAAAATTTATATGGCTGGTATTTCTAACTGCATTTGGTACGGATATTATGGCATATTTTTCAGGATATTTATTTGGAAAGCATAAGCTTTGTCCTAAAATCAGTCCGAAAAAAACCATTGAAGGTGCAATTGGAGGTACGCTAGGCAGCATTATACTTTGTGGATTATTCGGTTATTTCATTTTGCCACAGTTTATGGTGCATTGCATGGTGATAGGAGCCCTGGGTGGTGTTGTTTCTCAATTTGGGGATTTGACAGCTTCTATTTTTAAAAGAAAGATGGGAATAAAAGATTATGGGAATTTGATACCTGGACATGGTGGCATCATGGATCGCTTTGATAGCGTACTATTTACCGCTCCAATGGTATATTATTATATAATCTTGGTTTTAAAATAGATGAACAAAAATGGTGGAAAAATGAAAAAAATTAGTATATTAGGTTCAACCGGATCCATTGGAACACAAGCGTTAGATGTCATAGAAAAAAATCCGGAGATGTTTCAGGTTGAAAGTTTAACTTGTGGCAAAAATATAAATTTGTTTTGTAAACAATTAAAAAAATATTCTCCATCGTTTGCAGTAACTGCTAGCGAAGAAGATGCCATGGCATTAAAAAAAAAATTTCCTCGAATTGAATTTTCATATGGTTTGCAGGGAATTATTACAGCAGCTTCAAAAACAAATTGTGATTTGGTTTTAAATTCTCTTATGGGAATGATGGGATTAAAACCAACTTATGAAGCGATTTGCGCTGGTAAAGATGTCGCTCTTGCAAATAAAGAAACTTTAGTAGCAGGTGGTGGTATTATTATGGATGCTGTGAAAAAATATGGAGTAAAGCTTCTTCCGGTAGATAGCGAACACAGCGCTATTTTTCAATGCTTGCAGGGAAATGGAAATAATCCTATTCATCGTATTCTACTGACGGCTTCCGGTGGCCCGTTTCGCGGTTATACCAAAAAAGAGTTAGAAAAAGTTACTTTAGACCAGGCATTAAACCATCCAAGATGGGTAATGGGAAGCAAAATTACAATTGATTCTGCTAGTTTGATGAATAAAGGGTTAGAAGTGATTGAGGCTCATTGGCTTTTTAATGTACCAGCAGAAAAAATTCAAGTAGTCGTGCATCCACAAAGTGTGATTCATTCTATGGTAGAATTTGAAGATCGTTCGATTTTAGCACAGCTGGGAATGCCGGACATGAGAGGACCAATCAGCTATGCATTTGGTTATCCAAAACGTATAAAAAATTTATTTGAGAGTGTAGATTTCTTTAAACTGGGTACTTTAACCTTTGAAGAGGCTGATTGTAAGACGTTTTCTTGTTTAAGGCTTGCATACGATGCATTAAACGCTGGCGGAAGTTTACCTGTGGTTTTAAATGCAGCAAATGAGGTGTTGGTGCAAGAATTTTTAGATAAAAAAATTAAATTTATTGATATTCAAAATCGACTCGAAGTGATAATGCAGAGACATAAACCGATTTATGATCTAACATTGGATGATATTTTGCAGATTGATGCAGAAACAAGAGCCGAAATTTTAATTAAGAAATAATAGATAGGGGGATTTTTATGGGGTGGACTACAATTCTTTATGCAGTATTAATCTTTTGCTTTCTTATTTTTGTTCATGAGCTTGGGCATTTTTTGTGTGCCAAAGCAGTTGGTGTAAAAGTAAACGAATTTTCATTAGGAATGGGACCTCTTCTTTTGCAGAAAAAGAAAGGGGATACAGAGTACTCTCTTCGTGCGCTGCCAATTGGAGGTTTTGTCAGAATGGAAGGCGAAGATGAAGAATCTGACGATGTGAATGCGTTTCATAATAAGCCATTTTGGGCAAAAGCACTGGTTCTCATAGCTGGTTCGTTTATGAATCTTTTAACAACAGTTGTTATCATTGCTTTAATGGCAGGCATTATGGGTATGCAAACGAATACCATAGCAGACGTTTCGAAAGGTTCTCCAGCGGAGCAGGCCGGGATAATGGAAGGAGACACCATTATTGGAATTAATCAGAAGGAAGTAAAAGGATGGAATGATATCATTTCTCTTATTTCGGAAAGCGAAGGAGATTCCCTTACTTTGACGGTAGAGCGCCAAGGAGAAAAAGTAAATTTAGTAAGTGGTGTATTAGAAAATGAAAGTGGACGTCGAATGATCGGTGTGACATCGCTTATAAAAAAATCACCGGGAATGGCAATTAAAACAGGAATTTCCACTACAAGTTCCATTGCAAAACAAATGGTTGATTATTTGGGGCAGTTGTTTACTGGGAGAGGCTCTGTGAATGATTTAGTAGGTCCAGTAGGAATTGTTTCCATTATCAATGACCAGGCAAAGTTAGGACTATTATATATTGTTAATTTAACCGCTTTGATTAGTTTGAATTTAGCGATTGTTAATATGCTTCCATTCCCAGCATTGGATGGAGGAAGACTTCTTTTTCTGGTGATTCGTTTTGTAACCGGAAAAGCGGTAAGTGATGAATTGGAAGCAAAGATTCATTATGCAGGAATGCTGGTTTTGTTTGCATTAATGTTTTATATTGTCATTCAGGATGTGGATCGATTTATTTTGCATTAAAGAAATAATATAGCTGAATGAATATGGAGAAAATATAATGAGAAGACGTTCGAAACAAGTTATGTGTGGCAATGTACCAATTGGAGGCGGATCTGCCGTTTCGATTCAATCTATGACAAATACAGATACACGGGATGTTTCTGCAACTGTAAATCAAATTGAAAGATTGCAGGATGCAGGTTGTCAAATTGTGAGATGCGCGATTCCGGATCAAGAAGCGGCAGAGGCATTTGCTAAGATAAAATCAAAGGTAAGACTTCCTTTAGTTGCAGACATTCATTTTGATTATCGTCTTGCACTTTCTGCAATTGCAAATGGAGCCGATAAGGTTCGTATTAATCCTGGAAATATTGGAGATAATGAGAAGATTAAAAAGATACTTGACGCTGCAAAAGAAAGAAATATTCCCATTCGAATTGGGGTGAATTCCGGCTCTTTAGAAAAAAATATTTTAAAAAAATATGGAGGGGTTACACCGCAGGCTTTGGCTGAAAGTGCATTAAATACCATTGATTTTGTTCAGAATATGGGATTTGATGAATTAGTTTTATCCATCAAATCTTCGGACGTCAGGTTGAATCAGGAAGCACATCGCTTAGTTGCAGAAAGGACAATGCTTCCCCTACATATTGGAATTACGGAAGCAGGTACTGCACAAAGCGGAAAAGTGAAATCTGCAATTGGAATCGGAGCGTTGCTATTAGATGGTATAGGTGATACTATGCGTGTCTCTTTAACCGGTGATCCGGTGGAAGAGATTATCTTTGCGAAAGATATATTAAAAGCATTGAATCTTAGAAAAAATTCGATTAATCTTATTTCTTGTCCAACTTGTGGAAGAACTCGAGTTGATCTTGTAAAAATCACAAAAGAGATAGAAAAGCAGATTGTTTCGATTGAAAGACAAATGGAAAAACAAAACATTCAAGGAATTACCGTTGCTGTGATGGGATGTGAGGTTAATGGTCCCGGCGAAGCAAGAGAGGCGGATTTTGGTGTTGCGTGCGGCAAAGGAAAGGGTGTGTTAATTCAAAAGGGTGAAATCATTAAAACCATACCGGAAGAACGGATTTCCGAGGAGTTGTTTGCATTGATCAAACAAAAGCTTGGTATTGAAGGATTTTTTGGTGTAAAATAGCAAAGGGAGGAGAGGAATATGGAATTATTTGGAGTAATAATGCATAGCGCACTTATATGGGTTTTTATTGCAGTTATTTTTGCTGTAATAGAAGCATTGACCATGGGGCTCACTACCATTTGGTTCAGTGCCGGTGCAGTTTGTGCAGCAGTGGCTTCTATGTTACATGCACCTATGCTGATGCAGGTCATTGTTTTTTTGGTAATTTCGGTTGTTTTGCTTTATTTTACGAAGCCTTTGGCTGAGAAGAAATTAAGAATTGGACAAGAAAAAACCAATGTAGATGCCCTGATTGGAAAAAAGGGTATTGTATTAACCAGTATTGCTCCATATCAAGCCGGTCAAGTAAAAATGGATGGGCAAGTGTGGACAGCAGTTGGAATGACAAATGATGTAAGCATTGAAGCTGGGACGGAAGTAACTGTTGCCAAGATACAAGGTGTAAAACTGATTGTTATTGAAGAATAAAAGAAAGAGGAGAAAAAAATGGATGGTATTTTTACAGGCATTGCAATCATTGCATTGATAATTATTGCTATTTTATTAATTGTAACGAATATACGAATTGTACCACAAGCAAGAGCGTATGTTATAGAACGTTTAGGAGCTTATAGTGATACATGGCAGGTGGGACTGCATATTAAAATTCCGCTTATTGATAAAATTTCTAAAAAAGTTTCCTTAAAAGAACATGTTATTGACTTTCCGCCACAGCCCGTTATTACGAAAGATAATGTAACAATGGAAATCGATACAGTAATCTATTTTCAAATTACGGATCCAAAGCTCTATGCTTATGGTGTAGAAAATCCTATGGCGGCAATTGAGAATCTGACAGCAACGACGCTTCGAAATATTATTGGTGAATTGGAACTGGACGGAACGTTAACCAGCAGAGAATTAATTAATACTAAAATTCGTTTGGTACTTGATGAAGCAACGGATCCTTGGGGTATTAAGATTAATCGTGTTGAAGTAAAAAATATTATTCCACCGAGAGACATTCAAAATGCCATGGAAAAGCAAATGCGTGCGGAACGTGAACGCCGTGAAGCAATTTTAAGAGCTGAAGGAGAAAAGAAATCAGCGGTCTTGATTGCAGAAGGAAAGAAAGAAGCCCGTATTTTAGAAGCAGAAGCACAAAAGCAGTCTGCAATTAAGGCAGCCGAAGGAGAATCTCAGGCTATATTAATGGTACAAAAAGCAACCGCTGATGGTATTCGAATGCTAAATGAATCTGCTCCAACTGATAAAATTATAGCACTTAAGAGTCTCGACTCGTTTGCTGCTGCTGCAGATGGAAAAGCAACTAAAATTATTATTCCTTCCAACATTCAAGGAATTGCAGGTCTTGCAACTTCTATTACGGAACTAGTTAAGGACACTAATGTAGAATAAGATAAAAGAAACAAAAATGAGTATATAAAAAGCAGACGAAAACGTCTGCTTTTTTAAAAAAAATAAATTAGAGGAACATAGAACATGAAAACATTGATGGAACGCTACATCAGCTGGTCAAAAATTGGAAAACATGCAAAGCAGGAGTACACTTTTTCAATAGGCAATGCATACATAAAGCGAGATACAAACCAATTAAACATAGAAATTAAATTAAATTTTATTATACCTTTTGATGATGTACAGAAGTTGAAGTTAGTGTTGCAAAAAGAATTTCCGCAACTTTCGGATGTGGCATTTCATTTTTTTTATGAAGAAGTTATCTTAAGTACAGAGGAAATCATTAAGTTGGCACTTCCCCACATGATTGACGAAATTAATGGTGATTATGCACACTTAACTCGGACTATTTTCATAGATCAATATACATTAAAAGATTCTTTGCTTCAAATCAAAGCATTAGGTGAAGCAGCTGTTTTTGAGTTAAATCAAAAAACAGCTCGACTATTTGAACAAATACTAATTAGAGATTTTAGATTGGAGCTTGAGCTTCAATTTATGAATCATCAAGATAGTTATATACAAAAAGAGCAGGAAAAAGCAAAACTGGATGCCGAAGAGCTAGAGACAATACATAATGCAATCAAAGAAGCGGAAGCGAATGCAACACTTACCGGAGGTATTGCTGGAGGAAATGTAGCAAACGGACCCGGAGATTCCAAACCTTGGTTAAATAAAGGTACAAGAATAATTCGTCAAAAATACACACCAGTAGAGGGAAATCGTATTATGGGAGAAGACATTGAAGGAGAGTCCGTTTCAGTGAAATCTTTACATAAAGATTCAGGTTTGGTCATTATAGAAGGTGGCGTTTTCCGTAAAGAAGCAAGAGCCTTAAAAAGCGGGAGACAGCTTGTGACGCTATTAGTGACTGATATGACAAGTTCCATTTGTGTAAAAATATTTTGCAATGAACAAAAATGGGATGAAATTGATGAACATATAAAAGTGGGCACACAGATACGCGTTCGAGGAAATGTAGAATTTGATACCTATGAAAACACCATTGTTATGATGGGTCGTGATATGGAAAAAATTCATAAAGAAAAGCGAAAAGATCAATCAGAAGAAAAGCGTGTTGAACTTCATGTACATACGAAAACAAGCGCCATGGACGGTTTAATAGAAATTGGAGATTTGGTAAAGACGGTAGGAGCATGGGGACATAAAGCTTTGGCTCTTACTGACCATGGTGTAGTGCAGGCGTTCCCTGATGCAGCAAAGGCTGTTAAGAAAAATAAATTGGATTTAAAGTTGATTTTCGGATTAGAGGGATATTTGCTTGATGATTCGGGAAACACTAGTGCAATGCCAGCAGGATATGATACTTCGGATGAATATGTAGTATTTGACTTGGAAACAACAGGCTTATCTCCAACGAGAAATGAGATTATTGAAATTGGTGCCGTAAAAGTAAAAAATAAAGTCATCATTGATGAATTTTTGACTTTTGTCAAACCTTCGATTACTAAGCTCCCTGAAAAAATAACAGAATTGACAGGAATTACAGACGATATGCTAAAAGATGCGCCGACATTGGATGCGGTCTTTGAACCTTTTATGGAGTTTATTGGAGAATTACCTTTGGTTGCACACAATGCTGATTTTGATGTTTCCTTTGTTCGAGTTGCTTGTGCGAAGAGAGGCAGAGAACTTTTAAATCCTAAAGTGGATACACTTTATATGGCAAGAACTTTGCTAAAAGAGTTAAAACGTCATAAATTAAATTTGGTTGCCAACGCGTTAGGAGTCGTTTTGGAGAATCATCATAGAGCGGTAGATGATGCAAAAGCGGCGGCAGGGATTATGATAAAACTCTTTGAAATGATGGAGGAAGCAGGATATACCAATCTCAATGATATTGAAAAAGTAAATGGTACAAAAGAGATTGATTATAAAACAAAAGGAACCAATCATATTATTCTGCTTGCAAAAAATCAAGTTGGTTTAAAAAATATATATGAATTAGTTTCGCAATCCCATTTGAACTTTTTTTATAAGAGGCCACGTATACCTAAATCTGTTTTGATGCAATATAGAGAGGGAATTATTATAGGATCTGCTTGCGAGGCAGGTCAAGTATACCAAGCTGTATTAAATAAGCGTTCAGATCAGGAAATAAAAGAGATTGTAGATTTATACGATTATTTAGAAATTCAACCTTTGTGCAACAATCATTTTCTTATTGAAAAAGGAAAAGTGGTAGATGAGGAAGAGCTAAAAGAAATTAATCGAAAAATCATTGCCATAGGGAAAAAATATGGAAAACCGATTGTTGCTACATGCGATGCGCATTATAAAGATCAGGAAGATTCCATTTATCGAAAAATCTTAATGGCTGGACAAGGATATAAAGATATCGAAGATGGTGATGGATTATATCTTAGAACGACAGATGAAATGTTAGCAGAGTTTCAGTATTTGGGAGAAGAACTGGCAAAAGAAGTTGTTATCGATGCACCAAATCAAATTGCTGATATGGTAGAACCCGTGATTCCAGTTCCAGAAGGAAAGTTTCCACCCAAAATTGATGGTGCAGAAGAACGTTTACGAAGTCGTTGTATGGAAACAGCAGAAGGAATTTATGGAACGCCTTTGCCAGAACTGGTTTCAAGTCGATTGGAAAAGGAATTGGATTCTATTATCGGAAACGGGTATGCCGTTATGTATGTATCAGCGGAAATGTTGGTACAAAAATCTTTAAAAGATGGTTATTTGGTAGGATCCAGAGGTTCCGTAGGATCCTCTTTTGCTGCAACAATGGCAGGAATTACTGAAGTAAACCCTTTGGTGCCACATTATATTTGTCAAAATCCTGAATGTAAAAATGTAGAGTTTATCGAAGATGGAAGCTACGATTGTGGTGTTGATATGCCTGATAAAAATTGTCCGAAATGTGGACGACCTTATAAAAAAGATGGATTTTCCATTCCATTTGAAACATTTTTGGGTTTTGAGGGAGATAAGGAACCAGATATTGACTTGAATTTTGCTGGAGAGTATCAACCAGTTGCTCATAAATTTGTTGAAGAAATTTTCGGAAAGGAAAATGTATTTCGTGCGGGAACGATTGGTACCGTGGCGATGAAAACGGCGTTTGGATTTGTATTGAAATATTTTGAAGAACGAGGACAAGTTGCGAACAAGTGGGAAATTGAACGATTGGCTACCGGATGCACGGGTGTACGTAGAACAACCGGGCAGCATCCGGGAGGTATCATCATTGTACCGCGTGGACATCAAATATATGAATTTTGCCCAGTGCAGCATCCAGCAAATGATATGACTACCGACATTATTACAACACATTTTGATTACCACTCGATTGATGAAAACTTGTTAAAATTAGATATACTCGGTCACGATGTTCCATCCATGATACGCCAATTGCAAGATATTACAGGAGAGGATCCTTTAGATGTACCTTTGGATGATCCAAAAACAATGGGGATTTTTAATGGAATTGAAGGACTTGATATAAAGATAAAAGATTACAAATATGTGCATGGAAGTTATGGTATTCCAGAGTTTGGGACGAAATTTGTACGTCAGATGCTAGATGATACACACCCAAAACGTTTTGCGGATTTGGTTCGTATTTCAGGTTTCTCTCACGGAACCGATGTATGGATTAATAATGCACAGGAATTTATCAAGAATGGAGAAGCTTCTATGAGCGAAGCCATTTCCACTCGTGACGATATTATGAATTACCTGATTTTAAAAGGGGTTCCGAAAAAAGCTTCCTTTAAAATCATGGAATGTGTTCGAAAAGGTAAAGGATTAACACCGGATCAAGTTGAAATTATGGAAGCAAACGATGTACCTGAGTGGTACATTGAGTCATGCCGCAGAATTAAGTACATGTTTCCAAGAGCCCATGCAGTGGCATATGTAATGATGTCTTATCGAATTGCTTACTACAAAGTGTATTTTCCTGCTGCGTTCTATGCTGTCTTTTTTACGATGAAAATCAGTGAATTTAATGCAGAAGTTATTTTAAACGGAATACAGGCTGTGCAGGATCGGATTCAGGAAATAGAAGATAAAGGAAAGGAAGCAACAAAGAAAGAGGTAGATGAGGTTACTGTATTGGAAGTAGCTTACGAAATGTATGCAAGAGGCTATGAGTTTTTACCTGCAGAACTTGGAAAATCAAATGCCTTAAAGTTTGATGTAGTCGACGGCAAAGTATTGATTCCTTTCTTAGCGTTAAACGGTGTGGGTGAAAGTGCAGCGAAGCGTTTGGTAGAAGAATGGGAGACACAGCCATATTTTTCAATTGAAGAAATACGTACAAGAGCAAAACTGAATCGTACTGCAATCGCAGCACTGAAAAATCATGGGGTATTAAAAGGAATGCCGGAATCGGATCAAATGAGTTTATTTTAAGGCAATTTGTGTATTTTCCTTGCTATTTTAAGGAAAGTGTGGTATCCTATTAGGGAACAAACGTACTTGATATGTAAAAGCAAAAGAGTGGGCAATCCCACTCTTTCACTTTTGCTTGGGGAAAATTAGTTTAAGAAAGGAATGTAAGAATGGCAAAAAAGAAAATCACGGAGCTGATTGCTTCTGAACTGCAACCTTTTCTTGATAAAAATAATTACGAACTTTTTAACGTAGAATTTTTAAAAGAAGGAAGAGATTGGTTTTTGCGTGTGTTCATTGAAAAGTGTATCAATGGTCAATATGAAAATATTGGAACGGATGATTGTGAGATTGTAAGCCGTTTTTTAAGTGAACGCTTGGATGAATTAGATCCAATTGAGCAAAATTATTATTTAGAAGTTTCTTCGCCGGGGATGGATCGTCCACTTTTAAAAGAAAAGGATTATGAACGTTTCAAAAATTCTTTGGTGGATGTAAGTTTATATGAGGCGGTCGATGGTAAAAAACTTATTACTGCAAAACTGGTTGCACTGCTGGATGATAAACTTATTTTGTCAGATGAGCTTGATAATGAAATAGAATTACCGTTAGATAAAATAGCAAAAACAAAACTTGCAGTTGTTTTTTAAGGAGGAATAGATTAAAAATGAATAAGGAATTTATTCTTGCGGTTGAAGAATTAGAGAAGGAAAAGCAGATTTCAAAGGATTTGTTAATTGATGCAATCGAATCTGCACTGGTATCCGCTTATAAAAAAAATTATGGCACCTCTCAAAATGTCCGTGTGAATATAAACCGTGAAACCGGTGATATTGATGTTTTTATGAGAAAGGATGTTGTAGAAGAAGTTTACGATCCTTTTGTTGAGGTTGATGTACATGAAGCGCAAGAAATTGACCCGAACTATGAAGTTGGTGATGTAATTGAGTATCAAGTGACTCCAAAAGATTTTGGCCGAATTGCAGCACAGACAGCAAAGCAGGTAGTTGTACAGCGTATTCGTGAAGCAGAACGTGGAATGATTTATGACGATTACATCAATCGACAGAGTGAAATCGTAAATGGTGTTATACAGAGAATCAGCAATGACACAGTCTTTATTAATATGGGAAAAACAGAAGGTATCTTAGCCTTTACAGAGCAGGTGAAGGGAGAACATTACGAGGTTAATCATCGCATTAAGGCATTTATTATGGACGTGAAAAAGACGACAAAAGGACCTCAAGTATATCTTTCAAGATCACACCCAGGATTAGTAAAAAGAATGTTTGAATTGGAAGTTCCGGAAATTCAGGAAGGGATTGTTGAAATTAAAAGTATTTCAAGAGAAGCTGGTTCCAGAACAAAGATGGCAGTATTTGCGAACGATGAAAATGTGGATCCGGTTGGCGCTTGTGTCGGTGCAAGAGGGACTCGAGTTCAATCCGTTGTTGATGAACTATTCGGAGAAAAGATTGATATCATTAATTGGAGCGAAAATCCCGAAAAGCTGATTAGCAGTGCATTAAGTCCGGCAAAAGTTGAACGAGTCATGATTAATGAAGATGAGAAATCAGCAACGGTTGTAGTTCCAGATTATCAGTTATCGCTAGCTATTGGAAAAGAAGGACAGAATGTTCGTCTGGCGGCAAAGCTTTGCGGATGGAAGATTGATATTAAAAGTCATTCTCAGTTCATGCAAACAGAGGATGTTCTATTTGATAACGATGATATGGAAGATAGTATTGATGAACTAGAAGATGATGGCATTGTTATTTTAGACGAATCAGTTGATGAAGATATGACACAAGAAGAATAAAGAAGGTGTGTGCATATGAAAGCGAAAAAAATACCAATGAGAAGATGCGTTGGCTGTATGGTATCAAAGCCAAAACGTGAATTGATACGTATTGTTGCAGAAGATGATAGTTCTCTGCATATAGATAGCACAGGAAAAGCAAATGGACGTGGTGTTTATTTGTGCCCCAATCATGATTGCTTTGCTTTAGCACGTAAGAAAAAAGCGATTGGAAGAAACTTAGGGATCAATGTAAGTGAAGAAGAATTAAATCGTGTTTTTGAGGAGCTTACTATTTATGAAACAAAAGATTGATACTTACTTGGGGTTTGCAAAAAAATCAAGAAACTTAATTACAGGATATAATACCTGTATCTATGCAGCTCAAAAAAATAAGTTGAAGCTGTTATTAATTACCGAAGATGTTTCAGACAACACCAAAAAAAAATTTATGGAATTGACGAAAGCAGAAAAAATTCCTATGAAGATTTATGGAACAAAGGAACAACTTTCAAAATTGACCGGAGAAATAGACAAAGGGATATTTGGTATCACAGATAGCCATTTTGCCCAAATTATTGGAAAGGAATTGGATAACAAAATGGATTGAAAAAAAAGAAGGAGGTGTATTCTATGTCAAAGAGAGTATACGAACTGGCAAAGGAATTGAATCTGACAAACAAAGAAATGTTAGATAGAATCAAGTCCATGGGTATAGAAGTAAAAACTCATATGAGCGTCGTAGAAGATATAGACGCAACGGCAATAAAGAATACGATAACACATGGGAAGAAAAAATCAGAAACAACAGTAGAAAGAAATACGAAAGCATCGCAGGAAGAAGGAGAGGTAAAGGTGACTATAAAACCAACATCGAAGCTAAATAATAAAATGGCAGAAAAATCGACAACGAAAAAAGCATCGGTGAAGGAGGATACCACTGCGTCAACGAGCAAAGCTACACAAGATAGGAGCATGGCCAAGACTGTCATTGCGCCGAATGGAAAAACAATGCTACAAGGAAAACCTATGCCTAAAAATACTGTACCGCAAACGATGGCTGTAGAAGAAAAGATGGAAGAAAAAGTGGAAGCAAAAAAAGAAATAAGAAATGATGTAAAAACATCAGCGAAAGAAGATGTACCGGTAACAGCTGCTCAAATTATGGGAAGACCGGAACCACAAAAGTTTAAGATTATTAAAACCAATGAACAAATCCTTGCAAAGGAAGCGGAAGAAAGAGCTGCGCGAGAGGCTCGTCAAAAAGCACAAGCTGAGAAGGCCGCACAACAACAGACTGAAAAGAAACCATATGACTCGAAACGGAATAACTCGTATCGGGATCGGGATGGACAAAGAAACACGCAAAACCGTCCAAATCATGGCAGCAATAATAGAAATGTGAAAAATGATAAAACGAATGCTGACGCAGGTTCTGCAAGAAACAATCGTTCAGAAAAAAATTCAGATAGAAGTTCAGATAGAAATAATCGCGGAGAGAGAAATAATCCTTCCAATCGAAGCAATCGTCCTCCAAAAGAACGAACGAATGCATCAAAGGAGCGTTCTAATAAACCCGAACCAGCAAATGATGTTTTAGTAACAAAGCCATCTAGAAGCAAAAAACAAAATGATTTTAAAAATGATTATAAAAAAGATTCAAGCAAAGGTTCACATTATAAGAATTCAAAGCCATTGGATTTAACAAAGGCTGTACCTAAAAAGCATAAGAAAAACAAAGCGGAAAAGGTAGCAAATCAGGTAGAAGAAAACAACGTTGAAGTAGAAGAATTACCAGTTGGTACTAAGATTATTACAGTTCCAATTACTGTAAAGGGCTTAGCAGAACAAATAGAAAAAACAACATCACAAATCATTATGGCATTGATGAAGCTTGGTATTATGGCGAATATCAATCAAAATATCGATGAGGATACTGCCGTTCTTTTAGGAGAAGAATTGGGCGTTAATATTGTAGTTGGAAAAGTGGATGAAGAAACTGTAGAAGAAGGATTAGAGCTATTTGAAGATAAACCGGAAGACTTAAAATCAAGACCTCCGATTATTACAGTAATGGGCCATGTTGACCATGGAAAAACTTCTTTATTGGATGCAATTCGAAAGACCAGTGTCACAGATAGAGAAGCTGGTGGTATCACACAACATATTGGTGCTTCAGAAGTTGTATTAAATGGACATAAAATTGTTTTCTTAGATACACCTGGTCACGAAGCGTTTACTGCGATGCGTGCACGTGGTGCAAATTCGACTGACATTGCAATTCTTGTTGTTGCAGCAGATGATAGTGTAAAACCTCAGACTATAGAATCTATAAGCCATGCAAAGGCAGCTGGTGTTCCAATTATTGTAGCTATCAATAAAATGGATAAACCTGGAGCTAACCCAGAACGAGTAAAGCAAGACTTAACAGAGCATGGTATTTTAGTAGAAGATTGGGGTGGTGACGTCATTTGCGTTCCAGTTTCCGCAAAATCCGGAGAAGGAATTGTAAATCTACTGGAAATGGTATTACTTCAAGCGGAAGTTTTGGAATTAAAAGCAAATCCAAACCGTTTGGCTATGGGTACTGTTATTGAAGCTCGGTTAGATAAGGCAAAAGGTCCGGTTGCGACTTTATTGGTATTGAATGGTACGTTAAAAGCAGGAATGTCTGTTGTTGCAGGGACTTGCAGTGGTAGAATTCGTGCAATGACTAACTTTAAAGGAGACTCAATTGCTAAGGCAGGTCCTGCAACCGCAGTAGAAATTCTTGGTTTGACAGAAGTTCCTGAAGCTGGGGATGAATTTAATGCGGTTCGTCAGGATAAGCTAGCAAGAGAAATTGCAGAAAACAGAAAAAGTAAGATGCGTGAAGAAGTTATGGCTCGCAATTCCAGCGTAACTTTAGAACAATTATTTAGCCAGATTGAAGAAGGTGAAGTTAAGGAACTAAACTTAATTATCAAGGCGGACGTACAAGGTTCTGTAGGTGCATTGACTACATCTTTAGAAAAATTAAAGAATGAGAATGTAAAGGTACGTATCATTCACTCCGGTGTAGGTACGGTTACAGAATCAGATATTATGCTTGCAAATACTTCCAATGCTATTATTATTGGATTTAATGTAAGACCTAGCACTGCGGTAAGTATGATTGCAGACCGTGAAGGTGTTGAAATTCGAACTTATCGTATCATTTACGAGGTGATTGATGATATTGAATCGGCAATGAAGGGTATGCTTGATCCAGTATTTAAAGAAGTAGTTTTGGGTAAAATAGAAGTTAGAGAGACTTTTAAAGTCCCTGGGATTGGTATTATTGCGGGAGCTTATGTATTAGAAGGAAAAGTACAAAGAAATGCAGAAGTTCGATTGGTCCGTGATGGAATTGTTATTCATGAAGGTAAAATTTCTTCGTTGAAACGATTTAAAGACGATGCAAAAGAAGTTGCTACGGGCTATGAATGTGGTATCGGTATTGAAAATTACAATGATATTAAAGAGGGCGATATTATAGAAGCCTTCAAGATGGAGGAAATTGAAAGAAAGTAAGAGGTTGTTATGGGGAAAGGTTATCGAGCCGGAAGGCTCGGAGAAGAGATTCGCAGAATCGTAAGTGGTATGCTGTTGAAAGAACTAAAAGACCCCAGATTTAAAGGGATGGTGAGTGTATCTGCTGTTGATGTTACTTCCGACGGCAGTTACGCCACTCTTTATATTACAGCAATGAATTTTGGTCCCAATAAGGAGCTGTCGGAAGAAGAGAAAGAAGATGTATTGCTTGCATTTCGTAAATCAAAAGGACGAATTAGAAGTGAAATCGGTCGTCAAGTAAAACTTCGACACATACCGGAATTAATATTTAAATTTGATACATCCATGGAATATGGACTTTATATGGAAAAAATCATTGGGAAATTAGCCATTAAGCATGACGATGAAAATATGGAAGAACAGGAAGAGAATCGTTCGGAAGATTTGGAATAGGTGAAATTATGGAAAATAATACACTAAAAGAGATTGGATCACAGTTGCTTTCAGCGAATCGTATTTTACTGTTTCCCCATATGCAGATTGATGGAGATGCTTATGGATCTGCAGTGGCACTTTGCTTAGCTTTAAGAAATCTAGGCAAAGAAGTCTATGTTTTATTGGAAGATGAAGTGCCAGCATTTCTTTCTTTCCTAACATGTGATTTTTGTTTGGAAGGGGAACCACCTTTTGATTCTGCTGATATAGCTATTGCAATTGATTGCAGTGATGTAGGGCGTTTTGAGAAGCGAAAGGACTGGTACTTTAAAGGAAATGTTACAATTTGCTTGGATCATCATATGACAACGGGTGTTTTTGCAGATTTTAATTACATTGACTCAAGTGCCGCAGCTACTGGAGAAATTATTTATGATCTGCTCAAGGTTATGAATTGTGATTTTAATGCAGAAATAGCAAATGCTCTTTATGCTGCAATTACTACCGATACGGGAAATTTCCGATATTCAAATACAACAAAGCGTACACATTTGATTGTTGCAGATTTGTATGATACTGGTTTGGATCATACAAAAGTATGTGTAGAAATTTATGAGAATGTTCGAAGAGAAAGAGTAAAGCTATCTGCGGATGCTTTAAAGGATATGCAGCTTTTTTGCGATGGAAGTGCTGGATTGGTTAGTGTAACTCAAAAAATGCTAGAAGTAAATCATACTTCAATGGAAGAGACGGAAGGTATTATAGATACTTTGAAAAGCATTGAAGGAATTGAAATTGCAGCACTTTTAAAAGAAAAAGAAAAAGAAATTATTAAAGTCAGTCTGAGAGCGAAAAGCTATGGAAATGTTGCAAATATTGCTCAGAAGTTTCATGGCGGAGGGCATATTAAGGCAGCTGGCTGTACCATTCATGATTCTTTAGACAATGCAAAAAAGATGATTATAGGAGCCATTGAAGAAGAATTAATGAAGGGAAGCTCTATATGATAAAAGACGGAATCATCAATTTATTAAAACCTGCTGGTATGACTTCCCATGATGGCGTATCCGTGCTTCGCCGTTTAACCGGGATTAAAAGAATTGGACATACAGGGACATTAGATCCTTTTGCAGTCGGTGTTTTACCTTTGTGTATTGGTAGTGCTGCAAGAATCAATGAGTATCTCGATTTGGATGAGAAGCGGTATCGATGTGAAATGCAGCTTGGTATTGAAACCGATACGCAAGATATTTGGGGCAATGTGATTGCATCAAACTGGGAAAAAGCAGCTTCCGTTACAATAGAACAAATTCAATTTGAGTTGAATAAATTTCAAGGATGCATTCAGCAAACACCACCGAAGTATTCTGCGATTCGTGTAGAGGGGAAACGTCTCTATGAGTATGCGAGAGCAGGAGAATCCGTAGAGATTAAGAGTCGCCCTGTGGTAATATCCGATATAAAGCTGCTTTCGTATAGTAAAAATAGCGGTAGAGTAATGATTGAAGTAGTTTGCTCTAAGGGTACTTACATAAGAACAATTTGTCAGGATTTGGGTGAGGCTCTTGGATGTGGTGCAGCAATGAGCTTTTTATTAAGAATGGAAAGCGGTGCTTTTACTTTAGAGAATGCTGTTACAATAGAGGAATTGCAAAACTGGAAAAATGATTCAAAAGATGGTGAATTAAAGGAAGATGAGGCAGATAACTATCGACTACCAACTGATTTTTCTTTAAATTATTTTGGGAGTCTTTTATTATCTCCTGGAAGAGAAAAATGGTTCTTAAACGGTGGTTACTTGATTGCAAAAGATGTACAAATCATGGAAAATCCATTTCAAAAGCATGATTTGGAAAGCGTAAAGCTTCGAATGAAGCATTTAAAGATCCGAGAAAACTATAATCTGGCTTATAAGGTTTATTCGGGTCAAACATTTTTAGGGGTAGTATTTTACCAGCCAATAACCAAAAGATACGTTGCAGATAAGGTGTTTTACAAATGAAAGTATTTACAAAATTAGAAGACATTAAAAATATACAGCCTACGGTGATTGCTTTAGGTAATTTTGACGGAATCCACAAAGGTCATCAAGAACTGATACGACGCACAGTAAAAAGTGCAAAGATTGCCGGATTGAAAAGTGCGGTTTTTACTTTTACGAATCATCCTAAAAATGTACTTTCAGGAAGCCCTTTAATCAAAAATATTTTATATTTTGAAGATAAAGTTCAAATTCTGAAAGCGTTAGGTGTGAATTATTTATTTTCCATTGACTTTGATGAACGCATTCAATGTATGAGTCCAAATGAATTTATTGAAGAATTACTTGTGAATACATTTAAAATGAAAGAAGCTTATTGTGGATTTAATCATCGTTTTGGGTATAAAGCAGCGGGTAATCCGGAAATACTAATGCAGCAGGGTTTAAAATATGATTATGGTATCCATGTTCTTGAACCATATAAAATCAATGATAATGTAGTAAGCAGCACTTTGATTCGAAATTTAATTGCTGTAGGGGATGTTGAAACATGCATGACTTATATGGGCAGATACTATAGTGTGGGTGGAACAGTGGTAGTTGGTAATCGAATAGGAAGAACTATGGGATTTCCAACCTCAAATATCACCATTGATGAATCCATGGTAACGCCGGCAAATGGTGTATACATTACGAATTGTACCTATAATGGTGTGTGTTATCACAGCATTACGAATGTAGGTTTAAAACCAACGATAGGCGTTGAAAAGAGAAATATTGAAACACATTTATTTGATTTTAATAAAGAAATATACGGAAAAGAAATACGCGTAGAATTTTTGAAAAAATTAAGAAATGAACATAAATTTGAAGATGTGAAGAGTTTAAGTGACCAAATTCAAAAGGATTGCCTAACCGCGCGGCAGTTTCATGAGAAAAATGCAGGAAAATAATTCTTTACAAACCTTTGAAAAACATGATATTATATAGTGTAAAAATGATACCTACAGCTGAGTAATACGACTCTCCGACGTAATACCCGGTTGCAGGTGAATAAGAAAAGGAGAATAATTATGATTTCACAAGCAAAAAAAGCAGAAATTATTAATGAGTACAAAACTCATGAAGGAGATACTGGATCTCCTGAGGTTCAGGTTGCGGTTCTTACTTTTAGAATCAATGATTTGAATGAACATTTAAAAATTCACAAGAAAGACTTCCATTCCAGAAGAGGTCTTTTAAAAATGGTAGGACAGAGAAGAAATCTTCTTGGCTACTTAAAATCCAAGGATGTTGAAAGATATAGAAGTCTGATTGCACGTCTTGGATTAAGAAAATAATTAGAAATGAAAGGCGGGGATCAACCTCGCCTTTTTTTTCAAATCGGGTGCGGGTCAGGCTTGAGAACTTAACTTATTGAAAGAGGAAAACAATAGGTTAACTTGTCAAGCCGGACCTGATTAATTGAAAGGAAAGGTTTTAGTACATGAGATTTGAAGACTACAGAACATTCAAAACTGCATTGGGTGGACGACTCCTGCAAATGGAAATCGGAAAGGTTTGCGAAATGGCAAGCGGACAGGTTATGATGCGTTACGGAGATACCGTTGTCAATGTAACCGCTACTTGCTCTGCAGCACCAAGACAAGATATTGATTTTTTCCCACTCAGTGTAGACTATGAGGAAAGAATGTATGCTGCTGGAAAAATCCCCGGTGGTTTTATTAAAAGAGAAGGAAGACCTTCTGAAAAAGCGATATTGAATTCACGTTTGATTGACCGTCCAATTCGTCCTTTATTCCCAAAGGGCTTTTATAATGATGTTCAGGTTGTAGCAACCGTTATGAGTGTGGATTGTGATTGTGCGCCGGAAATTGTAGCAATGATTGGTTCATCCGTAGCATTATCTATTTCAGATATTCCGTTTGATGGACCGACAGCGTCTGTTATGATTGGAAGAATTGATGATCGTTTCATTATAAATCCAACGAAAGCAGAAAGAGAAGAAAGTAATTTGCATTTAGTTGTATCCGGAACAAAGGATGCTATTATGATGGTAGAAGCCGGAGCAAATGAGGTACCGGAAGATATCATCTTGGAAGCGATTATGCTTGGTCATGAAGAAATCAAGAAATTGGTTGCTTTTATCGAAGATATTGTAGCAGAAATCGGAAAGCCAAAAAGAGAACTAAATTTATATACAATTCCGGAAGATATTGATGCTGCTGTACGAGAGTATGCAGTAGAAAAAATGAGAACTGCCATTCAGACCTATGATAAACAGGAACGTTTAGACAATATGGATGCAGTCGAAACAGAAACAAAAGAGTACTTTGCAGAAATTTATCCGGAAAATGCGAAAGATATTTCTGCTGTTCTATATAATATTACAAAAGAGCAGGTAAGAAGTCTTATTCTAGATGATGGCGTACGTCCGGATAATCGTAAAACAGCAGAAATCAGACCAATTTGGTGTGAGACTGGCGTTTTGCCTAGAACACATGGAACTGGTCTGTTTAAGAGAGGACAAACACAAGTATTATCCGTTGCAACATTAGGAGCTATGGGTGATGCTCAGACGATTGATGGAATCGGTGATGAAGTACAGAAGCGTTATATGCATCATTATAATTTCCCTCCTTACAGTGTAGGTGAGGCAAGACCGATGAGAAGTCCGGGAAGACGTGAAATTGGACATGGTGCGTTAGCAGAAAGAGCTTTGATTCCGGTATTGCCTTCTGTAGAAGAGTTTCCATATGCAATTCGTGTTGTTTCTGAAGTATTATCTTCAAATGGAAGTACCTCTCAGGCATCGGTATGCGGAAGCTGTTTGGCATTGATGGATGCTGGAGTTCCAATTAAGAGACCGGTAGCAGGTATTGCAATGGGATTGATTGAAAGAGTAGAAGAAGATGGTTCCAGCAAAATTGCGATTCTTTCTGACATTCAAGGGATGGAAGATTTCCTTGGAGATATGGACTTTAAAGTTGCAGGTACTGAAAAGGGTGTAACTGCAATTCAAATGGATATTAAGGTACACGGTTTATCCAAACAGATTTTACAGGATGCATTAAAGCAGGCACATGACGGAAGAATGTATATTATGGATCAAATGATGCAGGAAATTACGGTTCCGAGAGAACAGCTTTCTCCTTATGCACCTAGAATCATCTCTATGCAGGTTCATCCGGATAAGATCCGTACTATCATTGGACCGGGAGGAAAAACTATCAACCGTATTATCTCAGAAACCGGAGTTAAAATTGATATTAATGACGAAGGTCTTGTTTACATTGCAGCACCAGATATGGAATCAGCAAATGCAGGTGTAAAATCTATAGAGCTTCTTGTAAAAGAAGTAGAGGTAGGAGAAACCTACGTAGGAAAGGTAATGCGTTTGATGGCATTTGGTGCATTCATTGAAATTCTACCTGGAAAAGAGGGCTTGCTTCACATTTCAAAGATGGCGAAGGAACGCGTAGAAAAAGTAGAAGATATTATGAATGTTGGAGATACTGTAACGGTAAAAGTTGTTGAAATTGATAATCAAAACCGAATCAATTTAACGAGAAAAGGATTGGAAGACATTGAAATTATTAAAGCGTAAAGCATTGAAATTGGTCTTTCATTGCAAATAAAAAGTAGAAAAACTAGGATAACCAATGCATTGGGTATCCTAGTTTTTATATAGCGAAAATAGCGTTTTGATTTTGTAAAATAATATAGTGTCCATTAAATATTTTAATTAGTAAAATATGGGTCGGATTTAACAGAAATGTCACAGAAAAGAAATGAAACAGTGTCTTGATATTTATATATTAATTTTATAGAATGAAACAGTTAAGAAATATGGACAAAAGAGGGAGAATGGGATATGGAAAAAAAGAAATTAGCAGCCATGCTTGCGTTAAGCTTAACGTTATGCACGGTGTTAAGCGGATATGCATTTCAAGATGGGATCGGGAATGTTTATTATGAATCAAATCGTGAAATTGCTCGTCAAACATACATAAAAGAACAAATTGCAGGACATATTCAAAATGGCATAGAACATGCGTATATGGTAAATAGTGATGAAATTGATGGATTTATTCAACCTTACGTGTTCTCAGGAGAAATTAATGGTAAATATACCTTAACCAGTATGATTGATTGGATTGAAAAATCAGGTTATCGTGTTGTGGCAGGAATCAATGGAGATTTATATGATACGGCAACCGGCACACCAAAAGGTCTGACGATACATAATGGTAAAATAAAAAGTTCTGGTTATGCTCCAGATCGTGTTTTGGCCTTCGATGCATCCGGTGCGGCATCTTTGGCTACAGTAAACTTAACTTATAATCTAAATGCAATGACGGCTAATGGTGAAGTTCCGATGCAGATTAATTACTTTAATGTTCCGCATGGAGGTGCAAAAGGATTACACTTATTTAATCGGCAGTATGCATCAAATACAAAGACAACGGGAAATTGTGTTGAAGTGGTATTGGATGCGGGAAGTGTAGAAAATACAGAGCCGATAATTGGGGAAACCATTACTGCGACAGTTGTATCTGTTACATCTAATACTTGCAACACAGCTATTTCTGATAATCAGCTTGTACTATCTACGGTATCAGACTCTGCCGCAGCTCCAATGCTTGCGACGTTAACTCCAGGCAGTACGGTTGATATTTCAGTTACCGATAATGATGGGTCTTTAACGGATAAGAAAGAAGTCATTGGTGTATACCATGTGATTGCAGAAAATGGTATGGTGACAGCCACCAGCAATTCAATCAACCCGAGAACTGCTGTCGGAATAAAAAGTGATGGATCGATTATAATCTATGGCGTGGATGGAAGACAGTCTTCCGTTTCTGCAGGACTTGGTCTTGTAGATTTGGCGAAGCATTTAATTGCTCAAGGGTGTACAACTGTCTTGAATATGGATGGAGGAGGTTCTACTTCTTTTGCAGTACGATATCCAGGAATTAAGGATAAGGCATCGGTCATTAATTCACCTTCAGAAGGAAGCCTTCGGAAGCTAAGCAATGGATTATTCCTTGTTTATCAAGGGCAGGGTGATGGTATGGCTGAAAATCTTCATGTATACTCTGCGATGACTCTGGCCATGCCCGGTGCAGATGTACAACTAAAAACTTATGCATCGGATTCCTATTATGAGCCGGCTAATTTACCCGGATCCGTTTCCTATGAAGTAACAAAGGGTGAAGGTGAAGTTAATGATACGGGTTTATATACAGCAGGAATGCAGACCGGTTCAGATGAAATTATGGCACGTTCTGGCAATCTTTCTGCTGTTGCAAAGGTCGAAGTTGTTGATGACATTATTTTTACGCCATCAGTAACCAGTCTTATGATAGATCCAAAAGAAACAAAAGACATCAATGTCATAGCTAAGTTCGGATTTGCTCCTGTAAAATCAAAGGATTCCTTGTTTAAGTGGTCTTGCGATAAAAACATTGGAACAATTGATGAAAATGGTCTTTTTACTGCCACAGAGCAGCCTGCGGTAGGGGGTTATATTTATGTAAGCTATGGTGAGAAAACAAAATCCATTCCAGTTCAAATTGGAGGAACCAAAATTACTTTTGAAGATATTCAAGAGCATTGGGCAAAGGACTTTATTGAAACATTAGCGGGCAAGGGAATCGTGAAAGGAATGGATCAAACCACTTTCCTTCCGGATGCACAGTTGACGCGTGCTCAATTTTTAACAATGCTTGCGGCTGCTTCTAAAGAAGACGTTCAAACTGCTCCTGCAAGTGGATTTACCGATGTTCTGGATACAGAGTGGTATTATAGTTACGTTAACTGGGGTGTTTCAAAAGGTATTGTAAAAGGTATGGATGCAACGACCTTTGCACCAAATGCAAATATAACAAGAGAGCAGATGGCAATCATGCTTAAAAATTATGCGACATTAACAAACATCACTCTTTCTACGGAAGGGAATACCACATTTACCGATAATGCACTAATCAGTCCATGGGCTCTGGAATCCGTGCAGGCCATTGCTGCTGGTTCAATAATGAGCGGACGACCGGAAGGGAATTTTGACCCGCAGGGAGTGGCAACCAGAGCAGAGGCAGCTACGGTACTTTGTAAAATGCTGACTCAGTAAGAATACATTATAAAAATTACATAATAAAAAAATCCATGGAAATGGAATAAGAAACAACACCTCAAACATACATTGCTTTGAGGTGTTGTGTTATGATGAAATGGAAAAAATGGATGTTTCTTATTGCTGGTATGCTTGCCGTTTTATTTGGAATTTATCAAATAAGTACGTTTCTAGTAATTTTATTTGAACCGATTGAAAGTACTTGCGGAAAGGTAAAAGAGGTAACGGCAGTAAAAGGAGAAGAAGACATTGTAATGCGAAGCGGACCAGCAGAAAGTCAGAAATTGACTCTTACTTGTAATGTTGATTGGGGCGAGGATGTCTTACCGGGAATGTTGGATACATTAAAAGAAAAGAAAGTGAAAATTACATTTTTTGTATGTGGAAGATGGGCGGAAAAAAATCCGAGTCTTCTGCGACGAATGTTTGTTGAAGGTCATGAGATTCAAAGCCATGGATATTCTCATAAGTTAAGTACGAAAATATCAAAGGAAATGGAAAAAGAAGAAATAGAAAAAACAGCGGATGCTATTTTACGTTATACCGGAGAAAATACGATTGTATATGCACCGCCTTCCGGTGATTATGACAGTGAAACCGTTGATTTATGCAGAGAGATGAAGTATAAGATCTCTCTTTGGTCTTCTGATACCATAGATTGGAAGCCAGGTTCTACAAAAGATATAATTAAAGAACGAATCCTAAAAAAGTCGCTTTCAGGAGCCATTGTTTTGATGCATCCAAAACCGGAAACTGCAAAAGCATTGCCAGAGTTAATCGATGAGATTCAACAAAAAAATATTCAAATTGTTCCGCTAAGAGAACTGGGTTTGTATTAGAAATACAATATTCATTGCAAGATAACTGAAAATTGGATATAATAATATGTATGTTCTCATAAACAAATGAAAAGAAAGTGGTGTACTTATGTTAATAAATAGAACCTTAAATTGCGGCATTCGTGTCGTTATGGAAAAAATTCCTTATGTACGATCTACTTCAGTAGGGATTTGGGTAAAAGCAGGCTCTGCGGATGAAAATGAAATAAATTCAGGTATTTCGCATTTTATTGAACACATGTTATTTAAGGGAACAAATCTTCGTTCTGCAAAGCAAATTGCTTCCGATGTAGATAAGATTGGAGGCCATATCAATGCTTTTACAGGAAAAGAAGCAACTTGTTATTATCTCAAAACCTTGGACTCCAATTTAGAAAAAGGCTGTGAGATATTAATTGATATGCTCTTAAATTCGAAGTTTGATCCAGAAGAAATGGCAAAGGAAAGAATGGTAATCTGTGAGGAGATGAAAATGATTGAGGATTCTCCGGATGAATATGCTCAAGATTTAATCAGTGAAGCTGTATTCCACGGAACGGATTTACAAAGTCCTATCATTGGTACAGAAAAATCACTCATGGGAATTCAAAGAGAAGATATTAAAGATTATATTAATAAAGAATACACTCGCGATAATATTGTAATTTCTTTAGCAGGTAATTTTGATGAAGAAAAGATTTGTGATTTTTTTGAAGGGAAATTACAGTCTCTAAATGAAAAAAAAGAATCAAAAAAACTAAAATTTGCAGAATATAAACCAACTTATCTTACAAAAACAAAGGATATTGAACAGTCGCACATTTGTCTTGGATTAAAGGGAATCGAACTCGAACACGAGCTTTATTATGCTATGGCATTATTAAACAATGTAATGGGCGGAAGCATGAGCTCAAGATTGTTTCAAAATATACGAGAAGAAAAAGGATTGGCATATTCCGTATATTCTTCGGCAGCCGCATATGTAAATTTAGGAAGTTATACGATTTATGCAGGTGTTGGTCATGATAAGGTAAGCGATGCGATCCAGGCAATTGCTGAGGAACTATATTTTCTTAAGAAGAATGGTATTACGCAGGAGGAATTCTCTACTGCGAAAGAGCAGTTAAAGAGTAACTATATTTTTGGACTTGAAAATGTAAATGGACGTATGTTTACCATCGGAAAGAATACGTTATTACTAGGTAAAGTTCGCACCCCGCAGGAAGTATTGTCAAACATTGATGGTGTGACGATGGAACAGATTTTTAACATTGCAGAGCTTATTTCAGATGTAAGACAGTATTCGGCAGTTTTAGTGGGAAGAAAAGATGTAGACTTAAAGAAAGTTTTAGAAAATACACTCTGTTAACCTCTTTTTATATAAAGGAGTATTTGAATGAAAGTAAAAATAAAAAGTATAAGTGGCCTGCTTCCGCAATATGAAACGGAAGGTTCTGCAGGAATGGATTTAAGGGCACATTTAGATAAAGCAATGATTCTTAAACCGGGAGAACGTACTTTGGTGCCAACCGGAGTATTTATTGAGCTTCCTTTTGGATTTGAAGGTCAAGTTCGTGCAAGAAGCGGACTGGCTATCAAGCATGGAATCGGAATGGTTAATGGTGTTGGAACCATTGATAGTGATTATAGAGGTGAAATTAAAGTTTTACTGATTAATATGGGTAAGGAAGAGTTTCCTATTAATGATGGTGATCGCATTGCTCAGCTGGTTGTTGCCAGATATGAAAGAATTGAATGGGAAAAGACTGAGGCCTTAGATGAAACTAAGAGAGGCGATGGTGGCTTTGGGCATACAGGAATTTAGGTTTTTCTAAGTTAGATTCAATAGCACGGATTCCCCTTTTTCACATATATTATAATATAGTCTTCGAATTATTTTAGGTTCGATTTCTTCTATCATAAGTATCCTTGTAAAGTGAGTCTCCAATCATTTGGTTGACTCACAATTTTCATAGAGAACTTGTGAAATGGAATATATGTTATAAATGGGGGGTTATTATGAATGAAACAATTAGTGAATTGGATTTTATTGATCAAGCCGCTCTATTAAACCGACAGAAATTACCGGAACGATTGTTTCATGCAAAAGGTGCAGGAGCTTATGGATATTTTCGGCCATACATGTCGTTAAAAGAGTATACAAAAGCAGATTTTTTACAAAGCAGTGAAAAGGAAACACCTGTGTTTGTAAGATTTTCTACAATGAACGGACAGAGAGGGTCTTCTGATACCGCAAGAGATACACGAGGATTCTGTATAAAGTTTCATACAAATCAAGGTGATTATGATTTTTTAGGAAGTCATCTTCCTGTTGAATTTGTTAGTGAACCAGAAGTTTATTTTTCTTATTTAGAATCAATAAAACCACAAATAGAAAATAACATAATAGACAAAAGTAAGTTTTGGGAATTCATTGCAAAAACACCAAGATCCGTTCATAAGCTTTTATGGCTTTATTCTGATTATGGAACTTTAAAGAGTTATCGAAAAATGGCAGGATTTAGTGTATTTCCATATGAATGGATTAATGAGAATGGTGATAAATATTTAGTGAAATATTATTTCAAACCACTAGCAGGTATAAAGAATATTACACGTCAGGAAGCAGAGTTTTTAAGCGGCTTTGATGTGGATGCAGCTCGAAGAGATTTGTTTGAAACACTTGATGATGAAAAGACGGTTGAGTATGAATTGTTTGTTCAGCTTTTGCCGATCAATACAAGAGCAATTTCGTTTAATCCATTGGACCTTACATGTATATGGACAGAGGAAGAGGCGCCGAAGATGGCAGTTGGAAAATTAGTGCTTCAAAGAAATTGTAGAGATTATGAGAAAGAAGTAGAACAAATTTCATTTTCTCCGGGGAATGTGGTGCCCGGAATTCGACTTTCCAATATGCCACTTTTACGTATTCTTAATTTTGCCTGCAAGGATTCCGAACGATATCGACTGGGAAGTGCTCGGCAGGATGAGGAAGAAATCCGAAAATCACAGATAGATAAGGAAGAAAATTGGAACTGTTATAGCACCGAGTCCTATTCTAATATAAGTGTTGATTCTAGTTTGAAACGCTGTTTTTTACAAGCGGGTGTTTTCTTCCGAACAATGGATAATACCATGCAGCAGCATTTAATCGATAATATAATGGATGATATGATGTTTTTAGATGATCATATTCAGCAGGCAGTTGTGATGCATTTGCAAAAGGTAGATGATACATTAGGGAAACAAATTGCTAAGGGATTGACATTTTGATAAAATGAGAAAAAACAAAAGGAGGAATATCTGTGGTTTTAAGAGAACAATTAGAAGAAAGAGAGCAAAATATTTTATCTGTTTTCGCTGCAAAATCTGCTGAAACAAAAGGAAGAAGCCAAGAAGAGGAAAAATGCGAAATAAGAACTGAATATCAAAGAGATCGAGATCGCATTATTCATTCCAAATCACTTCGGCGATTAATGCATAAGACACAGGTATTTCTTGCACCAGAGGGAGACCATTTCCGTACTCGTCTTACGCATACACTCGAAGTCGCTCAAATTGCAAGAACCATTTCAAGAGGGCTCGGTTTAAATGAGGATTTGACGGAGGCCATCGCGATGGGACATGATTTGGGGCATACTCCTTTTGGTCACAATGGAGAAGCATTTTTAGATGAGCGACATCCCGGAGGGTTTCAACATAATGTGCAAAGTCTTCGAGTTGTTGATTATCTTGAGCGGAATCGACATGGAAGAGCGATGAATCTTACGTTTGAAGTCAGAGATGGAATATTAAATCACACTGGATCCAATAAGCCAATTACCTTAGAAGGTCAGGTGGTAAAATTCAGTGACCGAATTGCTTACATTAACCATGACATTGATGATGCAATTCGAGGTGGAATTATATTTCAAGATGATTTGCCAAACGAATGCATAGTAGGATTAGGTGATAATCATAGAAAGCGTATCGATACTTTAGTACGTGATTTGATCCATAATAGTGACGGGAAAAATGAAGTTATTATGAGTGAACCCTCATTAAATCTAATGAATCGTCTTCGTAATTTTATGTTTGAAAATGTTTATCATAGTAAAGTGGTAAAAAAAGATGAGGAATTAGATAAAATTCGTAATATGATTTTCTTTTTATATGATTATTTTTTGAACAATCCGGATAAACTCCCAAAAGAACGATTAGAAATGGTTGATGAGTTTGACTTGACAGAAGTTGTCAAGGATCACATTGCAGGTATGACTGATCGTTATGCTGTAAATATGTTTAATGAGATTTTTGTTCCAAAGGGTTGGAAGTAATTTTATAAAAAAAAAGAAAAAAGTTTTATAAAAAAAAAGGAAAGCAATCTCTTTTGTCGAATATGATTAAGAAATCATATTGTATTGCTGACGACAATACATCCAAAGAGTGGAGTTGTTTCGGAATTGAGTGCAGGATTTCAGGAAAATGTGATAGAGGAAATTAAAAGTAGGTGCAGCATTGTTGATGTAATCGGTCGCCATGTGGTTTTAAAAAGAGCTGGCAGTAATTACAAAGGGGTTTGCCCTTTTCACAATGAAAAGACGCCTTCTTTTGTTGTTTCCGATGCAAAACAAATTTTTACATGTTTTGGCTGTGGCGCAAGTGGAGATGTGATTGAGTTTGTAAAACGATATCATAATTTAGATTTTCAGGGTGCCATAGAAAAATTAGCAGCAGAATATGGAATCGAAATAAAAAAGAATGAGTATGATAAAGAATCAAAAAAAGCAATTTATTATGAAATAAACAGAGAAGCCGCATCCTTTTTTTATCGTAGATTCACCCGTTCTATAAATCCAGGAATTGAATATATGAAAAAGAGAGGCTTAGATCCAATTACACTTAAGAAGTTTGGCATAGGATATGCAGATGAAAAGTGGGACAGCCTTTATCGCTATTTTATGGAAAAAGGGACGGATGTCAAACTATTATTAGAGCTTGGTTTGGTTTCGCAATCGAAAGGTCGTTATTATGACAAATTTCGAAACCGAATTATGTTCCCTATTATTAATACACGTGGGAAAGTAATTGGATTTGGTGGAAGAGCGATTGGTAATGATGTACCAAAATATTTGAATTCACCAGAATCACCTATATTTTATAAAAAAAATAATTTATATGGATTGAATTTAACCCGACAGGATATTAATAAAGAAGACTATGCTATTTTAGTAGAAGGTTACATGGATGTTATTTCTCTTTATAAAAATGGGGTAAAAAATGTTTCAGCTTCTTTGGGCACTGCTTTGACGGAAAATCAAGCATCGATGCTCAAACGTTATACAGATCATATCGTTTTATCTTATGACGCAGATGAAGCAGGACAGGCTGCTACATTACGAGGAATGGATATCCTTCATCATATAGGCTGTAAGGTAAAGGTACTTCATATCCCTGAAGGAAAAGACCCCGATGAGTTTATAAAGAAAAATGGAAAAGATGCTTTTTTGCAGCTGATTAAAAAATCGCTTCCTTTTGCTAGTTATAAAATTCAGCGATTGAAGCAAAAATATGATTTACACTCAACCGAGGGAAGTGTAATGTTTTTACAGGAAACGGCTAAGATCTTGAGACAATTGAGTCCTGTCGAAGCCGATGTTTATATTAAAAAAATTGCAAATGAAACTCGGATTTCAGAAGGAGCCATTCGTCTCGAGGTTTATGGAACCAATATGGAGAATTTAAATCCAAAGATAAGAGATAATGATTCTTTTGAACGTAAGGAGGACGACAAAAAAACAGAGAAGAAGTCGGATGATTCGAAGCTTCTTCTGGAAAAGAATTTGATAAAGCTTATGCTGTTAAAAAGTTCTTACGTTCCTAGGATAAAGCCATATGAAACTATTTTTCAAAATCCTTTCTGTTTACGGATTTATGAATTGATTCAATCGCTTTATGCAGACGATGAGGAAATTGACCGTAAGAAGTTAGCAGATGCTTTAGAACCGGATGAGTATCAAATGTTAATATCCATATGGAGGGATGTCCATCTAGCTGATCGAGATGAGGCGGTTTTTTCTGACTGTATTTCTCATATTGAGGATGGCATTCGACATAAGAGAGAAAAGGAAATTATTCAAATTCTTTCTTTAGCTGATGAGGATATGGATTCTAGTGTGATTGAACAACTTACTAGAGAACTGATGGAAATACAAAAACAAAAAATGCAAAGATAAATGAGCAGAGGAGTATATTTATGGGGTATGAAACAGAAAGCCATGATGAAAAAAACTTTACTACAGTCGCTGAGTTGATTGAAAAAGCGAAAAGAAAAGGTTCCATTTCTTTTCAGGAAATATCAGATCAGTTGGAGCACATAGAACTTGATAAAAATCAGATGGATGATATATACGATGCACTGGTTTCTATGGGCATCGAAATTGTAAGTGAAGCGGATCCAGATGATTTTGAAATTATGGCACTTGAGCAGGAAGATGATCCGGATATCGAAGTTTTGGGTAAAGAAACTGAAGTGGATTTAGAAGCTACGTTGCCGAAGGGAATTGCTGTAGATGATCCGGTTCGAATGTATCTAAAGGAAATTGGAAAAGTACCTTTGCTCTCTGCCGATGAAGAAATTAATTTGGCAAAAAGAATGGAGCAAGGGGATGAAGAAGCGAAAAAAAGATTATGTGAAGCAAACCTAAGATTGGTTGTAAGCATAGCAAAAAGATATGTTGGTCGTGGAATGCTGTTTCTGGATTTAATTCAGGAAGGTAATTTAGGACTTATAAAAGCGGTAGATAAGTTTGACTGGAGAAAAGGATATAAATTCAGTACATATGCTACCTGGTGGATTCGACAAGCCATTACAAGATCCATAGCGGATCAAGCTAGAACGATTCGTATACCTGTGCATATGGTTGAAACAATTAATAAACTTATCCGTATTTCAAGACAGTTGTTGCAAGAATATGGACGAGAACCAACTCCGGAGGAAATTGCCGTGGAAATGGATATTTCCGAGGAAAAGGTTCGGGAAATATTGAAAATAGCGCAAGAACCGGTATCTTTGGAAACTCCGATTGGAGAAGAAGAGGACAGCCATTTGGGAGATTTTATTCCAGATGATGATGTTCCCGCACCGGCAGAAGCGGCAGCATTCTCTATGCTAAAAGAACAATTGGTTGAAGTACTAGATACGTTAACCGATCGTGAACAGAAAGTATTAAAACTTCGATTTGGATTAGATGATGGACGTGCTAGAACTTTAGAAGAAGTTGGTCGTCGATTTGATGTAACACGTGAACGTATTCGACAAATTGAAGCAAAGGCATTACGTAAATTACGTCATCCAAGCCGAAGCAAAAAATTAAAAGATTATTTAGAATAAAGGAGTACCTATGGTGAAGTTATCAAAAAGGCTACAAACAATAGCCGAAAAAGTTCACATAGGGGAGAAAGTTGCAGATATAGGCACAGACCATGGTTTGTTGCCTATTTTTCTGTATGAAAATGCAATTTCTCCTTTTGTCGTACTAGTTGATATTAATGAAGGTCCCTTGGAAAAAGCAAGGGAGAACATTAGTCGATATACAAAGAATCAGACCTTTGACCTAAGATTGGGAAGCGGACTGGAACCATTAAAGGTTGGAGAAGTGGACGTTGTGGTAATTGCTGGAATGGGTGGACTTCTTATGTGTGAAATTTTGCAAAAAGACTTGCAAAAAACAAAAAGCTATGGTAAATTAGTACTTCAGCCTCGAAATGCACCAGAAAAATTGAGAAAATGGTTATTGCTTCATGGATTTCAAATTACGGATGAAGTTCTGGTAGAAGAAGGAAGATTTCTTTGTGAAATCATTGTGGCACAGCCAATAGAATCAGCAGATGTATTGTCCAAAGAACAAATCGATTATATGGAAACTATGTTAGAGCTAGAAGTCAACCCCATACTTTTTGAGAAACGAGATCCTTTATTACCTGCCTATATAAGAAATAAAATTAGAATTGAGCAGACGATCTTAAAAGAGATTGTTTCAGGGGTAGGGGATGCTTCCCATCAGAGATGCAAAGAAGCCAATCGACGTATTTGCCTGCTGATAGAAAAAATGAAGCATATGGAAGTGGAATCAGATTAGGGAGGATAGATACGATGAGTATATCAATGAGTGAATGCCGAAAAATATTCAATGAAATTGCATCGGAGTCGTTGCAAGAATCTTGGGATAATTGCGGCATGCAAATCGATATGGGTCGAGAATATGTAGAACGTATTTTAGTGTGCTTAGAGATTACTAAGGATATTGTTAATGAAGCCATTGAAGAAAACGCTGATTTAATTGTAACGCATCATCCACTTTTATTTCATAGTATAAAAAAAATAGATAAAAATACCATTATAGGTAATTATTTAATTGACTTGATTTTTACCGGCATTTCGGTGTATGCTTCTCATACGGCCTTTGATACAGCAGATGGTGGAAATAATGACGATCTTGCAAAAAGACTTGGTCTCTTGAATATTTCACAAATGAAAAATGAAGAATACACAGAAGAAAGAGCAATGGGAAGAATGGGATATTTACCACAGCCAATGTCTCTTTCAAAACTTGCGGAAGTTTTAGATAAAACTTTAGAGTATTGCGGTGGTATCAAAATTTCAGGCGATACCGAAACTATCATTCAAAAGGTAGGTCTTTGCACAGGGGCAGCCGGCGAGTTTATTGAACGGGCTGCACAATGTGGATGTGATGTATATATTACAGGTGATGTAAAGCATCATGAAGCGCAAATGGCAAAAGAAATGGGTATTTGTCTTATTGATGCAGGGCATTTTGGAACGGAACATTTGTTCCGAAAAAATATGGCAGCACAGCTTCGAGATAAAACAAATGGACGTGTTGTTATTATTGAATCAAAAATAGATTTAAATCCATACAATTTTATGATATAATAAATACGATTTATATAACAAAATCAAATAGTATCAAATGATTTTGTCTCAAATGTATTTATTGTATCCTTGTGAAGCAAACCGGAGCAACGGTTTGCACTTATGATATAATAGAAAAGATATGAGTAAGCCAGACAGTCGCAGGTAGCGTATGCTGCGTGAGGAAAGTCCGGGCTCCATAGGGCAAGGGTGCCAGATAACGTCTGGCGAAGGTGACTTTAGGGAAAGTGCAACAGAGATATACCGCCACAGTTACTGTGGTAAGGGTGAAAAGGTGAGGTAAGAGCTTACCGGCAGGGTGGTAACATCCTGCGTCCATGTAAACCCCACCTGGAGCAAGACCAAGCAGGGAGGTAATTGCAGCTTCGGCTGTATAATGCCTGAAAGGCGGCGGCCCGTCGCTTCCCGGAAGGTAGGTCGCATGAGCGTATTGGCGACAATGCGCCTAGATAGATGATTGTCGAATACAGAACCCGGCTTATAGACTTACTCATATTTAAGAACTTATAATCTTTGAAAATACAACGTTTTCAAGATGTCAATCTCTAAATAGTGAACAAGGCTTTTTATCTAAATTTTAGGTAGATTTGCACACTATTTAGAGTTTTTTTATGCAGAAAGTCATGTCTTTATTTATTGACAACATGTACATATCCATATTTATCAACCCATAGCCCACTACTAAAACTGGAAGACACCATGATTTTACTATATTTGTCGATACTATTATATCTTGAAAATGTTTACATTCACTAACAGGATTTGCAGCGCAATCAAAATGTCCTACACCATATCTATTCCAGGTTCAGTTATTAAATCAACATAATCTAAATCAAAGTTTTCTTTCAACCAATTTGTTACAGGAATTTGAGTTCTACCATCAATACAGTTTAGAGCAGTTCCAAATTTTTTTTCATACTACACCTTCAATTACTTTTTTAATAAGATATGAAGGTATTATAAACTGTGTGATTAATTAATGATGTTAGATCTTATAGTTATGGAGTTTATTGTCTGAGTTCCTTATATTTATAAATATAAGGAGCTTTTTTTATATAATTTTGAATTATTTATAAAGATTACACTTGATTTTCGATTTGATATAGTTTAACATGTTTATTATATGAACATATTGTTCATATAATAAACATAAAGGAGGAAAAATGGAAAACTTAAAAAAAACTATTTTAGAATTTATATCTGAAAGGGAACTGATACAGATGCTCATGGAAATGATTCAGATACCATCCTATACAGGTATAGAGAATCAGGAAACTGGTGTTGCGAATTACATGAAATCTGTATTTGACAAAGAGGGAATTGAGTGTCGGTTAGAGGAAATTGAAAATGGAAGATGCAATGTTATTGCCAGATTAAAAGGCTCCGGAGATGGAAGAACACTTTTGTTAAATGGTCACACAGATACTGTCTGTCCATATGATATGGAAAAAGCATTGGAACCATATATTTATGAAGAAAGAATATATGGTAGAGGTGCTTCGGATATGAAAGGTCCATTGGTATCTATGATGGGTGCAATGATCGCCATCAAAAGGTCAGGAATTACAATGAATGGAGATATTATTTTTGCTGGTGTAGCAGATGAAGAGCAATGCAGTATAGGTACTATTGATTTGATTGAAAAAGGAATCAAAGCAGATGCTGCGATTGTAGGAGAACCGTCAGACTTTCAAATTTGTATTGCGCATAGAGGATTAGAATGGTATGAATTTCAATTTATTGGTAAAACGGTACATGGAGGAAGTCAAGGTAAAGGAATCAATGCAATTGCAAAAGCGGTTAAATTTATAAATGCTTTAGAAAAAGATTTGATACCAAAAGTTTACGAAAAAAAACATCCTCTTTTGGAAGAAGCTACTCTAAATTATGGTGTAATTCATGGAGGAACACAGCTATCTACAGTAGCCGGTGAATGTACACTTTTAGTCGATCGAAGATTTCTTCCTTATGAAAATTATGAAGACATTGAAAAAGAGTTCAAAGATATTATTCATTCTTTAGAAAAAGAGGACAGAGAATTCAAATGTAATATGAAAGTCATGGATGTAAGTGTAATGAAAGAAAGGTATGTTCATAAAGCAATGGAAATATCTCCCGAACATCCAATTGTATCTATTATTAAAGATGCGTCTGAAGAAGCAACGCAAAAAGAGATAAATCTGACCTATTTTCCTGCTTGGACAGATGGCGGATTACTAAGTAATTATGCAAGTATACCGACAGTAGTTATGGGTCCTGGATTAATTACGTGTTGTCATTCAAATGAGGAATATATACCAGTTGATCATCTAATAAAAGGATGTTTAGCTTACGCGCTTACGTCAGTTAATTTTTGTAACAAAAAATAAAGAGGTGCTATATGGAAATAACAAACAAAAAGAAATTTAAAGTTCCCCATGTATATATCATTATAATGGGCATTGCTTTTATCTGTATGCTCTTAACGTATTTTCTTCCTGCAGGCTCCTATGAGAGAATTACCAATGAAGCAGGTAGAGTAATCGTTGATCCTACAACGTTTCAATTTCAAGCGCAGACACCGCAGAATTTGTTTGCATATTTTTCGTCATTTCATACTGGATTAGTAGAAACTGCGCAAATTATTATGTTTTTGTTTATTGTGGGAGGATCTTTTGCAGTTGTTGAAGGAACTGGAGCAATTGAGGCAGTATTATGTAAGGTAACTCGTGCTATGGCTGGCAGAGAAAGATTGATCATTCCTTTTATCATGTTTGCTTTTGCAATTGCTGGGGCAACCTTTGGAATGGCCGAAGAAGCTCTTCCATTTATTCCGATCATGGTTACGTTAGCTGTCTCTTTGGGATTTGACTCTATAACAGGTGCAGCTATGGTATTGGTAGGATGCAGTGCTGGATTTGCAGGTGCATTTTTAAATCCATTTACTGTAGGAGTTGCACAAGGACTGGTTGGATTGCCAATTGCATCTGGTATGACACTTCGTATCATACTGTTTGCTGTAATGAGTATCGTTATGACAGGATTTGTATATTGGTATGCGGGTAGAGTTAGAAAGAATCCGAAGTTATCATTAATGCATGAGATCGATCAGAATCGTGAGGATAAACTTGATCTTAATAATTTAAAACAAATGACAAAAGAACATGTCATGGTTTTATGTATCGTAGCCGGATCCATTATTACGTTTACATATGGAGTCATTAAACTAGGATGGTATCTGAAAGAATTAACTGCAGTTTTCTTAATTATGGCAGTATTGAGCGCAATTGTTGGAAGACTTGGATTGAATAGTTTTGCCGAGCATTTAACCAAAGGAATGGCTACCTTGGCGAGCGGAGCACTAATTGTAGGTTTTGCACGTGCTATTTTAGTTATATTAACAGATGGTGGAATTATTGATACGATTTTATTCTATACGTCAGGCACGGTATCTGGATTATCTTCAAATGTTGCAGCAGTCGGTATGTATATATTTCAATGCTTCTTAAATTTCTTAGTTCCATCCGGATCTGGACAAGCAGCGTTATCAATGCCGATTCTAGCACCACTTTCTGATTTGGTTGGCGTTACAAGACAAACAGCTGTCTTAGCATACCAAATGGGTGATGGAATTTCAAATATATTTACACCAACTTCTGGATATTTTATGGCTGGACTTGCATTAGCTAAAATACCTTGGGAGAAATGGGCAAAATGGATACTTCCTTTGATTTTAATTGAATATTTAATCGGTGCAATTTTTGTTGTAATTGCAAACTCGATTGGATATGGACCATTCTAATTCAGGGGTATTAAAATATATTAGGCTCTTCTATCAATAGAAGAGCCTATTTTATATAGTTATATAGTAGGAAATATCAATAGATTCTCCTAGGGAACCATGAGGTTCCCCAGTGCAGTGGCAAAGCCACTTTTTTATGGTAAATTTGATTCTAATTTATTTTGATAGGAAAGTAAAATATCCTTAAAGTTATCCAGCTTTTTTTCCCATCCATCCTCTCTAAAAAAAGCAACTGCAACACAAGCTTTAATGTTTCCTTCTCGGCCAAATAATGGGATGCCAACACCTAAAATATCAATGCCAAGCTCGTCAATACTCATAACGTATCCTTGTTTACGAATAAGGGCATATTCTTTTAATAATTCTTCCTTAGATGTCAATGTATTAGGACAAGTCTTTTCAAATGACTGATTGTCTATCATTTGGTTGATGTAGTTCATATTCTGATAAGCTGTAATACATTTTCCATAACAACCTTTATTCACATTAAAGTATTTACCGGGAAGATCGTTTAATTTCATAGGTTGGTGCACTTCAATTTCAAAGATAGACATAATTTTATTCCCGTCTTTAATAGCCATTCCTACCGATTCTTTGGTAATGTCAGAAATCTCTGCGAGAATGTCTTGAATCTTACTATGATAATTGTGATTGTATAAATAGGTAGAACCGATGTGATACATACCGGGGCCGATTTTATATCTGCTGGTATGAGAATCAAAAACAATAAGAGCGTGTTCCTCCAAAGTGCATAGAATACGGTAAATCGTGGAGCGATTAAGACCAATTTTTTGAACCAATTCTTGTACTTTGTATTCGTAAGGAGGAGAAGATAAGGTTTCTAATATAATTAAAGATTTTTCGATGCTGCTTGTTTTATTTTCATTCATAATATTCACCACTTTATTTAAATTAATATTTTAATCTATTATATAGGAAAACAAATATCTGTTCAACATATGAACTTGATTTCATTTTTAAATTTAAAAGATATAATATTGAAAAAATGGGTAAAAAGTTAAAGTATGATATAATAAATACGAATTAATGTAACAAAATCAAATAATATCAAACGATTTTGCCCCAAATGTATTTATTGTATCCTTTTGAAGCAAACCAGAGCAACGGTTTGCACTTATGATAGAATGAAGTAGTTAATGGAATGAAAGGAGAATCATTTATATATGAAAATAATAACTTGGAATGTAAATGGATTAAGAGCATGTATGGGGAAAGGATTTTTGGAATTCATTGAAAGAGAAAATCCTGATATGGTATGTGTTCAAGAAACAAAAATGCAACAGGGACAGGCTGACGTTCCACTAAAGGATTATGAACAGTATTGGAACAGTGCAATAAAGAAGGGCTATTCTGGCACTGCGATTTTTACAAAAAAAAAGCCATTATCGGTACAATATCATATTGATACGGATGGACATGATACTGAGGGAAGAGCAATAACGTTGGAATTTGATGATTTTTATTTAATGACTGAATATACTCCAAATGCACAGGATAAGCTTGCACGAATTGATTATCGGATGGAATGGGAAGATGCGAGAAGGGCTTACCTAAAAAAATTGGACAAGAAAAAGCCGGTGATACTATGTGGAGACTTGAACGTTGCACATGAGGAAATTGATTTAAAAAATCCAAAATCAAATCGTGGAAATGCAGGATTTTCTGATCAAGAGAGAGGAAAATTCCAAGAATTACTGGATGCAGGTTTTATCGATTCATATCGTTATTTATATCCTAAAGAAGAAAAAATGTATACATGGTGGTCTTACCGTTTTAATGCAAGAGCAAACAATGCTGGATGGAGAATCGATTATTTCTTAACTTCAGAACGTTTGAAGGATAAGATAAGGGATGTAACTTTATGTATGGATGTTTTTGGAAGTGACCATTGTCCAGTAATCTTAGATATATCTTTATAGATGGAATCAAGTGTTTAAATCGTTGAATGGTTTAATTTCCTTATTATAAATCTTGATATAAAAAATAATACTGGCGGCTAAGGAAAAAATTTCAGCGAGCGGAAAAGAAAACCAAACATAATTCAGTCCCCAATAATGGGATAAAAACCAAGTTAGAGGTAGTATTAAAATCAATTGACGGAGCAACGAAACCCATAGACTTAAAAATCCATGACCAATTGCTTGAAATAGTGTCGAAGTTATGATTCCGATTGCAGCAGGGATAAAACAGAGGCTGATAATACGTAAAGCACGTACACCAATACCTAACATCTCTTCCGTTGCATTGAACAACATAATAAGCTGTGTTGGAAATAATTGAAAAATAATCGTACCCATAGTCATGATACTGATTGCAGTCAATAACGCAAGTTTAAAGGCTTTAATTAAACGTTCACGATTTTTTGCTCCATAGTTATAACCAAGGATAGGCATAGTTCCTTGATTTAATCCGAATACAGGCATAAAGATAAAGGATTGTAGTTTGAAATATATACCGAGTACGGCTACCGCTGCTTCAGAAAATGTGATTAAAATCGCATTCATTCCAACAAGCATAACTGACCCAATTGCTTGCATAATCATAGCAGGAAGTCCTACTGCATAGATATTTTTAACAGTTTTATAGTCGATACGAAATTCTTTTATTTTTACATGGACGTCATACTTTCTGGTAAAAAGAAAGATTAACCCCAAAGACATACTTACAAATTGAGCGAAAACAGTTGCTACAGCTGCGCCTGTAATTTCCAACCTTGGCATGCCAAATAGACCAAAGATTAGAATTGGATCCAAAATGATATTAGTTATGGCACCGGTTAGCATGCATATCATAGGGAATAGCATATTACCGGTTGCCTGCATAATTTTTTCTACTGAAATTTGTATAAAAATAAAAAGAGAAAAAACAGTGACAATGGTACAATAGGAAATACCATAATCGACGACAAGGCTGCTGTCTGTAAAGAAACGTACAAATGAACCGGAGAAGAAAAGGCCGAAAATGGCAAACATCGACCAACTGAAAAAGGATATCACAATACCATGACTAGCTGCACTGTTTGCTTCTTCAAATCGTTTTTCGCCCAATCGTCGGGAAATTAAAGAGTTTAGGCCTACGCCGGTTCCAACGCCAACAGCAATAATGAGCATTTGTATTGGAAATACAAGACTGACTGCTGCTAAGGCTTTTTCTCCAATCATTGCAACGAAAATGCTATCAATTATGTTATATAATGCTTGAATCATCATAGAAAACATGGCAGGCAAAGACATTGAAAACATAAGTTTTCCAACTGGCATGGTTCCCATTTTGTTTTCTTTAATTTGGTTCATCTCTTGCAATAAATTGTGTTGTTTTATACTCATAGTTAATACTCCATTTTCTTGTTTTTAAAATAAAATTATATCATTTTTTTAATATGCTTTCAAGAAACTATAAAAGGGAAGATATTTTTTGAAAAAAATATTTTTTTTATGGGAACTTTTTTCCAGAAAGGTCGTCTTATTTTATAGAAGTGAAGACAGGACATATTTAAAAAGGAGTGTGTAAAATGAAAAAAACTTTGAGTATATTATTAACCTTATCATTACTGTTTACTTCATCAATTTCGGTATTTGCTGCAGATTCAGAAAGTAAAGAATTGGAAAATGCTATTCTTTATGTAAAATCGATTATAAACATACCAGAAGATTTTACAGAATTTTCTCAGTCATCCTATCAGGAGGAGCGTGAGGATAAAACGACAGTTACAATATGGAATCTCAATTGGAGTGACAAGGAAGATACTGGACATTTAAATGCTTCTGTAGATAATAAAGGTAATTTTATAAGGTATCGATTCTATGAAGAAAAAGAAGAAAAAGGGTTGTCGAAGATAACAAGACAAGCGGGGGAAAAAACGGCACTTGCTTTTTTAAAGAAAGTGATTCCACAATATGCAAAAGATTTTCGACAGGTTAATGAGATAGAGAATCAGATGCGAACATATGACTTGCTTTATACTTTTCAGCCATATGTAAATGATGTACCGTTGCGTTTTATTGATATCTCCATTATCATTGATAAATATTACGGTCAGGTAACTTCGTTTTCTAGAGATTCTGAACCATTTCAAATTGATAAAATTCCTTCAAAAGAGGGGATGTTGTCAAAAGAAGAAGCAGATCAGGCTTACTTTAAAGAATTCGGAATGGATTTAAACTATTATTCTTATTATGACTGGAAAAAAGATACATTAAATGTTTTTCCGGCTTATGTAAATACGGCGAAAAAAAATCAAGCATTGGATGCGAAAACTGGAAAGGCCGTTAAGATTTATTTACCGATAATACATTATGGTAGATCAGGAATCACTGAAGATGCCGAACTTAAAAATGATGCAGGACTTACTCCGAAAGAACAGGAGCAAGTAGATAACATTTCTGGCTTAATATCAAAAGAAGAAGCTGATTCTATTTTAAAAAATACTTTTGGAGATATTGGTTATTCATCTACTTTTAAATCTAGTTTGCATGTAGCTGATAGGAATCCAAATAAAGGGCAATATATCTGGAATTTATCCTATGAGAATGCAAATGGAAGCGTTGATGCTAAGACTGGGGAAATTTTATCCTACTATTATTATGATGTAAATAATTATAAGGGTAATCTGAAAATTAACGAACAAAATGCACTTTCTAAAGCAGAATCCTTACTTTCTAAAATTTTACCAAAGGATAAATTGGATTCAGTAAAAAGAGCTGAAAATGAATACAACGAAGAAAGTTCCTATTATAATATCAGATATTATCGCCAAGTAAATGGCATTGACTTTTTTGATAATTATGTTTGGATTACTGTAAACAGAGATAATGGAAAAATAACTGGATATAATTCTGAATGGTACGACAATGTAGCTTTTCCGTCAATCGAAAAAGCAATGGATGAGCAGCAAGCTTATCAAGCATATAAAAAATTATCTCCATTTTCTTTAAATTATGAAAAAGTTGAGAAAAATAAAGCGTTGTTAGTCTATAATTTTGATTTTGTCGATGAAGAATGTTTGATTCAACCAGAAACAGGTACACGCTTAGATTGGATGGGGAAACCATATAAAGAAGATAAGGGTGTTCCGGAATATTCGGATATAAAAGGGCATTGGTGCGAATCCGTAGTCAATCAATTAAAGGAAAATGGATTTTATTTGGATGGGGAAGAATTTTTGCCTAATAATAAAATTACCCAAAAAGACTTTTTGATTTATTTATATCCATACTATAGGAACTTAGAAGATGAAGAATTATATGAAGAATTGATTCGCGATGGTATTCTAAAAGAAGGAGAAGAAAATCCGAATGCAAATTTAAGCAGACAGGAAGCTGCAAAGATTATGATTCGTTTTCTTCGTTTAGAAAAAGCGGCTGAACATCCTGAGTTATTCCAATCTGTTTTTAAAGATAAGGTAGATTATTCTTACCGAGGATATGCAACCTTATGCAAAGGACTTGGTATTCTATCAGGTGATAAACATGGAAAATTTAATGGAAAAAACACAATGACTCGTGCAGAAGCGGCAAGTGCGATTCATCGATTGCTAAATATTACGAATTAAATTAAAAACATAACTATGAAAAATAGCATCAGGCTTCCCTGATGCTATTTTTATTTCGACAACATATTTTGTTGTCGATTAAGATTCTTTTTATTTTTGATACATAATAGAAATTTCTTCTCTTATACAAGAATCCCATTTTACTAAATCATAAATCAAAGGGTCTTGAATCAATCGTTTCCAAACCGTATAGGTTGCCTTGAGAAACGAAGGAGTAAGCTCTACGTTTTTAGAAATGAGTGGGCATGTATATGGGAGTTCTGCGTCGGAATGGATAAGTACCAATTCATCTTCATCTGTTAAATGAGGTGCCAATGGAAAAAAACGACATTGAAGCGGTCTCTTTTCTCTTGGACAATGTGGCGCACAGTTGCAACGAACAAAATATATTTTACCATACCATGAGTCTGGGAAATCATAATCCTCTGCATTTTCTACACTCCATTTCAGCCAGGTTTCCTTTCTAGTAAACAGCTTTTCTTCTCCAGGAAGCAGATAAATACCCATATCAAAATCCAATCCATTTTCTGTACTGCTGTCTCCACCGCAGGTACAGCAGGCTGCTTGACATAATGTGCCGCAGTCCTCGGAAAGGGGGCTGACTCGATCAAGCAATCGATAAATTGCCGCATAAGTTTTTCTTTTAATAGTACTTTTCATAATAAGAATATTATATAGCAAAGTATCATGTTTTGAAACGATTCTTTTTGAAATTACTTATTTTTACAAGAAAAATTGCATTTTCAGAAAAAGTGTTGAAAAGGAATGGCTATTTTTTAAATCATGTTTGTGGTATAATACTCAATCATATATATATATGAAGAAACTGATACTTTTTTAAAATTTACTGACAAAATGGCGGTTTACATAGGAGGAACGGAGTCATTTATGAAATTGGGAATTGATGTGGGATCCACAACCGTAAAAGTGGTGCTATTAGGAGAGCAAAAGAATGTTATCTTTCGCCGTTATGAAAGACATATGTCGAATGTCTTTGATAAGGTACAGGAACTTTTGCGATTTTTACATCAGGAAATGCCGGATATTCATCCAACCGTATGCATTACCGGTTCAGGAGGTCTCGCACTTGCAAATGTGATTGGTATTCCATTTGAGCAAGAGGTGATTGCTTGCAGCAAAGCTGTCGAAACTTTTATTCCAGAAACGGATGTTGCAATTGAGCTCGGTGGTGAGGATGCAAAAATTACATTTTATGGGAATACCACTGAGCAACGCATGAATGGAACTTGTGCGGGTGGGACAGGTGCATTTATAGATCAAATGGCTATTTTATTAAATACCGATGCACAAGGCTTAAATACTGCTGCAACGAATCATAAACTGATTTATCCGATTGCAGCTCGTTGTGGTGTTTTTGCAAAGACAGACATTCAGCCTTTAATTAATGAAGGGGCAAGCCGAGAGGATTTGGCTGCTTCTATTTTCCAGGCCGTTGTAAACCAAACGATTGGCGGGTTGGCCTGCGGAAGAAGCATTGAAGGTAACGTTGCTTTTTTGGGCGGACCTCTATCCTTCTTATCTGAGCTTCGAAGACGTTTTATTGAGACTTTAAACTTAAAAGAAGAGCATATTATTTTTCCGGACGATTCAAAATATTATGTTGCAATAGGTGCTGCAATTTTGTCTGCAAAAAATGAAACGATTTCCTTAAAAGCTATTTTAAATCGAATGGAAAAAAACGGTCAAAATAGCTTGTCAGAGACCAAGCATTTAACACCGCTATTTAAGAATTTTAATGATTTTAAAGAGTTTAAAGAACGCCATGATCGAAATAAAATAAAAAGAAGAGATCTTTTAAAAGCAAGAGGAAGATTGTATTTGGGAATTGACGCTGGTTCTACCACAACGAAGGCAGCTTTGATTGATGAAGATAAAAACCTGCTTTATTCTTTTTATAAGAATAATGAAGGAAAGCCTCTCGAAGCAACGTTGCGTTTGCTGCGTGAAATTTATGAGAAGCTTCCGGACAGTGCTTACATTGCAAACTCTACCGTTACCGGATATGGTGAGGGACTGATAAAAGCTGCTTTTGGCATTGATATGGGCGAAATTGAAACGATGGCGCATTATAAGGCGGCACAGGAGTTTTTGCCGGGTGTGGAATTTATCTTGGATATTGGTGGCCAAGATATGAAATGCATGAAGATAAAGGACAATGCCATTTATAATATTATGTTAAATGAAGCTTGTTCTTCAGGATGTGGATCTTTCATTGAAACTTATTCGAAATCGGTAAATATGGAAGTCGAATCTTTCGCTAATGAGGCTTTATTTGCAAAAGAACCAGTTGATTTGGGAACTCGGTGTACTGTTTTTATGAATTCGAAGGTGAAACAAGCACAAAAAGAAGGGGCTACGATTGGTGATATTTCAGCTGGACTTTCGTACTCGGTCATTAAGAACGCATTATATAAAGTAATTAAGCTGCGGGATACACAAGAAGCTGGCGATAAAATTGTTGTTCAGGGTGGTACTTTCTTAAACAATGCAGTCCTTCGCAGCATTGAAAAGATAATGGGAAAAGAAGTTGTTCGGCCGGACATTGCCGGACTTATGGGAGCATTTGGTGCTGCATTAATTGCAAAGGAAAATTACGTTGCAGGTACCGAATCTACTATTATCGGCTTGGATCAAATGAATTGTTTTACTGTAACAAATACTCATACGCGTTGTAATGGATGTGAAAACAATTGTCTGCTAACCATAAATAAATTCAATGACGGTGCCAAATTCATAACCGGTAATCGTTGTGAGAAGGGCGCTGGAAAAGAGATGCAGCATTCCAGCCTTCCAAACCTTTTTGAATATAAGTATAAAAGGCTGTTTTCATATACGCCTCTTTCTGAGGAATATGCACCAAGGGGAACAGTAGGAATTCCACGTGTACTAAACATGCATGAGAACTATCCGTTTTGGTTTACTTTTTTTACACAGTTAGGATTTAGTGTAGTACTTTCACCAAAATCCTCAAAACATCTTTACGAGATGGGTATGGAATCGATTTCTTCAGATACCGTTTGCTATCCTGCTAAAATGGTTCATGGTCATATAAAATGGTTAGTGAATCAAGGAGTAAAATGGATTTTCTATCCGAATATTAATTATGAACGAAATGAAGATCCAAAGGCGCCAAATCACTATAATTGTCCGATTGTAGGAACCTATCCAGAAGTCATTGCAAACAATATGGATGATATATTCAAAGAAAAAGGTGTATATTTTTCTCATCCATTTTTACCGTATGATAATGATGAACGTTTGCTTCGAAGACTCTATACCATTTTAAGAGATTTGAATTTGGGAATGGAGGAAATTCGAAAAGCAGTGAAAGAAGCGAGAAAGGAAGACAAACGTTTTAAGGATGATATCAAACGGCAAGGTGCCTATGCAATTAAATATATTAAATCTCATAATAAAAAAGCAATCATATTAGCAGGACGACCTTATCATTTGGACCCTGAAATTAATCATGGAATTGATCAATTAATTACTTCCTTTGGTATGGCTGTGTTAACAGAGGATTCTGTTTCTCATTTTACAAACCTTTATCGCCCGATTCGAATTTTGGATCAATGGATGTATCATTCGAGACTTTATAAAGCCGCAGAGGTTGCAGGAAGAAACGATGACATAGAATTGATTCAGCTTACAAGTTTTGGATGCGGATTGGATGCTGTCACGACGGATGAAGTGGAAGAACTTTTAAAAATAAAAAATAAGTTATATACGGCTTTAAAAATTGATGAAGGTACAAATTTAGGTGCTGCTAAAATACGTATACGATCTTTGAAAGCAGCGATGGAGGAACGTACAAAAAATCATATTAGACATAGTATGGAAGAACAAGCTTTTGAGAGAAAAATATTTACGAAATCTATGAAAAAAGATTATACCATTTTACTTCCTCAAATGTCTCCGATTCATTTTCAATTTTTAGAAGAAGCTATGGGGTATGGTGGCTATAAGGTGGAGTTACTTCCATCGGTTGATAAGCATGCGGTAGAGGAAGGATTAAAATATGTAAATAATGATGCGTGCTATCCAACCATTGTAACCTTAGGTCAAATTATTAATGCTTTAAAATCAGGAAAATATGATTTGAATAAAACAGCAGTGGTTCTTTCCCAAACTGGCGGGCAATGTCGTGCAAGCAATTATATCTCTCTTTTAAGAAAGGCATTGCTGGATTTAAAAATGGAACAAGTGCCGGTGGTATCTGCGAATATTTCCGGACTGGAAAAAAATCCTGGATTTCAATTTACTCCAGGCATTCTTAAGCGTGCAGGAATGGGTTTGGTTTATGGAGATGTATTGATGCGTGTTCTTTATGCAACAAGACCCTATGAAAAGGTGAAAGGATCTGCAAATGCTCTTTATGAGAAATGGTCTAAGATTGCGAAAGAAAACATAGTGAAAGGGAGCATTTCAAAGTTTAGAAAAAATTTAAGTATGATGGTAAGTGAATTTGACAATCTTCCGCTTTATAATATGAAAAAACCGAAGGTAGGGGTGGTAGGAGAAATTTTAGTAAAATATCATCCGACGGCGAACAATGATATTGTAGGTATTATTGAGTCTGAAGGCGGCGAAGCTGTCGTTTTGGATTTGATTGATTTCTTCTTGTATGGTATGTACAGCAAAGAATTTAATTATCATTACTTGAATGGTTCTTATAAATCAATGCTTTTAGGAATGATTGGTATTAAATTGATTGAATGGTTACGTTCACCTGCTCGAAAAATTTTAAATGCAAGCAGGCGTTTTCATGGCCCATTGTATATCAAAGAAATGGCAGAAAAAGCACAAAAAATTACATCTCTTGGTAATCAATGCGGAGAGGGCTGGCTGCTTACCGGGGAAATGGTAGAACTGCTCGACAGTGGAGTAGAAAATATCGTTTGCCTGCAGCCATTTGCTTGTCTACCAAATCATGTGACCGGAAAAGGCATGTTGAAAGCATTGAGAAATTATCATCCGATGGCGAACATAGCGGCAATTGATTATGATCCGGGAGCAAGTGATGTCAATCAGTTGAACCGTATTAAGCTAATGATGGCAACCGCTTTTCGTAATATGGAAAAAACAGAAGATGATTTGGTGGATGAGAACTCTATTGAACGTATTGGATAGAAAAAACATTAAAAAAAATAAATTTTGATTTTTTTTTAACGGAAGCTTGTGGTATAATGTCCTGTAGCGAAAAACCAAAGAGGAGGAAGATCATGGGTAGACATGGAACAATCGCAGGCAGAAAAGCCGCTCAGGATTCAAAGAGAGCTGCTGTCTTTACAAAATATGCAAGAGCAATTACCGTTGCAGCAAAGGCTGGAGGAGATCCTGATTACAATGTTTCTTTGAAGCATGCCATTGAAAAAGCAAAAAGCATTAATATGCCGAATGATAATATTAATAGAGCGATTAAAAAAGGTACCGGCGAATTGGCTGGAGAGTCATATGAAAACGGAAGTTTTGAAGGATATGGTGCAGGTGGTGTTGCAGTTATCGTTGATGTTTTGACAGATAATAAAAACAGAACAACAGCAGCAATTAAGCACGCATTTGATAAATACAGCGGTAATTTGGGTGTTCCTGGTTGCGTTTCTTATATGTTTGACAGAAAAGGAATCATTACCATTGAAAAAACAGACTCCACTGACGAAGATGAATTGATGGAAGCTGCATTAGAAGCAGGCATGGATGATATGGCTACTTATGATGACAGTTTTGAGATTCAAACTTCAACCGATGCATTTAATGATGTATGTGATGCATTAAAAAATGCAGGATATGAATTTGTAGAAGCGGATATTGAATTAGTGCCATCTATTGAAGCAACACCAACAGAAGAACATGATATTAAAAATTTGAAAAAAATGATTGACATATTAGAAGACAATGATGACGTTCAAAAAGTTTATACAAATTGTACGATTGATTTATATGAATAACGTTAGTTTATTAAATAACGAAAGTTGTGATTTTTTCCAATTTACCTGAAATTGGACAGCTAAATTCTTTAGGAATAGTTGATTTTCACGCAAAATCTGCTATACTAGAGTCAAGAAAGATTTCAGATGAACTGCATAATTTTTCTTAGATAAAATATAATAAAAGTAGGATCCTGAGGTGTTCGTTAAGGTTATGTAATTTAACCTACAATTTGTTCACGGGACTTCGAGTTTTCGATACTAATGTCAAGCCTCCTTTGAGTGGAAGGCAGCGGTTCGGAACAGATAACCCACCTATCATGAGATAGGGCGTGAATTATTGGCCTGACGACACATTCGGGATTTTCTATTTTTTGTTTTGCTTTTTAAGACAAAAAACTGTAAAATAAATGTATTATGGTTATTGCATGGGAGGGGAAAATGAATTATAAAAGTGATCTTGAAATTGCACAGGAAGCAGTAATGAAACCTGTAGCGGAAATTGCGAAAAAGCTAGAGCTTACAGAAGATGATTTGCTGGGTTATGGTAAATATAAGGCAAAATTAGATTGCCATCGCATCAATGCTTCGAAGAATAAGCAGAATGGAAAATTGATTTTAGTAACTGCAATCAATCCAACCTCTGCAGGTGAAGGAAAAACGACTACAACAGTGGGTCTTGGTGATGCGCTGCAAAGAATGGAAAAGAAAACGGTCATTGCAGTAAGAGAGCCATCCTTGGGACCTGTTTTTGGAATCAAAGGCGGAGCTGCAGGCGGCGGTTATGCGCAAGTCGTTCCTATGGAAGAGCTGAATTTGCATTTTACAGGAGATCTTCATGCGGTTACAACAGCGAACAATTTAATTGCTGCATTAGTAGACAATCACATTCATCAAGGAAATGAATTAAATATAGATTCCAATCGAGTTGTTTGGAAGAGATGCATGGATATGAATGATCGTCAGCTTCGTTATGTACAAGATGGGCTCGGCGGTAAAGCGAATGGGGTACCTAGATCGGATGGTTTTGATATTACAGCCGCGTCAGAGATTATGGCAATTTTATGTTTAGCAGAAGATTTAGAAGACTTTAAAGAAAGAGTCGGTCGAATTCTTGTTGCATATGATATGGACGGGAATCCGATTACGGTAAATCAAATACATGGTCAAGGTGCGGTTGCAGCTTTAATGAAGGAAGCTATTTTACCAAATTTAGTACAGACCCTAGAGCATACGCCTACTTTAGTTCATGGTGGTCCGTTTGCAAACATTGCACATGGATGTAATAGTGTCATTGCAACAAAAATAGCTTTAAAGCTTGGAGACTATGTAATTACTGAGGCTGGATTTGGTGCGGACCTTGGAGCAGAAAAATTCTTGGATATCAAGTGTAGAAGCTGCGGAATTCATCCGGATGCAATTGTTGTTGTTGCTACGGCACGTGCTTTAAAGCTTCATGGCGGATGCCCTAAGGAAAATATAAATGAAGAAGATATTTCAGCACTCAAAGCAGGAATTAAAAACCTTTTAAAACACGTAGAAAATATGAAGCAAGTTTATGGTTTACCTGCGGTAGTTGCAATCAATCGTTTCCCAACCGATACGGAGAAAGAATTGATTTGTATAGAAGAAGATTGTAAAAAAATTGGAGTAAAAGCAGTATTGTCTGAGGTATGGGCAAAAGGCGGAGAAGGTGGTCTTGCATTAGCAGAGGAAGTTCTTTCTATGATGGAAACGGAAGAAAATCACTTTCAATTTGCTTACGATGCAAATGCTTCTATATCAGAAAAGATTGAGGCGATTGCAAAAAAAGTTTATGGAGCAAAAGGAATTTGCATTACAGAAGATGCACAAAAAAATATTGAGCAGCTTGAGAAATTTGGTTTTGATAAACTTCCTGTTTGTATTGCAAAGACACAATATTCATTATCGGATGATCCGAAAAAATTAGGCAGACCAGAAGATTTTGATATTACAGTGAGAGAAGTCCGAGTTTCAGCTGGAGCTGGCTTTTTAGTTGTTTTAACAGGAAATATTATGACTATGCCTGGACTTCCGAAACGTCCGGCAGCGGAACGTATTGATATCAGTGCAGATGGAACCATTACCGGATTGTTTTAAATATAAGGAGGCATCATGTTAGACAGCAGTTGTATAGAATTTATAGAAAATTTATCATCCAAAAAACCAGTGCCAGGTGGTGGTGGCGCTTCCGCATTGGTTGGATCCATTGGTATGGCATTGGGAATGATGGTTGGTAACCTTACCGTAGGAAAACAAAAGTATGCTGCGGTAGAAGAAGAAATGAAGTCATTGCTGAACGCCTCCAAAGAATTGTTAGAGCACTTGGAACTTTTAGTACAAAAAGATGCATCTGCATTTGCACCTTTGGCTGACGCATATGGTTTGCCAGCTGGAACACAAGTAGAAAAAGAAATTAAAAATAAGAAACTTCAAGAGGCATTGATTTTTGCTATTGAAGCACCAATGGAACTTTTAGAAGAGGCAAATAAAGCACTTGTTCTAATGAAAGAATATGCACTAAAAGGCAGTGCATTGGTTTTAAGTGATGCCGGCGTAGGTGCTGCCTGTTTGAGAGCAGCAATTTTAGGTGCAAAGCTAAATGTACAAATTAATTTAAACCTACTTAATGATATAGAAAAAAAAGCAGTATATAAAAATAAAATGAACCATCTGGTGGAAGAAGGGACCTCTTTGGCAGATGAAATTTATATGTATGTAGAAAATCGATTGCAGGAGGGACTATGAAATTAGAAGGAGCAAAAGCTGCAGCACAAATTAAAAATGATTTAAGTGAGCAATGTAAAAAATTAAATCAAAAAAATTCAGATTCGAAAATTGTTATATTTCGACTTGGAAATAATCCGGATGATATTTCTTATGAACAAAGGATTCTTAAAAATTGCAGGGAAATCGGGCTGGGTACGAAAGTAGTTTCTTTAGCGGAAAGTATTACGCAGGATGATTTTATAAAAGAAATCACACATTACGATAAACAGGACAGCGTTCTAGGAATCTTAATTTTTCGACCTCTTCCAAAACACTTGGATGAACGTATTATAGGTGAAGCGATTTCTGCGGAAAGAGACATTGACTGTATGAATCCCTTAAATTTGAAAAAACTACTTTTGGGTGATCTTACACGCATTGCTCCTTGTACACCGGAAGCTGTTATGGAACTTTTAAAATTTTATGACATTCCTCTAAAAAGTAAACATGTTGTGATTGTAAATCGAAGTATGGTTCTTGGTAAACCATTAGCATTGCTGCTTTTAGAAGAAGATGCAACCGTTACGATTTGTCATTCAAAAACAGAAGATTTGATTCGCATGACTTCTCAAGCGGATATTGTAATTACAGGTATTGGAAAACCAAAATTTTTTGGTAAAGAGTATTTTAAGAGTGATTCAACGGTCATTGATGTTGGAATTAATTTTACCCAAGAAGGTATGTGTGGTGATGTGGATTTTGAATCAGTAAACGAGTACGTTTCTGCGATTACTCCGGTTCCCGGTGGTGTTGGCACAGTAACTTCGATGGTTTTACTGAAACATGCATTGCGAGGGAAGGAATAATGAATGAGATTAGCATAACGAGTATTAAAGGGATTAAAGTAGGGCATGCGCAAAATGAAGCTGGTGGGACAGGATGTACTGTTATTCTATGTGAAGATGGTGCTTACGCCGGAGTGGATGTAAGAGGCGGAGGCCCGGCATCCAGAGAAACGGAGCTCTTAAAACCGATTAATATGATTGAACAGATTCATGGAGTCATGTTGAGCGGGGGCAGTGCTTATGGACTGGATGCTGCAGGAGGTGCGATGCAGTATTTAGAAGAACAGGGCAAGGGCTTTGATGTACAAGTTGGGTATGTCCCGATTGTTTGTGGTGCTTCCTTGTTTGATTTAGTCGTTGGCGATCCAAAGTGCAGACCGGATAAGGCAATGGGCTATGAAGCATGTAAAAATGCATCAAAAGATACTCCGAAAGAAGGCAATGTAGGTGCAGGAACTGGCGCTACAGTCGGTAAATTCCTTGGACCGGCGAATATGATGAAAAGCGGACTCGGTACCTATGCTGTTCAAATTGGAAGATTGCAGGTTGCTGCTATTGTAGCTGTCAATGCTTTGGGTGATATAATTGATTTGAATACTGGCAAACGATTGGCCGGTATTTTAAGTGAAGATCATAAGACAATTGGAAATACTGAAGAAATTATGTATGCGCAATATGAAGAAAACCGGAATATATTTAACGGAAATACAACAATCGGATGTATTGTAACAAATGCAAGATTAACAAAGTCACAGACAAATAAACTGGCTTCAATTGCACAAAATGGATTAGCAAGATCCATCCGTCCAGTTCATACTATGGCCGATGGAGATACCGTCTTTGCATTGGCAACGGGTGAAGTGGAAGTACTTCCGGATGCAGTTGGGGCATTGGCAACGGAGGTTATGGCGAAAGCAATTAATCGAGCTGTTTTAACGGCAAAGTCCGCATATGGATTAAACGCAGCTTGTGATTTTATTAAATAATTGATTGGGAAAATGGAGAAGTTTAAAGGTGGACAAAAGGGAGAAGGAGCTAATTACGCGGGCAAAGACCGGCGATGAGACGAGTTTTGAATTGCTCATAGAGGGCTGCAAAACAAAGGCTTATAATATTGCATGGCGATATATGCGTAATGAGCAGGATGCTTTGGATGCCTTGCAGGAAAGTTTTATTAAGGTTTTTCGCCATTTAGGGAAATTTAAAGGTGAAAGTAGCTTTGATACGTGGGTCTATCGTATTGTAGTCAATACATGCAATGATATGTTAAGAAAAAACAGCAATCTTAAAATTGTGACCACAATCTATGAGAAAGAGGAAGAAGAACCTATTGTTAAGGTACCGGATCCCGGGCCGACTCCATGGGAAGCTTTGGAGCGTAAAGAAAAATCTCAGTTTTTGCTCGATTGTATCGAAACGTTACATCCGGATCAAAAAGAAATTATTGTCTTACGTGATATTCAAGGATTCTCGTATCAGGAATTAACGGAAATATTAGATTGCTCGATAGGAACGGTTAAATCAAGAATCAATCGTGCAAGGAAACGATTAAAACAAGTTATTATGGAACATAATGAAAAAAATTTCGTCTAAATATACATATAAAAAGAAAAAGGAAGGAGGAATAAAAATGACAATTAAAAATGATTTTGATGAATCAATTCTTTCAAAAAATCAGGATGAACAGTTAAATGAAATCATAGACTTACTTCATGATCTTCCTCCGATTCCTGTACCGGATGAATTTAATTCGAGATTGAAACATGCGCTTCAAATTGAGAAAAAGAGAAAAAAGATTACAGTTTTGAAACGCTGGAGTGCAGTTGCTGCAGTATTCTTTGTAGGGTTCATTTCTGTCCTCTTCTTAAAGGACGGAAACTTAGCTATGCCTGCAAATCTATCATTAAAGGATTATAATAATAAAGAAACAGATCAAGTACTTGAAGAAGCTGATGAAAAATATGGTACTATTCAAGAAGAGAATTTAGAAGAATTAGAAGAAGATGAAATAAAGCAAGAAATGGCATTGGGAGCGATTACAAATGAAAAGATTGCAGAAAATGATCAAACACCAATTACTCAGAAAGACAGAAATGATATGAGTGAAATGCCTAAAAAAAGCATAGTACAAGAGGGAACTCTTTCGTCTGATCGTTCGCTGCAAACGCTTTCTGCGCAACCATCAAGAAGTATTGCATATTCGGGTACGGCTGAAGAATTCAACCGCTGCAGTGAAGAAAAAATACTTGAAATTGTAGAAATGATCAATCAACAAAACTCTTTTGCTGTTTTAAATGATTCTGATATAAAAACGGAGGAATCGTTCACCAGCAAAGAAATAACGAATGAAATATCACCAATTGCAATGAAGCTTTATCAAAATATTTTTAATAATCAACAAGTAACTTATAAAAACATATCAAAACATTCAGTTACAGGAAAAAGTCAAGCATATGAAATACTGGGAAATGAAAAATCTATATCGATTACTATAACTAATTCCCCAGAGGGCATCCACGTCTCTGAACCTATTTTAGACCATGGTGAAT
>NZ_JADQTL010000001.1 GCF_017168145.1 Anaerovorax sp. IOR16 | reverse complement strand
AAGGTTCGTCCACTCAGGGTTAGTCGGGGCCTAAGCCGAGAGCGAACGCTGTAGGCGATGGACAACAGGTTGAGATTCCTGTACCACCGAAAATCGTTTGAGCGAAGTGGGGGACACAGAAGGATAAGTTGAGCACGCCGTTGGTTGAGCGTGTCTAAGCGTCAAGGGAGTTATGGTAGGCAAATCCGCCGTAACAATTCTGAGGCGTGATGGGGAGGGAAATAAAGTACCGAAGCAACTGATTTCACACTGTCAAGAAAAGCCGCTAGCGAGATTGTAGGTGCCCGTACCGCAAACCGACACAGGTAGATGAGGAGAGAATCCTAAGGCGAGCGAGAGAACTATTGTTAAGGAACTCGGCAAAATAACCCCGTAACTTCGGGAGAAGGGGAACCACAGAAATGTGGTCGCAGTGAAAAGGCCCAGGCGACTGTTTACCAAAAACACAGGTCTCTGCTAAAGCGAAAGCTGATGTATAGGGGCTGACGCCTGCCCGGTGCTGGAAGGTTAAGGGGAAGTGTCAGAGCAATCGAAGCACAGAACTTAAGCCCCAGTAAACGGCGGCCGTAACTATAACGGTCCTAAGGTAGCGAAATTCCTTGTCGGGTAAGTTCCGACCCGCACGAAAGGCGTAACGATCTGGGCACTGTCTCAACAATAGACTCGGTGAAATTGTAGTACCGGTAAAGATGCCGGTTACCCGCAGCAGGACGGAAAGACCCCGTGGAGCTTTACTGCAGCTTGATATTGGATTTCGGTGTTGCATGTACAGAATAGGTGGGAGGCTAAGAATCTAGGACGCCAGTTTTAGAGGAGCCGCCTTTGGGATACCACTCTTGTAACATTGAAGTTCTAACCACGTGCTGTAATCCAGTACTGGGACAGTGTCAGGCGGGCAGTTTGACTGGGGCGGTCGCCTCCTAAAGAGTAACGGAGGCGCCCAAAGGTTCCCTCAGCGCGGTCGGAAATCGCGCGAAGAGTGTAAAGGCAAAAGGGAGCTTGACTGCGAGACCTACAAGTCGAGCAGGGACGAAAGTCGGGCTTAGTGATCCGGTGGTTCCGAGTGGAAGGGCCATCGCTCAACGGATAAAAGCTACCCCGGGGATAACAGGCTTATACCCCCCAAGAGTCCACATCGACGGGGGTGTTTGGCACCTCGATGTCGGCTCGTCTCATCCTGGGGCTGAAGTAGGTCCCAAGGGTTGGGCTGTTCGCCCATTAAAGAGGTACGCGAGCTGGGTTCAGAACGTCGTGAGACAGTTCGGTCCCTATCCGCTGTGGGCGTCGGAAATTTGAGTGGAGCTGTCCTTAGTACGAGAGGACCGGGATGGACATACCTCTGGTGTACCAGTTGTTCTGCCAAGGGCACGGCTGGGTAGCTAAGTATGGACGGGATAAGCGCTGAAAGCATCTAAGTGCGAAGCCCCCCACAAGAATAGATTTCCTTCAGTTTACTGATAAGACCCGTGAGAGACTATCACGTTGATAGGTCGGAGGTGTAAGTATGGCAACATATTCAGCTGACCGATACTAATAGGTCGAACGCTTGACCAATGGTTTCAAGTAAGAAGTAAAAAGATTACATTGTTTGGTTTTGAGGGTACTAACCTTCAAAAAAATCTGGTGACTATAGCAAGGAGGTCACACCTGTTCCCATATCGAACACAGTAGTTAAGCTCCTTTGCGCTGATGGTACTTGGCGGGCAGCTGCCTGGGAGAGTAGGACGTCGCCAGTTTGTATGGCTCCATGGTCAAGCGGTCAAGACACCGCCCTTTCACGGCGGTAACCCGGGTTCGATTCCCGGTGGAGTCACCAATAAATGTGAGGTCGCGCAATTGCGCGACTTCGCTAATATTAAATGGTATGCGCGTGTGGCGGAATTGGCAGACGCACTAGACTTAGGATCTAGCGGGCGACCGTGGGGGTTCAAGTCCCTCCGCGCGCACCATATTTAATAAACACTGGGTTATCTCAGTGTTTATTGACGTTTAAGGAAAAAAACTATAATAAATAACGATTATTCTTATAGAAGTTGGGGTGATAATTGTTGGTAACTAATAAAGAAAAAAGAAAGAAAATATTATTGGTTGAGGATAGTCAACTTACAGTTCGATTAATATCGGATTTTCTTTCAGAAAATGGTTATGAAATAGAGGTTACTGCAAGTGGTGAAGAAGCTGTATATAAAGTATATAATGGGCTTTCAATCGATCTTATACTGATGGATATTGGACTAGAAGGGAAAATAGATGGTATAGATGCTGCTCGAAAAATTTTAGAGTATCAGGATATACCTATTGTTTTTATTACTGCAAACACTTCAAAAGAAGTAATCGTTAAAATGAAAGAAGTTCGTGCATATGGATTTGTACTGAAAGGTACAGAAAAAGCTGTTATGTTATCTACTATAGAAATGGCATTAAAGCTTTATGATGCGAATTCTCGGGTTAAAATAAAAAAAGCAACTTTGAGTGCGATTATGGATGCTACGGAAGATTCGATTATTCTGTTTGATAATAAACTTAAGATTACATATTGCAATCTTGCGAATGAGCATTTTTTTGGATACTCTAGAGATGAAATATTAGGACAGCAGTTAGATAAATTTTTATTATCATATAAATGGATTGCACAAAATAATTATAAGCTTTTTAATTTGGATGAGAATGGTTGTTTATTTGGAAAAAATGTGGAGTTAATTGTACAACATAAAAATGGCTATAAAATATACGTTGAGGTTTCTTTATCTAGTTTAAAATTAGAAGATGTATGGTATGGTGTTGGAGTATTAAGGGATATTAGTGCTCGTAAGCAACAAGAGGAAAAACTGTTAAAAAGTAGGAGAGAATATTTGGAGCTTGCAGAAAATGCACCTGTTGGCGTTTTAAAATGTGATCTTCATGGAAATATAACCTATTTAAATAGTAAGGTACTTGAGATCATGGGATCTTCTAATATATTAGCAACTCGTATGATTAATTTATTTACGGATCCTATTTTGGTAGAGTCCGGATTGTCGCAAATACTACTTGATTGTATAGAAAAAAATCAATCGGCGGTACAAGAAGTTTCTTATAAAACGAAATGGGGGAAGCAGGTATGGCTAAGAGCCCATATCAAAATATTGGGAGATGAGGATTGCTTAACTGGAATACAGATAATTATTGATGAAATTACGAAACAGAAACAATTAGAAGAGAAGCTGCATCATTTATCTGTTACCGATGAGCTTACGGGAGCATATAACCGCAGATATATGAAAGAAAAAATAGAAGTTGAAATTCACAGAAGTTTAAGGAGTGGTGATGTTTTTTCTATTGTAATGTTTGATATTGATCATTTTAAAAAAATCAATGATTCATTCGGACATAATGTAGGTGATCTTATTTTAGGAGCAATTGTAAAAGAGATAAAAGATACTTTAAATGAACAGGATGTGTTTGCTCGATGGGGTGGAGAAGAATTTATTATATTATACCCGGACACGACTGTTGAAACAGCAATACAAATTGCAGAAGAGTTACGAAATAAGTTAAGTTCGCTTCGTATGCCTTGGATTGGTTCTATGACTGCGAGTTTTGGTGTTACACGATTTTATCCCGATGATTCGATTGATAGTTTGGTAAAGAGAGCTGATTTGATGATGTATCAAGCTAAAAATGATGGGAGAAATTGTGTCAGATGTATTGATTAGGATCATTACGTATACATAATCATATTTAAATGGGTTGGTAATTCAAATTACCAACCCATTGTTTTTTATAAAAAGGTATTCCGTTTTAAGGTCTAATTATTATTAATATTTATTATTGTTGCTGTCCTCATAATTATATTGTTTTGATGAAGCATAGGTGTCATCATACTGTGTAGTTGGGTTCACATAATTGTCATAGCTGCTATAGTCAACTTGGCTATTGTAGTCAGTTTGGTTGTTATAGTCGTTATAGCTATTATCGTGATTATTAAGTTTAAACTTTGCAATTAATCCTTTTAATAGGCTGGATTGGCTTGAAAGTTCTTCACTTGCAGCAGCACTTTCTTCGGCAGTTGCAGCATTTGTTTGTACAACAGCAGATATTTGTTCCACTCCTAAGTTAACTTGAGAAATGGATACTGCTTGATGATCAGATGCTTGTGCAATTTTATCAATGATACCAACCGCCTCCATAGCAATCTGAGCACTTGATTCAAGAGAGTGAGCTGTTCTGTCCGCAATGGAAGAACCGTTTTCAACCGCATAAATGGTTTCTTCAATAAGTGCAGTTGTATTTTTTGCAGCTTCCGCTGATTTTCCTGCTAGATTTCTTACTTCATCTGCAACAACAGCAAAGCCTTTTCCTGCTGCTCCGGCACGCGCGGCCTCGACTGCAGCATTCAATGCAAGAATGTTTGTTTGGAATGCAATGTCATCGATTACTTTAATGATTTTTGAAATTTCATTGGATTTTAAAGTAATTTCATTCATTGCTCCAAGCATATTACTCATTTCATCATTGCTCTTATGTAATTCTTTTCCGGCAAGTTCTGCCATACCACTGGCTTTTTTTGCATTGTCCGCATTTTGCTGGATTTCTGTGGTGATTTCTGAAATGGATGCAGATAATTCTTCGATGGAACTTGCCTGTTCGGTTGCACCTTGAGATAGAGCCTGCGCACCATTAGAAACTTGTTCAGAACCACTTGCAACTTGATCTGCTGATTGATTCATTTGCAAGAAGGTTGCATTTAGATTCAAAAGCAGTGATTGCATATTTTCTTTTAGTTTTATAAATTGCCCTACATAATCCTTATGTAATTCAATCATTAAATCACCTTGTGATATTTTACTGAGGGCGTCAGCAATTTCATCAATATAACCTTGATAATTCACTAGCTGTTGAATGGTAAGGTTAAATGCATTTGCAAGCTGACCGACTTCATCTTTTGAGTTAATAGAGAGCTCAACATCAAAGTTACCATTTGCAATTTCTTGTGCAACAACTGTAACCTTTTTAATCGGTTTTGTAATTTTATCACTTACAAAATAGGTAATGACTGCACCAACAATTATTGCGATGAAAGAGAAGATAATCAAAAGGAATTTAATTGCATTGATTTCTTTTAGGATTTCGCTTGTTTCAACGCCAACTGCGACAATCCAAGGGCTACCTTCAATTGGAGCAAAACCTACTATTTTATTGATACCATTATATGTATATTCCCCACTTCCAGATTCACGTTTTATCATTGATTCTGTAAGTTCCCCTAATGCTTTAAGAGATTGATCTGTCTTAGCATTTTCAATGTCATTATCCTGACTTAAAACCAAATCTTTGTTTTTGTGTCCGATGGTAGTACCTTGGTCATTAACCATATATGCATATCCAGTTTCGCGATAACTAACTTGGCTAACGATATCAGATAAAGTTTGTCCATCTTTTCTTCCGTAAAATACACCGATTGTTTGTCCGTTTTTATAAACCGGAGCTGCATAGATAATTACCAATTCACCGGTTGCATTGCTGATAATTACGTCGGAAGCGGCCATTTGACCATTCATAGCGGATTGAAAATATTCTCTGTTAGCAATATTTGTTGTTTCTCTTTTTGTGTTAAATACAGTGCTATTTCCGGATGTATCTGCAAAAGCAAAGGCCAAGTAGCCTGTTCTTGCTGCTTCTGCTTCAAAAAATGCTATTTTTTGTTCTATTGTTGTATTAGGATCAATGAGCAATTGATTTTGCGCCAATGCATCTACATAATTAAGATCACTATCTCTTCTTGCTTGAATGTAGTTGGCTTCTTGTTTTGCGATTTCTTCTAAATCACTATGAGTACCTTTAATTAAATTATTACTGGTAGTGTAAATAGATAAAAATCCTAAAAATGACGTTAGAATAAGTATGACTGTTGTAAAGATAATTAATAGCCTGATTTTTAATGATTTCATGTTACAGAACCTCCTAAGTATGTTATTAAATTCTTGCCAATCTCTATAAACACTTTCTACCCCATTTGTATTGTTTAAAACGAAAATGATTTTATATATTAACAAACTAATACGAGTTAGTTTGTGTAAGTTTATCACGTGAAATGCGGTTCGTCAATTAAGTTAAATAAAATAAGAAAAGAATTATAAATGTTTTTTGTTTCTAGCAATGTACGTTTTTATTATTCTTCTTGATAGATTATTAATAGATATGAACTGATAAGAAAAAGGAATGACTCATTCATAGAATCATTCCTCAGATATGTATTAGTATTTTAGCTTAAACTTTGAAATTAACCCTTTTAGAAGATTCGACTGACTTGATAATTCCTCACTTGCAGCAGCACTTTCTTCTGCAGTTGCAGCATTTGTTTGCACAACGGCAGATATTTGTTCAACCCCCAGATTTACTTGGGCGATGGATGACGCTTGTTGATTGGAGGCTTGTGCGATCGTATCAATAATTCCAACAGCCTCTTTTGCAACCTGTTCACTTGATTCAAGAGAGTGCGCCGTTCTTTCTGCAATGGAAGAACCATTTTCAACGGCAAGAATGGTTTCTTCAATAAGTGTTGTGGTGCTTTTTGCAGCTTCTGCTGATTTTCCTGCTAGATTTCTTACTTCGTCTGCAACGACAGCAAAGCCTTTTCCCGCAGCTCCTGCACGTGCTGCTTCGACTGCAGCATTCAATGCAAGAATGTTTGTTTGAAATGCAATATCATCAATTACTTTAATGATTTTAGAAATTTCATTGGATTTTAAAGTGATTTCATTCATTGCTTCAAGCATAAGATTCATATCATCATTGCTCTTATTTAATTCCTTACCGGCAAGCGCTGCCATACCGCTGGCCGTTTTTGCATTGTCCGCATTTTGTTGGATTTCTGACGTTATTTCAGCAATGGATGCCGATAATTCCTCGATAGAACTTGCCTGTTCTGTGGCACCTTGTGAAAGTGCCTGTGCACCATTGGAGACTTGTTCGGAACCACTTGCAACTTGATCTGCCGACTGATTCATTTGCAAGAAGGTGGCATTTAAATTCAAAAGTAAAGATTGCATATTCTCTTTTAATTTAATGAACTGCCCTACATAATCCCTTTGTAATTCAATCATGAGGTCTCCTTGCGATATCTTGCTGAGTGCCTCGGAAATTTCATCAATATAGCCTTGATAATTTACTAGTTGCTGAATGGTAAGATTAAAAGCATTTGCAAGTTGCCCTACCTCATCTTTTGTATTAATGGAGAGCTCAACATTAAAGTTCCCATTTGCAATTTCTTGTGCAACCCCCGTAACCTTTTTAATGGGTTTTGAAATTTTATCACTTACAAAATAGGTGATAATTGCTCCTGTAATAATTGCTGTTAAGCATAGGATTAGAAGTAAGTTTCTAAGAGCATTTACTTCTTTTAATACCTCTTGCTTTTCAATTTCCATTACGACTATCCAAGGACTACCATCAACCGGTGCAAAACCTGATACTAAATTTTCTCCATCATATGTGTAGCTTCCACTACCAATTTCTCTTTTTAACATATAATTTTGAGTAAGATCAGCCAATGCTTGGAGTGAGCTGTTGTTTTTTGCATCCTCTATTACATTTTCTTGTCTTAAAACAAGATTAATATCTTTTTCTGCAATGGTAACACCGTTGTCATTAATCATATAGCAATAGCCCGTTTCTTTATAGGTAGCTTCACTTGCGATATTGTTTAAGAATGTACCATCTTTTCTTCCATATAAAATACCAATGGTTTCTCCGTTTCTATATACAGGAGCTGCAAATATAATTACTAATTTTCCAGTTGCGCTGCTAATAATTATGTCAGAAGCAGCGGATTGTCCATTGATAGCCGATTGAAAATAGTCTCGATTTGCAACATTGGTTGTTTCCATTTTTGTGTTAAATACGGTACTATTTCCAGTTTTATCCGCATAAGCAAAGGCTAAATATCCTGTTCTTTTTGATTCTGCTTCAAAAAAAGATATTTTTTGTTCGACTGAAATAGATGGGTCTGTAAGTATAGAATTTTGTGCGAGAGCATCCACATATTTAAGTTCAGCATCCCTTTTTGCTTGAATATAGCTTGCTTGTTGCTTTGCGATTTCCTTTAAATCATCATTTGTATCAGCAATTATGTTCTTACTTACTGTACGTATAGACAACAATCCTAAGAATGAAGTTAGAATAAGTATTATAACTGTAAAGATGACGACTAGTCTGATTTTTAATGATTTCATGTGACAGAACCTCCTAAGTATGCTACAAGTGATATGTCATTCTCTATTCACATTTTCCCTTATGAATTATAAATCCTTCTAATAAATGTTAGAAGGCACTAACGAACGTTAGTTTTTAAAAGTTTATCATGGTAAATTTTATTCGTCAATCCATATTAAAAAAATTGACAAGACTTTTAAAATTGTAAAAAATCAGGTTAATATAAAAAGTCAGAAGAAATGGAGATTCGATAGTACTTTATATTGACACTTTAACTTGGGTTATAGTATTGTAAAACTGATACAATTAAGTGAATCGTACTTAACGGAGGGTATAATGGGGAAAAAGGAAGAGATATTAAATGTTGCACATATGCTTTTTTCAGAAAAAGGATATAACTTATCAATGTCCGAGCTATCTAATGCTGTAAAAATAAAAACTCCATCTATATATAGTCATTTTAGGAGTAAAGAAGAAATTATTGAATGTATTGTAAAACAGGAAATTGAAAACTGTTTTAGCTATCTTCAAATTACCATTAATGAAATGGAAGGTAAAAAATGTAAAGATAAATTTGAAGGCGTTCTTTTTGCAATCTTTCATTATTTTAATCAAAATAAGAGATTGGGATTTTGGAAAAACATATCACTGATACAAAACACTAAACTTAAAAATGAGTTTCATAAAATAATCAAAGACAAGGAAGATTATTATCTTAATAAATTAAAACAATGTGTGGAAAAGGGAATTGCAGAAGGACAAATCAAAGAGTCTGTTGGTGAAGGAGCGGTTTATTTATATTTTACCATGATGCAAGGCATGATGGATTTAATGCTCCTTTATGAAAACCAACCACTTGATGTCAATGAATACGTAAAAAAAACATGGAGTGCGTATTGGGAAGGAATTAAAGCGATATAAGAAAAATATATTGTATTAATTACTTTAAAAAGAATTAGGGGCTGATGAGATGAATACACGTGTTAATTTTGGGATTCGATTCTTTGTTGTGCTTACTTTTTTATTAATGATAGTAATAAATGCAATTGCAAATATAATACCTATTAATGGAGTGACGACTGGAGAAGTATCGGATTATTATGCAAATCTTTTTTCGCCTGCAGCAATAACGTTTTCTATTTGGGGATTGATTTATTTATTGCTTGCAGGTTATACGATTTATCAATTATTCCGTTTTAGTGATGGGAAAAAAGTAGCCCTATTGAATAAAATCGGGCTTTATTTTTCCATTTCATCACTTGCGAATGCTACTTGGATTCTTTGCTGGCATTATTATAAAATTCCGTTGTCAATGTTATGTATGATTATTATTCTCATATGTTTAATAATAATAGTTTCAAATACAGTAAAATGTCAGTTAACACTTAAAGAATGGTTCTTTATTCGATTACCTTTTAGTATTTATTTTGGCTGGATTACAATAGCGACCATTGCGAATATGACGACACTCCTTGTTTATTTTGATTGGGATGGATTCGGCATTTCCGAAGTAGTATGGACGGTTATTGCTATTACATTAGGTACTATCATTGGTATCACAACAATGCTGCTTTATAAAGACATGGCTTATGGATTTGCAGTCCTATGGGGTTTTATTGGAATTTTGATTAAGCAGTTGTCACCTAATGGGTTTCATGGCGAATATCCAGCCATTATTATTACTACTGTCGCAGCTCTTACGTTACTATTTATTGCTGAGTTATATTTATTTTTCTTAAAGTTAAATTCAAAGAGTTAGATTTAGTTTTTTTCTCATTGTGTCTTGATTCATACTATGTAATAAAGCATTGTCTGCAGAGATATATCCTTGCTTATATAATTGAAGAATGCTATCATCCATTGTAATCATCCCCTGATCCGAAGAAGATTGAATGGTGAAATCAATTTGATGTGATTTGGATTCTCGAATTAAATTTCGTATCGCATGGTTGCAAAACATTAATTCAAAGGCTGGAACAAGCTTTCCGTCTAATGTTGGTATTAATTGTTGGCAAACGACCGCTTTTAAGACCATGGAAAGTTGAACACGTATTTGTTGCTGTTGATTCGGAGGAAATACATCAATAATTCGATCTATGGTATTTGCAGCACCCAGTGTATGTAAGGTCGAAAACACCAACTGCCCTGTTTCAGCAGCAGACATAGCTATGGAAATTGTTTCTAAATCTCGCATTTCTCCCAGTAGAATAACATCAGGTGCTTGGCGGAGTGCTGCACGAAGACCTTTTGTATAACTTTCGGTATCCATAAAAATTTCTCTTTGCGTAACAATGCTCTTATCATGTCGATGTAAGTATTCAACTGGATCTTCTAATGTTATTATGTGATTTTCTCTTGTTTTATTAATTTTATCAATTAAGCAAGCTAGCGTTGTTGATTTTCCGCTGCCAGTAGTACCGGTTACTAAGACCAGCCCTTTCGAAAATTTATGGATATCAGTGACTATTTTAGGAATTTTTAGCTCTTCAGAATCTGGTAGATGAAATGCTACGATACGTAGCACTGCTGCCATAGAACCTCTTTGCATAAAAGTATTGACTCGAAATCTTGCTAAATTTGGTATGGAAAAAGAAAAATCATCATCATGTTTTTTTATAAATGATGAATGATCGCGCAGTGCCATATTATAAATTTTTAATACCAATGCTTCTGTATCAGGTGGCATTAATTTATCACCGACTGATATAATACGGCCGCCACATGAGTAGGAAAGTGATTTTCCCGCGATAATAAAAATGTCACTTGCGTTTGCTTGAATGCATTCTTTAAAAAATTCCTCTAGATTCATCTCATTTCCTCCATGTATATAAAATCGTCATAGTTTTTAATTGAGTTTACGTTAAGTAATATACGGATTAATTTGATTATAATGGAAAAGAGAGAATCGCTGCAAGTTGTTTGGAAAAAATTGATTTAATTATTAATATAATATAACCTTATATATACAATATATTTCGTGACAGTTGTTTGAATAAAAGTTATAATGAGAGACACTAGCTTTTTTATTTGATAGGAGATTGATGATTATGCTATTAAATACCGATTTTAAAACACAGGGAAATAAAGAAGGGGTACTTTATATTCAGCTATTAGGGGATTTTCTTATTGAGTATAATCAAAATACCTTATCAGGCGAGAAAGTACATGCTAAACAGGTTTGGAACTTATTAGAATATCTAATTGTAAATAGAAAGAAAGAGACCTCTTTGGATACATTAATTGAAATCTTGTGGAATGAAAAAGAAGTTGAAGATCCGGCAAATGCTTTGAAAAATTTAGCTTATCGTTTAAGAAATACAATTAAGAAAAATCTAAAGTTGGATTCGAATAATTGCATAGTATATAAGTATGGTTCTTATGCATGGAACACGGAAGTTCCTTGTGTATTTGATGTGGATTTATTTGAAGACTACATAAAGGAAGCAGAAAAGCCAAGCATTGAAAAATCTTTGGCTTGTGATTATTATTATAAAGCTTTTCAAATCTATAAAGGCAATTTTTTACCACAGTCTGAATATAAAGAATGGGTACGTCCTATTGCTGTATATTACCAACGTATGTACATGAAGGTTTGTGAAAAATTATGCGAACTCTTAATGGAGCAGGAAAGCTATGATATAATTGAAGAGGTTTGTAGAAGAGCGATTACAGTAGACCCTTTTGTAGAAATAAATCATGTCAATTTAATTAAAGCTTTAATTGCAACCAATAATCAAAAAAAAGCAGTTGCTCATTATAACGAAGTAAGCAATATGTTTTATGATGAACTTGGAGTACAGCCTTCTGAAGCAATTACAAAGCTGTACAAAGACATTATCAATAAAAATTTGGATTTTGAAAAGGATATTGCAGTAATAAAGGGGGATTTGGCAGAAACGAACGATGTTACAGGAACTTTACAGTGTAATTATGAAATGTTTAAGATCATTTATCGTTTACAGGCAAGAGCGGCATTGCGTAATGGTAAATCTATCTTTATTGCATTGTTGACAGTAACTTCAAAAAATGGTAGTAAGATTCCTTCCAATCAACTAGAAGAAACTCTGGATAATTTAATACATACACTTTGTTCTTTTCTAAGAAAAGATGATGTTGTAACTCGTTACGGGAGAACGCAGTTTTTATTGATGCTATCAAATATTACATATGAAAATACTGTAAAGGTTTTAAATCGTTTAGTAAATCGAATTAATAAAAGTGAGATTGGTAATAAGGTAGAAATATATGGTCAGATGGAATCTATCGATCCGCTTGAATTGGGAGATTACAAGAAATGATTGATTTAGAGAATAAAATAATAACGAGTAATATTTCTATTTTTTATGTATATATAAAAAATGATGTAAATATAGATAACGGTGATTTTTTTGGTACCATACTAAATGAAAGTTATAATTTTGCTATTGATTTTAATAGCTTTCGAAATATGATGGAAGTATTAGAGGGTTTGTTTAATTATGTAAATTTTCCTATGGCAACTCATGAAGAACGAACATTTCAAAAAAAGGAAAAGAAAAATCATACTTTGCCAAAAGAGTTGTATCCTGCAACGTTAGAAATGTTTAAAAATCAAAAACCAGATTTTCTTTTACATGTACAATTCCGTCAGAATGCAACATGGCAGGGAACATTACAATGGATTTCAACGAGAAAAACAAAAAGGTTTCGAAGTGAATTAGAATTGCTAGAACTGATACTTAATGCAATGCATTGTGAATTGTGACCTAGTTGTGACTCAAGCTGTTATAATAGAAATTGTTTAATGTAAAAGCATATCTGATTATGTAGTGAGGAGTTATTAAAGAGGAGACTGTAAAAAATGGTGGATGTTGCGCATATAAATGATGGAAAAGCGACGTTTACAATACAAGTGCAATTTACTTGTAATGCAACATGGCAGGGAACAATTTCATGGATGGAAGGTCAAAAGACACAAAAATTTAGAAGTGAGCTTGAGATGATAAAGCTAATGATGGAAGCGATTCATGGAGAAAGTGAAACCAAGCAATTGCAAACATGGTAGCGGGAAATATACTTTTTATAATAAGCATTTATGTAAGTAAAAAAGCAGAAGTATGCCTCTGCTTTTTTTTTATGCAAGAAATTCTTTCATTGATCACATAGGATGAAAATCTATAAAAGAGAGAATTCTACATTGGTATAAAATTTTTTTTAAAAACATAGTTAATTTATTGAATAAAAATAATAAAAATATGGAAAATATTTCGTATATGTGACTGTACTGTGACTATCACATGGAATAATAAGATTAATATAGATAGAGTATCAAAATTATTAAGAGGGATGTGAAAATATGATGAGAAAAAAATTGAGCGCAGTGTTCGTCTCCCTTCTTGTCGCAGCAAGTGCATCAAGTGCTGCATTTGCAACTGAAATAAACCAGGAAGATGCTTTAGCAGAATTTATTGTGCCTACAGCTGAGTCTTCTGTAATGAATTTGCAGAGCGAAGAAGCGGTTGAAATGCATAATGGAGATGCAGCGGATGTAACACAAAGTGAGACAACGGAAAATGCTGACCAAGCAGGGGGAGAAGCAACAGAAGAAGGTGTATTGCAGGAACCTGCAGTAGTGACGCCGATTGCAGAGGAACCGGTAGTGGAAGAGCCTGTAGTGGAAACACCGGTTGTTGAGGAACCAGTAGTGGAAGAACCTGCAGTAGAAACGCCGGTTGTTGAGGAACCAGTAGTGGAAGAACCTGCAGTAGAAACGCCGGTTGTTGAGGAGCCAGTAGTGGAAGAGCCTGCAGTGGAAACGCCGGTTGTTGAGGAACCGGTAGTGGAAGAACCTGCAGTAGAAACGCCGGTTGTTGAGGAACCGGTAGTGGAAGAGCCTGCAGTGGAAACGCCGGTTGTTGAGGAACCTATAGTAGAAGAGCCAATTGTAGAAGAAGTTATTGAAGAACTTCCAGTCGTTGAAGAACTGCCTGTAGCTGCAACGTTGACGATTATATATCATGGACAATATGAAGATATATCGGAGACGATTGAAGAAAAAGTTGTAGGATATTCGATTGGTGAAACAGTGGATCTCAATGAATACATCGAAAAAATGATAACAAGAGATTGTATTGTTTATCAAGGTGATATTAAGGAGATTACTTTAGATAAATCTGAGGTGACGGTTGAATTGAACTATACGTATGAGTTTTAAGTCTAGTCAAGAGAATGGAGGGGAGATATGAAAAATAAAAGAATCTTATCATGGCTTTTGACGTTAATGATGATTTTTACGTTAGTTCCGGCAAATGTATTTGCTGATAGTTTGTCTGAGGGTGATGTCGTTGCAACTAAAAGTGCTGAGTTTGATCCGGAGACAGGAGAAGCAACCGTAACGCTTACTGTTACTGGCGAGGATAAGGAAACTCATTATGGTGCAGATATCATTCTCATTGTAGATGAATCAGGCGGTATGGGCGGTAAGCTTGGTAAAATAAATTACACTTGTAAAAGTAAAGAATATAATACCGCAGTATGCGAATCTACAGAGTATGAGGAACATGAATGCGGATGTGATGATTTTACTAAAGATAAAAAGGTGTGTGGAAGTAAAACTTACTATAAAAAAGACATAGGTTTTTTCACAACAAAGATTCGATATTTTTGCAGTGATTGCGATTGCAAACTGGGGAAAAATGAGCCAGATGATAATTGGCAATGCGAAAATCGAATAGACACTTATACTTGTGATAAATGTGGCTATGAAACAACTGATTGGGATGAGTATGTAGATGCTATTGTTTGGGGATGCCCTAACATTGTATCACACACTTGTTCAAAGTGTGGCGCAGAATTAGGAGCAGAAGAGCCGCCTTCTGGCTGGAAGTGCTCTAGTGAAAAATATACTTGTGCTGAATGTGGAGAAGATTTGGGCTATACAAAGCCGGATGCGGATTGGCAGTGTAATACGGTTCATAATACTGACAGAATGACGCTTGCAAAGGCTGCATCTAAGGAATTTGCTGCGAATGTTCTTGGCGGAGATAATCGATTAGCGATAATTGGCTTCTCTTCCTCTTCGGGCAATAATCATTCACAAGGATTTACAAGTAGTTTAGAAACTGTTAATGGTGTCATTGATCAGTTTAGTGCTGGTGGTGGCACAAATTATACTTCAGCATTAAATACTGCGATTGGATTTCTGAATGGAAGAAATAAAGCTAGACCATTATATGTGGTTATGATGTCTGATGGCGCTCCTGGTAAGTATGGAGAAAGTGCAGATGATTTAAATTGGAATGGTATAAATCAAGCAAAATCTTTGAAGGAAGATTATAGTGCTACTATTTATACAATCGGAATTGGTCTATCTGGCGATGCATCTGCATTAAAGGCACTTTCTTCGAATAAAGATGGCGAGAAATTATATCAAAACGTAAATGTAAACTCCATGGAAAAGGATTTAGGAAACGTTTTAGATACCATTGCAGGAGCAATTGAAAAAACACCTGCCGGCAGAAACACCGTAATGACGGATAAAGTCAATTTGGAAGAGTTTGAATGGGTAGGATTTGAGGGTTCACATGAAGGTGCGAACTATGAGAACGGAACGATTACGTGGGATATCGGTAACACTTCGGAAAACGTGCAGACATTAAAATTTAAAATTCGATTAAAACAAGAATATTTCGAAGCCGGTGGTACGTACAATACAAATGAAACGGTATGGGTTACCTATACGGATGTAGGCGGAGTTGAAGGAGTTACGATTCCGAAGGAAGAAATTGGTCACCCAAATGTTACAGCTGATGCGAAAAATATTACTGCAACTTATATAGCTGAAACTGGCGGAAGCGTAAGCAATGCAAGTGAAACGATTCGACCAAGCCAATCATTTACAGGATCAACTGCAACATCAGATGCAGGCTATACTTTCTTAGGATGGTTTGAGGGAAGCGATAAAATAAGCGACAATGCTCATTTTATACCAACTGATAAAGTATCAAAAACTTACACGGCTAAGTTTGCAGAAAATACAGTAACCATTAACTACATTGCTGGTGAAAATGGTGAGGTAGGAAGAAAAACGGAAACAGTAGGTGTAGTAAATGGAGAGGTTCAAGGATCAACTGCAACAGCTGATACCAATTATCACTTTGTAAACTGGACGGATGCAGATGGAGAAGTAGCAAGTACGGAAGCTGCAATCAAACCAGATAAGGCAGATGGAACTTATACGGCTAATTTCGCAGAAGATCAAGTAACGATTTCCTATGAAGCAGGAGCTGGTGGAAGCATCGATGAAACTAGTGAAGTGATAGGAGTGGTAAATGGCAGTGCACAGGGATCAACTGCAACTCCAGATAATGGATATCATTTCCTTGGTTGGTTTGATGGAAGCAATAAAGTAAGTGATGATGCAGCCTTTGCACCAGAAAAAGTAGATGGTGTAAACCAAGCAAAGACTTATACCGCAAAGTTTGCAGAAACTATGGTAACCATTAACTATGTTGCTGGAGCAAATGGAAGCGTAACAAAAGATAAAGAAACAATTGGTGTAGTAAATGGAGAGGTTCAAGGATCAACTGCAACACCGTTTGAAAACTATCATTTTGTAAACTGGACGGATGCAGAGGGCAATGAAGTAGGAACAGATTTAGAATTGGTACCTAGTCTGGCAGATGGAACGTATACTGCAAACTTTGCAGAAGATCAAGTGACGATTCAATATAAAGCTGAAACTGGCGGGAGATTAACAGGAGCAGCACAGGAAAGTGTATTTGTTGTAAACGGAGATCCAGCTGGTACTACAGTAGAGACATTACCTGGTTATACCTTCTTAGGTTGGTTTGATGGAGATATAATTGTAAGTCCAGACCTCAATTTTATACCACAAAAGGTAAATGGGGTAAATGAAGCAAAGGTTTATACAGCTAAGTTCGAAGAACATGAAGTAACAATTCTGTATGAAGCAGAGCTAGGCGGAACCGTAAACAGGAGTTTTGAGACGATAGGGGCTTCAACCGGAGTTGTAGAAGGTTCTACTGCGACCGCAGATACAGGCTATACCTTCTTAGGTTGGTTTGATGGTGATACAAAGGTAAGCCCAGACTTTACTTTTAAACCAGAAAAAGTAAACGGCATAAACATTGAAAAGACCTATACCGCTAAGTTTAAAGAAAATGAAATAACGATTTTATATGAAGCGGAGCAGGGTGGTACGGTAAGCTTAACAATGGAAGTCGTTGGAGAAGTAACTGGAGAGATTAAGGGTTCTACTGCAACTGCAAACGATGGCTATACTTTCTTAGGTTGGTTTGATGGTGATACCAAGATAGATGATAATGAAATATTTGAACCGACTGAGAGAATTAGCAATAGTTATATTGCTAAATTTAAAGAAAATACAGTAACCATTAACTACATTGCTGGTGAAAATGGTGAGGTAGGAAGAGAAACGGAAACAGTAGGTGTAGTAAATGGAGAGGTTCAAGGATCAACTGCAACAGCTGATACCAATTACCACTTTGTAAACTGGACGGATGCAGATGGAGATGTAGCAAGTACGGAAGCTGCAATCAAACCAGATAAGGCAGATGGAACTTATACGGCTAATTTTGCAGAAGATCAAGTAACGATTTCCTATGAGGCGGAAGCTGGCGGAAGCATTGACGAAACTAGTGAAGTGGTAGGAGTGGTAACTGGCATTGCAAAGGGATCAACTGCAACGCCAGATGATGGATATCATTTCCTTGGTTGGTTTGATGGAAGCAATAAAGTAGGTGATGAAGCAGCCTTTGCACCGCAAAAAGTAAATGATGTAAACGTAGAAAAAACTTATATCGCAAAGTTTGCAGAAACTATGGTAACCATTAACTATGTTGCCGGAGCAAATGGAAGCGTAACAAGCGATACTGAGACGGTAGGCTTGGCAGGAGGATCGGTTCAAGGTTCCACTGCAATACCGTTTGAAAACTATCATTTTGTGAATTGGACGGATTCAGAGGGCAGTGAAGTAGGAACAGATTTAGAATTGGTACCTAGTCTGGCAGATGGAACGTATACTGCAAACTTTGCAGAAGATCAAGTGACGATTCAATATAAAGCTGAAACTGGCGGGAGATTAACAGGAGCAGCACAGGAAAGTGTATTTGTTGTAAACGGAAATCCAGCTGGTACTATAGTAGAAACATTACCTGGTTATACCTTCTTAGGTTGGTTTGACGGTGATATGAAGGTAAGTTCAGATCTTGCTTTTATACCACAAAAGGTAAATAATATAAATGAAGCAAAGATTTATACAGCTAAGTTCGAAGAAAATAATGTAACGATCCGATATGAAGCAGAACCAGGTGGAACTGCAAACAGAAGTAGTGAAACTATAGGAGCTTCAACCGGGGTTGCAGAAGGATCAACTGCAAGCGCGGATGCAGGGTACAGCTTTTTAGGATGGTTTGATGGTGTTAACAAAGTAAGTTCGGAATTAAGTTTTGTTCCACAAAAAGTAGATAATCTTAATATAGAAAAGACTTATATTGCGAAGTTTACTGAAAATCTAGTAACTATCAACTATATAGCAGAAGAAGGCGGAAGCGTTAGCCTTCCAAGCGAAACAATTGGAGGGGTTACTGGAACTGTAGCAGGATCAACAGCCACGGCAGACCTTGGATATGAATTCGTAGGTTGGCATGATGAAGAGGGTTTTGTAAGCGATGATGCAAACTTGATACCTGAACAGGTAGAGGGTATGTATGTAGGAAACACATACAAAGCAGTATTCGAAAAATTAATAAAGGTAACTTACTATGTAGATGGAGCACAAAGTGGAGATCCTGAATACTACCATTGGGAAGAAAAAATAACAATAAGAGAAAATCCAACAAAGAGCGGGTATAGATTCAGTAATTGGAATTTATCAGAACTGAGCTCTTACGAGGGTGAATATTATGTAATAGATGAAAACGAAGATTATGAAGTTAGTATTACGGGTACATTTAGTAAAAAGAAAAAGCATAAAAAGGATGATCCAATAGTAACAATCGAGGATGAAGAAGTTCCATTAGCTGGAATGCTTCAACTGAACAAAGTGGATCACTTCAACTATGTTGCAGGATATCCGGCAGGTGATGTTCGACCAAACAATAACATTACCAGAGAAGAAGTTGCAATGATCTTCTATCGATTGTTAACGGACACTTCCAGAGATATGTTCTTTACAGCAGAAGAAAACTTCACAGATGTAGCTTCCAATCGCTGGTCAGTAAATGCAATTGCAACACTGGCAAACGGAGATATCATAAAAGGTTATAATAACGGAACCTTTGGAGCAGGGAAATCCATTACAAGAGGAGAATTTGCAACCATTGCATCGAAGTTTGATGCATTAGAAGAAGTTGATAAAGAACTGTTCACAGATGTTGAAGGACATTGGGCAAAATCTTATATTAATTCAGCTGCGACAAAAGGTTGGATTAAGGGTTACGAAGATGGTTCCTTCAAACCGGATCAATATATTACAAGAGCAGAAGCAATGACATTGATTAATAAAGTTCTTGAAAGAAGAATCAATGAAGCAGGGTTAATCGATGGATACAAGGTATTCCCGGATAATAAAAAGGGTGCATGGTATTACTATGAAGTAATCGAAGCGACCAATAACCACAACTATGCAGAAAGAGCTAGTATGTTAGATATGGAAACTTGGACGGAAGTATTACCAGATAAAACTTGGAAATAAAATAAAAACAATTCAGCGGTAAGTTTGGAATGAACTTACCGCTATTGTTTTGCATAAAATAAAAATCTAAGTTAGTTAAGGGAATTTTGAATGCTATAAATTGATTTTTAGTAAATATAGGTATATAATAAAGATAAGTATAGGCTTATTTAATGATTTGAAATTGGTGAGGATTATGATAAATTTAAGACAAAAAATGATAGCATATACTATAATTGGAATACTATTCGTAGTACCGCTGTTGACTGCTTGCAATCAACAAGAGACTCCTTCACAAGAGGTTTCGTCTGCAGATCAGATGGATTTGATGGTAGAAGAGATTACAATTCAAGATGAAGAGGTGCCACTTGCAAATCTACCTGAGCAATTGCAGATACTTCTTCCTACAGCCTCTGGTGAAAAGACATTTAGTGGCAAGAATGTGATTGTGGATGCTTCGAATGTAAGCCAAGGATATGTGATGGTTAAATACACTGGAACCAATTCTAAGATAAAAGTACAGATTTTAAAGTCATCTGGTACAACTTACACATATAATTTAAATGCAAGATCAACTTACGAGGTATTTCCTCTTTCAGAGGGGAATGGGAGCTACACTATAAAACTATTCGAGAATATATCCGCAAGTAAGTATTCTCAGGCATTTAGCCAAAGTTTGCAGGTGAAATTAGAAAATCAATTCTTACCATTTTTATATCCAAATCAATATGTTAATTTTACAGCAGAAAGTGCAACCATTGCAAAAGGTCTGGAATTAACCAATGGGATTACGGATGATTTGAAAAAGGTAGAAACGATTTACAATTATGTTGTAGATACTTTTACTTATGATAAAGCAAAGGCGAATGCGGTACAATCCGGCTATTTACCAAATTTGGACCGGGTATTGACTTCTAAAAAAGGGATTTGTTTTGATTATGCTTCGGTTATGGCAGCAATGCTTCGATCTCAAAATATTCCTTCAAAATTGGTGGTCGGGTATACAGGGGATGTATACCATGCATGGATTAACGTGTATACCAAAGAAACCGGATGGGTTGATGGGATGATTTTCTTTGACGGCAGCAAATGGCAGATGATGGATCCGACTTTTGCTTCTTCCGGAAAGAGAAGTGAATCCATTATGAAGTATATTGGAAATGGAAGTAATTATAAGGCGAAGTACATATACTAAGCCATGAAAATAGCATGGAAGGGCAGGTAGTAATATCTGTCCTTTTTTAAAATTATATTTTAAAATAAATAGATATTTTTGCTAAATGGAGGAGTTAAATGAAAGCAAGAGATTTATCAGAATTTTGCATGCAGATGTCTTTTTTATTAGAAGCAGGTATATCTTTAGATGGCGGATTAAACATTTTAGCAGAAGATGCAAGTACAGAGCAGGAAAAGCTAATGTTGATCAATATGGCAAAGCGCATTGAAGAAGGTGTTCCGTTTACTGTTGCCCTTCAAGAGACAGAAGAATTTCCTGTATATATAGTAAAGATGGCCGAGGTAGGAGAGGCAACAGGAACTCTTGAGGGAATCATGCATTCTTTGGCTGACTACTATGAAAAGGAAAATATGTTGGCGAAATTAATAAAAAATGCAATTACATATCCAATGATTATGATTGTAATGCTTCTTTTGGTACTCTTTGTTCTATTGACAAAGGTTATGCCGATTTTTGAAAGCGTTTATCAACAGTTAGGGGCTCAGCTTTCTCCTATTACAAAAAGTGCAATGCAAATTGGAAGTGTGTTTAGCGGTGTTCTCCTTTTAATAAGTCTTATATTTGCAATTTTTATAGCAACCGCACTTTTTTTTAAGAAAAAAGGACACAACCTAAAGTGGACAGAGCAAATATTAAATTATATAAAGGGAAGAAGTAAGATTGCATATCTCTTATCAAAGCGACGCTTATCTGCTATTTTAGCGATTTCCATTCAGAGTGGATTAAGCGTGGAAAAAGGAATTGAAATGGCACAGGACATCGTTCATGAAAAAAAGATACAACAAAGGATGAAAGAATGCAAAAATGAAATTCAAAAAGGTGAATTGCTATATGATGCATTGAAAACAGCTGAGCTTTTTGGCGGTATCGATTTACAAATGATTAAGGTTGGAAGTCAATCGGGTAAATTGGACCAAGCATTATTTAAGATGTCGCAAAAATACGAGGATGAGGTTGATACAGCAGTAGAAAATATGATTGCTCGTTTTGAACCGACAATGGTCGCAGTTTTGGGTTTAATAGTTGGAATGATTTTACTTGCTGTTATGATGCCGCTAGTTGGAATTATGGCAACGATAGGTTAGGTGAAAATATGAAACAATATATTGTACCCATACTGGGATTTATTTGTGTAATTATAATTTTTTTATTTGCATTTAATGAAATTTCGAATAAATCAGTAGAAGAAGGAGCACTTACTTTAGACCGTGCCATCCATCGTGCAGCAGTACAGTGCTATGCAATTGAAGGAAGGTATCCTTCGTCTGTGGAATATTTGGTAGATAATTATGGCATTCAAATTGATGGAGAAAAATATGTAGTTTTTTATGAAGGCTTTGCTTCTAATTTAATGCCTGATATCACAGTTAGTTTGCGGTAGGGGTGAATGAGATGGTACGAAAAAATGTAAGAGGAAAAGGGCAATCTGCACAGTTTTTGTTTATTATGTTGTTGTTTTTCGCCCTTGCGATCAGTGCATTGTTTACTATTTTATTTGGTGCAAAGGTCTATGAAAATATAGGTCAACGTATGGAAGACAATTTTAAACAGATAACACCTTTGGCATATATATCGAATCAAATCAAGCAGTCAGATCGATTTGATTCTGTTTCCATAACGACACTGGAAGGTATCTCTGTATTGAAGCTATCGCAAACTTATAATGACCAAGAGTATGAAACCTTGATTTATTATCAAGATGGTTCCGTAAAAGAACTATTTACATCTGTGGATAGTGGATTGACCTTAGATGCAGGCATTGAAATTATGAAGACAGATGGAATTTTCTTTGAAATGATCTCAGAGGATTTATTACGTGTAGAGACTAAGGGATCAGAGGGACAATCCATTTTGATTTCACTTCGAAGTGGAGGTCGGCAAAAATGATGAAATATCGTGACTCAAAATCTCAAATATTTCTTATGGAGTTTATTATAGTGATTCTGTTTTTCTCAATTTGCGTAACGATTTGTTTAAAAGCTTTTGTTGAAGCAAATCAAATGAGTGAGGAGAGTAAAAGGATCAATCATGCAATTTTAATTGGCGAAAGTGCTGCAGAATGCATTAAGGCTTCCGATTATAAAGAAATTGATGATAAACTAAGTTCATTGGTGTATCCACAAGTAAAAGAAAAGGAATACAATATTGAAGTAAAAAAACAATTAAAAAATCAAATGCTCGAAGCTACAATTATAGTAAGTGATATAGAAAAAAAAGACATTTATGAATTAAAGGTAAAAAAATATACTCCTGGTGAGGTACAATAAATGAATAAGCAAAATAAGAATGAAGTAAAGAGAGGGACAATACAGATTGGAATCAGTTCACTCTTATTGGTTTTTACAGTACTTTGCTTGGTAGTGTTCAGTGTGTTGGCGTTGTCAAGTGCAAAGGCTGATTGGAAACTGGCACAAAAAAATAAGATTAATGTAAAGCAATATTATGAAGCAGATAGCTTGGCAGAAGAAATGGCAAAGAAAATCAATGAATATATAATGGATTCAGTTTTTTCAAACTCTGCGATTATTAAGAATCAGGAACTTTTAGGGAAATCCTTAGAAGAAAACTTGGATGTATCATATAATAAAGATGATAATACAGTATCTTATCAAATTGATATAAGTGATGAACAATTGATGATAGTTTGTTTAAAAATTAAGCCTTACAATGAAATTCAAGAAGGAATTAAAAACTATGAGGTTCTATCATGGGTAGTGCAAAATAAAATGGATTATGAAATCGACGAGAGCATACCTGTTTGGAATGGTGAAGAATAATAAAATAATCTTTTGTATTATTTTATCGTATTTTGAAATTATAACTGTTGACATAAAAATAGAAAAGCAGGATAATTATTTGGTAAACAGAAAAGGGAGGAATATTTTATGGAGAAGAGATTATACAAGTCAGCAAAAGATCGAGCAATAATGGGTGTGTGTGGAGGAATTGCCGAATATTTTGAGATGGATTCGGTTATTGTCCGCTTATTGGCCGTTATTTTTACTCTTATAGGAGGAGCCGGTATTTTAGCCTATATAATCGCAGCAATTGTGATTCCGGAAAGACAAAGTGAACCACTGAATGAAGCTTATAATCAGACATATGAAAATGGTGAGTATAAAGAAAAGCCAGCTTCAACTGAAAAAGGAAAGCAAAGTTCGAAGATTGCCATTGGAATTGTGTTTGTATTTTTAGGAGTGTATTTACTCCTGAAGGTATTCATGCCATTCTTTGATGGAAGAATACTTTTAGCAGCAGCTTTAATTCTTATAGGGATTGGCGTAATTGCAGTAAAATAAATTCTTAGGAAAAGCTATTAGAGAAAAAACGAAAATATTAAAATGAAACTTGTAAATTGCTTCGTTTAATTGGGTTAGATAAAGAGATCTAACCCTTTTTTATTTATTAAATCAGACTTTATTTATTAAAAAAGGTTTGCATTAATTTGAAGAAGCTGGTTTTTCCTTTGCGAACATCATAATAAATACAAAAAGAAGCATTATGCATGCACCTAAAACGGCTTTTTCAACGAAACGGGATGTAATAGATGCTCCTAGTACTGCACCCAAAAGAAATGAAAAAATAACAAAGAAGTAGTGAAAACTTTTTTCAATCGAAGCGTTTTTTTTGTATATCAAACCACTGTAGAGTTTTTCCGTTGCACTCCTTAGATTCCCAGTACACATTGTAGTCGCAATGGAATTACCTTTTATTGTTCGAAAGCTTTCCACCTGCATAGAGCAGACAAAAGAAATGATTACATTTGCTATCATATTTTTTGAACCTATAGGAATGAATGCTACGATAAAAAGAGAAAGAATTTCGATTGCTATGATAATTTGCCGCCAATGGATTAGACTCTCTTGTTTTTTATATTTATTTTTTATCATTTCAACAATAACAACACCAAGGATAAAAGCTAAAATTGGGAGCAGATAATAAATCATATTCACCCAGTTTTTTCCATTATATTGATGCCTAGAAGAACAATATTTCCAGTTTGCGCATTTGCAAAAACATGATCTCGGGCAACATAGGTATAAGCATCAAGAAATCCCCCGACAAAAGCTAGGAATAATCCTAGAATCAAAGATTCTGATGGTTGATTGGAAATAGGATATGAATGTTTCATTTTATAGAAAACCCCTTACGAAAAGAATATTGAATAAAAAGTGAAAGGAGCTGTCCTATAATAAGAACAGCTCTCAGACTGTAGACAAAATACCTTGCTAAATTTATATTCTTATAATTTCTGCAAGGTATTTTCTATTTTTTCTATAAAGCTTTTAAAAAAAGAAAAAATAAAAGGATATCTCTATGCCATTTGATTCCTTCTTTCAGATTTATGAATCCATGTTGCTAGTTTTTTTAGATTCATGGACGCAAAAAGAAGATTCAGTTCCATTTCTATCTTCTGAATCCCTCGATATTGTGTATAACGCATATTATGTTTTTCTTTTGCATCTGCAAAGACTCGCTCAATGGTTTGACTCCGTAGTTTGTAAAGATCTCGATACTTTGGAGTATGACGAATGTCCTCACATTGCTCTATGTAGTTTTCCCATATATGACGTGTGACTACTTTTACATGGTCTTTACTTGCTGTGCATTCTGATAAGGAAGGGCAACTCTTGCAAATTTCTCCTTTACTCTTATATTCCCGATACCCTTCTCTATTTGTTGTAGTATAGTTTAACACTTGGTTTTCTGGGCATACAAAGCAATCATAGTATTCATCATAAGCATATTCGTGTTTTTTAAAATAACCATTTTTTGTCATAGGTCGTTTGTATGGTAGGATAGGAATTCGTTTATCTTTGAGTATTTCTCTAGCAATTGCAGGTGTTTTATATCCGGAATCCATTACAATATTTTTTACACCTTTATATCTTTTTACTTTTTCATAAATCTTTGGGAATGCAACTGAGTCATGTACATTTCCTGGATTTGTATGAAAAGCAAGTATGTAATTGTTTCGATCGCAAGCTACATTTGCAGCATAAGCAAATACTACCTTATGCTTTCCTTTATGAAATACGCCGCAATCCGGATCTACGGTACTTTTCTTGATTACTTTTGTCTTTTCTTTGGCTTCCGTTTTTTTTACAAGCTTGTTTTCCTCGTTCAATGCGATCTTCGTTAATTTCTTTCATTAGTTCTTTTTCATAGTATTTAACGGATTCCAAAACGGTTTCTTTTTCACTGTTATGGTTATTTGCACTTGCTTTAATATGTGTACCGTCAATGAAAATGCTTTCTGAATTAATGAATTCATATTCCATGATTTCAGCAATGACTCTTTGAAAGATTTGTTCGAATAAGTCAGTATTTTGAAACCGACGAGAGTAGTTTTTACCAAAGGTAGAAAAGTGAGGAATTTCTTCCTCTAAACTATAACCAAGATACCATCGATAAGCTACATTCGTTTGAATTTCTTTAATGGTCTGTCTCATGGATCGAATACCAAAGGTATATTGAATGAGGGTAATTTTAATTAAGACAACAGGATCGATGCTTTCTTTTCCCACATCAGAATACAAATCTTTTACAAGGTCATAAATGAAAGAGAGATTAATCGCAGTATCTATCTTACGAATAATATGATCTTGTGGAACAAGAGAATTCAAGGTTACCATTTGAAATTGATCACGACCTAATAAATCTTTCTTACCCATCATAAAGCAAATACCTCCATGTATTTATACATATATTTTACCATAAATACAATAAAATGTATTACATTATGTAAAAAAAACTGTAGGCAAAGATAGAGATATCCTTGTCTACAGTCTGGGAGCTGTCCTATAATAAGAACAGCTCTTTTTTCATCATTTAATACGGTATGCTAATTTTTTGAATTAATGAGTTTCGTTGTATTTCTTAATTCCTATAGCAAGAAGATCCATTGCTCTTTCAAGATCTTTTTGGTTTAATACATAAGCAAGTCGAACTTCATTTTTGCCGCAGTCTGGAGTTGCATAGAAACCACCGCCAGGAGCAAACATTACTGTTTCGCCGTTGTCGTCAAATTCGGTTAACAGCCAAACTAGGAAGTCTTCAGCATCTTCAACCGGAAGCTTAGCCATTACATAGAAAGCACCCTGAGGTTCTTTGCATACAACGCCATCAATTTGAGAAAGCTTTGCATAAATGGTGTCTCTTCTTTTTTTGTACTCTTCTCTTACTTCATCAAAATAGTTTGCTGGTACACTGTAAAGTGCTGCAGAAGCTACCTGATCTAAAGTTGGTACGGAAAGTCTTGCCTGACAGAATTTCATAATATGCTGCTGTAATTCCTTATTTCTTGTAATAACAGTACCAATTCTTGCACCACAAGCACTAAATCTCTTGGAAACAGAGTCGATGATAATTACATTGTCCTGAATATCTTCAAAGTGTCCCATGGAAGCAAGTTTTTCACCGCCGTATACGAATTCTCTGTATACTTCATCACCAATCACAAACAAATCATGTTCTTTTGCGATATCAGCAATCAAACGCATTTCTTCCTGTGTTAGAACAACACCGGTTGGGTTTCCTGGGTTAGTAAACATAATGGCTCTTGTATTTTCATTGATGCAAGCTTCAATCTTTTCTCTTACGGCATAACGGTAACCTTCTTCAACCGAAGTAGTTAAAGGACGAATGGTAGCACCAGTTGTTTTTACAAAGGTATTGTAGTTTGGATAGAAAGGTTCTGGAATGATGATTTCATCTCCATTGTCAAGGATACAGTTTAAAACAATCTGTAGCGCTTCGCTACCGCCTGTTGTAACAACAATATCACTTTCAGCATAGTCAATGCCAATTCCCTTATAATATTTCTGAATGGCCTGAACCATTTCAGGAATACCAGGGGATGGGGCATATGCAAGAACAGGAGCATTGAAGTTTTTAACAGCTTCAAAGAATGCTTCTGGCGTTTTAATGTCAGGCTGTCCGATGTTTAACTGATAGATTTTTTTGCCCTTTTTCTTTGCTTCTACTGTATATGGGTAGAATTTACGAATCGGGGAAAGATTACATTGTTTGATCTTGCTTGAAAATTTCATGCGAAATACCTCAACTTTCCTATTTACATTTTGTATTTGGCGTTTTTTACGCAAATATCCACTGTGATTAGTATAACAAGAAATAACATTTCTTGAAACCCCGTAATGCAAAAAAGTATAAAATTTTTTGTACTTTTACCTCTTGAAAAAGAAAACGAGCTATGATAAACTACTTTTGTAGTTATGTAGATTAGTAGGATAGAAAAAAGTAAGGATTTTGTACAGCGGTACTTCTATTTTGCTATAGGTACGGCTCTTTTTTTTATCAATAGTTGTAGCACAGGAGGTAAGTAGGAAAATGATATGGAGTAATATGGAAACCCTGGATAGGGAAGCATTTCGAAAGATTCAATTGGAACGGTTGAAGAAAACCGTTCCACGTGTATATAATAATGTACCTTTTTATAAAAAGGCATTTCAGGAAGCCGGTGTTGAACCCGGTGATATTAAAACGTTAGAAGACGTATCCAAACTGCCAATGACGGTAAAGCAAGATTTTCGGGATAACTACCCGTTTGGTCTTTTTTCTTCTCCGCAAGAAGAAATTGTCCGTTTTCACGCATCATCCGGAACTACGGGAAAACCGACAGTAGTCGGATATACACGCAACGACATGGATACATGGTCTGAATGCGTTGCTCGTATGGTAAGCATGGCAGGCGTTACAAACAAAGATACGGCTCAAATTTCTTTTGGCTATGGACTTTTTACAGGTGCGCTTGGATTACAACAGGGACTTGAACGTATTGGTGCTTCGGTCATTCCAATGTCAAGCGGAAATACGAAAAAGCAAATTATGATAATGAAGGATTTTCGTACCACAACATTAATCAGTACACCATCTTATGCACTTCATATGGCTGAAATCGCACGAGAAATGGGTGTTGATCCTAAAACGGATTTGAATTTAAAATTTGGTTTGTTTGGTGGGGAAGGTTCAACCGAAGCAATGCGAAATGAACTGATTGATAGCTGGGGACTGTTTGCTACAGAAAACTACGGCATGAGTGAGCTCATCGGACCTGGTGTTTCTGGAGAATGTGAAGCGCTTTGCGGAATGCATATCAATGAGGATCATTTCTTGCCGGAAATCATTGATCCAAAGACTGGTAAAGTACTTGGTGAAGGTGAAGTGGGAGAGCTTGTTATAACGACGATTACAAAGGAAGCACTCCCGATTATTCGTTACAGAACAAAAGACATTACTTCCTTGCATTATGAAAAATGTGAATGTGGCAGAACGACAGTTCGTATGTCAAAGATTCAGGGAAGAAGTGACGATATGTTGATTTTGGGAGGCGTAAATGTATTCCCGTCACAAATTGAGGAAGTTCTTCTTAACACGGAAGGCATTGGACCGCATTACCAGATTAAAGTATTTAAAAAGGGATACTTAGATAAAATTGAAGTGGATGTTGAGTTAATTGATGCAAATCTGTTAGATTCCTTTTCACTTTTGGAAGCATTGCGCAACACAATTAAAGGAAGACTTCGAACGGTATTGGGTATTGATGCAAAGGTTACTTTACTTGAGCCTAGAAGTTTAGCAAGATTTGAAGGAAAAGCTCAAAGAGTAATTGATATGAGGGGGGCTAAATAATGTTGGTAAAACAAATTTCTATTTTTATCCCAAATGTAAAAGGGTCTTTGGCGAAATTAACTTCTATTTTAGTGAAAAACAATATTGATATTCGTGCCATTTCTGTTTTTGATACAACTGAGTTTGGAATACTCCGTTTGGTTGTAGACAATCCGGAGGAAACCGTATCTATATTAACAAAGGAAGGAATTGTTGCAAAAATCAGCGATGTATTAGCCGTTGAGCCTGAGGATAAACCAGGCAGCTTAGATGAAATTTTTCAGATTTTGAGCGACAATGATATTAATATTGATTATATTTACTCATATGTAATGCGGATGAGGGAGCTGCCTTATATTGTCTTAAAGACAGATCATATGGAAAAGGCTGCTAAGATTTTAATAGAACGAGGTATTAAGGTAATACAATAAAGTAAAGGGAGCTACGTAATCAGTGGCTCCTTTTTTGTCTGGCAGGAAATATATCGTTAGATTGTTGGATTTTCTGCTGAACAAAAAAGAAAGTGCAGAGGGGAGAAAAGAGATGAAGGAATTGCTGGTTGTGATTGATATGCAGAAAGATTTTGTAGATGGTGCGTTAGGTACAAAGGAAGCCGTAGAAATTGTACCAAAAGTAGTGAAAAAAATAAAAGAATTTGAAGAAAATAGTCAAGACCTTATTTTTACAAAGGATACACATACGGAAGAATATTTGGATACGCAAGAAGGAAAGAAATTACCCGTAGAACATTGTATAAAGGGAAGCAGCGGCTGGGATTTTGTAGATGCATTACAGCCATTTGCAGAAAATTGCCTTGTTATTGAAAAGCCTGGCTTTGGAAGTGTGAAGTTAGCAGAACTAGTTGGAGAAAAAAACTATGAGAAAGTAACTTTAATAGGACTTTGTACAGATATTTGTGTCATTTCCAATGCCCTGATTTTAAAAGGACATCATCCAGAACTTCCAATTTATGTTGATGCAAGTTGTTGTGCCGGGGTTACTCCTGCTTCTCACAAAAATGCATTAGAGGCTATGAAGATTTGCCAGATTACTATTGTAGAATAATAAGTTCTATAAATTTAGTCTAGTAAAAAGAGAAAGACTGGTACTCTATCATTGAATATGATAAAATTAAAAAATGGCCTTCTGAATCTAAAGCTTTTCTATAGAAAAGTGTATTTTATAATGGATTGCGGAAGAGTTTTTTAATAAAGGAAAGGGAAGGGAAATGGAAATCAATCAAAGTGATCTGAAGTACCTTGAGTTATTGTCCGAACAGTATAAAACGATTGGAGAGGCAAGTACAGAGATCATTAATCTAATGGCGATTTTAAATTTACCAAAAGGTACCGAGCATTTTATCAGTGATTTACATGGAGAATACGAATCGTTTCTTCATATTTTAAAGAATGCGTCCGGTGTCATCAAGTTAAAGATCGATGAAACATTTGGAGATCGAATGACGGTTGAACAAAGAAAATCACTGGCTACTTTGATTTATTATCCGGAACAAAAGCTAGATATTATGAAGCAGGAGGTTGAGGATTTAGAAACATTTTATCGAGAAACTCTTGCTATTTTAATTGAACTTTGCGGAATTATTACCTTTAAATATACAAGATCTTATGTAAGGAAGCAGGTTCCAAAGGAATATGCTTATATTATTGAAGAATTGCTTTATGGCTTAAGCCGAAGTGAAAGTGAAAACAAGTTACAGTATAGAGAAAGTATTATCAATACCATCATTGAGATTCATGCTGCGGATGACTTTATTATAAAAATGGCAGAATTAATTTCTCGAATTGTTGTAAATCGCCTGCATATCATTGGAGATATTTTTGATAGAGGCCCAGGGGGCGATATCATTTTAGAAGCTTTGATGAAACATCACAGCGTTGACATTCAATGGGGAAATCATGATATTTTATGGATGGGCGGTGCAGCCGGAAATAAATCATGCATTGCAAATATCATCAGAATTTGTACGCGTTATGATAATTTACATACTTTGGAGGTTGGCTACGGAATCAGCATTCGTCCGTTGGTAACATTTGCATTAAGTACTTATGCAGATGACCCTTGTCCAAACTTTAAACCAAAGGTAAGTACTACAGATGCCTTATATGCATCTGATGTAAATTCACTTGCGAAAATAAACAAAGCCATTGCAATCATTCAGTTTAAACTAGAGGGACAGCTTATCGAAAAGCATCCTCTCTATGAAATGGATGAATTACGTTTGCTTCATAAAGTCAATTATCAAAATGCTACAGTAGAAATTGATGGAAAGCAATACGAGTTAAATAATAAGTTCTTCCCTACAATTGATCCGGATGACCCGTATAAGTTAACGGAAACGGAAGAAGCTGTTATGAATCGTTTGCAGCAGGCATTTTTAGAAAGCGAAACTTTGCAGAGACATATACAATTTTTATTTGCGAAGGGAAGTATTTATAGCTGCTATAATGACAATTTATTGTTCCATGGATGCATTCCGATGGAACCAGATGGATCATTCTCTGAGATCAAGACAAGTACCGGAACTGTAAAAGGTAAGGCTTGGCTGGATCATGCGGAACGTATTGTAAGAGAAGGTTATTTTGGAGAAGAAGGGACGACGGAAAAGGAACGTGGCGTAGATTATTTTTGGTATTTATGGTGTGGTTATAAGTCTCCGCTATTTGGGAAGAAGAAAATTACAACCTTTGAACGATGCTTTATTGAAGATGAATCTACTTGGTATGAAGCAAAAAATCCTTATTATAAATTGATTGATGATGAAGAAGTCGTTGATAAAATGGTTGGGGAATTCGGATTGCCAAAAGGAGAAGCACGTATTATCAATGGACACATGCCGGTAAGTAAAGGAACCAGTCCACTTCATGCAAATGGAAGAGTTTTTGTAATTGATGGCGGATTTGCAAAGCCATATCAAAAAAAGACAGGCATTGCAGGCTATTCTTTGATTTATAATTCCTATGGCTTTATTTTAACTTCGCATGAACCATTTGAATCCGCAAAAATTGCGGTGGAGCAAGAAAAGGACATTCATGCAACCATGGTTGCGAAAGAGGATATTACGAAACGTATTTTAAATAAGGATACCGATCTAGGTAAGCAAATGCAGGGGAAAATCATAGATTTAAAAAAATTGCTGCATGCATATCGTTCTGGTTTGGTAAAACAAAAAGCTTAATAAAAAAACGAAAAGAGAAATTTATATTTTTCTTTTCGTTTCAGACTGTAGACAAAATACCTTGCTAAATTTATATTCTTATAATTTCTGCAAGGTATTTTCTATTTTTTCTATAAAGCTTTTAAAAAAAGAAAAAATAAAAGGATATCTCTATGCCATTTGATTCCTTCTTTCAGATTTATGAATCCATGTTGCTAGTTTTTTTAGATTCATGGACGCAAAAAGAAGATTCAGTTCCATTTCTATCTTCTGAATCCCTCGATATTGTGTATAACGCATATTATGTTTTTCTTTTGCATCTGCAAAGACTCGCTCAATGGTTTGACTCCGTAGTTTGTAAAGATCTCGATACTTTGGAGTATGACGAATGTCCTCACATTGCTCTATGTAGTTTTCCCATATATGACGTGTGACTACTTTTACATGGTCCTTACTTGCTGTGCATTCTGATAAGGAAGGGCAACTCTTGCAAATTTCTCCTTTACTCTTATATTCCCGATACCCTTCTCTATTTGTTGTAGTATAGTTTAACACTTGGTTTTCTGGGCATACAAAGCAATCATAGTATTCATCATAAGCATATTCGTGTTTTTTAAAATAACCATTTTTTGTCATAGGTCGTTTGTATGGTAGGATAGGAATTCGTTTATCTTTGAGTATTTCTCTAGCAATTGCAGGTGTTTTATATCCGGAATCCATTACAATATTTTTTACACCTTTATATCTTTTTACTTTTTCATAAATCTTTGGGAATGCAACTGAGTCATGTACATTTCCTGGATTTGTATGAAAAGCAAGTATGTAATTGTTTCGATCGCAAGCTACATTTGCAGCATAAGCAAATACTACCTTATGCTTTCCTTTATGAAATACACCGCAATCCGGATCTACGGTACTTTTCTTGATTACTTTTGTCTTTTCTTTGGCTTCCGTTTTTTTTTACAAGCTTGTTTTCCTCGTTCAATGCGATCTTCGTTAATTTCTTTCATTAGTTCTTTTTCATAGTATTTAACGGATTCCAAAACGGTTTCTTTTTCACTGTTATGGTTATTTGCACTTGCTTTAATATGTGTACCGTCAATGAAAATGCTTTCTGAATTAATGAATTCATATTCCATAATTTCAGCAATGACTCTTTGAAAGATTTGTTCGAATAAGTCAGTATTTTGAAACCGACGAGAGTAGTTTTTACCAAAGGTAGAAAAGTGAGGAATTTCTTCCTCTAAACTATAACCAAGATACCATCGATAAGCTACATTCGTTTGAATTTCTTTAATGGTCTGCCTCATGGATCGAATACCAAAGGTATATTGAATGAGGGTAATTTTAATTAAGACGACAGGGTCGATGCTTTCTTTTCCCACATCAGAATACAAATCTTTTACAAGGTCATAAATGAAAGAGAGATTAATCGCAGTATCTATCTTACGAATAATATGATCTTGTGGAACAAGAGAATTCAAGGTTACCATTTGAAATTGATCACGACCTAATAAATCTTTCTTACCCATCATAAAGCAAATACCTCCATGTATTTATACATATATTTTACCATAAATACAATAAAATGTATTACATTATGTAAAAAAAACTGTAGGCAAAGATAGAGATATCCTTGTCTACAGTCTGAAACGAAAAGAGAAATTTATATTTTTCTTTTCGTTTTTTATTATTACGAATTAGTTAAAAAATTGTACTAATTAATTATAAAATTGTTACACCATCAATTAATTCTTTTTCCATTTCAATACGATGGAATGGCGTATTGATACCCGGATGGCCACCAGTGTGTAAGAAAATAATGGTTTCTCCTTTTTCTATTTTCCCTTCTTGTACCATATCTAAGATTGCAGCAAAGGTTTTGCCGGTGTAGCAAGGATCCAAAATAATTGCTTCTTTGCGAGCCATTTTATAAATTGCTTCACGCACTGCTGGATTTGGTTTGTTATAACCTTCTCTAATATAATCAACCTCAACATCAAAATCAGATCCTGTTGGAGTTAGCGGAAGATCATAAAAATCCTTTACTTTTTCAAAATAACGCATTATATGAGTGTCCTTGTCTGTTTCAAAAGGCAGAATGGCTACGCCAGTTAACGACAAAGGAGATTTCTCATTTTTTAGTCCGCAGAAGAGACCCATATAAGTTCCCATACTTCCTACTGTTGTAATAACGCGGGCATTTTTAAGGTTTTTTTCTTCTGCTTGTTTAGTAAGTTCCATCGCACACTCATAGTAACCTAAGATTCCGAGTTCATTGGAACCACCGATTGGAATCGAGTAAACAATTTCACCATTGGATTCATAACGTTTTGTTACTTCTGCCTCTAATTCTTCATATTGTGTTGTAACATTTCTGCCATCACTCTTTTTCAATACTACTTCAGCACCCATAAGACGATCCAATAGAATGTTTGCAGAAACTTCTCCTGGATATTCATCAATGCATAAAATGACACATTTCATACCATATTTTGCAGCAACGGCAGCGGTGAGACGACCGTGATTGGTTTGTGCTCCTCCCATCGTTAAAAGGGTTGTTGCTCCCTTCGCCTTTGCGTCATAAAGGAGGTATTCCAGTTTTCTAAGTTTATTGCCTCCCATACCGATTCCGGTCAAATCGTCACGTTTTATGTAAAGTTCAATTTCCAATTCCTTTGAAAGAGTGGGTAAGTATTCTAAAGGTGTCGGTAAATGAAGGAAATTAATTTTTTCATGATTTAACAGCATAGGTATATTCTCCTTTTTCTTTTTATGATACGATAATTAAGAATGAAAATAAGCATATTTTGGCATATTAAATAAATATGCGAAATAATATACTTGAGTGTATTATATACCGAATTTACAAGAAAGAGAAGGGAAACTTTGGTTTTAAAAGAACGGAAAAAGGGTATATATAACGCTAGCAAAACGACATAAGACATAATTTTTATTCATATAAAGAGTTATTTTAAATAAGAAAATGAAAGAATAGAAAGGAAAAGGGAAGATGAAGACAGTAGAGTTGACAAAGGACTTACATTGGATTGGGGCCTTAGACCCTGATTTAAAAGTATTTGACATTATTATGTATACAGAGTTTGGTACGAGCTATAATTCTTATTTGATTCATGGCTCCGAAAAAACAGCGATCTTTGAAACAGCAAAAGAAAAGTTTTTTGATGAATATTTAGAAAAATTAAAGAAACTTGTATCAATCGATGACATTTCTTATATTATTGTAAACCATACAGAACCGGATCATTCTGGATCGATTGCAAGACTTTTGGAAATAAATCCAAAAATTAAGATTGTAGGTTCTGCTGCAGCAATTAATTTTGTAAAGGAAATTTGCAACCAAGATTTGAATGCTATTGTTGTAAAGGATGGTGATACATTATCCTTAGGCAATAAAACACTTCGCTTTATCAGTGCACCGAATCTTCATTGGCCGGATAGTATTTATACCTACATTGAGGAAGAAAAGACTTTGATGACTTGTGATTCTTTTGGAGCACATTATACCTTGGATGAGGTGACAAATGATAAAATTACGAATACAGAAGACTATATGAAAGCGCTTCGCTATTACTTTGATAATATTATGGGCCCGTTTAAAAAAGATTTGCTTTCAGCCATTGCAAAGATTGATAAATTAGACTATATAAGAATTTGTCCCGGCCACGGACCTGTTTTGGTGAACAATCCAAAAGAGGTAGTTGAACACTATCGTGAATGGGCAACGGAAGTAAATCCGAATGAAAAGAAAACGGTAGTTATTCCATATGTTTCTGCCTATGGATATACAGAAATCATGGCAGAAGAAATTCGAAAGGGTATACATGCAGCAGGTGACATTGATGTTCGTTTGTATGATTTAGTAACAGCAGAACAAAAAACTGTTTTGGATGAGATGTATTGGGCGGATGGTTTATTATTTGGGACGCCAACAATTATTGGGGATGCATTAAAACCAATCTGGGATTTGCTTACTTCTATATTTGCAAAAACACATGGAAAGAAGCTTGCTTCTGCATTTGGTTCCTATGGTTGGAGTGGGGAAGGAGTTCCTCACGTATTGGAACGATTAAAGCAGCTTAATATGAAAGTGTATGGAGAAGGACTTCGCATAAGATTCAAGCCAAGTTCTGCCCAGCTTCAAGAATGCTTTGAGTTTGGATTTGGATTTGGCGCATCTGTTTTAGCAGGAAAAGTGGTAGAGAAAAAACCGGTAAATTCTGCGACACGGAAATGGAAATGCTTAATTTGCGGTGAAATAGTAGAGGGAGAGGAACCTCCTCAAGCTTGCCCAGTATGCGGTGTGGGACCAGAACAGTTTGTAGAGGTAGAGCAGGATGTAGTAACATACCAATCTTCCACTAACGAAAGATTTATCGTTATCGGCAATGGTGCAGCAGGAATTTCCGCTTGTGAAGAAATTCGAAAGAGAAACAATACTTGTTCGATTGAAATCATCTCTTCTGAAAAAGAAAATGCTTACAATCGACCAATGCTGACAAAGGGAATACTAACAGAAATCGATGATTTGAATTTCCATGTCAAAGAAGCTGAGTGGTACAAAGAAAATAATATTAAAGTTACATTAGGAACAACCGTGAAAGAACTCAATGGTGAAGAAAAGAGACTGGTATTAGATAATGGCGAAACAAGAAGCTATGATAAGCTGATTTTGGCAATGGGTGCAGAATGTTTTGTTCCACCGATTAAGGGTGTGGATAAAAATGGAGTTTTTACAATTCGTAACATTGAGGATGTTCGTCAAATACAAAAATATCAACAGGGAGTGGAATCTGCCATTGTCATTGGTGGCGGCGTTTTAGGTCTTGAAACTGCATGGGAATTACATCAGGCAGGAATGAAGGTGGCTGTAATTGAATTATCACCGGGACTTATGAGTCGTCAGTTGGATGATAGAGGTTGTGAACTATTAAGAGATTCCGTTGAAAAAGTTGGAATTTCTGTGTTTACTAATGTGGGAATTGATGAAATTATTGGAGAGAAAGAAGCTTCCGGGATACGCTTAAATGATGGTGTTGAAATCAAAGGCGGTTTGGTTGTTTTGTCAACAGGAATTAAACCCAATGTGGAATTAGCAAAGAATGCAGGGATACAAAGCGGACGTTCCATTACAGTAGATGAAAAGATGCAAACGAGTGTTGCTGATATTTATGCTTGCGGTGATTGTGCTGAGTATAATGGAATCAATTATGCGATTTGGAGTCAGGCACTTGAAATGGGTAAGACTGCAGGGGCTAATGCGGCAGGAGATGGAGCTGTTTATGAGACAGTCATACCTTCCAATGCATTCAATGGTATGAAAACTTCCTTATTTGCAATTGGTGACAATGGAAAAGATCCGGAAAAGAAATATAAAAGTATAGAACTTTTGGATGACGGAAAAGGGACGTATGAAAAATTGTATTTTTGGAATGATCGTTTCTGCGGCGGAATATTGCTTGGTGACGTCAGCCGATCTTCAAGACTTCTTACTGCATTTCAAAAGAAGGAATCCATGCGGAGCATGCTTTCTTTGTTAGGATAAAGAAGGTGGAACGGAGTGCTTTTCAGCACTCCGATTTTTATACATACATTGATTAAAGGGAAAGCGGTATCTTTTTAGGAGGCATTTTTATGACTAAAATACTCATCGCAGATGATAATAAACAGATTACATCAATTTTAGAAGAATATGTAAAAAAAGAGGGGTTTACATCGGTTGTTGCATTCGATGGCGAAGATGCCGTAATAAAGTTTGAGACGGAACAGCCGGATTTATTGCTGCTTGATGTAATGATGCCAAGAAAAGACGGATTTGAGGTCTGCAGAGAGATACGAAAAGTATCCAATGTTCCCATCATTATGATAACAGCAAGGGGTGAAGACTTTGAAAAAATAATGGGATTGGAGATTGGAGCAGATGACTACATTGTGAAACCTTTTTCGCCGGGGGAGGTAATTGCTAGAATCAAAGCAATTTTACGTCGGATTGCTCGAGAAGAAAAAAATGTTCAGGTCTTTTCCTATGATAATTTAAAAATAAATCTAGAAGACTATACCGTTATAATTGATGAACAGCTAATTTCTCTAACGAAAAAAGAAATTGAGATTTTATGGACATTAGCAACAAGTAAAAATAAAGTATTTTCGAGGGATAATTTGTTAAATTCTCTTTGGGGTTATGACTACTTCGGAGACAACCGAACGGTGGACAGTCACATAAAGAGACTTCGTGCAAAGCTGGATCAATATAGCCACCCAAATTGGGAGATTAAGACAATATGGGGCGTAGGATATAAATTCGAGGTACTGGAACATGTTTAAAAATAAGATTGCACTGAAGTTGACTTTAAATTTTGCAGTTGCTTTATTAATATTATCAATTATAATAGGAAGCCTTTTCATGGTTTTATTTCGAAACCATACCATCCGATTGCATCGGGAAAAATTGTCAGATCAAGCAAATACCATAGCAGATATTTTCACAGATTATACGAGAGTGGATTCTGGTTTCGGGGGAAAAGGCGGCTTTGGCCCCAACGGAGGCTATGGAGCGTATCTTCGTTTTATGCGAGAAATTGCAGGCACAGATGTTTGGGTTGTCGACGAGCAATTAAATTTGATTACTCTTAATAATCGGAATGCAATGGGAATGGGGCGGTTTCATTATGCCGAATTGCCTAGTGAAGCAGAAGGCTTGATCGATGATGTGTTTCGTGATCAAACCGTATTTAGTGAAGATTTTAGTTCTGTTTTAACGGAACCTACATTGACAGTCGGAGCACCGATTAAAAATGTAGATGGTGTAGTAATCGGCGCAGTGCTATTGCATACACCAATAAAAGGAATTGAAGAAGCCACTCAAAAAGGGTTTCAATTGTTAGGAATTAGTATTTTAACGGCACTTTTGATTGCCTTTTTGTTGTCGTCTCTTTTTTCGTATCACTTTACACAGCCTTTGACGAAGATGAAAAAAAATGCACTCCTTCTTGCTGAGGGTAAATACATGGTTAAAAATCACATCAATCAAAAGGATGAAATTGGTGATCTTGCAAACACCTTGGATCTTTTAGCGGATCGATTGGATGAAGCAAGCAGACAGAGCGAGAAATTGGAGCAGCTTCGGCGTGATTTTGTAGCAAACATATCACACGAATTACGAACACCAATTACAGTAATCAGGGGTTCTCTAGAAGCTTTAGTAGAGCAAGTGGTAACAGATGAAAAACAGGTAGAGGAATATCATAGCCAGATGCTCAAAGAAGCAAAATATTTACAACGCTTGATTGGTGATTTACTCGACTTATCTAGATTACAGAATACTGATTTTAGTATGGAAAAAACGGAAATGCTATTATGTGATGTGATCGAAGATGCAGCAAGAAGCATCTCTAAAATTGCAGAAAAAAAGGGTGTTTCTATTCATCTAAATCTAGAGGAAAGTGAGAAATTAGATTGTCATATTCTTGGAGATTATGGTCGCCTTCGACAAATGTTCATGATTATTCTTGATAATGCAGTGAAATTTTCAAAAGAGGGTGGCAGTGTAGAGATTCATTTAAAGGGAAGAGAGTTGTCGATTTGCGATCATGGTCAAGGAATATCAAAAGATGAGCTTCCCTATATTTTTGAACGTTTTTATAAAACAACTTCCGAACAAAATAAGACGGGAACAGGTCTTGGACTTGCCATTTCAAAGCAGATTGCAGAGAGGCATGGTATCGAAATTCAGGTTGAGAGTACGGTTGGAGAGGGGACGAAATTTAGTTTATATTTAAAAAAAGATATGAGTCATAAGTAATTTCTAAGTTAATTTATTTAAAATATTTGACTTTTTTTAAAAAATTGGAGCCTTTGGGCTCCTTTTTGAATAGGATAAAGGGAGGTGAAAGCGATGATAGTGTTTGATCATTTGCCAGTAATCCCAATACGAGTTACAAGCAAATATGGAACGAGACAAACAGGAATTCGAGGAGCAACAACAAATCATAAGGGAATTGATCTTGGAAGAAATCGAAGTACTTTGGATACTCCGATTTTTTCTGTCAGTTCAGGCAAGGTTAGTAATAACTATTGGAATGCCTATCGAGGATGGGTCTTGATTATTAATCATGGCAATTACAAGACACTGTACCAGCATTTAAAACAACAGAGTCCATTAAAAAAAGGGCAAAAGGTTGTTGCTGGTCAGCGGATTGGCTTGATGGGAAATTCGAGTGATAAAACCAAATTATCCGTAAGCACACATCTGCACTTTGAATTAATCATAAATGGTTTACAGGTTGACCCGCAGCCATATTTAGAAAATATCAAAGGAGTTGATGATGTGACAAGAGAAGAAGTGATTGCAATCGTCAAAGAAATATTAAAAGGAAATGGGGATTTACCTTCTTCATGGGCAAAGGAACGTTGGGAACAATCCATTGCCGATGGAATTGTAACCGGGGTAGGTCCAAGAAAGTATGCAACGAAAGAAGAAGTTGCATTTATGATTCAGTTATCGAAAACAGAAAAGTGGTAGATAACAAAAAGAGAAAGGACGATAAATTATGAAAATCAACTGGATATTGCGGTTAAAAAACAAAGCAACTTTAACGGCTCTTCTAGCTTGTGTGGCAACATTTGTATATCAAATTTTAGGTATCCTCGGAATCACCGCATCCATCTCACAGGATGAAGTAATGCAAGTAATTGGGCTTTTAGTGAATATTTTAGTTGCGATCGGAATCGTGATTGATCCAACCAGTCCCGGAGCTTATGATAGCGATCGTGTTATGGAATATAAAGAACCAAAATAAAATCGACGATTTAGATTCAGAAATGTTTATTTTGTAGAAAAAAGGGCATCCCAAAAGGATGCTCTTTTTTAAATGTATCAGTATTTATTTCTTTTATAACATTATACAAAAAGTATCCGTAATTTTCTCATATCTTACAATTCTTTATTGAGTTTACTATGATATATTAAAAGAAAGAATTGTTGGACAAATCATTGAGGAGGGATATTTATGAGCAATGTAAGAATATTAAATGCAGAGGAAACAAAAAAATTGCTTTCTATGTCAGACGTTATTCATACCGTAGAACAAGTATATAGTGAAAAAGCAAAGGGCGATACGGTTGTATTTCCGTTGGTGTTTCATGAATTTGATCCGGGACATGCAGATATGGATATAAAATCCGGATGGGTAAAGGGTGCCGACGTATTTGGACTTAAGCTTGTGGCTTGGTTTGAGGGAAATAAACAAAAGAACTTACCGATGCTTAGTGGAACCATATTAGTTTGTGACGGAAGTACCGGTCAGCCTGTTGGTATTTTAGATGGCGCATACATTACTGGAATTCGTACAGGTGCGGCAGGTGCATTAGGTGCCAAATATTTAGCAAGACCGGAGTCGGAAAATCTTTTAATCGTAGGGGCAGGACATGTTGCAACGTTTCAAATTGCAGCTACCCTCATGTTAATGCCAAAGATTAAGAAGGTACGAATTTATGATCCTATCGTATCTGAAGGGGCAAAACAAATGGCCGATAGCATTCGTGAAACGCTGGTACATGATTTTAAAATGACCATAGCAGAGGATATTGTATTTGAGGCAGTAGAAGACGTTCAGGAAGCAACAAAAAAGAGCGATGTGGTCATCACGGTAACCCCGGCTAAAAGTCCGATTATTCTTAAGGAATGGGTAAAGCCGGGAACGCATTTTAGCTGCATTGGTGCAGATATGGAAGGGAAACAGGAAATAGATGGAACTATTTTGTCAGCTGCGCGTATTTTTGTAGATGATGTTGCACAAAATTGCAATGTTGGTGAAATCGAATTGCCGTTGAAAGACGGACTTATTTCAAAAAAGGATATTATTGGTGAACTGGGTCATATAATTAATGGTGTTGCAGTCGGAAGAGAAAATGATGAACAAATAACTGTATATGATGCAACCGGTACCGCGCTTTTGGATTTGTTAACGGGAAAATTAGCGCTTGATATGGCAGAGAAACAGAATGTTGGAGTTTGTGTTACTTTATAACAATCAGAGAGGAGAAAAAAATGAAAATCAAAGATTTTGGTGTGGAAATTTGGATGAACCTTTATGAAAATAACTGTGAGTATAATTTAGCCGAAACGTGTGTGGAATCTTTAACTGTAGATGAAATTTTAACTTTGAGTGGAGAAAAGGAAAGCTTTTATGACAAATTACTGAATATGAAATTGACCTATGGTGCAATTGAAGGTTCTATTCCGCTTAGAGAAGCCATTACAACGCTTTATCGAAAGGTTAAGGTAGAAAACTTAACCATCACACATGGGGCAATCGGAGCCAATGCACTTTCCATTATGACTTTGGTTGATCGTGGAGATCGAGTTATTTCAGTATTGCCGACCTATCAGCAGCATTATTCCATTCCGGAATCCATTGGTGCGGACATTCAAATTCTAAGATTAAAAGAAGAAAATAATTTTCTTCCTGATTTAGATGAATTAAAAGAATTGGCGATTCCAGGGACAAAGTTAATTTGCATTAATAACCCAAATAATCCAACCGGTGCGGTAATGGATGAAGAGTATCTTTTAAAAATTGTTGACATTGCAAAAGGATGCGGAGCTTATTTGCTTTGTGATGAAGCATATAGAGGTTTGACGCATGACAGTGAAAACAGCTTTACTGCTTCGGTTGCTGATCTTTATGAAAAGGGAATTAGTACGGCAAGTATGTCAAAGACATTTTCAGCAGCAGGTCTTCGCCTTGGATGGGTAGCTGGTCCGGAAGATTTTATTGAAAAAATTAACCGTCAGAGAGATTATCATGTAATTAGTGTGGGCATGATCGATGATGCATTAGCTACAATTATTCTTAAAAATAAAGATAAGATTGTTAAGAGAAATATAGAAATTGTTTTAAATAACGCAAAATTACTGGATGAATGGGTAGCGAAGGAACCATTGATTTCTTATGTAAAACCAAAGGGTGGGACCACAGCATTTTTAAAATATGACATTGATATGTCATCCGTTGATTTCTGCGTAAAATTATTAGAACAAACCGGTGTTATGCTTCTTCCGGGTTCTGCACTTGATATGGAAGGCTATTTAAGGATTGGATATTGCAACAACCCGGAAATTATTCGCAAAGGATTGGAAAAGATTTCTGAATTTTTGAAGCAATATTCGTAGACAGTCAGTTAAAATTTATTGGAGGCAGAAATGGCATTTAATTATCAGGAAGTAAAGGATGCGTACGAACGAATTAAAGGAATCGTTCGTACCACACCTTTAGAAGAATCGTACTACCTTAATCAAGATGGAAGAAAATATTTCTTTAAATTAGAATCCTATCAAAGAGCAAAAAGTTTTAAAATTCGTGGAGCCGTCAACAAGATGGCAACCTTGACAGATCAGGAAAAGCAGCTTGGCGTAGCAACCATATCTTCTGGAAATCATGGGAGTTCAGTCAGCTATGCTGCAACTTTATTGGGAATTAAAAATGTGAAAGTGATTGTTCCTAAATGTACTCCGCAGAGTAAAATTGATAAGATTCGTTACTTTGGAGGAGAGGTCATTCTGATGGGTGAGAATTATGATGAAGCACATATTTTGGGAATGAAATACATTCAAGAGCAAAGTATGATTTTTATCGATGCTTATTATAATGATCCGAAGGTATATGGAGGTCAGGGAACAGTAGCCATTGAAATATTAGAGCAGAACCCGGAAATTGACACCATTGTTGTTCCAATTGGAGGCGGCGGACTCCTTACCGGAGTTGCCGTTGCGGCAAAAGCAATTAAACCGGATATTCGTATTATTGGTGTTCAAACGGAAGCTTGTCCAGCAATGGTAAAGGCTTTTGAAGATAATGTGTTCTATGAGGAATATCCAACGGAAGAAAGCATTTGTGACTGTCTTGTAGGAGGGATTGGGAAATTAAGCTTTGAAATGGCAAAAGATTATGTAGATGATTTTATTGTTGTTTCCGAGGAAACGATAGGAAGAGCTACAAGTTTTCTGGCAAAAGAAGAAAAATACATTGCAGAAGCAGGAAGCTGTACAACGATAGCGGCTATAATGGATTTTAGAGAAAGAGTTGGGGGTAAAAATATAGCTTTAGTCATTTCAGGCGGTAACATTGATGGAGAACTATTAACTAACCTTTTAAATAAATATTAAATTGAATAAAATTTTCTATCCTAAATGAAAGCATGGACGCATATATTTATTAATAGTGAATTTAGATTTATTTCTATTAGAAATGATGAGGTAAGACTATGAATGTAAAAAAAACCAAAGTCTATTTTAATTTAGGATATTTTCGCATCTTTCATACCATGCCGGGTGTGCCTAGTGTAGACATATATGTGGATGATAAGTTAGTTGCAGAAGATTTAGCTTATAGTACCTATACTGCGTATTTACCAATGCTTCGAGAAAATTATAAAGTTTCTATCTACGAAGCAGGGACAAATAATCTTCTTTTAACTCGAATTATAGCGATTGCGGAAGGTGAAAAAATAACCTTGGCGCTTGCGGAGAGTGAAGTTGGTGGCATCAATTTTTTAATCATACCCGATGCACAGGTGATTATTGATCCAACCAAATCTATGATTCGTTTTATACACTTATCTCCAAATGCACCTGCAGTTGATATTACTTTTCCTGAGGGCACAGTCATTTTTAGAAATGTAGAATACAGGCAGATAACACCATATCTTTCGGTTGATCCAGGAACTTATAATTTGCAGGTAAGGTTGGCGGGAACATCAGATGTGGTACTAGAAGTGCCAGAGATTAAGCTGGATCCAGATAATTATTATACGATTTATGCAATAGGATTAGTTGACGGAGAGCCTCCGCTGGAAGCAATGTTTTTGCTGGATAGTTTTAAATGATGGAAAGAAAATTTGGAAATTGAAAATATTGCAATTAAAAAACGGCGATGTTAAATAAAATTGATATTGCCGTTTTTTGGTGAATTTATTATTCTTCTTTGTAGCGGATATTCATAGTTACCTTATCACTTTTATTCTTAAAAATAAATTTAAAGATAAAATAAGATATTTGATAAGAAATATATTTAATGAAATCCTCTTCATAGTTTTCACATTTAATAAAAATACTCATAATATGCATAAGAGTATATATCTATTAAATTTTTTAAATGGAGGGAACTATGCAAAATCCTTATCTCAATCAAGACCTCAGTCAGTTACCATATATGCCGATTGGGGTATTGCCTGTTTCGGACGAGAATATGTATTGCAACCTATGTTATCCGGAAGTCTATTATAAAGTGCAGCCGTTTGTTATGTCTGTCTGTGACCAAATGAATCCTATGGGAAGATTAATGCCCGGCCAGGATCTGTTTGATCAAATAAGTGATGATATTTATATGAATGTATGTACAATGTATCCGGATTTGGAACAATATGCAGCCTGTTATGACATGAAGTCATCAGTAGAGAGCACACAAAGAGGCAGAGACGGTTATCGTAATTATCGCTTTCGTAGAAGAGGACTATTTCGAGATTTTATAGATCTTCTTTTACTTAATGAATTACTGCGAAGAGGTTATGGCATCTTTTAATAAGAAAAAATTTAGACATTGACAAATCGTATACTAAGATAGAATCATTTCCTTAATATAATTGTATAGACTGATATATTTGTTAATTATAAATTGATTTATTTAATAACCAGGTAGGGTACAAACTAACTGGTTATTTTATTTTTACCAGAGTTTTTGAATATTTTTCCTAAAAAATGTAAATATTATAATAAAATATATACCATAGAAATAAAGAAGAATGGGAGAAGTAAGAAGAAAGGGTAAACAATATGTTAGTTCTATTATCAATGTTCTTTTTGCACATTGTGAATGATTTTTATTTCCAAGGATGGTTGGCCAACGGAAAGCAAAAGCAATGGTGGGAAATTAACGCACCTCAATCAATGTATCGTTATGATTATCTTTGTGCGTTATTCATGCATTCCTTTAGCTGGTCATTTATGGTGATGATTCCGATTATATTTGCATATACGTTTCGCTTAGATACGATGTTTCTCATTTGTTTTATTAGCAATATTATAATACATTTTATTGTCGATCATCTAAAAGCTAATGTGAAAAAGCTTAACTTAATTCAAGACCAGTGCATTCATATTGTACAAATAATCCTCACATATGTAGTACTTATATTAATTTAATTAAATGTTAATCAAAGACTCAACATGAAAAAAGGCATACGATAAAATTATCGACTGCCTTTTTTTTAATATTAGAACAAAATACTTCGAAACATCATAGAATAATCTAGTTAAACACAGGAGGCAATATAATGTATAATCAAAATAACAATTTTATAAATCGCTATATCACACTAAGACAATTTCGTTTATTTAATGTATTACGGCGTCTTTGGATGGAACATGTTATGTGGACTCGTTCTTTTATAATCAGTACGGCGTCAGATTTAGATGACTTAGAAGCTGTAACCAAACGTCTTTTACGTAATCCTGATGACTTTGCAAAACTATTAAGACCATTGTATGGTGATAAAAAAAGTATGGAATTTAAAGACCTCTTCACAGATCATCTACTCATTGCAGCTAATTTAGTCAATGCGGCTAAAGCTGGAGACACGAAAACTGTTGATGAACAACGTAAGAAATGGTATGAAAATGCAGATGACATTGCAAATTTATTAGGGAATATGAACCCCTATTGGAATAAGCGTATTTGGAAAGAATTACTGGATCAGCATTTAAAAATGACCGAAAATGAAGCAGTACAGATACTTACAGGTCAATACGAAGCAAGTATTGATCAATATGATGAGATAGAGAAACAAGCGCTTCAAATGGCAGATGAAATGGCTTATGGAATCATTAATCAGTTTCAGATTTAGTTATTTAAAAGGAAGTATTAAATATAAACGGAATTAATTAAATAAATGGAACAATAAATAAAACCGCCTTTTTAAGGCGGTTCCAGACTGTAGACAAAATACCTTGCTAAATTTATATTCTTATAATTTCTGCAAGGTATTTTCTATTTTTTCTATAAAGCTTTTAAAAAAAGAAAAAATAAAAGGATATCTCTATGCCATTTGATTCCTTCTTTCAGATTTATGAATCCATGTTGCTAGTTTTTTTAGATTCATGGACGCAAAAAGAAGATTCAGTTCCATTTCTATCTTCTGAATCCCTCGATATTGTGTATAACGCATATTATGTTTTTCTTTTGCATCGGCAAAGACTCGCTCAATGGTTTGACTCCGTAGTTTGTAAAGATCTCGATACTTTGGAGTATGACGAATGTCCTCACATTGCTCTATGTAGTTTTCCCATATATGACGTGTGACTACTTTTACATGGTCTTTACTTGCTGTGCATTCTGATAAGGAAGGGCAACTCTTGCAAATTTCTCCTTTACTCTTATATTCCCGATACCCTTCTCTATTTGTTGTAGTATAGTTTAACACTTGGTTTTCTGGGCATACAAAGCAATCATAGTATTCATCATAAGCATATTCGTGTTTTTTAAAATAACCATTTTTTGTCATAGGTCGTTTGTATGGTAGGATAGGAATTCGTTTATCTTTGAGTATTTCTCTAGCAATTGCAGGTGTTTTATATCCGGAATCCATTACAATATTTTTTACACCTTTATATCTTTTTACTTTTTCATAAATCTTTGGGAATGCAACTGAGTCATGTACATTTCCTGGATTTGTATGAAAAGCAAGTATGTAATTGTTTCGATCGCAAGCTACATTTGCAGCATAAGCAAATACTACCTTATGCTTTCCTTTATGAAATACGCCGCAATCCGGATCTACGGTACTTTTCTTGATTACTTTTGTCTTTTCTTTGGCTTCCGTTTTTTTTTACAAGCTTGTTTTCCTCGTTCAATGCGATCTTCGTTAATTTCTTTCATTAGTTCTTTTTCATAGTATTTAACGGATTCCAAAACGGTTTCTTTTTCACTGTTATGGTTATTTGCACTTGCTTTAATATGTGTACCGTCAATGAAAATGCTTTCTGAATTAATGAATTCATATTCCATGATTTCAGCAATGACTCTTTGAAAGATTTGTTCGAATAAGTCAGTATTTTGAAACCGACGAGAGTAGTTTTTACCAAAGGTAGAAAAGTGAGGAATTTCTTCCTCTAAACTATAACCAAGATACCATCGATAAGCTACATTCGTTTGAATTTCTTTAATGGTCTGTCTCATGGATCGAATACCAAAGGTATATTGAATGAGGGTAATTTTAATTAAGACAACAGGATCGATGCTTTCTTTTCCCACATCAGAATACAAATCTTTTACAAGGTCATAAATGAAAGAGAGATTAATCGCAGTATCTATCTTACGAATAATATGATCTTGTGGAACAAGAGAATTCAAGGTTACCATTTGAAATTGATCACGACCTAATAAATCTTTCTTACCCATCATAAAGCAAATACCTCCATGTATTTATACATATATTTTACCATAAATACAATAAAATGTATTACATTATGTAAAAAAAACTGTAGGCAAAGATAGAGATATCCTTGTCTACAGTCTGAAACCGCCTTTTTAAGGCGGTTCTTGAGTTAAACTTATATTATATATTAGAAATATATGGAAATATAGAATGTTAATTTAAACTATAATATGAGATAATATTATAAAATATTACAAAATTCAGTCAAAAGACGGTATATAAGGGAGGAAAAAAGTGAAACGATTTATAGTAATTTTAATGACTTTATGTATGGTACTGGGAATGTCCAGTATTGGTGTATTTGGGGCAGAAGAGGGTTGGATGATGGAAACCCCAATGTCAGAAAAAAAATATGATATTACCGCTGCAGCTATCAACGAGAAAATTTATGTGTTTGGAGGAGATACTACAATTAATGGAGTTGGTGGCATAGAAAATAAAGTTGAAATTTATGATATAGCGACTAAAAAATGGACACAAGGAAAACCTATGCCTACTGCTAGATCTTATGCAGCAGCAGTTACGATAGGATCTAAAATCTTTGTAATGGGTGGTAGAAATGATGAAGGGCTTTTAGACACAGTCGAAATTTATGATACGGTAAATAATACTTGGGAATCTGGTATCCCTTTACCTACACCAAGAAGTCATTTTGGTTCAGTTTCTGTTGGGGACAAGATATATGTACTCGGTGGATCTGATAATGTAAAAATGTTAAACACATTGGACATCTATGATACCCAAAGTAAAACTTGGTCTACCGGTGAGCCTATGCCGACAAAAAGATATGGATTAACAGCATCCGTAGTGGGAAATTATATTTATGCAATAGGCGGAGCAACTACAAATATACAAGCAGGAATTGTAGATAAAATGGAGATATATGATATAAAAAATAATACTTGGACTGTTGGAAAACCTATGTCTACAGCAAGGAGGAATGCTGTAGCAGCTGTAATAGGAAATAAAATTTTTGCGATAGGTGGGTTCGGTGAGTCTGGTTATATAAAAACTGTAGAGATTTATGATACTATGGAAGATGCTTGGACAAATGGCCCTTCTATAGAGGCTACAAGGAGTAACGCTGGAGCTGCTACGATAAAAAATAAAATCTATGTTATAGGTGGTTATTATCCGACAGATACAATGATTTCCCTCCAAGTAGGAGCTCAAACTACCACGCTAAAACTATCTGTATTACTCAACATAGGCGAAAACGTTCAACTCAGCACATCCTATAATTTAGCCGATAATGCTAATTATACATGGAGCTCTACTAATGAAGCGGTTGCTACAGTTGATGCTAATGGTAAAGTTACAGCGGTAGCGGTCGGAGAAACAGATATTTACGCTCAAAATGCAGATGGCACATTCAAAGAATATATACCAGTAAAGGTAGTAGAAGGAATTGCGGATGAATTACGTTTAGCTGTACATTTAAAAGCAGGAGAAAAAGCTAAGCTATATTTAACGGATAACCCCGGTGAGGTTATATGGAGTTCAATGGATGAAAGTGTAGTCACAGTTTCTAGTGATGGCCAAGTTACTGGGATTAAAAAGGGTTTAGCTATTATTCAAGGTGAATTGGCAGGGCAGACTTATCAAATCTACGTTCGTGTGAATGGGTAAAATCATACTTTATTGCGGCAGTCTTAATGGCTGCCGTTGTTTTGTTTTTATCTAATTTTCGTGTTGCATTTTTATAAAAATCATGCAACACAAGCAACTTTTTTGCTAAAAAATGTAACATAATCATTATTAGTTAAATCCATGAATCCGTTGAAAAATAAGAAGAACCGCTACTTTATCGGTTCTCTGTTTGGAACGGGTACCTCCGCGACTTATAGTCGCTACGCTGTCCGTTTTTCCAACAAATCTCCTGCTGAGATTTGGGAAAAAAGGCGACCGGAATCGAACTCATAAAAAAAGTCTGGAATTGATGATTCAGAAGTAATATGATCCACGAAAGAGTTTGATAAATCTATAAATTTCTGCTGTTTTTAACGAACCAACCTTGAATATTGGGAATATTTGGAGCATAATAAAAACAAAAGAAAATAGTAGTAAATTTGATTTAAAAAAATGATATGTAAGTTTCTAATTAAAATACTATATGAGTCTTCAAGAAAGATTTATTAATTGCTTTTTATAAGAGCGCCATAATACTATGTGAGGATATAATTGTATGAGTGATCTATATATAAATATTATAACAAGTATAATTGCAACAGGTTGTTCAATTTTGGTAGCCTTGATTGTGATGAGTAAATCAAATAATTATAATAGAAAACTTCAATTAAGAGATGAAAAAATAAATATTTGTAATGATATTGAAGTGCTAGTTGCAGAGCTTTCTCCGTTATTACATAATTTATTTTTGAAATCTAAGTATTTTAGAAGAGAAGGTATAGCATTAAATCTTATTACAATGGAACAAACTGGTATATCTGATTGCAAGGATAAAATAGATATTATTATTTATAAAATTCAAATGAAAACTAAGTCAATTAGAGAGTTTGATTGGCTTACTAATCGAATGATTGATCTTAAAGAAAGTGCTTGCAGCGGGGTCGATGATAGTGAAAATGATTATACAAAAAAAACAAAACAATTAAGAGAGAAATTATCATCGCAGATTAATGAATATATTGAAACTTTATAAAACATATTGGTAACCGCAGATGTAAAACTGCGGTTTTTTTATCTTAGAACCTGTTGAAATAATCGGATTTTGATAAAGTTGGAGCGGGTACCTCCGTGACTGATAGTCACTACGCTGTCCGTTTTTCTAACAAATCTCCTGCTGAGATTTGGGAAAAAAGGCGACCGGAATCTTCGATTCCCTCTTATCCTACTAATCCAAAATAAAAAAGCACCCCAAGGGTGCTCTTTTGTTTTGGAGCGGGTGAAGGGAATCGAACCCTCGTATTCAGCTTGGGAAGCTGATGTTCTGCCATTGAACTACACCCGCATAACACTTTTTGAGTATACCAAATTTACTCGGAATATTCAAGACTATTCAGGAAGAAACTGTATTGTATTTGTATTTTTTTTCTATATCACATATAATAAATGCAAATAATAGAACGTGTAATAAAAAAGAAGATAAATGAAAAAGGTGGAAGACAATGCAAAAGATATTAATGATTGAGGATGAACCAAACATTCGAGAATTGGTAAGCTACCATTTGGAACAGAATGGTTATAAATATTTGATGGCAGAGGATGGAATCGAAGGCATCAATATGGCAAGAAAAGAAATACCGGATCTGATTTTACTGGATATTATGCTGCCAGGGAAAAACGGATATGATATCTGTAAAGAGCTGCGTGCAGAGGGAAACAAAACACCGATTATTATGCTGACTGCGAAAAGTGATGAGGTGGACAAGGTATTGGGTTTGGAATTTGGTGCGGATGATTATTTAGCTAAGCCTTTTAGCACAAGAGAACTTATGGCACGAATCAAAGCGGTTCTTAGACGTGCACCTCAAAAAGGAAATGAGATGATAAATCAAGCGGCAGTGACATCTGATATCATAAGAATACATGATCTTACCATTGATAAGTTTCGTCATGAGGTCAAGTTAGATGGAGAAATCATTACGCTGACATTGAAGGAATTTGATTTACTGTTAACTTTAGCTGAAAATCGTGGAAGAGTTTTTACAAGAGATCAGTTTTTAGATAAAATATGGGGCTTTGAATATGTTGGAGAAACCAGAACTGTAGATGTTCACATTCGATATCTTCGAAAAAAATTATGTGAGGATGATAAGGAAGGAAAGTACATTCAAACCGTACGTGGAATTGGCTATAAGATGCCGTAAAGGTTTAAGCGGCTTAGGAGGCTCGGATGAAACGAAAAATATTAACGTTATCCATATCCCTTATTTTAATTAGTGTCATGATTACCAGTTATCTCTCCTTTCATTTAAACATGGATAGTTTGGTGGATCAAAAACAAGGAGAACTGTTAAGTTATTGTAAGCTGATTAATAAGGCAATTGAAGAGGATTTGCAGCATGGTTTAATCATTGATTATGGTTATTATGCAGAAACATTTTCTGAGCAAATTGGGGAGCGCGTTACCTTTGTGAAAGCAGACGGAGCGATATTAGCGGACTCGTTGATGGGTGAAGACTATGTAAATATGGACAATCATAAAAACCGTGAAGAAATCCAAAAGGCTTTAGAGAAGGGATTTGGAGCTAGTAATCGTTCCAGCAGTACCTTAGGCAAGGAATTTTTATATGTAGCGGTAAATCTTGTTGATAACGGTGAACTGGTGCTGATTACTAGAGTTGCTATGGAAATTGATCGACTGGATATGATGGGAGATTTTCTGAAGGATGCGGCGTTGAAATCTGCAGCGGTAGGGATAGCCATTGCGATTATTCTCAGCATTATCTTTGCTTTTTGGCTGACAAGACCAATTAAAACTTTAGTAGAACATGCCCGAAAAATTTCTGGTGGAGATTATACAAGCCGTGTTGCATTCCAAACAGAAGATGAGCTTCAGGAACTTGGCGAGACGCTGAATGAAATGGCAGAAAAATTACATTTGGCAGTCGAGGAGATGGAAAAAGCAGAGAACATTCGACGAGAATTTGTAGCCAATGTTACACATGAATTAAAAACTCCATTAACTTCGATTACCGGTTTTGTTGAGACGCTTCAGGATGGTGCAGATGAAAATCCGCAGATTCGAAAGAAATTTCTAGATATCATCGCTGTGGAAACCGCACGATTGAAGCGTTTGATTAATGATATTTTAGCGATATCCGACATTGAAAGCGGTAGAGAAGTAAATACAGATACCGATATTAACGTAAAAGAAGTAATTGAAGAAATTATAAATTTCCTAGAACCTGTTATCGTGAAAAAAAGTATTACCGTCAAAACACATTATCCATATGAAATTTACATTGGTGGAAATAGAGATCGTTTCAAGCAGATGATGCTAAACCTTATAGAAAATGCAGTTAAATACTCCAATGAAAATGGGATGATAAAAATAGACGTACAAAAAACGGAGGAGATGATAAATATTATGGTAGAAGATAATGGAATTGGTATTGCCAAAGAGCATTTACCAAGACTTTTTGAACGTTTCTACCGTGTCGATAAATCTCGTTCGCAAAAAGTTGGTGGTACGGGACTCGGGCTCGCTATTGTAAAGCACATTGTTGCACTTTTTGACGGCGACATTAAGGTCGAAAGTGAAGAAGGAAAAGGAACAAAATTTACTGTAAGATTGCCAATATAATAAGCGAAATAAATATAATAAGCGAAATACAAATTAAATTTATACGTCTTAGGGGGATTATCATTTTAAACGATAGTCCCCCTACTTTATTGTCTTTAAATCTTATTTTTTATTTGGCTTTCGTTTGATTGCCAATAATTTTTTCATATCGTCAAACAAAGAAGTATCAACAAGTTCAAACATCAGCCATTTTCCATCATGATAGGTTTTAGTATTATCATATATTTGGCAAACAGCAGTGGAATAATTTTGTCTATCTGCTTCAAATTTTGCTCTTTCAGCTTTTCCCAAAATCACCATAAATCCAAAACAGTTTTCTTTTGCGTATAAGGCGCATAAAGTCTTTCCGCCACGACGATATTTATACTCGTAGTCCCATGATTTCCCACCACGATTCCACAATTTTTCCATATCATAGAGATCATCAATCATACCGCAAAGTTCATTCCAGACTTTAAATTTTTCGCTGCCAATCAACAGAGATAATGTTTCCTTTGATGGTATTTGTTCTAACAAATAGATACACCCCCACTTTGTAAATTTAACAAATATTATTTTTTCATGCCCCAATAATAATCTATATAGTCAATGTATCACAACATATTTAAGAAAACAATAAATACTCTATTGATTCCTATTCTGCAGAAATAAACTTGTTTTTTTATGATTATAATTTATTTTTTATTCATTTATTTTTTAATTTAACATTCTCTTAACATTAAGATTATTTGTCTTTAACAAAACATCGATAATATTAAGCTAAAGCAAGGGAATACTAAAATAAAAATTTATCCTTTGTTGGTTTATTAAGTAAATCAAAAAAGAAGATAAAAGAAAAGAGGAATGAAAAAATGTTAAAAGCAAAAAAAACTTTAGTAATTGGACTTATCGCTGCAATGACAATGACAGTTGCTTTAACCGGATGCGGTAATGACACGGTGTCAGAAAACAATGAAAATGGATTGAGCGGTACCGTTGTAATTGCTGGTTCTACTTCTGTACAGCCATTGTCCGAAGAGTTAGCAGATGCATTTATGGATAAATATCCGGATGTCACTGTAGAAGTACAAGGAGGCGGTTCCGGACAGGGTATTAAATCCATTGAGCAAGCGATTGCAGATTTCGGAGCACTTTCCCGACCTGTTAAAGAAGAAGAAAAAGCTTCTGTAAGAACGGAAACGATTATTGCAAAGGATGGTGTTGCAGTTGTTGTAAATCCGGATTGTAGTGTTAAAGATCTTACTTTGGAACAAATTCAGAAAATCTATACCGGTGAAATTAAAAACTGGAAGGAATTAGGCGGTGATGATGCTGAGATTGTTGTTGTAACTAGAGAAGAGGGTTCCGGAACGAGAGGTGCTTTTACAGAAATCACAAAGGTTCTTACAAAGGATGAGAACGGAAATGAAATCGATCAAACCATTTCTCAAGCGATTGTACAACCATCTACAGGAGCAGTAAAGCAAACCGTTGCTACAACACCGAATTCGATTGGGTATGTATCATTAGGAGCACTTGATGAGACCGTAACCGCTGTAGCGGTTGAAGGCGTTGCACCTTCCTCCGAAACAGTAGTGGATGGAACCTATAAAATTTCAAGACCATTTATCTATGTAACCGGAACGGATATTTCAAAAGCAGCACAAGTATACGTAGACTTTGTAATGAGTGAAGAAGGTCAATCTATTGTAGCAGAGGAATTTATACCGGTGAAATAATATGAAATCATATGAAAAAGTAATTGAAAAAATAATATTAATTTGTGCAATCCTATCGACTTTGTCGGTAGGATTGATTACCGTTTTTATTTTTCATTCCGGACTTCCCGTATTAAAGGATTACGGGGTTCTTTCTTTTATTTTCGGAATGGATTGGAAACCGACGAATGGGCAGTATGGGATTTTTCCTTTAATTTTGGGCACTTTGTCCGTTACATTTGGAGCTTTAATCATCGGCATTCCGACAGGAATTGCCTGTGCCGTTTTTTTGGTGGAAATTTTACCTTCTAATATTGCAAAAATATTTAAAAGCGCGGTAGAGCTTTTAGCTGGAATTCCGTCTGTTGTTTATGGTTTCTTTGGACTGGCGGTGCTTGTACCAGCCATTCGTACTTATTTTCTACCGATTTATCAAATTTTTAGACCGGAAGCAACCACAACCGGATTCAGCATATTAGCAGGAGCCATTATTTTAGCCATTATGATATTACCGACAGTTGTAAGTATTTCGGAAAATTCATTGGCAGCTGTTCCTCATGAATATAGAGAAGCATCCTTAGCACTTGGGGCAAACAAACGAGAAACTATAGTAAAAGTATTGATACCCGCAGCAAAATCCGGTATTTTATCTTCCGTCATTTTGGGAATGGGAAGAGCAATCGGAGAAACAATGGCAGTATTATTGATTACTGGAAATATGCCGGTTGCACCGAAAAGTATGCTGGACTCTGTCGCAACATTGACTGGAACGATTGCAATGGAAATGTCCTATGCAACACCAACTCACCAATCAGCATTGTTTGCTGTAGGCATTGTGTTGTTTGTTATCATCATGCTGCTTAACATTCTAGCACAGCTTATGATGAAAAGAATGGGAGGTGGACAATAATGACTGAGAAATTGAAACAACGAAATCAATACAAATCCATTAAAAATGGAGTGTTTTACGGAATTATAGGATTTTTAGCAGCGATTACACTTATAAGTTTAATTGTTATTGTGGGATATATTTTAATAAATGGACTTTCTCATATCAACTGGGAGTTTCTATCACAGGAACCAAGAAGGATGGGAAAAGAGGGCGGTATTTTTTCTGTCATTATCGGTACCATTTATATTACAATTGTTGCGATGGTAATTGCTACTCCGGTTGGCGTTGCAGCGGCTATTTATTTCAATGAATATGCCAAAGGAGGAAAAGTCGTTTCCACCATCCGATTCTTTACAGAGATTTTAGCTGGGATTCCATCTATTATTTTTGGATTGTTTGGCTTTGCATTCTTTGTTGTATTTCTGGGAATGGGATGGTCGGTACTTTCCGGAGGACTCACCTTATCCATGATGGTACTGCCGACACTCGTCCGAGCAACTGAGGAATCTCTAAAGACGGTCCCTATGACTTACAGAGAAGGCAGTCTGTCTTTAGGAGCAAGCAAATGGCAGACTATTATAAAGGTCATACTTCCTTGTTGTAAGTCAGGAATTTTAACAGGACTCATTTTAGGAATCGGAAGAGCCGTTGGAGAAACTGCTGCAGTTATGCTTACCGTAGGAGGCTCGCTGAAACTTCCAAACACTATTTTCGATTCCACAAGAAGTATGGCAGTGCATTTGTATATGCTGGCATCGGAAGGTTTGTCGAGGGAAAAAACTTATGCAACAGCTGCATTATTGATACTTATGGTGCTTTTGATTAATACAGCGGCAAATTTCATCAGCCGCAGGCTTGGAAACTAAAAGGAGAAGACATATGCAGATAAAGGAAACGATAGAAAGCCTGGAAAAGAAATTTGAAGTAAGAGATTTAAATCTTTTTTATGGCAGCTTTCAGGCATTAAAAAACATAGATATGGATATTTATGAAAATAAAATTACAGCATTAATTGGACCGTCGGGCTGTGGTAAATCAACGTTTCTTCGTACATTAAACCGAATGAATGATTTAATTAACGGTGTGAAGATAGAAGGACATATTACATTTGACGGTAAGAATATTTACGGAAAAGATTATGATCTGATTGCCTTAAGAAAAAAAGTAGGCATGGTGTTTCAAAAACCAAACCCATTTCCAAAATCCATTTACGAAAATATTGTATATGGACCCAAAATTCATGGGGAAAAAAATCGTGACGTTTTGGATGGAATTGTTGAACGTACCTTACGTGAGGTTGCACTTTGGGAGGAAGTAAAGGATCGTTTACATCGTCCAGCAACTGGTCTTTCGGGAGGACAACAGCAGCGTCTTTGCATTGCTAGATGTTTGGCAGTCGAACCAGAGGTAATATTGATGGATGAACCAACCTCAGCGCTTGATCCTGTCGCTACATCAAAGATTGAAGAATTGTTAAATACACTTTCAGATAAATACACCATTGTCATCGTAACGCACAATATGCAGCAGGCAGGGCGTGTGTCAGATTTCACCTCTTTCTTTTTAAGCGGAAAGGTAATTGAGAGTGATAAGACGGAAAAAATCTTTTCCAATCCGGCAAACAAAAAGACTGAAGATTATATTACGGGACGGTTTGGTTGATCATTTCAAAAGGGATTTCAAAAGGGAAACGAAATTAAGTAAAAATAAAAATTATTAAATAAATATATTAAATCGTATAGAAAATGGAGGTTAATACATGGTAGCGAGATTACAGATGGATCAGGAAATGGCCATGATTAAAGCGGACTTGCTAAGTATGACCGCACTTGTTGAAGAGACAATAAGAGGTGCGATTAAATCTTTGAAAGAAAAAGACGGAAATTTGGCAAGAAGCATCATCGATAACGATGAAAAAATCGATGATTTGGAAGATCAGATTGCAGACAAAACCTTAAAGTTTTTAGCAACACAGCAGCCCCTTGCCGGCGATTTGCGTATGTGCGTTTCCATCATGAAAATGATTCGAGATTTGGAGCGAATCGGAGATCACTGTGAAGACATTGCAAAATACACATTGCGACTTGAAAACGAAGAATATATGAAAGAATTGATTGATATTCCTCGTATGGCGGAAATGGCAACTAAAATGGTAAAGAATGCAATTGATGCTTTTGTAAACAAAGATTTGAGGCTTGCAAGAAAGGTTTGGATTTTTGATGACGAGGTTGATGAGCTATTTCGCAACATTTATGAAGAATTGATTGGATTGATTGGAGAAGATGCCGCAAAGAACCGCCAAAGTGTAACCTTTTTGTTTATTGCAGCGCATTTGGAACGAATTGCGGATTATGCAACAAACATTTGTGAAGAGACCGTATTTGCTATGGAAGGCTCTACAGATTTTGGAGAAAAAAAAGAAGAAAAAAATAGTTAAAATATACTTGAATATTTATTCTTTAGGTAGTATAATCATGCATATGCATTAAAAAGAAGTGATTTCAATGTAAACGAGCCGAAAATTACATTGCAGTAAATAGATTTGAGACATGAAATCCAAAGAAAGGAGCATTTGCTATGATAAAAGTAACAAACTTAAAGAAAACCTTTGGTCAAGTAGAGGCATTAAAGGGTATTAATGAAAGCATGAACGAAAATGAAGTGGTTTGCATCATGGGACCTTCAGGCTGTGGAAAGAGTACTTTCTTGCGTTGCCTGGATTTGCTTGACGTTCCTACAGAAGGCGAAGTCATTATTGAGAATATGACGTGCAATGATACAAACGAAGATCAACTTCGAAAAAATATGGGTTTTGTATTTGGAAACTTTAATTTATTTCCACATATGAACGTAATGGATAATGTTGCCATTGGAATGCTCCGAGAAAAAACAGCGGATTGTTCGAAGGCAAAAGAGCAAGCCATTGCTGCCTTGCAAAAGGTTGGAATGGAAGAGAAAGCATTCCTTCATCCTAACCAAATTAATGGTGTGGAAAAACAAAAGATTGCGATTGCCAGAGCATTAATCAATAATCCGAAGGTATTATTGTTTGATGAACCAACACAAGGTTTATCCTCTGAAATGGCAGAAGAAGTTGTAGATTTAATCAAGCAGCTTGCAAATGAAGGAAAAACTGTTATCGTTGCTACAAACGAAAAAAACCTAGCAAAAAAGGTTGCTGATTCTGTTTTGGTTATGGATCAAGGAACCATTGTTGAAAAGGGAACCCCTGGGCAAGTCCATTATTTGAATTAGAGCTTGTCGCCGCGGTTTTTCGTCACTCCCGGACAATGGTAAAGCGGTCATAAGCGATAAAGATAATATAGGATAGATAAAATAAGTCACCATGAAAAAATCAGTCTGTAAAAACAGGCTGATTCAGACTGTAGACAAGGATATCTCTATCTTTGCCTACAGTTTTTTTTACATAATGTAATACATTTTATTGTATTTATGGTAAAATATATGTATAAATACATGGAGGTATTTGCTTTATGATGGGTAAGAAAGATTTATTAGGTCGTGATCAATTTCAAATGGTAACCTTGAATTCTCTTGTTCCACAAGATCATATTATTCGTAAGATAGATACTGCGATTAATCTCTCTTTCATTTATGACCTTGTAAAAGATTTGTATTCTGATGTGGGAAAAGAAAGCATCGATCCTGTTGTCTTAATTAAAATTACCCTCATTCAATATACCTTTGGTATTCGATCCATGAGACAGACCATTAAAGAAATTCAAACGAATGTAGCTTATCGATGGTATCTTGGTTATAGTTTAGAGGAAGAAATTCCTCACTTTTCTACCTTTGGTAAAAACTACTCTCGTCGGTTTCAAAATACTGACTTATTCGAACAAATCTTTCAAAGAGTCATTGCTGAAATCATGGAATATGAATTCATTAATTCAGAAAGCATTTTCATTGACGGTACACATATTAAAGCAAGTGCAAATAACCATAACAGTGAAAAAGAAACCGTTTTGGAATCCGTTAAATACTATGAAAAAGAACTAATGAAAGAAATTAACGAAGATCGCATTG